>NZ_JAAGRN010000001.1 GCF_010499255.1 Sheuella amnicola
AAAATCGACTACTGAAAAGGAGAGCTTGGCAGTCTAATCGAGACTAGCAAAATAAATAACATGACAAACTGGTGTATCAATATTCAATTGCCGATGTCGGAAAAACTGTATCAAAATTCAATTGCCGATGTCGGAAAAACTGTATCAAAATTCAATTGCCGTTGACAGCGTATTGTGTTCTCTTCATGGTTTTCTCCCATCTCAGTTTTTACATCATAGATGTCTACTGATTTGGGGGAATGCCACTACCTGAATTTGAAGGTAAGCCAAATATCAGCCAAGCTGAATTGGTCGAACGTAAGAACTTCGCAAGGAAGCGCGAAAAGGAACTCTACGGTCGTGCGGTCAAGGCGGTAATGGAAGCTGGACCAGAGTTCAAAGATGCAATCATGGGATCGGATTGATCCCAGATTGTGCAATTTTTGTACATAAAAAGTGGTGATAAGTTGTGTTGCTCAGTGTTGCACAGTGATGGTCTTCGTACGGTAACGCGTTGATAAAATTACACTATTGCATACAACTTATCACTAACTTGTGTCAAATCCCTCAATCATAATCCGCAGGTACCCTGTTCGAATCAGGGATGCGCCACCACTAAATTCAAGGGTCTTGAAGCATTTTGCTTTAAGGCCTTTTATGTTTTTATCGTCTATGTAGACAGCATGTAGACATTTTCTGTCAATCAATGTGTCGTCTATTCGAGAAGAGCCGGGCGGGTTTACGCCGTATTGCGGTATTCAAGTTGATGCCATCCCCTCAAATTTCGTTTTCTGTCAGGTCGATCCTCACCATACCCCCACCCCCGGAATCGGTTTGGGACTCCTGCGCACCCTTTACACAATAATTTGTACGAACGATTCCTTATATTTTCAAATCGACCACAATATTAAGCAATGTTGAGATCAGGTAAACTTAATAACCAAGACTTTCATTCACCATCTATTTAAGAATGGGGTGAATTTGTTCATGGACTGAATTTACCCAAATTGAGGCCCACAGTTGTTCAGGGTGGGGCGTTGACCGTAGAACCCGGTCTTTTTAATTATGAAGTGTTCAATCTTTGGGACGATTCCAACTCCCATCATGTCCAAGAGCCACCTCGTCACTGATTACCGGACTCTTCATGCCTTCTCGATTCGAGCTGGCAACCCCTGCCTGACAACAGCACCAGACATCCAATCGATCCATGCATTGCTAACGTCACCGTGTGTTTTGTCGTTCAGACCCAAATCATTCAGATTGATGCCTGCGGCCAACGCAGGGTTATGGGGTAACGGTTTGCCATCCACAATATGCTTTCTGGCACCAAGGTCAGTATGGCCATAGCCATGTTCAATCGCAATACATCCATCAATCACACCATCGCGAATCATGGCAATGCCGGTCAGTGAACCACCCGGCGTTGTAATGCGAATCGTGTCGCCATTCTGAATTCCGAGTCGTTTTGCATCTGCACGATTAACTGACACAGGATTGTGCGGATGCACCTGTCGCAACCTATCCACGCCAATCGATATGGAACTCATCAGATTGGACTTATATGAAGTCAGTAAAAATGGATAGTCCTGGCTACGGAAAACATCCCGAACTGCCTGCCCACCTGCCAGCCTGTTTGGATACCAAGTGGGGCAGCCACAATTGCGCTCTCCGGTCATTGAGTGACGTGTCTTGGATACATCTTCGCTCCAGACTTGCAATGCAGGTACATGCTTTGATCTCAAGTGCTTTCCATCCCATGCATTTTCGAGTTTGTCAAAACGCCCTCCGCGGGTCATGACCATGGCAACTTCACGCCACTCATCTGGCTTTAGTTTCGCTTGAAGAGTCGATACATATCTTTGCATGCCAGTAATCTCCAAATCATCGTCACTGGCAGGTTCAACGGGTTTAACACCAGCGAAGGCGATGTTGGCAATTCCGCGGAGATAAAAATCTTCTGCGGTTTCAAGATTGAACTTTTCTCCTGCCTTGTTTGTAATCACGCCTTCACCAAATCCCGGCATCTTCAGACGCTTGGCGACAGCCAACAAAAATGTCTCGAGATTGACAGGTACCCCTGAAGCAGTTTTCGCAACACGCGGTTCAACTGCAGGACAACGTACAGTAGAAGTTTTGGCGATGACGTCCGCCCAGGGTGCACCTATACCCCAGCTTTCGTAGGTAATGGTGTCGGGCACAATGTAGTCAGCCATTGCACTCGTTTCATTGATAAACGGGTCTACTGACACGATGAGAGGAAGCCGTGTTGGGTCACGCAATTGGTCTACCAATGCGCTCTTGAATCCTGCGATGGAATACACAGGATTACTCATGTGATTGATCCAGACCTTTGCGTGGTAGGGATAACCTGCTAGACCAGAAGCCAACATCTCACTACTCAATCCCCCAACCAGTGGATACCATGGAGCGGGTGCGGGGTATGGGGATTGCCCAGCTTCTTTTTTTCGGCGATATTCACTTGTCTTTTCATAGGGAAAGCGATTGCGTGATAGTGCAACACCTTTGGGATCGACTTTCCCAGGAAAGTTTGCAAAGTTGTACTTTGGACCCGGCCCAAAAGGACCGAAGGGACCTGCATCCAGCACCAATCCGCCTTCTACGTTGAGGTTTCCGACTAGCGTATTGAGCATCGCTATCGCATAAGCCGTGTAAAAGCCCGCGCCATTCATTGTTCCACCATGTGCATCAGCTACGGCAGACTTGCCATAGCTGCTGAATTCACGGGCAATAGATTCAATTTCAGCGCGGGGTACACCGGACAATTCAGCGTATTCATCGAGGGTCTTTAGCTGTGACTGCTCACGCAACATCGCGAGGGCAGAGCACACTCTTACTGGAGCATTCCCCAAAGACGGGATCTCCATCTGTTCATCAATGAATAGAGCCGCTGAATCTGGTGTGTCATGTGGCATCAATTTTCCATCACTCACCATTTTCACCACAAACACGTCTGGCGCTTTTTCATCCCCCACCTTCGGCCAGCCAAAATCAGCACCACGCAAAAAAGTGCCAAAGCGTGGGTGGTTGGGCTCCGCCACTATGAGATGTGTGGCGTTGGTCCAAGAAGCCTCTCCAGCTGCCCTCATCGCTGCGGGCCCAGGTTGTGAGAGGCATCTTGCGTCAAAATGCTCGTTTTCAATAATCCATCGAATTAAACCCATGGCCAATGCAAGATCTCCTGCAGGCTTTACAGCGACCCAGCGATTGCCCGAGCCGGCTGCAAAGCTTGAGGAGGTTGGAAGGATGGGAGACACAACGATGTACTTGAAGATGTTCGAGCTGCGCGTACGTGCCTGAGCGAGCTCACGACCTTGCCGCTGGAATGGATTACCAGACTGCGCAGGTGCCGTGCCAATGAAAAGACCAAATTGTGCATTTGACCAGTCCGGCTTTCCATGTGGCATGCCAGGGATGTTACCGAGTGCTGCGGCAGCACCGACTCGGAAAGACTGACCGCAGTAGGCTCCGTGGTTGCTAACGTTTACTGTGCCAAAAGACTGGCGAGCAAATCTGTTGATGAGCGGAGTGCGTCCCTCGTTGGACGCATCGGTCACTAGCAATTGATTCGAAATTGGACCATATTCAGGATTTTCTGGATCAATCAGCGTTTTGTTGTCAAAAATGGCTCGCAAGCCATCCACCTGACCTTCACCGAAAAGATTGCCGCCTTCACAGACTTCCTCAATCAACTGTTCAAAAGTGATGGACATCCATTTTCCCTCACCGCGCTTGCCGACTCTCTTGAGCGGTGTCAGCACGCGGTATGGGCTATATTGCTGCTCCAACATTGAGGATCCGCGTGCGCATGAAGTAGCGCGTCCTTCAAGTCCCTGCTCCCCTCCTAGCGCAGCATAAACATCGCGCACGTGCATCTCCATCGGTGCAGGATTTGTCGTTGCTAGAGGATGGTAAGGGTTACCCGCGACCCGGATGATGCGATTTGTTGCAGTGTCCACTCTGACGCGAACACCGCACTGTGTCCAGCATCCCAAACAACTTGAAGGAGTGACCGTTTGCCCGGGCTGAGTGGACAACAATCCAGTGACTGGATCAATGCTGAATTCGGGTGTAAGAGATTGTCCTCTTGTGCCATGCGCAGTTTTGACTCCCGCCGAGCCAGTAGCCAAGCCTTTGACAGCCTTGTAAGCTGTTTCGCCATAGCCTGCAGCAAATGCTGCCAATCCGCCAGCAGCGGCACCACCTTGCAGTATGAGCTTTCGGCGCGTGGTATTGGTTTTATTTTGATTTTGTTGACCATTATGGTCTGTTTTTTTGCTCATGGCATTCAATCCGGTTGGCCAGTAGATGCACCGACCCTTAAAGGGTTAATAACTGGCTTGATTAAGTTACGCGTGACATTCAGGACGATTGGCTGCGTACGGCATACTTTGGAAATTTTTCCAATAAAAATAAAATGGCTGCGATGATCGTTACGCAAAGGCCGAACATACCGAGAATGCCAAGTAAGCCATCACCACCAATAGGCATGTGATAAAGATACAAACCGGCACCGTACTTAGGCACCCCCTGAACTGCCATGAAAATGATCCAGCGAAAGACCCATGCTGAGGCCATCAAGGCAGCTGCAACCAGCATGCTGTAGTGTGGACGCATCAAGAAGCGTGAATGCCTCAGCAACAGACCAAGAATGAATGCTGCAGTTAAAACGGATCCAACCACACTTAGCTTCCAGACAGGGAATTGCTCATACAATTTTTTAGCCATGGTGAAGGAGGCGTCATGCCCTAATGCTCCCATTATGGTCCACACGATTGCACTAGCAAACGCAAGTCCAAGTGCTACCAACCCAAGGCGTCGCAGCAGTTCTGCAGACTCTTTCCCAAGCCCACCGGGTAGCCATCGAACGATCAGCAGCATCGCACCAAGCGCACTCATCCAACCTGTCAGCGCAAAGTTGATTGGGAGAAACGGTGTGTTCCAAAGAGGTCGTGACCGCACTACCATCACTTCAAGGCCGGTATAGGCAAGAATCGAAATCGCAGAAAAGCTGATCAGTACAGCGAACAACCTCAACCAGCCAGTTTTTCCAAACCACCATGCAGCACAAAGGGCCAGCGAAAGAAATACAAACACTGGCAATAAATATGCGCCAATGGACATCCAGGACCAAGGCGTGAAATGAGCATAAAAATGCCAAAACCGCCCCGGCTGGTGTAAGTCTGCAAGCAATGAAACAGGTGCTGCAATCACGCTAATGGCCAGCACCACGACTGCAGCAGGCATCAGCATGGAGGCAGCTCTGCTGTTTCTTGCAAACAGAGTCAATCCTGCAACGGTCAAAGCTGATGTGGCAGCGATCCCGATAAAAAAGAAATATTGCACTGCCCAGGGAAGCCAAGCTGCTTCATAGGCAGGTGTCAGAAGCTCAACGATTTGCACAATAATATCCTGGAGTTCGAGTGATTCAACGCGGATCTATCAATGCGACGCGACCAGGCGGACGCTTGCCTGGCCATCTATTCCATTGACAAACTCATCGGGCAATCCGATGTAAAACACGTTAGGTGCTGTTCCCATATCTGGCTTGAGCACTTTGATGTCTTTTTTGTGTTCAGCAATCGTGCGGGAGATCATGCTGTTGGGATCATTCAAGTCGCCAATCACGCGCGCGCCACCTACACAACTTTCCACACAAGCCGGCAGAAGTCCGACTTCAAGTCGATGCTCGCAGAATGTGCACTTGTCCGCTGTTTGAGTTTCGTGATTGATAAACCTGGCATCGTAGGGACATGCTTGAACACAATAGCCGCAACCAACGCATCTCTCGTTATCCACCAATACCACGCCGTCCGTACGCTGAAATGTTGCCTGAACTGGACAGACGGGTACGCAAGGTGGGTTGTTGCAGTGGTTGCACAGCCTAGGAAGACTGACCATCGCTGAAGGCGCCGAACTATCCTTGCTTTCGACCTCGTACTGCAAAACGGTTGTTCTGAACTGACCGATGGGGGGTAGATTTTCCATGGAGCAACTGACTGTGCAAGCCTGACATCCAATGCACTTGCGCATGTCAATTACCATGCCATATCGCTTACCTGGTAAGCCAGGTCTTTTCGGTGGCTGCTCGCCAATCGCTGCCCGGACGGCTTGAATCGGAATCACCGCTGTTGCTGATGCTCCAATTCCTAAACATCCCTTTAAAAATCCGCGCTTCGTTGCGATCTGAGCATTATCCGAACTTGCTGACTTGCCCATGTTTCTAGGCCTTACATTCTAAATTAAAAACAGTTATAAGTTTATTTCTATGAGTTATAAAATGGTTTGAGATAAATCAAGTCATAGCTATTTCACGGAAAAGTACCCGCCATGTTCGAGCACATTCCCTCCTTTCAATGATTCGTCCGACTTCTGATCATGAATGCGACCAGCGTGACGACTGTGATCGGGACAACAAAGCTCATCATGACAGTTGAAAAGGCATCATTCGCATCATGCGCCTGGGAGTGGTTTAGTTTGCAATCAACGTAAAAGCTAAGGAACATCTGGGAGAGTGAGGCCGAGCCAGCCAGGCGTAGTAGCCACTGCGATGCACCTTCAATACCCTGCACATCCCCGACAGGCTGAACTCCTGGAGATGAGCTTGACCAAATGCTGGATAAATATGCCCCTATGGGCTATCAAATGGCGTTTCACTGTAATGGTGATGTGGGCTTTGACGTCGTGTTGGATGCCTATGAGAACGCTCTGAATAAACATAATCCCATAGGTACTGATCATCGCTGGCGTGTTGAGCATTTGGGCGCAGCGCGTGCAGATCAATTCCAGCGCGCAGAGCGTCTTGGTGTAACTGTTTCACTTGCACCATTTCAATTCATCTATTGGGGTGATTTGTTAGACGGTACGATGTTTAAGCCGGAATATGGTTCCCAATGGCAGCGTGCTGGTGATGGCATGAAAATGAAAACACCCACTACATTCCATAACGACGGCTCTGTATCACCGCCAGATACGTTGAGAAATATTCAGCATATGGTGACTCGTACAACCGATTCTGGCAAGGTTCATGGAGCGAATCAGGCGGTCACCCTAGACCAGGCACTAAGAGCATCAACTATTAATGGTGCATATCAGTTAAAGCGCGAAAAAGAAATTGGATCTCTTGAGGTTGGTAAGTACGCTGATTTTGTAGAGCTTTCCGCTGATATTACCGCTGTTAAACCCAATGAGATTGTAGAGAAAGTAAAAGTTAAAGGAACATGGCTTGGCGGTAAAAAAATCGATACTGCAAAGTTCCTTGAGCAAATCTCTGCAATTGATCCTACAGAGCATCAAGGTTTGTCAAACTCTGCTTTCAAAAATGTCCATGACCATTAATCTCCAAGGCCCCTGATCGTATCAGGGGATGGTGACGGCTCTTCCCCATTATCGGGGGAAGGATACGCATCAAACACAGTAAAAAAATGCCGTTCCAACCGCAGTGAGCCAAGACTCTCAAGCGGTCATTTTCAAAATTCCTAAATCCAAACTCCCTTCGGGACATCTTTTCCATCTTAGATGTCCGCTGATTCGTGGGAAATGCCAACCTTCGTCAGTACAAAACATCAGCTCGATCAAGAGCAGATTGCCTCAGTAATACATTGACCAATATGACAGTTAGTGGTCTGATTGCGAGGAATAAATTGCATTAGATAGCGGTTTCATAATATAAAAAAACTTAGGCATTTTCTTCAAATAAAAAACAATAAATCATGTTATTGACTCACTTGAACAGGAAATTGCTGAATTTATTTTCCTCAATCGCTGCCTTAGTCGCACTGATAGGTTGTGCATCTGTAAACGAGCAGGTGTCTGACAGACAGCCAGTCAAAGTCAAAATTATCGCGATCAACGACCTTCACGGCTATTTGATTCGAGCAGAAAATGCGGAGGTCAATCTTGTTGATCCTGATGCCTCAAAGGGTCTGACGAGGGTTCAGGTTGGAGGGATTTCATATATCGCCTCTCTGGTTAAAAAATTGAAAGCTGAGAATCCCAACTCCATATTTGTGGGTGTTGGAGATCTGATTGGCGGTTCACCAGCTATCTCATCGTTTACTCAGCATGAGGCAACCATCAATATTCTGGGGCAGCTTGGTATGGAGGTGTCAGTTGTCGGTAATCACGAGTTTGATAAGGGCAAAGAAGAGCTTAAGCGTATCCAATATGGTGGTTGTGCCACAGGAAAAGAAGTCGGTATCGAAACCTGCGTCAAGAACAATCAATTTCAAGGCGCACAGTTTCAATACTTGGCGGCCAATGTCATTGACCCTCAAACTCAAAAGACGCTATTCCCATCAACATATATAAAGGAGTTTGGAAGCATTCGAGTTGGATTCATAGGGGTGACTTTGCTCGAAACACCGAAAGCAACGCGTGGAGCAAATGATCTTATCTTTACTGATGAGGTAGAGGTCATCAACTCAAATGCCACTAATCTAAAGGGGCAAGGTGCTGATGCGATAGTTGTACTTCTTCATCAGGGAGGAGGGACTACGGCCCAAACATTGAACGACAAGCGCTGTCCAGATATCACTGGACCGATTGTTCCAATCATCCAAAGATTGAAAAATGTTGATGCCGTTTTGAGCGGACATACTCACAGGGAGTATGTATGCGTCGAACCCAAAACAGGGATCCTGTTCACTCAAGCTGACTACTACGGTAATGTCTTGACAGACATGAACTTTAAGATTGTGCCAGGCAAAGGAGTGGTGTCTAAAAGTGCTGACAATATGCCGGTCATCACGGATCAGAATAAAAATGTTCCTCGCGGGTATGCCATCCTGAGCAAAGACCCTGATGTTCATGTCGAAGTTCAAAGATACAACAAACTTTCAGAAAAAAAACGATCTGAGGTACAGGGCTACACATCAGTTCCCATGCCGCTCATTACGATTCCCGGAGCCAATTCAAGGAACAACATGGCTGAGCAGGACCTAGGCAACGTTATGGCTGATGCGTTTTTGTCAAGCGCACCAAAATCGATCCAGGCAGACATCGCGCTCATTAACCCAGGCGGTGTGCGCAGTGGTTTGCGCCGATCCGGTGCGGTGACCTATGACGACATATTTGCTGTGGCACCGTTTGGCAACAATTTGTTTTATATAGATCTGACTGGCGCGCAGTTGATCCGATTGCTTGAGCAACAATGGGAGAAGCCTAACTGTGACAATAAGCCCTTGGTTATTAAAAACATCAACCTGTGCGGTCGTCTGCTACAACCAAGCTCTACATTAACGTACACCTGGGATGTAAGACGTGGTCCCGGTAAAGCATCGGGCAAGGGTGACCTCATCTTGGTCGATTCGGTCAGAATAGGTCCTAACAAAGAATCACTGGATTTGAAGAAAAAATACAGGATCGTGACGGATTCCTTCCTAGCAGAAGAGGGCGGTGACAACTTTACTGTTTTTAAACAAGGCACAGGTTTGCAAGACATTGGCGTGGTCGATATCGAGTCAATCGTTGCCTATATCAAGCAATACCCTAGAGAATCACCCATGCCAAAGCCTCAAAAACGTGTCAAATGTAAAGGGTGCCCCGAGCTAGAGTAAATAGATTCAAGGTAACGAGATCTGCCTGCAGATCAAATTTATTTAATGTGAGTAAAGCTTCAAGTAAATGAGCGAATCATGATGAGGATTCCTATCAACTTCTTAACGATGCTATTTGCATTCATTGCGATATGGTGTGGGACGGGGGGCGATTCATATGCACAAACGAAGCAACCCATTCCCCTAATTGTAGAGGGTCAAATGCAAGGTGCTTTTGCAATGGGCATAGGCCAAACATTGACTGAATCCCTGACAGACTCCTCTAACTCAGCTGGCAATGGTGGATGAAACCTGAATCGATATAGGCTTCCACTTAAGGCAGATTGTGCTGTTGGGGAGGCCAGATTCAATATTATTCCACCACTGGAGGATGATGAGCCAAGAGGGATTTCAGAGGTGGTTTTTAATCCAGTTCCAGCTGCCATTGTTAATGCAATCGCAGACGCCACCGGTGTGAGATTCACACAGCTTCCTATCAAGCCGATCGACATAAAGGCAGCACTAAAATGATAGAAAAAATCAAAATTCAGCTGCGCATCAATGATAAAGACGTTTCGGAAATAGCGTTTCCAGAGTTGACGTTGGCAGATTTTCTACACGAGAAAATAGGTCTGAGAGGAACTAAAGTTTCCTGCGGGATAGGCGTTTGTAAGGCTTGCACTGTAGCTGCCAGGAGGCCGGGTCAGTCCAGTTTTGAAAGAATACAGGCTTGTGTCATGCCTGTAGTTGCTTTGAATGGATGCGACATACTGACTGTTGAGGGCTTGGCATCTTCACAATCATTGTCCCTGCAGCAGCAGTCGTTTCTGAAACATTTTTCATTTCAGTGTGGATACTGCGCACCCGGATTTCTGATGGGGGTGACGCTATTGATCGATCAACTCAAAAGAAAGCCAATCAAACGTGAAAATTTGGATAAACTGATCGAGGAAAATATAGGCGAACACATTTGCCGATGTACTGGCTATGCAAAATATTATCAAGCTATTCATGCGATTATTGCAGAGACTCCAGGTCTGGTGGTTTGATGTGTTTTTGAGCTTACTCTGTCGGCAGATTTAACCTTCCACCTGACTATTTTTTACTTCCCAGACTCTTGTAACTGTTTCGTCATTCTTATGAACGCCCCCAAAGACCAAATTGCCTTCGACATGCTTAAAACCCTGGAGACACAATCCGATGAATTCGTCTCTGTGCGCCGTGATATTCATCAACATCCGGAAATGGGGTTTCGAGAACACCGGACAAGTGAACTAGTCGCCAAGTCCCTTGAGAAATGGGGTTACGCCGTGACGCGTGGGATTGGTGGCACAGGAGTAGTGGGGCAGCTAAAGCGCGGCACGGGTAAAAAGACAGTGGGTATTCGAGCCGATATGGATGCACTACCCATTCAAGAGGCGACGGGTTTACCTTATGCAAGTTGTCATGCAGGCGTGATGCACGCTTGCGGGCATGATGGCCACACGACGATGTTGCTAGCTGCTGCCAAGCACATCTCTGAAAGTGTGGATTTTGACGGTACGTTGAATTTGATCTTCCAGCCAGCAGAAGAAGGATTGGGCGGCGCTAAGAAAATGATGGAAGACGGCTTGTTCAAACAGTTTCCCTGCGACGCGGTCTTCGGAATGCATAACATGCCTGGCTATCCGCAAGGCCATCTCGTCTTTCGAGACGGTCCCTTCATGGCATCTTCCGATCAGGTGACGATTACGGTCGAGGGAACGGGAGGTCATGGAGCTGTCCCGCAAAAAGCGGCAGATCCTATTGTTGCCGGATCTGCAATCGTCATGGGTTTGCAAAGCATTGTTGCGCGTAATGTGGATCCTCAGGAAATGGCCGTGATCACTGTGGGCTCGTTTCAGGCAGGCCAAGCAAATAATGTGATCCCACAAATTGCGACATTGCGTTTGAGTGTCAGGTCATTGAACAATCAGGTGCGTGATTTGCTCGAAAAGCGGATTGTCGCGCTTGCACAGGCTCAGGCCGAAAGCTATGGCGTTAAGGCAAAAGTCGAGTATGTACGCAGCTATCCCGTATTGAATAATCATCCCAAAGAGACAGACTTTGCGCGGGATGTGGCTGAAGAACTTGTGGGTAAAGATCGCGTGATTAGGCAAGCTCGCGCGTTGACGGGTAGCGAGGATTTTGCGTATTTCCTGGAACAAGTCCCCGGCAGTTATCTATTAGTTGGTAATGGTGACGGCGAGGGTGATGGGCATGGTGCCTGCATGGTTCATAACCCCGGCTATGATTTTCATGATGCGAACATTCCAGTCGGTGCGGCGTATTGGTCATTGCTGGTCAAGCGGTATTTGAAGTAGTCGAAACAATCAACTTCATGATCAGTCGAATTCGCAATCTGGCTACGATTTTATTTTCGGTCGATACGCCCGCCCTATCTGCACAAGAAAGACGTCGTTCCACAGCCGGCGCTTTGCTTGGAATAGGGTTTTGCGGTCTGATCCTATATTACATTCCGATCTCTTCTCATTGGCTTATTGCTCCGATAGGAGCAAGTGCGGTGGTGCTGTTTACCCTGCCGCATAGCCCACTCGCCCAGCCCTGGTCGATTATGGGGAGTTATCTTTTCGCGGCATCAGCCGCGCTGTTAAGTGTTGCGCTTATTCCTCAATCACAATTAGCCGCGGCAGTAGCCGTTGCGGCAACTATCTGGTTGATGGCCAGATTCAATTGTATTCACCCATCTGGTGGAGCTATTGCACTATTTGTCGTGTTGGAGGGGCCTTACTCGCAAGACAAGATTGGACCAATGCTTGGATTGGTTGCGCTTAACGGAGTGCTCATCTTGCTGGCATCCATATTGGTCAACAATTTGGTGCTTGGCAGACGATATCCATATCGCCCTAAGGTTGAAGATAAAAATATCCATCAAACCGATGACACGAATCCCTTGGAGCGAAACGGCATTACTCATCCGGATTTGCAAAGTGCAATGAAAAAGCTCGATACATTCGTTGATGTACAAGAAAACGAGTTGATTCAGATTTATCGATTAGCTGTAGATCATGCATTCGAAAGAAATGTCGGTTTGACCTGTGGCGACATCATGTCCCGAGATTTGATCACGGTGAATTTCGGCACGAGTCTTGAAGAGGCGTGGAGCCAGCTTCGTAAACACAAAGTTAAAGCACTGCCCGTTGTCGATAATTTCAATACATTGATCGGGATACTGACCGTTGCGGACTTTTTACGCCAGATGGACGATACGACATCTGCAGGTGTTGCGATTCGTTTACAAGGGCTACTGAAACGCACTTCTGGCCCGACATCCGAAAAAGCTGAAGTAGTTGGGCAGATCATGTCTTCAAAAGTCTACACTGCCCAGACCGATACGCCGATTTCGGAAATCTTGCGACATATGACAGATCACAGTATCCGTCATGTTCCCATTATTGATGATCGTAAAAAAATCATCGGAATCGTCACGCAATCGGACCTGTTGGGCGCGTTATATCGACGGCTGGCCCTTTCGGCTGCATAACTAGTCCGAGATTTTCGATACCTTGTTTTTTGACGCAAGCTTAGTTTTTATTCTTGTTTTGCTTCTTATCGCCGCTTTTACCCTTATCGGTTGGTTGAGCTGACTTTTTTGTATCCGATCCAGGCGCGTACTGTTTAGCGGATTGCCCAGAACTTTTTTCCTGGCCTGGCGCATATTGCTTTGCGGATTGGCCCGCAGGCTTTGTTTGGCCTGGTGCGTTCGTACTATTGATCTGGGCAAATGCGGCTGTGCAAGCAAGCGAGGCAACTGCGGAAACTAGAAGCTTTTTCATTTTGCAAACCCCTAAAAGTTAAGTGCAGTTCATGCTAGCACCGCGAAAGGAAGTAAAGCAAAATGCAATTGATCTTAAGGGGTATTTTGAAATCGAATGAAACAGACTTTTAGGCAATCAGCGGAGCAGGCTTTGCTTTATGCTATTGTTGGTTGCAACCATCCGATATCACTAGGAGCTTCCATGTATATCCCGCAGCAGTTCGCCGAAACTCGCGTTGATGAACTGAATCGCATCATCCGTGAAAATTCGCTTGGCGTATTGGTGACTAAAAATGCGGCGGGGTTTCAGGCAAACCATATTCCGTTCTTGCTGGATCCTGAAAACGGTCCCAACGGTGCATTGATTGCACACGTTGCCCGAGCTAATCATGTTTGGACTGATGTGAAAGACGGGGAAGAAGTGCTGGTGGTGTTTCAAGGCGTGCAGGGATATATATCGCCTAACTGGTATCCTGGTAAACAGGAAACGCATCGTCGCGTACCGACATGGAACTATGAAGTCGTCCATGCGCACGGCACGATTCATGTCCATGATGACGAAAGGTTCTTGCGTGGCGTACTAGCGCGATTGACGCGTCAGCATGAAGCCACCCAGCCTGCACCATGGAAAATGACCGATGCGCCTGCGGACTATCTTGCCGAGCAATTGAAAAACATTGTTGGAATCGAAATCCGCTTGAGCAAGCTTGAAGGTAAGCGCAAGCTTAACCAGCATCACGAATTGAAAGATCGCGAAGGTGCGATAAGGGGCTTGAGATCCCAGGGCAATGATGGGCTGGCACAGGCGATGCAGGATGCCAAGAAATAGCTTGAATCGGAATGGATAAGCATTTTCATCACATGAAAACACTCATCTTGATGCGACACGCCAAAGCGCAGCATATCAGTTCTGATCTGACGGATTTGCATAGGTCATTGGTGCACCAAGGTATTGAGGATGCAAAGCAATCCGCAAAAAAGCTGATCAAACATGAACTGAAAATTGATGAGCTGATTTTGAGTCCTTCAACCAGAACCATAGAGACTGCACAAATCCTGAAAGAAGAGCTTGGCGATCAGATCAAGTCTTGGTCGGTTCAGGAGCGCTTGTACGCATCCGATCTAAACACATTGCTGCGAATAGTGGCCGAAGCTTCAAAAAAGACATCGACATTAATGCTTGTTGGTCATAATCCGGAGCTGGATGAAATTGCCGAGCACTTTCTCCACACGCCGCATCATTTGAAAACCGGTGAACTTATCCTTTTCAAGTTCGACGCGCAATCATGGAACGAAGTAGCCAAGCAAAAACCCACAAAAGTACTCTTTCATGATGAGTTTTAGTCCAAATTAAGTTTAGTCAACTGAAGTAAACTCCACGTTTGACGTAATTTATCCATGTGGAGTCTCGGCATGTCCGATTCGATGTTGCAGTTGGTAAAGGCTTTTTTTCTCGGTGTCGTAGAGGGTATCACCGAGTTTTTACCGATTTCAAGCACTGGTCATTTGATCGTTGTCGGTAAATGGATTGAATTCACTTCAACCGAAGGAAAAGCCTTTGAGGTTGTGATCCAGTTGGGTTCCATTCTGGCTGTGATGTGGATCTTCCGGCAACGGTTATACAAATTAGTTGGCGGCACTCTGTCGCGCGATCCGGCCGAACTTGCTTTCATGCGTAATTTGATCATCGCATTTTTACCGTCGGCGATCATCGGATTTTTATTCATCAAAATTATTAAATCCTTGTTCGAACCATCGACAGTTGCCGTCACATTGGTTTTGGGCGGTTTAATCATGCTTTGGGTTGAACGATCCAGGCCCGATGGTCGTCAGCCTGGTCCTGATGTCACTGCTTCGACTCTCGAGGAAATCAGTTGGAAGCAGGCGTTAATAGTAGGTTTTGCTCAGTGCCTGGCTATGATCCCCGGCACGTCGCGATCCGGATCGACAATCATTGGTGGAATGCTGGCAGGCATCGAACGCAAAACAGCGACCGAATTTTCGTTTTTTTTGGCTATGCCAACCATGTTGGCAGCCGCAGGCTACGATATGTACAAAAACGCAAGTGTGATTTCCAGTGCGGACATGATTGCCATCGCGGTAGGTTTCCTTTCCGCATTCATAAGTGCGCTGTTGATTGTTCGGGCAGTTTTGGCTTTTATTTCCAACCATACATATCGTGTTTTCGGTTGGTACAGGATTGTGCTGGGGTTGATTGTCGGGTTGTGGCTGTATCGTCTAGGTTGAGATCATTATGCTGAAATATAAATTCGCGCGTGTACTGCTGGCTGGATCCGTTCTAATTGCCTGTGTCAGTACGGCCCAAGCACAGGTGTTCTTCAAAAGTCAGCATCTGGCCGAAAAAATTCTGGGGCGCTGGTATTCGGAAATTACCCGTGACGATGCCGAGATGCTGACTAAATTTATTGGCGTGACTGAATATTTCAGAAACGGTACGGTCAATTATGAAGGTCAAATCATCAGTTATGTTAAAGATGATCCTAACGTATCGTATTACTGCGGACACAACGCAACCTATACATGGCAAATCAAGAAAGAGCATTTGTACCAAACCATGGTTGATGCAAAAGTGTTTCCGAATTACGTGAAAGAGCAGGGAAACGAACTGAACAGCGCGGAGGACATTCAGACCTTGTTGGAATTTTGCGCGGAGATACAGCGGTTTTATCGAGATGAAAGCCCTAAAGGCAAAACTGAAGAGTATGGTCTGATCCAGATCACGGATGAGAGAATGATCTACCAGTACAAAGATGAGAACGGCAAACCCGTGGTCGAAACCGAAACCAAGACTGAGCGTGGTTTCGGTCCCTTCAGACGCTAACGATGACTTACTCCGGCTGTATATTCGCTTCTAGTGCGACTTTACGATAACGTGCATTTTCATCCTGGATGTACTTTCTGAATTCCGCCGGTGTGGACGGTGAGGGCTGAACGCCACTCTTGGCAAAATTCTGTTTGATTTCGTCTGTCTGCAAAATCTTGACTACGGCCTGATTAAGTTTATTGACAATTTCAGGTGGCGTCCCCGCTGGTGCTAGCAGCCCTTGCCACGATGATGCTTCGAAGCCTTTAATGGCGGTATCGGATACCGTATCGAACTCGGGAGCGATGTCCAGTTTCTTGTCGGACGTAACAGCCAGGCCGCGAACCCTGCCGCCACGCACTTGATTGATCAAGGTGGAAAAGGGGTCAATCATAAAATTGATCTGTCCACCCATCAGCGCCTCGATTGCAGGTGAGCTACCTTTGAAAGGAACATGCGTCATCTTGACTCCCAAGCTGCCAGTGAACGCCTCGGTGATCAACTGGTATGAACTACCGGATGTGCCGTAGAAAATTTCACCCGGCGGCTTAGTCTTCACGTATGCGATGAGTTCGGCGATGTTTTTGGCCGGAACATTATTGTTGACAGCAACAATCAAAGGCTGTTTTGCAACCATCGATATTTGTTCGAAGCTTTTGACCGGATCGTAATCCATGCTTTTGAACATGACCGAATTCGTGGCCAAAGGCGCAATGCCGGCCATCAGCAGGGTGTAACCATCCGGAGCGGCTTTGGCAACTAAGGCACAACCGATCATTCCACTTGCGCCGGGTTTGTTTTCGACGATAACGGTTTGTCCGAGTTCGGCTGACAACTTGCTTGCAACCGTGCGTCCCATCACGTCGGTGATGCCGCCGGCGGCAAAGGGCACGATGATCCTGATTGGCTTGTCCGGATAAGCAGCCATGGCTGGCGCGCTGCAAAGTGTCAGTGCGGCAACGCAGGCAAGCATCGCACGCCTTCGAGAGATTGAATGACCGGCCGCTGCACCGATGCTTTCGTATCGTTTATTTAGTGTTTTCGATTTTTTCATTTGATATGTGTTGTCCCAAATTCCGTTTCGCTGACGGGTTATTCATTTTTTGTGGCTCAATCGTATCGGAAGAGGATGTGTTCTGTCTCAAATACGGGTAAGTCCTTATATATGAATGACTTTTATTAATTGACCGTCCGGATGGAAAATTCTAATATTCTCGAATCTTGGAGACAAACGTGAACTTTCTACAAAAATATTACGACGAGATCGAGGTTGGTGACAGCTATCGATCCAGAGGTCGCACCATCACTGAGGCCGATATCGTCCAGTGGTGTTCATACACGGGTGACTGGTATGTGCTGCATAGCAATGAGCACTATGCCGCGCAGACAAGATTCGGCCAGAGGATTGCGCCGGGATTGTTGGTGCTGGCTTACGCCGCGGGACTTGGCGTACCGCCGGATGCTCCTTCGATCGTGGCCAATTATGGAACGGATCGCTTGCGCTTTGTGGCACCTGTATTTATCGGCGACACAATTCATTTACGGTCGGCAGTCGTCGAGAAAACCACAAAACGTGAAGGACGCGATGGCGTTCTCAAACTCGACTGGAACGTGCATAACCAAGACGGCACGTTGGTGATGAGCAGTGATCTGCAGATTCTGATGAGTTTTTCTGGAGCGGCAAAATAATGACAACCGAAGCGTTACGTTTGGAGCTTGCGGGTGGTGTAGCCAACATCGTGATCGACCGTCCCGAAAAAAAGAATAGCCTGACCGTGGATCAAATGGGGCAAGTTGGAACGTTTGTCGAGCAAGCAGTTGAGAAGGGTGCACGCTGCATCGTCATTAAAGGTGTGTCGGATGTTTTTTCGGCAGGCAGGGATTTGCAGGGTGTGGACACCCAAAATGAGGATACGCTGGCGATCATTCGCGAAGTGATTAATCCATCTCTGGCAAAAGTCAGAAATTGTCCGGTGCCGACGATTGCATCCGTGAAAGGTCCGGCGCTTGGTTTCGGATTTGGATTGGCCCTGGCTTGCGACATGACCTATGCCGCCGATAACGCTTTACTGGGCAGTCCATTTCGCAATATTGGCTTGATTCTCGATTCGGGCGGCCACTTTTATTTGAAGGATCGTGTGGGCGCACACCGGGCGGCTGAGATCATTTTTACCGGAAAGATGTTTTCGGGTAAAGACGCGGCAAAAATGGGATTGATCAATCGCAGCCTGGGGGCGATGGATCTTGATGAGTTCGTGCAAGCCCTGGCGCGATCAATTGCAAGCGGTCCGACCGCGGCTTTCAAGGCGACAAAAGAAATACTGGCTTGCGGCGACGGTTACGACGCCATGGCTGAGCTTGAAGCGCATCACCAGTCGACTTTGATACGCGGTGAAGATGGTACCGAAGGAATTCGCGCATTTCAGGAAAAGCGCAAGCCGAAATTCGTTGGCCGCTAATAATTAAACCAAAGCAGGGAGACAAAATATGAATCGAAACGAATGCCCGCATCTTGCGTTGGATTTCGCGGATCGGGAAACGGTCATTGCTACGCAGAACGTGAAGCTGGCCGCCATGGGGCAACGTCTTAAAAATCATCCCGAGTGGAAAGAGCATCTTAAAACTGCTGGTGCGACCCCTTTGGATTTGATGAATCGGGATAATCTGGCACACATACCTACGTTACAGAAATCGGATTTGAGGGCGCGCTATCCCTACCCGATGCTGACTGCCCCCATCCGCGATGTGGCGCGATTCTGCGCGACATCTGGTACGACGGGGTTGCCGGTTCTTTTCGGATTCACCAAACATGACTGGGAAGTGACACTAGTCAGGCAGTTGACGCGAATTTTTCGCACAGTAGGCATGACTGCAGACGATTTGGTTTACCAAGGCTACGGTTACGGACTGTGGATCGGAGGCTCATCAATGGATGAGGCGTTTCGTCATTACGGCATGACCAATTTTCCGGTCGGTCCGGGACGTGGCGAGTTGATGGCTACATGGCTGAAAGATCACAAATACACCGCAACCACAATGTCGCCCCTATGGTTGTCTACGCTCATCGGCCACGCGCGCAAGGCGGGCATCAATCCGAAAACCGATTGGGCGCTGCGTGTTGGCTTGTTTGGTGGCCAGTCGGTTTCGACCGCGTTTCGCAATGAGCTTGAAGCCCAAATGCCTCCCGGTTTCAAAGCACACAATATTTACGGCACGACCGAAGCAGGCGGACCGATCCTGTCAATATCCTGCGATCATTCGCACGCTAGCGATGAGATGCATTTGATAAACGATGACACGGTGCTGACCGAAATTCTTGATCCGGTGACGCTAAAACCCGTGTCGCCCGGGGAGGTTGGCGAAGTCGTGGTGACAACGCTGGACAAAGAGGCATCGCCCGTTTTGAGGTGGCGCACACACGATCTTGTTCGACTGTCTAAAAATCCATACTCATGTGCGTGCGGGCGCAATGGCTATCCGTTGATCGGTCGCATCATCGGCAGATCGGACGACATGCTTAAAGTTCGCGGTGTAATGGTTTATCCCTCTCAGATCGAAGAAATCATCGCAGGCGTGAAAGGCACCACCAAAGAGGCTTGGCAGATATACGTCGACAGTCAGGAGAAAGAGTTGGGCCAGATCGAGGTCGCGATCGAGCGCATCGCTGGTGCAGCTGCGTCTGTCGCCGATCTGGAGCAGGAAGTGCAAGGGCAACTGAAATCCCGACTGGGACTGACCTGCACGGTGGTTTGTCATGAGGAGGGGGCATTGCCGCGTTACGAAGCTAAAGCGACGCGTGTGCTGATGCGTCCGCCAAAGTCTAAATAGTTTTGCTGTCGCATCTGTCATTTAAAAATCAGGAGAATGCAACATGAATTCAGTCAACGATAAATTGGGCAATCTGGCCTCTTCGATTCAGGAACCGCCTGAAAAACTTACAGAAGTCACCGATCTTGAAAAATTATTATTCGAAACGGGCGAGGCTCCCGTCATCGAAAAGAAAAATATCTTCCCGCTCGAATGGAATGTGCAAACGCCCAAGCTCTACGATATCTATGATGGCGCGCGCGATCCGGGTTGGGCGCCGAACAAGTTGCCCTGGGATACCTTGGATCCGAGCAAGTTTACGCAAGACCAACGCTACGCTATTGCCTATTGGTTTTCGTTGTTGTCTGTGTTTGACGGGTCCGGTCCGGTCGTGTTCGCACGCGCAATGATCTATACCTACGAAGCCAAAGAAGAAGATCCAATTCGTAAATGCTTTTTCTCTGTCGTACGCGACGAGATGAATCACGAGGAAATTTGCGGTCGTGCAATCAAAGCGATGACCCCGAACGGTCCGCTTGGATACGAGCCGACTACACCACTTGGCAAACTTGCGCGCAACAACGTCGAATGGCTTTACTACAACGGATCGCGCTACTGGAAGGGCTTTAATGCCGCAGTGGACAAGTACTCATTACCGATTTTGTTTACTTCATTCTTGTTTGGCGAGGTCGCTTCCAGCACGCTGTTTCATGGCATGTACGAGAAGACAACCATTCCGGTATTCAAGGAGGCATTCAAGCGTATTGGCCAGGACGAGGGACGTCATCTGGGCATCTGTTTGGCCGTGTTGCAAAAACTATTGCCACAATTGACACCTGAGGACAAGGAAATGATTACCTTGCAGTTGCGCGCCGGGTTCGTGTTCCTTTCCGGTATTTTGTTCGAGCCGCCAGAACATTTCTGGCAACTTCCCGAAACATTTATTCCCGCTCAACGGGCACTGGAAGAGGTCGCACGTAGCGCAGGGCTGGGTATCCTCACGCTTGAAGAGCGCAAGGAGAACTGGAAGACTGCCGTGCTGCGTATGAAAGCCAACCTGGATCCTTATGGCATCGAGTTCCCGGCGCTGCCTGAAGTCGGAATCAGCGGCAAAGAAGTCTCTTTTGATGCTGAAAAAATCATTCCGATTTTCTGAGGATTTTTCATATCATGAGCGAATCCAAAGTCACTGTTTTGAATAATGGCATCGTATTCGATGTCCCATTCGATCAGTGCATTCTCGATGCGGGCCTGGCAAAAGGGATCGCCTTGCCGCATCAGTGCCGCGGGGCATCTTGCGGTCAGTGTAAGGCTCACATCGAGCATGGCACGGTCGATCACGGCTGGTCCTTCGGATTTGCCATTACGGACGAAGAAAAAGAGCAGGGCTATTGTTTAATGTGTCAGGCCCATCCGACCAGTCCTGAGCTTTCGATTCGAACCGTAGAACCTTTTGGCGAAGCGATTGCGCCTGTTGTTCAATTACAAGGTCAAGTCGTCGCGATCGAGCAATTGAATCATCGAGTGCGTCGTATCATTGTGCAGACGTCAAATGCTGCGCAGTTATTCAGGCCGGGAGCCTATGCTGAAATTGAATTGCCTGGTATCACTCCTAACCGAATGTACAGTTATTCGAACGGGGCGACTGATGCCGGTCAGTTGGAATTTTTGGTATCGTTGCACCCTGGTGGAAAAGCCAGCACTTATCTTCACGAACAATTGCGTGTGGGTCAGGTCATTGACTTGAAAGGTCCCTTCGGTACTTGCCGGTTGCCTGAGGGAAATTGGAATGTCCTGGGTATGGCGGGTGGTACGGGCTTGGCGCCGGTTATTTCGATTTTCGAGCATGCTCTCGCATCCGGAGCCACTGAAGATTTCTTATTGTTGTTCAGCGTGCTGAAAGACGCTGATGTTTTCGAGTTGGCGCGGTTGAATCGATTACAAATGGCTTATCCGAATTTTAAATACGAGATGGTTGTCGCTGAAGCGCCCAGTGTATTTTGCGCGCAGACCGGTCTGATTACGGAGTATTTGCGTAGCAGATTCGACTCGTTGCAAGGATGGCGCGCGGTGCTTTCCGGGTCTCCCGGTTTTGTCGATGCTGCCACCACGGCATGCGTCGATCTCGGAATGGCTCAAGATGCAATGTCGGCCGATAGTTTCACGAATGTCGCTTAGGAACGCTCTTTCATGGCCCGCACAAAGTCTAATGAGTTCGATAGCATCAAGGATCACATACTGATCTGTGCGACTGGACTTTTTGCGAAGAAAGGATTTTCGAATACGAACATCATCGAGATTGGTCAGGCCTGTCAGGCTTCGAAGTCCAGGATGTATCACTATTTTCCATCCAAAGACTCCATGCTCGAAGAGATGCTGCATACGCACGTTCAAGAGCTGCTCCAGCTGGTTTCCGCACTGACTGAGCGTCAGGGGGATCCGAAAGAGACTTTCGAAGTGTTCATTCGTACTCACCTTGAATACTATTTCGAACATAGCGAGCGTCATTCCGTCATGATTCAGGATGCGGACAATCTGACGCCGGATGCGCGTAAAGAACTTAAATCGGCCGAACTCAAGCTTGTCGAATGTTTGACAAGTATTTTGCAGAAATTAAATGCCAAGCGGTTTAGCGACAGGGATGTGACGTTTTCAAATGCCATGCTGATCTATGGCATGCTCAACTGGACCTACACCTGGTACAAGCCCTCGGATCGCATGTCGTTCGAAAAATTAGCCGCAGAGGCAACGAGTCTTTGTCTGAACGGAATTCTCTGATTGGTTTAATCGATTAGGGCGTAGTTAGCAAAAAAAGGTTAGTAGCAAGTTAGTCGGTGTATGGCTGTATAGGGTTTATCTTGATATATATATCCAGTTGTTTAACGAATAATTGACCAAATAGAAGATTAATGCGGAGACGCAGGAATTCTCACGGTTGTAAAAATTTGAAAAATTTTGGTGGAGACTCACATGATTCGTAGATCTTTTTGTAAAACACTTGCAGCAACTGCCATCCTGGCTACCAGCTTCGGCGTCTCGGCCCAGAACGCCCCGATCAAGATCGGAGCGGTTCTATCCGTGACCGGTCCGGCATCTTATCTGGGTGACCCTGAGCTCAAAACGCTTCAAACATATGTGGAAAAGATCAATGCCGAAGGTGGAGTCATCGGACGCAAGATCGAATTGATCCACTATGACGACGGTACCGAAGCAGGCAAGGCCAATAGCTTTGCAAAGCGCCTGATCGAATCCGACAAAGTTGATTTCATTATCGGTGGTACGACTACGGGCGCGACCATGGCAATGGTTCCGCTCGTCGAAAAAGCAGAAATTCCATTTATTTCTCTGGCCGGTGCGGTTGTGGTGATCGAGCCTGTTAAGAAATGGGTATTCAAGACTCCACACACGGATCGTATGGCTGCAGAAAAAGTGTTCGCCGACATGAAAAAACGTGGCATCACCAAGATCGCGCTTTTGTCCGATACGGGTGGCTTTGGTCAGTCCGGCCGCAAAGAAGCTAAGGGCGTTATCGATAAGTATGGCATTACGCTTGTCGCCGACGAGACCTATGGTCCAGCCGATACCGATGTGACGACCCAGTTAACCAAGATTAAGGGAACGCCTGGCGTACAGGCAATCTTTGTATTTGGTTTTGGTCAGGGCTCTGCCGTGGCCACCAAAAACTACGGCCAGTTAGGTATCACCGTTCCTATGTATCAGTCGCATGGCGTAGCATCGAATGAATACATCACGCTGTCAGGCAAGGCAGCCGAAGGTGTACGTATGCCGACGCCCGCTTTGCTGGTCGCCAATTCGCTGCCCGATAATGATCCGCAAAAGCCTGTTGTGGTTGGTTACGACAAAACTTATCGCGACAAGTACAAGGCCGATCCATCGACTTTTGGCGGCTATGCCTACGATGCGCTTTATTTAGCCGTCAACGCAATCAAGAAGGCAGGCTCGACAGACAAGGCCAAAGTACGTGATGCACTTGAACAGACTGCCGGTTTTATCGGAACTACGGGTAAGTTCAACATGACTGCTAAAGATCACATGGGTCTGGATCTGTCGGCTTTCCGCATTGCTGAAGTGCGTAATGGCGCATGGAAGTTGCTTGACTGAAGCGCGATTCAAGCATGATCGAATCTGATCGTCACGATAGAGGCAGAGCATGACAGCCGAGTTTTTGCAGTTTCTGTTTTCCGGGATTACGGTGGGAGCAGCGTATGCTTTGGCTGCGCTTGGTTTCACCATCATCTATAACACCAGTGGCGTGATTAACTTTGCCCAAGGCGAGTTCATCATGCTGGGCGGAATGCTGTCAGCTGCATTACTGGCTTTTGGTTTGCCTCTTTATCTGGCGATCGCAGTGGCTGTCGTAGCGACAGGTGTAGTGGGTCTGATTGTCGAGAAATTGGTGATCGAACCCGCCAAAAATACCGACGTGATCGGTTTGATCATCATCACGATTGGCGCTTCTCTGGCTATTCGCGGATGTGTGCAGGTTTGGATGGGCAAGGGAAATCGCACACTGCCGAGTTTTTCAGGTGACGCGCCTTTGAAAATTTTCGATGCCAGCTTATTGCCCCAGAGCTTGTGGGTATTGGGGGTTGCTTTTGTCATTGTTTTATTGCTTGGCTGGTTTTTCGGTAAAACCGTGATGGGTAAATCGATGCTGGCCACTTCCTATAACAAGCTGGCTGCTCAGTTGATGGGTATCAACACTAAATTCATTTTGTTTTTATCCTTTGGACTTTCAGCGATTCTTGGTGCGATTGGTGGTGCGATTCTCGCTCCTATCACTTTCACGTCCTATGACGTGGGCATTATGCTGGGGTTAAAGGGGTTTGTCGCCGCAGTGTTAGGCGGCATGGGCAGTGGTGCCGCAGTGGTCGCCGGTGGACTATTGCTTGGCATCGCCGAAGCGATGGCCGCAGGCTACATCTCATCCTCGTACAAGGATGCAGTCCCGTTTTTGTTGATTTTGTTGATCTTATTTTTCCGACCCAACGGTTTGTTCGGCGCGAAATCTTCGGAGCGTGTATGACTAACCCGTTTTCGAACGCAAAGGGGTGGAGCCGCTATACAGGGCTACTGTTGTTGGTCGCCATACTTGTGGCGATCCCCTTGTTGTTATCCAATAAGTTTTATTTCGATGTGGTTATACGCATCGCGATTAACGCGATTATCGTGATCGGCTTAAATCTTTTGCTCGGTTATGCCGGTCAGCTTAGCCTGGGGCATGCTGCGTTTTTTGGCATAGGTGCTTATGCATCAGCGGTTTTATCCGGGCCCTTCGGTTGGCCGCCTTTGTTGGCATTGGTGACGGGAGCGGCAGCAGTCGGTTTGCTGGCGTTCATCGTTGCACGTCCGATTCTCAAGCTTAAGGGTTACATGCTTGCAATGGCTACGCTGGGACTTGGCATCATTATTTCCATCGCGATTAACAACGAAACACAGTGGACTGGCGGTCCCGATGGCGTCTCCGTCCCTTCGCTGGAAATCTTTGGCTGGACTGTCTCGGGTGACTTGAACTGGTACATACTGATCTCGAGCCTTCTTGTACTTGTCGTATGGGGCGCATTGAATCTGATTGATTCACCTGGAGGCAGGGCGCTACAGGCACTGCATGGATCGGAAGTTGCCGCACGTGTGGTCGGCGTTCAAACCAGCAGATTCAAATCGCGTATTTTTGTTTTGTCGGCTGTGATCGCCAGTGTGGCCGGTAGCTTAACCGCGCATTATGTTGGCTTCATCACGCCCGGAATTGCAGGATTTTTTCACTCGATTGAACTGGTCACGATGGTGGTGGTTGGTGGAATGGCCTCGGTGTTCGGCTCTGTTGTCGGTGCGGCGTTGCTGACGTTATTGCCGCAGTTGCTTGTCAGTTTTGATGGATGGGAAACAGTTGTGTATGGCGTCATCCTGATGTCCACCATGCTGTTCATGCCCAAGGGTCTTGTGCCTACGCTGGCCAAACGTTTCGGGCAGCGGGGATAAGCGCCATGCTAAATATACAGAACTTAAGTAAAACCTTCGGTGGCGTGAAGGCAGTGCAAAACGTTGATTTGGACGTTTCTAAAGGTTCGATTCACTCCGTAATCGGTCCGAATGGTGCGGGCAAGACGACGTTGCTGAATCTGATGACCGGAATTTATACGCCCACAACCGGGTCGATGAAGCTCAATGATGAAAGTGTCGATGGTCTGACACCGGACGAGTTGGCCAGGCGAGGGATGAGTCGCACGTTTCAAAACCTGCAAATCTGCATGAATATGAGTGCGATCGAAAACGTCATGGTGGGGGCGCATCTGCGCCTGAACTATAGTTTGCTTGCCGGAATTTTCAGATTGCCTGCATTGAGGAAGGCTGATTCAGCGTGTCGAGATGAAGCGCGTGAGTTGATGGATTTTGTTGGCGTCGGTAAGTATGTCGATTATGCAGCGAATCAAATGCCCTACGGTGCGTTAAAACGCCTTGAAATCGGTCGCGCGATGGCGGCGCGTCCTTCAATTCTTTTACTGGACGAACCTGCGGCCGGATTGAATCATACCGAGACCGGTGAAATCGAGGCGTTGATTGCCAAGGTTGCCGATTCAGGCGTCACGATTGTTCTGGTCGAGCACGATATGAAACTGGTTATGAATTTGTCTACTCGAATCACTGTGCTGGATTATGGCAAGAAACTTGCCGAAGGTACCCCAGCTGAAGTGCGCGCCAATCCGGAAGTGATTGCTGCCTATCTCGGACATCCGGCGTAAGAGGGCATGATGGTTGAGACAAATAACGGTGCCTCCATGCTTCAGGTTAGGAATCTGACGAGTCATTATGGTCGGATTCAAGCCTTGCATGGTATCGATCTGGATGTGTATGAAGGTCAATTAGTCGCGCTGGTCGGTGCCAATGGTGCCGGCAAAACGACCTTGTTGCGTGCGATTTCGGGTGTCCAGCCTGTGAGTGGTGGCAGTATGACGCTGCATGGTGCCGACATTACGAATATGTCTTCAGACAAGCGGGTGAGGGCAGGTATATGCCAGGTGCCTGAAGGGCGACAAGTGTTTGGTCCAATGACGATCGAGGACAATCTTTTGCTTGGGGCATACGTTCGTCCCAAAGGTGACCTAAGTGCCGACCTTGAAAGGATGTATGCCTTATTTCCCATCTTGAAAGAAAAACGGCAATTGCTTGCTGGCACACTGTCGGGAGGCCAACAGCAAATGCTCGCGATGGCGCGGGCCTTGATGGGACATCCTCGATTGTTGTTGCTGGATGAACCGAGCATGGGATTGGCGCCATTATTGGTTGAAGAGATTTTTCGTATCGTTGGCAGTCTAAAAGCACAAGGCATCACGATTCTACTGGTCGAACAAAACGCTCAGGCTGCGTTAGCCATTGCCGATCACGGCTATGTGCTCGAAACAGGCATGATCAAGATTTCTGGACCGGGTGCCGATTTATTGAATAACGAAGAAGTAAAGAGCGCATATCTCGGAATGTAATCCGAGTGGAAATGATCTGAGGCAAATATGAGATCAATCGATATTATCCATGCCGAGCACCGGGCTTGCGGAGCTGTATTGCAGGCACTGGGATTCATGCTCGACGGAATTCGGGATGGTAAATACAAACCGGACTTCGAGCTGTTGGCGGCGATGATCGAATACATCACCGAAGTTCCCGATAAGTTGCATCATCCAAAAGAGGATGAGTATTTATTTGTTAAGATCCGTCAACGTGTGCCGCAAGCTATCGCGTTGCTAGATAAACTGATTGCCGATCATGCAGAGGGTGCGAGAAGAACCCACGCGCTTAGGGATGCGCTAGTCGCTTATGAAGCATCGGGCGATACCTATTTCAGTACATTTGAATCGATCGCACGCACGTACATCAAGTTTTCGTGGAATCATATTGCATTGGAAGAGCGCGAGTTGCTGCCAATGGCGGAAAAAGGTTTGAATCCGTCAGATTGGGCCGATATAGACGAGGCTTTTGAAGCCAATCGAGACCCATGGTCGGGGCCGACCGGTGAGTTTCAGGCTTTGTTTTCTCGCATTGTTTCAATGGTTCCGGCACCTTATGGACTGGGTTCCTGATTTGGATATTTTGGAAGTTTTCGATGCAGTCTTTTTTTTTGAATGTTGTCATATTGTTGCTAGGTCTAATGTGCGTGACCTGGATATCCCATTGGCTTGTTGATCGCCTGATCGATAAAGAAACACTTCAAAAGTTTTATTCGACATCCTCGGTTATTTTTCAGGTTCTTGGTTCAATTGCCGGCATCTTGCAAGCCTTTGTCGTGGTGAGTTTCTGGAATGATTTCCAGGATGTGAGCAACTCGGCGCATCAAGAAGTCGAGAACATCACTGTCACCTATCGAAATATCACCTTGCTGCAAGACTCCCCCGAAAAGACTGTCCTCATGATGCGCTTCAAAGATTACGTAGCCTCAATGGTTAAGGATGAAGTGACAGGTCATGCGAATGGGGAAATCGTCAACGTCACAACTCAAAATCGCCAGAACGAATTTTGGACCGCATTGCAAAAGCTTGCTCCGACGATCCGAACGCCCGGAGACCAGGTAATCTTCCAGTCGATTGTCGCAGACGCGAATGCTGCGGCTAAACTGCGACAACACCGATTGATCGGTCTGGTATCGTCCGGGGCTACATTATTGTGGGTCGTTCTGATCGGATCCGCATTGCTGGTGATGGCGATCATGGGAATACTCAGTACCGGTCAGAAAGGTCGGGTTTATTTTCTGCAATGCTTTGGATTGGCGTTCATTTTTGCCATGATGATTTCCATCAGTCTGGATTACAGTATGCCCTATGAAGGGACGATGACTATTTCCAGAAACATTTATGATGAACTGTTTGCTCAATTCAGACTGACTCTTTGATACCCGGATACGATAATCATGTTGAAGCTATTTGATCTGGCAGGCGCGCAAAGCGATCGGCGTTTTAGTCCTTATTGCTGGCGTATCCGCATGGCGATCGCGCATAAAGGCCTTGATGTCGAAACCGTTGCCTGGCGCTTCGGCGACAAGGATGTCATTGCACCTTCGGGCCAGGGTAAAGTGCCTGTTCTGGTGCATGGAGATAAATGGTTGCATGAGTCGTGGGATATCGCTCACTATCTGGAGGACACGTTTCCTGATCGACCAACTTTGTTTGGGGGACATCAGGGCATGGCGCTATCTAAGCTGTATTCCAACTATGGTGATGTGATTGCAGGCCAGGTTGTTCGTTTTGTTTTGCTTGATATTTATAACCACCTGCACGATACCGATCAGGCTTATTTCAGGCAGTCTCGAGAGCAACGCTTTGGCGCCACCCTTGAGCAAGTTGTGGCTGATCGCGATCACAAGCTGCAAGGTTTTAGAGATAGCCTGCACCCCTTGCGCATGACCTTGCGTTCACAGCCATTTTTTGGCGGTGAATCGCCTCTGTATGCTGATTACGCCATTTTCGGAGTGTTTCAGTGGGCGCGTTGCATTAGCCCTTTCAAGCTGCTTGAATCCGATGATCCGATCGCGCAATGGCGTTCACGACTATTGCAGGCATTTAATGGCTTGGCCGGATCCGCTCCCGGCTACGATTGAACTCATCAATCATGACGACTTGTCCTTGTGGACGCCTGCAGGGCAAAAAAACTTTGTCTTATGTTCAGTGTTGCGGTCGTTATCTGGAATCGTTTGACTCCACACCTGCTCCAGATCCTGAAAGTTTGATGCGATCAAGGTATTCAGCCTTTGTGCTTGAACGTGCCCAATATCTACTTGATACATGGGATGAAAAACACAGGCCGGCACAACTGGATTTTGATCCCGATGTGAAATGGCTTGGTTTAGCGGTTAAGGCACATCGCATGCTTGGCCCGGATCATGCCGAGGTCGAGTTCATCGCCAGAAGTCGTCTGCATGGTATAGCCACTCGTTTGCATGAGCTGAGTTGTTTTGAGCTTCGAGACCGGAGGTGGTATTACGTTGATGGGGTCATGTTGAAATGAATGCGACTGCGATTCGACACATTCGCAATCCCGACAATCCTTATTACCACTTCGGCGTGAATCCGACTGTTGATTTAATGGTCGTGGCGCCGGATGAGCGTATTTTGCTGATTCGTCGTAGCGAGACCTCCGAAGCTTGTGCCGGACTATGGGCTTTGCCGGGCGGATTTATCGGTACGGATGCAAAGAGAGGCGATCCCTGGGAAGAGGGTAAGGAGTCTGCGGAGTTTGCCGCCAGAAGAGAGTTGCGCGAGGAAACGAATCTGGATTTACCACCGGATTCGCAAATTGTTTTGATTGGCACCTATGAAGGCAATCAACGTGATCCCCGTGATAACGAAGAGTCTTGGACCAAAACATATGCTTATTTGCATCGGATTCATCCTGAAGTCTTTCATGCCCAGAAGAATCAGTTGCGGGGAATGGACGATGCAAGTGATGTTGCTTGGTTGAAACTGTCCGAAATTATTTCTATGCATCGGCGTGGCGAGATTGCCTTCGATCATATGAAAATCATACTGGACGCCATGCAATTACTTCGCTAATCGGCTGGTAATGGGCGATTGATTATTCTTCCGTGCCCGGTCGCGTGATTTTAGATAGAATCGAGTAAGAAAATTTTAAAAATTAATTAATGAAGTCCACTCATTCGGAAGAGCAATATGACATTAAAAGGTAAGGCTTACATTATGGGTGCCTATGAGCATCCGACACGTTATGCGCCCGACAAGTCGGTCACGCAGTTGCATGCCGAGGCGGCCATGGGAGCGCTGCGCGATGCAGGGTTGTCGATACAGGACGTGGATGGTTATTTCTGCGCAGGAGATGTGCCGGGTTCGACACCTTTGTCGATGGCAGAGTATCTGAATTTGAATTTGAAATGGATGGATGGATCCGAGCTCGGTGGATGCTCGTACATGGTTCATGTCCGTCACGCAGCTTTGGCGATTGCCGAAGGAAAGTGCTCGGTTGCGCTGATTACGTTAGCCGGTAAGCCCAAAAGCATGGGCATGGCAACCGGAACTAAACCGCGCGCGCTGGGACCTGAGCGCCCCGAGACTCCGTTTGATCTGCCGTATCAGACAACTATCACAGGAGTCTATGGCAATCTGGCGCAACGTCATATGTATGAATATGGCACGACTTCCGAGCAGATTGCCGCTGTCAAAGTGGCTGCTTCAATTCACGCCCAGTACAACGAGAATGCACTGTTGCGCAAGGTTGTTTCTGTCGAGGATGTCGTGAATTCGCCGATCATCGCTTCACCTTTGCATCGCCTGGATTGTTGTGTGATTACCGATGGTGGCGGTGCGTTGATACTGACCAATGCCGAAATCGCTAAAAAATTGAATCGTCCGCGCGTGCGCGTGATAGGAACCGGCGAAACGATTAATACCAGTCGAGGTGGATATCTTGATGCGACCAGTTCTGGCGCGGCTGTGACCGGCAAGATGGCATTCGAAGAGGCCGGTGTGTCGATAAACGACATTAAGTATGCCTCTATCTATGACAACTTCACCATCATGGTGCTTATTCAGCTTGAAGATCTGGGATTCTGTAAAAAGGGACAAGCCGGCGCATTCGTCGCTGAAGGCAACTTGATTTCCGGTAAGGGTAAGTTGCCATGGAATACCGATGGCGGTGGTCTTTGCAATAACCATCCAAACAATCGTGGGGGTATCACCAAAGTGATCGAGGCGGTTCGACAGCTCAGGGGTGAAGCACATCCCGCGGTGCAGGTTAAGAACTGCGACATCGCGCTTGCGACCGGCCCAGGCTTGGTGTTAGGTGTCGGACATGCCCACTCAACCATCATTATGGATCGCGAATAAATCATGACTGCACAATCGACAAAAACATATCTGGACGATATTTTCGCGACTTCGTATCCCGAAAATGCGCCTTTCTGGGAAGCTGCGGCAAACAACCGTCTGCTGGTCAAGACATGCAAGACTTGTAAAAAAGCGCACTGGTATCCGCGCGTGGTTTGCCCTTTATGCGGCAGTGACGACACTGAATGGAAAGAGGCGAGTGGTCATGCCACAATTTACTCATTCAGCGTGATCGAGCGTGCCGATCCGCCTTATGTATTGGCTTACGTCGAGCTTGAAGAGGGACCGATCGCAATAACCAATCTGGTTGATTGCGATTTCAAATCGATCAAGATCGGAGATAAGGTGAAGGTGCAGTTTCAGCAGACACCCGAGGGTCGTAGCGTCCCGGTTTACAAGCCTGTCTGAAGCAAATCTGCTATCGGTTCGTGACCCGGAGTAAATCCGCGGCACGGACTAGTGTCTCGGGCATGGGCACAGTACGGTTGGTTGTCGTATCCACATAAACGTGCACAAAATGCCCCTGCGCCGAGGCCACTTCTTCATCGTTGCGAAATACGCCAAATTCGTAACGGATACTGCTGTTGCCAAGGTGGGCGAGTCTCAAGCCAACGTATACCGTGTCCGGAAACGCCAGTGAGCTGTTATAGCGGCACTGGGTTTCGGCGACCAAGCCGACGACTTTCGAGTTTTGAAGATCAAGCACCCCCTGCTGAATCAGGAAGGAATTGACTGCCGTATCGATGTACGAGTAATAAACGACATTGTTCACATGCCCAAAAATGTCGTTGTCTTTCCAGCGCGTTTCGATTTTATGGAAGTGCGCAAAATCACTTCGGTTTTCTGCAGGGGAGCGACTCATGATTTCGGTTCGGGGGTTAGATGATGCCTTTGCTGGCAAGTTCGTCGATTTTCTGCTTATCCATTTTCAATACGTTTTCCAGAACATCGCGGCTGTGCTCACCAAGTGCAGGTGCCGATCGGGTGTGCTGGATAGGCGTATCGGAAAAGTTCATTGGACTGGCAACAGCAGGTGCCTGAACGCCAATCGCATGGGGTAATGATCGCTTGAGGTTGCGATGAATCACCTGTTCGTGTTCGAAAACCTGCTTGAGATTATTGATCGGACCGCAAGGAACATTAGCTGCGTCCATCAGAGCAACCCAGTCATTCATATTGCGCTTGAGCAATGCCTCGGCGATGATTGGCACCAGAATCTGACGATTCACATTGCGTTGCCCTGACGAGTGGAAGCGTTCATCCGTGCCCAGTTCGGGCAATCCGATCACATTGCACAATGACACGAATTGGCTGTCGTTACCGACCGCGACAATCATGTTGCCGTCCGCAACCTTGAATACCTGGTAGGGCACCATATTCGAATGTGCATTGCCCATACGTTGAGGGATGACGCCCGACAGGAAGTAGTTCATCGACATGTACGAGGTCAATGCAACCGTACAGTCGAGTAATGCCAGATCAATGTACTGGCCTTTGCCGCTGATGTGTCGGTGCTCGATTGCAGCCAAAATCGCGCTCGTCGCATACATGCCTGTGATCAGGTCGCTGACTGCGACACCGGCTTTCATGGGTTCTCCGCCGGGCTGGCCGTCGGGAATGCCTGTGAGGCTCATTAGTCCGCCCATGCCTTGAAAAACGTAATCGTAGCCGGGCAGTTCGGCATAGGGACCTGATTGACCAAATCCGGTGATCGAGCAATAAACCAGTCGGGGATTGATTTTTTGCAGGTCTTCCCAGGCTAATCCATAGCGTGCCAGATCGCCGACTTTGTAGTTTTCGACCACGACGTCCGAAATCTTGGCTAGTTCACGAATGATTTCCTGACCCTCGGGCTTCGATATGTCGACCGTCAGGGACTTCTTGGCCCGGTTGACTGCGAGAAAGTAGGCCGAATCTTTTGTGTCTTTGCCATCTGCATCCTTCAAAAACGGAGGGCCCCAAGCACGCGTGTCGTCGCCTTTTTTGGGGCGTTCGATTTTGATGACCTCGGCACCCATGTCTGCAAGGTTTTGAGTTGCCCAGGGGCCGGCAAAAATACGTGATAAATCCAGAATGCGTAAATGACCGAGTGCTGATTTCATTAAAGTTGTCTTCTAAACTGAATCTTGGTTAAGTTGATCACTAGATCATAGCGAAAACTAATACAGTGCGCAGATGCCTTGCTCAATTGCAAATGACCGGACGCCTTTACTTGGCTTTCGATAATCGAGAGTAAGCCTTGGTAATGAGTGCTGAGATCACTTCCGATTTCGGTTCTTTCAATTGATCAGCCAATGTCTGAAGTTTTTGCGTCACCTCCGGCGACAAAATCACTTCGACGCGCTTGGAGCCGGACTCTAGACGTTCACGCCTGTGTTTAGCTGTGCGTTCAACCGCACTGATCGGATTCTTTGATCTTGGGCGTCCTCTGCGAGATAGGCCGGGCAGAAACCCCTGGTGAATATTAATATCCGGATTTTTAGCTCGTGATTTACTTGCCTGGCTCGCTTGAATTGTTGATTCCGTGTCTTCAATTTTGGATTTTTTTGGAATCGATGATGATTTAGATTTCTTAAGGCTACCGGATTTATGAGCTGGCTTTTGATTTTCTGTATCCGGATTTCCGAATAAATCAAGATTGGGTGGTTTAGGAATAGTCATTGCATCTGCCACAAACCAAAAGTTAATCCAAGTAAATTATTATCCGGATATTGTAATTGGTTAATTTGTGATCGGTTAACTATTCGAAGCATGGGGGCGATTTTCGGTTTGTAATCGAAGATCGCCCTGATCATGCAGCCTGAATCACTCCGGCTTCAAACCTGCTTCATCAAAGGCTTGTTTCCAGATACCAAGTTGATCCTTGGTGAAGTTTCCAAGCCATTGAGGAGTCGAGCCTTCAAGCTTAAGACCTTGTTTTTCGACGCGTTCGCGTATGTCGGGGCGACTCATCACATCTTTAAGCGCTTCGCTCATTTTTGTAGCGATTTCGGGCGGCACTTTTGCCGGACCGTACAGTGCGGCAAAGGTAGCTGGCTTTAAGGGAGGCAGGCCGGCTTCGGCAACAGTCGGCACATTGGGCAAATAAGGTACCCGCTCGGGCAACACAACCGCCAGGGCACGTAATTTGCCTTCGTTAATCTGGTTGAGTGTGCTGGTGGGTGTCGAGAATGTCAGCTGGATATGACCACCGAGAATATCGTTGACGGTGGGACCTTCGCCCTTGTAATTCACTGCATTCATGTCCACTTTGGCCTGATCGCGAATCGAGGCGTACATCAGTTGTGTCACGCTGCTATAACTGCCGTAATTAAGCTTGCCGGGATTGTTTTTGGCGTAAGTGATGAGTTCGGCAGCTGTTTTGACAGGTACGGTCGGATTGACGACCAGGACATAAATGTAGCGGCCAACCAGCGAAATCGGGGTAAAGCTGGTCACGGGATTGTAGGGTGGATTCTTCTTTAGAAGCGGAACCTGCATCATTGGCGTATTGGAAGCCAGAAAAAAGGTGTGTCCGTCCGGCTCGCTTCTCAAAACATAGTCAGCAGCAATGGCGCCATCGGCGCCGGGTTTGTTTTCGATAATGACTGTTTGGCCAAGTTTCGTTGTCAAAGCTTGTGCCAACACTCGGGCAACGACATCAGTTGATCCACCGGGTGGAAACTGCAAGACAATACGAATAGGCTTACTCGGCCATGCTTGCGCCTGGGCGATTGCAGGCAGACACATCGCACTTGTGGCAAGTGCAACGGTGCTGACTATTTGCTTGAAAAAAGTGCGTTTTTTCATGTTGTCTCCATTTGTTGTTGATCAATCTTTTACGCCATGCATATGTGCGCTGGCTTCCTGCTCGATTGCTGCGGCGCGAATTTTTGCATCGTGTACTGATAATAATTCACCTTCAGATTTTGCGATGACAGCTGCCGCAATCGAGTTGCCGACTGCGTTGGTTGCCGAGCGCCCCATGTCCAGGAAGGTATCGATCCCCAATATCAATAAAAGTCCGGCCTCGGGGATATTGAATTGGTTCAAGGTGGCTGCTATGACAACCAGCGAAGCGCGTGGTACCCCGGCCATCCCTTTGGAAGTCAGCATCAGAATCAGTAGCATACTGATTTGCGTGCCCAGATCGAGTTGAATGTCATATGCCTGTGCGATGAACAGTGTGGCGAAGGTGCAATACATCATCGACCCGTCCAGATTGAACGAGTAACCTAACGGCATGACAAAGCTCGAGATTTTGCGATTGACACCAAAACGATCCAATCCGTCCAGGATTTTCGGATAGGCCGCTTCTGAGCTTGCGGTGGCAAAAGAAATCAGAAAAGCTTCGCGTACATTGATCAGCAATTGCTTAATGCGCTTACCCAGAAACAGGTAACCGGCAAAAATCAGCGCACACCAAAGCAAAATAAGCCCCAGATAGAAGTCCACCATGAAGATTGCGAACTGGGCCATGATGCCAATGCCGTTTTCTGCAATAGTGGCGGTAATCGCTGCAAATACGGCAAGAGGTGCGAACTTCATCACATAGCCGGTGATCTTGAGCATGATGTGCGACAAATCGTCGATTGAGGCAAGCAGGTTTTTGTTTTTTTCGCCAATTGCAGACATTGCGATGCCAAAAAATAATGAAAATACGACAATTTGCAGTATTTCGTTTTTGGCCATTGATTCGATCACAGACTGCGGGATCAGGTGTTTGACGAATTCATTCAATGAGAATCCGCCTTGGGCTAAATTGGCTGATGCATTGCTATCGGGAAGTGGAAGGTGCAAGTAATAGCCCGGCTCCAACAGATTGGAAAGAGTCATTCCGAGGAGCAAGGAAAATAATGATGCAGTCAGAAACCAGGCTAGGGATTTTGCGAAGATTCGCCCGACAGAGCTGGCATCCCCCATGTGCGCTATACCGACCACCAGCGTCGAAAACACCAACGGTGCGATGATCATCTTGATTAAGCGCAAAAATGCATCCGAAATCACTGAAAAATAGCCGGCTATGTGTAGTGCGCTTTCTGGGCTGGCTGTTTGGGTATTGATGACATATCCTGCCACAATGCCCAGAATCATTGCGTAAACAATAATCAGTGGCGAACTTTTTTTCTCAGTACGGGTGCTGCTTGGGTGAGTCATTTGTATTCGGTTTCAAATTTGAAAATGGATAAACATTTAAGCATATCCTCATGTTAAAAAAGACCGATGACAAGAATGGAGGGGATCTGGATGAGTAATGTATTCAGGATAGGAAATTGTGCTGGTTTTTCGGGAGACCGTGTAGACGCGGCTAGCCCTGTAGTGGATACGCTGATTGAAGCAGGGGGGCCTTGCGCTATTTTTTTCGAGACTCTGGGTGAGAGAACGGTTGCGCTAGCTCAACTTGAAAAAAGACGCGATCCCTCGCGTGGTTATGAGCCTATGCTTGAGCGGTTGCTTGAACCGATTTTGGTGCGTTGCGCAAAGCACGGTATTCCGATCATAGGCAATTTTGGCGCCGCGAACCCGCCGGGAGCGGCCAAACTGATTGCACAATTAGCTAAGCGACTCGGCTTGCCCGATCTGAAAATTGGTGTGGTGTACGGAGACGATGTTCGCGATCGCCTTAACCTGGAGACTCACGCCGTGTACGAGGCTGATACCGGGTTGGACATGGGTGGTGGTGATGTTGTTTCTGCGAATGCCTACATTTCGGCCAAACCGATTGTCGAAGCTTTAAAAGCCGGGGCTCAGGTCGTGGTGACGGGGCGCACGGGAGATCCATCTCTTGCGCTGGCTCCATTGATGCATCACTTCGGATGGTCGGAAGACGACTGGGCAAAATTGGCGATCGGTGCAACGGCAGGCCATTTGCTGGAATGCGGAGCCCAGATCACTGGTGGTTATTACTATGATCCGGGTTTCAAGGATATTCCTGATCCTGCCAATATCGGATTTCCAATTGCCGAAGTAGGGGCTGATGGCAGCCTGGTTATCACTAAGGCAAACCGCACAGGCGGTCTGGTCAACGCACAAGTCGTGAAAGAGCAATTGCTCTACGAAATTCATGATCCGAGTCGATACATTACCCCTGATGTGATTCTGGATTTATCGGGTGTGACCGTAACCGAAATCGGAAAGGATAGGGTACAGATCAAGGGTATCAAGGGTAGTGCTGCTCCAACAACCATTAAAGCGACCGTTTGCTTTGATGGCGGCTGGTTAGGCGAAGGAGAGATATCTTATGCGGGACCGAATTGTCGTGCGCGTGCCCGAATCGCTGCAGATGTGCTGCTTGAGCGATTGAAAATCCGAAAGCTTGACGTTCAGGCGCGTGTCGATCTGATTGGAGTTGCCAGTGTCCATGATGGAGATGGCGGTACCAAATGGCGTGAGTCCATGGCAGAACCGGACGACATTCGCGTTCGACTGGCTGTGTCGGCTCGTACGCAGGACGATGCGGATCAGGCTGCACGTGAAGCACTGGCCCTGTATTGTTGCGGCCCTGCCGGAGGGGGAGGTGTGCGATGGAAAACCACGCCGCGCATTCGCACCCAGTCTTATTTAATGCTGCCAAGTGATTTGTCACCAGGCTGCACAGTTCATACGGCCAAGGAGCTTGCGTGATGACTACCAATCAATCGAACCATACTCCCGATACTTTTGTGACTGTACCCCTGCATCGCGTTGCGCATGGCCGGGCAGGCGATAAAGGCAATCGTCTGAATGTCAGCATCATGCCCTATGACTCTGACGCTTTTTCGCTGCTTGCGGAACAATTGACCGAACAATGCGTGCTTGGTTTGTACAAGCATCGCGGAGCGAGTTCGGTCAAGCGTTACGACCTACCTTTGCTGCCCGCGATGAATTTCGTGATTGACGATGTGCTCGAAGGAGGCGTGAACGGTAGCCTCAATCTGGATGGTCACGGCAAGAGTAATTCTTTCATCTTGCTGGCCATGCCTGTACGGGTTCCAGCTAAATTTGTGAAGCAATCTGCATCCTGAGACCAAAATCAAATCAATAAATGGAGACAATATGTTCGAGATACAAAAAACAATCAAACGCTATGCAGGCCTTTCGGTTTTATCGATGCTTTCGGTCGGTTTGACGATTACTGCGGGTACTGCCTGCGCTCAGGCAGAAAAATGGCCTGAAAGAGCGGTCAAAATCATTGTGCCTGCTCCACCCGGAAGCGCCCCGGATGGTCTAGTGCGCATGTTTGCCCAGAAATTTTCCGTGATGTGGGGACAAACAGTCACTGTTGAAAATATCGTGGGCGCCTCGGGCAACATCGGAACGGATCGTGCAGCCAAGTCACCTGCGGATGGATACACCTTATTGTTCAATACGATGGGACCGATTTCGGTCAATTACACCTTGTTTAAAGGCAAATTACCCTATGATCCGGTGAAAGATCTTGCTCCGATCAGCCTCATCGCCAAGATGCCTAACTTTGTGACAGTACACCCGAAGTTACCGGTGAATTCGGTAGCCGAATTGATCGCTCTTGCCAAAAAAGAGCCTGGCAAATTGCGTTACGGCACAGCGGGTCCGGGTACGACACAGCACTTGTCGGGTGAGCTGCTCAATTTGCGTGAAAGTATCAAGTTGACTGCTATTCCGTATAAGTCCAGTGCGCAAATGACGACCGATGCGATAGGTGGCCAGATCGAGATCATGTTCCATAATGCTCCCGTAGTGTTGCCTCATATCAAGTCGGGAGCACTCAAGGCGCTTGCGATCACGAGTGCGACTAGATCGCCCTCCGCGCCAGATGTCCCGACCATGGCCGAGGCGGGTGTTCCCAACTTCGAAATCACGGCCTGGTTTGGCTTCATGGCGCCGGCGGGCACTCCCAGGCCAATTATTCAAAAAATATCGGCCGATGCCGCTAAGGTCATTGCAATGCCGGATGTGCGCGATAGCATTCTGGCCAAGGCAACTGTCCCTGTTTCATCCACCCCTGAAGAATACGCAGCATTCATTCAGTCCGAAATTAAAAAATGGAGTGAAGTCGTCAAGTTGACCAATATGCAAGTGGATTGATCAATACTTTTTTGTCTGGTTAATTCGCAACGGTTACGGCACCTGAATTCAGGTTGCCGTTGCCGCACCGAACTCTTGATTTCTCAATACGCGCCTCATCAGTTTGCCCGAGGGGTTTTTGGGCAAAGATTGCACGAACTCGATTTTTCTGGGGTACTTGTACGGTGCGGTCGTTTTTTGTACATGCTGCTGAATCTCTTTGACCAGAGCGTCAGATGCAGCATAGCCCGGACGAAGGATGATGAATGCTTTAACAACTTCACCCCGTTGGGCATCCGGACTGGCCACGACTGCGCTTTCAAGTACTGCAGGATGTTCAATCAAGACGTTTTCGACTTCGGTCGGTCCAATCCTATAACCTGCAGAACTGATGATGTCGTCAGTTCTTCCGGCGTAAAAGATGTAGCCATCTTCATCACGGTAAGATAAATCACCTGTCAGCCAGTAGTCTTTACCGTTGACGTGCCTGATGTTGTCTGCGGTCTTTTTTGGGTCTTTCCAATATCCCAGCATGAATTGCGGGTTGGGTAATTCCATTGCAAGGTGGCCATCCTCCATGGGGCCCAGAACTTCGTCTTCGGGACTGAGGATTTCAAAGCGCGTACCGGGAATGGCTTTGCCCATTGAACCGGGTTTGACCGGCAGGCAGGGATAGTTTAGTACGGTCATCAGCGTTTCGGTTTGACCATAACCATCCAGTAATTGCGCTCCTGTCATGTCATGCCAGCGTTTCACGATATCGGGGTTCACCGATTCTCCCGCAGATACGCACAGCCTGAGTGCAGACAAATCGTAGTCCTTGGTGGAAAGATTGACCAGATGTCTGAACTCGGTTGCGGGACCGCAAAATACGGTCACTTTGTATTTTTCAAGCAGGCGCAAACGTTCGGTCGCGTCGAATTTGCCATCATAGAAAAGGACGCAACTTCCGCGACTCCATGGGCCGAACAGAATGCCTGTGCCTGCTTTGGCCCATCCGGTATCCGCTGTGCACCATTTGATATCGGACTCAACCAGAGTCTGCCACCATGCGGCCGATAATCGCCAGGAGAAGACCCCTCTGCTTGAGTGTAATACTCCCTTGGGTTGGCCGGACGATCCCGAGGTGTAGTAAAGCAGGGCAGGATCTTCGGCCTGCATGATCGCGCATTCAAACGTGTCGGGTTGATGTGTGGATGCTTCTAAAGACATCCATCCTGTTGGCATGTCGGAAGGATGACCGACTGCGATTCGTACCGAAAGCGCATCGCAAGAATCGAACTTGTGCGTGTTGGCAAGCGTCGTGATCGCGGCAATCGCACCTGAGTGCCCAATTCTGAATGCGACATCCTTTTCGGTCAGCATTTCGATGCAAGGGATTGGAATGGCGCCTGTTTTCATGCAGGCGACCATGGCAATCTGCCATTCAGGGATGCGCGGCATTAGGACCAGAATGCGATCGCCTTTTTTCACTCCATGCTTGACCAGAAGATTGGCAAGCTGATTCGTCAGTCGGGTGATATCGGAATAGTTGAATAATCGTTCGTCACCTTGATCGTTACACCAGATCAGCGCAGGTTTATCGTTTCGATAGGTTTGCGCATCGATGACATCATGTCCGAAATTGAAGGTGTCAGGCACCTCCAGCACAAAATCACGCGCTGTCGCATCGTAATCGTGCATGGCTTGTAGCATCATGTCTCCCCCAGTGCTAAGTTGTAACGGCGTTGCGATTTCTATGCCCGCATCCGCCTGATCTGAATCGTTAAATGAACGTTAAACGATCGACAATACCTGATCGACGGGAAGACGCGGTTTTTGGGGCCAGTTTCCGGGAGCAGGATAGCCGACTGCGAGCAGCATGGCAGGCACATCGTTGTCGGTCAGATTGAATTCTTTGGCAACACCGGCAGGGTCGAAGCCGATCATCGGCCCACTAATCATGCCCATTCCCTGAGCGGCCAACATCAAGTTCATTGTTGCCATCGATGCCGATCGGATAGCTTCGTCTCGTTGGCGTTGTGGATTTTCAGCATACCCGGCCGTTGCCATGGCTACCCATGAGTCGTGCATGGCCTGATCGAGCAATCCCGTTTTCAATGATGGTTGAAGCGCACGGGAGAGTGATTGATGCGGGGCAAGCGTGCCGCAGATAATGAATGTCACTGATGCATCGGCGATTTTTTGCTGACCATAAGCAACTGCCTTTAATCGTTCTTTAGCTTCGGCGGTATGGACTGCGATGAACTTCCAGTTTTGAAAGTTGAATGCAGATGGCGCGCGCGTCGCGAGCCGGACAAGCTCTTGGATTTCGGATACGCTGATTTTTTTGGTTGTATCGAACTGATTCGCTGAAATTCGCTGTTCGATCAAATTTGTAATGGCTTGTTTCATGAACTTACTTTAATCCTTGAAGTAATACGGAGGCGCGTTGGTCCGAGTGGTTGAATGGTTCCCAGGATCGCCGGTATGTCCAAGTGACGCGTTGTTCGGACAAGCAGGGGAAATCCGGGTCGTGTCTGAGCGTAAATCGTTGCTTGACCGGGGCACCGGCCAAGGGTTGCCCTTCGGTTGGCGTGCGCGAGGTTTCCATCTCAAACTCTTTAACAAGATAGCAACGTTTTTCGCGAGTGAGTTGGGTTGCATCCCAGCGATAACCCGTGGAGGGATTACTGATCATTTCGATCAGGACGATTTCGCCTAGCTCTAGATGCAGCGCAATCTCGTCGCCGCCATTTAACTCGATCGATCTCAAAGCCGCTGAGCCAGATTGATTGGTCGAAGGGGGCTGCGCAATATCGGCTGCCGGCACATAAGCAGACAACGATGTCAGCAACCCGAAAGCGCAGGCTTGGTATAACTTATTGACGTGCTTGAACTTGAACATGTATGAAAATCAAATTGCCTGCGCGAGAACGACGGCGCAATGCAAAGCCTCAGTTTGTGCGCCATCGCGAATTTGATGTCGACAGCTTGTGCCATCGGCCACGACGATGGCATTTTGCGGGCGGGATCGCACCGCAGGTAACAAAGACAGTTCTGCCATTGCCATGGAAGTACCATAATGTTCGGCCTCATAGCCGAAGCTGCCTGCCATCCCGCAACAAGAGGATTCTATCGTAGATACTTTCAAGTCCGGAATCCAACCCAGCACCGTTTGAACCGGACTGAGTGCGTCGAATGCTTTCTGGTGACAGTGCCCATGCAACATGATTGTATCGGTTGGGAGCGGTTTAAGTCGCAGATTCAACCTGCCGGCATTCTTTTCTCGAACCAGAAACTCTTCGAACAGAAATGCGTGATCTGCAATGAGTTTTGCTTCCGATCCGTAGCCGTATTGCATAAACTCGTCTCGCATCGTCAATAAGCAAGATGGCTCGAGTCCGACAATGGCTACACCGCGCCTGACAAAGGGTAACAATGCTTTGATCGTACGTTGCGCCTCGGTTTTCGCTTTTTCGACCTGTCCCGTCGACAAAAATGTTCGACCACAACAAAGCGGACGTTGATCCTCAACGGTATTCAGGTGAACGGTATAGCCTGCAGCCTGCAGTACTTTCAAGGCAGCACGGGCATTATCGGATTCAAGATAATTATTGAATGTATCGACGAAAAGTAGAACTTCTTTTTTGTCACTCGCATTCTGATCTGTTTGATTCACAATTGAATGCCCATTCAAGAAAGGCGATTCGAATTTGGGCAATGAACGCTGTGTCGCGAAACCAAGCGTGCGTTTAGCTAAATGACCAATGAAGGGAAGTCGCTGAGCGGCGTCGAGTATGCTGCCGATTTTAGATGCCCACGGGGCATAGTGCGGCATGCCGGCAATCAGTTTTTCACGCAATGAAAGGCCATGCTTGTCGGACCATGCGGCTCGAGCCTCGATTTTCATTTTTGCCATGTCCACACCGGTTGGACAGTCGCGCTTGCATCCTTTGCACGATACGCAAAGGTCGAGTGTCTCTTTGACGTCCTGCCCGGTGAGTCCTTCCGGTCCAAGTTGACCGGATATAGCTAGGCGCAAGGTGTTTGCGCGTCCACGCGTCAAGTGCTGTTCGTCTTTGGTGACGCGATAACTCGGGCACATGGTGCCGGCATCGAATTTACGGCAATGACCATTGTTGTTGCACATTTCAACTGCCGAAGCCAATCCGTTGGTCACATCGTTTCCGGTGCCGGGTGCCGTTTCGGCTCCGGTCATCGGGTTGCGCACGACGTTCCATGCCGACCAGTCCAAAGCTGTCTTGATCGGAATCACGGCATAGTGTTCATTGAACCTGAATTTGCTGCGATCATCCATCTTAGGCGGATTGATGATCTTGTCAGGGCTAAACAGATTGTTCGGATCGAAAAGCGTTTTTATTTCGGAAAATGCCTGATGAATGCGTGGCCCGTATTGCCACTGCACCCATTCGCCCCTGCAAAGGCCATCCCCATGTTCCCCCGAAAACGCGCCTTTATACTCGCGAACCAAGGCGGCTGTTTTTTCTGCAATCTCGCGCATTTTGTGTGCACCATCACGACGCATATCCAGAATCGGACGCACATGTAATGTACCGACGCTGGCATGGGCGTACCAAGTGCCTTCAGTGCCGTATTCGTGAAATATTTCGGTCAAACGACTTGTGTATTCGGCCAGATGTTCGAGCGGGACGGCACAATCCTCGACAAAAGAAACGGGTTTGCCGTCACCACGCATACTCATCATGATGTTCAAGCCGGCCTTGCGTACATCCCATAATGCCTTTTGCGCATTGGCCTGCGGCATTTTGACTACACAGTTCGGCAGTCCGAGATCACTTAGCAGTGTGTCAAGCTCATCGAGCTTACGAATCAAGCCGGATTGATCGTCACCCGCAAACTCAACCAGCAAAATGGCTGCAGGCTCTCCAACAAGCGCTTTTTCGATGACAGGTTTAAATGCCGGATTGCTGATCGCCAGGTCGATCATTGTGCGATCAACCAGTTCGACTGCGGTGGGTTGAAGCTTGACGATGTGCTGTGTTGTTTCCATCGCTTTGTAAAAGCTTTGAAAATTCACAACCCCCAGTGTTTTGTGCTTTGGGATCGGACTTAATTTAAGCGTGATTTGTCTACTGTAGGCAAGGGTACCCTCTGACCCGACCAGTAGATGAGCCAAGTTAGCCACGCCATCATCCGAGTACGCTCTGGGATTCTGACAATCGAAAATATCCAGGTTGTAACCTGCGACGCGTCGAAGGACTTTCGGGATGCGTTCGGCGAGTTCGCCTCGTTCACGCATGGCGATACGGGTTACTTCCTCGTGAATGTTTTGCAGTCGCGAGCCACTTATCGGCTGACTCACCGGGCCGAATCTGGCTTGCGTGCCATCAGCCAGCACGGCATCGATGCTCAACACGTTGTGGACCATGTTGCCGTATTCGATCGAGCGCGATCCGCAAGAGTTATTGCCGGTCATGCCACCGATCGTACATTGTGCACTTGTCGATACGTCTACCGGAAACCACAGGCCATGGGGCTTGAGGAATGCATTCAAATGATCAAGCACTATTCCGGGTTCGACTGTCACTGTGCGAGCAACGGGATCGAAGTCGATAACATTGCATAGCCATTTGCTGTTGTCGATGATCAATGCGTCGCCAATCGTCTGGCCGCATTGACTCGTGCCTGCACCGCGGGATATGACAGGAGCGTTAAGGTCGCGGGCAATATCAAGGGCTCGCAGCACATCGGCTTGATCCCGAGGTACGACTACGCCGGTCGGAATGATCTGGTAGATCGATGCATCGGTAGAGTATCGACCCCGACTGGCTGTATCAAACAGCACATCGCCGCGGATTTCTTTCTTGAGTATGTTCGCGAGCGGCGAAGGCATGCTTGAACCCATGATATTTCGGTCGAACCTATATTTGAAATTACGATTGCGAGAAATAGTCCATGCCGGCCTGAACACCACTGCCGGAAAGTTTGACTCCGGATAGCTTCAGACCCATTTCTATGCCGGTAAGCGTGGCAAGTAGGGTGAGGTCATTGCTGTCGCCCAGATGTCCAATACGGAACATGCGGCCTTTGAGCTTACCCAGACCGGTTCCGAGCGACATATCGAATCGTTTCTGAATCAATTGACGTACGGCGTCTGCATCAATTCCATCCGGTGTGATCACTCCGGTTAACACTGGAGAATACAGTTTGGGATCTGCGCATTGAATCGGTAACCCCCATGCCTGAACGGCCGATCTGACACCTTTTGCCCAGCGCTGATGCCGGGCGAAAACCTGATCCATCCCTTCCTCTTCGATCATATCTTGCGCTTCAGACAAACCATACAGCAGATTAGTGCTTGATGTACTGGGCCAGTATCCGCCTTTGTTCATGTCTACGATTTCATCCCAGGCCCAGAATGCACGTGGCATCTTGGCGCTTTTGGAGGCTTCGATCGCGCGTGGGGACAGTGCATTGAAGCTGATGCCGGGCGGCAGCATCAAGCCCTTTTGCGATCCGCTGATCGATACATCCGCTCCCCATTCGTCGTGGCGATAGTCGGCACTGCCCAAACCGGAAATCGTATCAACCAGCAAAAGGGCAGGGTGTTTGGCTGCATCGATAGCTTTGCGAACGGCTGCAATATCAGATGTGACACCAGTTGATGTTTCGTTATGTACGACACAGACGGCTTTGATGCTGTGTCCCGTATCTTGTTTCAGGCGATCGAATATCAGATCTGCCTGAACGCCCTGACGCCAGCCCGGCGCTTGCGGCAAAACCTCGTCGCTTCCCTGGTAGCTCAGTATTTCTGTTTTTAATCCCATACGGGTTGCAAGCTTGTTCCATAACGACGCAAATTGTCCGGTTTCGAACATCAGAACATGATCACCTGGACTTAGCGTATTAACCAGTGCAGCTTCCCAAGCTCCGGTGCCCGATGCAGGGTAAATCACGACCGGGTGTCTGGTCTTGAAGATTTTCTGCATTCCGGCAATGACTTTAAGCCCTAACGCGCCAAACTCCGGGCCGCGGTGATCAATCGTCGGATAGCTGATGGCACGCAGAATTCTGTCGGGTACAGGGCTAGGACCGGGAATTTGCAGAAAGTGTCGGCCGGTCGGATGAAAGTCGAGTTTGATCATGGCGGATTCCGTTAGGGGGATCGGAGAAAATTACCACATCGTGGAACTACAATCCACAGGGTCAGTTTGTTTTATTTGAGGGAAGCTCATTCATGAATAGCCAGGAACGCGATGCATTAAATCTTTTCCTTGAGCAAATGGTTCAGGCACGTCCAGGACCCAAGGATCAGGAGGCTGAAACACTCATCAGATCGGCAATGGAAAAGCAGCCCGATTCGGGATATTTGCTGGTACAGCGCGCAATGCAATTCGATTTGCTGTTGCAACAGGCTCAATCAAGAATGACTGACATGCAGGCTGAAATCGACCAGCTGAAAAAAAAGATCGACAAGCCGGTGGATAAATCTGCTGAAACCAGCTTTCTTGGCGATGTTCACGCCTGGGGGCGGACATCACCGACGGGGCCCACCTCAGTGGTTGCTTCATCCGGCTCTACTTCTTCAGGATCGGGGATGGTACCGTCGGCGAGTGCAACAGGTCCCGCACCCGTTAATCAGACTTTGCGCGCAAGTGGGGCGGCTGCGGCGACTGCGCCGTCTGCGCCGTCTGCGCAACCCGCACCCGCACCCGTCTCGGCGCCCTCGACCTGGGGCTCAGGCTTTCTTGGTAGCGTTGCGACAACCGCTGCAGGTGTCGTCGCCGGTTCATTCCTTTATCACGGGATTCAAAACCTGATGAGCTCAAATCATGGTGCGAGTGCATCGAACGCATCGAACGCATCGAACGCGTCGCCAGGAGGGCGAGAGTCTTCGGGTGGCACCGATTGGGATCAATCCGTCGCGCCTTCTTCAGGGCATGTATACACAGCCTATGTGGATAATGATGTGGTGGATGAGTCCGGTTCAGATATGGACGGTGGTTTTGGTGATGGAGGTGATGGCGAGTGAGCGCCTAGCCTTTATTTAGCCGCTCCAGATCTTGCGGCGTATCTACGTCGATGATGTAGTGATCATTATCGGTATGCCATCTCTCAACAAGATCGGGGTGCGTATCGATGAAATCCCGACAAGTCATGCGGCCCGACTGCGATTGTTGGGCCCGAAGCACAACTCCGGATAGCAACACAGGGTTGCCGCGTTGCCCCTTCACAACTGGGTATAGGATTTCTTTGCCGGGGGGGCGTTGTGCGAATGCGGTCAACAACTCAATCATGTCTTTCGCATCAATTAATGGTTGGTCGGCAAGCGCAATGATGACCGCATTGCAATCCGGATTGATGGACGTCAGTCCAAGTTCTACTGAGCTTTGCTGACCTTGATCGGGAGCCGGGTTACGCAAAATTTTGATGAGCGTCTTGTCAGTGCCGTCTTGGTGCATGATTTCATGCAGTGCATCTTCGATCTGTTGAAAATAGTATCCCGTTACGACGCAAATTGATTGGGTACCTGCCTGTCGTAGGCTATTTAGCTGCCTGTAGAGAAAAGATTCTCCGTTGTGCATCAACAATGATTTCGGTATATGCCCCATTCGGGAGCCTTCACCCGCCGCAAGCAAGACTGCGCAAATTTTCAATTGCAACTCCGAGTTTCATTTTTTTCATTTCAAGGGCGACCGCCTTCAAGAGCACGTCCACTTAAGGCTTCTATTAAAACCTTAATTGGAACTGTGAGCGCATATTCATTGTTATAGTCTTCCTTTAGTCGTTTTTACCGAGCAAAATCCATGGCGCAACAGCCTATTTCGATCAATCCGACACGCACGCATCGCTTAGCTGTCGCCAAAGCGCTTAATGAATCCCGGCCGACCACGATTCTGGATATTTGTTGCGGCGACGGTTGGTTGCCAGAAAGTCTGGAATATCCCGCGCATATCCACGGTCTTGATCTGTATGCTGAATCTCCAAGTGGATACGCCTTATTTCAAAAAGGGGATTTCAATCTAGGGGTGCCGGACAATCTAGGTCGATATGACGCCGCGATTTGTTGCGAGGCAATGGGTTATTTGCAAAACCCCGGACTGTTTTTGCAGAGTGTGCGGGCGCACTTGAATCCGGGCGGTCGATTCATTTTGTCGGTGCCCAATCCAAACTACGCCGGCGCCAGAATCAATCATTTGATTCAGGGATTTCCCAGATCGTATTCGTGGTTTTCCCAAAATGATACGCCCGAGCCCCATATGCCATGGCTTACGCTCGGACTCTTTCAGTTATGGCTTTTGCTGGGATTAAACGGTTTCAAGGACATTACAGTGCTTGAGGTTCAAGAGCCCAAACCCCGCAGATCATGGGAGCGACTTGTGGGTTGGATCATCAAGGCTTACGCCAGAAAACGCGTCAGGAAAGCAAAAAACGAAAGCGTTCGCAGACTCTGGGAGCAGGCGCTTTCGGATCAGGTTGTGTACGGCCGGCAGCTTGTTGTTTCAGCCGTTGCCTGTGATTAACGTGCTGTTGAAGTTGAACCCGATTTCTTGGCTGTCGAACTCTTTGAACTCTTCGATTTTTTCGACTTTTTTGTCTGTTTTTTGCTGTTGGATTTTTTCTTTGCGGTTTGCTGAGTGCCCGTCGACGATGTTTGTGCGGCCACCGGAGCAGCTTGAGCCAAGCCGAACAATGCAACCAGAACGACTACTGCAAGCTTCTTCAACATAAAATTTCCTTTATCTACTAAATAATTTGAAGCGAAAACCGCATTAATTCAAATTTGTTAAACAATGTAACAAATTATAAGTCTTGTATGCGTATGGAAACAGGAATAATCACGTGATGAATGAATTTTCTTCGCAAAATCTTCGTGTCGCTTTGGCGGGGTTGGGCTCGGTTGGAAGGTCTATTGCGAAAGCATTAGTGGCCGGTGAGGTTCCTGGCGTAGAGTTGGTGGCGGTGTCGGCAAAAAACCACCAAAAGGCCAAGGACTTTTTGTCACAATACGCATCGAATGTGCAAGTGGTTGAAGTGTCGCATTTGTCCGACAAGGCAGACCTGGTGATTGAGTGCGCGCCGGCATCGGTGTTTGCTGAAATCGTTGAGCCGGCGCTTCGGGCGCGCAAACAAGTGATGGTGCTATCGGTCGCAGCATTGTTAAAACATCCATATCTGATCGATTTGGCCAAGAGCCAGGGCACGGTGATGCATGTTCCGACCGGTGCGCTGATCGGTTTGGACGCAATGCTCGCTGCGGCGCGAGGTACCATTCACTCGGTCAAAATGATTACCCGTAAGCCTCCTTCAGGTCTGGAAGGGGCGCCTCATTTGGTCAAAAATAATATTGATGTGCAAAATCTGACCGCACCACTCAAGGTTTTTGAAGGAAATGCCCTGGATGCCGCAGTCGGGTTTCCCGCAAACGTGAATGTTGTGGCAGCGCTGTCTTTGGCGGGTATTGGTCCGCAGCGAACCATGCTTGAAGTCTGGGCCGATCCCGGAATTCATCGCAATTCCCACACAATCATCGTCGATTCAGACTCGACCCGTTTCACCTCGACGATGGAAAATCTGCCTTCCGAAAACCCTAAGACCAGCAAAATTGTGAGCCAGAGTGTGATTGCTTTGCTTGGCAAAATGAGATCAAGCTTCAGGATCGGAACATGATTGTGCAAGATCGGTGATCAGGCTTGCGTGGGGCGCCATGCACCGATCGAGGTAGGCCACAGACCCTTAAGCTACACGAGCTTGTTTTTCACGAGGCAGATCCAGAGTGGTCACGCGTGTGAGTTCGCGTTTGTACTTTTTGTCATCAAAAGGACGTGCGCGATGCATGGTGGTCCTGTTATCCCAGATCACCAGATCATTGAGTCTCCATTCATGCGAAAACACGAATTTGCGCTGGGTTGCGTGTTCGATCAGGTCTTTCAGCAGTAAACGTCCCTCGGGAATAGGCCATTCGATGATGCGGGATGCGTGTGATGCCAGATAAAGGGATTTGCGCGGAGAGTCTTGGCAAATTTTGACTAGCGGGTGAGTTGCGCCCGGCAAGCGCTCACTTTCTTCCGGAGAAAAATCAAATCCCATCGTATGTCTTGAATACACGATCGAGTGATTCACATGCAAACCTTCAATGGTCCTTTTTGTTTCGTCATCGAGCGCGTCGTAGGCGGCGCGCATGTCTGCAAATTCAGTGTCGGCACGAACCGGGGGGATATTGCGCGCGTAAAGCATCGAATAGCGGCCGGCCGGATCTTCAAAAGAAGCATCGGTGTGCCAGATACGATTGCTGATTCCGTTCATGCGGCGACGGTCTTCCGCCCCCAGAATATCTCCGTCTTGCCCGACATTCGAAATATCGGTTAATGCCTCGTTACCGTAGCGATTTTTGGCTAACACCGATGAGGAAGTTTTCGCATGCAACTCACCGTCCATGCGTTTTGCGAAATCAAGCTGCTCTTGAGCGCTAAAGTGCTGATCTCTGAAGACCAGAACACTGTATTGCGCCATGGCATCCCTTAATTCCTGCAACGTTTGTTCGTCATAGGTTTGATTCAGGTCGATTGCACTGACCTCAGCACCAAAGTCAGGATGTATCCGTTTAAAGCTCAAACTCATGTCGTCCCCTCGGTTGAAACTAACTTAGTATTTCTTAATCATTTGAATTATTTGAAATTATTCGGATAAATATACTCCTACTCCAAACCAGTTTTCTACATAGTGGTTACGGTGATACTATTTTGGGTTATTGAACTTAACCATTTGTCTTCAGCTTGTAACAATTCCATGAGTATTTCATTAAATGCACCCGAATATGTCCGCCACGAGGGTCTAAAAAAGTGGGTTGCAGAGATTGCGGCTAAGACGCGTCCTGCAAAAATCGTTTGGTGTGACGGTTCTCAGGAAGAGTACGACCGTTTATGTGCCGAAATGGTGCAGGCTGGGATGCTGCAAAAGCTCAATCCAGCTAAGCGCCCCAATTCATATCTGGCTCGCTCGTCTCCCGATGACGTGGCGCGCGTGGAAGACCGCACGTTCATTTGTAGCGAGAAAGAGGCGGATGCAGGCCCGACCAATAACTGGATCGCCCCTGCCGAGATGCGCGCTAAATTGGACGAATTGTTCGATGGGGCCATGCAAGGGCGTACGCTTTATGTCATCCCTTTTTCGATGGGACCTCTGGGATCTCCAATCGCTCAAATCGGAGTCGAGTTGTCTGACTCCCCGTATGTAGTCGTCAACATGCGCATGATGACGCGCATGGGCAAGAAGGTTTACGACGTGCTGGGTAGTGAAGGCGAATTCGTGCCTTGCATCCATACAGTGGGTGCGCCACTGGCTGCGGGTCAGGCTGATGTAGTCTGGCCTTGCAATTCGACCAAGTACATCGTTCATTTTCCGGAAACACGCGAAATCTGGTCCTACGGTTCGGGCTATGGCGGAAACGCACTGTTGGGTAAAAAGTGTTTCGCCTTGCGCATCGCATCGACAATGGGGCGTAGCGAAGCAGATGGCAAATCGCCAGGTTGGCTGGCCGAACATATGCTGATCTTGGGCGTTGAAGCGCCGTGGGGCAAGAAGTATCACGTTGCGGCCGCGTTTCCTTCGGCATGCGGCAAGACTAACTTTGCCATGTTGATTCCGCCCGCAGGTTTAGCTCAACAAGGTTGGAAAATCACCACGATCGGTGACGACATAGCCTGGATTAAACCTGATGCTAAAGGCAATCTGCGTGCGATCAATCCTGAGGCGGGTTATTTCGGAGTTGCGCCGGGCACCAACAAGTCTTCAAACTACAACTGCATGGCGACCCTCAGACAAGACACGATCTTTACCAACGTCGCTTTGACCGATGAAGGCGATGTCTGGTGGGAAGGCATGACCAAAGAGCCGCCCGCTCACGCCATCGATTGGCAGGGACGCGACTGGACGCCTGAACTAGCGAAAGAGAAGGGCGTCAAGGCCGCTCATCCGAATGCACGTTTTACGGTTTCTGCAACCATGAATCCCGTGCTTGATCCCGAATGGGATAACCCGGAAGGAGTCGTCATTGACGCATTCATTTTTGGTGGACGCCGCTCGACTACTGTGCCATTGGTAACCGAAGCACGCGACTGGGCAGAAGGTGTCTATATGGCCGCCACCATGGGGTCGGAAACGACAGCAGCGGCAATGGGACAGCAAGGCGTGGTTCGCCGCGATCCTTTCGCGATGCTGCCCTTCTGCGGCTACAACATGGCTGAATACTTCTCGCATTGGCTCGAACTGGGTCAGCACCTTGAGGCATCCGGCGCCAAGTTGCCGAAGATTTTCTGCGTTAACTGGTTCCGTACAGATGAAAACGGTAAGTTTGTCTGGCCTGGCTTTAGTGAAAACACCCGCGTTCTGAAGTGGATGCTTGGTCGAATAGAAGGCGAAGCAGCGGGGCGTGAACACGTGTTCGGCATTACGCCAAGCTATGACGATCTGGACTGGGCGGGTATGGACTTTTCGCTCGAGAAGTTTTTGACAATCACCTCGATTGATGCGGATGCGTGGCGCAAAGAATTCGAATTGCACTCCGAACTCTTTGATAAGCTGGCAGCGGGTTTGCCTCAGCGTCTTTTGGCGATCAAGGCCGAGTTCGAGGCTAGACTCGGCAACTAATAGCTTTGGTTTCGAATTAAAACGGCCTCAAACATGAGGCCGTTTTTTTTGAGGGTTCCGTTAAAAGGGTTGAATCCCCCAGGAGACATTGGCTCAGCCTGCGCGTTTCAACATCGCATGCAGCAAGACATTGCATCCCGCCTCAAGATGTTCAGGTTTCGCATCTTCGATTTCATTGTGGCTGATGCCATCCTTGCAGGGCACAAAAATCATGGCGGTCGGTGCGACACGAGCAAGATAAACCGCATCATGCCCGGCGCCACTGACTACATTCATTTGGGATAAGCCGATATTTGTAGCACCGGCGCGAATGGCTTCGACAAGCGGCTCTGCAAAGGCTTGCGGAGGAAAGTAAACCACCTGTTTCAAGTCGATTTCGACGTCGCCCTTTTTTGCGATGCTGGCGCATTCAGCGTGGAGGGTATCGACCATCTTGGTCAAGGTCTGATCATTGTCGGCACGAAGATCCACAGACATCTTGACCGTACCCGGAATAACGTTACGCGAGTTCGGATACACATCCATCATTCCAACAGTACCGCGGGCGTTAGGTGCATGATCGAGGGCCAAACGGTTCACCAACTGCACGACATGCGAGGCAGCCAGCAGGGCATCGTGCCGAAGATTCATCGGAGTCGGGCCAGCATGCGCCTCGGATCCGGTGATAACAACATCGAACCATCTCTGCCCAAGTGCGCCGGTGACGACTCCAATGGTGATGTCGTTGGCTTCAAGGACAGGGCCTTGTTCGATATGTGATTCGAAGTAGGCGGCGATGCCAGAAGGACTGACGCTATCTTTGCCCGCATAGCCGATGGCTTCAAGCGCATGGCCCACAGTGATTCCGTCACGGTCTTTTTGCACCAGCACATCATCGATTTTGAATTCACCAATAAATGTGCCCGATCCCATCATGACAGGCACAAAGCGCGAGCCTTCTTCGTTGGTCCACACAACAACCTCGAGAGGGGCTTCTGTTTCGATGCCTGCATCATTGAGGGTATTGAGGACTTCGATGCCGGCCAATACGCCGTAGTTTCCGTCGAACTTGCCCCCTGTTGGCTGGGTATCGATGTGACTGCCGGTCATGACGACGGGAAGATTGGGATTTTTGCCCGCCCGGCGCGCAAAAATATTGCCGATATGGTCGACACGGATAGTGCACCCTGCTGCGCGGGCTTCATTGACAAAGAATTCACGGCCCTGGCGATCCAGGTCGGTTAAGGCTAAACGACAAACACCACCTTTTTGCGTTGCGCCAATTTTTGCCAGACGCATCAGCGAATCCCACAGTCTTTTTCCATTGATACGCAGGTCGGTAATGGATTTTGCAGCATTTGTCATTAAAAATACTCCGGAAGTCTGGTTTAATGGATCGTATCTAGGCACGCAACTGCTGTCAAACAGCAATCGTGCACAGCTATTGGGCACATCCTGTTTTTGATCATATAAGGTTTTAAACGCATGAAACTCGACGCGATCTCCCACCGTAGCCGAAACACCAAGATTGTTGCCACGTTGGGTCCCGCAAGCAGTGATCCCGAGACAATTCGACAACTATTCGATGCCGGCGTGGATGTGTTCAGGCTGAACTTCAGCCATGGTGCGCATGCGGATCATCAGGCCCGTTACGATGCGATCCGCCAGATCGAGGCCGATGTAGGTCGTCCGGTCGGAATTCTGATGGACTTGCAGGGGCCCAAGCTGCGCCTGGGCAAGATTGTCGGTGGCAAGATGGCGCTTGAAACCGGACAGGAACTACGCTTGGATTTGAATCCCGATATGGGTGAAAACGGTCGCGTGCCGTTGCTTCATCCAGAAATCTTTGCAGCGGTTCGTCCGGGTGACGAGCTGTTGATCGATGATGGGAAGGTGCGCTTGCGTGTGCTTGAATGTTCAAAAGATCATGCCAAGGTCATCGCGCTGAATGCCGGCGTGATTTCCGATCGTAAGGGCGTAAATGTTCCCGGGGCGATTTTGCCTTTATCAGCTTTGACCGAAAAGGATCGGGAAGATCTTGAGTTCGGATTAAGTATCGGCATTGACTGGATCGCATTGTCTTTCGTGCAGCGTCCTGAGGATATTCACGAGTTGAAGAATATCGTCGGCAACCGCGCCTGGGTGATGGCCAAACTTGAGAAACCTTCCGCGATCGACTCGCTGGATGCGATTGTTGCCGCTGCTGATGGCGTGATGGTTGCGCGGGGTGATCTGGGCGTGGAGTTGCCGCCCGAGGAAGTCCCCGTTTTGCAAAAGCGCATTGTGCGTGCCTGTCGTGAGGCGGGCAAGCCCGTGATTGTGGCCACGCAAATGCTTGAGTCGATGATTTCAACACCGGTTCCTACGCGGGCGGAAGTGAGTGATGTGGCTACCGCCGTTTATGATGGTGTTGATGCGGTCATGCTGTCTGCCGAGTCGGCATCCGGAGCGTATCCGATCGAAGCGGTCACGATGATGGATCGAATTTTGCAAAGCACCGAGCGAGATCCTTTGCAGCGCATCACCATGGATGCAGTTCATTCGCGTCGCCATTCCGATACGCGTGATGCGATTTCGGCTGCGATCAGAACAGTCGCGGAGACATTGCCTGTTGCCGCGACGGTTGCTTTCACATCATCCGGTACGACAACATTGCGGGTTGCGCATGAGCGTCCGCGCGCTCCGATTTTGAGTATGACGCCAGTGCCTGCCGCAGCGAGAAGGCTTTCTCTTGTCTGGGGAGTACATTCAATCCAGTCTTCCGATGTCGTCAGCATCGAAGAGATCGTCATGCATGCTACGCGAGCTGCTGCCAAGCACGGTTTTGGAGTGCCGGGGCAGGCGTTACTGATCGCCGCGGGAACGCCGTTTGGCGTTTCGGGTACGACCAATATGCTTCGAATTGCGTGGATCGGGGATGCGCCTAACTAATGCTCAGGCAACGGATGCCCGGGAACTAATGTCCGAACACTCTTAACCCGTTCGGGATCAGTTTCACATGCATTCCTTCTTTGAGGGATGCATCGTCGACCCGATTGCGCGGCCAATGCACTTCAAACTCCAGTGGTCTGCCGGATTCAGTCAATGCATCCGAAGATGTCAACTCGATTCTTGAAGTCGGACCGAAAGACAAAATTCGATCAATGACCGCAGGGATTCCCACTTGACTGCTTTGCTGCGTCGCGATGTCCAGATCCGATGGCCGTGCGAAGGCAATCGCTTTGGATTGATCCTCCAGATCGCTCGCATCGGCTTGTTCCAGGATCAGATCGCCGAACTTGAATTGACCGCGACTGATGGTGCCTTCAAAACGATTGACGTTACCCAGAAAACCATAGGCGAAAGGTGTGGCTGGATGGTCGTAGACCTCCTGCGGCGAACCGATCTGTTCGAGCTTGCCCTGGTTCATCAAAACAACAGTATCGGATACTTCAAGCGCTTCTTCCTGGTCGTGAGTCACGAACACAGAAGTGACATGCAGGTCATCGTGCAATCTGCGCAACCATTTGCGCAATTCTTTTCTGACCTTGGCATCCAGCGCGCCGAAAGGCTCATCAAGCAAAAGCACTTTGGGCTCAATCGCAAGAGCTCTTGCCAACGCGATCCGCTGGCGCTGGCCACCCGATAGCTGCGAAGGAAACCTGTCTTTTAGAAACTTGAGCTGCACCATGTCGAGCAGTTCATGCACTTTGGCCCGAATCTGATCTTCGCTTGGACGTTGCTTTTTGGGTTTGACGCGTAATCCAAAGGCGACGTTCTCGAATACGCTCATGTGCCTGAAAAGTGCGTAGTGCTGGAACACGAATCCCACCTGTCGTTCACGGGCATCGGTCAGCGTCGCATCATCGTCTTCAAGATAAATGCTGCCGAAATCGGCTGTTTCGAGGCCGGCGATGATCCTTAGCAAAGATGTTTTGCCGCAACCCGAGGGTCCAAGCAGTGCAACGAGTTCACCCGAGTCGATACGAAGATTGACGTTGTTTAGAACACGAATTGGTCCAAAATTTTTGGTGACGTTCTTGACTTCGATACTCATGGCAAACCTCGTTCGATCGATTCTTCCGCCACTCTTTGCCGCCACTCGACGAAAGTCTTGATGATGAGCGTCAATATGGCCAGCAAAGCAAGCAGCGATGCTAGCGCGAAGGCCGCGACGGATTGATATTCGTTATATAAAATTTCCACCTGCAAAGGCATGGTGTTGGTCTGACCGCGAATGTGTCCCGAGACAACCGCGACTGCTCCAAACTCGCCAAGTGATCGCGCATTGCACAGAATCACGCCATAGATCAATCCCCATTTGATATTGGGTAAAGTCACGCGGCTAAATATTTGCCAGCCTGTAGCACCCAATACGACCGCAGCTTGTTCTTCGTCCGTTCCTTGTGCCTGCATTAGTGGGATGAGTTCGCGGGCGATAAATGGCAGGGTGACGAAGATCGTTGCCAGCACCATGCCGGGGACGGCAAAAATGATTTTGATATCGTGCGCGAGTAGCCAACCGCCAAACCAACCGTTTGCGCCGAACACAAGCACGTAGACCAGTCCGGCAACAACCGGCGATACTGAAAACGGCAGATCGATCAGTGTGATGAGAAAGGCTTTGCCTTTGAAATCATGTTTTGCGATGGCCCAGGCAGCGGCAACGCCAAAAAACAAATTCATCGGTACGACAATGGCCGTGATGACCAATGTCAGCCTGATGGCAGACCATGCATCGGGATCTGCCAGGCTAGTGAAGTAAGTATCCCAGCCTTTGCGAAGTGCTTCGGTCAGGACGGCTGCTATTGGCAGAACCAGAAACAGAAATACGAAGGTCAGTGCGAAGCCGATCAGCAATCGCCTCACCCATTTCGATTCCTGACTGGCTTGAATGTCACGCGGGGTGATTCTTTGCTTGCTCATGATTTCATGCCTACCCGTTGACGTTGCCAGGCCTGCAGCGCGTTGATGATCATCAGCAGAATGAACGAGCCGATCAACATCACCACGGCAACTGCGGTGGCCCCCGCGAAGTCGTATTGTTCAAGCTTGCCAATGATGATCAGGGATGTGATCTCCGAAACCATTGGCATATTGCCCGCAATGAAAATCACCGAACCATATTCGCCGATCGCTCGAGCGAAAGCCATCGCGAAGCCGGTCAGCAAAGCAGGCGTGATCGTTGGCAGAATGATTTTGGAAAATGTTTGCCAAGGTGTGGCACCTAAACATGTGGCGGCTTCTTCCAGTTCTTTTTCTGCGTCTTCAAGCACAGGCTGGACCGTGCGCACGACAAACGGAATGCCGATAAAAACCAGAGCCACCACCACACCAGCCGGTGTGAATGCCACCTGGATTCCCCAGGATTCAAGGTACTGACCGATCCAACCATTGCCAGCCAACAGCGCTGTAAGTGAGATGCCGGCTACAGCCGTGGGCAAGGCAAAGGGAAGATCAATCATGGCATCGACGATTTTTTTGCCCGGAAACTCGTATCTGACCAGAACCCATGCAAGTATCAGGCCACAAACCAGATTAAATGAGGCAGCTAAAAACGCAGCACCAAAAGTCAGTCTGTATGAAGCCACCACGCGTGGCGCGCTGACAGCTGTCCAGAACTCCTGGAAACTCAGGGTAAAAGTTTTGAAAAACAGTGCCGACAAAGGAATCAGCACGATCAGGCTAAGATAAAGCATGGACAAACCAAGCGTTAGGCCGAAGCCCGGCAAGACGCGCTTGGGTTTAAGGCGATGCTGATTGGACTGCCCGGCTACCGGCAATGCGGTTGCGGTGATATTCATTTATTTTCCGACAGTGTAAATCTTGTCGAACAATCCACCATCGTTGAAGTGAACCTTTTGTGCCTCGGCAAGACTGCCGAAATATTCTTCGACCGTAAAGAATTGGATCGGCTTGAAAATATCTTTGTATTTGGCCAGTACAGCAGGCGATCTTGGACGAATGGCATGCTTGGCGGCAATCTCTTGTCCCTGATCCGAATATAAAAACTCCAAATACGCTTTTGCTTGTTCGCGCGTACCTTTCTTGTCAACCGTACGATTGACGAGGGCAACCGGGTTTTCGGCCACGATGCTGGAAGAGGGGTGGATCACGTCGACCTTGCCTTCACCGAATTCACGGTTCACCGACACCACTTCGGATTCGAATGTGATCAAAACGTCGCCAATATTGCGTTGCAGGAAAATCGATGTGGCATCGCGACCGCCTTTAGCCAGAATCGGTACGTTTTTGTACAGCGAAGTGACGAATTCCTGGGCCTGAGCATCCGTGCCACCTTGTTTGCGTACCTGGCCCCATGCTGCGAGATACGCCATGCGCCCGTTACCGCCAGTCTTGGGGTTGACCACAACGACTTTGATTCCAGGCTGGGTTAGATCTTTCCAGTCGTTGATTTTTTTTGGATTGCCGCGTCGCACCAGGAACAGCATGGTCGATGTCGTCGGCGAGGCGTTATTGGCAAACTCTTTACGCCAGTCTTTCGAAACGACCCCGGTGCCGGCTAAAAAGTCCACGTCCGTCGTTGTGTTCATGGTGACGACGTCAGCAGCCAATCCATCGTTTACGGCTCGCGCCTGGGCGCTTGAGCCACCATGAGACTGATCGATCTTGATATCTTTACCGGTCGATTTTTTGTAGTGTTCGATAAAGGCCGCGTTGTAGTCCTTATAGAACTCACGCGCAACGTCATAAGACACGTTCAGAAGAGAGGTTTGGGCGTGGCTAAGCGGTGTGGTCAGGACGGCGATGGCACTAACAGCGGCCAGAATAATCTTCTTCATGTGAACCCTACATTTAAGATCTACGAAACAGGGATCTCATTTTGATCGGGTTCTTTAAAACCAACAAACAAAAATTATTTCTATCTATATATCTTTTGGTTATTAAGACTTGTGCGAGCCATCAATGTGCTGCAAGACTTGGCCGATCAGCTCTTCTAGTTGTGCGGGTGGCAAGGCTCCAGAAACCCTTCCAAGCTCTGTTGCGCCTGAAAAAACCGCCAGAGTGGGGATCGATCGAATATTGAATCGCGCCCCCAGTGCTTGCTGAGCTTCGGTATCGATTTTTGCGAAAATGATTTTTCCGCCATGCTTTTGTGCAGCTGCTTTGAATGTGGGTGCAAACGAACGGCAAGGTCCACACCAAGGCGCCCAGAAATCGATGATCAAGGGCAGGGCACTTTGTGCCTGCAATGATGCCAGTCCTGAAGCATCAAGTTCATGCACGCCATTCAGAAGATTTTGTCCGCATGAACCGCATACCGGTTGCTCTGCGAGTCGTTCATCGGGAACTCGATTAGCTTTTTGGCAATGTGGGCAATTCAGCAACATTTTTGGACTCCAGTCTCGCAGTTATATGCATCTAAAGGGCAGAGATACCTTTTCATTTTTTCACGGATCGGCTTGATTTGCCATACTCAGATAACCTTCGGGGTGTACGCTATCTCCTGAAGAGGTGGCTCGATAGCGGGTTAAAAGCAGACTGCTTGCGGATATAGCTAAAATCATCCCAGCCAAAATTAAATCCATAATGGAAACCGGAGACAATTGAATGAAATCCAGACGTAATTGGTTGCAAACAGGCTTGGCCTTTACTTTAGTTACTGGCGTACTTGGCGCAGGATTTTCTTTCCAGGCGCAGGCTCAGACTGCATCATTTCCAAACAAAACAATACGCATCCTTGTTCCTTTCACGGCAGGTAGCGGTGCAGATGTATACGCCCGATATTTCGGTAAAAAAATTTCCGAAATCCTTAAACAACCGGTGATTGTCGAAAACAAGCCCGGTGCCGGTGGGTCGTTAGCTGTTCAGGCACTTAAGGCTGAACCCGCAGATGGATATACGATTTTCATGGGCAGTAATTCGCCTATGGCTGTCAACGTGGTTGCAATCAAAAACATGAACTACGATCCCGTCAAGGATTTGCGTCCGATTGCAGGAACGACAAGATCCATGGCAGTCTTCATGACATCGCCGCAATCTCCTTTGAAAACGGTGAAAGATCTTGAAGAGCGGGGACGCAAGCAGCCGCCCCTGAATGCAGGTTTCTATTCCCCCGGTTATGAGCTTGCTGCAGCGCAATTCACCTCCAAGGCAGGCACACCTTTTCAAACTGTGAATTACAAAGGCTTATCCCAGACGATGACTGACGTGATCGGAGGACAAGTTGATCTGGCCGTGGTTGATTCGACCGGTTCCGTTGCTTCGGCCGCATCCGGTAAGTCGCATGCGATTGCCGTGACTGGCGACCAGCGTCATCCCGAACTGCCCAACGTGCCAACGCTGAAAGAAAGTGGATATCCCGATGCGGTGCATTACAGTTGGACATCGTTCTGGGTGGCAGCGAATACGCCCGATTCAATCGTGAAGGTTTTGTCCGATGCGATGCAAAAGGCCTTGGCTGAGCCGGATTCCAAGACTTTTGTCGAAAAAACGGGTGGCGAATTGATGCCCTTGAATCCGGAACAGATGCGCCAGTTTCAATTGAATGAAATCGAACGCTTTCGCAAGGCTGCACAAGCTAGTGGATTCAAGCCTGAATAAATCATTAACAAGCACATCACAATCACAAAACAAATAAGCAGGGGATCTATCAAAAATGAAAGTCGGTTTGATCGGGTTAGGTAATATGGGTTACCACTTCGGTTCGCGTCTGTTGGCCGCGGGTCATGAACTGGTGGTGTTCGACAATAGCGCAACCGCGCTGGAACGTCTTCGCGAAAAGGGCGCGCAAATTGCCTCCAGTTCATGTGATCTTGCCGATCAGGTTGAACTGGTTTTGTTATGCCTGCCGATGCCCAGCATTGTCGAGTCGGTTGTCTGTGCCGACGATGGCGTTATGCACGGTAAAGCTGTGCGTACTATTGTCGATCTGTCGACAACAGGTCCCTCGGTGACTGACGCAGTTGCCAAGCGTGCAGCCGAGCGCGGTATTGAATGGGTGGGCAGTCCGGTTAGCGGCGGCACGATTGGTGCTGAAAAGGGGACGCTGACACTCATGGCCTCCGGCCTGGATTCCGCCTTCAAGGCTGCCGAGCCGATTTTGCAGGTATTGGGAAAAAATATTTTCTATCTCGGAGCGACCCCCAGCCTGGGGCAGACGATGAAAATCGTCAACAACACATTGTGCGCTGTGAGCATTGTCGCCAGTTGCGAAACGCTTGTTTATGGCGCCAAGGCCGGCCTTGATCCGCAAACAATGCTTGATGTGATCAATGTGTCGAGTGGCCGGAATTTTGCTACGCAGGAAAAAATTCCACAGTGCATTGTCAATCGTGAGTTTCCGACTCGCTTCACGACTGATTTACTGCATAAAGACATCAAGCTTTGCATGGAAGAAGCCGAAAAACTTGGTGTCCCGATGACGGTTAGTCCTGCAGCCAGACAGTTTCTGGCATTTGCGATCAGCCAAGGCGATGGGCCACGTGATTACGCCAATATCATTCGCCATATCGAGGGCTGGGCGGGTCAAGAGTTTGGCAAAGCTGTGTCTAAATGAATCAGCCAGAAATGACCGCCGCTAACCCAGCCCAACGCCTTAGTCCTGTCGCAGCGATTGCCATTATCGTCGGTATTGTCGTAGGCGCCGGAATTTTCAAAACACCATCAATGGTGGCTGGTGTCACGGGTGACGTTGGCTGGATGATTGTCGCCTGGGTGCTGGGTGGCGTGATTTCGTTGGCCGGCGCCTTATGTTATGCGGAGTTGGCAACGACTTATCCGCATGCTGGTGGCGACTATCATTTTCTGGCGCGTGCTTTCGGTAAGCCTGTTTCGTTTCTGTATGCCTGGGCCAAGGCAACTGTGATCAATACCGGTTCGATTGCCTTGTTGGCCTTTGTGTTCGGGGATTACATGTCCAAGGTGGTCTCCCTTGGTACGTATTCCACCGCGATCTGGGCTGTCGGTATTGTTGTTGCGCTCACATTGATCAATCTGATCGGTATTCACGCTGCATCCTGGGTGCAGACTTTTCTGACGATCATCGAAGTCACGGGACTTGTTTGCGTGGCGATTGCCGGCTTTGTGCTGGCTGGTGATGCGCCGGCATCACCGGCTGCGTTTTCGACTTCTCCTAGCCTAGGCATGTTTGGCCTGGCAATGGTATTCGTGTTGCTGACCTATGGTGGCTGGAACGAGGCTGCCTACATTTCCGCCGAAGTCCGTGGCGGAAAACGGGCGATCGTGCCGGTCATTGTGCTGAGCATCTTAATCCTGACCGTCATTTATGTTCTGGTCAATATCGCGATTTTGGCTGGTATGGGGTTGACGGGGTTGGCCGATAGCAAGGCTGTGGCGGCCGATCTAATGGGGCGCGCCTTCGGACCTTGGGGGGAGCGGGCATTAGGTGTGTTTGTTGCCATTTCGGCATTGACCAGTATCAATGCGACCATGATTGTAGGAGCCCGTACCAATTTCGCACTTGGTCGCGACTGGCCCGCTTTGCGGTTCATGAGCGGGTGGCAGGCGTATCGCGGATCGCCTGTGGCGGCTTACTGGGTACAGTCAATACTCAGTCTGGCACTTGTCGGCCTTGGAATCTGGCAAACCGATGGTTTCGAGGTCATGGTCGAATTCACCGCCCCGGTATTCTGGAGTTTTCTGTTTTTGGTCGGTATATCGTTGTTTGTGATGCGCGTGAAAGATCCCGCCGTTGAGCGACCATTCAAAGTACCGCTTTATCCGATCACTCCCGTCCTGTTTTGCCTAACCTGTGGCTATCTGGCTTATTCAAGCGTGACATATGCTGTCAGCAAAAACGCTGTCCACGTTTCTTTATGGGTTATGGCGGTGGGCTTGGTAGCTTTGTTGTTGACCCACAAAGTTAGGCGATCCGCATAATTTGCATGAATCGGTGTTGAGTCCAACGGCCATTGCATTTGCGTCTGAATGTAGATGTCTAAAGTCAATCGCAAAGAAGTTAGTGCTTAATTCCTGTTACTAGTGCTTAATGCCTAATACAGCCAGCGTCTCGCCGTAGCTGATTGCGCCATCGCACAAAAAGACGACAACGTCATCGGACTGCATGTTTTCAAGAATCTCGATGACTTGTTCCGGCACTTCGGCCGACTGATCCACTGCGGCGACATGGATTTGAACTCCGCTTTCGAACACTTCAACCGGAATCAATTTTTCGGCAATTGAAATATCCGGTGCGGCGATGACAACATAGGCTAGAACGTGGAGATCATCTGCCGTGACCTCCACGATCACTCCACCTTCAATTGTTTGCGTTACGCGACCCTGAATCAGAAAGTCCATCGAGAAACCTTTTGGGGTCAAGCCGCCTGGGCGATACGTTTTTCATCCAGCGCATCGAGCAGGCCGCTTGCTAATAAATTGAATTCCGCACACATCAGCGTGAAATCCGAATCGAATTTTTCAGCTTCATTTGCCGCCATCTGGTGATCCGGCTGATCCAGGATGTCTTGTGCCGCGATACGTTTGATATCCAGGTTTTCAGTCAAGACGAAAGATATCTTGTCATTCCAGGTCAATGCGAGGCGGGTGCACTGTTTACCTGAATTGATGTGCTTTTGAATGTCCTCAAGCTCTAGGGTATGTTTAACGTAACGAACAACAGCCGCCTGATCACCGCCGGCACGTAACTCGGCATCCTGATCGATCGTAAAGTTTGCAGGAGGTTGTTCGCTTGCGATCCAGGATGTCATGGCGGCCGAGGGGCTTAAATTGACTTGTATCGGTTCGACGGGAAACGGATAGATCGCTTTGCCCAGAGCGGAAAGTAGTTCTTCGGCTTTGGCTGTCGATGCCGTATCCATGGCTACCCAGTGGTTGACTGGGTCGATCCAGATCCGCGTGTCTTTTTGCAGACTAAATGCGCGGGGCAGAAGGGTATTGGTCACTTCTTCCTTGAGGTCACGCATCTGTTTGCGCCCAGGCTTGAAGCCTTGTTGCTCTTCGAGTTCCAGGGCGCGGACTTTGACGAATTGATTGATGACAGAGGCAGGCAGTAACTTTTTTTCTGTGCGGTATGAGCAAAGGATTTGACGTCCTACGCTGTATGCGAAACGTGCATCTTCCTCACGAACGGGAACCCAGCCAACCGATTGGGGCGCGGCGGCTCCCGCTGAGACAAATGCTTCCTTGGATAGAAGTTCATCAAGTTTTTCGGCAGTTAGATTCCAGGAGGAAGCCAAACGATACAACTTAAGATTTTTAAACCACATAACGCGCCCAACTCAAAAGAAAACGATTCTAGCTGATGCTGATGCCCTTGACGTGCAAAAAAAAACCTCCCCGAAAACCGGGGAGGCGAAAAGCCGGTTGGGCGCAGCAGTCCCATCCGGCGGGGGATCGTGCGTTAGTCGTGGATATCCACGTGACGCGTATCCTTGATGAACAGCGTACCGATTACCAGCGTCATCACGGCAATGATGATTGGGTACCAGAGGCCGTCATAAATGTTTCCGGTCGCAGCAACGATCGCAAAGGATACTGTTGGCAGGAAGCCTCCGAACCAGCCGTTACCGATGTGATAAGGCAAGCTCATCGAGGTGTAACGGATTTTGGTCGGGAACAACTCGACCAGCATGGCGGCGATCGGACCATAAACCATACACACCAGAATCACCAGGAAGGTCAGCAGTGCGACAACCATCGGTTTATTGATTTTGGTGCTGTCGGCTGAGGCGGGATAACCGGCCGCGCGGATCGCGGCTGTCATTTCCTTGCCGATAGCGTCCGACTTGGCTTTGAAGTCGGCAGCGCTCAGGCCGGCACCTTCAAACGAAGTGAACTCTTTGTCGCCGATTTTGACCTTTGCAATTGAACCCGCAGGAGCGGCTTCGTTTTTGTAGTTCACTGCGTTGCGAGCCATGAAAGACTTGACGATATCGCATGAGCTGGTAAATGCCGATGTGCCAACCGGATTGAATTGGAACGAACATTTGGCTGGGTCAGCGATGACAGTTACCGGTGCCGATGCCTGAGCTTTTTCGAGTGCAGGGTTGGCGTAATGGGTAATGGCCTTGAAGACCGGGAAGTAGGTCAGTGCAGCGATCAGGCAACCGCCCATGATGATTGTCTTGCGCCCAATCTTGTCGGACAGGGTGCCGAAAATCACGAAGAAAGGCGTGCCAATCAAGAGCGACACAGCGATCAGAATATTGGCTAGGTTGTTGTCCACCTTAAGCGTTTGCGTCAGGAAGAACAATGCATAGAATTGTCCCGTGTACCAGACCACGGCTTGGCCGGCAGTCAGGCCGAACAAGGCCAGGAGAACGATTTTCAGGTTGCTCCATTGACCGAAAGACTCCTTGATCGGTGCCTTGGAAGATTTACCTTCCTCTTTCATGCGCTTGAAAGCGGGTGATTCATTCAATTGCAAACGAATCCAGACCGACACGCCAAGCAGCACGACAGACACGAGGAAAGGAATGCGCCAGCCCCAGGCTTTGAATGCATCCTCGCCCACTGCGGTGCGCACGCCCAGAATCACCAACAGTGACAGGAACAGGCCAAGTGTTGCTGTTGTCTGAATCCAGCTTGTGTAGGCTCCGCGTTTGCCGTGCGGCGCGTGTTCAGCCACGTACGTCGCTGCGCCGCCGTATTCGCCTCCGAGCGCAAGGCCCTGAGCCAAGCGAAGCACGATCAGGATGATCGGGGCTGTGATGCCGATTGAGTCATAGCTGGGCAAAATACCGACCAGGAATGTCGATGCGCCCATGAGCAGAATGGTGATCAGGAATGTGTACTTGCGTCCTACCAAATCGCCCAGTCGACCAAACACCAGTGCACCGAAGGGACGGACGGCGAAACCGGCGGCAAATGCCATCAATGCGAAAATGAAGGCGGCAGTCGGGTTGACCGCGGAAAAAAAGTGCGACGCAATAATGGCTGCGAGCGAACCATATAGGTAAAAGTCATACCATTCGAAAACCGTACCAAGTGAAGAGGCGAAAATGACTTTACGCTCTTCTTTTGACATTGGACGTGGGGCTGGATGCACCTTCCCCGCTGTGGCTGTGCTCATGGATTTGTCTCCTGTATGAACCGGCAGTTTTTATTCAAAATAAATATGTCCTATATTGGACATGACCGTGATCCAAACAATAGGCTTACAGGCTGACGCTCATCTGACGAATTGCTTACATGAAACTTAAATTGGTAACAAAAATATCAAATTTGAGGTTTTTCTGAGCGTCGACTTTTCAAAAAGCGCAATTCAATTCGTGTTCCTCGACTTGAGCCGACTTTAGTTTGTGCGTCCAGAATTTGAATGGTTGCATGATGGCGATGGGCGATTTCCTGAACAATCGCAAGACCCAGTCCACTTCCGTCTACGCTTGTTCCAAGTACCCGATAAAAGCGGTCGAACACGCGTTCGCGTTCTTCCGGTGCAATGCCCGGACCCGAATCTTCGACCGCCAGTAATACATCATCATTTTCGCGCTTGACGATGACGGTGACCTGCCCAGGTGAAGGGGTATATCGCAAAGCATTGTCGATCAGGTTATTGATGGCTTCAGCCAGCAACAGGCTTTGTCCCCGGACAATCACGGGTTCATCTTCCCCCTCGAACCCAAGGTCGATGTTGGTGTTGATCGCCTGGTCCACCCAGGCAAGCGTTCGTTCCCGCGCAAGAGCGACGAGATCGAGGTTGGTCATTCCAACGCTAGCGGGGTTTTCGGCGTTGGCCATTAATAAAAGCTGGTTCACCAGACGGGTGGCTCGAATCGTTCCCGTCATGATTTGCCTAAGGCTTTCCTGGGTGTCTCCGGTTGGGGCCGCCCGCATGGCGAGTTCTGCCTGAGTACGCAATCCCGCCAGGGGGGTCTTCAGTTGATGCGCCGCATCGGCCACAAAACGTTTTTGAGCCAGAACATTGGATGAGAGGCGGTGAAGCAAGTCGTTCATTGCGGTAATTAAAGGACCGATCTCCACTGGGGCGGCCTTTTCGTCAATAGGAGACAAGTCATCCGGACGTCTGGCCCTCAATCGGCTTTGTAGTGCATTGATTGGTGCGACTCCCCGAGACATTCCGAACCATATCAGGATAACGGCGATCGGAAGCACGAAAAATTGGGGCATGATCACCCCCTTGATGATGTCGTTGGCAAGTTGGGTACGCTTTTCGGTGCTTTCTGCCGCGACGAGTAGCACCGGCCCTGAATCGCGAATCGCAAAATCCATCCACATATAGGCGATTCGTATTTCGAAATCGCGCATCGTTTCGTTTTTGAAATAGACGGTGTTAATCGTGTTGGCGGGTGTGTATTCCGGTGTCGGCAGATCGGAGTCTCCGCCCAGGTTTTCACCTTGAGGGCCAATTGCCTTCCAGTAAACACCATCGTTTTCCCGAGTGCGCAATGCCATGCGTGCCGGGGCGGACATTCTCAGTGAAATCATGCCGTTGTCGACGACAACTTGTTGGCCAAGCACCTGCAGGGCATTTTCCAGGCCGCTGTCGTAGGGAACATTCGCGAGATTTTGCGCAACGACATAGGTGATGGCCACACTCATTGGCCACAGCAGGAACAAGGGGGCTAGCATCCAGTCGAGAATTTCGCCAAGCAGCGATCGTCTGTGCGGGGCCATGCTCGGGCCTTCGGCTCCGCCGCGGATGACTTCAATCGCTTCCTGATTGAGCTGGGGAGATTTAGTGACTCGCGGTTTGGCCACTGCTTGTATCCCGTTCGAGGCAATAACCCAGTCCCCTGACAGTGGCTATTTTGACGCCACTCGGTTCAAGTTTTTTACGCAGTCGGTGAACATAGACCTCTATCGCGTTGGAGCTGACTTCTTCTCCCCATTCGCATAGATGGTCGACGATCTGGTTTTTACTCACCATCCGACCGCTTCGGGTCAACAGGATTTCTAGTAGGCTGATTTCGCGTGCCGATAGTTCGAGTGTCTGATTATCAACCATGGCAACACGCCCGGTCTGATCGAAGACGAGTCGGCCATGTCGCAACAATGCGGCGCCTCCGCCGACCCCACGTCTGGCGAGCGCACGGACACGCGCTTCCAGCTCGGAAAGCGAAAAAGGCTTGGCCATGTAGTCATCTGCCCCAAGGTCCAGGCCCTTGACTCTTTGTTCGATGCTGTCGGCCGCGGTCAGAATCAGGACGGGCAGGCGTGAGTTGCGTGCACGTAGTTTGCCCAGCACTTCGAGGCCGGACAAACGCGGCAAACCCAGATCCAGAATCAGCAGATCGAACTCCTGGGCAGTTAGTGCAGAGTCTGCCGCGATGCCATCCGATACCGCATCGACTGCGTACCCGTTGTTGCGAAGTGACCGGGTCAGTCCGTCAGCCAGAATACTGTCATCTTCGGCAATCAGAATCCGCATGATAGCCATCACTCTCTTAGATGTAATGCTGGCATTTTTACATAGTGCGCACTGATTGCGTGGTAGCAGCCTTCGATTTCAGGATAAACCCTAGGAACAGGTTATTATTGACATACTGTTTATTTGTACAGTAAATTGTGATGTAATAATTTCAGCCCATACTAAACCGTCAAATCCCTCATTCGGATTTAAAGCATCAATTTCAAGGATTCCTCATGGACGATAAAACCCTCAAGGCCGGCTCATCCGAAAAAGGTAAAGCACTCGCTGCGGCGCTTTCACAGATCGAAAAGCAGTTCGGCAAGGGGTCCATCATGCGCTATGGGGACAATGAAGTCGAGCACGATATTCAGGTCGTTTCGACCGGATCCCTGGGGTTGGATATTGCACTTGGTGTGGGTGGTTTGCCTCGCGGTCGCGTGATCGAAGTCTACGGTCCCGAATCATCCGGCAAAACGACACTAACGCTTCAAGTGATTGCCGAAATGCAAAAAGTAGGTGGTACCTGCGCTTTTGTCGATGCCGAGCACGCTCTTGATGTGCAGTATGCCCAAAAACTGGGTGTGAATTTGACCGATTTATTGATTTCCCAACCGGATACTGGTGAACAGGCTTTAGAAATTACGGATGCGCTGGTTCGCTCAGGATCGATCGATCTTATCGTCATCGATTCGGTGGCTGCTCTGGTTCCCAAGGCTGAAATCGAAGGTGAGATGGGTGATTCGCTTCCTGGTCTTCAGGCTCGATTGATGAGCCAGGCGCTGCGCAAACTTACCGCCAGCATCAAGCGCACCAACTGTATGGTGATTTTCATTAATCAGATCAGGATGAAGATCGGCGTCATGTTCGGCAATCCCGAAACCACGACTGGTGGCAATGCGCTTAAGTTCTATTCTTCGGTGCGTCTTGATATCCGTCGAATCGGTGCTCTTAAAAAGGGTGAAGAAATCGTCGGTAATGAAACGCGTGTCAAGGTAGTCAAAAACAAAGTTGCACCACCTTTCAAACAGGCCGAATTCGACATCATGTATGGCAGCGGTATTTCTCGTGAAGGTGAAATCATCGATCTAGGCGTTACAGCCGGTATCGTTGAAAAGGCTGGCTCCTGGTTTAGTTATAACGGTGAGCGCATTGGTCAGGGTAAGGACAATGTGCGCGAATATCTTCGCGAGCGTCCGGCCATGGCGATTGAGATCGAAAACAAAGTGCGTGAAAAGCTTGGCATTGCTTTGCGTGTTGGCGGAGTTTCTTCGGCCGGTTCGGTTGCCTCGACACCTGCATCGACAACCGGTAAGTCGTCCAAATCTGCCAAGTCGCCGGCAGTGTCCGACATCGATCTCGAAGACGATGCAGATGAACTGTAATCTGAAATCAGTATCTTAAATAAATGGTTTCCCGCTCGACTGGTGATCAGTTTTCCGATGACGAGGGCTTCGAGTCGCAAGCAGGTGATCATGCCGATAGCAAAAAACGGTCCGGGCTTTCCCTCAAGGCTCGGGCCGTTTCCTATTTGTCTCGTAGAGAACATACACGCGCCGAGCTTGCGCGCAAGCTCGCTGCGTACGCCGATTCACCCGAACAGGTTGATGAGCTGCTTGATGTGCTTGCCAAAGAGGGGTGGCAGTCCGATGAGCGTTATGTCCAGGGCATTATCCACAGCAAGGCACCTGCCCATGGTTCTATCAGAATTATTCATACTCTCAGGCAGCAGGGACTCAACGATGACCAGATTACCTTAGCGCGAGAGCAACTAAAAGAAACTGAGCTTGAACGCGCTCAAGAGGTTTGGAGCAAAAAATTTGCTGGAAAAGGATTGGCATTGAACGGGTCAGAATACGCGAAGCAAGCCCGCTTTCTGGCTGCCCGCGGTTTCTCGCATGAAATCATCCGCCAGGTGCTAAAAAGTTCTGGTGAAGATGAGGACTTGTAGGGCTTTTCACCGCCATAGTGTTGCCTGCGCTATACTCTTTTCTTTGCTGCACCGTGTCAAAATTATCCCCGAGTATGTATGCCGCTTCCTGCGCCTAAAAGCCCACGCAAACCGATGCATAACCGCTCAATTCAGGTTCATTCCTTTGAGCGTGAGGATGGTTTGTGGGATATCGAAGCCGAGTTGATCGACTCGAAGTCCTACGACTTCACCAAGAGAGATGGTTCGGTGCGTAAGGCTCTTGAGCCTTTTCATCATATGCACATTCGAGTAACGATCGATACGTCCTATACGATCCATGATGCTGTCGTTGCGTATGACGCTGCGCCTTTTGGTCCGAATTGCACATCGATAGCAGACGAATATCGCGATCTGATCGGGATGAATCTGCTCAAATTTTTCCGGCAGCAGTTGAAAGAACGTTTTGGTCGCACCTCCGGGTGTACACATATGACTGAATTGGCCGCTGTGTTGCCAACGGCTGCGGTTCAAAGCATGACAAGCAAACGCAAAAGCGGTTCGAATGCTGACAGAAGGCCATTTCAACTTGATGGATGCCATGCTTGGCGTCTGGATGGCGAAGTCACCAAAGAACATTATCCGCAATGGTATGTTGCGCCCAGTAAGGATGTTGAAAGCCCCGCAGGTTAGCCTTGGCGCAATCTCATCTGTCCCTTTTTAAAGTACTTTTCTGAAATAACAGGAGCCCCATGAAAATCCACGAGTATCAAGGTAAGGAACTGCTCAGACAATTCGGAGTTGTCGTTCCACGTGGCATTCCAGCGTTTAGCGTTGATGAAGCCGTTGCCGCAGCTGAAAAACTCGGCGGTCCTGTATGGGTAGTCAAGGCCCAAATTCATGCGGGTGGTCGTGGTAAGGGCGGTGGCGTCAAGCTTGCCCGTTCAATCGACGAGGTACGTAAAATTTCCTCCGAGATTCTGGGAATGCAACTGATCACGCATCAGACCGGCCCCGAAGGTCAAAAAGTTCGTCGCCTGCTGATTGAAGAGGGTGCCGACATTAAGAAAGAATATTATGTCGGCATCGTGACTGATCGCGGTACTCAGCGTGTATGCGTCATGGCATCAAGCGAAGGTGGCATGGATATTGAAGAGGTCGCCGAACATCACCCCGAAAAAATCCTCAAGGTTTTTGTTCATCCCGACAAGGGGCTGACCGATGAAGAGGCTGCCACGCTGGCGCGTGGCATTGGCGTGCCTGAGGCTTCGGTATCGAAAGCCGCAGCCGAATTTCAAAAGCTTTACAAAGCATACTGGGACACCGATGCATCGCTCGCCGAAATCAATCCATTGATTTTGACTGGCAGCGGCGACATTATTGCCTTAGACGCCAAATTCAACTTTGACCCCAACGCGTTGTTTCGTCATCCCGAAATCGTGGCCTATCGCGATCTGGACGAAGAGGATCCGGCAGAAGTCGAAGCCAGCAAGCATGAGCTTGCCTATATCCAGCTCGACGGCAACATCGGCTGTCTGGTCAACGGTGCAGGTTTGGCTATGGCAAAGATGGATACCATCAAACTGTTTGGTGGCGAACCGGCTAACTTCCTGGACGTTGGCGGTAGCGCAACGGCGGAGCGTGTGACCGAAGCGTTCAAAATCATGCTGGCCAACAAGAGCGTCAAGGCGATCTTGGTCAATATTTTCGGTGGAATCATGCGCTGCGATGTGATCGCAACCGGTGTGATCACCGCCTGTAAGGCAGTGAACTTGAATGTGCCCCTTGTTGTGCGCATGAAAGGCACCAATGAGGATCTAGGCAAGAAAATGCTGGCCGAGTCCGGTTTGCCCATCATTAGCGCCGACACGATGGCTGAAGCCGCCACCCGCGTTGTTGCGGCCGTCAAATAATTCTGCCAGGGATTCAAACATGTCCATTCTGATCAATAAAGATACTAAAGTCATTACACAAGGTATTACCGGTAAAACAGGTCAGTACCACACACGCACTTCACGCGATTACGCCAATGGCAAAAATGCTTTTGTCGCTGGTGTACATCCTAAGAAAGCCGGGGAAAATTTCGAAGGCATTCCTATTTTTGCGTCCGTTAAAGATGCCAAGAAAGAAACTGGTGCAAATGTTTCCGTGATCTACGTGCCTCCCGCAGGTGCAGCAGCGGCCATCCTTGAAGGCATCGAAGCCGAGCTTGATTTGGTGATTTGTATTACTGAAGGCATTCCGGTTCGTGACATGCTGGAAGTCAAAGCCCGTATGGCCGCTTTGAACAGCAAGACCCTGTTGCTTGGACCAAATTGCCCGGGCCTGATTACCCCGGACGAAATCAAGATCGGCATCATGCCGGGGCACATTCACCGCAAAGGTCGTATCGGCATCGTCAGCCGATCGGGTACGTTGACCTACGAGGCAGTTGCTCAAGTGACCGAGCTTGGTCTGGGTCAGTCGAGCGCTGTCGGTATCGGTGGCGATCCGATCAACGGTCTGAAGCACATCGACGTTCTCAAAATGTTCAATGATGACCCCGACACGGATGCAGTGATCATGATCGGTGAAATTGGTGGGCCCGATGAAGTGAACGCTGCACTTTGGGCTAAAGACAACATGAAAAAACCTATGGTTGGTTTTATCGCTGGGGTCACCGCTCCTGCCGGTAAGCGCATGGGACATGCAGGTGCCTTGATCTCGGGTGGCGCAGATACGGCTGACGCCAAGCTAGAAATCATGGAAGCTTGCGGTATCCGTACAACCAAGAATCCTTCCGAAATGGGCAAGCTGCTCAAGTCCGTTATTTGATTCGGGTTGCGTTAGGTCAAACGCCGGTCACCAAAAGCGACCGGCGTTTTTCTTGATGCGGTGTAATCTGTCACTCTTCTAGAAGGAAGCTCATCATGACAACATCCCCCCAAAAACAACGTGGCTACACAATTTTGCAAGGACTGGCTATTTTGGCAGTCATCGGAATAGTGTTGACTGTAATACTGAATTATCTTCGATAGGTTATGTTGTGACGCAGATTCGTAAACTCGTGATTGCGACTCGCGCGAGTCGCTTGGCGCTCTGGCAGGCAGAACATGTTCAGTCCAGACTGCAGGCGCTTTATCCCGGAATGGTCGTTGATCTGCTCAAGCTTAGTACGCGCGGTGACGAGATTCTTGATCGCAGCCTGTCAAAAGTCGGTGGCAAAGGACTTTTTGTTAAAGAGCTGGAAAACGCATTGCTTGATGGGCGTGCAGATCTGGCAGTGCACTCCCTGAAAGACGTGCCTGTTGATATGCAAGCGCCTTTCGAACTGTCGACAATTCTCGAAAGGGCTGATTGTCGGGATGCGTTTGTCTCCAATCACTTTGCGTCACTCGATGCGCTGCTGCCCGGATCTGTTGTTGGAACGTCAAGTCTGAGACGCGAGGCGCAGTTGCGTGCAAGGTTTCCTCATCTAAAAATCGAGCCGCTTCGGGGAAATCTGGATACTCGTCTTTCAAAATTGGACCAAGGGCAATACGCCGCCATCATTCTTGCAGTGGCCGGGCTTGAACGCCTTGGTCTGGCCGATAGGATTCGTTCTTACATCTCCGTAGATGACTCCTTACCCGCCGCCGGGCAAGGAGCGCTTGGAATCGAAATTTTACAAAAAAGATCGGACTTGCTTGAATTGCTGACTCCGCTATCCTGTCATAAAACAACCGCCTGTGCGCTTGCAGAACGAGCGGTTTCGCGTGCTTTGGGCGGTTCATGCCAGGTACCGCTTGCGGCGCATGCCGTTATCGAGCACCAGCAGCTGACCGTTCGTGCACTGGTGGCTCAGCCAGATGGGCAGACTATTTACCGTGCACAAGGTTCCGGACTGGTTGCTGATGCAAACAAGATTGGCCAATCTGTAGCCGATGATCTGATCGCGCAGGGGGCAGGGCGGATTTTGTCCCAGATTTCATCCGGCGCCTGAAAGTCGATTGATGGCATGAGCGTATCGACAGAATTCAGCATGGCGGTTTTGACTCGGCCTCAAGGTCGTAATGCAGATCTGGGCGGTGCGCTTTTGCAGCGTGGTTGGCAAGTCACCGAATGTCCTGCCCTGGAGATTCAGCCTGTAATTTTGCATGACGTGCAATCCCTAGCCACCCCTGATTCATATGATCTGGTGATTTTTGTCAGTGTTCCGGCGGTGCAGGCATATCATCAGCACTTGTCACAAATGCATCCCAAGTACGTTTGGCCCAAAGATACGCATATAGGCTGTGTCGGTCAGGCTAGTGGACAAGCCATTCGTGAAGCGTTTGGCCAAGATCTGTCATTGTTTCAGCCTGATAAAAGCGCTGATCAAGATTCGGAATCATTATGGAACAAGCTTATTGCCCACATCGATTCGATTCGACGTGTTCTGATCGTCAGAGGCCAGGATGGACGAGACTGGCTTGCGTCACGATTGACAGAAAAAGGGGTGAAAGTTGATTTTTACGTTGCTTATTGTCGCAACCCTGCAACATGGTCACCGAAAAATATCGATATGTTTAAGACATGGGCGCAATCGGCGAAATACCCCGTTTGGCTACTAACAAGTGCTCATGCGATCAAATCGAGTCTGGCTCAATTCAGAGAGCATGATTTGGTGCAATGGGCAAAAAAATGCTGTTTTATTCTGACGCACCCTCGTCAAGAGACGGTTTTGATTCAAGGACTGAACAAGTTGACTACCTGTTCTCGTACCGAAAAATCCCTGTCAATGCCAAAAATTCTTATTTCACGTCCACTGCAAGAAGAAATCCTGTCGAATTTTGAACATTTTCGCGATAATCACCGTATCGACTGATTTAGCGTTTCATTGAACCTTTTATTCGGGTCAGCGACTACAATCCGATCATGACAGAAACCAACACATCAAGCCAAGAGTCCGCCACCGTTAATGCACTAGCGAGCGCTGCCAAAGCCCGTCGGCGTCCAACGGGTCCATCTTGGATGGCGACGATTGCGATTGTTTTGCTATTGCTGGTCATCTTGCTGGCAACGGGTGCATGGCACTTGCAAAAGCGTTATGACAATGTCGGGCGTGAAGTGGCGACCCAAATTCAACTTTTCAATAATCAGGTTAGTGAAGCAAGAGCGCAGGCCAGGCAGGCGATTACGTTGGCCGATGCACATGCGGTTCGGATTGCCCTGCTTGAAAGCTCTTTGAGAGAAACCCAAAACCAGTATTCTTTGCTTGAGCAGGCCTGGGAGTCATTCAATAAAGGCATGGAAGACTCGATGCTTGCCAGCGATCTTGAACGCCTGCTTAGCTTAGCCAGTCAGCAGTTGCGTCTGTCAGGTAGCGTCAACAATGCAATCATGGCTTTGGAGGCGGCGTTGTCGACTTTAGTGCGTGCAGATCGGCCAAAGTTCAGTGCTGTTCAGCGTGCCATCAGTACTGATCTGGATCGTCTACGTGCAGCGCCTGTGATCGATGTGGCAGCTATATCGGCACGTCTGGACTCGTTAAATTCGCTGATTACTCGTGCGCCTCTGCTTGTTCCCGATTTAAAAGCAAACAGTGTTCAGGATTTGAATGCTGTTGCGCGTAACGCGACGGCAAATGAGCAAGCTGCATCGTCCGGCACTCAGACTGCACCGGTTATTCAATCCGCCGGCGCGAATGATCAATCCCTTTCCTGGTGGGAATCAGCATGGATTAGGTCAAGTGACTGGGTGCTGCAATCATCAAAGAAACTCATGACCTCATTAGGGCGTGAGCTTAGCGGTGTGATTAGTATTCAGCGTGTCAACGATGCGAGTGCTTTGTTGATGTCTCCCGAGCAAGGGGCGCAAATGCGGGCCAATCTTCGTTCTCGTGTGCTGACAGCCCAAATGGCGCTATTGATGCATCAGCCTGCAATCTGGCGTAGTGAACTGGCTGCCATCGAGTCGTCGCTGAATACGCGTTTTGATCCCAAGGCTGTCGATACCATTGCTGCTTTGGGTGTTGTACGCGAACTTGCCGCGGCTTCGATTTCAGTCGCTGTCCCCGATATTGTCGATAGCATTGCTGCGCTCGAGGCGGTCAGAGTCTCCGAAGTCGGCAGCAAAAGCGGAAATTGAGTATGCGTACCTGGTTCTGGACCTTATTCCTTGCGACGATTGCTGTCGTGCTCGCAGTGACTCTTCGGGAAAACACCGGAAATGTACTGATACTTGTGAATACCTGGAGAATTCAGGTCTCTCTTGCATTTGCCGTGCTTGTGCTGGTCGGATCATTCCTTGCACTTTACATTTTGTTGCGAACGATGGCGTGGTTTACTTCCATTCCAATGCGCTTGCGTAGCTGGCACGAAAAACGGCAGTCTCGCCGTGATCACGATTTGCTTGAACAGGGCTGGACCGAATTGCTTGAAGGTCGTTATGCTCACGCTGAAAAGGATTTGACCAAGCTACTGGGGCGAACCGGTAGTGTCAACCGCCAGGTGCTAGCAGCTTTGTCCGCAGCTCGGGCGGCGCACGCATTAGGCGAATTTGAGCGTCGTGACGGATTGTTGACCCAAGCTCGTGAAAAAGCCACTGAAGATGACGATGGTCATCTCAAAGATGCTGTTGCTACGGCGGCGGCAGACTTGTATCTCGATCAGGGTTTAGCCCAACAAGCACTAGATGTGCTGTTGCCGCTTCAGCAATCGGGTGCAAGGCATGTCCATACTTTACGTTTGTTGCTTCGAGCTTATCGTCAACTGAATCATCATGATCAGGTATTTGTTCTGGCGCGCACGCTCAGTCGTCGTGGTGCTTTAAATGACACCGAAGCCAAGCAGATGATCGAGCATGCAGCAGCGGCGAGGTTGCGCGACACATTGCATTCTGGTCAATGGCGCGAAATCTGGAAGGATCTCAAATCCGAAGAGCGTATTCTTCCCGAGGTGGCTTTGGCCGGGGCCGCAGCATTCGATGCAGGTGGACAGGCGGAGGACGCATCCCGTACCCTTGAATTGGCGATTTCGGCTCGATTGGATCCGCGTTTGTTGGCAGCCTATTCACGATGTGAATCTAGTCAGGTTGCCCGTCGACTTGAAAAAGCCGAGGGCTGGCTTACTCGACATCCTGAAAATCCCGATTTATTGACGACGCTTGGTAATCTTTGTTTGGCCGGGCAGATTTGGGGGCAAGCCGAGCATTACCTCAAGCGTAGTGTGGACCGCAGAACAGATGCGCGTGTGCATGCCTTGCTGGGTAGCCTGTATGACAAACTCGGTCGTCAGGTTGATGCAGCCGCGCAATGGCGATTGGCAACGGCAGTCGGAACGGCGATTCCTGTTTTGGCTGAGGATGCCTATTTACCTGCTGCTGATACGGCATCGGATCCCGGTGTTTTGCACGCTGAAGGATTAGCCTATTTTGCCGAAACAGGTTTTCCGGCCGAACAGGTGACTGAACGAAGCGAATCACCGGCCTCTGGTCAAACCAATGCGACTGTTGCAAAACCCTACGTTGCAGCAGCATCGCATGAGCTGGAAGAATATTTTGATAGCGCACCCATTCCCGGCATTGGCGATGCGTCATCAACAGAATCGGTAAAAACATCTTCTGAATTGCCTACTTCTGGTCTAAGATCGGCGAAAGATCAACAAGTTTGAACTTATTTCTGTTTGTTCGGGCTTGAGGTCATATTTGATTTATTTAACCCAGACTCATTTAGGAATTCATCATGGCTGACTATGTTGTCACCCCGCCAGCCGTAGTCGGCTTGCCCGTCGTCGGTACATCCAAACTTTTCCCTGTCCGTCGCGTATATTGCGTTGGCCGCAATTATGCCGAACATGCAAAAGAAATGGGCTTCACTGGTCGTGAAGATCCTTTTTTCTTTTGCAAGCCGGCCGATGCACTGATTCCGGTTGCCTCCGGTCAGACTGCAAATATGCCTTACCCGAGCAAAACATCCAATCTTCACTACGAGATGGAGTTGGTTGTTGCAATAGGTAAGGGAGGACGCGATATTACGGTCGAAAATGCAAACGATCATATTTACGGATATGCATTAGGTCTGGACATGACGCGTCGCGATTTGCAAAATGAAAGCAAAAAGCAAGGTCGTCCCTGGGAGACAGGTAAGGCATTCGATCATTCTGCGCCTATTGGCCCAGTCCATCCGATTCAGGCAACCGGAGTGTTATCCAAGGGTTCCATTTCGCTTGATGTGAACGGTACACAGCGCCAGATTAGCGATTTGTCCCAGATGATCTGGAACATTCCAGAAAGCATTTCATATCTCTCCGGCTTGTTTGAACTCGCTCCCGGAGACTTGATCTTTACAGGTACGCCTGAAGGCGTTGGCGCTGTTGTCAAAGGCGACAAGCTGATTGGCAAGATCGAAGGATTAGGCGAATTTGAAGTCCACATCGTTTGATGCGAACCGCCCGACAAGGTTTTGACCGAGTCGGGTGTTTGTGATTTTTTAACGAGGCGTCATCCGGATTGCACCATCAAGACGAATCGTTTCGCCGTTTAACATCGGATTTTCAAGAATGTGAAGCGCCATCATGGCGAATTCATCCGGATGGCCAAGTCGTGCCGGGTGCGGTACGGATGCCCCCAGAGATGCTTTGACATTTTCAGGCAGCCTGGCGAGTAGGGGGGTATCAAAAATTCCCGGTGCAATCGTGCAGACGCGAATTTGACGATGCGCAAGATCCCGAGCGGCAACCAGGGTCATGCCCACGATTCCAGCTTTTGCAGATGCATAGGGCACCTGACCAATTTGACCATCGAATGCGGCAACCGATGCTGTTAGTACGCATGCGCCACGTTCGCCGTCAATGGGTTCGTTTTTAGCCATGCGCACGGCTGCAAGCCTCAGGCTATTGAAGGTGCCGATGACATTGACCCGTACGATATCTTCAAACTTTTCGAGAGACCCCGGTGATCCGTCTTTTTCGACCAGACGAACCGCACCCCCATAGCCGGCGCAGTTGATCAGTGCGCGCAACGTACCAAGCGATTCAGCTACGTTGAAAACATGCTCCATCTGCTCGGTATCGCATACGTCTGCTTTGACAAATCGGGCATGCTCGCCCAATGATCCGATGACGGCTTCGCCTCGTTCTGCTGAATGATCCGCGATAACCACGGACACACCTCGGGCAAGTAGTTGACGCGCGCAAGCCAGACCGAGTCCCGACGCACCGCCCGTAATCACTGCTGACATATTTTGAAGTTTCATTTTTTGTTCTCTAAAATGGTTCTTCACTGATAATAATTGATGCTGTTCGGTTTTAGGGCGATGTATATTTATCGCCATGGAGTAGGATGCTGAAATTGAATAAACAAAAAAAATGGGACATGAAACATCATGAGTGAAGCAAGTTACTGGCTGATTCGTTTCGAAAATCAAGTGTTAGTTAGATTTGAGGCTGGCGAAAATGTATTTCCGTTCGGCTCTGCCGCAGATTTTGGTCATCCGGAAAACCCGTTATTGATCGGTCAATGGAATGGCCGTAATTGTTATGCAGCCGATTTTCATGCGTTGCCCGAATCGATTGGCGGCGAGTTGATGCCGGTTAGAAGTCTTTTCGGTGCAGCTGGTGAAGAGGCCTTTTTTCTTGCTGGTCGAGGAACCCAATACATGGACTGGTACAAAAACCATCAGTTCTGCGGTCGTTGCGGGACCAAAAGCAACATGAAATCCGACGAGTTCGCAATGGAGTGCCCATCGTGCAAATTGATTGCTTATCCAAGAATTTCGCCTGCGGTGATGGTATTGATCGAACGTGGAAATGAGTTGTTGTTGGCAAGAAGTCCGCACTTCAAACCGGGTGTGTTCAGTGCGCTTGCAGGATTTGTTGAGCCCGGCGAAACGCTCGAACAGTGCGCAGTTCGAGAAGTGCGGGAGGAGGTTGGTGTCGAAATCACCAATCTGAGATATTTCAAGAGTCAGCCCTGGCCGTTCCCGAATTCGCTGATGTTGGCATTTTTTGCCGATTATGCGGGTGGAGAAATCAATCCGGATCCGAACGAGATTGAGGCGGCAGGGTGGTTTTCGAAAGATGATTTACCTCGTTTGCCCGACCCGGTCAGTATCGCCCGTCATTTGATTGATGCATCTCTCCAATCTTAAGCGGGTAATCATATGACTCGTCCAATCGTATTGGCTTCGCAGCCGATGAACGCATATGCCGAAAGTATTTTGAGCCGTTATGGTGAATGTCGCGTGGCAACCGATATGTCAGAGCAAACGCTTTGTCGAGAAATTCGAGATGCGGTTGCGCTTGTTGTCAGAGGTCAGGCGCCTGTCACCGCGGCGGTGATTGCCGCTGCACCGAAATTAAAAGTGATCGGTCGAACAGGCGTCGGCTATGACACGATCGACATTCCGGCTGCAACTGCTCGTGGTATTCCTGTTGTGCACACCCCTGGCGTAGGCGCGCGGGCTGTTGCGGAAGCCGCAGTTGCCTTCATGCTGGCTTTATGCAAAATGATCCCGTACTGGGATGAGCAACTCAAAGGTGGAAACTGGAATGCCCGTTACGGCATTCAGGGCAATGATCTCGATGGGCATACCGTCGGGATTGTCGGTTTCGGCCGAATCGGAAAACTGGTCGCCGAATTATTGGCTCCTTTCAATATGACTGTGCTCGCTCATGATCCCGTCAAGGATCTTGAAACAGCACAAAGATTGAATGTCACGATGGTTGAAATGGACGAGCTGCTGGATCGTTCGAATTTTCTGACGCTGCATCTTCCGGAAAATGCCGAAACAATGGGTTTCATAAATCGCGATAAATTGTCCAGGCTTCAAAAAGGATCCTATTTGATTAATCTGGCTCGGGGCGGAGTCATAGACAGCCTCGATCTAGTTGACGAGTTTTTGTCGAATGGTCATTTGGCCGGAGCGGCCCTGGATGTTTTCAACCAGGAGCCTCCAAATCTTAAACATCCGATTTTCAGGCACAAGAATATTCTGGTATCTCCTCATTCGATGGCGACGACCCAGGGCGCAATGAAGCGGATATTCCAGTCAATGACGGACGATATGTCGGCTATTCTGGATGGCAGAGTTCCTGCTCATGTCGTAAATAGGGAAGTGCTCAAGCTTTGAAGTAAATCATTCGCTGTTTTGACGAAAAGTGTATTGCCGTAAATTTTGCTGCATCTTTAATCACTTGATTTATTTAACGGAGCAACAGATGAAACTCGGAATCAAACGCATTGCATTTTTAGGTTTGACATTGTGTGGGTCTATGGGGTTCATCGCGCATGCGCAAACATCACAATGGCCTGATAAGTCAATCAGCATGATTGTGGGATTTCCGGCCGGAGGTCCGACGGATTTGGCCGCGCGAAGTCTCGCGCCTTCAATGCAAAAGCAGCTTGGCCAGACGATCGTAATCGAAAATAAACCCGGCGCGACCGGATCGATTGCCGCCGCTCAAGTCAAGCGGGCTGCCCCTGATGGCTATACTTTGTTCGTTTCCTCGATCGGTACTTTTGTCGTTGCCCCGCATTTACTCAAGCAAATCAATTACGATGCCTTGAAGGATTTTGACTATATCAGTCTACCGTTTCAGGCCCCCAATGTTCTTGTGACCGGACCCGCCAGACCGGAGCGTACTGTTGCACAAGTATTGGCTGCCATGAAGAAGCAACCGGGCAAACTGACGTTCGCCAGTTCCGGGGTAGGGGCGTCTGATCACCTGTCTGCCGAACTGCTCTGGCAACAGAGTAAAACGCAAGGGTTGCATGTTCCCTATAAAGGCGGTGCACCAGCCATGCAAGATACGCTTGGTGGACAGGTAGATTTTTTTATGACCAATATTAATGCGGTGTTGCCGCATATCTTGGCCGGCCGATTGCATGCGATTGCGATAACCGATAATAAAAGATCGCCTGCTTTACCGGATGTGCCTACGTTTGCGGAGGCTGGCGTGCCGGGAATGGAAGTGTACGGATGGCAAGGCTTGGTTGCTCCGAAAGGATTGCCTGAGCCGGTGAAAAAGAAAATCAGCGACGCTGCGATTCAAGCAATGCGTGATCCCGATACTGTAAAGAAACTCAATAATCTCGGGGTGACGATTGTTGCAAACACGCCCGAAGAGTTCACTGCGTTTGTCGAGCGTGAGAACAAGCGCTGGAAAGATTTGATTCAGGCAAGAAAGATTTCCGTGGATTGAGCATATATGCCTTGGTGACGCGCCGGGTTATTTCAGCCAGGCGTCCAGGGCACGGTTCACCTCAGCAGGTTGCTCCATCGTTGACAAGTGTCCGCAATGCTCGATGATGACTAATTTAGCTTGCGGGACTTGTTTGACAATGTCTTCATGCATCGAGACGGGTGTGGAAGTGTCTTGCCTACCGCAAAGGACAAGCGTTGGGCATTGAATGTTCTTTAGGCTCGAAAATGAGTTCGCTCGTTCGATGATCGCCCGTTGTTGCTGTCCAAAAGCTTTCAATCCGACATTGAGCACCATTTCGCGCACTTTTTCGAATAGCGTGGGTTTTGCCACCATGTCGGGATGCATCCAGCGTGCCGGCAACTGATCGGCCAGGGCGGCCAGTCCTTTTTCGTTTGCTGTTTGCAAGTCGATTTTTCTTTGGATTGTGCGCTCAGGGTTTTCGGACTCGGCGGACGTATCGAGCAGGGCCAAACGAATCACGCGTTCGGGTGCCCGTCGCATCACTTCGAACGCAACGTATCCGCCCATCGATAATCCCATCAAGTAGAACTCTTCAGGCGCATGTTGCAGGACTTGCTGTGCAAAGTCCGCAATCGAATCACCTTGCCTGAAAACCATCGGCATACAGCGATACCGATCTGAAAAGTGATCGACTTGATTTTGCCATAGTGCTTCACTGCACATATGGCCTGATAGCATGACAAGAACAGGGCGGGTGTCGGAAGGATTTGTCATGTCATTACTTCCCCGTGAATCGGGCGGCCCGCTTTTCTTTCCATGCCAAGGCGCCTTCTTTCATATCGCTCGATTTTTCTGATGCGACAACGGCATCCCGTATGGCTTGCTCTTCAACTACGCCCCTTGCGATCAAGTTCAAATGTTTTTTAATTCCGAGTAGGGCGATAGGTGCCATGCCGGCGATTTGCGCGCTGAGCTCGTCAAGACGAACGTAAAGATGTTCGGGTTCGAGCATTTCGTCGATGAAACCCATCTTTAGCATTTCTTCCGCTTCGATTTTCTGAGCAGTCAAGAAGAGTTTTTTAGCGTGATTTAATCCCAGACGAGTGATGTAACGGACCATCCCACCCGGATAAAAGTGAAGGCCTAGCTTGGCAGCCGGCATAAACATGTTAGCGGTGTGAACGCCCAGTCGAAAATCACAGGCTAAACATAAGTCGGTCCCGCCACCGTATACGCCACCATTGATGGCAACGATTGTGACTGGTCTGGCTCGTTCGATCAGGTCAACGGTGTCGCCAAAGTAGGTTGCAGATGGGGCGGAATCGGCGGCCATGGAAGATATATCGTATCCACTGCAAAAATATTTGCCATCAGCGATGAATCTCAGCACTAGTATCTGTTCTTGCTGATTCACTGTGTGGATATGTTCTTTGATGACATCCAGATCGGCAGGACTGAGCCTGTTGGCATAAGCCGGATTGCGCAACCGGATCGTGGCGATGCGACCATCGATAGTCAAGTCCGGAGTGGTAGGTTCGTTGGGCGTGGTTGTGCTCATGTTTTTAGGACGTCATCCGTATTCTTTTACTCATATTACATAAATTAACAGATCAGGTCTTTTTCTTGCGCTTGAGGTTGCCGGGATTTAACATTTGTTTTCATAAGTAGTCATGGAATAAAACAGCTTGGGGGAGAAGATATGAAAGCAGCCTGGTACGAAAAAAACGGTGAAGCCAGAGATGTATTGATTGTCGATGATGTTCATACGCCGCAGCCCGGCCCCGGCGAGGTTCGGGTCAAAATCATGGTGTCCGGAGTGAATCCCTCTGATTTCAAATCACGTCGCACGCGTCCTCTTAATGCTGACCGGATCATTCCCCATAGCGATGCAGGTGGTGTCATTGACGCTGTCGGAGAGGGCGTCCCCCATGAGCGAATCGGACAGCGAGTCTGGGTTTGGAATGGGCAGTGGCAGCGTCCCTTTGGCACGTGTGCGCAATATATTGCCATCCCGTCTGATCTTGCAGTCGACTTGCCCGCCAACTGCGATTACGACGCGGCGGCTTGCATGGGCATTCCGGGCCTGACGGCATTTGAAGCTGTTCGTCGCTTAGGTGACATTTCTGGCAAAACGATACTTGTGATCGGTGCCGCCTCATCTGTCAGTCACTACGCTGTTCAGATGGCTGTTTTGAAAGGGGCACGCGTGATCGGCACGGTAGGTTCCGAAGCAAAAGCCGCCCATGCACGTGCAGCGGGCGCGACTGACACAATCAACTACAAAACCGAAAATGTGGCAGAGCGGGTCAAGGCACTCACAGGTGGTCGGGGCGTGGATGGCATTATCGACATGGATTTTTCCACAACAATTGATTTGATCCGAAAGGGTGCACTCGCACCGCATGGAACGCTTTCTTGCTTCGGATCCAATTCGCATGACGAGCCTCAAGTGCCGTTTCGATTGATGCTGACGACTTCTTTGAACATGCATTTTTTTCTGATTTATGATCTGACGGCCTCAGAGCGGGCTTACGCAGTAAAAGAGCTTAATGCGCTTCTTGCCTCCGGCCGCTTAAAGCACGCCATTGCCGCGAGGTTCAGTCTTGATCAAATCGTCGCCGCACATGAAAGCGTAGAGCAGGGACGTTATATGGGCAATGTCGTGATCGATATGACCTTATCGTCTTGACAATGTTAGGGGGTGCATTGCACCCTTTGCGTCGTCCGTTTTACTCTATTCGACTTGTAACCCAGGCAGTCAATGCCGAAATCGTCATGACGGATAAAACGGTGGATAGCAAAATGGCGCGGGCACTTGATGAGGCATCCCTAGCGTAGAGGTTAGCCATCATGAAGGGGCCTGTACCGACCGGAAGCGCTGCCATCAGTATGGCAATCAAGGCCCACATGGATGGCATGTCGAAGATAAACAGTACGCAAAATGCGGCGATCAAAGGTTGCAGAATAAGTTTTAGCGCAACGATGCGGTATACCCCATCTCCGGCAACCGATTTGGAGCTTTGCGCCAGAAACAGGCCGATCGAGATGAGAGCGCAAGGGGTTGCCGCCTCTCCAAGCAAATTAAAGTATCTGTCGACCGAGACGGGCAGGCTCCAGGGGCTAGCCGAAATTGCAACGCCAAGGAGGGGAGCAATGAGTAGCGGATTCCTTAGCATGGCGGCAAGAATTTTCAGCAATGTCTTTAAGACGTTGCCATCGCGATTGCGTTGCAGTTCGATAAAAGCAATCGTTACTGCAAATAAAAGAGAAACTGTAAATAATGTGGCGATAATCGATGGCCCTAGACTGGCCGATCCGAAAATCATCAGACAAAGCGGAATCCCCATGAAACCGCAGTTTGAGTATCCACTGGTCATGCAATCGATCATTCTATCGACGGGGTGTTGCGGGGAGTGCCGAGACAAATAGGCCTGAACTCCTGCAGTCGTGAAAATACTGATGCCGAACGACAGGAAGAATCCGGGTTGAGCCAGGTCTGTCAATCGTGCGTGTGCCATGGCGTAAAACAATTGGGAAGGCAGTGCCAGATAGATGACGAACTTGTTCAGCCCTTCCATGCTGAGTGCGGAAAGTAATTTGAACCTTGCGCACAGCCAGCCGGTCAGAATCAAGGCGAATATCGGAAATACTGCATCAATGACCGGAGCGATCATGTTCAAATCGTGAAATATGGAAAAAGATATGAAAGTGTACTCTGCCGCATGAAGGGGATTTCCGAATGACCGAAAAGACAAGGCATAACATCCGGTTGGGATCATGGGATGATTTGAAAGACGATGCAGCACCGATACGCATGCAGGTCTTCGTGGTTGAACAACGTGTACCTTTGGAAGAAGAGATTGATGTTGCGGATTCGTTATGCGTGCATGCTGTCGCATATGCCGCTCAGGGCGTAGCGATCGGAACAGGCAGGTTGCTGCCTGATGGCCATATCGGGCGGATGTCTGTACTCATAGAGCATCGAGGCAAAGGTGTCGGTGGCGAGATCCTTCAGGCACTCATGGATCATGCCCGATTGATCGGGTTCAATGAAGTCGCGCTGAGTGCGCAAACCCATGCGCTGGGGTTCTATCGGCAGTATGGTTTTGTGGAGGAAGGTGAAGAATATCTTGACGCTAACATTCCGCATCTGATGATGAGGCGATCCCTGTAATTGCGTCCAGATATAGTTGCAAGGCCTGATGGTGAAAACAAAAAGGGAGCGTAAAACAAAAAACCTCAAAATCTAAAAAGAATTTTGAGGTTTTGCTGTCTGTCGAAGGATTAAGCACGTTAAATGCTTTACACTTCTTTGGTGCCCAGAAGAGGACTCGAACCTCCACACCTTGCGGCACACGGACCTGAACCGTGCGCGTCTACCAATTCCGCCACCTGGGCAAATCAAATAAGACGTGCATTATAAGATGAGAACGCTACTTTGGCAAATCGCCCCACCTCAAACAGTAAAAATACGCGCTCTTCAGTAGCGAGTCCAGACTTGCCTGCGGACTTCGATCCGGATGTCCCCTCGCGCGAGCAGATTTTGGAATCACTCAGAAGCGCAGCCACGCCCTTATCCCCGGAGGATCTGGCCGTCAGAATGGGGTTGCAACGTGAAGAAACGTTGAAGGGTTTCGAGCGCCGTCTCGCCGCAATGGAACGTGATGGACAACTATTGCCTAATCGTAAAGGCGTATTGTTGCTCGCAAATAAACTTGATTTTGTTGCGGGTCGCGTCCAGGGACATCGTGATGGCTTCGGTTTTTTGTTGCGCGACGATGGTGGTCAGGACATCTTTCTGTCGCCCCGCGAAATGCTCAAGGTTTTGCATGGCGACCGTGTCCTGGTTAAACCGTCCGGTGAATATCGGGGCAAGCCTGATGGCACGATCGTTGAGGTGCTTGAGCGTCGAACCAATCGTCTTGTCGGTCGGTTCTTGAACGAACGCGGGCTGGCTATCGTTGTACCGGAGGATCAGCGCATCAAGCATGACGTTTTGATTCCCCCCGGGGAAACGGGGGGAGCCCAACATGGCCAGGTGGTGTCGATCGACATTATTGAGCAACCTACGCGTCATTCCCAACCGCTGGGTCGCGTGGCTGAGATACTTGGCGAGATCGATGATCCAGGCATGGAGATCGAAATTGCCGTGCGCAAATTCGATGTTCCGGTCGATTTTTCGGATGCGGCATTGCGCCAGACCGACAAACTGCCTGATGTTGTCCGCAAATCCGATCTTAAAGACCGCGTAGATTTGCGCGATGTGCCTTTCATCACAATCGATGGCGAAGACGCGCGCGATTTTGATGATGCTGTTTATTGCGAACAAGTCGATCTGGGTAACGGTCGTAAGCGCCCGGGTTGGCGTTTGCTTGTAGCGATTGCAGATGTCAGTCATTACGTTCAACCTGAAGACGCTTTGGACAGCGACGCATGCGAACGCGGTACCAGTGTGTACTTTCCACGTCGCGTCATTCCGATGCTTCCCGAAAAGCTCTCAAATGGTTTGTGCTCGCTCAAGCCGGATGTGGATCGGTTGGTGCTAGTCTGCGACATGGTCATTCCGCTGACTGGTGCCAAAGCCGGTACGGTGGCCGCTTATCAGTTTTACAACGCAGTGATCCATTCGCATGCGCGTACGACATATAACCAAGTCTGGGAGTCGCTTCAGCAACCGCAAGGCCCTGTGGCGCGAAGCCTGTCCCATGTGTTGCCGCATATCCAGGATCTGCATGCGTTGTTTCAGGTATTAGTGCAGTCGCGCAAAGATCGTGGCGCAATTGATTTCGATACAGTGGAAACGAAAATCGTTTGCAATGAACTCGGCCGAATCGAAAAGATTGTCGGTGTTGTGCGCAACGATGCGCATCGGGTGATCGAAGAATGCATGTTGGCTGCCAACACATGCGCTGCGGATTTCATTCAGCGAAGCAAGCATGTTGGCCTGTTTCGTGTCCACGAAGGACCTACGCCCGAAAAGCTCAAGTCTTTGCGTGAGTTTCTTCGCACTCTGGGTCTGCATCTTGACGGAGGTGATGAGCCCACCGCCAAGGACTATGCTGCTTTGCTTGATCGTGCGCGCGCTCGACCGGATTATGCTTTGCTGCAGACAATGTGCCTGAGATCCATGCAACAGGCAATTTACGGTCCCGATAATGCGGGGCATTTCGGTTTGTCCTACGACGCATATACCCACTTCACTTCACCAATCCGCCGCTATCCTGATTTACTTGTTCATCGCGTGATCAAAGCGCTTTTGAAAGGCGATCGCTACCAACCGGCTTTGCATGGTTTTGTCTCGCCCCCCGGAACTTCCGCTCGCGAGCATGAGCACGACGTCTGGGAAAAAATCGGACTGCTTCTGTCTGCCACCGAGCGGCGTGCGGATGATGCCTCGCGCGATGTCGAGGCGTGGCTGAAGTGCTGGTTCGTAAAAGAGCGGGTTGGTGAGGTATTTAGTGGACGTGTCACGGGCGTGGCTAGCTTCGGCATATTTGTCACGCTTGATACATTGCATGTTGAAGGAATGGTTCACGTTTCTGAACTGGGAACCGAGTATTTCCAGTTCAACGAAGCCTTGCACGAATTACGCGGCGAACGCACCGGCATGCGCTACCGCTTGACCGATGCGGTACAGGTGCAGGTCGCACGCGTGGACCTTGAAGCGCGAAGAATTGAATTCAGATTGGTTGCCGGCACTGGGTTCGTCGCTTTGCGAAAAGCGGCAAACAGGATTGAAGAGCCGGGCAAGCGCAGGATTAAGAAGGCTGCGCCTGCCAAACCGGCTGAGTTCAAGGGAACGAGTGCCCGTGAGCGTCGGGCACAGGCTAAAAAAGCTTCAAAAAAAGAGGTCTCCAGCTCTTCTAAAAAAAGGACTCGCTCCTCGAAGTCCGCAAGTGTGAAAAAATCCGCCCGTAAGGGTCGTTGATAAAGGGTATTTAGTATGGCAGCCACACAAACCCTGGCAGGGTTTCATTCGGTCATCGCGCGCTTGCGCCAGGCTCCCGGTTCGATTAAGGATATTTATGTCGAGGCGCAACGCCGGGACAAGCGGATGGTGTCGTTTATCGAGCAGGCCACTGAGGCGGGTTGCAATGTACATCCCGTCGGAGCAGATCGACTGGAAGGGCTGGCGGGCGGCGCTCGCCATCAAGGAGTGGTTGCGATTGTCGAGGCGCGACGTTTGGCCGATGACCTGGACGAGGTGCTGGATGGCATTGATGGTCCTGCCTTGTTGCTCGTCTTGGACGGCGTGACTGATCCTCACAACCTGGGGGCGTGTCTGCGTACGGCCGATGCGGCCGGGGTGCATGCCGTGATTGCGCCTCGTGATCGCTCGGCCGGTCTCAGTACAACTGTCAGGCGCGTAGCTTGCGGTGCGGCCGAGTCCATCCCATATTTGATGGTGACGAATCTGGCCCGTACGATGCGTGAGCTGAAAGAGCGCGACATCTGGCTGATCGGTACCGATGACCAGGCAAAAGAAAGCATTCATCAGACCGATACCCTTCGCTCCACAGCTTGGGTGATGGGAGCCGAGGGCGAGGGGATGCGTCGCTTGACGCGTGAAACTTGCGACGAACTGGTTCATATACCCATGTTAGGTAGTGTTGAAAGTCTAAACGTAAGTGTGGCAACAGCCGTATGTCTTTACGAAACCGTTCGCCAACGCCAGGGTTAAACTCTTTTTCTTTTCTAATTCAAGTGTGACTGTTATGGCCAAGCACGGATTTACTACCAATATCCTTCACTCCGATCGTCGGGATGGCGTTGAGCATGGCGCTGTCCATAAGCCCATTCATACCTCGTCGCAGTATTCATATCCGGATGCGCGTGAGTTGGCCGCAGTATTTCAGGGCAAGGCAGGTTACACATACGCACGTCAGGGAACGCCGACGACGGACGCGCTGGAGCGCAAAATCACCAAGATGGAAGGGGGCGTATCCAGCTTGAGCTTTGCAACAGGCATGGCTGCGTTGTCTGCATTGTTCACTACACTGTTGCGTGCCGGTGATCATTTGATTTCAAGTCAATATATTTTCGGCAATACCAATAGCTTGTTCGGAACATTGCAACTTCTCGGAATCGAAGTCACGCTGGTTGATCCAACGGATGTGAAGGCTGTTGCGGCTGCGCTACGCCCGAATACGCGGATGGTTTTCACAGAAACCATTGCCAACCCGGGCACACAGATCGCTGACCTGGAAGGAATCGGCGCTTTTTGTCGGGCCAATAACCTGGTGTACGTGGTTGACAATACGTTGACGTCTCCATGGCTATTTCAACCACGCACAGTGGGCGCATCGATCGTGATGAATTCACTTTCCAAACATATTGGCGGACATGCCCATGCTTTAGGCGGATCGTTGACCGATACCGGATTGTTCGACTGGACAACTTATCCCAATATCCTTGATGTATACAAAAAAGGCGCCACAGCAGGCTGGGGCATGACGCAGATCAAAAAGAAGGGGCTTCGGGACATGGGTGCGACCTTGTCCGCGGATGCCGCACACCGGATATCGGTAGGTGCCGAAACTCTGGCGTTGCGTCTGGATAAAATCTGCAGCAACGCGATGGCATTGGCAAATTTCCTGTCCAATCATCCTTGCGTTGCGCGAGTGTCGTATCCCGGCCTGAGCTCACACCCCCAACATGAACGTGCAGCTCAATTGTTCAACGGTCGATACAGCATGCTATTGGGCGTAGAGCTTGCAGACGGTGTGGACACATTCGAATTCATGAACAAGCTTGAAGTCGTAATACTGGCAACGCACGTTGGTGACACGCGTACGCTGGCGTTACCGGCCGCCCAAACAATTTATTATGAAATGGGTCCCGCTTTGCGTGCGCAAATGGGCATCGCTGATGGGTTGGTGCGAGTTTCTGTCGGGATCGAAGACGAGGCTGACTTGATCGGTGATTTTGCTCAAGCTCTAGATGCGTGCCGATCCGTGTGAGACTGAATTATTCAGGGCTTTGGCTTTTATCGCATAACTTTTTTTTTGACTAGTAGGGATTTGTCTAGATTTTGATTTAACTAAAAGGCGCTTTCAAAAAAAAGCGAGACAAATTTCCTATATCCAATTAATATGCGGCTTGTACGAGGTTTTTTACTTGACAGCCTTCTTAACTAAAGGCTTAATGTTTACAGTTAAGTACTGCAATTATTTTGTTGTGCTTAGCTTTTGTTGAAATTGAAGTCTCGTCAAGTTTTTGTTTTTTGATGTCCATGACATCGAGTTTTTAACCACCAATGGGGTAATCCTGAAATGAATAAAACCGAATTGATCGATCACATTGCTTCCAAGGCTGATATTTCGAAGGCTGCAGCTGGCCGTTCGCTTGATGCGATGATCGCTGCCGTCAAAGCAACCCTCAAAAAGGGCGGCACTGTGACCTTGGTCGGTTTCGGTACTTTCGCTGTGACCACTCGTGCTGCTCGCATGGGCCGTAACCCACGCACAAACGAAGCGATCAAAATCAAAAAAGCAAAAGTGCCTAAGTTCCGTCCAGGCAAAGCACTGAAAGACGCCCTGAACTAATCAGGTCGTTTGCCAAAACTGTGCGGTTCGCTATAATGCGAACCGCATTGTTTTTTTTGATACCGATTTATTGTTAGGATGTGGCTGATCCCTCAGTCCTTCACTTCAAATTCGGGTGGTTAGCTCAGTTGGTAGAGCGTCTGCCTTACACGCAGGATGTCACAGGTTCGAGCCCTGTACCACCCACCAGTTTCCTCTCCATACTTTCCATCACACTCCATCAGATCTCAAAGTCAGATTATGGATTCCCGGCCGTCCGGTATCGCATCGAGACTTAGGCGATTGCCTATTCTGATTTTCCTGATTGTTTTGCTTGTCCACGTAGCAGTAGGTGCCTGGGTCCTGTCGGCACGTTTTGGACAAAATTCGGAAGTGGCTGAATCCCCCATTTTCGTTACTTTGGAAAAAGGAGAGTCAGATGAGGATGGATCCGAACAAGCCCAGTCGAGCGACTCGGTCGATTCCGGCGAGACACCTCAATCAAAGAGTCACACGACGCAAACACCGGCTGAACCTACTCCAAAGGACCTATCTTCAGCCAAGGAAAATCCCTCGGAAATTTCCAATCGGATCAAGCAGTCAGAGCCATCATCCAGACCGTCTGCCGAGTACAAGCACAAACCCGCATCAATTGCACCGGCATTGACCACTCAGCCCACTTCAGACACGATCGGATCAAGTTCACCAACAAACGTTGAAATCACCATTTCCGGCGAGTCCGGATCAGTTGGGCACTCAAGCGGTTTAGGCTCGCCTTCGACAGGGCCCCGGCATGTTTCCCACATCGACTATCTGGGCTCTGCGCCAAGCCCTGTCTACCCGGCACGTGCAAAGAGTCGCCAACAGGAAGGACGGGTGGTTGTGCGCGTGCTGGTTGATTCTTCCGGTCAAATACGGTCGCTCAGTGTGCTCAAGTCGTCCGGATACGATACGCTGGACAAATCTGCGCTTGATGCTGTTGCAAAAACCCGTTTCAAACCTCATGTCGAGAACGGGACTCCTATGGATCGACTGGCAGATATTCCCATTGATTTTGTGTTGAACCGTTGAAGTGAACCTGATCTGCGGGCAAGAGGTAGAATGAACGCATGAGAGTCCTAGTTATCGAAGATGATGCGACCCTGGGTCGTGCACTGCAAGAGTTTCTGACTGATCAAGGTTATGTGACTGATTGGATCGCTGAGGGTGTGCGTGGTTTGAATGCGCTGTTAAATCATCCTTATGATCTTGTGGTGCTGGATTTGAATCTGCCTGATGTGGATGGACTGAGCGTTTTGCGGTCGCTGCGGGATCAGGAGATGTCTGTTCCGGTATTGATTCTGACAGCCAGGGATGGTTTGCAGGATCGCGTACATGGTTTGGATGCCGGGGCGGACGACTATTTGACCAAACCTTTCGAGCTGGCTGAATTTGCAGCCCGTGTTCGCGCCTTGGCCAGGCGCCACGTCGGTTTATCCCGTTCGATTGTCGAGTTCGGTACGATATCCTTTGATACAACGCACCGCGAATTACGTATCGGTGGCGAGCGAGTCACACTGTCCGTTCGTGAGTTGTCCGTTCTTGAAATGCTGATGCAACGTGCAGGGAAGGTGGTGACTAAACAGCAGATCGTTCAGGGCCTGTCGGCACTGGACGCGAACTTTAGTGAAAATGCGGTAGAAGTTTATATCTATCGACTGCGTAAAAGACTTGAAGGACGCGGCGCGGTCATTCAGACGGTTCGCGGATTTGGATATCTGCTCGAACTCGAAACGAGTCACTCCTGATTGCATCCTTATGCCTGTTCAGTCACTTCAAGCGATTAAAGCGAAATCGGTAAAAACACGGTTTTCCATTTTGCCCGCAGGATCGCTAGCCAGGCATCTGGTTTTGAGGCTGCTGCCGCCCATTATTTTGCTTGTTGTTCTTGATCTGGTTGTAACCTGGGGCATCACGCACAAAATCGAGATGTCCGATTGGCAGCTGGAAGACATTTTCTGGTTGATGGCGCTCGGACAAATGATTTTTATTTGCCTATTTGCCTGGGTCGTGGTGCAGGGGGTGCGATCAGGAATGAAAGCCGTGACAGAGCTTGCCGAGGAGATATCGTTGCGATCCGCCGATGACCTTGCTCCTGTGCAGATTCAAGGCTTGCCGCTTGAGCTTGATTTGCTGGTCAGGCATACCAATGCGTTGCTAGCTCGCATGAATGATACGTTTGCTGCGCAGCGCAGATTCGTCGGTCACGCTGCTCACCAGTTGCGCACTCCGCTGGCGGGACTGAAACTTGAATCCGAGTTGATGCTCGCCAAAGATTTGCCGGCCGATGTGCGAATTCGTGCCGAACGCATTAAAACTGTCAGTGACAGAATGATTCGACTCGGTCAGCAATTGCTCTTGCTTGCCCGTGTGGATCCGGACGCGCGCCCGCAAGATAATTTTGTACGCCTTGATTTATGCGAATGGGTTCGCATGAGCGCGGCGGAATGGTTGACTCGTGCCCGCGACCTTAAAATCGATCTTGAACTGGATGCTCCGGACGATGCGGTTTGGATTGATGGTGATCCAATTCTGTTAGATCAGATGCTGGGTAACTTGATAGATAATGCTTTGCTTTATGCGCATCATGCAAGTCTGATCAAGATTCAGATTACATCAACGCCTCCCGCGCTTTCGGTTGAAGATAACGGTTGTGGCGTGAGTCCACAAGAGCAAGGTCGAGTGTTCGAAGCTTTTTATCGATCCAGTCAGGCAACCGCTGGGGGGTCTGGTTTGGGGTTGGCTATTGTGCGGGAAATCGCTCGCGCGCACGGTGCATGGTGGAATCTGTTAAGCGTGCCGCAGATCTCCGGTACGCGCATGACGGTGGTGTTTCCGGGACCGCGAATCGGGACACAACTGAATCGGATGGATCGGATCAGCCAGTTACGTTGACCCTCAGGTTGACCCGCTAGCAGCTACTCGCGAGAGCAGCGCTAGCAAGATCGGTATCAATTTAATAATTAACGACGACCGGCTCTGGCCTCGATACGCATGCGAAGCGCATTGAGCTTGATGAAACCGGCAGCATCAGCCTGATTGTAGGCACCACCATCTTCGTCGAAAGTTGCGATGGTCTGATCGAACAAGGTGTCCTTGGAGTCGCGTGACACAGTGTAGACGCCGCCTTTGTAAAGCTTGAGGCGAACCCAGCCGTTGACATCCTGTTGGGTCGTGTCGATCAACGCCTGTAATGCACGACGCTCGGGAGACCACCAGTAACCGTTATAAATCAAGGAAGCATAACGGGGCATCAGATCGTCTTTCAAGTGCGCCACTTCACGATCGAGAGTAATCGATTCAATCGCACGGTGAGCCTTGAGCAGAATCGTGCCTCCGGGCGTTTCGTAACAGCCGCGCGACTTCATTCCGACGTAGCGGTTTTCAACCAAGTCCAAACGGCCGATTCCGTGCTTGCCGCCGAGTTCGTTGAGCTTAGTCAGAACTTGAGCTGGCGAGAGTTTGACTCCGTTCAGACCAACCACGTCACCACGTTCGAATTCGACATCCAGGTATTCTGGCTGATCCGGTGCGGCCTCAGGCGATACGGTCCAACGCCACATGGATTCCTCAGCCTCGGCTTTCGGGTCTTCAAGATGACGACCTTCGAAACTGATATGCAAAAGGTTTGCATCCATGGAGTAGGGGGCGCCACCTTGCTTGTGCTTCATGTCGATGGCGATGCCGGCCGCTTCGGCGTAGGCTAGTAGCTTTTGACGGGACGTCAGATCCCATTCACGCCAGGGGGCAATCACTTTGATGCCTGGCTCGAGTGCGTAGTAGCCTAGCTCGAAGCGAACCTGATCGTTACCTTTGCCAGTGGCACCATGCGAGACCGCATCGGCGCCAACTTGACGGGCGATTTCGATCTGGCGCTTGGCAATCAGAGGGCGCGCGATAGATGTGCCGAGCAGATATTCGCCTTCATAGACTGTGTTGCAGCGAAACATGGGGAAGACAAAATCGCGGACGAACTCTTCGCGTAGATCATCGATAAAAATCTGTTCGGGTTTAATGCCGAATTTGATCGCCTTGGCGCGAGCGGGTTCGAGCTCTTCACCTTGGCCGATGTCGGCCGTAAAAGTGACGACTTCGCATTTGTAGGTGTCCTGCAGCCATTTGAGAATGACGGAGGTATCCAGGCCACCGGAGTAGGCCAGTACGACTTTCTTGATATCGCTCATGAGAAGCTCTGAAATTAGAATTCGAAAAGATTAATTTTAACTCGTGGATTTAGTCCAAACGCCCCAGTAGCAGAAATTCCATCAAGGCTTTCTGGACGTGGAGTCGATTTTCGGCTTCATCCCAAACAACGCTTTGTGGACCATCGATCACTTCAGCTGTGACCTCTTCACCACGATGGGCCGGCAGGCAGTGCATGAACAGTGCATCTTTGGCTGCACGCGACATCATCTCGCTGTCGACGCACCAGTCTGCGAACGCTTTGCGACGTTCTTCGTTTTCGCTTTCGTAGCCCATGCTAGTCCATACATCTGTCGTCACCAGATGCGCGCCAATACATGCCTCATTCGGATCCGAAAACTCTTTGACCACACCGGCCTTGACCGAAGCGATTCGGACAGGGTCCAGTCGATAACCCGGTGGCGCCGAAACGTGCAGCGTGAACCCGAGGAGTTCAGCCGCCTGAATCCATGTGTAGGCCATATTGTTGGCATCGCCTACCCAGGTGACGATCTTGCCCTCGATATCGTTACGATGCTCGGTGAATGTGAAGATGTCGGCCAGGATCTGGCAGGGGTGATATTCGTTGGTCAGGCCGTTGATCACGGGGACGCGCGAATGCTCTGCGAATCGTTCGATGCGGGTTTGTTCGAATGTCCGGATCATGACCAGATCAACCATGCGCGAAACGACGCGTGCGGTATCCTCGATCGGTTCCGAGCGACCGAGTTGCGAATCCGTTGTGGTCAGATGAATCACGGATCCACCCATCTGGTACATGCCGGCTTCGAATGACACGCGTGTGCGCGTACTGGCTTTTTCGAACACCATGGCAAGGGTTCGGTCGTGCAAGGGATGGTGCGGCTCGTAGCGCTTGAATTTATCTTTGATCAGGCTGGCACGATTCAGTACATACTGAATCTCGGATTGCGAGAGATCGGCAAGCTGCAGAAAGTGTCTGAGCTTGCCGGTTTTGGTTGCGGCTTTATTCATGGTTATTTGGCGTTAAACGCCTTGATCAATGGAACGAGAATCGAAACGATTTGATCCGCCTCTTCTTTGCTAAGAATAAGCGGAGGCAAGAGTCGAACGACGCGATCGCGAGTCACGTTGATCAGCAAACCGGCATCCAGGGCTTGCATGACGAGTTCGCCACAGGGCTTTTCAAGTTCGATACCGAGCATCAGGCCCTGACCGCGCACTTCGACCACGCCAGGCGTGCCTTTCAGCTCTTTTTCTAGCGAGGACTTGAGGTGCGCGCCAACTGTTGCCGCGTTTTCGAGCAGTTTCTCTTCTTCCATTGCTCTAAATACAGCTAATCCGGCGGCACAGACCAGAGGTCCACCCCCGAAGGTCGTGCCATGGGATCCCGGTCCAAGAACGTTGGCTGCAGGTCCGCGGGCACCAATTGCACCGATTGGCACGCCGCCACCAAGGCCTTTTGCGAAGACGACTACATCGGGCAGAATATCTGCCCATTGGTGTGCAAGCCATTTGCCTGTTCGACCAATGCCGGACTGGACTTCATCGATCATCAGAAGCCAACCACGCTCGTCACACAATGCGCGTAATGCTTTCAGATAGGCGATATCACTAGGGCGAATGCCGCCTTCGCCCTGAAGCACTTCGAGCAAAACAGCGACCACACGCGACTCTTTGTCGCCTGCATCCTTAATGGCTTGTAAATTGTTGTACGCGACTTTGATGAAACCCTCGGGCAGCGGGCCAAAGCCTTTGCGGGCCTTTTCGCTGTCGGTTGCCGCCAGGGTGCCCAGCGTGCGGCCGTGCCAGGATGACTCCATCGTGATGATGTGCGGCATCTCGTTGCCCTTTTTGTGGCCATAATAACGTGCCAGCTTGATGGCGGCTTCGTTTGCTTCGGCGCCACTATTTCCGAACAGGATCTCCGTCATGCCGGAAATCGCGCAAATGCGCTCCGCAAGGGCCTCTTGTTGAGGTACTTCGTAAATATTGGATGTGTGAATCACGCGGGCAGCTTGTTCGCTGATGGCGGCGACCAGTTTCGGATGGCCATGGCCCAGGCACGACACGCCAATACCTGCAAGCCCGTCAAGATAACGTCGGCCTTCGGCATCCCACAACCAAACCCCCTTGCCATGCGTAAAGGCAACGGGTAGACGAGAGTAGGTATTCGAAATGGCAGAAGACATTACCGGAGCTCCGATTTAAAAATTACCGGCATGCGGGATGCTTGCCGGAGTTGTAAAACATCAATCATATACAATCTAGGTAACAAGATTGCGAATTTAGTGTTTGTAATACTTGTTCCAGGTGACACGGGTTTTGCATGACATCAGAAGTCAGCTATTTCGTCCTATACGGCGTAACAGAATCAGGTAGTACATTTCGACCTAGCGATTGGGCCGAACGCTTGGCCGGGGTGCTTGCACCGTACCGGCCGACAGGTGTTCCCGCTAGTCACATCAGTTATTCACCTTACGCCATCCCCAAAGTGATCGATGGCGTCAGATGCGTAGTCGTGGACGAAAGGTTGCGTAATCTTGAGCCTCTTGCCTGGAAATTCGTTCACGATTTTGCCAGCGACAACAAACTCAAGACCAGTTTCGGCCCTCAACCGGTCTGATGTCAATCAAATCACGCTAGGCCACCGGCGTAATCACTTTACCTGTTGTAAAAAACGATTCAAGATTCTCTAACAGGCTGTCCAGCATGGCGCGTCGCGTCTCATGGGTGGCGCTGGCGACATGAGGCATCAATGCGACGTTATTCATCTTCTTGAGTTCGTCGGGTACTTTGGGCTCATGCTCGAACACATCCAGCCCTGCGCCTCCCAGCGCACCTTCAGCCAAAAGCCGAACCATGGCCTGTTCATCTATGACCGAACCGCGGGCGATATTGATGACCATCCCTTTAGGGCCGAGTGCTCTTAACACCTGCTCGTTGATCAAGTGTTTGGTGCTTGCGCCGCCAACGGTTGCAATGACCAGAAAGTCGCTCCATTGTGCGAGATCGATCAAGGACGCTTTATATTCATAAGCAACATCTTTGCGAGCATTTCTGTTGTGATAAGCAACCTGCATGTCGAAGCCTAGTCCCCGGCGCGCGATGGCCTCGCCAATGCGACCCAGGCCGACGATACCGAGTTTTTTGCCGCTAACCCTGGTACCCAGCGGCAACATGCCTACTTTGTTTTCCCAATCATTGGCGCGAACAAAGCGATCTCCCCAGGCAATGTTGCGCGCACAAGCCAACAACAGTCCCCAAGCGATATCGGCCACACAGTCGTTCAGTACATCCGGGGTATTGCTGACGAGGATATTGCGCGCATGAGCAGCTTCGACATTGATCGTGTCATAGCCGACGCCCCAACTACAGATTGCTTTCAAGTTGGGCAGGGCATTGATCACATCTGCTTTACAACCCATCACTGCCGATGTGGCAATGACCTCAATATCCTGCGCGTGCTCGCGTAAAAAAGCCGCTTGGTCCGGTGCTTTCCAGAGTTCGAGTACTTCATAGCGTTCGGCGAGTTCGGCATTGGCCGTTGGAGAACCGGAAAGAGATCCGATTTGAAGAATGCGCTTTTTGGTCATGTTGTCTCTATTTATGTTTTTTAAAAAACAAAGCAGCCCAATAGGGCTGCGTATGCAAGCTGCCAGTCTAGTAGCAACTTTATAACAAACTGAATGTGAAGAGTTCAGTTTGCTTCAATTTACTGCGTAATCTCATCAAGACGCTCATGTCTTGGCGACTAGCCAGACAGTGCGATTCTTAACAGGCAAATGCGGCAGACTATCTGCCGCTACGGCACATTAAGCTAACGATTTGATGGCGGCAGACAGTCGGCTCTTGTGACGGGCTGCCTTGTTTTTGTGGATGATTTTCTTGTCGGCAACGCGATCGATCACGCTGGTTGCTTTCTGGAACACATCAGCGGCAACCGCTTTGTCGCCTGCTTCGATGGCGGAGCGCACACGCTTGATCGCCGTGCGGAGCATCGAGCGCAGGCTTGAGTTGTGCTTGTTGCGGGCAACCGATTGACGTGCACGTTTGCGGGCTTGGACGGTATTGGCCATGTTTAAATATTTCTTTAAAAATGAATAGTTTGATGAAGCTTTACATCGCTTTTAACAAAGCGAAAGCACTAAATGTGCAGGAAAGCCTAGCATTCTAGCACTAACCCTCTGTTTTGCCAACTTTATTTGACCCGGAATTGCGCTTGAAGTCGCTTACACGCACCCCCAGAGCGAATAAGGTCGATATGTAGAGCAGCATCGAGCCACTTAAAACCAATCCAAGCATCATCACCCTGTGAAAAGGGGTAGATTGAAGCGCTATCCAGTCCAGGTAGTGATTCGCTGCGAGAAGTGGGATGGACATCAAGGCCAGGCCGAACAGCTGCCTGAGTAGAAATTTCCCCCATCCGGGCGCAGGACGGTAAATGTTTTTACGTAATAAGCCCAGCAAGAGGAGTGTTGCATTTATGCCTCCACCCAATCCGATTGCAAGAGCTAGTCCGGCATGGGCTAACCAGGGTACGAGCACCAGATTGAGCAATTGCGTCAGAATCAGAACGACAATCGCGATTTTGACCGGGGTGCGAATGTCTTGGCGCCCATAGAAGCCGGGAGCCAGAATTTTAACCATCAGCAATCCGACCAGGCCTGCCGAGTAAGCCATGACGGCCAGTCGGGTCTGCTCGACATCTTTTGCGACAAATGCGCCGTAGTTAAATAAGGTTGCGACCATGCCATCGGCCATCAAAACCATGCAAAGCGCCGCAGGCATACCAAGCAGCAGGACTAGTCTTAATCCCCAATCCAGCAAGGCGCTGTATGCAGTTGTCGATTCTGATGCATTGGCTCGTGACAGGCTGGGCAGCAAAACCGTACCGAGAGCGACACCAAGCAATGCTGTCGGAAACTCCATCAGACGATCGGCAAACGAGAGCCAAGTCACGCTTCCGGGGGCAAGCCATGTCGCGATGTTGGTATTGATCAGCAGTGATATTTGCGCAACGGATACCCCGAGTGTCGCAGGTAGCATCTGGCGCATGATTCGCCGAACAATGGGGTCTGTGAGCGCCTCACGGATGCGTAAAGACATGCGTGGGCGAAGTCCCATCCGTGCAAGCGCGAACCATTGCACAGCCAGCTGGGCGATGCCGCCAAACATGACCCCGATGGCTAAAGCGTAAATCGGTTGAGCCAGGTAGGGGGTGAGAAGCATGCTTGCGGCAATCATGGATAGATTGAGCAAAACGGGCGTGAATGCCGGGATGGCGAACTTTTTCCAGGTATTAAGCACTCCTGATGCGAAGGCGATCAAGGACATACAGATGATGTAAGGAAACATCATTCGTGTCATCCAGACTGCTGAAATGAAATCGTTTTGTCTGGCAGGCTCGGATAGTCCGCTTGCCATGGTGAGCACAACCCATGGAGCGCCAATGATTCCCACCACGGTCACGATGAGAAGCGCAAAAAATAAGGAAAGGGCGACTCGATCCAGCACTAATTGGACAGTGTCCTGCTCGTTGCGAGTTTTAACTTCACCCAGAATGGGCACGAATGCCTGAGCAAACGCACCCTCGGCAAACAGTCTGCGCAGCAGGTTCGGAATGCGAAATGCAACCCAGAACGCATCAGTTAAAGAGCCCGCACCAAAGGCGCGGGCGATCACAATGTCACGCGCCAGGCCAGTGATGCGCGAAAGCAGGGTGAAACTGCTGACGGTCGCTGCGGCGCGTATCAAACTCATTTGGGTGGCATGCGGATCGCGCCATCCAGACGGATCGTTTCACCGTTAAGCATCTCGTTGGTCACGATCTGATGAACCAATTTGGCGTAATCATCCGGACGACCGAGTCTGGAGGGGAAGGGGATGCTGGCGGCCAACGAGTCCTGGACTTGCTGTGGCATGCCAAAAACCATGGGTGTCCCGAAGATGCCGGGAGCAATGGTGCAGCAACGAATGCCCAGAGGAGCCAGATCGCGGGCGATCGGCAAAGTCATGCCGACCACGCCGGCTTTCGATGCCGAGTACGCTGCTTGACCGATTTGGCCGTCATATGCAGCGACTGATGCGGTGTTAATCAATACGCCACGCTCACCGGTCGGTTCGGGATCATTTTTGCTCATGGCTTCAGAAGCCACACGGATCATGTTGAAGGTGCCCACCAGATTGATACCGACCACTTTTGCAAAAAGATCAAGGGCATGTGCCCCGTTCTTGCCGACAGTTTTGGCTGCGGGAGCAATACCCGCGCAGTTGACCAATCCGAAAAGCTTTCCCATTTCGAGTGCGGCCGCCACAACGGCTTTAGCGTCTTCTTCTAGGGTAACGTTGCAATGGACGTAGCGCTGTCCAAGCTCGGCAGCGATGGCTGCACCAGCTTCGTCCTGAAGGTCGGCCAGTACGACGCGCGCGCCGTGTGCGGTGAGCATGCGGGCAGTGCCGGCTCCCAGTCCGGAGGCACCACCGGTCACGATGAATACTTTGTCTTTGATGTCCATTTTTTGTAGAAATCCAATTAATTTATTTCAAGGCCTGAAAAATCTTGTTTTTGATTTCTTCGACAGAACCGACGCCTTCAACCTTGCGGTAGCGGGGTGCATCCGATTGCTGGGCAGCCCAGGTCGAATAATAGTCAACCAGAGGGCGCGTTTGGTTACGGTATACCGACAGACGGTGACGGACGGTCTCTTCCTTGTCGTCGTCACGCTGTACAAGTGGCTCGCCTGTAACGTCATCATGCTCGGCCACTTTCGGTGGATTGAACCTGACGTGATAGGAGCGGCCGCTTGCCGGATGGATACGTCGTCCGCTCATGCGCTCGATGATGTCTTGCTCGGGTACGGCTATTTCGACAACGAAATCCAGTCCGACGTTTGCGTGCTTGAGTGCATCGGCTTGCGGAATAGTACGGGGAAATCCATCGAATAAATAACCCTTGGCGCAATCCGGCTGTTTCAATCGATCCTGCACCAGACCGATGATGAGGTCATCGGAAACCAGTCCGCCCGCATCCATGATTTTCTTTGCTTCGATGCCAAGCGGTGTGCCTGCTTTGACGGCCGCACGCAACATATCCCCGGTCGAAATCTGCGGGATACCGAACTGTTGCGTGATGAACGTTGCCTGCGTGCCTTTGCCGGCACCAGGTGGTCCAAGCAGAATGAGGCGCATGAGAACTCCTGAATTTTGAATAATTGATTATTTGATGCCAAACATTATGCCGCATCGCACCAATTCATGCTTGACGCGAGTCTTACAAGCTTACCTTTATTGGCAGGGTTTTGGCTCTTTCTTTTCGAAAATGGAGCGAACTCGCAACAAATCCTCAGGGGTGTCGACTCCTGCGCCAGGATGACCGGCAACAGTCTTGAGAGCGATGTGATAGCCATGCTCAAGGGCGCGAAGTTGTTCGAGCGATTCGATTTGTTCAAGCGTGCCCGCAGCAAGGGTCGGAAAGATTCGTAAAAAACCGGCACGATAGGCGTACATACCGATGTGGTGCAGTGCGACCAGTCCGGGGGCCAAGACCTTTTTGCCATCCGCCAGTGCGTCGCGAGCCCAGGGAATCGGCGCACGGGAGAAGTACATCGCACGCCCATCTCGACGCGCAACAGCCTTGACAACGTTCGGATTGAATAAATGATCCGCATCCGCGATGGGAGCCGCGCAGGTAGCGATTGATGCTAGGCTGTCCGAGGCCAGGGTCTGAGCGACCTCGTTGATTAGTGCCGGATCCATCAGTGGTTCATCACCCTGGACATTCACGATGATTTCATCGTCTTGAAGGCCCAAAATGCCGCATGCTTCTGCTAGTCGATCCGTACCGCTGGGGTGATCCACTCTGGTCAAAACGACTTGAATGCCATGAGCGGATGCCGCTTTGGCGATATCGGGATGGTCTGTCGCGATAACAACCCGGTCGGCAGATGACGCAAGAGCTTGTTCGGCAACACGAACAACCATTGGTTTACCAGCAAGATCCGCAAGCATCTTTCCCGGCAAGCGGGTGGAAGCCTCGCGGGCGGGAATGATCACGGTAAAGCGTGACATGTCAGGTCGATGCTTCGGATTCGGTTAGTGCGCGCGCTTCCGATTCCAGCATGACGGGTATGCCGTCTCGCACCGGAAACGCGAGCCGATCCGCACGGCAAACCAGTTCAGTATGCGCAGAGTTGATGTTTAGCCGGCCTTTGCAAAGGGGGCACACCAGAATTTCAAGTAAGCGTGTTTCCATAACGATATTTTAAACACTCACCGATTGTGATGCGTGAAATTTTCGAGTTTTTGATGCAGCCAGTCTCCAAATGCCTTATCGGAGAGTTTGGGTTCAACTTCCGCAACCCACAGCCGATCATCCGCAATATTTTCGCATTTGATCGCGTCCTTGGAGGTGATCACCACCACCCGGGTGGACAGGCGATTAAAGGTTGTCGGGGTCAGCACATGATGATCGGGCAAGGGTAACGTTTCTGTCAGATGCAGGCCGGACTTTTTCAAGCTTGCGAAAAATTTTTCGGGAGAACCGATTCCCGCAGCGGCACCCAGGGACAGATTTTTCACATGCGATATGAAATCTGCGGGAGATAGCGTGTTGCCGGTCTGCAAATGCCTGAACCTGCGCAGTTCAAGTTGCATGGTGATTTGCTTGATGCCCCAATTTTCTTTTGATTCAACCGGATGATCAGCCTGGGTGATGATGGTATCGACCTTGTCGATTCGACTGGCTGATTCGCGTAGTGGCCCGGCGGGCATAACCCAACCGTTTGCCAAGCCTCGAGCATCTTGAACGATAATTTCGATATCCCTTGCGAGTGCGATGTGTTGAAGTCCGTCATCGGAAACGATGACATCGACCTGTGGATATCGATTTAAAAGTGTTTGTATCGCCAATTGCCTGGAGGGATGCACACTGACTGGGACACCTGTTTCTTTAGCAATCATGGCGGGCTCGTCGCCGAATTGGGCGGGATCAAGCTGGCCATTGCCTATCTTCGGGGTTTTTCCTATCCGGATGCCGTATCCACGGCTAATAACGCCGGGACAACGATTCAGGTTTTGAAGCGCTTGCACCACAGCCATGACTGCCGGAGTTTTGCCGGTGCCACCAACATAGATGTTACCAATCACAATGACCGGAACAGGGGCGCGATAAATACGGGATGGAAAAAGTCGGTAAATATGCCGCCGTATTGCCAGGATCACAAGGACGATCAGTGAAAAGGGTGTCATGGATAGGCTGAACCAGCCTCGATGCTGCCATTGTCTATCCAGCCAGATGGTGAGTCGCGTACGCGCGTTGGCCAGCATCAATTTCCAGCCTGGGTTGCGAATTGAATTCTGGATATGCCGGCTTGTTTAGCGGCTTGCATGGCATGGATGACGGACTGATGAGTCGCCATTGCATCAGCCGAAATGATTACGCCTGGATCTTCCTTGCCTTGCACCAAGGATTGGAGCACCTTTGTCAAAGCATAGGGATCGGTTCCACTGACCGTTTGGCCAGCGATTGCATAGCGGCCATCTTCAGCAATTGCGATTTCGACGACATTTTGGGTCAATGCTTCGCTTTCGGCACGGGGCAGTACGACTTTGATTGCGTTTTGACGCATGAATGTTGTTGTCGCAGCTAAAAAGATCAGCATCACAAGTAAAACATCAATCAGGGGGATCAGATTGATGTCGGGAGTGTCGTCAGTCGGGGAGGCTCGGAAACGCATAAGTCAGCTCTCAAGGGCATTCAGGACATGGCGAGCCGATTGCTCCATGCGAATCAACAGACTATTGACGCGCGTTTTGAAAAAGCGATGCGCCATCATGGCAGGTACCGCGATCAATATGCCAAAACCAGTGTTGTAAAGGGCGACGGATATCCCTCTAGCCAATTGCGTTGGATCGGAGCCATCTACGCGGTATGCGGCGAAAATCTCGATCATTCCGATGACTGTGCCGAATAATCCAAGAAGGGGAGCAACGCTGGCGATGGTCGACAGCGCGGGCAGATAGCGGTTGAGCTGATGGGCAACATCTCGTCCAGTGTCTTCCACCGTTAATCTGAGCTCTGATTTTGATAAATGTTTGTTGCGCAGCAACTGTGCCAGGATACGTCCCAAGGGGGAGTTTTTTTCGAGTTTTTGCAGATTGCTTGGGCTATCCAGACCAGAATGGACCATCTGGATAACTTGTTGCGTAAGTCCTGCGGGGGTGATTTGCGAGGTGCGCAAACTGAGAAACCGTTCGATGATGATGGTCAACCCAGCCATGGAAAGGGCAATTAACAGCCAGATTGGCCAGCCGGCATCGTGAACAATGGATTGCAAATGAGACCTCGTTGTTAAAAGAAGTTAAGTTGGCAGACGGATGATCAGGGCGGATGCTGATTAATGAGGATTTTGCATGCATCGTACGGTGGTGCAGGCCAGTCTGGCAAGTTAGCCTTAAGGATGTCGATCTATCCACAGAAGTTGTGGATAATTCTGTGCGCATCTTTCAAAACGTAGGAAAATACTCACTCTAAGGACGTTGCTCAATTTGTAATCATCAAATGGTCATATTTAAATTAATTCATTTAAATCAATAAGTTATAAAATATTTTTGTCTCATTTTCACACGTTTGTAAAATTTCCCATATGATCCAGCCACTTAGTTGTCATTCTGGTAGCCTGTGGACATATTTCGGCTTGAAACCCTTATGACAATTGAAAGTCAAGTCACAGATTCTCTAGCAACAAGGGATATTCTGACTGTTTCCCAGTTAAACCAAGCTGTCAGCCGTTTACTAGAGAAAAGTTTCGTTTCCACTTGGGTGCGTGGTGAAATTTCCAATTTCACCCAGGCAGCTTCGGGTCATTGGTACTTCACTCTTAAAGATGATGCGGCATCCGTGCGCGCCGTTATGTTTAGAAGTCGAGCTGCCGCGATTGGTTTTGTCCCTAGATCGGGTGAGTCGGTCGAATTACGAGGCAAAGTTACGCTCTACGAGGCGCGGGGTGAATATCAGCTACAAGTTGAAAGTATGCGCCGAGCGGGACTGGGGTCTCTTTATGAAGCCTTTGTGCAGCTTAAAAACAAATTGGCCGCAGAGGGTTTGTTCGATGCATCGAACAAAAGGGACATCCCACAGCATCCTCGCGCAATCGGTGTCGTGACGTCCCTGGGGGCCGCGGCATTGAGGGATGTTCTGACTGCCATGGCTCGCCGGGCTCCGCATGTGCCCATTGTGATTTACCCGGCGATGGTTCAGGGATCTGAAGCACCACTTCAACTCAGAAAGGCACTGGCGTTAGCCAATGACCGCCAAGAGGTTGATACCATTTTGCTGGTTCGCGGCGGGGGGAGTTTGGAAGACTTGTGGAGCTTTAACGATGAGTCGCTTGCGCGAGATATCGCCTCCAGTTTGATTCCCGTCGTATCAGGTGTCGGTCATGAGACGGACTTCACTATTGCTGATTTTGTAGCTGATTTGAGGGCGCCGACGCCAACTGCTGCGGCCGAACTGGTCTGTGCGACCCGTCAGGCCTTGCTTGAACAGGTGTCGCGTTGTTTTGGCATGATGCAGAATCACTTTAACAGGCAGATTGAGCGGCTTTCCCAGAGAGTCGATCTTGCCGCGGGAGCGATCGTGTCGCCTGCTCAGAGATTGGCCCACCAGTTCGAACGTCTGACGGGGCTTGGGTACAGATTGATTCATGCATGGCAACGCCAGTCTTCCCTGAGATCGACGCGCTTCGATAGGAGTTTCGCGAGTCTGGGCAGGCTATTACCAAGTCTGGATGCTTCAAAGGCTAGACTGGAACGAAATGCGACGGCCATGATTCTGGCTCAGGCCAATCAGAAGTCGCGTCTTGTCGCGCGATTCGAGCTTGCCGAGGCCCAGTTGCGCGCCTTGAGTCCCGAAAATACGCTGGCGCGAGGCTATGCAATCGTGCGTAATCAGGCAGGCGATATCGTGAAACACTCTGGTCAAGTTCAAGCAGGTCAACTTATTCACATCAAGCTTGGTGAAGGCGAGCTTGATGCGAGTGTTTTGTCCGATACAATGCAATAAGTTGTTCGTTTCATCACCTAATTCAAGAGGACTTTGCAGCAATGGCACATACGCTTCCACCCCTGCCTTACGCACTCGATGCACTGGCACCGACGATCTCCAAAGAAACGCTTGAGTTTCATTATGGCAAGCATCATCAGACCTATGTCACGAACCTGAACAATTTAATTCCAGGCACCGAATTCGAATCGGCATCGCTTGAAGACATCGTTAAAAAGTCTTCCGGCGGAATTTTCAATAACGCTGCTCAAGTCTGGAACCACACGTTCTACTGGAACAGCATGGCCCCTAACGCCGGTGGCGAGCCAACCGGCAAGCTTGCCGATGCAATCAATGCCAAGTGGGGCAGCGTGGCGGCTTTCAAAGAGGCCTTCAATAAATCCGCAGCCGGCAACTTCGGTTCGGGCTGGACCTGGTTGGTTAAGAAAGCCGACGGTACGCTCGATATCGTCAATACCAGCAATGCTGCCACGCCGCTGACAACAACGGATGTGCCGCTGTTGACTTGCGACGTATGGGAGCATGCGTATTACATCGATTACCGCAATGCGCGTCCGAAATATCTCGAAAGTTTCTGGACACTTGTGAACTGGTCATTTGCTGCAAAGAATCTCGGCTAATTAGATTCTGTTCTCTTAAAAAACCGGCATTGCTGCCGGTTTTTTTATTGGCCTTTAATTTTTGCCTTGTAGTTCCAACTTCATTTGGGTGATGTCAGCGCTTGGGCTAACATTAGTACATTCTTTTACAACTTTCAGGAATTCTCCATGAGTGCTCAAGCCCTGATTTGCGATGCCATCCGAACCCCTTTTGGACGCTACGGTGGCGCATTGTCCTCCGTTCGCGCCGACGATCTGGCGGCGATTCCGATACGCGCGCTAGTTGAACGTAACCCGAACGTCAAATGGGACGAGCTTCAGGATGCGTTGCTGGGATGCGCCAATCAGGCCGGTGAAGACAACAGAAACGTTGCACACATGGCTACGCTCTTGGCAGGCCTGCCGATCGAGGTACCCGGCGGGACGATCAACCGCTTGTGTGGCTCGGGCATGGATGCGATCGGTACCGCAGCACGTGCCATTCGCGCTGGCGATGCATCTTTCATGCTTGCCGGCGGCGTGGAAAGCATGACTCGCGCTCCATTCGTCATGGGTAAGGCCGATTCCGCCTTTTCTCGTAGCGCATCGATTTATGACACGACGATCGGATGGCGTTTTGTCAATCGGTTGATGAAAGCGAAGTATGGTGTTGATTCGATGCCGGAGACAGCCGAAAACGTTGCGGATCAGTTCAAGGTGTCTCGCGAAGATCAGGATCTGTTCGCGATGAATAGTCAGGAAAAGACCGCGGCCGCTCAAAAGTCGGGTTATTTCGACAGTGAGATCGTTCCGGTTTCAATTGCTCAGAAAAAAGGCGATGCTCTTATCGTCAATCGAGATGAGCATCCTAGACAGACTAGTCTCGAGGCTTTGGCCAAACTCAAAGGGGTTGTTCGTGAAGGTGGATCTGTCACGGCAGGCAATGCATCTGGTGTGAATGATGGCGCGGTAGCCATGTTGATTGCCAACGAGGCTGCAGCTGCCCGCCATGGCCTGACGCCACGCGCTCGAGTTGTTGCGATGGCAACGGCGGGGGTCGAACCCCGCATTATGGGTATTGGACCTGCGCCTGCAACACAAAAAGTCCTGACGCTTGCCGGTTTGAAACTCGATCAAATGGATGTGATCGAACTGAATGAGGCTTTTGCGGCCCAGGGCTTGGCAGTGCTGCGCCTTCTTGGTCTGAAGGACAATGATCCCCGCGTCAACCCGAACGGTGGAGCGATTGCTTTGGGGCATCCTTTGGGTGCAAGCGGTGCGCGTCTGGTGATGACTGCCGTGCATCAATTGCATGTAACCGGTGGACGTTATGCGCTTTGCACAATGTGCATAGGCGTTGGCCAAGGCATCGCAATGATTGTCGAGCGAATTTGAGTTGTTGTATTTGCTCGGGATTGATGCTTAAGCTTGATTGATGTACCTCAGATCGATCCATTTTATGGATCGATCCACTTGCGCTAACGGATGCCTGTGATTTTCGAGCCGGCTTTTATCCCACGCTTGGCAAACCAGCCTTGTTCCATTTCAAGTGTGTAGCGCACCGGCGCAGTTGAGCAATGTGAATTCTCGGTCATCGGTTGCATGTCGGCAATGTTGGTGATGACGCCATCGTCATTGATGAATGCGATGGATAGGGGCAACAGAGTGTTGCGCATCCAAAAGCACTGAATGTTGGGTTGTTCGAATACGAACAACATTCCGTGGTTGGGTGCGAGTTCTTTTCGGAACATCAAGCCTCGCGTTCTGGACGCATCTGTGGCTGCAACTTCAGCCTGTATGAGATGCATGCCCGACGTTAAGGTTTTGATTGGCAGAGGTTGTGAAAAAGCCTGTTTGCCGGAAAGTAATCCGGAAAGCATAAAGATGAACAGCGCAACCAAAAGGCTGCGCTGCCATAGCAAAGCAAATATACGTCTCATAATACTGTCCGAGGCTAATTGACCCCGACAGTTTAAGCCGCAGTGATATTGGTTGCTTGTTTTCCTTTCGGACCTTGCGTGACTTCAAACGCGACCTTTTGTCCTTCTTTTAGCGTTTTAAAGCCATTCATCTGAATCGCGGAAAAGTGCGCAAACAGATCTTCGCCGCCGTCATCGGGTGTGACAAAGCCGAAGCCTTTTGCATCGTTGAACCATTTCACGGTACCAGTGACCTTTGGGCCATTTCCTGTAGTCGAGTCTGACATTCCGACTGCCTCTTTAAGCGTTGTATAAACTGTTAGAAAGTGATTGATTGAAGTTTCAATCTGCCAACCTTCCTGCGAATTCCACTCAATAACCATTGAGTGTGCTGTGATATTGGGCAGATTTGATAAAGACGTCAAGCAAATCAATCATTTTTTGATAAAAATGATACCTTGTTATATACGTTATTTACCCCAATATGTATCAAGTTTGGTCAATTTATTGTCTTTTTGAAACTAAATTTCGTCACTGAATCATGCCAACGAAAGTGAATTTGCCGCCGGATCTGGTTGTTGAAAAAGAGGCTGTTCGTACTGCGCCTCCCCCTATGTACAGAGTGCTGCTGCTTAATGACGACTACACCCCGATGGATTACGTTGTGCACGTGTTGCAGAAGTTCTTTGCCAAGGGTGAAGAAGATGCAATGCGCATCATGTTGCAAGTTCACCACGAAGGTAAAGGGGTTTGTGGGGTTTACCCGCATGATATCGCCGCGAGTCGAATCGCTCAAGTGTCGCAGCATGCAAGGGCGCGGCAGCACCCGCTTCAGTGCGTCATGGAGCCCGAATCGGATTGAATTGCTGAGTTTTTATGCGAAAAGCATAGAATGGAACTAATTGATGACTTGTCGCGTGCGGCAAGCATGCTTTGAAGATGGAGGACGTGTGATTTCACAAGAGCTTGAGGTTAGCCTGCATATGGCGTTTGTCGAGGCTCGTTCGGCTCGTCATGAGTTCATCACTGTCGAACACTTGTTGCTCGCTTTGCTGGATAACGCTGCAGCGGTCGAGGTGCTACAGGCCTGTTCGGCCGACATGGAAGCACTCAGAAAGCATTTGCGCCAATTCATAACGGACAACACGCCTGTCATTCCCGCAGGATCAGAAGTCGATACGCAACCAACGCTGGGATTTCAGCGCGTGATCCAGCGCGCGATCATGCACGTATCGGCGGGCGGCGCGAAAAATAAGCCTGTCACAGGTGCGAATGTGCTTGTTGCGATATTCGGCGAAAAGGAATCGCATGCTGCGTATTACATGCAGCAGCAAGGCATCACGCGTCTGGATGTCGTCAATTTTCTTTCACATGGGATCAGCAAGCAGTCGTCGACTGAGCCTAACGATGCAGCCAAGGAGTCACAAGTCCAGGGCGAAGAAAATCCCGAAGCCAAACAGTCCCCACTTGATTTGTATGCGCAGGATTTGAATGCAGAATCGTTAGCCGGACGAATAGATCCATTGATCGGTCGAGATCAGGAAATCGAAAGGGTGATACAGACGCTATGCCGTCGCCGCAAAAATAATCCTCTGCTCGTTGGTGAGGCCGGCGTGGGTAAAACCGCAATCGCAGAGGGTTTAGCCTACCGCATTACGCATCACGAAGTGCCGGAAGTTTTGAAGGACGCACATGTTTATTCTTTGGATATGGGCGCGTTGCTGGCAGGCACGAAATATCGCGGTGATTTCGAGCAACGTTTAAAAGCGGTGCTAAAGCATTTGAAATCGCACCCTGAATCGATTTTGTTTATAGACGAGATTCATACGCTAATTGGCGCGGGATCCGCTTCCGGCGGTACATTGGATGCATCCAATTTGCTCAAGCCGGCATTGTCTTCCGGACAATTGCGCTGTATTGGCGCGACGACCTATACCGAGTTCAGGGGGGTATTCGAAAAGGATTCGGCATTGTCTCGTCGCTTCCAGAAGGTGGATGTACCCGAGCCGAGTGTCGAGCAGACTATCCAGATTTTGCGTGGATTGAAAGGACGATTCGAAGCGCATCATGGCGTCAAGTACTCATCATCCGCATTGATTGCCGCGGCCGAATTGTCGGCTCGCCACATCAATGACCGCCATTTGCCGGATAAAGCGATTGATGTGATTGACGAGGCTGGCGCCGCGCAACGATTGCTGCCTAAATCCAAGCAGAAGAAGGTCATCGGCAAGGCTGATATTGAAGCGATTGTTTCGAAAGTCGCGCGCATTCCGCCTCAAACCGTATCTAGCGATGATCGAAGCAAGCTTGCCACGCTTGAGCGTGATCTCAAGACTGTTGTGTATGGTCAGGATCAGGCGATCGAAGTTCTCAGCAGTGCAATTAAGATGGCACGCTCCGGTCTGGGGCGTCCCGAAAAACCAATCGGGGCTTTTTTGTTTTCCGGTCCGACCGGCGTAGGCAAGACCGAAGTGGCTAGGCAGCTTGCCTTCACGATGGGTATTGAACTCTTGCGTTTCGACATGTCCGAATACATGGAGCGTCATACGGTATCGCGTCTGATCGGAGCCCCTCCGGGCTATGTAGGTTTTGATCAGGGTGGTTTGCTGACCGAGGCGATTAACAAGCAACCACATTGCGTTTTGTTGCTCGACGAAATCGAAAAAGCACATCCCGATGTATTCAACATTCTCTTGCAAGTGATGGATCACGGTACGTTGACCGATAACAATGGTCGCAAGGCCGATTTCAGAAATGTGATCCTGGTGATGACTACCAACGCCGGGGCGGAAGCGCTTGGCAAGCCTGCGATTGGATTTTCGAATGCTCGGGCCAGTGGTGACGAAATGGCCGACATCAAGCGCATGTTTTCCCCCGAGTTCCGTAACCGACTCGACGCCATCGTGCCATTTGCGCCATTGAATCGGGATGTGATTTTGCGTGTCGTCGATAAATTCCTGATGCAGCTCGAGGAGCAACTCCATGAGAAGCGTGTCGAGGCGACTTTTACGGATGCGTTGCGCAACTACCTCGGCAAGAACGGCTTCGATCCACTGATGGGCGCGCGCCCAATGCAACGATTAATTCAGGACACCATCCGTCGCGCGCTTGCGGACGAGTTGCTGTTCGGTAAATTAAGCGATGGTGGATCCGTGATTGTTGATCTGGATGCCAACGACAAGGTTGTATTGAGCATTTCTGAACGAGCATTGACGCCTACGACAAAAAGTTCCGGATCCGATCAGGAAGCAGAGCTTGTGCACTGATGTCCCGCTCTAACCAAAAAATCACGTGCTGGCATTGTGGCGCGCTTTATCAGCGCGCCATTCTCGAACCGGGTGAGATTGCCAGATGTCCCCGGTGCGATACTGTTCTCGAAGCCTACGGGGCCTTCACGCCGTCTGCCTGGCTGGCTATTATGATTGGTGCCGCAATTTTTCTTTTAATTGCAAACGCTTTTCCAATCATGACGCTTAACGTTCAGGGTATAACCCAGTCAGCGTCATTTTTCGATACGATCAAGATGACTTGGGAGGCCGGCTATCAGGAAGTGGCCGTGATGTCTTTTCTGGTCGGTTTCATGCTGCCCGTTTGCCACTTGATGCTGTTGATCTGGGTGTTCGGGGCATTGAGCTTTGATAGAAAACCATTGTTTTTCGAATCATGCTTGCGCTGGATCGATCGCCTGACCCCCTGGTGCATGGTGCCTGTATTTTTGGTTGGCGTGCTGGTTTCGATCGTCAAGCTCGTGGGGCTTGCATCGGTGACTCCCGGCATGGGCTTGTTTTCGACAGCATTTTGCGTTGTATTGCTGACAGCCATCTCACGATTGAACTCTCGCAAAATCAGATTCATGGCACATGACCTTGGCCTGCCGGTGCGTGACATGCCAGTCCTGAAGGCGCCTTCGCCTCTTTTGATTAACCGGACCTGGGCATTGATTGCCGCTGCGGTATTGCTTTATTTTCCGGCGAATCTTTTGCCTATCATGAAAGTCACCACGCTAGGTAGCCCGGTCGCACACACAATTATGGAGGGCGTGATCGAACTGTGGCAGTTGGGTTCATGGGACATCGCGCTAGTCGTGTTTATCGCAAGCGTCATCGTACCGACTTTTAAATTGATTGCTCTATCTTGGCTAGTCTATATGACGCATACCAGATCGTCCTCAATGTTGAAAAAACGAACGCATCTCTACGAGGCGGTCGAGTTTATCGGGCAGTGGTCCATGCTGGATATTTTTGTCGTTATACTCATGACCGCGCTCGCGCACTTCGGTTCGGTGTTCAGCATTGAGCCAGGTATAGGGGCAGCATGTTTCGGAGCAGTCGTCGTCTTGACGATGTTTGCAGCGATGGGCTTCGATCCGCGCTTATCGTGGCGTTTAGCCGGTCATCGCAGGCATTTGCTTCGTTCACATTCCGATCATACGCATACATGATTTTCAATCAGGAGCCGTCTGCATGACAGAGCCAACCAATTCGAATGGCGCTTTGCCTATGCCGCGCGTATCGCGCAAGCCTAAACGCAATCTTGCCTGGGTTTGGTTGATTCCCGTTGTGGCCGCGCTTATCGGGATATCGATTGTCTGGAATTCGATTTCGAAACAGGGCCCCAAAATCACAATTGTTTTCAAATCCGCTTCCGGCCTTGAAGTCGGAAAAACCCAGATTCGTTATCGGGACGTTGTGATCGGTACAGTCAAAGGTATTCGATTGAGTGAAAATCGGGATAATGTCGTTGTCGAAGCTGAGTTGACAAAAGACGCGGCTGGCTTAGCCAACGATAGCAGCAGGTTCTGGGTTGTGAAGCCGAGAATCGGACTCGGAGGTGTCTCGGGTTTGTCGACTCTGTTTTCTGGTTCTTATATCGAAATCGACACGAGCGATTCAACGGGACATAAAGCCAAAAAAACCGATTTCATCGGGATGGAAAATCCTCCTCCAATCACAAGTGACCGACCCGGTACTGCCTTTTCGATTCGGTCCAGTGATTTAGGATCTCTTGGCCCGGGTTCGCCTGTATATTTCAGACGTGTTCAGGTTGGCATGGTGACGGATTTCAGTCTGAACAAAGATGGTAAATACGTTGATCTTCAAGTGTTCATCGATGCGCCTTACGATAAGTACGTCAATGCGGGCACAAGATTTTGGAACGAAAGTGGCGTGGATGTCTCGTTCGGAGCCGACGGGATGCAAATCAATACTCAGTCAATTGTTTCGTTGATTGCCGGTGGCTTGTCGTTTGCATCGTTTGGAGAAAACCGTGAACCGGTTGATGCCGAGGCTCGTTTCAAGCTCTACAGTTCGCAGAAAGCGGCCGCGATGGTGCCACATGGTATTGCGGTGCCAATTGTGATGCGTTTTTATCAAAGCGCGCGAGGGTTGAAAGCTGGTGCCTCGGTTGATTTTCATGGCGTGGATATCGGTTTGATCGACTCTGTTCGACTTGAATTCGACATCCAGAAGCGACAGTTTTACACGCATGTTGAAGCAACGCTTTACCCTGAACAACTTGGAGATGTGTACAGGTCAAGTGCAAAAAACAGCACTCCTGAACAAATAGCACGCAATCTGGATGATATGGTCAGTAGGGGTTTGCGTGCGCAATTGCGCAGCTCCAACCTGTTGACCGGCCAACTTTACATTGTGTTGGCGGATTTCCCGTCAGCGCCAAAAATACCGCGATCCAATCGCACTCAGTTACCGTTTGTCATGGCAACGATGCCATCGGATGATCTGGACAAGCTTCAGCAACAAGTTTCGAGCATTCTCGCTAAACTCGATAAGATTCCTTTCGATCAGATTGGCACTGAACTTAAACAAACGCTTATTCAGGTTAACAAGCTGACTGCCGATCTCAATTCCGATATCACTCCAAAGCTGGCTTCAACGCTGAATCAGCTCGAGTCGGGTTTGAAGAACCTGAATGCCATGATTGGGCCCGGCAGTCCATTGCCTGCTAACGCCGATATTGTGCTTGAAGATCTGAAACGTACCCTTCGTTCATTCAGGACACTAACCGATTCCCTGCAAACGCAACCCGAATCGATTCTGCTCGGACCTAAAAATCAGCCTTATTCCCGTGACACACTCGGATCATCCGCGAAATGAAAAAAATTCTATCCCTCATGGTGCTCGGCATCTTGACCGGATGCGGCTCTCCCGCGCCTTTCAATTACACGCTCAGTCCCGCAAGTTCTACTGCGTCGATGATTCCGGGGGCGGCCAAGGTTGGCCCTTATGCCTTGGGTGATGTCACGGTTCCGGCGGAGGCGGATCAGTCCTCCCTGGTTGTGCAGCAGTCCGATGGCCGGGTATTGATTCTGGCTGAAGATCGGTGGTCCGCCCCCTTGTCCTCACACATTCAGTCCGCACTTTCTGTCGAATTGACATCCCGTCTGGGTATGCCGCCGCTACAAAATCTTTCTAGCGGAAGACAGGATCCGAAAGTAAGCTTCATTCGTGTCGATATTCAACGTTTTGATTTGGTCCCCGGCCAATATGTGACGATTCACGCTTTGTGGCGGATTCGCTTCGCAGAGTCCGAAAAATTATTGACTTGTTTTGCGAAGTTTCAGCAACCCGTTCCGATCGGCGTATCTGCCTTGGTGACAGGTCAACAAAAGAATACTCAGTTGCTTTCCGATTTGATTGCGCAATCTTTAGTGAGCCGCACTGCACCGGGCCAGGCGACTTGTAGTGAGCGTTGAAAAATCACCGTTATCGCAGTGATTTGATTTTATTTATTTGAAGGATCAGAACATGTCAGTTTTACAACGAATGCTCTCCGCAATCGGATTAAGTGTTTGTGTTTCGGTTTCCCATGCCGAGATCACGATCGGGGTCGATATTTCCCAGACAGGTCCGGCTGCTGCGATTGGTGCACAATCCTCAAATGCTTTTGCCTTGTGGCCTAAAACCTTGGGAGGTCAGCCAGCACGTTACATCGTTCTGGACGATGCAACCGATGTTAGTCAGGCGGTTAAAAATTTTCGTAAATTAACTTCAGAAAATAAAGTTGATGCGATTGTCGGTCCCAATATTACGCCAGCAGCTTTGGCCGGACTAGATGTTTTACAAGAGACAGGAACACCAATGATCGCGCTGGCAGCTTCAGCTGCAATCGTGCAGCCTGCCAATGATGCCAAAAGACGCTGGGCGTTTAAGCTGCCTCAGAATGATGCATTGATGGCAGGCGCGATTGTCGAGGACATGCGTCGGCGCAATATTAAAACTGTCGGCTTTATCGGATTTGCCGACTCCTATGGCGAAGGCTGGTCAAAAGAATTTGTCGCCGCTGCAGCGGGCAATCCTAAAATCGTCGCCACTGAGTCTTTTCAACGCAGCGATCAGTCAGTGGCGGGGCAGGTTCTGAAATTGATCTCGGCTAAACCGGATGCGATTTTGATTGCGGGTTCAGGCACGCCTGCCGCATTGCCTCAGAAAACACTTGCTCAGCGTGGTTATAAGGGATTGATTTATCAAACTCACGGAATCGGTACGCTTGAGTTTTTAAAAGTTGGCGGCAAGGACGTGGAAGGGACGCTGTTTCCGACCGGTCCGGGAGTTGTTGCGCGCGAATTACCCGATAGCCATGAGGCAAAAAAAGTCGCACTTGCTTTCACCGATCAGTATGAAGCCAAGTACGGTCCCAACACGATGACTCAGTTCGCCGGTGACGCGATGGGCGCATGGATGCTGTTGGATTCGGCTGTTGCTCGCGCATTGAAGTCTGGACAAACTCCCGGCACCCCGGGGTTTCGTGCAGCACTCAGAGATGAAATTGAAAAAACGCGTGGTTTGATTGTCCCTAACGGCGTTCTGAATATCAGTGAGCAAGATCATCAGGGGTTTGATGAGCGAGCTCGCGTGATGGCCACAATTAAGGATGGCAAGTTTTCCTACGCACCGTCTAAGTAGATCCGGTGCTTCCGAAACCGCCTGAGCCACGTTCGGAACTTTCAAAATCATCTACGATTTTGAATTGCACTTGCGCAATCGGTAAAACAACCAGTTGCGCAAGCCGCTCCATCGGCTCGAGCGTATAGGCCTTGCTGCTACGATTCCAGGCCGAGACCATCAATGGCCCTTGGTAGTCGGAATCTATCAATCCGACAAGATTGCCCAATACTATGCCGTGCTTGTGTCCCAGGCCTGATCTGGGCAATATGACCGCAGCATAGCTTGGATCGGCGATATGAATCGCCAAGCCTGTCGGAATTAAATGCGTTGCACCCGGTTCAATCGTCAATGGTGCATCCATACATGCGCGCAAATCCAGTCCGGCCGATCCGGGCGTGCCATAAGCAGGAAGGTTTTCGCGCATCCGTTCGTCCAGAATTTTGAGATCAACAGCTTTCATTGATTATTTCCTTTTGTTTTTGGGACGTCGTCGAGCGACGACGATCGATATGCACAATCCGAACATGACTGTCAGCCCGATGACCGAGTAAAGAGTCTGAGCTTGTGTGAGATTTGAATATTGTGCCGTTTGCACCGCCAGATATCCTGGCGCAAGTAAACCAGGAACCCAAAAGATTGCGGAAAGGATATTTGCGGCCTGGAATCGAAATGCCGGCATCCCCATCACTCCCGCTACCGTTGGCACCGTGCTGCGCAGCGGACCTAGAAAACGTCCTACAAGAACGGCTAGGAAGCCATAGCGATAAAAAAACAGTCGTGCTTTCGCGATGTTTCGTCTTTGATTTTTAAGCGGACGACATCGCAATACACTTGGCCCCATCCATTTACCGATTTGATAAGACAAAGCATCGCCAATGATCGCTCCTGCGTATCCCCATAGCAGGGTCGTAAACATGGGAAGCGTACCGGCTCCGATCAATCCGCCTGCCATCAAAAGTAAGGCCGTGGCAGGGATTAATACTCCGATAATGAACATGGATTCGCCAAAGGTCAGTAAACCGATCAGCAAGCCAGCCCATTGACTGTTGTCCCGTATAAAATCCGCTGCCTGTGCGATCAGGGCTTCCATCGTCCGGCGTCGGTCAAGGCTTTTGCATCGAGGAGGGCAGACGCTCGGCGATGGCACGGATCAATTGCCTGGCTACGTCTTGTTTGGTGCTGGTGGCAAGCACGTGTTCGCCCTGGTCATCGAAGATCGAGACTGTCGTGTGATCTGCGTCCATGACATTTTGGGCAAGATTGCCGATCAGCATCGGTATGCCTTTGCGTAGTCGTTTTTGATTCGCATATTCGGAAAGCCTTTCGGTTTCAGCGGCAAAGCCTACGCACCAAGGTCCGTTTGGTATCGCGGCGACCGTGGCCAAAATGTCGGGATTGGCTACAAAAGAAAGGCTGGGCGGGTTGTTGCCATCTTTTTTCAACTTATCTGTCGCGATATTCGCAACACGCCAGTCTGCAACGGCAGCCACAGAAATAAAGATATCCTGATCTTGAATTTGATCCATGACCGCATCGTGCATTTGCTGTGCGGTTTCTACGCAAATACGATTGACGCCATAGGGCGCGGGCAATGCGGTTGGCCCGGATACGAGTGTGACCTGCGCGCCGGCTTCCCAGGCAGCACGCGCAAGCGCATAGCCTGTTTTTCCGGATGATCGGTTTGTGATGACGCGTATCGGATCGATGGGTTCGCAGGTTGGTCCAGCCGTAATCAAAACGGATTTGCCGAGAAGCGATTTTTGCTGAAAAAAAGCAATCAGTTCGACAACAAGTTCCGAAGCTTCCAGCATGCGGCCATCACCGATTTCCCCGCATGCCTGGGAACCGGATCCGGGACCAAGTACATCAACGCCATCGGCGATGAGTTGGTCGATATTGCGTTGGGTCGGAGCGGCCGCCCACATTTCGCGGTTCATTGCTGGAGCAACCAGCAATGGACATGCTCTGGCAAGGCAGAGCGTGGAGAGCAGGTCATCCGCACGGCCCTGGGCGAGTTTTGCCAAAAAGTCCGCAGAGGCAGGTGCAATCAGAATGGCATCCGCACCACGCGACAAATCAATGTGTGCCATATTGTTCGGCATGCGTGGATCCCATTGGTCAAGAAAAACCGGACGACCGGACAGGGCTTGCATGGTCACGGCAGTGATGAAGTGCGTCGCAGCATCAGTCATGACAACATCGACCGTCGCGCCACGTTCGATCAGCCGGCGTACGAGTTCGGCGGATTTATAGCAGGCGATTCCGCCGCTCATGCCAAGCACAATCCGTTTGTCTTTAAGATCTAGCACGTTGACCTCTGAGGCTTAGTAGTTCATCGACAATCAGCAGGATCGCTCCGCCAGTGATGGCGGAGTCCGCAAGATTGAAAGCAGGGTAATACCAAGTTTGCCAATAGAACAACAGAAAATCGATGACCTGTCCATAAAGAATGCGATCTATCACGTTACCAATCGCGCCCCCCAGAATTAGACTGAGCGCCAACATGAAGCGTCTGCTGTTGTGGGGTCGTCCCATTAGCCACAGGATGAAAATCGATGCGCAAATGCCGAGTCCGGAAAAAAACCATCTTTGCCATCCGGGTTGATCGGCAAGAAAACTAAATGCGGCTCCCGGGTTGAACATCAGAGTGAAGTCAAAAAATGGCAACACATTGATTCGTTGTCCCGGAAACAGATGACTGTCAAACCAGAGCTTGGTCACTTGATCGGCGATCAGGACAAGGATGGAAATCGACAGCCAGCCGGCCAGCCTCATCGGGGCTGACCGTTCTGTATGCGCTTGGTTACTGTTTTGCCGCTTCATTCAGGCTGGATACGCAGCGGGCGCAAATGTGCGGATGTGCGGCATCCTGACCGATATCGTCACGATAATGCCAACACCGCTCACACTTCTGGTGGCCCGAAGGCGCGATTGAAATATTCAGTTCGCCGTTGCCGGCCTCTACACTGACGCGCGAAACAATGAAGATAAATGGCAATTGATCAGCAACACTTTGCAGGAGCGCCAACTCGTCACCGCTTGCTGTCAGCTCGACCTCGCCTTGCAGCGAAGAGCCGATGGATCCGGCAGTTCTGAGTTCTTCGAGCTTACGCATCACTTGGGCGCGGATCTCGCGCAAGCGAGACCAGCGGACGTCGAGTTTATCGGCATCGGGCATCTCGGGCAATGCATGGTAGCACTCAGTAAATATTGTGATCCTGTTTTTGAGATCAGTAGACGCCAGCGTCGAATTAAGCAGAATGCTCCAGGCTTCCTCGGCAGTAAACGAAAGTACTGGCGCCATGAGTTTGAGCAATGTCTGCGTAATGTGCAACAACGCGCTTTGAGCCGAACGACGAGCCTGGCTGCGCGGTGCAGATGTGTACAGACGATCTTTCAGCACATCCAGGTAAAAGGCACCCAGATCTTCAGAGCAGAATGTCTGCAATCGGGACATGGCAGGATGGAAGTCGTATTGTTCGTATGAACGCAGTACTTCAGCCTGCATTTGTGCGGTCATCCAGACAGCGTAGCGGTCGATTTCAAGCATATCCGCCGGATGGATCACATCTTTTGAAGCATCGAAATCGGCCAAGTTGGCCAGTAAAAAGCGCAGTGTATTGCGGATACGCCGGTATCCTTCGACAACTCGCTTGAGAATTTCATCGGAGATGGATAATTCACCTGAGTAATCCGTGGATGCAACCCATAGGCGCAGGATTTCGGCACCCAGACTGTCCGACACTTTTTGCGGAGCAATCACGTTGCCGACGGACTTGCTCATTTTGCGGCCTTGTCCATCGACGACGAAACCATGAGTCAACAGACTTTTGTAAGGGGCTCGCCCGGCCAGCATGCAACCTGTCAGCAGTGACGAATGGAACCAACCGCGGTGTTGATCGGATCCTTCAAGGTACATGTCGGCAGGCCAGGTTAGTTCGCCATGTGATCCGGCAAAGGTGTCGTTTTCGCCACCAAGGACTGTTGCATGGGTACTGCCGGAGTCGAACCAGACATCAAGCGTGTCGCGATTTTTTTCATAATGCTTCGCATCTTCGGCGCTGAGCAGGTCTGAGGGCTCAATGGCCTGCCAGGCCTCGATTCCGTCCTTTTCGACCCGCTTTGCGATTTGTTCGAGCAAGGCAGGGGTGTCCGGATGAAGTGCTCCGGTTTCCTTGTGAACAAAGAACGCCATTGGGACACCCCACTGGCGTTGGCGCGACAATGTCCAGTCTGGACGATTTGCGATCATGGCATGCAGGCGGGCACGCCCCCATGCGGGATAAAAAGCAGTCGCATCAATTGCAGCCAGTGCGGATTGGCGTAAAGTAGGTTTGCCATCCTTGGGTTCGACGTCCATGCCCGCGAACCATTGCGATGTTGCACGATAAATAACCGGGGTTTTGTGACGCCAGCAGTGCATGTAGCTGTGCTTGTGCGACTCATGCTTGATGAGTGTGCCAGCTTGTTTCAATGCCTCGACAATCTTTGGATTGGCTTCCCAGATGGTCATTCCACCAAAGCCGGGCAAACTTGCTGCGTATTTGCCATCACCCATGACTGGATTCAGAATGTCCGCATCCTTCATCCCATGTGCTTTGCATGACAAGAAGTCTTCAACGCCATAGGCCGGCGCGGAGTGAACCACACCTGTGCCGGTATCGAGCGTGACATAGTCGCCCAGATAAATCGGGGACTTGCGCTTGTAGCCCGCGTCGAAGTTTGCCAGTGGATGCTCAAACTCTACTAGATTGAGTGCCTGGCCCAGACATTTTGCAATGATCTCGCCTTGCATGCCCCATTCTTCGAGGCAGTCCTTGACTCGATCAGCCGCGATCAGCAGCAATTCACCCGTTGCCGGTGCCGGTGAAACACGGACAAGGGCATATTCACATTCGGGGTGAATATTCAAGGCTTGATTGGAAGGAATTGTCCAGGGAGTGGTGGTCCAGATGACAATTGCCCCGGCCTCGGCGGAAGGAATCTCAAATGCTTTTGCAATCGCTTCGCGGTTGGCGAATGGAAACGCAATGTGAACAGCAGGATCCTGACGATCAGCGTATTCGACTTCGGCCTCGGCCAGAGCCGAACCACAGTCGAAACACCAGTTCACGGGCTTTAGCCCCCTGAATACATAGCCTTTTTCGAGGATTTTTCCCAGCACGCGAATTTCATTCGCTTCGTTGCTGTGATTCATGGTCAGATAAGGCCGATCCCAGTCGCCCAATACACCCAGACGTTCGAAATCTTTTTTCTGCCTTTCGATCTGCTCAAGCGCATAGGCACGTGCCTTGGCCTGGACCTCGGCCACAGGAAGATGCTTGCCGAATTTCTTTTCGATCTGAATTTCGATCGGCATGCCGTGACAATCCCATCCGGGTACATACGCTGCATCGTAGCCGGCCATGTTGCGGCTTTTGATGATGATGTCTTTCAGGATTTTGTTGACTGCGTGACCAATGTGAATATCACCGTTGGCATACGGCGGGCCATCATGGAGCAGGAAAGGGGGGCGTCCGGCGCTTGCCTGGCGTATCGCCTGATAAACGCGTTTTTCTTTCCATTGTGCTACCCAGCCTGGCTCGCGCTTGGGCAGATCGCCACGCATTGGAAACGTTGTATCGGGCAAGTTAAGAGTGTTTTTATAGTCCATGGAGCGCAAAGTAGGCTCGCGCATGCTGCGCATCGGCATGCATGGCGGCGGTCAAGGTTGGGAGATCAGGAAACTTTTCTTCGTCCCGCAAATGCTGCAGGAGCTCGACGCGTATGAGTTTACCGTAAGCTTCAACTGAGGTATCGAAAACGTGGGTTTCGAGCAGAATACGTCCGTTGTCTTCGACGCTTGGCCTCACCCCCAGGCTGGCTACCCCGGGAAGAGGACCAGGGGCCAGACCGTACACTTTTGCCACATAAATTCCAGACCGCGCCGCGCACTTGGGTGTGACACGCAAGTTCATGGTGGGCATGTTCAAGGTGCGACCGAGCTTTTTGCCGTGAATAACGTGGCCTGAGATGCCGAAGTTGCGGCCGAGCAGGTGGGCCGCATGTTTCAGGTCACCTGCAGCCAGAGCGGATCGAACCTCCGAGCTCGAAATCCTGTGTCCATGCGCATCGGTGACGTCCGCCATGGTACATACCTCCATACCTAGCTCGCGCCCTATCTCTTTTAGCATCGAGACATCACCCGTGCGTTGTCGACCAAAACGGAAGTCTTCACCGACCAGCAGCCATCTGACGCTTAATTCCTCAACCAGGAATCGCTTGATAAAGTCTGCTGCAGGCATTTCGGCCATGTGGCGATCGAATCGGGCAAGAATCACCTGCTCGATACCGGCATTGGCCAGCGCGGTGAGTTTGTCCCTTAGGCCTGAAATGGTTGGAACAGACAGCTCCGGGCGATGATGCAGCGCAGAGAAATATTCGCGAGGATGGGGCGAAAAGGTGAGAACGGTTGGCAGGAGGCTGAGTCGTTTGGCCGCCTGGCACACTTGGTCGAGCATAGCGGTATGACCGCGATGCACTCCGTCAAAATTTCCGATTGACAGGGCGGTCGATACGCGGGCAGAGGGCGGCGCAGGCCGTCGATAAATTCTTAAGGATGTATTCACGGGCAACAGTTTACAATTTCAGGCTGATTTGTTTGTGGATAACCATGCCAGACACCAATTTTATTCGTCCCCGCTTCGTGATTTTGATTTCCGGCAAGGGATCGAACATGCAGTCGATTGTTCGCGCGTGCCAGTCGGGAGTATGTCTTGCCGATGTTGCCGCCGTGATTTCAAATCGCCCCGATGCGGCCGGACTCGCATGGGCGCAGGCTCAAGGCATTCAAACAGCAGCAATTTCCCATAAAGACTTTGCCAGTCGGGAGGCTTTCGACGCCAAGTTGGCCGAATCGATCGGACGCTATTCTCCGGATTATGTTTTGCTGGCTGGTTTCATGCGTGTACTCACTCCAGGCTTTGTCGAGAAGTTTTCAGGAAAACTGATCAATATCCATCCTTCTCTTTTGCCAGCTTTTCCTGGTTTGCATACCCATGCCCAAGCGCTGGCCACCGGGGTGCAAGCTCACGGCTGCACTGTGCATTTTGTGACACCTGTGCTTGACCATGGCCCCATCATTGCTCAGGGTGTGGTGCCTGTGTATGCGGGTGATTCACCCGAATCTCTCGCTGCGCGTGTGCTTGGAGTCGAGCATACGGTCTATACACAGGTTGCCGTCTGGTTGTCCCAGGGGCGTGTTCATTTGCTTTCTGATCAGCGTGTCGCGGTCGACGCGGTCGAATCGAGAATGTTTTATACGGAGCAGTCAAATTGAAGGATTCAAGTTCATCCGGGCGCAAAGGGCATCCCCAAAAAAATGCTTCGGCCCAGCGTAAACCCGGATCCGCGACGCAAAGGCTGCTAAACGCCCAACCGCACGGACAGCGATCTTCATCTCGATCGCCTAGCCGCGAAGCAATTAATCCGCCCGGCTCGGATTTAGCGCGTGCCGATCGCCCCGTTCAATCCACCTATGTGCCAAAGCCCCGTCAACCGGCCATGGCGATTCGTCTGGATCAGATTCGCAAGGTTTTGGACGAGGTGTTGACCTGGCGCTTCGCTGCCGATTCGGTCGTGTCTCACTGGTTCAGGGAACATAAGAGCCTGGGCATACGAGATCGGGCGGAGGTCGCTGAGGCTGTATACGATGTGTTAAGAAACTTGCGCCGTTATCGTCAGTTTGGCGAAAGCGGTGTGGGCAATGCGGTGCGCAGATTGGCCATTCAAGGCGCAATCGCTACGATGGAGCCTGAAAAGGTTCGTGCGGTGCTCGATGAAGGCGAAATCGCCTGGCTAGACAGGATTGGACAGATTGATTTGCTTTCATTGCCTGTTCAGGTCAGGACCAGTTTGCCGGATTGGTTGTATGACCGAATCAAGCATATGGAGGATTCGCAATCTTTGGCAGAGTCGTTGAATCAGGCAGCTTCCCTTGATATTCGGGTCAATCCTCTCAAGGCGGATCGGGATGAAATGCTGGCTGATCTGAAAAAGGGTAACGCCGTGCGCCACGCACCGGTCGCTACGCCTTATTCGCCCTGGGGTATCCGCCTTAAAGGGCGACCTGCCATGAATAAATGGCATCAATTCGAACACGGATTGATTGAAGTGCAGGACGAGGGCAGTCAGCTTCTGGCGCTGTTAGTCGGACCTAAGCGCGGGGAAATGGTGATTGATTTTTGTGCCGGAGCGGGAGGTAAGACGTTACTGTTGGGGGCATTAATGCGATCAACAGGTCGTTTGTATGCATTCGACGTGTCGGCGACCCGGTTGGCCAAGGCAAAACCCCGTTTCGCCCGAAGCGGGCTTTCCAATGTGGTGCCCGTGGCCATCGATCATGAAAACGATACGCGTGTTCGCAGACTGGCGGGAAAGGCTCATCGTGTTCTGGTTGATGCCCCGTGCAGCGGAATCGGAACGTTGCGGCGTAATCCGGACCTCAAATGGCGTCAGTCCGAGCAAAGTCTGGCTGAGCTTGTCGAGCTTCAGGCCCGCATTCTTGCAAGCGCCTCTCGCTGCGTGATGCCAGGCGGACGTCTGGTTTATGCGACTTGCAGCATTCTTGAAGAGGAAAACGAACAGCAGGTTGATCGCTTTTTGTCGGCCCACCCCGATTTTGAGCTGATCGATTCGGCAGCATTGCTCGCTGCACGCACCGAACTCAGGATTGATGGCCCTTATTTGAAGCTTAGACCGGACGTTCATGGCACAGATGGCTTTTTTGCCGCGGTTTTCGAAAGACGCCAAACTGCCATCGAACCTAAGAAATCCGATGTAACTGAAATTCAAAGTGCTTAAATTCTGTTAATTTGCAGTTAAATTACATTCATTTTGTTGATATTGCTCAAAGTGACGTTCTTTTTAACTGTTCCAAATCCGTCCTGTGGGTTAAAATCCTGCACTGTTAATGATATTGCGGGTTTTCTGAACATATGAATGAAATCATCTCCTTTGCCGCCGGCGGTTTACTTCAGGCCTCTTGGTGGCAGGTTGTTGTATTTACCCTCGTGATGACTCACATCACGATCGCGGCAGTGACAATCTTTCTGCATCGCAGTCAGGCGCACCGCGGGTTGGATCTTCACCCTGTAGTGATGCATTTCTTCAGATTCTGGCTCTGGATGACAACCGGGATGGTGACCAAAGAGTGGGTGTCCATTCATCGCAAGCATCACGCCCGTTGTGAGCGTGAAGGCGATCCGCACTCTCCGATGATCTACGGTATTGGTAAAGTCATGTTCAGCGGTGCCGAACTTTACCGTCATGAATCAAAAAACGCTGAAACCCTTTCAAAGTTCGGTCATGGCACTCCTGATGACTGGATCGAGCGCAACATCTATACCCGTTACAGCGCGCGCGGCATTTTGCTGATGCTGATTATCGATTTGGCGTTGTTTGGTGCGATTGGTTTGACGATCTGGGCAGTTCAGATGGCATGGATTCCTTTCTGGGCCGCAGGCGTGGTGAACGGAATTGGTCATTATTGGGGCTATCGTAACTTTGCATCCCCTGACACCAGCACAAACGTGTTTCCGATCGGCATCCTGATTGGTGGAGAAGAGCTCCACAATAATCATCATGCCTATGGCACCTCTGCCAAGTTTTCGAGCAAATGGTACGAGTTGGATATTGGCTGGTTATACATCCTCGGTCTTAGGGCAGTTGGTTTGGCCAAAATCAAAAAAGTTGCGCCTCGCGTGCGACTTGAGGCAACAGGTAAAAAAGGCATTGATCACAGAACATTGCAAGGTGTCATCGCCCATCGCTATGAAATTCTGGCTCGTTACACGGGCATCATGAAAAACGCCTGCAAGGCCGAACTTGATCGATTAAAGGTTGCCAACAAAACCGATAAGGCAGAAGCGTTGGCTGCGGCGACGCATTGGCTCGGTCGTGGTGAAGAAAACCTCGCTCCCGCAGAGCGCGCCCGAATCGAACAGGCAATTGCTCAAAACCAGTCACTCTCGACACTGGTGCAAATGCGTCATGATCTCGTTAAGCTCTGGGATAGTTCAACTGCATCAAGCGAACAGTTGCTTCACGAACTGCAAAGCTGGTGTCAGCGTGCGCAACAAAGCGGTATAGCCAGTCTCGAGGAGTTCGCTCAGCGTTTACGCCGCTATGCGGCATGATCGACAAGCTCAATACACCGCAGCGTGAAGCTGTTACTCTGGCACCTCAGCACGCATTAGTGCTTGCAGGTGCCGGCAGCGGGAAGACCCGGGTGCTGACAACCCGGATGGCATGGTTAATCCAGACCGGACAAGTCAGCCCGCTTGGGATCTTGGCAGTTACTTTTACTAATAAAGCCGCGCGGGAAATGCTTGCCCGTGTCTCGGGCATTCTGCCAATCGATATTCGTGGGATGTGGATTGGTACATTTCATGGTTTGTGCAATCGGATGCTGCGTGCGCATCATCGAGATGCATCATTGCCCCAGGCATTTCAAATACTGGATACCGCGGATCAGTTATCTGCAATCAAGCGTTTGCTTAAAGCAAACGGTATCGATGACGACAAGTATCCTGCACGCGATGTACAGCGTTTCATCAATGGTGCGAAAGAAGAGGGCCTGAGACCATCCGCTGTTGAAGCCTACGATAGTTTTCGTCGCCGGATGATCGAAATCTACGAACTTTATGAAGCACAGTGCGCCCGGGAAGGGGTGGTCGACTTTCCGGAATTGTTGCTTCGCTCTTACGAGTTGCTATCGCGTAATGAGCCGGTTCGATCGCACTATCAGCGCCGATTCAAGCACATTTTGATTGATGAGTTTCAGGATACGAACACACTGCAGTACAAGTGGCTGACATTGTTGGCTGGTGGCGGTGCGAGCCTATTTGCCGTGGGTGACGACGATCAGTCCATTTACGCATTTCGTGGCGCCAACGTCGGAAATATGGCTGATTTCGAAAGAGATTACGCTCGAGGGACTGTCATTCGTCTCGAACAGAATTACCGGTCTTATGGACATATCCTGGATGCAGCCAATGCGCTGATCACTCACAATAGCAGTCGCTTGGGTAAGAACCTCTGGACCGAACAAGGTGCGGGCGAACAGATTCGCGTGGTTGAACAGCCCAGCGACAGCCTTGAAGCTAGATGGCTGGTTGATGAGGTTCGAGGTTTGATTTCGGATGGTCACAATCGCAGTCAGATTGCCGTCCTTTATCGAAGTAACGCACAATCACGTGTCATCGAGCATGCCCTAAATAGCTCGGGTGTTCCTTACAAGGTTTACGGTGGCTTGCGCTTTTTTGAGCGACAGGAAATCAAACATGCTTTGGCCTATTTGCGGCTAATGGCAAACATCGATGATGACACCTCATTCATGCGGGTTGTGAATTTTCCTCCGAGAGGAATCGGTGCGCGAACCTTGGAAATCCTGAGCGATCAGGCTCAGTCATTCAATACAAGCCTTGCACAGGCTGTTGCGCGCGTTCCCGGCAAGGGCGGCTCCAATCTTGCGCAGTTCGTCATGAAAATTGTGCAGATGGGACATGAAACCCGGTCCTTGCCTTTGCCTGAACTTGTCGATCATGTGATTGCACACAGCGGTTTAATCGAGCATTACAACCAGGACAGGGAAGGTGCGGACAGGGTTGAAAACCTGAACGAACTGGTCAATGCTGCAGCCGCTTTTGCAATTGAAGCTGATATGAGTGGCCTGCCTGCGGGCGTCATTGTGAACAGAGTTCGTCAGACAGTCGGTGATCCTCTCGATATTGAAACGATGGACGACGCGGACCAGATCGCGATAGATCCGATGCAAGAGGGATTTGATGGGCTATCGCCTTTGATGGCCTTTCTATCTCATGCTGCTCTTGAGGCGGGAGATAACCAGGCCCAAGCCGGACAGGATGCTGTTCAGTTGATGACCGTGCACGCAGCAAAAGGACTTGAGTTCGACGCAGTATTCATCACAGGAATGGAAGAAGGACTGTTTCCTCATGAAAATAGCGCAAGCGATCCATCAGGTCTCGAAGAAGAGCGTCGGTTGATGTATGTCGCGATCACGCGTGCGCGCGAGCGGTTGTATTTCAGTCTTGCGCAAAGCCGCATGTTGCATGGCCAGACACGCTATGCAATGCGTTCGCGCTTTTTGTCCGAGGTCCCGGATGAGCACTTGAAGTGGATTACTCCCAAGCAGGGATTCAGCGAAACAGAACCAAGGTGGAAGGGAGCATTGCATTCGGGTGCGGATGCGTTTGGTCGACCCTCTACCGGTCGAATGACGCCGCTTCCAGCTCGATCAGTTACTTCAGGGGTCACAGTAGGATCTCAACAGTTTCGAGTGGGCCAGGGTGTAAAACACGCGCGCTTTGGCGAGGGAACCATCATTGGCTTATCAGGCAGCGGCTTAGAAGCGCAAGCCCAGATTCAGTTTCGCGAAGTTGGCCTTAAAACCCTTGCGCTCGGCGTGGCCAAGCTGGACATCACACAAAGCTGATGAGCGATCTTTTTTCGGACGCAAATCATGCGCAGCCGGGAGTCGAGATACTGGATTCGGGAGTTGTACTGTTGCATGGGTTTGCCTTGCAACAGTCCGAAGCCCTGAAAAGGGAAATCAACAAAATTGATCAACAATCACCTTATCGTCAGTTGACCACACCCGGTGGACTCAAAATGTCTGTCACGACGACCAGTTGCGGTGATTTGGGGTGGCATAGCGATGAATATGGTTATCGCTATGTCCGCCGTGATCCGATATCGGATCTCCCTTGGCCAAAAATGCCGGATTCATTTTTACAATTAGCCAGTTGCGCCGCGGCAAAAGCGGGATTCGATCATTACAAACCGGATGCATGCCTGATTAACCGCTATATGCCTGGCAACAAAATGTCGTTGCATCAAGATAAGAACGAACTGGATTTCTCAGCTCCAATCGTCTCGGTATCTCTTGGTTTGCCTGCTGTTTTCATGTTTGGAGGACTGAGGCGATCCGACCCGGTAAGCAAATTGCTTTTGCACCATGGTGATGTGCTGGTCTGGGGCGGTCCGGCTAGATTGAGGTTTCATGGTGTCATGTCGCTTGGGCAGGGGCATGATCCCGCATGGGGAAGTCAACGAATCAATCTGACTTTCAGAAAAGCAGGATAGATCAGTAATTGAATTTATCTTGTGTGATGATCACCGGAAGATCTGGCTGTAGGCTTGCCGTGCTGATCCAGACCGTTGGCTATAATCGATAAAATTTCAAAACCATCGATTTTTACACTAGCTCATTAGCTGAAATGGCGCTTTTCAATTACAGGGTCGAATATTCGCGTCAGTCCTACACTGGCGAAATGACTCTGGCTGCTTCTTCCGAACCCTATCAGTGGTTAAGCACTCAATCACCAACCTATCTCAATCCAGCAGAGCAGCGCATGCTGGACGGTATGACGTCTGATCGCAGAAGAGAAAGCTATCTGCGTGGACGCTGGGCGGCAAAAAGCGCATTGATTTCAGCCTTCGGGGGTAATGCTGTCCAGTGGGCCATATTGCCAGGGGTGTTTGGCCAGCCCATTGCCCAATTTCTCGAGCGGTCTCATCCTCCGGTGACGTTGTCGATTAGCCATTCCGATTCGGGTGCGCTCGCGTTGGTCGCTCCTGCAGCCTGGCCTGCAGCGGTCGATTGCGAAGCGATCTCGGAGCGCAATCTGGATGCGATCGAGTCTCAACTCACTCGTGATGAAAGGCAAAGTGCCCTCAATCAGTCTGAAGTCGCGTACATCGCTGCCCTGACCATGATGTGGTCATTGAAGGAATCCGCCTCGAAAATACTTGGCGGAGGTTTGGCAATTGATTTGGGGGCATTGGAACTGACGGATTGTGTCTTTTCGGACAACGCGGAATTAAAAGCCAAATTTTTGAAAATGGCCCATTTACAGGGCGTTGCGCGCACCCGAAATACCTGTGTGTCATCCGTAGTCTTCCCGGAATCAAGTAAGATCAATAACCTGATCGCTCCTTTATTAGTCCGCGAAACTGAAATACTTTCCGGCGACTTAATACCTTGAACTTATTTGGCCTGCTGATAATTGGACTTGGCGCTTCGCTTGCGCCTTTGGATTTTTCCGTCAATATTGCTTTTCCCGCAATTACCGATGCTTTTGGTATTGCGACTCAGGATATTCGCTGGATTGCTCTGTGTTACGTCGTAACGTATGGCAGCCTTGTGATCTGGTTTGGTGCGATTGGAGATCGGGTCGGTCATTTGAAGGTATTTCGCTGGGGGTTGATTCTGGCGGCAGTATCAACCGTTCTCTGTGCCTTATCCCCGACTTATCCCTGGCTTGTGGTTGCTCGGATTTTGCAAGGTGTGGCGATGGCATTACTGTTGTCGTGTTCCCCTGCATTAATTATCGCGATGTTTCCAGCGGATCAACGCACCCGTGCCTTGTCGGTTTATGGTGGCTTGACGGCATTGTCGGGAGTGATGGCACCGGTGATCGGAGGTTACTGCATTGAATGGATGGGATGGGCCGGCGTTTTCTGGTTTCGTATTCCTATCGCTTTAGTGGCTTTATTTTCCTTGCCTTTGATTCATGCACATTTCAGGCAGCCAAGGTTCGCTCGTTCATCCGTCGAAGTATCCAGATCGACTTTGGTGATTCTCTTTGATGTGTTCAAAAATGGTCAGAATTTTGGCTGGATCAATCTGGCCAATGTCATCATTCAATTGTGCAGCTTTAGTGTTCCACTTATTCTTCCTTATTATCTAACGCGCGTTGCCTTGTGGAGTCCGACTGAAACCGGAGGTGTTTTGGCCATTTGGGCAAGCGGGACTTTGATCGGTTCTTTTTTTGCAGGCTTGGTTATCAAAAGACTGGGTGTTCATCAGACTGCATTTATGTCCGCCTGGCTGAGCATCCTGGGCCTAGTATTTGTCGCGTTCTGGACTGCACAGGTCTCTTTGCCTGTCATGCTTATCAGCATCATGATGCAGGGCATTGGACTTGGATTGTTTCAAGTCGCCTATACGGATTGGGTCGTGGCCGAGCTGCCGATCACCTCGCGCGGCGTTGCCGGCAGTTTGACGGTGTTGACGCGTACTCTGGGCATCATTACCGGAGCTTTGTTGTGGTTATGGGTGCTTGACCATGGCCAGATGCTGGGCCTACAGGATGGGCTCAGTCCAAAGCAGGCTTTTATGAATGGATTCCGACAACTATACTTGGTCGCCATCCTGATTGCAGGTGGTTTTTTTGCCGCGAGCGGTTTCCGTTTCTGGAAACGCGATTCCAGACAATGACGGCATTGTCGTTCAGAAATCCTCCAATCATATTAAATGTCTTCGTCTTGGTGCTTTAACCAGCGCTTGAGTCCTGCATTGCTTTCTATTTCCGTCATGTCTTCTTTTAGTCCGATGATGTCGCTCTGTAAATCTCGCTGTTTTTTGGTCAGATGCGATTTGAGGGCCGATTCGGTAATTGATACGGCAGACGGCAAGACAAATTCCGCAACGGTTTCAAATTCCAGATCCCTGATTTCTTGTTGGAGTGCTGAGATTCTTTGCTCGATCAAACCGGTCAGGGCATAGATATTATTTCGGGCAAGTGTCGCTGCAATCTGGTTCTGCGTCATGTCGGCCTTGATTTGCAACTGCAGCAGAGAAAATAAATCCCCTCGACCATAGGCAGTGTTGGCTTGGCTCATCAGATCAGTTTTGCGTTTTTTAGTTTCCGGATCACTTTCGCGGTCAGGATGCAAAACGCTGGCGAGTTGCCGATATAGTGTCCTCAAGCTTGCCTGAATATCGATATCGCCTTGATCGAATTCGGGCGCGTTTTGATCCGATTTTTTGTTTTTGCGTTTTTGTCTTCTTTCTTTAGCCTTTGCCTTGGCTTCAGCCTGTTTTCGCATGCGTTCGATGCTTGCGTGAAGTACGTCATCGATATTGTCGAACTCGTCTTCTTCGTCTAGCGATTCGCCCATCATCCGTTCAAAATAAGCCTGTGCCTCGGCAGCCTGAGCCTTTTCGATTTCGGTGAGCGTTTCCTCGCTATATTTATCGTGCAATGCCCGCATATCGGCGTCACCTTGCATGGCGAACTCTTTTGCTGTTCTGCAGATAATTCGTTGAACCATACGCTGTTGTTTGGCGCTTAATCCTCCTTCGGATAAGCGTTTGTCCAGCATCATTGTAATGGCGCGCTTCAGGCCGGATTTACGATTTTGTAATGGACGCAGCACACCCCAGTAGGCGACACGATGCGTGTCAACCAGCGTGCGCATCGCGGCCAGTTTGTGTGCCAGATTTTGTGCCTGTTCTACAAGATCGGCAAACGTCCCCTGATCAGCCGGTAAATCCGGCGGGGTTTCGAATAGAGTGACTAATGGCGTATTAATGATAAGAAAACCGGTTTAATTAAGACAACCGGTTATTTTACTTGTCTTCAGCCTGAAGATGCCACGCGCGTCTTCAGTGAAATCAGGTCCTTTTGTCTTTAGTCCTGGTTCTGGGCAACATTCAGGTCGAATGGCAAGGGATTGGTATCAGGTACCTTTGCTTCCGGACCATTCCACCATCCGCCACCTAGTGCCTGAAAGAGCGCGGCAGAATCCCCCAGGCGATTCGCCTGAGCCTGTGTTGAGTTTAGTAGTGCTTGCTGATATGTTTGTTGGGCATTAATCAATGCTAAACGATCGAGATAACCATTCGCATGCTGCCGTTGAGTTAGGTCGTAAGCGCGTTTTGACGACACTGTCAGGTCGTCTGCCACTTCAACCGCACGTGTATCGGCTTCGATTGCGTGAAGCGTGTCAGCCACGTTCTGGAATGCTGTCAGCACGGTGGATCGATATTGTGCCGCCGCTTGTTTCATTGTCTCGCTCGCGGCGAATTCTCGTGCCTTGAGGGTGCCACCATCGAAAATCGGTTGTGCGATACCAAGAACCAAATCGAAGAACATTCCGCTACTGCTCCAGAACATCTGGTTGAAGTTCGCGGCAGTGCCTCCCAGTGATCCATTGATGAGAATCTGAGGCAGACGAGCCGCACGCGCCACACCAATCTGGGCGTTTGCGGCGCGAAGCTGTTCCTCAGCGACTTTGACGTCAGGTCTTTGTTCGACCAATCGGGCAGGCAAGGTGAGGGGAAGCTCTCGCGGAAGCTTCAGCTCATCCAAAGCGAAACCAGGTATTGGCTTGTCTTGCGTCAGTCCGGCCAGAACGCGCAGCAGGTCGCGATTCTGTTCGAATTGTTTTTGCAACGGCGGTAACTGTTGACGAACTTGTCCAAGTGCACTTTGTTGCATGGATAGCTCAAGTTGCGAGGCGAAGCCGGCGTTTTTCTGGCGCTGCACCAGTACGACTGCAGCTTGATTGGCGTCGATCATATCTTTTGTGATCGCGATCTGCTGTCTGAGCATGGCGTCCTGAATCGCTGCGGCCACAATATTGGTGGCCAGCGTCACATAAGCTGCTTGCAGTTGATATTTTTGAGCATTGGCAAGCGCCTGCGTCGACTCGACCGCCCGCCGGTTCGCACCGAATACATCCGGCACAAAACCCACCGTTAACTGAGCAGTTTGAAAGTTATAAATCGTCGCGCCGTTGTAGGGAGGGGTGCCGCCTTCGCTTGCAGGTGTTCCTTGATAGCCGCTGATTACGGATCCATCTCCCTGAATTCCAGGCGCATTCGAGCTCAGGTTGCCGGGAAGCTTGGTACGAGACGGGGTATAGCCGGCGCCAATTGTCGGATAGAAAAAGCCTTGCTGAGCCGCCACATTTTGCTGCGCCGCATTTAATGCGCGCTGTGCAACCTCAATTGTCGGATTTGCCTTGAACGCATCTTCGATTAGCGTATTGAGCTTTGGGGATTGGAAAAGTGTCCACCAATCGTTGCGGATATCGGCTTCAATGGCAAATTTTTGAGCTGTGATACTGGACGTTTTAGATGATTGGCCGGACTCTGACTGAGCTGTGACCGAGCCAACGGCGTAACCGCTGGACTCGGCAAGTTTAGGGCGGGCATAGTCCGGACCTACGGCACAACCCGCTAACGTCATACACACCAGTACAGTTGTGAGTTTGGGCGAGCTGGCAAATTTATTGATCATGACTGTCAGCCTCCTCGGAGAAATTGCCGAACAATTTCAGAGCGGCTGGCAAAATTAAAAGCATGAAAATTGTTCCGGTGAGAATGCCGCCCACAATCACGCAAGCAAAAGGGCGATTCGTCTCACTTCCAATACCCTGGGACAGCGCAGCAGGAAGCAATCCAAGTCCTGCCATCAGGGCCGTCATCAAAATCGGACGCAGTCGCGAGACCGCCCCCTCCAAAATCGCATTGGCCGATGTTTCGCCATCGCGTAGCCTGAGCAGGACTTCCTCAGCCATGATGACGCTGTTTTGAACTGAAATTCCCGCAACAGCAATAAAGCCGACAGCAGCGGATACCGAAAGGTTCAGTCCGCCTAATGCCAGTGCGGCAAGTCCGCCAATCAGGGTGAAGGGAAGCATGCCGATCACCAGGCTAGCAAGCCTGATCGAACGGAAGGCCCAGAACAGTAGCGAGAAGATCAATAAAACCGTCAAAGGAATAATCACCATCAATCTCTTGGCGGCTCGTTGCGAATTCTCGAACTGGCCCCCCCAGCTTAGTTGGTAGCCGGGAGGTAGCTTGACTTGCTCAGCGACTTTTTTCTGAGCTTCGGCAACAAAGCTGCCTTGATCCCGACCGATCAGATTGACTTTGACGATGACGATGCGTGAACCAGCTTCCCGAAGAATCCGTGATGCGCCCTCGCGAACTTCGATATTTGCAACTTCACCAAGAGAAATGGTGCCTGTGCCGTTACCGACCTGTGTACCGGGTAGATCAAGTTGAAGGTTCGCAATCGCATCAATGCTATTGCGATGTTGGGGATCCATGCGCACAACGACATCAAAACGTTTGTCTGCATCGTAAAAGCCAGTGACCGATGCACCTGACATGGCCTGGGTCACCAGAGCACTGACATCCGCGATCGAGATGCCATAACGGGCCAGTTTTGCACGATCAGGGATCACGACGATTTCCGATTGGCCTCCGATTTTTGATGCTTCGACGTCTGTTGCGCCGCGAATGCCCTGAATGACCGATACGACTTGAGCTGCTTTTTCTTCAAGGATTTCAAGCTTATTGCCGGTAATCTTGGCGACGATTTCGCCCCTGAATCCCGATAAGGATTCTTCGACGTTGTCCTGTATCACCTGAGAAAAATTGGTCGAGATTCCGGGAATGACAGACAGCGCCTTTGACATGCTGCTGACAAGTTGCTCTTTGTTATCGAAACGCCATTGATCTCTTGGTTTCAGATCGATCAGGTTTTCAAGATTGTTGGGACCCTTGGGGTCGGATCCATCATCCGGGCGTCCAACCTGGGATATAAACCGCGACACTTCCGGATATTCGAGAAGTTTGGCTCTGACCAGACGTTCTACCTCTTTAGTATTTTCAAGCGATGATGATGTGGGCAAGGTGATGCTGAGCCAAATATTGCCTTCATCCAGCTTGGGCATAAATTCGCTACCCATGCGCGTGGCCAAGGCGAAAGTCACGACGACCGGGATGCTTGAATAAAGTATCGCCTTCTTCGCATTGGCCATCACGTAGATCACAATCTGACGATAGCGATCCTGCAGACTGTCGAGCCAGGGCTTGTGTTTTTCAACCAAGGGTTTCCATTGCACGACATAGGCAAGCAGGGTGGGTAGCAGTGTGAATGTGAGCAGTACAGCGCCGATCAGGGCGAATGTCAGAGTCAGTGCAACCGGTGTAAAAATCTTTCCTTCTACCCGCTGAAAGGTAAAGATCGGTACGAATGCCAGAATGATGATTGCCTTGGAAAACAGCACAGGGCGAGACATATCTGAAAGGGTTCTGTGCAAGGCATGCATGCGCTGACTGGCTGCGGCTCTGGGTGACGCCTCACTCGAACCTGTATGCATGAGGCGAACCATGAGCGCTTCGACGATGACCACCGCACTGTCGATGATGATGCCGAAATCGACCGCCCCCAATGAAATCAGGTTGGCTGAGACACCAAGTGAATTCATCAGGATAAAAGCGAAAAGCAGGGCGAGCGGAATGACCGCGGCCACCACCATGGCAGCAATCCAGCTGGACAGAAACAACACCAGCACAGCAAAAACGAGCAAGGCACCGACGATCAGATTGTGAATCACTGTTGAAACAGTATGCGAAACCAGTTCGGTTCTATCGTAAATCGGGGTGATTTTTACGCCCTCAGGCAGTTTGTGCTGCAATTGTTCAATACGCTCTTTGAGCGCTGCGTTTATTTTTGATGGATTGCCGCCTTTTGTCATCGAGACAACACCTTCAATCACGCTGTCCTGATTGTCCACTGCGACGATGCCGTAACGCGGGCGTTCGGATTCGGTGACTTTGGCGACATCGCCAACAGTAATCGACTGGCCTTGACGGGCCGCGATGACGACCTTGCGAATGTCGTCCAGACTGTTGAACAGACCTGATGAGCGCACAACCAGTGAGGCGTCGCCAAGGCGAACCATTCCGCCACCTGCGGTGCTGTTGCCGTTGCCTATCGCCTGGCTCAGTTGACTCAGGGTGATCTGGTATTTGCGCAAGGCCAAAGGATCCACATTGATATGGAACTCTTTGATGGCTCCGCCAAAACTGACAATATCGGCAACGCCGGGAGTCATTCTCAAGGCGGGGCGGACAACCCAGTCCTGAATAGTCCTGATTTCGGTATCGTTGTATCCGGGAGCGACAATAGAGTAGCGATAGACTTCACCCACTGCTGTCGACAAAGGGGCGAGTTGAGGTTGCACGCCTGTTGGCAGAGAGACTGTCGACAGCTTCTCCATTGTTTGCTGTCTGGCGAAGTAATTATCTGTTCCCTCGGCAAAAGTCAGCGTGACAATCGACAGACCGGTCATGGTGACAGATCGGATGTTTGTCAGATTCGGAATGCCAGCCACCTCACGCTCAATCGGTAAGGTCACTGTCCGTTCCATGTCTTCGGGAGCCTGGCCTGAGAGCTGGGAAATCACCCTGACTTGAACGTCTTGCACATCGGGAAACGCTTCGATAGGTAGATTCGATAACGCATAGCCCCCAAAACCGATCAGCGCGGCCACCAGGACGAGCACAAACACGCGTTGTGTCATCGCAAAAACAATGAGACGGTCAATCATTATTTTTCGCCGGCGCGTGAAATCAGTTCTGCATCGAGAAGCAGGGCACCTTTGGTGACAACCCGCTCATCGCCCTTAAGTCCTTCGCCCACATAGCTGAAGTCGATGCCGCGTTTGAGCAGCTTGACTTGCCTCAGACTGAATTCGCCCGGCTTGTTTTCGACAAAGACATAGGTGTAAATGCCGCGAATAATCAGTGACTCGTTGGGTACGCGTACGCCTTGTCCACTGTTTTGCAGAACGGCCGCACGCACGAACATTTCGGGCAGCAATTTACCTTCCTGATTGTCGATGCGCGCAAGCACAGTGGCGCGACGCGTATTCGGGTTGATTACCTGACCCAGTTGCGTCACTTTGGCTTTAAAAATTTGTTCAGGGTAGGCATCGCTCGTCACGGAGACGTCACTACCAATTTTGATTTGACCCAGATAAGTTTCAGGCAGGTCAATATAAAGCCAGAGTCGCTTGGGGTCTGTCACCACGAACAGCGGCGAGGTCATCCCGGGACTTACTTCTTGTGCTGCCGAGGCATTGCGTTCGGTGACGACGCCATTCATGGGGCTCGCCATGATGACTTTCTGACCGATGATCTTCAGGTCATGCGGGTTCAGGTTTTTAAGACGCTGTTCGGCTCTAGCTGTTTCGGCTTGGGCCTGGGCATAATCTGCCTGAATCGATTCATAATCCCGGTTCGAGATGGCTTCCCCCGGTACAAGATCCTTGGCCCTTTTAAGTGCAAGTTGTTTGCGCTTTTCATCAGCACGGGCTTTAGTCACATCTGCTTGCGCCAAACCGAAGTCCGGCGAGTCGATGACTGCCAGAACTTGCCCAGTTTTAACGATATCGCCCGGGGCGGCCTTGATTTCGAGTATGCGGCCTGAAAAACTGGGGGTGAGACGGGCTGTGACATCGTCGTCATAGGATATACGGGCACTCAGTTCATCTGCCATCGGAATGGACGAAAGCGGAATGTCCTGTGACTTGATCAATGCAAGTTGAGGCGCACCAGTCTCATAGCGAAGTGAGCCCGCAGTGATCACTTCTGGGACAGGAGCATTTTGCGCTGACTTGGCCGGGTTGTTTTTCTTGCCGTCTCCGATGAATAGCCAAATGGCAATTAGTATCAGCGCAAGAACGAGCAAAACCAGTGCTTTCTGTTTGCCGTTCAAATTTTTAAGCAGTTGCATAGGACATCTTTAGGCACAGTCGAGTTCACCTGAAAAGTCAGGTTTTAATCCACTGCGGATTCTACAGAGCCATCATGTCTTTTATGCTGATATGAAGGTTACGATTTGGTAATGTTTGAATGAAAAATGGACTACTCATTTAACGCGTGAAAGATTCATTTTGCTGGAGGAAAGATATGTTTTCCACCCGATTTATCTTTTGTGTAATATTGAAGGTAAAAAAGATCTTAAATATCAATAACTAATATTGGGAGACTTCTAAAAATGCGATCGCCAGCAACGGACCGTGCAATTAACCCTCGTGGCCTTCTTTTTGAAAATACGGTTGCCCATCGTATTGCCGCGAGTTTGAAGCGTCATGGAGTCAGCGTTGTTTTCGGGCAAAGCCTTCCATCGATGGTTCATTTGGCTGGTAAAGAGTTTGGGATCAGGCAGATTGCGTATCGTCAAGAAAATACTGGTGGCTACATGGCCGACGGTTATGCGCGCATGAGTGGCAAAGTCGGAGTAGTGACGGCGCAAAACGGACCGGCGGCTGCATTACTCGTGGCTCCTTTAGCCGAAGCTTTAAAAGCATCGATACCCATTGTTGCTCTAGTGCAGGATGTGAGCCGTGATCAGACTGACCGAAACGCATTTCAGGAGCTTGATCATGAATCAATGTTTCGTCCAGTCACCAAATGGGTCAGGCGTGTAATCCATGCTAGTCGGATTGACGATTATGTTGATATGGCTTTTACTGCCGCCACTTCAGGTCGCCCCGGTCCGGCGGTTCTGATGCTGCCTGCTGATCTATTGCTTGAACCATCACCTCCAGTCAAGCTAACGCCACGCACTTCGTCTTTAGGGACGTACCCTCTGGATCGTCAAGCACCTGATTCCGAGATATTGCATCAGGCAGCGGAAATGATTGCAAACGCCGAGCGTCCCGTCGTGATTGCCGGAGGCGGTGTTCATTCATCGGGTGCGGCATCCGAACTGGCTCGATTGCAGGAAATCGCACACTTGCCGATTGCGACCACAGTAATGGGTAAAGGTGCAACGAATGAGCAACATCCCTTGTCTATGGGGGTGGCTTCGTATTTTATGGGTCACAATGGATCAACCAGATTCATGCGTTCGCTCATTACCGAGGCCGATGTCGTGATTTTGGTCGGTAATCGCACAAATCAGAATGGCACGGACTCGTGGCAGTTGTATCCATCCGGCGCTCGATATATTCACATCGATATTGATCCTCAGGAAATCGGTCGCAATTATGATGCCTTGCGTCTTGTCGGTGATGCCCTGTTGACGCTCAAGAAACTGACTGACGAATTAGAGAAAATCAATCTTGTCCGTCGACAGCAGGCCAGGGCGTCGATCGAAAAAACGATTGCGCAAGCAAAGGCGTCGCATGAGGCAGAGGTCGCCGACTTGGTCGGTAGCGATCAGTCTCCAGTTCGACCCGAGAGAGTCATGCGAGAAATCGATCGAAGACTGACCGATGATTCAGTGGTAGTTGCTGATGCGAGCTACTCATCGATCTGGATCGCCAATTACATGGTTTCAAAAAAAGTTGGCGCCCGATTTTTGACCCCACGCGGTCTGGCAGGACTTGGGTGGGGGCTTCCGATGGCAATGGGAGCAAAGACTGCGAAATCAGACAGCACTGTATTCTGTGTTGTCGGTGACGGTGGTTTCGCGCATGCTTGGGCTGAGCTTGAAACTGCAGTCAGAATGAAAATCAAACTGGTTCTGATCGTTTTGAATAATGGCATTCTGGGTTATCAAAAGCACGCCGAAAACATCAAGTTCGGAAACTTTACGGATGCGTGCGAATTTGTTCCTGTCGATCATGCCGCGATTGCCCGTGCTGTCGGTGCCAATGGCATCCGAGTCGAGGATGCCACCAAATTGGGCGCGGCTCTGGACGATGCTGTCAAATCGGAGTGTATGACTGTGATCGACGTTATCACTGATCCGAATGCATTTCCTCCTGTGACTTGGTACGAGGCAAACTAATGCTTGCCGTCAGAAAAACAAGCGCGTCACCAGGGGTTACGCTTGATCATATTCAGGAACCCAAGTCTCCTGAATCGGATCAGGTGCTTATTGAAGTCGAAGCAGCCGGAATTTGCGGATCCGATGTGCATGTTTACGAATGGACCAAGGGCTATGAGTTCATGCAATCAAAGTTACCCGTCACACTTGGGCATGAGTTTTCCGGTCGTATCGTAAAAATCGGATCCAGTGTATCGGGTTTTGAAGAGGGCGATCTTGTCACTGCCATGCCATCTGCAAGTTGTATGCGTTGCAGCGATTGTGTTGGAGGCGCACCTCATTTTTGCCTGCACCGTCAAACAATCGGGTTAACTAAGAACGGTGCATTTGCGCGATTTGTGATCGCACCTTCAATGAGTTGCCTAAAGCTTGCTCCATCAACAAATCCCGTTCTCGCCGCCTTAATCGAACCCTTAGCCGTAGGTGATCACGCTGCAAATGTCGCAGACGTCAAAGCCGGAGACACCGTTGTTGTCTTGGGTCCGGGCACGATTGGACAGTCCATCATCTGCGCCGCGAAATGGCGGGGTGCCTCTCGCATTATTGTCGTTGGTATGAATGACGCATCTCGGTTGGCGATTGCTCATGCGATGGGTGCAACGCATTCGATTGATCTATCGGCGAATATTGACTTAACCGCGCAAATCAAAGACATCAATAATGGACGATTAGTCGATATCGTGATTGAAGCAACCGGCCATGCCTCTAGCGTGCAGACAGGGCTGGATGTGCTCAAGCGTGGCGGCGTGCTGGTATGCGCGGGCATTCATTCGATCCCTGCGAGTTTTGATTTGACTAGTCTTGTTCGAAATAGTCAGCAGATTCGAGGCGCACATTCTTCGCGCAGAAGATCATGGGAGATCATTGCTGATCGTCTTTCGCGTGATCCTGATGTATTCAAACCGATGGTTTCGATAGAACTTGGATTAAAGGATGCTGTGATGGGGTTTGAGAAATGTCTCACACGCGAGGTATCCAAAGTCATATTGCGCCCGAATTAGTCATCGACTGATTTTCCAAATGCATTGATTCATTAGCTTATGAAATGACGGATTGAATGTGACAACATCTACACAAACTCTGAAACACTCCTGCGAGGGGAGAACGGCTATCGTTACCGGAGCGCGTCGCGGTATTGGTTTTTCGGTTGCACAACGCTTATTCAATGAAGGCGCGCAAGTCGTGCTGTTTGATCTGGATCAGACCGAAACCACTCAGGCCGCGATGCGACTCGATCCGAGCGGAAACGATGTTCTTGCCTGCTGCGGTGATGTGCGAAAAAAATCCGATGTTCAGGCAATGGTTCAGGCGGCCCTGGACAAATTCGGTCGGATTGATATTTTGATTAACAACGCAGGCATTTCACCCAAGCACAATGGATTGCGCGCCAGTATCCAAAGCATGGATGAATCTGAATGGCGGGATGTGATCGATGTCAATTTGACTGGCGCTTTTCTTTGTTCTCAGGCTGTCATTGAACCCATGAAATCCCGGAAATGGGGAAGGATCGTTAACATTTCTTCCCAAGCTGCCAGAACTGCTTCGACAATCGCAGGGGCACATTACGCAGCTTCAAAGGCTGGGTTGCTTGCTTTGGCCAGAGCACTTGCCGGAGAAGTCGGAGCGGATGGGATCACCGTAAATTGCATCGCACCGGGAAGAATTATGACCCCCATGGCGGCTGTTGCGGGCGATCAGGCCAATTCAGCTTATTTATCCAGAATTCCCGTCAATCGTCTCGGTTTGCCTGATGATGTTGCCGGTGCAATTTCCTACCTTGTGTCGCAGGATGCGGGTTTTGTGACAGGGGCGATCATAGATGTGAATGGTGGCGCATTTATGGGATGATATTAAGGTGGCATTCGCATGTAGGTATTCATTAAAAAAATCCAAGAGAGAGACATATGAAACATCTATCAGCATTAGTCGCAGGTCTAACGATTACGACAGCATGTGCTTTTGCCCAGGCTGCGTATCCTGATCAGGAGATTCAACTGGTCGTTAATTATGGTGCCGGTGGAGTGACTGACGTCGGTACGCGCTTGCTTGCGAAGGCGCTCGAAAAGCAATTGAAAAAACCAGTTATCGTCGCCAATAAGCCTGGAGCTCAGGCAACGTTGGGACCTGCCTTTGTGGCACGATCCAAGCCTGATGGTTATACGGTGGGCGTTGTGACGTATGCCTCGATTGCGATGGTGCCGCATTTGATCGAAGTACCTTACTCGATAGAGGATTTCGATTATGTCGGCGCTTTTGGACGTTACCGTTACGGCCTTGTTGTCAATGCGAATTCCCCTTATAAGACGGTTGCCGAATTTGTCGATGCGGCCAAGAAATCACCAAAACCTTTTTTCTTCGGTGTGCCCGGTGCGCCGAACAATATCGCTTTCTTCGAATTAGCCAAACTGAGCGGTGCAAAGTTTGAACAGGTACTGTATAAGTCTGGCACTGAAAGTGTCTCTGCCGTTGCAAGCGATCATGTGGCAGCGACCGTTCAGACTCCTTCTGAAATAATTCCTCAAATCGATTCGGGTCGCGTTCGCCTGCTGGCCTCTGTCAGTCCTGAGCGTTGGTCCGATAAGCCGGATGTTCCAACTATGAAAGAAGCCGGTTTTGATGTGTCGATCAACTCATGGATGGGATTGGCCTTGCCCAAAGGTACTCCTCAGGACGTACGCAAACGTCTGGAAGCTGCCTTGGCTGATGCCATGAAAGATCCTGAGTTGACTGATGGGTTAAAAAAAATGGGCATTGATCCGGTCTGGATGTCCGGACAGGCTTACAAGAACAAGATTATTCAAGGTTACAAGGACATGCGACCTCAGTTGGAAATGACTGGGCAACCACTGGTTAAGTTCAAGCCCTGATTTTTTGTAAAAATTATTACGGCACGTGCAGAAATAGCATGTGCCGTAATCTTTTTCTGGCATGATTGAGCTAAGCTCGACGTTAAACTTTCCTTGCTTGAGGTCATGACATGTCACGTATCGAAAAAGATTTTCTCGGTGAAAAGCACATCCCGGATAATGCGTATTACGGTGTTCAGACGCAACGCGGTAAAGACAACTTTCATATCACCGGCACACCGATGTCATCCGAACCATTTTTCGTGATTGCATTCGGATATGTCAAAAAAGCTGCTGCAATGGCCAATCGCGATCTGGGTGTGTTGGATCGCACCATTGCCGATGCCATCATTTACGCTTGCGATCAACTGATCGACGGCAGATATCGTGATCAGTTCGTCACCGACTTCATTCAGGGCGGGGCCGGCACCTCGACCAATATGAACGCCAATGAAGTCATCGCCAACATTGCGCTTGAAAAGCTTGGCCATCAAAAGGGCGATTATCAGTACATTAACCCTAATGATCATGTGAATTTCGGTCAATCGACCAACGATGTCTATCCGACTGCGTTTAGACTTGCGTTGATTTTGCGGCTGACCAATTATATGAATGCGCTGGCCGCGCTAAAACAATCCTTTTATGCCAAGGCGCTTGAGTTCGATCAGGTGCTAAAAATGGCCAGAACCCACCTTCAGGATGCCGTGCCCATGTCTTTGGGGCAGGAGTTTCACGGATGGGGCACGACGATTGGCGAAGAAATTGAACGCATATCCGAGGTGCGTCAGTTTTTGCACGAGATCAACCTAGGTGCCACTGCGATCGGTACTCGCGTCACTGCCGCGCCGGGCTACCCCGAGTTGGCCACAAAATACCTGTCTGAGTTGACCGGTGAAAAATTCATTCTTGCCGGGGATTTGATTGAAGCGACCTCCGATACAGGTGCATATGTTTTGTTATCGGGTGTCCTGAAGCGCACATCGTCCAAACTCACCAAGATTTGTAATGATTTGCGTTTGCTGTCTTCCGGACCGCGCTGTGGATTCAATGAAATCAATCTACCCCAGATGCAGCCCGGATCGTCCATCATGCCCGGCAAAGTGAACCCCGTCATCCCCGAGGTCGTGAACCAGACAGGGTTTTTGGTGATTGGCCTGGACCTGACTGTCACATTAGCTGCATCGGCCGGTCAACTCCAGCTTAACGTCATGGAGCCTGTCATCACCTATGCGTTGTTCACGTCCATCTCGACGATGGAAAACGCGATCAACAGTTTGCGCGTGAATTGTATTGATGGCATCACTGCCAATGCGAATCACACCCGCGATATGGTGCTTAATTCATTGGGCATCATTACTGTGCTTAAACCGACGCTGGGCTATAAACAATGCGCCGAGATCGCACGTGAAGGGTACGAAACCGGCAAATCCTTGCATGATATCGTTGTCAAAGAGCGCAAATTATTGACGCAGGACAAGTGGGATGAGGTGTTTTCCTTCGAAAATCTGATTCATACCAAATTCGAAAAATAAACTTTCACTGGAAATTCAAGATGGCTTGGGTGTATCTTTTATTGGCCGGATTATGCGAAGTTGGTTGGCCGCTGGGTCTGAAGATGGCCCAGCACGAAGAAAGCAGGGTGACGGGCGTGATCTTCGCAGTATTCAGTATCTTGCTCAGCGGCTTTTTGCTTTGGCTTGCCCAAAGGGACATACCGCTAGGCACTTCATACGCGATCTGGACGGGGATTGGAGCGGCCGGCACGTTTCTGATCGGTGTGCTTTTTTATGGTGATCCGGCTAGCATGGGACGCTATCTGGGCATCCTTCTGATTATTGCTGGAGTTGCCACACTGAAGTTGGCTCACTGATAACGATATTGATTTTGAAATATAGGTTCTAAAACATGACCAGCACCACACCATTATCCGATCTGCGTAAAAATTACGAAAAAGGTTCTCTCGAAGAAGATCAGGTGGCAAGCGAGCCGCTCAAGCAGTTTCAACTCTGGCTTGACGAGGCTTTTAAGCACAAGATTCCCGAGCCCAATGCCATGACGCTGGCTACTGTGGATCCAACCGGTAGGCCATCGAGCCGCATCGTGCTGATTAAGGGGTGCGATGCGCGCGGACTGGTCTGGTTTACCAATTACCAGAGCCGCAAGGCTAGGGCGCTCGAATCGACCCCATTTGCCGCTTTGCAGTTTCATTGGGTCGAAATGGAGCGCGTGGTTCGAATCGAGGGGCGTGTGGAAAAAGTATCGGCCCAAGAGTCCGACGAATACTACGTCACGCGTCCTCTAGCCAGTCGTATTGGTGCCTGGGCATCGCCTCAAAGCGAGGTGATTCAGGGCAGGGGCTCGATTATCGCTAAGGCGACAGAATATGGCTTGAAATTCGGTCTGAATCCACCCCGCCCTCCTCATTGGGGCGGCTACAGGCTTGTACCCGATTATTGGGAATTCTGGCAGGGCAGATCGTCTCGCCTGCACGACCGGATTGTTTACCGGCTAGTTGGTGACAAGTGGGTGTGCGAGCGTTTGGCTCCCTAGTCGAGCCTGAAGGCTAATTGCCCAGCGCGTCCTTGAGCAATTCGATGAAGGCTAGCGTGCGCTGAGGTAGCAAGCGTTTGCCAGGCGTCATGCACCAAATAGTGACTCGGGGCAATGACCAGTCGGGCAACACCCTAACCAATATCCCTTGTTCGACCAGTTTGGTGGCAAAGTGGTCGGCGAGACCCACGACACCTAGGCCGTGCTTGGCCAGTTCTCTTTGCAAGCCCGGTGAATTGGATGATAAAGGGCCTGTCGGCATGCCTTCCCAAGTGGCTTGCTTTGGTGAGGAAAGCCGCCATGGTACTGGTTCGCCACCACTACTGATCATTCTCAAACATATATGATCATCCAGATCCGTCGGCACGATGGGGGTACCGTGTCGTTTTAGATATGCTGGGCTGGCATAGAGGTGCGTGGTCATATCCGCCAGCTTTCGGGCAATTAGCAAGGCATCGTCCGGAAGCTTGGAAGCGACACGCAAAGCCAGGTCAAATCTTTCGGCAACCAGATCGACCCGTCTGGGTGATAAGTCGAGCTCCAGCCGAACTTCGGGGTATTGACTGGCAAAACGGATCAGAACCTGCGTCAAGTCCAGATCGATAAAGTCGGGCGGCATGGATACACGCAACAGCCCTCTGGGTTGACCTTGTTCATGTTGAGCCAGGTCTGCGGTCGCTTCGGTTTCTTCAAGCAGTCTTCGGGCATGCTCAAGAATGCGTTCACCGAATTCGGTGATTTCTAGTCGACGAGTTGTGCGCACGACAAGCTTTTCACCCAAAGTCGTTTCCAGTTGTGTCATGCGACGCGAAAGGGTTGACTTGGGTAAACCCACACGATCAGCTGTTTTGGCAAAACTGCCCGATTCAATCAGGTGAGCGAAGAGAATGAGATCGTTGGCATCGAGTTTCATATCTGGCAAGTCGTATTAATTATTCCATTAATGAAACAATGATATCCATTTTAATGGATTCTGTCTTTATAAATGAATCAATAGAATGTTGGTTATCGAGACAGTAAAGCTGTCCTGAATAAATTCTTAACCAGAGGACATCAACATGAACATTCTGCAAATTAATACCAGCGCCCGTACCGCCCAGTCGAACTCAACTCAGGTTGCCAATGCCGTTACAGCGCGACTGTTGGCAAAGCATCCCGGATCGTCGGTTGTCGTTAGAGACTTGGCAGCCAACCCCCATCCTGTCCTGGATGAGACCGCATTGGGCGCCTTGTTCACGCCGGCTGATCAACGTACAGCCGAGCAAGCCGCGCGCGTTGCTCTGGATGACGCTTTGATTGCCCAGGTTCAGTCTGTCGACACGATTGTTCTGGGTGTGCCGATGTATAACTTTGCGATTTCGGTGCAGCTCAAAGCCTGGCTTGATGCGATCGCGCGTGCTGGCGTGACCTTTCGCTACACTGATAAAGGTCCCGAAGGTTTACTGAAGAATAAGAAAGTGTATGTTGCCCTTGCGCGTGGTGGTCTGTACCGCGATACGCCTGCCGATTCGCAAGTCCCTTATCTGAAAATGATTTTGGGCTTTTTGGGAATGACGGATGTCACATTCATCTACGCTGAAGGGTTGGCGATGGGGCCAGATTCGGTCACCAAGGCATTTGCTGATGCGGATGCGCAAATAGCAGCTATTTAATGTTTAAGGGGTAAGCGTCATGACGAACACAAACACTCAGGATCGTGCCAGTTTCAGGCAAGTGGAACGTCTCGTGCAAGGTGTGCAGACATCAGATGGTGCCGGTGTTCGTCTGACGCGCGTGTTGACCCAGCATCTCCAAAGGCGCCTGGATCCTTTTTTGATGCTTGATGCGTTCAGAAACGAAAAGCCCGAAGACTACATAGGTGGTTTTCCGGATCATCCGCACCGCGGATTCGAAACGGTCACTTATATGCTGGCCGGTCGCATGCGTCATCACGATAGCGCCGGCAATCAAGGATTGTTGACTCCCGGTAGCGTCCAATGGATGACTGCAGGCAGTGGTTTGATTCACTCTGAATTGCCTGAGCAAGAGCATGGGTTGATGGAAGGGTTTCAGCTCTGGTTGAATCTTCCCGGACGCAACAAGATGTGCAAACCGAGCTATCGGGACATTGCATCGGATACGATTCCGCAATACACCAATAGTGATGGCGTCACGGTGAGAGTCATTGCAGGTGAAAGCCATGGCGTCAAAGGGGCTGTGCAACGACCTGATACCGAGCCGCTCTATCTGGATGTGCATCTGCCGGCCGGAACTAGGTTTGTTCAACCCATACCGGCCAGTCACAATGCGTTCACGTATACCTATCGAGGATCGGTCAATATTGGAGATGTTGCAGTGCCTGATCGCAATATGGCGATTTTGCAAAACAACGGCTCTGATGCGTTATTGGTTGAAGCTTCACAGGACGCGCGCATGCTGATCATCAGCGGGCAACCGCTTGGCGAACCCATTGCCCAATACGGTCCATTCGTCATGAACACCGATGAGCAGATTCAGCAAACATTGCGGGATTACCGTGCTGGAATGTTTGAGGCTGCCATCGTTCAGTCACTCTAGCAGCCGAGTAAGCCGTTTAAGCTTACTTACCGATATCTTTCACATAATCGGGAGCGGGGTGGATCGTATTACGACCTCCCGCCTTGAGTAACTGGCTAGGCACATCGTGTCCGATCAAGCCGGGTAGTTGCGCCGCCACGGCAAGCAGTTTTTTCATGTCGATGCCGGTGTCGTAGCCTTCAAGTTCGAGCATATGCACCATGTCCTCAGTACAGGCGTTGCCGCTGGCACCGGGTGCATACGGACAGCCACCGATGCCGCCAAGCGAGGCATCGAACCGGTCGATGCCGGAGCTAATCGCCACAAGGGTATTAGCGAGCGCCATGGATCGTGTGTTATGAAAATGCAACGTGAATGTAATGTGCGGGAATAGTGCCTTGACGCGCATTGCCATTGATCTGACCTGAGACGGATACGCCATGCCGGTGGTGTCGCATAGCGTGACACGCGATACTCCAAGGGATGCAAAACGATCCAGCCATTGAATCACATTGTCTTCACTGATGTCGCCTTCCATCGGACAGCCGAAGACAGTCGATAACGAAATATTGATTGCGACCGGACTGCCTGAAATGGCTTTGATAACTTGTTCAAGTTGTGCGAATGATTGTTCGCGGGTCATGCGCAAGTTGGCGCGATTGTGGGTTTCGCTTGCCGACATGACCAGATTGGCTTCATCGATCCCGCAAGACAGCGCGCGCTCTGCACCGCGCACGTTGGGAACCAGCACCGTGTATTCCACGCCGGGCACACGCTTGATCTGATGCATGACATCCTCGGCATCGCGCAAGGCGGGAATCGCTTTAGGCGAGGTGAACGAGGTGACTTCGATTTTAGCGAACCCGCATTCGCTCAGAGCGTCGATGACGCGGACTTTATCTTCAGTTGCAATGAATTGCGCTTCATTCTGAAAGCCATCGCGCGTGGCGACTTCTTGCATGTAAATGCGTGGACGTGTAGACATGATTTTTGTCCTTGGTAATTGCGATATGGGCGATATGGTTTTTTATGACTTTTGCAAGTGCACCGGATCGACATGGGTGAGCAAGTTCAGTACGCGATGACGTTGCATGACTGCATGGCGTGCAGCCACACCAATATCATGTCCTTGTTCGACAGTCAGGGTCGCATCGACTTCGAGGTGGGCATCGACCAATATCATGTCGCCCATTTTGCGGGTTTTGACATCGTGCACGCCTAAAACCCCGGGTGTTGACAATAGCGTATCGGTAATGGATTTAACTTCCTGCTCGTTGGCTGATCGATCCATCAAGTCGTGAAACGCGTCAGAGCCGAATTCCCACCCCATCTTGCCGATCATCAAGCCCACGATCAAGGCGGCTATCGGATCCAGAATCGGGTATCCCAACAGGTTGCCGATAATACCCACTGAGACTACTAGCGAAGAGGCCGCATCAGACCGGGCATGCCAGGCATTAGCTACCAGCATGCTTGATTTAACCTCTTTGGCGACTTTAAGCATGTAACGAAATAGCAGTTCTTTCAGGATCAACGCGCAGGCGGCTACGATCAATGCGGACGAGTGGACATCCGGAATCGAATCAGGATCTTTCAGCTTTTCGAAGGCGGACCAGAACATGCCCAGCGCCACCGCGATGAGCAAGCCGCCAACAACCAGAGATGCGGCTGTCTCGAACCTGTGGTGACCGTATGGATGATCCTCATCGGCATCTTTCTGACTGTGGTAGTTGGCAAACAAAACAACAAAGTCCGACACCAGATCGGACAAGGAATGGATGCCATCGGCAATCAGCGCTTGCGACTGGGCGATAAAGCCGACGATGATCTGGATGGTCGACATAAAGACGTTAACGACCACACTGACCATCGTACTTTTTTTTGCCGCGGCGGCGCGTTCCGCAGGCGTGAATTCGGTATCTTCACTGTCGTCGCGTAAGTCGTCGGCGTTCAAAATGGATTCCTTTTTTCCGGTGCTGCTTAAACAAGATATCTTAATCGAACGCGATGACCATCATGTTTCATGGTGTCGTTGTTAATATGCAGATTTTCCGTATCAGGAATCGTTCTTATTTAAACGAATTTCTGAAGGTTAACGAAATCTCTGAGGGCTAAATGGCCCCAGCGGGATATCCGTAGGTTGACCACTAGCCAGTTGCGCCACCAGACGTCCGGTGCGTGCCGACCCTACCAGTCCGACGTGACCATGCCCATAGGCGTGAATAATGTCGTTAGAACCGGATGCCAGACCGATACAGGGCAGGCCATCGGGGGTGCTGGGGCGTCTTCCCATCCACAGATCGATTCGGTCGGCAGAAAGATCGCGTGCAAGACCGGGGTAAAGCGTCAGCAGGAGATCTCTGAGGATTTCAGCTCGCCTCCAGTTGGGTGTGTCGTCGTTTTCGGCGATTTCGACTTGGCCGGCAATTCTGAGACCTTGTTGCATTGGAGAGGTAATCACTTTGCAGTCGGCGAACATGGTTGGAATGCGCGGGCCGGCCTCGGGTTGACGCAGCACAGCGTGATAGCCTCTTTCCGTTTCGAGAGAAATCCGATCCCCGGCCATCTCTGCCAGCCTTTTTGCACGTGATCCGACTGAAATCACAGATTTTGTGCATGAAATCTCGCCTTGATCCGTCAGAATGGCCTTGAGCCTGCCATGTTCGATGCGAAATCCCGTTGCCTGGCCTTTGATCAATGTAGCGCCTTGTTGTTGTGCATAGCGCACCAGTCCGGCCGTATAGGCCCCCGGATTGGTACAGTTGCCGGTTTCGGGTACGAGCACGCCAAATGTATAGCGAGGATCCAGATCCGGCTCCAGATTTCTCAATTCAGACTCATTCAGCTCTTGCCATTGCACACCTTCCTTTCGTCTGATTTGCCAGGCCCGGGCGTCCTGCTCAAAGGACTGGCGAGAAAGATAAGCGTGCAATAAACCACGTCGAACAATCAGATCATCCAGGCCGGCGGTATGCGCCATCTGCTGGTGCAATTGCGCAGCATCCTTGAGCAGTGATCTGAGCGAGCGAGCCGTTCTTTCTATCTGTGGATAAGTCCAGGCTGCAGCCAGATACCGGATCAGCCACGGCGTGGCCTTGGGCAGGTATTTCCAACGTATCGCAAGCGGGCCGAGCGGATCGGCCAGCCATTTCGGAACCTGTTTCCACACGCCCGGCGACGCAGGTGGCAGCACCGAGTGCGAGGACAACCATCCGGCATTGCCGTAGCTAGTCGCATGGGTGTCGCCAGGATCGCCCGGCTCGATTATCGTCACGCGATGACCGGCTTGGACAAGGTTAAAAGCACTCGCCGCACCAACGATGCCTGCTCCGATAACAACAACGTGCTCTGGGGTATTCTTATCCGCTATCATCTGACAAAACTGTTATCTATTCAATCAATGTGGTGTGTGAACTAATCAGGAATTTCTCAACATGAAAGCTGTCTTTATCGATGCTAACCCAACTTTGGCTGACGTCGCCGAGCGTCTGCATCGCGCAACCGATATCCCTTTGAAGGTCAATCGTCAGGCAGATATCACGCCAGACCAGATTCCCGCCGTGATGGGAGATGCCGATATCCTGATCGTGGATCATACCAATGTGCCTACTGATATCGCTCGCCAGTGTCCCGGACTCAAGCATGTCGTGTTTTTGGGAACCGGCGCCCGCTCTTACATGAATCCCGAAGAGCTCGCCGAGCTTGACATCGAAGTCCACATCATTAAAGGATACGGCGATACGGCAGTAGCCGAATGCGCTTTCGCACTGATGTGGGCGTCAGCCAAAGGCTTTGCCGCGATGGACCGTGGCATGCGCGCGGGCAATTGGCTCAGAACCGATGGCGTGCAGTTGACCGGAAAAACGATCGGCCTGATCGGTTTTGGCGGCATCGCCGCCGAAATGGCGCGTCTGGCTTCCGGTTGCGGCATGGAAGTTCTGGCCTGGAACCGGTCACCAAAATCTCACCAGGGTGTCAAGTTCGTCGAGCTTGATGAGCTGCTTGCCCGTAGCCATGTCATTTCGCTGCATCTTTTGCTCAATGACGAAACCAGGGGATTCATTTCGGCCGAGCGCATTGCCAAAATGCGTCCCGGCGTCATTCTGATCAACACGGCGCGCGGCGCGGTTATCAACGAACAGGCCATGATTGATGCGTTGAAAACCAAGCAGATTGGCCATGCAGGATTGGATGTGTTCGATATCGAGCCATTACCGGCAAATCATCCTTTGACCAAAATCGAAAATGTCACACTGTCGGCCCACTCGGCCTTCAGAACCCCTGAAGCAAGCGACAACCTGATCGAGGCTTCGCTGAACCACTGTCGTCGCATTGCCGGTCAAAAGTAATGACGGCAGACTCCAGTGTTTATTACGCTGCCGATCATTTCGCTGATTTTCTGGTGATAGGAGCCGGCATCGCGGGAGCTTCTGTTGCCTATTGGTTGGCACCACATGGCAAAGTTGTGGTGCTTGAGCGAGAATCCCAACCTGGTTATCACTCAACCGGACGGTCGGCTGCTTTGTACATGGCCAGTTATGGCAACGAGCAGGTCAGGGCGCTTACCCTGGCGAGCCGGGCTTTTTTTATGCGCCCGCCGTCAGGATTTGCTGAACATCCATTGTTGACTCCTCGGGGTGCGATGATGGTGGCTGGCCCGGATCAGATGCCAGCACTGGAATCTCATTGGTCGGTTCTGTCGCAAATGGATACAGGTGCATTGCGATTGACTGCCGAGCAAGTTTGCGAACTTGTGCCCGTTTTACGTCCTGAAAAGATTGCCGGCGGGTTGCTCGAGCCCGATGCAATGGACATGGACGTGAATGCGATTCATCAGGGTTTTTTGCGAGGTGCGCGCAAGCATCAAGCCCAAATTCATTGCAACGCAGAGGTGTTAGGACTTTCACGCTCAGGCAGGGACTGGATCGTGAAAACTTCCGCAGGCGTATGGCAATCGCCTGTCGTGATCAATGCCGCCGGAGCCTGGGCAGAGCAGATCGGCGCCTTGGCCGGTGCGCAACCTGTTGGATTGACGCCCTGCCGTCGGTCGGCCTTCATGTTCAAGCCCGATACTGATTGTGATTTCAGTCAATGGCCGATGACGTATGGCGCCACCGAAGATTGGTATTTCAAGCCCGATGCGGGCGCCATACTCGGATCCCCGGCTAACCAGGATCCTGTCATCCCCCAGGATGTACAGCCTGAAGAGTTGGACATTGCGCTTGCGATTAGCCGCATTGAAGAAGTCACGACCTTATCGGTCAAGCGGCCCTCGCACACCTGGGCAGGCTTGAGATCATTTGTGGCTGATGCGGGTTTGCTTGGAGGCTTCGATTCCCGGGCACAAGGGTTTTTCTGGGTGGCAGCCCAGGGTGGATATGGGATACAAACTTCGCCAGCCATGGGCGAAGCGTGCGCGCATTTAGTCAGAGGCTTGCCAATCCCAACCCATATCGCAAAATGGGGCTTGACCGCCGAAATGCTTTCGCCTCATAGATTGACGAAAGAGAGTTAACCGATTTCATTGTTTAAGGATTCATCATGTCGTTTCTGCCTTTATTTGAAAATCCTTTCTTAAAGTACGCATCGTCCACATTGATTGGGTTTATTCTGTCATCGCATGCGTTTGCGGCCTATCCCGATAAACCGATTACGCTGGTAGTTCCATATCCGGCAGGTGGAGCCACAGATACGGTTGCGCGCAAACTGCAAGAACCACTATCGCGACAGCTTGGTCAAACCGTGCTGATCGACAACAAGCCCGGTGCCGGTACCGCGATCGGCGCAACCGCTGTCGCCAAAGCACCGGCGGATGGCTATACGCTTTTAATTTCATCCAACACCACATTTACAGTCAATCCAGCGCTCAAGCCCAATTTGCAATACGACTCACAGAAAAACTTTGAGGGCATCGGCGAGGTCGGAACATCCCCGTTAGTGCTGATCGCCAATCCCAAGCTTGCCGCCAATAACGTGCGCGAGCTCGTTGCTCTGGCCAAAAAAGAGCCGGGAAAGCTTTCCTATGGATCATTCGGAAACGGAACTACGTCTCATCTTGCCGGTGAAATGTTCAAGGTCATGGCGGGCGTCGATATCATTCACGTGCCATACAAGGGAAGTGCCCCTGCGATGACCGATCTGATCGGAGGGCAGATCCCTTTGACCTTCGATACGAACGTGGCGGCGATGCCCATGATCGCAAACGGCAAGGTCAAGCCCATCGCGATCGGTTCCAAGACCAGATCCCCGCAAATGCCTAATGTGCCAACTATTGCAGAATCGGGATACCCTGATTTCGAAATGGTTCCCTGGGTTGCCATTGTGGCGCCGCGTGGATTGCCGCCAGAGGTACAAAAAAAGCTTTCATCCGCTCTTGAATCTGCTGTGAATGATCCTGCCACACGTGCCGAATTGCAAAAGGCCGGACTGGATGTGAAATTCGAGCCAGGTTCGAATTACGATACCCGTGTCGCTCGAGAATTACCTCTGCTCAAGACATACGTTCAGAAAGCAAACATTCCTGCGGAGTAATTATCCATGTCCCTGCTAGAGCTATCAGCTGTAGAACTTAGACGTCAAATCGGCGCCAAACAGTTGTCCCCGGTTGAGTTGCTGGATGCTTGTATTTCACGAATAGAAGCACTTAATCCCGCAATCAATGCGATTTCCGCAACGGATTTCGATCGTGCCCGCCAATTAGCGAGTCGGGCCGAACAGTCAGTGATGCGGGGAGATACACTTGGTCCCTTGCACGGCTTGCCACTCGGAGTCAAAGACCTTCAAAACACCGAAGGACTATTGACAACTTTCGGTAATGTCCAGTTTCGCGGCAATGTACCCGCTGCTGACGACACACTGGTTGCCAGGCTAAAGAGTGCCGGCGCGATTGTGGCGGCAAAAACCAATGTGCCTGACATGGGGGCGGGAGCCAATACGCGCAATCCGGTATGGGGGGCGACGGGTAATCCGTTTAATCCCGATCAGAATGCAGGTGGTTCCTCGGGAGGGTCGGCTGCAGCCCTGGCGACTGATATGTTGCCGATATGCACCGGCTCTGACACGGGAGGATCGTTGCGCATACCGGCCGCGATGTGTGGAGTGGTGGGATTCAGACCATCTCCCGGTGTGGTACCTAATAACGCGCGTCCGTTGGGTTGGTCGGCGATTTCAGTGCTTGGACCTATGGGACGAACGGTAGCTGACACCGCCTTATTGATGGGTAGCAGTCTTGGTATTCATCCGCACGACCCATTAAGTGTGAACGTGGATCCTGCCGAATTCTGGCCGCTTGAGCAATTGGACTTGTCGGGCTTGCGAGTCGGTTTTACCGAGGATTTCGGAGCGTGCGCGGTTGATCAGAGTATTCGCCGGGTGTTTCGCGATCGGGTCAAAGCGTTGTCGCCCCATGTTGCATCGATCCATTCACTAGACTTGAATTTTGCAGATGGTCATCGCTGCTTCGATATCCTGAGGGCCGAAAGCTTTGTTGCGGCCTTTGCCGATACATATCGAAATTCACCGGAAAAGCTCGGCCCTAATGTACGAGCCAACGTTGAAATGGCCGCATCAATCAGTCTGGCAGACCGTGCCTGGGCTCATTTGGTGCAAACGCGACTGAATCGCCAGATTCAGGATGCCTTCAAGGACGTAGATTTGATTCTGTCGCCCGTGACGCCTGTTACGCCCTTTGCCTGGACCACGCTTTATGCGGATCAGGTGGATGGTAAAAAAATGCAGAATTATTATGAATGGCTCAGTCTGACTTATATGATGACTCTGGCAACCAATCCGGCCGTGTCGTTGCCATGCGGTGTTGATGAGCAGGGCATGCCCTTTGGGCTGCAAATGATTGCGCCTTTGCGAAAGGATGGACGCTTGATGCAGATGGCGCATGCGGTCGAACAGGCATTTGCGCAGGATAAGCGTTATGCCAGACCCAAGCCTGATTTAAGCAAACTGAAATCGGAGCGTCCCGAACTAAAAAGCATCGTGACGCATCCGCCAATTTTTGAGCAAGCAGGATCAGAAGGTCAACAATTCGCGAAAACCGCAGTTTAAACACCAGGGGGTGAAATATGCGTGCTTCAATTAAAAGGGTTGCTTTTGTCGGAATCTTAATTGCCGGAATTTGTCAGTCCGCAATGGCTCAGGATCAGAAATGGCCTAGCAGGGCAATCAATATCACGGGAGGGTTTCCGAATGGGGCCGGAACTGATATTTACGCTCGAAAGCTCGGAGAAGGGTTGACCGCTATGTTCAATGTCCCGGTGGTAGTCGACAGCAAAACCGGGGCAGGTGGCAACATTGCGTCCGATGCGGTTGCACGCTCGGCCCCGGATGGATACAACTACCTTTTTGGTACGGCAGGCACACATGCCATTAATGTTGCTCTGTACAAAAAACTCAACTTTGATGTCGAGAAGGACTTCACTCGCATCGCATTGCTAGGTGACGTTCCGAATGTCTTGCTGATCAATTCAAAAAAGCATCCGGATATAAAAAACTGTGCCGATTTGCTTAAAATGGCTCGCGCCAAGCCTGGCACCATGAATTACGCGTCGACGGGCAATGGCGCGTCGGGTCATTTGGCCGGCGTCCAATTTGCCAATGCCGCAAAAATAAACGTCGTCCATGTGCCGTACAGAGGGCAGGGTCCCGCGATGGCTGCACTGCTTGCCGGTGACGTGGATTTTTTCTTTAATCAGAGTGCTGCCGCGATCAATGCGGTCAAGGGCGGTCAAGCCACAGCGATTGCCGTGACGACACCCCAGCCAATCGTCGCCTTGCCTGGCGTGCCAACCGTTGCCGCAGGTTGCAACCTACCGGGCTTTGAAAGCAGTACCTGGTACGGATTGTTTGCCCCAGCCGGGGTGCCTGCGGATATTGCAAAAAAGATGAGTGATGCGGTCGTCAAAATCATTAGCGAACCATCCTTTAAGCAGTGGCTGACCGATACTCAGGGCATTACGCCTGCGGCGGACTCAAGCCCTGAGGCGTTCGCGCGGATTCATCGTGCAGACATTAAAAAGTGGGCAGACATTGTCAAAATGTCAGGAGCACAGGTCGATTAATGTTCTAGTAGGCAAACCTCACCGGAGGCAATTCTATGCGTCTCAACACTAGTAGTGTTTTTGCAAAGCTGGCTGCTGGTTTTCTATCCTTGTGGGGTTTGTTGACTGTATCGGTATCGGCTCAGACAAACAATGCTTATCCGAACAGGGCCGTCACCATCACCGTTCCGTATCCGGCTGGTGGCGCGACTGATATGCTCGCACGAGGGCTAGGGCAAAAATTATCGGAAAAGTGGGGCAGGCCGGTTGTTGTAGAAAATAAGCCGGGGGGTGGATCGCTGATCGGTTCCGAGGCTGTCGCTCGAGCCAATCCGGACGGGTATCATCTGTTGCTGACTATTACCACGCTGGTTCAGGCACCGCATCTTCGTATCCAGAAACCCTTTGATCCAACGGTCGCTTTTACTCCTATTGCCATGGTGGCGCGTACGCCGTTGATCATGGTGGTGCATCCGGATGTCAAGGCAAAAACCCCCGCCGATTTGGTTGCTTTGGCTAAAGCCAATCCCGGCAAGTTCAGTTACGGCACCTATGGCAACGGGACTTCTGCGCATTTTTATGGCTATATCTTCAACAAGCAAACCGGCCTGGAGATGGAGCATGTTGCCTATAAAGGTGAAGCACCTTCTGTCAACGACCTGCTGGGAGGGCAAATACCTGTCGTGATCATGTCGGGCGTCGGGGCGGCCGCAAACATACAGGCCGGAAAAATGCGCGGTCTTGCCGTCACCGGCCCCACGCGGGCTCCAATTTTTCCGGATATTCCTACATTCAAAGAACTCGGTTACACCGGCATGGCGGATATTGGTTGGTTCGGGATGTTTGCTCCGGCCGGAACCCCATCGACTATCGTCGACAAAATTTCAAATGATGTGAGAGATGCACTGAAAGACCCTGCTTTACTGGCACGCATGGCAAAAATGGGACTTGAATTGACGTGGGCGTCTCCTAAGGAATTTTACGAAGATGTCAGGCAAGACTACAAGAAATGGGGCGAAGTCGTCGAGGAGATCGGAATCAAGCTTGATTGATCGTTATTACTTACCAGTAATTAATAATTTCTTAATGTTTTTGGTTGCATTTGCTTTAGAATGGGCGTCGCCCAAGCGCTGATTCCTCCGATCTATGAAACTTAATTTCAAGCGGCTTTGTTCCGCATTGCTTCCATTGACCCTGACAGCATGCATGGTAGGACCCGATTTTTCACGTCCGTCCGCAAAAGTGCAGGATCAATATAAACAACCGGAGAAATCGGAATTCACCGAAGCTATTCAGTCATCATCGGACCGATTGCTTAATCCGGTGACTTGGTGGTCGGGTTTCAAGGATCCCACTCTGAATAAATTGCTGGCGCAAGCGGCGGGTGAGAACCTCACGCTGCAAAGAGCTGCGCTCAGAATTTATCAGGCTCGCTCGCAATTAGGTGTGGCCGATGCTACTTTACTTCCCACCGTCAACCTGGGTGGGTCAGCTAGCCGCACGCAACAACCCAGTGCCTTGCCCATATTCGGATCAGAATCCACGACTAGTAACGCCCAGGCATTGCTCGCGCAGGCTAACTGGGAAATTGATTTTTGGGGCAAATACCGCAGGGGTATAGAGAGTACGCTTGCTACATACGCCTCGACCGTTGCAACGTATTACGCTGCTGATGTTTCACTGGCATCCGAGGTTGCGAATACGTATATAAATATTCGCAACTATGAGTCCCTGCTTGATGTTGCAAAGACGAACTTGGCGTTGCAAGCTGAAAGTCTGCGTATCGCCGGATCACGATTTAAAAATGGCGCGACATCACAGCTTGATCTGAGTCAAGCCCAATCCCAATACGAACAAACTAAGGCGGATATTCCGATTTTGCTGGCCGGATTGAAAAAATCTCAGTATGCGATGAGCATTCTGCTGGGTGAAGTGCCCGACTATTACGCCACGACTTATGGTGGACTTAAGGGCTCGCTCACTCCTCCGCCTGAACTGGATGTAGGTATTCCCAAAGACTTGCTGCGGCGCAGACCGGATGTGTTGCAAGCCGAGTTTGCCGCTGCCGCTCAATCCGCACTGATTGGCGTGAATGTGGCAAATCTTTATCCCAGTTTTTCCCTGAGTGGATATTTTGGGTTTCAGGCACTGACCTATAACAATACCAGTCAGACTAGCTTATTCAGCTGGGACAATAAGTCGACCTCGATCGCTGGTGGTTTTATGTTTCCGCTTTTCTACAGAGGTGCGATTGTCGATCAGATCAGAGTTCAGGATGCAGCGTTTCAGCAAAGCATCCTGACATATCAGAATCAGGTTCTTCAGGCTCAAAAAGAGGTCGAAGACGCTTTGGTGACCATATCGACCACTCGTAGTTCGAGCGCAGATTTGCGACGTGCCGTGGTTGCGGCGCAAAGTGCCGCGAGCCTGTCGCTTGAGCGATACAAGGCGGGACAGACTGATTACAACTCAGTGATTCTGGCGCAGCAACAATTGCTGCTTGTGCAGAATAGTTTTGTCCAGACCAATACGAACAATTTGCTAGGCTATGTCGCTGCCTACAAGGCACTTGGTGGCGGTTGGTCCGGCGACCTTCAGGCGCCCCAACTGCCTCAAGGCATGGTGAAAGAAATGGAAAACCGCACCGATTGGGGCAAAGTGTTAATCAATACAAACGACCCGCGTTTGGTCAAGTCAAGTGAGACGAATCAATGAGCACGACATTCACCCAACCGCTCATCCGCAGCTTCATGACGGGCTGTATGGTTGTTGCAGCCATTGCTTTGGCCGGTTGCGAAAAGAAGGCCCCACCCGCATCCCCGCCACCGGCAGTGACTGTTGCTAAACCCTTGGTGCAAGAGGTCAGAAATTACGAACTTTTCGATGGCAATGTCGCAGCTTTGCTCTCAGTCAATCTTGAGGCGCGCGTGCCGGGGTATCTCGACAAGATCGAATTTAAAGATGGTACCTACGTCAAAAAGGATCAGCTTTTGTTCGTCATCGAACAGGACCAGTACCTGCAGCAGGTCAATCTTACTCAAGCCATCTATAACGAAGCCAAGATAGAAATTGCACGCCAGAAGTCCTTGCTTAAAGATAATGCGACTTCGCAAGCCTCTGTGGATAAGGCTACATCGTCATTCTTGCAGGCTGAGGCCAATCTCAAGCTTGCCAAAATTAATTACGGCTACACCGAGGTGCGCGCACCCTTCGATGGTTTGATGGGACGTCACTTGATTGATGTCGGTAATTATCTAGGATCCAGCCCAAGCGGCGTGAAGCTCGCGACAATTCAGAAAATCAATCCGATTTATGTCTATTTTTCGATTAATGAACGCGACCTTCTGAAATTCCAGAAACAATACGTCAATAGCGAAACTAGAAAAAAACAGGATAGCAAGGTGCCCGTCCGTGTCGCATTACAGGACGAAAAAGGATTTCCGCATGCAGGGATGCTTGATTTTTCGGCCAACTTGTTGAGCACCGATACCGGCAGTTTGCAATTGCGGGCTGAATTGCCTAATGACAATTACCAGCTTTTGCCCGGTCTGTACGCAAAGGTCAAAATTGAATACGGTGATGCACGCCAAGGTATCCTGATTCCGACCAGTAGTTTGCAAACCGATCAGCAGGGCTTTTACGTTTATGTGGTGGACGCTGACAAAAAGGTCAACCGACACAACGTATCGACAGGGCAGAAGTTCGCCAATCTGACGGAAATTACCCAGGGTTTGAAAGAGACTGACCTGGTGATTGTTAACGGTTTCATTAACGTTCGTTCCGGTCAGGTCGTAAACCCTACGACGACCAACATCGATCCTTTGCCGAAGAACTGAGCTTAAGAAAAGGCAAAGAACACCATGCTTTCAAAATTTTTTATCGAACGCCCGGTTCTCGGCAATGTGATCGCGTTGATTTTGATGCTGATCGGTGGCGTGTCCATTTTCGGATTGCCGATCGCGCAATATCCGCCCATGACTCCACCCACGGTTCAGGTGACCACATCATGGCCCGGAGCAAGCGCGAGCCTTGTCCAGCAGTTGATCGCCAGTAATATCGAGGATCAGGTCAATGGTGTCGAAAACATGCTGTATATGCAGTCGGATTCGACCAATGATGGTCGCTATACGCTGACAGTGACCTTTCAAGTCGGAACAAATCCCGACATCGCGCAAGTAAACGTGCAGAACCGTGTTGCCATTGCTTTGCCGATGTTGCCAAGCGCCGTTCAAAAGCAAGGCGTCACAACCAAGGTCCAGTCAACGTCGATTTTGCAGTTCGTGACATTGACTTCAGATAACCCCGCGCATGACGCACTGTTTTTAAGCAACTTCGCGAACCTTAATTTACAGAACCGATTAGCTCGTATTCCGGGGGTGGCCGCAGCAAACGTGTTTGGCGTCGGTAACTACAGTATGCGCGTCTGGCTGGATCCCGCACAGCTCAAAATGCGTAATCTGTCCCCAATCGATGTAGCCAATGCCATCAATCGTCAGAACATCATGTTGGCCGCGGGACAAATTGGTGCACCCCCAGTTCCGGATGGCCAGGATTTTCAGCTGACGATTAATGTCAACAGCGCATTGGATACACCGGAAGAGTTCGGGCGGATTGTTTTGAAGTCCGGCACGGAAGGCGAATTGACTCGATTGAAGGACGTTGCCCGCATCGAAATGGGTAGCCAGAATTACAGCCAGTTTTTCAAGCTAGATGGCAAACCTGCCGGCGGCATTGCAATCTATCAATTGCCTTCCGCCAACGCGATCGATACGGCCAATGCTGTTCGCGCCGAAATGCAGAAAATAGCTAAAACATTCCCAAAGGAAATCACCTGGTCGATTCCTTTCGACACAACGATGTTTGTCACGGCATCGATTAATGAGGTTTATCACACGCTGTTCGAAGCCGGCATTCTCGTTTTGCTGGTCATCATGATCTTTCTTCAGGACTGGCGCGCGACCCTCGTACCGGCAACTACTGTGCCCGTGACCATTATCGGCGCTTTTGCCTGTATGGCCGCGATGGGTTTTTCGATCAATTTGCTGACATTGTTTGCGATTGTTCTGTGTATCGGTATCGTGGTTGACGATGCGATCGTTGTGGTTGAAGGCGTAGCTAAAAAGGTCGAGCACGGAGAAACACCCAGACAGGGTGCAATCAATGCGATGAATGAATTGCTCGGGCCCATCATCGGTATCACGCTTGTACTGATGGCTGTGTTTTTACCGGCATCTTTCATTGCGGGAATTACCGGTCAAATGTATCGCCAGTTCGCGCTGGTGATTGCGGCTACGGCTTTAATCAGCGGTATCAACGCGGTCACTTTGAAACCAACGCAAGCAGCCCAGTTCATCACGCCTAAAGTCCTGCATGCCAAAAAGAACTGGCTTTTCACCAAGTTCGATTTCTATTTTGATAAGTTGTCGAATTGGTATGCCGATATCATGCACCATTTGATGAATCATCGTCGCATGGCATCGTTGTGTGGTGCAGTCATGATTTTAGGAGCGATCGGCGGATTGATTTATGTTCCGACCGGTTTTATTCCGAACGAAGACCAAGGTTATCTGATCGTTTCATCCAGGCTACCGGATGCGGCCTCGATTCAGCGCACACAGAGCGGAATGCAATCAGTTGCCGAGACAATCAAGAAAATTCCCGGTGTCGATCAAATCGTGTCCATTGGCGGGGTGAGCGCACTGAATAACAATAGCTCCCAGTCAAATTCAGGTGTCATGTACGTGATCCTGAAACCTTGGGAAGATCGAGCGAAAGATAAAAATCAGAATCTGAAGTCAATCTATTCGAACATCACAACGGAGCTTAAAAATATCCAGGAAGTACAGGCCCAGGTCTTGTTACCCCCTGCCATTCCGGGTGTTGGTATTGCGGGTGGATTCCAACTCCAGCTTGAATTGATTGATGGCAGTAACGATTTCGCTAAGTTGAGCGAAGTGACCGATCGTTTCCTGGCTGCCTTGAATCAGCGACCTGAAATCAGGGCTGCCTTTACACCGTTTAGAGATAAGGTTCCTCAGATTAAGCTCGATTTCAATCCTTCAAGGGCAGAGACCCTGGGAGTGTCCTTGGGTGATGCTTACGATGTACTGCAGTCATCCTTTGGGTCGACCTATGTCAACCAGTTTTTCAAGTATGGTCAAACCTATCAGGTTTATATTCAAGCAGAAGGGCGTCATCGCGTAACTGCCGATCAGATCGCGCGACTGTATGTGAAAAATAAATCTGGCAACATGGTGCCGCTCGGGTCTTTCATCGAGTTATCCGACACGACCGGTCCCGCGATTGCCTCGCAATACAACTTGTATCCGACTGCGGCGGTGATGGGGATGCCCAATCCCGGCTTTAGCTCAGGTGATTCGATGAAAGCGATCAGCGAGGTCGCGCGCGAAGTGCTGCCTGATGGCTTTTCTTTTGAATGGACAGGAATGTCCTATCAGGAAAAGTTGGTCGGCAACACGGTTGTCCTGGTGTTTTTGCTGTCCATTCTGTTGGTTTATCTGGTACTGGCAGCCCAGTACGAGTCATGGGTGGCGCCTTTGCCTGTGATTTTGGCGGTTCCGCTTGCTCTGGTCGGGACGGTCATCGCATTATTCATGACTGGTTTGGATAACAATATTTATGTTCAAATCGGACTGGTGCTGATGATTGCGCTTGCTTCGAAAAACGCCATTCTGATCGTTGAAGTTGCACTGGAAGCCAAGAAAGAAGGTTTTACCTTGGTTGAAGCTGCCTTGAAGGCTTCCCATGAACGATTCCGTCCTATCGTGATGACTTCAATTGCCTTTATTCTAGGTGTCGTTCCCTTGCTGACCTCTTCTGGGGCGGGTGCGGCAGCCCGTGTCTCGATTGGTGTCACGGTGTTTAGCGGCATGATCGCATCAACCTGCCTGGCTGTTGCTTTGGTACCTGTCTTCTTTGTCGAAATCGAAGGCTGGTTCGAGGCACGCGCAGCCAAGGCTAAAGAGAAAGCGAAAGCTAAAGCTCAGCAATCGCAACAACCATCCACATAAAAATATAGGGAGCAACTAAAGTGGCACGCATTCCATACGCAGATCTGGCTAATCCTGAGGCCAAACCCATCGTTGATCGCATCATTGCCGAGCGGGGCAGTGTTTTGCATCTTTATCAGATGCTGCTGCACAGTCCACCTGTAGCAAGCGGTTGGTTGAACTACCTGACCTCGATACGTCAGCTCAGTACGTTGCCCGCAGCTTTGCGTGAGCTGGTCATTATGCGCGTTGCGGTGATCAATGGCGCGCCCTATGAAGCCGAACAGCATGCGCCAATCGCGCTGAAAGAGGGTGTCACACAAGCTCAATTGGACGATCTGAATCAATGGGAATCATCGACCAAATTCGATGCGACTCAACGCGCCATTCTGGCTTATACCGACGCGATGACCAAAAACATTCAAGTGCCCGCAGAGGTTTTCGCCGCAGTCAAGGCGCAGCTCAGTGAACGCCTGTTGGTCGAGTTGACCGCTACGGTTGCTGCCTACAACATGGTTTCGCGTTTTCTTGAGGCCATGCAAATCCATTCGCACGATCATCGTTGAAAATGAACGTCGTGTTTGCCTTTGGTCGGTATAGGCAACACGACGTTGTGTCGGTGCTCGGATTCGCTTTTGCTACTCTGATCGCTTGCGTCATTTTGGGATTCCAACCCTCGCATGCCCAAAATCCAATCTCTCGAACAGCACCTTTAACAGCGCCTTTATCAGCCGAGTTCGAAAAGCAAGTTCATCCGCGTTTGGACATTCCCGCTCAAAATGTGCTGGGTTACACAAAACAACTCAATGATGCTCTGTCCGACGCCCGGGCAAATCTCTACCTTCCCCAATATGTCGTTGTTGTGGATCGCAATCGCTTCGCGCAAGTCGCAATGATCTTTTTCGGATCAAAAGAACTTGGTTGGCAATTGTTGGGCGCCACTCCAGTTTCAACCGGCTTGCCCGGACAATTCGAACATTTCGAGACGCCCTTGGGAGTGTTCGACCACTCTTTGAGCGAACCAGACTTTCGGGCCGAAGGTACAAAGAATAGTCAGGGATTCAGAGGCTACGGAGTCAAAGGAATGCGCATCTACGATTTTGGTTGGGTTGATGCACCTAAAACCTGGGGCGATCTGGGGATGAGCGTGATGCGTCTGCAAATGCATGCAACCGATCCCCAACTGGCTGAACCCTATCTGGGCATGCGCCGATCCAAAGGGTGCGTGCGTATCCCGGCGTCACTGAATGATTTTATTGATCGTTATGGTTTGCTTGATGAGGATTACGAAAACGCTGTAGCACTTGGCCAGCGCCTGTGGGTGCTGCGCAAGGATAGGACACCTACGGCGTATCCGGGAAGATATATGGTGGTGATCGATTCCGGACTGGACAAGCGACCGGCATGGTCGCCCGTTCCGGTTAAGCGCTGAGAAGGTTAGGCTTTGAAATGACCTTTTTCGACCAGTAAGGCCTTAATGTCTTTCTTGACGATTTTTCCGTAGCCCGACTTTGGCATTACATCCCAGAAAAGGATTTTTCTAGGCCAGCGGTACTTTGCGCACCGGCCATCGAGATGAGCGAGCAGTTGGGCTTCGCTCAGATCAGAGTCGGCATTGCGTTTGACAATGACCGCGACACCGATTTCGCCCCATTTTTCATCAGGCATACCGACAATCGCGACCTCGGCAACCTCGGGATGAGTCAGAAGCACTTCTTCGACTTCGCGAGGGTAGACATTTGATCCACCCGAAATATACATATCTGATTCGCGACCGGTGATATAGAGTAGCCCACGCGAGTCGAGTTTGCCCAAATCGCCCGTATGAAACCAACCGCCTTTGAGTGCCTTGGCAGTCGCTTCCGGATTGCCATGATATCCAGCGAATACGGCAGGGCCGCGGCAACATATTTCACCAATCTCGCCAGCCGGGACTTGTTCAAGCTTGTCGTTCAGGATCGCGACTTCCATGCCAAGACGAGGGCGACCGCATGAGCCGATATTGGCATTTGGATCATTGTCGTCTTCCGAATGCATATCCGGCGGTAATACCGTGATGTTGCCTGTGACTTCACCCAGGCCAAAATATTGCACAAGCACTTTGCCCAGTTTCTGCAAGGCACGCTTCTGGTCGGCGCGGTACATGGGCGCACCGGCATAAATGACATAACGCAACGAACTATGATCGAACTCATCGACTGCAGGATGTTCAACCAACATTTTGATGATGGTCGGAACAGTAAACAAATTGGTCACGCGATATTGTTCGACCAATTGCCAGAACACGGCAGGATCGAATTTTTCGCTCGGCATCAAAATGGTCGCTGCACCTCTGGCTACGTTAAGTAAGGCATGGATGCCAGCACCGTGCGACAAAGGGGCAACCGCGATCGAGCAGTCTTTCTCGGTTGTGCCCGGAATCAGGTCGGCAAGATGGTTGTTGACCACGAAAGTCATCTGACCATGCGTCAAAATACCGGCCTTGGGCTTGCCAGTGGTACCCGAAGTATAGAAAAACCACAGTGGGTCGCTATAGGCAACCGTTTCCTCAAAGTCTTCTGCTTGAAGATTCTCCGCCACAAGCTTTTCGTAGTCGTGCTCGCCGGCGCGTGGTTGACCGATCGAAATCACATGCTTGATCGCGTCAGATTCAGCTTTGACTGCATCGGTATGCTCATGAAAGATACTTTCGACAATCATGACGGACGCACCGCTGGATGCGCCCAGATAGGCAACCTCGGGGGGAGTCAGCCTGAAATTGGTTGGCACCCATACGCATCCCAGCTTGAATGCAACCCAGCATGTTTCGAACATCTGGATATTGTTACGTGACTGGGTCAACAGTTTGTCGCCCTTGCGCACGCCAAGCTTTCGCAACGCCTGCACCATCGCATTGACGCGAGCGTTGACTTGTGCCCAAGTCCAGGTTGCATCATCGGTGATGAGTGCCGGACGATCCGGATACAGTTTTGCGGTATGCGTTAGGAGTCGGCCCAGGTTCATGACCTGGGCCGAGTGAACCGTATAGGCGTTCATACTGATTCCAGAATGCTCAGATAATTGGCGACAGACGCGCCGCCCATGTTGAACACCGCGCCTGCGCGCGCGCCTGGTATTTGCATGTCGCCTGCCAGACCGGTCAGCTGCATGGCTGCCATGACGTGTTGCGATACACCGGTTGCCCCAATTGGATGTCCGCGGGATTTCAGGCCACCGGACGGATTGACCGGCAATTTGCCGTCCTTGCGCGTAACGCCCTCGAGAATCACGCGACCACCTTGCCCTTGCGGGGCGAGACCCATGGCTTCGTATTCGAGCATTTCAGCGATTGTGAAGCAATCGTGCGTTTCGACAAAGTTTAGATCATCGAGCGTATTGCCCGCGTCGTGCAAACCTTTCTGCCAAGCCAGTGCAGCTCCTTCAAATCGGGTCGGGTCGCGGCGTGAAAGCGGCAGATATTCATTCACATGGGTACGCGAACGCCAGCGCACGGCGGGCACTTTCGCTCCAGGCAAGGGTTCATTCGACAAGACCAGCGCTGCAGCACCATCCGATACAAGAGAACAATCAGAGCGCTTAAGGGGGCCGGCGACAAACGGATTTTTTTCGGATGGATTTCTACAAAAATCAAAACCGAAATCGCGGCGCATGTGCGCGTAGGGGTTATGCATGCCGTTCGAATGGTTTTTGGCCGATATGGCCGCCAGAGCATCGGACTGATCACCAAAACGCTTGAAGTATTCTTCGGCAATCATGCCAAATACACCGGCAAAGCCGCCGGGCGTGCTGCCTTCTTCTTTGAAATATGAAGCTTTCAGCAAAATGTCGCCGATTTGCTGGTTCGGCAGTGTGTTCATCTTTTCCATGCCGATGACAAGCGCGCGCTTGATGCGACCGCATCCCAGTGCATCCAATGCGGCCCAAATGGCTGCCGAACCTGTTGCGCAAGCGTTTTCAAGCCTGACCGCCGGGACGTGACGCAATTCCGGGATCGCAAGACTGACCAGCGCGGCGCTAAAGTCCTGAGGCACAAAACCGGCGTTGAAATGACCAACGAAAATGCCATCGATATCGCTTGGAACAAGACCGGCATTTTCGATCGCAGGCAGTGCTGCGTCACGGATCATTTGCTCGAGATCCATATTGTCGAGCTTGCCGAAAGGAGTATGGCCCCAGCCGACGATATAAGGTTGCGCCATGATTAGAGTCCTTGTGATTTACGCAAAGTGGGGATGCCAACACCTGATGCATCGAATCCGCCATCGACGGAAATGAACTGACCATTCACGAACGATGCTGCGGGGCTGCACAGAAAGCCGACCGCATTGGCGATCTCTTCAGGTTCGGCATAGCGGTTCATCGGAATAGTGTCGTAATAGTCGGAGCGAATTGCAACGCTGTGCACCAGTTTTGCCATTTCGGTGTCGACCGGGCCGGGAGCAACGCAATTGGCTCGGATGCCGACCGTACCCAGCTCGACAGCCTGTTGCTTGGTCAGGTGGAGCAGGGCAGCTTTACTGGTGCCGTATGCGACACGAAGGGTGCTCGCGCGCAATCCAGAAATCGATGCGATATTGACGATGGCCCCGCCGCCATGCTTTTTCATGACTGGCACGCAAGCTTGCGAGCACAGGAATGCACCGTCCAGATTTGTGCCCAAAACGTGACGAAACTCGGCAAAAGTAGTTTCGCCAATCGGCTTGAATACGGCAACACCGGCGTTATTGACCAGCGCATCGATCCGACCAAATGTTTGTTCGATCTTAGTGATGGCCGCATTGACCTGGTCCTCTTTTGAAACATCGCAATGAACCGTCAGGACGTTTGCCGGGTCGTTGAATGCCTGATCCGTTTTCTTCAAAGTTTCGGCATCGATATCCAGCAGGGCGACGCGATGATCGTGCGCCAAAAACCATTTGGCAACGGCCAGACCAATCCCGCGGGCTCCGCCGGTGATGACTGCAACGTGTTTTGAAGATGATTGGCCTGACATTCAGAGTGCTCCGGTAGTGATGGTTACGTATAAATGTACCAAAATGCGCTTAATAGCATTTATTCGCTGTTAAGCCTGAGAGATTAAGAGATTTGAATACGAAAGATATGTCGCGGGATAAGCCGCGGTTATTAAATAAGGCTTAGGCCAAAGGCAAGGTAAATACACCTGTCGAGGCTGGGCGGGCAAAGATTTTGGCATACCAGGCTTCAATATGCGGCCATTTTTTAGTCGAGATATTCAATCCAAACCAGCGGTGAATTTCGCAAGCTAGCGGGATGTCAGCCATGGTAAGACGTCCACAAGCCATGAACGGGTGTTTGGATAGATGCGCTTCAAGACGGTCAAGCAATGGCTCAGTAGCCGCGACCGAATTTTCGATTTTTTTGTGATCCCGTTCTGCTTCAGCCACACGAATGGATTGCCAGAAGGCATCGCGTCCGGCCGGACTGAAGGTTGTTTGTTGCCAGTCCATCCAGCGTTCTGCATCAAAGCGCTCTTGCAAGTCGGATGGGTATAAATTACCCATAGAGTGCTTCGCGCACAAGTAACGCACAATGACATTGGATTCCCACAACACAAAGTCGCCATCGACTAATGTCGGAATGACCGAATTTGGGTTTAGTGCCATGTATTCAGGTGTTTTAACTATGCCAAACGCGCCACCTGCATCGATACGTTCGAAAGCAAGGCCAAGCTCTTGTGCAGTCCAAACAGCTTTTCGTACGTTAATGGAGGTAATTCGACCCCAGATTCTCAACATGATTTTTGTCTCCGATATGAGTTACAGATTTTTATATTGAATTGTCAGTATCTATAAATTCCAGCAAACTGTTGAACCCGGGCACATGAAGCGCGATTCGGTTTCCCAGGTCGCGCCAACGAATCTCGCTGTCGGGGTTTGCATGTTCGAGGATGTTGCGCAAGGCATCCAGCTTGTTCGTTCTGATTGCGATCGCACCAAAATAGCTAGCTCGTCCACAGGCATCGCATACCAATGGTCCAAAGCATTCTTCGTAGGCTTGTTGCGAAACAATCACGAGTTCATATGCATGTCCTTGTATGCGATATTCACCATGTTTGCCGCGTACGGCCTTGCCGCCGCAGACTGCTGCGTACTGTTCGGCATCGCGTTTAGGCGTTTTGCTCACGATCAAAAGCGCTGCAATGCTTTGGGCTCCATTCGGGTGCGACTGCCATTCGCTTCTCCAGACTAATTCTGGCGTTAAATGCTGGCAAAAGTAGACACGACCTGCCGGAAAAAATCCCGGCGTATACCTGACGGTCTTGAACTTGGCATCGGAAACTTTTCCATCCAGCTCAACAGGTCTTGAAAAAGCTTGCACAGGTTTGACGTCCTGTTTACGACCGATAAGATCCTGATAGGTTTGATCCGCATCACTTGACTGGAATACCAGTCCATCGGTGCCGATCTGGCTCAATAATAATTCCCCTCGTGTTTCCGTGCCGTCGTCAGGCAATCCGATCAGTTCAATGTAATCCTTGTCCAACATTATCAGATGGTTGATCGATCCCATCGTATGCCTGCCAAGCGGGGTCAGAGTGAATCCAAGATGTTTGAATACCCGATGGGCTTGCTCCATCTTTCTGCCGATATTGATCACGAGGTGATCGATTGGTAAAGCGACAGCTGAGTGCGTGGAGGTTTTGGACGAGTTGTTTGCCATGATTATGTCCTTAGCGTGGCTACGACAGGGGTATGATCGGACGGTTGTTCGTTTCCACGCGGGCTCTTATCAATGATGCATTGCGTGCATGCATTCACAAGCGGTGCGGAAAGCAATACATGATCGATTCTGACACCCGCATTTCGTTTGAAACTATTCATGCGGTAATCCCACCAGCTGAATGATTTTGGCGGCTGTTCGAATAATCTAAACGCATCCTTGAGTCCTAGGTCGAGCAGACTTTGGAGTGCGGCGCGTTCGGGCTCGGAGACGAGTACTTCACCCACCCATTTTTCGGGATTGTGGACATCTTCATCGGCAGGCGCCACGTTGTAATCCCCCAGAACTGCAATGTTGGGATATCGCTGCATTTCGGATTGAAGCCAGCTTCTGAACGCCTCATACCAGGATAGTTTGTACTGGTACTTGTCGCTACCAACAGATTGTCCGTTCGGGCAATAAGCACTGATCACCCGAATCGATTCGGATCCAAAGGGGAGGGTTGTTGCCAGTACCCGCTGTTGCGGATCTTCAAAACCGGGAATGTTTCTGGTGATGTCCGCGCCAGGTTGCCTGGAGATGACCGCAACGCCGTTATATGTTTTTTGTCCAGCCCAGCCTGCGTGATATCCAATATCTGCAAATGCCTGTAAGGGGAACTTGTCGTGGTCGAGTTTCAATTCCTGCAGGCAAAGCGCATCGACAGGATTGGTTTCCAGCCAGGACAGCACCTGCGGCAATCGCACTTTAAGTGAGTTCACGTTCCAGGTGGCGAGTTTCATGCATTAAATTCCGGAAATGACATATGAATAGAACAAATTAAATCACGATCCGCCTCATAGAATCTTTTCTAACGTTCGATTAGCTTTGCTATTTATTTCGGCGAGTGTTTCTTCAGGCATGCGGTCAAGCTGGTGGTAGACCATTTTAAGTCGATGGTTATTCTCAAACCGGGTCCGATGCCGATCAAAAAAATTCCAATATAAGGCGTTGAATGGACAGGAGTTTTCTTCAGTCCTGGTCTTGGGGATAAATAGGCAGCCTTTGCAATGATCGCTCATGCGTTGAATATATGCTGCACTGCTGACGTAGGGTTTGGTTGCAAGTCGACCACCATCGGCCCATTGACTCATGCCAATGGTGTTGGGCGCCTCAACCCATTCAAAAGCGTCTATATAAATTCCCAGGTACCAATGGTGCAACTCGGTAGGATCCAATCCCGCCAACAACGAGAAATTACCGATCACCATCAGACGCTGAATGTGATGGGCGTAAGCATGCTCAAGAGATTGGCCAATCGCTTCAGCCAGGCAAGCCATATCCGTTTTACCTGTCCAGAACCAGGTCGGAAGCGCTTGATGGTGTTCCAGTTCATTGGCTTTAGTGTATTCGGGCATGCGTGCCCAGTAGATACCCCTGACATACTCTCTCCAGCCGAGAATTTGTCTGATAAAACCTTCACACGCATGGATGGGAGCAAGACCATCGCGCCAAGCTTGTTCGGCACGAAGCACAACCTCGCTTGGATTGAGCATTTTCGTATTCAGCGCAAACGATAGCAGCGAGTGAAACAAATGCCAGTGATGTCTTGAAATCGCGTCTTGATAATCGCCAAAGTAAGGTAAAACGTGATCGATGAAATATTCAAGCTGTTTCAGCGCCTCGTCTCGATCAACTGGCCAGCGAAAGTTATCGGCCTGAGGGTTGCCCATTGTTTTGATGCCTGCTTCAACGATCGTTTGCCATAGTGCACTGTGATCATGATTGGGACGGAAATCTATTGGACCAGCAGGGGTACCAGGCCACGATTTGCGATTTTCGACATCAAAGTTCCATTGTCCGCCCTCGGGCTTTGAATCTGGCGCCATCAAAACATGGTGTGTACGACGCTGATGACGATAAAAGGTCTCCATGAGCCATGATTTTTTGATACCAAAGAGTTTTAAGGCATCGTCGCGCTGAGTGAAGTAATGCTCGCTGTCAACCATCTTAACCGGCACGCGGCAATTTGAAGCCCAGTCTTTTATATTTTTATCCAGTCGCCACTCATCCGGCTCCTGATATTCGACAGACTTGGCATCATAATGATCGATGAGTGCATCCAGGTTGGATGTGATTTGATGGCGATTGCTTGGATGATCAATTCTGATGTACCGCACGCGATGTCCGGTCGATTTAAGCCTGTCGGAAAAAGCACGCATGGCGGCAAAGATGCCTAGTACTTTTTGTGCATGATGCAGTACATAGTCAGTCTCGCTGCGCACTTCCATCAATACGTATATAACCTGGTCGTTTGATTGATCAAACCAGCTGTGCAAAGGATTCAGTTGATCGCCCAGGATTAGTCGCAGCGTGGGACGCATTTTCATTATGTAAATATCAGTGCCTTAACTACTGGCGCGGCGTTTTAGCCATCGCATCAGCACGCGAACCATCGGAAGTTTTTCGTAAAGCTCTTCTGCCGCATCCCAGTAGTCCCTGTGTAGCGTAACTTTTCCGTCCGCGTTGAATTTCAGATGAGATCCACCATGTATTGTTTGCATGGATTCTGTGTCAAAGCGTTTAAACCGGAATCGAAATTCCCAAACCAGAAAACATTGCCGATCCTGAACGATTCGCTCGGTCACGATAAAACGTGGTGAATCAAGTGTTTCGAACATGTGCGTAAAGATACTTTCGATTCCCTTCACGCCCAGAACATCGTTAAATGGGTCTTTGAATTTAGCTTCCTGACTATATATATTCGCCAAGTTTTTAAGATTGTCAGGATCCAAGAGCTCAAAAAATTCTATCAGATTTTGAACCGCGTGCTCTATAGCTTGATGTGTGAGGTTCATTTCTTTAAAGGCCGGTGATGCGGCGAACCGCCGCAAAATATATCGGGTAGGGCAGTAGTCTGAGCAATTTCATGAAGCGCGTAAAACGTTTCGGAAAGTGAATTTCAAAATCACCATGAGACCAGCCCTTCAGAATGGCTTTCGCCGCGTCTTCAGGAGAAATCAATGCCGGCATATGGAAATCATTTTGCGCGGTTAAGGGGGTTCGAACAAATCCAGGGTTGATTAAACTCACGCCTAATCCCTGATGATGAAGGTCTAGGTAGAGGGTTTCAGCCAGATTGATGAGCGCCGCTTTGGTCGGGCCATAAGCCAGGCTTTGCGGCAGGCCTCGAAAGCCGGCCACGCTACTAATCAGACTGATATGCCCCTGTTTGCGGGTAAGCATATTCGGAATGACGGCATCCAAAACCTTCAACGCACCAATCGTGTTGATTTCATGATGTTTCAATAGTTCAGCTAAATCGATGTTGTCGGCTCTCATCGGTTTGTAGTGGCCTGCGCAATAGCACACAAGGTCGATCGCTCCATCCTTGGTTGCCAGATCCGTAGCTGAACGAATGGCCTCGCCGTCGGTGATATCCAGTTGCAAGGCCAGGCTGTCGGAATGGTGGCGCACAAACTCTTCCAGTGCATCGCGATTGCGGGCCGAAACGATCACTTGGGCTCCTTGCGCGTGTAATTGTTCCGCCAAGGCACGACCTATTCCGGTTGATGCGCCAATCAACCATACACGCTTATTTCGCCAATCGCGCAGTGGCGGGTTCATGCTCATGGCGCAAGCTTGCGAAACGATAATGTGACTTCTCCAAGCCTGATACCGAACTTGCTCATGGTTGCCCGGTTCAGCATGACTTGTTCGTCAACCAGATACATCCAGTCATCAAATTGAACCTCGTAAACCTTATCATCTACTGGCAGTTTGAGGGTATAGGCCCATTGAAATGCATTGCCGATGGCTAGACCATCCGCAGTGCCCGCAACGTCGTCAGCTGTGCCCGTGTAACGACCATTCTCGTGTTTAGTCAGTCGCCAGATCCGTCTCTCTTTCTTGCCGTCGGAATATGAGAAATGTTCATCCAGTACACCATGATTGCCATCCCAACGCCCCTCCATGTCGACAGTGAATCGTTTAATCACTTGACCGCTGCGATCTTGAAATATGCCATGTGCGATGATTTTTCCGTTGAAATAGGTGGCTAAATCAAGCTGCGGCTTTTCATCTGCATAGCGCTGAATGTCCTGACTGGAACAGCCGGTCAGCGCAACGATGGCCGCAGCAAGAGCGTGTAAAGCGCGACGCGATGCTTTGACGATCTTCAATGGATATTCTCCCGGGTTGATTTGATTGACTGGCGCGATGAGTTACGAATAAATCCAGCATAAAGCCCTGCCGCCGCAAACAATTTGAGCGAACAGGGTAATAATGAGTAAGTCAAGCTAAGGGCATTTATTCCTGGAGCGGATGTCGTTCCGGGCTGATAACCGAGCCAGGCCAGAAATGGAAGCGAAAGACCTGCTGCCAGCGCTAAGTTGAGTTTGCTGGCAAGATTCCACCAGCCAAAATATGCACCCTCGCGCTGTCCGCTGTCTCCGCGTGCGTTGATGATTCCGGCAAGCATGGCACCAGGCAAGGCAAGATCTGTCCCCAAGGCTAAACCGGACAGCACGCATACTACCCAGAAGGCCGTCACATCACCGCTTGAGAGCATGCCTGCCCAGGCAAACACAGTGATGGCAAGCAGCATGCCGATGAACCAGGTTCGGGCAAGTCCCCATCTGATCACCGCCCGCATCCACAAAGGCATGGATGCGGCAGCGCAGACGAAATAGGTCGCCAGAAAAAGTGGTTTGAGTTCAGCAGCGTTTAAACGATCCTCGATGAAAAACAGGACAAGCGTTGCCGGAATTGCACTTGCCATGCCGTTCAGCATGAAAACGATCATTAAATTAATGAATGGCTTGTTTAACCAGGGGCGGATCAGGTCTTGTTTCCAATGAACATCAGCCGCATATTGAGAAACTGGGGGAGACTCGCTTCGCATCCAGGCCATCCAGCCGACTAATAGCATGAGGGCAAATACACCGATCCATTGATCCCATCCCAGCCAGGCAGGCAATACAGATGCGAGAACAACACCAATCAGTCCGGCGCCTTCGCGCCACGCAACAATACGTGCGCGTTGACCTTCATCACCACCGAGTCTTGCACCCCATGATTGATGGGATATGGCGAGCAAACTGAAAGCTAATGACGTGAATATCAAAACGGCAAGCAGCGCGATTGGGGAATCGCGACGCGGCCAGGGAGGAAAAAAAAGCAACGTCATCCCGACAATTAAAGCCAGAGCCGCGCCCGCTCCGTAGAACAGAACATATCGAGAAGAGTGAGCAAAAAGACGATCTGAAAAACGTCCCAGCCATGGGTCGGAAAAGGCGTCAAGTAGACGAGCAAGCAAAAGAACCAAACCCAGAGTGACCAGGGACATGCCTTCTTTGCCGGCATAAACGTGTGGTAAGTGCACGTAAAGAGGCATGGCGACAAAAGCAAGCGGTAAACCCAACAAACCGTATCGCAGGCAGGTTCGGGTGTTGATTGTTTTGTCGACTCTCCAGTCTGGCTTCATCATAATCAGTCGATCATGCCGCGGCCCAGAAGCGCCATACGCATCTCCGGCTCGGATGTATTGGGCGAAAGCCAAATGCCGAAGAATAGGCGGGCAAAATCGGCATCATCGATTTGTCCGATTTGTCGACCGTTATACCAAAATACAGCCCCTTGACCCGGTATGTGTTGGCCTGTTAGCCGATCGCCTGACTTCACATCCGGGAAGATGGCTTTCATTTCTTCTAGCCATTTTTTGGCTTGTGAATCGGATACTGCCGCAGCACGAAGCATTTCTTTTAAAGACCGCTCCGCTATAGCGTTTCCATTCAAAGACCGTAAATATTCCAGCTCCAGGACCACAGGTTGATCACCCGCTATGCCGACACTAAACGACGGCAGCGTCCATAGTCGGGCATGATAGATTTCCATTCCCCAGTAGCGCATGGTCGCCTTTCCCTGAAGCCTGCTTTCCGGAAGTTGGGGATGGCTGCCACCACCAAGAGATTTAGTCTGTTCGAATGTTTCCTGTTGGGGTTGAACCGGATTAGAGTATGTTGTTCCATTCCATCCTAGTAAGATGGCTAGTGTCCAAATAATCAAGGCAATGGATTTACCGCTCCAGTGTGTATTGAACGACATCGATATCTCCCGCTTCGAAACCAGCCTCACAATAAGCCAAATAGAAATCCCATATGCGAATGAATCTTTCGTCAAATCCTAGGCTTAATACGTTGTCACGCTTGGCAAGAAAGTCATTTCGCCATCTGCGGCAAGTCTCTGCATAATCGCGTCCGAAGCAATACTCGTCGATGATTTTCAAGCCTGCCTTGCCGGCTTCGCGCTTGAATGAGGACGGTGAGGGCAGACAACCGCCCGGGAAAATGTATTGCTGGATAAAGTCGGTCGATCGAATATAGCGATCGAACAAATCATCGCGAATGACGATGCTCTGAATACAAGCACGTCCGGACGGTTTAAGCAGGCGGGAGATGGTTTCGAAATAGGTCGGCCAATACTCCTGTCCGACTGCTTCAATCATTTCGATTGAGCAGATTGCATCGTAAGGTCCATCATTAATATCTCGGTAGTCTTGCAGACGCAAGTCGGCTTTGTCGGCGAGTCCTTGTCCAGCAAGCCGTTCCTTTGCCCAGGATAGTTGCTCGGTTGATAATGTCACGCCGGTGATATGTGAATTGAATTCTTTGGTGGCTTTTTCTGCTAATGCACCCCAACCGCAACCGATTTCCAGCACACGATTTCCTTCGCGGGCGTTAACCATATTTAACGCTCTGCGAACTTTGGCATGTTGCGCTTGCTCGAAGTCTTGTTCCAGATCGCCATTAAAAATGGCTGATGAATAATTCATCGTACCGTCCAACCAGGATGAGTAGAACGCATTGCCCAGGTCGTAGTGTGCGTGGATATTCTTGCGGCTGTTGCTTTTGGTGTTGCGATTAAGCAAATGGCGTATACGATAAAGCAAGCGTCCGGCCCAATTGCCGTGAATCACTTGATCAAGCGCGTTTCGGTTCGCGATAAAGAGTCCCATCAAAGCCGGCAACTGCGAAGTAGTCCAATCACCATTCAAATAGCTTTCGGCAAATCCGATGTCGCCTGATTTAAGCGCTGCGGAAAAAGGATTCCAGTTATGCATTTGCATACTGACATGCGGTCCATTACCGTCACCTACGGTGTGCGCACTGCCATCGGGCAATCTGATTGTTAACGAACCATGCTTGAGCTTTTGTAAAAGCTTGAAAACATATCTAGCCGAAGGGGTCGCCATTTCGGGTAGCGATAAGGAAGTCTGATTCGATGCAGTTAACGTATTCATGCGCTAATTTCCAGATCTAACGGGTAACGATTTGGTCGGGAGCTGAAGGCTTGCTGTAAAAACCAACGCGCTTGAGCCATAACTTGAGTGCTTGCCAATGAATCCGTGCCATCACCATGAGTGTCATGGCAGGGTAGTGCAAAAGAGCTTTACGAAGTGCTTTTTTATCGATGGGTTCAAGTACGCCACTTACGCTGGTGTTGAGAAGTGGTCCGTTTTCATCTTCAAGATCAATTCTTACCACGGTACGCTCTTTGAGTTGCTGGACAGTTCGCATGAATCTGAAGCTGTATTGACCTTCGACACGGCAAAAGGGCGATACATGAAAACACTTGCGCGCCCGAAGCTCTGCTCCATACCTGGGCGATTCGAGTAAGTAGCAGTGTCTTTCACCAAAGGTGTTGTTGACTTCCACCAGTATTGCGCGAAGCGAACCGTCATTTCGGTGGCAGTACCAGAAGCTTACGGGCTTAAAGGTGTAGCCTAGCATGCGTGGATAAGTATGAAGCCAGATTTCACCATCCGCGTCATTGATGCCTTCATTGCAAAGCACCTCTTCGAGCCAGCCAAGAGCGCCGCCGGCTTCTGGACCACGTCCATCCCCATGATCAGAATCAAAAAAACTGATGCCTGCCCGTTTGTTGATCGCCAGTCCACCCATCGCATCGGTATTTTTTAATTGACGCATCGGAAGCATCAGAAAGAAGGTGCCATATACGAAACTGTTGCGTTTGGGACGCAACCGCGTATGCCTAACCTGACCGAATCCGATTTGAGCGATGTTCATGCTGCAGCCTTACGTAAAGATGAAGTCCTCTCGAGAACGTCTATCGCGACCGCCAAGCCTGACTTCAGGCCGTCTTCATGAAATCCATATCCCGTCCATGCACCGCAGAACCATGTGCGCTGATTGCCTTGTAACTCAGGTATGCGTTGTTGTGCCTCAATGGCAGTCAAGTCGAAGACTGGATGGCTATATTCGAATTGAGCCAGAATTTTCGCCGGGTCGATCGGCCTGATCGGATTCAGTGATTCGACAACGGGTTGATCGAAAGGCAAGGGCTGCAATTTATTTAGTAAATAGTGCAGGCACACTCTTGTTGATTCTTGCTGCTCATCAGCAGCACGTTCATAGTTCCAGGCAGCCCATGCACTTTCCCGTTGCGGAAGAACAGATGCATCCGTATGCAATACGGCAAGATTATCCTGATAACGAATGGCACTCAAAACTTCATGTTCAAGTGGCGTTGGCTGACTGAGCATGGCTAATGATTGATCGGAGTGCGTGGCAATCACCACGAAATCGAATCGTTCGCTGCCGTGATTCGTATGGATCACGACGCCCGCAGCATCCCTGTCTATGCGCATGACTGGAGTATTTAATCTGGCATCTGGAATGTCAGCAATGATTTTTTCGACGTAATTCCTTGCTCCACCCACAACGGTATGCCATTGAGGTCGATCATTGACTTGCAGCAGGCCATGATTGTGGCAAAAACGTATCATGGTGGCGACCGGAAACTTCAACATCTGATCAGTTGGACAGCTCCAGATGCACCCCAGCATCGGTAAGAAATACCAGTTGCGAAAAGCCTGACTGAAATGATGTCGATTCAAAAAATCCAGCAGAGGTTCGGCTAGTTCCGACTCTTTTCCATGTTTTGCCAGTTGGGTGCACAGACGGTTAAAACGAAGAAGATCCTTGAGCATCCCAAGAAACTTCGTATTGAACAAATTACGTTTCTGTGCGAATACCGTCCTGAGGTTATTTCCACTCCACTCGAGTGATTTACCACCTTTAGATCCCGGTACCTGCACCGAAAAAGACATGTCCGAATGCGCTGTTTTCACATCCAGCTCTGCAAACAAAGAGATCAAGTTCGGGTAAGTACGCTCGTTGAAAACCAGAAATCCTGTGTCGACACCCCAGGTTTGGTTACCACTTGATGAGGGAAGCGTGATGTCGACAGTATGCGTGTGGCCGCCGAAATAGTTGCCGCCTTCAAACAAGGTGACATGCGCTTGGTGCCGCAATTTGTGCGCCGCAGCTAGTCCGGAAATGCCTGATCCAACAATTGCGACTTTCATTAAAATCTCTTTTTTGTCCTAGACAAAACGATTCTATGTTAAATTTGTCCAAGCTGCAAAGGTTATTTTTCTAATTTTTCTAGGCTTATCCAATACGCCGGCTAATGAGTAAAAAAGCGTTCGACCATCCTGTTGCCACTAATTCGTCCGGGTTGACCTGGTCGATTTCCGACGTCGAACGCGAAACGGGTCTCGGTAAGGACACGTTGCGGGTTTGGGAGCGTCGATACGGCTTTCCCGCTCCTCTGAGGGATGCGCTTGGCGAACGAGCATATCCGGATGACCAATTGAACCGGTTGAGAATGATCAGGCGTTTGCTTGATGCGGACCATAGACCGGGAAAAGTGGTTTCCCTTCCGCTAGAAGCCTTGCAAGATCTGCTCAGTGTGCAGAATGCTCGTGATCCACATCCACAAATTAAACGTAAAGTCCAAACAAGACCCAAAACCAATTCCGTCATCGAACCTGATTCGTTTTCGAAAGATAACGAGGATGTATGGGTCGGATGGCTGAAAAGAGACGAAACACATCAAATCAAGCAGGCTTTGCAGCAAAATATTTTGATGCATGGTTTGGGCTATGTTGTAGAAAATCTGGCTGCTCCACTTTGCCGCTTGGTTGGACAGGCATGGATGAGTGGGGATATATCGGTTTACCAGGAGCATTTATTCACTGAGACTTTGCAATCCGTATTACGTGAAGCGATTGCTTCAATTGATGCCGTGGTCCAAACAAGGGGATGCAGACCTCGTGTTCTGCTGACAACCACACCTAACGAGTTGCATAGTCTTGGTTTGCTTATGGTCGAGTGCCATTTTGCCCTTGCTGCCTGCGAGCGTTTTGTTTTAGGCACATCTACACCCATAAGCGACATCATCCAAGCTGTAGAGCGATTGAATATCGATGTTCTTGCCATCAGTTACAGCCCGTACGCATCAAGAAAAGAAGTACTGGATAGTCTTCAGCAATTGCGAACTCATATAAATGATGCTGTAGATATTTGGGTCGGAGGTGCGGGTGCATACGCGAATAGACGTTTGCTTCCCGAAGGGGTGGAATTGATGCGTAAAGCATCGGATGTATCTGATCAAGTTGCCGCTTGGAGAAGTCGACACGGTCGACAGTAGAAATTGTTTTAACGTTGTAGAGGTGGTAATTGAATTCAATCAAAGTTTTTTTCATTATCCTGTTCGGATTGTTTGGGCAAAATGTTTATGCTCAGTCAGACGCTCCACTAACATCGATACCAAGCCTCGATGTTCAAAAATATCTTGGGCGTTGGTATGAGATTTCCAAGTTTCCGAATAGTTTTCAAAAAAAATGTGTTGCAAAAACATCGGCTGAATACGAATTAAACACAGATGGGTCATTGCGCGTTTTGAATCAGTGTCAGCTCGCCGATGGTGAGATGAATCAGGCGATTGGTCAGGCTAAACAAATCGGAGATAGTCATTCAGCAAAGCTCGAAGTCAGGTTCGCACCGATCTGGCTCTCTTTTCTGCCGTTCGTCTGGGGTGACTACTGGGTTATCGATCTGGATGAAAATTATCAATTGGCTGCAGTCAGCGAGCCCTCGAAAAAATACTTGTGGGTCTTGTCGCGTACACCTGTTGTAGATGAAGCGAAGTATTCAGCTTTGCTGAAACGCTTGACAGCCATGGGTTTGGATGTAAGTCGTCTTGAAAAGTCTCCACAGTGACAATGCCAATTTAATGCAGTCTGATTCGCATCGAATCGATCAGGCGTCATTGGCCGCGTTGCCCAGAAGTCCGGGTGTATATATTTTTAAAGGCGAAGGGACACTGCCGCTTTATATAGGCAAAAGCATCGATATTCGTACCCGAGTGCATTCGCATCTGCGAGCCAGGGATGAAGTGCGAATGATTGCGCAGTCCCGTAAAGTTGAATTTATCGAAACGGCTGGTGAAATCGGAGCCTTGCTACTTGAAGCACGATTGATCAAGCAGCAAAGTCCTTTGTTCAATATACGATTGCGTCGTTTACGCAATCTTTGTTCAATCCGACTATCAAAACACTCCGATTTTTCAGTCACCCCTGAAATTGTCTCCGGTCATGACGTCTGTCCAGGTGAAGCTGAAAATCTTTACGGGCTTTTCGGCTCAGTGCATGCCGCTCAAAAAAAACTTCGCGAATTAGCCGGAATCCACCGGTTGTGCCTTGGACTGATCGGACTGGAAAAAATCGGTAAGCGCGGATGCTTTGGCCTGCAAATCAAGACTTGTTTAGGTGCATGCGTGGGACAGGTGGATAGAAGCGAACATGATCTCAGGTTGTTGAATGCCCTGGATGCGTTGCGTGTTCATGCCTGGCCTTATCGCGGCGCAGTGGATCTGATTGAGCAACAAGGCGACTGGATTCAAAAACACCGAGTGCAGAATTGGCGGTACTTGAGCACATGGTGTTCGAAGACGAATCAGCGCACCCAATTCGAGCAACACGAGTTCGACTTGGATACTTACAAAATTCTGGTGAAACCTGTCATGCTAGGTACGGTTCGCATTGATCAGATATAAATCTTTGGAACCCGTTTCAAGTTGCACAGCGGTTCGTAAGAAATAGTCCCTGCCTTTTGTGCCACGTCATTAATATCGACGAGCGGCCCCCAGCATTCGACCGAACTACCGATTCCTGCTTGAGGCAGATCTGTCAGGTCGATAGTCAACATATCCATTGAAATGCGCCCGATTGTGCGGGTGAGTTGTCCATCCACGGCAATAGGGGTGCCGGTCGGCGCTGTTCGAGGATAGCCATCTGCATAGCCGATGGCTACCAGCCCTACGCGAGTCGATTTTTCTGCAGTAAACGTTGCCGCATACCCCAAGGATTGTCCGGGCATGAGCGTTCTTATGGCAAAAACTTGACTCTGCAATGTCATGACCGCTTTGAGTCCGTGGTTTCTGTTGGGCATGGGGTCCGCACCGTAAAGCAAAATCCCCGGGCGAGCCCAGTCTCGATGCGCCTTGGGCCATGCAAGAATTCCGCCCGAGTTCGCCAGGCTGCGATCTCCCGGTAAACCAGCTGTGGCAATATCAAAAACCTCGATCTGGTTTTGAGTCATTTTGTTGTCCGGCTCGTCGGCGCAGGCAAAATGACTCATGAAGGTGATTTGCCCGACTCCGGGGCAAGCCTTGAGGCGGGCATAGACAGCTTTGACCAAGTCGGGTTCGAAGCCGGCTCGATGCATACCCGAATCCACTTTGAGCCAGACGTTCAGAGCGCCGGGCCTGGTTTGAGTGTTTTCGATTGCAGTCAGTTGAGAGTCCTGATGGACAACAATCCACAAATCGTGGGCTATTGCCGCATCCAGATCCTGTTGATCAAAGCACCCCTCAAGAACCAGGATCGGATTGGATATGCCCTGTGTCCTGAGCTCAATGGCTTCAGCCACAAACGCGACCGCAAATCCATCAGCATCATCGGTAAGCGCTTTGGCGCAAGCTACCGCACCATGGCCATAGGCGTTGGCCTTCAATACGGCCAGCGCACGACCCCCATGCATTGATCTGGCTAATTTGTAATTGTGGCGTAGTGCCGATAGATCGATCAGTGCACGGGATGGTCTTGTCATGCGTGTGAAGTAGCGGTTTGTTTACCGAAGGAAGGTGCCGTTTTCTTATAACGTACAACAGATAATCCATCGGTGCTGATTTCGGTCTTGCGACCGGTCAGCTGGTCAGCGATCAGTTTGCCTGAGCCGCAAGCCATCGTCCAGCCCAACGTACCGTGCCCTGCATTGATGAACAGATTAGACAGATGCGTTGCCCCTACAACAGGGGTGCTATCAGGTGTCATTGGACGTAAGCCGGTCCAGAAGCTGGCTTTACTCAGATCGCCACCCGGAAATAGTTCGGTCACGACCTTTTCGAGTGTTTCGCGACGACGGGGATTCAGGTTCAAGTTGAATCCGCAAAGCTCAGCCATCCCGCCCACACGGATTCTTTGATCAAATCGTGTCACTGCGATTTTATAAGTTTCATCAAGAACTGTGGATTGTGGGGCAAACGATTCGTCGACGAGAGGAATCGTCAATGAATATCCTTTGACAGGGTAAACAGGCAGATCGATTTGAAGAGGCGCAACCAGATCACGGGTGTAGCTACCCATGGCTGCGACATATTTGTCGGCCTTAAGAACTTGACCATTGACGCGAATTCCTTCGATCTGCCGGCCATTGCTCATAATCTGTTCGATCGGCGTATCGAACATGAATTTAACGCCTAACTCTTTTGCTTTTTCTGCAAGCTGAGTCGTAAACATCTGGCAGTCGCCGGTTTCGTCGTTGGGCAATCGCAAGCCACCAGTGAGAAGGTTTCTTGCATGCGCAAGGCCGGGCTCGACTTGCGTGAGCTGATCCCGATTGAGCAACTCGAAAGGTACGCCACATTCTTCGAGAACTTTGATGTCTCGCTGAACTGCGTCTAGTTGTGCTTGCGTGCGAAACAATTGCAGTGTTCCGCCGGTGCGATGCTCGTAATGGATGCCGGTGTCATGTCTGAGCTGGCGTAAGCAATCGCGACTGTATTCGGATACGCGCATCATGCGCTCTTTGTTGATCTCGTAACGTTCGCTATTGCACTCGCGCAACATTGCCGCCATCCAGCGCAACTGCCACATACTGCCGTCCAAGCTAATTGCTAGGGGGGCGTGGCGCTCGAACATCCACTTGATTGCTTTAAGCGGAATGCCTGGTGCCGCCCATGGTGTTGAATATCCGGGTGAAACTTGACCCGCATTGGCAAAACTAGTCTCATTGGCTGCGCATGGCTGACGATCGATGACCGTCACATCTGCACCCGCACGGGCAAGGTAGTACGCTGTAGTTGTGCCGATGACGCCTGCACCCATCACAATCACTTTCATGGTTAAATTTCCGTATAGCAGTGGATTGTGAAAGTTTAGACATAGTTGAATAGTGAATTTAATTGAATATTTTTGTCATTTTGTGTGAAATCACTGTTTTTGGTGCTTTGAGGCGATTTTGTCAGAGAAAAGCATAAAAACAACAGCTTACAGTGCATAAATAGGCTGTTTAGTTTGACTCTGAGAGTGTTCCCTCATACACTTTGCTGGCAAGATAATCAAGCGACGCGGTTTTTGTACCTAGGCTGTCGCCCTTAGTGGTAATCAGTGGTGTCTATCCCTTCCTTGACCATCTAGCACGTTGGGCGTTTTGCCCGTTATTTATCTATCAAGGAAGTTCAAATGGCAACTGGTGTCGTTAAGTGGTTCAACGCTGAAAAAGGTTATGGTTTTATTATGCCTGACGGCGGCGGCAAAGATCTGTTCGCTCACTATTCGGAAATTCGTTCGAGCGGTTACAAGACCCTCGAAGAAAATCAGAAAGTCAGCTTCGAAATCGGTCAGGGCGCTAAGGGCCCATCAGCGACCAATATTCAAGTGCTGTAATTCTGATTAGTCTGGTCTGCTTCGGTGGGCCGACTTTTCTTAAACCCTGTATCGCGAATGTGATGCAGGGTTTTTTACTTCTCAGGATGAAGGATTGAACTGGCATGTCGAGTTCCCAAGGTCAAGTTTGCGTACAAGCAATGTTGTCGCGTCGTTCAAACAAAATGGTTCAGGCCCCCGCACCCGATGCCAAGCAGTTGCAAATGATTTTGCAAACCGCCATGTGCGCTCCGGATCACGCATCTTTGCGTGCCTGGCGGTTCGTGATTGTCGAGCAGAAAGACATTGCCCGATTCACCGATATGGCTATCGATGCGACACGCAAATCAGGTATTGAAGTGACTGCTCAAAAAGAGCAAAACATGCGCAAATGGCTATCCGAAGTTCCATTGCTAGTCGGACTGGCTTATCAAATATCGCACGACAACCGCAAAGTGCCCGAGATCGAGCAGACCTTATCAATGGGGGCAGCGGTGATGAATATTCAAAATGCGGTGCAAATGCTTGGATTTTCAAGTTACTGGAGCACGGGGTTGGGCACTTATACCGAGGATGTCCCCGCAGCACTTGGTTTTGACACGCTTGATTATCGATTTTGCGGTTTTCTGGCGATTGGCACACCGATCAGTCCGGCGACTCCGGTTGATCGTCCGGATGTGATGACCATGACGCATACCTGGAAGCCTTGATTGTGCCTAGCTCGTTTTAAAACCTCAGGCCTGAGGTTGAAATCGTTTCAACCTCAACGCATTCGCGATCACGAATACACTGGAACAAGCCATAGCTCCTGCTGCGAACATGGGAGACAACAGCGTGCCCGACACCGGATACAACACTCCCGCTGCTAGCGGCACCAGCGCGACGTTATAGGCAAACGCCCAGAACAGATTCTGTTTGATATTGGCCATCGTCGCATGCGACAAACCTATCGCATTCACGACACCTTGAAGATCATCTGACATCAGCACAACTGAGGCGGATTCGATAGCAACATCAGTGCCGGTGCCGATTGCTATGCCCACATCGGCAGTTGCCAGGGCAGGGGCATCATTGATGCCATCTCCTACAAATGCAATGACATGTCCATCCTTTTTCTGCTGCTGTAACAAGGCGACCTTGCCCTCGGGCAAGGTATGCGCATGCAGTTGATCAATGCCGAGCTCTTTGGCTACAGCCTGAGCTGTGTATATATTGTCTCCCGTGATCATGAGTGTTTGCACATTCATGCTCTTCAGTAAACTGATCGCTGTTTTTGCGCTTGGCTTGATTGGATCAGCCACTGCGATTAGGGCAACGAGTTGACCATCCATCGCCAGAAAAATCGGTGTTTTGCCTTGTTGTCCCCAGGCAATGATTTGGGCGGTAGCGTGATCCACTTCGATACCGTTTTCTTTCATTAAATTTTCTGACCCTGAAATCACCACTCTACCTTGTACGATTGCCCGTACGCCAGCCCCGTTAATGGCGTTGAATTCCTTTGCCGCAGGCAGAGGTAGCTTGCTTTCTTGTGCCGCACTCACAATTGCATGAGCGATGGGATGCTCGGAATGCATTTGCATCGCCGCAGCGATAGAGAGTAATTCATTACGACTCTTATTCGAATCCATGACCAGCAGGTCCGTCATCACGGGCTTACCCAGCGTGAGCGTACCAGTCTTGTCAAAGGCAATCACTTGGACATCGCGCAGTCGCTGCAATGCATCGCCTTGTCTGAACAACACACCAAGTTGCGCTGCGCGACCAGTTCCCACCATGATCGACGTGGGTGTTGCCAGACCCATTGCGCAAGGGCAAGCAATAATCATGACTGCAACCGCATTCACCAGTGCAAAACTCAAACTAGGCGAAGGGCCGAACAAGAACCAGATTAAAAACGTCAGTAAAGAACAGGCCATGATGGCCGGGACAAACCAGGCAGTCACACGGTCGACCAAGGCTTGAATCGGCAGTTTGGTGCCTTGCGCGTTTTCAACCATGCGAATAATGCGAGCCAGAACGGTATCCGCACCTGTATGCGTTGCTTTAAAGGTAAAGCTGCTTGACGTATTGATCGTTCCACCAGTTACTTTGTCATGTTTGTGTTTAGTCACCGGAATCGGTTCGCCGGTGATCATCGACTCGTCCACATAGGGTTCGCCTTCAGTGATCACGCCATCAACAGGTACGCGTTCGCCCGGCCTGACAAGGACTAGGTCTCCCGGTACAACAGATTCGATATCGACATCGACAGGGCCTGACTCGCGCATCACGCGCGCCTGACGAGGCTGAAGTCCGATCAGATGCTGGATTGCCATACCAGTCTGGCCTTTGGCCATCGCTTCAAGCATACGTCCGAGCAGGATCAGGGTGACAATGACGGCAGCCGCTTCAAAATAGACAAACCGTGTCCCTTCTGGCAAAACTTGTGGCCAATAGCATGCCAGCATCGAATAGACCCATGCGCTGCCGGCACCCATGGCGACAAGCGAGTTCATTTCGGGGGATAGTTTGAACAGTGCGCCAAACCCCTTGGTAAAAAAGTCACGACCCGGACCAACCAAAACAAGTGTGGTCAGAATGGACTGAAGAATCCAGCTATTCTGCATTCCAATATGCACATGAACGAATTCATGTATCGCCGGAAAGAGGTGGGACCCCATCTCAAGAACAAATACCGGTAGCGTCAAGATCAAAGAAGTGATCAAGGCACGCTTAAGATGTTTCGCTTCTTGTTGCCTGGACTCTGTCAGCGTATCTTTCGGAGCAACATTGAGTTTGACTTCGGTCGCCTCGTAGCCTGCCTTTTTGACCGCAGCGATGGCAAGGTCCGATAAGTCACTTTGTAAGGTGGGGTGAGGGTCAATTTCGATATGTGCCCGTTCGGTAGCCAAATTCACCGTTGCCTTGCTCACTCCTGGTACTGCAGCCAACGCTTTCTCAACGCGTAATACGCATGAAGCGCATGTCATGCCTTCGATTGACAGGTCTAATGAGGTGCTTTCGGGTGCGGCTGCCATGATTTGCTTCATCCAGATTCTTTCTGCTTGTTTTGTTGTTTTACCTCATATTTGCACTTGATCGACTTCGTTACAAGTGACACACTGGCAATGAGTGTATATAGGCAGTTTATGAAACATCTGTTTTAGGAGTCTAAAAGTGAGTATTTCGTTCAAAGTCCCCGATATGACATGTAATCACTGCGTAAAAAGCATCACAAACGCGATTCATGAGGTCTCGCCTGATTCAGGTGTGCTGTGTGAGCTGGATACCAAAAAGGTGACCGTAACTGGTGAAACAGATGCGAAACGGGTTGAGAAGGCGATCAAAGATGCCGGGTATTCGCCTGAGATGGGATAGCCTTCGGTAGGCAATTCTCAGGCGTTACTAATTCAAATCTTACCTTTCGTCATCTCAACCAACTGCCGCACATCCTGGGTCACAAGATCAACCGCTTCGGTATCTGACGCAAGTAACCTCGCTTTGCCTTTGTTATCGAAGATAAAAACGCCACGGCTGTGAGTGACGTCGTAGGTATCGGCATTGGCGCCGGGTTTGGGCTTCTCGATCTGGTACGCGATACGGTACTTGCGTGCCAGGTTCGCGATTTGGGTTTCAGTGCCGGTCAGGCCGATTGCATTTTTGTTGAAAGCATCAACGTAGGCTTGCAGAATGTCGGGTGTGTCGCGATGCGGATCGACGCTGACAAAAACAATCCTGACATCCTTGGCTTCATTGCCAAGCTTCTGAATCACTTCAGTCAGTTGCGCCATGGTGGTTGGACAGATATCCGGGCAACTGGCATAACCGAAAAACATCAAAACGGTTTTGCCTCTCAAGTCGTTTTGTGTGATGGTTTTATTACCGGCGCCTTGTAAAGAAAACTCTAGATCGGGCAGGTGGCCTGACACATCGTAAAGCGACCACTTCACGTTCTGGTCGGTACAGCCGGTTAGTGCAACAAGACTGCTCAAAAGCAAGGCGATAAAACCCCGTCTCTTCATGCCCATGATTCGCTTCATTTCTGCTTATCCGTCATGCCACTGTGGCGCAGTAGCGCGTCCATGCGAGGCGCGCGGCCTCTGAATGCCTTGAATGAATCGGCTGCAGGCCTTTCACCCCCAATGGCCAGGATTTCTTTTCTAAAGCGAAGTCCGGTTTCGCGATCGAGGGCACCAAGGGCTTCGGCCGCTTCGTGCGCGGACTCTGCAGATCGTTCTGCGGCTTCCTCGAAGGCTTCGAATGCGTCTGACGACAAGACCTCTGCCCATTTATAGCTGTAATAGCCCGCGCCATAGCCGCCGGCAAAAAGATGCGAAAAGCTGTGCGGAAACCGGTGCCATGAAGGAGGTCGCATCACGGCGACTTCGTCGCGCACCTGATCCAGCTGGGTCAATACTTCAGCGATTGACAGACCTTGATCACGGCTGTGAAGCAGGATATCGAACAAGGCAAACTCGATTTGTCTGACCGTTTGCATGCCGCTCTGGAAGTTGCGGGCAGCCGTCATGCGGTCGAACAGATCGCGCGGCAGATGCTCTCCGGATTCGACATGCGCGGTCAGCTTTTGAAGGACCGACCATTCCCAGCAGAAATTTTCCATAAACTGCGATGGCAGTTCGATGGCGTCCCACTCGACAGCCGAAAACGCCGATGCGCCAGCCTCGTCCACTTCGGATAACAACGCATGCAGGGCGTGACCACTTTCATGAAAGAGGGTGATGACGTCGTCGTGTGTCCATAGCGCGGGGCGATCTCCCTGTGGCCTGGCAAAGTTGCACGTCAGATATACGATCGGACTTTGAACTTGATCGCCATGCTTCTTTCTGGTGCGCTCACTGTCTACCCAGGCACCCCCTTGTTTTCCGGGGCGCGCATACAAATCCATCATCAGATAGCCGAGCTTTTCGCCCGAGGTGCCGATGACAGCAGCTGCGCGTACATCAGGATGCCAGCCTTTGACTTCGCAGTCCTCGAGCGTCACGCCAAACAATGTTTGTACGACATGAAAGAGGCCTTTCATCACGCGCGGTTCAGTCAGGTATTGTTTGACCTCGTCTTCAGAATACGCATAACGTGCTTCGCGCAGTTTTTCAGAAACATAGGCAACATCCCACGGTTGCAGATCCTTCAAGCCAAGCTCTGATTCGGCAAAGGCACGCAATTCTTTCAGGTCTTTCTCGGCAAAGGGTTTTGCTCTTTGAGCGAGTTGACGCAAAAATCCGACGACTTCTTCGGAACTATCTGCCATGCGGGTTTGCAGACGTAATTGCGCGAAGTGTTCAAAACCAAGTAATTGGGACTCTTCAGCACGCAGTGACAAGGATTGTTCGATCAAACCGGAATTGTCGAAATCAGGGTCGCCTTGTTCGGATGCTGTTGTCGCATAGGCACGGTACATCGTATGGCGCAATTCGCGATCTTGCGCATATTGCATGATCGGCAAATAGCACGGCATCTTCAGGGTCAGTTTCCACTGTTCGGCATCTGCGACCTTTAAGGATGCAATCACATCCTCAGGTACGCCTTCCAGTCGCTTTGTGTCATCGAGAACAAGAGACCACTTGTCGATTGAATCCAGAACGTTTTCGGAGAATTTTTGCGACACTTGTGATTGCTGTTCGGATAACTCAGCATAGCGTTTGCGTGCTTCGCCTTCAAGCTCGACACCGCTGAGCTTAAAGTCGCGTAGCGCCAACTCAATCACACGCTTGCGTGCTGGTGTCCATTGATCAAAATCGGGATTGGCCCGAAGTCGCTGATATTGTTGATACAAGCCTTGGTGCAGTCCAACCCAGGTTGAAAACTCGCTGATGGGCACAAGCATTGCGTTATATGCATCGCGCAACTCAGGCGTGTTGACGACAGAGTTCAAATGCCCAGCAACGGACCAGGCGCGCCAAAGAGGTTCGGATACAGTGTCCAGTGGGCTGACAATTGCTTCCCACGTGGCAGGCAGTTCTGGATTGGCGGCTTGCTCAACAGCCTTTTTTGCCCGCTCAAGCATTTCTGTCATGGCGGGTGCGATGTGTTCGGGTTTGACGGCGGCGTAATTGATCAGCGCTTCGATCGGGACGAGAAGCGGATTGTCGTTCAATGACATGGTATTCCTCTGCGGTACGACTATATGAGTGCGGCTTGATTTCGATCAGGTGTTCGCTCGCGCGCGCTCGGCCGCTTCGATCGTATTAACAAGCAACATGGCAATGGTCATGGGGCCGACACCGCCGGGTACCGGCGTGATGGCCGATACGACTTCTTTTGCGCTTTCAAAGTCGACATCGCCGCACAACTTGCCTTCAGGAGTGCGATTGATGCCGACATCGATCACCACTGCACCCGGTTTGATCATGCTTCCTGTGACCATTCGGGGCTTGCCGGTGGCCACGACCACGATATCCGCATGGCTGGTATGCCATGCCAGATCGCGAGTCTTTGAATTGCATATCGTTACGGTTGCGCCAGCGCTCTGCAGTAGCATGGCCATCGGCTTGCCGACGATGTTGCTTGCGCCGACAATGACGGCAACGGCACCACGTATTTCAACCTTTTCGCTTTCGAGCATCTTCATCACTCCATAAGGAGTGCAAGGTCTGAAGAGTGGTTTGCCGGTCATCAACAAACCTGCGTTGCTGACATGAAAACCATCGACATCTTTTGAAGCGGCAATGGTTTCTATGACCAGGTGCGAGTCGATGTGTTTGGGCAAAGGAAGCTGGACCAAAATCCCATGAATCGTAGGGTCCGCATTCAGGGCTTGAATGCGTTTCAGAAGTTCTTCCTGAGTCATGTCAGCCGGATACTGTTCCATCACCGAATGCAAGCCGGCCTTTTCGCAGGCGGCAACTTTATTGCGCACATAGACTTGGGACGCCGGGTCGCTACCGACCAGAATGACGGCAAGCCCCGGGCGCATACCCGCAGCAGTCAGGTTTGCGGCACGTTTGGCGACATCTTCGCGTATGGATGCAGCGAGCTTAACGCCATCGATGATACGTGCGGTCATGCGTTCACCTCGGGTTTAGCCAAGGCGACCTTCATTAAATCGGCAACAGTGGTGACTTGCAGTTTTTCCATGATATTAGCGCGGTGAGCCTCAACGGTCTTGATGCTGATACCCAAATCGTCCGCGATCTGTTTGTTCAGGCGGCCGGCAACAATGCGCTCCAATACCTGTTGCTCACGAGCAGTCAGGCGGGCAAGCATGGCCTCATGAGATTTCTGCGCCTGAGCCTGGCTCAAGCGCTGATTAGCCTGTTGGAACATACGACCGACGATTTCACGCAGATCAGTTTCGTTAAATGGCTTTTCGAGAAAGTCGACCGCACCTTTTTTCATTGTTGAGACAGCCATGGGAACGTCACCGTGGCCAGTTATGAATACGATCGGCATGGTCGATTTGCGGTTGATTAGTTGCTCTTGCAGCTCGAGTCCGCTCATGCCTGGCATGCGAACGTCGACAATCAGTACGCCCGGTTGTTGCTCGTCATACTCCGCCAGAAAGCTCTCGGCACTGGCATAGGCGCGCACCCGATAGCTATTGGCTTCGAGTAACCAGCGTAAGGAGTCGCGCACGGCTTCGTCGTCATCCACGATATAGACTGTGCTAGCGATCTGGGGCATATTCATAAAGGTCACTCCTCGGACTGATTATTCTGCTGTGCAGGTTGCGGACCTGCGCATGGCAGTGTAAAGCGGAAAATCGTTCCACCCTCGGGATTATTGGATGCCCAAAGGCGGCCGTGATGCGATTCGATAATGGTGCGACAAATATTCAGCCCCATCCCAAGGCCTTCGGATTTGGTGCTGAAAAACGGTTCAAACAAACGCTCAGGATCCGTCAATCCATGACCATGATCGGTTACTGATACTTCGATCTGATCGCCATGCTTTGACACATGCAGGTCAAGCTTGCCGACCGAACTCGTATCCATTGCTTCCAAACCGTTTTTTAACAGATTCAGCAAAACCTGTTCGATCAGGATGGGATCGGCCAAAACATCGGGAAGATCGTCGGGAATAGTGCAGATGATTTCAATTTGACGTTTTCGGGCGTGGATTTCGGCAAGACTGATTGCGTTTTCGATAACAGTTTCGATTCTGATAGGTAATCGTCTCGGTTCACTGCGCTTAACGAAATCACGGATGCGACTGATGATTTTGCCTGCTCTTTGCGCCTGAGCGGCTGCTTTTTCAAGCGCGGGTAAGAGTTTATTCACATCGGTATGGCCAGCTTTCACCATGGCTACAGCACCCATGCTGTAGTTGGTGATGGCCGTCAGGGGCTGATTCAACTCATGTGCCAGAGAGGAAGCCATCTCGCCCATGGTGGTTAAGCGACTGGTGATCTGGATTTTTTCTTGCTGGATGCGGGAAGCTTCTTCATGGGTGCGGCGCTCAGTAATGTCGCGTGCGACCTGCAGACGTACGCGCCGACCGTCAGTCCAGGCCAGCATGCGGTGCTGGACTTCAAACCAGCGCTGTACGGAGGCGGAAAAAATCTCTACCGATTCATCGGTATACCGTCCGCGTCGACCGGCTAGTAGTTCATCGTGACCGTTTGTCAACGCTCCGAAAAATCTTCTATAGGTTCGGTTTGCGAAGAGAAGTTCAAGGCCATCATTGGTATCGGCTGTAACCGAAATAGCGTCATCCAGACCTTCAAGCACAGTCATAAACCGTTCGTGGGCGGCTGTTAATGCTTCTCGGATTCGCTTGGGCTCGGTAATGTCGGTCATGGAGGTCATCCAGCCGATTTGCGTGCCGTTCGGATCCAGCAGGGGTGATACATACATGCGCGCGTTAAACCGCGAGCCATCACGTCTTTGCGCCTCGATCTCCAGACCGCTACTGGGGGTTTTGCCGCTCAACACATTTTCAAGTGATTTGTACTGGGCTTCGTGACGACCCGGTACCCAGTAAGGAAAGGGCGGCATGCGACCGATCAGATCAGCTTCGTTCCAACCGATCATTCTGCAAAAAGCAGGGTTCACGTAAGCAATGCGCCCCTCAAGATCAAGCACGCGCATTCCCGTGGACATGGAGTTTTCCATTGCACGCCTGAAACCGGTTTCGGCAATAAGTGCCGCTTCGGCTTCCGATCGGTATCGTGTGTAACGCCAAAGAATAAGCAAAGCAATCACGATCACAATCGACAGCGCGATCACAACGCCTATCAGTCTGTGCTGTCTGGTCTCCTGATCGATTGTGACGAACATGACACTGCCATCATGCAGGCGCTGCAACCAGAAGAAAACCCCCATGACGCAGCCATACAGTACGAGCACGAGCACGGGCGTGAGCCAATACCACCTGCGGCGACGAAGTCGCGCGTGGTCGTGAAATGTAGTGGCGATGACAGACTTAGGTGGATGCGACATTCGGATAGTCCATATGTACCGCTCATTTTAGACGTGTTACGGATATGTTGAATTTATTAATTTCATATTATGAAATTCAATCTCGTAAAGTGAAATATTTGTTGCCCCATTAAAGATATATCCCTAGAATGCGTTAACTATCCAAAAAACAAAGTAGGCATAGACAACATCAGTCTGCAACCCAGGAGATTGTTATGGCACCACAAGCTGCCGCATTTAGCGCCGCAAACGATTCAGATTCGCAAGAAACACAAGAGTGGTTGGATGCACTGGCTGCAGTCCTTGATCGCGAAGGTCCCGAGCGTGCGCACTATCTTCTGGAGCGATTAACCGAACTGGCGCGTCGCTCAGGTGCGCATATTCCTTTTTCCCCCAACACGGCTTATCTCAACACCATTCCGGCAGGACTAGAGCCGGTGCATCCGGGCAATCAAGAGCTTGAGGCTCGCATTCGCAGCTATATTCGCTGGAACGCGATGGCAATGGTGGTCAAGGCCAACAAACATAATCCTCCAGATGGGGGCGATCTTGGCGGTCATATCGCATCGTTCGCTTCGTTGGCAACGATTATCGGATGTGGTCAAAATCATTTCTGGCATGCTGACACACCTGAACGTGGGGGTGATCTGGTTTATTTTCAGGGGCATTCATCGCCTGGTGTATATGGTCGTGCTTATCTCGAAGGCCGTTTGACCGAAGACCAGTTGAATCATTTTCGTCAGGAAGTCGGCGGCAAAGGGTTGTCTTCCTACCCGCATCCAAAGCTGATGCCTGAGTTCTGGCAGTTTCCGACGGTGTCGATGGGGTTGGGACCATTGATGGCGATTTATCAGGCGCGATTTTTGAAATACCTGCATGCGCGCGGGATCGCAGATACTAGCCAGCGTAAAGTCTGGGTGTTCTGTGGTGACGGTGAGATGGACGAACCTGAATCGCTTGGTGCCATCAGTTTGGCTGCCCGCGAAAAACTCGACAATCTGATTTTTGTCATCAACTGTAATCTGCAACGCCTTGACGGCCCGGTGCGCGGTAACGGCAAAATCATTCAGGAGCTTGAAGGCGATTTCCGGGGCAGCGGCTGGAACGTCATCAAGTTGATCTGGGGCGGCTATTGGGATCCATTACTTGCAAGTGACAAAGAAGGCATTTTGCGCAAGATCATGGAAGAGTCGGTTGACGGCGAATATCAGGCTTATAAAGCGAACGACGGCAAGTTTGTGCGCGAGCATTTCTTCGGCAAGCATCCCAAATTGCTGGAAATGGTCTCCCGCATGAGCGATGAGGATATCTGGCGCTTGAACCGTGGTGGTCACGATCCCTATAAGGTTTATGCCGCATTCTCGGCCGCAACCAAACATACCGGCCAACCTACCGTGATTCTGGCCAAGACGATCAAGGGTTATGGCGTTGGCCATATCGTTCAAGGCAAGAACCCCTCGCATCAGCAAAAGAAACTGGATTACGACACCATTCGCGAATTCCGCGATCGTTTCAATATCCCTGTGCCGGACGATAAGCTCGAAGATATTCCCTACTACAAACCGGCCGAAGACTCGCCTGAAATGGTTTATCTGCATGAGCGCCGTAAAGCACTGGGCGGTTATTTACCCAAGCGTCGCACGCATGCCGACGAAAAGCTTAAGGCTCCAGCGCTTGAGGTTTTTAATTCTGTCTTGGAGCCTACTGCAGAAGGCCGTGAAATCTCAACCACGCAGGCTTTTGTGCGTCTCTTGAACCAGATCCTTCGTGACAAGGATATAGGACCGCGTGTCGTACCGATTCTTGCCGATGAATCGCGCACTTTCGGTATGGAAGGATTGTTCCGTCAGATCGGCATTTATGCGCCTGAAGGTCAGAAATACACGCCGGTTGATAAGGATCAGGTGATGTACTACCGCGAAGCGGCCGACGGCCAGCTTCTGCAGGAAGGAATCAACGAAGCGGGCGCATTTAGCTCATGGATTGCCGCGGCGACGTCGTATTCGACGAATAACCGCATCATGATTCCTTTCTTCATCTATTACTCGATGTTCGGATTCCAACGGGTGGGTGATCTGGCATGGGCAGCGGGTGACATGCAGGCGCGCGGCTTCTTGCTCGGCGGCACAGCAGGGCGTACGACCCTGAATGGCGAAGGCTTGCAGCATGAAGATGGTCATAGTCATATCTTCTCGTCAGTCATTCCCAACTGTGTTTCTTATGACCCGACTTTTGCGCATGAACTTGCCGTCATTATTCAGCATGGCTTAAAGCGCATGGTCGAGGATCAGGAAAACGTCTTCTATTACCTCACGGTGATGAATGAAAATTATGCTCAACCAGGACTAAACAAAGGCGATGAGGAGGGCATCATCAAGGGCATGTACCGCCTTAAGAAGGGCGGTAAATCCAAAGTGCGTGCGCAGTTGATGGGTTCTGGCACGATTTTGCGCGAGGTGCTCGCCGGTGCTGAATTGCTTGAAAAGGATTGGGGCGTATCCGCCGATATCTGGAGTGTGACTAGCTTTACCGAGTTGCGTCGCGAAGGTCTGGATTGTGAACGTCATAATCTGTTGCACCCAACCGGCAAACAAAAGGTTCCTTATGTCACAGCCCAGTTGGCCAAGACTGAAGGTCCGATTATTGCTTCAACGGATTACATGAAGATTTTCTCCGATCAGATCCGTCAGTTCATTCCAAAGGGACGTGATTTTAAAGTCCTTGGTACCGATGGTTTCGGACGCTCGGATTTCCGCTCGAAACTGCGTGAGCATTTCGAGGTGGATCGCCACTTTGTAGTCCTCGCAACACTGCGGGCTTTGGCTGATGAAGGCTCAATCCCCGCGACCAAAGTCGCAGAAGCCATCAAAAAGTATGGTATCGATCCTAACAAAGCTAATCCTCAGTACGCTTGAGAAAGAGACAAAACATGAGCAACATTATTGCGATTACCGTTCCCGATATTGGCGGCTTTGACGCAGTTGAAGTGATCGAGATACTGGTTAAAGTTGGCGATACCGTCAAGGCTGAACAAAGTCTGATCACTGTCGAGTCGGATAAGGCGTCGATGGAAATACCTTCGTCTCACAGCGGCGTAGTGAAGTCTGTCGATGTGAAACTTGGCGATAAGGTTAAACAGGGTAGTGTGGTGATTCATGTCGATGCCGCATCATCCGGCACTGCCGTTGATTCTGCCGCTGCGCCCGCATCTGTCGCACCTTCTGCGCCTGCTGCATCTTCTACACCCGTAGTTTCAGCAGAATCGGCTCCTTCATCTGCAACTTCTATTTCAACAGCTCCGGCCGCTGCTCCGGCTTCGGTGGCTAATTATGCGGCCTCAGCATCCGCTGCAACTCCGACCGCCGGCAAGCTTGAAGTACCGGTATCCACTGCAGGGATGCCGCATGCTTCTCCTTCGGTTCGCAAGTTTGCGCGAGAACTAGGTGTCGACCTGACATTAGTCACCGGTACCGGTCCTAAAAATCGCATTGTTCAGGAAGATGTACAAAACTTTGTCAAACAGGCTTTGGCTGGCGGCGTGCCTTCTGCGGCAACGGGCGCGAGTGTTGGCGGGGGCCTTGACCTGCTTGCATGGCCCAAGGTCGATTTCACTAAATTTGGTCCGGTGACTCCCAAGCCTCTGTCGCGAATCAAAAAAATCTCCGGTGCTAATTTGCATCGCAATTGGGTCATGATTCCTCATGTCACCAACAATGACGAAGCGGATATCACTGATCTGGAAGCTTTGCGCGTGACTTTGAATAAAGAGAATGAAAAGTCGGGCATTAAAGTCACGATGCTTGCTTTTCTGATCAAGGCGTGTGTAGCTGCATTGAAAAAATTCCCCGAGTTCAATGCCTCACTGGATGGCGATAACCTTGTTCTCAAGCAGTATTATCACATCGGTTTTGCAGCCGATACGCCTAATGGTTTGGTGGTACCTGTTATCAGAGACGCTGATAAGAAAGGGATATTCGAACTGGCCGTCGAAACCGGCGAACTTGCCAAAAAGGCGCGTGACGGCAAGCTGTCTCCGGCCGAGATGCAAGGCGGATGCTTCTCTATTTCGTCTCTCGGCGGTATTGGCGGAACAAACTTCACTCCAATCATCAACGCTCCCGAACTGGCGATCCTGGGTGTGTCGCGTTCATTCATGAAACCGGTTTGGGACGGCAAGCAATTTGTTCCGCAACTGACTTTGCCACTGTCTTTGTCTTATGATCATCGCGTCATTGATGGTGCAGCCGCAGCCCGTTTCAACGTATATCTGGCTAGTCTTCTGGCTGATTTTCGTCGCATTGCACTTTAAGGGATAAGGAATACGCATGAGCAAACTCGTAGATATTCAAGTCCCTGATATTGGCGACTTCGATTCGGTTGAAGTGATCGAGGTTTTGGTCGCCGTTGGCGATACTGTGCGCGCCGAGCAAAGTTTGATTACTGTCGAGTCGGACAAGGCTTCGATGGAAATCCCGTCGCCCTCTGCCGGGGTGATCAAGGCGTTGTCGGTCAAACTGGGAGACAAGATCAAGCAGGGGTCTGTAATCGCCAAGATCGAAGCGATCGACGCCAGCGCTGGATCTGCGGTTGCCTCGACTGCCGCAACTGCCGCATCTGCCGCAACCACTACAGCCGCATCTTCAGGCACTCCCTCATCCGCACCGCCAGTGTCCTCACCGACTGCCGTCGCCCCAAGTGCCTCTGCACCTCAGGCACCTGCAGCTGCGCCAGCACGTGCAATGGCCACTTATTCAGGCAAAGTCGATGCCAAATTTGATCTGGTTGTTCTGGGTGCGGGGCCGGGCGGATATTCGGCGGCATTTCGCGCCGCTGATCTGGGTATGAATGTCGCATTGATCGAGCGGTATTCTACGTTGGGAGGTGTTTGCCTGAACGTAGGATGTATTCCATCTAAGGCGTTGCTGCATACGGCTGCTGTGCTTGAAGAAGCTCAATCGCTGGCGGATCATGGTATTTCATTCGGAAAGCCGAAAATCGATCTCGATAAGTTGCGTGCGTTCAAGGATGGGGTCATCGGTAAACTGACAGGTGGTTTGGCAGGCATGGCCAAAGCACGCAAAGTCACCGTTATTCAAGGCGTTGGCACCTTCGCGACGGGTAACCACATTACGATCAAATCCGATGCGGGTTCGCAAACTGTAGAGTTTGCCCAAGCCATCATTGCTGCGGGTAGTCAGTCGGTCAAATTGCCATTCATGCCTGAGGATGACCGCGTGGTCGATTCGACCGGTGCGTTGCTTTTGAAGAGTATCCCGAAAAGAATGTTGATCGTTGGCGGCGGCATTATCGGCCTGGAAATGGGTACAGTGTATTCAGCCCTGGGGGCGCGTCTGGATGTGGTCGAAATGCAGGATGGACTGATGCAAGGCGCGGATCGTGATTTGGTTAAAGTTTGGCAAAAGAAAAACGCGCATCGCTTTGATAACTTGATGCTGAACACTAAAACCGTTTCGGCAGAAGCGAAAAAGGACGGTATTTACGTCAAGTTCGAAGGTGCGGGTGCGCCTGCCGAGGCGCAGCGTTACGATCTGGTTCTCCAAGCGGTTGGCCGCACTCCAAACGGTAAAAAGATCGGTGCCGATTTGGCCGGTATAGCCGTTACCGAGCGCGGCTTTATCGAAGTCGATCGACAGATGCGGACTAATGTGCCTCATATTTTCGCGATCGGAGATATTGTCGGTCAACCAATGCTGGCTCATAAGGCCGTTCACGAAGGACATGTCGCTGCAGAGGCCGCGGCTGGTCAAAAGAGCTTCTTCGACGCCCGGGTGATTCCTTCAGTTGCCTATACGGATCCTGAAGTTGCATGGGTAGGCTTGACTGAGGACGAAGCGAAAAAACAGGGAATCCAGATTACCAAAGGGATGTTCCCCTGGGCAGCTTCGGGTCGTGCGATAGCCAATGGTCGAGATGAAGGCTTCACCAAGCTTCTATTCGATGCCTCGACTCATAAAATCCTTGGCGGCGGTATCGTCGGCACTCATGCCGGTGATTTGATCAGCGAAGTGGCTTTAGCTATTGAAATGGGTGCAGATACGGTCGATATCGGCAAAACGATTCATCCGCATCCTACACTTGGCGAATCAGTTGGTCTGGCGGCTGAAGCTGCTGAAGGACACTGCACTGATTTGCCGCCGGTCAAAAAGAAGTAACTAATTTTTAGTCGCAGTTTAAAAACTATAGCACTTTGTGCTATAGTTTGATTTATTCTTAGTATGAAAAAAAGAGTATTTAAGCTGAAAACTTTTGCTCGATGGGCTAAGAAGATTCTTTCAGACCCTCAGCTTTGTCTGGCCGCACAGGAAATATGTCATGACTGCTAAGAATACGGATCGTGTTTCGTCTGAAATGTTAGAAATGGCACTTTTGCTCAGTAAGCATGAAGTGCTTTCAGCTCAGGACTTCAGCAGAATTAAGACTCTCTGTGAACCACCACCAGTTTATTCGCCAGAACGCGTAGCTCAGATTCGCTTGAAAAAAGCGAAAATGAGTCAGACAGTTTTTGCGGGATTTCTGAATGTTAGGCCATCAACTGTTCAAAAGTGGGAGTCACCTGCCTCAGGTAAACATCCCAGTGGATCAGCGGCCAAATTGCTACAGATTATTGAAAAGAAAGGCATTGAGGCTTTAGCCTGCTGATTTAAAAATCCTATTAAAGCGCGACAGTCGAAAACCAGGGTACGGCGGCAATTGCGATCAACCCGATGATGAGCGCGATGATGTAAGGCCATATAGCGGCCATCACCTTGTCGGGTGATTCATCACCGATGCGACATGCGACATAGAATCCTACGCCGATAGGCGGCATCATCAGTCCGATGTTCATGGCAGTTACCACCACCATCGAATAATGGATGTCGTGTATGCCGAGCTTTTTAGCGATCGGGAACATGATTGGTGCCAGAATCAAAATAGCCGGGAGGCCTTCAAGCAGGCATCCTAAGATTAAGAAGACCAGAATCGTCACCGCCATAAATGCGGCAACACCACCAGGCAGCGTGGTCAAGAATTGCGACAGACTCTGGACAACCCCACTTTGCGTGATCGCCCAGGCCATGGCGGATGCCGTGCCCAAAATCAACAAAATAGCGCCACTTAAAGCGGCTGTTTCGACCAGCATGCCGTAAACCTTGCGCCATCCAATTCCACCGTATAGCACCTGTCCGATGATCATGGCGTATAGCACTGCAATTGTAGATACTTCGGTCGCTGTCGCCACGCCTCCACCCACAGCGCTTCGGATCAAAAAGGGTAATACCAGAGCAGGACCGGCAATCAGTAGCGCCTTCCAGATGATTGCGAAACCGGCTCGTTTAACGTTTTCCATTTTTTCGTGACGAGCCTTCCAGCGGGCAAGCGCCACAAGCGCTAGCAGTAAAACGCCGGCAATCACGACTCCGCTTTGGAATAATCCGGCAATCGATACTCCAGCCACCGATCCCAGGACAATCAGAACGATGCTCGGTGGCACTGTGTCAGCCATGGCGGCACCCGTTGCGAGCAGGGCAATCATTTCTTTGGGCTGATGTCCGCGTCGTTTCATTTCGGGAAACAACGCCGGAGCGATAGTGGCCATATCCGATACTTTTGATCCCGATATGCCCGACACAATGAAGAGCGAACCCAGCAACACATAAGACATGCCTGCCTTGATGTGGCCAAGCAAAGATGCCAGAAAATCGACAATCGCCTTACCCATGCCTGTCGCATCCAGCACGCAGCCCAGCAACACAAAGATTGGAACAGAAACCAGAATCAGGCTTGACATGCCTTCATCCATACGGCCGATGATCACCATCAAAGGTACGGTAGTTGAAAAGGCCAAGTAACTCAGTGCGCCTAGTCCGAAGCAAAATGCTATTGGTACTCCGGCCACCAAACAGAGTGCAACGAGAACTACCAGAAACAATAAAGTGTTGTAGAGACCAATTTGTGTCAATTGAGCTGAAAATGTCCAGCACAGGGCGGCCAGAACAACTACAAGACCAATCGCCCCGATTAAATTGGCACGCGATACAGTTTGTGCAGCATAGGTCATCAACACACCAAGCATAGCGAGGATACCGAAAGCCAGGGCAGACACTCTGAATGAATTCGGAATATTCAGGGCAGGGGACGTCACAAACCATTCTTCCTGCGCATATTCAATTGCCGGATGAATCAACGCGATCAAAAACGCGGCGATCGAGACAAGCGCAACAGCATGAACAAAGCCCCTGATACGCTCCGGCATCATTTGTAGAAACAAGGTCAGTCGCAAGTGCTCATTGCGATGCATGGCGATGGCAGTGCCAAGCATGGCAAGCCACAAGAATGAAATCGAAACCACCTCATCGATCCAGACGATCGGGATCGAAAATACATACCGCGATACGACACCGACTAGCAACATCACCACAATGACCGTCAATAGTACGGCACTCACGACTTCGAGCGGTTTAATGAGCGTGGTCACCAGAGCACTTCTGGGGGCAGTTTCCTCTGCAGCCGTGCTGGATTGATCGATGTCAGTACTCATTTTTTACCTTTGGAATTACTTTGGATCTAAAAAGAAATTCCGGATGATCGATCGTCGAACATCCGGATTTTTCAATAAGCCATCTTTGTCTTATTCGCGGAGTAACGGTTCGTTTACCGCAATAGACTTGGAAAAACTTAAGCCAGCTTGCCGCTATAACGCTCAAGCAGTGCCCATGCTTCGTCACCCAGATTGGCTTTCCATTCTTTATAGAAACCGCCTGCGCGTAGACGGTCACGGAAGGAATCAGGCTTGGTCGTATTGAAAATCATGCCCTTATCTGTCAGACCTTTTTGCAAGCCAGCGTTCATTGCAGCAACATCGGCGCGCTCTTTCAAACCGGCGGCATTGATGTTTTTGGCGACGATCGTGCGCAGGTTTTCAGGCAGCTTTTCCCAGGCGCGACGGTTGGCCAGGAACCAGAATCCATCCCACATGTGATTCGTGATGGAACAGTATTTCTGAACTTCATTCAGTTTGGCCGTATCGATAATAGCCAGGGGATTTTCCTGTCCGTCCACGACCTTGGTCTGCAAGGCACTGTAAACCTCGTTGAAGTTGATCGATGCGGGCGCAGAGTCAAAAGCCTTAAACATGGATGTCCACAGCGGCGACACCGGAACGCGGATCTTGAAGCCTTTCAAGTCCTCAGCCGTCTGAATTGGCTTGGTGGACGATGTGATCTGGCGGAAACCGTTGTCCCAGATCTTATCCATAGCAATCAGGTTGACCTTGGCGATTTCTTTGCGAACGTGCGCGCCCAAGTCGCCATCCATGGCCTTCCAGACCGCGTCGTAATTTTCGAAGGCAAAACCGATGCCCGAGATCGAAGCGCCTTTGACTAGAGTTGCCAGAATCAGGGGAGACAAAGTGAAGAATTCGACACCACCGCTACGAACCTGGCTGAGCATATCCGTATCCGATCCAAGCTGGCTGCTTGGGAAGATGCGGATTTCTACTCGACCCGATGTTTCGGCCAGAATGGCGTCCGCCATTTCTTTAGCCCGGATGTTCATCGGATGGGTGACTGGAAGGTTATTCGCATATTTGTACGAAAACTCGGCCTTGGACTGAGCCCAAGCACTGCGCAGAGGGGAAGCCATGGCGATCATGCCGGCGCCGGCACCAGCCAGCAGATTGCGTCTTGAAATGGACATCGGGTGTCTCCCTAAAATTGTTTCCATTCGTATCATAGCAACGATCCCTGGAACTTCTGCCCTGTTTAGCCCCATTGGAGGCTAAAATGCGTGTTTTCCCCTATCAGCTGCCACGCGATCACCACTGTGTCTTATATCCTGCACATCCCCGGCTCGTCAGTATTGTCAATCTTTCGCCAAGAACGCCTCTTGGCCCGCATGAAGGCGCTGGGTTTACCCATTGCCTCCGTTACGGCCAGATACGAGCATTTTGTCTGGTGTGATGAGGCTCCCGACAGTGCGACTGAGTTGCGTTTAAAGCAGTTGCTTGACTATGGCAATCCGTATGTTGCTCCTGAAAATGCATCGGGAGCAGTTGAATTAACTGTTATCCCCCGTCTTGGGACGATTTCCGCCTGGGCAAGCAAGGCGACAGATATTGCCCATAATTGCGGTTTTTTCACTGTCAGACGTATTGAGCGCGGTATTCGTTATGTTTTGATTCCTGAGCGCAGTTGGCTTAAGACCAAGACGATCGATTCCGAAATGTTGGCCAAGGCTGCGTCTTGCCTGCATGATCGGATGACCGAAACGGTTGTGGATAATCGATTCGATCCTCAAGCGCTTTTCGACTCGTTGCCCGGTAAACCCATGCAAACTGTACCGGTCATCGAGAAGGGTAAGGCTGCTTTACTTGAAGCGAATACTACGCTTGGTCTTGCGCTTTCTGAGGATGAAATCGATTATTTGACGACGTCTTTCACTGAGTTAGGCCGAAATCCGACCGATGTCGAGTTGATGATGTTTGCTCAGGCTAACAGCGAGCATTGTCGTCACAAAATTTTCAATGCCCAATGGGTGATTGATGGTCAGCCCACCACCAAGACCCTGTTTGGCATGATCCGCGAAACACACGCCGCCCAGCCCTTGGGCACGGTTGTCGCTTACTCGGATAATTCCGCCATTATGGAAGGTGGACAGGCCAAGCGTTTCTATCCGGCAATCCCGACTAACGAGGTTGCGCCTGTTTATGCCTTGCATGATCAGTTGGTTCACACCATCATGAAGGTCGAGACCCATAATCATCCGACCGCAATTGCACCTTTCGAAGGTGCGTCGACCGGTGCGGGTGGCGAGATCAGGGACGAGGGCGCAACCGGACGCGGCTCAAAACCCAAAGCGGGTTTGGCTGGTTTTACAGTTTCGCATCTGCTGCTGGATGACGCAAAGCGTCCATGGGAAGCCGATCATCATGGCGCGCCGGATCGTATCGCGTCGCCATTGTCGATCATGATCGATGGACCCCTGGGTGCCGCAGCATTCAATAATGAGTTTGGTCGTCCGAATTTGCTGGGTTACTTCCGGTCTTATGAACAGACTGCTGGGGATGTCCGGTGGGGCTATCACAAGCCAATCATGATTGCCGGTGGTTTGGGCAGCATTGATGCGGGTCTGACCAAAAAGAATGAAATCACTCCCGGTGCGTTACTGATCCAACTTGGTGGTCCCGGGTTACGTATTGGCATGGGTGGCAGTGCCGCATCCAGCATGGCTGTGGGTACTAATACGGCGGCGCTGGATTTTGATTCCGTTCAGCGCGGCAATCCAGAAATCGAGCGCCGTGCTCAAGAGGTGATCGATCGTTGTTGGCAACAAGGCCAAAACAATCCGATCATTGCCATTCACGATGTAGGTGCAGGTGGCTTATCCAACGCTTTTCCTGAATTGGTTAATGATGCCGGACGAGGCGCTACTTTTGAACTTAAGCGTGTTCATCTGGAAGAGTCGGGCATGTCACCGGCCGAGATCTGGAGTAACGAGTCGCAAGAGCGTTATGTTCTTTCTGTTTTGCCCCAAGATCTTGAACGATTCAAAGAAATTGCCGACCGCGAGCGTTGCCCATTCGCAGTGATTGGCGTTGCAACAGAAGAGCGACAGTTGCGCGTATTGAATGGCGAAGGTTTGCCTGGAATCGATCCCGTCAGCCCCCCTCAGGCATTGCGTCCGGTCGATGTGCCGATCGATGTCATTCTGGGTAAACCGCCCCGTATGACTCGCGATGTCAAGCGCTTGCCTGGCGTTGCCGAGCCTTTGGATTTGACTGTTATTACCTTGGATGATGCTGCCGAGCGGGTGTTGCAACATCCAACCGTTGCGAATAAAACGTTTTTGATCACTATTGGTGACCGAACAGTGGGCGGACTTTCAAGTCGTGATCAGATGGTTGGTCCCTGGCAGGTCCCGGTCGCTGATTGCGCGGTGACTCTGGCCGATCATGATGGTGTTCGTGGCGAAGCCATGGCCATGGGTGAGCGTACTCCAGTTGCTGTCATTGATGCACCCGCTTCCGGACGCATGGCGGTAGCCGAGGCGTTGACAAACCTGGCTGCTGCGGATGTTGCCCGTATCGAAGACATCAAATTGTCTGCCAACTGGATGGCGGCCTGTGGTGCGCCCGGTCAGGATGCCGCACTGTACGACACCGTTTCCGCAGTCAGTGTGTTGTGTCAGCAGGTTGGTTTGTCAATCCCGGTCGGCAAGGACTCCCTATCCATGCAAACAGCATGGAACCAGGATGGCGAAAATCGTAAGGTCATTGCACCGGTATCGCTGATTGTTTCCGCTTTTGCGCCTGTCAAGGACGTGCGCAACACGCTGACACCGCAGCTGCGTACCGATGTGGGACCGACCAGTTTGATTCTGATTGATTTGGGGCAGGGCAAGCATCGCATGGGTGCTTCGATTTTGTCTCAGGTGTGTAACCAGCTTGGCGAGCAGACGCCGGATCTTGATGATGCAGAGGCTTTGCGCACTTTCTTTGTCACCATACGTGCCTTGGCGGAGTCGGGTGTCATCCTGGCTTATCACGATCGATCGGACGGCGGCCTGTTCGCAACTATTTGCGAGATGGCCTTCGCCGGTCATACGGGCGTCTCAGTCAATATAGACATGTTGACGATTGATGCCAATGTTTCCGACTGGGGCGATTACAAGATTCGTGCAGATCAGGTTGCCGTCCAGCGCAATGAGATGACCCTCAAGGCTCTGTTTGCCGAGGAGGCTGGGGCTGTGATTCAGGTGCCTTCATCTGAGCGTGATGCAGTCATGCAGGTATTGCGCGCAGCCGGATTGTCTACGCATTCTCATGTAATCGGTTCCTTGAACGGTTCCGATGAGGTTGAGTTTTTTAGGGATGGCAAGCGTATCTGGGGTCGCCCGCGCGCCGATCTTGGTCAAATCTGGAGCGATGTGAGTTATCGGATCGCATCCTTACGCGACAACCCGGCTTGTGCTCAGGCTGAGTTTGCGGCCTGGGCCGACGCAGCTGACCCGGGGATGTCTCCAAACGTTAGTTACGACCCTCAGTTGAACGTGGCTGCACCGTTTATCATCAAAGGCGCTCGTCCCCGCGTCGCGATTTTGCGTGAGCAGGGGTGTAACAGCCAGGTTGAAATGGCCTGGGCATTCGATAAATCGGGCTTCGAGGCTTGGGATGTGCACATGACCGATCTGCAATCCGGTTATGTCGATCTATCCCTGTTCCAGGGCTTGGTGGCTGTCGGTGGATTCAGTTATGGCGATACGCTTGGCGCGGGCGAAGGTTGGGCGCGCAGCATTTTGTTCAATACGCAGTTGTCGGATCAGTTCGCCGCTTATTTCAATCGCAAGGATACGTTTGGTCTGGGCGTGTGCAACGGATGTCAGATGATGGCCGCTCTAGCTAGCATGATTCCCGGAGCTGAAAACTGGCCACGCTTTACCCGTAACGTTTCCGAAAAATACGAGGCGCGTTTTTCGATGGTTGAGGTGATGGATTCGCCATCGCTATTTTTCAAGGGCATGTCCGGTGCGCGTATGCCAGTCGCGGTCGCCCATGGTGAAGGTTTTGCAAACTTCGCACGCCAGGGTAATGCGGACAAGGTCTTGGGCGCTTTGCGCTATATCGACAATCGTGGTCAAGCCACCGAGGCTTATCCATTCAATCCGAACGGAAGTCCGAATGGACTGACCTCAGTCACGACTGCCGATGGTCGATTCACGGTCTTGATGCCTCATCCCGAACGCGTCACACGCAACGTCATGATGTCCTGGGCACCGCAACGTTGGGGTCAGGCGGATCCGGGCGGCATGTATTCCCCATGGATGCGTTTCTTCCAGAACGCCCGTGTAGCCATTGGTTGATGGATATATCTGTCGTTTGATCGATCAGTTGAGCATTAATCGTTCATGCCCGCCTCTAATTGTGGCGGGGATGAACAGGTGCGCTCAGGAGTGCTGCAAATCAACGATAATCGCCGTCGTTGTGGCGATCGCGTGCAGTTTGCCATCCGGTCCGATTAACCGACCCTCGGCCGTTGCGATCTGACGCCCGACCTGAACTGCTTTGCCGATCGCGCGTACACGACCAACATTCGGTGAAAGTGCCCGAATCATTTTCACACTTAAATCAAGCGTGCTATACCCCTTGCCAGGTGGCAACATGGAATGAATGGCGTTGCCCACGGCAGCATCCATAATTGTGGCAAACCAGCCCCCATGCACAAACCCCTGCACATTTAAAACGTTTTCCTGTGGATTGCCTTGAACGACGGCATGTCCGGGCGAGACTTCCATGATCATGTAGTTCATGGTGGTTGCCATGTTTCCGTTTGGTAATTCACCACGGATGACGGACTGCATTACTTCAAGACCGGATTTGTCGGCGACCTGCCCCCTTTTTAAAAATCCCGGAAGGCGTCCATTGGGCATGGCTTTGAGTTGTTTTTCTTCCGCTTCTATCCAGGCGGCCAGTGTGTTTTCTTGACTCATATTTATTTAGTGTGGTTTAAATTCTGATTATTTAAAAATTGATACGAAAATAGGTGCAATATTACAAGGGTATTCACTTAAGAACGTCTCGGGTCATCGTATAATCACGCTTTGCGCCAGGAGCTATTTATGCGTTTAATCCAAACTGCGCTCACCTTCGACGATGTTTTGCTGGTGCCTGCGTTTTCCCAAGTGTTGCCGCGCGACACATCTTTGGCAACTCGCCTGACCCGTAACATTTCCCTCAATATTCCGCTCGTATCCGCCGCAATGGATACCGTGACTGAAGCCCGTTTGGCGATTGCCATGGCTCAGGAAGGCGGCATCGGCATCATTCACAAGAATCTAACGGCTGATGAGCAGGCTCGCGAAGTCGCCAAGGTCAAACGCCATGAATTCGGGATCGTAACGGATCCGATTACCTTGACTCCCGACATGAAAGTGCGCGATGCGATTGCGTTGCAAAAACAACATGGTATTTCCGGCTTGCCGGTGGTGCAGGGAGGTAAAGTTGTCGGTATCGTCACTAATCGCGATTTACGTTTTGAAGAGCGTCTTGATGAATACATCCGCAACATCATGACGCCTCAAGACCGTCTGATCACGATGAAAGAAGGCGCGACGCTGTCCGAGGCTCAAACTCTGATGCATAAGCATCGCCTTGAGCGCGTGCTGATCGTGAATGACGCTTTCGAATTGCGCGGTTTGGCTACAGTCAAGGATATTGTTAAAAACACAGAGCATCCTGCAGCATGCAAAGACGCACAAGGTCAGCTGCGTGTGGGTGCCGCTGTCGGTGTTGGTGAAGGAACCGAAGAGCGCGTCGAAAAACTCGTTGCCGCCGGTGTGGACGTTCTTGTCGTCGATACCGCTCACGGCCATTCTGCCGGTGTGATAGAACGCGTCCGCTGGGTGAAAACCAATTACCCCAAGGTTGAAGTGATTGGAGGCAATATCGCTACTGGCGATGCGGCACGTGCGTTGCTTAGTGCCGGTGCCGACGCGGTTAAGGTCGGAATTGGTCCGGGCTCGATATGCACGACACGCGTAGTCGCTGGTGTGGGCGTACCGCAAATCACGGCCATTTCTGATGTTTCCCGCGCTTTGGAAGGCACCGGTGTGCCATTGATCGCCGATGGCGGTATACGTTTTTCCGGTGACGTAGCCAAGGCTATAGCTGCAGGCGCATCGACCGTCATGATGGGTGGTATGTTCGCAGGTACTGAAGAAGCTCCCGGCGAGGTTGTTCTGTATCAGGGCCGTTCTTATAAGTCATATCGCGGCATGGGTAGTCTTGGAGCGATGGCCGAAGGTTCAGCAGATCGTTATTTCCAGGATCCGGCCAACAATGCAGACAAGCTGGTTCCCGAAGGTATCGAAGGTCGTGTCCCATATAAGGGCAGCGTGCTTGCGATTATTTACCAACTGGTTGGCGGTGTGCGTGCATCTATGGGATATTGTGGTTGCTCCACAATTGAAGAAATGCGAACAAAACCGGAGTTCGTGCAGATCACATCTGCCGGTTTCCGAGAGTCGCATGTCCACGACGTGCAGATCACCAAGGAAGCACCAAACTATCGGGCTGAATAAGTACCGATTCATATTCAACTATTTGACTGACACCGGCTTGATCGCCGGTGTCGCTTTTTAAAACAGGCTTGGCTCTTATGCACCAGCGAATTCTGATTCTCGACTACGGCTCACAGGTTACTCAATTGATCGCACGTCGCGTGCGTGAGGCTGGAGTCTATTGTGAACTCCATCCAGGTGATGTGACCGACGAATTTCTTCGTGGCCAATTGGCTCAGGGACTCAAAGGCGTTATTTTGTCCGGTAGCCACGCTTCGGCCTATGAAGAAGATTCGCTGAAAGTTCCTCCTGCAGTGTTTGATTTGGGTGTTCCGGTTCTGGGTATTTGCTACGGCATGCAGGCCATGGCACAGCAGTTGGGCGGTGAGGTAAGCAACGCTGATCATCGCGAATTCGGTTACGCCGAAGTGCGTGCACGAGGCCATACCAAATTACTCAATGGCATTGAGGATTTCAGCACGCCTGAAGGCCATGGCATGCTTAAAGTTTGGATGAGTCATGGCGATCAGGTCACGCGCCTGCCGGATGGCTTCAAAGTGATGGCATCGACCGACTCCTGTCCAATCGCAGGTATGGCTGATGAGGCACGCGGTTTTTATGCTGTGCAGTTCCATCCTGAAGTCACGCATACTGTTCAGGGCCAGGCTTTGCTCAATCGCTTTGTGCTCGAGATTTGCGGCTGCGTTGGCGACTGGAATATGCCTAATTATGTCGAAGAAGCCGTTGCGCGTATTCGCGAGCAAGTTGGCGATGATGAAGTTATTCTCGGTTTGTCGGGAGGTGTTGATTCATCCGTAGCTGCAGCCTTGATCCATAAGGCAATCGGTGATCGACTGACCTGTGTTTTTGTTGATCATGGTTTGCTGCGTCTGGATGAAGGCAAGCAAGTCATGAAGACCTTCGCAGAAAACATGGGTGTCAAAATCATCCACGTCGATGCGTCTTCGCAATTCATGGGCAAGTTGTCCGGTGTGACTGATCCCGAAGCCAAACGTAAAATTATTGGTAAAGAGTTTGTTGAAGTATTCCAATCCGAATCGGGCAAACTTAAGCAAGCCAAATGGTTGGCTCAGGGTACGATTTATCCCGATGTGATCGAATCTGCGGGTGCTAAAACCGGCAAGGCCGTTGCAATCAAATCACACCATAACGTGGGCGGTCTGCCAGACACCTTGAACTTGAAGCTGCTCGAACCCTTACGCGAACTTTTCAAGGACGAAGTGCGTAAACTCGGTGTCGCACTTGGTCTGCCGCATGGCATGGTGTATCGCCATCCATTCCCTGGTCCCGGCCTTGGTGTGCGTATCCTTGGCGAAGTCAAAACTGAGTACGCAGACCTGCTTAGACGCGCCGATGCGATTTTTATCGAAGAGCTTCACAACCATATCGATAAAGCATCCAATCTCAGCTGGTACGACCTGACCTCGCAAGCTTTTGCTGTCTTCTTGCCTGTCAAGTCTGTTGGCGTGATGGGTGATGGACGTACCTACGATTATGTTGTCGCATTACGTGCTGTTCAGACCACTGACTTCATGACAGCGGATTGGGCTCCGTTACCTTACCCATTGCTTGCCAAGGTGTCTTCGAGAATCATTAACGAAGTCCGCGGTATTAATCGCGTTGTATATGATGTGTCGAGTAAACCTCCGGCTACGATTGAGTGGGAATGATTCCGCGTCTGGCACAGCCAGGCACCTGATGGCATGAAATGCCGCTAAGCCCGCGTAATTGCGGGCTTTTTTTTGTTTGTGTTTGGCACGATCTGGCAACGGGAGGAAGCGCCAAGCACCGTTTGAGCATGGCATTAAAGCTGGTATTATGGTTTGGCGATGCCATGATTGATGCCGATACCATGCTGCGTTCTTTTGTGTGTTCATGGTATTAATATTCTATAAGTTACTGTTTCGTAAGAAAAAATACGATAAATTCGAGATTTTTTCAGCATGGTATCGGAGACGAAGAAGGACAAGGTACATGCTGACCGATACCAAGCTGCGCAATCTCAAGCCCAGGGACAAACTCTACAAAGTGAATGACCGGGAAGGTCTCTATGTGGCAGTGACTCCAGCCGGCTCCATCTCGTTCCGTTACAACTACTCAATCAACGGTCGGCAGGAGACCATCACCTTTGGGCGTTATGGTGTCGGTGGCATCACCCTGGCCGAAGCCCGCGAGCTGTTGGGTGACGCCAAGAAGATGGTTGCGGCGGGCAAGTCGCCGGCCAAGGAGAAAGCCCGAGACAAGGCGCGGGTGAAAGATGCAGAGACGTTCGGTGCCTGGGCGGAGAAGTGGCTGCGTGGCTACCAGATGGCCGACTCCACCCGCGATATGCGCCGCTCGGTTTATGAGCGTGAGCTGAAGCCGAAATTCAGCAATCAGAAGCTGGTGGAGATCACCCACGAAGACTTGCGGGCGCTGGCTGATGCCATTGTTGAGCGAGGCGCACCGGCCACCGCCGTTCATGTGCGTGAAATCGTGTTGCAGGTATTTCGCTGGGCCATCGAGCGTGGGCAGAAGGTCGAAAACCCGGCAGAACTGGTGCGCCCAACAAGCATCGCTCGATTCGAGCCACGTGACCGAGCGTTGACGCCAGAAGAAATTGGGCTGATGTACCAGTACATGGAGCGAGTGGGCACAAGCCCAACAAACCGTGCGGCGGCCAAGCTGTTATTGCTGACGATGGTGCGCAAGAGCGAGCTGACCAATGCGACCTGGAGCGAGATCAATTTCAGCGAAGCGTTGTGGACGATTCCAAAGGAGCGGATGAAACGCCGTAACCCGCACCTGGTATTTCTGTCCCAGCAGGCTCTGGATATTTTCATTGCCATGAAAACCTTTGCCGGTGGTTCCGACTTCGTTTTGCCATCACGGTACGACTCGGATGCGCCGATGAGCGCTGCCACACTTAACCAGGTGCTGACGCTGACTTACAAGGCGGCGCAGAAAGATGGGAAGTCACTTACCAAGTTCGGACCGCATGATTTGCGGCGCACAGCCAGCACGCTGTTGCATGAGGCCGGCTACAACACCGACTGGATCGAGAAGTGCCTGGCGCACGAGCAGAAGGGCGTGAGGGCTGTCTACAACAAGGCTGAGTACCGCGAGCAGCGGGCGGCGATGTTGCAGGATTGGGCCGATATGATTGATGAGTGGACTTCGGGAGGCAGTAAGGGTTGATGTTTTTGCTATCTTTGATAGCATTGAAGTTGATGCCGTGAATTTATAAATAAGGCCGCCATTGGCATCGGGCAGGTCAATTACCGATTAGCTGCTTCGCGCAGCTACTCGATGAATAGCAACTATTCATTTGAGAGGTATTGACCCATGCAAAATATAAAGACCCTCATCAACAGGAAGAAGCTCCTGGAGATGATCCCGCTTTCGACACGAACAATTTATAACCTGGAGCAGCGAGGGGATTTTCCACGCCGTATCGCGTTAACCAGTAGAAATGTCGCCTGGGATTTGTCAGAGGTCGAAGAGTGGATTGAGGCACGTAAATCATCGGGTGATCAAGCTGCGCGACCTGGCCCTATAGAGGGCTAGTTATATGGCTCTTGATCTTATGGCGGCTTTCACGGAATTGCCGCCACCCATTGATTATGTTCTGCCTAATATGGTTGCTGGCACTGTTGGTGCTCTTGTGTCGCCTGGTGGGGCTGGTAAATCCATGTTGGCCCTTCAATTGGCTGCACAGATTGCAGGCGGGCCTGATTTACTTGAAATAGGCGAGTTTCCCACCGGGCAAGTGGTCTATCTGCCTGCTGAAGATCCACCGGCCGCTATTCACCATCGTCTGCACGCCCTTGGGGCACACCTCAGCGCAGCGGAACGGCAAGCCGTGGCTGATGGTTTGCTCATTGAACCCTTGATCGGTAAATGCCCAAACATCATGGCTGCTAGCTGGTTCGATGCTCTCAAACGAGCCGCTGAAGGTCGTCGCTTGATGATCTTGGACACTTTGCGGCGCTTCCACATTGAGGAGGAGAACGCTAGCGGGCCGATGGCGCAGGTTGTTGGGCACATGGAGGCCATAGCCGCTGATACAGGCTGCTCCATTGTGTTTCTGCACCACGCGAGTAAAAGCGCAGCCATGATGGGGTCGGGCGATCAACAGCAGGCCAGTCGTGGATCGTCCGTACTGGTTGATAACATCCGTTGGCAATCGTACCTATCCGGCATGACGCAAGGCGAGGCCGAGATACTGGGGGTCGATGATTGTCAGCGTGGGTATTTTGTCCGCTTTGGCGTCAGCAAGGCCAACTATGGCGCACCTTTTCAAGAACTCTGGTTTAGACGGCACGACGGCGGCGTGTTGAAGCCTGCTGTACTGGAGCGGCAGTGCAAGGTGAAAAGGAGACAGCGTGAAGAAGCCTAAGCATGACCTGACCCACGTCCGACATGATCCCGCGCACTGTTTGGCACCTGGCCTGTTCCGCAGCCTCAAGCGTGGCGATCGCAAACGCTGCAAGCTGGACGTGACCTACACCTTTGGCGAGGACGAATCCATGCGTTTCGTCGGATTCGAACCTCTCGGGGCCGATGATATGCGTCTTTTGCAAGGCATCGTGGCCCTTGGCGGCCCGAACGGCATCTTGCTAACCCCGGAACCGACCAGTGAGACGGGGCGACAGCTACGGCTATTCCTTGAACCCCGTTTCGAAGCCATTGAGCAAGACGGCTTGGTGGTTCGTGAGAGCCTGACCAAACTGCTCTCAGAAACGGGCATGACGGATAGCGGCGACAACATCAAGGCGCTCAAAGCCAGCCTGCTGCGCATGTCGAACGTCACCATCCTTGTGACGAAGGGACGGCGGCAAGCCGCGTTCCACCTGATGAGTCATGCTTTTGACGAGACGGACGGCAGGCTATGGGTTGCCCTGAATCCGCGTATTGCCGAAGCGATCCTGGGGCATCGTCCATATGCCCGTATCGACATGGCGGAAGTGCGGGTGCTACAGACTGATCCGGCACGGCTGATGCACCAACGGCTATGCGGCTGGATCGACCCCGGCAAATCCGGGCGCGTGGAACTGGACACGCTTTGCGGCTATGTCTGGCCAGATGAAGCCAATGCCGAAGCTATGAAAAAACGCCGTCAGACTGCCCGGAAGGCACTGGCCGAACTTGCCGCCGTGGGTTGGGTAGTGAACGAATACGCCAAGGGAAAATGGGAGATCAAGAGGCCTGGCCCCACGGCAACTGCACCCGTTTACCGTCGTAACGTTCCCTTGTTACCGTCGTAACGCTCCCCTTCTGCCGTCGTAACGTTCCCCGTCCCAATTTGGAAAACCCAGACGGTGCGCTGCTTTGCGGGCAGTTTGGGAAATCCATCCAAGATTATCTAAAGATAATCCATCATGCGCGGTGCAGCTCGCGCCTTGAGGGCGCGTTCTGACCTTGCCAATAAAGCCCTGGCGGGCTTTATCAATCGGCCATAGGCCGATGGTTTAACGCCAAGAAGAGAAGGCGGCTTCAGTGGCCGCTGAAACGCCTTGTGAGAGGGGAAAACAACCCGGAGTCCCTTATTCCATGAGCTGAAGCAGAATCTGCGTCTAACGGTGCTGGAGGGCCGCTGTGTGCACTTGTAGTTATCTGTACTGAAACCTTGGCTCGAAACGTGAAATGGCTAAGCAGTGCCCATTCGTTCGGTAAGAATAATAAGAAGATTATTATTCTTATTATTACCAAGCAGGAATGAGCCGTGTGTGTTGGACGCCCATAACCAGTAACCTGCGTGAAGGTGTCAACATCAGGAAAGGTTGCCCCTCAAGTATCAATACGTCGCCTTAGTGGTATGACGGGAGGGGAGGCAAATTTCTTGTGTTCATTGACACTTGAGGGGCGGGTTATGCCCTTCTTTTTTGGCGTCCAACTCGCCCCATCGGGGCGAATGGTTTGTGTCGATTGTTGGCATTTTAGGTTCCGATTTAAAGCCGATTGAGCAGCGATTTTGAAGCGACTATGTCGATTGCAGGCCGATTTGGTGACGATTACGGTTATGTTGCCAAGAATCGGTGTTTGTTTGACGATAAAACGCTTTACGTTCGATATGCGCTAGATTTTCAATAGTGGGTGAAATGCGGGCAGGATGGGTGAAGTTAGCTAACCGGCAAGCCGGTTATCTATCTTCACTGTCCCTTATTCGCGCCGGGGGCACTCAACGGGAATCCTGCCCTGCGGGGCTGATCGGCTACCGCCGGTTGCAAGAGTATAGGTCTTGCTATTTTTAATATCTTTGATAGCATGGTTGTCGGGTACACCAAAAGGGTATTGATATGGCAAATGTGCTTATCAGGAATTTACCCGCCGAGGTGCACCGTGCGTTGAAAGTTCGAGCAGCGCTCAACGATAGGAGCACCGACGCGGAAATACGCGAAATACTGACGGCGGCAGTACAGCCGCTAGAGCTTGAAGAGATTGGCCGGGAAGTTGGCTTGTCCGAAAGCGATAAAAAAACAGAGTAGTTTTACGTTTGTAAGTCCGGGCCTCAGCGCCAAGGGCAATACCGATCAGCTAGTGGCGTAGCTCTTCGATGAAACGTTGCCGAGAACAAGCACAACGCTTGGTCAAGGCAATGCCTTCTTTTCATCGACGGAGTACGACCATGAAGTCCAAAATTTTAGCGGCTAAAAAAACCGCTCTAGCCGTTGCACTCGCAACCGGCTTTATCACCACTACCACCGCCCCTGTGCAAGCTGGTATCCCCGTCATCGACGGCGGCAACCTGGCCCAGAACATCATGACGGCCATCGAGTCGGTGGCGCAGACGCTCAAGCAGATTGAGCAGTACCAGACCCAGTTGCAGCAGTACGAAAATCAGCTCCAGAACACGATGGCCCCAGCCGCGTATATCTGGGATCAGGCGCAGACTACGATCAACCGGCTGATTGCCGCGCAAAACACGCTGGCCTATTACGAGAACCAGCTAGGCAGCCTGGATCGTTACCTGGCCAAGTTTCAGGACGTGGCCTATTACCGCAGCTCGCCATGCTTCAACGGCAGCGGCGGATGCACGCCGGCCGAAAAGGCAGCGATGGAAGAGAACCGCCGCCTGGCGTCAGAGTCGCAAAAGAAGGCCAACGATGCCCTGTTCCAGACCGTTGCCGACCAGCAAAAGGCTTTGAAGGATGACGCCCGTACCCTGGAGCGGCTGCAAGGCGCGGCCCAGGGTGCAACTGGCCAGCTACAGGCCATCGGCTACGCCAACCAGCTCGCCAGCCAGCAGGCCAATCAGCTCTTGCAGATTCGCACCATGTTGACCGCCCAACACAACGCGGAGGCAGCCCGGATTGCAGCAGAACTCGATGCCGAGGCGCGAGGTGATGCCAGGGCCGAGCAAATGCGTACCTGGACGTTTCGCCCGAGTCCGGCAGACAACTACTAGGGAGGCGGTGAGATGAAAAAAATCTTTTTTACTACCGCGGCTACGTTGCTGTTGTTGGCTGGATGTGAACAGGAAAGGATGCCCGAACCAAATGCGGCGACGTGTGCCCCCGATGCGTTCCAGGCAGCACTGAATGAAATGCGCAGCGAAGCGAACCGAGAGGCCTTTACCGAGGAATGCAGAGCATTCCAGAAGGCCAAGCAGATGCGTCAGTGGGAGTTCAAGCCCAGCCCTAAAGATGATTATTGAGGTGGTCGCCATGAGAAAGAAAATTGCTCTAGGTGGCTTGATGATGGTCGCCACAATGGTGCTGGCTGAACCTGCAATGGCGCAGGAGCTAAGTAGCAGCGGTGTTATGAATGATGTGCTCAAGCGTTTTCATGATGCTGCCGCAACATGGGGGCCAGCTATTGAGTCCGCTGCATCGCGTTTGTTCTGGACGCTGGTTGTGATTTCGATGGTCTGGACATTCGGCATGATGGCTTTGCGCAAGGCCGACATTGGCGAGTTCTTCGCGGAGTTCGTTCGCTTCACGATCTTCACCGGCTTTTTCTGGTGGTTGCTGACGAATGCGAACCAGGGCATGAATATCGCCGGTACGATTGTTCAGTCATTGCAAACTCTGGGCGCGCAGGCGGGGGGACTTTCCAATAGCAATCTTGGGCCCTCCAGCATCCTTGATCTTGGTTTCGAGTTATACAACCGCACAGTACAGGCCACCTCGGAGCTGGGATGGCGGCAGATGGCAACTGCTCTGGTCATGGAGCTAATGGCCCTGGCTGTTTTGTTTGTCCTGGCGTTGATTGCGGTCAACCTGTTGCTGTTGCTCGCATCAGCCTGGATTCTGTTGTATGCCGGTGTGTTCTTCCTTGGCTTTGGTGGAAGTCGTTGGACTTCCGACATGGCGATCAATTACTACAAGACCGTGCTGGGCCTGGCCGCACAGCTTATGGCAATGGTGCTTCTGGTTGCGATTGGCAAAGAGTTCATCAATCACTACTACACGCAAATCAGCGAGAACATGGCATCCCAGGAACTGGCCGTGATGTTGGTTATATCGGTCATCTTGCTTTTCTTGGTCAACAAAGTTCCGCCGATGATTTCTGGTCTTGTGTCTGGTGGTGGTATTGGCGCAGCCGGTGGAATTGGAAACTTCGGTGCGGGTGCGGCAGTTGGGGCGGCGGTGACGGCGGCCAGTATGGCAACTGGCGGCGCTGCCCTGGCAGGTAAAGCGGTTATGGGTGCCGCAGCCGGTGCAGCCGGAGGTGCAAGTGCACTCCAAGCGGCTTTTCAGAAAGCATCAGCGAGTATGGAAACCGGCGGTGACATGTCCAGCATGGGGTCAGTTGTCAGCAGTGGCGGAAACGGTGGTGGTGAAGCGGGTACTGCTGGCAGTAGCCCATTCGCCCAAGCGGCTGGCTTTGGTGACAGCGGCAGTAGCTCAAGCGGTGGCGGCTTTGCCAAGGCCGCGAAGCTGGCCACAGGCACGGCCTCCGAGTTAGCCAAGGGTGTCGGCTCTCAAGTGAAGCAGGGATTCCAGGAGCGAGTGAGCGAAACCACAGGCGGAAAACTGGCTGCTTCGATACGCGAAAGCATGGAGCCGAAAGAAGCAAGCCAATCTGGCCAGTTCGAGGGCAATAGCTTGGGCGCCGATTCTGGCCCAGATAGTAACGAAGTCAGGAGTTAGCACGATGACGACATCAACATACATGGCCGCATTGGCGGCCCTGGATGAAGCGCCAAGGGAAGAAGTCAGCCAGGTATTTATTTCGCCGCTGGGTGATCAATCGACCGAGGTCGATGCAGAGACAGAAACAGCCGCTTTTGTATCACGGCCAGACCCTATGAGAGAGAGCGAAACTAAGCCGATAAGTATTGAGGTTAATGGCGGCAGGAATGAGCGGTCAGCATTCGCGGAGGCGGCGGGGCTGTACCTGTAGGCGCACCGGGCTGGCCACAACCAGCCCGGCACTTTCAATCAACACCTACTGGAGAGGTGAATTATGACAACACAACATATTATCGAACCAGGGCAAGCAGTGCATCAAGCAGCGGCTATTCTTTCTTCTTTGGAGTACATCAACCAAGCGGAAGCGCGGAGCCTTGGGCCATTGGCCGAAGCCGTCGCTAATGCTTTTATGGTGGTGTACTACCAAGCTGAAACGGGCCGGGCGACACAGGCTGATTTTCAAGAAGCAATGAACGCCTTGCGCCAAGCGTGCAGCTAATGACGAAAGGGCGGCCACTCGAACTGGCCGCCTTTTTCAATCTTCACTGTTTGGCCATTCCCGACCCACAGACGGCGCATCCATCCATTCGCGTTCCTCCGGCGGCAGCGGGTAAGCCCCGGATGCTTCCGCGTCGGCCAGTAGTTCGGCCAGTGTGTAGCGCACCCGACCAGTGGAAACGGCGCGGGCCGGGTCGGCCTTCTCATGCAGCCTGTTCTCTAGGTTCTTTGGGTCTGTCATCGGGCGACCTCAGCAAGCATGGATACTAGGTGTTCCAGGTCAGTGATCGAATGCGCCAGGAAGCGGCCGGCGCGGCAATCTGCAATCATTTCCTCAGTTTTTTCCTACTCATGTTCAACCTCGTTCGTACCAGCTCTTCGAGCGATTCACCACGCGCACGACCAGCAGCATCACCGGCACTTCGACCAGGACGCCGACCACGGTTGCCAATGCAGCGCCGGAGTGCAGACCGAACAAGCTGATGGCGGCCGCCACGGCCAGCTCGAAGAAGTTGCTGGCACCGATCAGGGCCGAAGGACAGGCGACAGAGTGCTTTTCCCCCGCCCGCTTGTTCAGCCAGTAGGCTAACCCGGAATTGAAGAACACTTGAATCAAGATCGGCACGGCTAGCATGGCGATCACTAACGGCTGCCGGATGATGGCCTCGCCCTGGAAGGCGAACAGTAGAACCAACGTCAGCAGCAGCGCGGCCATCGACCACGGCCCGATCTTCTGCATGGCCCGTTCAAAGGCGGCCTGTCCTTGCTTGAGCAGATGCCGCCGCAAGAGCTGCGCCAGGATCACCGGCACGATGATGTAGAGCACGACCGAAATCAGCAGCGTGTCCCAAGGCACCGAGATCGAGGACATGCCCAGCAGCAGGCCGACGATGGGCGCGAAGGCCACGATCATGATGGCGTCGTTCAGAGCCACTTGCGAGAGCGTGAAAAGCGGGTCGCCGTTGGTAAGGCGGCTCCACACGAACACCATTGCCGTGCAGGGCGCGGCGGCCAGCAAGATCAAGCCCGCGATGTAGCTGTCCAGTTGATCGGCCGGCAGGAACGGAGCGAACACTTGTCGGATGAACAGCCACCCCAGCAGGGCCATCGAGAATGGCTTGACGGCCCAATTCACGAACAGCGTGACGCCGATGCCGCGCCAATGCTCTTTGACCTGGTGCAGCGCCCCGAAGTCGATCTTGACCAGCATCGGGACGATCATTACCCAAATCAGCAGGCCCACCGGCAAATTGACCTGGGCCACTTCCATGCGGCCTATGGCCTGGAACACGTCAGGAAGGCCCTGGCCGAGCGCAACACCGGCGACGATGCACAGGGCCACCCACAGCGTCAGGTAACGCTCGAAGCCGCTCATCGGGGCCTGGCGCGGCTTCGCGGCGATGGCCTGTGCGCCGGCGCTCATGCTTCCTGCTCGGTCTTGCCGATGTTCGCCAGCTCGCGCTTGATGGCCGTCTGGTCAAGCATTTTGAGAGGCAGATTCACGAACAGGCGGACGCGGTTCATCATGTGCCGGAAGGTTTGTTCGAAGGCCCGGCGCTTCTCGGCGTCAGTGCCTTCGACGGCGGCCGGGTCTTCAAATCCCCAATGCGCCGAGATCGGCTGACCAGGCCACACCGGACACATTTCGCCGGCGGCGTTGTCGCAGACGGTGATGATGAAGTCCATCTTCGGTGCGTCGGGCGTGGCGTACTCGTCCCAGCTCTTGCTGCGCAGATTCTCGGTCGGGTAATTCACCGACTCCACCTTTTCGACGGCGAAGGGATTGACCTTGCCGGTTGGGTGACTGCCGGCGCTGTAGGCGCGGAAGCGCCCTTGCCCCATCGTGTTGATGAGAGCTTCGGCCATGATGCTGCGCGCCGAATTGCCGGTGCAGAGGATGAGGACGTTATAGATTCTTTCGGTCATGATGTTTCGCTTTCTGGTAGTGGCTGGGGAGCAATGGCGATGGATGAAAGATCGGTGGCCTCGTCGATGACGTGGCCGGCCGCTTTCCGTTCGGAATAGCGGTCTGTCAGTGCTTCACGGTGCGGCCGTACCAGCGCCGTGAAGCGCACCAGTTCTTCCATCACATCGGCTATTCGGTCGTAGTACGGCGAGGGCTTCATGCGGCCCGCCGCGTCGAACTCTTGGAACGCTTTGGCGATACTCGACTGGTTCGGAATGGTGAACATTCGCATCCAGCGGCCGAGCAGACGCAAGGTGTTCACGGCGTTGAAGCTCTGCGAGCCGCCGGATACCTGCATCACGGCCAGGGTGCGGCCTTGGGTCGGCCGGATGCCGGCCATTTCAAGCGGCAGATGGTCAATCTGCGCCTTCATGACACTGGTAATCTGACCGTGGCGTTCCGGGCTGCACCAGACTTGTCCCTCTGACCACTCGGACAGGGCGCGCAGCTCCTTGACGGCCGGGTGATCGTCGCTTTGCACTTGATCGGGCAACGGCAAATCGGACGGGTCGAAGATGCGTGTTTCTGCGCCAAAGAATTGCAGCAGCCGGGCCGCTTCCTCGACGGCCAGCCGTGAGAACGAGCGGGCGCGCAGCGAGCCATACAGCAGCAGGATACGCACCGGCGGGGCGTCGGGTGCCAGCCCGAGCGCCGGGCGCTCGATGGCAAAGGATTTGTCCAAAGCGGGCAAAGAATCGGGGTCGGAAAGATGGCGAAGTCTCATGCCAACACCTTCCCGGCTTCCGTGGTGCAAGACAGGTTGCACACCTGGCCGCCGCAGCAGTTTTCCGTGAGAAAGGCCACCAGGTTAGTGGCCGTCGAAAAGTTCGCCTCGTAGATCACAAATCGGCCTTCTTGCCGCGACGTGACCATGCCGGCGTGTGCCAGCTCTTTCAGGTGGAAGGATAGCGAAGACGGCGGGATGCCGGCCGCTTCGCTGATTTTTCCGGCGGCCATGCCGGCGGGGCCGGCCTGGACGAGAAGCCGGAACACCGCGAGGCGCGATTCTTGAGCGATGGCCGCCAGGGCGGCTACAGCATTTATCGTTTCCATGTTTCAATAATAGTCGAAATATGGAGTGTGCTCAATAGCTCATTTAAGCTGTAAAAATGAGCTAGGCGCATTTAGATCGATATGTGATAAATTGGCCTGCCAGTTTAAGATGGGTGCATTTGAGTATGCCCAAAGGAGCCCGCAAGTATGCGCAGGACGAAGCCAGTAGCCGCGCCGATGGTGGCGCGGGTCTATCTGCGCGTCAGCACCGACGCGCAGGACTTGGAACGCCAAGAGGCGATCACTACGGCCGCGAAGGCCGCCGGCTACTACGTCGCCGGCATCTACCGTGAGAAGGCATCCGGCGCACGCGCCGACCGGCCTGAGCTGCTGCGCATGATCGGCGACCTACAGCCCGGCGAGGTGGTCATTGCCGAGAAGATCGACCGCATCAGCCGCCTACCTTTGCCCGAGGCCGAGCGCCTGGTGGCCTCGATACAGGCCAAAGGCGCACGCCTGGCCGTCCCTGGCGTGGTCGATCTATCCGACCTGGCGGCCGAGGCCCAGGGCGTCGCCAAGATCGTGCTGGAAGCCGTGCAGATCATGCTTTTTCGCCTGGCCTTGCAGATGGCCCGCGACGACTACGAGGACAGGCGCGAACGCCAGCGCCAAGGCATTGAGTTGGCCCGCCAGGCCGGGCGGTACAAGGGCCGCCGTGCTGATCCGAAGCGCCGCGCCCAAGTTGTCGCGCTGCGCAAGTCCGGCTACAGCATCAACAAGACCGCCGAGCTGGCCGGGTACAGTGCGGCCCAGGTGAAACGGATATGGGCCGAGGTCAGCCAGGCCGAAGCGAAGCAGCACGGCGCGTTCGTGGAGGACGCATTGACGGAAGCCGATGCCCTGGCCGCTGTCGGCCAGGATGAGCGCCAGGAGGAAAGGGCATGAAGAAGCCGAACCAAGACGACGAGCCGTTTTTCATCACCGAGGAGATTGCGGCCGAAATGATCGCCGGCGGCTATGAGTTCGAGCTGCCGCCCATTCCTTGCACCATCCGCCTACGCGACGTGCTGGAGCGCATGACCGATGCTGAGCTAGCATTGCAGCCGGGCGAGATCGCCGACCAGGAGCGTGAACGCTGCCGGCGCAAGCCGTGTTCAACCTCATGATCTGGTCATGGTATTTTTCATGGCACTGAGCCTGATAGTTCTTGCAAATTGTTGTCACTAAAGGGTTTTGTGTGCTTGTTTACAATCGAGTGGGAGTGACGGGCACTGGCTGGCAATGTCTAGCAACGGCAGGCATTTCGGCTGAGGGTAAAAGAACTTTCCGCTAAGCGATAGACTGTATGTAAACACAGTATTGCAAGGACGCGGAACATGCCTCATGTGGCGGCCAGGACGGCCAGCCGGGATCGGGATACTGGTCGTTACCAGAGCCACCGACCCGAGCAAACCCTTCTCTATCAGATCGTTGACGAGTATTACCCGGCATTCGCTGCGCTTATGGCAGAGCAGGGAAAGGAATTGCCGGGCTATGTGCAACGGGAATTTGAAGAATTTCTCCAATGCGGGCGGCTGGAGCATGGCTTTCTACGGGTTCGCTGCGAGTCTTGCCACGCCGAGCACCTGGTCGCTTTCAGCTGTAAGCGTCGCGGTTTCTGCCCGAGCTGTGGGGCGCGGCGGATGGCCGAAAGTGCCGCCTTGCTGGTTGATGAAGTACTGCCTGAACAACCCATGCGTCAGTGGGTGTTGAGCTTCCCGTTTCAGCTGCGTTTCCTGTTTGCCAGCCGGCCCGAGATCATGGGGTGGGTGCTGGGCATCGTTTACCGCGTCATTGCCACGCACCTGGTCAAGAAAGCGGGCCATACCCACCAAGTGGCCAAGACGGGCGCGGTCACCCTGATCCAGCGTTTTGGATCGGCGCTCAATCTGAATGTTCACTTCCACATGCTGTTTCTCGACGGTGTGTATGTCGAGCAATCCCACGGCTCAGCGCGTTTCCGCTGGGTCAAGGCGCCGACCAGCCCAGAGCTCACCCAGCTGACGCACACCATCGCCCACCGGGTGGGTCGCTATCTGGAACGGCAAGGCCTGCTGGAACGGGATGTCGAAAACAGCTATCTGGCCTCGGATGCGGTGGATGACGACCCGATGACACCCCTGCTGGGGCACTCGATCACTTACCGTATCGCTGTCGGTTCACAGGCGGGGCGAAAGGTGTTCACTTTGCAAACTCTGCCGACCAGTGGTGATCCGTTCGGTGACGGGATTGGCAAGGTAGCCGGGTCCAGCCTGCACGCCGGCGTGGCGGCCAGGGCCGATGAACGCAAGAAGCTCGAACGGCTGTGCCGGTACATCAGCCGCCCGGCGGTATCCGAGAAGCGGCTGTCGTTAACACGAGGCGGCAACGTGCGCTACCAGCTCAAGACGCCGTACCGGGACGGCACCACGCACGTCATTTTCGAACCATTGGATTTCATTGCAAGGCTGGCCGCCCTGGTACCGAAGCCCAGAGTCAACCTAACCCGCTTCCACGGGGTGTTCGCACCCAACAGTCGGCACCGGGCGTTGGTCACGCCGGCAAAACGGGGCAGGGGCAACAAGGTCAGGGTGGCTGATGAACCGGCAACACCAGCACAACGGCGAGCGTCGATGACATGGGCGCAACGGCTCAAGCGTGTTTTCAATATCGACATCGAGACCTGCAGCGGCTGCGGCGGCGCCATGAAAGTCATCGCCTGCATTGAAGACCCTATAGTGATCAAGCAGATCCTTGATCACCTGAAGCACAAAGCCGAAACCAGCGGGACCAGGGCGTTACCCGAAAGCCGGGCGCCACCGGCTGAGCTGCTCCTGGGTCTGTTTGACTGACGAGCCTGAAGGCCAACGATACCAATCAAAATGCTGCGTTCACAGCGCCGCGGCAGGGATCCGCCGTGCTGGTTGTCGGAAAAGGAGCCGCTAGTGGGAAAGAGGAGGGTAAATTTTCAGCGTTGCTGGCTCCCCGTCAGCCGGATTGGGTTGCATCGCAGGGGTGTCGAAAGAGTCAACTGCGGTCCAAAGCTGTTGGACTTGGGTGAAAAGGGCGTTTATTCTTCCTATACGTTGTCGGCAGCGGGCCAAAAAGGAATACGTCCATGCCCATCGAGGTGAAACCGGCTGTGAGCGCGGGTTCAAGCATATAGCCCGACAGGCGCGTATCCTTGCCGATCACGACACGATGGCGGTGGTCACCGCGACGAAAGACACGGCCAGCCGCCATGCCGACGCGCAAGGCGGTTTCCGCCGTCATCGCGCCTTCGTTGGCTTTGCCACGAATACCGTCTGTGCCGAAATATTTGCGCACCATAAGGTCGATTATCCTGTCGTCGGGTCGCCCTCAAAGGGGACATGCCTGCTGAACCGCGAATATAGAGAAATATCCCGAATGTGCAGTTAACGAATTCTTGCGGTTTCTTTCAGCGCCGCCAATACCGCCAGCCCGTCGCGCAAGGGGCGCGGCTCGTGTGTGCGGATGAAGTCAGCTCCACCTGCGGCGGCGGCAAGCTCTGCAGCGAGTGTCGCGGCCCCGACATCCCCCGGACCACGGCCTGTGAGCGCGCGCAGAAAGGATTTGCGCGAAACAGACAGAAGCACCGGCAAATCGAAGCGCAGCCGCAATTCATCGAACCGCGCCAGCACCGAGAGCGAGGTTTCGGGAGCAGCCCCCAGAAAAAACCCCATGCCGGGATCAAGGACAAGGCGGTTGCGTTTGATACCGGCACCCGTCAGCGCCGCGATGCGCGCGTCAAAGAACGCCGCAATGTGATCCATGATGTCGCCAGCGGGTGCCTCGCGCCGATCTGCCTGCCCGTCTTGCACCGAATGCATAACGACGAGTTTGGCAGATGATTTCGCCAATTGCGGATAGAACGCAGCGTCTGGAAAACCGCGAATATCATTGAGATAGGCCACACCACGCGACAAGGCATAGGCTTGCGTCGCGGGTTGATAACTGTCGAGCGAGACGGGAATGCCATCTGCCTTGAGCGCGTCCAGCACCGGCGCGATACGCGCGATTTCTGTGTCGGACGAAACAGGCGCGGCGTCGGGATTGCTGGATGCCGGACCGAGGTCGATCACATCTGCCCCCTCGGCCATCAGCTTACGCGCCTGCGCAATGGCTGCGTCTGGCGCCAGATACCGGCCTCCATCGGAGAAACTGTCCGAGGTTATGTTGACGATGCCGAAAATGATGAGCGATTTATTCATGGGGGCTTCTATAATAATAATAATCGAGCATGAGTCTCATACGGATGCTCGGGTCGAAAGGGAATCCCCAGGCGAGTAACCTGTTTGCGGTGATCCATTAGCTGCAGGAGCAGAAGAGCATACATCTGGAAGCAAAGCCAGGAAAGCGGCCTATGGAGCTGTGCGGCAGCGCTCAGTAGGCAATTTTTCAAAATATTGTTAAGCCTTTTCTGAGCATGGTATTTTTCATGGTATTACCAATTAGCAGGAAAATAAGCCATTGAATATAAAAGATAAAAATGTCTTGTTTACAATAGAGTGGGAGTGACCCTTAGTATTTCAGATTGAACATAGTCCGGTTCTGCTGATTAACCGGGCTTGTTTAATCAAAAATCTCTCCACACCGGCTTTCTTTTTTCTACAAATGCAGCGATTCCTTCCTTTGCATCATCTGTCGCAGCAACGTTGCAAAAACTATCCGCGGCTGCTGCAACCGCTTGTCGATACCCATTGTCATTTGCTTGCATGAAAGCTGCACGTCCAGTTCTGACCACAGCAGCCGACTTTCCACAAATCACCTGAGCTATTCGACGTGCTTCATCCAGAGCACTGCCATCAGCTGATGTTTTACATACCAAACCGAGTTCCACGGCTTCTTTCGTTCCGAATGAACGGCCGGTGAAAAGAATTTCGAAGGCACGGTGCCGTCCGATGATTCTTGGTAAATGCGAAAAATGAATTGACGGTAAAACTCCGGCATCAATTTCCGGATATCCAAATGTGGCACTTTCAGACGCAACAATCATGTCGCAAGATATGGCGATAGTCATGCCACCGCCGCGCGCAGTACCGTCAATGGCAGCGATTGTTGGTTTACCCATATAAAACTGTGTGTCCGTCATTCGGACGTATAACCTTTCCAGCAAGGCTCGAACCTTACCGGACTCTCCTGTATGAATCGCAGATAAATTTAAGCCGGCGCAAAATCTTCCCGGTACGGCCGATCCTACAATCACCGCCCGGACGGATGAATCATCCGATGCGCATTTTAAAGCGGCCAAATAGTCATCCAGCATCGTCTCAGATAAAGCATTAACCGGAGGATTGTTGAAAAGAATTTCAGCAACGTGATTTCTAACGTCATATTGAAGTGCGGTCATAAAAATCCCATGTAAATTTTGGTTTCTATTATTTTTTATATTTTCGTTTGTGATTAGACATATTGCGCAATAACGCCTTGCGCTAAAAATTCGTTGATTACTTCATCACTGAAGCCGGCTTCCTTCAAAATTTCCACACTATGTTGACCGAGCAAAGGAGGTGGGCGGTGTGCTTGCCGGTCCTTGTTTTGGAATCTGACAGGCAGGCCAATATTCTGAAGTTTACCGAGTACAGGATGTTCAGTTTGGACGACGAGTCCGCGCGCTGCGACTTGGGGATGAGCCAGTGCTTGACCCAGCTTTTGAATCGGTGAGCAGGGTACTCCAATCGAGCGTAACGCTTCAACCCATTCCTGAATCGTTTTTGTTTTGATTCTTGACTGAACTAGTGCAGAAGTCTTGTCCAGATTTTTGAGACGTAGCGCATTTGTCGCAAAATCAGGATGATCAACATATTCATCCAGATCGGCAATAGAGCAAAATCGACGCCATTGCGCATCATTTCCTGCTCCGATCATCAATGAACCATCCGCCGCCTCAAAAGCTTGATATGGCGACATGGATGGGTGTGCTGTTCCCATAGGCTTTGGATTGTTACCGGTTCTCCAATAGTTTTGCGCCATATAGGACATAAATCCAAGCGATGTATCTAGCAAGGATAATTCGACGTAGACACCTTTGCCGGTTCTACTGCGTTCTATAACGGCGGCAAGCACACCGCTCAAGCCATTCATTGCCGTACCGATATCGACAGGAGAAAAACTGGCTCGGGCATAATTCCCGCCAGGCTCTCCCATTGTGCTGATCATCCCGCTAAAAGCTTGGAGCATCACGTCGTAACCGGGTTCATTTCCCATTGGGCCATTGCGACCATAGCCGGATATCTCACAATAAATCAGTTTTTCATTTAAACCGAAGAGTGTTTCGTAATCCACACCTAGTTTTGCCGCAGTGCCGCCACCAAAACCCTGCAAGACGATATCGGCATCTTTTACAAGTGCGTGCACAATTTTTTTTCCAGCTTCGGTTTTCAAGTCCAAAGCTATGCTGCGTTTATTGTGGTTGATAGCTAGAAATATGGCCGACTGTCCTTGATCCTGAGGAATCCATGCTCGTGTATCGTCTCCGACACCAACAGGCTCGATTTTGATGACCTCAGCACCGAGCTCTCCAAGATATTGGCCGCATAATGGACCTGCAAGTACCTTGCTCAGGTCGATTACTTTCATTCCTTTGAGGGGAGTCATTCGTTCAGTCCTGAATTTTTAAATCAAATATTTTCTTCATCAATTGAAATCCCATTTATTCGGGTTTGATCCCGATCGCTTGCGCCGCTTGCGTCCATTTTTGTGTGTCGTTATTTACGAAGGACACGATTTCATTCGATGGAACATAAAATTTTTCTACACCTCGAGCTTTCATGCCATCAAGATATGTAGGATCTTGTACTGCGGCATCACATGCTTTCTTCAATTTTGCAATGACATCCGGCGATGTTTTAACCGGTGCCTGCAAGGCAAACCAGAAGTTCAGGTCCAGCCCGCCCAAGCCAGACTCTTTAAGAGTTGGTACATTAGGAAGTAACTCGGATCGCTGTGAAGAAGTAATGGCCAAGCCAGTCAAGCTGCCAGACTTAATGTAATTCACACTGGTTGTCATACTGTCAAACATGAAGTCGATGTGACCAGCCAGCATGTCAGTGATCGCATGCGCACTACCTTTGTATGGGACGCTTTCAGCTGATATGCCGCTGGCTTTACGTAATAAAGCACTATAAATGTGGGGTGAGCTACCTGGTCCGAAGGTTGCATATGTGAGTCGTGCCCCGGGTTGTTTACCCTTCGCGATAAGTTCATCAATCGTTTTAATTCCGGATTTCGGATGAACTACAAGTACATTTGGAAGAGCGCCTGTGATACCAACAGGTACAAGATCTCTGGACGGTACAAACTTTGCGTTCGGGTACATCAGTGGATTCACTGCCTGCATAGCCGCTGTACTGTGTACTAATGTCATGCCGTCCGGTTCGGAGTCCACAACTTGTTGTGTGCCGATGTTGCCACTTGCTCCTGGTCGATTTTCGATAATGACCGGCATACCTAGTTCTTTTGCGAATGGAATCGCAAACTGTCGGGCGATGAAGTCTGTCGGACCACCGGCAGAAAAGGGCACGACGATTTTGACTGTTTTGGAACCAATTAACTGGGCAAAAGCAGGTGAAGTCATTAACGATGCTGTAGCGCCAATTAAAAATTCACGACGAGATACTGTTTTCATATAGTCTCCGATTTTCGAATTTGAATCGATCGAAGCACTATCGATTAATTTTAGATATATGTCTAAAAGTATATTAATATGACAGCCATATTTATTTAATATAATAAAAATTATTTAATATTCATTCTATGTCCATCGATTTACGTGGGTTGAGAAATTTTGTTGCTGTAGCATCTGCAGGGTCGATCTCTCGCGCGGCTGAAAATCAACATATTGCTCAGCCTGCGTTGAGCACACAGATCAAGTTGATCGAAGATGATTTGGGAGTTCGTCTATTTGAACGAAACTCAAGAGGGGTCAGGCTCACTTCTGCCGGTGAGCTCTATTTGAGTCATGTGATAGATATTCTGAAACGAGTCGATATTGCCACTGAAGATGTACGCGAAGCGATTAAAAATCCTAGCGGTAGAGTGGCGCTTGGACTGTCGCAATCCTTGGCAAAATTTTTGACGGTTCCACTAGTCGGCGAAATCGTCAAGCGCTGGCCTTTAATACATTTTCAGATGATTGAAATGAGCACAGGTTACATACCTGATCAAATAGTCAAAGGCCATCTTGATTTGGGGCTGACGTTTGGTATCGACGAGGGTGTCGGAATCAGTTATTCGCACCTGCTCGATGAAGAACTTGTATTCGCAACCTCACCAACTCAGCTTGCGTTATTAATTGATAGTCGTGTCATCGATTCAAACTCGATTACATTTCAAGCAATGAAAAAATTTAATCTTATTCTTCCTACTAGAACACATAGTTTGCGTAAAAGAATTGATGAGTATCTGGATCGTGAAGCTGAAAAATTGAACGTAATCGCAGAGGTCAATACCATTCCGCAATTAATGGAACTGACGGCAGCCAATGTCGGGTCGACCATATTGTCATATGGATCGATAGATTCTGATATGGTTGCTAAAAATCGGATTACATTGCGCCACATCAAGCCTAAGATTTTCAGGCCTGTTTATTTGTGTCATTCATCAGTAACCCCGCCATCGATTGCAGTTTCCTGTGTGCAAGATCTGATTCAGGAAATGGTTCAGAATATGATTTCAGACGGTCGCTGGCCAACAGAAACAAATTCGTCGTACTGAATTGGATGACGGCTCTTACAGAAGCGCTTATATGATGACATCTGACAAGATACAAACATCCTTCGTTCATCACGATCATATTAAATTCGAACAAAACGCTCACGGAATCATTCTCCTCAAAGTCGATAATCCCTTTGCGACGGCAACGATTAGTCTGCTTGGCGGGCAGGTTATCGCTTGGCAACCAAAGTCTCAAACAATCCCTGTACTTTGGGAGCCGGATTTCTCGCTTTATCAAAAAGGTAAACCTATTCGGGGCGGAGCGCCAATTTGTTGGCCTTGGTTCGGACCACATGAATCGATAACGGATTATCCGGCCCATGGTTTTGCAAGAATAAATACCTGGGAGATTGTCTCGATTAAAACAATGTCATCCGGAGAAACCGAGATATGCATGGTTTTGCCCAAATCGTTAGAGAATGAAGTTCAGTTCCCATATCGAACACCATTTAGGGATATCGAATTATCCGTGCGTTATTTGATTGGATCATCTTTATCGATCGAGCTAAGCGCACGTAATTCAGGTCAAAACTCAATTTCAATCACAGAAGCGCTTCATACCTATTTCAAAATCAGTGATATTGGCGAGATTGAAATCCTGGGATTGGATGGAAGCAAATATATAGACCAAATCGATCAGCATCAAATAAAAGCTCAAATCGGTCCGATCAAATTCGACTCTGAGTTGGATCGTGTATATATCGATACGACTGCGTCCTGTTCAATACGTGATCTAAAGTTTGCGCGCACAATCAAAATATCCAAATCAGGTAGCAATAGCACGGTGATCTGGAATCCTTGGCTGACTAAAGCTTCAAAAATGACGGATTTGGGGACAACTCATTGGCAGTCCATGGTCTGCGTTGAGAGCGCCAATGCGTTTCATAATGCGTTTGTGATCGAACCTGGCCATCATCATATGCTTGCCGTGAACTATGCTGTTGCTCACATCACCGATTAAATACGTTAACTTTGGCAAAAAACTAAAGCAACTAAACAGGACAAAGCAAAATGAGTTCTACTGCTTCAAATTCTCTATCGCGTTTCGATGCTGCTGCCTTAACGCAATTTGCTCAAGCTTTATTTCAATCCGCAGGTCTAAATGCAGAACGCGCAGAGTCGATGGCAAGACTGCTTGTTTTGACCGACATGATGGGACGTTTCACACATGGATTGGCACAGTGCAAAAACTATCTGGATCAAATTGTTCGCAAGGATATGCCAGCATCCGGTGATTACAGTGTCATTAAAGATACCGGCTCGACGATAGTCTGGGATGGCGGATACTTGCCAGGTTTGTGGTTGGTTGAAAAAGCAATGCAAATAGGTTTCGAGCGTTTACCTCAACACGGGGTGATCACATTTTCTATTCGACGCAGCCATCACATCGGTTGTCTGGCAGCATTGCTTAAGCAGGCGACCGATCGCGGGTACTACGCAATGCTTCTTTCATCGGGTCCTCACGGCAAATATGTCGCTCCTTATGGCGGGACAGAAGGATTATTCAGCCCGAATCCTATCGGCATTGGATTTCCCTCCAGTACGTTTCCCGTTTTGATCGATACGTCGGCGTCGATATCGACTGTCTCCATGACACGAGAAAAGGCGAATGCAGGTGAGCTATTCGATCATCCGTGGCTGTTGGATGCTCAGGGCAAGCCTACGCGTGACCCGAATGTGCTTGAAAAAACCGATCCTCGCGGGTCATTAATGCTCTTGGGGGGCGTGGACGCAGGGCATAAAGGTTTTGGTATGGCGCTCATGGTTGAAGCGCTCACGCAAGGGTTAAGCGGCTTTGGCCGCAAGGACGCTCCGACTAAATGGGGTGCAAGTGTCTATCTCCAGTTGATTGATCCGAACGCATTTGCAGGCCTGGATGCTTTCACCGAACAAATGGATTTTTTAATTGATGCATGTCATGCAAACAAGCCGGTTGATCCGTCTGCTCCGGTCAGATTGCCCGGCGAACAAGCCGATCGCAATATCGTTACAGCAAGATCTAAGGGTGTTCCCTTATCCGAGGTCACGATTGCATCATTGCGGCAATGCGCAAAGACATTCAACGTAAATGACAGTATTCTAAGCCGAGTTAAATAACTGAACAGGATGCGTTATCGACATCTTGTCACTCAAAGGAGACTCCGGTTATGTCATTCGCATTCATAATAAAAGATGGCATCGCAAGTGCCATGCACAAGTCTAAGCAACACCTTTTAAAGCTAATCGCATTCGTGTCGATTGCTGTTTTCTCAGTTGGTTCCGGTGTCGCTCAAGCACAGGATGCGGCTGCAAGTTATCCCAATAAGCCTATCAAGATCATTGTTCCATTCGCTGCTGGTGGAGCTTCTGATGTTTTGTCCAGAATCATCGGTAAAAAATTAGCCGAATCCTGGGGACAACCGGTTGTGGTCGAAAATAAACCTGGTGGTAACGCACAGATTGGTGCTGCAATGGTTGCCAAGTCAGATCCTGACGGCTATACCTTGCTCGTAGTCGATTTGAGTGCATTGACCCAGGCACCGACCTTGATGCCAACTCTGACTTACAACCCCGAAAAGGATCTGGTGCCTGTATCGGTGATTGCCTATTCACCTCATATACTCGTTGTTGCGAATAAATTGCCCGTCAAAACGTACGACGAGTTTGTCGCTTACGCAAAGAGCCAAAAAAATCCAGTGAATTTCGGTGCTCCTCTTGGCGCCGCCCCCCATCTTGCCGGGGTACTACTGTCTCAAAAGCAGGGCATACCTTTTAACTTCATTGGATACAAAGGTGGTGCTCAAGCCATATCCGATCTTGCCGGCGGACAGATTGACGTGACTATGAACAGTTTTCTGGCTACATACCCGATGGTCAAAAGCGGCAACTTTAAAATGATCGCAGTTGCCAGCCCGAACAGATTCGGACCGATTCCGGATACTTTGACGATTGCTGAAAAAATCCCCGGTTATGTCACCGGATCATTCCAGGGCATGATGGCTCCCGCGGCAACACCACCTGCGGTCATTGCGAAGCTTCACAACGAAATCAATAAAATCATTCGCCAGCCTGACATGCAAAAACAGTTTGCTGATCTTGGTTCCGCACCTGACACGCGATCGCCTGCCGAGTTGCGCAAATGGATGGCGGACGAAACCAAATATTGGGCAAAAGTGATTAAAGATGGTAACGTAAAACTCGACTGATTCGAGTCGATAGAAAATGATTAAAGTTGTTGTTGGATATATTTGAATGAATCAAGCCAAGACTGCAGTTATTGTTCGCGACAGTACCGAAAAGGATATTGCCACCATACAGGACATCTACCAGTATCATGTATTGAACGGTACGGCGTCCTTCGAGATCACTCCTCCGAGCATTGAGGAAATGCGCGAAAGAAGAGCTGCGGTGGTGGCTAAAAGGCTGCCTTACTTGGTTGCCGAGCTTAATGGCGAAGTTGTTGGCTATGCCTATGCCACGCCATATCGTCCAAGACCTGCCTACAGATTCACTGTCGAGGATTCTGTTTATGTGCGTCAGGGCAAGCATGGCCTAGGGATTGGTAGAGCATTATTGCAGGCTGTCATTGATCACTGTACCCGTCAAGGATATCGGCAAATGCTTGCGGTGGTTGGCGATGCCAGCCCACCTTCAGTCAAGTTGCACAAGCAGCTTGGTTTTGAACTTGCCGGTACTTTCAAAGCCTTTGGATTTAAATTTGGCGCCTGGCGAGATACTGCTATGTTGCAACGACAGCTAGGAGAGGGCGACACGACACTTGTGACAGATGACACTCAGCCCGGAAGCTTGTAACTCTTATCTTTGATCATGTGCGTCACGGCGCGCGCAACTTCCGGATCATATTTTTTACCGGATTCAGTTTGAATTTCTTCCAGCGCAACATTGAGTCCCAAGGCAGGACGATAGGGACGATGGGTTGCCATGGATTCAATTACATCTGCAACCGCAAGGATCTTGGCTTCCGGAAGTATTTCTTTGTCTTTTAGTCCTTGAGGATAGCCGCTTCCATCGATACGTTCGTGGTGCTGCCTGATGATATCCGCTACAGGTAAAGGAAAAGGGATATTTTTCAGAATCTCATATCCGGCATCGACATGTCCTTTGACAAGCTCCATTTCCAGTCGGGAAAGGCGACTGGGTTTGACGAGAATTTCAGCCGGAATGGCGATCTTACCGATGTCATGCACAAGGCCTATCAACTCGAGAGATTTTGCCCGCTCTTCGGACCACCCCATTTCAAGAGCGATGTCACGGGCAATGAGTCCGACGCGTCTCTCGTGCCCTGCTGTATATGGATCGCGCATTTCGACCATATTGGCTACAGCGCTTAGTGTTCCTTTCATCGATGCTTCAAGTTTTGCTACATAGTCATTGATTTTGTTTTGTTGTGATTTGCGCTCTGTAATGTCATCAGCCATCACAATTTGCGCTGGCATCCCATCCCAGTCAATCGTTTTGGCATGCAGTTCGAGTTCGATGATGCGGCCGCTCTTATGTTTGAACGGTACTGTGTAGGTCACGCTCGTCTGACCCTTTTCAAGAGAGTCCCAAGCTCGATGGATCATATCGATATTGGCTTGATCGGATGTCGTGAAATTCAAGACATTTTGATTATTCAAATCCTCTTTACTCCAGCCGGTGATTTCTTCGTAGCGTGGGTTGGAATAGATAAATTTACCGTCCCTTCTGACATAAATCCCTGCAACAGATTGCTCAATCATGCTGCGGAAGTGCTTTTCGCTTTCGATTAATGCCTGATCTTTTCGGCGTATTTCCGTAAAGTCGGCCCATGAGATGACGATTTCTTCTTCAATGGCTGTAATGGCGGCTTGCGCGATACGATACGTGCCATCTTTTGCCTTAAGCTTGAGTTCAGGCGAAGTATTTTCCTGAGGATGTTCGTTTAAGTTGTTGACCGTATGCGCAAAGGTTTCCGTAAAAAACTTTTTTTCCTCATCCGTCGTGCATACGCGATCAAGCCATTCATTCTCATTCTGTATTTCTTCGATTGGGTATCCCAACCATTTTTCCATCGCTTTGTTGATCTTAATGACACGATGGTCGGATTGACCGACAATCATCAAGGGAGCGGGCGTACTCTCAAAAATCTCGGTAAATCTTCTTTCCGAAATTGCAGCAGTTGTTTCAGCGGCAATTCTGAGTTGATGCGAACGCATACTGTTAAGCGCAAATGACATATCTGCAGTCATTTGCTCAAGCAGTTTTAACTGAGTTGTATTAAAGATACTCTTATCTCTTGTGTATAAAACAACTACGCCCATTAGATCTGAGCCGCTGCTTAATGGCATGAAAGCACGACTGATGATGCCCTGATCTTTCAGGTAATTGATCCAGTCATCGTGATCTTTGATTTCCGGAAGATCGAGATGTTCGACTATGCCGAATTTCAAGTTTCTTATGGCATTGCACACCGGACTTGTCGGATTGGCGAGGGAATTATTCAGGTCAGATAGATGGTCGATCGAGAACCCATGCGCATGAACGATTCTAAGTTGGCTTTGGGCCTGATCCTTGAAAGCAATAAACAAAAAAGGAAATGCATTGCCTTTAACCATTGCCTCGAAAATCGATGCAAGAAGCTCTTCCTGACTATTGCTGTGCACAATCGAGCGATTTGTTGCGCTCAGCATTTCATATAGATAAGTTAGGTCACTGATTTCTTTTATCGCATGTTCCCGTTCCGTTATGTTGCGGATAACTTGAACGCATGCCAGATGAGTACCTTCCGAAATAAAAGGTGCCACGTTGTATTCGTATATTTGATCGGCTTTGCTAAACCGAATAATTTCGGTGAAACCAACTTCACCTGTCGACATTCTTTGACAAACAGGGCATTGGGTGATGTTGATTTCCGAATCATGAAATAAAGCATGAGATGACTGATCAATAATTGAAAGGACAGGTTTGCCCACAAGTGTGCCTGCTGCCAGATTGGCTTGCAAAATCAAGCCATCGGCTGAGGTAATGATGGTTGCATCCGGAACAGAGTCAAAGGACGAACTTGATCGAGACAAAAGCGTGAAAGGTTCTTTAAGGGTTGTTTCCACAAGACCAAGATAGATAAACCAGTAGGTGCAAATCTTCAATAAATGACCAACCAGATTGGCAGTTGCATAAACACTGACATACTTGGTAAACGCGAATTCGGATCCGATGGCGGTCAGCAAGGCCAGGCAAAGATAAATGAATAGCCGTTTGGGCATTAAATCGCGCATGCGCCAGTAGGCGATCAATGTAAGAATCAGTATAAAAATAATGACATATTCGGCATAAATTTTTAGCGGCGTAAGCCCTTTGCCTTCAACGTACATTGCAGGAAACTGACCCAAATAAATCATTAGGACAAGAACGACACTAATGGAGCCCACTACAGCGTTGATTGCGCCTAGCCGAACTTTTCTGGTCAACATCCACGGCGAAACGAGAAACGCGACAGCCTGTAGCGACCTAGCTGCGATCCAGAGTTGAGTAGCTGGATTGGCATCATTTGATTGCAATAGATTCATCCCCTTGAAGATCAAGGTATGAATCAAATCTAATCCGGCACACCATCCAATGACAGTAGCGATGTAGACAACAAATGTATTTTGGATGAACGATCTGGACTGCGCCGCAACAATCATGGCCGTGAACGCGATCACGATGGACAGCATTTCGGCGATCGTATGGAAAAGCAAATAATTGATTTGCGCACCGACCAGGCACACTGCAATCATCAAGGTGAGCGGTAGCCAGACGCCGATACCGATCTTTGAACCAAGAGATTTAGTCATGATTGATCTTAAAACAACGCGCCACGTGCCGAAACAGGCCAAATTTCCTTGACCTGATCGCCACGAACGGCAATGATCCAGTCGTGAAGATTAACCGTAGGATCACAGTGGCCAGTGATCAGTTTGACTTTGTCACCCACTTTTAGTGGGGGAGTATCGGATTGTCTCTCTATGACAGTATGTTCGTCGGAAATAGACGTAACCAGCCATCCGGGCAGAACCATTTGCGGCATGCCGTGGTCAGTCGCAAAGGCTTTCAAGCCGCCATCCAAAACAGCCCGGTCACCATGGATGCTAATGACAGTACACAGGACCTGCAAAGCCGGCATTAAAACCGGCATATCCGGTGCGGTTTGGTTAGCGGCGTAATCCGTATCCATCAATACATAAGATCCTGGCTGAACCTCGGTGTATACACCGGATTCTGCTTCAATTTCAAAGGTGCCCGTCCCACCACCCGTGACCGTTTGGACTTCGATACCGGCTTGCTTTAGTGTGGAAATAACTTCTTTAACCCTAGCAACCGCCTGGCCGATCGCATTGGCGCGCTCTAGTGGTGTTCTCAAGTGTTGAGCTGATCCGCGGTAAGCGTGTAAACCGGCAAACACAAGATTGGGTTGATATTCTTGAATCGCCTTGGCCAATTCAAGAACTGTTTGTGGTGAAGTGACACCACACCTTCCGTGATAAACATCGACTTCGACATAGACATCGATCGCGACACTGTGTCGTCTCGCCGCTGCGCCTATCTGCTGAATTTGTACGATATTGTCTACGCATAAGCCCATGTGCGCGTGGGCAGCCAGTCGGGCCACACGCTCGACTTTACGAACACCGACGATTTCATTTGTGATCAGGATGTTTTTGATGCCTACTTCGATAAACGGCTCTGCCTCACTGGCTTTTTGTACGCAGATTCCAATAGCGCCCGCCTGGATTTGTCTGAGTGATATATCCGGACATTTATGAGCTTTTGCGTGAGGCCTGATATTGATGCCTGCGGTTTGAACGATGGCATGGACTTCTTCCATGTTTGACTCGAAGGCATCCAGATCGAGCACGAGAGCAGGGGTGTCAATCGCATTGACGCTCGCCCCGACTACGGCAGGCGCATCATGCCAGTTACCTAATCCTGATTCAGAAATGGAGGGACGATGTGGCATGAGCTTACTCCTGTGAGACTCTAAAATTCTTATCGATTACATAGTATCAACGCTTTGAGGACTGGTAGCGTTGGGCATATTTCCAGCCGATTTCTGCCAGTGGGCGCGCTTTGCTCCCCGTTTCAATGGCATCGCTTGCCGCCGCAGTACCATCCACTGCTCGTCGTGCGATTCCCTGGAGAATCGCAGCCATTCTGAAAAGGTTATATGCGATATAAAAATCCCAGTGCTCCAAACCACTAAATCCCGTCGCCGCTGAGTACTGTTGCACGTAGGACGACTCGGTCGGTATTCCCAGGCCTTCCAGGTCCAGTCCGCCGATCCCTCTCCACAAGCTTGCTGGAATATGCCAGCTCATGCAGTGATAGGCAAAATCGGCGAGCGGGTGTCCAAGCGTACAGAGTTCCCAGTCGAGCAATCCGATTGCCTTAGGTTCGGTTGGGTGAAACACCAGATTGTCCAGACGATAATCCCCATGCACGATCGATGTCAGCTCGCCTTCAGGAATATTTTCGGGTAGCCACTCGATCAGCGCATTAAGCGCATCGATATCTTCGGTTTTGGACTCCTGGTACTGACGGCTCCAACGGGCGATCTGCCGTGCGAAGTAATTTCCTGCACGACCAAAATCGCTTAGTCCGACCAAGGCGGGATCGATTTGATGCAGTGCGGAAATGACTCGATTCATCTCACCATAGATCTCACTTCGCTCATTACGCGTCATGCCGGGTAGTGATTGATCGACAAATACACGGCCGTCCAGAAACTCCATCAGGTAGAAGGGCGTGCCAACGACGGAGATGTCGTCACTGAATACGATCATCTTGGGGACGGGTACATCCGTATCCTGAAGTGCCTTCATGACGCGATATTCCCTATCGACCGCATGTGCGGAGGGCAAAAGCGGGCCGGGTGGCTTTTTACGAAGTACCATGCGACTCGTTCCACTCTCAAGTAGAAACGTCGGATTGGATTGCCCTCCGGTTAACGGTTCGATTCGGATATTATCCTGACCAATTAATCCCTGCGATTTCATCCAGTGCGCCAGGGTGCGCGGATCGAATCCTGCGCTATGTCCGGGTTGCAGCGTCATAAAGTACTCACCAAGTGGCCCCAATCGACAGGCAAGGCTGTGCCTGTCATAGCATGACCGGCATCCGAGGCCAAAAGAAGCAAAGGCCCATCCATGTCATCCATTTGACCAAAACGTCTGAACGGTACGCGTGACTCCAGTCTTTTGCCGGCATCGCTAGTCAAAAATTCGCTATTCAGATCTGTCATGACATATCCGGGCAAAATGGCATTGACCCGTATCCCATAACGTGCGAATTCAAGCGCAAGCGATTTGGTCATCTGTATGACGCCTGCCTTAGAGGCGGAGTAGGGACCAACAGCACCAGCAACACGTTCGCCCAGAATCGATGCAATATTGATGATGCTGCCTGGTTTTTTGTGTTTCACCAATCTGCGGGCTGCTTCAGTATCGACAAGCCAGCATCCTTTCAGGTTCGTGTCGATGACAAAATCCCAATCCGCTTCGGTTTGATCCAGCGCGGGCTTGCCGACTGTTGTTCCTGCGTTGCTGACAATGATATCGGGGGCGCCGGTCAAGGATTCGATTTGGTCGAAGCAATTTTTGACGCTCTCGGCACTAGTCACATCCATCGCAACTGCGTGGGCCATTGCACCTTGTTGCCTGATTTCGTCCACCAAAGCCTGGAGCTTGTCTACGCGACGAGCCACAGCGATGACTTGGGCGCCCGCATTAGCAAGGGTGATTGCCATATGCCGACCGATTCCGCTAGATGCTCCGGTTACCAGTGCGATTTTGCCGCTCAGGCTAAAAGCTGAAAGCTGCTTTGCAATCGAGACCTGATTTGATGCGCTCATTGACGATTCTCCGCCGCATCGACAATCTTGCGAGCCATGCTCCAGCGATGCACTTCGCTTGGACCGTCATAAATTCTGAAAGCACGCATGTCGGTGAAAATACGCATCACAATTGTTTCACCCGTCACACCCTGTCCGCCCAGAATTTGAACGCAACGATCAACAACACGCCACTCGGCTTCAGAGCAAATTACTTTGGCCCGGCTTGATTCGAAGTTGCCGTTTTGCCCCTGATCAAGCAACCATGCTGTATGCAGAATATGCAGTCTCGCTGTTTGCAGGTCCATGTCATTATCGGCAAGCATGAAACCAACTCCCTCGTGCTTTGCCAGAACACGCTTGAAGGCTTCGCGTTTGCGTGCATAGTCTATTGCGATGTCGTGGGCTCGGCGGGCTTGACCAAGCCAACGCATACAATGCGTTAGTCTAGCTGGGGCGAGCCGGACTTGAGCATATTTAAAGCCACGACCGATTTCCCCCAGCACATCTTTAGCCGGTATGCGGACATTTTTGAACTCCATGACCGCATGTCCACCCGTAAAACACGTGTCCATAGCATCCATTTGCCTGACAATGCGAATGCCTTCGCGATCCATATCGCTCAAAAACATAGTGGCTGATCCATCCTCCATTTTCGCCATGATGATGACGTAGGATGCGCCTTGCGCACCGGTGATGAACCATTTGGTTCCATTAATCACATATTCGTCCCCTTCTTTGACAGCGGTAGTCAGCATCATCGATGGATCGGCACCCGCGCCTGGATCCGGTTCAGTCATTGCGAAACATGAGCGAAATTGTCCTTGTACCTGAGGACGCAACCAGCGCTCCTTCTGTTCGGGGGTAGCAACCACCTCCATCAGATGAATGTTTCCCTCGTCAGGTGCATGGATGTTCATCGCGGTCGGCCCAAGCGTTGAATAGCCTGCCTCCTCAAAGACAATAGCTTTGTCCACATGCGAGAGACCTAACCCACCCAGCTCCTTGGAAGCATGAGGCGTGAGCAGTCCCTCGTCGCGGGCAAGCGCAACCAGTTCGTTGCGAAGTTCCTCGGTTGGACCGTGAGGCGTGAGGCGTGGATCTTTCTCGTAAGGAATGATCTTTTCCGCAATAAAACGGCGTGTACGCTCTTGAAGCTCTTTTTGGTACGGTGTGAGATTGAAATCCATAGTGTTTGTCTCGGCTGCTTGATTAGAGAATCAGATGAACTGTCTCGTGAAATGTATGATCTGAGTTATTTTTCTTATATTCTATATTTTTCTGCGTAATTGACATATTCCGCCCTCTGGCGGCTTTATAACCCTCATTTTTCATATCGGTATGCGTCGTATCCAACATCCGGGACCATCGGTCGATCCTAAATGGGAAGCTGTCTTATGCAGAACCGATTCTTTTCCCGCTGAGTTACATCCCGGCAAAAGCCTTTTGGATGCGATAAGCGGGTTGGTAGAGTCGCACGGATCGCAAAGCGCTGTTTTGAGGCTTAGAGGCGGAGTGTTGTCCCGCTTTTGCTACTACATGCCGGCGCTGTCCTCCAGGCCCGAATACGCGGTTTATTTCAGTGATCGTCATGATGTTGAAGGAGCCGTCCGCTTAGAAACCGCTTCTGTGACATTCGGCTTACGGGATGGCCAGCCATGGCTGCATTGCCACGCTATCTGGATCGAGCCGGATGGAAAACGCCGCTGCGGTCATTTAATCCCGGATATCAATTGGATCGATCGGCCTGTACACGCCGAAGTGACTTTGCTGGATGGGGCTGTTTTTACTGTTTTACCTGACCCGGAAACGAATTTTTCCCTCTTCTTGCCTCGAAACAAGCAATCCATCAATACAGATGGTCGCCATGCGTTCGCAGTTAGATTGGCGCCAAACATTGATGTTTGCCATGCAATTGAATCTATTTGTTCCGAACTGCATCTAAATGATGTCGAAATTAAGGGAGGTGTGGGCAGTATAGTCGGTGCTGTTTTTGAAGACGGTCGCAACGTGGATCCTTTTGTGACGGAAGTTTTCATTAAATCCGGACAAGTCATTAAAAAACAGAATTACGGCCATCAGGCCTTAATTGATGTCAGCATGGTTGATTACACTGGCGGTTTATCCGAGGGCAGGCTGGAAAGAGGACAAAATCCCGTATTGGTCACTTTCGAACTAGTTCTACAACCGAAATTTCAAGAATAGAAGTCAAAACGACAGCTAAAAACATCTGGGTGCAGCATGATTCAAATTAATACGGTGTCCGACATGGAAAAACATGTTGGTCAGGAACTTGGCGTCAGCGATTGGCTTTTGATCGATCAAAAACGGATTGACGAATTTGCAAGGGCAACGGGTGACGAGCATTGGATTCATGTTGATGTAGAACGTGCGGCAAAAGAGCTTCCTGATGGCAAGACCATTGCGCATGGATTTCTCACCTTGTCTTTGATCACACCATTTGCAGCACAGATCTCTCCGGTGCTTGAGCATGTCAATATATTGAACTATGGATCCGACAAAGTCAGATTCACTTCGCCGGTTAAAGCTGGGGATCGCGTCAGGATGAAGCGAACCCTCGTCAAATTCGAAAATCTTGAAAAGGGTAAGCGCCTGACTTTTGCCAACACGATCGAAATTGAGGGGCAGGAACGTCCGGCCCTTTATGCTGAAACCATATCATTGATCTTCAACTAATCACTAAAATGCAAAAGCTTGATTTAAGCCAGCACCCGATCATGAAGCATGTGCGTCACGCACTCGCACTGAATCGAACACCGGGACTACATTTTTGCGGTAACTTTTTCGGATTGATTTTTGCCGAAGTCTCGCCTACTCACTCCATCTTGCATGTTGATCCACAAGATTACAGCCGGGACAAAGACGGTCAAATGAATCTGGCAGCATTTGCCTTGGTTGCAGACATGGGACTGGCAACAGGGATTCGGACTAAACTTGATCGATCCACCAGGCTTGCCACTGTCTCGCTAAGCTTACAGTTGACTGGAGCTTTGCGAAATGGTCGTATCACCGCATCAAGTCAGTCGAATGGATTTTTGCATGACACTTTGGGCAAACAGGGACTGAGCCAAACTACAGTCACGGCGGGTGATGAGCTTTTAGCCTACGGGACTGGGGCTTTCATGGTTCTTCCCGCTCCTCCGAACGTCGTTTTACATCCGATACCCTGGATCGATCAAGCCGCGCCTCAAGACCTGGATATCGATTTGGATTCACTATCAAAGGATGAAAAGTGGATTCTCGAACATACCGAGCAATCACTGCATAAAAGCATCTCGCGTGGTGATGATTTCATCAATCATTTTCTTGGATTTCACCCGCATGCCGCCGACAGAAGTGCCTATTGCGAACTAGCCAATGGACCGCATATTTCCAATCGGGTTGGTCATGTTCAGGGCGGGATTACGTTAGGGCTCGCGATGACAACCGCTAATGCAGCGCTGTCTGAACAATGGATCTTGACGGGCGTGACAGCCAGTTACATCAGCCCTGGCGAAGGCACAACCATTTCGGCCAGATCGACTGTCATTCACAGAGGTCGAATGACTGCAGTCATCCGAACTGAAGTGCTCAGCAGTAATGGACGTCAGGTGCTTGAGGTGATGACCACGCATGCAAGACGTTCAACAGCTGAACACTAGCAGATCAATCGGGTCGCTTATCTTTAGGTTGCCTGTAGCGGTTATAGCCCCAGAGATATTGATCCGGCATTTGACGGATCATCTCTTCCATTTCTCGATTGATGATGGTTGCGGACTCGACCTCATCATCGGGTAATGGCTCGGTCATTTCCTTGTACAGAATGGTATAGCCTTTGCCGATTGGTTCGCGACGGGCTCCCATGATGAATATCGTCGCACCCGATAATTTTTGCAATCTATTCACAAGAGTCATCGTATAGGCAGGGCGACCAAAAAAGGGAGCCCAGACGCCTTCACCTTTGACAGGGACTTGATCCGGCAAAATTCCGACTGTTTGGCCTCGCAAGAGCGTTTTTACCAATGCCCGAACGCCTTGTACGTTTGCAGGTGCCATCTTGAGTTGTTTTCTCGATCGCATTTCAATGATCCAATCCTGCAACCATGCCATACGAGGTGGGCGAAATAGCACCGTGGATTGATGTCTGCTGCTGTATATCGGACCAAGTAACTCAAAGCAGCCGGCGTGTGGAGAGAGCAGAATGACGCCTTTTCCTTTCGCGAGCGCAACTTCGAATGGTTTCCAATCATGGCAATGCACTTTCGTGTTCAGAAGTACAGAATCACGCTTGACCCACCAGTAAGGCATTTCGAGAAATAGTTGTCCAACGCTAAGCATCGCTGAGCGAACAAGGTTGCGATCGCTTCCGGGAAAAGCTTGTTGCAAGTTTGCCTGAGCCATGCGCTTGTAACTTCCGGGTAATATCCAGACTAACCAACCGCATAATTTTCCAATGTGCTGGACAAAGGTCAACGGCAGAAAAGCGACGCACTTGAAAACGGCACTGGCAAAAATCGGACCAAATTTATTTAACATAGGGCTCAGGTTATTCTAAAGTCCGCATAAATATGCAAAAGATCATAAATTACGCGCATTTTAAGCCCCAATTCCAACTTTAATTGATTCGCCTTGAAAATGAACACACAGGACATCATCACTCCCGCTGCGCTGATAGATTTGCCGTGCATGCAGCGAAATATTGATCGGATGCAAAAGCGCATTAACGAGCTTGGTCCAAAATTTCGTCCCCACGTGAAAACATCCAAGTGCATCGAAGTGACGCGCATGCAGATCGAAGCGGGCGCGCAGGGCGTTACTGTATCGACGATTAAAGAAGCAGAACAGTTTTTTGAAGCCGGAATAAAGGACATTGTTTACGCGGTCGGAATCGTTCCGGTAAAACTTCCTCAAGTCCATCAGTTAATCAAACGAGGTTGTCATCTCAAAATACTGACAGATAGCGTTGCGTCTGCATTGGCAATATCCAAGTATGGTCTGGAGCATGGTTTGACATTCGATGTACTGATCGAAATCGACACGGATGATCACCGCTCTGGTATCAAACCTGAATCTGACTTGCTGTTGGAAGTTGCGCGTTCACTTGCCTTGCCGGGGGCACGAATTGCCGGGGTGTTGACACACGCCGGATCCAGTTACGACCTGAATACACCCAAAGCCCTTGCCGCCATGGCTGAGCAGGAGCGATCAGGTTGTGTCATGGCTGCAACGCGCTTGCGTGAAGCGGGATTCGCGTGTCCCATCGTTAGTGTCGGATCCACTCCGACAGCCTTATCCGCCATATCGTTAGAGGGGGTTACCGAGGTTCGGGCAGGTGTTTATGTATTTTTTGATCTTGTGATGCATAACGTAGGCGTCTGCAGAATGGATGAAATTGCCCTCAGCGTTCTGACCACTGTGATTGGCCATCAGGAGGAAAAGGGATGGATCATTACCGATTCAGGTTGGATGGCGATGAGTCGTGATCGTGGCACTCAAAAACAAAGTCAGGATTTCGGCTATGGCCAAGTTTGCCTGGCGGATGGCTCTCCGCTTCCGGGTTATTGCGTCACGGGAGCCAATCAGGAGCATGGAATTATTTCATCGGCAGTGGATTCCGATATCAATGTAGTCACAAAGTTCCCGGTCGGTTCGCAGTTGCGAATATTGCCTAATCATGCTTGTGCCACTGGCGCTCAATTTCCCGAATATCACGCTGTTGATGCCAACGGTCAAGCTGAGATTTGGAGTCGCTTTTATGGCTGGTAGTCACGTGACAATCATGCCCAGTGTGATTATTGCGAATTGCCCGCACTTTGAGTGACTTTCATACTTGCTCCCTTTTTAGGGGATCAAGATGTTTACACGCACATGCATTAATACACCGCTTCGACAGATTTCGGCACGCACCAGACAATTAGGACAGGGCATGACCGAATACATCATTATCGTTGCATTGGTCTCGGTTGCAGCGATTGCGGTGTATCAGTTCTTCGGTCAAGTTTTGCGTTCACAGACTGCAGCTATGGCAAAAGAGCTTGCGGGAGAAGACGGAACCGCTCAAGCCCGTAACGCAAAAAAGGCTTCAGACGGAGCTGCTAAAGAAACCACGAATAAATCGCTTAAGTCCTTTACAGGCAATGCGGCTGCCCGTTAATCCGCAGGCGCAGACTGGGCAAGCACTTTTACTTGGATTGGTCTTGCTTGGTGCATGTGTGATTGCGCTGATGACAAGTTGGAATATCGGCCAACTTGTCCATGACAAGTATTCATTGAAAAGAGCGGCAGATGCCTCTGCTTACAGCGCAGCATTGGTGCAAGCTCGCGCTTTGAACTTTCACGCATACCTGAATAGAGCTCAGATCGCGCATCTGGTTGCAATGAAACATTTGGTGGTGTTGGCATCAGCCGAGAAATTCAGGGCAACACAAGCAAACCGATCCATGCAACGCAATCCGCCCGCACTGCTAATCAGTGCGTTGTTTGGACCTCAATACGGCATGGCCTATAAGGCGTCACAAGTTGGTGGGCCAACAGCCGAGCCCGGATTGAAACTATTGGAAACCGCTTTTCAACGGCATGATGACACGGTCAGACAATTCATCGAAAGGTCTAGACTCGATCAAATCAAACATATTGAAGTGATGAGAAAAAGTAGCCTCGAAAGTATTTTATTGAGCAACATCGGAGATAACGGCTCATCGATGAAAGGAACATCTCTGTCCAGTCTGGGGATCTTGGTTCGGACCACGCGAGATGATCTTGGTCAACGGGTCAAGGCATTCACGACTAAGAACAATGATTGGCAGAGCATGCTGAAACAGTCGTTCGAGCCATATCGTTATTTGAGTGAGCGTGATTTCATTCACAGAAGCTACTGGGCGATCAACATTCGTTGTCCTCACCGTCAAAACGAATTAAGACGCCGCGGATCGGTGTCATATAACGCAAATGGTGACTGGGAATCGAACGATTCACTTTCTTACCATGCTATCAGATTCAATAAGCTCATTGGCTGTTATCACCGCGAATATCCGATGGGCTGGGCTCGACTGACAGCAGGCAAGCGCGAAGATATGTATCCAGATGAAAGCATTCATCATCCCAGAAATTTTTCTCAACAACCGTTCTGGCGCTGGGTGAGTTCTAGCGGAATCACCAACTGGAATATTTTTTCCGGCTCGAATAATTACCTGGCAAAAGGCTGGGCGTACATGGACACGATTCGCTGGAAGAGTAGGGGGTCGAGACATTTTGCCTCGATGACGGGAGATTTTTCCAAACCTATCAAGTTTGGAATTGAAGTCAAACAAAACGCCGAATTCTTAAGATCCAAATATCCGATCAAGGAGATAAAAGCGATCAGTGTTGCCGAAACATATTACGCGCGACCTGAAACAAGACCAGATGGATACGATGAGTTACCCAATTTATTCAACCCATATTGGCAAGCACGATTAACGAACGAGGAATAATCCGTGGCGGAAGGATTGCTGACTTTGACGGTCATGGTTTTGATGATTGCCGTCACACTCACTACGGGAATTTGGCAGGAGAAATCTATTCAAATGCTTGCGAATACGACACATAAGGCATTTGTATTCGCAAAGGGCGATCGTCAAACTCAACCTCGAATTCAACAGTTGGTTGAGCTGCGCGGATTATCAAATCTGCAAACTTCTACAGCCGAAGTTTCCTCACCTTCGATTCGTCTGCAAGTCATTTCCAAGGAGTTAGGCATGAATCATGATCGAGTGAAAGTGAAACAAAGTGGCTCCTTCATAAATATCGATCAAGGCCAATCCATCAGGTTCAATCGATTCACATACATTGATTCAGGCGCTGGGCATGCAAGTTCGGATCGAAATGTTTATCAGAAAATATCAAGATCAAATTTGATCTGGAAACAAGCCTATTCTGTTTCTCGCCCCATTACCAAGTCTATCGGTATGACGACCGCTGTAGTGGATAAACCATGGAGTCGGTCGAGTCTCGATGCGGACTGGTTTAGCCGCTGGTCAGGCTCAGTGCCTGAATCGAAATTGAATCGGATTCGAAAATGAAGATATTAATCGCGATGATGTTGTCTATCGCTGTTATTTTTCCGTCATTCGGATCGAAGCCATTTGTGAATCAAAATTTCAGCATGCCAGACTACTTTCAGGTCATTCAATACATTCAAAATGTTTCTTGGCAAGGTTTACCCGTGAGAATCCAATTGGTTCAAAGCTCTTTGACGTTGGAGGATTTGACTAAGCGTTTGGCAATGGATGTGCCACAGGGCGCACTTCTGTCGTCCAAGCATGGAGTGTTGCAATTTGGTTGGATCGAAAACAATATTTCTCATCTGATTGAACTGAAATCGTTATCGGATCAACTTGTCGAAGGAACATATTCAGAAATTCAATTGAATTCAGAACAAGTTGCCTCCGTTCAATTCCAAGCGTCGGATGACAACTTCATTGCAACTCTGATCCCGAAGGATTCAAAGGTTTCTTTCAAGTTCAAGGATCAATCCATTGGTTCGAATTCGGTTGAAATTCATGCGTATCAAACTATTCTTTCGGCATCGCAACTTTCAAAATTCATTACTGAAAAACTTGACTCCCGTAGTTGGGTCATTTCAAAACGCTATGCAACATCTCCCTATCAGAATGCATGGAGCTCGATTGAAGCCGTGTTGGATCAGCAGCGGCTGAATATTTTCATACTACCGGATTCCATCTACGCCAATTTACTGATCATGAGAACTTATTGATGCGTTTAAATAAATTAAATTCAAATTGGATACTTGTTTCGGTTGCGCTGATATTTGGCGGGTTTTCGGCTTGGACTATCAATAATTACTTAACAGATCAAGCCAATGAAATCGAAAACAGGTCACGTTTGCCGATCATTTCTCGAATCGTTGCATCAAAAAACCTCACTAAAGGCTCGATTCTCACGCTAGATAACCTGGCAGTTAGGGAATTCAATGATCCTTTGAGTGGTTTTTCTTCCGTAGATCCGGCTGATGTGGATATTTTGATCGGAAAAGTGTTGATTCACGATGTGCAGGAGGGGCAACTGGTACTTTCGGATCTGGTTGCTCACAGGGCCTCGGATCATCTTGTAGCCAAGCTTGATTCGGGCATGCGCGCAGTCACAATTCCTGTGGATCAGATCAATTCTATGTCCGGCCTTCTCAAACCAACCGATCGAATAGATCTTTTAGTCACATTTGATCATTTGGGCCAGCGCATCACCTCCCCGTTGTTAACCGCAATCGAGGTCATCGCAACTGGACAGGACACTAGTGGAATCGTTACGCACAAGGAAGATCAGCCGTTTTATGAGACGGTTACCTTGGCCACTACAGCGGATCAGGCGGTTAAGTTGGTTGCAGCTCGCCAGTCAGGCACGATTACTGCAGTATTGAGCCAGCCTATAAGGCCTGATTCGGTTCAGCCCGGATCAAATCATCTTAGCGGACACCTTGCAAAACTTCTCGGTTTGGAGCCTGTACAACAAGAAAACATTCAGATTATCTATGGAGATCGCCCTGAAGCTCAGGTTCAATTCCAAGAGGATGGAACCGATCCGGCCATTCAGGCAGCCATGACTTCCGCGAGTCGATATTGAAATCGAATTTCGCAAGATTTGTTTTGTTATATCTGTTGATAATGAATGGTGAAACGCATGCCAAGGAATCCATTCGTCTTGAGATTGAGGCAGGATCATCGACAGTGATTCAAACCCCATCCATAAAACGAATTGCAGTTGGCAATGGAAATATTGTTCAGGCCACTGTCATTCATGGCAAAGAGGTTCTTATTTTTGGAAAGGGGAAAGGCGCAACCACTCTTGAAATTTGGCTAGCAAACGGCAAGCGCCAATCTTATCGTGTGGCTGTCAGTCCGGAAGGTCTAAAACGTGTATATGACGAGCTGAATCTACTTCTCAAAAGCATTCCAAATGCACGGGCAGTGGTTGCAGGCGACAGGATTGTCATACAAGGCGAGGACCTTTCAGATTCGGATCGTAACAAGATTGCTAATTTGTCTAACTTGTATCCTGAACTCGTTGATTTTACGAATCATCAGGGATGGGATCGCATGGTCATGCTTGATGTGCAGGTAATTGAACTGCCCTCCACGAGAATGCAAGAGCTTGGGGTGCGATGGGATGCATCATCAACTAGCGGGATGCAGACTGGAGTTGCATGGGAGTCTGGCACATACGAGACGGCCAAGCGGGCAGACGAATCCGGTATGGATGTTGCCAAGACTGCAAAACGTGTAGCAGGAACGCTGGGGTTGAATGCGGTGCTGTTTGCGCGGGTATCGGCATTGGCAAAAAGCGGTGAGGCTGTCATTTTGGCACAACCTCAATTACTTGCGCGTAACGGTTCGACTGCTTCATTTTTGGCTGGCGGTGAAGTTCCTTACGCTGCAGTCGATAAAGATGGACGATCCACAACTGTTTTTAAAAAATATGGTGTGTCTCTCAATATTACCCCTCATGCAGATCGTATGGGTGCGATACGCTCAAAAGTTGAAATTGAAGTGAGTTCTGTTGACGCAACAATAGCGGTGCCAGGCGGGCCGGCGTTGAAGATTCGTCGGGCATCGACAGAATTCAACGTCAGGTCCGGTCAGACGATAGTTATAGGTGGTTTTTTATCCCGGGAACGCACGGTTGATCGGGATGGTATCGCTGGGGTGTCGGATGTTCCGATACTTGGTCGTTTATTTGGAGTCGAACGCGAGCAGACAAGGAAAACCGAGCTTGCAATTTTTGTGACTCCGGTCATTGTGGATGCCGACGATCCCTACATGTCAACAAAAGTGCATCAAGGCAAAGCGATACTCAAGGATACTTTCCAGGATGCGGTTCGAATAACGAATGATTTACCCGGACCTCTGTCTGGTAAATCAATGAATGAATCATTTGATCAATGGGAGGAATGAATTTGATCAAATTGTCGCTTAAATACGAAGACGGACGTCACGAAAATTTCGAGCATCATGCACCGATTTTAATCGGTCGCAATGATGATTGTGTGTTGAAAGTGCCGCATTGGCGGGTAGCTCGACGACATGCTCAACTGATACAGGCTGTCGATGGAATATATCTGGAAGATTTGGGATCATTATCCGGAACTAGGGTTAATGGACGGCGTATTTCCCGACATGGTCCTATTAAACAATCAGATGAGGTCTTAATCGGTCCGTGCCTCATACAAGTGCGATTGCCCGGTGTGACTTCATTAAAGTGCGCAGAGACATCGATAACAAGCCATCAGACGATTGATTTGCTTCAAACGGCTGAAATGGCTGAGAAGCCAATTGTTTCCGATTCGATGGGGTTGAGTAGAAAGTATGCACATGTTTGGCAAGATATCCGCTTATCGTTGATCAAGGCGTTTGATCTCAGAAGATGCGATGTTTCTTCGCTGTCCGACCATGCGCTTCGCGTTGAAGCTGAGTCATGTGTATCCGCGCTCTTGAATAATTATCCGGGAATTGAGCCAGAGGATGAAAAAAATCGCTTACTTCAGTTAATCGTCGATGAGGCGATCGGTCTTGGTGTTTTGGAAATCCTTCTTAAGGATTCAAGCATTTCTGAAATTATGGTGAATCGGTTTGATGAAATTTTCATAGAGTCGAAAGGAAAATTATCCTTATATCCAATTGGGTTCAGTTGTGAAGAAGCCTTGCGTAGTGTGATAGATAGAATTGTTTTCGGAATGGGCAGACGAATTGATGAAGCATCACCCATGGTGGATGCAAGGCTCAAAGACGGATCGCGTGTCAATGCAGTGATTTCACCCATTTCACGAACTGGTCCTTTTTTAACAATCAGAAAATTTCCTCTTCACCGATTGACGATCGATCAGTTAATTTCAAATCAGTCGCTGGATAAAAAGTCAGCCGACCTGCTTGGCCTGTGCGTTCAGAGCAGATTGAATATGCTTGTCGCCGGTGGAACAGGTTCCGGTAAAACAACTCTTCTGAATATATTGGGTGGTTTGATACCAGAAGGACAGCGAATCATCACGATTGAGGATTCGGCTGAGTTACAAATCAATCATCAACATGTTCTTTCGCTTGAGGCCCGCCCTGAAAATATCGAAGGTCAAGGTAGAGTTTCCATACGTGATCTTGTTAAAAATGCATTGCGAATGCGCCCGGATCGAATCGTTGTCGGGGAGTGCAGGGGAGCTGAAGCACTTGATATGCTGATCGCAATGAATACCGGTCATGAAGGGTCGATGACGACGCTTCATGCGAATACCCCTAGAGATGCCATTGCAAGACTCGAGACTATGGTCTTAATGGCTAATCTTGGACTTCCGCTTGCTGCGATTCGCGAGCAAATCGCTTCGGCTGTACAAATTGTCATTCAGCAAACAAGACTTTCCTGTGGGCGCCGCTTGGTGAGTGAAATTGTTGAATTGACCGGTATCGATACCGGAGTAATACAAATGCATTCTTTGATGAAATACGATCGCGTTTTGAATGAGTTTAAGTTTAGTGGAATTACGCCCTCATTCATCGACGCTGAGCAGCCCTTTGCTTTGAAAGCAAACCATAATGAATGGATGGTGCAGCGTTGATCTATGTTGCTCTTTTTTTGGCCGCGATTTCGATGACGATTGCTTTCTGGCTGGGGCAGCAGTTATTCATACAATCCTTGGGACGTTACCGCGCGTACTTAACCGATGAAACTCAGGAAGACTTGCGTGACATGTTCGTCTTTGTTGACATCGCAAAACTATGGCCCTTACTGATATGTATTTCGATATCCGGATCTGTCATGGTGTGGTTCATGACATCGAACATCGTGTTTGTTTTAATCGTTGGTTTGATGATTCTTATTCTTCCGCGATGGTTGATTGCAAGGGCGATCCGCAGGAGGATCGCGAAATTTGAAACACAGTTACCTGATGCGTTACTTGCTTTGAGTAGTTCGTTAAGATCGGGGGCGAGTTTGGGATTAGCGCTTGGCAATCTGATTCAAGACATTGAGGCTCCGCTTTCACAAGAGTTTGCCCTTGTGTTGCGTGAGCAAAGAGTCGGGATTCCCTTGATGAAGGCATTGAATAATTTATACGATCGTATGCCGCTCGAGGGAGTGAGAATGACAACTACATTGATGAATGTAGCTAGTTCATCAGGAGGCTCACTTGCGGATCTTCTCGAAAAATTATCAGAAACGCTTCGTGAACGATTACATATCTGCATGAAGATCGATGTTTTGACCTCGCAAGGAAAGATGCAAGCATGGGTAGTAGGAGCTTTGCCTATGTTGTTGCTTGCGGTTCTGAGCCAGATAGATCCAGGATCCTCTCGTTTGCTGTTTGAAACGATTCCGGGAAGGATTGTTTTGTTAATTGTGTTTTTACTGGAATCTTGTGGCATTTTTTTTCTAAGCCGCATCTTGAAAATCAGACCGTGATTTGATGCTGATCATCGCACTTATATGTCTGGCTTTGTGTCTGGCAGTGCTGCTCTTGATTTTTTTTAATCTTGTCGGTCAACTATTTCGTTTTGCTGAGGTCGACCAAGTTGACGGGTTATCGGTTGAAGACTCATTGTTGCAGTTGTCCAATTCAAGGCGATTGAATCCGATACTCGAACGTGGCGGCATGATTTGTCTTCCATTGATGACTTGGACACACCGGACACGCTTATCCCGTACTCTTGCTCAAGCTGGTGTGAATAGTTTGGAGCATCAACATTTCTTCTTTATTCAGATGATGTCAAGTCTGATTTTTATATTGTCTGCAACATTCATCCTTACTAACTTATTGGAAATGAATATTTTTGCATTCTCCCATCTTGGATGGTTAATTTTCAGCGGGATATCCGGATTTTTAATCCCCGGAGTCTCTTTGAATTCAAAAGGAAAAAAACGACAAGAGGAAATTCTCCGGACATTGCCGTTTTTTATGGACATGTTGTCATTGGGATTGAATGCAGGGATGAGCCTGCAGTCCTCTTTGCAATTGACGCTCAATCATCTGGATGACGGTCCACTTAAAAGAGAATGGAGCAAGTACATTTTCGATGTGCGCTCAGGGTTTAGTCGTGCCCATGCACTTAGACAACTGAGTGATCGAATCGATATATCCGTAGTCAGACAATTTGTCGCCGCATTGATTCAAGGGGAGTCCATGGGCTTAAGCCTCACTAGAACTGTGCTCGAATACGGAAAACAGTTACGCACGATGCGGCTATTGAGAGCTGAGAAACTCGCTTTTCAGGCACCCGTAAAAATGTTGTTCCCTTTGGCATTTTGCATATTTCCGTGTACATTTTTGATTCTTGGGTTTCCGGTGGTTGCCCAAGCGCTTGGATTAAGCTAAATGCAAACGCCTAAGCCACATTTCATCGACTTCGAGTACTTTGAAATCAAGATTGCGGATACATGGTTATCGCGACTTCGTGGTTTGCTTGGATCGGAGCCATTACACCACCATCAAGCATTGTGGCTCAGGCCCTGCCATTCTGTGCATACATTTGGCATGCCTTATCCGATCGCTGTTCATTTTTTGGATAAAAACATGCGAATCATTAAAAGTCTGCCATGCTTGAAACCGAATCGAGTCGCGATTTGCTTAAAGGCGTTCTCGGTTTTGGAAATGCGCAGCGTTTCAGCTATCGAATTAATTCTACAGATCAAAGCAATAGAGGGAGTGATGCAGGAATATTCTCAAGCAGCCGGGTGATCGGATTGTGAGAATACCGAAACAAAATTCGGATAAAAACTGCAATAAAGTACGCTTACTCCAACAATATTTAGTGGCATTTGAAGCGTCAGTGCGATTGATTCACTTATGCCTGCCGAAATCATTAATCCGGCTAAAAGATCAATTCCAAAAAAAATCCCTAACCAGAGTAAGCCATATATTACGAAGGCGCCTTTGTTGCGCCAGCACGCTATCCAGCTATAAAAAAGGGATTGAATCAGTGAAGTGTCATACCAACCCGACAATACGGGTGCATACCAGAACAGGCTGGCAATAATGGCATATAAACTTGCGAAAAGTATTAGGGGGGCACGAATAGCGGAAAGCAGCGGCAGAATGTCCTTTGATTCCATGGCTGCATCGACAGCTTGGGATAGGGAATCCATGAAAGGCAGCAGAGACACCGCACCGACAATGAGACAGATGGTGAAATAAAGCACACCCATACGAATCATTCGGCCGAGTACTCCCTTGACACGCAATGGAGCAAGCCACATTCCAAGCTGCATTCTGTTGCCAGAAGCTTCCTGTTTGCAGGCCGTGATTGTCATCAGATTGATTGACGGTAAGAATACGACAAATAAAATCGGACCGATTGGAGGAATGACCGCTGCTGCTTTGAGGACAAGACTAAGAAACATTCCCCATGATAAAAAAGTAATAGGCTGGACACGGAATAGTTTCCAACCGTCACGAATCCAGTAAAAACCTGCACTAATCGGGTGCGATACGGCTTGCATCAGTAATCCTTATGCAGTGCCGGAATCGGATCTGCGTAGCGTGCTTTTAAAACACGTTCAAAGTGACTAGGATCATGCGCCTTTAATGTTTGCGCAGGACGAGGTAAATGAAAATCGTATAACCTGGATAGCCAGAAACGCAGAGCGGCTGCGCGAAGCACGACAGGCCAAAGCTTGATTTCTTCATCCGTGAATGGCCGGATATGTGCGTAGGCCGATACCCAGGCCTGGACGAGTTCCGGTATTAATTTGCCTTGTTTGTGATCAATGCACCAATCGTTGACGCATACTGCCACATCGAAAATCCATTTATCCCAGCCTGCAAAATAGAAATCAATCAAACCACCCATTTCAGGCAAGTTATGGGACCCGGCGAACAAAACATTGTCGCGAAACAGGTCGCAATGGGATGGACCTGCGGGTAAGGATGCCCACTCGCGCGTTTGTACGATGTTGCGTTGTTCGATCAAAGATTTTTGCAATAAATCCCTTTTTTCAATGTCCAAAAACGGCATGACAATCGGTGCTGTTTGCTCCCACCAGGCATAACCGCGCAAATTGGGCTGTTTGATCGGAAAATCATTGCCGGCCAGATGTGCCCGAGCCAAGGTTGTTCCCGCTAATTCGCAATGCCTGATGCCCGGATTGGGTTCGTAACTGCCGGGCAGTTTAGTGACTATGGCTGCCGGCTTGCCGTTTAGAGTCGATAGTCGTGCGCCGTCTTTTCTGGTTTGGGGATGCGGAACCGGAATATTCCGGTCTGCCAAATGATGCATGAGCTCAATGTAAAAGGGTAACTGAGCCTGTGTTAACACTTCGAAAAGTGTCAGAACGTATTCTGCTTTTGTCGTCGTCAGAAAATAATTGGTGTTTTCGATGCCTGAGGAAATGCCGCGAAGAGATAGCAACTCTCCGACATCATAAAGCTTGAGGAATTCACGTGCTTCGTCTTCACTGACGGAGGTAAAAACAGCCATAGGGTTTTAGTTCGAGCTATTTGTTTAATGTTGATTTTGATTTTAGCAAGGAACATTAGCCCATCCCTCCGGCGTACCACCGTTATGGTTTCAGACCTGCAGGTAAAATACGCAATTCACACATTCAATCCTTATATATTTTCTCGATCGGATTCATTCTTTGTCGGTTACCAAAACACAATTCTCCGACGGTTGGAAACTATGCGTTGCGCCTATGATCGATGTAACGGATAGACATTGTCGTTACTTTCATCGTTTGCTTGCTCCTCATGCACGGCTTTACACCGAAATGATTACAACCGGGGCGTTGCATCATGGGGATATCGCGCGACACCTTGACTTTAATCCGCAAGAACATCCGGTTGCCCTGCAACTTGGCGGTAGCGAACCGCAAGCGCTGGCTTATTGCTCAAAACTCGGAGAAAAGTGGGGTTTTGACGAAATCAATCTTAACTGTGGTTGTCCTTCAGAGCGAGTTCAAAAGGGAGCCTTTGGCGCATGTTTGATGGCCGAATCCGATCTGGTGGCTGATTGTGTCAAAGCTATGCAAGATGCTGTATCGATTCCCGTAACGGTTAAACATCGCTTAGGCCTCGATTATTCGGAGGACTATGGTTTTGTTCGCGATTTTGTTGGCAAGCTCTATGAAACGGGTTGCAGAGTCTTTATTGTTCATGCGCGAAATGCTGTGCTGAAAGGCCTTAATCCTAAAGAAAATCGTGAAGTACCGCCTTTGCGCTACGGTGATGCTGCCCAACTGAAGAGGGATTTTCCGGAAGCAGTTATTGTATTGAACGGTGGGCTTAAAACCCTTCGTGACTGCGACGAGCAGATTGATCGTTATGATGGCGTGATGCTGGGTCGTGCGCCTTGGCACGATCCGATTATCCTGAAACATATTTCTGAGGCCTGGTGGCCCGAATTAGCTGTTTTGTCAGAGAGTCAATTGATCGATTCTTTGGCTGAATATGCAACGCATCAGGTTTCTTTAGGCGTGCCATTAAGAATAGTTGTGCGCACCTATCTTGGCCTTTTTAATGGGCGACCTAACTCTCGTGTATGGAGACGCATGCTCTCCGATCAGAAATCATTAAATCACGCGAACGGCGAACTTATAAGAGAGGCATGGAAAGCGGTTGGTAAATGATCCTATGCCGGCTTAGCTTCGGAGCCTTGATCATCAGGCCAATCGCGGATATAGGCCTTGAGCATTGAGTTTTCAAATTGTTGCGCCGCAACAATAGCCTGTGCCATGTCATAAAACGATATCACACCCATTAGTGTCGGGCCATCCATGACCGGAATATACCGAGCGTGCTTTTCAAGCATGAGGCGCTGTACTTCATCCGCATCAGTGTTGGGCGAAACGCTTACCGGGGCGTCATCCATGATGCTTCTAATTGTTGTGGATCCGACTTCGCCCTTGTTTTTATCCATATGACGAAGAATTTCACGAAACGTGAGCATTCCGGCCAGAGTGCCGTGATCCATGATGACAAGCGAGCCGATGTCGTGATGGCTCATGGTTTGAATTGCATACACAACGGGCATATCAGGTGTGGCGGTGTAAAGTGTATTGCCTTTGACGCGCAAGATTTCACTTACTTTAAGCATGATGTGTCTCCGGAGTGCTGCCTATTTAGCGGATTGTATCGGTTGACCACTCACCTTGTCATGATGCAATAGCACATCCTGCAACAACGGGTCATTTTTACGCGTAAAAAGAACACCCAAGGCTTTTTCCAGTTCGGGATGACTTTCAAGATTCAAGGCTTTTCGGTTCAGGACCATTTTGTCTACAAGCATGCCAAATCTTGCACTGGCGATATCGCACGCAAGTATCCAGCGTAACGCATTTGACTCGTTGGTGCATGCTATCCAGCCAAGGTTTGAAAGGGCATCGAGAACTTCGCCTAGATCCTGTGGTCTGAGCGATGTCGCTTCAATCAATTCGGATTCCGATCTGCCGGGGGGCATGGATCCGCGCGATTCGGCCAATAGCTGCAAAATTAATATCGCATTGAAAAACTTTGATCCCGGGGGGATTTGAGTGTTGATTCTGTTATGCCTGATTGCAGGCATCGAGGCCGTTAAGATTGCGCCAACCAATACTCCCAGCCATGAAAGATATACCCAGATCAGAAAAACAGGCAAGGCGGCGAACGCTCCGTAAATGACTGCGTAGGAAGTAAAGCTTGAAACGTAGTAGGCGAACGCAAATTTCATGAACTCCAGAATGAGTGCGCTCAGGAATCCACCTACTAATGCATCGGTATACCTGACTTTGCAACTAGGTACGATGACAAATAATGTCGATAATCCGAATCCAATAATGACAGCCGGAAGCACTTTGAGGGTGATTTCCAGCAAAATCGGCATTTGATTCACCAAGCCGAGTGACTCGCGCGCAATAATGGCTGTCGCCCATAAGCTAGCCCCCATCAAAATCGGGCCAAGGCTGATCAGAGACCAATAGACGATCAGGCGGTTCGCAAAAGTGCGATGTTTGCGGATATGCCAGATTGTTGCCAGTGCGCTATCAATCGTCATGATCAACAGCATGACTGTGACCACCAGAAATGCGCCTCCGATGGTCGTTAATTTAGTTGCCTGGGCTGCAAACTCATTCAGATGCGCCATGACATTATTGGACAGGTCTACCGGCATGAGGCTTTGAGTCATAAAGCCTTGCAGGGCATCCCTGAATTCTTGAAAGTGTGGGAAAGCTGTAAACAAGGCCAGTACCACAGCGAGCAGCGGCACAATCGCCAAAACGGTATTGAACGTCAGGTTCGACGCGATTTGAAGCAGATTGATCTCAACAGCACAATGCCATAGGTATTGAATGATTCCCAAACCGCGGGTCTGGCCGGATCGATGCGTATTCGCCTGGTCGGAGTTCGGAGTGGGGACATTCATGATATTCACCTAATGTGCAAGCGATAATACCAGCTCGTACGATACGGAACGATTATGAAACAACCGGTCTTGAATCCTTATTTGCACTACAGCGCTTTATTCAGCCTGATTGCTCTCTTCGCATTGTGTATTGCATGGGAAATCTGGCTGGATCCGCTTAAGCCAGGTGGCACGCTCTGGTTTCTCAAGGCGCTTCCACTGGCATTTGCGTTCAAAGGCGTCTCGCGCGGTAGCCTTTATACCGTTCAGTGGGCATCCATGCTGATTTTGCTCTATTTAATGGAAGGCGTTGTCAGAGTCATGTCATCCCCGTCTTCTCTCAGCGTAAAACTTTCGTGGATTGAGATCGTACTATCGACCACATTCTTCTTGAGCGCGATTTTTTATGCTCAACCTTCAAAGAAGGCGGCAAAATTGGCTGCCGGCAAAAGAAATTGATTGCGACAGTGTGTATATGTACCTTCATTTTGATCAGATTCCCAAGTCCAATACCTTTGCATCGTTGCCGGATGACTTTTATACGCGACTTCCAACCACGCCGTTGAGTCAACCAAGGTTGTTGCACGCAAGCAGCGAAAGCGCGCGTCTGATAGGTTTATCGCCCGCCGCCTTTTCTGAATCGGTATTTTTAAATGTGGTCAGTGGAAATGTGGCACTGCCTGGAGGGGATACTTTGGCTGCTGTCTACAGCGGTCATCAATTTGGAGTTTGGGCAGGTCAACTTGGTGATGGCAGAGCCCATCTGCTCGGAGGCCTGAAGGGACCTGATGGACTTTGGGAGTTACAGCTAAAAGGCGCAGGTCAAACCCCATATTCCAGAATGGGCGATGGTCGAGCAGTGTTGCGATCTTCCGTTAGGGAGTATCTGGCAAGTCATGCCATGGTCGGGTTAGGTGTGCCGACCACAAGAGCATTATCCATCGTGGCTTCTGCGGATCGTGTCATGCGAGAAACCATGGAGACTACGGCAGTCGTTGCCCGCATGGCCCCCAGCTTCGTCCGCTTCGGATCTTTTCAGCACTGGGCTGCTAAACAGCGACCGGATTTAATGCGGTTATTAGCGGATTACGTCATCGATCATTTTTATCCTGAATGTAAGGCGTTTGATAAGCACAAGGATTCGGATGCGTATCAATATGTTCGATTGCTAGAAATTGTGGTTCAACGTACCGCAAACCTGATGGCTGATTGGCAAGCAAACGGGTTTTGTCACGGGGTAATGAATACAGACAATATGTCGATTCTGGGTTTGACGCTGGATTATGGCCCGTTTGGTTTTATGGACGCTTTCGATGCGGGTCATATTTGTAACCATACTGATTCGCAAGGGCGGTATGCCTGGCACGCTCAACCTGCCGTAGCCCATTGGAATCTTTATCAACTGGCGAACAGTCTGCATTTGATTGTCCCGGATGCGGATGCACTTCGCCAAGCTTTGGATTCCTTCGAGACGTTCTTTTTGAGTTCGATGCAGAAAAAAATGATGTCAAAACTTGGTTTGACCGACTGGCAGGATGGGGATCATGTTCTGATTGATGACTTGTGGAGTTTGATGCATCGAAATCGTGCCGACTTCACTCTGACCTTTAGACAGTTGGCTCATGTTTCAGGGTTGACCGATGCTTCTGCCGTACAAATCGAGCATGATCTTGGCGGGACGGTGAATGCGTCTATCCAGCCATTTGTCGATCTGTTCATCGATCGGGATGATGCCTCTGCCTGGTTGGATCGATATCGCCGTCGCATCGCGCAGCAGGGAAGTCCCACTAATCACGAACGCATCCAATCGATGCTTGCCAGCAATCCGCTATATGTGTTGAGGAACCATCTTGCCCAACAAGCGATTGAATTTGCCCAGGAAGGGGACAATTCCGAAATCGAGCGCCTTTTAACTATTCTTGCAAATCCATTTGAGGCAAAGGCGGGTTTCGAGGCGTATAGTGCTTTACCACCCGCCTGGGCATCTAAAATTGAGGTAAGTTGTTCGTCATGATGCAATAATGACCGAAGTTGGTAGTGCTTTCCATGATTTTCGGACAAGATTCGAATCTGTTTTTTTATTATTTTTGTTTGTCACTATATGTCTGGTAATTCGCTCGGTAAATTGTTCTGCGTCACGAATTTTGGTGAATCGCATGGTCCGGCCATTGGCTGCGTGGTTGACGGTTGTCCGCCTGGAATACCATTGACTGAAGCGGATATCCAATTCGATCTGGATCGTCGCCGTCCCGGTACTTCCCGCCATGTCACGCAAAGACAGGAGCCCGATCAGGTGGAAATCTTGTCTGGTGTGTATCAAGGCAAGACGACCGGTACCCCCATCGCCCTGCTCATCCGAAACGCGGATGCGCGCAGTAAGGATTACAGTGCCATCGCGGACACATTTCGACCGGGCCATGCCGACTTTACTTACTTCAAGAAATATGGCGAGCGCGATCCCAGGGGTGGAGGGCGTTCTTCGGCTAGGTTGACCGCCCCTACGGTCGCCGCTGGGGCGATTGCTAAAAAGTGGTTGGCCGGGCGTTTCGGAACCTTGATTCGTGGGTACATGAGTCAACTTGGACCGATCACGATGCCTTTCGAAAGTTGGGATCATGTTCCCAATAACCCTTTCTATTCTGCCAACCAGGGCGTAGTGCCTGATTTAGAAGCTTATATGGATAAGCTGCGGCATGATGGCGATTCCGTAGGGGCTAGAATCGAAGTGGTTGCCGAAAATCTGCCTGCAGGTTGGGGTGAGCCCATTTATGACAGGCTTGATGCCGATATCGCGCATGCGATGATGGGCCTGAATGCCGTCAAGGGGGTTGAAATCGGTGCCGGTTTTAATAGTGTCACCCAGCGTGGTTCCGAGCACGGGGATGAAATCACAAAGGAAGGATTCCTTAGTAACCATGCGGGTGGAATTCTGGGGGGGATCTCCACAGGTCAGCCGATTACAGTGAGCTTGGCTATCAAACCAACTTCAAGTATTCGAATCGAGAGGCAGTCCATAGACCGCTCAGGGCAGCCGGTCATGGTACAGACACTGGGTCGTCATGATCCTTGTGTGGGGATCCGTGCCACCCCAATTGCCGAAGCTTTGCTCGCGATTGTGCTTGCGGACCACGCTTTGCGTCATCGTGCCCAGTGTGCCGATGTCGTAAACGTCTGATCACTTGGCGAATGGCGATACCGGCTGGATTCAGACACGCTTTTGCTATGGCATAATCAAAAATTATCCCTTTTTCGCATGTAATCAGGCATTTCCAGCGTCATGAAAAAAACTTTATACGACAAGCTTTGGGACGCCCATGTGGTTCATGAAGAACCCGATGGCACCACGATTCTTTACATTGATCGCCATCTTTTGCATGAGGTCACGAGTCCGCAGGCGTTCGAAGGCCTGGATTTGGCAGGTCGTCCGCTCTGGCGTTTGAATGCCAACCTTGCGGTAGCAGATCATAACGTTCCCACTATTGATCGTGCCCAGGGTATTACCGATCCTGTCTCTAAACTGCAGGTCGATACGCTTGACGCCAACTGCGACAAGCATCATGTCATTGAATTCAAGATGAATGATGTGCGTCAAGGTATCGTACATGTGATAGGTCCGGAGCAGGGTGCCACTCTGCCGGGAATGACTGTTGTTTGCGGCGATTCGCATACGAGTACGCATGGAGCGATTGGTGCTCTTGCCTTTGGCATTGGCACCTCCGAGGTCGAGCATTGCATGGCCACGCAGACTTTACAGGTCAAGAAGAACAAGAACATGCTTGTACGGGTCGAAGGCGCATTACCGGCCGGCTGTACAGCAAAAGACGTCATCCTTCATGTTATTGGTGTCATTGGGACCGCAGGTGGTACCGGCCATGCGATCGAATTTGCCGGCTCTACGATTCGTGGATTAACGGTCGAAGGGCGCATGACCTTGTGCAACATGTCGATTGAAGCTGGTGCCCGATCAGGTATGGTTGCCGTCGACGAAAAAACGATCGAGTATTTCAAGAATCGTCCTTTTGCTCCAACTGGGGCCCTTTGGGATTCGGCAGTCGCTTATTGGAAGACACTCCATTCGGACGAGGGAGCGCATTTCGATCGAGTTGTTGAAATCGACGCGCGTCAAATTGTTCCTCAAGTTACCTGGGGGACATCGCCCGAGATGGTTCTGCCCGTCACCGGTCGCGTTCCCGATCCCGACAAGGAAAAGGACGAAATCCGCCGAAGCGGCATGGAGCGCGCCCTTGAATACATGGGCCTTAAACCAAACACGGCGATTCAAGACATCAAGATTGATCGAGTCTTCATTGGCTCTTGCACTAATTCCAGAATAGAGGATTTACGTGCGGCGGCGGTGGTAGCCCGTGGCAAGCATGTTGCTAGCAATGTGCGCCAAGCAATGGTTGTGCCGGGCTCCGGATTAGTCAAGGCGCAGGCAGAGCGCGAAGGACTCGATAAGATTTTTATCGAAGCGGGTTTTGAATGGCGTGAACCCGGTTGCTCAATGTGTTTGGCAATGAATGCAGACCGCCTTGAGCCGGGGGAGCGTTGCGCTTCGACTTCAAATCGAAACTTCGAGGGTCGTCAGGGTCAGGGCGGACGCACCCATCTGGTCAGTCCCGCAATGGCTGCCGCTGCTGCGATTGCAGGTCATTTTGTCGACGTGCGTAACTTCAAGTAAAGATCATGGATAAATTCACTACACACAAGGGCTTGGTTGCCCCTCTGGATCGCGAAAACGTCGACACTGATTTGATTATTCCGAAGCAGTTTTTGAAGTCAATCAAACGAACCGGTTTCGGACCAAATTTATTCGACGAGTTGCGTTATCTGGATCACGGCGAGCCTGGGATGGATAATTCCAAGCGTCCTCTGAATCCTGATTTCGTATTGAACCAGCCTCGTTATCAAGGTGCTTCGATATTGCTGGGACGTAAAAATTTCGGTTGTGGCTCGAGTCGCGAACATGCTCCCTGGGCACTTGCTCAGTATGGTTTTCGTGCAGTGATTGCCCCTTCGTTTGCAGACATTTTTTTCAACAACAGTTTCAAGACCGGTTTCTTGCCAATTGTTTTGTCTGAACTGCAAATTGCTCGACTGTTTGACGAGGTTCGCGGTTTTGTCGGCTATCAATTGACAATCGATCTCGAAAAGCAAGTTGTGATTGCGCCTGATGGACGTGAGATGGCATTCGATATCACACCATATCGCAAGTATTGTCTCTTGAATGGTTTGGATGAAATCGGCTTGACTCTATTGCATGCCGACAAAATTCGTGCATTTGAAAGTGAAAGACTTGCACGGCATCCGTGGCTGGATGTTCAACCAATCGGCACACGTTAATGCGCGTTCGGGGCCGGGTGACCGGCCCTGATGTTTTATGGCGTAAAAGTATTTAATAGCTCTACGGATAATTTGATCATGACGCAAAAGATTGCAGTTCTTCCCGGTGACGGAATCGGCCCGGAAATTGTCGAGCAAGCAGTACGTGTTTTAAAAGCGCTCGACTTGCCGTTGGAAATTAATCACGCGCCGGTTGGTGGTACTGCATATGATTTGCATGGCCATCCATTACCCCCCGATACGCTTAAGTTGGCCCAGGAGTCCAATGCCGTTCTTTTTGGTGCGGTGGGTGACTGGAAGTACGACAAACTTCCGCGAGAGCATCGCCCGGAACAAGCTATTCTCGGTTTGCGCAAGGCGATGGGGTTGTTTGCAAACCTGCGTCCCGCCATACTTTATCCTGAATTGGCCAATGCATCCTCTCTCAAACCTGAAATCGTTTCAGGTCTGGATATTCTTATTTTGCGTGAATTGACTGGCGATATTTATTTCGGAACGCCTCGTGGCGTTCGTGAGGCACCCGATGGCCCATTCAAGGGGCAACGCGAGGGATTCGATACGATGCGTTACGCGGAGCCCGAGATTCGTCGAATCGCTCATATTGGATTTCAGGCTGCGATGAAGCGTCAGGGAAAATTGTGCAGCGTTGACAAGGCCAATGTTCTTGAGACGTCACAGCTTTGGCGCGACATCGTTACTGATGTCTCAAAAGAGTATCCAGGCGTACAGCTCTCGCATATGTATGTGGATAATGCAGCGATGCAACTTGTGCGCGCGCCTCGCGAGTTTGATGTGATTGTGACCGGCAATCTTTTTGGCGACATTCTTTCTGATGAAGCGGCAATGCTAACCGGTTCGATTGGCATGCTGCCTTCTGCATCGCTTAACGCTTCGGGGCAGGGCTTGTACGAGCCTAGTCATGGTTCAGCCCCTGATATTGCAGGTAAAGGCATCGCCAATCCCTTGGCCACGATTTTGTCTTCTGCAATGATGTTGCGTTATTCGTTGAACCAGGCGGCACATGCTGATCGCATCGAGAAAGCGGTGCAAAAGGTGTTGCAACAGGGGCTCAGAACTGCAGATATTTTTGAGGCAGGCACCACTAAAGTTGGTACTTCCCAGATGGGAGATGCAGTTCTTAAAGCGCTTGGTTAATAGGAACTTAGGTTTAAAATCCTGAATACCATGTCTTTACGACCTGCTGTCGTTTAAATATGGCTTAATTAATTTGTATTGGTTTGAAAATGAAAAACTCTGTCGGTTTCATCGGGTGGCGCGGAATGGTCGGTTCGGTTCTCATGCAGCGTATGCGTGACGAGAATGACTTTCCATTGATTAATCCGGTTTTTTTCTCCACGAGTAACGCTGGTGGACGCGCCCCCGAATGGGCAGGGTCCACTGCGCTGGAAAACGCTTTTGACATTGATACGCTGAAAAAGCTTCCAATCATTGTCACTGCGCAAGGTGGTGATTACACGACAGAGGTCTATCCGAAGTTGCGTGCGGCCGGCTGGTCGGGCATCTGGATTGATGCGGCAAGCACGCTCAGGATGAAGGATGATGCCATTATTGTGTTGGATCCGGTTAATCGTGGGGTGATTGATGCTGCGCTTAAGCGTGGTGTTAAGGATTACATCGGTGGTAACTGCACGGTAAGCTGCATGTTGATGGGGTTGGCTGGTCTGTTTAATCATGATTTGATCGAATGGATGACCAGCATGACCTATCAGGCGGCTTCCGGTGGTGGTGCACAGCACATGCGCGAGTTACTCAATCAGTTCGGATTAATCAACGCTGCGGTTAAAAACGGACTTGATGATCCAGCCAGCGCTATTCTGGATATTGATCGAGGCGTTTTATCTTTGCAGCAAAGCGGTTCTTTACCTACCGAGCAATTCGGTATCCCCTTGGCAGGTAACCTTATTCCCTGGATCGATAAAGATCTTGGTAATGGAATGTCTCGTGAAGAATGGAAAGGTGAAGCCGAAACGAACAAGATTTTAGGCCGTGGTGAATCTTTCGGTACCGTTGCGACGCCGATTGATGGATTGTGTGTCCGAATCGGAGCGATGCGTTGCCATAGCCAGGCTCTTACAATCAAACTCAAGCGCGATATTCCGATGGATGAAGTTTCCGACATCATCGCTAAAGGAACCGCTTGGGCGAAAGTCGTACCGAACAACAAAGAAGATACTTTGAAAGCCTTATCTCCAGTTTCTGTAACTGGCACATTGGATATTCCGGTCGGGAGAATGAGAAAACTGTCCATGGGCCCTCAATACATGAGTGCTTTCACCATTGGCGACCAATTGCTATGGGGGGCAGCTGAGCCACTTCGTCGCATGTTGAGAATTGCATTGGGCGAGCTCTGATTCATTGAGAGTTAACAGCAAAAAAAGGCTAAATTCATGCGCAAGGAAATAGCGAAATTTTCTTTAAATACGACTCTAAAAATCGCATCGATCATGATGATTTCTGCGACGAGCTCATCTTCCTTCGCATTCAAGCCCGGCCATGGTAGCGTGCTGTCCGATATCGGCGCCCCTTTGCAAATTACGATCCCTTTACTTGAACTGACTGCCCAGGAAGCAAGTTCACTTCAAGCTCGGGTTGCAAATGAAGATGCATGGACAAAGTCCGGACTCACGCCTCCCGCCGCATTGGATAGCCTGAAAGTTGATGTCGTTCCCGGATTCATTGCCGGATCCCGTAGATTGTTGATCACTTCTTCCATGCCACCAAGACAATCTCCTGTTGATGTTTTGATTGATATCACGACATCTTCTGGAGCCACTCAGATCCAGTCCAGCTATTTGGTGACGATGCCGGAGGATCTGAGTGCGAAATCCCAGACATCTGCAGGCGGATCTTCCTCTGCTCGCACTGGTGGCGCCGGACAAAACATTGTCAAGCCTGGTATGACCCTTTATTCGATCGCACTTAAGAACGCAGTGCCGGGGGCAGATGTATATCAGATGTTAGCGGCATTGTTTGAAGCAAATCCGGACGCTTTCATCTCGGGCAACATGAATTTGTTAAAGGCTGGTGCTGTTCTTTCGATACCTGATGCGGATACCGTCAGGTCAATCGATAAGAATAAAGCGCGTAAGCTTTTTCAGACACAAGCCAGCGCATTTAATGAAATTCGTCGCGCCAAGCAGGCTGCGCGTGCAGCAGCGCTTGCCCGAAACTCCAGCCAACCAGCAAAATCTGGCACAACCGGTTCTGGAGCAGAGGCCAACGGAGCCCAGGATCAATTGCGTTTAACGTCAAACAGCCCAACGGATCAAAAAGAAGATGCGCGAACTGCTGCTAAGAACGAAGCGAACGAAATCAATGCCCGTATCAAGATTTTGCAGGAAAACGTCGATCAGTTGAAAAACTCAACCGCTGATTCTTCTGTTAAACAATCTGTAACAACACCATCACCGACACAGACAGCTACCTCCCAGCAACCTCAGCCTGTTAGCGATTCCAAATCTGATGTGGTGACCAAGTCAGCTTCAAACTCCGGCGCAGAAGTGAATGCCGCCACCAGCACTAATGCTGTTGCCAATTCTGCTCCTGCTACTGGCACACAGAATGCATCACCCATCACCGAAAAGACACCTACTGAGCCCCAACCAGTAAAGGCCACGGCACCGGTTGCGGAAAATAAATCGACCTTTGCATCTAAAATTGCCCGAAAGTGGAATGCATTCACAAACGTGCTTGCTGAAAACATTGTTTTTGCCCTTGCAGGATTAATCGCTTTTGGCGCCCTCGTGATTGCTTGGGTGATGAGACGTGCAGGCGAAAGACTCGATGAAGACTCCGATGATTTCATCGCATCTTCAACAAGTCGCCCTCAATCGGATCCAGTGGTGGATATCAGTCAAAAACTGGATGGAATCGATTTGAATCTTGATTCACCTCCAACGCTGACTAAAGCGCCCTAGGTGCACTCCTTGCCTTCAATTGTCTGAATCATGACCCGGATAGCACTTGGCATTTCTTATGATGGTAAGGATTGGCAAGGGTGGCAAAAGCAACCCCATAGGTTGACGATACAAGACCAGTTAGAAGACGCAATCGAAAATTTTCTCAGAGTTCGTGTTGATACCGTTTGCGCCGGGCGGACTGATACGGGAGTGCACGCCACCGGGCAGGTTGTTCACCTTGATACGGACATCACTCGAACAGCAGAGTCGTGGGTCCGTGGATTGAACGCTCTTTTACCCAGGTCAATTGGAGTTCAATGGGCACATAGCGTCGACAGGGATTTTCATGCGAGATTTTCAGCGACATCTCGATCATATTCATACGTTTTACTGAATAGTCGCATACGTCAGCCATTATGGGATCGTCGGGCAGGATGGGTATTCCAATCTCTCGATCTGGATGCCATGCAAAAGGCATCTCTATCGCTTATTGGCGAACATGATTTCAGCAGTTTCAGATCTTCACAGTGTCAGGCTAAGTCACCGATTCGAAAAATGCATAGCATTGACTTTGCTCGATTCGGTGACATCACTGTCGTTTCGCTTCGCGCCAATGCTTTTTTACACCACATGGTCAGAAACATCATGGGAGCGCTGTTACAGGTTGGACAAGGCCGTGAGCCTGTAACATATATTGATCATCTACTAGAGGTTCGTGATCGAACCTCTGGTGCACCCACTTTTTCACCTGATGGACTTTACTTGACGGGAGTGTCTTACCCCGGGTATCAATTCCAGATGGAATCACCTTTACCAACAATGATTCAGACATGCAATCTACTCGCACCCGCATCAAAATCTGCGGTTTAACCCGCCTTGAGGATATTGCCGCGGCAACCAAATTTGGCGCCGATGCGATCGGTTTTGTGTTTTATCCACCCAGCAATCGTTATGTTTCACCGACTCAGGCCCGGACACTCACGCAAAATATGCCGGCTTTTGTTAGTACTGTCGCACTATTCGTCAACCCAAGCGAGACAGAGGTTCGGGATGTGATTGAGACCATGCGGCCATCCCTTCTGCAGTTTCATGGGGAAGAGTCACGGGAATATTGCTCTTCATTCGGAATCCCTTACTTGAAGGCTTTTCGAATTGGCGCGCCCGAACTTGATTCACCATTGAAGATTACTCATTTTTGTTCACAGTATTTCGATGCGGCAGGTTGGCTCTTCGATAGTTACACACCTGCATATGGCGGAAGCGGATTGGGATTTGATTATTCGCTTTTGTCTGAACTGAATGCGTCCAATCGTGTTGCCAGACCTATAGTGTTGTCGGGTGGATTGAATCAATCGAATGTTGTTCAGGCTATTAGGCAATTGTCCCCTTGGGCTGTCGATGTCAGTAGTGGAGTTGAGGATGCCCCGGGCATTAAATCATCTCAGAAAATGAACGAATTTGTATCGGCTGTTCGTGCAGCGAATGCATAATTCAATGGTTTTGACACGCTTACTTCTATTCATATATAATTCTTGTCTTTAGGCGGTTAGCTCAGCTGGTTAGAGCGCCACGTTGACATCGTGGAGGTCGTTGGTTCGATTCCAATACCGCCTACCATCACCATACCTTCATCTCTTTCCCACTTTCCCTGATCTGGTCTCACAGCACATTTTTTTTGTGTGGTGTCCTTGTCCATTTTTTTACATTGCGATACGCACACAGGATGTAGACTAAACCTTCTTACCCTTTATTTGTAATGTTTTATACATTTCAAAATGATGCAGCCTCCAAGCACTGAAGATTTAGGTATATCCATGCAGCCATTACAACGTGGTTACAAACGTTGGTTTCCAGGCTTATCGCTTATCAAGACATATAAAGCTTCATGGGTTCATCGTGATATTTTTGCTGGCTTTGTCTTGGCAACAATGTTGGTTCCCGTAGGTATTGCATACGCAGTTGCCTCCGGATTGCCCGGAATATACGGTCTATATGCAACTATAGTGCCTTTGCTTGTATATGCGCTGCTTGGTCCCAGCCGTATTTTGGTTCTTGGGCCAGATTCATCTTTAACCGCCATTATTCTCGCAGTTGTATTGTCCAATGCCGACGGCGATCCTGTTAAAGCACTTACCTTGGCCGGAATGATGGCAATTGTTGCCGGATTGTTATGTCTTTTTGCTGGAATTACTCGGCTGGGTTTTGTTACGGACTTGCTTTCCAAACCGATTCGTTATGGTTATATGAATGGAATTGCCATCACCGTCATGATCAGTCAGTTACCTAAGTTATTCGGTCTTCCGGCATCAACGGAAGGGCCGCTTATTAGTTTATATAAGACAGTAACGAGTGTGATTAGACTGCAAGCAAACTGGATGACGCTGGCTGTTGGTCTTTTGACTATTTTCATTATTTTGCTTTCAAAGCCATATAAGAGACTTCCGGGATTGTTGATTGCTGTTTTAGTTGTGTCGGTAATAGTCGGTTACTTCGATTTATCATCTACGCATCAGGTAATGATTCTTGGATCCATTCCGCAGGGGTTGCCACATTTTTCAATACCCTGGATTGAAGCGAGCGATGTCGTTCCGGTGCTAATGGGCGGGTTTGCCATTGCGCTTGTATCACTTGCTGACACAAGTATTTTGTCACGCAGTTATGCCGTCCGTCATGGTGGTTATGTTGACCAAAATCAGGAGATGATTGCGCTTGGAGCCGCCAACATCGCAACCGGTTTTTTTCAAGGTTTCGCAGTCAGCAGTAGCTCCTCTCGCACTCCGATTGCGCAAGTCGCAGGGGCACAGACGCAAGTCACTGGATTAATCGGCGCCTTTGTTGTTTCACTTTTTTTGATTGTGGCGCCCGATTCTCTCAAATACTTGCCCGATAGTGCGTTAGCTGCTGTTGTTTTAATTGCGGCTTGGAGCTTGTTCGAGGTATCGGATTTAAAAAGAATTTATCGGATTCAAAAAGGCGAGTTCTGGCTATCCATGTTTTGCTTTGCCGCTGTCGTGACCTTCGGTGTGATTACGGGAATTACTCTGGCAATCATCGTTGCGATTATTGATTTCTTGTGGCAAAGCTGGCGGCCGCATTTCGCGATTCTGGGGCGCGTCGATGGCATAAAGGGATACCATGACATCACGCGTTATCAGAATGCAAAACAAATTCCCGGACTTTTGTTGTTTCGATGGGATGCTGCATTATTTTTTGCAAATGCTGAATTATTTCAACAGAAATTGCTTGCGGCAGTTGCCGCATCACAATCACCTGTGAAATGGGTGGTGGTGGCAGCTGAACCAATTACAAATGTAGATGTCACAGCATCCGATACCGTAGGCGATCTGATTAAGATATTGAAACAGTCCAAAATCAAATTACATTTCTCTGAAATGAAAGATCCTGTCAAAGATAAAATTAAAAAATATGGACTGTTTGATCAAATCGGTAATGATGCTTTTTTTCCGACTGTAGGTGCCGCTGTAAAAAAATTTATAGAAACCCACTCAATTGAATGGAAGGATTGGGAAGATCGTTAATTGCCCCGGGATTGCCCTGAGATTGCAGCAGCGCCTCGTCTACTATGCAATCAAAAGTGATATTCTTTGCCTAGATATTTACGTATATTGTCGATATAAATTGTTTGATCTTTTTGGCTAACCGCGCATGTCCAGACTATTTAAAGCAGGATTAATCGTAGCTGCAGTTGGAAGCCTTCATTTTTCGACAGCATTCTCCCAGATGCCTTCTTCTGGATTGACTCCCTCCGTTTCTCTATTTGGATTGAATCAATCTCGAACCAGTCTGGATTCAGGCGGTAGCTTTGGCTGGTCTGAAGCTGCAGCGGTGGTGAGCTTGAATCAACAATTCAGCTCACAATTTAGAGCGGGTGTTAATTTCCGGTATGCCTATCAAAATTGGACCTGGAGTGCACCGGGTGCATTTGAAGGCCATCAGCCTTGGAAGAATATCAACACCCCCGGCGTTGGATTGAATTTTACTTATTCACCCACTCCTGATTGGCATCTCATGTTCAATCCTAGCATTGTCTGGAGCGGGGAAGCAGGGGTTGGTACGAACGATTCGGCCATCTATGGCGCTGTCTTTAGTGCTGCAAAAAGTTTTTCACCTGATTTAACTCTTGGACTGGGGGCAGGTGTCTTCAGAGAATTCGACACTACAAAAGTGTTCCCTTATCTCGTTGTTAACTGGAAAATCAATGACCGCTGGAAGTTAAGCAACCCTTTGCCAGCTGGACCAACTGGTGGAGCAGGGCTTGAACTAGCCTATGCATTGACAGAAAAATGGACATTAGCCGGTGGAGGCTCTTACCGTACTTATCGTTTTCGTTTGAATGATGATGGTGTCCTGCCGGGCGGTATTGGTCAGAACAGTTTCATACCTGTTTTTGCACGACTATCCTATCGGTTCGATTCCGGAACACTTTTAGACTTATATGCTGCCGCCTTGGTCAACGGTCGACTGAAGGCGATGAATAATAATGATAGTTATTCATACAGCGATCAGTATCAAACAGGTTTTGGAGTCGCGCTGAATCTTTCCCACAGATTTTGAAATCAATTTTCGATCTGAAATTCTTTACATTTCAAAATGCAATCGGAAAGAAAATACATGTGCAGGACCGCGATCCCTGTTGTAACAAGGGCTCGCAATGAATTGATAGTCTACAGTTGCCCATAGCGTTTTATGCAGTTTTAAACTGTAGTAGGTTTCTATAATCCCTTCGCGACCGTAGTTGATTTTTCCGTCGCCGCAAAAAAACGTCTGTCCACCCGCATTCAAATATTCAATATTTGGCGATGACAGTCCGTTCGACGCAAAGGCCAGTCCGAAAACATCATCCGGTCTGGACCAGGCCTGTCCTTTTACAGATAGACCAAGAAGGACTGAATTATTGATTTCGGTAAAGGAGTAGGCTTCTGTCTGTCCATTGTTCCAGCTTAACCGGGCAAACGCGCCTATGCTTTCGGTCAAATTGTGTTCCAGACTCATGCCAAATCCGTATTTTGTTTGATCCTTGCGAGTATTTGCTACATCTGGCATCGACCCTGTCAGTTTCGAAAGATCGAGTGCATCGTTGAAGTTACCAAATTTAGCTCGGTTCCTGAATGCGAGCGCTCGCACTTTACCGGCCTGGTCCCCGATACGGTAACTTTTTTCAACTTCCAGATTATCGCTATAAGACCCTGAGAAATCACCATTAAGCTGTAGTCCATTGGACTGGACGGGCAATAAATTTCTACCTATCCTGAATGCCCAGTCATCGTGGTAATACTCAATGGCCAACCCACGCGTATAACCGCGAGCGTCTGCAGGCATATCCCAGGCGCCGTAGTCCATCATTGCCCAGTTCAAAAACTGAGTTTTAGGATCATGTGAGAATGCATTTTGATCGAAAATATCCGTTATGGCGTAAATGCCACCAGTCATGACGAGCCGTCTGCTATCGATTTGACCGGCAAACTGATTGAATCCGGCTTGTTGTTTCTCTGATTCACCACCCAGGCCAAAGGTCTGACGTACGAAGGCTCTCGCCCAGTAGCCCGAAGGATCGGATCCCCCGGCCTTTTGTGCTTCACCATTGGACATTCCGCCAAACCCGCGTAATCCCGAAAACGGATTGCCTTGCGCAGCTTCTGGATCAATAAAAAACTCGGTGCCTTTCCATGGTCTGGCACCAAGGAATGCAGTTGCGCTCAATGAGTAGCCTATCTCCTGGTTTGGATTCAAGCTGCTAAAGTCGGCGTAAGGTGAACGTAATCCAGGATGTTTCTGCCAGATCCAGGTCGATTGGACTTTTGCGGTAAAGTGTTCGAATTCTTCTTCACCATAGGCTGACGAACTCAATCCGCATGCCAGGATGCTCAGGATTGAAATGAATGAATTCGCAACGAATGCATTTGCAAATGCACTTTTTATGAACTGTAACATTCGCGCATTTGATCATTAAAATGTTTCAAAGGTATTGCTCTTTTATGCTAATTAAATTTTAGTTCACGATCATGCGCATTCTGTTGATAGAAGACGAAACAGAAATGGCTAGATACTTGCAAAATGGATTGCAAGAGGCCGGCTATGAAGTTGTGCATGCTTCGGATGCAAAATCCGGGTTGATGCAGGCTAATTCTAATCATTGGGACGCCCTGATTATCGACCGCATGTTGCCTGACAATGAAGAAGGTCTGGATATTATTAAAGAAATCCGTCAATCTGGAGAAAAATGTCCAGTCCTGGTCTTGAGCGCTTTATCCAGCCTTGACGAGAGGATACACGGATTGCGCGAGGGGGGCGATGATTACTTGACTAAACCCTTTGCTCTTGTCGAGTTGCTGGCAAGAATCGAAGCCTTGATAAGAAGATCCAATCCCGAAGAAAATACCCGGACACTCAAAGTGGCGGATCTGGTTCTTGACCTTCGCACGCGAAAGGCTAAAAGAGCCGAACAACCAATCATTTTGCAGCCTCGCGAGTTCAGATTGCTGGAGTATCTTGTCAGAAACCAGGGACAACTGGTCACGCGAACCATGCTTCTCGAGGCAGTGTGGGACTTTCACTTTGACCCGGGCACCAATGTGATTGATGTTCAAATCAGTCGACTGCGCAACAAAATCGATAAGGGACATGCTATGCCTTTGCTGCACACCGTGCGCGGTTCAGGTTACATGTTTGGTATTCGTGAATAGAATTTGGCATTCGGTCGCGTTTCGACTTGCCCTGATTTGTGGCAGTCTGGTTGTATTGTCTGTATTGTTGATTTCCGGCGCGCTGTACTTCGGAACGATTGTCGTGATGGAACGCAATGTCGATACGAAAATTGCCGAGATCACAACGAATTTCTCTAACGATGCAAAGCAAAATGGTTTGCTTTCTGTTGCACGCAGAATCGAAAAAAGTCTAAGTGATGGGGTTGATTCTGATGTAGAAATTCTATTGCTTGTGAATCCTCAAGGCATCAAACTGGCAGGCAACATACCTGGTTGGGTGGATGTATTTGTGCCTGTCGATAAAAATTTCAATCGGCAATTGCTCAGGCCAGCCGGGGTATCGGATGTTCGAATGCGCTTGCATCGATTCGATGATGGCGCTTTGATGGTCGTCGGACGTGATATGCGGGATCTCGGCGAAGTCAGGATCCTGATTGTCGAGGCTGTTGCGGTTGGCGGAATATTAGCCTTGATTCTTGCCATCGTAGGTACTTATGTTTTCAGGCGTCAGCTTGAAAAAAGAATCTGGACTATCAGACAAACAACCCTCGATATTGAAGCCGGAAACCTGGAGCGACGTATCAAGGTTGCGAATAAACCAGATGAGTTCGACCGCTTGAGTGAAGACATCAATCGGATGCTGGATAGAATGCAACATTTGATGGATGGTGTTCGTCATGTTTCCAATACGATTGCCCACAATATGCGGACACCGCTGGGACTAATCAGGAATAGGCTTGAGGAGGTCTTGCGCACTCATCCGGATAGGGAAAGCCTTGAAGCCGCATCAGTGTTCACGATAGAAGGTATAGATAATCTAATTGTTGTTCTTGAAAAGCTTTTGCAGATTGCGGAGGCGGAATCAGGCACGCGTCGCCAGCCATTTAGTGCAGTCTCGATCAGGGAAGTGATTCAAGACCTGATTGATCTTTACGCGCCTGCGGCTGAAGATCACGATATTCGCTTTAAAACTTCGATCGAAGGGACGCCTCAAATTCTTGGCGACCGCGATCTCTTGACTGGAATTTTGATTAATTTGTTCGATAATTCGATCAAATATGCCGGCGATGGCGCGACGATTCACATTCAGGCGTTTCAAGACCAAAGTTTTGTCACGCTTATTGTGGAAGATAATGGACTCGGGATTCCCAAAGTTGAAAGCAATAAAGTCTTGCAGCGTTTCTATCGACTAAACAAAGATCAAAGGGGAAGTGGGTTAGGGCTTTCTATTGTCGCTGCATTTACTCAATTGCACGATGGGGATCTTTTTCTTGAGGATGCCAAGCCTGGAATGCGTGTTCGCATGCGATTCCCGCGCGCGGCCGAGTGACACCTGGTGAATCAAAGACGTCCCAGCTTTTTAAGTATCAGAATGATGCACTGTCCGGGCAATGTAACTCTCTTATCAAGTCCGAACTTGACTTGCGTGGGAGAAAACGCCATATCGGGATCGGGGCGAGCCTTGTTGTGGAGCGACTGAATGAGTCCTAACGGATGTTAAAATGCAGGGTTAACTCTCTTGCTTAAGATACTCAGAATGATTGCAATTACTTTGCCTGATGGCTCCGTGCGCGAATACCCCGGTCCCATTACTGTTGCCGAAGTTGCCCAGTCTATTGGTGCCGGTTTGGCGCGTGCCACCCTTGGCGGTCGAATTACTATCGACGGAAAATCCCGACTCGTTGATTCGACATTTCAAATTCATTCGAATGTAAATTTGGCAATTATCACCTCAAAAGACGCTGATGGGCTCGAAATGATTCGTCATTCGACCGCCCATTTGTTGGCTTACGCAGTCAAATCACTTTTTCCTGAAGCCCAAGTCACCATTGGTCCGGTTATAGAAAATGGTTTTTACTATGACTTCGCCTATAAACGTCCATTCACGCCCGAGGATTTGACTGCGATCGAAAAGAAGATGGCCGAACTGGCAAAAAAAGATGAGGTTGTCACGAGGGAAGAATGGTTACGGGATGACGCGGTCAAGTTTTTCAAAGGAATCGGTGAAGATTACAAAGCCGAGTTGATAGAGGCTATTCCAGGCAACGAGACAATTAGCCTGTATCGTGAAGGGGACTTTATCGACTTGTGCCGCGGCCCACATGTGCCTTCCACCGGAAAGCTCAAGGTTTTCAAGTTGATGAAGGTAGCCGGCGCATACTGGCGCGGCGATAGCAACAATGAAATGCTTCAGCGAGTGTATGGTACAGCCTGGGCGACTAAAGAAGATCAGGATGCTTATCTGCATATGCTCGAAGAAGCTGAGCGACGCGATCATCGCAAGATTGGTCGAGATCTTGATCTGTTTCATTTTCAGGAAGAAGGTCCGGGCCTGATTTTCTGGCATCCCAAAGGCTGGGCAATTTGGCAGCAGGTGGAACAGTACATGCGATCCGTTTATAGGGACAATGGCTACAAAGAGGTCAAGGCTCCGCAGATACTAGACATTTCACTATGGAAAAAAACAGGCCACTGGGATAACTATCGCGAAAACATGTTCACGACAGAGTCCGAGAATCGTGTTTATGGCCTTAAACCAATGAACTGTCCCGGTCATGTTCAGATTTTCAATCATGGTTTGCATTCTTACCGTGATTTGCCTTTACGTTACGGCGAATTCGGTCAGTGTCACCGAAACGAGCCATCAGGCTCATTGCATGGAATGATGCGCGTACGTGGCTTTACGCAGGATGATGGGCATATTTTTTGTACTGAAGATCAGCTTCAGGATGAATGTGCCGCATTCACTTCATTGCTGCAAAAGGTTTATTCTGATTTCGGATTTACTGAAGTTCTGTACAAAGTCGCAACCCGTCCGGAAAAGCGTATCGGGTCCGACGAGGTTTGGGATAAGGCTGAATCCGCCTTGATGGAAAGTCTCAAACGCACTGGCTGTGAGTTTGAGGTTTCCCCAGGTGAAGGCGCATTTTATGGCCCGAAAATCGAGTACACGCTAAAGGACGCGATCGGTCGCCATTGGCAATGCGGTACGATTCAGGTTGATTTTTCCATGCCTGAGCGGCTTGGCGCAGCGTTTGTTGATCAAAATGATCAACGACGACCGCCGGTTATGCTGCATCGAGCCATACTTGGTTCGCTTGAGCGTTTTATCGGAATGCTGATAGAAAATCACTCTGGTGCAATGCCTGCATGGCTCGCGCCCGTGCAGGCAGTTGTGTGCTGTATCTCTGAGCCGGCAGCCGATTATGCGGCAGAAATCACACAAAGCCTGAAAAAACAAGGCTTTAGGGTAGAATCAGATTTACGTGCCGAGAAAATCACTTATAAAATTCGTGAACACAGCTTGCAGAAGGTTCCTTACATTCTGGTGGTCGGAGAAAAAGAGCGCCAGTCGGGAGCCGTAGCAGTAAGAGGTCGTGGTGGATTAGACCTAGGGGTGATGCCCATAGGGGAATTCGCTACACTTTTGTCAGAAGACGTGGCTTTACGCCGCAATTCCAGCTCGCCTACTCATCAGGCAGCTTAATTTACTAGGAGTCGTCAACATCGCAACAGAAAAAGCCCATCGCATTAACGGTGAAATCCGAGTTCCCGAAGTGCGTTTGCTAGGTACAGAAGGTGAGCAACTCGGTATCGTCAAGACATTCGACGCTATTCGAATGGCTGAAGAAAATGAAGTGGATCTGGTTGAAATCGCGCCCAACGCCGAACCGCCGGTCTGCAGACTCATGGACTACGGCAAATTCAAGTATCAGGAGCAAAAGCGCCTGGCTGAAGCCCGTTCAAAGCAAAAAATAATTCAAGTCAAGGAAATCAAGTTTCGTCCGGCAACCGACGAAGGTGATTACCAGGTCAAGTTACGCAATTTGAAACGTTTTCTTGAAGAGGGCGACAAAGCGAAAGTGACTTTGCGTTTTCGTGGTCGCGAAATGGCACACCAGGAACTTGGCATGCGTGTGCTTGAACGTGTCCGGGATGATTTGACCGATATGGCCGTTGTTGAAGCGATGCCAAAACTTGAAGGTCGTCAAATGGTGATGGTGTTGTCGCCACGCAAAAAGGCGCCAGGTAAAACCGAAGCGACTGCATAATGTTGAATGTCCTGTTCATACTGGATCCGCTTCCTGCGCTGAACGCGTACAAGGATAGTTCTGTTGCGATGATGCAGGCACTAGAGTCTCGCGGTCATCGCATCAGTGTCGCACTGCAAAGCGACCTGTTCATCCTCGATGGACAGGTTTCTGCTCGTGCGACGGAAATTCAGTTAGTGCATGGTGCGGATTTGCATCAGAAAAATTGGTGGAAGGTTGTATCGAATCCAAAAGACATTTTGCTTAAGGATTTTGGTGCCATTCTGATGCGAAAGGATCCGCCTTTCGATATGGAATATGTCTACACCACCCATATGCTCGAGTTCGCTCAAGCTCAGGGAGCCAAAGTTTTCAACGGTGGAGATGCCATACGCAATCATCCCGAAAAACTCGCAATTACCGAGTTTCCGGAATTCACCGCGCCTACGCTAGTTTCACGCGATATGGAAAGGCTCAAAGCTTTCCATGCTTTGCATAGGGATGTGATTGTTAAACCTCTGGACGGAATGGGTGGGACAGGTATTTTCAGGCTTGGAATCAATGAACCAAACTTGAATGCCATCCTTGAAACTCTCACTAAGGATGGATCTCAAACAATCATGGCCCAACGTTATATTCCTGAAATTACAAAAGGGGATAAGCGTATATTGCTCATTGGCGGGGAACCGGTTCCTTACTGCCTGGCCCGTATACCGTTGGCTGGCGAAACGCGTGGCAATCTTGCCGCCGGCGGCAGGGGAGTGGCTCAACCACTTTCAGAGCGTGACTGGTTCATCGCCCGGTCTATTGCTCCCAAGCTGGCTGAAAGAGGTTTATTACTTGTCGGTCTGGATGTGATCGGAGATTATGTCACTGAAATCAATGTGACTAGCCCGACCTGTTTTGTCGAAATTACCGAGCAAACCGGTTTTAATGTCGCAAACAGACTTGTCGAGGCACTCGAGTTCGCCATAGCTCAAGTCTAAACATCATGATTTCGATTGCCGTGATAGCACACACTCCATTGGCTTCGGCATTGGTGGAATGTGCTAAACATGTTCTCGGGCATGACCCTTATGTCGATTTTTTCGATGTTCAACCGAATCAGTGTGCGGCAGATTGCGCTGCAACAATCGCTGATCAATTGATGGCCCTCGATCGGGGGGATGGCATTTTGGTGTTGACTGATTTACCGGGGGCATCTCCCTCGAATATCGCCGTCAGGGCATGTCACATCGCTCAAGAATCGGGTGTAAGCTGTTGCGTATTGGGCGGAGTGAACGCGTCCATGTTGCTGCGCGCCATCAATTATCGTCAGGGAAATTTGGAGGACGTGGCTTCTTGCGCGCTAGCTGGTGCAAATAGTGCTCTTATGCGTGTAGACTGAGGTATGTTTGAACATCCTCTCAATTGACCTCACCATGCCACAGATAGATATTGTCATATCAAATAAGTTAGGATTGCACGCTCGAGCTGCAGCCAAGTTGACTCAATTGGCTGGCCAATTCAAATGCGATATTCATATTGCCAAGGGTGCGAAACGTGTCAATGCAAAGAGCATTATGGGCGTCATGATGCTTGCTGCTGGTTTAGGTTCGACGGTAACAGTCGATGCAGTTGGTGATGGTGAAGACCAAGCTTTAACTGACATTCAGGCGCTTTTCAATGATAAATTCGGCGAAGGTCAATAAGCTGGTTGCAAGTACTGTGCTTGGGCCGACGATGTGCCTTTACGGGCAGGGCGTTTCTCGCGGTTATGCGATCGGTCGGGTTGTTGTCATGGGCGCTGCTGCCCTTGAGGTTGCCCACTACCGCATTGCACCTGAATCCGTTCAGTCTGAGAAAAACAGGTTAATTCAGGCGTTGCAGGCAACTCAGCAAGAAATGCAAGAGATGGCTGATAACCTGCCGGATGATGCTCCGCGCGAACTCGCAGCATTATTGACGGTGCACCGAATGCTGCTTTCCGATCCTTTGATATCGGATGAGACGCTTTCACTGATCGAGGATAAGCACTACAACGCAGAGTGGGCCTTAACCACGCAAGGACAGCTTCTCGGTGAACAATTCGCCGCAATGGACGACGAATATCTGCGAGAAAGAGGATCGGATGTCCGTCAGGTAATTGAACGGGTGCTTGTGCTGTTATCCGGTTCGAAAACTGCACTTCGATTGGATCACGAGTCTGATAGTGACGAGTTATTGATCGTTGTCGCGCATGATATTTCGCCTGCGGACATGATTCGTCTACGTGGGGCCCGATTTGCCGGTTTCGCTACTGACTTGGGTGGCTCGACTTCTCATACGGCAATTGTTGCGCGCAGCATGGGAGTCCCTGCGGTTGTGGCGTTGGGCCATATACGCGCATTGGTTCGCGATGGCGACAGAATAATTGTCGACGGAGCTAATGGCACTGTTCTGGTCAATCCATCCGAGGTTGCACTTCAAGAATATCGCAGACTTCAGCAAGATTTTATTGATGAACGCGCCGAACTGCTTTTGTTGAAAGATGTTGAGGCTGAGACGCTGGATGGCATGAAAATCACCCTTCACGCCAATATAGAATTGCCCGATGAGGCCGAGCTCGCATTGGAGAACGGTGCATCGGGAATAGGGTTGTTCCGTAGCGAGTTTTTATTCATGGGTCGTGCCGACTTGCCTTCGGAAGAAGAGCAATATCTTGCCTATTCGACTGCAGTCAAGGCAATGAAAGGTTTGCCGGTAACCATTCGTACCCTTGATATCGGAGCGGATAAAACACTTGATGGTGAAGCTACGGTTGCGACAAATCCCGCCCTTGGCCTGCGTGCAATCCGTTTTTGCCTCGCCAATCCTGAATTGTTCGCCACACAACTAAGGGCGATTTTGCGTGCATCTGTCCATGGACCTGTGCGTATTTTGATCCCCATGGTTTCACATATGCATGAAGTAATCGCAACTCGCGCAGCTATCGCCTCTGCGCGTCAAGAGCTTGATGCCAAGGGACAATCTTACGCAGAACATATTGAACTGGGTGCCATGGTGGAAGTACCTGCCATTGCAATCGCGATCGAACCATTTGCAGCAGCACTTGATTTTCTGTCTATCGGTACAAACGACCTGATTCAATATACGCTTGCGATCGACCGTGCCGATAACGAAGTATCGACCCTTTACGACCCCTTACATCCTGCCGTTTTGCGTTTAATTGCCAACACGATTAATGCCGGAGTTCGATTCGGCAAGTCCGTTTCCGTATGTGGTGAAATGGCTGGCGATGCCCATTTGACCCGACTGTTGCTCGGATTGGGTTTGACTGAGTTTTCGATGCACCCGCAACAGTTGTTGGATGTGAAGCGAGAAATCAGAAATGCACATTCCAATGCGTTGCGAAATAAAGTTGCACAAGCGTTGAACCGAGCGCATGCAGTTGATCCCTCGTCGCTTTATCATTGATACGACAAATTTAGTTACTGGAGGTATGCATCATGGCTAAACCGAATGCCTGGTTTGAAGAATTTCAAAAAAATGTTTCTGAACTGATCGCAAAGAGTCCTGCGGCTGATATTGAACGCAATGTGAAAGCGTTCATGGGTTCGGCGTTTAATAAAATGGATTTGATCACCCGCGAAGAATTCGACATTCAGGTCGACTTGCTTGCACGGGCACTTCAGCGAATTGAAAAACTCGAGTCTCAAGTGCAAGCTCTCGAGCACCGGGTCAGTTCGCTCGAATCCGAATAATAATTTTCTCATCATGCCAAGCCGCCGGACAGAAATGTCCAGGCGGCTTTCTTTTTTCTCCGCATCAGGGATCATGAGTGATTCAAATTTATGCTGGAGGAGAAATGACACTCGCTGTTTTGAAAAGCCGATCATTAATCGGCATTCAGGCGCCGGTTGTTCGTGTTGAAGTTCATCTGACATCCGGTCTGCCTTGTTTTACGATTGTCGGATTGGCGGATGCTGAAGTCAAAGAAAGTCGCGAGCGGGTTAGGGCGGCGATCCAGAGTAGTGGGTTTGCCTTTCCATGCGGACGTCTTACGGTGAATTTGTCGCCTGCGGATTTACCAAAAGAGTCGGGTCGATTCGATTTGCCTATAGCGCTTGGTGTGTTACTTGCGTCTGGGCAAATTGAAATGCCTGAGCTTATGGTGCGGTACGACGACACGGCGTATAAACCAACTTTGGCTAATTGGGTGTTTGCGGGTGAATTATCGTTATCAGGGGTGTTGGTTCCGATTGCCGGTGCTGTTTCTATTGCTTTGGCAGTAGCACGGGATGACCAACACGCATGTCTGGTATTGCCGTCACAAAGTGCGGACATGGCTGCACGCGTGCCGGGTGTTCAAATTTACAAAGCCCTGAGTCTGATTGACGTGGTTAGACATCTTACCGGTGCCGAACAATTGCCGCATGCAACCCCGAAAGAATCTTTGGCCCCCACTTTGAATGATCATTGTCTGTCAGAGGTAAAGGGGCAGCTTTTCGCTAAAAGAGCGCTGGAAATTGCGGCTGCAGGGGGGCACAGTCTTCTGATGTCTGGCTCTCCTGGTGTCGGCAAAAGTATGCTTGCCAGTCGGTTGCCCGGAATTTTGCCGGATTTGACGGAAGCTGAATCGCTTGAAGTCGCGTCGATCGCCGCCTTTTCCGCCACCAATCACCATTTCGTCTGGGGCGCGCGTCCTTATCGTTGTCCACATCACTGCTCATCGGCTTCAGCCATTCTGGGAGGGGGAGCAAGACCGCAACCTGGAGAAGTCACATTAGCTCATAAAGGGGTGTTGTTTCTGGATGAAGTTCCTGAATTCGATCGTAGAGTGATTGAAGGATTAAGAGAGCCTTTGGAAGCAAAGGAGGTATGCATTTCTAGGGCACGTCACCGAGTGACATATCCTGCAGATTTTCAGTTGATCGCGGCAATGAACCCTTGTCCTTGCGGTTGGCGAGACCACCCCGAAAAGCACTGTAGTTGTCGGCCAGAACACATTGATCGTTATCAGAAGCACTTGTCAGGACCCTTTTTGGACAGAATCGATATCAAGATTAATGTGGGTGAGATTGATCACTCCTGGCTAAATCTTCCTGCAGGAGAGCCATCAAGTTCAGTTCGTGTGCGCGTGACAAGGGCCCGCAATATCCAGCTCTCCAGACAAGGGTGTGCGAATTACGAAATGAATTCTTCATCTCTAGATAAATATTGCCAAATGGATCTGGAGGCTAAAAAACTATTAGCGAAAACTGTTCAGGCCATGCGATTATCTGCAAGGTCCATACAAAAAATAAGAAAAGTTTCCAGAACTTGTGCAGACTTAGACGGTGCGGACCTGATTGCCGTGTCGCACCTTGGGGAAGCAATACAGCTACGCCACAAGCATTGAAAGCTGTTTGAATATTCAGGATAGGGTAGGATGCTATGTTTTAAAAAATATCGTATAATCAAAGGCTTCGTTGGATTTCTTGTTAAATTACAAATCAAAATCCAATGAGGTGCTGACGAGGTATGCGGTGTGGTGCTCTACTAATTCCCCATGCTTCCTAGTTGGCTGTAGTGCAAAAGAAGTGCCCCGGGGTTATCAAGACCTGGCTGATTCTTGCTATTTGACAGGATTTGCCAGTGCACCTATCGGACACAAATTCAAGCAACAGGATTTATTATGCCTAAAATGAAGACCAAGAAAAGCGCTTCCAAGCGTTTTCAGGTCCGTGGAAGCGGATCTATCAAGCGGGGACAGGCGTTCAAGCGCCATATCCTGACCAAGAAAACCACCAAGAACAAGCGCCAACTGCGCGGTTCGGCAGCGGTTGATAAAACAAACGTGGCTTCTGTTAAAGCCATGATGCCATTCGCTTGATAGGAGATTAACTATGCCTCGCGTAAAACGTGGTGTAACGGCCCGCGCCCGTCACAAAAAAGTCATTAACGCTGCTAAAGGATATCGTGGTCGTCGTGGCAACGTGTTCCGTATCGCTAAACAGGCCGTCATGCGTGCCGGTCAATATGCGTATCGCGATCGCCGCAACAAAAAGCGTACATTCCGCGCCCTGTGGATTACGCGTATTAATGCAGCCGTCCGTGAACTCGATATGACCTACAGCGTATTCGTTGCAGGTCTAAAAAAGGCTGCAATCGAGCTTGATCGCAAGGTGCTGGCAGATATGGCAGTCAACGACAAAGCCGGTTTTGCCGCTGTGGTCAATCAGGTCAAGTCGGCTTTGGCTGCTTAATACCTGAAAGTTGTAATTGCCAAACGGGGCCGCTGGGCTCCGTTTGCATTTTTAAGCTGTGATATCTGAAGGTGTGATGACTGATATGGTCGATGATCTGATTCAACAGGCTCGTACGCTGTTTGCGCAAGCGACCGATGCTGCATCGCTTGAAAATGCCAAAGCCAGGTTTCTTGGCAAGCAAGGCAGCTTGACTGAGATGCTAAAAGGTCTTGCAAAGCTTGATGCTGACACTAAACGTAGCGAAGGTGCCCGAATTAATGTGATTAAGCAGGAGATCGAATCTTTGCTTAATGCGCGTCGCGCCGAAATGGCTCAGGCTGAATTGAATGCCAGATTGGCATCTGAGACAATCGACGTCACTCTTCCCGGACGAGGTTCGAGTCGTGGAACGATTCATCCCGTTATCCGGACGTGGCAACGCGTAGAAGCCATTTTCAAATCGATCGGTTTTGACGTTGCAGATGGCCCTGAAATTGAAAACGACTGGACCAACTTCACTGCGCTCAATAATCCGGAAAATCATCCTGCACGTTCTATGCAGGATACCTTTTATGTCGACATCAAAGACGAGCAGGGGCTACCGTTATTGTTGCGTACTCATACGAGCCCGATGCAGGTTCGATATGCGCGCATGCATCAGCCTCCAATAAAAGTAATTGCGCCCGGACGCACATATCGCGTCGATAGTGATGCAACGCATTCTCCGATGTTTCATCAGGTCGAGGGTCTTTGGATTGCCGAAAATATTTCTTTCGCTGATTTGAAAGGCGTCTACACCAATTTTCTCAGATGTTTTTTTGAAACCGAAGATCTTGAATTACGCTTCAGACCTTCCTTTTTTCCGTTCACAGAACCTTCTGCTGAAATCGACATGATGTTCACATCCGGACCCAACAAGGGACGATGGCTCGAGATATCGGGGTCTGGTCAAGTGCACCCGGATGTGATTCGAAATTTCGGTCTGGATCCTGAGCGCTATATTGGTTTCGCATTTGGTTCCGGACTTGAGCGACTGACGATGCTGAGATATGGCGTCAATGATTTGCGTCAGTTCTTCGAGGGCGATCTGCGCTTCTTGCGCCAGTTCAATAATTAATTCTGTTCAGATAGTGACGGTGCATCATGCAATTTCCTGAGTCTTGGTTGCGTAAGTTAGTCAACCCCAATATCAGTACAGATGAACTATCCCATCGCTTGACGATGGCCGGGCTGGAGGTTGAGGAAGTCAATCCCGTTGCCCCTGCGTTTTCCGGCATTGTTGTGGCAAAAATCATTTCCGCAGAGCAACATCCCAATGCAGACAAACTCCGAGTTTGCCAAGTTGACGCTGGCACTGGTTCACCGTTGCAAATCGTATGCGGTGCTCCGAATGCCGCAGCTGGTATCAAGGTTCCACTAGCCACTGTTGGAGCAATCATGCCCGGCGGCATGAAAATTGGTGTGGCCAAGATGCGTGGCGTCGAGTCCTCAGGTATGTTGTGTTCAGCGCGGGAACTTGGTCTTTCGCAGGATCATGCCGGCTTGATGATACTGCCTGATTCTATGGTTGAGGGAACCGACATCAGAAATGCCCTCGATTTAGACGACACGATTTTCACGCTTAAATTAACCCCGAATCGTTCGGATTGTCTGTCGATTCTCGGCGTCGCACGGGAAGTTGCCGCACTAACCGGAGCTGCGTTGCACGCACCAGCTTCCCCGACGATTCAGCCGACTCTTAACGAGGTTTTACCGGTTAAGGTTACCGCCCCTGATTTGTGCGGACGATTCGCAGGAAGAGTGATTCGTGGCGTGAATGCTCGCGCGCAAACTCCTGCTTGGATGGTTGAGCGATTGCTTCGAGCCGGTCAAAGATCTGTATCGGCTCTTGTGGATATTTCGAACTATGTCATGCTCGAAGTCGGTCGGCCTACTCATGTCTTTGATCTGGATAAGATTCCGGCACCCGAGCTGGAAGTTCGCTGGGCAAAAAATGGCGAAAAGTTAACCCTATTGAATGAACAAACAATTGATTTGGATTCATCAATGGGTGTAATTACGAGTCAGGATGTCCCCGAAAGCCTCGCCGGCATTATGGGGGGGCTGTCCACATCAGTGACACTCGATACTAAAAATATCTATCTTGAGGCCGCATTCTGGTGGCCTGACGCGATTGCGGGAAGAGCTCGCAAGTTGAAACTTTCCTCAGAGGCAAGTCATCGTTTCGAGCGAGGCGTTGATTTTCAATCGATACCCGAGCATATTGAACTGATCACCGGCTTAATTCTCGACATCTGCGGCGGTCAAGCCGGTCCGATCGATGACCAGTTTATTAATTTGCCAGTCCGAGCTCCGGTCAAGATGCGATTGGATCGCTGTAGTCGTATTCTTGGAGTTTCAATTTCTCACGAGCAGGTCTCGCAGATCTTTTCCAAGCTTGGATTGTCCTTTGAACTTAGTGGGGATATCTATACAGTTTCGCCTCCTAGCTATCGATTCGATATCAAAATCGAAGAAGATCTAATTGAAGAAATTGCAAGGATAATCGGGTTTGAAAATATCCCGGCTAATCCGCCTGTTGCGCCCGCAATCATGCGGATTGCTCCTGAGACGACGCGTTCGGCTCACACCATTCGCGCTGAAATGGCTTCGCTGGACTATCAGGAAGTCATTAATTTCTCATTTGTGGAAGAGTCCTGGGAATCGGAAATGGTTGGAAATGTCAATCCGATCAAACTACTTAATCCGATTGCTAGCCAATTAGCAGTCATGCGCTCCTCGTTAATACCGGGACTGGTTGCAAACATTCGCTACAACGCAAATAGAAAACAGTCCAGAGTTCGCGTTTTCGAATTGGGTCGTGTGTTTAATCGTGACGCAATGATCAAGGATGGTGCATTAACAGTAGCAGGGGTAAATCAGCCACAGTTTCTCGCTGGTGCGGCCTGGGGCCCTTACGTCGAGGATCAATGGGGTGAACGTACCCGCAATGTTGATTTTTTTGATGTCAAAAATGATGTAGAGAAATTGTTCTCAAGTAGCGATCATGGTCTAGAGTTTGTTCCTCAGTCACATCCCGGACTGCATCCCGGACGCTCAGCAAGGATTCATCATGCAGGGAACCCGGTCGGATGGATCGGTGAAATCCACCCCAAGTTCGTACAAAGTCAGGATCTTCAATCGGCGCCAGTTGTATTTGAGCTGACCCTTGATTCTCTTACATCGATTCCCATGCCTCACGTCCAGGAGTTGTCACGTCAACCCATGGTGCAGCGCGACATGGCTTTGTGGGTTTCCGCCGAACTAAATGTAGGCGAGCTGATCAAGACTATTCAGGCTACGATCAAGGCAGACGAGACACTTTCAGTTATCCGTGATGTTCGCTTGTTCGACGTCTGGCGAGATCCTGCTAAAGGTGATCATGGTGAAAAGAGTCTTGCTTTCAGGTTCTGGTTGCAGGACACTGAAGTTACGCTGGATGACGCGCGTGTGGATGCGTGTTTATTGCGAGTGCGTCAAGCCCTTGAAACCGGGCATCAAGCGCGTCAACGATAGACATTCTTTCGATACAAAGAAGATATTATGAATTCCGATACATCGATTACTGAAGTTCGCACCTTAACCAAAGCCGAATTGGCAGAAATGCTTTTTGATCGTGTTGGCTTGAATAAGCGCGAAGCAAAGGACATTGTCGATACGTTTTTTGAAGAAATTCGTGACTCTCTTGCACGTGGTGAATCCGTTAAGCTTTCCGGATTTGGTAATTTTCAGGTTCGAAATAAACCACCTCGTCCGGGTCGTAATCCAAAAACCGGTGAAACCATTCCGATTGCAGCACGAAGAGTCGTTACTTTTCATGCAAGTCAAAAGCTTAAGGGCGCGGTTGAAAATTCCGGTAACCATCAGGTTTAATCTTTTATATCGAACTTCAGGCAAGATAATCATATTTGCCTGAAACACAGAAGCTGTGTAATCTAAAAGACCTGCTTGCAACTATTAAACGTACATCGCTCTGATACTCTGTTCATGACAATTACCGATAAGTCCGTTGTACTTCCCCCGATTCCGGCCAAACGCTACTTCACCATAGGTGAGGTGAGCGATCTTTGCGCGGTCAAGCCGCACGTCTTGAGATATTGGGAACAAGAATTTACGCAATTGAAACCGGTTAAGCGTCGAGGAAATCGGCGCTATTACCAACATCACGAAGTTTTGCTTATTCGTAAGATTCGCGAATTGCTTTACGAACAAGGGTTTACGATTAGCGGAGCTAGAAATCGGCTTGGAGAGGGCAGGGACGCGCCTCAAGATCCCGAAGCAGCAGTTCGTCTATCGGCACAGGAACTGCAAGGCCTTAGATCTGAGCTTATGAATATTCGAACTTTACTTGCCAAAGTTTCCGAGTCCGGCTCAAGCACCGGTTTACTTGATTTGCATTCGTAATATCGAACTATGCAGGTCGAGAATTTTTTTCCGACCTCTGATATACTTCTCGTCTTTCGGGGCGTAGCGCAGCCTGGTAGCGCACTTGCATGGGGTGCAAGGGGTCGCGAGTTCGAATCCCGCCGTCCCGACCAGTACTTAGAGGGTTAGTCTTAAAAAGACTAACCCTTTTTCGTTTGTGTTTTATTTATATTTTTTGGTCAAAGAGATGAGGGCTGCGGTTGCCAAGCCGCCAAGAAAAATAAATAGCATCATGCTCCAGTAGGCATACTCGACCCCTAGCACAGTTACTTTCGCATCCATGCAAGATGCATAAATTCCAAATAGCCATGGCAATGTCGATTCAAGGCCTGATTGGGTCATGACTTGATCAGCCAATGTCTGGGCGCATGAGAAAGAATTAGATGCCACTTTTACCTGGTACCAAGCAGAAGTGATGCCAGCGACACAAAGTGCAAGCACAATCGACATAAATACGGATAGTCTTAAGCGGCTTGGCTGTCCTACAACGCCTGCTAAACACATTGCACTGATGCAGAGGTAAATCAGGCGCTGAAATACGCACCATGCGCATGGAGGCATATTAAATACATACTGAGAAATCAACGCCAAAAGGACGCCGCTAAAACTTAAGAGACCGATGGCGGCAAGAACTAGTCTATTTCTCTGCATGTCAGTTGTCCTGTGTCAATGAGTCTAGAACCGCCCGTTCAAAGCTTCTTTGACTACGGGGTTGGAGTAAAGTTTCCCCGCTAATGACGAATACATCCTCTACACGATCCCCGAGTGTCATGACTTTAGCGGTTTGTACCTCTAGACCATATTCAATGAAGGTCTTGGCAATATCCCCAAGAAGTCCGGGACGATCCGTTGCGGTGATTTCAAGTCTCCAGTTGTGCTTTTGATCATCCGGGTAAAGCTCAACAACAGGTGGAACCGGAAATGCTCTGGACATGCGCGAACGGCGGCGACCTGAGGTGTTTGCAATCACTATGTCTGACTTTGTCTTATCGTTTAAATACCGAGACAGTTCATGCTCGATCAGTGATGCTTGCGAGCGTAGGTCTTCACTTGCAGTAACGGGCAGCACAATAAAACTATCAAGCGCATAGCCATTTCTTGTCGTATGGATTCGCGCATCCTGGATACTGAATCCTCTTGCACCAAAATACATGCAGATGCGGGCAAACAAATCTGACTTGTCTTTTGTGTAGACCATGACTTGCAAGCCTTCTCCATGCTCAGTGGGACGGGCTTTGACGACGGAGTTCTCTGGTGACGCCTGATAGTAAAGATGCCTGGTGTGCCAGGCGATGTCGGCAGCATCGTGCCTCAGAAAGTAGGCGACATCCAACTGCCTCCAGAATTCTTCGCGAGTATCGTCACGTAACCCCGCCAGCCTTGTCAGACCAGCGGCCTCATCCATTCTGAGTTTGAGTACTGTCTTGGTATCTTCAGAAGTATTACCTAGCGCCGAACGTGTTAGTTTGAATAAATCCTCGAGCAATTTACCTTTCCATGCATTCCAGACTTTGGGACTCGTGCCCCTGATGTCGGCCACAGTCAACAGATATAACGCAGTGAGCTTTCGAGTGTTACCGACAAGTTGGGCGAAATCCTGTATGACTTGGGGATCGGACAAATCTTTTTTCTGAGCTACTTGCGACATGGCCAGATGGTTGGCAACAAGAAAAACCAGTAAATCAGTATCCGTACTGTCTAGCCCATGTTCGATTGCGAAATGTTTGACTTCCACTGCGCCAAGAGCCGAGTGATCACCACCTCGACCTTTTGCGATGTCGTGAAATAAAGCGGCGGCATACAAAAGCCAATGCTTTTCAAGCCCTGCAATCAATTCGGTCGCCAGCGGATACTCTTGCGCATGCTCAGGCATCGTGAATCGACGCAAATTTCTGATGACAGTCAAAATGTGCTGATCCACGGTGTAGACATGGAACAGATCATGTTGCATTTGACCGACTATCTTTCTGAAGACTGGAAGATAACGAGGAAGGATGTTTAGCATATTCATGCGACGTAATGCATGAACGATGCCCTGAGGTTGTTGGAGAATTTTCAGGAATAAATCTTTGTTTTCTTTTTTGGCTCTAAAGGCCGAATCTATCAAACCCCTGGCGTGCCAAATGGCACGTAACGCACGACCCGATAACTCAGTCACCTCCGGGTGCTGTTGCATAACGAGAAACACATTTAACAATTGCGAAGGATCTTTCTCGAAGAGATTCTCGTCGATGACATCAAGCCGATGATGCCTGACAACATAATTTTGATCGATCCTACGGATATTGCTTTCATCAATCCGGATAAGTCTTTCTTCGATGTTTTGAACTAGGAGTGTATTAAGCTGTGTTACAAGACGTGCCGCCCAATAGTATCTCTGCATGAGGATTTCACTGGCTCGACGTCCCTCTGAGGACTTGAAACCATAAACTTCAGCCAAACCGTTTTGTATATCGAATAACAACCGATCTTCCCTTCGTTTGACCAGAAGATGCAATTCGATTCTGACGCGCTTGAATGCTTGTTCCGCCCGATTCAAATCTCGTGCCTCGGCTTCGGTCAATAATCCGGCATCTGCAATTTGTTCCCAAGAGCTACCAAATCCGGCCGCACGAGCCATCCACATGATCACTTGCAAATCACGCAAGCCACCGGGGGACTCTTTGCAATTAGGCTCCAACGCATAGGGTGTGTCTTGATAACGGGCGTATCTTTGCTGCATTTCAGCCCGCTTGGCACGGAAGAATTTGAGCGGATCAAGATGAGCTTTAAGCGTTTGTGTAAATTCGTTAAAAAGTGCGTCGCATCCGGCGATGCGCCTGGCTTCAAGCAAACTGGTTTGAACGGTAATGTCCGATGCGGCCTCTGCGACGCATTGCTTGATAGTTCTGACGCTGTAACCTGGCTCCAGACCCACATCCCACATGGAGGCGACTAGCGCGCTTAAAAGTGTTTCTTCCTTTTCGTTTGGATCATGGGGGAGCAGAATGAGTAAATCAAGATCGGAATAGGGGTATAGTTCGCCGCGCCCATACCCCCCCACTGCAGCTAGTGCTGCGCCTTCAGGTATTGGACATATCTTCAGTAATTTATTCAGAATCAGATCGGCACTGCGACAAAGGGCTGCAAGCAAAGTGTCCGGTTGACGGTGTGCGCGGTACTGGTCAGTTGCTGCTTGACGCATCAACTGCAATTCGGAACGCAACTCTGAGATTTGCAGTTGATCCATGTATCCTTCTTACTTGGTCATGAAGGAGGGGGGAGGGGGCATATCATCTGAAATCGTCAGAACTTCAAAACCTGTTTCAGTGACAAGTATCGAATGCTCCCACTGCGCGGAAAGACTGTGGTCACGTGTCACGACTGTCCAGCCATCGGCGAGTTGACGTATTTCGCGTCTACCGGCATTGATCATCGGTTCTATCGTAAAAATCAGTCCAGGCTCCATGACATCCCCGGATCCGGCTTTGCCATAGTGAAGAATTTGTGGATCTTGATGAAATTTCTGACCGATTCCGTGACCGCAAAACTCACGAACAACCGAGAAGCCCTGGTTTTCTGCATGTTTTTGAATGGCTTGGCCAATATGACCGAGTGTGTTGCCAGGTTTAACTTGTTGAATTCCAAGCCACATGCACTCATAAGTCACTTCGGTCAATCTTTTTGCCTGAATGGATGGCTCACCGACGTAATACATTCGGCTGGTGTCCCCGAACCAGCCATCTTTGATGATGGTGACGTCTATATTCAATATGTCCCCGTTTTTTAATAATTTGTCTCCGGGGACGCCATGGCAGACCTGATGATTAACAGACGTGCAAATCGCTCCGGGAAAAGGTGGATAGCCCGGAGGAGCATAGCCAACTGTCGCAGACTTAACCTTGAGCTCATCGGTCAGGTATTGAAGACATAATTTGTCAAGTTCACCTGTCGTCACGCCAGGCTTGACGTAAGGAGCGATGAAATCCAGAATTTTTGCTGCATCGCGGCACGCGGCGCGCATACGATCCAGATCGTCGGTATTTGTGACTAAACCCATGGTGACTTGAGTGAAATAGGTGAAAGATAGTAGAATTATAGGCTTATCGAAATTTGTGGCTGGGGAATTCCCTACTTCAATTAGGTAATCGATAAGATTTTAGTTTTTATTCACGGTCGCCCAAAAACGACCAAATCGCGTTTTGCACCACCAGGGTGCCAGTCTTTTAAAAAGTCTGGTGCAGGTGCAAAACAAGACCCAACCCTTGGAGCTTTTAAATGTCTTTAATGCGTGAAATGCTGGAAGCGGGCGTGCACTTCGGTCACCAGACCCGTTATTGGAATCCCAAGATGGCACCTTACATTTTCGGCCATCGCAACAAGATTCATATTATCAACCTCGAAAAGACGGTTGCTAACTATCAAGACGCCACCAAATTCATTAAACAGGTCGCTGCAAAGGGCGGCAATGTTTTGTTTGTTGGTACCAAGCGCGCCGCTCGCGAAATCGTTGCCGCTGAAGCCGCACGTGCCGGTATGCCTTACGTTGATAGCCGCTGGCTCGGCGGCATGCTGACCAACTTCAAAACGGTTAAAAGTTCAATTAAGCGCCTGAAGGACATGGAAGCTCAGATGGCTGAAGGCGGCACCGAGCGCATGACCAAGAAGGAAGGCTTGATGTTTCAGCGCGAACTCGACAAGCTGAACAAGTCGATTGGCGGTATCAAGGATATGGCCGGTTTGCCTGATGCCATCTTTATGATCGATGTCGGTTACCACAAGATTGCTGTTGCTGAAGCTCAGGCGCTTGGTATCCCGGTCGTAGCCGTTGTCGATACGAACCACTCTCCCGATGGTGTTGACTACATTATCCCCGGTAACGATGACTCGGCTAAGGCGATTTCTCTTTATGCAAAGGGTATGGCTGATGCAGTCCTCGAAGGCCGTGCTGCCAACCTGAATGGTCTGGTTGAAGAGCTTGCCCAAGGCGAAGAGTTCGTCGAAGTTGATCAAGAGCAGGCTTAATTTACAAGCCAACATCGACAATTGGTCGTTGTTTAGAAATGCGTATCCCGGATAAGCATCCGGGATACTTATTCAAATACTGGAGTAAACATGGCTGAAATTACCGCCGCAATGGTAAAAGAGTTGCGTGAAAAAACTGATGCACCCATGATGGAGTGCAAAAAAGCATTGACTGAAGCTGAAGGCGACATGGCTCGTGCAGAAGAAATTTTGCGCGTAAAACTCGGTAGCAAAGCTAGTAAGGCTGCAAGCCGAGTTACGGCAGAGGGATTGATTGGCTTGTATATCTCGCCTGATGCTAAGAAAGGCGCAGTGATTGAAGTGAACTGCGAAACTGATTTTGTTGCTAAAAATGATGATTTCGTTCAATTTGTCAATGCCTTGGCACAACTAGTCGCCACTTCAGCCGTGGCCGACGTGGCCGCCTTGTCGGCTTCCCCTATGGCTGAAGGTACGGTTGACTCGGTTCGTTTAGCATTGGTTGGCAAGATCGGTGAAAACATTTCGATCCGCCGATTCCAGCGCTTTGATACCGCCAATAAGCTTGCTAGTTATGTCCACAGCGGCAAAATCGGCGTTCTGGTTGAATTCGCAGGCGCTGATGAAGTTGGCAAGGACCTTGCCATGCACATTGCTGCAACCAAGCCCCGTGCGCTCGATGAAAATGGTGTTTCCGAAGCCGACAAAGAAGCCGAACGCTCGGTTGCTCGTCAAAAAGCTGCCGAATCTGGCAAGCCGGCTGAAATTATCGAAAAAATGGTTGAAGGTACTGTCCAGAAGTTCCTGAAAGAAGTTGCGCTTTTGTCGCAACCGTTCGTCAAGAATGATAAACAGTCCATCGCGCAGATGCTGAAAGAGAAAAATGCTTCTATTACAGGTTTTTCCCTTTTTGTAGTCGGTGAGGGTATTGAAAAGAAAACAAGCGATTTTGCCGCCGAAGTTGCTGCTGCAGCTGCGGGACAAGCTTAATTTCCGATTAAAAAAGCCGGGCGGAGCAGTAATGCCCGCCCGGCTTTCGTTTAAAATTTCATTGTTTTCATTTTCTCCGGAATTTTGCACATCATGACTGCCAGAATGCACAAAAGAGTCCTTCTCAAACTTTCTGGTGAAGCATTGATGGGAGATGATGCCTTCGGTATCAATCGCAGTACGATTATCCGAATGACAGAAGAGGTTGCCGAGGTTGCATCGATGGGTGTGCAACTGGCTATTGTGATCGGTGGCGGAAATATTTTCCGAGGTGTTGCCCCTGGCGCGCAAGGTATGGATCGTGCGACTGCTGACTACATGGGCATGATGGCAACAGTCATGAACGCTCTTGCTCTACAAGATGCGCTCAAGCATCGCGGTGTAGATGCCCGCGTTCAGTCCGCACTCAAAATCGAGCAAGTGGTTGAACCCTATATTCGTCCCAAAGCCTTGCGATATCTCGAGGAAGGTAAGGTTGTCATCTTTGCAGCCGGCACTGGTAACCCGTTCTTTACAACCGATACGGCCGCTGCATTGCGTGGAGCAGAAATCGGTGCCGAGATTGTTCTCAAAGCCACTAAAGTTGATGGCATTTACACAGCGGATCCCAATAAAGATCCCGCAGCCACTCGCTATACCCGTATCAGTTTTGATGAAGCCATCATGCGTCGCCTTGAGGTGATGGATGCTACCGCTTTTGCGTTATGTCGTGATCAGAAGTTGCCGATTAAAGTTTTTTCCATCAACAAATCTGGCGCATTGCGTCGAGCTGTCAGTGGTGAAGACGAAGGTACACTGGTCCACGTTTAAAGGAATTCAAATGAGTATTGCTGATATTCAGAGCTCTGCCGAACAGCGTATGGGCAAATCAATCGAAACACTCAAAGCTAATTTAGCTAAGATTCGAACGGGTCGTGCTCACACCGGAATTCTCGACCATATCCAGGTCGAATATTACGGATCACCAGTTCCGCTTAGCCAGGTTGCCAACGTCACGCTGATGGATGCACGCACGTTAAGTGTTCAGGTGTGGGAAAAAAATCTCGGTTCGACAGTTGAAAAAGCAATTCGTGACTCGGATCTGGGTTTGAACCCGATCGGTATGGGTGAAAGCATTCGTGTTCCAATGCCTGCATTAACCGAAGAGCGCAGACGCGAATTAAACAAGGTTGTGAAATCCGAAGGAGAGGATGCAAAGATTGCAATTCGTAATTTGCGCCGCGACTCGAATGATGCCCTCAAAAAACTTGTGAAAGACAAGGAAATTTCTGAAGATCAGGAACGTCGCTCACAAGATGTCATCCAAAAAATGACTGATAAGTTCGTTGTTGAAATCGATAAACTTGTTGCCACAAAAGAAGCTGAAATTCTGACGGTTTAATAGTCCGTTATTAGAAATGTCGATTAGTTCAACACAAGCAATACCTGCGACCTCTGCAACACCCGAGCACGTTGCGATCATTATGGATGGGAATGGCCGTTGGGCCTCCCAGCGGTTTATGCCGCGTACAGCAGGTCACGCCAAGGGTGTTCAGTCCGTTAGGCGAGCTGTTGAAACCTGTGGTCGTATGGGTGTTAAATATCTAACGCTATTTGCTTTCAGTTCGGAGAACTGGCGTAGACCTGCGGAAGAAGTGACCTTGCTCATGCGTCTATTTGTGCAGGCTCTCGAGCGTGAGGTGAATAGACTTAAAGAGCAAGGTGTACGCTTGCATGTTGTGGGCGACCTGTCGGCTTTCGAACCGCGTCTTCAAGGTTTGATACAAGAAGCACAAGCCCAAACAGAATATAACGATAAGTTGCATCTGACAATTGCTGCCAACTATGGAGGCAGATGGGATGTCTTGCAAGCCACTCGCAAAATGCTTAAGGCTAACCCCGCATTCGCGCTAGATCCCTCACTAATAGACGAGTCTGCTTTATCCGATCAGCTTTGTATGTCTTGGGCACCAGAACCGGATTTATTTATACGCACGGGTGGTGAGCAACGCATTTCAAATTTTCTTATATGGCAACTTGCTTATACCGAGCTCTATTTCACGCCATGTTATTGGCCCGATTTTGACGAGTCCGAGTTAGTCAAAGCTTTTGACTGGTATGCGCAGCGCGAGCGCAGATTCGGTCGGACTAGCGCGCAAGTGCACGCAAAGAAGTAAATGGATCATGCTTAAACAACGCGTACTTACTGCTATCGTGTTGTTGGTGGTACTGACGGCAACTGTTTCCTTCGATTCTAACTGGCCGTTTTTCATCTTTCTTTCGGTTGCATGCGCCCTTGCTGGCTGGGAGTGGGTCAGACTGACTACAAGCGGTCCGGTCATTCCGATTGCAACCGGTATTTTTCTAGCGATTGCGACAGTATCCCAGGCCTATAACTGGGAAGTCCAAGGCCAAGCTCAAACCAATCTTGTTTTATTAACCACAAGTGTTGTCATTAGTGCAGCGATCTGGGTTTTCGTTGTTTTGCCTACGGTATTTCAGGGTAAATCCGATGCCCCTGCTTCTAGCATTGTCTGGACAATTTTCGCGCCGATCTCGCTTTTTTCCACTTGGGCCGTGCTTGCCCATTTATATTCCAATCACTCCGTAGGTTATGTTTTATCTCTTTTGATACTAATCTGGATTGCGGATATTTTTGCCTATTTCGCTGGAAAAGCCTTTGGCAAAACTAAACTAGCTCCTCGAATCAGCCCCGGCAAAACAATAGAGGGTGCAATGGCCGGGATTGTCGGCGTTGTTTTATGGGTTATTTTTTCTGCAATTTTTTGGCCTGCCTCTTTCGGTGCACTGTTGGTCAAGAAGTGGACATTAACTGGTGCGGTATTTTTAGCGGTTTTACTCGCTATTGTTTCAATTGCTGGTGATTTGTTTGAATCCCTTTTGAAACGGCGCGCAGGCGTGAAGGACTCCAGTTCTTTGCTCCCCGGACACGGGGGTGTGTACGATAGGATTGATGCTGTTGTTGCTGTTGTTCCACTTGCTTATCTGTTGACGGAATCACTCTCGTTGTGAAAATACAGAACGTCACAATTTTAGGTTCGACCGGATCTATTGGGCAGAGTACGCTTGACGTGATCAAGCGTCATCCCGATAGGTTTGCAGTTTATGCATTGTCTGCAAATACTCGCATCGACTTGTTGATACAACAAGCGCTAGACTCGCGAGCCAGATTCGTCATTGTTCCCCACCAAATGGCATGTGACGAATTTAAAGCCAAATGGCCGCCTGCATCGATCCGTCCAGAAGTCAGAGTAGGTGCAGATGCATTGTCACAAACTGCCGCTGACTCTGAATGCGATGTAGTGATGGCTGCGATTGTCGGGGCTGCCGGTTTACCATCGGCATTATCCGCAGCCCGTGCCGGTAAGAGAGTTCTGCTTGCCAACAAAGAGGCACTTGTCGCTGCCGGTTCATTGTTTATGGCGGCTGTTCGTGATGCCAAAGCGGAGCTTTTGCCGATCGACAGTGAACATAATGCCATCTTTCAATGTTTACCCCATCAAGGTCGTGCCAGTGCGCCCTCCGGCCCCGCACCTGGAGTGAGTCGTCTCATACTGACAGCTTCTGGTGGCCCATTCAGGACTCGTTCTATTTCCGAATTGGATCAGGTCACTCCTGAGCAGGCTTGTGCGCATCCAAACTGGAGTATGGGAAGGAAGATATCCGTTGACTCCGCAACGATGCTTAATAAAGGACTTGAGGTCATAGAAGCGCACTGGCTTTTTGCAATGCCCGCAGAACAAATTCACGTGGTCATTCATCCCCAGAGCGTCGTTCATTCCATGGTCGAATATGAAGATGGTTCTGTGCTTGCGCAATTAGGTCAGCCGGATATGAGAACTCCAATTGCTTATGGCTTAGGGTTTCCTGACAGAATATCCTCCGGCGTGGGACTTCTTGATCTTGCTCGTGCAGGAAGGCTGGATTTTTCCGAACCTGATCTTGAGCAGTTTCCTTGCTTAAAGCTCTCTTTTGATGCTCTAAAAGCCGGGCAGGGGGCCTGTATTGCGCTGAATGCCGCCAATGAAATAGCAGTTGACGCTTTTCTGAATCGTAAGTTGCGCTACACGGATATCTCCAAAGTCATCGACTCGACGCTTTCTTGGCAGTCCGGGCGAAGTGAGTTGAACTATGCGACTCTTGATGATGTCTTATCCTGTGATTTACATGCGAGGCAGTATGCGCTCAATTTTATTTCGTCCACGTTAAACCTTACTTGAATAGCTGGGAAAGTTTGAATGTTATTCACGCTTGCTTCATTTTTCGTCGCTCTCGGCATTTTGATTACGTTTCATGAATTAGGGCATTATTGGGTTGCCCGTTATTTTGGCGTTCGTATACTCAAGTTTTCGATAGGATTTGGTCGTACGATCATTAAGCGGGTCGATAAGCACGGAACTGAATGGGCTTTGTCGGCCATTCCGCTTGGCGGTTACGTCAAGATGCTCGACGAAAACGACACAGGCGCTTCTAATTGCTCCCCCGACAGCTTTCAAGCCCAATCCGTCTGGCGCCGCTTCGCAATCGTGGCTGCCGGGCCGTTATTCAACCTGTTCCTGGCTGTTTTCTTATACGCGATCATCAATCTGACCGGTACCAGTGAACCTGCTGCCCTGATCGGAACACCTGCAGCTCAAACCTCCGCATCGCGCTCCGGTCTTGAGTCGGGTGACCGCATTGTTGCAGTGAATCAAAAGGCAACAGATTCCTGGCCTCAAGTCAGATGGGCTCTTCTTCAGGAAATGGGCTCATCCCGTTCTGTTGAGATCACCATTGACAGAAATGGGCAGAATTTTGAGAAGACACTAGAGCTACCTTCACTTGATGACTTGTCCAAGCAAGATCCCTTGGGTCAGGTTGGCCTTAGATTACAACCATCCCCCCCACTTGTTAGAGGGGTTGTTCCAAACGAGCCAGGTGAAAAGGCTGGTTTGCTTCAAGGTGATTTGATACGCGCAATAAATGAGGTTCCTGTTAAGGACGTCACTCAGGCCATTCAAATCATCAGACAAAATCCGGATAAATCACTTTTGCTCACACTGGAGCGCGATGGTGCTCAGATAAGCATTCCTGTCACGCCATCGCAACACAAACTCGAAAATGGTGAATTAATCGGTCGAATTGGCATTCAGCTTGGTGCCGATCCGGTGATGGTTACGATCAATCATGGACTGGCGCAGAGCATTTGGTTAGGGTTTACACGCACGATTGACACTGCCGGTTTCACGATCCGCATGATGGGCAAGATGCTGATCGGTGAAGTTTCGCTTAAAAATGTAAGCGGTCCCGTGACTATCGCTGACTATGCAGGACAAACGGCCAGAATCGGGTGGGTTGCCTACATCTCATTTCTTGCTCTTGTGAGCATTAGCCTCGGAGTTCTAAATCTGCTGCCAATTCCGATGCTCGATGGGGGACATCTGCTGTACTATCTCTATGAGATCGCAAGCGGTAAACCCCCATCTCCGAAATGGGTCGAAATCGGTCAACGAGTTGGATTCAGCCTGTTGGCGATGTTGATGGTTTTAGCCTTGTTCAATGATTTAGTGCGCATTTTCACCTAGATCATTTCTGACTTAAAATTCATGTTTTTGTTTCAATTGAAATTGATCTGGAAGGATTTCTGAGGATGCTAGCCAGCTGGAACCTTTTTTGCGCCCGATCCCTGAACGGCTTGTCTGGTATTGTTCGCAATATCCTTCTCGCATCTGCTATGTTGTTGTCCATGGCAGCTCAGGCATTTACTCCTTTTGTCGTGAGCGATATACGTGTTGATGGCATTCAGCGAACCGATGCAGGCTCAATATTTTCACAGTTGCCTGTCAAAGTCGGCCAACGCTTCAATGATGAACTAGCGACCGAATCCGTGCGCCGCTTGTATGCAACTGGCCTGTTTAGCGATGTTCGCATTGAAACTAATAAAAACGTTGTAGTTGTTGTTGTACAAGAACGTCCGACCATCGCATCTGTCTCGTTTACAGGCATGCGTGAGTTCGAATCCAAAACGATCACTGAATCCCTTAAACAAGTAGGTTTTGGAGAAGGGCGTGTATTCGATCAGTCGATGCTCGAACAGGCTGAATTCGAACTCAAGCAACAGTATCTCAGCAAAGGTAAGTACGGTACGGAAATCACCCCAACTGTTACGCCTTTACCTCGAAACCGCGTAGGTATTAATTTCGATATTTTCGAAGGTTCCGTAGCAAAAATTAAAGAGATCAAAATCGTTGGCAATTCCTCATTCAAAGAAAGCGAATTGCTCGGCCTTTTTGCACTGACCCCATCCGGATGGTTGACTTGGTATACCGACTCCGATAAATACTCTCGCGAAAAGCTTGATCGCGATGTCGAAAGGCTTAAATCCTTTTATCTTGATCGGGGATATCTGGAATACAAATCCGAACCTCCTCAAGTTACGATCTCCCCTGATCGAACTGAAATGTTCATTACGATTACCATTAGCGAAGGCAAACCGTATAAGGTTTCTAGCGTAAAACTCGCCGGCGAATTGTTGGGACTTGATTCCGAAATCAATGAACTTGTTCAAGTCAAGGCAGGAGAAGTCTTTTCGGGAGCAAAAACGAATGCAACTGCTAAAGGCATTACCGACTATCTTGGTGGACTAGGATATGCATTTGCAAACGTCAACCCCAATCCCGTCCTAAATCGCGATAACCAAACTGCCGATCTCACTTTCTATATTGACCCAAGTCGTCGCGTATATGTTCGACGCATCCAGGTTAGCGGTAACCATCGAACCAAGGATGAAGTTGTACGTCGTGAACTACGTCAACCTGAGGCAGCCTGGTATGACTCAGGCAAGCTTAAGCTTTCCAAAGAGCGCCTTGATCGCTTGGGCTACTTCAAAGAGGTCAAATTAAATACCGAACCAGTCGCCAATTCACCTGATCAAGTTGACGTCAATATCGATGTTTCAGAAAAGCCAACCGGCATGGTCAGTCTCGGCGTGGGGTATGGCCAGGTTGATGGGGTAATTCTTTCGGCTGGCATTACAGAGGAAAACGTTTTTGGTAGCGGTACGAACCTGACATTGAATCTGAATACAAGCGCTTACAACCGTACCGCCGTACTTGCTCATACTGATCCTTATTTCACCAATGACGGCGTCAGTCGCACCACATCGCTTTACTATCGGACCATGACGCCATACTCCAATAACCCGGGTATGTATCAGGTTACGACTGTTGGTGCCGGCCTGAATTTTGGTGTACCAATTACAGAATTTGATCGGGTCTTTGGTGGTGTGTCTTTGGAAAGAAACACGATCTCCCTTTATGACAATTCGCCTCTCGCTTATCGTGAGTATGTTTATAACTATGGGGACACTACTAACGCTGCCATCCTGAATACCGGTTGGTCTAAAGATACCCGTGACAGCGCGATGGTACCCACCAAAGGCTCTTACACCCGACTGAAGGGTGATATGGGTACCGTTTCACTCAAGTATTACTTACTTAGCGCTCAGCAACAATTATTCGTTCCCCTCGGGCGCGATTACACCATTGCCTTTAATGCCTTGTTTGATTATGGCAAGAGCTATAGTGATCTGCAGTATCCGGTCATCAAAAACGTTTATGCCGGTGGTATCGGCTCGGTTCGCGGCTACTCGACTAACTCGCTTGGTCCTAGAGATGTGATCACCGGTACGTATCTTGGCGGTTCAAAGAGAGTGGTCGGTAACGTCCAGTTTTATTTACCTTTCCCCGGTACTCAGCAGGATAGATCCTTGCGTTGGTTTGTCTTTGCTGACGGCGGTCAGGTATATGGTTCTGATGGATACGGAAACGATACCTCGATCAACTTGAGCCAGCTTAGATACTCTGCCGGCATCGGGTTGACCTGGATTTCACCGCTTGGACCCTTGCAACTTTCGTATGCGAAACCGCTAAATGCCCAAGATTCCGACAATACTCAAGTTTTCCAGTTCCAAATTGGTACAGGCTTCTAGTATTTAATGGCACAATATATAGCTGAAACTTTGTTTAATCATGAGACTTCAATAATGTCTGCAACTACTACGACTTCAATGACTCAAAATCTGACTAAGCGTCTTGCCCTTTTGGTAGCGTCTGCTTCCGCGGTATGCTCGTTCATGGTAGCCGCGCCGGCTCAAGCTCAAGGTGCAAAGATAGGTTTTGTCAACACCGAGAAGATTTTGCGTGATTCCTCACCAGCAAAAGCCGCTCAGACAAAAATTGAGTCTGAGTTCAAGAAACGTGATGATGATTTGCAGCGTCTGGCCAATAATCTTCGTAGCGCTGCACAAAAGTTTGAAAAAGACGCGCCTGTTTTGTCTGAATCCGATCGCAACAAGCGTCAGCGTGAACTAGCAAACATGGATTCCGACTTACAACGTAAGCGTCGTGAATTCCAGGAAGACTTTAATCGTCGTCGCAACGAGGAATTTGCCTCGATAGTAGAAAAGGCTAATGCCGCGATTAAGCGTATTGCCGAGCAGGAAAACTACGATATCGTTCTTCAGGATGCTGTTACGGTTAATCCTCGTATTGACATCACCGACAAGGTGATCCAGTCGCTCGGACGTTAATTTTTCGTTATGCCCGTTCTGATAAATCCCGATCGGGCGCCTTCTCTCACCGAGTTGTTAAAGGCCATTCCCGGTGGTCTAGTTCTGGATGTGGTTGAAGGAATAGGGCAATGGCAGAATCCTGCCATTGCCGGCATCGGATCTCTTGCGTCAGCTGGTTCCAACGAAATTTCCTTTATTGTTCATCCAAAATATCTGGATCAACTCGCATCAACTAAAGCATGCGCAGTGATTGTTCTTCCCGAAATCGAAGAGCAACTAAAAAATACATCCGACCCAATCCCTTTCTCACGGGTTGTCTGTAAGCATCCATATTTACTCTACGCCCGTATTGCCCAGTGGTTTGACTGGGCCAAACAACCGGCGCGTGAATTGTCTATCCATCCTACAGCTGTTGTCGATCCATCCGCAGAAATTGCGGGCAATGTGACAATTGGCCCTTACGCAGTGATAGGGCCGAACTGCAAGATAGGGGAAATGGCACAGATCGGTTCAGGTTGTGTAATAGGGACAGGAGTCGAGATCGGTTCGTCCAGTCTGTTGCACCCCCGCGTGACCATATACGATGGCGTTAAGATCGGAATGCGGGTCATTATTCACAGTGGTGCCGTACTCGGTGCTGACGGATTTGGATTTGCTCCCGATCCCACACTGGCAAAAGGTGCCTGGGGAAAGATTCCTCAATTGGGCGGTCTTATTGTTGGTCATGACGTTGAGATTGGCGCCAACACGACAGTAGATAGAGGTGCGCTCGAAAATACAATTCTCGAAGACGGCGTCAAGCTGGACAATCAGATCATGATCGGACACAACTGCCGTATTGGTGCGCATACAGCCATGGCCGCTTGCGTTGGCGTTGCTGGATCCACAACGATTGGATCAAGATGCACCATCGGTGGTGCCGCTATGATTTCGGGCCATTTGACGATTGGTGACGATGTGCATGTATCCGGGGGAACGGCAATTACGGCCAATGTTTCAAAACCGGGTCGTTATACCGGAGTGTTTCCGTTCTCGGATCACTCCGATTGGCAGAGAAATGCTGCCGTGTTGCAGCAATTATCATCTTTACGAAAACGTCTACGATCTCTTGAACGGGAATCCGATAATTAATATTTTGATTCGTTGTTGACGCAATGAATTGTCGCTTAACCATGCAGGACAGGAATAGATCATGCAATTAGACATCAACGGTATTCTGGACAGGCTGCCGCATCGTTATCCGATGCTTTTGATCGATCGCGTAGTCGAAATGGTACCAGGCAAGTCTATTAAAGCGATCAAAAATGTGTCGATCAATGAGCCTTTCTTTACCGGTCATTTTCCACACTATCCGGTCATGCCTGGCGTTCTTATTCTTGAAGCCATGGCTCAAGCTGCAGCTATTTTTTCATTTGCTGACGAAACGGGACTTAAGCCCAAAGATGAAGAAATACTCTATTATTTTGTCGGAATCGATGGTGCGCGCTTTCGGCGGCCGGTAGTGCCGGGTGATCAACTTCATATAGAAGTGATCGCTGAAAGACTCAGCAGAAAAATTTGTAAATACAGTGCTCATGCCTATGTGGATGGCGAGTCAGCGGCTGAAGCGAGTTTGATGTGTGCAATCCGTCCAATGGAAAAGTAAATGTCTTCATTGATCCATCAAACGGCGCTCGTTGATCCGCTCGCTCAGTTGCATCCAACTGTATCTGTCGGCCCCTATTCGATCATCGGCCCGAATGTAAAAATTGGTGCTCATAGTGAAGTCGGTTCCCACTGTGTCATAGATGGTCACACCACAATCGGTGAATACAATCGTTTCTATCGATTTTGTTCGATTGGTGGAATGCCTCAAGACAAAAAATATGCCGGCGAACCTACCGAACTAATTATCGGTGACCGTAACATGGTGCGTGAATATGTCACTATCAATACCGGAACGATACAAGACGGGGGCGTGACGACAGTAGGCTCCGACAATTGGATCATGGCCTACGTTCATATTGCTCATGACTGCCAAATTGGAAGTAATGTGATTTTGGCCAATGGAGTTCAGATGGGTGGGCACGTTCACATCGGCGACTGGGCGATCGTGGGTGGATTGGCCGCGGTTCATCAGTTCGGTCGAATTGGCGCGCACAGCATGACGGGTGGTCAAAGTGCTGTTCACAAAGACATTCCGCCTTACATCATGAGCTCCGGCAATCCATGCGTTCCTGTCGGTATTAATGCTGAAGGTTTAAAGCGTCGTGGATTTTCAAATGAAGCCATTTCTGCTCTTCGCGATGCATACAAAATCATCTATCGCCGTGGCTTGACGCTTGACGATGCACGAGCAGAATTGAGGGCCCGGCAGGAATCAGAACCTGGAATTGCTGCTGCACTTGATCCTTTACTCGATTTTCTGGATGTAAGTACGCGAGGCATTATCAGGCCATGACGTTGCGTCTTGGACTTGTTGCCGGGGAACCCTCCGGCGACCTGATTGCCTCGAAAGTACTCGCGGGCATCAAAGAAACTATTCCCGATATTGTTACCGAAGGAATTGGCGGACCACATTTAGAGTCCCAAGGGATGAATATATTGCATCCGATGCATGCATTATCTGTATTCGGATATGTGGATGCACTCAAGCGGCTGCCTACTTTGTACCGTGTATTTCAAAACGTAAAAAAACGTTGGCTCAATAATCCACCATCTGTTTTTTTAGGTGTTGATGCCCCTGATTTCAACTTAAGGCTTGAAAAGAGTCTTAAAGAGTCCGGAATTCCGACAGTTCATTTCGTAGGGCCTTCAATTTGGGCATGGCGTTACGAAAGAATCAATATGATTCGTGAGTCCGTATCACATATGCTTGTACTTTTTCCTTTTGAAGAAGCCATTTATCAAAAGGAAAACATACCCGTCACATTTGTGGGGCATCCCTTAGCGGACGCCATCCCTATCGTGCCGGATCGAATGGCTGCGCGTGCTCGGCTGAATATTGATCCTAGTGCGCGTGTGCTGGCTATATTGCCGGGCAGTCGATCGTCCGAGATTCAATTGATGGCGCCCCGGTTTTTATCTGCAGCACAACTTCTGTTGAAGCGAGATCCTAAATTAATTTGTATCGTTCCGATGGTCAATGCGCTCAGAGAGTCGGAATTCAAGTCAATCCTTTCGAAGTTCCCGGTGGAGAACCTAAGGTGTTTGACTAAAGTAGATTCGACTAATGATCGCCCGATCGCTTGGGATGTGTTGGAGGCATCGGACGCAGCACTTGTAGCAAGTGGTACAGCGACGCTTGAAACGGCCTTATTTAAACGTCCCATGGTGATCTCCTATGTGTTATCACCATGGATGAAAAGACTGATGGCATGGAAATCCGGACAGGAAAAACCCTATTTGCCCTGGGTAGGATTACCCAATGTCCTTGCAAGGGATTTCATTGTTCCAGAATTGCTTCAAGATGACGCAACACCGGAAAACTTGTCATTGGAGGTATGGTCCATGCTAACTGATGATGTACGTATCAGTCGCATAGTGACGAAGTTTTCGGACATTCACCATTCATTGCGTTGTAATACTCCCGAGCGAGCCACCCGGGCAATTCTTCAGGTCATTCATGACAAAACGCGTTGAATCTAAATCGGTAGCAACCGAGAGCAAAACATCGGCACGCAAGGTCGAGTCTGCTCAATTTGACATGTTTGCTCTTCAATTGACAGATGACATCATAGTGGCGGGTGTAGACGAGGCGGGTAGAGGACCATTGGCAGGAGATGTTTTTGCCGCAGCCGTGATTTTGGATCCAAAGAAACCCATTGCAGGCCTGGCTGATTCAAAGACGCTGAAAGCGCAAACACGCGAACGACTAGCCGATCAAATTCGTTCGAATGCTTTATCCTGGTCCATTGCGTCGGCGACAGTGGAGGAAATAGATTCACTCAACATTTTACAAGCTACGCTTTTAGCAATGAGACGTGCTGTAGATGGCTTGCATCTCGCCCCCCAAATCGCACTCGTGGATGGTAACCAACCACCTCGACTTACATGCGAAGTACGTACGATTATTAAAGGCGATGCTTTATTTCCAGCGATTTCTGCTGCATCCATACTCGCTAAAACAGCGCGTGATCATGATTTGCTATTGATTCATGCTCAATATCCCGATTATGCGTTCGATTTACACAAGGGCTACGGTACTGCTCTTCATCTCGAGCGTCTCAAAAAATTCGGTCCTTGCCCTATCCACAGACGAAGCTTTTCTCCGGTTAAAGCATTATTGAAACAATCATGAAACTGATCGAATCTCGTGCCAATCCGTTGTTTAAGCAGTTATTCAAATGGCAATCGGCTGCCGGGAGACGAGGCGAACCAATTTTGCTTGAAGGGGTTCATCTTTGCGAGGCATGGCTTGATACGCATGGTTTGCCCCAATTTGCGATTTTCGATCAGAATCGTCTAGATACGCAGGTTTTCAAGTCATTGATTTCAAAACTGCCAGATCAAATTTGCATCACTATGCCTGCTTCGCTGCTCAACGGATTATCCAGTGTTGACTCGAGTCAAGGCGTTTTATTCATTGTCCAGCCTTTTATCGCCAATATTGCCGATTCCATTAGCGATACAGTCGTATTACTTGATCGTCTTCAGGATCCAGGTAATGTTGGATCACTATTGCGCACCTGTGTCGCAGCCGGTATTAAAAATGTTATTGCTTCGGTGGGGACAGCTGCGCTTTGGTCGCCCAAAGTATTGAGGAGCGGACAAGGCGCTCATTTCGCCCTTAACTTGCATGAACATGTCGACTTGTTTTCAATTATCGATCGATTGGAAATTCCGCTTATCGCTACAACCCTTACGCAAGCTAGCGATTTATTCGAAACAAAATTGCCTGAACGTTGCGCATGGGTATTTGGTCATGAAGGGCAGGGTGTTGATCCAGCATTATTGGATCGTGCGGACATGAAAGTTCATATTCAGCATGAAACCGGCGCAATCGAATCCCTGAATGTAACGGTTGCTGCTGCGATTTGCCTATTTGAACAGCGTCGACAGCTTCGCTATCCTCGTCAATAAGCGGTATGTTTATCCAGGCCGACTTCTTGCAGTACGGTAGTTGAAATTTCTTCGATTGATTTCGTTGTAGTGGAAAGCATTGGGATGCTTTCGCGCCTCATCAGCCTTTCTGCCTCGGCAACTTCATAACGGCATTGTTCAAGAGATGCATACTTGCTCTCGGGCCTTCTTTCGTTGCGTACTTCGGTGAGGCGTTCAGGTTGAATGGTCAAGCCAAAAAGTTTAGACCTGAAAGGCATAACAGTCGAGGGTAATCCTCCCCGTTCGAAATCTTCGGGAATCAGCGGGAAATTAGCTGCTTTAACGCCGTATTGCATCGCTAAATAAAGACTTGTTGGCGTCTTTCCGCATCGTGAAACACCAACAAGAATCACATCCGCCTGGGCTAGGCCAGTGATGAATTGACCATCATCGTGGGCAAGACTGAAATTAATCGCTTCGATACGGTTTCTGTATTGAGTTGAACTAACTCCCTTGTGGGACTTGCCGATCGAATGACTGGACTTGATACCTAGATTGACCTCCAGTGGCTCCACAAATGCACCGAAAAGATCCAAAAACAGTGCATTTGCCAACTTGACCCTGGCTAATACGTCCGGATTGACGAGGGTTGTAAATACGATGGGTTGAACCCCCTGATCTAGGGCACAACGATTGATTCTCTGGACGACACCATCTGCTTTTTCAACCGTGTCGATAAACGGAACGCGAACTTGCTTGAAGCTGACAGATTCGAATTGCGAGAGTACGGAGTGACTAAATGTTTCAGCTGTGATTCCTGTACCGTCTGAAATGATAAAAACGGTACGTTCCAATGCGGTTGCGCTCATAAAAATGACCAGTCAGGCAAGGTTCAAAGTACAATACCCTTAACTATATACCTAGTCACCCCATAAGCACTTGAGGCTGGTTTGGTCAGTGTGTAGGGAAGTGAATCCTGCATGTTTACCAAACACGCTTTCTTATATTGTTAAAGGTGACTTTCATGTCATATGTCGTATCTTTTGAGCATCTCCGTATGACGGATGTTGACTCAGTTGGGGGTAAAAACGCTTCACTAGGCGAAATGATCAGTCAACTCGCTGATGCGGGGGTCAGGGTACCAGGTGGTTTTGCAACCACCGCGGAGGCTTTCCGTGATTTCTTATCCGGAACCGGTCTGGATAAGCGCATTGCTGACCGATTGAAAACCCTGAATCCGGACGATGTCCGTGAACTTGCGTTAGCTGGTTCGGAAATTCGCCAGTGGATTGTTGAAGCGCCTTTGCCACAGCGTTTGCACGACGAAATTAAAGCCGCATTCAGCAAGCTCGATGCCGATGGCAAGGGTTCGTTTGCGGTTCGTTCATCCGCCACAGCTGAAGACCTTCCAGACGCTTCATTTGCAGGACAGCAGGAAACGTTTCTGAATGTGGTTGGATTTGACGATGTGATTGACAAGATGCGTCACGTTTTTGCATCCCTTTACAACGACCGCGCCATTTCTTATCGGGTCCACAAAGGATTTGCGCACGCTGATGTGGCGCTTTCGGCCGGTGTCCAGCGCATGGTTCGTTCCGACAAAGGTAGTTCTGGTGTGATGTTTACGCTTGATACCGAGTCCGGATTCGACGACGTGGTGTTCATCACTTCTTCGTATGGACTGGGTGAAACCGTTGTTCAGGGCGCTGTCAATCCGGACGAGTTTTATGTTTTCAAGCCAACATTGGCATCCGGTTTCGAGCCTATTATCAGCCGTCGCATTGGTTCCAAACTGATCAAGATGGAGTTTGACCCTGCCCGTACCGAAGGCCGCGCAGTTCGTACGGTTGATGTTCCTGTGTCAGAGCGCAATCGCTATTCGCTGACCGATGCGTAAATCATCGAGCTGGCTAAATACGCAGTGATCATTGAGAAACATTATCAACGGCCGATGGATATCGAATGGGGTCGTGATGGTGTGGATGGAAAGATTTACATTCTTCAGGCACGCCCTGAAACTGTTAAATCCCAACAGGGTAATCACGATGTGCAATATCGCTATCGCCTGAAAGCTAGTGGTGATGTGATCGTGACAGGACGTGCGATTGGCCAGAAGATTGGCTCTGGACCGGTTCGTGTAGTGGGTGATATATCCGAAATGGATAAAGTCCAGCCAGGTGATGTGTTGGTCACAGACATGACCGACCCGAACTGGGAGCCTGTCATGAAGCGTGCCTCGGCGATTGTCACGAATCGTGGCGGAAGGACATGCCATGCAGCCATTATTGCGCGTGAACTCGGCATCCCTGCAGTTGTTGGCTGTGCAGACGCAACGGATAAATTGAAAGAAGGTCAGCAAGTGACCGTTTCGTGTGCCGAAGGCGATGAAGGTCGCATATATAACGGTCTGATCGAGACTGAGGTCGAAGAAGTGCGTCGTGGTGCCATGCCTGAAGTAGGCTTGAAAATCATGATGAACGTCGGCAATCCTCAATTAGCTTTCGATTTTTCGCAAATCCCTAATCACGGTGTAGGGCTCGCTCGACTCGAGTTCATCATCAATAACAATATCGGTATTCACCCCAAAGCTGTACTTGACTATCCGAATGTGGATGGTGAATTGAAGATCGCCGTCGAATCCGCTGCTCGCGGCTATGCTAGTCCTAGAGCCTTCTTTGTCGATAAACTCGCAGATGGCATTGCAACCATTGGAGCGGCATTCTATCCAAAACCTGTGATTGTTCGCTTATCTGACTTCAAGTCGAACGAATACCGTAAGTTGGTCGGTGGTTCACGTTATGAACCCGAAGAAGAAAACCCGATGCTTGGATTCCGTGGCGCTTCGCGCTATATCGCAAGCGACTTCGCCGAATGCTTTCGCATGGAATGTGAGGCACTCAAGCGGGTGCGTGACGATATGGGCCTGACAAACGTAGAGATCATGGTTCCGTTTGTTCGCACGGTCAATCAGGCTGCCCGGGTTGTTAAATTGCTTGCTTCACACGGCCTTGAGCGCGGTAAAAACGGGCTGAAACTGATCATGATGTGCGAGGTTCCTTCCAATGCGATCTTGGCTGATCAGTTCCTTGAGCATTTTGATGGATTCTCTATCGGCTCGAATGACATGACCCAGTTGACACTCGGGCTTGATCGCGATTCCGGTATGGAACTACTTGCGGCCGATTTCGATGAGCGTGATGATTCCGTGAAGTTCATGTTGAATCGGGCGATTCAAGCTTGCTTGAAAGCAGGTAAATATGTTGGTATCTGTGGACAAGGCCCAAGCGACCATCCTGATCTCGCTGTCTGGTTAAAGAAGGAAGGCATTTTATCCATGTCCCTCAACCCGGATACGGTTGTGGATACCTGGCAAAAAATCGCTAAATCCTGATTGGGTTTTACGGCAGTCTGATAGTAAAAAAACCGCATCTGTGTTCAAGATGCGGTTTTTTTTAGTCTCGGTGTCTGGTGTCATGCTTCATGAGTCTTTCTTTTTCGCGCGCCCAATCTTTTTCCTGGGATGCCTCGCGCTTATCATGAAGCTTTTTACCCCGACCTAAGCCAAAGTCGAGCTTGATACGACCATTTTTGTAATGAAGATTGATCGGAACGAGCGCATAACCGCGCTGCTCGACCTTACCTATCAGCTTTCTGATCTCTTCGGCTTTAAGCAAAAGCTTTCGGGTTCGGGTCGCATCAGGCAATACGTGCGTAGAAGCGGAGTGCAGAGGGCTAATATGCATTCCGATTAGCCAAAGGGCGCCATCAAGCACGACAACGTAGCTTTCTTTGAGCTGGGCACGACCAGCGCGAATAGCTTTAACCTCCCACCCCTGCAAAACGAGTCCGGCTTCAAAGCGTTCTTCGATTGTATAGTCGTGAAAGGCCTTGCGGTTTTCAATAATACTCATAAGACCTGAAATTGACGGCGATGTACCGTTAAAATCCCTACATTCTATCCATTTGCGATTAACGATGCATTCTGTAGAGCGTTCTGTCCTGGTCCCTCATAGTGCAAGTCAGATGTTTGATCTGGTTGCCGATGTTGAAAAATACCCCGAATTCATGCCATGGTGCGGGGGAGCATCCGTTGCCCATCGGGATGAACTCGGCATGCAGGCGTCGATTACGATTGCATTTGCGGGATTAAAACAGACTTTCACCACCAAAAATCGCCATGACTACCCAAATCGCATAGAACTTGAACTGGTGAATGGACCTTTTTCGTCGTTAAAAGGGCAATGGCTATTCATGCCGCTTGCGGTTGATGCCTGCAAAGTGGTTTTCACTCTTCAGTATGCGTTTTCAAGTCGTGCGCTTGAAACAATTGTCGGGCCGGTTTTCAACAAGATCGCGACCAGTTTCATCGATTCGTTCACCCAGCGTGCACACGACTGTTACGGTGACTCATAGTGACATTTAAATCATCCAATTTGATTCAAATTAGGATTGTATTTTGCGATCAAGATTCATGCTGGGATCGCACGATGTCTTATCCGGATTCGATAACACTTGGTATGGCGATCGTTCAGTCAGGATTCCTAAATGACTATCCCGGATTTTCTATCAATGATGGAAAATTCGGGGTCTTTGGCTCGATCAAGCCATTAGATACCGTTATGCAAGACAATGACCGCATAGAAATTTATCGCCCGTTGATCTATGACCCTAAAACATCCCGCCGCCGTCGTGCAATCCATAGGCAAAAAGCACGTAATATCAAGAAAAAAGTGCCAATAAGCGATAGGACGCAATAATTAACAATCACTCGAGGAGCAAGAATGAAAATAAATTACGCTAAAAACATTCAACTTTACAAAGGTCTGGATGCAAGATGAGTGAAATTAATACCGATATTGTGCTTTTTGAGGAGCTTAAGTGCGCCAATTCGATGCGAATTGGACTGGCAACGTTAAATACTCCTAAAACGTTGAATGGCCTTTCATTGGATATGACGCGCCTGCTAGCCTCGAAAATGGAATCTTGGGCTAAAGATGATGGGATAGCTGTGATCATACTCAGGGGGGCGGGGGAGAAGGCGTTTTGTGCCGGTGGCGACTTGCATTCGCTGTATCACAGCATGCTTGAAAATAAAGGGAAAACGCCTGTTGATAACGCCTACGCCGGTACTTTTTTTGCCGAAGAGTATGCCTTGGATTATCGAATCCATACATTTCCTAAACCAATTCTTGTCTGGGGAGACGGAATTGTCATGGGTGGCGGAATGGGTTTGATGATGGGTGCTAGTCACCGTGTCGTGACGGATACATCAAAACTTGCCATGCCGGAAATTACGATTGGGCTTTTCCCCGATGTGGGTGGTACATGGCTTCTGAATCGATTGCCTGGTAAAACAGGATTGTTCATGGGCTTGACGGGTGCTCATATTGGTGCGGCGGATGCCTTGTTTGCCGGTATGGCAGATTATCATTTGCCGCGATCGGCCTGGGACGGATTGATTACAGGATTAAAGGCAACCCCATGGGTCAATCAGAAACTGGGAATGGATGAACATGCGTTACGGGTTGTGAATGATGACTACTTAAACACATTGTTACATAGCCTTTCAACCGATCCCCAGCCGGAAGTCGGCCCGCTTCAGCAACACATGCCATTAATTCAAAGGCTCTGTAGTGGATCTGATTTGAACAAGATTGTTTCTAATCTGCTTGCGCTATCCACGCACGAAGATCCATGGCTTCAACGCGCATCGAAGACATTGTCTGCAGGTTCCCCCGGGTCGGCAAGACTGACATTTACATTATTGCAACGCTGCAAGCATGTCTCCTTGGCTGAGGTCTATCGTATCGAATGGACTGCCGGACTGATGTGTGCTGCCAGCGGAGATTTCGCGGAAGGGATTCGCGCTCTTCTCGTCGATAAGGATAAGCAACCAAAATGGAATCCACCATCCTTGAAAGAGGCGACAGCGCAATGGGTTGAAAAGTTTTTTCAACCTGCAGTACCTATCGAGCAGCATCCACTTAAATCATTAGGGGTATCGGCATGAGTCAAATTGCATTCATCGGATTGGGCAATATGGGTGGCCCAATGGCCATCAATCTGATCAAAGCAGGGCATTCACTCGTTGTTTTTGATTTGGTTCCCTCAGCAGTACAAACTTTGGTGAATGCGGGAGCCAAACAAGCTACATCTGCAATCGATGCCGTGAAGGGAGCCGATTTTGTCATTTCCATGCTTCCTGCCAGCCAGCATGTCGAGTCACTGTATCTTGGTGAAAGCGGCTTACTTCAGCATATTTCAAAAAATGCATTAATCATCGATTGCAGCACGATTGCTGCAGAGTCAGCGCGACGTGTTGCGAAGGCGGCTGATGCGCTTTGCATCGCTATGATCGATGCCCCTGTTTCTGGCGGCACCGGTGGCGCGATCGCCGGTACTCTCACTTTTATTGTGGGTGGCCCTGCGGAAGGACTCGAACGTGCTCGTCCTTTACTTGAAAAGATGGGTAAAAACATATTCCATGCCGGTGCTGCCGGTGCCGGTCAAGTCGCAAAGATAGCTAATAATATGCTGCTAGGTATCGCCATGGCAGGTACGGCCGAAGCATTGGCTCTTGGCGTGGCAAATGGACTTGACCCCAAAGTTCTGTCAGACATCATTTCAAAAAGCTCAGGGCGGACGTGGGCAATCGAACTTTACAATCCCTGGCCAGGCACCATGGAAAACGTGCCCTCATCCAAAGGATACACAGGTGGATTCGGGGTAGATCTGATGCTCAAGGATCTTGGATTGGCTGCACAAGCAGCCTTGAGTACGGGATCCGCTATTCCGCTAGGTGAGTTGGCGCGTAATTTATACGCGGTTCACAGCACTCAAGGTAATGGAATGCAAGATTTTTCAAGCATAGTGAATTTGCTTAAAAAATAGTCCAAATCCGTTTTCTCTATGACTTCGAAGGCTGCAATTCGTAGGGCAACGTGTCCAGCGCGATTTGCAAGCCTTCCGGGGTACCTGCGCGAATGACGTTGTGATCCATCGCTTCGAACGTAATTTCAAACAGAAGGCTTGTTACGTTTGCGCTATGGGCGATATTGATGATTCTTCCGCATGGTTGATCGGGTTGCCGGTTATCAAAAATATCCACTCCGGGTTTTAATTGTGTTGCGCCTTCAACATGCCCTCGAGCCATGCGCTTCTTAAGCGTACCGCGATAATGGCTGCGGGCAACAATTTCCTGCCCCGGGTAACAACCTTTAGTAAAACTGACTCCATTAATCAGATCGAGGTTGACGGTTTGAGGGATAAACAAATCCTGAACTGTAGAATCGATCCATGGGAGACCGGATTCAATATCTTGTGCGTTCCATTCGTCAGTTGGTCTTGATTCGCATGCATCGATGAGCCTCTGATGGCTGTTAAGCTGTGTTTCAGTTGCCACCCACCACCAACGTAGGCCCTTTACTGATGGTGCGCATATCCACATCCCCGATTCGGAATGGATCGTTTCCCATGTCGCAGTCGGCAGGCTTGTACCGAGCAATTTTTGCAACCCGGGAAGTTGCTCGTTTGTAGTCTTCACCCCATAAACTTTTAGTTCTGAAGGTGCTAATTTAACCTTTGCTCTCAGCACAAACATGTTTAAACGTTTGAGCACGGAAGCAGTCAGGTCTTGTCTGATTAATCCCAAAACGACCGGATCCTGTCCAGTGGAAACAGTTGGCGTATTGAGTATCATCGTAGCCAATAATCTACCTTGTGCCGTGCAGTAACCGGCTAGTCTGGATTGCGCTGAGGTTGCACCGGCAATGTCATTGGTAATTTGACCTTGCAGAAAACTGATGGCATCGATTCCCGTTGCCTGAAATACGCAAAGATCCGTTAGCGCATGAATCTGACCCAAGGGGTAACCGGTATCCTGTTGTGGATGCGACGGTGCCTGTGTGGGCAAATGAATCAAAATCGGAGGCATGTTCGATCACTTCACAGTAAGTGTTTCAAGGAGTTGATCATAGCAATCAGAGGCTAAAATAGCTTGCCATGAAAGTATTGAATAAGCTTATCTTTTTTATTTTAGTCCCCATCTTGCTATTGGCTGTGGCCTCTTTAGCAGGTGCTTACTACTGGATGCATCATCCACTGGATTTGCCTGCAGAAAAGGTGGATATCATTGTTCCTTCCGGAACCACACCATCGGGTGTATCCAGACTGCTAAATCAAGCGGGAATACATGTCAATCAGCAGGCATTTGTCCTGATGTCACGCTTGGCGGAGCTTGATAAAAAACTAAAAGCCGGTGGCTATCAAGTAGTACGTGGCGATAGCCCATGGCTAGTAGTTAAAAGGATGGCTGATGGCGACATGACTCAAAGGCAATTGACAATTGTTGAAGGCTGGAATCTTCGCCAGATAAGATCGGCTCTTTCTCAACACCCGGATATTAAACAAACTCTGTCGGGTATATCTGATGCCGAATTAATTTCACGCCTAGGTCAAAATGTAGGAGATTGGTTAAGTGCACAATCCATATCATCCAGACATGCAGAAGGATTATTCTTTCCGGATACATATATTTTTTCAATCGGTACGCCCGATGTCGAAATTCTCCAACGTGCCGCGAGAGCGCAGATAACCGTCATCGATAAAGCCTGGCCCGAAAGGCAATCAGGTTTACCGATCAAGAACCCATACGAGGCGTTAATTCTTGCATCGATTGTTGAAAAAGAGACTGGCAAGGCGACAGATCGAGCAAGAATTTCCGGTGTCTTCATCAACCGCCTTCGAATAAATATGCCGCTTCAGACTGATCCTACTGTAATTTACGGCATGGGCGAGGCTTACAACGGCAAGATCCGAAAACAGGACTTGCTCACGGATACGCCATGGAATACGTATACGCGTAACGGCCTGCCTCCGAGTCCGATTGCCAGTGTGGGAAAAGCTGCATTAATCGCCGCCCTGCAACCCGAGTCTCATCAGTATCTCTATTTTGTCTCAAAGGGTGACGGCAGCAGTGCATTTTCCGCGACTTTGCCTGAACATAATAAGAATGTCTCTACTTATATTCTTGGACGTAAACCTTGAAAATCACCCGTGGTTTGTTCTTGACGTTTGAAGGCGTGGATGGCGCCGGTAAAAGCACGCACGTCGGCTGGGCCGAGGAGTTATTGCGTTCACTGGGGATTAATGTCGTTTCAACCCGAGAACCAGGCGGTACAAAGCTGGGGGAAAAACTTCGTGAGCTGCTGCTTCATGAGCCCATGCACCTCGAGTGCGAGACTTTGTTGATGTTTGCCGCACGTGCCGAGCATCTCAAAGCCGTTATCGAACCAGCACTGTCACGCGGACAATGGGTTGTATGCGATCGATTCACGGACGCGACCTTCGCGTATCAAGGTGGTGGGCGTGAATTAGGCTACGAAAAGATCTCCGTGCTTGAAAACTGGGTGCACCCCAATCTACAACCGGATCGAACCTGGCTTTTCGATGTTCCCCTTTCGGTTGCGCGGGAAAGACTTAATCGCACCCGCGATCAAGATCGTTTTGAAAAAGAAGCTGATTCATTTTTCGAAAGGACACGGGATGTTTATTTACAGCGTGCATCACTGGATCCGGATCGAATCCGCATTATCGATTCGACACGGACCATTGAAGAAATACGTCAGGAATTAAAAGAGGATATCGAATATCTGATTCGGTTTGGGGACAATTGATGTCTTTCGATGCTTTTTTGCCCTGGCATACGGATGTCGCTAAAGCGTGGCTTAAAGACCAGGATAGATTCGCACACGCCTGGTTGATTCATGGACTTGCCGGTATCGGCAAACGCGAATTTTCTTTTGCCGCAGCTCGCTCGCTCCTGTGTGAAAATCCAGTCGATGGAATGGCGTGCGGACAATGCGTAGCTTGTGGTTGGGTTAATCAAGGAAATCATCCTGATCTAAGGCGTATTCGCCCTGAAGCAATTGCCATCGAAGAAGGGGCTAACCAGGACTCAGACGAAGAGGGAGGTGGCGATTCTGCTACCAGTGAAGTGTCCGGAACAAAAAAAGCCCCGTCCAAAGATATTCGGATAGATCAAATACGCTCCCTTGAGCCGTGGTTTAACAATGCAACTCATCGTGGCGGTTGGCGTATCGCTTTGATTTATCCCGCAGAGGCATTGACTGTTATTTCGGCGAATGCGCTTCTAAAAGTACTTGAGGAGCCTCCACCGTCGACTGTATTTCTATTGGTTGCGGATGCTCCCGATCGGTTGTTACCCACTTTGCTGTCGCGCTGCAGAAGACTCCCCCTGGCTACTCCCCCAAAAGATATCGCACACAATTGGCTCTTACAAAATGGTGTCAAGCAACCCGACTTATGGTTGGCGGCTAGTGGGGGTGCTCCTCTATTGGCTAAGACTCTTTCTGCTACTCACGATAATCCCTGCCCGAGCTGGATCAGTGAATTTGTTCAGTCCTTGTCGAAAGGAAACATGCCTGACATAGGAAAAATCGCTGATCTATTGTCTAAATCAGCCACGACATCCTGGATAGACTCTTTACAAAGACTGATTATTGACGCTTTGATGGTGGCGAACGGTCTTCAAGCGAGGTATTTTCCGACAATGCAGTCCCATCTTGATAGGATATTCATCAAGAAAGCCGCCGTTTCTTTAAGTGATTTATCGATTTGGTTGAATGAGCAACAGCGAGTAGCCGGCCATCCGTTGAATACTAAGCTATTTGCTCATTCGGTCATCCAGAAAGTTGCCGGCGTATTTATGCGCGCTTTACAGCTTAAGAAATAATTTTTTTACCGTTTTTGGATTATTGATGTTTGTAGATTCGCATTGCCATCTAGATTTTCCAGGTTTGGCCGAAAACTTGTCTCAGATTTTCGATCGGATGAGTCATAACCGCGTAGGTCACGCACTGTGCGTTAGCGTCAATATGCCTGACTGGCCCAATCTGATTCAATTGGTCGAACATCATGCACAGCTTTGGGCCTCGGTCGGCGTTCATCCGGATTACGAGGATACCGAAGAGCCAACAGTTGATGATCTGGTCCGCAAAAGTCAACATCCGCGTGTTGTAGCGATTGGTGAAACAGGCTTGGATTATTACCGCCTAACCGGCGATCTGGAATGGCAACGCGATCGGTTTAGGACGCATATCCGTGCGGCCCGCGAGGCAGATCTACCTTTGATTATTCATACCAGGTCATCAGCCGAAGATACTCTAAAAATCATGCGCGAAGAAAATGCGCACGAAGTTGGTGGCGTCATGCACTGCTTCACGGAAAACTGGGATGTAGCTCAAGCGGCGATGGAGATGGGGTTTTATATTTCTTTTTCCGGAATAGTTACATTTAAAAACGCCGTATCTTTACAGGAAGTCGCACGCAAAATCAGCCTGGACAAAATGCTGATCGAAACAGACTCTCCATTTTTGGCGCCCGTTCCATATCGCGGCAAGACCAATGATCCATCGTTGGTGATTCATGTCGCCGAAAAAATTGCAGAACTTCGCGGTACTAGCTTAAAACAAATTGAAGATGTAACTACTCAAAATTTCTTCAATTTATTCAATAAGATAAATTAAATATTTAAACTTATTTATTTAATGTAATTTATCAACTTATTATGTATAAATCGATGGATTTAATTTGAATATGAATAAAAATATCCGGCTATTTAAAAAAATCGCAATTATTTTCTTTTCCTCTATGACTTTTTTTTGTGCGATAAGCTCCGAAGCTGCCAATGAAAAGGATTTATGGGTGTATGTCACGAATGACAAATCAGATGATCTGATTGAACTTCTGAATCGTGGACTTGACCCGAATACCGTCAATAAAAATAATCAACCGGCACTCATTCAGGCAGTCAGGGACGGATCCTGGAAAGTATTCGATGCGCTTCTGGCGAGTCCCAAAATCAACGTCAACCAACTTAATCAATTAGGTGAAAGTCCGCTGATGTATGTAGCTCTGGTAGGCGATTTACCTCGAGCGCAAAAACTCATCGCACTTGGCGCCAATGTCAATAAATCCGATTGGACTCCTTTGCATTATGCGAGCATTAAGGGGCGCGCCAATATTGCTAAGCTTCTGTTATCTAAAGGGGCCGATCCCAACGAGGTCGCGCCCACCGGTGATACCGCTTTGATTCTGGCAGTGCAATCGGACAATATCGAGACTGTTCAATTGCTATTGAATGCCGGCGCCGATCCTTCCGCATCCAATTTCAAGGCACAGGACGCAGTTGAAATTGCGCGCATGAAAGGAAAAAATGATCTTGCTGCCGCGCTTGAGAAAATTGCCGAAAAGAGGCGTGCCTCAGATAATCAGAAATAGATTCAACTTTTATTTTGGTTTTACCTAATATAACTTTTGGCTATTTCGGTTAATTTATATGTGATTTCATCTGATTTCACATTTCCTTTAAAGGATTGATCATGTTTGTTACCCGTCGCTCACTGATTGCCTGTTTATTTACTTTAGCCGGACTGGCATCCGCTGCCTCATTTGCTCAAAAAACGCCACTTCGAGTCGTGACAGATGCAACGTTTCCTCCGATGGAGTTCGTCAAGGATGGCAAACGCACGGGGTTTGATATTGATTTGGTCGAAGCGCTAGGCAAAGAAATGGGGCGTCCCATCGAATGGATCGATATCGATTTCAAAGGATTGATTCCTGCTTTGCAATCCGGTCGCGCAGATATGGCAATGTCAGCTATTTACATTACAGATGAGCGTAAAAAGGTTGTGGACTTTAGCGATCCATACTACGCAGGGGGTCTGGTGGTTCTTACCAAAAAAGATGGCCCGGTCAAAAATCTGAAGGATCTTGACGGCAAAAAGGTCTCTGTTCAAGTTGGAACAAAGTCGGTGAACTACCTGAAAGACAATTTTCCTAAAGTTGAACGCGTAGAGGTCGAAAAAAATCAGGAAATGTTCAATCTTGCTCAAATCGGACGGACTGCTGCAGCGGTTACCGGCAAACCAGCGGCTAAACTTTATGCGCAAAGCCATCCCGATATGACTGTATTGGCTGAGCAAATCACGACTGAGGAATATGGCATGGCGATTCCTAAGAATCAGCCTGCAACAACCCAGGCCATTAATGAAGCACTTAAAAAAATCAAGGCAAACGGGGTCTACGACAAACTCGTTGCCAAGTGGTTTGAGGCTCCTGCCAAATGAGTTTTGACTTTTCCCCGGTCTTTGCAGACTGGGGCATGCTTGTTAAGGGAGCGGTTGTCACAGTTGAAGTCACTGCCTGCGCATTATTACTGGGATGCGTGATTGGTCTGCTTGTTGGAATCGGTCGGCTTAATCCCCAAAGACGTTTGGTGTATGGCGCTTGTTCAGTTTATTTGATTTTTTTTCGTGGCACGCCACTACTTGTTCAGCTTTTCATCTGGTTTTTCGGCTTGCCGCAATTCGGATTAATGCTGCCTGCCTTTGCTTGTGGTGTCGTCGGTCTTGGCATGTATTCCGGGGCATATGTATCGGAAATTGTCCGGGGTGCAATTCAATCTGTTGATCGCGGTCAGAATGAAGCCGCTCGTTCTCTGGGGATGTCATCCGCGCAGGCTATGCGTCAGATCATTATTCCTCAGGCAATTGTCCGCATGATTCCTCCGCTCGGAAACGAGTTCATTGCGTTAATTAAAAATTCGGCACTTGTCTCTTTGCTGACCATTCATGACTTGATGCATGAGGGGCAGAAAATCATTAGTGTCACTTACCGCTCTCTTGAAGTCTATTTAGTTGTAGCTCTCATTTACCTTGTTTTGACAAGCGCAACATCAGCGATCCTGCGAGTCATCGAGAAGCGCCTGCGCGCCGGAGGAATGGTGCAATGAGCGATAGCATGATCAGTATTCGTGATTTATCGAAATCATTTGGAAATCACCTGGTGCTTAAAGGCATTGATTTCGAAGTCAAAAAATCTGAAGTCGTTGTGGTGATCGGCCCATCCGGGTCGGGTAAAAGTACATTGCTTCGCTGCTGCAATGGCCTGGAGGTCGCCCAATCGGGAATCATAGACATTTGCGGTGAACGTCTTCTTGATCATGGGAAAATGATCGAAGAGCCCAAATTGAATAAACTCCGCATGCGTGTTGGTATGGTTTTTCAATCTTTCAATTTGTTTCCTCACTTGACGGTGCTTGAGAATGTCACTGTTGGACCGAGAACTCTGCTAGGCCTGAACAAAGTCGAAGCGGGGGAGAGGGCGAGTTCGCTTCTGGCAAAAGTCGGCTTATCCGAAAAATTGTCCGCCATGCCTGCAAGTTTGTCAGGTGGTCAAAAACAGCGTGTGGCCATAGCGAGAGCACTGGCTATGGAACCCGAAGTCATGCTTTTTGATGAGCCGACTTCGGCGCTTGACCCTGAACTTGTAGGTGAAGTGCTTTCTGTCATGAAACTGTTAGCTAGAGAAGGGATGACCATGATGGTGGTCACCCATGAAATGGGATTCGCCCGTGAAGTAGCCGATCGTGTAGCAGTGATGGATGCCGGGATTGTCATTGAATCGGGATCACCCCAAGTCATATTCACTGATCCTGTTCAGCCAAGAACAAAAGAATTTCTACAAGCTGTCCTCAAACCTGATCAAAAATCATTCTGATGCATATTCCGGCTGATCTATCACAATGGAAAGGGCGCGATGATAGCGCAGAGCCAGGGGATGTACGTCGGCTATATCAAGTCGTTCAAGCACCCGACCATCATTCGGTTCTTCCCGATTCGAGCGCAATTCTTGGATTTGCTTGTGACGCCGGCGTTGCCCGAAACCAAGGCAGAATCGGAGCTAGGCTTGGCCCTCAAGCTGTAAGACGTATTCTTGCGGGCTTGCCGGCGCACCATCACTCTGTTTTGTATGATTTTGGTGACGTGTCATGTCAGGAGGATGACCTTGAGCAAGCTCAAGCGTTGCTAGGTGAGCATGTAGCAATGATGCTTTCCAGTCAACTTGTACCGGTCGTCATAGGGGGGGGCCATGAAATTGCTTGGGGGAGTTTTCAGGGATTACAGAAATGGTTAATCACGCAGGAACATTCTTCCGGACGCTTGAATCATAGAAAACTTTTGATTCTGAATCTTGATGCGCATTTTGATTTACGTGGAAGTCGGCCTGGAAGTTCCGGCACCCCGTTTGATCAAATTGCCATTGAATGTCAAAAAAATAATCGAAATTTTAAATATGCCTGTTGGGGGGTGTCACGCATTGCTAACACTCCGGCATTATTCGAACGCGCGCATGCGCTCGGCGCGGACTTTATCGAAGATAAGAACCTTCAGGAAAGGCATCTTGACTCCGTCTTGTTCCGACTTCAAAGACTTCTGGATGATGCCGATGATGTTTATCTGACAATCGATATTGATGTCCTGCCCGCCAGTGTTGCACCAGGCGTCTCTGCTCCCGCATCTCTAGGAGTGCCGCTTACTGTGATCGAATCTATCGCCATGGCCGTTAAAAATAGCGGAAAAATGAGATTGGCGGATCTGGCCGAGTTCAATCCACAGTTTGATATCGATGGCCACACAGCACGAGCCGTAGCCAGATTAGTTTGGAATCTGATGGGGCCTAAGTCTATTTAGGAAGAAGTTCGGGACGAAGAATTCCTTTCAAATCCTTGAATGGCACAATTAAAGTCGGTCGGCCGAAAGAGTAGGGGGCAATTGCGTAAGGGTCGTATGTAATGGCAACCCCTTCTTTAAGAAGGGCTGCATTGTCATTTTCGACAAATGGCCATTTTTTCTTGTACGAATCCGGATTGGATATCGCCTCGCGATTTTGTCGTAACCATATGTCATATTGCTTTTTCAATAGTGCCTGAAATGCACGCATTTTATTTGGCAATAACATCGTTTCAAGCGATAGCAGGCGATCTGTCTTGGGTAACCAGTTTATGTATTGTGTCGTGCTCATCCCGTGAGCTCCGCCGGAATAAATGTAGCCATCCAGCTGAATAACGACAATATTTTCATCGCCTCGAATCACGCTTGCTTGGATGACAACTTCATCACGTGGTTTAGAAGTCCTCCAGAAATATTCAGCGAATTCGTTGAAGGTATTGAATGACTGCGACTGATTCGATTCCATTTGAACCATGCTTGCCATGGTTTTATCCAAAAATGTATTGAATCTATCTCGACCGGTGAAATTTAGACGTTTCACCTTGATGACTGGACAATCATTGCCTTTGCAATCAGGCTTGGTTTTGACAAGCGTGATCGTTTGTACGTCAGGTGTTTTATTCGGACCGGAAACCGTATTCGGTTTTGTATTGGAGTTCGAGTTCGTAACGATATTTGTATTCGGAATTTCCTGACTTTGATCCTTTTGGGAGAGCGTTGATGCCTGGTTGGCCAGCGTGATATCCGCAGCGCGTTGATTGCTTTGGCATCCGCTGATCCCGAACAGAATTAAAGCCGACAGCACCAGACGCTTAATCATTTTTGCTGACCTGAAGGTAGATTTGAAGCATTCTGACCAAATAGAATTTTGCGTGAATTTTCGTCATGAATTGTCGGCTGCGAGTTAATTTTTTCAACAATAGCGTATGCTCGCTTGGTCGCGGGTCGGGCCGCAATTGCATTAAACCATTTGTGCAGATGAGGAAAATCCTCCAATTTTTGACTTTGCCTCTGATGCGAAACAATCCAGGGATAACAAGCCATATCAGCGATCGAATAAGAGTCTGCGATAAATTCACGATCGGCTAGATGTTTATTCAATACCCCGTAAAGTCGATTTGTTTCGTTCACATACCGCTGGATCGCATAGGGGATTTTTTCAGGCGCATATGTTCCAAAGTGATGGTTCTGACCCGCCATGGGTCCAAGCCCTCCCATCTGCCAAAATAACCACTGCATTGTTATTGTGCGCTGGCGAAGATCAGTTGAAAGAAATTTTCCCGTTTTTTCGGCAAGATACTGAAGAATCGCCCCTGATTCAAAGACCGATATTGGCGAACCTCCATCTACAGGTGAATGATCGACGATAGCGGGAATACGGTTATTCGGTGCGATTTTCAAAAAATCAGGATTAAATTGTTCGCCCTTGGAAATATTCACCGGAATCACTTCATATTCAAGGCCAGCCTCTTCGAGAAACATCGTGATTTTGTGGCCGTTCGGTGTTGTCCAATAGTAAAGATCGATCATAAAGTCTCCGCGATTTAGATTTATATCGGTTTCTGATTGCTCATTCTAATTTTTTAAATCGGAAAATGCAGCAATTGCGCGCAACCGACTAGATTTCAAATCAACTATCTGTGGTGGGTAGTGAAGTCTTTCGCGATCCATATCGGATGGATCATGTATTTCTCTATTAGATAAAGTTGCAAGTTCCGGCAACCACTTACGGATGAACAAACCATCCGGATCAAATTTTTCCGATTGACTGATTGGGTTGAAAACTCTGAAATATGGCGCGGCATCTGCACCTGTCGATGCACTCCATTGCCATCCACCGTTATTGGCACCAATTTCACCATCAACTAGGTGGCGCATGAAAAACGCTTCTCCTAATCGCCAGTCTATTAATAGGTTTTTGGTCAAATACATTGCTACAACCATGCGAAGACGATTGTGCATCCAACCTGTGGAAACCAACTGCCTCATGGCTGCATCGACAATGGGTACACCGGTGCGCGCTTCGCACCACGCTTTGAAATCATCTGGTGCGACACGCCAGGCAACACCATTTGTTTCAGGCCGCATCGGTTGATGCATGGACAAAGTAGGAAACCCGTAAAGCAGGTGCTGATAAAACTCTCGCCAGAGTATTTCATTTATCCAGGTCACAACACCTTGGTGGCCAGTTGCGATTTCACCCTGGTTAGCACGCATGGCGGCGTTCAGGCATTGACCGGCCGAAAGCAAGCCTGCAGCGAGGTAGGGTGACAAAGTGCTCGTACCATCTATCGCGGGAAAGTCTCTTGCTTGTTGATAGTCAAAAATTCTTCTATCGACAAAGTCAGATAACAGCGCATGCGCATGATCCGTTGTGGCAGGCCAGTAATCACGCAAACGTGAATCCGGTGCAGGCCATCCAGGCATATTTTCGGGCAATGGATCCGAAGCGGGAAGGCCCGCAGCATTTTGAGCAATAGGTGTCTCGGATAACTGATAAGGAGCAATGCGCAATCGCTCTTTGCAGGTCTTGGAAAAAGGGGTGAATACCCGGTAATACTGATCAGATCCTGTTTTGACCGAGCCCGGAACAAATAGCGTTGTTCCATGATGCCCTGTCATTGCAATCGAATGAGCTTTCAGTAATTGATAGCAGGCACGATCACGTTTTCTCTCATTCAGCGCGTGTTCACGATTGCAATGAACGTGATCGATTTTGTGCAAAAGGCAAAAATCCAATAGAGCCTGTGGAACATCAGACCACCGATCAACAACTAACCACATCAAAGGGATGTTCATTTGCGCAAGATCATTGCGTAAAGCGTGCAAGGACCGCAACCAAAAATCAACCTTAACGGGAGCATCACCGTGGGCATGCCACTGCTGGGGAGATGCAATATAGAGAGCAATTGTTTGCGAATGATCGGTTGCGGCGCGAAGTGCGGGTTGATCATCAATCCGCAGGTCGTTTCGAAACCAACATAACGTAGTCATTGATCATTGTCCTAGTTTTTTATTGAGCGATCGCCCCATGCTTTGATAGCTTGCAAGGATTGATTGACATGTTGATCGGGATTGGCACTGCTGATGACAGATAAAATTTTACGATCCGGGGTAATCACATACGAAATTCTGTCCGCCATATCCGGACGAACTTTAAGGGCCGCGCGATAGGCCTGAATAATTTTAAGATCCTGATCGGAAGCTACCGCGAATTTTCCGCCACATGGACCAGTGGAAAACTTCAAGAGCGTATCAATATCATCAGCGGAGACGCCAACGACAGTAGTATGAAGACGTGCAAATTTGTCTGATGCCTCGGCAAATAGATTTGCTTCTATCGTGCATCCTGTTGTAAATGCCTTAGGATAAAAATAAACAACTGCTGGCCCCTTAACGAGTGCCTCAGAAAGGGAAAATTTAAAAGTCTGGCCGGCAAGTGCAGCTGATGTCGTGAACATTGGCGCAGTGGCACCGACAGAAAGTTGTGCGTTCGCCCCCACTGCGAACATATGTAAAAACATGCAGGAAATGACGATCCATAACTTATTAATAAACTTGATATAAGTCATACTTCATCCGACAATTAATGAAAAAACAGGGTAGAGTGGCGAAAATCGCATAAGCTTGAGTGTATAAATCATGCCACATCAATTGGTGTCATCATGAACATTTATTTTAAAACTACGGTCTTACACATAGTGAGTTCTGGATTGTTTGTTTATTCGACCATGGCCTATTCACAGAGTCCATTGTCTGTACCTGTGCCACTTGCGCCCCCTCCCAATTCGCAATCTCTAACTGAAGTTCAAAAACGAGATCATGATCCTGAAAGATGGACGCAAGAGGACATCACGTTAGATGAGCAGTTCGCGACTGCAAAAAAAGAAGCAATGGCAGCATATCAAATAGCAATTGATGAATGTAAGCATAAACAGGCAGGTGATACCGCTCAATGCTTATTGCAGGCAAGGCACGAGATGGAGGCCGATATGGCCAGAATCAAAGCCCAATTCGGCATCCCGAATTGAACTTGGATTTTCTGCTAATTGAATCGACCTCGACTGCCCGCGAAGCTGTAAGATCCGGCCCCGAGGAAAGCAATTGCAAGGGCAGAGATCAAATAAAAACCTTGCAGCTCGAGGGCCCACGCGCCATTTTTTGCAATGACGAAGATATCGCGCATATGAACAAGATAAATACCAACTGCCATATTTACAGCAATCAATATCGCAGATGCACGTGTTAAAACTCCAAGAATAATCAACGAAGGTGCCAGAACCTCGCCAATCAATACGCCATATGTAATGAAGTAGGGCCAGCCCGCATTCGTTACAAGGTTACCCACCATGTCCAAGCCATAAATCAATTTATTCAGGCCATGCATCAGCAGCAGAATACCGAGACCGAGTCTCAGTATTAACTTTCCGATGTTTTCTTGGCTATGCATGACGATTATCCTGTTGAAAGCGATTCGTTCAATTTTATTGCTATTCGGTCCAAGGTCAAGCTCGTCAGACTGCGTGTAAAGATTGATCCAGTCCTCTGGTCAGGCCCAAAAGTAATTCACATTTGGGTGCAGGCACTTTTAATTCATGCGCAAATTCGACAACCTGTCCGATAATGGCTTCAATTTCAAGAGAACGGCCCGCTAAGACATCCTGCAACATGGAGGCACGAAGAGAGCCGGGGCGCTTTTTAGGTGCGACCATTTCATCGAGGTCTGTCGTATCGCGCAAGTCCGTGCCACTTGCTGCGGCAATTTCCAATACTTCTCGCATGACATCCTTCATTTGCTGCCTGACTGATTCGTTAGAAGTCATTTGAGCGGTCGGCAAACGGGTGAGGGCAGCAAGGGGATTCAGCCCAGCATTGATGACCAGTTTCTTCCAGACTTCCTTACGAATATCGCAGGTCGCAATGCCTTTGATATTGGCTCGCTCAAAAAGGGCGATTACATCAGACAGACGCTGGGTTTCGGAGCCGTCAGGCTCACCGATCATCCAGCGATCACCGGGAGCCCCCAAGACCACTCCGGGTCGCGTTACTTCGTTGGGCGAATAGATAACGCAGCCTAAAGTACGCTTTCTCAGTCTTGTCCACAAACTGGCATCCGGATCAAGCAAGGGTAATGGTTTTTGATCAACTGGAAGTCCGAAGTTCCACCACCACGGTATGCCATTGATTGCAAAGATGACAACTCCTGTTGGTGACAACAACTTTTCGATTGATTCGACAACCGTCGGAATGGCTTGCGCCTTTAGGGTCACGATGATGACATCCTGGGGCGTAAGTTCATCAGGATCATCCGTCGCGTGAGCGGGATGCCCTGTAAAGACGGTATCGCCATATTGGAGGGTGATCCCGTTGGTGCGAATGGCTTGAAGTTGGGCACCTCTGGCTATGACAGAAACCTCATCCTTTGCAGCAGAGATGAATCTTGCTGCGAGGTGACCACCCACTGCGCCCGTACCGAAAATACATAATCTCATTCTGATTGATCCGAAGTACTGGTTTCAGCTTATTAGTTACATTTCAAAACACATAAAATAATTACTTTACATAATATACATTATGCGACATTTACATTAAGTCAATTGTCTGTCCAAGCAATGGCGCCATAGCTGACCATCCAAGCTCGTGTTTAATTCTTTGCCTGAGCGTGTCGGCTGGTCCAGGTTCGCCGTGAGTCAGATAAACCGCTTTTGGTGCAGACGGTGCTGTTTTAAGCCATTCAATCACCTGATCGGAGTCCGCATGCGCGGACATGCCCTCCAGAGATATGACTTCAGCATTAACCGGAACGTCATCGCCATAGATGCGAATCGATTTTTCACCTGCGACCATCCGGGCGCCACGTGTACCGCCGGCCTGAAATCCGGCAAACAAAATCGTATTCCTGTGATCCGGAGCAAGCGCCTTGATATGGTGAAGCACCCTGCCGCCTGTGGCCATACCGCTCGCCGATACGATAATCGATGGGAACCTTATGGCATCAAGTTGTCTGGACTCTTCCACAGTTCTCACCATTTTTGCTACTGAGCCCATTCCTGAACACTCTTCTTTTGACAGCCTATGTTCCTTGCAGTGGCGCATATAAATCTCTGTCATGTCGATTGCCATTGGGCTATTCAGATACACGGGCAAATCCGGTATCAATCGACGCTTTTTCATTCTGTAGATAGCAAGTAAAAGTTCCTGCGCACGACCAACTGCGAATGAAGGCACAACAACAATGCCTCCACGCGCGACCGTACGATTCACGATTTCTGCAAATTTTTCGACTGGATCGGTTTTATCGTGAGTTCGGTCACCATAGGTGGATTCAACAATGATGTAGTCTGCGTGGTCGATCTGTTCGGGCGGAAACATGATCTGATTATCCGGACGCCCAAGATCGCCAGAAAATAGAACCGTTTTACCCTCGGCAGTGATTTCTGCTGAACTTGCGCCTAGGATGTGTCCTGCCGACCGAAATCGAACACTTATGCCTTCAGCTACAGTCAAAGACCGATTCATGTTCAGGGATTTGAATTGTTTAAGCGCCCTTTTTGCATCGTGTGTGTCATAAAGCGGCAATGCCGGTTGATGTCCGGATGTGTGATGGCGATTGGCGAAGGATGCTTCTTCTTCCTGAAGTTTTGCGCTATCGAGAAGCATGATTTCGCAAAGATCGATCGTAGAAGGCGTTGCGTAGATCGGACCGCGATAGCCTTGCTTGACTAATAATGGTAACGCACCCGAATGATCCAGATGCGCGTGAGTCAAAATGACCGCGTCCAAGTCATTTACATCAAACGGGAAATCAGTCCAATTCAATAATCTGAGATTCTTGAAGCCTTGAAAAAGTCCACAGTCAATCAGAATACGTTTGTTTCCGACAGAAACAAGGGTCTTCGAGCCGGTTACGGTACCGGCAGCACCTAAGAACGTCAGTTTCATCTAGATATTTCCTTTGCAGACAATATATGAATCTTAGACCTCATCATCAAGTCTGCGCAGTGGGGGAAATACATTGGACCAAAATAACATATCCCCATTTAATCCAGATGGGGATATGTCTTTCGGTGTGACTTACCGAATAATCAGCTTGGGAAAGCCGCGCGAAGTTCACGCGCACCCAATGCAAGAATGCGGGCATCGGCACCGACTGCAACGAAGGTACAACCAAGTTCGAGGTAGCGTTTAGCAAGATTTCGATCTGGCGTAAGAATGCCCGCCGCTTTGCCGTGCTTCAGTACGATGGCAATACATCTTTCGATTTCTGCGACAACCTCGGGATGCCCTGGGTTTCCAAGGTGGCCTAACGCGGCAGAAATGTCCGAAGGTCCCAAAAAGACGCCGTCGACTCCATCAACAGCGCAAATGGCATCGATATTGCCGAGTCCGGTCGCAGTTTCGACTTGCACAAGCAAGCAAACTTCTTCATTGGCGCCTTTAACATAATCTTTTCTTGAGTCCCAACGTGAGACACGGGCAGATCCATAGCCCACACCGCGAATGCCATGAGGTGGATAGCGTACCGCCCGAACGAGCTCTTTTGCCTGCTCCGGAGTATCGACCATGGGAATCAGTAAATTTTGAACACCCAGATCAAGCAACTGTTTGATCATGTAGGTTTCGCCGATGGGCGGACGCGCGACTGCTTGCGTGTTGTAGGCAGCACACGCTTGCAACTGTGACATGATGGTCAAAGGATCGGTTGGAGTATGTTCACCATCCAGCAGCATCCAGTCGAATTCCGCGGTAGCGCAGATTTCAGTTGTGAACGCGGTAGGCAAAGAGATCCAAAGCCCGATATTTGCACGCCCTTCTTTGAGGGATTTTTTAAAGCGATTAGTGTAGTCAGGCATGAATCAATTATCCCTCAAGCAGTTTTTTCAACTGCAGTTTTTCAATCAGAATCGTTTCTTTTTTGTAGGTATCCACAAAGTACTGGCGATAGGCTTGCGGATCTTTATACATCACTGGGGCATCAATCTTGAGACAAGCCGCTTTGAACTCTTCACTCTTTGCCGCCTTTTCAACAGCCTGGGAAAGCTTGGTTGCCACTGCGGGTTCAAGACCTGCAGGTGCAGCTACGCCGTTAGGTGCATCATTGACAACACCAAAGCCCAATTCCTTGAGTGTCGGTACGGACTTGAAACGCGGAAGTCGCTCCTCACCCCATGTCACCAGCAAGCGTAATTTGCCCGACTCGACAAGTTGCGACCAGGAGCTCGAATCCGCAAGCATATCCACTTGACCGCCTAAAAGACCTTGCAGCGCGGGCGCCCCACCCTTGTATGGCACATGTCTGAGCTTGATGCCGGCAGCCTGAGCAAACTCTTCCATGCCGATGTGGGTTTGACCGGCAACTCCAGAGGTCGAATAGGTTAATTTATCGGGGTTTGCTTTTGCGAATGCAATTAATTCCTGAATCGTTTTGTAGGGAGACTCCGAGGTCACCACGATGCCGAAAGTTTGCGCCGAGGTCATTCCTAAAAAGGTGTAGTCCTTGATCGGATCTATCTGGACTGTGCCTAGTTGGGAAAACCGTGTAACGGACAGCGCAAGTTGACCAATCGTGTAGCCATCCGGCTTTGCGCTTGCGAGGGCCTTTGCACCAATCATGCCGGCCGCGCCTGCCCTGTTTTCGACCACAACGGGTTGTCCTAGATCCTTGGACATCATTTGAGCCAAAACCCGCATAGTTGCATCAGCCGTACCGCCTGCAGGCCAGGGGCAGATAAAGGTGACAGGCCTGCTAGGATAAGACTGAGCAAATGCGTTTCGAGTCAACAAGGCCGGTGCGCAAAGTACCGCAGCACCTCCAAGCAAAGCTTGCCGACGCTTGCCTTGTACCAACTGACTCGAATTCAAGTTATTTTTTTTGTTTATCGACATGACGTAGTCTCCTCTACCATCTTTCATGAACTATCAGGCAAGAAGCTTGCTGATCGCTGCTCCCATGTCGGATGTGGATGACTTGCCACCTAAATCTGGTGTGTGCGGGCCTTGAACCAGAACCTTTTCGATGGATTTAACAATCGCATCGTGCGCGTCCTGGTAAGGCTTTTGCTCTGCTTCAGATAAACTGCGACCCAGATATTCGAGCATCAAGGCTCCGGACCAAATCATGGCAACCGGGTTCGCGATGTTTTTACCGTAAATATCCGGTGCCGAACCGTGCACGGGTTCGAACAGGGATGGGAAAGTGCGGTCCGGGTTCAGGTTGGCAGATGGTGCAAGTCCGATCGTGCCGGTACAGGCAGGACCGAGATCCGAAAGGATATCGCCGAACAAGTTGGAAGCGACAACAATATCGAAGCGATCCGGTTGCAATACGAATCGAGCCGAGAGAATATCGATATGCTGTTTATCGGTCGTAATGCCGGGATATTCCTTTCCGATTGCGGCTGCGCGTTCATCCCAGTAAGGCATGCTGATGGCGATACCATTTGACTTGGTTGCAATCGTTACATGACGTCGTGCACGCCGTGTTGCCATCTCAAAGGCAAAACGCAGGACACGGTCCGTACCCTTGCGAGTGAAAATCGATTCCTGCAGAACAATTTCCCTGTCCGTGCCTTCAAACATTCGACCACCAACTGCGGAATATTCACCCTCGGTATTTTCGCGAACAACATAAAAATCGATATCACCCGCTTTGCGATTGGCCAACGGGCATGGGACACCATCGAATAAGCGCACAGGGCGCAAATTGATGTATTGATCAAATTCCCGCCGAAACTTGAGCAATGATCCGTAAAGGGAAACATGGTCAGGCACAATGTCAGGCCAACCCACTGCACCGAAATAGATCGCATCGCAATCAATTAAATGACTCTTCCAGTCAGCTGGCATCATTTCGCCAGTCTTTGCGTAGTAATCACAAGAAGCCCAGTCAAAATGGCGGAACTCGAGATTCAGGCCGAATTTATCAGCAGCGGTTTTTAAAACTCGCAATCCTTCTGGCATGACTTCTTTACCAATACCATCGCCTGGTAGTACTGCAATTTTGAATGAGCGGCTCATGTTTGATTCCTGTAATAAGATTTTGTGATCTTACCCTTTTCCACAGATCGAGGAAATTTGATTGTTTCCAATGCTGGCACAAGCTTGAGGCATTTTCTTTGCTGCAGCGCCGCATTGAAATGGCCCTATTAATAACCCTATAAATGACCCTGATAATTAAGGGGGTTCAGATCACGTGACGAAATGATATTCTTCAACAACAACTTCCCTCTTTCATTTAGTTAGATTCACAGGATCAAGATATGAAACTTTTTGGCTTGCCCGGCGCTTGTTCACTTGTAGATCACATTGCACTTCAGTGGACAGGTCAACCCTTCACATATGAAGCTGTATCCCGTACAGCACTTAAAGAAGCCCCCTACTTGAAAATTAGTCCGCTTGGTGCGGTACCTGCCATTGATGACAACGGTTTTTACCTGACGCAAAACGTTGCCATTCTTGAATATTTGGATGAGAAATATCCGCAGGCACTGCTTTTGGGTGGTACATCACTTGCTGCGCGCTCTGAAACCCGTCGCTGGCTAGGCTTCCTGAACTCTGATTTACACAAGACTTTTAGCCTTGTTTTTGGAGCCCCCAGATTTGTCGAGGGCGAGTCGGCACAAGCGAGTTTGGTTGCCAATGCAGAAACTCGCTTAAAAGAATTATTTGCTATCGCCGATAGTCGATTGGCTAATCGCAACTGGTTATCCGACAGTCGTTCGGTGGCTGACGCTTATCTCTATGTTGTGATGCGTTGGGCAGTTGCCAAAAAAATCGATCTGAGCTCTTTGAAGAACTTGCAGGCTCACTTTGCCAGAATGTCCGAAGATACCGGTGTTCAAAAGGCCTTAAAAGCCGAGGGCTTGAGCTAAATCGACCGGGGTGTATCGGTTTCATCCTGTTTCAACATAGCTTGAAACAGGATTATTTTTTTAAAATACCGATATCTGATGTCCGATCGGACATCAGCATCGCTATGGGTGGTTTATCAAATGAATCGTAAATTTTGTTGTTCGCTGTTATCGGTCAGCGTATTAGCACTCGCCGGTTGTGCGACCGGTCAGAATTACAAGCCAAACGTATATCGTGGCGGTCAGGTTAATCAACAGCAATCTGCCAAAACTATTCAAATCATCGCCTTATCGCCTGTCCAGGTCGAAGTGGATAACACTAAAGGCCAGCAGGCGGCCATGATTGGTGGAGCCGTACTTGGCGCGGTAATTGGTGGTGTTCTGGGTAACCAATCTCGAAACACCGGCGCCGGTATAGCCCTTGGCGGCTTAGCGGGCGGTGCAGGCGGCTCGCTGGTTTCCAATACGGTTATGGTTGAGGGCGTATCGATTACCTATCAGGATGGAACTCACACGATGAATTCGGTCCAAGTTGGCAGATTGTGCGAATATAAACAAGGTGCGGCAGTCATGATTTCATCAGCACCCGGAGAAACTCGTATACAACCTAATAATGAAGTTCCTTGTCCCAAGGAGTAAGAATGACAATCAGCCAGGAAAACCCGCGCGATCTGATTGGCTATAACGGTCACCCCCCTCATCCGCATTGGCCTGGCCAGGCACGCATCGCTTTGCAGTTTGTGCTCAATTATGAAGAAGGTGCGGAAAGCAATGTGATGGATGGCGATCCTGGTTCGGAACGATTTCTTTCCGAGATTGTCGGTGCCGAGAGTTTTCCGGCGCGCCACATGAGCATGGAATCCATTTATGAATATGGGTCGCGTGCAGGAGTTTGGCGAATACTGAACGAATTCAATAAAAGAAAGTTGCCACTGACCATTTTCGGGGTAGCGCAAGCTCTACAAAGACATCCTGAACTCGCTTCATCACTAGTTGAAAGCGGGCATGAAATCGCGTGTCACGGTTTAAGGTGGCTTCATTATCAAAATATTGATGAAGCGACGGAACGCGAGCACATGCGCTTGGCCACTCAACAAATCAGGGAGCTGACGGGTGGACTTTGGCCATTGGGTTGGTATACCGGTCGTGACAGCCCGAATACGCGCAGGCTCGTCGTAGAAAACGGCGGTTACGAATATGACAGCGATTATTACGGTGATGACCTGCCCTTTTGGACCTCGGTCAAAAAGTCGGATGGAACGAGTGAAAAACAATTGATCGTTCCTTACACCCTCGACTGCAACGATATGCGGTTCGCCACGCCACAAGGGTTCAATACCTCACAGCATTTCTTCGAATATCTCAGGGATAGTTTCGACTCTCTGTATGCTGAGGGTGAACATCAACCCAAGATGATGTCGATTGGCATGCATTGTCGACTGCTTGGACGGCCGGGAAGAATCGTTGCATTACAGAAATTTTTAAATCACGTCTGTTCGCACGACAAGGTGTGGATCTGTCGGCGTATCGATATCGCGCGCCATTGGAAGAAGCATTTCCCTGCCTGATGATCAGCTTAGCTGATCGATCAGGTTTTGCCTGCCTTCCGTATTGGCCATTGCAATCAGTATGGACCCCTGTTCAATAATCCAACTGGATGACGGATTGAAAATCAATTGTCCGTTTTGTCTCCTGACGCCCATCAAAATGTAATTTTCATGACGCTGGGCGATATTCCCCAATGACTCGCCAGTCCGTGAGCTTGGTATTTCAATTTCCTCTACTCTAAAAGATGCTTCATCACGCAGCATTTCTTCAATGAAGGATACGACATGAGGCCTAACCATCGCCGATGCGATACGCATTCCTCCGGTAAAGTCAGGCGAAACGATTGAGTCTGCGCCAGCCTTTTTCATTTTCTCGATATTTTTAACATCATGACAGCGGGCAACGATACGCAGGTCCGGACGTAATTGCCTGGCGGTGATAATGATCATCATATTCAAGGCATCTTCACCGGAAACTGCGAATAAGCCCACTGCATGATCTATACCGGCATGTTTGAGGCAATCATCGTCGGTCGCGTCTCCAAGCACATATAAAAAACCGGGATTTTTATCTTTCAGGTTTTGTATAGCCTGAGGATTCGGATCAATAGAAACAAAAGGTCGCTTGGTTATTGAGAGCTCTTGCGCGACGTTTTCACCGACACGACCGAGTCCACACAGAATGTAATGGTTTTTCAGTTTTTTTACGGCCTGATCCATGCGCTTCCTTTGCAAGGTTTCATTTATATCGGATTCAAGAAAAAGGACCGTCATGATCGAAAACATCATCGACAAAGTGCCGGCCCCGAAAATGCCTAATAACACGGTCAAGGCTCTTGCCGCCGGATTATTGGACATATCGAATACTTCACTGAATCCAATAGTGGAAACAGTGATGAAAGTCATGTAAAAACTATCGAACCAGTGGTGCTGCCCATGGGTTAATACTTGATAGGCCAGTGTGCCAAAGATATGCACCGTGAATAAGCCGAAGAGGACGATATAAAGAAGCCCTCTAAGATGACTGGTGTCGTTTTTGCTGGAAAGCATCTGATTCTTTTTGTTTTGACTAGATATAAGTGTTGGCGGTTTCAAGTACGAAGTGCAACTTTGATTAATTAGGTGGGTGGCTGAGAATGTTCTAGCATCTCAGATTTCTCGACCGCCAAGTCAAAGTTACCTTATGAGCTATAAACATCTCAGCCAAATAGAACGTTATCAGATTTCCGTACTTATGAAAGCAGGACAGAACCTCCAAGCGATTGCCCGGATACTGGGTCGACATAAGTCGACAATCAGCCGGGAGGTTTTGCGTAATTCTGGTTTGCGAGGCTATCGCCCTCGACAAGCGAATTTGCTTAGTCAGGAAAGAGCCCAATCGAGCCGTAACGCCTTTCAAATTGATCAAACGACAAGAGATAAGGTCGTCGAGCGCCTCAAGCTGCAGTGGAGTCCTGAACAGATTGCTGCTTTCTTGCCTGTCAGCCACGAAACCATCTACCGACATGTCTACGCGGACAAGGCTCAGGGCGGTACGCTGTGGAAACACCTTCGCTGCCAGAAGAAACGGCGTAAGCGCTACGCTGGAGGACAGGACCGTCGTGGCCAAATCATTGGTAGGCGCCCCATTGCCCAACGTCCTGTTTCTGTTGAAACTCGCAGTCAAGTCGGGCACTGGGAAGGCGATACCATCATTGGTGCAGGCCACAAACAAGCTATCGTGACGCTGGTTGAGCGCAAAAGTGGGTTTGCCATTCTGGCCCATGTGACTCGCAAAACGTCCGGCTTGGTCAGTCAAGCGATCATTGCGGGTCTCGCGCCTCTGGCGAATTGCGTCAAGACATTGACTTACGACAACGGAAAAGAGTTTGCTGATCATGCTGTTGTGGATAAGGCGTTGAACTCGACGGCTTACTTTGCAGATCCGTTTGCTAGTTGGCAACGCGGTTCGAACGAAAACTTTAATGGTTTGCTGCGCCAATACATTCCTAAAAAACGCCCCTTATCGACTGTGACCTCGGATGAACTTAAAATGATTCAAGATCGTATTAACCACCGACCACGAAAACGATTAGGTTTTAAAACTCCGTACCAAGTGTTTCACCAGTCTTTAGACCGTGTTGCACTTCGTACTTGAAACCGCCGTTTCTTTTGTTTTACAACAAATCCTGTAACTCAAAAAACTTGGCAGTAAGGAGTGATTTCCTTCTACACTCCAAGGTTAATACAATAAAAGATTGAAAAGTTAAGGTAGTTTCACCAGATGAAATCCAGACAGCCGCTTCCCACCTTAACAATTGCCGCGATTGGCGTTGTATTTGGCGATATTGGAACGAGTCCGCTTTACGCGCTAAAAGAAATTTTCAATGGCCATCATCCACTCGTGGTCAATGAAGCAAACATTCTAGGGCTTTTATCGATGGTCTTCTGGGCCATCATGGTTCTGGTATCGATCAAATATGTTGCCATCATCATGCGTGCGGACAACCGCGGCGAAGGCGGATCGCTGGCATTGCTGGCACTGATTACAGAAAAGGCCGAGCATTCCGGACTCAAGTGGATCGTGACGATGCTTGGGATTTTTGCCGCCGCGCTTTTCTTCGGCGATAGCATGATTACGCCTGCAATTTCGGTGTTATCCGCTGTTGAGGGTCTCGAAATCATTGCTCCGAGCCTCAAGCAATTCATTATCCCGATAACCGTTGGCGTGTTGACGGGACTGTTTATTATTCAAAAGCGTGGCACAGGCCTAGTCGGTTTGTTCTTTGGACCGATCATGATGCTCTGGTTTGGAGTGCTCGGAATTCTAGGTCTGATTCAAATATTCCAGAACCCTAATGTTCTGGTCGGGTTGAACCCGCTTTATGCCTACCATTTCATTCTGAATCATCCGAAATTGGCCTTTCTTGCGCTTTCCGCTGTTGTTCTTGCGGTCACAGGCGGCGAGGCCCTTTACACAGACATGGGGCACTTCGGACGATTACCCATCAGGCTTGCATGGTTCGGTTTTGTGATGCCCGCACTTGTCTTGAATTACTTCGGTCAGGGAGCCCTGCTTCTTGTTGATCCTGAGGCAATTCAGAATCCGTTCTATCTGCTTGCACCCGACTGGGCGCTTATCCCCATGGTGATTTTGGCAACGATAGCAACAGTGATTGCTTCACAAGCAGTTATTTCCGGCGCGTTTTCAGTCGCCCGTCAAGCAGTTCAAATGGGGTTACTCCCCCGCATGGTTATCGTTCACACATCTGGTAAAGAAGAGGGACAGATTTTTGTACCTTTTACCAATTGGACGCTTTATCTAGCCGTCGTTGCACTTGTGATCGGCTTTCAATCTTCATCGAATCTTGCTGCTGCCTATGGTATCGCTGTCACCGGCACAATGCTCATCGATACAGTACTTGTATCCTTTGTGATGGTACTGATCTGGCAATGGAGTAAGTTGCTGACTGCGATGATCGTCATTCCTTTATTGATGATTGATATCGCTTTTTTCTCAGCAAACGCTTTGAAAATACCTGACGGTGGTTGGTTTCCGCTTGCGATTGGATTTATTTCATTTACGGTTTTGACAACCTGGTTACGGGGTCGAAAACTGGTTGCTGAAGAAATGGCTAAAAACGTCATCCCCATGGATGTATTTATCGGCGCAATCGATGATGTTCATCGCGTTTCCGGTACGGCCGTATTCATGACCGCGTCGAAAGACGGCGTTCCCTCAGCCCTGCTCCATAACCTGAAACATAATCAGATTTTGCATGAACGCGTTGTGTTGATGACAATCAAGACAACCGACACCCCGACGGTGCAGAACAAGGACAGAGTATCCATAGAGGACATGGGTAAAGGCTTTATTCGAATTATTGTCCGTTATGGATTCATGGAAAATCCGGATATCCCCAAAGCACTTCAGCTCTGCGAGGATCATGGACAAACTTTCGAGATGATGTCCACAACTTTTTATCTTTCGCGAGAGACTATTGTGCTTGCGCCTAAGCGGCTATATGCGATGTGGCGCGCATTTCTGTTCAAGTTCATGTCTAAAAACGCGACGAGTGCAACCAGTTATTTCAAAATCCCTCCCAACAGGGTTGTGGAACTTGGCACACAGTTGCTGATTTAACAACCTGAGTTTCGAAAAAATGAATCAAGTTGAAATTGAATTTAGAAGCGATAACTGCGGTCGTGCCGCCCCTGAGCTTATTGACGCGCTCGGTCGTGCCAATTCCGGCACAGCTTTAGGCTATGGTGGTGATGAACTGACTCGGTCTCTTTCAGACAGGTTCAGCTCGCTTTTTGAAACATCAGTAAGAGTCTTCCCTATTCCCACAGGTACAGGCGCGAATGCTCTTGCTCTTGCGAGTGCGACGAATGGTTTCGACGCGGTCTACTGTAGCCCTGAAGCGCATATCCACACTTCGGAATGCAATTCGGCAGGCTTTTTTGGCCAAGGGTTGAAAGTAACCACGGTTGAAGGTCAGTACGGCAAAGTAGTCCCGAATGCGCTTCAAAATGCCATTGAGCAAGCCGGTCGTGGACTTGCGCATAAGAGTCAACCAAGCGCTCTCAATCTTGTTCAGGCAACAGATATGGGAGCTGTCTACTCCGTGCCTGAGGTCCAGGCGCTCGGGTTGATAGCAAAGCAGAACGACATGGTTGTTCACATGGACGGAGCCCGCTTTGCCAATGCTTTGGCCACACTGGGTTGCACACCTGCTGAACTGACTTGGCGTGCCGGTGTGGATATTCTTTCTTTCGGTGTGACAAAAAATGGTGGTTTATTGACCGATGCAATCGTTGTCTTTAATGATAACGTCGCAAATCAGATTGGATTTCATTTGCGCCGTGCAGGCATGATTTGGTCGAAGATGAGATTCGCATCCGCGCAAATTCACGCATATGTCGAAAACGATCTATGGTTAAGACTCGCCCGGCAATCCAATACAAGTGCGACTTTAATAGCAAATGCATTGGAAAAGATTCAGGATGTAACGGTCGTTGCCCCGGTGCAGGCTAATGAGATTTTCGTCGAAACACGATCTGATGTTCTCGATCGACTAGCCGAATCGAACGTGAAATTCTATCGGCGCAGTCCAACGCGGGCTCGGTTCGTATGTCGATGGGATACAACGGATGAAGAATGCAACGCGTTGATTCAGAGAATTACGCGTTGTCTTCAGCCGCATAGCCCATGTTGAACAATAGGCCGTTTGCCCCGTCCTGAGCCGATTGACGGTTTTGTCCCAGTTTCTGAAGGTATTCCGGCGTGATGTCGCCGGTCACATATTCACCGGTGAAACAAGAGGTATCGAACTTTTTCAAAGCAGGATTCAAATCACTGACTGAGCGTGTCATTGCATCGATATCTTGATAAATAAGCGCATCCGCTCCAATAATGCGCGCGATTTCATCCTCATTGCGACCATTCGCAATCAATTCCTTTTGCGTTGGCATGTCAATGCCATACACGTTCTGATAGCGAACCGGTGGTGCTGCTGATGCCATAAACACTTTGTTGGCACCCGCTGCGCGCGCCATATCTACAATCTCCCGACTTGTTGTTCCGCGCACGATGGAGTCATCAACCAAAAGTACATTTTTGCCTTTGAATTCCATACCAATGGCATTGAGTTTTTGTCGGACAGATTTTTTACGCACGGCTTGTCCCGGCATAATGAACGTGCGGCCAACGTAACGATTTTTAATCAACCCCTCACGGTAGTTCAAGTTCAATCGGTCAGCGAGTTGCATCGCAGCCGGTCGTGAAGAGTCCGGTATCGGCATCACTACATCGATATCACCAAGCCTTAAGCTGCGGGCAAGTTTATCGGCAAGATACTCTCCCATCTTTAAGCGGGATCCGTAAACCGAAACACCATCAAGAACCGAGTCAGGACGAGCAAAATAGACATATTCGAATATACAAGGCGCATGCACTGCACCAGTCGCACACATCTCGCTTGATACCTTACCATCTAGGGAAATGAACACAGCCTCCCCGGGAAGAATGTCACGTTCGAATACAAACCCTGAGCCTTCAAGGGCAACGGATTCGGACGCAACCATCCATTCGGTGCCTTGAGGTGAATCGTAACGTCCCAGACATAGTGGACGAATCCCATGCGGATCTCGGAACGCAAGCATGCCGTAGCCGGATATTTGGGCCACGACGGCATAGGCACCTTTAACACGTTGATGAAGCGCTTTCACAGCCTTGAATATCGCAGTCTCATCCAGCGATACGCCATGGGCAGCGCGTTGCAACTCGTGAGCAAGAACATTGAGCAACACTTCCGAATCGGAGTTTGTGTTGATATGTCTTTGATCGTTTTTGAATAAAGACTCGCGCAGTTCCTGCCAGTTTGTCAGATTGCCATTATGAGCAAACGTGATGCCGAAGGGTGCGTTGACATAAAAAGGCTGCGCTTCCTCGACGCTTTCGCTTGAACCTGCGGTCGGGTAGCGTACCTGCCCTATCCCGCTTGTGCCGGGAAGAGATCTCATGTTGCGGGTACGAAAAACATCTTTCACAAGGCCATGAGCCTTGTACATATTGAAATGATTTCCGTTGGAGGTTGCAATCCCCGCGGCATCCTGACCACGGTGTTGTAACAACAGCAGGCTGTCATACAACAGTTGATTGACAGGGCCGCGACCGATTACTCCGACAATTCCACACATGAAAAATCCTGATTGCAGTTAAACCGCAGGCAAAAATTAATAAGGCAGCCAATCGTTCACAGGTGCCGGCACGCGAAGTTTGATCAGTTGGATCAACCCGACAACCGGCTTGGAAAACATCGCCTGATTCCACCACGCCTCTTGAGGTAGAGGTGTATATCCTGCAAGAACAACAAGCACTAAAACAAATAAGAATCCCCTGACCAGACCGAACAAGGCGCCTAACCCATGGTCAGCCGGAGTTAATCCTGTTTTACTGATCAATGCCGAAAGCATCATGTTAAACAAACCGATGGTCATCAGCACCAAAACGAACACACTAATATAAGCAACCGCCATTTTGATGAATGGCTGATCAATCCAACGTGCAAGCCATTCAGATGCCATGGGCCCCCACCAGATTGCGGCAAGAAAAGCGCATGCATATGCAACCAGTGAAAGCACTTCCTTCAACAATCCCCTGACGAGTCCTAGCACTGCCGAAACAGTGATGATTGCAATCAGAACGAAATCAAAACCTGTCACTGCTGGATGTACGCACCGGGATAACCAAGCGTACGAAGTCGTGTTTGATTAGCCGCAGCGGATTCGCGTGAGGTAAATGGTCCAACGCGAACCCGGTAGTAAGTTTTGCCGTTCACATTAACCGGTCCATCCACATACGCGTTGGATATGCCGGAAGATGACAGTTTTCCTTTAAGAGCTTGCGCATCTGAAGACGATTCCAGCGATGACACTTGAACAACAAAGTTCCCCTTTGTTGGAGCTTTGGGGCTAGCTGTTGTCGTTCCAGGAGGCGGGACCGACTCTGCAGTCGAGCGCGACTCAAGAAGTGCGCTCGCCTTTACGCCATCGTCAGATCTGGTTGTTGGCTTTTTGGCTGCCGGCTTGGGCTCGGTCTTCACTTCAGGCTTAGCTTCAGGTTTAGCCTTGACTTCGGGCTTAGCGACAGGAGCAACGGGCGCGGGCGCAGGGGCTGCAGGCTGTTGGGCGACAGAGGCGCTAGGTGTTTCAGGAGCTTTTATTGCCGTCGCAGCTTCAGTCTGGCTAGTTGTTGACTGGATGGCCGGTTCGGATAAATTGGGTTGAAATGCCCCGTTGCGATCAGGCACGCGTATTGCAATATTGTTTGAAACAGGCACCTGCTCGGAGTCAAGCAACATCGGCAAAACCACAATCGCCGTTAGTATCAAAACTACAGATCCAGCTAGGCGGCGACGAGCCCGAACACGCAGCTCGGCCGCCTGGGCCTCACTTGACACGGATGGACGCGGCCTGCCGACTACCGGCTTGCGTAGTGTTGAACTATCCTTTCTGGAAAACAGGCCCATTTATGATGATTTCCCGACTGGATAAACGAATAATTCCGGATGAAAAATGATGATGTTTTGCATCTTAAACAGTTCGATTAAGTGACTCTAAAGCACCTGCCACGGTTAAGAACGAGCCGAACACTATGATTCTATCATCCGGGTTGCTCAATTCTGTCGCCGCCCCTAAGGCTGCCTTGACAGATTCATAATCGGTTACTGCCGAATCAGTCCGATCCACATCGGGACTTTCCATCAGGATTTGATTCACTCGATCCGCAAGTTCGGCTCCCGACAGTCCACGCGCACCGGGCAGTGATGCGCAAAACCATCTATCGATTCTCTTGGCCATGTGACGCACCACCGATTCGACATCTTTATCTGACAGCATTCCAAAAACAGCATACGTGTAAGGATGGAATCCCATATTGCCAAGGTTTTTCTCTAATACCGCCGCCGCATGTGGGTTGTGAGCGACATCAAGAATAATCGTCGGCTGTCCTGGCAATATCTGGAACCGCCCCGGAAGTGACGCATTCAATAATCCCTGCCTGACAGCTTGCTGTGGTATCGATAGCTTATCTCTTGTCGATTCCAGTGCAGCTAGTGCAGCCGACGCATTCAACAATTGATTCGCACCTCTAAGGGCCGGATAGGCCAGTGCATTGCGGCGTTGATGGCGCCCTGCGAAAGCCCATTGCTGACGATCGCCCGAGTAATTGAAGTCCCGACCAAACAGCCACAAATCTGCACCGATCTTATTGGCGTAAGCTACAAGGGATTCGGGTGGAATGGGATCACTACAAATCGCGGGACGATCAGGTCTGAAAATGTGGGCTTTTTCTAAACCAATCTGTTCGCGCGTATCTCCCAGCCAGTCTGTATGATCGATGTCCACACTGGTAATGATGGAACAATCGGCGTCTACAATATTGACCGCATCCAGCCGTCCTCCCAAACCGACTTCAAGCACCATGGCATCAAGCTTGCTTTGGGCGAACAGACGCAAAATCGCCAAGGTGGTGAACTCGAAATACGTAAGGGAAACACTCTCCCGGGCTTTTTCAACGGCTTCGAAGTGTTCGATGAAAACTTCATCCGCAACGATTTCTCCATTGATTCTGGCTCGTTCGTTGAAATGAATCATGTGGGGGGATATATACATCCCTACCCGATAACCCGATGCGAGCAAAATCGACTCCAGCATTGCGCAAGTGGAGCCCTTGCCGTTTGTACCGCCTACGACATATTTGATTGCATCGCAGTCCAGGGCCAATCGTGCAGCGACGATTTTCACACGATCAAGACCCATATCGATCACGCTGGGGTGCAAAGCCTCCAGATATGTCAGCCAAGTCTCGAGAGTCGAGCCATGGGATGGGGGCGTAGCGATCATGAGCGTATTGGATAATCGAAAGGTTGGACAATTTGGATTTTAACAGCCCCTTTCGATAGCGCCATTTGCTTGCGCACTCCTCATCATCCTGCTAAAACCCCAAAATATTTGAGGATAAACAAACATATGAATCATCCAAGCTGGTTAATTAAAGAAGCTCAAATTCCCGGATATCATCCCGCAAATCATACCGGTACCCTCAATCGCCGACTCATCAGTCGCGAAACTGTTGGCGCACAGCATGTCGAAGTTTTGCTGGGGGTCATCGAAAAGGGCAAAGGCGCCCTTCCCCATGCTCATCCCGGGATAGAACAAGTTTGTTATTTGCTTAGTGGTACGGCTCGTGCGCAAGTCAATGATGAAGTGGCAGATATGGTTGCAGGCGACTGTTGTTATTTCCCGCCGGATGTTCCGCATGTATTTACCGTAACTAGCGATGAGCCGGTTCGAGTATTGATCATTTATTCCCCACCTTACGAAGAGTCGCCAGAGCGCGTTATTCGTTTCTAATCGAGGACCATAATCAAACATGAAAAACTTTACTCGCTTGATCAAATCGGGACTGAATTGTTTCCTTATCGCTTTTGCGGGGGCTTGTTCAGTAACTGCGCAGGCACAATCTTCAAGCTATCCATCAAAACCGATCAGCCTCATCGTACCCTTTCCAGCCGGTTCGGGTACTGATGCAGTCGGTCGTATTTTTGCCACCGAATTGAGCAAGATACTTGGGCAGCAAGTTGTCATCGAAAACAAACCCGGAGGCAATGCAACCATCGCGGCCGCCTATGTCGCACGTGCCCAACCCGATGGATACACATTATTTGTCACAACCAACACATCTCATTCGGCAGCACCTTGGTTGATGAAAAATGTTTCATATGATCCGGTGAAAGATTTCACGCCAATTGCGCGCGGCGGCAATCTACCTTTTATATTGGTCATTAATCCAAAATTGCCGTTCAATTCAGTACAAGAGCTCGTTGCCTACGCGAAGAAAAATCCCGGTAAGTTGAACTACGCATCCGGAAACAGTACGGGGATTGTCGGGGGTGCGACATTTGCGTCCAGAGCCGGAATCGACATTGTGCATGTACCTTATAAAGGTACGCCACAAGCCATGACGGATCTTGTTGGTGGTCAAGTAGACATGATGTTTACCGATGTTGCTTCTGGAATGCCATTCGTCAAATCCGGTCAAGTGCGCGCTATTGCCGTTTCCACCGCCAAGCGTAGCGAATTACTTCCGGAGTTGCCTTCCATGGCTGAAGCAGGCGTAAAAGACTTTGATTTGATTTCATGGAATGGTTATTTCGGACCGGCCGGGTTACCTCCCGATGTCGTCAGCAAGGTGAATGCGGCAATCAATCAAATTGTGAACGATCCGGAGACAAAGAAAAAACTATCGGTTCTGGGTTTTGATGCGTTTAGCGGTACGCCACAACAGTTCGCCGGCTTTGTGCAAGAGCAATTGCAGTTATGGAAAAGGCTGATTCAAGATGCAGGAATTAAGCCGGAATAATTTGGTCGAGTTGAACAATGTGTCTTGCTGTCATCGCTGTCAATGTTTTACCGAAGTGGCCATTGATCATTGTGGCCAATCGCGATGAGTTTCACGAACGTCCGACAGCGTCGCTGGCGCCTTGGCCTGATAAGGGCAATCGCATACTCGGCGCAAGAGACTTGCGTGCATCAGGCACTTGGTTGGGTGTAAATCTCAAAGGCCATATCGGATTGCTCACTAATTACAGGGAACCCGGAAAAAACGATCCGAATGCCCTTTCACGGGGCAATCTGATCGAGCACTATTTATCCGAATCGGTTCAGGCGCACCAATACATTCAGGATACTCAAACCGGGTTTCATGAATACAATGGTTTCAATCTTGTTCTAAGCGATGACAGGAATGTATGCTTCACATCAAATCGCTCATCGCTCAAAGGTGCCAGTTCTTTGTCTGATCCACTCGCGCCTGGAGTATATGGTCTTTCCAATGCGTCTCTTGACACGCCCTGGCCTAAATTGGTGCGGACGCGAGACGCAGTCAGAAACCACATCATGTCGCATAACGAACCTGCATCGAATGTACTTTTCGAGATATTTTCCGATCGTAGGCAAGCTGGCGAAACAGATATGCCAAAGACAGGCTTATCTCCCGACAGGGAACGGCTTTTGAGTAGCCCCTTTATTGTCGACCCGCTGTATGGCACGCGAAGCACTTCGATTATTTTTAAACATCGTTACGGCAAGATATACTTTTTTGAACGAAGTTTCGATCCGCTGGGAAACATATCGGACGATCAGAGTTGGCTTTTCAATCCTGAATTCGGCTCCTTTCAGTACAATTCGACAGGTCAAATAACAAACGATTAAGGCTGATATGTCAGATCTCAAAACCAGAATTTCGGATTCCGTAAAGGACGCCATGCGTGCAAAGGCCACTGACCGTCTCGGTACGCTCAGATTTTTGCAAGCTGCAATCAAACAAAAGGAAGTCGATGAAAGGCGCGAACTGACGGATGCGGATGTCACTTCCATCATTGAAAAACAAGTCAAACAGCGTCGCGAATCAATAGCCGCTTTTGAACAAGCCGGCCGAACCGAAACCGCAGCTCAGGAAACCGCTGAACTCGCAGTGTTGAAGGAGTTTCTACCTCAAGCTGCAACGGATGCAGAGATATCCGCGGCTATTGATGCCGCGATGGCAGAAGTTTCTGCGCAAGGTGTTACAGGGGCTCCTGCCATGGGCAAAATCATGGCAATTCTTAAGCAAAATTTGGCTGGTAAAGCAGACATGTCCTCTTTATCAGCCAAAGTTAAGGCAAAACTAAACTAAGTAAATCCAAGCACTTAAAAGAAAAGAAGAAGTGCTTGGTGAATCGCACCCTTGAATCGCACCCTTAACCCTTAGATAGCGTCCCTTATTGCCGGGGGGTCGATTTTCATGATTTTGAAAGAAGCTGAGGCTTTGGCGATTAGTTTTCCGCTCGGATCTCTCGCTTCTCCCTCACAAAAAGCAATGGATTTGCCCCGGCGCAAGCAACGCGCCTCAACGATCAAATCAGTGACGGCAGGCTCAAAACAACTCGTGGTCATATCAATCGTCGCCAAACCAAATCCGGTCGGATCGATCGACCTGGCTGCAGCGCTTAATGTGAAATCAAGAACACTCATGATCGCTCCACCATGAATATGACCGCGACTGTTGCGAAGATCATGACGCATTTTCATGCGGGTGACTGCAGTGTCGTTTTCACAGGAAATCGGCTCAACGCCCAACAATTCCAAGTACGGTATTTTGAATCCGAAATAGCTTTGATGTGAATCTGTTGCAAAAACATTCATAACGATAAATAGGTCTTCAGCTTGTTTAGATAAGTTTGATTGTTTCGACCAATGGTATTCAATCCTTGGACGGCATGTAGCTTGTACAGGTGGGCACGCCAAATTCGACCGCTTCTTTCATCGCTTTCACGGCAGCGCCATTCCAGATACTCATCCCGTTCACAGCTACTTTCACCTCGGTGCTGTCACGATCAATGGCTCGAGCAGACAATTCCGCCATTTTGGTTGAACCCAGCAAGCCGGTGACATACACCAGCACTGTTCGGTCGGTATCGTTGATCTGTGAAACGATAGGATATTGCGTTTCACTTCTCCAGCAATAATTGGCCTGCTCCTTGGCACGCTCGAACACATCCTTGTAGTTCACTTTCGCTATGAATGTCACGGAGGGTGAATTCGAACCTACACCACTGCATCCTGCGAGCATTCCAATCAAAAAGAAAACGCAAATTTTACGAAGCATCAGCGGCTCCAAAGTGTTAAAAAACGCTCTGAAGATGAATGTAATCTTCATCGCATAATATGACCGAGATATTAACTTTTTTCAGGATAGTGCATGAATCAGCCGATTAAGGACCAGATTTGGCGAGTGATTGGAGGCATCTTGGGTTTCACTGCTGTTCTGATCGGAGCTGTTGGCGCTCACGCAATGAGTGATGCTCAGGCTGCGGCATCCGTTGAACGCGCGTCGCTATATCAGTTAATTCATGCCTCTGTCCTTCTGTTTTCAACGCTGCTAACTGGAAAATTGGCATCTTTAGCCCGATACAGCCTATTTTTAGGTATTGCACTGTTTAGCGGATCCATTTACACAAAATATTTTTTCGGAATCGTTCAGGCAACCAAAATGGCGCCGACAGGCGGAGCTTTGCTGATGTGTGCTTGGCTTTTACTTGCACTATCAGGATGTTTCGCAATGATGAACACCAAAAAGTAAACGAATCTTAAAATCGAAATTGGGGACTAATCTTACAATCATGTAAGATTTGCCGGTTTTTCAATTATTTTTAACCTTTAATCGAAATTTCAAATGACCATACGAGACAAAGCTTATATCGTCGGTGCATACGAACATCCCACTCGTAAAGCTCCAGACAAGTCAGTTGCGCAGATTCATGCAGAATCCGCGAAAGGAGCACTTGAAGACGCGGGACTGTCGCACAGTGATATCGACGGCTATTTCTGTGCTGGCGATGCGCCTGGACTAGGCATGCTGAGCATGACCGATTACATGGGATTAACCAACCTCAGGCACGTTGATTCCACGGAAACCGGCGGTTCATCCTATTTGATCCACGTTGCGCATGCTGCCGAGGCCATTGCTGCCGGAAAATGCAGCATTGCTTTGATCACATTGGCTGGACGTCCACGTTCAGCAGGCTCATCCGGTCTGCAGCCCCGAAATTGGGGCACTGATTTGCCCGATGCCCCTTTCGAGTCACCTTTTGGCTCTGTCACCGTCAACAGCTATGCGATGGTAGCTGCACGACATATGTATGAATACGGCACAACACCGGAACAATTGGCCTGGGTCAAGGTAGCCGCCTCTCACCACGCTCAACATAACCCCCACGCCATGTTGAGGGATGTAGTTACGGTTGAGGACGTGTTGAATTCACCCATGGTTTCGACACCGCTTAAGCGTCTGGATTGCTGCGTCGTCAGTGATGGTGGTGGTGCGCTAATCGTGGCTCATCCTGATATCGCTAAGAAACTCAAGCGTCCCCTGGTCAAGATTCGCGGAGCGGGCGAATCGGTCAAGGGTCAGCTCGGCGGCAAAGTAGACCTAACCTATTCGGGCGCCCGCAAATCGGGTGCAATCGCTTTTGCCGAAGCCGGACTGACACCACGCGATATCAAGTACGCATCGATTTACGATAGCTTCACCATCACGGTCATCATGCAACTTGAAGATCTTGGTTTCTGCGCCAAGGGCGAAGGCGGTAAATTTGTTGCGGACGGCAATCTCATTTCTGGCGTAGGCAAATTGCCTTTCAATACCGACGGCGGTGGATTGTGTAACAACCACCCTGCCAATCGTGGCGGGATCACGAAAGTGATTGAAGCCGTACGTCAACTTCGTGGCGAAGCGCATCCTGCCGTCCAAGTCAAGAACTGCGACATCGCATTGGCTCACGGTACGGGCGGCTTTCTCGGATCGCGCCACGGTAGTGCTACCCTGATTCTTGAGCGAGAATAAACATGACTATGATGTATCAACCCAATCCTTATCCCGCCCCGGTAATCGAACAAGGTTCGCAACCATTCTGGGAAGCCGCGAAAGAAGGTAAATTCCTGATCAAGTACTGTAAGTCATGCAACCAGCCACACTGGTATCCACGTACGCTATGCCCTTTCTGCTTTGGTGAAACAGACTGGAAAGAAGCATCAGGCAAAGGCGAAATCTATACGCTGAGCGTCATGCAGCGCGGCAATCCAAATCCGTACTGCATTGCCTATGTCAAACTTGATGAAGGCGTGACTATGATGACCCAAATCGTGGACTGTGATCTGGAGTCACTCAAGATTGGCATGAAGGTCAAGCTCGTCTTCAAGCCCACTGAGGGCGACGGGCCACCTGTCCCAATGTTTACGCCGATCTGATCAGATCGCAAACGCAAGAAAAAGGCCGGGTTTCCGGCCTTTTTTCTTTTGACGCACCCGTGACGGATGCGTGCTTATTTACTTGTATAGCAATTCATTTACCGTTTCGTTCAACATCGACACCGAATCGGTAACGTCCTGAGACTTGCCGTTGATGACAAGTTTATTGCCTGAAAATTCGAACGAAGCCTTCAGGCCCTCTTTCGTATCTTTTGCTATGCCCATCATGACTACCATGGCCTTCTGCGATTGATCGAGCAACTTTCCATTGCCCAAAATCTGGCCTGAAGCACGAACCGATTTAGAGAAGTCGAAAGCATTCTGATTGGAGTCTGATTTCAGGACATCAAGTTGAACGCTCCCGTCAATACTACCCTTTCCGTATTCGGCATAAATTTTAGGGATTGAAATTTTGAAGCCTTTTCCGATCATCGTAGCCAAAGCCTTTTTCGCACGTTGCTTATCGTCGTCAGTCCAGCTTTGAATACGATCGGACGCGCTATCCAGAATATCAGTCAATTGTTCGACGCTTGTAGCATCAAGGTCGGTCATTGAAAAATCCATGACAACATTCGAAATTTTTTCGCTAGCGGCCGAAATAGAGTCCAGTTTCTGATTGATCGTGAAATCCAGTCGATCACCGCGCTCGGTACTTAGTGTTTTGAACTTATACCCGGTGAAAGTGAAATCCTTCGAACTGGCTTTATTTACCGAGAATTCAGCCATGCCCAATCCGCGTTGACGATTTTGAATGTCTGTCATGAATTGGATGCCTTCAACATCATATGAATATCCATCAGTGACAAGAGATATACGATCTGTTTTCCAATCAAAATTCAGTGACTTTTCCTTCCAGGAGATATGGCCATTTGAAGGCGTGATCAAAAGTTTGTCACTGCCTTGGTTCATCACAAGTTCAGGCATTTTGAGTGAAGAAAGCGCTTTACCGCCATATCCAAGCTTACCCTTACCATTCAGATTGATTTCTTTACTAAATAGGCGATCGATTTCTTTTCCGGCTTCACCAGTTGGTTTAGCCATCCATTCGAAACGCATGACCGATTCAGGCAGAAGTAAATTATTGACCTGATAATTAAAGGCAACGGCGAAAAACTGCTTACCGGTATCTGCGTCCACCGGAATGTCATTGAATCGAATCTCGAACTGACCCTTTGACGAGAAAAGACTTTGTTCGTGCTTGTGGTCAACGATTCGAATCGACGCGTTCGGATTCAATTGTTTGGAAATCAACGTCTCGATTCTTTGACTGGTGGTTCGCCCAATATAGATGCTGCTGCCTAGCCACACACAGACGGCAATAGCGATCAGTGCACCTAGACTGATCGCGAAGTTCTTGAGTTTCATAGAGTTAGAAATCCGAATGTTTTTAAAAAAGATAAGTATATAAATAAAGCTTAATTACCGTAGTGTAATTGAATCCTGTGCCTAAACGCCAAACTCGGTTGAGAGTTCGGAAGCTCTTTTAGCCGCGGCGGACATCGCCTGGTGAATGATATGCGTCAAATTCTGTTGGGTGAATACATCGAGCGCGGCAGCTGTCGTTCCACCTTTGGATGTCACGCGCTCACGCAAAACGGATGGAGGTTCAGGGGACTTGGTTGCAAGCAATGTGGCACCCGACAAGGTGGCCAAAGCGAGTGTGCGCGACTGCTCGGCGGTCAAACCTAGAGCCATCGCACCAGAAATCAAGGATTCGATAAACAAAAATACGTAAGCCGGGCCACTTCCGGATAGCGCAGTGACCGCATCGATTGCATGGTCGTTTTCAACCCAGACGACCTCGCCTACTGCACTTAGCAGATTAGTGGCTGTTTGTTTTTCAGATTCGCTCACTTCATCCGATGCAGCCATTCCGGTCACACCTGCGGCAACCAGTGCAGGCGTGTTTGGCATGCAACGAACAATGTGCTTGTAAGGCTCAGTATCCGATCCAAGCCACTTAGAAAGCGAGTCAATAGAAATACCTGCAGCGATGCTGATGACAAGAGTATTTTGTCCCAGATATGGTTTGGTCGATAAAACAACTTCACGCATTTGTTGAGGTTTTACGGCATATATCCAGACGTCCGATTCGGCAAGAGAGGCATCAGGCAGCGAGCACGCGCGTACACCCCTGCCCTGCCACTGTTTGCGTAACTCCTCGGATACTTCAATGACTTGAAGAGATTGCTGGGGACAATTCTGTTTTAACCATCCGGTGATCAAGGCATTCGCCATATTGCCACCACCGATCACTGTTATTTTTGGAAAAGTATTCATTTTGTGTGCAAATTTGAAAATTAAATGATGTGTTAACGACTAAGTGTTGTCTCAACAAAAATTCCGATGAAAATAGTCATGCCGATCCAAGTATTGTGCAGAAAAGCTCTAAAACAAGCTTGTCTATCGCGATCCCTGATCCAATAAAGATGAACGCATGCGATCACTGCAGCCACCAGCAAACTTATATTGAATGGCGCACCATAGCCGAGCGAACGACCGGCGATCCAAAGCAGAAGCAAAGTGAGCAAATAAAATACACCAACCCATACGGTATCGTAGCGTCCAAATGTAATCGCAGAAGTTTTCAGGCCAAGACGAATATCGTCATCGCGATCCACCATGGCGTACTCAGTGTCATACGCAATTGACCAGCAAATGTTGGCGATAAGCATGCACCACCCTGCAAAGGGAATTTCACCTGAAATCGCGGCAAATCCCATAGGAATCCCGAAACCAAATGCAATGCCGAGATAAGCTTGCGGAATGGCAAAGAACCGCTTCATCAGCGGATACGTGACGGCCAGTACGGCTGCAATGCAGGCAAGAAACCATGTCAGACCATTAAGCGAGGTTATCAGGCCCAAACTCAGTAAACCAAGAAATGCCGCGACGTATAGTGCTTCATGTGGCTGTATTTTTCCTGAGGTCAGTACACGTTCCTTTGTTCGTTTGACGTGCAAATCAACATCTCGATCAAAATAGTCGTTCATCGCACAACCCGCTGAACGCATAAACACGGTACCCAAAATAAAAATAACCAGATAACGAGTTTCAGGCCATCCATTGGATGCAGCGAAGAGCGCCCAAAGCGTTGGCCACAGAAGTAACAATATGCCGATAGGTTTATCTAACCTCACAAGTTTGGCGTACAAATTCAGGCGGTCGATAATCAGGTTCAAAATTGACAAGTCCAGATAAATTTAAAGCGAGATGACCTAAATCAATCACCAAAAGGCGTCTCGAGCATGGTGACTCCTTCGAGACCGCATGCATAAATAGCCGATGTTAAGGCTTGAATCGCGGCCATTCTAGTAAAACTCTTTCGCCAGGCTAATACCACTCTTCTTTGCGGAACAGGTTTCGAAAATGGTAGATACGTAAGTAATTTACTTTGTCTGTCGATTGATTGAACGGCCGACTTCGGCATGACCGTAATCCCGATTCCGGCTGCAACCATATGACGAATGGTTTCAAGCGACGATCCTTCGAATGTTCTTTGAATTCCCTCGCTAGCTGCTGCAAATCGCGACAACTCGGGACATACCTCAAGTACCTGATCTCTAAAGCAGTGGCCGGCGCCAAGCAACAACATGTTTTCTTGCTTCAAGTCATTCGAAGGAATAGTTTGCCGCTTGGTCCATGGATGCGTGGACGGTACAACTACGACGAAATCCTCGTCGTAAAGTGGTTGCGTAACCAACCCTGAATCCTGAAACGGTAGCGCCATGATGGCGCAGTCGATTTCCCCTTGCTTGAGCAGCTCCACCAGACGATGTGTGAAGTTTTCCTGGAGGATCAATGGCATTTGAGGCGTACGTTCGATTTGCATTGGAACAAGTCGCGGCAACAAATAGGGTCCGATCGTATAAATGACGCCCACTCTCAACGCCCCGGCAAGCGGGTCATGTCCGAGACGCGCAATTTCTTTAAGGCTTGCGCTCTCTTCCAGGACCTTTTGAGCCTGGGACACAAGTTGAAGGCCAATATTAGTCACACCGACTTCTGTACCGCCACGTTCGAAGATGGTCACGCCCAGCTCATCCTCAAGCTTTTTGATCGCAACCGATAAGGTAGGCTGACTAACGAAACAGGCCTCGGCCGCACGTCCGAAATGACGCTCGCGTGCAACCGCAACAATGTATTTAAGTTCAGTAAGTGTCATGTTTGGTCACCAACGATTCAACTACGAAGAAAATCTTCTTTGCCTCTCATCCACCTATTCAGGTGCTTTTCGGCGATGTCCGGATGTTTTTGTCTCAGCATGACAGCCATTTCCCTTGCTGCCTGAACCAGACCGCCATCTTCCGCCAAATCGGCAAATCGTAACAACGCCACGCCGGATTGCCGGGATCCTAGTAATTCTCCCGGACCACGAAGGTCAAGATCGCGCTGGGCGATTTCAAAGCCGTCTTGCGTTTCATACATTGCGCGCAAACGCTGCCTTGCAATTAAGGACAAGGGCGTTTGATATAACAGCACGCACACTGAGGTAGCATGTCCTCTGCCGACTCGGCCACGTAATTGGTGTAACTGGGCAAGACCGAATCTCTCTGCATGTTCAATCACCATCAGAGAAGCATTCGGAACATCCACTCCGACCTCGATCACTGTCGTCGCAACCAGTACATGAGTGATGCCATTACGAAAATCCTGCATGGTTGTTGCTTTGTCCGCATTGGACATTCGACCATGCACAAGACCAACGTTCAAGTTCGGCAATGCCATGGACAGAGCTTGATGAGTATCCACTGCGGTTTGAAGCTCAAGCGCTTCACTTTCTTCTATCAGCGGGCAAACCCAATAGATTTGATTTCCTTGTGCAGCCGCATTGGCGACATGTGCAATCACTTCATCTCGCCTTGAATCGGCGATCAGTTTTGTCGTGACAGGAGTTCGCCCAGGAGGAAGGCCGATAATGGACGATACTTCCAGATCCGCGTAAAACGTCATGGCGAGTGTGCGCGGTATAGGGGTCGCGCTCATTGTCAGCTGATGAGGAACGAGATCCTGATCTTTGGCGGCTTCGAACTGAGAGCTTACAGTGTCGCCTGTCTCTCCTTTACGCGAGAGTGACAGGCGTTGTCCAACGCCAAAGCGATGCTGTTCATCAACAATGATCAAACCTAGCTCTTTAAAATGCACCGTATCCTGAATGAGGGCTTGTGTACCGATCACGAAACGTGCCGTGCCATCTTCGATTGCCTGTGCCGCCAGCTTTCGGCTTTTGGAAGTCATGCTGCCGGTTAACCAAAATACCTTGACGCCTAATGGCTCACACCAGGATTTGATTTTTTCGTAATGCTGTTGCGCAAGGATTTCCGTAGGCGCCATCATGGCGACCTGCACACCAGCTTCAATCGCTTGCAGTGCAGTCAAGGCTGCGACAATAGTTTTTCCGCTGCCGACATCGCCCTGGAGCAAGCGGTACATCGGAAATGATCTTGTCAGATCGTTCGATATTTCATTGATGACACGGACTTGAGAATCGGTCAGTTTAAAAGGCAAAGCCGCAATAAGACGCTCACATAGGCTTAGAGAACCGGGCGCTTTTGCTAAAGGGCGGCTACGTTTCTGCCTTCGCGACTCTCTTGCCGCCGCAAGCGAAAGTTGCTGGGCAAGTAATTCGTCGAATTTAATGCGCAACCAGGCCGGGTGATGATGTTCAATCAGGGATTGGGCATCCTCGTTGGGCGAGGGAGCATGCAATATCCTGATAGCATCTTCAAACGGCATCAAGCCGAGTTTTTTCAGAATAACTGACGGTAATGTATCGGTAACGTCACCGTGAATCAGCGCAGAGGAAATAGCCTTGCGCAAAGCGGTTTGAGGCAATCCATCCGTAGTTGAATATACGGGGGTCAGCGCAGCCGGTAGCGGAGAGCTTGGGGCTGAAATTTTCGGATGGATGATTTCCAGCCCGTGAAAACCTGCTCTGACCTCACCACGTATTCTCCATTTCCGACCGGCTTGCATTTGTTGCTGTTGACTCGGATAGAAAGTCATCCACCGAAGTGAGATGGATCCACTTTCATCCTGAACAGTCGCTGACAATTGTCGCCTGGGTTGATACCTGACCTGTGAGTCGATAACGACCGCTTCAATTTGAGCACGCTGCCCCGCGTGTATATTTTCAATGCGTTGAATCTCTGTTTCGTCTTCATAACGAATTGGAAGATGCAAAATGAAATCTTGCGGGGTCAACAAACCGAGACGATGAAATTTAGCCTCGGTTGCTGATAAGGTCTTGGCTGTTGAGGATGCAGTGGTCATGAAATTTTGATTCATCGCCACGAACTCACGTGGCCAGACCAATCAGATAACGAGAATAGCTTCGACTTCGAATTGCGCACCTTTGGGTAAGCTGGCTACTCCTACTGTCGATCTGGCAGGAAATGGTTCAGGCAACAATTCGGCCATGATGCCATTGGCAATTGCGAATTGCCCAAGGTCGGTCAGAAACAGGGTCAGCTTGACAATCTGATCCAGCCTGCCCCCGGCAGCTTCGACTACAGAACTCATATTTGCAAATGATTGTCTAACCTGGTCTTCGAATTTGTCTGAGATCATTTCACCGGTTGCCGGAACCAAACCTATTTGCCCGGAAAGATAAATAGTTGTGCCTGTGGGGGCGACCACTGCCTGCGAATACGGACCGACCGCAGCCGGTGCTGCATTGGTATGAATGATTGATTTCGGCATAGAAGTAGCTCCTTGTGTAATGACTATTGAATTTTATACATCAATAGACTGAATCGATAGAAACGAATAAAAAGTCGTATGCTATTATATTCAAATACGAATCGTTATCGTTTGCATTAAAATGATACAAATTCATGACTTAAGCAAAGTCTTATTTAATGACCCTCGTCAAATTTAAAAATCTGTTACCTGCAATCGTTGCACTAACGATCATGGTGCCGGTTTTATCGATACTGACCATTGGATTCAAATTCGATCAAGCCGCATGGAGCGAATTGTTAGGATTTCAGCGCTTAAGGTCGTTTGCTCAAACCGTCATTCTATCTGCCGGTGTGGGGCTTCTTGTCGCCATTCTGGGGACTGGTCTGGCCTGGCTGGTAACAGCTTACCAATTCAGAAGTCGGCAGATATTAAAGTTTGCCCTGCTTTTGCCCATGGCTATACCGACGTACATCATGGCCTATTCTTACCTGGATCTACTCCATCCTCTCGGACCGATTCAGACGCTCATCAGATCAACACTCGACATTTCTAGTCCAAAGGATTTGAAACTTCCAGACATCAGAAACATCTTCGCGGCGATTCTATTGCTTGGATTTGTTTTGTTTCCTTATGTTTATATCAGCAGCAAGGCAATGTTTTTGACAATACCGGCAAACCTGATCGAGTCTGCGCGTATTTTGGGGGCCTCATCAAAAAGTGTATTCTGGAGATTGGCACTGCCGCATGCAAGGCCCGGAATTGCTGCTGGCGTCGGCATCGCTCTGCTTGAGGTCGTAAATGATGTCGGTGCTTCAGAGTTTCTGGGTGTGCGAACCGCTACGGTCGAACTTTACGTTACCTGGATATCGAAAGGGGATCTGACGAGCGCAGCTCGAATCGCATTGATGCTCGTTTTGATGATGCTGATTGTTTCATCGATCGAAAAATTGTCCAGACATCGCATTAAATATTCGCAGCCTAAAAACTCACACCCCATGCAGCCTAAACCATTGAGAGGATTGAAGGGGTCAGTGATCGTTGCATTAGGTTGGGTACCAGTTCTTCTAGGATTCGTTCTGCCTGCAGGATATCTTTTGCACCAAGTGATTCAGCGCGCCTCTCATCAACCGATTTTTAGTCGTGAATTGCTTGCAGCTGCGGCTTCCTCTTTCAAAATCTCAATGATAGTGACATTGATCGTGATCATTATCGCAACCGTTGTCGTATGGCTGATGACTCGATTCAAACAGCGCACCGACCGGAATCATCCAAATAATCTAATTTTGAATTCGACCAAGATTGGATATTTTTTACCCGGTACTGTATTAGCGATCGGATTATTGTCGCCCTACTCTTTTCTGGATAGCTTTTTCAAGCAGATTGCTCATTTTTTTGAAATTCGAAACGCTAACCTTGTCATGCTGGGAACCAGTGCCGGGATTGTCACCGCATGCACGATACGATTTCTGGGTATGGCAGTCAGTAATATCGAGGCTGGATACGGACGCATTTCAATTCGCTTGGACCAGGCGGCTCGTACCCTTGGACGAAGCGCGACATCGATACTTGCTTTGATTCATATCCCAATGCTCAGACCGGCCTTGCTCAGTGCCGCACTGCTTGTATTTGTCGAAACGATGAAAGAGCTTCCGACCACGTTACTCTTGCGACCGATCGGCACTGAGACCTTAGCCACATTACTCTATGCAGATGCCTCGAGAGGAAGCTATGAAGACGGTGCGACTGCAGCATTGCTGATAGTACTGATCGGAATACTCCCCTTGATTTACTTGACGAGACTACAACAAGTCAGGCAATTGAAATCATGAATTCATATCTATCCATCAATAATCTATCGATCAATATTAATGATCGCAGTGATTGCCGGTCACTTATCCGAAATTTGACACTTGAGCTAGACAAGGGGGAAATTGGTTGTCTTATGGGCAAATCCGGTTGCGGCAAATCGACCTTGCTGCGTGCTATTGCCGGATTCGAGACTTTGTCTTCTGGTTCGATTTACATGAACGGGAATTTGATTGCGAACCCCGGTTACAGTATGCCCGTTGAAGATCGACATATCGGCCTGATGTTTCAGGACTATGCACTGTTTCCGCATTTGACCGTTGAAGGCAATATCGGATTCGGATTAAACAAGCTAAGTCATGCCGATAAAAACAGGCGAATACAGGATATGCTGGACCTGGTCAGTATGCGTCAAATGGGCAAGCGCTATCCTCACGAACTATCTGGCGGGCAGCAGCAACGTGTTGCCCTTGCCAGGTCGCTGGCACCCTCGCCTGCATTATTGCTTCTTGACGAGCCATTTTCAAATCTTGATCTGGATTTACGCGCTGCGCTTGCGCAACAAGTGCGTGACATCCTGAAATCAACAAACTGTACTGCCCTGATGGTGACTCATAGCCTAGAAGAAGCGAAAACTGTAGGCGATAGAATCGGCGAAATCAGGAATGGTGAATTTACTGGCTGGTTTCAATCAGCGACCGATCCATACCAAGCTCACGCAGCTTGCGAGTAATCGTATTGCGACCAAGACCGAGTCTGGTCGCTGCTTCAACTCGACGTCCACGAGACACATCCAGCGAAGCTTTAAGCAATGTTTGTTCAAACTGATTAGTGAGCGTCGCCCAAACTTCTGGCTCGGACTTTAAAAGCCTGAGATTGGCGTCCTGATACAAAAGTTGCTGCCATGATTGAATTGAGACCATCGATTGAACTGTTTCGCCAATCTGGGGAGTCGATTCATTGATTGATCTTACCTCGGGAGGTAGGTCAACATAATCGACTGTTTGTCCGGGTGCCATGACCGTTATCCAGTGACAGAAGTTTTCAAGTTGCCTAACGTTTCCAGGATAATTGAACTGAACCAGGGCTTCGATCGCTTCATCCGATAAACGTTTGACAGTAACACCCAACGCGCGTGCGCTCAAGCTCAAAAAGTGACGCGCAAGCTCGGGAATGTCCTCGCGTCGCTCTCTGAGTGGAGGCAAGCGCAAGCGGATAACATTCAACCTATGAAACAAATCTTCACGAAATTTTCCTTCCTGAACATGAGCTTCAAGTGGCTGATGCGTTGCCGCAACTATACGAACATCAACTTTGATAGGCTGCGAACCACCCACACGATAAAAAGTGCCATCGGAAAGTACCCGCAGTAAACGAGTCTGCAACTCAAATGGCATATCGCCGATTTCGTCCAGAAACAGAGTTCCTCCACTCGCTTCTTCAAATCGACCACGACGAAGTGTATTTGCACCGGTGAAAGCGCCACGCTCATGACCAAAGAGCTCGGCCTCGAGAAGATCGCGGGGAATCGCGGCGGTATTCAATGCAACAAACGGACCCTTTGCCCGAATTCCATGACTATGAAGGGCATGCGCGACAAGTTCTTTACCCGTGCCTGACTCTCCGGTAATCAAAACAGTGACGTTCGATTGTGCAAGTCTTCCTATCGCTCGAAACACCTCCTGCATAGCAACTGATGAAGATTGCGTCAACAGCCCTTTAGCCTGAGGTTCAGATACAGGTGCAGGCGCATCGCTCGCTTTCTCCGTCACCGACTCTTGAATCGCCCTGCTAATCAAGGCTACGGCTTCATTCACATCGAAAGGTTTAGCGAGAAAATCGAATGCTCCTCCTTGAAAAGCCGAAACCGTGCTATCCAGATCGCTAAACGCCGTCATGATGATCACCGGCAAGGATGGATGCTTAAGCTTGACACTCTTGAGCAGTTCAAGACCATTCATTCCCGGCATCCTGATATCCGAAATCAATGCGCAGGGAACGTCAGTTGCTAACGCTTCGGTCACATCGCTTGCATAAGCGAAACTTCTTGTCTGTATTCCGGCACGACTCAAGGCCTTTTCGAGGACCCAGCGAATGGCCTGATCATCATCGACTATCCAAACTGGTTTCATAAGGGCTCCAGGGGCAATAACAATCTAAATTCTGTATGACCGGGGTGCGAATCGAACTCAATCACGCCACCGTGCTGTTGCAAAAAGTCTTGTGCCAGGCTTAGGCCCAAGCCTGTGCCACCATCACGTCCAGTGACCAACGGATGAAAAATCCTGTCTCTCAACGTATCCGGTACACCAGGGCCATTGTCGATAACAGAAACGACAACAGCCATTCGATGTTGTTTATGCTTAAGCAGCACTTGACGTGCGACTCGTGTCTTAATCGTAATCCGTGGTGAAGTCGTTGCTGGATTAGCACTGAGAATTTGAGCCGCATTCCGGACCACATTCAACAGAGCTTGCATCAGTCGTGCCTGATCTGCTTTGAACTCCGGCATCGAAGCGTCATAGTCACGCAATATCGCAACATCCCGGAATTCCGCTCGTATCAGCGCACAGACCCTCTCACAAATTTCATGGATGTTGACGGATTGCCATTGAACCGGCATGCGTTGTGGCGCGGCCAAACGATCAACCAGTGTCTGCAGACGGTCCGCTTCGGAAATAATGACGCGCGTGTATTCTTGCAGAGAAGGGTCCGGCAACTCGGACTCGAGTAATTGCGCAGCTCCTCTCAATCCGCCTAACGGATTTTTTACTTCATGCGCGAGATTTCGTAAAAGCTCATGTTGTTTGTCGATTTCCTCGACAATTCTGACGCTACGGTCGACCAGGACACTTTGCTCGATATCTTTGATTTCAAGCAATGCACTCCATGGTTGTTGAGTCAACGCAATGGAAGTCACCGCTACTTCAACAGGCTCGAAACCGCGACGGATCATTGCAAATTGACGACAATCAGCTAACTCGCCTTGGCAAGCTTGGCGAATAGATTGCTCGACTGATGGATCACGATCAAACAGCTGAACGGCTGGCTGACCAATCAAATGGCGTCTCGACCGCCCAAACATTGCTTCGGCGGCTGAGTTCGCCACAACCACCTCGCCCTCAGAGTTCAGTAATAGAACTGTTGTAGCAAGTAGGTCATAGGCTTCTACGAACTTCATGGGAGTCGGGTCGGTTGAAGTTGAGCCGACCCCCTTTTCAGCTAATTACAGGCTGTAGTACATGTCGAACTCGACCGGATGGGTCGTCATACGCAGGCGGTTAACTTCCTGCATCTTCAGAGCGACATACGCGTCAAGCATTTCATTGGTGAACACACCACCACGGGTCAGGAACTCGCGATCACGATCGAGTTCATCGAGCGCCTGCTCGAGCGAACTGCAAACTGTCGGGATCTTTGCGTCTTCTTCGGGTGGCAAATCGTACAAGTTCTTGTCTGCGGGATCGCCAGGATGAATCTTGTTCTGAACACCATCCAGACCAGCCATCATCAGTGCTGAGAAGCACAGGTATGGGTTGGCCAAAGGATCGGGGAAACGCGTTTCAATTCGACGACCTTTGGGATTGCCGACGTAGGGAATGCGAATCGACGCAGAACGGTTACGTGCCGAGTAGGCAAGCTTGACCGGTGCTTCGTAGTGCGGAACCAAACGCTTGTAGGAGTTGGTGCCGGGATTGGTGATGGCATTCAATGCGCGAGCATGCTTGATGATGCCGCCGATGTAATACATTGCAAATTCGGACAGTCCTGCGTAACCGTTGCCGGCAAAAAGGTTCTGGCCATCTTTCCAGATCGACTGGTGAACGTGCATGCCCGAACCGTTGTCGCCAACGATTGGCTTGGGCATGAAAGTAGCCGTCTTGCCATATGCATGCGCAACGTTATGAATGATGTACTTCATTAACTGGTTCCAGTCGGCGCGCTGAACCAGCGTGCTGAACTTGGTACCAATTTCAAGCTGACCCGCACCTGCGACCTCGTGGTGATGCACCTCGACCGGGATGCCGGCTTCTTCGAGGAGGATACACATTTCGGAGCGCATATCCTGCATTGAATCAACGGGAGGAACGGGGAAATATCCGCCTTTGACTTTCGGGCGATGGGCAAGATTGCCGCCTTCGCTGTCGATACCGCTTGACCAGTATGCTTCATCAGACTTGATTTTGAGGAAGCAGCCTGACATGTCATCACCCCAGGTGACGCCATCAAATACGAAAAACTCTGGTTCAGGACCAAAGAAGGCGGTATCACCCAGACCGCTCGACTTCAGGTAGGCTTCGGCCCGCTTGGCCAAAGAGCGTGGATCACGCTCATAGCCTTTCATGTCGGTCGGTTCAACGACATCGCAAGTCAGAATCAGCGTCGATTCTTCACGGAAAGGATCCAGATTGGCCGTAGCCATGTCTGGGATCAGCAGCATGTCGGAAGCTTCGATACCCTTCCAGCCGCCAATTGAAGAGCCATCAAAAGCCTGGCCTTCCTTGAGTTTATCCTCGTTAATTTGGCTAACAGGCACGGAAACGTGCTGTTCTTTGCCCATGGTATCCGTGAAACGGAAGTCGACGAATTTGACTTCATTTTCAGCGATCATTTTCAGAACATCTTGAGGAGTGCTCATTTTGGCTCCGGTACAAGTAAATGTGGTTGTTGAATTGTTAGTGATAAAACAAAAATTCACTGTTTGATATTGCTTAAGCAAATTTCATGCCAGCTATTTTAACTAAGCGGTCACGCATAAAATTAGTTATATAAGCACCATAATAGTGCTTAAACACCATATTGGTGCAAATAATATGCACTTTAATGGTGCAATTATAAAAACAAACTTTGCAGTTCGTTTAAAAAGAGCCAGCCTTGCTGTGTTGCCTTAAACCGCGTGGGATCAGGAAATAGCAAGCCTTTTTGGATCGCCGTCTGGAGGGGGCGCGATAGTGTCGCCACATTCAGACCACTACGATCAGTGTACAGCGATAACGGCACCCCTTCCCGTAATCTAAGCGCGTTCAGCATGAATTCGAACGGCAGATCTTGAGCGGTCAAAGAGCGCGTTTCGGAAAGATGGGATCCATCTCTTGCGATTGAGCCCTGCATCCACGACTCAGGATTGCGAGTTCGGGCATATCTGATGATTCGATCGGGAAAAGAAATTTTGCTGTGCGCCCCGGGCCCGACACCAAGATAATCACCAAACTCCCAATAGTTGAGGTTATGTCTCGATCGTGCGCCTTTTTTAGCAAAGGCCGAAACTTCATAACGCTCAAACCCAGCCTGACTGGCCATCTGCTCGATCGTTTGTTCCATTTCGGCTGACAAGTCATCTTCAGGCAACTCAGGAGGATATTTTGCAAATACTGTCTGCGACTCGATCGTCAGCTGATACATGGACAAGTGTTCTGTGCCGAATGAAAGTGCCTGGTTCGCATCGGCGATGCACTCAGCAAGAGTTTGACCCGGTAGAGCAAACATCAGATCAAGATTGATACGCGGCACCGCTCGCTGCGCAATGTCGATCGCCTTGCGGGCCTGCGCAGAATCATGAATGCGACCCAGTTTCTTCAAGGCATGATCATTGAATGACTGAATGCCAATCGATAACCTGTTAATTCCGCTTTCCGCATAAGATGAGAAGCGGTTTGCCTCGACAGTACCGGGATTGGCTTCAAGCGTAATTTCTGCATCCGGCCAAACGGACAACCTTGATCTGAACATGGCAAGCATCTTGTCGATCGCGCCTTCGGATAGCAGGCTTGGTGTGCCACCTCCAATGAATATGGCATGAACCTGCCTCCCCCATATCTCGGGCAAGGACTGCTCCAAATCCGCCTCAAGCGCCTTCAGATAAAGTTCCTCAGGCAAAGAGTCCGGAGCCTGATGAGAATTAAAGTCACAATAAGGACATTTGCGAACGCACCAAGGCACATGAACGTAGAGTGTTAATGGCGGCAACGCCATCAAGTGCGGCGTTGAAAAATCCGCCTCACCCACGCCGGATACGCCAGCGACTCGATGATTATTTTTTAGACTCGATTCCGAGACGATTTCAATGACTTTTTTCATGCAATCAGATTGTGCTCGATGAGCTGTGCATGAAGCATTTTCAAAGCTTTCGCCCGGTGGCTGATTTGGTTTTTGCGCTCAATCGATAAGGATGCGGCAGTACATCCTTCTTCAGGAAGATAGAAATGAGGATCGTATCCGAATCCATTGTTTCCCTGAGGCTGGTCGACTATTTGGCCTTTCCAGATTGCCTGGGCGATGATCGGCTGTGGATCATCGGCCCTGAGGACCAAAACCAAGACTGCGACATACCACGCCGAACGATCGGCTTGATCCTGCAACAGCCCTATGAGCTTGCGATTGTTGGCTTCGTCAGATCTCGATCCAAACTCTTGCTCGGCAAAGCGGGCCGAATGCACTCCCGGTTCACCTTGCAGTGCAGAGACGCAAATCCCGGAATCGTCGGCCATGGCGGCGCGACCCGAATAATGACTTGCATGTCGAGCCTTGGCCAAAGCATTTTCGACAAAAGTCAGGAATGGCTCTTGGGCATCTGAAATACCAAGCGTCGATTGTGGTATGAGTTCAATTCCCAACGGGTTGAGTAAGGCAGAAAACTCTTTGATTTTTCCGGGATTGCTTGACGCAAGCACAACTTGATTCAGGATGGTCATGTTTTTTTCGACTTAAATTGGGTACTGGTCAAAACTTGCTGGGGAACATCACGAGTCAGCATGTTGACGAGTTCGCGTGCAAATACAGGCAACTGTTCCAGGCTTCTCACGCATACGTGCAATTTGCGTTCTGCCCACTCGTCCGAAATTCGAACCAATTTAATATTTAGACGTTGCGCATATCGCTGTGCGGCCCGCTCCGGAACCACGCCGATTCCAACTCCCTTTTCGATCATGCGACAAACCGTTTCGAAATTACTCACTTCCACCCTGAATCTGAAAGGATGACCGATACTGTTCGCAGCCTGGATCAGAAAGGCATGAATTGCACTCCACTCAGAAAGGCCGACGTATTCAAAAGACATCGTATCGGCGAACGACACCTCGTCAAGGCCCCCAAGCTGATGGTCTAAAGGCGTCACGAGAACAAGCCGGTCTTCCTGATAGGGCAAAAACTCGAGGTCGGAGGCAGCCGGCCTTCCGGCCACGATACCAATGTCTGCCGCCCCTTCTGAAACGGCCTTGACGATGAGATAACTCAATCGTTCACGCAACTCAACAGTGACATCCGGATGTGAGGCTAAATAACTGCTCAACACGGCTGGCATGAACTCTGTCATGGCTGTCGTGTTGGCCATCATCCTGACTTGCCCTTTGATACCCCGTGCATACTCATGAATGTCGCCACGCAAATGCTCGATTTGACGCAGAACTTGCCTTGCGTGCCTTAAAAAAGCCTCTCCACTAGGCGTTAAGGTCACGCCTTGGCTATTTCGATGAAACAAGCGCGTACCAAAATGATCCTCAAGATTTTTTACGCGGTTTGAGGCAGCAGGCAGAGAAAGATGTGACTTTTCTGCTCCACGTGTCAGACTGCTGGCGTCGCCAATATTCACGATAAGCTGCAAGTCGGTTAAATCGAAGTGGTTTGCCATGTTTCAAGCCTGAACTTAATCAATCAAAAAGCCCGTGTTAACTAAACGTCAATTGGCAATTATCGCTGCCTGGGGCACATTAACGCTTGTATATCAACCGCAATCATAAGACAACCTCATGACTTCGCACTCAGACAAATACCAAGACATCCGTGACGCCGTTCGCGACCTGTGTAAACAATTCCCCGATGAATATTTCCGCAAAATTGACGAAGCACGTGGTTATCCGGAAGATTTTGTTAACGCTCTGACCCAAGCCGGCTGGCTTGCAGCCTTGATTCCACAGGAATACGGCGGTTCCGGACTTGGCCTGACCGAGGCCTCCATCATTATGGAAGAGATCAACCGATCCGGCGGCAACTCGGGTGCATGCCATGGCCAGATGTACAACATGGGAACCTTGTTGCGCCATGGATCCGAGACTCAAAAGAATCTTTACCTGCCCAAAATAGCTGCAGGTGAATTACGACTCCAATCCATGGGGGTCACAGAGCCTACCACCGGCACTGACACAACCAAAATCAAGACAACTGCTGTCAAAAAGGGCGATAAATACGTCATCAACGGTCAAAAAGTATGGATCTCCCGCATCCAGCACTCTGACTTGATGATTTTGCTTGCACGGACCACCCCTCTGGACCAGGTTGCTAAAAAATCCGAAGGCATGTCGATCTTTATCGTCGATCTTCGTGAGGCGATTGGTAAAGGGATGGAAGTGCGTCCCATTCTGAACATGGTTAACCATGAAACAAACGAACTTTTTTTCGACAACCTTGAAATTCCAGCTGAAAACCTGATCGGCGAAGAAGGCAAAGGATTTAAATATATTCTCGACGGATTGAATGCAGAGCGCGTGCTTATTGCCGCCGAGTGTATCGGTGACGGTTACTGGTTCGTCGATCGCGTTTCTGCATACGTAAAGGATCGTGTCGTATTCGGTCGTCCTATCGGTCAAAATCAGGGCGTTCAATTCCCGATCGCACGTGCGTTTATCAATGTGGAAGCCGCAAGCTTGATGCGTTACGAAGCAGCCCGCCTGTTCGATTCCAAGCAACATTGCGGCACGCAAGCTAACATGGCAAAACTGCTTGCCGCCGATGCATCCTGGGAAGCCGCGAATGCTTGCTTGCAATTCCATGGTGGATTTGGTTTCGCCTGCGAATATGATGTCGAGCGCAAGTTCCGCGAAACACGCCTTTATCAGGTGGCGCCGATTTCGACCAATTTGATTTTGTCTTATGTGGCAGAGCACGTTCTCGGCTTGCCGCGTTCGTTCTAATCATTCCAATAAAAACCACGGAGATTCATTATGACGGCCTTACGATCGCCAAGTGCGCCAAGCGTCCTGCACCCAAGTGCGGAATTGGCAAAATTTGCTTCTGGTTTGAACTTTGCGGACATCCCTGAGTCCGTAGCGAGTCGCTGCGAAGATTTGCTGCTTGACACCATGGCTTCGATTTTGGCCGGTTCGACAGCCCGTCCCGTCAAGGCGATCGCCAAGTACGCGGAACTCATGGGTCCGGCAAACGGACAGTCGGAAGACTATGTGAATCGTCACCTGACCTCACCCATGTTCGCAGCCATGGTGAATGCCGCCGCAGCCCACGTTGTCGAACAGGATGATGTGCATAACGGCTCTGTTTTCCACCCGGCAGCAGTTGTGTTCCCCCCTGCAATCGCGGTGGCTCAGGCCATCGGGGCATCGGGCAAAGAACTCATAACAGCTGCAGTAGCTGGCTATGAGGTCGGCATTCGTATTGGCGAGTTTTTAGGTCGTTCGCATTACAAGATTTTTCATACGACAGGAACTGCCGGCACGGTGGCTGCCGCCGTTACAGTGGGACGCCTGCTCAAGCTGAATCCCGAGCAAATGCTCAATGCAATTGGTTCGGGTGGCACACAGGCCGCTGGTTTATGGGAGTTCTTGAGGGATGCCGCCGACTCGAAACAATTGCATACAGCTCATGCAGCCGCAAGTGGATTGACTGCCGCCTATCTGGCACAGGACGGTTTTACAGGTGCGCGTCGTATTCTTGAAGGCTTGCAGGGCATGGGCGCAGGCATGTCACTTGACGCAGATCCAGCCAAACTGGTCGATCGTCTCGGGACACGCTGGGCGCTGGCGGAAACATCATTCAAATACCATGCCTCATGCCGTCATACTCATCCGGCAGCAGATGCCTTGCAATTCGTCATGCGTGAACACGGCTTGAAGGCAAGCGATATTGCATCAGTCATTACGCGTGTGCATCAGGGTGCAATTGACGTGCTTGGTCCAGTCACCGATCCACAAACGGTACATCAGTCCAAGTTTTCCATGGGTACGGTTCTTGCCTTGATCGCATTGAAAAACTCGGCAGACCTCGCTAACTTCGATCGTGCGCTCAAAGATCAGGAAGTCGCCGCGTTCCGCGACCTTGTTACGATGGAATTGGACGAAGAAGTCGATACCGCATATCCGCAGCGCTGGATTGGCAAAGTCACTGTCAAAACCCGTGATGGCCGTGTGTTCGAAGGTCGTGTCGACGAGCCCAAAGGTGATCCGGGCAATACACTTTCCCGTCCCGAAATCGAAGATAAATCCATGCGCTTGGGAACCTATCTTGGCGCCGCAACTGATAATCAGGTCAAACAATTGATTCAAACTGTCTGGAATATTCGTAAACAGGACAAGCTGGGTCCCTTGTTGGCAAAGCCTTAATCAATACGGCAAACTGGAAGATTTAAAAATGCGATTAAAAAATAAAGTAGCGATCGTTACCGGAGCAGCAAGTGGTTTCGGCGCTGAAACTGCACGTATGTATGCACGCGAAGGCGCGAAAGTCGTCATCGCCGACCTGAACGAGGAAGGTGCGCGCAAAGTTGCCGCCGAAATCGGATCGTCTGCAGTCGCCATTCGCTGCGACGTCAGCAAGCGCCCCGATGTTGATGCCGCTGTCGCCTTGGCGATCAGTCAGTTCGGTGGCGTGGACATCGTTGTGAACAACGCAGGCTATACCCACAAAAATCAGCCATTTCTCAATGTTGATGAAGCTACGTTCGATCGTTGCTTTGATGTGAATGTGAAAGCCATTTATCACATGATTAACGCAGTCGTACCCATGATGCGCGCCAAAAAATCCGGTTGCATCATCAACGTTGGATCTACTGCCGGCATTCGTCCGCGCCCGGGATTGACCTGGTATAACGCATCCAAAGGTGCGGCCAACCTATTGACCAAGTCGCTTGCCGTCGAACTGGCGCCGGATAACATCCGCGTGAACGTTATTTGCCCGGTAATGGGTGATACAGGCATGCTGGGTGACTTCATGGGAGTCCCGGACACGCCTGAAAACCGCGCCAGATTTATCTCGACCATTCCAATGGGACGCTTGAGCGTACCGAGCGATATTGCAAACGCAGCTGTATTCCTGGCATCGGAAGAGGCATCCTTTTTGACCGGCGTCGAATTACCGGTCGATGGAGGACGAACCGTTTAAGCGGTTTGTCGCCTAACGGCGGCTGGAAAGTTGGTGTTCTGTCAGTTGACGGATACCAGCTTCAGCTAGGCCAAGCAAGTCGTTCAGTTGGTTCCGGTCGAAAGTGCGTCCTTCGGCCGTTCCCTGCACTTCAACGTATTTCCCGGATCCGGTCATGACAACGTTCATGTCTGCATCACATCCGGAATCCTCCAGATAGTCCAGGTCCAGAACCGCACGCCCTCCCACATTGCCCACAGAAATAGCTGCGACCGAATCGATCAGAGGATTGCTGGTTAACAATCCTCCTGTGATCAAACTATCCACAGCATCCGCAACTGCAATCCATGCGCCGGTGATGCTCGCGCACCTGGTTCCGCCATCTGCTTGCAAAACATCACAATCGATTTGAATGGTGCGTTCGCCAAGTTTTGTCATATCCATGACTGCCCGCAGACTGCGGCCGATTAATCGCTGGATTTCCTGAGTGCGCCCGGATTGTTTGCCGCGTGCGGCCTCACGATCACTTCGGGTATGGGTCGACCGTGGCAACATACCGTATTCTGCAGTCACCCATCCCTGCCCCTTGCCTTTTAAAAATGGTGGGACCTTGTCCAGGACGCTTGCAGTGCATAAGACCTGGGTTTCTCCCATGCAAATTAGCACCGATCCCTCTGCGTAACGCGTAAACTTGCGTTGAATTCTGACCATGCGCAATGCATCGACTGCACGTCCGGAAGGTCTTGGCGTATTGTCCGCAATGCTAGTATTTGACACAATGAATTCTCTAATTTCGTGGGAAAAACAATGAAAAATCGAAACCCTAGTATACGCAAGGCGGTCGCGACGTGTCTGGCCTTGGCATATTTACTGCCCATCCCTGCCTCGATTGCACAATCACCTGCAGTCCAATCAAGCTCAGCGCCTCAGGATGTTGCAGTCGTCAAATATGACAATTCATTCGAAATATTCAAGCCTGTGTGGGGTTTGAAAGGAATGGTCGCAACGGAACAACACCTGGCGACCCAGGCGGGTGCTGAGATATTGCGACAAGGCGGAAATGCAGTCGATGCGGCTGTCGCGGTCGGGTTTGCTCTTGCGGTCGTCCTGCCGAATGCGGGCAATCTGGGTGGCGGCGGTTTCATGCTCATACACGATTCAGCAAAATCGGAATCAATCGCCCTGGATTTTCGCGAGGTGGCTCCTGCTTCTGCGACCAGGGATATGTACCTCGATGACAAGGGCAATGTGATTGCGGGGAAATCAACTCGCACGCCCTACTCCGTTGGCGTTCCCGGAACCGTTGCCGGATTGACTCAGGCATTGTCTGAACATGGCACTATGCCGTTAGCCAAAGTGATGGCGCCGGCAATCAAACTGGCGACTGAAGGATTCAGGGTTAGTCCGGTACTGGCTGAACAATTCAACAACCAGCGCACTCACCTCGAGCGCTGGCCCGCCACGAAAGCGATTTTCTTCAAGCACAAATCACCTGCATCAACGTGCCGTCTAGAAGAATGTCCTGCCGCAGAAATAGAGCCCTATAAATCAGGCGACCTACTGATTCAAAAGGATTTGGCGCATTCTTTGAACCTGATCGCCCAACATGGAGCAAAAGGATTTTATGAAGGCGAGATCGCCAAGAATATCGTCCGATCACTGACTGATAGTGTGTCGACAATGACGCTTGCAGATCTGTCGAATTACAAAACAGTAAAGCGCAAGCCGGTCGAGGGTACATATCGAGGCATCAAAATACTCTCGATGCCAGCTCCAAGCTCTGGAGGCATTCATCTTATTCAGATGTTGAATCTTCTTGAGCGCTATCCTCTACAGGATTACGGATTTGGTAGTGCGAAAAGCATTCATCTGATGGCTGAAAGCGCGCGACTTGCTTACGCCGACCGCGCAGAGCACCTAGGTGATCCGGAATTTTTCAAAGTGCCGGGCAAGGGACTCGTATCAAAGAAATACGCCGATTCTATTTCGCCACTCATCAACATCGAAAAATCGACTCCCAGCAAAAACATCAAAGCCGGTCAGCCGCAAAACTACGAAAGCGATCAGACAACGCACTTCTCAGTCATGGATGATCGTGGCAATGTAGTGAGCACGACATACACATTAAATCTGAACTTTGGATCAGGCATCGTAGCTGGCGGCACAGGTATTTTGCTCAATAACGAAATGGATGACTTTTCGATTAAACCCGGGGTCGCCAATGCTTTCGGACTTGTCGGTGGAGACGCAAACGCGGTTGCTCCCGGTAAACGGCCTCTTAGCTCGATGACACCAGTCATCCTGATGCGTGATGGCCAGCCGTGGATTGCGACAGGCTCGCCCGGCGGAGCACGTATCATTACAACTGTGCTGCAAAATATCGTAAACGTCATCGATTTTAAAATGAACATCGCTGAAGCTGCATCCATGCCACGCATGCATCACCAATGGTTGCCAGACTTTTTAAGGGTCGAGCGTGGAATCAGCCCGGATACGATCGAAAAGCTCAAGGCCATGGGGCACGATGTGAAGGTGATGCCGACCATGGGTAGAGTGCAAACAGTGCAGTACGAAAATAAACAGTTTTACGGCGCATCGGATCCACGCAATCCAGATGGGTCGGCAATCGGAATCGAGCAAAAGAAATGACAGCAAGCATGACCGCATTCGGCCAGGGAAAGGCCACCATGGATTTCGGGTCCGTCACTGTCGAGCTTAAATCCGTCAATAGCCGGTATTTGGACATTCAGTTCAGAATGCCGGACGAACTGCGTTTCGCGGAACAACCAATGAGGGACCGAATTTCTAAATCCCTCGCGCGAGGAAAAGTCGAGGTACGCGCAAGTTTTGCGCGCAATGTACCCGCGCTTGAGCAAAGACTCACTGAACAGGCGCTCACGAACATTGCTGACCAACTAAGTCATGTCAGGCGTTATTTGCCTGAAACCAATTCGCCACAACTGCCTGAAATCATCTCGCTGGCAAGCGATCAGCAACAAACTGCAATCGACCCTCAACTTTGGGCCAATGCTTGCATGCAAGCGCTTGAGCCTGCACTAGTTCAACTCACCGAAGCCAGATTGCGAGAGGGCTCACGCCTTGCGATGGCCATGCTCGAAACGTCGAAACAAGTGTGTGAAATCGTAATTATGGTTGAATCGCATTTGCCCGAGTTATTGCAGCAACAACGGGAAAAGCTCTCCAACAAACTGCGCGAAACGATTCAAAACGCCTTTCCATCCGGGTTTACTCATATCTCCGGTGCTGAGCTATCAGAAAGAATCGCCGGTGAATCAAGTCTATTTTCACTCCGAATAGATGTCGCGGAAGAGTTGGCAAGACTTAAATCGCACTTGTCCGAACTCGAGTTCCTCTTGTCAGAGCAAAAAACAAAATCGACGGGGAAAAATTCGGGAAGCACCGGAAAGAGACTGGATTTCCTTTTTCAGGAAATGAATCGTGAAGCGAATACGCTCGGATCCAAGGCGGGAAGTCTCGAAATGACTCGCGCCGCCATGGATTTAAAACTCTTGATCGAACAAATGCGCGAACAAGCGATGAATATCGAGTAAGCGTGTCGATAAGCGATCAACCACGCCCAAGATAAGGCATATTTGTGGCCATGATTGTCATGAACTGCACATTCGTTTCAAGTGGAAAGCCCACGATCTGAACGATCGATTGGGCAACGTGGTTGACATCCATCCTGGGTTCGACACGAGTCGAACCATCAGGTTGCAAAACGCCCTTTGCCATGCGATCAGTCATTTCGGTCGCAGCGTTACCGATATCGATCTGGGTGCAGGCGATATTGTATTTACGCGTATCGAGCGAAATAGACTTGGTCAGGCCGGTTACGGAATGTTTGGTCGCTGTATAGCCGATTGAAAATGGCCTTGGCGCATGAGCAGAGATCGAGCCATTATTGATGATGCGCCCGCCCATGGGATTTTGTGATTTCATGATGCGGATGGCACCTTGAGCGCACAAGAACATACCAGTCAAATTGATATTGACGATATCCCTCCAGACATCAACTGGTAAGTCTTCAATCGGCACTGGAGGACCACCACGCCCAGCGTTATTGAACAAAACATCCAACCGCCCCCAGCGGCGGCTGATTTCTGCAAAAAGCGCAGCAACCGACTGCTCGTCAGTCACATCGGTGACAATCGGGTGCAGCCTGTCCTGGTTTGCTCCGCCCAATTGGCGCGTTTCATCCAGCTTGTCGGCGCGACGACCGGCCAGGGCAACTTGATAACCGGCGGCAGCCAGCGCGAGAGAGGTCGCACGTCCGATACCGGAACCCGCGCCTGTCACAACAGCAACTTTCAAATTCGACATTTATCTTCCTCTTTTGCGTGTTTACTTTCGACTCGCGGCATTACCGGCCAGGTCCGGTTTCAACCGGAGAATCCGGCTGAGCGCTCCATTCGCTCCACGACCCGCCATAAAGCGAAGCTCCGGAAAACCCGGCAATCTCCATTGACAATAACAAATGGCAAGCTGCAACGCCAGAGCCGCAACTAGCGATGACTTGGCTGGGCGTTCTATCACCGATCAGAGCCTTCAGTTCCGAAGTGAGTGTTGCGCGATCCTTGAAAAAACCGCTGGCGTCGAGATTATCCTTTGCGGGACGGCTAACTGCGCCAGGCATATGCCCAGCTTTTGCATCGAATGTTTCGTTCTGGCCTTGAAAACGATCATTCGGGCGCGCATCGATAATCAACTGTTCGGGTTGCTTGAGACTTGCAAGAACATATGCATAATCAACTTTGGAAGCCAGTGGCTCTCCAACTTTAAAATCGGATACTGGACGCGCAGCAGGCAGATCGGTTGTCAGCGAATAACCTGCCGCAACCCAGGCCTGTAAGCCGCCATCCAGAACCCGAACCTTTGAATGTCCTACCCACCTTGCCATCCACCAGAGTCGGGAAGCATAAGATCCGCCCGTGCTGTCGTAACCAACGATAGTGGTATCTCCAGTAACACCCAGCTGCGAAAGGCGTTTGGCAAAAGTCTCACGCGTCGGCAAAGGATGACGGCCGTTCTTTCCGGTTTTTGGATCACTCATTAGTTGATCAACGCTGACATAGACCGAGCCCGGAATATGAGATTCACCATATTGGCGTCGCCCCAAATCATGATCGACCAAATCGTAACGGCAATCCAGAATCAGCACGCGACCGGGGTCTTGCACGTAAAGTTGGTGTAGTTCATTGGCTTTAATCAGCGGGGATATCGACATGGTCTGTTCCTGTCATTTTGAAGTGTGTGATGATGAAAATGGTACGACGACAATGCTATGCTTTAACGTCAATTTATAACTTTTTTCATTTTCACTCATGACACTGGCCGCAGGAAACATATTTTTAGTCTCTGCCCCAAGCGGAGCCGGCAAGTCAAGCCTGGTCAATGCGCTGTTGGCAAAGGATCAATCGATCAGATTGTCCGTATCCTGCACCACGCGTGCACCGCGCCCGGGCGAAGTCGATGGCAAAGACTATCGTTTTCTAAGTGTCGATGAATTCCTTGATCTTCAGCGCAAAAATCAATTTATCGAGTGGGCAAAGGTTCATGACAACTACTATGGCACGCCCCGGGATTTAATTGATCAGGCTACGCATAATGGACAAGATGTCCTGCTTGAAATTGATTGGCAAGGTGCTCGCCAGGTCAAAAAGCTATTTCCCGGCACAATAGGCATTTTCATCCTGCCGCCATCAATCGTCGCACTCGAAGAAAGGCTTCAGCTTCGTGGACAGGATTCGCAGGAAATCATTTCGAAGCGGATTCTTGCCGCAAGCGAAGAAATCTCGCACGCATCCGAGTATGAATATGTTATTATTAATCAAGACTTTAGCGTTGCACTGCGGGATCTTGAACTAATCATACATTCCGCAAGACTTCGCTATAACAGCCAATCGAACAGACACGCTGAGTTCTTTTCGACTTTTGGTCTCCAACCCGGACAAACATCGATTGGCTAGCCGTTATACTTTGGCTGATATTCAACATTAACAGGACTAACATGGCACGCATTACCGTTGACGATTGTCTCGAAAAAATCCCCAATCGCTTCAAGCTGACCCTCGTCGCAACCTACCGTGCGCGTGAGCTTGCACAAGGCCATGCACCTCGCATCGACAGCAAAGACAAGCCCACCGTCACCGCTTTGCGTGAAATGGCAGCCGGCCTGACAGGACTGGAAATGTTGCGCAAGGTTCCGACCTGATCGATCAACATCATGGCTTTCCCCGGTTTCCGATATGCGTCATCCGGGCTGCGTGCCGCACTTAAAGCCGGCACGCGATTTACAAAGAAACAAAGCAGTGAATCCGAAGACAAGACAGTAGCCGTTGCTGGTTCGGCCAAACCTGTCGAAACCGAGAATGAACCCCCCATCGCCACGATGGCGCGTCTTCAGTCAGTTCTCGAAACCTACCTTTCCCCCAAAGAAGTCAATCTGATTCGCGAGGCTTATCGCTTTTCCGATCAAGCCCATCTCGGACAGTTTCGATCAAGCGGATCCCCGTACATTACGCATCCGATCGCCGTTGCCGAGATTTGCGCCGGCTGGAAGCTGGATCATGATGCGATCTGTGCTGCCCTGCTTCATGATGTCATGGAGGATCAAGGCATAAGCAAGCAGGAGCTTCTCGAAAAGTTCGGCAATGACGTTGCCGATCTTGTCGACGGGCTGTCCAAGCTTGACAGGCTGGAATTCGCAACGAAGGCGCAACAGCAGGCTGAAAGCTTTCGCAAAATGCTTCTCGCCATGGCGCGCGATATTCGAGTCATCCTGATTAAATTGGCCGATCGATGCCACAACATGCGCACACTCGATGCCGTCAGCCCTGAAAAACGCAGACGTGTCGCACGGGAAACACTTGATATATATGCTCCAATCGCGCACAGACTGGGTTTGAATGCGCTTTATCGGGAGCTTCAGGATCTATGCTTCGAAGCCATCTATCCAAACAGATACCGAGTGCTCGAAAAAGCGGTCAAAGCTGCCCGCGGTAATCGGCGGGAAGTTTTGACCCGTATCAACGAAACGATCGAGCATGCCCTGCCCGCTGCCGGCATTGACGCTGAAGTTTATGGCCGAGAAAAGACGCTTTATGGCATCTACCACAAGATGGTCGAACAAAATAAATCGTTTTCCAATGTGCTTGATATCTATGGCTTTCGAGTCATCGTCAACACACTGCCGGAATGCTATCTCGCGCTAGGCATCATTCACCAGCTATATCGCCCTGTTCCGGGAAAATTCAAAGATTACATTGCGATTCCGAAAGTAAACGGTTACCAGTCTTTGCACACGACACTCGTCGGTCCTTTCGGCACTCCGATAGAGTTTCAGTTTCGAACACACGACATGCACCAAGTCGCCGAGGAAGGCGTGGCGGCTCACTGGCTTTACAAGTCAGAAGACGCATCCCTGCACGATATTCAGTCCCGCACAAGCAAATCATTGCAATCCCTGCTTGACATACAAAGCCAAACAGGCAACTCGGGCGAATTTCTTGAGCACGTCAAAGTCGATCTGTTTCCGGACGCAGTTTACGTATTTACGCCAAAAGGCAAGATCGTTTCCTTGCCCAGAGGCGCAACGCCTGTCGACTTTGCCTATACGATTCATACGGACGTTGGCAACTCAGCGAGTGGCTGCAAGATCAATGGTGAACCGGCGGCTCTGCGACGCGAGCTTTCGAGTGGTGACACCGTAGACATCCTCACTTCACCGACTTCACGTCCAAGCGCGCAATGGTTGAATTACGCAAGAACCGGACGCGCACGATCGGAAATCAGACACTATTTGCGAACAGTTCAGTATGACGAATCCGTTGCATTCGGCGAAAAAATGCTCGAACAAACCTTGCGTGAACTCAATCAGATCATGCCAGCCAAAGATGATGCTGTGTGGGATAAGCTCGCCCGTTCAAGCGGCGCAAAATCGAGAGAAGAAATTCTGTCCGATATCGGCCTGGGCAAACGTCTCGCAGCTGTCGTGGCCAGGATGCTTACACCGGACCACCCCTTGATCGCAACCACTGCGGCAGCAGACGAACAAATCGTAGCCGCCCGTAGTATCCCTATTACCATACACGGCAACGAAGGTCAGGCAGTCCAGCTAGCACCCTGTTGCGGTCCATTGCCGGGCGATGCCATTATCGCCGGTATTCGCGTAGGACACGGTTTGGTCGTTCATACGGCCGAATGTCCCGTGGCCATGCGGGCGCGCGCAAAAGAGCCCGATCGATGGGTGGATATCGCCTGGGATAAGGAAACTGCAAAACACTTCTCTGCCCGAATCGACATCATGGCTAAAAACGAGAGAGGTGTTTTAAGTCGTATTGCTGCAGAGGTTGCACAAGCAGATTCAAATATCATCCACGTAACAATGACAGACGATGCCATGGCAGATATTGTTCTGAATCTGACTGTACAAGTTGATAGTCGCAAGCACCTGGCTCAGGTTTTTAGATCTATTCGACGAGTGCCTCAAATACAAAGGATTGTCCGCGTTAAAGGATGACCTGAAGCAATTAAGTCGGAACCCCAGGCTATTTTTTAAGCGTGAATTTGAAAGTCTTGCCGATTGTTTGATTGAAATCGCTGACGCATTGGGATGAGCAGCGAGCGGCCCATTTTGGTGCAACTTTTTGCATGGACAGCCTTTTAGCCAAGGCAATATCGTCCGGGGACGGTCGAACCAATTTCATCTTTCCCTTTAAACCAAACGGGCAAGCTTTTTGGCCGGTATTGCAGTCGTAGCCGAGTTGTGTTTGCTGTGAAGAAAAATTCCAGAGACTATCGATGAGTGTGGATATTTTTGCAGTCAAAAATCCCTGAACAGCCGGATCGAGCTGATCCCAGGCTTTTTGGTTGACAGCATGCGCCTCCATGTTCCAGCCTAGCGGTAACGCATATATATGTGTTGTCACCGTATACCACTTGGCCTGATAAGCAGACATCGCACCTGCAACTGCGCAAGCGATTGACTTATTCTTGAATGCAGATGGAACATCATTAAAAGCGACTGTCGTACTCTTGGCACCCAGCGCTTCGATTAATTCGGATTGCGATCTTGTGACGGTTCGAACTTTTTTTCCACGCAATCCTTGAAGGTTTTGAATCGGAAAGTTGCAAAAAAGAACCTGTGGGGCATAAGGAGACACCCCCAGAAGCTTGGATTGATAAGATCCGGAAATAGCTTTGGATAGAACGGAGGTATATGCACTCACAGCCGTTCGAGCGGTTTTGGGGTCGGTTGCCAGTCCCGCAATATCAATTGCTTCGGAAACAGGGAACTCATTGGCGTAATATGAAAACGGCACAACACCGAACTCAATGACTCCCTGCTTCATCAGCTTGAAAAGTTCAGGGCCTTTCAACCCCATGTCGTCGTAAGCCTTCACTTCCGCAGTAATTTGTCCCTTGGAGTCGGTCGGAATTGTTTTTGTCCAGAAGGGCAACTCGATTTCTTTGTAAGTCGGGCGCGAACTTAGGCCTCCCAAGACTTTAAGCTCGGCAGCGGGGAGCTCCTGAGCCGTTGCTTGAATGCTCATGATTAAAGAAAAAAGGAAGGCAATTTGCCCAATCCATTTCATGCGAACCGCTCCGTACATGTCGATCTGGTTATTCTACCAATCGAACCATAAGAAACAACTTAATTATGTTCCAAAGTCCACATCAAACATTGGGTTAACCCTGCCCATCACGCGGCTGGCATTAAACGGCCCGAATGTAGGGTGATCTGTCGCTTGCAGCGTGCTGCTAGAACCGGGTCATGGGTCACGAGTATCAGTGTTGTTGCGCGTTCGCGGTGCAGCCTGAACATCAAATCGATAATCTTTGCACCAGTCGCCTCATCCAGACTGCCGGTAGGCTCATCGGCAAAAAGAATTTCCGGATTTTGAACGAATGCCCTTGCAATTGAAACCCGTTGCTGCTCACCACCCGATAAAGTCGAAGGAAAATGGTTCAAACGATGGCTTAAACCGACGTCTTCAAGGATTTTCCTGGCCGGTTCAGGATCGGATTTACCTGCCAGTTCCAGCGGCAACATGACGTTTTCCAGTGCGGTTAAGTTTGGCAATAATTGAAAAGATTGAAAAACGAATCCAACATGTTTTGACCTGAAGGTCGCACGGCCATCCTCATCCATCGTAAAAAGACTTTGCCCTTGGGCAATCACATCGCCGGAGGTAGGCGTATCCAATCCAGCGAGCAGTCCGAGCAAAGTTGATTTGCCAGAACCAGAGGGGCCGGTAATTGCAACGGAGTCACCGGGCGAAACCGTAAAATGAATGTTGTCCAGAATCGTCAGCATCCCTGTTGCTTCCGAAACTTGTTTAGACAACCCGACCACTTCGATAGAATGTTGAACAGACATGAAAGAATTCTCTCGTTACCGCCGCAAACTGATTTCAAGTTTTACCGCTTTATTTTTTGTTCCGCTTTGTGTCGAGGCGCAAACACAGAGCGCGGAAAAAATAAAAATCCTCGTTGTAGGCGATAGTTTATCCGCAGAGTACGGCTTGAAAAGAAATTCCGGATGGGTCAAATTGCTGGAACAAAAAATAGCCGAGCAAAATATAGCCGTAACAATTGTCAATGCAAGCATTAGCGGTGATACGACCAGTGGGGGCGCCTCAAGGTTTCCCACACTGATGTCCAGAGAAAAGCCGGACCTGGTCATCATAGAGTTGGGAGCCAATGATGCGCTACGAGGCCTGTCACTTCAGGCATCGCAAGGCAATCTCGAAAAAATGGTGAATCTGTCAAAGGATTCAGGAGCGCAAGTCTTGCTGATCGGTATGCAAATACCGCCGAATTACGGCAAACAATACACTGAAGCCTTTGAAAAAATGTTTTCGGCAGTTTCCGTAAAGTTCAAAACCGGGCTTGTTCCATTTTTATTTGAAGGTTTTGCAGCAGACCGTTCAATGTTTCAATCCGATGGAATTCATCCTAATGAAGCAGCACAGCCCATCATGATGGAAACTGTGCTGTCAGCCCTAAGGCCAATGCTGCTTAAAGCTTGGCCTCGTCCAGCTCGCCCTTAATCAAACGTGATGCGTCCGGAAGCAATTTGACCTTGTATTGAGCACGCAAAATCTTCAGTGCAGCTTGTTCTTCGGCTGCGCCCCAAGCTTGCGACAACTGGGATTTCAACTGATCGATCTGGCCTTTTTCAGGCGCGGGTCCAGGTTCGACTTTCGTCATTTCGAGAATGGCAAAGCCCGACTCATCATCTACACCCACAAATACGGGCAAGTTCTCGTTCTTTAACTTCATGACAGCTTCAAGCTGTACCTGTGTGAGCTTCTGAGGATTCTGACGCGTGACAACCTGCTCAGGCTCAAATCCTTTAGTATCCGGCTTGGCCGATGACTTCAGTTCATCCAGTTTTTTGGCTCCGGCTTCACGAGCAGCCTTAGTGGCACCTTCATTAACTAGAATTTTGCGGATGAAATCTTTGACTTGAGCCAGTGGCGGTGTGCTTGCGGGATTCACTTTTGTCACGCGCAATGCAACGATAGTGTCGGGTGACAACTCAATCGCACCGGAATTGAATTTATCTTTCAAAACTTCTGTTGAGAACGCTGTCAGTCTGACTTTTGGATTCCCCAGCACGGTTCTATCCAAATCCGTATACGCAGGAGAACCGGGCTGACGCTGCTCAGTATGGAGCAAGCCATCGCGCGATAGGCCGTCAACTTGGTGCAGTGGCAAACCAAGTTCATCGGAAATCGGCTTCAAGCTATCTCGCTGGTCATAAATCAACTTAGTCAGCTTGTTAGCCATCGTCGCAAAGCGGTCAGCGGCGATTTGCTTGGTGATCTCACTCACGATATCTTCCCTGACTTCGGAAAGCTGTTTTGGTGTTGCAGCCTGAATATCGTCAATCAGAATGACATGCAAGCCGAACGGGCTTTCAACCACGCCAGACACCACCCCCTTGGACAAGGTGAAAACAGCGTCCTCAACCTGGGGAACTAGCATGTTTTTGCCGATCCAGCCCAAATCACCACCTTCGCTTGCAGAGCCGGGATCTTGTGAAAACTCTTTGGCAAGCGCAGGGAACGTCTTGGGATCGGCGGAAGCCCGCTTAGCAAGATCTTCAGCTTTTTTACGTGCTTCAGTCTTGGCGGCTTCGTCGGCACCCGCAGGCACTTCTATCAGGATGTGGCGGACTTTGCGACGCTCAGGTTGACCATAGCGGGATAGATTCTGTTTGTAGTATGTGCCGATATCGTCTTCGGAAATCTTGATGTCGCGCGTGGCGGCGGCTTCATTTAGAACGATGTATTGAACATCGAGATTTTCCGGAATCTGCAGCTTAGCCTGATTTGCGTCGTACCAGGACTTGATTTGATTATCGTCGACCTTTATGGAGTTTTCGTATGCGGACGACTTGAATTCCAGTCTGGAAATCGTTCTTTGCTCAGTTAATAATGCGATCAATTTTTGTGGAATTTCGGCTGGAACGCTCGCAGTCAGCCCAATCGGTTGCAAAACCTGCGCCAAAGCGAGATCGCGACGCATTCCAGCTTCAAAAGCGGCTGGTGTGGTTCCTTGCCCTGCCAAGACCTGTCGGTATCGCTCAGTAGAGAACTGGCCGTTTACTTGCAACGACTGGATGCTTGCGATGGTACGCCGCAGTGTTTCGTCGGAAACAGAATATTGACCTTTTGTAGCGGCTGTGGAAATGACACGCTGATCTATAAGCTGATTAAGCAATTGTTCGCGAAATTGAGGCGTGTCGAACGCTGCTGCATCGAACTGTCCGCCGAGCATGCTGCGATAACGTTCAAGCTCATAACGCCGAGCCTGGTTGAATTCACCAAGCGTGATGGCCTGACCGTCGACCGAAGCGAGCTCGGGCTCGCTGGCCATGAAACTGGTGTAGCTCTGAACTCCGAAAAAAACAAAAGAAGGCAGGATCAGCAATAAAAGGATCAACTGCATCCAGCGGCTATGGTTACGGATGAAATCAAACATGGATCTGGCGCACACCTTATATAAGAGGCGATCAAAGGGCGATAAAGTTTACCACTCGGTGAGGTATGCTTGCATTTGCATTGATAAACACGCGAGATTGCCCTATGTCCCAAGCCGTCAACTGGCCTTATCCAAAATTGATCGCGCATAGAGGTGCCGGAAAACTGGCGCCTGAAAATACCATGTCCGCCATAAGGCTTGGGGTAGAAATGGGTTACAAAATGGCTGAATACGATGCAAAATTGTCAGCTGACGAAGTTGTGATTTTGCTCCACGATAGTGATTTGGACCGCACGTCGAACGGCCAAGGGCCGGCAGGAAAACTAAGTTTTTCAGAGTTGGCACAACTCGACGCGGGTAGTTGGCATTCCGCAAAATATGCCGGCGAAACCATCCCAACGCTGCAAGCCATCGCTAGATTTACCGTTGCCAACGGAATGGCTAGCAATATCGAGATCAAACCCTCACCCGGTGTCGAACAGCTCACCGGCCGCCTGGTAGCCAGTGCCGCCCGGGAGCTTTGGGCCAAGGCTGACATCCCCCCTCTGCTGACGTCGTTTTCGATCGAGGCACTTCAGTCCGCTCGTATTCAAGCACCCGAACTGCCCCGCGGATTCTTATCAAAACAATTACCCGTAAACTGGCAAGACATCTTATCCGGCCTGGATTGTGTTTCGGTTCACTTGCACCATGAAGCCATTACGAAAGATGTTCTCGAATGCTTACAAACGGCCGGCTATCGAGTCGCTGCCTGGACCGTCAACGATAGCGATCGAGCCAGAGAGTTGCTGGACTGGGGAATTGATGCGGTGATTACCGATAGCATCGACCAGATTCGCCCTTATTGAAAACCAACGTGAACAGCATTTATTGATCACAATTTAATCACGGAGCGCCCATTGTTTAGTTACAGACACGGATTTCATGCCGGAAACCATGCGGATGTGCTTAAACACATGGTTTTGAAGCAAATCATTGATTATTACAACCAGAAAGATGTGCCCTACTGGTTTATTGATTTGCACGCCGGAGCCGGTCTGTACGATCTTGGGGGGCAATGGGCTCAAAAGAAGTCCGAATTCGCAGACGGAATCGGAAAAATCTGGAAAACAACCAAATGCCCACCCGCGGTTCGCGACTACCTAGACGTGATAAAGGAGTTGAATCCCGATGGTGAACTCAGGATTTATCCCGGATCGCCCTGGATCACACTCGAACATTGTCGCGAAATCGACAAATTAAGATTATTCGAAATGCATCCGACCGAGGCTGATGTACTCAGAAAGAATCTGGAGCAACGTGGTGCCAGAACGCTTAAGCAGACGACCTTGTTTGCAAGTGACGGATTCGCCGGTCTCAAAGCCCATGTCCCTCCCCCCAGTCGCAGAGCAATCGTTCTGATTGATCCGTCCTACGAGGATAAAAAGGATTATCGTCGGGTTGTAGATACGGTCAAAGACGCTATGCAACGATTTCCGACCGGTTGCTATGCTGTCTGGTATCCGCTGGTGCAACGTCGCGAAGCAATCGAACTGCCACGTCAACTTGAGAAGCTAGGCGCCAAAACATGGCTAAACGCCACAATCACAGTGCATCGCGCATCCCCCGACGGGCTTGGACTTCATGGTAGCGGAATGTTTGTTATCAATCCGCCCTGGACGCTTGCGGCAAGCATGAAAGAAGCACTGCCCTGGCTATCCAATCAACTCGGACAAGACGATCGCGCCGGATTCACTGTTGAAAATAAAACAGACTAAATGCGATCCGCTTCAAAACGATTCGTCGGCTCTGAGATAACGCCATTGTCCAAGCGGTAAATCTCCAAGCTTGACACGACCGATGCGAACACGCTTGAGGCCTATTACCTTTAGTCCGACTAATTCGCACATTCTGCGTATTTGACGCTTCTTGCCTTCTTTAAGTATGAATTGAAGCTGATCATCGTTTTGCCAACGTACTTGAGCTCGGCGCAAACGTTTGCCGTCCAACGATAAACCATCGTTCAAAAGCTCAAGGCCACGATCATCAAGTTTTCCTTGCACTCGGACCAGATACTCTTTTTCGATATCAGAATTTTCTCCGATTAATTGTCTGGCGACTCGGCCATCCTGCGTCAAGATCAGCAACCCCGTCGAATCGATATCCAACCGCCCGGCAACTGCGAGCCCCCGCAAATGATTGCGTTGAAAGCGTGCTGAACTCCGATCATTTTGCGCACGTGACTGCTCCTGAATCAACGCTACAGCGGGGGTATACCCATCCTCGGCCTGACCGGACACATAGCCGATCGGCTTATGAAGCAAAATGGTAACCAGACTGCTTTGCTGGGTCGAAACGGCGCGATCCAGAGTGATCACCTGACTCGGTAAAGCCCGTTCTCCTAATGCAGCAATTTTGCCGTCTACCTTGACCCAGCCGCGCTCAATGAAGGTATCCGCTTCTCTGCGGGAACAAAGGCCGCGTTCGGCCAGAAGTTTTGAAATTCGTACTTTTTCCATAAGTTGCGATAATACACAGCATGATCAGAAATCACCATCAATCGATCTGGACGTCACATCCGCGTCCGGCTGTTACGTCCACTCAAAAAAAATGGCTGATGCGCCCGGGGGCTTTAACTGCCGGCTTGAGGTCATTTGGCTCACTCGAGTTGCGTGTGCTTGCTGAATTCGCTTCAGGACTGACGCCTGACGAATCAACCGGCCTGTTACGCCACGTCCGCTCGCCGATTTGGGTGCGGGAAGTCGCCATGAGCATCAATGGCCTGGACTGCGTTGTTGCGCGTAGCGTCACACCTTTGATCGCCTCTCACGGTATCTGGCAAGGCATCAGAAAATTACAAAGTCGACCACTGGCCGATATTCTTTATCAGGACAGGTCAATCGTCCGATCCGCCTTCGAAGTTTGCCAAATCAACCGGCAAATGCCTATTTATGCAACTTGTCATAGGGTACTTAAAAAGGCTTGTTCATACGATAAATTACTGGCCAGAAGATCGGTGTTCTGGCGCCAAAACACCCCATTGCTTGTTGCGGAATGTTTTTTGCCGTCATTCTGGCAAATTGCCGGCTAGCTTCAGTAAGTCAACACGGTCGTATCCGGAGCCGTTGCACGCTCAAGCATGGAAACCATACCGATCACCTGACCGCATTCGGCAATCAAATCCTGCGGCATCAAACTTCGATCGCGCAAAGCCGAGCTGCATGCTTGAATCACCACGCCAGCATCAAGTGCATCTTGGATGTACTGTGACAAAGGACGCATCAGTGGCCACACTAGTAGATGACGACGATCGTTGTTCGAGACAAACATTTCGATACTGGCGCCTAGCGCATGTATTTCAACAGTCATTTCCATTGCCCTAGCCGTTAACGCAAGCACGAATGGGGTCGCTGCGCGATTGACATCGTCACAGCTTGATTGCCAGAGCTGGATGATCAATGTTTTCAAGAAGCCGAGCCCTTTACGTATGTATCCAGCGATTCAAAATTGAACATATCCATGAGCGATCTCGCGCGATGTGCCACCTGGTCACCATGCAACAAGATTTCATTAGCCTCGCCACAGCGTAAAGCTCGCAGCTTGACCAGCCAGGCTTGATAAGGCGCCTGATTAATGATGCTAGGTCTCTGTTGAGGATCCGGATTGGTTTCTACGATGATGGCATCGAATGGCGTACGTACCGGCAATACCGTTTTAGCCGCCTCAACAAGAGCGAATGCTCGCGAAGCTTCAATTTCTCTACCGATTGGTTTGGGATTGAACATGTAAAGGTCACCCGACAATGCGTGTCCGAACACCGTGATGCCGACTTCGAAAGTGTCCTTTTCTACCTGACGAAACCAGAGATTAAGATCGCTGTCATACAACAAGTCGTCCGGAAATGAGCAACCGCGCACCTCACTCATAAGACCCATCCCGATATGATCGATGGCGGAAGAGTATGGGAGTCGAACCCACCAAGGACTGTACGACAGCCCTTCCCGGATTTGAAGTCCGGACGTCCCACCCGGGATCGCGACTCTTCCGTAAATAAAACTTAAAAACTGTCAAACTATTTTTAACCGAAAAGATTAGCATTTCTAATAATACGCTGATCTTTATCTGTCGTCTGAGCGCTGCGTGATACAGAAATCAACCGCCTGGAAAATCCGATCCTGTCCAGGGCCTCGAGTATCTGGATCGCCCGCTTTCTGCCGATACCAAGGCTATCCCTGAAGTGCACTACAGTAATAAACCCATGAGTAGAAACTAAATATTGCATCGTATCAGCGATTCTATTCATGGTCGCCTGAGGGTAAAACAAATCTTTGACGACCTGGGTCAAATGCGATTGGCGTGCTTGTTTTCTGAACAATAGGCGCACAGCGTCCTCGGTTGCATCAATTGAATGCGCCACATCCCTCACCCACGGCGCATCGAATCCACCTTCAAGTAAAACAGGATACGCCTTGTCCCACAAGCTTTGCTCCAATTCGCTCAACACAACCTGATGTTCTGGCAGATGTATAAAACTGCCCGATGTGGCAACGGCACCTTGCTCTATGCGCGATTTGATCCATGAATGGAAGAACTGCTGTGTCAAATCGGGGCGGCACATACGCCTCAAACGCTCGACCCCAAGGCCCGGCTCATCGGGATCCGAAAGATGAAACTTTTCAAGGCATCGATGCACAACTAGGTTGAGATCATCCGCAAACGATTGACTGCAAATGAAACATTGGGAATCTACGATGTGCGATTCAGCGATTCGAGACTTCAATATTAATTTGAGCGAGTCGAAAGACTGGTTCGTTGCATGCGCCCAATGCGTCATGTTCAAAGGTTGATCTGACATTAACAAAAGTGCAGCAATCGCATCATGAGAATCGGCACAATCTATGGCATCCAATTGAGAGAGCCTTTCGGATCTTTTGCGGCCACGCACAGGTGGATCCGTATCCAGAACACGCGCGCCGGCCAAAGTATGACGGGCGCTTCCATCGCGCAGCACAAGCCTGTCACCCCAGCAAAAAGGCAGTGCCCGTGATAAGACACACTGCGCCTTACATGTTTGACCGGGCAATAATTCGGCTGCATCAAGCAATATCATGCGGGCCGAAACATGTGTTGTACCGTGATGCAACAAAACAAGTTCACCATCCTTCAATGATCGGGAAGAGTCTGCCGGCATGAAAAGCTTGCAATCGATTCGCTTGCTGGAGTCGGAAATTTCCTCCGACAAGAGCCATTCTCCACGCTCGATATCTTTAACTTCTATGCCTGATAAGACAATGCCGCAGCGGCTACCCGCCTCTGCCCGCTCGACGGACTGATTTTGAGCATGGATCGAACGCACCTTGACACGATGATTTGAGCCGGACGTCACTAACAAATCACCGACTTGAACATGTCCGGAAATGACTGCGCCCGTGATACCGACCCCCATCCCTTTAACGACAAAAACACGATCTACGGCAAGCCTGAAATAGTCACCCGACTTTTTATCCGCACATCGATTGATCGCAAAAAGATGATTCCGCAATGAATCGATTCCGGCCCCAGTATGGGATGAAACTGTAAACAGCGGGCTTGTGGAAAATCTGGATTGTGCAAGTTCAGCCTTGATCTCGTATTGAACCTGACGCAAACGATCATCGTCGACAAGATCAGACTTGTTGATCGCGACAGTCAATCCCGGGATGCCAAGCAAATCCAGAATACGCAAATGCTCACGCGTTTGAGGCATGATGCCGTCATCGGCGGCAATCACGATCAATCCATGATCCATTCCGCAGGCACCGGCAGCCATGGTGTGAACAAATTTTTCATGACCCGGAACATCCACGAATCCGATCATTTCACCACTAGAGGTCGGTGCATACGCAAAGCCCAACTCGATTGTGATGCCCCGCTTTTTTTCTTCAGGAAGCCGATCGGCATCTACGCCTGTCAGCGCTTTGACTAAAGAAGTTTTACCGTGATCGATATGGCCGGCAGTTCCGATGATCATTTGGATTCTGTAGAACGTTTCAACGCGTCTGTCATCAGAGCGATCAAGTCGGCCTCCTGATCGGGACGCAAACAGCGCAAATCAAACAACAAGGCACGATCCTGCACACGCCCAATCACGGGAGTCTGGCCTGCTCTCAAAGATCTTTCGATGCGTAGAATTAATTTTTCAGCGGATTTACTCAACGGCTGAATCATCAGGGCGGCAGACAATAACCGCTCAACAGGCAATGAACCCGAACCGATTTGCGACTTCACCGCTAGGCACCGCAACTCCAAGGATAACGAAGCAAATACAGGACGTAGTTTTTCGATCAAACGCATGACCTGTTCTTGTATGTCCGTCTCATTGCGCGTAAGCTGCTTGAGTACCGTCAAGCGCTGCGGCAACGCTTCTGGATGACGATAAAGCCGTAAAACAGCCTCAAGACCGGCAAGCGTGATTTTGCCGACTCGCAATGCTCTTTTCAGAGGATTACGTTTAATCTTCTGAATCAACTCCTTTTTGCCTACGATGATGCCGGCCTGTGGGCCTCCAAGCAATTTATCGCCGCTGAAAGTGACCAGATCGGCACCCACTTTTATTGCTTGCGCGGGAGTGGGCTCGGTCGGCAGACCGTAAAGCGCTAGATCGATCAGTGTGCCCGAACCTAGATCAACAACAAAAGGTATGCCGTGACTGTGGGCGATATCTGCCAGTTGTTTTTCGGGAACTTCAGCCGTAAAACCTTGAACAACATAATTGCTCGTGTGCACTTTCATGATGAGCGCAGTCTTTTGACCCAATGCTTCCTGAAAGTCTTTTGCGTGAGTCCGGTTTGTGGTGCCAACCTCGACAAGTTTGGCTCCGGCACGCTTCATGATGTCGGGAATCCTGAACGCTCCGCCTATTTCAATGAGTTCGCCACGGGAAACGATGGTTTCTTTGCGGTTTGATAATGCCTGCAACAACAAAAAAACTGCAGCCGCGTTGTTGTTGACAACCGTTGCCGCTTCGGCGCCCGTCAATTCGCAAAGTAATTCCTCGACAATCTCGTCGCGGTCGCCACGCTTGCCTTCGCCTAAATCATATTCAAGGGCACACGGTTCAGTTGCAGCTGCCACCATCGCTTCAACGGCTTCGGCGGGCATCACGGCACGGCCGAGATTGGTATGCAACACCGTGCCGGACAAATTGATGACTTGCCGCAATTTGGGTTTTTGTCTGTCGATGAGATATTGATCTATACGCCCCAGAATCGACTGTTCCGAGATGTCTAGATGCGTGGATCCATTCAAAATATCCTTTCGCATCGAATCCAAAACGGTACGCGTTGCTTCAATAAATGACTGTCGACCGTAAGTGGACTGAATGCACAGGGAATCAGGCAAAGACAATAGTCGGTCTACGGAAGGAATCCTGGAAAGCAGGTCTGTCACGGGCGCACGCGCCACGTCTATATTGTTCATTATTCAGGTATGTGTATGAATTTAAGTCAGGAAATAAAAAAAAGATTGCGGCACGTACGCATGTAGCCCTCATCCGCCAAAGCGACATCCAATGAGTACGTTGCCAGGTCATCAGCCATTGCATCGATCAGGGGGTCTTTAGATTGCAACATCAGTTTCAAATAACCCTTGCAATCATCGCAGCATTCGCCTTGAACAGCATCATCACGCGTACGACCGAACATTGAAACCTCTTTGGGCGTATCGCAGTTAGTGCAACGGGCTCGAGGGGCGTACCACTCCGCATTGCATAAAGAGCAATTCAAATATCGATGACCTGCACGATCTCCCATTCTGATCGTACTGGCCACTGGATGTGATCCGCACACCGGACATAGACCAGATTCACCATGATGCAATGATACGAGCGACTCGAGTTGTCTTGCCCGAACTGTCCAGATCACTTGCAATGCGGCACCAATAAAAGGCGCGTATTCAACAGTCACTTTCGCATCATCAGCCTCTAGCATGGCATGCGCCTGGGCCATCTGGTCCTGAGGCGCAAGTTTCAGCAGCCCTTCTACAGCTTGCAAAACTTTTTCAGATGAATTGACTTGCTTGATTGCCTTGCAAATCGATGACAACACCGAAGTGAAATTCGGCCCCGGCTGAGCGGATGAAATCGAAAGCGGAGGCATATGATGCTTGAAGGATTCGCGCACCACATGCTCGGATACCGGTGCTGAATCGACAAGATTCAAACTGGCCGCCTGGGCGCGCGACAATTGTGCGCAAAACTCAAGCCACGGCGATCCTTGTTCCCGCACGGACAACTGATCAAGGCGAGCGGCTCGGTCAGTGAAGAGAGATTTCGCATCAGCCAACACCAACAAAGGTGTATCGTCATCGGGCATCCCCTGAATTTCGCCAGGCTGAATAATTTTTACGGCTGAAACCGTCATAGCATCCACTCAAATAAAAAGGACCGGAATCGCAAGCATATCAGTGTTTGCGCGTTCCGATCCGACCTGTCAACAACAACTATTTCTGACCGGTTTCTTCCTTGTACCAACCGGGATGATGCTTGCGTGCCCAGGCACGGCTAACCATTCCGGTTTTCATGGCCGACAAAGTGCCTTTGACCCAAATCGCCGCGTACACATGGACGATCACGGTGATTATCAACGCCCAGGCAGCAATCGCATGCACAACAGCCGCGATGCGTCTGACATCGACAGTGAAGTACTGGGAGAAATATGGACGCCAGAACATCACGCCCGTAACCACCAAGGCAATCAGCGAAATCACCATCACCCAGAAGGCTACTTTCTGGCCACCGTTATAGCGCCCGACTTCCGGCAGGCGCTCTTCATGATTGCCTATCACATCTCCTATCTGCTTTAACCACTGACGATCGTTCTTGGTGATGAGGTTGTGATGCCAGAATCGGAAGAACATTCCGACAAACGCGACGAACATGACCGCACCGAAAAACGGATGCAGAATGCGCGTCCAAGACCCACCACCGAAAAGAACCGTCAGCCCGAACATAGACGGATGAAACAGCGCCAGACCGGACAAGCCGGCGACCACGAACAACAAGGCCACTACCATGTGATTCAGACGTTGCGACCCGGTGTAACGAACCAAACCGTTTTGATTAGACATGGTTGTTCTCCTTAAGCCTTGTGCTGTTCATCTGATTCATCTTCTTCGACCGTATTCGGCCCCTTGACCGCATAGTGCAGTACGCCGGCAAAGGCGGCTGCAGCCATGGAAATCAAGGCGATCGGTTTCATGATCCCTTTCCAGAGACCCACGGTCGGAGCGATGGTCGGATCGGCCGGTAATCCGCTGTACGCAGTCGGTTTGTCGCCATGAGGCAATACGTACATGACATGCGTGCCACCCACTCCTTTCGGGTTGTAGAGTGTCGCCTTGTCGTATCCGCGGCCCTTGAGGTCCTTGATCCTTTCGTTCGCGTACTGGATACGCTCTTCTTTGGGACCAAAGGTCAGCGCCTGTGTCGGACATGATTTAACACAGGCCGGATCCTGCCCTTCGGATACGCGATCCGAACACAGAGTGCACTTGGTCGCCTTGTTAGTCACAGGAGAAATGCGCGGCACATCGAACGGACATCCAGCAGTGCAATAACCACAGCCGATGCACTTGTCGGAATTGAAATCCACAATGCCGTTATCTAGTTTGATAATGGCACCGGGACTCGGACAAGACTTCAGACAGCCCGGATCCTCACAGTGCATGCAGCCGTCTTTGCGTATCAACCAATCGATTCCGCCTTGGGCGTTTTCGATTTCGTTGAACTTCATGACAGTCCAGGCCTGAGGTGTCAGATCGGTCGGGTTGTTGTAAGTGCCGTTGTTCTCGCCGATGGGAGGACGCGTGTCATTCCATTCCATACAGGCGACCTGACATGCCTTGCAACCGATACATGTAGAAATATCGATCAGCTTGGCGACTTTTGTCGTCTTGGCCGCATCTGCAGGTGGTTTCATTGTCGTGGCGGATGAGGCGACGACGTGTAATGCTTGCTTAGCCATGTCGTCTCTCCTTATGCCTTTTCAATGTTAACCAGGAAAGCCTTGAATTCAGGCGTCTGGGAGTTCGCGTCGCCGACAAACGGAGTCAGCGTATTGGCAAGCTGGGTCTGCTTAGTCTGCCCCTTGAATCCGAAATGGATCGGTATGCCGACGTGGTGAACAGTCTTGCCATCAACCTTCAGTCCCTTCATGCGAATCGTCACAACCGCCTTGGCATGCACCCAACCGCGAGCAGATGTCACCTTGACGCGATCACCGCCCTTGATGCCCTTTTCCTTGGCAAGCGCTTCGCTGATTTCAACGAAGGACTCAGGCTGAATTATGGCATTGAGCTGAGCATGCTTGGTCCAGTAATGGAAGTGCTCCACCAAGCGATAAGTTGTCGCTGCGTAAGGAAAGTCCTTACTACTGCCAAAGACTTCCATGTCACCCTTGTAGACGCGGGCGGCAGGATTGGACTTGACCTTGGGATTGTTAGGATGCAGCGGGTTCTTATCCAAGGGGGACTCGAACGGCTCGTAATGTTCGGGGAACGGGCCATCCGCCATGGCAGGCGCAAACAAACGCGCCACCCCTTCAGGATTCATGATGAAGGGCATGACGTTCTCGTCCGGTTTTGCATTAGGACGCATATCCGGCACATCGGCCCCACCCCACTTATCGCCTTCCCACTTCAACACGACACGGTTCGGATCCCAAGGCTTACCTTGCAAATCGGCCGAAGCGCGGTTGTAGATAATGCGACGGTTGGCTGGCCACGCAAAGCCCCACTTGAGCGTTTGGCCCAAGCCCTGGCTGGAGGCATCGGTCGGATCGCGGCGGGCTGTCATATTGCCGTCCTTGTTCCACATGCCCGAATAAATCCAGTTGCCACAGGCCGTTTCGCCCTTATCGGACAATTGTGCAAAGCCCATCAATTGTTGTCCGGCGGGAACGATCACATTACCTGCAGCGTCCTTGAGGTCGACCAACGCGCGACCGCTGATTTCGCGAGCAACTTCAGAAGCATCAGGATTGAGCTTGTTGGTGTAATTCCAGGTCAGATTCAAAATCGGATCAGGAAACGCGCCACCTTCGGCTGCATACATATCGCGCAGCTTGCTGAACAATGTGCCTATGATTTCCTGGTCGCCCTTTGACTCTCCGGGACCATCGGCGCCCTTCCAGTGCCACTGAATGACGCGTCCTGAGTTTGTGAACGATCCATCTTGTTCAGCAAAACAGGTAGCCGGCAAGCGGAACACCTCAGTCTGAATGGAAGCGGAATCAACGTTGTTGTAGTCGCCGTAATTTTTCCAGAACTCGCCCGTTTCGGTGGCCAGTGGGTCGATCACGACAAGATACTTCAACTTCGAAAGCGCGGCACCAATCTTGTTCTTGTTCGCAACAGCTGCAAGAGGATTGAAACCGGAACTGATGAAGCCTTCCATCTTGCCCTGATGCATCCGCTCGAAAATGGCAAGCACATCATAAGCAGCATCGCGCTTTGGCACCCAGTCATAACAATAGTTATTGTCCGCGGTTGCCTTATCGCCATACCAGGCTTTCATCAAACTGTTGAACCATTTCGGGAAGTTCTGCGGGAAGTTCATCTGCCCCGGTCGCAAGGCTTTTGGCGTGCGCGCATTGCGGTACGTTTCGTAGTCCTTGTCCGCCTCAGTCGGTGAAGACAGATAGCCAGGCAATACCTCCGAGTACAGGCACATGTCTGTAATGCCCTGAACGTTGGCATGACCGCGCAAAGCGTTGACGCCACCACCTGCCATACCCATATTGCCCAGAAGCAGTTGGATAATGGCCATGGTACGGATGTTTTCCGAACCAACCGTGTGTTGAGTCCATCCGAGCGCGTACAAGATCGTCATCGTCTTGTCCGGGCCTGCGGTGCTTGCAATCATCTCGCACACTTTCAGGAATTGATCCTTTGGCGTGCCGGTGATGTTGCTCACTACATCCGGCGTGTAACGCGAGTAATGCTTCTTCATCAACTGGAAGACGCAATTCGGATCCTGCAAGGTCGGATCAACCTTGGCGAATCCATCTTCCATCTGATATGTCCACGTACCTTTTGAATAGGCGCGCTTGCTTTCGTCGTATCCGCTGAATAAACCGTCTTTGAACGAGAATTCAGGATTGATCAGAAAAGCGGCATTGGTGTAATTGTTGACATACTCGTGATGAATCTTGTCGTTTTCGATCAGGTAGCGAATAACGCCGCCCAAAAAGGCAATGTCCGCGCCAACACGAATCGGAGCGTAATAATCGGACACGGCAGCCGATCGCGTATAACGCGGATCAACCACAACAAGCTTTGCGCCGCGCTTTGCCTTGGCCTGAATGACCCATTTGAAACCGCAAGGATGTGCCTCGGCAGCATTGCCACCCATCACAAGCACAAGATCAGCGTTCTTGATGTCAACCCAGTGGTTGGTCATCGAACCACGCCCAAACGTCGGAGCCAGACTGGCTACCGTCGGAGCGTGTCAGATACGCGCTTGTGTATCGAGTGCGACAACACCAAGAGAGCGCAATACTTTTGCGCTCAAGTAGCCGGCTTCATTATTCGAAGCCGAACTGACGAGCATGCCGAAAGTATTCCAGCGATTAACTGTAACGCCATCCGCGTTCTTGGTGATGAAATTCTTGTCGCGATCAGCCTTCATGCGCTTGGCGATACGCGTCAAAGCCTCGTCCCATGAAATCCGCTTCCACTCTTTCGAGCCGGGTTCGCGTACTTCGGGAAACTTAAGACGATCGGGACTCTCGATCATTTCGAGAAGACCAGCACCCTTAGGGCACAAAGTACCCTTGTTCACGGGATTATCGGGATCACCCTCGACGTGCATGACTTTAAGCTTGCCGTCCTGTGTCTTCTTGCTGTAGAGAAGCACACCGCAGCTAACGGAGCAGTACGGACAGGTACTGCGTGTTTCAGTCGTTTTTTCAAGTTTGTTGGGTTTGCTGAAGACTGGATCCGCAGCATGTGCCAGTCCCATGACCGACATGCTGCTTGCACCGAGCCCTGCACCCGTCACCTGAAAAAATTGACGTCGTGTCAATTTTATTTGGGACATCAGAGTCTCCTAGATCGTGAAAACTACCTACCGATTCTACGCCCAGTCAACAGAGAGCTCAATTACTTTTAATTATATTTATATAATATTTAGCGATAACCCTAATAAAGATCGAGATCAGTACCCAACCGCCTGACCATCCCTTCGACTGTCGCTGGCGACTACGTATCCATCTTCGAAGTTTTCAGAAAGGCGCCAGATGAACTGACCCGATCCGAAATCCATGTAGGGATCTTCGATTGTTTTTAACGTATGGCCCATCGCTGCCAGGCCGGCAATCGTATCGGCGCGCATGGTCGATTCGACATCTAGCGTGAAATCCCGATTGAGTTTCCACCTTGGCGCGCAGCATGCAGCCTGAGGCTGCTGATCATAATCAAGCATCCGCACGACCGTCTGCACATGGCCTTGTGGCTGAATGTCTCCACCCATCACGCCAAAGCTCATCACAGGCACGCCGTCCGCGCGTGTCAAAAAGCCCGGAATAATCGTATGAAAAGGTTTTTTATGTCCTGCCACGGCATTCGGAGAGTTTGGGTTCATCGAAAACCCAACGCCGCGATTTTGCAAGCTAACACCTGTCCCAGGAACAACCACTCCCGAACCGAATCCCATGTAATTGGACTGGATGAAAGAAATCATCATCCCGCTTTCGTCGGCGGCTGTCAGATAAATCGTGCCACCTGATGCCGGCAATCCGGCCGGAAAATGTGTAGCCTTTTTCATGTCGATCAACTTGGCTCGGGAAGCAAGATAATCCGGGCTGAGCATTTGCTCCGGAGTCACCTCCATGCTGCGCGGATCGGACACATAACGATATAAGTCCGCCATAGCGAGCTTCATTGCTTCAATCTGTAAATGTTGCGACGCAACAGAATCGACCGGCAAGCTTTTCAGGTCGAACTGATCAAGTATGCCGAGTGCCATCAAAGCGGATATACCCTGACCGTTCGGGGGAATCTCGTGCAGAGTATAGCCACGATAATTCTTGGAGATCGGCTTGACCCATTCCGGACGATAACTGCTCAGATCATCAAGCGTATGCACTCCGCCATGCTGGCGAATCCAGTTAACGATCTTCTCTGCAGTCTCGCCCTCGTAAAGATCCCTGCCATGCGTGGCGCCAATTCGTCTCAGTGTGTCGGCGGCATCCTTGAATTGAAAGCGTTCCCCCACATTTGGAGCTCTGCCGTTAGGCATGAAGGCCTGCGCGAATCCTGGTTGATCCCTCAGCTCAGGAACGGCAGCGGCCCATTTTTGAGCAACAACGGGCGGGACAGCATAACCTCGCTCGGCAATTTCGATTGCAGGTTCCATCAGATCAGCAAAAGGAAGCTTGCCGAACTTTTCATGCAGCGCGGCCCAGCCTGCCACCACACCCGGGACGGTTATCGCATCCACACCTCGTTTGGGCGCTTTAGCAAAGCCTTGAGCGTCCACCCCATACTTGTTCTTGAAATAATCGATATTCCAGGCTTGAGGCGCATAACCTGAAGAATTCAGTCCATGCAATTCCTTACCATCCCAGACAATGGCAAACGCATCGCCGCCCATGCCGCACGAGACCGGCTCAACCAAAGTGATTGCCGCAGCCGCAGCTATTGCGGCATCGACGGCCGAACCTCCCTTGAGCAACATGCGCAAGCCAGCCTGAGCAGCAAGCGGATGCGAAGTGGACACGACATTTCGAGCGAACAAAGGAATACGAACCGTTGGGTACGGATTGGACCAGTTAAATGATTTCATGATTTATTAGAGTGCGGAGTCGCCACTTTCATTTGTGCGAATACGGATGGCTTGTTCGACATGCGTGACGAATATTTTTCCGTCACCGATCTTTCCGGTTCTTGCAGCCTTGACGATTGAGTCAATCACGCCTTCTACACGATCATCAGGCACGACCATTTCAACACGAATCTTGGGCAGAAAATCAACCACATACTCTGCACCGCGGTACAACTCGGTGTGACCCTTTTGTCGACCGAATCCCTTGACTTCCGTGACGGTCAAACCACTGACGCCTACTTCAGCCAATGCTTCGCGCACTTCATCCAGTTTGAAAGGTTTAATAATGGCTGTAACTTGTTTCATGTCGATTCTTCAATAAAAGAAAATAATGTGGAAGACTTAGCTCAGGCTGATTCACGGAATCCGTTGGACAAAGGATAACGCCAATCCCGGCCGAACGCGCGATTGGTGATTCTGGTTCCTGGAGGACTTTGACGACGCTTGTATTCGTTGATGCGAATCAGTCTGACAATCTGCTCCACTGCTGCTTTGTCGAATCCCGCTGCAACAAGGTCTGCGGGGGACTGATTGCGCTCCACATAGCCTTCGATGATTCCATCAATGACATCGTATTCGGGCAAATTGTCTTGGTCGGTCTGATCAGGTCGCAGTTCAGCCGAAGGCGGACGGGTAATGATTCGTTCGGGAATCACGTCGCTGATCGAATTGCGCCATCTGGCTAAACGATATACGAGTGTTTTTGCCACATCTTTCAGTACAGCATATCCACCCGCCATGTCGCCATATAAAGTGCAGTATCCCGTGGACAATTCCGATTTGTTTCCGGTTGTCATCACAAGATGGCCAAATTTATTGGAAAGAGACATCAATAGCAGGCCGCGAACGCGTGCCTGGATATTCTCTTCGGTCGTGTCATGTCCCCGACCACGAAACAACGGCTTCAAAGTGGATTCGAACAGTGAGGACAAATCGGCAATCGCTACTTCGTCGTATTGCACACCTAGACGCTTGACCATGTCCCGTGAATCGATTTGGGAAATGTCCGCGGTGTAACGGGAAGGCATCATGACGGCATGAACACGGTCTGCACCCAGCGCATCTACGGCAATGGCTAGAACAACGGCTGAATCAATCCCCCCCGACAAACCGAGAATGACTGATTTAAAACCATTTTTTTCAACATAATCGGCCAGACCAAGCTTAAGCGCCTCCCAGACCTGCCATTCGATACAGTCCCGACCGGATGCAGGCTTGATTTCAGGATCAACCGGTTTGATTGAACCATCCGCTTGAACATCGATACATTTAAGATCTTCGGAAAAATAAGCCAACTCGGCCGCAACCCGGCCATCGGATGAAATGGCAAATGAAGCGCCTTCGAAAACGAGCTCGTCTTGCGCACCGTACATATTCGAATACAACAGCGCGCATCCCGTGCGCGCGACGCTGCGCTTCATGGCTTCGATCCGCTGGGATTGCTTGCCGATACTGTAGGGCGATGCGTTTGGATCGAGCAGAACCTTGGCGCCTAGCTCTGCAGCCGCCTTGGGTGCGGCTTCAAACCAGGCATCTTCACATATGATGAGTCCAAAACATACATCGCCCACGTTAAAAGTAAATGGGCGGTTATCGGACTTGAAATAACGTTTTTCATCGAAAACCAGGTAATTGGGTAGTTCCCGCTTGTAATACGTTCCAACCACTTTGCCTTCAGACAGCACGGTAGCCGCATTGAGCAAACCATCCGCAGTCAGTACCGGGTGCCCGACAATCACATGCAATCCGGCAAGAGGGGCTAAATCGACTCGCAGTCGATCAAGGGCCTTGTTGCATTGATCCACGAAGGATGGCCGCAGAAGAAGGTCCTCCGGGGTATATCCACACAAAGATAGCTCCGGACACAGAACAACTTGTGCCCCCTGTTTGGCCGCAGTGCGGGAAACTTCAAGAATTTTCGACGCATTACCGGGCATATCCCCGACAGCTACGCTGATTTGTGCAATGGCTACCCTGACCGCGGTCATGTTGAATCCGGATATTCAAGTTGATATTGAAAAAATTATCGCACGCAACAACGATCCATGCCGCGATCTATAATTTACAAATCATGAAAAACACACAAAATTCATCTCAAAGTCAATTTGACAAGAAATCCGAGGCTTGGTCCGCTCGATTCTCCGAACCCGTCTCGGATCTGGTCAAACGCTATACCGCGTCCGTCGATTTCGATAAACGGCTTGCCTTGTTCGATATTCAGGGCTCCTTAGCCCATGCCGAAATGCTTGCGGCGGTCAAGGTTATCCAGCAAAAGGATTTGGAAGACATTCGTCGCGGAATGGCGCAGATCACAAGCGAAATTCAGTCCGGGCAGTTCACCTGGCTACTTGATCTCGAAGATGTCCACTTGAACATCGAAAAGCGCTTGGTCGAACTCGTCGGCGATGCCGGCAAACGTCTGCATACAGGCAGATCACGCAACGACCAGGTTGCTACGGATATACGATTGTGGCTCAGAAACGAAATCGACCAGATTATCGAGTTGCTCAGAGCTCTGCGGCACGCGTTGGCTTCAGTTGCGCTTGATCACGCCGAAACGATTTTGCCGGGATTCACGCATTTGCAAGTGGCTCAGCCCGTGACCTTCGGACATCATTTGCTTGCATACGCAGAAATGTTCGGTCGCGATGCCGCTCGCATGGCTGACTGCCGCACGCGAGTCAATATTTTGCCGCTCGGAGCTGCTGCACTTGCCGGCACAACATTTCCGATCGATCGGCCCATGGTGGCCAAACTGCTCGGATTCGACGATGTCTGCCGCAATTCGCTTGATGCAGTATCCGACCGTGATTTTGCGATCGAGTTCTGCGCGGCCTCTTCGTTGATCATGACACACATTTCTCGATTTTCGGAAGAATTGATTATCTGGATGAGTCCACGGGTAGGATTCATTGATCTGGCGGATCGTTTTACGACCGGCAGCTCCATCATGCCCCAGAAAAAGAACCCAGACGTGCCCGAACTGGCTCGCGGCAAGACGGGACGCGTCAACGGCAATCTGATCGGCTTGCTCACTTTGATGAAAGGACAACCTCTGGCCTATAACAAAGACAATCAGGAAGATAAGGAAGGCCTTTTCGATACGGCGGACACTGTACGCGACACACTGACCATTTTTGCCGATATGGTCGGCGGCATCAAAGTGAAATCAGATGCCATGCGTGCTGCTGCATTGCAGGGTTTCGCAACAGCCACTGACCTGGCGGATTATCTGGTTAAAAAAGGCGTGCCATTCAGGGATGCACATGAAGCGGTTGCACATGCTGTACGTGAATGTGAAATCAAGGGTTGTGATCTGGCAGATCTAAGCGTCGAACAACTACGCCAGTTTCATCACGCGATCGAATCCGATGTCCATCAGGTATTGACTCTTGAAGGTTCGGTGGCCGCTCGATCCCATATTGGGGGCACGGCTCCTCAGCGTGTCCGCGAAGCGGCAGAGAAAACGCTGAACGAAACTCGACCAGTCTAAGCTATTCGAAAACGGCGATCGATTCAACATGCCCCGTATGCGGGAACATGTTGACGACGCCGGCCGCCACCAGCTTGTAACCACCCTTGGCATGCATAATCGCAGCATCCCGAGCAAGCGTACTTGGATTGCACGACACATAGACAATACGTTTCGGACGGGCGTGGGCAGGCAATTCAACCAGACTTTCGCATAAAGCTTGCGCACCTTCACGCGGAGGGTCGATCAACATTTTGTCGAAATAACCCAAGCCGAGCAACCAGCTTTGATCAACCTCGAAGAGGTTTAATGTCTCAAATGTTGCGTTGGATAAACCTGATTGCTTTGCCGCCTGCTGTGCTCTCTCGGTAAGCGAAGCGCTACCTTCGATACCGACGACTTCCCTGGCTTGAGTCGCGATTGGCAATGAAAAATTACCCAATCCGCAAAACATATCAGCCACGCGTTCATCTGAATGAACATCCAGCAATTTCAACGCACGAGAGATCAAGGCACGGTTGATATGGTGATTGACTTGCGTAAAATCAGTCGGGCGATAAGGCATGCGCAGTCCGAATTCAGGCAATGTATAAGCAAGCTCTTGTTCATGCTCAGGAACCAGCGCACGCACGGTGTCGGGCCCTTTGGATTGAAGCCACCACTGAATACCATGCCGATCGGCGAACTGGTGAAGGCTCGCCACATCCGAGTCGGTCAATGGCAACATATGGCGCAGGACAAGTGCGGTCACCCGATCACCTACTGCAACTTCGATCTGTGGAATTCGATCGGGTGTGGAAAGATTTTGCACCAATTGGCGCAATGGCATAAGAAGCGCTGAAACATGCGGCGGCAATACCTGACAAGACTTGATGTCTGCGACGAAACTGCTTTTTCGCTCATGAAATCCAACAAGAATCGTATTCTTTTTTGCCACCCAGCGAACCGCCAACCTGGCTCTAAAGCGATAACCCCAAGTGGGTCCATATAAAGGTGGCAGTATTCTGTCAGGACGTACAGATCCGATTCTCATCAGGCAATCTTCAAGCGCACGCTGTTTTACGGCGACTTGCGCGGCAGCATCGAGGTGCTGCATGACGCACCCCCCGCACATGCCGAAATGCTCGCATTTAGGCGTAACCCTGGACGATGATTGCCTGTGAATTTGATCGACCCTGGCAATCTCATAGGAAGGTTTGCTGCGGATTGTCGCTGCAGTCACCCGCTCGAAAGGCAATGCACCCTCGATGAACACTACCTTGCCTTCTCGGCGTGCAATCCCGCGCGCTTCGAGATCGAGCGACTCTACTTCCAAAACCTCAGACGACATATCCAATCCTTCAAAACAAGGTCAAGATTGTAAGAGAGGTTGGGCAGAGTTGAAAACAGCAAAAAAAAGCTTGGGAAACTATTTGAAAGCAGGTGCAAGTGGAGACTTGGAAGGAGGCGCTGCGGCGGGTGCGGTAGGCGCTTTTCCGAGGATGCGGTGCTGTGACTTGATGTACGAAACGAGCAATTTACGCTGAGGTTCGTTCAAACTATCCCAAAATTCGAGCCAGGCACTTTGAACATCGTCCATGCGCTTATCAGCCGTTTGACGAATACTTTTTCTCAATTTGATGATTTCGCGCGGATCGAAACGGTCATTCTCAAGCTCTTTAGCGATCAGATCGTATTCACTCTGGCGTGCGCGTCGATTCGCAACCCATAGACTGTGACGAGCAATTTGAGCTGCATTGAGCTTATCCTGCTGCTTTTTATCCAACGAAAGTTGTTCAAGCAATTCAGGTGGAAGTTGTCCAGTGAAATCCGGCATGGATTTGTCTGCTGATTGTAAGGGTTTTGCAGTTGTGCCTGCTTGGCCGGAAACAGTCTGCGCCCAAGATGCAAATGATGTGACTAAGAGGCACGTTGCGATCAAAATCGCCTTTGAATAATTACGAACGTTCATGAAATCGAATTCCGATATAACAAGACATTGTCATTGATGATTTTATTTAGGCCATGCGGCCAAATACTCAGACCAGTGGGGTTCGGAACTACCTTGTAGTGTCGAGCGAACCAAATCGATCTCTGCCTGATAAGCGGCTTCGTCGATTTCGCCACGGATAAGCCTGAAACGGCAATACACCAGCCAGGTATTGACTACGTCGGTTTCGCAATACGCTCTGACTTCCTGAGCCTTGCCGGTTGTCCAGGCTTCATATACTTTGCTGCCATCCATCCCGAGTTTGCCCGGAAAACCGCAAAGTTTAGCGAGGTCATCCAACGGTGCATTGCCGCGACCGTTATATTTAGCGAGCAGGTCCATCAAGTCGATATGACGATTATGGTATCGGCTGATGTAATTGTTGTATTTGAAATCTCTGTCGTCTTCACCCATATCCCAATATCTGGGAGCAGAAACGCCATGAATAAGCGTGCGGTAATGCAGCACTGGCAAATCAAAGCCCGAGCCGTTCCAGCTAATCAGCTTGGGAGTATATTTTTCAATTGTTTTAAAAAAACCGGCTAACAAAATAGGTTCGGGATCATTGATTTGTCCCAAACATCTGACGCGAAACCCGCTGTCATCTCGAAAGACGCAACCAACCACAGCTACTTTTTGAAGATGTAGAGGCAAAAATTCGCTACCTGTCGCCTCTTTACGCGCGGCGAAGGCTCTCTGAGCAACTTCGGCATCTGAAACTTCAGCCCCCCAATCGTTGAGCTTTCTAAGCCCCTCGATATCAGGAATCGTCTCAAGATCGAAAACCAGTGTGGGTATCATGCCGAATCAGACCTATTTTGCGGGCAAATACTGCATGGGATCAACCGGAGTACCCTGGCGGCGAATCTCAAAATGCAATTTAACTGTTGTCGAGTCGGTTTGACCCATTTCGGCTATTTTGGTGCCTTTTTTAACGTCCTGATCCTTTTTGACGCTTAATGTGCGATTGTGGGCATACGCAGTTACGAAACCATTGCCGTGATCGAGAATGATCAAATTACCGTAGCCGCGCAAACCATTTCCGGAATAAACAACCTTTCCATTTGCGGCAGCCTGAATCGGATCGCCGGCATTGCCAGCGATATCGATACCTTTGCTTGCTGTGGTGAAGGGTTGAACAACGTTACCCTTGGCCGGCCACCCCCAGCTGATGACACCAGCATCAGATGCGCGTGCGGGTGGTTGGGCAGATTCCGTATCCAGAGGTCGTGCTTCAGGCTTCTTGGATACGACCGGCTTGACGCCTGAACTCGTGTCGGCAGAATCGTTCAGACGAAGAACTTGCCCGACTTCAAGACGGTTGGGATTGGATAACTTATTCAGGCGTATCAAGGCGCCTTCGTCAACCCCGTTGGCACGGGCGATTTTACTCAGAGTGTCGCCAGCCTTAACGGTGTAGGTTTTGCCCACAGCGGCCGCACTTTGTGAACTATTCAAATCAGAAACCGGAGCACGATTTCCGGATGAGGTGCATCCGGCGAGAATTGCGGCGAACATGACGCAGGCAGCAACCCCGATTCTTTTGAAATTTAAAGTAGCGTACCGACCACGGGTCTGTACGGGAGCTATTCCATGATCATGCCCTAAAGGCATATGCTTCTCCTGTTTACTCAATTTTGTAATCCCGCCTTGAGGGGAACAAATCTTACAGCTTCAAGTTCATAGCGATCCCATGCTTCGGGACCCGTTCTGTGGATTTTTACCAAACGTTGCGCGTTTGTGCCTTCAGGGGCGATTAAAACACCACCAATCGCCAACTGTTGTTGTAGCGCCTGAGGAATACGAATGCCGGCAGCCGCCACCAAAATCGCATCGAACGGAGCCGATGTGGGCAACCCGATCATGCCATCTCCGAAAGTCAACCTGACATTGGACTGGCGCAAAACCCGTAATTGCTCTTTGGCAAAGTCATGCAAAGCCCGGATACGTTCAATCGAGTGGACTTGTTCGAACACATGCCCCATCACCGCCGCCTGATATCCGCATCCGGTGCCGACTTCAAGAACTTTTTTAGGCAAGCCGTGCTCGCACACCGCCGCAATCATTCTTGCGACGACCCATGGCTGCGAAATCGTCTGGCCATGACCAATCGGAAGCGCAGCATCGTCGTAGGCTCGGCTTGATAGCGCCTCGTCGACAAAAACATGTCGGGGAACAACTTGCATCGCAGCGAGCACCCTTTCGTCCGTAATGCCTTGCTGATGCAGCCTGCTGACCATCGCGGCCCGTTTACGATCGTAATTCTGTGCCACTGACTCAGTCGAGGCAGGTTGAATAGCAGGCTTTGTAGTAGAACTGGGAAGACGCGAAGCGGATATGCGCGTATTGCTATTTGTGGGCGTGATGCCCTGCAAACCCCTGCCAAGTCCTGAGCGGGGATCGCGTGCAGCCATCAGAACTCGATGAACTATTTTGAACATATCGGTCCTATCCAAGACTCGATACTGGACAATTGATCCTGGTGCGTCAAATCCAGGCGTAAAGGCGTGACCGATACAAATCCATGCTCAATCGCATCGAAATCCGTACCATCGGCGGCATCCATCGCGTGCCCCGCAGGTCCGATCCAATAAACCGTTTCACCGGCGGGAGTTGAAGTTGGAATCACCGGTTGGGAAGGATGACGTTTACCCAGACGCGTCGTCCTGATGCCCTTGATCCGGTCAATAGGCAAATCGGGAAAATTAACATTGAGCAGACATTGCTGATTGATCGGGTTATTCAATTGATGTTCAACGATGAGTCTGGCATGGTGCGCCGCGCTATCGATGTGCTTCCACCCTCTTTCGACAAGCGAAAAGGCTATGGATGGAATGCCAAAAAGAAAACCCTCTGCCGCCGCGGCGACTGTGCCCGAGTAAAGAGTGTCGTCGCCCATGTTCGCGCCGTTATTGATGCCTGAGATGACCAGATCGGGACGATGATCAAGCAGACCGGTCATTGCGATATGAACGCAATCCGATGGGGTACCGTTGACATAAATAAAACCGTTAGGGGCCTGCCGAACGGCCAAGGGCCTGGAAAGTGTCAGTGAATTCGATGCGCCACTATGATTAATTTCAGGCGCGACAACCGTAATTTCGCCCAACCCGCGCAATGATTCAACAAGAACCTCCAGGCCCTTGGCGTTGTAACCATCATCGTTTGAAACCAGTATGTGCATGTTGCGCGTGGATATTAAAATCGATTTCTAATAGAAGATTGTACCCCTTGCCAATGGTAAAAATGATTAAATTGCTCCCGGTGGCAGACAGCAAGCTAGAATGAACGCTAGTCAGGATTTTTAGTCGATCTTTCTACACCTCAGCACCACTGGACTCAACGGATTCTTTACGATCATGCAAGCATCTCTCCCTGTCATTTGGCTAGCGTGCGCCTATCTGATTGGCTCGATTCCCTTCGCGGTTGTCGTCAGCAAAATGTTCGGCTTGCAAGACCCCCGTTCTTACGGATCGGGCAATCCGGGGGCGACCAACGTTTTACGGTCCGGCAACAAGGGGGCTGCAGCGCTCACACTGATCGGCGATGCGGCAAAAGGCTGGTTTGCCGTATGGTTAAGCCAAAAATTACTTGGAACCGGCGCTGTCGTTGCGTTGACCGCCGTGATGGTATTTCTCGGTCATTTGTACCCAATTTTCCTAAAGTTTAAAGGCGGTAAAGGGGTGGCTACAGCTGTGGGGGTCATTCTGGCATTGCAACCCATGCTTGCCTTGATATGTCTGTTCCTGTGGGTCTTAACAGCCGTCATCTTCAAAATGTCTTCGCTTGCGGCGCTGGTAAGCGCCGTCTGCGCACCAGTGGTGTTCTATCTGGGCGGTCAGTTCGGCGCATGGAATGCGCAACCGGGCGCGACCATGGCTCTGGTTTTCATCAGTCTGATGCTGATTTACAGGCATAGCGCCAATATTTCTCGCATTCTGAACGGCACCGAATCGAAAATCGGCTCGAAAAAATAAGTTAAATCTGTGACAAAGGCCAACGAGGCATCACATTAAATCCATGATCTTGCCCTGTAAGATCGACCAAACCACGATTCACTCGTTGCGCAGCTGCATACGCAATCATCGCGCCATTATCAGTGCATAAATCCAGCGGGGGGAAATAGGCACCGGCCCCAATGCGCTTCAATCGCGATAACAATCGCTGCCTCAAAGACTGATTGGCTCCAACACCACCGGCAACAACCAGACGCTTGAGCCCCGTTTGCTTAAGAGCCGCAATCGATTTCGCGACAAGCACTTCGACAATGGCATCCTGCGTAGAGGCGGCCAAATCAGCCAAAATATTCCCATTAATATCCGGATTTTCAAGCATTTTTTTCTGCTGAATCATCACAGCCGTTTTCAAACCGCTAAAACTGAAATCAAGGTTTGGGCTGTGCAGCATCGGCCTGGGCAAATCGAATTTCTTAGGATCTCCCCGCTCGGCAAGCTTGGCTAATGCCGGCCCTCCTGGATATCCCAGTCCCAGAAGTTTGGCCGTTTTATCAAATGCCTCACCGGCTGCATCATCAAGTGTTTCGCCCAACAATTCGTACTGACCGACGTCATCCACGCGCATCAGTTGTGTATGACCGCCCGACACAAGAAGAGCAACGAAAGGAAACTCGGGACACGGCAAAGCCATGCGTGGCGACAGGAGATGACCTTCAAGATGATGAATCGGGATGGCCGGTAGCTCAAGCGACCAAGCGATTGCCTGGGCAACACTCGCACCGACAAGCAAGGCGCCTGCCAATCCGGGGCCAGCCGTGTAAGCGATCGCGCCTACATCCGATAATGAAATACCGGCTTGACTCAATACCTGACGCGTCAGGGGAATCACCCGCCTGACATGATCGCGCGATGCAAGCTCAGGCACAACGCCGCCGTAGTGGGCATGCATGGCTACTTGCGTGTGAAGCGAGTGCGCAAGCAATCCCTTGTCGCTACAAACCGCAGCCACACCGGTTTCATCGCACGAACTTTCAAATCCGAGAATGATCATGCCTGGATCATGCCATCAGTGATCAATGCCGCGGGAAGCAAGAAACTCTTCATATGGACCGCGATAGTCGACTACCTCGCCGCCAGCCTGGATTTCCCAGACACGCGTTGCCAATCCCGACACGAACTCTCGATCGTGCGAAACGAAAAACAATGTGCCCTTGTACTTATCCAGAGCCATTTGAAGAGACTCGATCGATTCCATGTCAAGGTGATTGGTCGGCTCATCCATCAGCATGACGTTATGCTTTTTAAGCATCAGGCGACCAAAAGTCATCCTGTTTTTCTCGCCTCCAGACAACACGCTGGGAGATTTAGGCAAATCATCGGCCGAAAACAGCAACCTGCCCAGAACGGAACGAATCGACTGATCATCATCTCCCGGTTGGCGGTAATGAGTCATCCATTCGAACAGGTTGTCATCCTTAGACGTAAATTGATCGGAAACGTCTTGCGCCATATAGCCAAGATCGGCGTTTTCAGACCATTTGATCGTGCCGCGATCGGGACTCAAGTCGTTGGCCAGCATTCTCAGCAATGTCGTTTTGCCGACCCCGTTGGCGCCGATGATTGCGATTTTCTCGCCCGCCTCAACCATGGCCGAAAATGGTTTGATCACTGGGTGATCAAAAGATTTCTGGATATGTTCGATCGTCACCGCCTGACGGTGCATGACCTTGAGTTGCTCAAAACGAATGAATGGATTTTGTCGTGAAGACGGCTTGACCTCAATCTGTTCGGCTTTGATCCGATCAATTTGCTTGAGTCTGGAAGTCGCTTGCCTAGCCTTGGACTTGTTCGCCGAAAACCTGCGCACGAAATCCTGAAGCTCCTGAACTCGCTCTTTGGCCTTAGCGTTTGAAGCGGACACACGTTCGCGCGCCTGAGTCGAGGCGAGCATGTAGTCGTCATAATTGCCCGGATAGACTCGCAACTCGCCGAAATCCAAATCAGCCATGTGAGTACAGACCTGATTCAGAAAGTGGCGATCGTGACTAATAATGATCATCGTACTTTGATAGTCATTCAATACATCCTCAAGCCATCTGATGGTGTTGATGTCCAAGTTGTTAGTTGGCTCGTCCAGCAACAATACGTCGGGATTTGAGAACAAGGCTTGCGCAAGCAGAACGCGCAATTTCCAGCCGGGAGCAATCTCGCGCATGGGCAATTGGTGCTGTTCGACCGGAAACTCGAGGCCCAGCAAAAGCTCACCGGCGCGCGCCTCGGCTGTATAGCCGTCGTATTCGGCGAACTTGGCCTCGAGATCGGCCGCACGCATGTAGTCATCGTCCGTGGCATCCGGGTTCGCGTAAATCGCATCGCGCTGCGACATTGCATCCCACATTTCGGTATGTCCCATCAGAACGACATCAATGACGCGTGAATCCTCATAGGCGAATTGATCTTGACGCAACTTACCGAGCCTTAGGCCCGGTTCCAAAAATACGTTTCCAGCGGATGGCTCAAGATCTCCACCAATAATCTTCATCAATGTCGATTTGCCGGATCCGTTTGCCCCGATCAAGCCGTAACGGTTTCCCTCCCCGAACTTGACATTGATATTTTCGAAAAGCGGTTTGGGACCGAACTGTATGGTGAGGTTTGATGCGGTTATCACGGTAAGCCAATAAAGTAAATACTGCAGTTACATCTTGATAGATAAGTTTTCAGTGTAACAACTGGTGAAATTACGTCCTATTTTCCGAAGCCATCCATATGATCTCCAGTCTTGCTGTTATGTGAATACAGCGCAAAGTACGGGAGTAAATCATGCAAGACGCTTCATGGAGTGCGACGGTTGATACTTTAACCGCTTTATGCGGAACGATCGGAGGATATATTTGGGGTCCAGCCCTACTTACACTTCTAGTCGGCACGGGACTCTATTTGACCATCAGATTGAGTGGCGTGCAGTTTCGGATGTTGCCTTACGCATTAAAACTGGCCTTTTCGCGCAACCAGGATGACAAGTCCGCCGGAGACATATCCCAATTTCAATCACTTATGACTGCACTAGCAGCCACCATCGGCACGGGAAACATCGCCGGTGTTGCAACCGCTGTCGTTTTGGGAGGACCCGGGGCGATCTTCTGGATGTGGTTGACCGCCTTGGCGGGCATGGCAACCAAGTATGCCGAAGGATTGCTGGCGATTTTATATCGCGTCAGGGACGAAAGCGGTCAAATGGCCGGGGGCCCGATGTACTACATCGAACGCGGGCTGAACATGAAATGGCTCGCCATGGCGTTCGCATTTTTTGGCATGATTGCAGCTCTCGGTACAGGTTGCTCAGTGCAGTCCAATTCTGTTGCGCATGCAATCGAAAGCTCGTTCGGAATCAGCCCCTGGATCACCGGGATGATTCTGACCCTCATCACCGCCTTAGTCATGCTAGGTGGCATTCATAGCATCGCACGCGTTGCCGGCGTGATCGTTCCCGGCATGGCTCTCTTATATATTCTGGGAGGGCTGACAATCATATTTACAAACCTCGAGCTGCTGATTCCCGCTCTCAGACTGATATTCGATGATGCCTTCACCGGAAATGCCGTTGCGGGTGGCGCCCTGGGCACAGTTATTCGCTACGGGATCGCGAGAGGCTTATTTTCTAATGAAGCCGGACTCGGTACAGCCCCGATTGCAGCCGCAGCCGCCAAAACTGATCACGCCAGCAAACAAGCACTTGTATCCATGACTGGAACATTCATTGACACCATCGTAGTCTGTTCCATCACGGGGCTTGCATTGGTGATGGGCGGACTGTACACGTCCGGACTGAACGGAGCGGCACTGACCAGCCAGACATTTAATGTTTTATTGCCCGGACCGGGCGGCTGGATCGTCACGATCGGACTGATCTTCTTTTCCTATTCGACCATATTGGGCTGGAGCTTTTATGGCGAAAAATGTACACAGTACCTGTTTGGATCGGGTTCGATAAAGGTCTATAGATTCATCTATATAAGTTTCGTGATGCTCGGAACCATCGTTTCACTAGATCTGGTGTGGGCGGTATCGGATGTGTTCAACGGGTTAATGGCGATTCCTAACCTGATCGGCATCATCTTGTTATCAGGAGACGTCGCACGCGAAACAAAACAACTCTTTGACAAACACTCATAACAGTAGAAAATCACGAAATAACGACTTTTGTAAGCGAATTGTCAGGATTTAGCTTCAATGTCGATACTAATTCAGGGGAAAACCCCAACGAAACACCACGAGTTTTCAAAGCGATTCTCGCTAAAATGTTTAATCTCAACTGATTCAAGTTGGCCGAGGAGCAATCATGAAATTGAGTCATAAAGTTCTAACCGCCGTCGCGGCTTGCACACTGGCAACTGCTGGTGCTTTTGCACAAGAAACAATCAAAATTGGTGTGATCGGACCCTTCACTGGCGGATCCTCTTCAATGGGCGTCAGCATGCGTGATGGCGTTCGACTGGCTGCCAAAGAAGTCAACGCCGCAGGCGGAGTACTTGGCAAAAAAATCGAACTCATCGAGCGCGATGATGAAGCCAAAAACGAGCGTGGTGTTCAGATTGCCCAAGAATTGGTCAACAAAACAAAAGTTGTCGCTGTCGTCGGTTACATCAATACTGGCGTAGCTTTGGCTTCGCAGCGTTTCTTCCAGGAAGCGAAGATTCCCGTGATGAATAACGTCGCGACCGGTACACTGATTACCAAACAGTTTGAGAAAGAGCCCGAAAACTACGTTTTCCGTAACTCGGCAGCCGACAATATTCAGGCACCAATGATTGTCGAGGAAGCGATTACACGCCGCGGGTTCAAGAAAGTCGCCATCCTTGCCGACTCGACCGCATACGGCGATCTGGGTCGTAAAGACTTGACTGCCGCTCTTGCCGCCAAAGGGATTACGCCCGTTGCCGATGAAAAATTCAACATTAAAGATGTTGACATGACACCTCAGTTGCTTAAGGCTAAGGAAGCCGGTGCCGAAGTCATCCTGACTTACGCAATCGGACCTGAACTAGCCCAAATCGCAAACGGCATGGCCAAGCTTGGCTGGAAAAAGCCGATGATCGGCAGCTGGACCCTGTCTATGGCGAACTTCATCGACACCGCCGGCAAGAACGGCGATGGCGCTACCATGCCGCAGACATTCATTCAAGATGGCAGCACCGAAAAGCGTAAAGCCTTTATTGCAGCATACCTAAAGGACTTCAAACCCAAGAAAGACCGTATCGATTCGCCAGTGTCGGCTGCACAGGGTTACGACTCGATTCTGCTTCTTGTCGCTGCGATGAAACAAGCCGGCACAACCGAAGGACCAAAAGTGCTTGCTGCCCTCGAAAACCTCAACACAAAGGTTGATGGTGTTGTCACAACATATGACAAGCCATTCACTAAAACCGACCATGAGGCAATCACATCGAACATTCCTTTGATGGGCGAAGTTAAAGCCGGTCGAGTTGGATACGCTAACCCTGATGAGCAAAAGACCGCAGGTCAGGTTCGTGTCAAGAAAGCAGCACCGTAATTCCGCTTTATAGGGTGATCACTGCCCTGAACCAAACGCCGCGCTTTAAATGCGCGGCGTTTTTAATCGCAGCAGCAGTGTTTGTTTCAAAATTTAACGACCTTCATTCCCAGGGACCTTCCTATGGAAATCCTGCTCCAACTGGTTTTTAGCGGCATCTCTCTCGGGATGATTTACGCAGTCATCGCGTTTGGCTACCAATTAACCTTCGCCACTTCAGGTACCTTGAACTTCGGTCAAGGTGAAGCTCTGATGCTTGGGGCAATGGTAGGCCTGACCCTTGTCGACAATTTCGGCATGAATTATTGGCTGATGATACCTATCGTCTGCGTGTTCGGCGCACTTCAGGGTAGTTTTGTCGAGCTCATCGGCGTTCGCCCCGCAATCAAGATCAAGTCGGAATTCGGCTGGATCATGTCAACAATCGCCTTGGGCATTATTTTCAAAAACGTCGCGGAAAACCTCTGGGGTCGCGACGATATGAAGTTCCCCTCCCCGATCGATGACGATCCGATCAAACTGCTGGGCGCTAACGTTTTGCCGATGGACCTGGTTGTTGTGGCTGGCGCGCTTGGCATGATGCTGCTTGTCGAATTTTTCAACCGTAAAACTATATACGGCAAAGCAGTTGTTGCCACTTCGAACGACCGGGACGCCGCCGGACTGATGGGCATCAACACGGGTTTGGTCATTACGTTTTCTTATGCCCTGTCTTCTTTGACAGCCTCTTTTGCCGGTGTGCTGGTTGCTCCGCTTACGCTCACCGGAGCGACCATGGGTATTGCACTCGGTCTGAAAGCATTCGCCGTTGCGATTATTGGCGGCCTTTCCAGTGGCATGGGCATCATTGTTGGTGGATTGATTCTCGGCATCGCTGAAACAGCCACCGGATTCTATATTTCCACCGGTTATAAAGATGTGCCCGGGCTTGTACTTCTACTGCTGGTTCTTGCGATCAAACCCGCAGGTCTCTTTGGCAAAACAGCGATCAAGAAGGTCTGATCATGAAATTAAAACATCTACTCATGGTTACGGCCATTGTCGCCCTGTTCGGCTTCCCGCTTGTTGTCGACAATCCCTATTACATCCATCTGGTTGAAACCATCCTGATCTACGCCGTCTTGCTTTTCGGTCTGGACATCGTGGTTGGATATACGGGTCAAGTATCGCTAGGTCATGCCGGACTCTTCGGTATCGGCTCCTATGTTGCGGGCGTTTTGTTCATCAAACTAGGCATGCCTTTCTGGGTAACCGTTCCGGCAGCGATCATCATCACGGCAGCGTTTGGCGGCCTACTTGCGTTACCGGCGCTAAAAGTGATCGGTCCATACCTTGCGATGGTGACGCTTGCCTTCGGAACCATCATCCAGATTCTGATCAACGAGATGAGTTTCCTGACCGAAGGTCCGGTAGGCATCAAAATTCCAAAGCCGAATCTATTTGGACGTCCGATGACGGAGGACGAATATTACTGGGTCGTATGCGTTCTGATGCTTCTGAGCTTGCTCGTTGTGCATCGAATCATGAAATCACATCTGGGGCGCGCCTTCGAGGCATTGAGAGATAGCCCGGTTGCTTGCGATTGCATGGGAGTCTCGGTTTACCGTTTCAAGGTTTACGCATTTGTGATTAGTGCCGGTTTCGCAGGGCTGGCAGGATGTATGTACTCATACTCCGAACAGTACATTTCACCGAACACCTATGTGATCGAATTAAGCGTTCTATTCCTGCTTGCCGTCATCATGGGTGGTCGAAAGTCGCGGATTGGTGCGTTGATCGGCTCTTTCATTATTGTCATGCTGCCAAAACTGCTGGATGACATCGTTCTATTCCGTATGGTCGCGGTAGCCATCGCCATTCTGTTTATCGTGATTGCCTTGTTTTCGCTCAGCAAACAATTAACGACCGCCAAGAAAATCGCGATCCCGCTCGCTGGCACGATCGGCCTGGCGGCATTTTCGTTCTGGCTAGAAAACATCACCGATTGGCGATTGACTATTTTCGGCTGCATGATTCTGCTGGTGGTTTATTACCTGCAGGATGGTATTGTCGGATTCGTTCGTAACTATTACGCCGCGCTAACAGGTAAGTCTGCTTCCGCCGCAGCCAAAGATGCTGAACTTAAAGATATCAAGCACACATCAAAAGATGTCATCAGTGCAGCGTCCGACACCACAAAAGGTGGGGTATTGCTCGACGTCAAATCTGTACTGATGCAATTTGGCGGCTTAAAGGCGTTGAACAATGTGGATCTTCAGATTCAGCGCGGCACAATTCATGGCCTGATCGGTCCGAACGGATCCGGCAAAAGCACCATGATGAACGTGCTCACCGGAATTTACACGCCGACTGCCGGTGACGTCGTTTATGCCAGCAATAGCGTTGTCGGTAAAACTTCTTCCGAAATCGCGCTATCAGGCATCGCACGGACTTTCCAGAACGTTCAGTTGTTCGGCGAAATGACTGCACTTGAAAACATTCTTGTCGGTCTGCATCATACGTTTGAATCAAACCTGCTGGACGTTTCGCTGCATCTTCCGAAATTCACCAACGAAGAATCCGCAGCGAGGGAGCGCGCTCTGGGACTACTGGAGTTTGTCGGACTTGATTCCCTTGCAAACGAGGAAGCCCGCAATCTGCCCTACGGTAAGCAACGCGTCCTGGAAATTGCCAGAGCGTTGGCATTAGATCCCAACCTGTTGCTACTGGACGAGCCTGCAGCAGGCCTGACTGCGCCTGACATCAAAGAGCTGCTGGTCATCATCGAAAAAATACGTGAACACGGCATTACCGTCATCCTGATCGAACACCACATGGACGTCGTCATGGCTGCATGCGACAAGGTCTCGGTTCTGGACTTCGGACAAAAAATCGCCGAAGGTAAACCGGCAGAAGTTCAAGCCAACGAAAAAGTGATTGAAGCCTACTTGGGCGGTCAATCTGCGTAACCGACAAGAGATCAGGAATACATATGCTATCGATTAAAAATCTCGAAGCCGGCTATGGCAAAGTCAAAGTCTTGCACGGCATTAGTATTAATGTGCCTAAAGGCCAAGTCGTTACATTGATCGGGTCAAATGGTGCCGGCAAGACGACCACGATGCGCGCAGTCACCGGCATGATCAAACCCACCGCCGGTGAAATCGTTCTGGGTACTCACAAGATTGATGGTTACGACTCATACAAAATCGCTCGATTGGGATTGGCGCACTCACCTGAAGGACGGCGCGTCTTCTCGACCATGACGGTTACAGACAATCTGACACTTGGCGCATTTCCTCGTTTCACGGGAAGCCGCCCAAAAGGCGACGTAAAAGGCGACCTGGAACGAGCAATGGATTTGTTTCCACGCTTGAAAGAGCGTCGCAGCCAATTAGCCGGCACGCTTTCTGGTGGTGAACAGCAGATGCTCGCCATGGCGCGTGCAATCATGCTCAATCCTGAAATCATTTTGCTCGACGAGCCCTCAATGGGTCTTGCACCCATTCTGGTCGATGAGGTGTTTCGGATTATTGCAAGACTCAAGACAGAAGGCGTTACCATGCTTCTGGTAGAACAATTCGCTGCCGCTGCCTTGAACGTTGCGGATTACGGTTATGTTCTTGAAAACGGCCGCATCACCGCACACGGTGAAGCGGAAAAACTCAAGAATGACCCGGCGGTGAAAGCGGCCTATCTAGGCGGCAGTCACTAGTGCACGTGCTCATCCAGGACAAGATGTGCCATCCCTTTTTCGGTCGCGACGCCTACCTTTGCTCCAATGGGTAGGGTTGCCTTGATTTCGGTGTGTCCGTAAGGCAATCCTGTAATTACAGGTATGCCTACCGTCTTGCGAATAAATTTGATTGCCTCCTTGAGATTGTACCCTTGATCATGAGCGGCAAGCTTGTACTCAGTGAAGCCGCCAAGAAGAAGTGCTTTTTGTTTTCCGAGCACCCCCGCCTGGGCGAGTTGATTCAACATTCTTTCGATTCGATACGGATGTTCTCCTACATCCTCGACAAACAGAATGCCGCCCTTGATTTTCGGCAAATAGGGCGTACCCAACAGCGATGTCAGCATCGCAAGATTACCGCCCCACAACACGCCGCGACAATCAACGCTATCGGCATCCGCAGTCTCGAAGCTCAGGATTTCCAACTCGCCTCGCATGGCTTCACAAAAAATTTCAGTGGTCAAAATCTCGGTTTTTGAGCCTCCAAAATCAAAACATGCGGTTGGTCCTGCGTAGCTGATCATGCCGGTCTTGGCGAGCAATGCCAAACTGAACGCGGTGAAATCACTTTGACCAATGAATCGCTTACCGGAATTTTCAAGCGCCTTCCAATCAAGAGAGGGAAAAAGACGCCCTACCCCATAACCACCACGCGATGCCATCACGATGGGTAGTTTCTGCTTAATGGCGCGCGAAAAAGCAGCCAGCCGCTGGACATCCGTACCTGCAAAACGTTGGTGACGCGACAACGCAGTCCGGTCAATCGCTACTTTGAAACCCATTTTGCTCAAACGCGACTGCGCACGATCCAGTGCGGTCGGATCTGCAACAGCGCTTGAGGGGGAAATAATGTAGATGCCGCTTGCGTCAGGCAGTGCATCAAGTTTATGTCGAGCCATTTTCTATATCCTTAGCACGCCGTTTTTTAAAAAACTGACGTAATACATTTCCGCAATCATCAGCAAGAACTCCACCCGATACTTCAGTATGGTGATTCAACTGCTTAAATTCATGCAAATTCAAAACACTGCCGCACACCCCAGTTTTTGGATCATGGGCACCGAACACTACGCGTGATAATCGCGCATGCATCATCGCGCCCATGCACATGGAGCAAGGCTCGAGCGTGACATACAAGCTCAAGCCGGGCAAACGGTAATTATCAAGAATCGACGACGCGTTTCTGAGGGCAACGATCTCGGCATGTGCGGTGGGGTCACGATCCGTAATCGTTCGGTTGTAACCTGCTGCAATCACCACACCTTGCGGATCAACCACGACCGCCCCGACCGGCACTTCGCCTAATTGTTCGGCCAGTACCGCCTGCTCCATGGCAAGCTGCATAAAAACTTCATCCACGATACAGCCTGGATTTCAATGCCACCCTACCGGCCAAACTGGTCAAAGCCTCTTCGAGCCACTGATAAAGCTCGGCATCATTATCGTAGCGCGCTTGATTTAGGTTCGAAACGCGACCATCTTCGATAAATCCCCAGGCGCGGCTACGCTTATCTCGATGCTTGGGATCCCAAACACCAAAGGCAAATCCGCCTGATCTTCTGATTAGCGAAAAGCAAGGAATATCGGTATATCCATCGCCAACAAAAACCATTTGATCGAACGGAACGCGCAATCGGTCTTCCGGAACTTTTCGATTGACTTCGAATGGTTTACCCACATAGGCAGGGCCTACTATACCCTTCTGAATATGGAACAAATAACGGGTTTTATCGGTAAAGCTCACGATTCTGCGAGGAAAAGAGATCGCACCATGCTCATCGTAGATAAATTCGGACGCCCAAATGCCGGTGAATTCGTGCGCAATGCGTGTATGTCTCACAACATCACCGATGCCGCTTGAGATCAGATAAAACTCGAGCTGAACCTGAGGATGTACTTTTCTGACCTGCTCGCGTAAGCGAGAAAACAAAGTTTCTACGCCAGTATGCAAGGGCAAGGTTTCACCCCAGCTTTGTAGCTGCTGACGGGTAATCGGCTGATCACCTCGCTCGCGCGAGAGTTCGATCATCTGATGCAAGTATGCCGGCACAGGATCCCAATCCTGCGCCAACAGAGGATCGACGCGTTTTGTCCAAAACTGCTGAGTGTCTACACCAATCGTTTCGAGAAATCCCGATGTGCTATCTGGTGCGAGCGTATCGTCAAAGTCAAATATAAGTGCAATGACATCAGACATTGTTCAGTATCCTGCCCCGGAAGAATAATCGAATTGTAACGACTCCCGGGGACATATACGCTGCGACAACGCTTACTTATTATTCTTTGATTCCTAGCGCACGAATAATATCGCCCCATTTTTTACCATCGCGCTCCATGAATTGTTTGACGACCTGAGGACTGGATACTTTCATGTCTACGCCCTTCTTAGCCAGGTCTTCGCGCAAGGCCTGATCCGCTCCGACCACCTGCATGGCAGTTTCAAGTCGCTGGACCACTGCAGCAGGCGTATTGGCCGGAACAAGCAAAGCCAGCCAGAATTCTGCATTGAACCCCTTGATGCCTGCTGCTTCATCAATCGTCGGCAGATCAGGCAAAGAAGAAATGCGCTGGGCAGTCGATACGGCGATACCTTTTGTTCGACCGGATGTGACAAATGGCAATGCTTCATTAGTCGCCGAGAACATCATATGGATATTGCCGCCGAGCATATCTTGCGCTGCAGGCATTCCACCCTTGTAGTGAATCACGGACATTTTCAAGTTGAACGTCCTGATGAAATATTCGGCGGCCAGATGGTTGATGGATCCGAGTCCTGACGTACCGATCGTGTATTTGTCCGGATTAGCTCGAATCAGCGCAAGCAATTCCTTCAAGTTACTGACAGGTAAATCCTTGTTTGTCTGAAGAACGAAAGCCGATGTGATCATCATCGATACCGGCGCAAAATCTTTTGAAGGACTGTATTCAACTTTGGATTGCAAAACCGGATTGATCACAATTGATACGGGAGCAGCGTACAACGTATAACCATCGGCCGGTGACCTGGCGACAAACATGCTGGCAATAGTCGAAGCCGCCCCCGCCTTGTTTTCGATGACCATGGTGGCTTTCAATTCGCGTCCGAGCCTTTCGGCAATCGCACGGCTTGAGTTGTCGCTGACACCACCGGGTGGATATGGAACAATAAAACGGATTGACTTGTTTGGATATGCGTCTTGAGCTTGTACTAACGTTGTACCGAATAGGCACAACATACCTGAGAAGAACAAGGCAATCGATTTGATTAGTTTTGATTTGATCATTATTAAGTCTCCTACCACCCGGGGTTGATACCGGCTTAAAAGCTAAATTTCTACTCTAACCCATGAATTAATTTTTAGCCGCGACTGGTTCGTACCAGGGAACTTCAGCACGATCGCCGTAACGCCTGACGCGCAAATTTGCCTGTTCGCCATGGCCTGCGAAATTTTCCATGTGACACAGTCTTGAACAATATTCCCCTATCAATGCCGACGCAGCATCCGTGGTCACGCGTTGATAAGTGCAAGTCTTCAGGAACTTACCCACCCAAAGACCACCCGTAAAGCGTGCGCTGCGCTTGGTTGGCAGTGTGTGGTTGGTGCCGATCACCTTGTCGCCAAAACTGACATTGGTTCTGGGTCCTAAAAACAATGCCCCGTAGTTGGTTAAGCGCTTAAGAAACAGATCCGGATCCTTGGTCAGAATCTGAACGTGTTCAAAAGCAAGCTGGTCTGCGGTAGCGATCATTTCATCTATAGTGTCACAGACGATCACCTCCCCATGCTCAGCCCATGAAACACGTGCAATGTCGGCTGTAGGCAATATGCCCAGTTGCCGCTCGACTTCAACCATGGTCGCCTTCGCTAGCGTTTCGCTATTGGTCAGAAGAATCGCCGGCGATGTTGGGCCATGCTCGGCTTGACCAAGCAAATCGACTGCGCACATTTCTGCATCCACACTGTCGTCTGCGATCACCAGTGTTTCAGTCGGACCCGCGAACAGGTCAATACCCACTTTGCCGAATAACTGGCGCTTGGCTTCAGCCACAAACATATTTCCGGGTCCAACCAGCATATCCACCGGAGCAATACTTTGCGTACCCAGCGCCATGGCGCCGACTGCCTGTATACCGCCTAAGGAGAGGATTTCATCCGCACCTGCAAAATGCATCGCAGTTACGATGGCCGGATGAGGGGCACCTTGAAAAGGAGGCGCGGTGGCGACGATTCTTTTGACTCCGGCGACCTTTGCCGTCAGCACGCTCATATGCGCGGACGCGATCATTGGATATTTCCCACCAGGCACATAACAACCCACAGCGTTTACCGGGATGTGTTTGTGACCCAAGATCACCCCTGGGATTGTTTCAACTTCAACATCTTGCATGGAAGCGCGTTGGATTTCTGCAAATCTTCTGATTTGAGTCTGCGCAAATTTGATGTCTTCGATTTCCCTTGGGGAAAGCTGTTTAACAGCCTTTTCGATCGCGGCTTGACTCAACTTGAACTCTTCAGGTTCCCACTTATCGAACTTGGCCGACATTTCGCGAACAGCAACATCTCCCCTTTTTTCGATATCACTCAACAGGCCTTCAACCGTTGACCTTACTTTCGCATCTGCATCCGCCACTTCGGCGGCATCTTTACCACGCTTCAAATAACGAACAGCCATTTTTATCTCCGTTTGCAAGCGGTTGCAAAATTATCTAAAAAAAATCGAAAACTCTTTATCGCATTGTGCCTTAAGGATATGTGAGGTGCAAATCAAAAAGGACACACAAAGCTTTGTTTAAATAATTTTGACTGGTGGAATACAAATGTTTGTTGTGGAGGGATGGACCCATCTCAAGTGCTCTCGAGAGGCGTCAATGCATCCGCCCTGTTCATACACTCCGCTCGGATCTCTGAAACGAAGCATCTTTTCCAAAATAGACTCAACCTCAGCGGGACAGGATTCAGACTGAAGAACGCGCTGTTCGACAATATTTTCGTCCATGCGCAGCTCACCGGTGGGATCAACATATGCACCGTGACGCCAATGATAAATCTCCAGGCATTTGGATTGCAGCGTGAAAGGATTGTTACTTTTCCAGAAATTATTGAACAGTCCGCCGCCGATATAACAAACCCACGAGCCCTCGAATCCAATGACATCGGAAGAGTACTCATCCGGATTTTTAAACCAGACTCGATCGCCGGGGACATAAAACTGCATCGGAACCGGATTCTCAAGCGAACCATATTCAAACAACAGAACTTCATGAAACTCTTTGGACATAATAGGCCGACTCAGCCATCTGTTCTGCATCTGAACAAGCAACTCGGGATGGGTCGAGGCTAGTTCACGCGCCAAGGCGAGAGCCAATACATATTCCGATGCCCGATAGCATGAAAACGAGTAGGCACGGTCGGTATTGGGCGGATTAATTGCCTCGCTCAGTGCGTCTATGAGAGAAACTCCGGGTATAAGCGTGAACCTGGTACTTGGATCGAAATGAAAGTACTCTGTAGGACGAACTTCATCCAGTCCAGTTCCGAATGAAATTTGCGCACGTGCCGCAATACGCACGACCTGAAGCCGGGTTCGCATGGCCGCTTCAAACTCTTGCATGCTGGGAAAATGAAATTCGAAAGGACTACGCGCCATAGCCAAAACGATTTCAAGTTCGAGATCGCGGTCAGAATTCGCGCTATCAAGACGCAGTATGGAGCAAAGCTGGGTGGTATCGAATTGGGGGGTCAATGCCATCAAACGATCATTAGCGTAAACGCGGTAAGACACGCCGTCATCTGCGTTTTCAATGGAAATACGCAAATAATTGCTGGCGCCTACTTGCTCGAGATAATGAACGAGCTTCTGCCTGGTGGATTCATCTGCAATCCCATCGGCAGAGCGAACCATGAACCCGAGAGATTGATCACAGGTTTTATGGAGCAAAGGAGCGTATGCTTGTGGCTCGAATAACATGCTTAAAATTTATACTTCTCTCGGAAGTGGGGATATTATCGTTAACCCCGAAATCTGCAAAATTGATACCAAAATAATATATTTGATACTCCCTACAGATGTCAGCCAAAGCCATAACGACAGAGATTCACCCCGACCAGTCCATCGAGTTATTGAAAGCATTACATATTCTGACTCGTGACGGCAAGATGAATCAAGACAGCAGAAGGAAATTGAAACAAGTTAATCATTTGTTTCAATTTATTAAACCTATGCTGCAAGAGCTCACCGAAAACCATCCGAATTTCACCGTTGTGGATCATGGAGCGGGCAAATCCTATCTGGGGTTCATTTTGGTGGATTTATTCCTGCGCCACCATGCCCCAAAAGCACGCATGATAGGAATCGAAACCAGAGCCGAATTGATTAAAAGCTCGGAACTACTCGCAAAGAAACTGGGATTTGACCAGATGAGATTTCTGAACTTGTCCGTGTCGCAGTCCGAAACGTCCGAGACCATTCCGGATCAAGTCGATATGGTGACTGCGCTTCATGCTTGCAATACCGCCACAGATGATGCGATCCGATTCGGATTGATCAAGCAAGCGCGTTATATGGTTCTTGTGCCTTGCTGTCAGGCTGAAATTGCCGCTGTTTTGCGCAAAAACAAGGCAAAGCAACTTAAAGACCCGCTCACCGAAATCTGGCGACACCCTTTGCACACTAGAGAGTTCGGCAGCCAATTGACAAACGCATTGCGATGCCTGCAACTAGAAGCACATGGCTACCAGGTAACAGTGACCGAACTGGTCGGGTGGGAGCATTCAATGAAAAATGAACTGATCATCGCCCATAAACACGGTGGTCCCAAACAAAAGTCCATGGATCGCCTCAATGAGATTCTGGATAGACTGGGATTGGATGAACTTAAAGAACGATTTTTCTCACCTAATGTTCAGTCCGAAAATTGAAATGAACACAAAGCACCGAGTATTGATAGTAGGGTGTGGCGATCTAGGCATGAGGATTGCGACCCTGTTGCTAAAACATTCTGATGTTCAGTGCTGGGGGTTGCGTCGCAAGATACCCGACAAGTCACCGGACACCCGGTTTGAATGGATCGCGGCCGATATCAGTCACCCTGAATCGCTTGGAGCGATTCCGCAAAACGTAACGGATATTGTCTATTGCGCAGCTCCCGGCGAAAGGACTGAGCATGCCTATCGATCTGTCTACTTAAGCGGCCTGCAAGCGGTAACCCAAGTTCTCGACAAGACTGTATTGAAACGTATCGTATTTGTTTCTTCAACAGCTGTTTACGGCGATCACGGCGATGCATGGATCGACGAGAGCACGCCAACCGAACCCAAAGCATTCAATGGCCGGATCTTGCTTGAAACGGAGAAATGGCTTGAATTATTCGGCCAAGCACATCCGATGATCAAAACCATCAACGCACGCCTGTCCGGGATATATGGACCAGGACGCAATTATTTGATTGAACGTATCCGTAACGGCTTGGCTAGCGCCCCCAATGACTTAACACACTGGGTCAATCGCATCCACATTGAAGACGCAGCGTCCGCGATCGTGCATCTACTTTATTTACAGGACCCCGCCTCTTTGTATCTTGTCACAGACAGCACGCCACTGCCGATGCGAACGCTTTACGAAGAAATCGCCAAGCTAACCGGAGCGCCTACTCCGCGTGTCGGGCAACCACCTGAATCAGTCGGCAGCAAGCGATTGCGAAATCAGCGCCTGATCGATTCAGGATATGTTTTCAAATGGCCTGACAGTCGAATCGGGCATGCGGCACTGCTATCGAGCTGATCTCGACCACCAGCGCCGATTAGGCCGGATAATGCACTTCCAGAACATCGAGTTCTTCAATTCCACCCGGTGTGCGCAACGTGACGGTGTCACCTTCGCGCGCCTTGATCAAAGCACGAGCGACAGGCGAAATCCAGCTAATTTTTCCATTCAGCGGGTCCGCCTCATCCACCCCTACGATCGTAATCGTATGCTCATGACCGCTTTTATCCGAATACACAACCGTCGCGCCAAAGAAAACCTGATCCTTATTTGGCTGCGATGCAGGATCAACGACTTCGGCAAGTTCAAGTCGCTTGGTTAAAAATCGCATTCGACGATCGATTTCCCTCAAACGCTTTTTGCCATACAAATAATCGCCGTTTTCGGAGCGGTCACCGTTTGAAGCCGCCCAAGAAACAATCTGGACAATCGACGGCCGCTCTTCGGTCATCAGATGCGAGAGCTCTTGACGCAATGCTTCGTAACCGGCCGGGGTCAGATAATTACGCGTGCCAGCCGGCAAAGCTGCTGAAGATTCCGGCATGTCGTCATCGTCATCTCCTGAGTCTTGTTCTTTGACAAAGGCTTTATTCATATCCGGCTATAAATAATTAAATAAGTGATTTCCATACCGGTTTCAGATCATCCGGTAATGGCGGTAAGCTTCCCAGATCGTGTCGACTTTCTGTGGGACTATGAAAATCGGATCCACAAGAAGCCATAAAGCCGTAATCACGTGCAACCTGCGCATAATGACTGAATTGCACGGTTGAATGGCTACCGGTGATAACTTCAATCCCCAGGCCACCACAGTCTTTGAATGCATCAAAAAAAGCACCAAACTCAAGCTCGGTATAGTGATAGCGACCGGGATGTGCGATGACCGCAATGCCACCGGCAGATCGGATCCAGGAAACTGCTGTTTCAAGCTTTGCCCAACGCATTGGTTCATGAGCCGGCCCGTCATCGCTCAGATAACGATCGAATACGGTCTGTACATCGGGGCAGTACCCCTTTTCAACCAGATAGCGGGCGAAATGCGTCCTGCTGATCAATTCCGGATTGCCTGCATAGGGAAGCGCTCCTTCAAAGGCCCCGGGCATGCCAAGCCGCTCAAGATTCGCACCGATTCTACGAGCGCGATCGGCACGACCCGAGCGGGTCTGTTGCAAACCGTCCAGCAAGTTCTGATCTTGAATATCAATCCCGAGCCCGACAATATGAACCGTTCTGGCTGCCCAGGTAACCGAAATCTCGACCCCTGAAACATAGCGCATACCAAGCGCTTGGGCAGTATCGCGCGCAAGTAACTGACCGGACAGCTCATCGTGATCAGTCAAGGCCCATACTTGAACCCCGCAACCATAGGCCCGGCGCGCAATCGCATCCGGTGTCAGCACGCCGTCGGATACGGTCGAGTGGCAGTGCAAATCGACAGAGATGGTATCGCTAGATCTCATTTAAAAAGCCTTCTACGACATCGATTTGATCCTGCGCAAGAAAGGTTGGAGCATGACCAACACCGGCGAATTGGGCCGCTCTGGCCCTTGGATTTGAAGAAAGCATCTGATCCAGAGTCGACATTGATAACAGATCCGACTCTTGTCCGCGCGTGATCAGGATCGGACACTGAATCGATGCATAAGCGTGCCAGAGATATTGCTCGCCCTGCGCCGCCGAGGTTTCATCCATCGCTTTAAAAGGAACAGCCAGACCTAGATCATAGTGTTTTACCCAGTGATCACCGTGCTTGATATAGGTGAAACGAGTCAGGTGCTCCCATTGCTCCTCGGTATGAGGGCCAAAAGAGGCGGCAGTCAGCTTGACATACGTGACAGCTTGTTCAAAGGTATCGAAACGGACTGCATCGCCTACATACTGTCCAATGCGCGCCAAGGAGGCTGGTTCAAGATGCGGACCGACATCATTGAGCACGATTCGATCTAGTCTCAGTCCCGATTCGGGCAAAGCTTGCAAAGACTGTGCGGGCGTTGGGACCGATTGAGAAGACTGTGCCTGAGCAAGCGCGCCGGCAAAAGCCATACCGATCAACCCTCCCATAGAGGTACCTACCCATTGCAGTCGCTCAGGCTGAAGGCGTGCAATCAGCGTCACAATGTCGCTAACGTACTGGGGAACAGCGTAAAACAAAGGGTTATTGAGCCGATCTGACAGTCCGCGCCCAACAATATCGGGACAAATCACCCGATACTTCTTCGCTAAAACCCGAGCCAGTGCATCAAAATCCCGACCAGTTCTCGTCAATCCATGCACACAAACAACGATGTCTTTGTTCTGAGCATCCCCCCATTCATAATAGGCCATGCGGTGCAACCCGATCGGACTGGTGCAGGTCACGGTACAAAGACGAGGTTGCAACGTTGAATCGGTCGCCATGGAACAGATCTCCCTGTAAAAACAGATCTCTTATATGATGCAAATGGATTGTGTCTAGACCTTCATTGTAGTGTTTGTGAGAGATGGATAGGGTGATGCCAGTACCTCCCGTTCAAGTACCGTAAAGAACGGGCTTCAAGCCCCGCCTCTGTCGATTCGATCAAAACCGATCCATGATGATCCGTCCTCCACACTTGAGTGCCGTTGCGTTGCCAACGCTGGACAACCATCGGATCGGGATGACGAAAACGATTCAAATGACCTACCTGAGCAATGGCGTGCCTAGCACCTGACAAAGCCACAAACTTGTCGGATGATGATGTTTTGGAGCCATGATGAGGGATCAGTACAACATCAGCCGCAATATCGGCATTTTCCATTAATTTAGATTCTTGTCCGATACCGATATCACCGGGTAAAAGTGCCCGGTGATGAAGACCTTCCAATTTAAGGATGCAGCTGCGTGCATTGCTAGTCTGATTGCGTTTAATAGTGAATTCACCTGAATCGGCTGATGCTGCATCTTCAGCCGGACCATTCAGGATACTAAATACAACGCCATCCAGAGTCCAGCTTGATCGGGAATCGCATAACTGCTTTTTGATTTCACCGGCAAGTATCGAGTGCACATGATCGGGAAAATGCTTTTCGACACCCGAGGAATAAACCAGATTTCGAATGGGAAAATTCATAAGCAGACTATTCAATCCTCCCGCATGATCCAGGTCACTGTGCGACACAACCAGCCAGTCGATTTTTTTGACTCCCATTGCACGAAAAGCGGGAAGCAACACGCGCATAGTCGAATCCGAAGACCCGGATTTTTTACCGGTGTCGTACAGCACATGATGACGAGCTGTCGATATCAACACTGCAGCACCCTGCCCCACATCAAACACCCGCATCGTCCAGCCGCCTTGAATCGGTCGCTGCGGCTGCCAGGCCAACGCAGGAAGCATCAAAAACCAACCAGCCCAACGTGAAGCGATACCGGGCACTTGCATCGACCAGCACATACCGGTTAAAGCCACAAGCAGTGCGAAAACCGGAAAGGCATTGATATCCAAAACAGCCCATTTTGCCGTGGCCATCCAATTAACCGGAATCATCATCCACAACAGTGCCTCATGACCGAGCCAGGCACAACCTTGCGCCAGTAAATGCAATCCGGGAAGCGGAGCGATCAGTGCAGTCAGCAATGCTAAAGGAGTCACAACGAAAGTCATGACCGGAATCGCAATCGCATTAGCAAAAATTGAACTGAGCGATATCTGTTGAAACAGAAACGCCAAAATGGGAAACATGGCTAGCGTGATCAGCCATTGCAAGCGGCTTGCATCTTTAAGCCCGCGCAGCCACTGTCTGATATGCGATTGCGCATAAGAAGAGGCAGGCATGGATGCGATACTGAACAAAATGCCTACCGCAAAAAATGATAGCCAAAATCCGGGGGATAACACTGACCAAGGATCCATCATCACAACCAGAGCAGCCGCAGCACTTAGCACACGTGATGGAGAAAACGGAAGCCTTGCCACTACGACAAACGCGGTCACGGCCAGCATTAGAAATGTTCGCCTCGCCGGCACCCCCCAACCTGCCAACAGACAGTACAAAAACGCGACCAACATGGCTACAGCGGCAGCAACGGGCTTAGCCGGCAGACTTTCGCAGAAGTATCTTGATCTGAACCGCAGGCGCTTGAATAACCATAATGCAACCACACCACCACATGCACCTATCATGGTCACGTGCGACCCGCTGATCGAGACCAGATGCGTAATACCGGTGCGATTAAAGACATCCCAGTCGGACTGTTGGACACCATCCTGATCTCCAATGGCCAATGCGATCAAAACAGGCCCGTATCTTGCATCTTTTAAGGCGGCCTGCATCAGCGATCGAAGGTGGTGCCGGATGCGATCCACATGCATCGTAAACGTCATGCTCTCATCATCAGAAATTAATTTTGGGTGTCCCCGCACTTGTCCAATAGCGCGAATATTGCGCTGAAACATTAGTCCTTCATAGTCGAAACCCGATGGATTCATTGACCCGTGTGGTCGACGCAAAACCATCGCGGCTCGCCAAGCCTGTCCGGGCAAAATATTTTCACTTGCGGCCCTCCAGATCACCTGGATATGTTTCGGAATGCCTTGTTGCACAGGATCCAGCACTTCAGCTTGAAAAATTTGTGCAAGGTCCTTTTGCTGTGACATGGTTTTAATGCGCACATTCAGTCGTGTGACGACATTTTCGTGAACAGGATCCAGAGTATCTAACAAACGTTGATCGGCTAAATATATCGTCCAGCACATACTCAGCATCAGTGAGGCCAGTCCCAGGAGTGTCGACCTAACCCGTTTAAATCGAACAGGAGCAACCAGCTCAAGGATGGATCCGGTCAAAATAATTGCAGGCATGGCCATTGCGGCCAAAATGAGGTCGGACAACGGTGGCAAGATCCTAAGCTGATGCGTCACAAAGGCACCGGCAACAACAGTTGCCCCGATCAGACGAACCATGGATCATCACCAAAACAAAATATCTTGACAATGAACACAGCAATCTACAATCTGGGTGGGTTATTTATGTCCTGATCTTTTCTGCGTATATGCCTAGTCTTTCAACTAACGGCGAACCCACGCCAAACTGGCAGATCATTCTGATCGGCATACTTGCGCTCGCGGTCACCATGGGGGTTGGTCGCTTTGCCTTTACACCCTTAATGCCGCTCATGTTGCGCGATGAAACATTCGGTCCGGCCACAGGTGCGGAATGGGCTACGGCAAACTATGTTGGTTATCTGATCGGTGCGATCACAGCTTCCCGGTTTTCCACCCATCCCAAACTGGGTTTGGTGCTTTCCCTGCTTGGTATTACCGCGACCACCTCGGCAATCTGTTTAGTTACGCCCTCGCCGTTGTCTTTGTTATTCGGAGCCGGTATGCGACTCATATCCGGTATTTTTAGCGCCTGGACATTAGTGTGCGCTAGCGCCTGGTGTCTGGGAGAATTGTCAAAAAAAAATGCTGCCCATCTGGGAGCCTGGATCTTTACGGGCGTCGGTATCGGTATCGTTTTAGCCGGGATGTTGGCATGGCTAGGCGGACACCAGAGTGCCAAAACGCTTTGGCTAGAGCTCGGTTTGCTCGCGCTGATCGGAACCTGTTTTGTCTGGATAGGTGTTGCACGTGCCCGGCCGTCTGCAACACTTCCCGTCATGCATTCGAAAGCGGGATCGAAGACACCGATCAAACAGAACAACTTCGCAATAGTCCTTTGTTACGGCACGTTTGGCTATGGATACATTGTTCAAGCCACCTTTTTGCCGACCATGGCGCGTCAACAAATTTCGGATCCGATGATTTTCGGGTTGACTTGGCCAATTTTCGGATTGGCCGCGACCATTTCGGTATGCATTTGCGCCTACTGGCTTAAAAATTGGCCACGCCGTCGCGTGTGGGCAATAGCTCAGTTCGCAATGGCGATGGGTACATTTATGCCGATCATCACAATCGAAATTTGGGCGCTTGCCCTTTCGGCGATATTTGTCGGAGGGACTTTCATGGTAGCTACCATGGCCGGCTTACAACTTGCCCGTGAATTGACCCCGGTTAATCCGATGCCATTACTGGCAAAAATGACCATGGCGTTTGCTCTTGGACAGATCGCCGGCCCTTTACTGGTCAGATTGCTCGGAGGCGTAAATTTGAAGGGACTGGATGCGATTGTTTTCGCAAACGGTCTGGCAACTATCCTGCTGATCATGACGGCAATCTGGTTATGGCGTCAGCCTATTAAAAGGAATGATGAATGAACGATACAAAAACGCTTATGGCTGCGAAGACCCTCTGGTCCCATTGGCAAGACGGCACCACAATCGATTCACTTGCCGGGGATCTACGCCCGCTGACCAGAGCGCAAGGTTATGCTGTTCAGGCCATGCTGCCCGATGTTTCTGCCCAACAAGTCAGTGGATGGAAAATCGCGGCTACCAGCAAGGTTGGGCAAACGCACATCAACGTCACTGGACCGCTTGCCGGGCGGCTACTATCCAAACAAATATACCCACCGGGGGCAACCGTCCCCTCGTTCGGAAACAGAATGAAGGTGGCCGAACCCGAGATGGCCTTTACACTCGGGCAAAGTTTAGGCCCCCGCTCGCAACCTTACACAATGGATGATGTACTTCAAGCAGTCGCCACGCTGCACCCCGCGCTTGAAATGCCAAACTCGCGATTTGCGCAATTTACCGCAGCCGGAGAAGCACAGCTTCTTGCAGACTGTGCATGCGCACATCATTTCATGTTGGGACAGGCCGCACCCGATACGTGGCGCAATCTAGATTTGAGCCGGCAAAAGGTACATGCCAAATCGACAAAACCCGATGGAACAACTTGGACACGGGATGGTTCGGGAGAGGCCGTGTTGGGCGATCCTCGAATCGCTTTGACGTGGGTCGTAAACGAACTGACCTCTCAAGGGCTGACATTAAGTGCAGGACAGTTTTTTACGACCGGAACTTGCATGGTGCCTATCGAAATCGAACCGGGCGATCACGTACAGGCGGATTTCGGCGAACTTGGTCAGATATCGATGCGTTTCGGACTTGAGTAATCAGTCAGGACTTGACGCCATCTCGGGCATACGCGCATGGCAGCATCCCCGGTTTCCTTGATGAGGGACGCAACCGTAATTTGCCTGATATCAGCCATCACTTCCGCTATGCCTTTCACCTGGGAAGGTTCATTTCTGCGAGACTGAGTCATCCATTCAGGCGCGATGTCGGGGGCGTCCGTTTCCAGCACAAGCGATGCAAGTTCAATATCAGTCGCAAGTCGTCTAATCTGAAGCGCACGCGCATATGTCATCGCCCCACCCATGCCAAGTGCAAATCCTAGCTCGATGAATTGACGCGCCTGCTGAAAGCTGCCGTTGAAAGCATGCGCGATTCCACCACGTACCCCTGCAACGCGAAGATGTTTGAGGATCGTATCCTGAGATCGTCTGACATGTAGCAAAACAGGGAGATCGAACTCTTTGGCCAGCTTCAGCTGTGCGTCAAAAATCATCAGCTGTTTTTCTTTTGGTGCACCCGATGAAATTTCGGGAACAAAGAAATCCAGCCCAATTTCGCCGACCGCAATCAACCTAGGATCATCGATATGAGTCTTCAGGGCATCGCGCAAGCACTGCAACGCATTTTCATCTGCACGCTCGACATACATTGGGTGGATGCCAAGCGCATACGCACCTTGTGGAAACGAGTGTGCAAGCAATCGAACGGTATCGAAATTTGCTACTTCGACAGCGGGGATCAACAAACCTTGCACGCCTGAAGCTTGCGCACGCTCGATCACCTGTAGGCGATCCGAATCAAACTCGGCCGCATCCAAATGGCAATGAGTGTCAAGTAACATCGACCAATCGACCCGAGTCCATATTGAGTCTGCGATCAGCCAGGGCCGCCAACTCCGGATCGTGGGTCACGATGATGAAAGCCATGCCGCTATCCGCATTGACGCGCTTGAGCAAATCGAACATTTGATGGGCCGTATGACGATCCAGATTACCTGTGGGTTCGTCGGCAAGCACGCATGCGGGACGCGCAACCAACGCGCGAGCGAGTGCTACTCTTTGGCGCTCGCCGCCGGACAACTGGCCGGGAAAATGCGTCTTTCGTTCGGACAATCCCACTTGGTCAAGAACCTGCACCGCCTGTTTACGCGCAGAACGTCGCGTCTCTCGACGCACAATCAGTGGCATGGCCACATTGTCTATAGCCGAAAACTCCGGCAGCAAGTGATGAAACTGATAGACAAAACCTAACGTCCTGTTACGAAGGCGACTTCTTGCGGCTTCATTCAAACCATCCGTCGAATGCCCGCCCACCTTGATGGAGCCTGAAGTCGGCAAGTCCAGCAAGCCTAAAATATGCAACAGCGTGCTTTTACCTGAACCGGAAGCGCCGATAATGGCGACCATTTCCCCGGGTGAAACGGACAGATTGATGTCTTTGAGAACATCGATACGTTGCGCACCCTCTTCGTAGTGCTTGAAAACATTCGATGCTTGAAGCGCGAACTCAGTCATGGCGTAAGACCTGGGCAGGTTGCAATCGGGATGCGCGCCAACTGGGATAAAGTGTCGCAACCAGAGACATGATCAGGGAGGTGACTCCGATCGTGACAATATCTGAGGTCCGGGGATCGGAGGGCAATGTGCTGATGAAATAAATTTCACGTGGCAGAAACTGCGCACCAATGATTCGTTCTATCGCAGGCACGATGACATCAATGTTGAATGCAATTGCCATGCCGCCCAGCACGCCCGCCAAGGTGCCAACCACGCCGATCATGGCACCTTGAACGAGAAAAATGCGTGCAATCTCACCTGGGGTCGAACCGAAACTTCTCAAAATGGCAATATCGGACTGCTTATCCTTAACCGCCATGACGAGTGACGAAAGCAAGTTGAATGCCGCCACGGCAACAATCAGGGCCAATATGAGAAACATCATGCGCTTTTCAGTCTGGACAGCGGCAAACCAGGTACGGTTATTGCGAGACCAGTCTGCAACCAGCATATTGGATGGCAAGGTTCTGCCAATCGCACGAGCGATTTCCGGAGCGCGATGCATATCATCGACACGCAAGCGCACGCCTGCGTTTCCGGTGTCGCGAAACAATTTGGACGCATCGGTCGCATCGACAAATGCCAGCGTCGAATCATATTCATAATGACCGGATCGATAGGTCCCAACCAAGGTGAATTGGCGCATACGGGGCGTAAAGCCGGCAGGACCAACATTGGCTTGAGGCGCAAGCATCATGACGGTATCACCCTTGCGAACACCAAGTAAATCGGCCAGCTCTTGCCCCAGCACGATACCGAATGAGCCAGGCTTGAGATCGGTCAGCTTGCCGGATTGCATCTGCCTTGGCAGGTCAGAAACGCCGCCCTCGGTACCCGGGTCGATTCCCTTGACTTGAATGCCCCGCAAGTCCTGACCACGCATCAACATGCCTTGCGCAGCGACAAAAGGAGCCGTTGCTTTGACCGATGGGTTTTCTTCGACGCGCTGGGCAACTGACTTCCACTGCTGGATCGTCTGCTCGGGATCCTGTCCGGTAACGAAGATTTCGACATGCGGCAGAACCGATAGCATGCGATCGCGCACATCCTTTTGGAATCCGTTCATGACCGACAAAACCACAATTAATGCGGCTACACCAAGCGCAATACCGGCCATCGAGGTTGCGGCCACGAAGGAGACAAAGCGATCTCCTCTGCCCTTACGCGCACGCAGGCTGCCTATTCCCGCATAACGGGCGCCGATCCAGAGTTCATATGGTAGTTTAAGCACATCGGCATTATTGCATCAAAGCGTACGGATTTCACGTCACACTACAATGGCGAACATGCAAATAATCATCCCGGGAGCACTGCCTCCCTCCCCTGTGGCCACTGAATTGATCGGGCATCTCGAAAAGGCATGTCCCGAGCTGGTGGCCTGTTTCAATTCCATGTCTGCCACCCGCATCGAAATGCCGGTGGAAACGCTAGGATGTACGCCTTATGAGGCAGTCATGCTTCGACAATTGGGCTATCAGGGAGACCTCGGGCACAAAATCGGGGCGGGACTTGCCCCGCTTCGCGCAGGGGCTACGCAAAATGAAGATTCGGTTCTGATTGCCGAGTTATGCAATATCGACATTGGCACCAACGGGGCACAAATCACGCATCCGGCTACGCTGAATATCTCTCAAGACGAAGCCGATGCCCTATTCGATGCAGTCAGTGGGCTTTGGGAAGGTAGCTCGTTATCAATTTTGCCCGTTGGCTTAAATCGCTGGCGAGTCTGGATATCGAATATGGATGCCTTTGACTCGATTTCTCCGCATGCGCTTCACGGATTGGCCTTGAGGGACTGGCTCCCCCAAGATGAATTCCTCAAGCCCTGGCGAAGACTTCTCAACGAAATTCAAACTGTCTGGCACGATCATCCCGTTAATCAGGCACGCGCAGATCGACAAGAACTTCCTGTCAATAGCTTATGGTTATATGGGGGGGCACGTGGTTGGAAACCAAATCGATCCGACCATGCATCGATGGTATTTGAAGATCTGCTTTTACCCCACGCTTTAGAAGACTGGGCAGCCTGGTTGAAAGCTATGCCCCGCCTGACTGAGTTTTTACGCCAGGCTCCGACACAAGTTGACATGACTCTGCTCGGCGATCAGCACGCAATTGAACTTGCACCGATCAACCGCGCCTGGTGGCAACGCCTTTGGCCTGCGCGTCAGCAAAACTGGAAATCATGGTGGAATCTCCAAAGTTAAGCATCCGTTCGCCCAATTTGGCTCACGCCCAAAGACTCGAAGCAAGCGGCATACATCCTTTGCTTGCGCGCCTTTGGGCTGCGCGAGGCGTCATGAGTCAAGACGATATCAAACTTGAATGGCCTGCATTATTGGCTCCCAAAGGCTTGACACAGGTTGAGCATGCTGCCGCGTTACTTGCCGATGCGATTGCGGCAAATAAACGCATGTTAATCGTCGCGGATTATGACTGCGATGGCGCCACAGCTTGCGCGGTTGGCTTGCGCGCACTTCGCGCGATGGGCGCGGACGTCGACTTTCTGGTTCCGAATCGTTTCGAAACCGGCTATGGCTTATCGCCGGCCGTGATCGATCTAGCCTGTCTGCATCCAAAGGGAAAACCGGATCTGATTATCACCGTGGACAACGGAATCGCCAGCGTAGAAGGCGTAGCGCAAGCTAATGCTATGGGAATCGGTGTCATCGTGACAGATCACCACCTACCCGGTGATGTCCTGCCCGATGCGCTGGCCATTGTGAACCCTAATCAGCCGGGATGCGGATTTCCTTCAAAAAATCTTGCCGGTGTCGGTGTCATCTTTTATTTGATGCTGGCCTTGCGTGCGGAACTCCGACAGCGCGCCATCATTCCGGCTGACGGTGGTCCCAGACTGGATGCCCTTGCGGACCTGGTTGCCCTGGGAACGGTTGCCGATGTCGTCAAGCTTGATCCTAACAATCGATTGTTGGTGACACGCGGCCTGGACAGAGTTCGACGCGGTTTGATGCAACCCGGCATTCGGGCGCTATTCGCTGTAGCTAGCCGCGATCCAATGACAGCCAGTGCAATGGATTTCGGCTTTGCGATCGGCCCGCGCATTAACGCCGCCGGTCGACTGACAGATATGAGTCTTGGCATACGATGCCTCACGACTGACGATGACACACAAGCTCTGGAACTCGCCCGGGAGCTGGATTCGATTAACCGTGAACGGCGTCAAATCGAAACCGTCATGAAAGAACAGGCACTTGTGGCCACAAGGGATATCGAAGCCGGGTCCATCGGAGCCTCGGTTTGCGTGTTCCATCCCGATTGGCATCAAGGAGTCGTCGGACTTGTCGCCTCACGCCTGAAAGAAAAGTACTTCAGGCCCACTATTGCCTTTGCGCCCGCAGGCGACGATGAAATCAGGGGGTCGGGAAGATCGATTCCGGACGTGCATTTGCGCGATGTGCTGGATTTGATCTCCAAACGTCATCCCGGCCTGATTAGAAAATTCGGCGGACACGCCATGGCGGCTGGTTTAACCTTGGCACAAAATGATTTTGAGAGATTTCAACCGGCATTCGAATCTGCGGTAATTGAACTCACCGGAAGTAACAGTTTCGAGCCATTGATCGAAACCGACGGATCTCTTGAATCAGGCTATGCCAACGCGCAGGTTGCCGCCATGCTGCAGAAAGAGGTCTGGGGGGCCGGATTTCCCGCACCACTGTTCATGGACGACTTTCGCATCAAAAGTCAAAGACTTGTTGGAGAAAAACATCTAAAGCTATCCTTAGAGCGAGGGCATCAACGATTCGACGCCATCTGGTTCGGACATACGGAAAGCCTTCCCGAGTTCATTCGCGCCGTATACAAGCTTGAACAAAATGTCTGGAATGGAATGGTTTCTGTTCAGTTGGTCATCGAATACGCGTGTGCGACCTGAATCCACATGAAGAGTCCGTTAAAATGCTCTGTTAACTCAGCAATTACCGGATATTGACAGATGGAAGCCGAACGCCAGAACCAGATCGCCTCACGCCTTGCCGACTATGCGGGTCGGGAAGCCGCACTTCGGGGGTATCTTTGACTACGATGCCAAGTCAGAGCGACTGCATGTAGTAAACGCCGAACTGGAGGATCCCAAAGTTTGGGATGATCCAAAGCATGCCCAGGATCTGGGCCGTGAAAAAAAGAACCTTGAAAACGTCGTCACAACACTGACAGAACTAGCCCAATCGATTGCCGACTCACGGGAACTCTTCGAGTTGGCAGCAGCGGATTCGGATGACGCGACCCTGGAAGCCATCGAAGCTGATGCGCAATCTTTTCAGCAAATTCTCGAAGGCATGGAATTTCGGAGAATGTTCTCCAATCCTGCCGATCCCCTAAACTGCTTTTTGGATATCCAGGCCGGTGCCGGCGGAACTGAAGCCCAAGACTGGGCATCCATGCTGTTGCGTCAATATTTACGCTATGCCGAACGCAAGGGTTTCAAGACCGAGGTCCTGGAAGAATCCGAAGGCGAAGTTGCAGGATTGAAGTCCGCCACCATCAAAATCGAAGGCGAATATGCCTTTGGTTTCCTGCGTACAGAAAGCGGAGTGCATCGTCTTGTGCGTAAAAGCCCCTTTGATTCATCAGGCGGTCGTCACACCTCGTTTGCCAGCGTATTCGTCTACCCCGAAGTGGATGATTCCATTGAAATCGATATTAATCCCGCAGATTTGAGAATCGACACCTATCGCGCAAGCGGCGCCGGTGGCCAGCACATCAACAAAACAGATTCTGCCGTTCGAATCACGCACATTCCGACCAACATCGTCGTTCAGTGCCAAAACGATCGCTCGCAGCATCGCAACCGGGCCGAAGCCATGCAAATGTTGAAATCCCGACTCTACGAGCTCGAGATGCGCAACCGCATGGCGGAACAACAAAAAATGGAAGATGCCAAGACCGACGTGGGTTGGGGTCATCAAATACGTTCATATGTTTTAGACCAGAGCCGCATCAAGGATTTGAGAACAAACGTCGAAATTTCCAACACCCAGAAAGTGCTGGACGGCGATCTCGATCCGTTTATTCAGGAAAGCCTTAAACAAGGTATCTAAATCAAGATGACAAACAAACTGACTATCCTGAGTGGAACGACGCGCGGACTCGGTGCCGCGATGGCCGCGCAATTGATATCGAATCCCGGCCACCTTGTCACCCTGTCAAGAAAACCATCCGAATCTCTTGCGCAACTGGCGCATGAGCATCGCAAGCAACTGACTCAGATCGAAGTCGACTTAAGCGTGACCGCAGATGTCGAACGTGCGGCTGAGCAGGTGAAAGATTTGATCGGCAAACAAGATTCTTTGCGCGTGATCCACAACGCGGGTGTAGTCACTCCAATCGCGCAGGCACAAAACTTCAAAGACTTGCACAAGATCAACACCGCATTTCAGATCAATATCACTGCGCCGATTTTCTTGACTGCTCATATCCTCTCGGCAAGTGCACACATCCATGATCGTCGCATCATGCTGATTTCATCAGGCGCCGGTCGGAGCCCAACCTCTGGCTGGGGCGTATATTGCGCAACCAAAGCCGCCATGGATCGCTATGCGGAGTGCGCACAGCTTGATCTGGCCAATAGCGCACGAATCGTTTCCATGGCGCCAGGGCTAGTTGATACCCCAATGCAAGCCGTCATCCGATCAAGCGATATCGCGGAATTTCCGGCGCTTGAGCGTTTTGTTGGATTTCATCAGCAACATCAACTGGTATCTCCCGAAGATGTTGCCAAACGATTGCTCACAGTTTTCGAAAGCGAAGCCTTTGGTGCAAAAACAATCGACGACATTCGTCAACACACTTTCTGATCATGACTGAATCGCATACACCCCAACAAGACGAAAACCACCTTATCGCGGAACGCCGCCACAAGCTCGCCACAATCCGCACCCAAGGCGTAGCGTTTCCGAATGACTTCAAGCCCAAAGATCGTGCTCAGGCGTTACACGATGCGTTCGGTCAGGACGATCAAGCGACATTAGCTCAAGCGGCTCATCCCGCTAGCATAGCGGGACGCATGATGCTCAAACGCGTCATGGGTAAAGCCAGTTTTGCCACTTTGCAAGACAGCACCGGTCGGATTCAGATTTATCTGGACCGCAACACGTTGGGCGAAGAAGTCTACGACTCCTTTAAACAGTGGGATATCGGTGACATCGTTGCCGTGATCGGTACGGTATTCAAAACCAACAAGGGTGAGTTGTCCGTGCATGCAACACAGGCACGCGTGCTAGCCAAATCGCTGCGCCCTCTTCCCGATAAATTCCATGGCATCGCCGATCAGGAGTTGCGCTACCGCCAACGCTATGTCGATCTGATCATGACCGAACAGACCCGCCATACATTTGCCGCACGTAGTAAAGCGATTGGCGCTATTCGACAGGTCATGCTCAATGCCGGCTTTCTTGAAGTCGAAACCCCGATGTTGCATGCGATTCCGGGAGGAGCTGCCGCCAAACCGTTCGAAACGCACCACAATGCGCTGGACATGGAAATGTTCTTGCGTATCGCACCCGAACTCTATCTGAAACGGCTGATCGTAGGCGGATTCGAGCGGGTGTTCGAAATCAATCGGAACTTTCGCAACGAAGGTGTCAGCCCCCGTCATAATCCCGAATTCACGATGATGGAGTTTTATGCAGCCTACACGGATTATCAATGGCTCATGGACTTCACGGAAGAGATTATCCGCACGGCCGCCATTCATGCCACAGGTAGCGCAAAGCTGACGTACCAAGGGCGCGAACTCGACTTGTCAGCGCCCTTCCATCGCAGAACAATCGTTCAATCGATTCTCGAGCACGTTCCGGAATATACCGAGCAACAGCTCGGCGACATCGATTTCGTGCGCAGTCAGCTTAAAAAGCATGGTGTTGATTTGAATGCGCCGAACCTGGCACGAGCCGGACTAGGCGCACTGCAGTTGGCGCTCTTCGAAGAAACCGCCGAATCCAAGCTATGGCATCCGACCTACATCATCGACTACCCGATTGAAGTGTCGCCTCTTGCGCGCGAATCCGATACGCGTCCGGGCATTACCGAGCGCTACGAGCTGTTCATTACCGGTCGCGAAATCGCCAATGGCTTCTCCGAACTCAACGACCCTGAAGATCAAGCCGCTCGATTCCATGCGCAAGTGCAAGCCAAGGATGCGGGTGACGAGGAAGCGATGTATTTCGATGCGGACTATATACGTGCGCTCGAATATGGCATGCCGCCAACCGGAGGCTGTGGCATCGGAATCGATCGCCTGATCATGCTGCTCACTGACAGCCCTAGCATACGTGACGTGATTCTGTTCCCGCACCTGCGCAAAGAAGACTGATCAACTAAGCGCGGTACGCTTTCATCCAGTCAAGCCCGGCCTCAACAGAGGCGCGTGGCTTGTACTCGGCACCGATCCAGGACTGATATCCCAATCGGTCGATCGCATCGATCACCACCCGATAATTAACTTCACCCTCGTCAGGCTCTGCCCGGGTAGGTACAGCGGCAATCTGAATATGCCCGATATGCGGCATGTACTTCGCCAGCTTGGTGAGGATATCGCCCTCAGCCACACCGACGTGATACACATCGAACATCAGCTTGACGTTATCGCAACCCGTCTGTTCTCGAATCGCATTCGATTGGGCCTGAGTCGAATAGAAGTAACCGGGTTTGTCTCGCGGGTTGATGGCCTCAAGCAACAACGTGAAGCCGGCAGGTACCTGCTTGGACGCCCATTGCAAATTATTCACCATTGTCCGAATCGAGTCGGCATTCTGTTCGACCACACCGGGCATGACATGCATTGCACAGGCTCCGGCAGTCAGGCACCATTGGAGCGATGATTCGAAGGTGGACTTGAAATCCTGTTCGCGACCGGGCAAGGCGGCCAAACCGGACTCTCCGATTTGCGTATTGCCCAATGGAGTATTTGCCGCAAGCAATTTCAGTCCTAGACGCTGACAAGCATCGCGAACGGACTGGGCGGGTGTGTCATACGGCCAATGCAACTCGATCGCCGTAAACCCGCTTTTGGCAGCCAATTCAATCCGATCAAGCAACGGTTTGTCGGACCAGAGAAAACCCAGGTTAGCGGAAAATCGAGCCATGCCTCAATCCTTAATAACCGTTACCGGCAGCACTTGCAGGAAGGGTCACGCCGCGAATCGCCGCAATCGCAGCTTTTGCCGCTGTAGACAACAAGGCGGCTTCATTACCCGGCGTCACCATTTGAAATCCTTCCTTAACCCGTCGCGCCGCAGCATCGCCAGAAGAGCAGAATATTCCGGCAATCTTGCCGTGCGCCTTGGCACGTTCGCGAATATGGGCTACAGCTTGAATCACGACCGGATCATCGGATTCAGATTTAGGCTGAGAGCCCAGCGCAAGCGCAAGATCGTTCGGGCCGATATAGATTCCATCCAGACCTTCTAGCGACAGGATCTTGTCCAGATTATCCAAACCAGCCTGTGTTTCGATCATTCCCAACGTCATGATTTCACGGTCTGCGCCGGAGTAATAATCTGCGCCACCGTAGAGCAATGCACGGGCCGGACCGAAAGAACGCTGACCTTTGGGAGGGTAACGACAGGATGAAACAAAACTCGCAGCATCATCGACCGTCGAAATCATCGGACAGATGATTCCGTATGCGCCGCTATCAAGCAATTTCATGATCTGGGCGGGGTCATTCCATGGTACACGGGCAAGCGGAACGGCAGACGTGGAAGACAAAGCCTGAAACATGGGCAAGGCCGCGTCCATGCCAATCATGCCGTGTTGAAGGTCGACTGTGACGGAGTCAAAGCCCTGGTGCCCCATGACCTCGGCGGAATAGGATGAGGGTATAGCCAGCCAGCCATTGATGACGGATTCACCGGCTGCCAGTTTCTTGCGGATTGCGTTTTCTCTCACGGCAATTGTCTCCTGAATAATTCGAAAAGGTCCCGTGCCGGGACGAGCTTAAGATACTGCAACTTTAACAGGCTGCAAGCATACTTCGCGCCCTCAAGGATTTCAGCGATGGATTAGTGATTTTCTTTGGCGTGATTAATGGTGTAGCGCGGGATCTCAATGACAAGATCAGCGTTCGCCACTTTTGCCTGGCATGACAGGCGAGAATTTGTCGACAGCCCCCACGCCCGGTCAAGCAAGTCTTCTTCGGCGTCCGTGGCCTCTTCAAGTGAATTGAAACCTTCTTTCACTAAAACATGGCATGTCGTGCAGGCACAAGAAAGTTCGCACGCATGCTCGATTTCAACGTGATTATCCAGAAGAACACGGCAAATCGATTGACCCTGCGGGGCGTTTTCGATCACGGTACCTTGCGGACAAACTTCGGGATGAGGTAGAACGGTGATTTTGGGCATGACTTGTTGATTAACCAAGGTCGTTAAGAGATTTACCGGTCAGTGCGGCTCGGATACTGCGATCCATACGGCGAGCAGCGAAATCATCAGTTGCAGCAGACAACGCCTTGATGGCGGAACGAATCGAATCAATATCATCCGATTCTATCGCACGGGCTGTTGTCTGAATCTGCTGTTCGATTCTTGTTTGCTCGGCGGCGCTTAACAAATCAGCATCTGCGGCCAATGCGGCCTGTACGGATTCGATCAACTGAGCGGCATCAACCTGTTGCTCGCGCAGCATACGCATGCGCGCATCCTGATCGGCCTGAGACATGCCTTCGGACAGCATGCGCGAAATCTCGTCATCGCTCAAACCATAGGAAGGTTTAACAGTGACCGAGGCCTCGATGCCCGACCCCGTCTCTCTTGCCGACACACTGAGCAAACCATCGGCGTCGACCTGAAACGTCACGCGTATGCGCGCAGCGCCTGCAACCATGGGAGGAATTCCGCGCAACTCGAAACGCGCAAGCGACCGGCAATCCGAAACCAGATCACGCTCTCCTTGCACAACATGGATGGCTAAGGCAGTCTGTCCGTCTTTAAATGTCGTGAATTCCTGGGCACGCGCGACCGGAATCGTACTATTGCGGGGAATGATATGTTCAACCAGGCCACCCATTGTTTCCATGCCTAGTGTCAAAGGTGTCACATCAAGCAGCAACCAGTCTTCGCCGGGATTGCGGTTACCCGCAAGCAGATTAGCCTGCAAGGCCGCTCCCAGAGCGACCACCTGATCAGGATCCTGATCCGTCAACGGTTTTGTTTTGAAATAGTCTTGCACCGATTGCCTCACAATCGGCATGCGAGTCGCACCACCCACCATCACGACGCCTTTGATATCGCCTATGGCAAGCGCTGCGTCCTTCAACGCACGGGATGCGCAAGTGATTGTTTTAGCAATCAGTGGGCGAGCCAAATCCTCGAACTCGGGACGGGATAGCGCCAGGTCAATCTTACGATCGGAAAGCTGTACCGACCCTTCAGCTGTCAAAGCATCAGTCAAAGACTCTCTAATGCGTTTGCATGCGCTGAGCAAAGCGCGTCTATCCGCATGAGACAGGGCCCCCAAACCAAGCTTTATGACGGCCCAATCCGCAATCGCGGCATCAAAATCATCGCCGCCAAGCGCAGTGTCTCCCCCAGTGGCAACGACTTCGAATACACCACGCGACAATCTGAGCAAAGACACATCAAAAGTGCCACCACCAAGATCGTAAACGGCATATACGCCTTCGGATGCGTTATCAAGTCCATAGGCAATAGCTGCTGCAGTCGGCTCGTTGAGCAGACGCAAAACATTCAAACCAGCCAATCTGGCGGCATCGCGCGTTGCTTGTCTCTGGGCGTCATCGAAATAGGCCGGAACGGTAATCACGGCCCCGACCAACGTGTCGCCCAAAATACCCTCGGCGAGAAATCGCAGCTTGCTCAAAATATGTGAGGCTACTTCGACAGGAGACAAATCGGCGTAACGGGTATTTATTTTGACTGATTGGGCATCCTGGACAAAATGGTATGGCATCCCGCTTGCCATCGCATCGTCATAGGACTTTCCCATCAGACGCTTGATTGAAACAAGCGTATCGAGGGGATGGTCAGCTTGCATCGCAAGCGCCTCGTAGCCGACGAGGGGCTGGCCCGACTGGTCAACAAAAACAGCCGAAGGCACGAGCGCCCTGTCCTGCTCGTCTGTCAGCACCTCGGCCACACTGCTGCGTACCGAAGCGACTAACGAATGTGTCGTACCCAAATCAATACCGACCGCTAATCGACGCTGATGCGGCGCAGGCGATTCACCGGGTTCTGAAATCTGCAATAAGGCCATGAAAGTGAGCTTTATGTTTCAATTGCGCGCAGTTGCGCGATCAGCTTGTCCAGAAACATCCACTCGCGGATGCGGACAGCGGCCTCTAGATAATTTTTGGCATCGAGCAAATGCTCAACCTGACTGATCAAGTCCGTCAAGGACTGGTGCAGTTCGGCCTCGAACGCCGCTAGTTCGGCAGCATTCGGACTGGCTTGAATCGATTCCAATTGTTCGTGCCATTCCATTTGCTGCATCAGGAATGCGGGCGACATCGCCGTGTTGGTTTCAACCTGCAGATCGATGCCCGCAAGCTCGCACAGGTAACGCGCGCGCAACAATGGACTTTTCAGAACGCGATAAGCTTCATTGACTCGCGAACTCCATTGCATCGCCACGCGCTTCTCGGCTGGGGACGCGGTTGCAAACCGGTCAGGATGCACGGCTAGGGACGCACGTTTCCAAGCCGATTCAAGATCGACCGGAGCAACCGCAAACGCACATGGCAAACCCAGCAGGCTGAAGTAATCTTGTTCGCTCACGACACATTAAACCGTGAACGACTCACCACAGCCGCAGGTAGCTTTTTCGTTCGGATTACGAAACTTGAAGCCTTCGTTCAAACCTTCGCGTGCATAGTCAAGCTCGGTACCATCCAGATAAGACAAGCTTTTAGGATCTACAAACACCTTTACGCCAAAGCTCTCGAAAATATGATCTTCGGCTGCCTGTTCATCCACATATTCGAGTTTGTATGCCATACCCGAACAACCTGTTGTACGAACACCCAAACGCAGACCTATTCCACTTCCGCGTTTTTGCAGATATTTGCCGATGTGCTCGGCGGCTTGAGATGTCAAAGTAACTGCCATTTGATTAACCTGCGTGTTTGTTCTTGTAATCTTCGACTGCGGCTTTGATTGCGTCTTCGGCAAGGATCGAACAATGAATCTTAACCGGAGGCAAGGCGAGCTCTTCAGCGATCTGGGTATTGCGAATATTCAAGGCCTCGTCCAGGGTCTTACCCTTCACCCATTCTGTGACAAGCGAACTTGAAGCGATGGCTGAACCACAACCATACGTTTTAAAGCGCGCATCTTCAATGATGCCGTTGTCATTCACGCGAATCTGCAATTTCATCACATCGCCGCAAGCGGGCGCACCAACCATTCCGGTGCCAACCTGGTCGTCACCCTTATCAAAGGTTCCAACGTTACGGGGATTTTCATAGTGGTCAAGAACTTTGTCGCTGTAAGCCATGATATTTCTCCAAGCTATTGGTTTAGTGGGCTGCCCACTGAACCGTATTCAAATCAATGCCTTCTTTGGCCATTTCCCACAAAGGGGACATATCGCGAAGTTTTCCAACGCGAGCCTTGAGAAGATCGACAGCAAAATCGATTTGCTCGATCGTAGTGAATCGACCGATCGTAAAACGGATTGAGCTGTGCGCCAGTTCGTCATTGCGGCCCAGGGCACGAAGCACATAGGAAGGTTCAAGACTGGCGGACGTACATGCCGAACCGCTCGAAACAGCAAGCTCCTTGATAGCCATGATGAGCGATTCGCCCTCGACATAATTGAAGCTGACGTTCAGGTTGTGTGGCACGCGATGCTCAAGATCACCATTAAGATAAACCTCTTCTATCTGGGAAAGACCAGCCCATAAACGATCGCGCAGCATGCGGATGCGTTCGTTTTCGGTCGCCATTTCCACCTTTGCAAGTGCGAACGCTTCACCCATTCCGACAATTTGATGCGTAGCCAATGTACCCGAGCGAAAACCGCGTTCGTGACCACCGCCATGCATTTGAGCTTCAATGCGGATGCGCGGCTTGCGGCGCACATACAAAGCGCCGATGCCTTTAGGCCCGTATGTCTTGTGAGCACAAAATGACATCAGATCGACTTTCAGCTTTTGCAAGTCGATATCGACCTTTCCGGTTGCCTGTGCCGAATCGACGTGAAAAATAATGTTTTTGCTACGACAGATTTCTCCGATCGTTTCAATGTCCTGAATCACACCGATTTCGTTATTGACGAACATCACCGAAACCAGAACGGTATCCGGACGGATGGCAGCCTTAAACGCTTCCAGATCGATCAAGCCATTTTCCTGAACATCAAGATAGGTGACTTCAAAACCATGACGTTCAAGTTCACGGCAAGGATCAAGCACGGCCTTGTGCTCGGTCTTGACGGTAATGATGTGCTTGCCACGCTCGGCATAGAAGCCTGCGGCTCCTTTGATTGCAAGGTTGTTAGATTCGGTTGCACCGGAAGTCCAGATGATTTCTCGCGGGTCGGCGTTGACAAGAGCCGCGACCTGCTCGCGCGCGCGTTCAACCGCGGCTTCAGCCTCCCACCCGTACGCATGGCTTCGGGATGCGGGATTACCCGCATGCTCGTATAGCCAAGGCACCATCTTGTCGACTACACGCGGATCTACTGGCGTGGTTGCGGAGTAATCGAAATAAATAGGACGCGACGACATAAATGACTCCAGAATTTCAACTAATTGATTCAAATGCAAAAACGAATAATTTAAGCAGCCACAGAGACAGGTTTGCCGGGCACATTCACCCGCACGCCGTTTACACTGGCGGAGGAAGACTCCTGCAATTGACGCATGCGCTGTTGGTCAACCAGATCCTGCAAAGAAACCGAATCGAGAAAATCAACCATCTTACGATTGAGGGCCGACCAAAGCTCATGCGTCATGCAGACGCCCGGCTTACCATCGGTACCGCTTGTACATTCGCTTTTGCCACCGCAATTGGTTGCGTCTAAGGGCTCATCGACGGCAAAAATAATGTCGGCAACCGTAATGTTGCGAGCCAGGCGAGCCAGAGTATAGCCACCACCTGGGCCACGCACGCTTTCGACAAGTTCATGGCGTCTGAGCTTGCCGAACAACTGCTCCAGATATGACAGGGAAATATTTTGGCGCTGACTGATTGCAGATAAAGTAACCGGACCGCCCTGCTGGCGCAGCGCCAAATCGATCATTGCGGTTACTGCGAATCGTCCTTTTGTGGTGAGTCTCATGACATCATCCTTTTCAAAATACGTCAGGTCTTGGATACCCCGGAAAGGGTTGACAGCATGCTTACCCGACTAAACAACTCAAGTATAACTAATTCCCGAGCAATTTGCTAGGATTTAGTTTCAACTTTCAACATTCAGATGCATTTTTTGCACATACAAGACACTGGATAGGCCGCACTGGCGGGACGCAAAAGGAAAAGACAAAAAAAACCGCGCAATAGCGCGGTTTTTAGCAATATTGAAGCAACGGGCACAACATGTACTGACAATACTCTACGCTACCCGAAACTTCAAAAGCTGGATACTTTAAGCGGCCTGATATTGAGTCGCACGCTTACGAACAAGCTCGAGAACGCCTTGGCATGAATCCTCAAGGTAATCGAGAACCTTGCCAAAACCTTCCGGACCACCGTAGTAAGGATCTGGAACGGTTGCTTCTTCGAATTCGTTGGCAAAACGCATCAACAGCATGAGTTTGTGCTGGTGCTGTTTGGGGCACTGTTGCTGCAAGGCAGCAAGGTTTTCCCAATCCATCGCCAGGATCATATCGAACTCACGAAAATCCTCGGGCGTGACTTGACGCGCTTCGGTGCGGGTGATTTCGTAGCCGCGTTTTTTCGCAGCCGCGAGTGCGCGCGCATCAGGCGCTTCACCAACGTGAAAGCTGTGTGTGCCGGCAGAGTCGACACCGACAACATCCGAGAGGCCGGCATCATTAATTAGGTGGCGGAACACGCCTTCAGCACTGGGCGACCGGCAAATATTGCCCATGCATACGAAGAGTACTTTTGTCATCATGGTGCATAGTGTGAGGGAAAACCCGTAAGATGTCCAGCTTTTTTTTAAAAGGATGAGAAGAATTTTAGAATATTTTTTAAATTAAAAAATATCAATAAAAACATGTAAATAAGTTAAATATTTAAAATTAAAGTTAAGAAAAAAAGAAGCAAAAAAGAATAAAAATTTAAATTTGTGCAATGCAACTGTGTTATTTTTGACACGAACAGTGCACCGCAACAATGCAAACAATGTGCTATCAGGCACCGGAAAGAAGCACGCGCTCTTTCAAGGACTTAAGTGCATCGCGCGCCGCCGCCGCCTGCTCGAACTCAAGATTGCGGGCATGATCAAGCATCAACTTTTCGAGTCGCTTGAATTCACGGGCCAAGGCCTTCTCATCGCCCAGCAATGCATCAGAAAACTCGTCAGACGACTGTTTCTCGGCTACCGGCGCCACAATACCGTCTATCAGCTCCCTTACCGCCTTGCGAACGCTGCGCGCCTCAATACCGTGTTGTTCGTTAAACAACAATTGCTTTTCACGGCGACGCTCTGTCTCATCCATCGCACGCTTCATCGAGTCAGTCACACGGTCGGCATACAAAATCGCGCGACCGTTCAAATTGCGTGCGGCCCGGCCAATTGTTTGTATCAGACTGCGATCGGATCGCAAAAATCCCTCTTTGTCTGCATCCAGAATGGCAACGAGCGAAACTTCGGGTATGTCCAGGCCCTCGCGCAGCAGGTTGATGCCAACGAGCACATCGAATACACCCAAACGCAAATCCCGAATAATTTCCACTCGCTCGACTGTATCAATATCCGAATGCAAATAACGGACGCGTTGACCATTTTCGGTCAAATAATCCGTTAAATCCTCGGCCATGCGTTTGGTCAGGGTCGTGACAAGGACACGCTCTTGCTGGGCAACCCGCAGCTTAATCTCGCCTAGCAGGTCATCGACCTGGGTCCTTGCTGATCTGACCTCGACAACGGGATCAACCAATCCGGTCGGGCGCACAACCTGCTCGACAACCTGGCCTGCGAGCGCCTGCTCGTAATTGCCCGGAGTGGCCGAGACGAATACGCACTGGCGCATTCTGGCCTCGAACTCCTCCATTTTGAGTGGACGGTTGTCCATGGCCGAAGGCAATCTGAACCCGTATGTCACCAGCGTTTCTTTGCGCGCGCGGTCCCCACGATACATGCCCGCCAACTGACCGGTCATGACATGGCTTTCGTCGATGAACATGAGCGCGTCGGCAGGCAAATAATCAATAAGCGTCGGGGGAGGCTCACCAGGTGCAGCTCCCGATAAATGCCGCGAGTAGTTTTCAATACCCTTGCAGAAACCGAGTTCTGCAAGCATTTCCAGGTCGAATCGTGTGCGTTGCTCAATACGTTGCGCCTCGACAAGCTTGCCGTTGTCGACAAAAAACTTGACCCTTTCGCGCAACTCTTGTTTGATGGTTTCAATAGCACGCATCACCGTATCGCGAGGAGTCACATAGTGCGAGCCGGGATAAACGGTAAAACGGGGAACCTTCTGACGAACTTTGCCTGTCAGCGGATCAAATAACTCCAGACTTTCGACCTCGTCGTCGAACAACGATAGGCGCAACGCTAATTCAGCGCTTTCAGCAGGAAAGATATCGATGGTTTCACCCCGTGCGCGAAACGTACCGCGGGTGAACTCGACATCATTGCGTTCGTATTGCATGGCAACCAGGCGAGCCAATATCTCGCGCCGCGAAATACGATCTCCGGTGCGCAAGATCAGCACCATCGCATGGTAATCCCCCGGGTTACCAATACCGTAAATACACGATACGGTTCCGACGATAATGGTGTCGCGCCTTTCAAGCAGACTTTTAGTGGCGGACAGCCGCATCTGTTCGATGTGTTCATTGATGGACGAATCCTTTTCAATAAAAAGATCGCGCGTCGGAACATATGCTTCAGGCTGGTAGTAATCGTAGTACGACACGAAATACTCGACCGCATTCTTCGGAAAGAACTCGCGCATTTCAGCGTAGAGTTGCGCAGCAAGCGTTTTGTTTGGAGCAAGCACCAGAGCCGGCCGCCCCAATCTGGCAATCACGTTTGCCATCGTGAAAGTTTTACCCGATCCGGTCACGCCCAACAGGGTTTGGTGCATCAAACCATCGCGGATCCCCTCTTCCAGAAGTTCGATTGCGCGCGGCTGATCCCCTGCCGGCGGGTAAGGCTGATACAGGTGAAAAGGGCTATCGGGATAATCGACAAAGACAGGCTCGGTCATGCTAGACTTGTTCGGGTAAACCCCGCATTGGGTAAACCACTCATTATCTCTCAAAAACCATGAGCACCCTCTTCCAATCCGTTGAACTCGCCCCTCGTGATCCCATTCTTGGCCTGAATGAACAATTCAATGCCGATACCCGCCCCAACAAGGTCAACCTGGGCGTTGGCGTTTATTACGACGACAAAGGCCGCATTCCCCTCCTGCAAGCGGTGCATGAGGCCGAAGTCGCACGCGTGCAGGCATCGGCGGCACGGGGTTACCTGCCCATAGAAGGGATCGCCGGATACAACAAGGGTGCACAAGAGCTCGTGCTCGGCAAAAACTCTCCTCTCATTGCGCAGGGTCGTGCATTGACCATGCAAGCTCTAGGCGGCACCGGTGCACTCAAGATCGGCGCTGATTTCCTGAAACAACTTGTTCCGAATGCCAAGGTCGCAATCAGTAACCCAAGCTGGGAAAATCATCGTGCGCTTTTCGAGCGTGCCGGCTTTGAAGTCGTTAACTATCCCTACTACGACCCTGCAACCCATGGCCTGGATTTCAAGGCGATGATTGATTATCTGCGCAATCTGCCTGCGCAATCCATCGTTGTTTTACACGCTTGCTGCCATAACCCGACCGGTGTCGATGCCACCACCGAGCAGTGGCGCGAAATTGCCGAAGTCGTCAAAAAAGGCGATTTGATCCCCTTCCTGGACATTGCCTATCAGGGGTTTGGCGACGGACTGGAACCCGATGCCACGGCCGTGCGTCTTTTTGCCGAGCAAGACATGACTATGTTCATCAGCTCGTCTTTTTCAAAATCATTTTCACTTTACGGCGAACGTGTCGGCGCCTTGACCATTGTCACCGGCAGCAAAGACGAATCAAACCGGGTACTCAGCCAGGTCAAGCGTGTCATCCGCACCAACTATTCAAATCCGCCCACTCACGGCGGCACAATCGTGTCGATGGTACTGAATGATCCCAAGCTTTTCGCACTCTGGGACAAGGAGCTCGGGCAAATGCGCGATCGCATTCGTCTCATGCGCACCCAGCTGGTCGACAAGCTCAAAGAATACGGCGTTCAGCAAGACTTTAACTTCGTCAAAGCCCAACGCGGAATGTTCTCCTATTCGGGAATGACTTCAGCTCAGGTGGACCGTCTGCGCGAAGAGCATGGCATCTACGCTGTCAGTAGCGGCCGCATATGCGTTGCCGCCCTGAATAGCGGCAATATTGACGCCGTGGCCAAAGCCATTGCAGCAGTGTTGAAAGGCTAATACATCCCTTACACGGCGAATTTAACAACGCCTATTGCCGTAACCAAACAGCTCGTTTCATAACGAGCTGTTTTTTTATTTTTTTGTTGCCATTTAAAAAATACTGGTTCAAAATACAGCCTGTATATATAAACAGCACCATGAAGGGCGCCATGGATATCAAACTGACCGATCGTCAACAGCAAATTCTTGAATTGATTCGCCAAGCGGTCGTCAATACCGGATTTCCACCAACTCGTGCCGAAATTGCTCAAACGCTGGGATTTAAATCCGCAAATGCCGCCGAAGATCATCTTCGTGCTCTCGCAAAAAAAGGCATGATTGAACTGACTGCCGGCGCCTCGCGTGGCATTAGGCTGACCGAAAGCGCACAGGCCTTTTTTGCCGATTCGGATAGTGGGTTCGAGGATGTTTATCGAGACACCTACGATCCGACTTATGAACACTCCAATGACTCACTTATTGATCAAGTTGAGACCGTAAATCGCAAAAAACAGTCGGGACAACGCCAAACGCCCAAAATGCGCGATCTGCCCGGCGCTGGAAACATGCTGCTTCCTTTAGTTGGTCGTGTTGCTGCCGGATTCCCGATCCTCGCAACAGAGAATATCGAAACTGAACTCAGCGTTGATCCCAACATGTTTGCACAGGCTCCCGACTATCTTCTTAAAGTCAAAGGGCTTAGCATGCGTGATGTGGGCATTCTGGATGGTGATTTGCTTGCCATCAAAAAAACGTCTGAGGCTCGTGATGGTGAAATCGTTGTCGCCCGCATCGATGACGAAGTGACTGTCAAACGCCTTAGTAAAAAAGGCACGACCATCAAACTGCTACCTGAAAACCCTGACTTCGAACCCATAGTGATTAAACCCGGTCAGGACTTCTCACTTGAAGGCATCGCTCTAGGATTGATTCGCAACACGCCCTTGCATTAAACGGATGACGGGCTACCCTACGACTCTACCCGTCATATCCTCTTAGATTTTGCAAAGCTCGTCTATTGCGCTTAGTCGGTCTGCCAGCTATTTCATGCGAAGGCTCGGAATAAAACCTTCTTCTCTCTGCCAACGTTTGCTTGTTGAGCAAACTCTCCGGCGTTTCTTCATAAAGTAATTTCGCCAGTGGAGCCGATCGTCTCGTCTCTGATACAGCCCGAACAAAAAGCTCGGTTTTTTCTTGCTCTCGAACGATAAGCAGACGGTCACCTACGCGTATTGCACGCGCAGGTTTCGCTCTATCTCCATTTACCTGAACGCGTCCCATCTCAATCGCATTGCTAGCAATCGTTCGGGACTTGTAAAAACGTGCAGCCCAGAGCCATTTGTCCAATCGAACACTGACTTCAGGAAACTCCATGCCGCACGCAATCCCTAGCTTGCCTAGTGCTTGATAACAGGATCGGATGGATCCGTTACAGCACTCTTGGCAACTACGGCCTCAGCCACTGGCGCTTCCGGAAAAGGTTGTGGAGCGCGCTCAAGAGCAACCTCCAGAACCTTATCGATCCAACGCACCGGAACAATCTCGAGATTATTTTTGACGTTGTCAGGAATCTCGGTCAAATCCTTCACGTTTTCTTCAGGAATCAAAACAGTCTTGATCCCACCGCGATGCGCCGCCAACAGCTTTTCTTTCAAGCCACCGATAGCGAGCACTTCACCACGCAATGTGATTTCGCCAGTCATTGCCACATCGGCACGCACAGGGATGTGAGTCAATGCGGAAACAATTGCTGTCGTAATCGCAATACCGGCGGAAGGGCCATCTTTGGGTGTCGCACCCTCAGGAAAGTGAACGTGAATGTCACGCTTCTCGAAGACCTCGTCGGCGATACCAAGACGATGCGAACGCGAACGCACAACACTGCGAGCTGCTTCCACAGATTCTTTCATGACATCACCGAGAGAACCCGTACGTTGAGTCACCCCTTTGCCCGGCATATCGGCCACTTCAATGGTCAACAAATCGCCGCCCACTTCCGTCCAGGCCAAACCGTTCACTTGACCAATCTGGTTGTCCTTTTCAGCCATACCGAAATTGAATCGACGCACGCCAAGGTAATCGCTCAGGTTTTCGGAAGTCACAACCACCTGCGCGATAGGTTCGTTTGAGCCGCTCGCCTTTTTCTCTTCGGATTCGGCAAGCAGTTTCTTGACGACTTTACGGCAAATCTTTCCGACGTCACGTTCAAGAGAACGCACGCCTGCCTCACGCGTGTAATAACGCACGATATCGCGGATTGCGGACTCCTCGACCTTCAGCTCTTCGGGTTTAACACCGTTATTCAAAAGAACTTTAGGCAGTAAATGGTCTTGAGCAATATGAATCTTTTCCTCTTCCGTATAACCGGACAGGCGAATGACTTCCATCCGATCCAGCAAAGCGGGAGGAATATTCAATGTGTTGCTCGTCGCGACGAACATCACATCCGACAGGTCGAAATCCACCTCGACATAATGATCCTGGAACGTATGGTTTTGTTCGGGATCCAGCACCTCAAGCAAAGCCGAGGCTGGATCACCGCGGAAATCCTGTCCAAGCTTATCGATTTCGTCGAGCAGGAACAAAGGATTGCGAACAGCCACTTTGGACATGTTTTGCAAAATCTTGCCCGGCATCGAACCGATGTATGTACGACGATGGCCACGAATCTCGGCTTCGTCGCGAACGCCTCCCAGCGCCATGCGAATGAACTTGCGATTGGTCGCTTTAGCAATGGACTGTCCAAGCGATGTCTTACCTACACCAGGAGGTCCGACAAGGCAAAGAATGGGTGCCTTCACTTTATCGACGCGCTGTTGAACCGCAAGATACTCGAGAATGCGTTCCTTCACCTTCTCCAATCCATAGTGATCGTTATCGAGCACGGATTCGGCATTGGGGATCGAATTATTGACCTTGCTCTTTTTCTTCCAGGGCAAGCTGATGACGGTATCAATGTAATTGCGAACCACAGTCGCCTCAGCAGACATGGGTGACATCAATTTCAGTTTTTTGAGTTCGCCATCGACCTTCTTGCGCGCGTCTTTTGGCAAGTGCGCCGCATTGATCTTCTTCTCGAGCTCTTCGATATCCGCGCCATCTTCGCCCTCGCCGAGCTCTTTCTGGATCGCCTTGACCTGCTCGTTCAGATAGTAGTCGCGCTGACTCTTTTCCATCTGCTTTTTGACACGACCGCGAATACGCTTCTCGACTTGAAGAATATCGATTTCGGTCTCGAGCTGAGCAAGCAACGCCTCTAGGCGCTCCGATGTCGGAAGAATCTCAAGCATCTTCTGCTTTTGTTCAAGCTTCAAAGGCAAATGCGCAGCAATCGTATCGGCCAAACGACCGGGATCATCGATCCCACTGAGGGAAGTCAAAATCTCGGGAGGAATCTTTTTGTTCAGTTTGACGTACTGCTCAAACTGCCCCACGATTGCACGTCGCAAGGCCTCAACCTCTGCACCAACCGTCAAGTCCGGCGCCAAAGGCGTGACTTCGGAGGTAAAGTGGGTTTCAACATCCTGAATCGAATTGACAAGGGCGCGTTGAGCACCTTCAACGAGCACCTTGACGGTGCCGTCAGGCAATTTCAACATCTGAAGAATTGTCGCTACGCAACCGATTTCATATACATCCTCGGGGGTAGGATCATCCTTGCCGGCAGATTTCTGCGCAGCTAACATGATGTTCTTGTTCGACTCCATCGCAGCCTCAAGGGCGCGAATCGATCTGGGGCGTCCGACAAATAGTGGAATCACCATGTGCGGAAACACCACAACATCGCGCAAAGGCAACAATGGAAGACTAATCGGTTCTGAAGGTAAAGTTTGATTTGCAGACATGGCGAAATCCTAAGTAATTCTCGGCAAATCCGAAAAGGGTAAAGCAGCCGGTGCAAGACCCGTATTGGTACGAATATGCTTGTTATGTAGACAATAGCCGAAAATTCAAGACCGCGTAGGCTTGAAAATGAAAAGCCCCTATGACAGGGGCTGGAATTCGATCGAAAATGCGTCGATTATGTCCGCTATGCAGCAACATCCCGAACTGAAGTCGAAACCGGTTTAGCTTCCTGTTTGCCTTCATCCGCAAGAATCAACTGCGGTTTGCCCGTGCCGTCAATTGCTGATTCGTCCAAAATGACTTTCTTGATATTACCCTGGGTCGGCAACTCATACATGGTGTCAAGCAAGGCAGATTCAAGGATAGAGCGAAGCCCCCTGGCACCAGTCTTGCGCTTAATCGCTTTGCGGGCGATCGCGCTCAAGGCGGCAGGACGAATCTCGAGCTCGGCGCCTTCCATAGCGAAAAGCTTCTGAAATTGCTTGACTACGGCATTCTTGGGTTCGGTGAGAATCTTGATCAGAGTTTCCTCATCCAACTCTTGCAAAGTGGCAACAACGGGAAGACGTCCCACAAGTTCAGGAATCAAACCGAACTTGACGAGATCCTCGGGTTCGACCTCAAGGAAAGTATCCCCAGTGGACTGCTCAAGTTTAGATGTAACTGAAGCACCAAAACCGATACCGGAGCGCTCAGTGCGATTGCGAATGACTTTTTCGAGACCATCGAAGGCGCCGCCAACAATAAACAGGATATTGGTTGTATCCACCTGAACGAAATCCTGATTCGGATGCTTTCGGCCACCTTGGGGAGGCACGGACGCAACCGTACCCTCAATCAATTTGAGCAATGCCTGTTGGACGCCCTCGCCCGATACATCGCGGGTAATGGAAGGATTATCGGCTTTTCGGGAAATCTTATCGATTTCGTCAATGTATACGATGGCGCGCTGAGCCTTATCAACTTCGTAATTACAGTTCTGAAGAAGTTTTTGAATGATATTTTCAACGTCTTCACCGACATAACCCGCCTCGGTCAATGTCGTAGCGTCAGCCATGACGAAAGGCACATTCAGCTGACGAGCCAGGGTCTGTGCAAGCAATGTCTTGCCTGATCCGGTCGGACCAATCAAAAGAATGTTACTTTTTGATAACTCGACGTCATCGCCTTTGATTTCACCATGCCGCAAGCGCTTGTAATGATTGTAAACAGCAACGGCTAGCACACGCTTGGGCGTTGTCTGGCCAATGACATATTGGTCCAGAAAAGCCTTGATTTCGGCCGGAGTGGGCAAATCGGTTCGAACCGCTTCACGTGCACTCGCTTGAGCCTCTTCGCGAATGATGTCATTGCATAGATCGATACATTCATCGCAGACAAAAACGGAAGGTCCGGCAATCAGTTTCTTTACTTCTTGCTGGCTTTTGTTACAAAACGAGCAATGCAAAGATTTGGCACTTGCCGGAGCTTTTTTATCTGTCATAACAATCCAATTACGGAAATAATTGCTTCTTTAGACCGGATCAGCCCTGGAAACCAGAACCTTATCGATCAAACCATAAGAAACGGCATCATCTGCGGACATGAAATTATCGCGCTCGGTATCGACGCCGATGCGGTCAATAGTTTGGCCGGTATTCTTAGCGAGAATACCGTTGAGTCGCTCGCGCAAATCAAGGATTTCTCGTGCCTGGATCTGAATATCCGAGGCCTGTCCCTGAGCACCACCCGATGGCTGATGAATCATGATGCGTGAATTGGGCAGCGAAAAACGCTTGCCTTTGGCACCCGCAGCCAATAAAAACGCGCCCATGCTCGCTGCCAGACCGGTACAGAGCGTGGACACCTCGGGCTTGATGAAATTCATCGTGTCGTAAATAGCCATGCCGGCGTAAACCGATCCACCAGGCGAATTGATGTAGAACGCGACATCCTTGTCGGGATTTTCGGATTCCAAAAACAACAGTTGAGCGACCACCAAGTTTGCGGACTGGTCATTGACCGGTCCAACCAAAAAGATGACACGCTCTTTGAGCAGTCGTGAATAAATATCAAAGGATCGCTCGCCCCGACCCGACTGCTCAATGACCATCGGAATGTAACCAAGGCCGGTGGGCGTTACGGAATTGCCACCATGCATGGATGCATAGAAATCGGTAAAGCGTTGCATAGTTAGGTTGTTCCCATGATCTGATCAAATGCCACGGCTTCGTCTTCAACTTGAGCCTTGGCCAAAGCGTGCTGAACAACGTTGTCTTCGAGCACAATGCCTTCGACTTCGGCGCGTCGCGCACGATCGGAAAGATAATAGCTGACGACTTCGGCAGGCTTTTCGTAGTTAGCCGCAAACTCTTCGATGCGGGCGCGAACCTGCTCTGGCTTGGCTTGCAACTGATCTTTGTTCACCAGTTCGGATACGAGCAGACCCAGTCGAACACGACGTTCGGCTTCTGCAGTAAATGCATCGGCAGGGATCGGCATCGAATCGGCGTTTGGTACCCCGCGTTGTTTAAGCTCGGCACGGGCTGCAGCAACACGTTCTTGTGCTTCGCTGTCGACGAGTGCTTTTGGAACGTCGAAAGTTGCGGCTTCGATCAGGGCGTTCATCACGCTGGTCTTGGTGCGAGCCATCGTGCGAGCCTTCACTTCGCGTTCGATGTTGGCACGTATGTCCGCCATCAATTTTTCGACATCGCCTTCAGCCTGACCGAGCGACTTGGCGAATTCAGCGTCAAGAGCCGGCAAAACGGGTTCGGCGACTTCTTTCACAGTAATGGTGAATTCCGCTGTTTTGCCTGCGACATCCTTGCCACCGTAATCGGCAGGGAATGCCAGCGGGAACACCTTGGTTTCACCGGCTTTCATGCCACGCACAGCGGTTTCGAACTCGGGAAGCATGCGACCCTGGCCAAGAACGAATGGAAAGCCTTCAGCCTTGCCGCCATCGAAAGGTACGCCATCGATCGTGCCAGCAAAATCGAGTGTGACGCGGTCGTCGTCTTGTGCCGCACGGCCTTCACGGGCTTCGTGCAACGCGCGTTGCTTGCGCAAGATGTCCACGGTGCGCTGAACTTCGGCATCGCCAACTTCGGTCACGGCGCGCTTGATTTTCAGGGTAGACAGGTCCGGAAGGGTCACTTCGGGATAAACCTCGAAAGTCGCGGAAAACGCGAGTTCAGACTCTGGCACGCCTTCAGTTTTGGGTTCGAGTTTGGGAGCACCGGCAACACGCAAGCCCTGGACGGCCTGATCGAAAGCCTGACCCACTTTGCTGTTGATGACGTCGTAGCGAATTCCGGGGGCGTGTGAACGCTCAAGGATCGACATCGGCACCTTGCCGGGACGGAAGCCGGCGGCTTTGGCCGTACGTGCGACACGCTTGAGTTCGGCCTGAACGGCCTGTTCGACATCGGCCATTTTGACCGAAAGTTCAACACGGCGCTCGAGGCCGGAGAGTGTTTCAACCACAGGTTGCATGAAAATCTACCAAACAGGAAGTAGAGCGCAGCGTACAGCCCGCGCCGAATTAAAAGGAACAGTTGGTGCGAAGGGCGGGACTCGAACCCGCACACCTTTTACGGCGTCAGGACCTAAACCTGGTGCGTCTACCAATTTCGCCACCTTCGCAGTAGCCGAGCATTGTAACGCAGTCTTAGAGTAGTTTCCGCCCCAAGGGAGATTCAACTGGTTAAAATAGTCCGATGAACCCGAGACTCGACTTATTACAACCCTATCCGTTCGAAAAACTGCGCGCTCTTCTTGCCCAGGCAGACGCGCCGGCGAAGGATATATGCCCCATTAATCTTTCCATTGGCGAACCCAAGCACGCCGCACCGGAATGTGTCAAAACAGCCATGGTTGGCGCTCTGGACGGACTTTCCGTCTATCCCCCAACCAAAGGCGATCCGCTGCTGCGTCAAACGATTAGTCAATGGATAGGAAAACGCTATGGCATTCCGGCTCCAAATCCCGAAACTGAAGTCCTGCCCGCTTTAGGCTCAAGAGAGGCACTGTTCGCCTTCGCCCAAGTCGTGATCGACTCCGGCAAGGACGGAATCGTCGTTTGCCCCAACCCTTTCTACCAAATATACGAAGGCGCTGCCCTTCTGGCCGGAGCCACTCCTTATTACGTCAACTCCGATCCCGCCCAAAATTTTCGTTGCGACTGGGCAACAGTTCCTGCCGACATCTGGGCAAGAACGCAACTTCTTTTCGTCTGCTCACCAGGCAACCCGGCCGGCAATGTCATGCCGCTGGAAGACTGGAAACAGCTATTCGAGTTGTCGGATAAATACGGATTCGTGATCGCGTCAGACGAGTGCTATTCCGAAATCTATCAGGACGAGAAGAATCCCCCTCTTGGGGGCATGCAGGCTGCCTACCTGCTGGGCCGAACCGATTTCAAAAATCTGATCAGCTTTTCGAGCCTGTCCAAACGCTCGAATGTGCCCGGCATGCGCTCCGGTTTTGTCGCCGGCAATGCGAAATTGATCTCAAAATTTTTGCTCTATCGCACCTATCATGGCAGTGCGCTTTCACCAGTCGTATCCACGGCAAGTATTGCCGCATGGAGCGATGAGGCCCATGTCATCGACAACCGCAAGCAATACCGGGCCAAATTCGATGCGGTGTTGCCTATTCTCGAACCGGTTCTTGACGTCAAGCGTCCGGACGCATCGTTTTATCTCTGGGCAGGCACGCCTTATTCAGATGCGGATTTCGTGCGTGACCTTCTTGGCAAAACTGCCGTGACCGTGTTGCCCGGAAGCTACGTTGGGCGTACCGTGCATTCAGTGAACCCGGGACAGAACCGTATTCGCATCGCTTTGGTCGCACCGCTGGCCGATTGCGTTGAAGCGGCCCATCGCATCGCTGAATTCGTCAAAACGAGATAATCCATCAGGCGCGATCGGTACGCGAAATACCGCATTTGCACCCTTGGTATTTGATATGTTGGTTTAGATTTTTTTATTAGTTGATTAATTAGTTGATTAGTTAGTAACCAGACAAAATATTTCCATCACCATTTTTCGGAAAAGACTTATATGACACTCGATCTGCAAACCGCCATCGAACTCGGCTGGGAAAACCGCGCAAACCTTTCACCGGATATGGCGGATCCCGCTCTGCGCGAAGCCGTTGAACATACCATCGACGCTCTGGACTCGGGTACGTTGCGCGTCGCCGAAAAATCAAATGGTTCATGGGTCGTGCACCAGTGGGTCAAAAAAGCCGTGCTGCTGTCGTTCCGACTTTACGATAACCAGATCATGGGCCAATCACCGGCACAGTACTACGACAAGGTTCCACTCAAATTCGCCGACTATGGCGAAGCTGCCTTCAAAACCGGCGGTTACCGCGTGGTGCCTCCCGCTGTCGCCCGTCGCGGTACGTTCATCGGCCGCAATGTTGTGTTGATGCCTTCTTACGTCAATATCGGCGCCTATGTGGATGAAGGCACGATGGTCGACACCTGGGCAACTGTTGGATCCTGCGCTCAAATCGGCAAAAACGTTCACCTCTCCGGTGGTGTCGGCATTGGTGGCGTGCTCGAGCCACTGCAAGCCAACCCCACCATCATCGAAGACAACTGCTTCATCGGCGCACGCTCCGAAGTGGTCGAAGGCGTCATCGTCGAAGAAAACTCGGTGCTCGCCATGGGCGTATTCCTGTCGCAAAGCACCCGTATATATGATCGCCAAACCAAAGAGATTTTCTACGGTCGTGTTCCCTCCGGCTCTGTGGTTGTTCCCGGTTCGCTGCCTGCGGCCGACGGCAGCCACAGCCTGAACTGCGCCATCATCGTCAAGCGAGTTGATGCGCAAACTCGCGCCAAAACCAGCATCAACGATTTGCTGCGAGCCTGATCGAAATGACTGACAGCCGCGTACTCTCCCTCGTCAAAGAGTTAATCACCCGTCCCTCTGTCACGCCCGAGGACAAGCAATGCCAGGAGTTGCTGATGCGGCATCTGGCGCCGCTTGGTTTCAAGGCCGAGTTTTATGAAGAAGGTGGGGTGACTAACTTATGGGCAAGACGCGGCACCGAAGGTCCCCTACTTGTCTTTGCAGGTCATACGGATGTCGTACCTCCCGGCCCGGCCGATAAATGGAGCAGCGACCCATTTATCCCGACCGAGCGTGATGGTCGCTTGTATGGCCGTGGCGCAGCTGACATGAAATCATCCATTGCCGCTTTCGTTGTTGCGTGCGAAGAATTCGTTGCTGCGCACCCGAACCACACGGGCTCAATCGCCCTGCTACTGACATCTGATGAAGAAGGCCCTGCCGTGCATGGCACAGTCATCGTCTGTGATGCCTTGCGGGCGCGTGAAGAGCGTCTGGATTACTGCATCGTCGGTGAGCCAACCTCAGTCGATAAGCTGGGCGATGTCATCAAGAACGGTCGTCGTGGATCGCTCTCGGGCAAGCTAACAGTCAAAGGCATTCAGGGACACGTGGCTTATCCGCATCTGGCGCGCAACCCGGTTCACGATGCCTCGGCTGCATTGGCCGAGCTTGCGCAAGTGCAATGGGATCAGGGCAACGAATATTTTCCGCCTACGACATTCCAGATTTCGAACGCGCATGCCGGCACGGGTGCAACCAACATCATCCCAGGTGAATTCATTATCGACTTCAACCTGCGTTTTGCCACGGCATCGACGCCCGAGCAAATCAAAAACAAAATCCATGCCGTGCTCGATAAGCACAAACTGGAATACGAACTGAACTGGACGCTTGGCGGTTCGCCCTTCCTGACGCCACGCGGCACGCTTAGCGCCGCGCTGTCCGATGCCATACAGGCCGAAACAGGCGTTCAAACCGAATTGTCCACCACAGGCGGCACGTCAGACGGTCGATTCATCGCATCGATCTGCAACGAAGTGATCGAATTCGGGCCAGTTAACGACACGATTCATAAAGTCAACGAAAACATCCTGCTTGCCGATATCGACCCGTTGAAAAATATCTATCGCCGCACCATCGAAACTCTTTTACCCGATGCTTGATCATTCACATGCTTCTCGCGACACACTCCTGACTGTTCGCGATCTGATTCGATACGCTGTATCGCGCTTTAACGCGGCCAAACTGTTTTTCGGCCACGGCTCAGATAATGCCTGGGATGAAGCAGTCTATCTGGTATTGCACGCACTGCATCTTCCACCCGATCAACTCGACCCTTTTATGGATGCACGCGTATTGCCCGAAGAGCGGCAACGCGCGCTTCATCTGATCGATCAGCGATGTGATCGACGTCTGCCTGCACCGTACCTGACTAAAGAGTCCTGGTTGCAAGGCTATCGATTCCATGTTGATGAGCGTGTAATCGTTCCGCGTTCGCCAATTGCAGAGCTGCTGATGCAACATCTCGAACCCTGGATTACCGACCCGTATGCGGTCACCAGCGTGCTGGATTTATGCACGGGATCGGGGTGTCTGGCCATCATCGCAGCACATCAGTTTCCGGATGCGCTAGTCGATGCGACCGACATCTCGCAAGATGCGATTGATGTTGCCAGAATCAATGTGCGTGAACACGCGCTGAGTGATCGACTGAACCTGCATCATGGCAGTCTATATGATCCGCTGCCTGCTGGTACGACATACGATTTGATCATCAGCAACCCTCCCTACGTCAATAGCGAGTCGATGACCAGACTGCCTGAAGAATACCGCCACGAGCCCTCTCTGGCTCTGGCAGGCGGCGACGATGGCATGGATCTGGTGCGAACCATTATCGATCAGGCTGCTGAGCACCTGAATGAAAACGGCGTGCTAGTGATTGAAATCGGTCACGAGAAACACTTTTTCGAAGAAGCGTTTCCCGAACTGGATCCGATCTGGCTGGATACTGCCGAAGCGTCGGATCAGATTCTCTTGCTCACCCGCGAGCAACTGGCATCGTGATTCGCGCCTCTGGATTGACTGTCCGGCGTGGCACCAAGGTGCTGCTGGATCAAGCGGATTTTGTCGTGCACCCCGGAGAGCGTGTCGGATTTGTCGGTAAAAACGGCGCCGGCAAGTCCACTTTATTCGCACTGCTCCAACAGGAGATCGACGCCGATGCAGGCAATCTGACTGTGCCTGCCGGGTGGCGCGTGGCCAGCGTGCAGCAAGAGATTGCATCCTGTTCGATACCTGCGCGTGAATTCGTCATTGATGGCGATGTGCATTTGCGTCAATTGCAAAAAGAAAGAAGCCTTCTCGATCAAGAACATCATGGGTCGAAAATCGCTGAACTCGAATCCGAGTTGATTGAGGCAGGCGCGTGGACAGCCAATTCGCGAGCCGAACAATTACTGGCCGGACTGGGCTTTACGCCCGAGCAATGGTCTCATCCGGTCGATAGCTTTTCCGGCGGGTGGCGCATGAGGCTTGCCCTTGCACGCGCGCTGATGGCCCCCTCTGAATTACTCTTGCTTGACGAGCCGACCAACCACCTGGATCTGGACGCCATGCTGTGGCTTGAGCGCTGGCTCGCAGCCTATAAAGGTACGGTATTGCTGATCTCTCACGATACGGAATTTTTGGATGCGGTTGCGCAGACCGTCCTTCATTTCGATCAGGGCAAACTGAATCGATATAAAGGTGGCTATCAGGATTTTGTGATTCAGCGGGCCGAGCGACTGCGTCAAGGCAAAATCGCCTGGGAGCGCCAAACGCGCGAAGCAGCAAGACTGCAAGGGTTTATCGATCGCTTCAAAGCCAAGGCTTCCAAAGCCAAGCAGGCGCAAAGCCGCGTCAAGGCGCTCGCCAGAATGGAACAGCTCGCACCCATACATGCGGAAGCCGGAATCGATATACGCATTCCCTCCCCTGAAGACATGCCCGACCCCTTGCTGGTGCTTGATGATATGCAAGCGGGTTACATGACTGATGAGGGACAAACCATTCCCATTTTGCGCGATGTGCGCCTGATGGTCAGAGGTGGCGATCGGATCGGCATTCTCGGTGTCAACGGCGCAGGCAAAAGCACGCTGGTTAAAACTCTGGCGGGTGAGCTCGACGTACAGGCCGGAAGCCGGATAGCTTCCAAAGGCCTTAAAGTCGGTTACTTCGCCCAGCACCAGCTAGACATGCTGGACCTAGACAGCAGCCCACTGCAACATTTAGCCAGACTTGCTCCGGAGACACGCGAACAAGAACTACGCAACTATCTTGGCGGATTCGGTTTTGGCGGTGAACGCGTGATGGATAAAGTCGCCCCCATGTCGGGCGGTGAAAAGGCACGTCTTGCCTTGTCGTTGATCGTTTGGCAAAAGCCCAATCTGCTGTTGCTAGATGAACCGAGTAACCATTTGGATGTCGAAACCCGCGAAGCCCTGACAACGGCACTGGCCGAATTCGGCGGCAGCATGTTGCTGGTCTCGCACGACAGGCATCTGCTACGCACAACAGTTGACACCTTCTGGATTGTGGCCGACGGCAAAGTACAACCTTTTGACGGTGATCTGGAAGATTACCGTGACTGGCTGGCACAGCGTCAAGCAAACACTCGCAGGGACGATCAGCTGATCAAGCAGCAACTCAAGCAAAGCGCTAACGATCAGTCTGGTGTCCCGGATGGAACTGATGGCGGTGCATCGGGCATGACAGCAGTTGATCGTAAGCAGCAGAAAAAGGATGAAGCCCTTGAGCGTCAAAGAATATCGCAGCTGCGTAAACCCATTGACGCCAAACTGGTCAAGGTCGAAAAAGAGCTTGAACAAGCGCAAAGCCGTCTGAAAGAGCTGGATGCGGATATCGCCGATCCGGATCTGTATTCGGACTCGCGTCGCCAGGAAAGAGTATCCAAACTGGCCGAACATGGCGAACTCACCAAGCGCATCGCTCAACTCGAAGAAGTCTGGCTCGAACTGCAAGCCGAGCTTGAGGCGCTCTAGCCTTTACGCACTGCCCAAAGCACTGCCTAAGCCGCTCGTGCGACCCGATGCACGAGCAACAGCCTGTTTAAACGATCCGGCCTGCCCTTCGAAAATAGTTAAGTACTCGCGCGCACGCGTAATACCGGTATAAATCAGTTCCCGACTCAAATGCTCATTGCGTCCGGGAGGTAGAACCAGAGCGACATGTCGGTACTCGGATCCCTGGCTTTTATGAACAGTCATCGCAAATGCCGTTTCGACATGCGCCAGACGGCTGACGGATACTGATCGCAGCTGGTCGCCATCCAGAAAATAGGCACGCAGGGCAAAAGCACCCTTATCACCCTCAACACGCCGCAAACTCGGCAGCACAACACCGACATCGCCGTTATAAACACCCAAATCAGGATCATTACGTGTCACCATGATAGGCCGTCCGGCAAACCACTCTTTGCCAGTCTTACCGGTGTTCAGTAGTCCGGCCTGTTCAAGCGCATTAAGCATGGAGTAATTAATTGCGACAGTGCCCCAGTCTCCCTGATTGACAGCGCACAGTACCCTGAATTGATCAAAGGCATTTAAAACACGTTTAATCCAGGCTTGGTGGGTATCTGGATTTTTATCTTTGAATGCATTCCATTGCTTGATTTCATTGAGATAATCTGCGAAACAAGGTTTGGCGCCGGGTCGGCCACGCACACCCAAATCCAGTACGTCACTGATAGTCGAACTCGCCAACGCCAACACCGTTTGCAGCGAATCCCTTTCAAGCAAATCAACAGCCATTTCGCAATGACCTGAATTGACTGATAAAGCAAGCTGTCCAATCGAGGCACCAAAGCGTCGACTTTCACGCAACATAACGATTTGCTGCGCTAGTAATGGAGAACCGGAACCCATGGCGCAAAACGAATCAGGTATTCTCTGTTGCGTCACCGCCCATGCATAACGTGCGGTTTGCGCACTGTAGGATCCCTTGATCGCCTCGCGGGTCAAATCCCCCATCACCGCTCCCGCCTCCACGGAATCCAATTGATCTTTGTCACCCAACAAAATCAATCTGGTTGATGGCGGTAACGCCTGCAACAACGCAGACATCATTTCAAGGTGAATCATCGATGCCTCATCCACAATCAAAACATCGAGATCAAGCTGGTTACTGGCGTTGTACCTGAACTGACGCGAATCGGACGACGCTCCCAGCAAAGCATGCAATGTTTTAGCGGCACCGATTCGACGGGCTAATTCAGTTAGATCCAAGCCATCGCCAACCTGTTGAACTAACTCTTCAAGAGCCTTGTCGATCGACTGGCGCAAACGGGCGGCCGCCTTACCGGTCGGAGCCGCCAGTGCGATCTTCAAACGATCCGGTGCTGAATCAACTGCAAACAAGGTCGCGAGCAACCGTGCAGCCGTATAGGTTTTGCCTGTACCGGGACCACCCGTGATGACTGTGAACGATGATCGCAACGCAACTGCGCAGGCAAACTTTTGCCAGTCAAACCGAGATGCCTCGGATAAATCATCCTCTGCTATGCCGGAATCAAAAAGACGCGATAGTATCGTGGCGGCACGCAATTCATCCACATTTCGGGCTTCTCCCACGCGCCGCACGATCTCTTGGAAAACAAATTGCTCGTGATTCCAATAACGACGCAGATACAGGACGGGTTCATCATGCGTACCTGCTAACACGAGCGGCCGTGACGCAACGGACTGATCAGTCGGTGCAGTGACATCCGGCATGGAAACGTCAATCAAAGATTGCACGCAAGTACTCATCAAGATCTGTTCAACCCATTCGGCCATGGCGGATGGCAATCTTGACCAAAGAGAATTCAACTCATGCTGACGATCCTCAGGCCATCCCAATAAAGCATCCGGACTCGAGATCAGCGGACGCAGCGGCAAACAGGTATGCCCGTGTCCTTCAAAATAGGCAAGCATGGCCGCACCGACCAACAAAGCATCTGAAGTCTCACCCGAATCCTGTTCAAAAATGAATTCAGCAAGCGCGCTATCCAGTCGCCTGATCCATTTCTTGTCAGACCAGCTCGACAGGATCTGCAGGCAAGACATTGCCTCAATCTGAACATCGTCATTCAGCATTGAAACAATCATGATGCCGATCCTTCCGTTTCGCCAAGCATGGCATCAAGCTCAAGCAACATATCGACCGATGGCGGCACGACATATGTCCCTTGAGAAGGGCCATTTATACCCCGTAAAAACAGATAAACAGCACCTCCCATGTGAACAAAGGGATCATAACGATCACCCAAGCGTTTTTTAAGCAACCGGTGCAACGACAGCATATACAAAGCCGCCTGCATATCATAACGATGCTCGGCCATTGATTTCTCCATTGCCGCAAAATCGTAGGCCAAGTCATCTTTGCCGAGATAATTCGATTTGTAGTCCAGCACCCAGAATTTGCCATTGTGCTCAAACACTAGATCTGCATACCCCATCAACATGCCGTGCAATTCACGATCAGGCAATGAAGATCGTGCGTGACCATTCAGTAAATGCTTGCGGCACAACTCATCCAACAAGGGAGTTTGAATTAACGATGTAGGTAACCAGAATTCCATCTCGGGCAATACCTGTTCCAGAACGTTGAGTGACGCATTCGGACCAGGCAATACGGTTTGAACGATTGCCGACAGCCACTCGACAAGGCCATCCGCATGCCTGTCATAACCGAATCTTTCGCAACGCCGCTTTAACCTGCCCTGCAGGTCAATGTCATCGGCTAATGCGAACTTTTCGCCTGCGAGCCATTCGAGCTGATCATGCAAAAAATTCCCGGCTATCGGACCTTTGTGAAAAACATGGCGAATAGCATGACTACCCTGCCCAGCAGTCTGAATGACAGGCATCAGTATCGACAAGGCATCCACATCTGCATCACTGTCCTGATCCGACTCGTCATCGGCAGGTTGAGCTATTTGCAATGCCGACAGCTGTGTTTTCAGCGGAACGATATCTTTCGTCAGCCGTGAAAAACTGCCGATCGACCAGTTTTTATCAAAATCGCAACGGTAAGGCGGATGTTCAAGCAAGCCAACCTGATCCGATTTCCGGACCAAACGGGTTAACGCAATTTGGGGTGAAGCCGGAACCAATCTTACCCACTCAGATGCTACAGGCACGTGATCGCTTATATCTTGCACAAAGGCTTCCAGCGGTTCAATCCACTTGGCTGGCTCGTCAATTTCATGGCCACCATTCAACAAATATCCGATCGCACTTTGATGAGAGATACACGTTTTTGTATTTCGAAATTTAACAGCCGAAAATCCAACCCACAAAGCATGGCGTGCACGCGTCAGGCCAACGTACAGGAGTCGCAGATCTTCCTTCAGTCTTTCACGATCAGCCCGTTCAGTCATTTCTGAATTCAACTTGAGAATCAGATTGCGCTTTCCCTGCTCATCAGGCACATCCATGAAGCTGGAATCTTCCTTTTTTGCGGCCCGAAAGCTTGTCACAAAAGGCAGCAGCACGACCTGATATTCCAAGCCTTTACTTTTATGTATCGTAATGACTTTTACCAAATCCTCATCGCTCTCAAGACGAACGATCTGATCCTCGCTCGCTTGAGACTGCTCTTCCATTTCGGTTTTAAACCAGCGAATCAAAGCCTGCTCGCCCTCCAGATGAGTGCTTGCCGACTGCAGCAATTCGGACAAATGCAAGAAATTAGTGAGACTGCGCTCGCCTTCGGATTCTTTCAGCCAGCGCGACGGCAGATCGAATTGATGCAATGTCCGTCGCAACATGGCAAGCACACCCTGCGACTGCCAGACGGATTGCAAATCACGCAAGCGCTCGGCCTGAGTATCGAAGGCCTCTTCGTCCTGCGCGAGATTTTGAAGATCAGCAAGCGAAAATCCGATCATGCGCGTGGCCAAAGCAGCCCGAACAAAACGGACATTTCCGGGCATGGAAACAGCTTGCAACCAGAAATAAAGATCTCGTGCCTCAGGACTATTAAATACGGAATCTTTGTCCGATAGGTATACCGACGAGACGCCTCTTCTACTTAAATGTTTGCGAACCGCAGCAGCTTCTTTGCCTGTTCTGACCAGAACCGCGATATCCTTGGGACGAAGCGGAACTGTTTTCTTGCCGTCTTCGGCAAATCCAGCCTGCGCATCATTGAGCCAACCAACAATCTGCTCGGCGCATAGCGCCGAAAAGTTGTCGCGCAATTGATCTGCCGACTGCAGATCAGTCAGCGAATGCACTAAAGTGAGTGCGGGAACCATGCCCGTTGAATCTACAAAATATTCAGCACGCCCATTTGCCTGTACATCGACAAACGGCAACGGATTGCCCGGAAATCTTTTAAACAAAAAGGCGCCGTCCGGGCGATTCGGATGGCGATCCACTCGGCTAAAAAGCCGGTTCACCACATTCACCACAGCATGGGTCGAGCGATAATTGGTCTTCAACACATACTGCCGACCCTTGGTCGCTTGACGAGCCTTGATGTAACTATAAATATCAGCCCCCCTGAAACCGTAAATCGATTGTTTGGGGTCACCGATCAGCAGCAATGCAGTTTGATCACTGTTCGAACTGGCACGATAAATCTGATCAAAAATATTGAACTGAAGTGGCGATGTATCCTGAAACTCGTCGATCAGCGCAACGGGATATTGAGACAAAATCCTCTGACGCAATCGTTCGCCACTGGCCGGTGTCGACAATGCACGATCCAATCTGTAAAGCATGTCGGCAAAACCAAAGGTGCCTGCTTCACGCTTGAGTTTGGCTAGTCGCACCGAAATCCAGAGGGCGGCATGACGACGCAACGGTGCTTTAATATCATTTACAAACTCGATGTCTTCACGCAGTTCGCCAAAAGCCTTGAACTCGGCAGGCAACTCATACGGACCGGAGCCAACGACTCTAACCTCTTCCATTCCCTTCGGAGTAAACCTGTCCCACCCGGTCTTGAGGGTCGGCTCTTTAAATGCATCCGGATCATCGCACCACGCAATTAATGAATTTAGCCATCCGGTGTAGCTGGGTTTCTTCAAACTTCTTGTGTTCCAGCCTTTTTTTAATACAGGATTATCGATCTGACCATTGAGCCACTCCAGCATCGCCCGGGCATTTGTGCGCCAGACAGACTTAAGCTGCCCTAATTCATGATTTCTCTTTGCAACTGCAGCATCGATTCTTGCCTCGATCGAATCCAGTCCAATATCGTCCTGAACGTCTTTATCCAGCAAATATTTCATATCCCCGATCAAGGCATTGACACTCGGCCAGACAGACAAAACTGTACTCAAATGATCTACACTCAAGGGATAACATTGCTGCCGCCAATAGTCCTGACAAGCTTCTATACGCAATAAATCCTCATCGGCGACCAATTCTTCATCGAACAGGCAACCACTATCGAAGGCATGCTCCTTAAGCATGCGTTGACACCAGGCATCAATCGTATGAACTGCAGCTTCGTCCATACTTTCAGCCGCCATGGCTAGTCGCCAGGAAGCCTGATCGCGTGATTTACCTGACGGATAGTCATGACGCAATGAAATTAGAAAATCGTCTTCTTGTCTCGCCTGGGTTTCTTCCCTAAAGTACCTGACCGCTTCAATCAGTCGCCCCCTGATCCGTTCGGACAGTTCGCGCGTGGCCGCTCTGGTAAAAGTCATCACCAGAATCTCGGAAGGCAATCTAGCCTTCGAAAAATTTTGTTCATTGCCCAAATCGGGATCATGCCCAAGAACCAACCGCACGTATAGCGCAGCGATCGTCCAAGTCTTGCCAGTACCCGCGCTCGCTTCAATCAGACGGCTTCCAAATAGCGGAAACGTCAAAGGCTTCAAGTCCTGCAAGTCAATCGATTCATCACGAATAGTCATGATGACTCTCCGATCGCATCTTCAGCATGATCATCATCGGTTGAAAAACCGGATGCATGCGGATGAGTCGTTACGCACAACGCGCACCAGTCAATCAGTGGTTGATAGATTCGAGGCGCTAGCGTCACAAAATCAGTTTCAAGCAAAGCGTCAAAATCCGGATATTCACGGCTCAGACACATCTCCTGATTTTCACCAGGCTTCGGATCCCCGCCACTGAAGCTTTCCTGTCCTTCATAGGCATCGACTGCGGGCTTGGGTCTTTTAACAGGATTGTCCTGCGTAGACTTCGCACTTGCAATTGCATAAGCAATCGCGGTTTTTAACGGCAAAGGAACCGGGCGAGCCATCCCAATCTTCCACAACGACATCAGCATATCCAGAACTTGTTTAGCAAGCTCTTTATTAACGGGTTGAATGTAGGCTACAACATCTCTCCCAACGATCACCTGTCGCAATTTGACATCGCAACTAGCGGCCACCAGGCTCATAACCCAAGCATTCAGTAATCTATCGGGCCTGACCGAAGACTTCTTGGTCGAATACGATTGTTCGCAAAGCTTTCCTGACTCCACACTCAGTCCGACTGCCTCAACTTCTTCGCCCTGCATCTCAGCGCCCGGTTCATGCAAATGATGCAACCAGTCTTCCAGCACCACACCATCATGTGACGTCCTGACAGAACGACGTGGCGCTTCAATGCCGCATCTGGATTTTTCGATCACCAGACTACCCAAAATCATTTTTAAAACCTGCTCGAGATCATGCTGCACAAGCTCACCGAGCACCTGGGGAGGCAATCGGCCTGCCCTGCGCATTTGCGCAAGACGGCTATCGACAAAAGAGCCTATCGAATCCGCGTCAAGATCGGCAGGACAATCAGCAAGCAATTCTTGAACGAAATAGTATCTTTCCAGATGATCGATACCAAACGGTTCGTCATCAAAATCCTGCTCTTGCTGATGATCGAATACAACACTTAGGCTCTGCCTGAAAAATGCTTTTACAGGGTTGCGCAAGAACGTCACTAACTGCTGAATCGTTAAAGTCGGAAGACTGTCCGGCGCACGAGTAGAAAAAAGATCGCCTCGTTTCCAATCATCCTGCGTCGCTCCAAGCGTTAATTGTTCATCTAGCTGTACAGAGTGAGCCGCACGCCATTCGGACGCATAAGTTCTCAATCCTGAGTCCGGCTCGAAATACTTTCGACTAAAAGGTTGAAGCGGATGAAAAGTTGTACGAGAGTCGACGCAATCATTACCCCAATGTGCTTGAAGATAATCACGTAACTGCGCTATCAAGACCGATGGAGGTTGATCACTGTTGTCTTTGACACTTTTTCCGGTCCAACTCACATAAAGCGTTCTGCGTGCCGAAAGCACCGCTTCCAGTAGCAGTTGGCGATCATCTTCGCGCCGCGAGCGATCGCCCGGACGTCCCACGCCTTTTAGTTTCATCAAGTCAAAGTCGCTTCGCACTGAGGCGCGCGGATAGTCTCCTTCGTTCATGCCAAGCAGGCAAACCACTTCAAACGGAATCACCCGCATTGGCATTAGCGAGCAAAAGGTCACCCCTCCCGCCCTGAAACGTCGATTCAAGGTCGGTCGGTCTAGCGCCTCAAGCCAAGATGCACGGGCAACACTCAGTGGTACCTGTTGGACATAGTCAGCTTGTTCGCAGGCACGCTGCCAGACGTTCAATGCCGCATTCAATGCGCTTATCGCCTGTTTATCCGTTTCTTCTTTAGCACTCACGAGACTCGTCAATAACTGCCGACCGCGTTGAACCCATTCGTCGGGTGTGGCAACGACGCGCGCGATAGTCCACCAGTCGGTCAGTGTTTTCAGAAAATGCGCCAACGAGCCTGCTAGTTCAGCCTCGAGTCCACCGACTTCGACATACGGATCGATTCCGTTAAAGCTGTTGTCATCCGTCAACCCTGCGAGCGAGCCGCTGCAATACCCAAGCAACATGCGTTGCAAACCAAATAATGCGGTATTTTGCTCACCACAGGCATCAAGCTGCAAATCATGGCGTTGCCCCTGATTCAATCCCCAGCGTATACCGGATCCTTCCATCCATGCGACCAATTTTGGCAACGCATCCTGACTGATGCCGAAACGACCTGCAATCGCAGGGACTTCAAGCAAATCGATCAATTCACTTAATCGGGTGCGTTGTTGCGGAATGCGCAATAGCCACTCGACAGCGCTAATCAGCGGACTATCCGCTTGAGCGCCGAGGTCGGAGATATCGAAGGGAATAAATCTCTGATCGGTACGCTTGTACTGTCCGAACACGGCACGTATGGCCGGTGCCATTTGTTCGATATCGGGAACCATCACGACGATATCGCGTGGCTGTAATTTCTTGCCATCCGTTGAGGGTTGGGACAGATACTGAAGCAAGCAATCGTGCAAAATCTCAATTTCACGTACCTTGCTATGAGCCACATGAAACACGATTGAGCGATCCTGCCGCGCAATCGCGTGCGTGTCCGGACTAGGCGGAGTAGGTTCAAGATCACGAATCTGGCGCTGAATCCGTTGCAGCATGCTCCCTTGATTGACAGCCGTATCGTCAAACAAATCGAGTTTCAGACTGGCAAACTGAAGGCGTGTTTGTGTGGCATCGTCGAATTCATCAAGCTGACGAATGAAATCCCTGCTTTGACGACCCCAGGACGCCAATAATGCATTGGCCTTGAGATGCATTTGATCGATATCGATGGCGCCCAGATCAATGCCATCGCGATTGGCATGGCGTCGCCGGATCGCACGCAGCATTTCGCGACCTTCAATAATGTCGCCCCAATAATGCCGACAGGGATTAAACACTGCAAGAATCACCTGCGCATGTCGGCTCAAGGCAGCCAACTCTTTCAAACTGGACAATGGGAACTGACTGACACAAAACACCACGACACGACGCGCGACTTTAGCTTTAACCGTATCTGACTGCATTAACCGATCGAGCACTTTGCGATGCAAACGCGGACGAATCACCTCTTGTTCCGGTTCGCTCAACGTACCTAACAATGCTCGCCAGAGTTTGGGCTGCCAACGCTGATCAGGTGGCAGATCCCTTTCTGAACCATCACCCAGTATCAGAACGTCGCGACCACTTGCCCAGGCTTCAAGCCAATCGGCACGATAAATCTGGTACTGATCGAACTGATCGGCAAGCCTTGCCGCAAGCTGCAACTGGCGATCGGGTTCGTCTGCTTTCAGGAACCCATCGATCGGCTCAAAGTCGGGATCACTCAACAATGTTGGCAGCAGCTTCATGACCCGCCAGGTCATGGGGATCTTATCCAGCGGCGAGTCGGACGGCACCGCATCCCTGCCAAGCACTTGACGATAGGTTTGCCACATGAACTTCGCGGGCAGCGCGACACGCGTCGCGGCATACACCCCGCCCATCGTGGCCAGCTCCATTTTGAGCCATTCCGCCATGCCATTGCTTTGAACCAGAAAAATCTCTTCTTCCAGAGGGTTCAGCGGATTGTTCGAAAGCCATGTCACGACAGTCTCTGCCAGGCTTTCGGACAAATTACTATGCAAGACGATCAAACCCGGGCGAATGTGTGTTTGTGGCATACGTTGCAACGCAAAGTCTCAGAAATGATGACCTGAGTTTACTTTATCGCATCCACCAAAATCTTCGATAACTCTCTGCGCCTGCCAACATCCATTCTGCTTGCGATTGCCCCGAAGCTCAGCGCGGCCTGCATGCCGAAACCAACAGGAATCGCAGCCCCTACCCCTGCGACACCATGCGTGATCGAATCGACTGTTTCGGAAAAACCGTTTTTCCTTGTGTTTTTAATTGCTTTGCGCAACTGAGACACGCTCAGCCCCGCTTGTAGATACTCTTGCTGGTGACGCGCGTAGATCTGTTCTATTTCTTCATCATCCAAACCCGCCAGCATGGCCAAACCGCCCGCCCCCACACCGATTAATCTTCGCTCGCCGACATCGATCGTGAACACCTTGACAGGAAACGATCCAGTCTCGCGATGTAGACACAACGCCTCATCGCCCTGCCGGATCACCAGAAATACCGTGTCCCCGGACAGGCGAGCCAGTTTTTGCATAATGGGGCGAAATTTTTCAAGCAACGGCATGCGGTTCATGACGGCGAATCCCAATTGCATCGCCTGCAATCCGAGACGATAGCGTTTGCCCGATGCGTCCTTCTCGACAAACCCTTCTTCAATCAGGCAAGTCAAAAGCCGATGCGCAGTTGATCTGACCAGCCCGCTCGACACCACGATATCGGACAGACGCATGCCCGTCTCATGCTGCGATGCCAAAAGCTTGAGCAAAACAAGCGCCCGACGCACGCTTTGGGCACCGTCAATATTTTTAATTATGTCCATATTATGGGAAATTTAAGAGTTTATTGTTTCCTGATGAGAATTATCTGATTAGAGTTAACCAAAAGCAATGAGTAATCAATTCAATACAGGAAGACAACATGAGCTACGAATTCATCATGACCGAACAAAACGGTCCGGTCTGCACCATCAGTCTCAATCGGCCACAACAACGCAATGCACAAAGCCAGCAGTTACTTGATGAACTGGATGCCGCGCTGACTGCGGCTCAAAAGGATGATTCCGTCCGAGTTGTCATCATCGCCGGCAAAGGAGATCACTTTTCCGCGGGCCATGACCTAAAAGAAGCGCAGGAAAAACGCGCAAACTTTACCGTCGAACAACGCTGGGCATATGAAGAGCTTCGTTATTTCGATTACTGCATGCGTATCTGGGATTTTCCAAAGCCCGTAATTGCTCAAGTTCAAGGCGCCTGTGTGGCGGGTGGTTTCATGATCGCCAACATGTGCGACCTGATCGTTGCATCGGATGATGCTTTTTTCTCGGATCCGGTCGGACAAACCCTTGCAACGGCCGCAGTCGAGGTTCTGATCCACCCCTGGGTCATGGGATTGCGTAAAGCCAAGGAATTTCTCTACACCGGCATGAGACTGACCGCGCAAGATGCAAAGGAAATCGGCATGATCAATCGCGTGGTCCCGCGCGCGGAACTGGAATCGGCAACGATGGAAATGGCTCAAAAGATCGCACAAGCCGCTCCATTCGGCCTGAAGCTCACGAAAAAATCACTGAATCGCACACTCGACGCACAAGGACTTCGCGAATCGCTTTCCGCTCATTTCGACACCCACCAGCTCAGCCATATGACTGAGGAGTTCAAAACATTGCGCGATCAAGGCCTGGCCAAAGCCATTCAAAAGGGAGCCAAAAGTGTCTAAACACTTGGGTTCGCTGCTCGACCCCCAATCTATCGCTGTCATTGGCGCCACAAACAATCCCGGGCGCATCGGTGGCATGCCGCTGGACATGATGAGCCACTTCGGATTCAAGGGTCAGGTCTATCCGGTCAATCCCAAATATTCGGACATGTTCGGCTACACCTGCTATCCGGATATCGAGTCCCTGCCCCACACGCCTGACCTGGCCGTATTGGCTATTGCCGCGGATGATGTCACTCCCATGCTCAAGCGTTGCCATAATCGCGGAATCCGGGCTGCAATTGTTTACGCAGCCGGCTTTGCCGAGGCTGGGGCCAAAGGATTGGCTCTGCAAAAAGAAATGGAAGAATTCGTTTCTCAAAGTGGCATGGTGGTGGCAGGACCGAATTGCATGGGATTCGCCAACCTGAATTCACATGCATATACCGCCTTTGCGTCCATTTTCAAGATGGTTCCACCACAATCCGGACCTGGATCGACAGCCGTTCTGACACAAAGCGGTAATGTGTGTTCGGCGCTTTTCGCAATGGGACGCGAGCGTGGCATTCAATTCAGTCACTTTATCAACACCGGCAACGAAGCATGCGTCGAATACTCTGAATATCTGGGGTATATGGCGCAAGATCCCAATACAGACTGCGTGCTCGGGTATATCGAACAACTGCGCGACGGATCCGGTTTTATCCGCGCGGCACATCAATTTGCCAAACAGCAAAAACCACTCATCCTGTATAAAGCGGGCGAAACCGATAAAGGATCGGAAGCGGTTCAGTCGCACACGTCAGCTTTGGCTGGCAATATGGACGTGTATCGATCCGCATTCGCGCAGATGAACGTGATTGCATCGAACGATTTCGCTCAAATGGTCAATTTGGCCTATCTGGCCAAATTCAAGCATCGCAAAGGCGGTAAACGCGTAGCGATCGTGACCATGTCGGGCGCCATGGGAGCCATTCTTGCCGACAAATGCATTTTGGCCGGACTGGAAGTTCCCAATCTGTCTACAGAAGAACAAATGGCATTGCGCGCCGGCATACCCGACTATGGCATGGTCTCGAACCCGATCGATGTCACCGGCAATTTAGTCAATACGCCCGAATTCGCAAGATCGGCCTTGACTACATTAGCCACATCGCCCAATGTCGATGTATTGGTCGTGACCGCCCCGGGCTACCTTCTGGACCGAATGAGCGAATATCTGATCGAAATCGCAGCAAAGACGGATAGGTTGATCGTTGCGGTCGATACAGGCAAGGCGACATGTCGCGACAAACTGACGGCATCCGGCGTAGCCGTATTCGACGATGTGGGGCGTAGCATTCAAGCTCTTGGACCCTTTTGCCAATGGCTTGAAAGGCGGGACGCAGCGTTGAAATGGTTTGACTTGAACGAGCAAGCGACACTATCGACGCATTCAAAAGGTCGCATCGATAAAAAACTCAACGAACATGAAACCAGAAAGTTGTTGTCTAAGTTCGGACTGCCACCCATCAATGAACTTACAGCAACCGGACCTGAAGAAGCAATCAAGGCAGCCGACACAATCGGGTACCCGGTTGTCGTAAAAATCCTCAGCGCCGACGTACCGCATAAGACAGAGCTCAATGCGATCAAACTCGGGCTGGATTCGGCGCTGGCGGTATCTGAAGCGACTTCAGACATTCTCAGTCGAGTCACTCGCGCCAAACCGGACGCGCAAATCGACGGGGTTCTTGTTCAGCCAATGAAAAAAGGGGTAGCTGAATTAATTATCGGGATTACAACGGATCAAGTGTTCGGGCCGGTGATGACTGTTGGCCTTGGAGGCGTGCTCACTGAAATCTATCGGGATGTATCTCACCGCATCTTGCCTGTAGACGAAGATATTGCGCATCAAATGCTTCAGGAACTGAAAGCCTATCCGCTTCTGGATGGATACCGAGGCCGACCGCTTGCGGACAAAGGTGCAGTCATGCAAACCATGCAAGCTGTTTCTGAGTCATTCAACGCGTTTTTGAATATTCGGGAGCTTGAAATCAATCCGCTGCTTGTGCATGAATCAGGACATGGCGCATCTGCTATCGATGCGTTGATTGTTATCGAATAACCGGATCCACATAGCATCATCAACAGAAAAAACAGATTTACATTTAACTGGAGACTCAATATGCGTTACATCACACGTTTGCTTTCCGGCCTGGCTCTCGCTGCTGCAGCGATCGCGCCTGTTGTGGCACAAACCTATCCGAACAAGCCGATCAAATTGATACTACCTTTCCCGCCCGGTGGCGCAACCGATGTCATGTCCCGGATTCTGGCCGAAAAGCTGACACCCAGACTAGGCCAGACTGTTATCGTCGAAAACAAGCCGGGTGCCGGCACCATGCTTGCATCCGAATTTGTCGCAAAAGCGCCTGCAGATGGATATACCCTGCTGATGGCGGCTTCATCGCTGGTGATCGCTCCGTCCTTGTATTCGAAGGTGAACTATGATCCGATCAAGGACTTCACTCCTGTCACCCAAGTAGCGGCCGTAATTCATCTGGTTGTCGTCAATCCTAACCTGCCGGTCAAATCGATTCAGGATCTGATCGCATACCTGAAAGCTAATCCCGGCAAAGTCAGTTATGGCTCGACAGGTAGCGGCACATCCACCCATCTAGAAGCTGAGCTATTCAAGAAAATGGCCGGAGTGGACATCACGCACATCCCTTATAAAGGCAGTACACCGGCACTGGCCGATCTGGTTGGCGGTCAGACCTCAATGATGTTCGATCCAATCGCATCCTCCAAGCCATATCTCGAGAGCGGTCGCTTGCGCGCGATCGCAGTGACAACAGCGCAGCGCTCTGTATCTGCGCCTGAACTGCCGACCGTTGCAGAATCAGGCTTGCCAGGTTATGAAGCCATGCCCTGGCTTGGCATTGTCGCACCTGCCGGCACGCCAAAACCTGTAGTCGATCTCCTCTACAAAGAAGTGGGTGAGGTTTTAAAGCTTCAGGATGTGAAAGATCGCTTTAAATCCCTCGGGCTGGACATTATTGGAAACACGCCTGCCCAATTTGCCACCTTCATAGAAAAGGATCAGAAAAAATGGGCCCAAGTCATTAAAGATTCAGGCGCCAAAGTCGATTAATCAAGAAGAATTCGATGCAGCTACATTTAAACGAAGAACAAAACCAAATCGAATCAAGTGTTGCCGACGTATTAAGCAACGAGTATTCATTTACGCAACGCTTGAAATCGATCCAATCGCGCGATGGGATCAATCCTGAAGTATGGAAGCAATTTGCTGTTCTTGGATGGCTGGGATTGAGTTTGAGCGAGCAGTCCGGGGGACTAGGATTAGGGCTGCTCGAATCCGGATTGTTGATGAAGGGGCTGGGGCGACATCTGGTTATCGAGCCCGTTTGGTCCAGCACCATGCTCACGGCACAGGTTTTACAAACATGCGCGCCTAACCGCATCGATATCATCGAACGATTGATCCAGGGACAGTCATGCGCAGCCCTTGCACATCCGGGAATCACATCGATCGATTCGATCGAGCCGGTTTTCGATGCAATACGGACTCCAACCGGATATCTACTGAATGGCGAACTCAAGATTTGCCCGGGCGCACCTTGCGCTGACGATTTAATCGTTTTCGCCAAGCTGAAGGACGACTCGCAAAGCAGACCAGTGTTATTTCATCTCGACGCAAAACACGCAGGCGTTGCTATCGAATCTTTCAAAATGCTGGATGGATCAAGGGCCGGCCATATCCGTTTGAGCAACGTGCAAATCGGAGCCCATCAACTGCTTTCCAATGATCCGAGCGTCGCAACCAAAACCCGTCACGCAATTGCCCGTGCGATGCTGCTGCTTTGCTGGGAAGCGCTAGGATCCATGTCGGCGGCTTTCGACCAAACATGCTCTTATGTCGCGACACGAACGCAGTTCGGTCGGGCGCTGAATGAATTCCAAGTCGTTCAGCACAAGCTGGCCGAGATGGCGGTTTTGTGCAAAGAGGCGCGCGCGATCTGCGAACTTGGCGTGATTCAAGCCGAACATGAGCCGGACAATATCCTGGATATCGCCATGCGCGTCAAAGCCAAGGTCAGTCGGTGCGCCCAAGCCGTTTCTAAGGATTGCGTGCAGTTGCATGGCGCTATGGGCGTGACTGAAGAGCTGCCGATTGCCAGTCATTTCAGAAAACTGCTCTGGTTTCAAACGATTTGGGGCATCTCCGACGAACTGGATCAGCAATCGGGTGCTTCGCGCTTAGCGTCAGGCGACGCTTATCAAAGCGCGGTATTTTCATCTGATGATCAATACGATTCATCCGATCTTGCGTTTCGTGATTCAATTCAGGCTTTTGTATCCGCAAACCTGACAGAGTCTCTGATGCTCGGGCAGCGTTACACCACAGAGATGTATCCAGAGCCCGAGTATTCACGACCCTGGGTCAAACTGCTCGCCAAACAAGGATGGAGCGTGCCTTTATGGCCCAAAGAATGGGGTGGCACGGGGTGGACACCCTTGCAAAGATACATATTCGAACATGTATGCGCGCAGGCAGGCACACCGCTTGTGCATCCGATGGGGCCGCGACTGGTCGGACCGGTTATTTTGAAATTCGGAACCGAACAACAGAAAAAATCTCTCTTGCCCTCTATCGTCAATGGAGAGTCATATTGGTGTCAGGGATTTTCTGAACCCGGCGCGGGATCGGACCTGGCATCGCTTAAATTGCAAGCTGTTCGGGACGGTGATGATTACGTCCTAAATGGCTCAAAGATCTGGACTACCCATGCGCATCACGCCGACTGGATGTTCGCCCTGGTCAGAACCAGCAACGAAGGCAAAAAACAAACCGGCATCAGCTTCGTGGTTTTGCGTATGGATACTCCGGGCATTCATGTGCGCCCCATCCATACGATTGGAGGTGACCATGACGTCAATGAGATTTTTTTCGATGACGTGCGTGTTCCGGTCAATCAGCGTATCGGTGAGGAAGGTCAAGGCTGGGATTGTGCGAAATATCTGCTCGAATTTGAGCGTGGTGCCGGTATCTACAGCCCACGCCTGCGCGCAGGACTTAAGCGCGTAGGGTTAATGCTTCAATCATTGGATACAAACGGAAAATCGGTTCAAAATCATCCCCAGCTGTTGAGAAAATTCGCAGAGGTGGCGGTCGATCTGGATACGTTCGAAATGCTCGAATTGCAGACATTGATTTCGATCGGCACCGGTGGAGACATCGGGGATGTTTCATCGATACTCAAATTGCGAGCTAGCCGGCTCAAGCAACATATTGGTGAACTCGGTGTCTATCTGATGAAAGACCGGGCATTGCGCTGGGATGCCGGTCAAATTGACCTGCAAGCGCTAAGCGATGAGCAAAAACTCACAAAAACGGTGCTTGGCGATTACCTGAATAGCCGAGCATACACAATCTTTGGCGGGGCGTCGGAAATACAACTAGGAATTATCGCTCGCGGATTGGTATAGTTTCATACATGAAACTACGCGCAATCCTGTTTGACCACGATGGTACCCTTGTTGATTCCGAACCCATCCACTTCCGGCTCTGGAGCCAGATACTCGATCGCCATGGCGTGACGATCACTGAAGAAGTGTTCAATTCACAATGCGCAGGCTTGCCCACGATCGCAAACGCCATGGATCTGGTCGAGCGTTACGGTCTGGAAATCTCACCCGAGGCGCTTGCCGAACAAAAGCATGCGATCACCAAAGAATTTCTGGCCCACAGTGCATACCCATTGATGCCGGGGGTTGAAGCCGCGATCGACGAATTCGTCTCAAATGGATTGAAACTCGCGGTTGTGACCGGTGCCAACAATCACTCGGTCGGCGCAACGATGCGGTCCTATGACTTTACGCGGCATTTTTCGTTCGTCGTTTCGGCCGACGATGTCAAAGCCAGCAAGCCCGATCCAGAATGTTATTTGCTTGCGCTTGAAAAGCTGGGCCTTGAGCCGCAAGAATGCCTTGCGCTAGAAGATACAGAACATGGTCTTCAGGCGGCCGCGCAAGCCGGCATCCCTTGCCTGGCCCTGCCCACGGCACTCTCGGCATCGCACAACTTTGATCGTGCGACGGCAATACTGGGAGGAATGGATGAAGCGACCGCATATGTGCGTCGACACATACAAACGGGCGATCCGACACGCCCATGACACAGCCCAGCCCTAACGAAACGATACAGTCCGAATTGCTCAGGGGTTTTCGGAACAGTTTGCCGTTAATCGTGGGGTTTCTGCCTTTTGCAATTGTTCTGGGTGCCCAAGCTATTCAAAAAGGGCTGACCGCATTTGAAATCACCTTGATGACGGCAATGAGTTTTGCGGGCGGATCCGACATCGCATCGATTCAAGTCTGGACCTGGCCTCCGCAGGTACTGCTGATCGCTTTGATCACCTTTCTGATCAATAGTCGCTACATCCTAATGAGTGCGTCCATCACCCCCTATATCCAGCACCTACCCAAGCGCAAAACCCTTCCGATGCTCTTTTTACTAAGCGATGTCATGTGGGTGATGAGTGTCGCCGATTCCAATAAGCGGCAAAGCAAAGGCATGAAATTCGGTTTCAGTGTGCCTTATTACGTGGGGAGTGCGCTGACCTTCTACTTCACCTGGGTCAGTTTTACCGCGATCGGCGCCACGCTTGGGCCCATGCTTGGCAATCTGAAAAGCTACGGTTTCGACATGACGATTCCGGCCGTTTTCCTGGTCATGCTCAGAGGGATGTGGAAAGGCTGGAAAAAAGCACGCCCCTGGCTTGTCAGCCTGATCGTGGCAGTGCTGACATATAAACTGATTCCCGGGCCCTGGTATGTGATTGCAGGGACAACGTGCGGATTGATTTCAGCATACTTCTGGACTGAATCAACGTGATCCAAACATCGACGATCATCACCATCATTGTCATCGCCGTGGTGACATACTCCTGCAGAGTTATCGGCTACCTGGTGCTCAGACGCATGAACCTGAGCGCCAAAGCGATGACTGTTCTGCAAGCCGCCCCTGGTTGCGTGTTGATTTCGGTCATCTCCCCCGCCTTTGCGTCAAACCGCCCGGCGGATCTGATCGCTCTGGCAATCACCATTTTTGCCGCCACACGTTTTTCGATGCTGATCACCGTGTTGACTGGACTGTGCGCCGCCGCGCTGATGCGTTATTTGCTACCGATGTAAACTAGGCACATCGATTCACACACTCTCGCGTGTCTTATGTTTGGCATTACCGATATAGGTTTGTTTTTTGCGGGCACCATCGCGATCGTGCTGCTGCCCGGTCCCAACTCACTTTATGTGCTGACTGTCAGCGCAAAATCAGGCAAACGAATCGGCTATGGTGCCGCAACGGGCGTCTTTTTCGGCGATGCCATCCTGATGATTCTGACCGCCCTTGGCGCCGCATCGGTATTGCATACGACACCTGTTCTTTATGCCATCGTACGCTGGGCAGGTGCGGCCTATCTCGGGTACATTGGGATCAAAATGCTGATTGGTGCCTACCGATCACTGACAGAATTTCGTCAAGATAAAAGCGAGCTGGTGAACAATCTGACAGCATCGCTTGCCATGGTTAAGGAAATCACCCCTTTAGGTGCAGCGCGCAAGGCATTCATCATCAGTCTGCTCAACCCCAAGGCCATCCTGTTTTTTCTGTCCTATTTCGTGCAGTTTGTGGATCCGGCTTATCCCTATCCGCAAATTTCATTTTTGATCCTAGGTTGCATTGTTCAGGCATGTAGCCTGACATACCTGTCAGCCCTGATATTCGGCGGAATCAAGTTCGCACGCGCCTTCTCGGGAAGGCGGATCCTCTCATCGGTGATGACTGGCGCGGTCGGGCTCATGTTCCTGGCCTTCGCGGTTCGTCTCACCAGATAAAACAAATCCGGTTTATTTACCTGTCCACTTGGGCTTGCGCTTTTCCTGAAACGATGCGATGCCCTCTTTCGCATCTTGAGTACTTGCCATCACCGGCACTGTCACCTGCGCATACTGCAAGGCCGATTCCATCGACATATCGCGCATGGCGTGAAAAGCCTGCTTGCCGATGCGAATGGCTGTCGGTGATTTATCGAGAATACGCGACAACAACCAATCGACTTTACCATCCAGCTCGGCTCGTGGAACCGAATAGTTGAGCATCCCCAGCTCGAGCGCCTGGGTGGCATTGTATGGCTCGCCGGTGATGCACATTTCAAGCAACTTGCGTTCGGGAATGATGCGCAGCATGCTTGGCAGAATCATCATCGGCACCATGCCGATTTTGGTTTCGGGTGTGCCGAACAACGCATCATCTGCCGCAATCGCCATATCGCACGAACACAGTACGCCGATGCCCCCGGCCATGACATGACCGTTTACGCGCGCGATAATCGGTATACGGCATGCACGCATTCTGTTGAACAAGTCCACCAGATAATGGCGCGGCTGCGAATAATCGACATCGAAAGCACCGCCCTGCACGCCTTTCTGCAAATCCGCTCCGGCGCAAAACGCTTTATCTCCCACACCGGTCAAAACGATCGCCCGACAATCCGGATTATTGCCTGCTGCCTCGATGGATCGGTCTATCATCAGAACAACCTCTTCGTTCAAGGCATTTCGACGCTCTTCACGATTGATCGTGATCCACATGACTGCGCCACGCATTTCAGTCAGTACAGGCAAAGCAGGATGAGTCGAAGGGGTTGAATCGGACATGATAGTTACTCGCACGAAGTTGTTAAGCTTGATTACCGATTGATGACCGGTAATTAATCGATTTTGGCACCTGAGAATTTCACGATTTCATCCCATTTTTTGATCTCATCGGCCATATAAGATGAAAAATGCGCCGATGTGCCACCCAAAGGCGTATAACCAAGACTGATCAAACGATTACGCACGGCAGGTGTAGCCAAAGCATCGTTGATGGCTTTGTTGATTTTGGATGTAATTTCCTTTGGAGTCCCTTTGGGAGCCAGCAATGCCATCCACGTCGCCGATTCAAGCTGGGGATAACCCAGCTCTTTTGTTGTAGGCACATCGGGCAACACGCTTGTGCGCTCAGGCGCCATGACTGCCAACGCGCGCAAGCGCCCCTCCTTGACCAGAGACGCAATCGTCATAGTACCCGGAAACACAGTTTGCAACTGACCGCCGACCAGGTCCTTGGTCACCGCTGCAGGACTGTTGTACGGTACATGCGTCATCTTGACGCCCATTACTTTGTTGAAAAGCTCCGCGGATAAATGCCAGGAGCTACCACTGCCGGTCGAACCAAAGTTCATGCCATTGGGATGCTTTTTGGCATACTCAGCAAGTTCTTTCAGATTATGAATTGGCAACTTCGCATCGACCGTGATCACATTCGGAATGGAACCAATCAGAACAATGGGCTCAAAATCAGTCATTGGATTAAATGGCTTTGATCCATACATCGTCACGGCCGAGACGAGCGTGCCTGTCCACGACATCAGCAACGTGTAACCATCCGGGGCTGCCTTTGCAACATAAGCCGCACCAATATTGCCATTCGCCCCCGGGCGGTTTTCCACAATGAAGCTACCACCGAAATCCTTGGCCAGCACCTCGGCCACGATTCGCGCAAGTGGGTCCGAACTACCGCCCGGAGCGGCCGGATTCACAATCGCCACTGTTCTGGAAGGCCACGCTGGCGCCTGAGCCCGCGCTTGCATCGATACAGCGCTTAACCCCGCGGACAACACAAGAGCGCCGCCCAATCCTTTAAACATCATGCGACCACAATTACGGAATAACTTCATGGTTGTCTCCTCGTTCGATGCGTTTTGTTTAATAAGATTTTTTAAGATTCAAGACGCGTTCAGCAACATACGACAAAATCATTTCACGACTGACTGGTGCGATGCGTGTGATCAAGACCTCGCGCAAATAGCGCTCGACGTGATATTCCCTCGCATAACCGAATCCACCATGAGTCATGACGGCCTGCTCGCATGCACGGAACCCCGCCTCGCCGGCCAGATACTTGGCAGCATTTGCTTCAGTGCCGCACTCTTTGCCTGCGTCATACAGCCAACCGGCTTTACGTGTCATCAGATCTGCAGCCTCCAGCTCCATCCAGTTTCTGGCCAACGGATGCTGGATCGACTGATTCTGACCGATCGGACGATTGAACACGATGCGCTCATTCGAATATTCGGCCGCCTTGCGCAATGCGATACGACCGATACCGATTGCCTCGGCAGCAATCAGAACACGTTCAGGATTCATACCGTGAAGGATATATTTGAAGCCCATCCCTTCTTCGCCAATCAGATCTTCGACCGGGATCTCAAGTCCATCGATAAACAGTTCATTGGAGTCGACGCTATGACGTCCCATCTTGTCGATTTTGCGAACATCGATTTTGCTTCGATCCAGATCCGTATAGAATAAGGACAACCCATGGCTGTGGCTTTTGCATTCCTCAAGCGGCGTCGTGCGTGCCAGTAACAGAATCTTGTTGGCCTTTTGCGCTGTTGATATCCAGACCTTCTGTCCATGCACGACATAATGATCGCCCTTTTTGACCGCACGGGTTTTCAATTGTGTCGTGTTTAAGCCGGTGTTGGGTTCGGTGACACCAAAACAGGATCGCATCGACCCATCGATGATGGGCGGCAAAAAGCGCTTCTTTTGCTCTTCGGTTCCAAACACGACAATTGGCATCAACCCGAAAATATTAATGTGAATACTGCTTGCACCCGACATGCAAGCGCCCGTCTCGGCAACCGTCTGCATCAGAATCGAAGCCTCGCTGACACCTAGACCGGATCCGCCATACGCTTCAGGCATGGCAATACCCAGCCAACCGGCTTTGGCCATCGCATCATAAAACTCATCCGGAAACGCCTCGTCGGCATCACGGGCCAACCAATAGTCTTCTGTAAAAGGCGAACAGGTTTGTAAAACAGCTTCGCGAATCGCGCGTTCTTGTTCGGTGATTTCAAAATTCATTTTTTAACCTTCCTGCAGCTAACTATGTCGCAGACTGAACGACAGATTGATTGAATAAATGACTAATTTGTTCATCCGATATTCCGGCTTCACGCAGTATTTCCGCTGTGTGCTCACCAAGCCTAGGAGCATGCCGCGTGGCCCCGGGTTGCGTGCGCGACCACTGGCTCGGAAACTGCATGGTTCTGAGCGCCCCTTCCGATGGGTGCTCCTCATTGCCAAAAAATTCTGTGGCCACCAGATGCGGATCTTCGAAAATCGTTTGCAAGTCATGCACAACTGTAGCGGGAATGTCGGCAGCAGTCAGGCATTCGAGCCACTCGCCGGTCGACCGCGTGCGCAAGATCGATTCAAGCTCTGCGTATATCGTATCGATGTTTTCAGACCGTGCCGTAAACGTGGAATACAAGGGGTTTTGAGCAAACTCCTCTTCACGGCCGATCGCACGAAAAAAGCTTTGCCAATGTTTATCGGTATAAATCAGGGCTGATATATAACCATCGCTGGTTTGATACGGCCGTCTGCTTTTGGACAGTTGACGTGCATATCCGCCCTGATCAAGCGCGGGATCGAACGTCAAGCCGCCAAGATGATCGGACAGAACAAAATTCACCATGGTTTCAAACATCGGGACATCGATGCGCTGACCCTGGCCGCTGGACTGCCTTTCGTAGACTGCGGCCAATATCAGTCCGACTGCGCTCATCCCGGTAATGCGATCACACAAAGCGTTGGGCACATACCTAGGCGCACCGCCCGAACTGCGCGCAAAAAGGGATGCCAGCGTGGACGCTCCCTGCATCAAATCATCATAGGCGGGCCTGGCTGCGTATGGGCCATGTTGCGCATAACCAAACACACCTGCATAAATCAGGCGCGGATTCACCGCACTGACCTTTTCGTACGACAAACCAAGTCGATCCATTGCCTGAGGGCGCACGTTGTACACCAGGATATCTGCATCCGCGATCAAACGCATCAGCACATCAATGCCTTCTTTCTTTTTTAGATCAATTACGATGCTGCGCTTGCTGTGATTAGTGTTCAGAAAGATCGGTCCCATATCCGAATGTCGCGCAGGTCCGATCTGGCGAACCATATCGCCATCCGGCGGCTCAACCTTGATGACATCGGCCCCCATATCCCCGAGCATCTGTGTGCAGTATGGCCCCATCAGGACTGCTGTCAGGTCGATGACTTTCAGGCCTTTCAAGGGGCCAGTGCTGTTTTTATTTGTCCCGTTGTCAATCATTGGATTCGATTTGTTGTAATTTATTCTGATATACGTACAATAATTTTCATATATGAATTATTATTATGTAATCAGTTGGTCTCGTCAAACAACAAAAACAAACCATGCCGAAGAAGTCACTTGAGTCGTCCAAAGCCTCTACCATGGCACCCCAGAGGGTGATGCGGATACTGGAGGCTCTGGCAGCCCACAGAGAAGGCCTGACCCTGACCCAATTGGCCGTTCAGACTGAATTACCCAAAACAAGTTTATTCAGCCTGCTGCATTCGCTCAGCGAAGCAGGCTACGTCGTCAATCAGGACAAAACACATCGTCTGGGTCCTGAAGCATTTCGGATTGCGGCGCTGATACATCGCATTGATTCGTTTCCCGGCAATGTTCATGACTTGCTTGAGCAATTTCAACAAGACAGCGGTGAAACCGTCATGATCGGCACACCGACCGAAGACTGGATGAATCTTGTTTATGTGGATGTAGTCGAAAGCAATAGCAGTCTGCGATTCAGCATCAAGGTAGGTGCGTACCGCCCTCTCTATTCGACTACGGTAGGCAAAATCCTGTTGGCATACGCGACACCGGAACAACAGGCACGCTATTTCGAACACACCGAACTGATCGCGATCAACAGCAATACGACTACCGATGCAGCAGCACTCAAGCACGAACTCGAACAAGCGCGCATGCAAGGATATATTTTTAGCAGTGGATCAGTCGAAGGTGCAACGGGACTGGCCGCGCCGATTCTGAACACGCAAGGCAAAGTGATCGCCGCGCTTGGCACGGCAGGGCCAAGCGAGCGGTTTAAAAATCAACAAAAAAAATTAATTGAACTCGTCACTAACTGTGCAGAGACCATGTCACGCAAAATCGGATATGGCGGTAAGTGGTTAACACTTAAGCCTTAACCGAACGTCCACGCAGAGCAGTAAACACGGCTGATGCTTTGAGCACGAGTCGATCGCCCACGCGCAGTTCGCAATTGCCGAATCGGATTCGGCCATCTTTCTTGCTGAGCGTGGTGGTGGCCTCGACCCAGTCGCCCTCGTAGGCGGGACCGATATAGTCTATGGAAAGATGCACGGTCAGCACATCAGTGCGCTCGCCACTTGAGCGTGCCACATTAATTCCGATCGCCTGATCGGCGACAGTGGCCAACATCCCGCCATGCACGACACCCTCAATATTCAAATGTGAGGAGTCGGCAAAAAAACCGACTCTGTAGCCCGTCTCATCCTCTTTGGTGTAGAGCGGACCGATCCTGGCGGTAAAGGGTTCTTCGATAATGATCGGTCCAAACCCGCAAGGCACATTTACAGAGTCAGTCATAGGGCAAGCCTTAACGTGCAGCAGCGGCTTTGACCTGGTCTAAGGTCAAGTAACCCTTCTTTTCAGTGTCGAGCTTGTCGAAGTTTGCAGCAATCCGTGGCATCCCGGCTTTGGCCTCTTCAAGTGTCAGCTTACCGTCACCATTTTTATCTGCTGCCTTGAATCTTTCGATGGCCTGTTGCACCTGGCTATTCGGTGCAGGATCAGCGGCCAGCGCTTGCGAAATAGCCAAAGCAGATACCAACAATGCACCTAAAATACGAACTGCTGCTTTCATGAAAATTACCTTTTCGATGTAATGACGAATTACAAGGCATTATTAAGAAATAATGCCCACGGCCTGATGAACGAACCAGGCAAAATCATTTTACCGAGAAAGTACGCCAATCAGATTACAAAAAAATTAACCTTCACATTGTGCCGCCCATCGACACCATAATCTTGCGTAAATTGTCTTTCTGCTTGGCGTGATTCAAATCAACACGGGTAGACTGGCCCGGCACATTTGGTATTTCCGCCCATTGCTGGGTGGTGACAATCACATCGCGTCCATCTGGTTGGGCGGTGAATTTGATGCGATTCTCTGGCTTGGACAAGCGAGTGGTATCGCTTGAAATATCAACCAGAGCAGCATCCGAATCACTCAATCTGCGCACACAGGTAATCGAATCGGACTTGATTTCTTTGACTGCGGATCCGATCTGACTGCATTTTTTAGCCAGTCTGGCTAAAACATCACTGGTCGTTGAATTGCTGAAGGTCACTTGAACAGCATTGGATGTTTCAGGTGCACGACTCACGTTTTTGGTGCCACCGCACGCAACCAGAGTGACGCACATGGCAGTAATCGACAAAACAGACCAAGGTGCTTTCATCGGAATCTCTCAATCAAAATCAATATAGATCAAACAGTTACAACCTATTATTATGAACCTGCATTTACTTTGTAACGTGATGTAAAACAAATCAAGCCTGCATAGCAGGCTTGAAGTGGTTTTAATACAACTAGACAACCCAATTTGATCCAAAATGATCAGACGCTGGGTGTACAACTTCAATCAAACGGCAACGAAGACCATACACCCGGCGTTGTTAAAGGGATTAAATCCCGGCCATATTGACGTATTTCATTTCGAGATAGTCTTCGATACCGTGGTGCGAACCTTCGCGCCCCAAGCCGGATTGCTTCACCCCGCCAAACGGAGCGACTTCATTGGAAATCAACCCGGTATTGACGCCCACCATGCCGTAATCGAGTCGCTCGGCCACGCGCCAGACGCGTCCCAGATCGCGCGCATAGAAGTAACTTGCCAGACCGAACTCTGTATCGTTAGCCAGCGCAACGACTTCATCTTCAGTTTCAAAACGGAACAAGGGTGCAAGCGGACCGAAGGTCTCTTCGCGCGACACGGCCATATCCTTTGTCACGTTTGCGATCACAGTCGGCTGAAAGAATGACTGCCCCAGCTCGTGACGTTTGCCACCAGTCAGAATCTTGGCACCCTTTGAAGTTGCATCGGCGATATGTTCTTCAACCTTGGCAACGGCCTTCTGATCGATCAGCGGTCCGATGCGCACACCTTCGGCAAAGCCATCACCGACTTTCATCGCCTCGACCGCAGCCACCAATTTCGCTGCAAACGCATCGTAGACTTTGGCGTGAACATAAATACGATTTGCGCACACGCACGTCTGTCCGGCGTTGCGATACTTAGAGATCATTGCGCCTTCAACTGCGGCATCCAGATCGGCATCATCAAAGACAATGAACGGTGCATTGCCACCGAGCTCCATCGAAACCTTTTTGATGGTGGATGCGGTCTGCTGCATGAGGATGCGACCGACCTCGGTCGAACCTGTGAAAGTCAATTTACGGACCAGCGGATTGGTTGCCAGTTCGGTGCCCACCTCGCCTGCAGCGCCGGTCACAATCGACAGCACGCCTGCAGGAATACCAGCGCGCTCAGCCAACACAACCAATGCCAACGCTGTCAAAGGCGTTTGCGATGCAGGCTTGACGATCATCGTGCAACCCGCAGCTAGCGCAGGACCCGCTTTACGCGTGATCATCGCAGCCGGAAAGTTCCAGGGCGTAATCGCAGCGCAAACACCGATCGGCTCTCTGAGCACCACAATGCGTTGGCTAGAGACAGGAGCAGGAATGGTCTCGCCGTAAACACGTTTGCCTTCCTCGGCGAACCACTCGATGAATGACGCCGCATAGGCGATTTCACCACGCGCCTCAGGCAAAGGCTTACCCTGCTCGGCCGTCATGATGCGGGCCAGGTCTTCCTGGTTTGCCATGATCAGATCAAACCAGCGATTGAGAACCGCAGAACGCTCTTTGGCGGTGCGGGCACGCCAAGCCGGACCCGCGCGATTAGCCGCCTCGATTGCCTGACGGGTATGCGCCACTCCGAATTTGGGGACGTTTGCAATATGCGCGCCGGTGGCAGGATTCGTCACCGCGATTTTCAGGTCGCTACCGACCCATTTTCCATCAATTAGGCACTCCTCGCGCAAGAGCGACTTGTCTGCCAGGTTCAACATATTTATTTCTCCCGAATCATTATTTGTTTAATACTACGCAAAATCCTAACACTTTTAGTCCATGATCAGCCGGTTAACCATCTGGCCGCAGGCCAATCACCATTGCGCACCGACGACTTCATGCATTGAACCAGTGCGGATACAACGCAATGAACCGAGGATGGACTATTCCGATTAGCCGGTAACGCAAGCACGATTGTTCTGTTCAGTGACGGCTCAATCAGTGGCGCTGCGGCCAGTTCACCTTTGGCAATATCATCGGCCACAGCAATCGTGGGCAAAATCGTCACCCCGTGCCCGGCCAAAACAAGACTTTTCTGGATACTCATCGCATTGGTTTCGGCAACGATATTCAACGGCATATCCATCAGCATCGCAGCGTTTTCGATCAAGGAGCGTAAGCCGTGCGGCGCGCTAGGCAAAACCAGTGGCATTCCATTCAATTTGGAAAAAGAAACCGGCTGATCCGCACGGAACCCAGTTTCAGGTAATCCGACTATCCAGACACCTTCATCAAGCAAGGGCGTGACCTGCATGGTCTTTGTCTGCTTTGGATCGTAAAGCAAGGCCACATCGATTTCGCCATCTTCCAGCCACCGCTGAAGGTGTCCCGCATAGCCCATCGAAATACGCACCCGAATACCGGGGTAAGTTTGAGCAATCGATTCAACCAGCGCTGAAGAAAGCAGATCGCAGGTGCTTGGCAATAAGCCCACTGTCACGATGCCGCCGATTGTTCCTTTAGCCGGCTTCAATTCCGCGCGCGCACGATCAAGTTCATGCAAAACACGGCGGGCATATTCGACTAGCGTCTGACCTGCCTGGGTCAGTTCCATCCCGTGGCGCCCTCTTTCGAACAGCGTCGCACCCACGTCCTCTTCGAGCAAACGCAGTTGCCGCGACACGGCCGGTTGAACGATATTCAAGAGCGAAGCGGCACGCGTCACATTGCCCGTATCCGCCACCGTCACCAAAGCACGCAACTGTTTGAAGTCCATGAAGTTCGATCTATTCGAAATAGTGATTGAAACCATCAACTTTTTCTATTGTACGCACCATTCAATCAAACAATAGTATTTCTACAGACACCTAACATGGGTGCAGGAGACAAATGTGATTCAAAAAATCGGCTTTATCGGACTCGGTCGCATGGGCAAACCCATGGCGTCGAATTTACAAAAGAAAGGGTTTCAACTTACCGTACTTGACCTGAACAAACTAGCCGTTCAAGAGCTTGTAGCGTTAGGTGCGAAAGCCGGTGACAGCGTTGCGGACATTGCCCGCTCATGCGATGTCATTGTCACGATGTTGCCATCTTCCGTCGAAGTTGAGAAAGTCGCAAACGGTACAGATGGTATTTTTGCCAACGCCAAGAAAGGCACCATCCTGATGGACATGAGTACGATCGATCCGATTGCGACCGATCGGTTAAATGACGAGGCGCAAAAGCATGGCATGACCATGGTGGATGCTCCTGTTGGTCGACTGGCGGAACATGCGGATCGCGGGGAATCTCTTTTCATGGTTGGTGCGTCGGATGCCGATTACGCCAAAATAAAGCCCATGCTCGAAGCCATGGGAACTGCGATGTTTCACTGTGGACCTGTTGGTACCGGTGGCAGAACAAAGCTCGTGAACAACTATGTTGCAGTCACGCTTACGCAAGTCAATGCAGAGGCTCTGGCGCTTTCACAGCGTTTTGGTTTGGACATCGTCAAAACACTGGAAGTGTTATTGGGGACTTCGGCAAACAACGGACAGCTTCGGATGAACTTTCCGAACAAAGTACTGGCTGACGATACGACACCCGGATTCACCATCGATTTGGCCCACAAGGATATGTCGCTAATCGTCAACGCTGCACATCACGCGAAAGTACCTATGCCCGTAGCCGCTGCGGTGCATGAATCATTTAGCCAAGCCCGAGCAGCAGACTTTGGTGCGATCGACTTCTCCGGCATTGCCGACGTGATCTGTGGCATTGCCAATATCGATAAACCTCGAATACCAAAAGGCTGGAAACCTGCTTAAAGCTAAAAAAGGCCACCTCGCGTGGCCTGACGAACAATGAGACAACATCACCCACCAATCAACCGACTGATCACCGGGTGATACTGCTCGCCTAGTCCCTTGTCGATCGCTTCGGCGAACCACTGATCCACGACGTGCGCGCTGCGGGCGTCCACCTTGGTTTCGGCCGCTAATTTAAGTGCATACGTCAGATCCTTTCTTGAATACTTGACCGAGAATGCGCGCTCGGGGAAGTCACCCGGCACAATCGCCTTCATGCCGTGATTGCGCAAAGCAAAACTGTCAGCCGATCCGGACATCAGTGTCTTGAACAACACATCTGCGTTTACTCCGGAACGCTCGGCAATCGCCTTGGCCTCGCTCATAGCGACCACAGTTTCAAACAAGACCATGTTGTTCAGGATTTTCACGACCTGGCCGCACCCGACCGGACCGCACAGAGCAATATCTGATGCAAAGGTCGCAAGCATAGAACGAAGATGCTCAAGCACCTGAGGCGTCGCACCTACCATGATGGCAAGCGTACCTGATTCGGCAGCTGCCCTAGTGCGAGCGACCGGAGAGTCGACGAAGGTTACCCCCTTCTGTTCGAACTCTTGCGCCAAGACGCGCGTCGTATCAACCGGCGACGTGCTCAGGTCGACCAGATATTGGCCCTTACGAGCATGCGCCAACAAGCCGTTCACATCATGGCAAAGCGCGTAAACAACTTCACCGGAGGGTAATGACATGAAGACCACATCCGATGACGACATCACCTCGGCAACGCTAGAGGCCGATTTGACTCCGAAGGTCGCCAGACGCTGCAATGGCGCCGGGTCAAGATCGAAAGCCGTGACCGTGCCACCGGACTTTTGCGCCAGATTGCGGCAAATCGGTTCACCCATTACGCCCAAGCCAATAAAACCAATTCTGCTGCTCATGCTCTACCCCTATTTATATTTATGGATACATCCAAACAATGCAAAGCACACGGATCAGGCGGATCGACTTGGATACCAATCCTTCACTGCCTTAACGTAACGTTGCACGCCCTCGGTCACGCTGGCCGATTCAAGAGCGCCATATGACAGACGCTGATAGTTCGCGTCTTGCGTCTCGGTCAAACCGAAAGCAAAGCCGGGAATCGACACAACCTTGTGATTGACCGCCATGGCGCGGTTGAAATCGAGCGCATCTGCACTACCCTTCAGGCCCGGCAACTTCATCAATACATAAAACGCGCCTTGCGTTTTGGGATACTGAATTAAGTCACCCAAGGTGTCGAGCGCCTGATACACGTTTTGACGGACAGTCGCCAGTGCATCAACCTTAGGTTGCACCCATGCCCGACCGAAATTTAATACTTCGAGAGCAAGCAACTGCGAAGGGACGGGCGCACAAATCAAATTGGTGTCCTGCACCTTGTTCATCGCATCGAACAGGTCTGCCGGAAACACGACATACCCCAGACGCCAGCTTGCCATGCCGTAGTTTTTGGACATGGAGTAGAAAGAAAATGTGTGCTTAGACGCCCCCGGAAGCGAGGCCGGCGAAAAGTGCTTCACACCCTCGTAGGTAAAGTATTCATAGGCCTCATCACTGAAGTGATAAATGCCCTTTTCGGCGCATAAACGATTGACGGCAGTCAATGACTCTTGCGAATACACAGCACCGGTCGGATTATTGGGCGACACAGTAACGATGGCACGCGTGCGCGGCGTGATGGCAGCGGCCAAGGCCTCGACATTCAAAGTCCAATCATCATTGACAGGAACAGGCACCGGCACGCACCCGCACATGCGCACCGCCATTTCCTGATTGAAGTAATACGGCATCGGCAATATGAACTCGTCGCCCGCATCGGCGATCGCCAGGACGCAATTCAAAAAAGCCATGTTGCTGCCGGCCGTCACCATCACCATCGAATCCGCACCGATGCGCACATTGTTTTCATCGGCAAGCTTTTGCTTCAATGCATCGACCAGCGCAGGATATCCAAGGACAGCCTGATATTTATTGAGCTGGATATCGCCCATCAGGCCTGGCAACGCCGCAATCGCTTGCGCCGGCGGACCGTAATTAACGACACCCTGACCGAGCGAAATGGTGCCTGGATTGTCACGCACTAAGGCGGCGATGGCCGGGATGATCGGTGTCTCGACCGCATCCATCCGAAGGGAGTTTCGCTTCATTTATTAATTTGTCTGTTTATATGAAAAGGTCGCTGAAAGTTTAACTGATGGATGTTTTTTGAACCGAATTGGCGCACAAAATGTGAAACGTTTCACATTTGGTATCAGATAGTGGAAAATCAAACACATCAAATTACAATTTTGATGTATAAAACTCCCTAAAAATATATAAAATAAAAAAATAATAACGTTTCAAAAATAAAAGATAAAAACTGATCGGGAGACAACTTTGATCATTCGCAGCATGCTTTCGGGCGTTGTGGCCATGTGCTCTGCTGTTTTGCTTTTTGCAGCCGCACCAACTGCAGCACAAACATATCCGAACAAACCGATCAAATTGATCGTGCCTTTTACAGCCGGCGGGGGAACAGATGTGCTAGCCAGACAGCTAGCCGAAAATCTGACAAAAGCAGAAGGCTGGAACATCGTGGTAGAAAATCGCCCGGGCGGCAACGGCATCATCGCGCTGTCGACAATTGCCCGAGCTGCTCCGGATGGCTATGAAATCATTCTGGCCTTACGTGAAAACATCGTGATCGCGCCACTCATTAACCCCAAAGGCCTCACCTTCGATCCACTTAAAAGCTTCACAACAATCGCTTTTGTCGCCAACGCTCCAATGATGGTTGTGGCGGCCAAAGATTCCAAATACACCAACTTCAAGCAAGTGCTGGATACGGCAAGCAAAGATCCGACCGCATTAAGATTCGGCACCTCGGGCCTTGGCAGTATGTCGCATTTGTTGCTTGCTCTTCTCGGAACGCAGGCCAATGCCGGCATGATTCACGTGCCCTATAAAGGATCCAACCCGGCCCTCACCGATCTGGTGGGCGGACACGTCGAAATCGTCAGTGGATCGATCGCATCGGCTAAACCTTTTGTCGATAGCCAGCGCGTGATTCCGTTAGCGGTCTCATCCAAGGCTCGCGTCCCCTCTTACCCTAACGTACCTACTATCGCCGAACTGGGTTATCCGAACTTCGAAGTCGCAGCATGGTTTGGTCTGTTCGGTCCCGCGGGCCTACCCGCCCCCGTTGTCGACAAAATCAACGCAGCCGTCAACAAGTTGCTTGTTAACCCAGCGTTTGTGTCAACACTGCAAAATCAGGGCATGGTCACCGAACCCCGATCACCTGCAGCATTCGACAAATACTTCCGATCAGACTATGAAGAGCTGGCAAAGCTGATTCCAAAACTGGATATGGCCGCCAAATAAAAGACCGGCAACAAATCTGATAACTCCATCTTATAAATCCGGAGAACGACATGACGCTTAAACAAGCGCAAGCAGGATTCATCGGTCTTGGCGCAATGGGAGGCGGAATCGCGCGGCGGCTAGCCAATGCAGGCGTGAAACTGCACGTATACGATCCCGATCCAAGCAAAACCGCGGCATTCGCTAAATGGGACGCAATTGTTCATCGCGACCCCCAAGGCGTCGCCGATGCAGTTGAAGTCGTGTTCGCCTGTCTGCCCAACAGTGATGTCAGCAAAACCGTGGCCTTTGGCGATCATGGCGTCATTCACGGCAAGATGATCAAGACCTATATCGAAATGTCGACGATTGGTCGAACACCACTCATTGAAATCGCCAAAACGCTGGCCGCCAAAAATATCCAAGTGCTTGACTGCCCTGTCAGCGGCGGACCTAAAGGTGCGGACAGCGGTACGTTGGCGATCATGGTCGCCGGTGATCCGGTTGTGATCGACAGCATCCGGGATCTGTTGAACCTGATCAGCAAAAACGTATTCGATATCGGACCAGAGCCTGGCATGGCCCAGATGATGAAACTGGTCAACAATCTGATATCGGCCACCAACATGGCGTCCGCTTTTGAAGCGCTAGTGCTGGGCGCAAAAGCCGGACTGGATGCCGACATGATGGTAAACGTGATCAATGCCAGCACCGGACGCAATAGCGCCACCACAGACAAAATCCCCAAATCGGTCTTACCCGGAACGTTCGATTACGGTGCGGCCACCAAAACATTGCACAAAGACATCACTCTGGGCCTGATCGAAGCCGAAGAGCTGCAAGTGCCGATGTGGGTGGCGCGAAATACCCGACAAATGTGGGAATTCGCAATGACGCAAGGCGAAGGCGATCTGGACTTCACATCGCTGATCAAGGTTTTCGAAAGATGGGTAGGCGTCGAAGTCCGCAGCAAAAAGGGAAATCAGCCATGAGATTACAAGACAAAATTGCCGTCATCATCGGCGCCGGCCAAAGCCCCGGTGTGGGCGTCGGAAACGGTCGTGCGACGGTATTGCGCTTTGCGCAAGAAGGCGCACGCATCCTGGCCGTCGACCGCAGCCTGGCCTCGGCCGAAGAGACATGCGAAATCGCCAAAAATGAATATGGAGCAATCGAAATCGTCCCCTTTGAGGCTGATGTCTGCAAAGAAAGCGATCTGGCGGCAGCCATCGCTTTCGCCAAGGAGAAATGGGGGCGCATAGACATCTTGCACTACAACGTCGGTATCAGCGTGTCCGGCAAAGACGGCAGCCCGACCGAAATCACCGAAGAAGCGTTCGATCTGATCACCCACGTCAACCTGCGCGGATGCGTCATGGCATGCAAGCATGTGTTGCCGATCATGCAAGCGCAGCAATCCGGCGTCATCATCAACATATCGTCCATTTCAGCCTTTCAGCGCTATCCATGGGTCACCTACAAAGCTACTAAAGCGGCGATGATCGAATACACCAAGCAACTCGCAATCGAAAATGCAGAGTTCGGGATTCGCGCCAATACGATTTTGCCCGGGCTGATGGATACCCCGATGGCAATCGATACCAGAGCCAGAGTGTTCGGCAAAACACGTGAGCAAGTTGTGGCTGAGCGCAATGTAAAAGTCCCATTGCGCCACCGCATGGGAACAGGCTGGGACGTGGCCAATGCCGCACTATTCCTTGCTTCGGACGAAGCCCAATTCATTACGGGTGCCGTGTTACCCGTTGACGGTGGCGGCCTGGTCAATCTTCCGCGTTAGACAACAACCAACCCAACAGAAGCAAACTCATGACAGAATCGACCAAGCCATTCCAACCCGTCACGCCCGAAACCATCGCCATGGGCGAGCGCATGCGGCGCGCCACTTTGGGCGATGCGCACGTGGATCGCTCACTTCAAAAAGCCAAGGAAGATGATTTTTTTCAGCCGATTCAAGAGGCCGTCACGGCCCTGGGCTGGGGTGCGATCTGGGGACGTCCGGGACTGGATCCCAAGTCGCGCAGTCTGGTCACGATCAGTATTCTGATCAGCTTGGGCAGGACCCACGAACTGGCGGTGCACATCAACGGTGCGCTTAATAATGGTTGGACCAAATCTGAATTGCAGGAGATCCTGATCCATTCTGCCTGCTATTGTGGCTGGCCAGCGGCACTGGAAGGTTTCCGCATTGCCAAGGAAGTCCTGGACCAGCGCGCCGGTTAATTTGCGCAAGTCGTGTACGGCTGCCGTACACGACCCGACAAATCAGTAAGACCTCGCCATCCCCAGCACATGCTCGCCGATGTACGACAAAATCATGTTTGTCGAAATCGGTGCGGTTTGGTAGATACGCGCTTCGCGCCACTTGCGCTCGATGCCATATTCCTTGGCAAAACCAAAGCCTCCGTGAACCAGCATGGCGCCTTCAGCTGCCTTCCAGGTAGCTTCTGAGGCCATCAGCTTGGCCATGTTGGCCTCTTCGCCACAAGGCAACCCTTTCTCGAACATGGCAGCAGCCTTTCTGGACATCAGCTCGGCAGCTTCAAGCTCCATATAAGCGCGCGCCAAAGGAAACTGTACGCCCTGATTCTGTCCGATCGAACGGCCAAACACGACACGATCATTAGCGTATTCAACAGCCTTTTTCAGCAGCCATCTGCCATCACCAATACACTCTTGCGCAACCAGAATACGTTCGGCATTCATGCCATCCAGAATGTATTTAAATCCCTTGCCCTCTTCACCGATCAGGTTTTCAACAGGGACTTCGAGGTTTTCGATAAAGATCTCGGTCGTATTGTGATTGATCATCGCGTCAATTGGTCTGATATCCAGACCGTTGCCTTTCGCCTCGCGCAAATCAACCAGCAAAGTCGACAACCCTTCAGTCTTTTTCTTGCACTGCTCGATCGGTGTCGTGCGTACCAGCAACAGCATCAGATCCGAATAGAGTGCGCGCGATGTCCAGACCTTTTGTCCATTGACCACATACACATCACCACGACGCTCGGCGCGTGTTTTGAGCTTGGTCGTATCCGATCCGGTGGAAGGTTCAGTCACGCCAAATGCCTGCAAACGAAGTTCACCCGATGCGATTTGCGGCAGGTATTTCCTTTTTTGCGCTTCGCTACCGTGGCGAAGCAAGGTGCCCATGATGTACATCTGCGCGTGCGCGGGGCTAGCCACGCAGCCGCTAGCATTGATTTCTTCAAGAATCACGGCGGCCGCACGCAGGCTCATGCCAGATCCACCGTATTCTTCGGGAATCAAGGCGCCCAAAAATCCGCCATCGGTCAACGCCTGAACAAACTCGGACGGGTACGCGCTGGTGTCATCCAGTTTGCGCCAGTATTCGCTCGGATAGTCTGCACAGATGCGTCTGACCGCATCACGCAACTCCGGATAGTCGTATTTTTCCGTCGAAATCATCGCCGACAGATCTTGAGAATCTTGCTGCGTACCACTCATTTCAACCCACTCCAAAAATGTTCAACACCAAATTCGTTAGAGATACTCTTCATCCAGCGCAAGCGACCTGATTTCATCCACGCTGCCACTGTGGCGAACTTCACCGCCCCTGAGCACATAGCCCCGATCGGCGACTTTAAGCGCCGGTACAGCCATCTGCTCGCTCATCAAAATCGTCGTGCCGGCTTTTTTCATCTCGCGAATGGCATCGCTGATTTGCTTGATCCAGATCGGAGCCAGGCCAAGAAACGGCTCGTCAAGCAGCAACAAGTCGGGCGATGCACACATCGCGCGGGCAAACGCCACCATCTGCTGCTGACCACCACTTAACTGTCCGGCAGGTTGCATCGCACGATCAGCGAGCAGCGGAAACATGCCCGACAAACGTTTGTAGGCGTCCTTTCGGGCGGACTCCGAAATCCCGGGCGCACCGGACAATACATTGTCGTATACCGACATGGTGGCAAACACCCTGCGACCTTCTGGCGAATATCCAATACCCAGCCTTGCGCGCTGGTCCGCCCTTAAGGTCGTCACCACTTTGCCCGCGTAGACGATATCGCCCGACACAGGCTTGACCGTGCCAATTACGGATTTGAGCAAACTGGATTTACCCGCACCGTTGGCTCCCAGCAGCAATACTGTTTCACCGCGTTCTATTTCGATCGACACGCCTTGCAATGCACGGATGCCGCCATAACGCACATCGATATTCTTCACACTCAGCATCATGCGTCCTCTGTCTCGCCGATATAGGCATCCAGCACATCTTTTCTGCTCAAGACCTCTTGCGGAGCACCGATCGCCAGCAATTGACCCGCATCCAGGACGATCATGCGCGAACACAGTCTTCTGATCAGCGCCATGTCATGCTCGACGATCAGAACACTCGTGCCATACGCGCGTTGCGCGGCCGATATGAACGCATCGATTCTAGGACGCTCGCTCACCTCCAGTCCTGCGGCAGGCTCATCCAGCAGCAGCACCTTCGGGCGCGCCATGAAGGTCATCATCATGCCCAGAACCTTTTGCAGGCCATAGGGCAATTTATTGCTTTGTTCATCAAGCCTGGGCAACAGGTCGAATTGATCGAGCAAGTCCATCGCGATCGGATCAGGATCCAGATTCTGGCCGCTGAAAGTCAAGGCGTACAGAAGATTCTCCCTGACCGACTTCACCCCGAACGTATTGGCCTGTTGAAACGACCTTAATACACCTAGCTTGCTCATTTCGTGGAGCAAACTGCCGGTGACCTGTTTGTCTTCAAGCCAGATTTGTCCGGCATTGGCTGGGCCAGCGCCACACAACACATTAATCAGAGTCGTTTTGCCGGCGCCGTTAGGGCCGACCACGCCCAGTATTTCGTTTTTATTTAAATCAAAGCTCAGGTCCTCAAAGACCTTGACTCCGCCAAAACGCTTGGTCAATCCGGAAACCCGCATCATTGGTTTCATGATCGTCCCTCCCCCGCTTCGGATGCCTGCATGGACTGCTTGCCTGAAGATTTCTTGTTGAATAGCGCGCGATATGCATTCACTACCGTGCCGTAAATGCCGCCGCGCGAAACCAGCACCACAAAAATAATCAACAATCCGAACATGCCGGGCGAGTATTCTCCGCCGATGCTGAAATAATTGGTCGCCCAGACCAGCAAGCTCGATCCGATGATCGATCCCAGCATCACGGCCTGTCCACCAATGTAGGCGTAAGCGATGTAGTTCACGCCGCTAATCGAGGTAAACGACGAGGGATGCGCGGTCAACAACATATTGACCACCGAATATCCCGACAATCCGGCCAAGCCGGCTGCCAGGGCAAAGCCGATCGCCTTGTAGTGCCAGACCACCAGTCCCAGACTGCGCGCAAGCAATTCGTTTTCGCGGATCGCATCGAATTGCTTATGGAATTTAGAAATCGCCCACATCGTGATTGCAGCAGCCAGCAACGCGGTCAGAATGGCAACCACCAGAACGGTGCGGTTATTCGAAATTGCGAAACCGAACACCGTCGATGCGGGCAGATCTGTCAAACCGTTCGTGCCACCGGTCAACCCATCGAACTCAAGCAGCATCAGCTGCAGAATTTCGGTCATGACATAAGTGACGAGCACAAAGTACACGCCGCGCAACTTCAGTATCATCGCGCCAAGCGGAATCGCAGCCAGCATCGGCACGATAAAACTAGTCGCAATCAGGACGAACACATTGGTTGTCACATTCATCGCGCACAGCGCGGCTGCGTAGCCTCCCAGGCACATGAAGGCCGGGACGGCAAAACTGAGCAAATCCATCCTCAGCATCAGAAACACACTCAAGGCGGCCGGGATGACCACCATGATTTGGTTGACAACGGAGTAAGCCAGCAAACTCGTGCTGAAAAACGGCACATACAATGCCGCCACAATCACGATCAAGGACACCACGCAGGTCGGATCAAAGCTGATTTTTCGATTCAGGCTGCCCGTACTCAAGCCTGAATGATTCACGCTTTGTTTCAAATCGGCATTGACCATGATCACGCCCCCCTCGCTTCACGACCGAACAAGCCAGACGGCTTGACGATCAGCATGATCATCACCAGCACGAACAGGGCCAGTGCCCCTTTTGTGCCACCCAGATAGACGCTTGAATACGCCTCGATCAGCCCGACGATAAATGCCGCAGCCACCGCACCCCACAAGCTGCCCAACCCGCCCAGAATCACCACGATAAACGACATCGCCAGCACATGATCACCCACATGCGGATGCAGCGCGAGAATAGGCGTCACCAACGCCCCGGTCACACCGGCCAAAGCGGTCGCGAGTGCAAAGGCCAGCGGAAACAGCAGATTGGCACGCAATCCTAGTGTCGATGCGATTTCGCGATCACATGAAATGGCGCGCAACGACCTGCCAAAGCTGGTGCGATACAGCAAGTAATAAACACCCAGAATAATGATGCCGCAGCACAACACCAGGATCAGGTTGGCCACAGGCAGAAACAAACCTTCGTAAAACAGCACATCCGTGATTGGAAACTCGAATCGCGGCGCCTCGACACCAAACACCACCACGATACTGGTGATCATGACCATCGCCAGGCCAAGAGTCAGCATCAGCGTACTCAAGCCATCATCGATGGTGCGTTCGATGACATAGCGTTCATATAAATATCCTAACGCCGCCGTGACCACACCTGCCGCAATCACTGCAACCGGATATGGAAACTGCAAAAACTGCACGCAGGCAAACGCGACATACCCGCCCAGTACAAAAAAGGCGCCATGAGCAAAATTCATCACACCGATAATTCCAAAGATCAGCGTGAAACCCATGGCCAGCAATGCATACTGGCCACCAAGTGTCATGCCGATCAAGCCGGTGGCAAAAATCGTGCTCATGGCTTATCCCCCTGTTTATTGTTTTATCGTTTTTATATGTATAACGTCGATACCCAAACTAGCGACCGTATTACTTACCGGTCGCAGCTGGCTTGGCAATCACAGGCAAATACTTGCCATCTGCGATCAGGCCGATTCCGAAGGGATGCGACATCTCTTGGTTGATGCCGAAAAACTCCTGACCGATCCATTGGCCCTTGCCCAAGTCGGGATCTTCAACAGGCAACTTTCTGAGTGCTTCGGCGACCTTGGCGGTGTCGTCAGCCGTGCCGGCAGCTTCGATTGCCTTGAGCACCATGCGTGAACCCGCCAACCACTGGTAGAAGAAGGTAATCGTGGGCACATCCTGGTTGAACATCTTCTTGTATTTCACGTCCACCTGATCGATTGCAGGCGTGCGCAGAATCGGCTCGTACCAATACATGTTCTTAACCACGTCCAGACCACCGGCGATGCGCACGATTTCATCCGTGCTCGGACCACCCAGTCGACCGATCGCCCCTTTGAAACCAGCCTGGCGCAACTGCTTGACCATCGTTCCGGCATCACCAGCCGGCGACGAAGCGAGATCGACCGCATCAGGATTCTTGCTCAGGATACGCAATACGATTGGCGCAAAATTGGTTGTGCCGCGCTGATAGTATTCCTCGGTCACATCGATGCCGTTCTTTTTGTACATCGCGGCATCCACCGAAGCGACGTCGGTACCACCCTGATCGTTTGGTGCCACAACCACCGCACGCTTGATGTTAAAGCGCGCTTTGGCTTCGGCTACGATCGGATCGGCCCAGCCGCTTGCACCGGGGCCCACGTGAAACACTAAAGGCCACTTCGGACCGATGGCGTCTTTGGCATAGCTATTAGCCATCATCAGCATGTTGTTGCGAACAGCAACCGGCTTGGCACCCGTGACTTCTGGTGAACCGATCGGTCCGATGATGAACTTCACGCCCTGGCTAGCCAATTCGTTGGCAGCGGCCGCAGCACCTTCACCCGAATACTTGCTGTCCAGCGCCACAAAACTGACCTTGCACTTTTTGCCGCCAATATTCAAGCCGCCGGCATCGTTGACTTCTTTCACGTTCATTGCCACAGCAGCGCGCAATGATTGACCCCAGTTGGCGGCGGGACCAGACAGAACCGCCACCGCACCCAGTTTGACTTCGCAGTCCTGTGCGGATGCTTGCCCGGTCAACGCCAAACCCGCTGCCGCCAAGCTCAGTGCCATTTTTAAATGACGTAATTTCATTGTTGTCTCCATCCATTCATAAAGTTGATTAATACATTTTGATTGCATGCACTTATTCAATTCACCGCGCAACAACAAGTCATACCGCACTGCAATATGAAACGATTTACACGACATTTAAAACAAAATGCGCTACAACAGATTTAATTTTTTATTTTTATAATTTATATTTTTTGTTATAAAACAGATAGTTATATTTATTAAACACTTGTGTAACTATCGCCTTGCATGAGATTCTATGTTTACATTTCTCTCAAGTCAATATAACGTTTCATCATGAAACAAAAAAAGAACTCAGCGACTCACGCTAGCCCGGCCAATCAGGCCGTCACCATGAAACATGTGGCCAAAGAGGCTGGCGTTTCGTTGGGAACAGTATCGAGAGTTGTGAACAAACACCCTAGCGTCAAACCCTTGTTACGCGACCTGGTCGAAAAAGCAATCAAGAAAACAGGCTGGCAACCCAACGCAGTCGCACAAAGCATGCGCACCGCATCGACCAAAGTGATCGGATGCGTGCTACCCGACACGAGCAATCCGCTATTCGGATCGATTGCTAAAGGCGCCGAAGCCATCATCAGAAAAAACGGCTATGCGTTTCTTGTGGCCAACAGCGGCTACGACACCGATCACGAAATCGAACTCCTGACCTTCATGATTCAGCGTCGCGTAGATGGCTTGTTATTCGCTCCATCAGACGAAACCAATCCGAACATGATCAAGGCAATAGAAAATGCCCGCATGCCAACAGTGCTCATGGAGCGCGAATATCCAAACAGTTGCGATCGTGTCGTATCAAATCAAGCAGATGGATTGCGGCAAGCTGCTGAACACCTGATATCGCTTGGCCATAAGCGCATCGCGCTGATCACGCTGCAACCGAACATTCTGCCGGGCCGAGAGCGGCGCAAAGGATTCGAGCAAGCACTCAAACAAGCCGGCATTCGCATCGATCCCGTACTGTTGCGCCCGGACAACTTATCCGCCGATTACGCCTTTCAGCAGATGCAGGAGTTGATCAGCCTGGATGATCCGCCCACAGCCATCATCATGGGCGGCAACATGATGCTGGCAGGCGCTATTCGGGCATTGAAACTGGTCAACAAGCGGGTACCTGAAGACGTATCCATCATCGCCGTGGGCGATACCGATCTGGCCGAACTGGGATCCCCACCGATCACAACCGTGCGATGGGATCTTGAAGGTCTTGGCGCCGAAGCCGCCTGCATCCTGCTTGATCGCATCAAAACTAAAACAGACCCCAAATCAACCGGGGCAAAACATATCGTCAGACCAACCGAAATCGTATTGCGCAAATCATGCGCGATCGCTAAAACAAGGGGACACTAGCATCATGAGCGACATCAACATCGGCAATTACTTCATCAAGCGCGTCATCGAACTCGAAAAACCGTTCTCGCATGCGCAGAAATTCTTTCCCGACCTGACCGACGAGATGTTGGCGACGTGCCAACGCGAACTGCCCAAGGGACAGATCACCGCCGCCGGCGAACTTGAGATGAGCTTTCACGCCTTTGTAGTCAAAACCGGCAAGCATGTGATTCTGTTTGACACCTGTTGCGGTAATGACAAAGAGCGCCCCGAACGCCCTGCTTTTCACAAACTCAAAACCAACTTCATGCCAGCGCTGGCCGCAGCCAACGTCAAGCCTGAAGAAGTCGATTTCGTCATGTGCACGCACCTGCACTGGGATCACGTGGGCTGGAACACCTATCTGGAAGACGGCACCTGGAAGCCGACCTTTCCGAACGCCAAATACATCATGTCCAAAACCGAATACGACTTTTGGGACAACGCCTATCGCACCGGTGTCAAAAGCCCGCACACGCAGGCCTTCGAAGATAGCGTGCAACCGATCGAGCGCGCCAAGCAAGCCGTGCTGGTGAGCGATGACTACGAACTAGAAAATGGCATTTGGGTCGAACCCTGCCATGGACACACCCCCGGCACCTTTGTGATCAATATGCAGTCAAACGGGCAGCGTGGCGTGGTCACGGGCGATGTGATTCACCACCAAATCCAGTTACGCTACCCGTCGATGTCGACCAGCGCCGATGATGACAAGGACGCCGCACGCGTCTCACGCACCGCCCTGATCGAAAAACTGGCAGGTAGCGGCACCATCCTGTTGCCCGGACATTTTCCGACGCCGACATTCGGCACCATCGAAGACAACGCCACAGGCGGCTTTAAATACAAGTACGCGGAGAAATAAGCATGACCAATCAGTTGTTCACGCCGATCACACTGCGAGGCGTCACATTGAAGAATCGCATTGTGCTGTCGCCGATGATGACGTATTGCGCGAAGAATGGATACCCTAACGAATGGCATCACGCGCATTACGCAAAGTATGCAGGCGGTGGAGTGGGATTAGTGTTTGTCGAATCCACCAAAGTCGATCCCCGTGGCTGCACCACACCGAATGACCTTGGTTTGTGGAAAGACGATTTCATCGAACCCTTGTCCAAACTTGCGGCAATGATCAAGTCCTATGGCGCAACCGCCGGCATTCAAATCGGCAACTCGGGACGCAAAGCACGCCATTCAAGGCCATGGGAAGGACGCGAACCGCTTGGTCCCGAACAAAAAGGCGTCGATCACGGTGAAGAGTGGGAACTGATCGGCCCAAGCGCAATCCCGCCCTCTTCCAAATACAGCGTGCCGCGCGCGATGACTAAGGACGATATTCGCGCGCAAATCGACGCATGGTGCCAGGCTGCCAGACGCGCGGATCAAGCCGGATTTGATGTTCTGGATTTACATGGCGCGCATGGCTATCTGATGCATCAGTTCTTGTCCGCAAGCTCTAACCAACGCACGGACGAGTACGGTGGATCTCTGGAAAACAGAATGCGGTTTCCGCTTGAACTCGTTGAAGCTGTGCGAAAAGTATGGCCCGCAAACAAGCCCCTGTTTTACAGGATCTCGGCCGTGGATGAGTTCGATTGGACCATAGAGAGCAGCGTGCGGTTTAGCAAAGAGCTCAAGCGACTGGGCGTCGATGTTGTGGACTGCAGCAGTGGCGGCATTGCCGGTGACACCGTCGGACGCGAAGCCGTCAAGCTCGAATTCGGATATCAGGTCGGGTATGCCAGGCAAATCAAGCATGGCGCACATATCCCGACCATGGCTGTGGGATTGATCATCCACGCCGAACAGGCTGAACAAATCCTGCGAGACGACAGCGCCGACCTGATCGCCATTGGCCGGGAGTTCTTGCACAACCCCAACTGGGTGCTGGATGCCGCGGAAAAACTGGGTGAACAAGATCCGTATGCCATGATCCCGCCCAACTACGGCTACTGGCTTGAAAAACGCGCTGCTAATGGATTCAGGGGCAAAACATCCACGAGTGCGTATACCTTCGGCAAGAAATAACCGCTCAACAATCCAATTAATCTTTAACCCGCGGTAACCTGATCAAAAATTCAGCCCCGCCACCTGCGGCGGGCCTGAACTCGATGCTGCCCTTTTTTCTGTCGAGTAAAGCACGGCAAAGCCAGAGGCCCAATCCTGTGCCATGAGACTTGTTGGTGAGCAGCAAATCGAAAATCTCCGTCTGGGACTCGGGATCAATTCCACTTCCGTTATCGGCAACGCTGATCGTTGCCACATCATCATCAGATTCAATATGAATCGTGATGCGACGATCTTGTCTATCGACATCAGTTAACGCATCCACTGCATTGGTGAACAAGTTGAGCAATACCTGCCGGATCTCGCTTGCGTTGATCAACGCCTGACAATCATCGTCGAATTCTTTAACAACTTCGATTCCGTGACTCTTGAAGTCATAAGCAGATAGATTTAATACGAATTCGACCAGACTGACCAGATCGCATGGTTCGATGTTGGCATCACCCTCCTGAAACGCAGAGCGAAGAGTTTTGACAGTATCAACCGCACGATCGACTTCGGATTCGAGCCAATTCAACTCTTTAATTAGATCTTGATTATCAATCCCGTTCTTGCCGATCTTGAGTCGCAGATACTGAAGCGTCAACTTAATCGAACCAAGCGGCTGATTGACTTCATGCACCACTGAAGCAGACAGCGCACCCGTGGCTACCGTCTTATTCACCCTTAGCAAAGATCCGATCAACTTGTTCTTTTCATCATTTAACTCAACCAGCTGCTTACGTTCTTCTGAAGTGGCCGCCAGACGCATCAGCACGTAGATAAATTGCCGTGCTGTGTAAAGCATGACGAAAATCAAAACAAAAACGACATTGGTCATCACCTGGGACGAGATCATGTGAAACCCGGTGAAAAATCCCAACATGCCTCTAAATAACCACAACACACCGTGCGCGAGCGAAATGATGATCATCACACGCACATAGACATTCGGTGCATTCGATAGGGTCCAGATGCGATATCCGAAATATATATGCACAAGTCCAAAAACCAGTCCGACAATCAGGCCGATACTAGACTTTAAACCCGAGTGCCCAATGACTGCGATTTGGCGCACGGCTACAAAGTTGTCGCGTATCTTCTGGATCAATTCATTCAAGGACTGGCGACCTTCTTTTGTCATGGACATTAGATCGGACCGACCAAATGCGAATAATGCATCGGCACGCAGATCAAACCGCGCTTGCGTGGCAGCCTCACCATTACAGGCCACGGCTTGCTGCACACGCGAAATCGTGTGACGCTGTAAGCGTGTGTTGGCAAGCTCCTGCAAAGCTACGGCTTGCGAGACAGGTTCAAGCGTGGCTTTGGAGCCTTGCTCAAACACGCGAACATAGGTAGTTTGTCCGCCTTTGAGATCCGCAATAGTGACCGAATCCCAACCGTCTTTAACCTGGCCACGCACATCAACCATCCGTGTACCCAAACGCGCAGGACCAGGCGCTACGCACACATCGCTATACGATCCTGGAATAAGCGATGCGTGATAGTCATCGTTGAGATACACCGTGGCTGCATTGTTGAACGCACCACCGCCGGTGCGGTAATACACTACGCGGCTAATGCTCTGCGGTATGTTGATATTGTTAAAACCGTTGCCCAACGGATTGCGCAGCGATCCCACATTAGCGTAATCGTTGGGGTGATTAAAGGTGCGTACACCAGACGTGGTGCTTGCGCATCCGGCTAAAAGCGCAATCGATGCTATTAATACTGCATGCGCAGCAAACATGACAAATCGTTGCGATGTTCCGACTGTTTGAACTTGAGAAACAGAAGTTAATACCGTTTGTTTGGATGTACGCATAACTTATTCAATCGCCGCCATAAATTCAAAAAATGAATTGCTTTAAATGATCGCTTTGACAAGCAATAAAAATTGCAGGCGCATGTAACCGATCATTAATGGATGCGACGATAAGTGATGGAAGTAACAGTGACAATTCGCTCCGGAGCGTACAACTTTGCTCCCGATCCCATTAGCATAATCCTGTGAAAGCCGCACCAAATAATGCTATTGAGGGATCAATGCAAATTAAGTTCAAGAATTTCCAGAATGAAAATTAGTTGTTTCAATTTGTTTACCTCACAACAGTTTTTAATTTTTGTCATGAATTGCGGGTAAATATCGAGGCGTACTCTGAAGAGATAATCACCAAAAATTGATATCGTTAGTACTCAAGTTTTGAAAATCAATTTTCAAAATTAAAGCCAAAAAAAACGATGAACTTAGTTCATCGTTTTTTGAGAAAGCAAAAAAAGGAATTATTTTTTAGCGCGGAATGTATCGTGACAGGCCTTGCAGCTTGCACCGACATCGCCGTAAGCCGCGCGCAATTTTTCAAGATCGCCCGAGTCGGCTGCGGCGACCAATTTGGTCATCGCGCCATTGAATTTGTCCTGCGCTGCCTTGAAACCTGCAGCATCGGACCAGACATCGGGTTTGGCAGAACTACTCACGGACTTGGAGTCGGCGGTGAAACCGGCCCAGGGCAAACCGGACAAGGTTTTAAGGATGGCCACGTTTGCCTTGATGGCTGCCGCATCGTAAGGGGCTTGGCCTTTGATGACGGGTTGCATACGCCCCATGTGTGAACCCATTAGCGTGAAAGCCGACTGACGGTATTTGACCGCGTCTTCAGGCTTGGCAAACTGGGCATGTGCGGAGCCGGCCCAAAGCGATCCGGCCAAAGAACATGTGACTGCGATCAAAGATAATGTTTTCAAGATGATTCTCCGCATGAAAAGTATAGTTTTACTGGTTTTGATGACGAGCCTGTTACAGGAACTACTTTACTGGGGTCACTATATCTTGCGAGCCAATTCTTGCGCCAGTCCTATATACGATCTTGGCGTCATCGCAAGCATTCTATCCTTGGCGTCCTGCGGGACTTCAAGCGTTACGATAAACGCTTTAAGGGCCTCTTGGGTAATTCCCTTACCACGCGTGAGCTCTTTGAGCTTTTCGTATGGATGCGGCACGCCGTAACGACGCATAATGGTCTGAACGGGTTCTGCCAGGATTTCCCAGCAGGCATCCAGATCGGCATCGATCGCGGCAGCGTTAACCTCGAGCTTGCCCAGGCCGCGCAGACAGGAATCATAGGCAACCATACAGTAGCCCAGCGCCACACCAAGATTGCGCAAAACGGTCGAATCGGTCAGGTCGCGCTGCCAACGCGAAATCGGCAACTTTTCCGAAAGGTGGCGCAATACGGCATTGGCCATGCCGAGATTGCCCTCGGCGTTTTCAAAGTCGATCGGGTTGACTTTGTGTGGCATGGTGGATGAACCGACCTCGCCTTCCTTTAGACGTTGCTTGAAATAACCCAGCGAGATGTAGCCCCAGACGTCACGGTTTAAGTCGATGAGGATCGTATTGGCGCGCGCGATAGCATCAAACAATTGCGCCATCCAGTCATGCGGCTCAATCTGTATCGTGTGAATGTTTTGCTTGAGTCCAAGCTGATTCAATACCCGGGCGCTGAATGCAGGCCAATCAACTTCAGGGTATGCAGACAAGTGCGCGTTGTAGTTGCCGGTGGCGCCATTCATTTTGGCAAGCGGCACAATGGCAGCGATACCGGCGATGGCATCACGAAGACGTGCGGCCACGTTGGCAAACTCTTTGCCTAACGTGGTCGGGGTAGCGGGCTGGCCATGCGTACGTGACAACAAGGGTTGCGCAGCCTGGGCATGTGCAATGGCCTGCAGTGCTTCAAGCAGTTTTTTCAGCTGCGGCAACACGATCTGATCGCGGGTGCGTGTCAGCATCAGCGCATGCGAAGTGTTGTTGATGTCTTCGGACGTACAGGCAAAGTGGATGAATTCACTTGCACGCTCAAGCTCGGGATGTCCGGCCGCCTTGTCCTTCAGCCAGTATTCGACTGCCTTGACGTCGTGATTGGTTTTGCGCTCGTGCACTTTGATCGCTTCGGCATCGGCTTCAGAGAAGTTGATGACCAAATTATTCAGAATCTTGCGAGAATCAGCAGAAAACGCAGGAAACTCGGGCAGCCCGGCATCGGACAGACCGATCAGCCATGCAATTTCAACCTCGACCCGATGCGCCATGAAACCGGCCTCGGATAGATAGGGGCGCAAAGAGTCGCACCGCGAGGCGTAACGACCATCAAGCGGCGAGACAGCGTTCAGAACGCTTAAAGAAGGATTGATTTGCATGAGAATTTTGATAAAAAAACGACAAATTCGGACAATTTGAACTCGGATCATTTTATCACCGAGGTTTAATCCCAAAACCCACATTGTTTGGATAAACTAACCGGGTATTTAAATTATTCTTCGTACCAAATGAAACTCATATCTTCTCTGACCAGTCCCTACGTTCGTAAAGTCCGCATCGTGATGTCCGAAAAAAAACTCGACTACCACATGGAGCTCGAAAACGTCTGGTCACCGGATACTAAAATCCAGAGTTTCAATCCTTTGGGCAAAGTACCCTGCCTGATTAATGAAGATGGCACAGCTTTATATGACTCGCGCGTGATCGTCGAATATCTGGATACACTTTCACCGGTTGGTCGCCTGATTCCTCAAAGCGGACGCGAACGCGCGACCGTCAAGTGCTGGGAAGCCCTGGCTGATGGCACGCTGGACGCCTGTATTGCGATTTTTCTGGAAACCAAGCGTCCTGAAGCGCAGCAAAGTCCCGACTGGCTAGACCGTCAGTACGGCAAAATACGGGCCGCGCTGACAACCATGGAATCACACTTAGGCGAACAAAACTACTGCATGGGTGTAAATTACAGCCTGGCCGATATTGCGGTGGGTTGCGCCTTAGGCTATCTGGACTTGAGGTTCAGCCACGTCGACTGGAGGGCTGATCATCCCAATCTGGATCGTCTCTACAAAAAACTGTCGGCGCGCCCCGCTTTCATAGAAACTGCGCCACCGACAGTCTGATCCGGCGTTTTACTCAAGATCTTTTTCAAGTGTGCGAGCAATGATTTCTTTCATGACCTCGCTGCTGCCGCCATAAATGCGTCCAACACGCGCATCCACCCAGGCCGTGCCGACGACATATTCGGTCATATACCCATAGCCGCCATGCAATTGCAGAAACTCATCAAGCAAGCGTGATTGCATTTCAGTTGCGTTAAGCTTGGCCATGGCCGCACGTTCGGGGGTGAGTTTGCGATCGAAATGTAGCCTCAGGCAATCATCGACAAACGTGCGCAACATGACAAACTGCGCCTTGGCTTCGGCAAGCTTAAAGCGCGTGTTCTGATATGACAGCACCGAATTGCCAAAGATTTTGCGGTCGCGCGTGTATTCGATCGTTTTGGCCAAAAAGGTCTCGATCGACGCAGCCGCGCGCACCGCGATCACCAGGCGCTCTTGCGCAAGTTCGTGCATCAGATATTTGAAGCCCAAGTTTTCTTCGCCAAGGCGATTCGAGACTGGCACGCGAACGTTGTCGAAATAGAGCTCTGATGTGTCTTGCGAGCGCAACCCGATCTTTTTAAGTTTGCGACCTTTCGAAAATCCGGGCGTGCCCTCTTCAACCACGATCAGCGAAATGCCTTTGGCACCCGCATCCGGATCGGTCTTGGCGATCACGATCACGATGCCGGTGTTTTGGCCGTTGGAGATGAAAGTTTTCTGGCCATTGATTACATAGTGATCCCCGTCGCGCACCGCAGTCGTGCGCACGGACTTCAGGTCGCTGCCGGTGCCGGGTTCGGTCATCGCAATCGATCCGATCAGCTCGCCACTTGCCATTTTGGGCAACCACTTATCGCGTTGCTCGGGCGTGCCGTAGGTGTAAATGTATGGCGCGACGATATCCGAATGCAACGGGAACCCGACGCCCACGCAGTTGGCACGCCCAAACTCTTCGATCAAAACGGCCGAATGCCCAAAGTCACCGCTGCCGCCAAAAGGCTCAGGCAACATAGGATTCAATAAGCCTTCTTGGCCGGCCTTGAGCCAGACGGACTTGGGCACTATGCCCTGCTCTTCCCAGTCTGCATAAAAAGGAGTGATTTCCTTCTCGATAAAACGGCGCACCTGTGTACGAAACTGTTCGTGATCTTCGCGATAAACGTTACGCATGAAATACCTTGAATTTAGATAGATGGTCTGACTGAATAACCTGCTTGCGGATCGGTTTTGAAGCGCTCTTTCAACACGCGGCGCAACAGTTTGCCGGTTTCGAGCCTGGGCAAATTCTGTTCGAACACGATCGTGCGCGGCATTTTCACTTTAGACAAATGCGGGCCGCAGAATTCGATAATCGAGTGGGCCAATGCTTGATCGCCCTGCGCAGGGTCACGCAACTGGATGATGGCTTTCGGGACTTGTCCGAATACATCATCCGGAACACCCACCACCGCTACGTCCTGCACGGCAGGGTGCTGGCTGATGGCGTTTTCGATTTCCTGCGGATAGATATTGACGCCACCAGACAGGATGAGGTCAGTTCGGCGGTCGGCCATGTACAGATAGCCCTCTGCATCGACATAGCCCATGTCGCCATAGGTTGCCCAGCCTTGTTCGTTGTAGGCACTTTTGGTTTTTTCGGGATCGTTCCAGTAAGCAAAAGAAGGGCCACCCGAGAAATAGATTTTTCCGATTTCACCAGCCGGCAATTCTTTGCCGGTGTCTTCATCAACGATATGCAATACGCCCAGCGTTGCACGACCAACCGATCCAGGATGCGTGCGCCACTCGGCAGAAGTGATAGTGGTCACGCCAAAGCCTTCGGAACCCGCGTAATACTCGTAGACCACATCACCCCACCAATCAAGCAAGGCCTGTTTGACATGCACCGGACAAGGCGCAGCGGCATGGATAGCCACGCGCATGGATTGCAGGTTGTATTGTTTGCGTGTGGCCTGGGGCAGCTCAAGCATGCGCACAAACATGGTCGGCACCCACTGCGAATGAGTCACTGAATACTTTTCGATTGCGGCTAATGCCTGCTCTGCATCGAATTTTTTCATGATGACCGCACAGCCGCCGTTTTCGATCGTGCGCATCACATAGCGCAGTGGCGCTGCGTGATAAAGCGGAGCGGGTGAAAGATATACGCTGTGCTCGTCAAACCCGAAGTTTTTCGCCCAGTTGACGACTTCGGTCTCGGGTTCGTCGCGCTTTTCCGCCGAGACCATGGCACGACGAATGCCTTTCGGAAAACCCGTTGTCCCGGATGAATAAAGCATGTCGCGACCTAAAGGACGCAACGGTAACTCTCTGGAGGGATCAGCATCTGCAAGTGCGGCCTCATAGTCGGACAATGGACCGATGTGCTGTCGGTCCAGGTTTTTACCGACGCAAAAGGCTTTCAGGTGCTTAAGTTCGGGGCGCTTGAGCAATTCAATGGCAATGCCCGCGGTTTGTTCAGATACGAGTATGACCTCAGCATGGCTATCCAATGCGATGTGAGTTAATTCAGGTTGCGTCAGGTGGGTACTGGCGGCGGTGAAATACAGACCTGTTCGACGGGCAGCCAAACCAATTTCGATGATTTCGGACCGGTTCTCCATGACAACCAGCACTCCGGCACCGACGGGCAACCCCTGATCGATCAACCATACCGAGGCACGTTGAACACGATCATTTAATGTTTTGAATGTCAGGGTCTCACCGGATCCCAGATCAACCAGTGCTACGCGATCCGGTTGTTGTTGCGCCCAGCGATTCAACCTCGACATACCGCCCCTCTCCAGTCAACACTTGATTTCTTTGAGCGATAGTAGTTTGACAGTACAGATGGGTCAATTCTGCATTTCGGAATGTACGGTTTGCCCCGCAAAAAGCAGGGTTTTCACGAATAAGGCTTAAATCAGCTGATGATTCCACCACCCAGACAAACATCGCCGTCATACAGCACGGCTGATTGTCCGGGCGTCACCGCCCACTGCGGATCGGGGAAAGTCAATTCGAAGCCATCAGCATCCGAGGCGACCAGCCTGCAGGCGGCATCTGCCTGTCGATAACGGGTTTTGGCGGCATAGTTGCCAAGTACCGGTCCCTGCCCGTCTACCCAACTGACTTGATCCGCCTTTAGCTGATGGCTTAACAACCAGGGATGATCATGTCCGTCCACCACGTACAAGGTATTGGTTGCCAAATCTTTGCGGGCGACATACCAGGTCGCACCGGTGCCATCGGCTTGCTGATAGCCTTTAACCCCGCCTATGCCCAAGCCCTTGCGCTGGCCCAGCGTGTAAAACGACAAACCGTGATGTGTACCGACTTGTTTGCCGTCTTCGGTTCTGATCGCGCCGGGTTGTGTCGGCAGGTAACGATTCAGAAATTCGCGAAACGGACGCTCGCCAATAAAGCAGATACCGGTCGAATCCTTTTTGGCGGCGTTGGGAAGGCCCAGCTCTTGCGCTATGCGACGGACTTCAGTTTTGGGGATTTCGCCAAGAGGAAACAAAGTGCGCGACAGTTGCGCCTGATTCAAGCGATGCAGAAAATAGCTTTGATCTTTAGTGTGATCGAGCGCCTTAAGTAGCTGGAACCGCTGTCCATGATCAGTTTGCACCGACCTTACCCGTGCATAATGGCCCGTAGCGATGTGATCAGCCCCCAGGCTCATGGCGTGATCCAGAAAGGCCTTGAACTTGATTTCAGCATTACACAGGACATCGGGATTAGGGGTGCGTCCGGCTGAATATTCACGCAAAAAATCGGCAAAAACCCGGTCTTTGTATTCGGCAGCAAAATTGACCGCCTCGATATCGACACCCACCACGTCTGCAACGCTGGCGGCATCAAGCCAGTCCTGACGGGTCGAGCAGTACTCGGAATCGTCGTCATCTTCCCAGTTTTTCATGAACAAGCCGACGACTTCATAGCCCTGCTGTTTAAGCAGCCATGCGGTCACGGACGAGTCCACGCCGCCGGACATGCCGACGACCACGCGTTTTTTAGTGCCAGAGGAAGAAACAACAGATTCAATCATGATGGTTTTATTGTATTCCCTTAGTGTATAAACGAAGGAACCCTAAAAATAACCAGAAAGGAGACGTGTATGCGCATCGGAATTCCGCGCGAAACCCGTGACGGTGAAACCCGTGTGGCTGCCACGCCCGAAACAGTCAAAAAATACGTTGCCACAGGCCATCAGGTCTTAATCGAGCGTCAAGCAGGCAAAGCCGCGCACTTCGACGATGGGGCGTATGAGCAGGCCGGCGCGGTATTAACCGATTCCAATGATGCCCTAGGGGCCGATCTGGTCCTGAAAGTTCGGGCGCCCGATGCGGAAGAATTGTCCAAAATGCGCCGTACGGCTTTTCTGGTTGGCATGCTGGATCCGTTTGATGCCGCAAGCAACGATGCCATTGCGGCTGCCGGTCTGACGGCGTTTGCGCTTGAGGCAGCTCCCCGCACGACCCGCGCGCAAAGTCTGGATGTGCTGTCCTCGCAAGCCAACCTGGCCGGATACAAGGCGGTTTTGCTTGGCGCACACTACTACGGGAAGATGTTTCCGATGATGATGACCGCTGCCGGCACCATCAAAGCTGCGCGCGTGGTTGTACTGGGCACAGGTGTCGCCGGATTGCAGGCCATCGCCACGGCCAAGCGGCTAGGCGCCGTGGTTGAGGCGTCGGATGTGCGCCCTGCAGCCAAAGAACAGGTCGAATCATTAGGGGCGAAATTCATTGATGTGCCGTTCGAAACTGATGAAGAGCGCGAAATCGCCCAAGGCGTCGGTGGCTATGCCCGCCCCATGCCGGCTGCGTGGATGGCTCGCCAGGCAACGCTTGTTGCCGAACGCTGTAAACAGGCCGATATTGTGATTTCCACTGCACTGATCCCGGGACGCCCTGCTCCCACCCTGATTTCGGCCGAAACGGTCCGGTCGATGAAGCCGGGCTCGGTCATCATAGATCTGGCCGTCGAACGTGGTGGCAATTGCCCTCTATCGCAAAAAGGCAAGGTCGTGCAGGAGCACGATGTCACGCTGGTCGGCCTGACCAATCTACCCGGCATGCTGGCTACCGATGCGTCGGCACTCTATTCGCGCAACGTGATGGACTTTCTCAAGCTCATCATCGACAAGGATGGCAAGCTGGTCATCAACCGCGAAGACGATATCGTTACGGCCTGCCTGATCTGCGAAGACGGAAAAAATCTGAGGAACGCATAATGGACGCGATCAATCCAACCATCATCAATCTGATTATCTTCGTGCTGGCCATCTACGTGGGATACCACGTAGTCTGGAATGTCACGCCCGCTTTGCACACCCCGTTGATGGCAGTGACCAACGCGATTTCCGCCATCGTAATTGTCGGGGCGATGCTGGCCGCCGCGCTGACGGAAGACGGACTGGCCCGATCCATGGGGGTCTTCGCAACCGCGCTTGCCGCGGTCAATGTGTTTGGCGGCTTTCTTGTTACGCGCCGGATGCTTGAAATGTTCAAGAAAAAAGCCACTAAGGCCGGAGACAAAGCATGATCTCCAACAATCTGGTCACTCTCTTTTATCTCGTGGCGTCGGTTTGTTTTATCCAGGCGCTTAAAGGGTTGTCACATCCCACCACCTCGCGGCTGGGCAATGCGTTTGGCATGGCTGGCATGGTGATTGCAGTGCTCACGACTGCCGCCTTGATTTACAGCTTATCCGGCGATCGAAACCCCGCTATAGGCCTAGGCTGGGTGCTTCTTGGCCTGGTGATCGGCGGTGGTCTGGGTGCCATCATGGCCAAACGGGTCGAAATGACCAAAATGCCGGAACTGGTCGCCTTCATGCACAGCATGATCGGTCTGGCTGCCGTCGCCATTGCGGTCGCCATCGTGGCAGATCCCAAGGCGTTCAACATTGTCCAGTCGGGCAATACGATTCCGCTTGGCAATCGACTGGAGTTATTTATCGGTACCTTTGTCGGCGCAATCACGTTTTCAGGCTCGGTGATTGCGTTTGGAAAACTGTCGGGCAAGTACAAGTTCAGATTGTTTCAGGGTGCTCCCGTGACGTTCGCGGGCCAGCACATGATCAATCTGGTGCTGGCACTGGTGATGCTGGGATGCGGCTTGTGGTTCATGCTGACGCAAAGCTGGACGCCTTTTGTGCTGATGACGATCATCGCATTCGTTCTGGGTGTACTGATCATCATCCCGATCGGTGGGGCGGACATGCCTGTCGTGGTATCCATGCTCAACAGCTATTCAGGCTGGGCAGCCGCTGGGATCGGATTTTCGCTCAACAACCAAATGCTGATCATTGCGGGATCGCTTGTCGGATCATCCGGTGCGATTCTGTCTTACATCATGTGCAAGGCGATGAACCGGTCCTTCTTTAATGTGATTCTCGGTGGCTTTGGCGGTGCAAGCGATGCGGGTGCTGCCACCGGCGGCGGTCAGGCACAACGTACGGTTCGATCCGGCAGCCCGGACGATGCGGCATTTTTGCTGACCAATGCCGAAACCGTCACGATCGTACCGGGCTACGGTCTGGCCGTGGCACGTGCGCAGCATGCATTAAAGGAGTTGGCCGAAAAACTCACAGAGCATGGCGTGACGGTCAAATATGCGATCCATCCGGTTGCCGGACGCATGCCCGGTCACATGAATGTTTTGCTTGCCGAAGCCGAAGTGCCCTATGACCAGGTGTTCGAGATGGAAGACATCAACGGCGAATTCGCGCAAACCGATGTGGTGCTAGTGCTAGGTGCCAATGATGTGGTGAACCCTGCCGCGAAAACCGACCCCAAGTCCCCCATCGCCGGCATGCCGATCCTGGAGGCTTATAAGGCTAAAACAATCATCGTCAACAAACGTTCGATGGCATCGGGTTACGCCGGTCTGGACAACGAATTGTTCTATCTGGATAAAACCATGATGGTGTTTGGTGACGCGAAAAAGGTCATTGAGGACCTGGTGAAAGCTGTAGAGTGATGCATTGATAAATTTTAATCACTCGCGACACGCTCAACCCCACGTGTCACGAGTGATGGCGTTGTACCAAGCGTCCCCGTAATCAGCCTCGCGCTTTCTAAACGATGCATCGGCGCTCTTTGGACTAACCCCACCCGCGCCTTTGACTTCAGCCAATTTTCCGCCCGCAACTTCATATACCCCTGTGATCGATATGCCATAGTCCGGAGCAATCAGGCTGTAGCAGGTGTTGGCGTATTTTGCCGGATCTGGGGCACGACCGGCCAACGCGTTGACAATAGCCGCAGCCACCACCTTGCCCTGTACGTTAGCGGCAAAACCCGACTTGGGCATCGGATTGGCAATAGTGGCATCGCCCACAACAAACACATCAGGCACAAGCGCGGACTCGAATGTTTGTGGCTTGACCGTTGCCCACCCGCTGTTTGTCAATACGCCTGCACGCTCGGCAATCAGTCCGGCCTTTTGAGGTGGAATCACATTGAGTACTGCAGCTTTGTGTACTTGTCCGAATTCAGTTTCAACAGACAGATTCTTGGCGTCGACACGAACAACTTTGCCGTCTTTGGACAAAGGGATCCATTCGATCATGTCGCCGTAATATTGCTTCCAGCCATCCATGAACAGGCTTTGCTTTGAGAACACATCCTTGGCATCCAGAATCAGGATTTTGGATTTAGGTTTGTACGCCTTGAAATAATGGGCAATCATGCCGACACGCTCGTAAGGTCCAGGTGGACAACGATACGGATTATCCGGCACAGACATGATGAACACGCCGCCATCAGGCATATCAGTCAGCTGTTTTTTAAGCAGTACAGTTTGTGCGCCTGCCTTCCACGCATGAGGCGCCAGTTCTGAGGCAGCCTGATCATAGCCGGACAATGTATTCCAACGAAAATCAATGCCAGGAGACAACACCAGCTTGTCATATGCGATGGCTTTGCCACTACTGAGCTTGAGGGATTTGGTCGTAACATCCACATCGGTTGCGGATTCATGAATGACTTGCACTCCCATTGCTCGCAAGGCGTTGTAGTTTTGCGCCAACTGCTCGTATTGACGCAACCCACCCAGATACATATTTGAAAACGGACAGGTGTAATACGTACTAGAGGGTTCCACTAAGGTGACATCGAGCGCTGAATTGCGAAGTTTGAGATACTTTGCCGCAGTCGCGCCACCAAACCCACCGCCAACAACGACAACACGCCCCGCTGACTTCTGCGCAAAAACAGGTGCGAGGATGAAGTGATTCAAAACAGAGGCGGCAACCGTTGTTTGCCCCATGGACTTCAACATGCTACGACGCAATTGGTTCGGCTGCTTACCGGATAAAAACTTTAAGTCCCTGCTCATTTTTCACCCCCCTTAGAAGGTGTCGATGGCGCGGCGCGTTGTTTGGAAAAATATTCGCTCAATGCGATCAGCTCATCATCGCTGTACCCTTTAGCGATACGATTCATAATCGTTGTACCCGCTGGCGGCGTGTCGGATTTAAAGGCACGCAACTGAGCCAGTAATGCATCTTTAGAGCGGCCTGAAATCGGTGCAATCAATGTAGACCCTGATGCTGATGTTGCATCTGATCCCGTTGCAAGATGGCAATTCAGGCAAGCACTTGCCAATGTGGCCACATCGTAAGTCGTTTGTGCGATCGACCGGGGCACAGCTAATGCCAGGGCAGACATCGCGGACCCAATCAAAATGTAGGAACGAAAGATCGTGTGATACGACATACAGGCGTTATCCAAGAAAAACTGTCGTTGTTTCGGATATTACGCCTGAAATCTCCAGGCAAAAACCATGAAATGTGTATGGAATTAATAGGAGCAGCGATTATTCATAAGCATTGTCGTTAAAGGATTAACCGATATCGATCTTACCGTTAATAGAGCCGCCCAAAGCCAGATTTAGAGTCGCGCACTTGATCGAGCCCTCAAGGTGTGCTGTATTGCCAGCCTTGAGCTCGGTGCACACGATGGTGCCATCGATGAAACCGTCGAGCGTGAGGGAGTCGCAGTCAACACGCCCCTTGATATTGCCATGTCGTCCCACGGTGATTTGGGGAGCGTTCACCTCGCCTTCGATGTGACACTGAAAATGCAATGCCCCGGGCGACTCGATGACGCCCTTGATCACAACCCCTTTACTAAGTACCGACGGTTCGACGATGTTTTGCTCAACGATCACAGGCTCCACAGATGCTGCGATAGTTGACTGAGCTATCACTGGGGAAGGTGCGACCACAGGCACTTGTTGTGTTGATGGTTCGTCAAGCTTGAGTTCTTTCTTCTTACCGAACATAGTTAGCCTCTGCAAGTAACTTGAGTGGATCAACGGGCCTGCCATTGAATCTTGTTTCGAAGTGCAAATGAGTACCCGTCGAAATGCCAGTGTTGCCGGTGATGCCGATCGCATCTGAGGCGGCGACTTTCTGGCCGGTTTTGACCTTGATTTCGGATAGATGGGCGTATACGGTTTCGAGTCCATGTCCATGATCGATCACGACAGTCAGTCCATAACCGTTTTTGAATTCGGCAGACTTGACGACGCCATCCCCGGAAGCCCGAATGCGACGATCAGGCGAGGTAAAGTCAACACCCTCGTGAACACGGGCGTTACCTAGCCTAGGATGATCGCGAAAACCGAATGTCGAAGTCACTTTTGATCCCTTGAGAGGATTCAATTTTGGTAAGGCGCTGTACATGGCGACAAGTCTGTTACGCTCAGAATAGAGATTCAGGATATCTCTGTCGATATGCTTGTTTGCTGCATCGAGCACCTGAATGCGATCGGGCATGTCGCAGGTATTGACACCTGCCTTGCGGGATTTGGCGATCTGGTGGGGATCGAGCCCCACCCCAGTCAATCTCGATTTCAGCTGATTGACATCGGCTTTCATCATCGCGCTGGTGGCGGCAATATATTCACTGAACACATCCTCTTTACGATGTGCATCGATCAAAATCTTGCGCAATTGTGTGACGTGAATCCGACGATCGTCTTCCAGCGCCATTTTGATCGAATTGTCGATCACTGTTTGAGATGCATTGATGGCATCGTTCAACGTGACTAGTTCGGCTTTTTTGTCTGCAAGCGACCGGTCAAGATGCCAAACTTGAAAATTCACATAGGCGATATAAATAATCAGCGAGGCAAACACCATGGCCAATCCGAAGCATACAAACCTGATCGCCCTTTGCAGCGTGAGATGAGAGCCTTCGATTTCGTTGCGATTGACTTCAAGATACTGTACCCCGCCAGAATGGGTAATGATCAGTTTGGCAGGTTCGGACTCAGGTAAAACGTTCTCCAGCGCCTGGATCCAGCCAGGCTTGGCCCAGAGTCGTTTTAAGGCGTTGGAGATGATCTGTAGCATGGGAATTTATCGAGTCGACGGTAATAATTCACCGCGCGATATCGATCAACCTTGCGCAATTTGTTGCAGCGTGGCGCTGACTTTGGCGCCGGATTCGATCTCGATACTCTTGTATTGAATCGAACCGACAACCGTGGCGCTTGATCGCACCGTCAGGCGTTCGTTAGCCTGAACCGTATCCCCGATAAAACCATGTACCTCGACGTGATTAGCGGTTAGTGCGCCTTCAATACGTCCATTGGTGCCGACACGGATCGTATCGGCGCGGACCTCGCCTTCAATCGTGCCGTGCACAAGCATCTCGCCGGCCGCTTCCACCTTGCCGGTAATCAATACACCTTCGCCAACGATCAAGTTGTTTTTATGCGCGTCTTGCGTTGCCATTCGATCCGTCTCCGCTGAGTATCTGCTAAGCAGTTAGACCGCGAATCTTAGCACCTTAATGGCAAATTAAAAAAAGGGAATACCCTCAAGAACCGCATAAAATAAGGCTTATAGCCCTATGGAGTACATCCGGGCGAGAGCATAAAACGAATCACTGAGCATGATGTTCAGTTGCGCAATGCCGCATCGACAACTTCGATCCAGTGTCTCACAGGTGTTGGCGTGCCACTTTGTAAATGACCAATACAACCTATGTTGGACGACATGATCATGTCTGGTTTAGCTTCATCGATATTGCCCAATTTACGATCGCGCAATGATTGGGAAATTTCCGGCTGAAGCACGGAATACGCTCCTGCAGAACCGCAACACAAATGTGTTTCGTTAAACGGCGCTAGATTGAATCCCAACTTGGTCAACAACTGCTCGCTCAGTGGACGCAATCCCTGCCAGTGCTGCAGCGTGCAAGGCGGATGAAATGCAGGGCGCGCAGGCAAGCGTTGTGCATCAATATGCTTAAGCAACGCATCGGCATGGGGTGCAACAATTTGCGCGACATCTTTCACAAGTGCAACGATTTTTTGCGCTTTGGGCAAATAAATCGGGTCATGACGCAAATGATGTGCGTATTCAGCCACCATCGCACCACAACCGGATGCGTTCATGACGATGGCATCGATTTTGTCCGATTCGACCCAAGGCAGCCATGCATCGATATTCAGGCGCATTTGTTTAAGGGCGGTCTGCTGATCATCCAGATGAAAGTTCAAGGCGCCGCAGCACCCTGCCCCCTGAATCACTTGCGTGCCTATGCCTATTTTGTCGAGCACGCGGATCGTGGCGGCATCAATCGTCGGCATCATGGTTGGTTGCACGCAACCGGACAGAATCAGTACTTGCCTCGGATGCTGACGGGTGACCGGCACCGCACCGGCTTCGCGCAATGGCAACACCTTGCGCTGCAAGGACTCCGGCAACCAGGACCGAATAGATTGGCCAAGCCGATAAGCAGGCGCGAACAACGTTGAAGTCAAGCCTTTGCGCAGCACCAGACGTTGAAGCTGTTGTAATTTCGGTCGCTGGACTTTTTCTTCGACGAGCTGACGACCAATATCCACCAGATGTCCGTATTGCACACCCGATGGACAGGTCGTTTCACAATTGCGGCACGTCAGACACCTGTCGAGGTGCTGCTGTGTCGCTTGCGTTGGCTCCTTGCCTTCCAGCATCTCTTTGATCAGATAAATGCGACCTCGCGGGCCATCAAGCTCGTCACCCAGGACCTGATAGGTGGGGCATGTCGCGGTACAAAAGCCGCAATGTACGCATCGCCTCAGGATAGCGTCCGCTTCATTGCCGATTTCAGACTTGCGCGCCCATTCGGCGAGATTTGTTTGCATATGCGACCTGTCAGATTCCTGTGACCAGTCGGCCGGGATTGAACACCGCCTTCGGATCGAATTCTTGTTTCAACCGTCGAATCACGTTCATGACTTCGGGCCTGAGTGGATGAAATACGCCGTGCTCGGGCAGCTCGTTTGCAAACGGCCTACGAAATAACGTCGCATGGCCTTGCGCGGTTTCGGCCACAGCTCGAATTTCGGCCGGATCGCAATTGGCTGCGATCCAACGCTGACCGCCACCCCACTCTATCAATGTCGGTCCCAAATCCAGTTCGGGGGTGCCGGGCGCAACCGCAATACGCCATAAATAAGGTGTCGTGAAAAAGGACAATCTTTGTTCGCGCAAATCTTCCCAATAAGTCCGGGCAACATCATCAGCGACAACATCACCACCAAGTTTGGCTCGTGCGGACTGAATTGCCGCTGGTGCACCGGCAAGGCGCATGCGCAATCGGCCGGCATGGCCGATCGATTCCCATGCAGTGGCGTTCACCGGAAGAGGCTGGGCGCGCAACGAATGGCACATGTGAAGAGAACGTGCCTGATCAATTTCCCACTCGAGCGTACATATCTGCAAAGGCTTGGGCGCGACTTTGAGAGATACCTGCAAAATGGCACCGAACATTCCCATTGATCCGGCAAGCAGGCGCGACACGTCATAGCCGGCAACGTTTTTCATGACTTCGCCACCGAATTTGAGCACCCGGCCCTGCGCATCCAGTAAATGGGCACCCAGCACAAAATCCTTGACTGCTCCGGCGCTATAGCGACCGGGACCGGAAAGGCCTGCAGAAACACAACCACCGACTGTCGCATGCTGACCAAACGATGGTGGATCGAATGCGAACATCTGGCCGGAAGCATCCAGTAAGTCCATGATTTCTTGCAAGGGCGTACCCGCATAGGCCGTAATCACCAACTCACTGGGTTCGTAATTGACCACACCTCGCAATGAACGCATATCCATGGATATGGCTTCATCGTTTGATTCCGGCTTTGGATTGCCGTAAAAGGATTTAGTGTTGCCTCCCGAGACCAGGATGGGCCTGAAGCTGGCTCTCGCAGCCAGCACCTGTTCGCTTAACTGCGCGATTTCGTATTTCATGCTGCTTCTTCAGAATCTCGGTAAATCGGGAAAGGCGATCGCTCCGCCATGCACATGCATCTTGCCGTACTCGGCGCAACGCGAAAGGGTTGGAATCACTTTCTCGGGGTTCAACAGACAATCGGGATCGAATGCACGCTTGACTGAAAGAAACATGTCAAGCTCGTCGCGAGAAAACTGCACACACATTTGATTGATTTTTTCCATACCGACACCATGCTCGCCGGTGATAGTGCCGCCCACCTCAACGCACAGCTCTAGAATCGCCGCACCAAAATCCTCAGCACGCCGGACTTCATCGGGTATGTTCGAATCAAACAGAATCAGGGGATGCAAATTGCCATCGCCGGCATGAAAGACGTTTGCGCAACGCATGCTGAAGGTCGTTTCCATCTGCTGGATCGCCTTGAGCACATGGCCGAGCCTTCTGCGCGGAATTGTGCCATCCATGCAGTAGTAATCCGGAGATACGCGACCGGCGGCGGGAAAAGCGTTTTTACGGCCGGCCCAAAACAATAATCTTTCAGCTTCGGATTCGGATACCTGCAGGCGCGTAGCCCCTGCGGTTTTAAACACGTCTTCCATGCGGCGGATTTCATCCGCGACTTCTTCAACCGTACCATCAGACTCGCATAACAGAATCGCCTCTGCATTCGTGTCATAACCGGCTTTGACAAACGGCTCGACCATCTGCGTGGCCTGTTTGTCCATCATCTCGAGACCTGCAGGAATAATGCCCGCGGCAATGACACTGGCTACGGCCTGGCTAGCCTTTTCGACATCATCGAAGCTGGCCATGATGACGCGCGCGAGCGCGGGCTTGGGAGTCAGACGCAAGGTCACTTCGGTGACCACGCCCAACATACCCTCGGACCCAATGAACACGGACAACAAGTCCGGGCCGGCGCTATCGGGCGCCAGCGAACCGAGTTCCATGATTTCGCCGTCCATGGTGACCATGCGCACTTTCAGAACATTGTGAATGGTCAAGCCATATTTCAGGCAATGCACACCGCCTGAGTTCTCGGCAACGTTGCCACCGATCGTGCAGGCGATCTGGCTGGACGGATCAGGCGCGTAATACAAGCCATATTTACTGACAGCCTCCGAAACTGCCAGATTGCGAACGCCTGGTTCGACCACGGCGATTGCGGCATCACGGTCAATCGATTTGATGCGGTTGAATTTGGCCAATCCGAGCAACACGCCCTGCGCATGCGGCATTGCGCCACCCGACAACCCTGTCCCTGCCCCGCGCGCCACGACAGGCACATTCAATTTTCTGCATGTCTTGAGCACAGCCTGAACCTGAACTTCGGTTTCGGGAAGCACAACAGCGATCGGCAATGATCTGTACAGAGACAAACCATCACATTCGTAAGGCCTGGTATCTTCTTCGCGACTCAGCACGCAATGCGCGGGCAACACCGCTCGAAGCGCCTGGACAATGATTTCAGGCGCGGGAATATTCAAGGGCTCAAACCCCGATTCGGTGATGGCATTCATAGGATGAAATACTATCCCGTCCCGACAAAATAATCAGGACGGGATTAACCCGAACAGGGTTTAATCCAAGCGGATAACCTTGCCCGGGTTGAGGATATTGTTGGGATCGAAAGCTTTTTTCAATGAGCGCATCAGATCCAATGCGTCTTCACCGTGCTCATCAGACATGAACTGGATCTTGTGCAAGCCGATTCCATGCTCGCCGGTACAGGTTCCATCGGCATCTATTGCCTGTTTGACAAGCTTTTTATTCAACTTTTCGGATTCAGCCCATTCCGCCTGGCTGTCGGGATCAAGCATCATCAACACGTGGAAATTGCCGTCCCCGACATGACCAACGATTGTCGAAGGAAAGCTTGCAGTAGCCAAATCCTTTGTTGCCGTGTCAATGCATTCGGCCAAGCGCGAAATCGGAACGCACACATCGGTGGTGCTGGCCTTGCAACCGGGGCGCATCTGTAATCCGGCAAAATAGGCGTTGTGACGTGCCGTCCACAAGCGCGTGCGCTCTTCCGGGCGATCAGCCCATTCGAAATCCATGCCATTGTTGTCGCGAGCGATTTCCTGAACCGTTTCGGCCTGCTCTTTGACGCCTGCCTGACTGCCGTGGAATTCGAATAACAACAACGGCGTTTCGCGCAGCGTGAGCTTGCTGTAGCGGTTACTGGCGATGACGGCATTCTGATCCATCAGTTCGACCCGCGCGATCGGCACGCCAAGCTGAATCGTCTGGATGACGCATTGAACAGCATCATGGACTGTCGGAAAATTACAGACAGCCGCTGAAACGGCTTCTGGCTGCGGATAAAGCTTGACCGTCACTTCAGTGATGATGCCAAGCGTACCTTCGCTGCCGACGAAGATTCTGGTCAGGTCATACCCTGCGGAGGACTTGCGCGCGCGCCGGGCGGTGCGCACCACTTTGCCCTGCGCGGTCACGACAGTCAGATTGACAACGTTTTCTCGCATGGTGCCGTAACGAACCGCATTGGTGCCTGAAGCACGCGTGGCCGACATGCCGCCAAGCGATGCGTCCGCACCGGGATCGATCGGGAAAAACAGTCCGGAATCCCGTATCTGTTCATTGAGCTGTTTACGCGTCAGGCCCGCCTGCACCGTCACGGTCGAGTCCTCGGTGTTAAGCGACAGTATTTTATTCATGCCGGACAAATCGATGGTGATGCCACCTTCGATCGCCAGAATATGCCCTTCAAGCGACGAACCTGCGCCATAGGGAATCAACGGCACGTTGAATTCGTTGCACAAATTGACGACGACAACGACATCATCGGTGCTTTCGGCAAATACGACCGCATCAGGCAACATCGAAGGATAGGGAGACTCGTCCTTGCCGTGATGCTCGCGCACGGCGCCAGCTTGGGAAAAGCGGTCGCCGAAGCGCTCACGCAAAAAATCGATCATTGCTTGTGGAAGCGGACGGCGCAAAACTTGCATGGCGTGCGGTGCGTTCATATTATTTACCGGATGTATTGATTGCACGGCGGCGGTCTTTAACAGATTGAGCCAAAACCTCGAGGACCGCAACCGAGCTGTCCCAATCGATACAGCCATCGGTGATACTCTGGCCGTAAGTCAACGGTTGACCCGCCACCAGGTCCTGGCGCCCCGCAACTAGGTTACTTTCGATCATGAGCCCCATAATGCGCAAATCGCCTTTTGCGATCTGACTCGCGACATCCTGACAGACTGCAGGTTGATTTTCGGGCTTCTTGTTGCTGTTGGCATGGCTTGCATCGATCATGACACGCTGCGCCAGGCCGGCCTTGGCCATGTCCACACATGCTGCCTCAACACTTTGCGCATCATAGTTAGGCACCTTGCCTCCACGCAGAATCACGTGACAGTCTTCGTTACCGGCGGTCGACACAATTGCGGAATGACCGCCTTTGGTGACCGAAAGAAAATGATGGGGATGCGATGCAGCCTTGATCGCATCGACGGCAATGCGCACATTTCCGTCCGTGCCATTTTTGAAACCCACTGGGCAAGACAGTCCCGAAGCCAGTTCGCGATGCACCTGGCTTTCGGTGGTGCGAGCGCCAATCGCGCCCCAGGACACAAGGTCCGCGATGTATTGCGGGGTAATCATGTCCAGGAATTCGCAACCGGCCGGCAAACCCATCTCGTTGATTTCGAGCAACAAGCCACGCGCGATGCGTAAACCCTCATTAATGTTGAAACTGCCGTCCATGTGCGGATCGTTGATCAGCCCCTTCCAGCCTACGGTGGTGCGTGGCTTTTCGAAGTAAACCCGCATGATGATTTCGAGTTCGCCGCTAAAGCGGTCGCGTTCGGCTTTGAGGCGACGTGCGTAATCAAGTGCAGCCTTGGTGTCATGTATGGAGCATGGCCCGATCACGACGGCAAGACGATCATCCATGTTATGCAGGATGCGATGCACGGATTGCCTGGCATCATGCACCAGGGATGAAACCTGCGAGGAACAGGCAAACTCGCGCATGGTGTGCGCGGGCGGCGCCAGCTCTTTAATTTCTCGGATGCGAAGGTCATCGGTATTATGGGACACAACAGACTCCTGAAAGCGAACACGTATCGGGTAAAAAAAAACCGCCAGCTTGGCTGGCGGTTTCGGGTATTGGTTTAATCAGATCAAATGCAACCAGCCCTTCGCCAGCGAATGGGTATATCCATACTTATAAAATCGTTCGCCCAAGGCAATACCGGCAGAGCGGGTCGCGTCAGGCAAAGTATGGATAAGGAGGGCTTGTTTATTCATATTCGCTCTACTCTACCATGAAAATCAGGTCATCGTGCACAGTTCCGGCTCATCCGACACCACTAGGCCGTGCCACCCACCGTCAAGCCGTCCATTTTGACTGTCGGCATGCCAACGCCAACAGGGACGCTTTGCCCTTCCTTGCCGCAAGTGCCAACCCCGCTATCGAGTTTCAAATCGTTGCCGACCATGCTGATGCGGCTCATGGACTCCGGACCATTGCCGATCAAAGTCGCCCCCCTGACCGGATAGGTGATTTTGCCGTTTTCGATCATGTAGGCTTCTGAGGCGGAAAACACGAATTTTCCGCTGGTGATATCCACCGAGCCCCCGCCAAAATTTGCGGCATAAATGCCCTTTTTGACCGAAGAAATGATCTCTTCCGGGGTTTTATCTCCGGCAAGCATGAAAGTATTGGTCATCCTGGGCATGGGAAGGTGCGCAAAGGATTCTCGTCGACCATTGCCGGTGACTGCGGTTTTCATCAGGCGCGCATTAGTGGTGTCCTGCATGTAGCCCCGCAAAATCCCGTCTTCGATCAACACGTTACGCTGCGTCGGATTGCCTTCATCGTCAATATTCAGGGATCCACGGCGCCCCTGGATCGTGCCGTCATCAACGACCGTGACGCCCTTGGCAGCAACCTTTTCGCCGATCCGACCGGAAAACACACTCGAACCTTTGCGGTTGAAATCGCCTTCAAGTCCGTGCCCGACAGCTTCATGCAAAAGAATGCCCGGCCATCCCGATCCGAGCACCACCGTCATTTCGCCGGCGGGCGCAGGTCGTGCTTCGAGATTCACAAGCGCCTCGTGCACAGCGCGATCGACATAATTTCTCAACACCTCATCGGTGAAGTACTCCAGCCCCGTGCGCCCGCCCCCACCAGCGCTACCCGTTTCGCGGCGACCATTTTTCTCGACGATCACGTTCAAGGATAAACGCACCAAAGGACGCACATCGGCAGCCAGGCGTCCATCGCTGCCTGCGATCATGACCACATCGTATTCCATGCCCATGCCGGCCATCACCTGAATCACATGAGGATCTTTGGCGCGGGCCATTTTCTCGATCTTTTCGAGCAAGGCGACTTTTTCGGGGGCGGTCATGCTTTGCAACGGATCCACGGGCAAATACAAATTGGACCCGGGCGTATGGTCATCGCCGGTGCGGACATGAATTCGACCCTTACCTTGCCTGGCGATACTACGCACCGCACGTGAAGACGAAAGCAATGCCTCGGGCGATAAAGCATCCGAATAGGCAAAAGCCGTTTTTTCGCCGGCCACGGCACGCACTCCAACGCCTTGATGAATCGAGAAGCTTCCGGTCTTGACGATGCCCTCTTCCAGGCTCCAGCCTTCGCTGCGCGTATATTGAAAATAAAGATCCGCGTAGTCGACTTTATGCGTGAAAATTTCGCTCAAGGCGCGCGCCATATCGGATTCAGTCAACCCCCAAGGGTCGAGCAAAAGGTTTTTGGCGGTCACAAGCGAGGTACTACCGGGATCGATCAGATTCATTTAGCTCAAGCGTCAAACAAATATGGAACAACCGAATCGATAAGTGATTCGGGCGCTAACATCCAGCATTCATGGATGCATAAACAGAAATCAGAGCATGCTCTATCAAAGCACACGATGCTTGAGTGCCGGCAACGCCTGCCTGACTTCACTTAATCGTATGGGGTCTATCGTACCGCTTACAACCCCCTCCTGCTCATCCAAAACGGATATCACTTCGCCCCAAGGGTCGATCAACATCGAATGACCCCAGGTTTTACGTCCGTTTGCATGCACCCCGCCTTGGGCGGGGGCCAGCACATAACACTGATTTTCGATGGCCCGGGCACGTAGCAAGACTTCCCAGTGTGCCTGACCGGTTGTGTAAGTAAAAGCAGATGGCACCAGAATCAAATCAACCTGCCCCAACGCCCGGTACAACTCCGGAAACCTCAGGTCATAACAAATAGACAATCCAATATCCGCAATGGGCGTATCGACCCGTTGAATCGACGCCCCCGCGACTATGCCCCGGGATTCATCGTAATTTTCCGCGCCGCGGGAGAAACTAAACAAATGGATTTTGTCGTAACGGGCGATTTGTTCACCCTCGGGATTAAATACTAATTGAGTATTCAATACCTTATCTTGCACAGGCGAAACCAGCGGAATACTCCCGCCGGATAACCAAATTCCGTGCTGACGGGATTTATCCGATAAAAACTTCTGTATGGGTCCGTCACCTGGAGTTTCAGCAATTTTTAGTTTATCGGTTTCGTTTTGACCCAATAAACAAAAATATTCCGGCAGCGCAATTAACCGTGCCCCGTCCGATGCGGCCAGATCAATCAAACGTCCGGCAGTTTCAAGATTCTCAGACAAGGATATTCCCGTAACCATTTGAATTGCCGCGACTTTTAAGGATTCTTTCATATGCATGTCAATTTGGAAATAATATTTTTATCTAATCAGGCCTGATTAATTATGATTAAATTGTCCAGTTTAAAAAAATATCTGTCGTGAATAATATATATTTAGTCGTTCATGAGATATTATTATGAAAGCGTATTATTTATTAATACGTTTTCTGATTCCAAAATAAACAATTCAACGATTCAAAATCCATAAAGGTTATACATACATGGCACGCCAAAATTACGCGTCTTTACAAGCAAAAATCAATAAAGAAATCGAAAGACTGCAAAAACAGGCGCAGGTTCTTCAGAGCAAGAGCCGTAAACCTGTCATCAACTCGATCATTCGCTCGATGAAAGAGTACAACATTACTCCTGAAGAAATTGCAGCAGCCTTTGGTCGTAAATCATCAGGCGCGGACAAACCAAGCTCATCCAAGGCACCAAAGGCTCCAAAGACAACGGCGAAAAAGCCTGTTGCGGCAAAGTATCGCCATCCCGAATCGGGCGCAACCTGGACCGGTCGTGGCAAAGCACCTTTGTGGGTGGTGGAGGCCGAGAAAAACGGACAGCCTCGCCAGCAGTTTCTGATTTAAATATCGATTTTTCTTAATTAGATTCCGTCTAATTAAAATCCAAATGCACCAGATTCAGGTAGTTAGATACCTTCACCAATCTGGTGCATTTTTTCATTTTGAAATATTTTGAATCAAAAATAATAGTTATACAAAATCAAGATCCTTCAATTAAAAACCAAATCGTTTCCAGTAACAATTTGAACCAGGTGGTTTCAACTAAATTAATTAATTTTGTAAAAAAATTTCGTAATGAATTGATTTAATTGGTAAAAATTAAATCAATTCATACAAGAAAATTACTAAAATCAATACCGATTCTCGTAAATCGATTAATCGATTTTGGCTCCCGAGTCTTTAACAGCCTGTCCCCACTGCGCCATATCCTTGTCGACAATTTTCTGAAAATCGCCCAAAGAGGTCTTCATGGGTGAAGCTCCTTTGCTTGCAAACTGTGCGACAACGGCAGGATCTTCAAGCACTTTATTAATTTCGGCGTGAATTTGCTTGGTTAACGCATCGGGCGTGCCGGAGGGTACAAAAAATGCAAACCAGGCATCTAGCGCGAGAGCCGGCAAACCAGCCTCCGCAAATGTTGGAACATCAGGCAAAGCGGCCGACCGTTTGGTGGCAGACACAGCAATCGGCCGAACCTGCCCCGCCTTGATTTGCCCCATGACAGAGGGCGCGCTGGCAAACGTGCCTTGCACTTCGCCGCTCATCACGTCGGTGAGCGAGGCAGCCACGCCCTTGTAGGGGACATGCGTCGTTTTAATGCCCGCGTCCTTATCCATCATGTTGTCGAGCAAATGAGCGACTGATCCATTACCTGAGGATGCGATATTGACCTTACCGGGATTAGCCTTGGCATAGGCAACAAAATCGGCAACCGATTTGATCGGCAGACTGGGGGTGATCACCATGACGAAGGGCAAGGTCGCAAGCGATCCCAAAGGCTTAAGGTCTTTGGCGGTATCGAATGGCATGTTCTTGTACAAGGCGGGGTTAATTGCGTGCGTACCCGAATAGCTCATCAGCCAGGTTGTCCCGTCAGGCTGCGACTTGGCAACGATATCGCTGCCGATATTGCCGCCGGCACCAGGACGGTTTTCAACCACAATATTGGCACCCCAACGCTTGGACAATTCGGATGCCATGATGCGGGCGAGTGAATCCGATGCCCCTGCCGCCGTCTGGGGCACAATGATTTTGATGGATTTACCCGACAGTTCGGATGGCATCTGCGCTTGGGCGCCTGTCATCATGCCCAGTGTAATCAGCAAACAGGCCATTCCAGATAAGCCTTTGAATATATTCATTTTTTAATCCCAAAACCTCATCTTCCAAATAAAAATATCCGGAAATATTAAAAATAAAGAGTAGATGAATGAAGACGAAACGACACGATGGATGCGATCATCCATCGTATGCACGTCAACCAACCCGAGGGATAGAGGGTCAGCGGGGTTTATCGCCCTTGAGCGTCACTCTGTGAAGCAGACGCTTGTAGCCATGATAATCGTTGATTGGATTATGCAATACGCAGCGGTTATCCCACAATGCAATCGAACCAACTTCCCAACGGAAGCGGCAAGTAAATTCGGGCCTCACCTGGTGTGCGTATATGTAATTCAGCAAAGGCTCGCTTTCTTCCTGGGTCCAGCCAACAAAATGCGTTGTGTGACCGGGGTTGACGTAAAGAGCCTTGCGCCCGGTTTCGGGGTGCGTTCTCACCACAGGATGCTCAGCGGACAATTCCGTACGTGCTTTGTCGGTCGCGGAGTCCTCGAGCCGATCCTCACGTGTTTTAGTGACGGCAGCCTTGGCCGAAGAGTTCACTGCTTTCATGCCGTCGAGCATTTCTTTGAGGCCCGGCGACAAGGCATCGTAAGCCGCATAATTGCTCGAAAACATCGTGTCGCCACCATAGGGGGGCAATTCACGCGCGATCAGCATCGTGGCGGTCGGTGGAGTTTCGAGATACGTGGTGTCGGTATGCCAGACCCCGCCGAAATTGGTTTTTTCATGCGGCAACTTCAATACCGGAATGATCAACGGAAAATCGGGCAACCCTTTAACAAACGGATATTCGATCACTTCGCCAAAACGCTTTGCGAACTCCAGATAGGGTCCAGACTCAAGCGGCTGGTTTCGGAAAAACACCACGCCGTGCTCAAGCCAAGCCTGACGAATCTGTGCGATCAACGCATCACTGACCGGTTCAAGCAGATTGACTCCGTGAATCTCGGCTCCCACCGAACCGGATATCGGTTTAACTTCAAGTTTTATGCTCATTTATACATTCGCCCCTTATGCTTTTCATTTAATGATAGGGCAAAAATGAGGTCGTTGGCGTCGGCAAGCGACAAATTACAATGTACGGAATTGAATTGGACATCTCCCATGCACAACGAAACCGACACGACCATTCATCGTCAGGACTATCAACCCTACCCTTTCCGGATACCGACAGTCAGGTTGAGCTTCGAACTCAATGCGGATCAGACCTGGGTCAGTTGCACGCTCGAGGTTCAACGCAGAGTCGACGAACTTGGCGAGACGGCCGCGACTGCGGATCTGGTGCTTGATGGCGAAGAACTGTCCCTGATCTCCATCCACGTCAATGGTCTGGTGCAGACATCTAAAAATTATGTTCTGACAGATCGCACGCTGACTTTACTGAACCTGCCAGATGAGGCAGAAGTGACGATCGTCAGCACATGTCGCCCGATCAAAAACACAACCTTGTCAGGGCTGTACGTATCGGGTGAAAGCATGTTCACGCAATGCGAGGCGCAAGGCTTTAGACGCATATGCTGGTTTGCCGACAGACCCGATGTAATGTCCGAATACTGGGTCACCCTTCGCGGCGATCGCAAGCTTTATCCGAACATGCTGTCAAACGGCAACCTGATTCATCAACAGGATTTATCTGAGGGGCTGCACGAGTCCCAGTGGCATGACCCCTTCGCCAAGCCCTGTTACCTGTTTGCCCTGGTGGCCGGCAATTTCGCATGCCGCGAACACATGACCAAGACCGCGTCCGGACGCGATGCCCTGCTGCAGATCTATAGCGATCAGGGAACCATCAACCAAACCGCCTGGGCCATGGAGTCGCTTGAGCGATCGCTGCGATGGGATGAAGACCGGTTCGGTCTGGAATTGGATCTTGATCGCTTCATGATCGTTGCGGCGCGCGATTTCAACATGGGCGCAATGGAAAACAAAGGCCTCAACATCTTTAATGCAGCTTATGTTCTGGCCGACCCGAATACGGCGACCGATGCCAATTATCAAGCCATCGAGGCGGTCATCGGACATGAGTATTTTCATAACTGGACCGGCAACCGCGTCACCTGCCGTGATTGGTTTCAATTAAGTCTGAAGGAAGGTCTGACGGTTTTCAGAGATCAGGAATTCACTGCCGACATGATGGCGCATGGATTGCCAGCGAATGAAGCTGCCAGTGCTCGGGCCAATAAACGCATCGATGACGTGATTGCGCTGCGCAACGCCCAGTTTCCGGAAGATAGCGGCCCGATGGCGCACCCGATCCGTCCGGAAAGCTATCAGGAGATCGGCAATTTTTATACCGCCACCGTCTACGAAAAAGGCGCCGAAGTCATCCGCATGATGCACACGCTTTTAGGCGAAAAGGGATTTCGGGCCGGCATGGACGAATACTTCAGGCGTCACGATGGCCAGGCCGTGACATGCGATGACTTTGTCAGCGCCATGCAATGGGCCTACGAGCGTCAACATCCGGGCAACCCCGAGATCAACCTCGAGGTGTTCAAACGGTGGTACAGCCAGGCTGGCACGCCGCGCGTGCATGTCATGATGGACTACAACGCCAATACTAGGCAGTGCCACCTGACGATGACGCAACGATGCGCTCCGGTCGGTGTCGAAAAGCAAACCAATCTGCAAAAGTTGCCTTTCCATATCCCGGTGTTGATCGGACTGCTGGATGCCAATGGCAAAAACATGCCCTTGAAGCACAATGGACAAACCGTCGGCACCGTCATGCTCGAGTTACTGCAGGAATCACAGTCCTGGACATTCGATGACATCGAATCTGCTCCAACGCCCTCTTTGCTACGCGATTTCTCGGCGCCCGTCATTATCGAATACGACTACACCGATGCTCAACTCGCGTTGCTGTTGGCACACGACCGTAACGCCTTCGCGAGATGGGAAGCCGGACAGGAGCTCGCCTCCAGGCAAATCATCCGCCTAGCCAAGGCGTGGAGAGAAACAGGGCGATGCAGCTCGATCGATGCCGTGTTCATACAAGCGTGGAAATCGATCCTGCAAGACGCCAGCCTGGATGCCGGTTACCGCGCCCGCGCGCTCGCCTTGCCCTCGGACAAAACACTCGAAGCGCGCATGTCGCCAATGGATCCACTAGCGATCGCACATGCGCGACAAGCCATGCGGATTCAACTTGGCCAGGCCTGCGCGCATGAACTGCTTGCCGCGTATAAGGACAATGTCACGCCGGGAGCCTATTCCCCGGCCCCGGGACCATCAGGCAAGCGGGCACTCAAAAACCTGGCGCTGGCCTATCTGCTTGCTGCACAAAAGCAGGATGCCTTGTTGCTGACCCTGATGCAATTCAACCATGCCACTAACATGACGGACCGGATGGCCGCCCTGGCGGGCCTTGCCCAGCAAAGTGATTCCGAGGATGCCAGTGAAGCAGTCGTGGGCTTTTTCGAACAATGGCAGCATGAGCCGCTGGTGATCGATAAGTGGTTCGCGGCTCAGGCCACTTCAGTTTTGACCACTGTTGAGCGCGTGCGCGGCCTCATGGCCCACCCCGCCTTTACTTTACGAAACCCGAACCGCGCGCGGGCGTTGATATTCCAGTTCTGCATCAATAATCCGACCGGATTTCACGCCGAAGACGGAAGCGGATACATTTTTTGGGCAGATCAAGTATTGGCCCTGGATGAAATCAATCCTGAGATCGCTGCACGCCTGGCGCGCGCCATGGACCAGTGGTCGCGCATGATACCGACCGCGTCCAAACTGATGCAGTCACAATTGCAGCGGGTAGCCTCGCACCAGGGCATTTCGCGCAACACCCTTGAAATTGTGTCCAAGGCTCTATCGCTCTGATGACCATAGGCGAGAACCGTTGACAAGTCTTGTTACTAGGTTACGCTGCACAACCGTTAAACTGACGCTATCCGCTATCCATCCCTTAACAACTCATCCCTGAACCTGTATCGATATGAAACGTAAAACTCTCACGCAATACTTGGTTGAGCAACAACGCTCTGCCCACGCCCTGAGCGCTGAAGTGCGACTGCTGATAGAAATCGTCTCGCGTGCCTGTAAGTCCATCAGCCATGCGGTTAGCAAGGGAGCGCTGGGTGGAGTGCTAGGCAGTCTCGAATCCGAAAACGTTCAGGGTGAAGTGCAGAAAAAACTCGACGTGATGTCCAACGAGGTCTTGCTTGAAGCCAACGAATGGGGCGGACATCTGGCTGCCATGGCGTCCGAAGAAATGGAAACCATCCACCGAATTCCGAACCGCTATCCCAAAGGCGAATTTCTGTTGCTGTTTGATCCGCTTGATGGCTCGTCGAACATCGATGTAAACGTATCGATCGGTACGATATTTTCTGTCCTGCGTGCTCCGCAATCGGCCTCGGGGCGCGAAGTGACTGAAGAGGATTTCCTGCAGCCCGGCAGCACTCAAGTTGCAGCAGGCTATGCGATTTACGGCCCACAGACCATGCTCATCCTCACGATCGGCAACGGTGTAGTGGGGTTCACGCTGGATCGCGAAATGGGTTCATGGATCCTGACGTCCGAAAACATGCAGATCCCTGCCGACACAAAAGAATTCGCTATCAATATGTCGAACATGCGCCACTGGGCGCCACCGGTTAAGCGGTATATCGACGAGTGTCTGGCCGGTAAAACCGGTCCGCGCGAAAAGGACTTCAATATGCGCTGGATCGCCTCCATGGTGGCCGATGTGCATCGCCTGATAACACGCGGCGGTATCTTCATGTACCCGTGGGACTCGCGTGAACCCAACAAGCCCGGCAAACTTCGCCTGATGTACGAAGCCAACCCGATGAGCATGCTGGTCGAGCAAGCCGGGGGCGCCGCAACTGACGGCAATCAGCGCATTCTGGACATTCAACCGACATCTCTGCACCAGCGTGTTGGCGTGGTGTTGGGATCGAAGAACGAGGTCGAACGCGTCACCCGCTATCACCACGAAACGAAGTGATTTATTTGCAAAGATAACGGCATTAGCCAAAATCCTCACAAGGGACAAATAAAGTATCCGGCTATAAATATTTTTTCAAAAAGAAAGCACGATTAAAAAAGCGCGATTGCACTTCAATGCAATCGCGCTTTTTTTTGACTAGCCTGACAACTATCTACCGCATCAAAATCGATGGATAGTCGCCCGATCGTGATCCTTAATCCAGCGTGAAAACCGTCGCGCCGGTAGTCTTGCGGGCAGCCAACGCAATTTGCGCGTCAGCTGCCTGAGCCAGCGGATAACGCTGATCGATGCGCACCTTGATTTTCTTTTTCAAGACCAGATCGAAGAGCTCGTCTGCAGCCGCTTGCATTTTTTCGGCCGTGTTGACGTGGGTGCCCAAGGTTGGACGCGTGACATACAGCGATCCCTTGGTAGCCAGAATGCCTAGGTTCACGCCATCGACCGGACCGGAAGCATTGCCGTAGCTAACCATCAGACCACGTGGTTGCAAACAGTCAAGCGATGCCAGCCAAGTGTCTTTACCTACGCCGTCATAGACGACCGGAACTTTTTTGCCCTTGGTCAGTTCCATCACGCGCTCGACTACGTTTTCTTTCGAATAATCAATGACTTGCCAAGCGCCGTTGGCTTTGGCTATGACGGCCTTCTCGGGGCTCGAAACAGTGCCGATCAGCTTGACGCCCAGGGCTTTTGCCCACTGGCATGCGATCAGGCCCACGCCACCGGCGGCTGCGTGAAACAGAATTGTTTCGCCACCTTGCAGGCGGTACGTCTGACGGAACAGATACTGAACGGTCAAGCCTTTAAGCATGATCGCAGCCGCTTCTTCGAAGCTGATGCCCTTGGGCAGATGCACGACTTGCGCGGCTGGCACGTTGCGCGCCTGGGCATATCCACCCAGGGGGCTTTGACCGTAGGCCACGCGATCACCTACCTTGAAGCGCTTTTTAGCCAGCTTGCCGACAGCGGTCACGACGCCTGCGCCTTCAGCACCCAGGCCATGAGGCAACGGCTGTTTGTAGAGACCTTCGCGGAAATAGATGTCAATGAAGTTCAAGCCGGCGGCATGCTGCTGGATCGTGACTTCATTATCGGCCGGTGCCGAAACTTCGACATCAACTAACTTCAGAACTTCGGGACCACCATTTTGCTCGATGCGGATGGCCTTGACGACTTGACTCATGAGTGCTCCTGAGAATGATTTTGGACGATCAAAAACAGGACAAGTTTATCTCTTGCACAAGGTAAAATGGCGGATTATTCAGACAAAATTGCAGGGAATTATGGCTGGACACAGCAAATGGGCCAATATTCAGCACCGCAAGGGGCGTCAAGACGCCAAGCGCGGCAAGCTATGGACCAAAATCATTCGCGAAATCACCGTCGCCGCACGTGCAGGCGGACCGGATCCGGACTCGAACCCGCGTCTGCGTCTGGCCTGGGACAAGGCTAATGCCGCAAATATGCCAAAGGACAATGTCCAGCGTGCCATCACCAAAGGCGTAGGCGGGGCCGATGGATCGAACTTCGATGAAATCCGTTACGAGGGTTATGGCTTGGGCGGCGCAGCGGTCATCGTCGATTGCATGACCGACAACCGCACCCGGACTGTTGCCGATGTGCGTCACGCGTTTTCCAAAAACGGTGGCAATCTAGGTCAGGAAGGATCGGTTGCTTTCATGTTTACGCATTGCGGGCAATTTGTCTTCGCACCTGGCACCTCGGAAGACCAGGTGATGGAAGTCGCCCTGGATGCCGGAGCAGACGATGTCACGACCGATGAGGAAGGCGTGATCGAAGTGGTCTGTCCTGTGTCGCAGTTTGCGGCTGTGCGTGATGCGCTGGCAGCCAAAGGCTTGACGCCTGAAATGGCCGACATCGTCATGAAGCCCAACAACGAGATCGAACTCGCGGGAGACGACGCCATCAAGATGCAGAAACTTCTCGATGCCCTCGAAGCACTGGATGATGTGCAAGAGGTCTACACCAACGCAGTGATGGATGAACAAGGCTAATCTGATGAAACTTCTAGTGATTGGCTCTGGTGGTCGCGAACACGCTCTGGCATGGCGCCTGTCGCAATCGATGCGGGTCGCACACGTCTACGTGGCGCCGGGCAATGGTGGCACAGCGCTCATGCAAAAAGCCTCGAACATCTTGATCAGCGATCCGGCGGCTTTAGCCGAATTCGCCATCAGCAACCATATTGCATTTACTGTGGTCGGTCCCGAGGCTCCACTTGCGCAAGGCATCGTGGATGTGTTTCGCGCTAAAGGGCTCAAAATATTCGGGCCGACCCAGGCCGCCGCACAGCTCGAAAGCTCGAAAGACTTCGCCAAAGCGTTCATGGTTCGCCACAATATTCCAACGGCCAAATACCAGACCTTTACCGATCCCTTATCGGCACATGTCTACATCGACAGCGAAGGCGCACCGATCGTCATCAAGGCCGATGGTTTGGCTGCAGGCAAAGGCGTCGTGGTCGCGATGACGGCCGCCGAAGCGCATCAGGCTGTCGATGCCATGCTGGGTGACGGATCGATGGGCACTGCGGGCGCACGCGTGGTGATCGAGCAATGTCTGCTCGGCGAAGAAGCAAGCTTTATCGTGATGTGCGATGGCAAGCATATTCTGCCTATGGCCACCAGCCAGGATCACAAGCGCCTCAAGGATGCCGACCAGGGACCTAACACCGGCGGCATGGGCGCATACTCCCCTGCTCCTGTGGTCAGCGACATCATTCACGCGCGCGTGATGCGCGAAGTCATCGAACCAACGATTCAGGGTATGCAGGCTGATGGCATCCCTTTCACGGGTTTTCTGTATGCGGGTCTCATGATCGGTGATGGCGACGATGCGACGCGATCGATCAAAGTGCTCGAATTCAATTGCCGCATGGGCGACCCCGAAACGCAGCCGATTATGATGCGGGTGCAAAGCGATATGGTCGATGTCTTTGAACACGCAGTGAACGGTACTCTGGATCAAGCCAAAATAGATTGGGATCCGCGCACAGCGCTGGGGGTTGTGATGGCGAGTGCGAACTATCCGTCGACCCCTCGTTTGGGCGATGTGATTACCGGCATTCCAGCTGCACGTTCCGACTGCGTGGTGTTTCACGCAGGGACTATCCTGAAAGACGGCGTATTGAGTACATCTGGTGGACGAGTGCTTTGCGTGACAGCCCTGGACGACTCGGTTCGTGCGACACAACAGCGTGCGTATGAAGCCGTTCACGCAATCAAGTTCGATGGTGCCCAGTTCAGGTCCGATATCGGCTGGCGCGCACTTGGGCCACGTTAGGACGAATGGCGTGAATACCGACTCCACCTCAAACCACACAGCCCTCGCAGATGGCCAGGTCGATATCCCGGCGGTTCATTCGTATCTGCTGTCCCTGCAGCAAAACATCGTCAGTGCGCTCGAGAAGATTGAAGGTGCGCCATTTCAGCGCGATGAGTGGAAGCGCGACGAAGGCGGTGGCGGGATTTCGCGCCTGATCGAGGGCGGGCATGTATTCGAACGCGCCGGCGTATTGTTCAGCCATGTGATGGGCAAGACGCTACCTCCGTCGGCCACAGCACACAGACCCGGTGTTGCCGGAAGGCCCTGGGAGGCCATGGGCGTATCCATGGTGCTGCACCCGCGCAATCCTTACATCCCGACCACGCACATGAACGTCAGGATGTTCGTCGCTAAGGCGCAACCCGGTACGGATCAGAAGGATATCTTCTGGTTTGGCGGTGGCATGGATTTGACCCCCTATTATGTGTTCGAGGAAGATGCGCGGCATTTTCATCAAGTGAATAAAAACGCACTGGATATGCATCGTGCCGATGCCTACCCCGAATACAAAAAATGGTGCGACGAGTATTTCTTCCTCAAGCATCGCAACGAAACACGTGGTGTGGGTGGCGTATTCTTCGACGACTTGTCTACCCCGGGTTTCGATGGAGCCTTTGCGCTGACTCGCTCTGTGGGCGACGCGTTCCTCGATGCCTATCTGCCGATTGTCCAAAAGCGATTGAACACGCCTTACGGCGAGCGCGAACGCGACTTTCAGGCTTATCGCAGAGGCCGGTACGTCGAATTCAACCTGGTCTTCGATCGCGGAACACTGTTCGGCCTGCAATCCGGTGGCCGCACCGAATCGATTCTATTATCGATGCCGCCAATCGTGACCTGGCGCTATAACTGGCAAGCCGAACCCGGATCCGCGGAAGCATCACTGAATCAATATTTGAAACCTAGGTCGTGGGTCTGATGCGCATCGGACTTCTTGGCGGCAGCTTCGATCCGGTACACATTGCCCATATTGCATTGGCGTGCAAGGCCTTGTCCGAACTGTCTCTTGACCAGGTGCAACTGATTCCGGCGGGACAGCCCTGGCAAAAGGCGGCTTTAGGCGCCCAACCCGAACATCGACTTGCCATGCTCAAGCTTGCGGTCGGTTCGACTGAAAAAATAGTCATCAATCCGGTTGAAATCAATCGTGGCGGCCCCACCTATACAATAGACACTGTGATGGGTCTGCCCGGCGGTAACGATTACTTCTGGATACTCGGGGCTGATCAGCTACAAAATTTCTGTAGTTGGCGGCAATGGTACGATATTGCCCAGCGCGTGCAGTTAGTGGTTGCAGAGCGCCCCGGATCACATTCCGTTGCCCCTGCCGAGCTCACCGCCTGGATGCAGCATCATCGTAAACCTTTGATTCACCTTCCGTTTGAACCACTCAATGTTTCGGCAAACGAGATCCGTCGCCGGATTGGGAATAACGAAACGATCAGCGAGCTCATTCCCGAACCCGTTGAAAACTATATCTCTGCTCACGGTCTTTATCGTCGGCATCAGTCTGACAGGACATAAAAATGGACATTACAAAACTACAACGCGCCGTGGTCGACGCACTTGAGGACGTGAAAGCTCAGGATATCCAGGTTTTCAACACCACGCATCTCACCAGCCTTTTTGATCGCGTCATCATTTGTTCGGCCACATCGAATCGCCAAACGCGATCGCTCGCCAATAGCGTCTGCGAAAAGGTCAAGAGCATCGGCGGCGAAGTGATCGCAACAGAAGGCGAAGACACGGGCGAATGGGTGTTGGTCGACATCGGCGACATCGTCATTCACATCATGCAGCCGGCGATTCGTGCGTACTATCGACTTGAAGAAGTCTGGGGTGGCAAACCCGTGCGCTTGAAGCTGTTGCCCGAATCCACACGCCCAGCGGTCGTGTCGTCAGACACCAAGTTCGACCCGATGGCCATGCGTGAAGAATCGACTGGTCGCCGCGAGGTCACGCGCACGACACGCCCACCCCGCTCACCACGCTCGACACGCTAATCCATTGAACAGGGCGATGATGACATGAAAATTTTCATCATCGCTGTCGGCGCGCGCATGCCAAACTGGGTCGAAACGGCCTGGGATGACTACGCAAAAAGAATGCCCGCTGACTGGCAGGTGACTCTCAAAGAAATCAAGCCCGAGCCTCGCACAAGCGGCAAGACACCCGCACAAATGATGGCTGCCGAAAGCAAACGCATTCAGGCTGCCATCCCCGAAGGTGCGATTCGCATCGCGCTCGATGAAAACGGACGAGACTACTCCACCAAAAAATTTTCCGATGTCATGCAAAGCTGGCAAGATCAAGGTCAGTCTATCGCCATCATCATCGGCGGTCCTGATGGTTTGGACGCAGAACTAAAAGCATCTTGTTCAGGCATGATTCGATTGTCATCCATGACCATGCCCCACCCACTTGTCCGAGTTGTATTGATCGAACAAATCTATCGGGCCTGGTCGATACTGGTGAACCATCCATATCATCGGATTTAAAAAGGGTCTAAATTAGGAAGGGTCTAAATGAGAAGGGGTCTAAATGAGTTCAATGATTTACCTTGCGTCCGCCAGTCCCCGCCGGCATCAATTGCTTCTTCAAGTCGGAGTTGAGCATGAAGTGATTGATGTACCTTCCCCTCCTGGCGAAGATGAGCCTCGCCATTCAGGTGAAACTCCTTTGAACTATGTACAAAGAACAGCTAAAGACAAAGCGCACAGAGCCAAAATCTGGTTAAGCGCTCAAGACCAGCAAAGCTACGATTGCAATCGTCCGGTTCTTACTGCAGACACGACAGTTGCGCTAGGTGATGATGTATTGGGCAAACCGATCGATGCTAATGATGCTTCACGTATTTTGTCTTCGCTATCTGACTGCGAACATATCGTCTATACGGCAATTGTATTAAGCACGGCAAATCGTGAATGGACCGCACTGTCAAAATCGATCGTCACGTTCGGAAAACTTTCAGCTCAAGACATCAGTGATTACATCGCAACCGGAGAGCCATTCGGCAAAGCCGGTGCCTATGGCGTACAAGGTTACGCAGCGAAATTCATACAAAAAATCGAAGGTAGTTACAGCGGAATCATGGGATTACCTCTGTATGAAACAGCACAATTACTAAAAAACTTGTGAGACATTTGCAATCATGCACATGACGCTTAAGAGAATCATGTTGTATTGTCTGGTGGCATGTCTAGCCGGATGTGCGTCGTCTAATCGAAAATCAACGGAAATGACGGTATCTATCCCGAACGAAGACTGGTGGAATCGAGCAACTACAAGCACAGACAACTCAACCAGGAATCTGGCTCAAGTTCGCAAAAGAATGCAAAACGTGAGTGGACTCAGTTACTCGATTGCGGTTACTCGAGAAAAAGAAATCAATGCATTTGCAGTTAACGAAGATGGTCGTACGCTAGTCATATTTACGACAGGCTTTCTGGATGAGTTCGGAAACGATCAGGATGTGCTTGCGACCACGCTCGGGCATGAACTGGCCCATCACAAATTAGGCCACACGGATAAATCACGCCAGGAAAGCGTCGCCTTTGCGCAAAGCGCAACAAGCTTTGTACTCGGGACGGTTGCAAATATATTCGTGCCGTTTAGCGGCATGTTGGTAAGCCCTGCCGTTAAAACCGCCACCCTGACATTTAATCGCGAGGACGAACGCGATGCCGATGCACTTGGCATGCAATGGGCTATGCAGGCGGGCTACTCACCTTGCGGTAGTTACCGTTTTGCAAAAAGAATGACGGAATTGGGTCAAGGCACAGCGGTGACTTTTTTATCGACGCATCCGGTAAATACCGAGCGGATGGAAAATGCCGATACAGTTGCGAAACAAAAATACAAGATGAGCTGTGTGAAGTAACTTTCCTACTCCCCAAAGACAAACCCCCGCAAGCTGATAGCATGCGGGGGTTTGAGGTGTAAGAGCTTGACGATGTCCTACTTTCACAGATGTACATCCACTATCATCGGCGCTAAGGTGTTTCACGG
>NZ_JAAGRN010000002.1 GCF_010499255.1 Sheuella amnicola
ATATCTTTCGCTAATTCAGCTGCAAGTGCCTGTAGTTTGGTACGATCCATTGTGGTGTTCAACATGTCATTTCCTCTGAGAGAGGTTAATAGACCGTCGGTACTTACACAAATTTATTTACAGGCTCTAATCCCACTTTAATTTTAAGCACCAGCATTCGACCACTCAATACGATTCCGACCGTTTTGTTTAGCGCGATACATAGCTAAATCGGCAGATCGAAGCAAAGCATCTCTGTCCATTCCATCTTCAGGAAAACAGGAAATGCCAATTGATGCGGTAGTTACAGGCAGTTGCTCACCTCTGTATGTAATCTTCATCTTCTCGATGTTGTGTTTTAAAGTGTTCATGCGATCTGAAAGATTTTGTGGCGACATGTCCGGAAGAATCAAAACAAATTCTTCGCCACCAAAACGGCACACGATATCACTACCACTTCTGAAATCTTTCATCAAATCTGCGACGTGCTTTAATACGATATCGCCTGCTTCATGACCATACTGATCGTTAATTTTTTTAAAATGATCAACATCCAATAGCACAACAGCAATACTTCGTCCGATTCGCCGAGCACGATCAATTTCGCGCTCTAATCCTTCCTCCATGTAACGTCGATTGTAAAGTCCGGTTAACGGATCACGTATCGAGAGGTCTTTCAACGAATCTTTCAAGCGCAAATTGGAAACAGTCAAACTAATTGTGTCGGCGACGGAAGTTAAAAGTTTCGTGTAGTGTTTAATCAAAGACTCCGAAAAATCTTCCTCACTAGCAGCCTCCAGATAAATACTTCCGATTCCTTGACCTCTATTGAGCAAGGGCATGCATATGTAGCTTTTTTGTGAACTGGCCGCATGATCACATCTAGCGTCAGACTTTGAAGAATGGCTTACACAACGCATTTGACATTCTTGTATAGCAAAACAAGAATGGGATTTAAACATTCCAGGTATTGAAAGTGGGCTGCCCCAGACGCCCATGCAGCTCAATTCAGTGCCTTGAGTGTTAAGCATGTAAAAGCCGCCATTTGTGCCGGGAAATAATTCTCCCATTATTTTTCTCAACAGCGTAAATATTTGCTTTTCCTCGTTGCAACCTTGTAATTGCTGCATAAGAGATGCAATGAGTCCAATTTCGCGGTTAGCATTTTCAAGTTCTTGCTTAGCTTTATGTTCGCGTCTACGGTATCTAGAATCAATAACAAATGCCATAAACAATAAGCATTCCATACCAACAACTGCCGAGTAACGAATCAGCTGATCATTCAAACGTTCTTTCAAATTTAGATTCGGACCACTCCAAAACCGCGCGGTCCATTCCGTACCACCGATTAAGACAGGTAAATCTATTTTGAAAATGGCCTGGCTATTTAGTGGTGCGGTTTCATATAGTAGATTTTCTTTTTGAGGCGATCCGGCAAACAACTGAAGCTCAAAAAGCCGGTTCGTATCTTGGAATAGCTTTCCCATCATGTCCCACGCACGAAAAGGGCTGTAGACATATCCGATCAATGCAGCTTCTCTTTCCTTGGTAGTAAGGATTGGTTTTTGATTTTCATAAATTGGTACATAGACCAAAAAGCCAGGTTGAGAATTTTTAACATCATCTTCCTGAACCAGTGTGACCTTACTCGTCCAGGCGGGTTTTCCAGTCGCCGCAGCGCGCCGCATAGCCGCTCTGCGTATAGGTTCAGAGTACATGTCATAACCAAATGCGCGAATATTTCGACCGCTAAATGGTTCAAGATATATGATGCTGCTGTAGATCTCCCTTTGACCGTCCGGTGTGATCTTGTATTCTGGGTAGCCCTCCTGCCGGATACTCTGCTCATGAGATTTCTTATCTTCTGGCAGAATCATTTTCGTAAATCCCACCCCTTGTATGCCCGGCAGGGTTTGATCCAAGTGCAGTGCGTCAATATATTTGCGCCACTCGGCACGACTTACGTGATCACTTGCCGCAAACAATCCCGACGCGCCCAGCAAGACTTGTTCATAGTCTTTCATCCTGTCTATAAGCATTCCGCGCTGGGTAAAAGCCAATTCTTCAAAAGAATTTTTGGTGCTTTCTTCTGTCGACTTTCTAAGATTCAGCCACAATACGACTGTAGTGACAACAATTGCGACAAAGGCCAGGCCAATCAAAATTTCCCGTAAATTTTCCTTTTGATCTTCTGACCTTTTTTTAATGCTCATTGATGGACCACCAATTATTACTAAAATTAAGTTTGGCTAACTCATTCCATCATTGTATTGAAAATACCTATCCGACAGAATCCAGTCAATAGAGTTTAGATATTTCGCCTTATATCCAGGAGCTGGGCGTGACTGGAGGATCAACACGTTCAATCAAAAAAGAAAAACACCCTTCCCACTGGTCTGTTTATCAAACAACTTATATGCCTCATCAGCCTGGTTGATAGACCAACGTTCAGTGAATAAATGATCAACGGCAATGTTGCGATCAGCAATAAAATCGGCGCATTGTTTTTGCCCCACCGTTGAAAACGTCCAAGATCCTATGAGTGTTACCTGTCTGCGCAACATATCGGGGCTGACATCCATGGTCATCTGACCGCCCTCACCCACCAGACAGGCCTTTCCCCATGTGCGTACACTTTGAACACATTGACGCCTTGCCTCTGCTGAAGATGAAGCATCAAGTGAAGCGTGCACACCCAAACCATGTGTCAATTGTTTAATAGCTGCTACTGCATCGGTTTCAGCTGGATTGATCACTACATCTGCGCCGAATTCTTTTGCACGCGCTAATCTTTCGGTACTCACATCCAAAGCGATCACTCGCGCCCCTAATGCCGAGGCAAGTTGAGTAGCCGATAATCCAACCGGCCCCTGCCCGAAAATTGCGATAGTCTGTTCGCCGGCTAATTCAAGTCGTTTCAACGCCCCCCACGCCGTGCCTGTTCCGCACGATATCGCGGCGCCAGTCTCAAAAGAAAGTGAGTCCGGTAAAGTCACCAAAGTATTGGCTGGACATTTCATGTACTGAGCATGTCCACCATGTCCGGTTAAGCCATAAACCTCTTTGACCCCTTCATCGCAAAGTTGTTGCCACCCGGTAAAGCAATGCGGACATGCGCCGCAACCACGATAATGGTGAACCATGACACGTTTGCCTATGTGCGCAACCTTTGGATTGACATTGGCACCAACAGCAACCACGATCCCGCAAGGCTCGTGCCCCGCGATCACAGCTTGGTCGGGTGAAAAGCCTAATGCTCTTAAAGCTTCTCCCTGGGCTGAGCGATATGGTTTGAGATCACTGCCGCACATACCGGACGCTTTAATTTCGAGCACAACCTCTCCAGGTCCAGGCGTGGGATCTTCGAATTCTCTGAGTTCGATTTGTCTATTGCCGGCAAAAACCACACCTTTCATGACTGCCCCTTTTGTCTCTGTTTTTGAAATCTCAGTTTTTAAGCGATGTGCGTATAGCAGAAAGCCTGCCAACTGAATTTTTAATTATTCGCTCAAGAATACAGCAATGCATGATTCAATACCATCGGTATCAGTACAATTACGCGAGGCGATGCAAGCAATTCCGGGAGTGTGTCCATGCCGAATAGAATTAATGAAGCCATCCAGACTCATTACGCGAGTCGGGATATTGGCAGTGTCATTCTGGCAGCGCTGGAACAAGCCGGAAAAGACCTGAATCATCTCACACCTGAAGATTTGGCCCCGATCGACGAGTTTCATATTCGTGGGCGGACGGCAACGCTTGAGCTCGCTCACGTCGCGGATCTAAATGCTCACATGCGGGTTCTCGATGTCGGTAGCGGCATAGGAGGCACTTCAAGATGTCTGGCCAAAGAATTCGGCTGCCGTGTGACCGGCATTGATCTAACGGATGAATATTGTCGCGCCGCAACAACTCTCACTGCGAAGGTTGGGCTTAGTGATCTTGTTGACTATCACCAAGGTGATGCAACAAGTTTGCCATTTAATGATGGGGTGTTTGACACAGTCTGGACAGAACACGTGTCCATGAACATACCGGATAAGCCTCGGCTCTACAAAGAAATGTACAGGGTTCTAAAGCCTGGTGGCACATTGGCTATCTACGACATACTTGCAGGTCCTTTCGGTCCGGTTCTGTTTCCTGTTCCTTGGGCACGCACCCCTGACACTAGTTTTCTTGTAACGCCAAACGAGTTGCGCGATCTGCTCGTCGACGCCGGATTCACAATTTCAAACTGGACTGACACTACTGAGATAGCGCGTACTTGGTTTGTGGCTCTAGCGGAGAAAATCCGTAAAAACGGATTTCCGCCACTTGGATTCCATATTCTGTTAGGCTCAGACTTTCAAGAAATGGCACAAAACCAAGGTCGCAACCTTCAAGAAGGACGAATCATGCTTGGACAAGTTGTCGCGACAAAATAAACATACTCATTTAATCCATCTTTTTATCAGTCTTGATAAATCAACATTATTTTATTCACTAAATGACGTTTATCTCCTTTCTCTTTGCCGCCTGTTTACTTGCCATAACTCCAGGCCCCGGTCTGGCATACGTGGTAGCAAGAACTGTCAATGGCGGTCGTCAGGAAGGATTGGCATCATGCCTTGGGACAAGCCTAGGCGGGATGGTTCATGTTCTTGCTTCATCACTCGGTTTATCTTTGATTATTGCTGAGTCCGCAATGGCATTTAACTTGCTTAAATATATTGGGGCGGCCTATCTTGTTTATTTAGGTATCCGCATATTGCGCAGAGACGAGCAACTTGATGTCACACCAACTAACGGCTCTCAAGGCTGTTCTCGTGCGTTTACTGAAGGAATTGTTGTAGAGAGCTTGAATGTAAAAACCGCCTTGTTTTTTTTGGCTTTTCTACCTCAATTCGTTTCACCCAATGAGCCTCTGATAGCACAACTTGTACTTCTTGGGTGCATTTGTGTCATGCTCAATACGCTTGTTGATATTGCAGCCGTTTTTGCGGCTCATCGTCTGATTAAGTCAGATCTGGCGCGTACCGCACGCGCCAGATTGTTGAATCGCTTGTCGGGTGTCACGATAATTGGCATTGGAACTTTTCTAGCGTTAACCCGACGCGAAACATAGCATTTAAAGACTGCGCTATTGAATTACAAAATACCTTGCGCAAGCATGGCATCAGCGACTTTCACAAAACCGGCAATATTCGCACCGTCAACATAGCTGACCGTTCCATCCGAGCGGGTGCCATATTTAAGGCATGATCTATGTATGTCCTGCATGATTTCCTTGAGGCGTCTATCGACCTCTTCTCTTGACCATGAAAGACGTAATGCATTCTGACTCATCTCTAGTCCCGAAGTGGCTACGCCACCAGCATTGCTTGCCTTGCCAGGCGCATAAAGAACACCGGCATGCTCAAAAGCTTTTACGGCATGAGCGGTTGAGGGCATATTTGCCCCCTCGGACACACACAGCAAGCCATTGCTGATCAAAGTCTTTGCGTCAGTTTCATGAAGTTCATTTTGCGTGGCGCAGGGCATTGCAACATCCGTCGGGATATGCCATGGATTTGCTTTGGGAATAAATTGCGCATCAACCAGCTTTGCGAAATCACAAACACGACCGTAATCGATGTTCTTGATTTTCATTAAGAGATCCAGTGACTCAGGTGTGAAACCTTTTTCAATGAAAACAGTTCCCTCCGAGTCCGAAGCAGTTAAGACTTTTGCACCGTACGCCATTGCTTTTTCAATCGCGTATTGAGCCACATTACCGGATCCGGAAACAGTCACGCGAAGCCCATTAAGGGACCGCCCCGAATGGTTGAGCATTTCCTCTGCAAAATAAACTGTGCCGTAACCGGTGGCCTCAGGACGGATAAGAGACCCTCCGAAAGATAAGCCCTTTCCTGTAAAAACGCAGTCTGATCTATTGGATAGCTTTTTCATCATCCCGGCCATATAGCCAACTTCCCGACCGCCTACGCCCATGTCACCCGCCGGGACATCAGTATCCGAACCAATATGTCGATAAAGTTCTGTGATGAATGCCTGGCAAAAACGCATGACCTCGTTGGAGCTTCGCCCTTTAGGATCAAAATCAGACCCACCTTTGGCGCCACCCATTGGAAGGGTTGTCAATGCATTTTTAAAGGTCTGTTCAAACCCTAAAAATTTCAGTATCGATAAATTGACTGACGGGTGAAATCTTATTCCACCTTTATAAGGGCCAATGGCAGAACTATGCTGAATACGAAAACCACGATTTACTTGAACTTGCCCAAGATCATCAAGCCAAGATACCCGGAACATGATGACCCTTTCAGGTTCAATTAATCGTTCTAGCAAGGATTGTTCACAATACTTAGGATTCGCCTGTATGAAAGGCCACAAGCTTTCCATCACTTCATCGACTGCCTGCAGATACTCGGGCTGACCGTGGTTACGATGCTCGACGTATTTCATGAACTCATTTGGGCTTGTGTATTTCATAATGTGAACTATATTTAGAATGACAATCTTCGATTATGCATTCATGCACATGATTGGTGCAATCTAAATACAAAGTTAAACTTTATAAATTGCCCATTACAGCGCCAATTCAATCCGGCGCAGCATATTTAATTAAACTTATCGGCGTAAGTTTTAAAATCGATGCCGGAGTCCGACTCCAATAACAGTGCTTTGTGCGGACTGAGCGGTAGCGTAATTGTTTGCATAAGACGCGTAGGCATAAAGGTTTGTGCGGCGAGTAAAACTATACAGATATCCAGCACTGTAAATTAACTGAGATCCTGTTACCCAGTCCGGCAATGTCTCACTAGATGACCGCATGCTTTGTAAAGACGCCAAAATGCTTCCTTGCCCGATAGGAACGGTCATCCCTACCAAAAACGAGCTCGTTGCTGCCCCTGTCAAAAATAGTGCTCCCGCTCCAAGCGTGGTGTTTTGAAGCTGACTATTTGGTCCGATCCCTGCGCCTGAAGGTTGACCAGCCCAAGTGCCATTTCTTGTCTGACCATAGACTAGTGATAGCTTGATTGTTCTAAAGTCGTACAGCCCACCTATTAACCAAGCTGTAGGATTTGGTTTAGGTGGTCCGTTCGGTATATTTGCAGGCCCCTGCAATTGATCATATGCCAGGGCTAACAGAAGTGGACCACTAGAGTATTGGGCTCCCAGCGTTAACGCGCGTAGGTTGTTTTCAGGTTGAAATAGATAACCTTCATTAGTAGCTTGGCAAGTACCGTGAATGCATGAGCCATTTAATGCATAGATACCAGAGAGATCAGTTGAAAATGAATAGCCGGCACCGACGGTCAAAGATTCAATAGGTTTAGCCTGAATCATCAACATATTGCTATAGCGAACGGTATTTGTTGAGCCGAATGAAGCACCAATATTTGCCTGTCCGAAGCCTTCGCCAAATGGATCCATTGGCAAAAAATAGTTGCTGGCCAAGTTAATCTGTCGTCCTAAATCAATCTGACCAATACTGTTGTTTTTTATACCGACCGTCGATTGTCGTCCAAATAATCTCCCACCTTGAGCAGCGTCCCCATTACCTGGATTAAATCCATTTTCCAGGGTAAACGTCGCTTGATAGCCATCACTTATGTCACTATTACCACGCATACCCCAGCGCGAACCACTTTGTACGCCGGTGACGAGCCCCAGAAATTGTCTATTGAAATTCGGTCCTTCTTCGCGCTGACTAACATTTGCGTATTGGAGGCCCATATCAATGATTCCATACAAGGTCACACTGTCCTGACTCTGAGCCGCAGTCGAAAGAAAAATCGAGAATAAGAAGATGTAATAATTTTTTTTCATATAAATTGAAAATTTATTCTGTCACGCGTCTAGCGAATTTATGGAATATTGATGACGCGAGGCGCTGCGCCAACATATACTCAAACAGTCAATGAAATCTACTGAAATTAAGAAAATTACTAGAAGCACTGGCATGTATTATCAACTTTTTTCTGACTATTTCAGAGTTTCTAGCCGCTACGACATTCATTGCTTTGAACAACTTCTAACTCAACCAACATGTTCAATTTCTCCAAACTAACTGTTCCATTGATTCAAGCCCCTATGGCCGGTGGAATCAATACCCCAGCACTGGCCTCAGAGGTAGCTAATGTTGGAGGTGTTGGCAGCTTTGGCTTTGCCTACAGCACGCCACAAAAGATCAGTGAAGATCTATTGGCGACCAAGGCGTTAACGAACGGTCCGATTAATGCTAATTTTTTTGTATTTAGTCCCGTCGACTTACCTACAATATCTATTCAAGAGCAAGCGATCACTTCATTGAAAAACTTGCCAATTGATGGTGAACCGTCAATTTCCATACCTCAGGCACCATTTTTTCCTAACATTGAAGATCAACTTCAGCCGATCTGGGAACATCGCCCGGCAATACTGACCTTTCATTTAGGACTTCCACCTCGAAGTGTGATGGAAAAAGCTCGTTCGTTAGGTATTGCCGTAGGTATTACTGCAACTAACCTAGAAGAGGCCATCTCAATTGAAAAGGCGGGTGCTGATTTTGTAATCGCTCAAGGTATAGAGGCTGGTGGACATAGGGGGATTTTTCATCCTGACCAATTTGATGAAAAGTTGACCACAATTGAATTAACAAAACGATTGGTTAAGGGGTGTTCCAGTCCAATTATTTCAGCAGGTGCGATCATGGATGGAGCTGATATTGCTAGGGCTCTTAAAGCCGGTGCCGTCGCAGCTCAATTGGGAACGGCCTTTTTATGTTGTGAAGAGTCCGGCGCATCACGCGCGCACAAAGACTACTTGCTCACCCAACAAAACAGACATTCCGTATTTACAAAAGGATTTTCAGGAAGACCCGCAAGAGGCATTGACAATCAATTTATCCAATTAATGGAAAACAAACCTGTCTTACCTTTTCCAATCCAAAATACGATGACAGCACCTATCCGGCAATTGGCTGGACAAACTAATTATGGAGAATATCAAAGCTTGTGGGCAGGACAAGATTTCAAAAGAGTCCGAAAACTGAAAGCTAAAGATTTAGTACTTGCCTTGAAAGAGGAATTATTAATCGCGCAATCGTAGCGATAAGGATTATCAATGTTCAAATTACTGAAGTCAAAATACAAATAAATGCGCCAGTTGCTCACCCCCGCGATGACGCGACCTAGGGAAAGCGCCACATTAAAGACAATGACATCAATTTATGCAATAGTGCATATGTCTCCTACCGAACTACTATGAAGTAAGCAAAAGAAATGATTGACTGGAAAAAATTTTCAATTGGTTTAGGCTGTGGAGTAAATAATGGAACAACTTATGATGCTCTAGACTATGCATTAAAAAGCGGCATTCGGTTTTTCGACACCTCCACTTACTACTCAAAAGGTGCGTTTAACCAATTTTCAGAATGTTTACAAAAAAACAATATCAATCGCAACGACGTACTTTTGTGTCTTAAGCTTTGGGTCTCTTCACTCGGCAACAACAGGCAATTCGACTACGATCCCATCAATTCGGTCATCGAAGATAACGTCAAAAATTATGTGCAGGAATTAGGGATAGGCTATCTTGATCTGTTAGTCATTCACTGGCCAGTCAAAATCGACTCCGATGGCATTCCCGATGAATTTATCATTGAAGAAATCTGGCCAAGACTTGAATTACTCGTTTCAAGCGGATTGGTCAAAGCGATTGGGGTTTCCAATTTCAATATTATCGAACTTCAGCGACTACTTAGCATTGCAAAAATCAAACCGGCTTGTAATCAAATCGAATTTAATCCTTTTGCATTTGATTTAGCCCTTAAGAATTTTTGCCAAAAAAATGATATTCATGTCGTAGCCCATTCGCCATTTAATTTTGGATGGAAGGGCACTAAATTAGCGATATTGGAGAATGAGCAGATCAAAAATATCGCTGCAAACCACCGGAAGAAACCTGCACAAATCGTATTGGCATGGGGCTGTGCGCATGGAGTGACCCCAATCCCTGGCAGTAACAATTTAGAGCATATTAATGAAATCGCAGAGGCATCATCTATTTTGCTCAGTGATGCTGAAATAATAAAAATCGATCAGTTAAATAAAAATGAATTCTGTTATGCCGATTTTGGTCAATATTTTAGGCAACAGAAATATTTAAGGCACCAAGTCCCAAACTTTGAAGCGAAAATACTAACTGATAACGGCGCATTTAAATCCGTTCATCTATACGACAATACATTTCTACAAGAGATTAAGCATGCCCTAACTGAAGGGCCTGGATTTGTCATTATTCCTGAATTGTTTCGCGATCTCACGGATCGTTTACTTCCCGCGCTTGATGCAAATAAAATGCAAAAAATAGGGCGCTGGGATGGTTTCGGTGCATTCACCAAAGACAGTATTTTCAATACAACACCCGAAATTATCGAGCTGATTGATGATCCTCTTATTTCATTGATTGTTCAATCACTACTTGGTTGGGACTGCAAGTTGGATAATCTTGCAGCAAGTACAAGCCGTATTGCTCCCAACAACAATTCATTGGGACCACATCAAGATTCTCCATTCGAACAGAATCCGGGCTGTCCTCTTCCGCCTGCAGAATACCCGCTTGTTTTACAAACCATCATTGCTTTTGATGCGTTTACTGAAAACAACGGTCCACTGTATGTCGTGCCACACTCACATAAGAAAAGGCAGCGTGTGAACCTACCATGGTCCGGGAATATGCCTGTTGGACCTGTTCCCGATCAAGCTTTGAAAGTTATTGTCCCCAAAGGTTCAGCGATTCTAGCGGTAGGCCATGTCTGGCATGGCGCGTGCTCTAACATGACGAATCAACCGCGTCGCGGATTTCTAGTGGAATTCGTCAGTTCGGTATGTGAGCCTCGGGAACGTTTCACGACCGACAACATAAGCGACGAAGTTCTGCGAAAATTTTCTAGACGATTATTGCGTTTACTCAGCAATGGAAAGCGATTCTTTTATGATCAACCCACGCTGTTGATGCAATATAAGAAGTTACTGAAAGATGAAATTCCAGATTTTTTAAAACCAGTGAAATCTGAAGCCAAACTGGATAATTTAATTTACTCAACAGTTATCCATACGACCGGAGGCGCCCAAGGACAATCCTTCAGTGATGATGGATTATTGAACCTAAAGCTAAGCCTGCCAGAAATCATGGGAGGCAAAAACAACGCGGCCAATCCCGAGCAATTATTTGCCTCGAGCTATTCTGCTTCATTCTTAAGGGCATTAGACTACGTTGCGAATCAGAAACTCGTTGAGATACCCAAGAATGCATCCGTACAAGCAAGAGTGTCTCTAGGATCATCTCAACAGGGGATTGCGATATCAGTGAAGCTGATGATCAATCTGCCTGGGGTGAATCAAACACTTGCCCAAGAACTCATTGATCAGGCAAATAAAGTTTGCCCGTATTCCAATGCGCTCAAGGACAATGTTCAAGTTGAACTAACGCTAGGCTAGCGTCGGCATCACCCATTCAGAATTAGAGATATAGAATTTCTCTGCGTTACTCTGCCCCAAGCGTTCAATCTGTTTGGCAAAATTCTGTATGGGGGTGATACCGCCCTCAGGATGAGGAAAGTCGCTGCTATAGCAATAACACTCACCAAAACCAAGCCGCTCTATCATGTCGCCCACAGGTTCGAAATGATAAGGAGTGATCCTGATGTTTCTGCGCATGTACTCGGAAGGAGTCATGCTCAACACGCCTTTTAATCGATGCCTGAAAATCCTGGCAACATGATCCAAATGCATGCCTAGCGGAGCAAACCAGACTGAACCCAGCTCCACGACAGCGAAACGCAATCGGGGGAATCTTTCAAAAACACCGCCTAGGATAATAGTGGCCAGAAAATTTTGTGGTGAGAAAATGAAGCTCGCCATCATGTAGGTATTGCCTGGCTCACCGTGATGACGGAATGAGGTTTCAAATCCAAGGTGCTCTACATCTTTTGACCAGGCTTCACTGGCAATAAACCCCTGCTCGCCACCTGCGTGCAAAATCGCCGTAGCATTGGCCTCTTGCAGCAATGCCCAAAACGGGTCAAAGTTGGGATGAGCAGGTGATCCGTTACCGGGGGGTACAGAACTAGCAATCACAAATGCGCGAATACCTTCTTTAAGCATGCGCTTGGTCTCGCTGAGGGCTACGTCGATGTTGTGAGTATCGATTAATGCAACAGGTAATAATCTTTTTGGTTCTGTCTTGCTAAATGCAACGGCATAATCGTTCCATCCCCGCATTGCCGAAAAGCCAAGTTCGGTATTTGAAAAGGCTCCCATCATCAAAGCGGGATCGGCAAAAACAAAAGCGCGATTCACGCCCATGTAATCCAAGGCTTTTAATCGTCCGACTGATGTATATGCCCCGGCGGCGCCTGATCCTTTTAAATTCCACACTGTGTGGTCATTAAACTGGCTGGCCTCCGCACCCATAAGTTCTGCAACGGTATCCGATTTGTGCTCGTCGTCAGGCAATCTGTCCAGAGCTTTACGGCACATTTCCGCGTAGAACCTACCTGCCTCTGTACCGGCAACATTTTCGTAAAAATCAGGGGCAGGAGTGATGTGAGTATCCAAATCATTTATCTTGCCTAAAAAAGGTGTCACATCAATCATGCTTAAGCCTCAACAAGTCAGTCAGAAATTTATAGGAATTAAATACGTATAGTTTTTATGTCAACGCAGGCAACACCCAATCGGCATTGGAGACGAAAAAGCTCTCGGCCTGTTTCTGGCCAAGTGGCTTAATCCAGTCTGCAAATTCCTGCACCGGATGAGTACCGCCCTCTGGATGCGGAAAATCACTGCTGTAACAGTAACATTCGGCCAGTCCATAATTTTTAATCATTCTATCGATAGGTTCGAAGCGGTATGGCGTGACGCGCACATTGCGTCTGATGTATTCGGATGGTTTGAGGCTTAACACCGACTTCAATCGATCTTGATAAATGTCAGCCATCTGATCAAGATAAATCGACAACGGTCCAAGCCATTGCGCACCTAATTCAATCGCGCCAAATCGTAATCTTGGAAATTTTTCGAACACTCCACCCAAGATCATTGTTGTCAACAAGTTCATGACCGGATAGTGAATCGTGGCAAGTGAATAGGTGTTGATCTGTTCACCCTCAGAGGCAATATCATCAGGTTGAAAACCCAAATGATCCACACCCGTAGCCCAATTAGGACTTGCCATGAATCCTTGCTCTCCTGCATGAACAAGTACAGTCGAATTGGACTCTTGCATCAACCCCCAGAAAGGGTCCATATTCGCGGACGCAGGAGATTGTTCATCCGGAACAACTGCGCTGGATATCACGAATGTTCTGCCGCCCATTTTCAAGACGCGTTGCGCTTCGGCAACCGCCACATCACGCTTGAACGTATTCAAAATAGCGGCAACACGCAGACGATCCAAATTTTCGCGACCATAATCCAACACAAAATCATTCCAGTGATGCATCGTCGGAATTGCGATTGGATCCGATGATGAAACTGCAATTTGCACGCCCGGATCAGAGAAAATAAATCCTCTTTTGACACCCATTTTGTCAAACACTTTCAAGCGTCCGGCGCTAGTAAATGCGCCAGGTGCCGCAGCACCTTTGATATGCCAAATGGAGTATTCATCAAATACGCTTGATTCATTACCCGTCATGGCTGCAATCTTTGCTGCATCTTCCTTATTTGCCTTCTCCATTGCTTGTCGAAGACCTTCGGAAAAATGTCTACCTAACTCTCCTGCCGCGATCTCGTATGTATCGCGACTTGGGCATAAATGCGTATCTAAATCAAGCATTTGACCATGAAAAACACTGGTATCAACCGTCACGCAAATTCTCCTTTAAAGGGGTGCGGATATGACTATATACTCTCATTTCAACCAATAAGCGAATAAAAATCCACAAAATTTAATTTAGTTTATATGACTTACGTATAAGTTGTAAATTGCCAGTTACAACATATGTAACAATGCTGTTATAAGAAATTATTAGTATTTTATCTGGGTAAACTTAACGTGGGTTTTTAAAACCATTCCATGAGTTCACTGTAATGCGGCATTACGTCAGGGATATGTCAAAGTAAGCCATGATCAAAAATTCTGAAAATCGACCTGAACTACCGCTCCAATCCGATGAAGAGTCAAAACTTAAGCACGCATTGCGTAAAGCAGCCGAGTCGATCAAAGAATTAATCGCCGAAAACGAAGAGCTCAAGCGCAAAAGTTCCATCGCCATTATTGGGATGGCATGCAGATTTCCGGGGGGGGCCAGTACGCCTGATAAATTCTGGAATGTCTTGAGTCAAGGTATAGATGCTGTAATACAGGCTCCAGCATCCCGTTGGAACGCCGAGGACTTTCTGGATAAGGACACCAAAAAGCCCGGAAAGATGTACACCGCTCAAGGCGGTTTTCTACAAGAAGATATCGAAGCATTTGATGCTCAATTTTTCGGCATCACTCCTAATGAAGCTCGATCAATGGATCCGCAGCACAGGCTGCTCCTGGAAGTCAGCTTGGAAGCGTTTGAAAATGCGTATCAGGTACCGGAAAAATTAAAATTCAGCAAAACTGGTGTTTACATTGGTATCTCCGGGGATGATTACGCTTTAAATCATCGCCACTCGGATCATCCTGAAAAAATTGACGCTTACTCGATTACAGGATCGACATTCAGTACCGCAGCGGGGCGCTTATCTTATATTTTTGGCTTGCAAGGTCCGTGCATGGCCCTTGATACCGCCTGCTCTTCCTCTCTGGTCGCTATTCATCAAGCAATTAGAAGCTTACAAACCAAAGAGTCTGATTTAGCGTTAGCCGGCGCAGTCAATTTAATTCTGCATCCTGCCATGCATATTGGATTTTCCAAGCTGCAAGCGATTTCACCAGATGGCCGCTGCAAAACTTTCGATGCATCGGCAAATGGCTATGTTCGCTCAGAAGGTTGCGCAATGGTTGTTTTAAAGCGTCTGGAGGATGCAGAAAGAGATGGTGATCGCATTCTTGGTGTCATAAAGGGATCTGCCATTAATCAGGATGGCAAAACCAATGGATTGGCGGCCCCTAATGGAAATGCACAAAAAGCAGTCATTCAGGAAGCTCTAGCCACTGCGAATTTAAGTGCGAATTCAGTTGACTATGTTGAAACGCACGGCACAGGCACTATTCTGGGTGATCCGATCGAGGTTGAAGCCCTAAGCGCAACCTATGGCAAACATCGTGACAAGCATTTATTACTAGGCTCAGTCAAAACAAACATTGGTCATCTGGAACCTGTCGCGGGAATGGCGGGATTAATCAAAATTCTACTTTCGCTCCAGCACGAACAGATACCAAAAAATTTGCATTTCAATGTTCCCAATCCCCACATTCCCTGGGATGCGTATCCCATTAAGGTCATTAACGAACCCGTTACCTGGAAAAAAGGCAAACAGTTACGCAGTGCTGGTTTGAGTTCATTCGGCTTCAGCGGAACCAATGCTCACTTACTGATTTCAGAATATGTAAAACCTCAAGAAAATTCAGCAAAAGCGATCGATCAATATGAAATGTTGAATATCTCTGCGCAAGATCCAAACGGTCTGCGCGAGTTAGCGCTCAGTTATATCAATCTGCTGAAATCAGAAAATACCTCCCTTCGGGATCTTTGCTATTCAGCTTCAGTTGGCAGACATCATTGGACTTACAGGCTCTCCATTGTTTGTAAAAACAAAGAAGAACTCACGAATGGACTGCAATCTTTTATTGATGGTGAAACCAATCCTAATGTTTTCTCGGGTCAAACTTCCGGCAATGAACCAAATATCGCCTTTCTCTTCACCGGACAAGGCTCTCAGTATTGGTCAATGGGCGCCAACCTATATGCCAGCGAACCTGTATTTCGACAGGCTTTCGACCATTGCGATGAAATCTTTAAAACCCTCAAACAAGTTTCAATCAAGAAAATCATTTTTGAAGATGAGTCCGAAACCATACATGACACCGGTATCACTCAACCTGCGCTTTTCAGCATTGCTTATGCACTGACGCAACTTTGGGCATCCTGGGGTATCAAGCCTAATGCAGTCATGGGCCATAGCGTGGGTGAATATGCTGCAGCATGTGCGGCCGGCATCTTTAGCCCGGAAGATGGCCTGAGGCTCATCACCAAACGCGCCTCTCTCATGCAAAGCCTGCCTGCGGGTGGCGGCATGGCGGCAGTATTCTGCTCAAGCGACACGATTAAGCCCTTCTTGGACAAATATCGTGGCAAGGTTGAATTAGCCGCAATCAATAGTCCAAAGCAGGTTCTGGCTTCAGGAGATAAAGAAACAGTCCTGAAACTGACTCAAGATCTGGCTAACGAAAATATAAGCAGTCATATTCTGAATGTTTCTCATGCATTCCACTCCTATCTCATGGATAGCATTCTGTCGGAATTCAAAGAAGAAGCGGGACGTCTCAATTACACGAAACCACACACCCCGATCATTTTGAATTTATCAGGAAGACAAGCGGACGAGTCAAACGTAACAAGCGATTATTGGATGCACCATATTCGCAAACCTGTCATGTTTGCCGAGGGAATGCAGGCAATTGAAAAAAAATCGATTGATGTCTTTGTTGAAATTGGTCCGGATCCCATCCTGTTAGGACTGGCCAGACAAAATATTGCTCGCGACTGTGTTTGGCTTGCAAGTCTGAAAAAGGCAGTCCCGGATCAAGCTCAAATGTATCGGTCGCTTGCAGGCTTATACATCCTGGGGGCAGAGATAGATTGGAAAAATGTATTCCAATCCAAACAGGGCAAATGGACATCCCTACCCAATTACCCCTTTCAGCGAAAGAAGCATTGGCAATCCATTCCGCGCAATAAAGGATCGATTAAGACTCAGACCGGCAATACCATTAGTCCATTTGGCCTGTCGCTTTCTCAGTCACCTTTACTTGATTGGGATATTGTCAGCTGCAATCTGAATAAAGAAAGTATTCCGATTCTCGATGATCATCATGTGGTTGGTAAAACCATTTTTGCAGCCGCAAGCTATATATCCCTAATTATAGAAAGCGCTAAATTTTTTCAAAATCAACCCGAAGTTCAATACGCATCGGTGGGAATCAATCACCTCTTGTTTGAGCTTCCGCTCGTCATTACCAATTCGGCTACGCAAACCCTACAGCTTGCATTAGAGAAGCAAAACCCGGATTCGAGAAAATTTAAGATCATTAGTCTGGATGGGACTGGGGACTCATCATATTTAACCCATTTGTCAGGCTTGATAAGTTTCCACAGCGACAATCAAATCATTCAATCAACATATTCATTACCTGAATTTGAAAAGAAGTGGTCCGAGCTATCCCATAGTCTGTCCAGATCACAAATTTATGACCGATTGGCCAATAGCCAAATATTGCTAGGTCATACCCATCAATGGCTTCAAGAAGCTCGCCTCGAAAAAAATACTGCATTCGGTAAGCTATTCGTGCCCTTAGGCATTACCAGCGAATCCATGGCGCACGATGGCTTTGTTCTGCACCCGGGACTTCTGGATTCTTGCTTTTGTTTATTCTCGACCCTGATCAACGAAGAGGGGAGAAAAACATATGTACCTTTTTCAATTGAATCATTTCGTTTGATTAAGCGCGTTAATGGCACTGATTTTTTTGCGATTGCAAGACTGCGCGATGAAGAAACGTCTTCGAATAAAAAAATCGGGGATATTGAAATCTTCGACTTTGAAGGCAACTTGATTGGCCAATGCCTAGGCATTGAGGGCCGTGAAGTTTCGCGAGAAAGCATCGAAAAGCTATTGCACAGCAAATCGACTGACTGTCTTTATGGATTACGCTGGCAAACTATCGATCCACCAAAGGATAGTCTGGCATCGCCTCAAAACATAATATTTTTTACGAATGGTCAGGATTTTGATCAACACTTTCACGATTTACTAATCAAAAACGGTCATCACGTCAAAACCATTTCGAAAGCTTTAGCTTTTACAGAAAAAAACAATGCATTCGGAATTGATGCGACATCAAAAGAACAATTTTCGCTGTTAGCGGAGTTATTTGCTAAACAAGCATTCCGAATTGATTCCGTCGTTTACGGCTGGGGTCTCGAAGAATCCAATACGCTGCAAGACTCAGTCAAAGGATCAACCGAACCTCTCATCTATTTATTGCAATCTTTTTTCAATCCGTCTGGCACTTCGAAACCTGCCAAGTTAGTGCTGCTTACTTCAGGGGATCAGTCAGTCAATCTTTCAGAACCTGCAGCACCATTTATTCCCGCCCAATCCATTCTATCGGGGCTTGGAAAAACTATTCCACTCGAATATCCCGAGATTGAGTGCTTAACGATTGATATAGATTCATCAGTCGAAACGCAGGAAAATTGCCTTTCCATCATTAAGTACGTTGAGAACACTTCAAATGCTCCTTCGCGCTTAACAATTCCTGCGTCAGGCAGTTTGGGCGACTTGGCATGGCAAGTCTGTGAGCGAGCCGAACCGCTTGCAGGGGAAGTCGAAATTGAAGTACATGCCACGGGACTGAATTTCAAAGATGTTCTATTAGCGCTACACCGCGTACCATCCCTGGATAAAGGACTTGGTGTCGAGTGCTCAGGTCGGGTTGTTAAATTAGGGCCTGGCGTGACAGAGTTCACCCTGGGGCAAAGGGTGCTAGCCATGGTGCCTGGCAGCCTGAGTCGTTTTATTTGCGCACCGGTTCAAACCACTGTTTCTCTCCCTGATTCTCTGGATGATCGCGCTGCCGCGACAATTCCGATTACCTTCCTGACTGCGGCCTACTCCCTTGAAAGTCTGGCAAATATACGGCCAGGCGAACGCGTTTTGATTCATGCGGCAACCGGCGGTGTCGGACAAGCGGCCATCCAGATTGCTCAGCAAGCAGGAGCCATCGTTTATGCAACAGCTAGCCAAGGTAAGTGGAGCATTCTGAAAGATCTTGGCGTCAAGCATATTTTCGACTCTCGTACCACTGATTTTGAAAAGGCAATAAATTCGATTACGAATGATGAGGGAGTCGATGTCGTTCTGAACAGTTTGCGCGGCGAGTTTACCGATGCCAGCTTAAGACTATTAAAACCGGGAGGCCGATTTCTTGAAATTGGCATTACAGACCTGCGCACTCCGGAGCAAGTTGCTCAATGGGCCAACCAGATTGAGTATTTCCCGATCGATCTGATGGTTTTATATCGCGAACAACGGAGCGTTTTACAGGCTTTACTCAAAAAATTGCTTCAGCGCTTTGCTGCCGGTGAGCTCAAACCACTCCCCTATCAAACCTATCCGGCCCAATCTGTCGAATCTGCATTTAGAACAATGCAACAAGCCAAACATATTGGCAAAGTTGTCATCGACATGCACCGACAAACACTTGTGGAGCAGCGCCAAGACCATAGGATCGTCTTGCGTAACGGAAAAAACTGGGGTCAACGGATATATCCGCTCGCCTCTCGTTCAGACAAACCATTCGAAATTCATCCCAACGGACATTATTTAATCGTTGGCGGACTGGGTGGTTTGGGATTATTGATGACAAAGAATTTGATTGATCGCGGCGCAAGACATCTGACCCTTTGCGGCCGAAGTGCGCCTTCGGTCGAAATAATTTCTCAGATTGAACAGTTGAGAACATCGGACATATCCATCACGGTCTCACAACTGGACATTCTTGATGGCCCATCGACACAAAATTGGATTGAAACAGCGAATCAAAAAGCACCAGTTAAAGGAATCTTATTTCTGGCGGGCCAACTTCACGACGGGCTGCTCGAAAATGTAAATTGGCCTAATTTCGAAAAAGCACTTAGCGCTAAAACCAAAGGACTCAGCAATGTCGACAAATCATCCCGACATTTAAATCTTGATTTTTTCATTGCATTCTCTTCACTGACATCAGTCACGGGCTCACCAGGTCAAGCCAATTATGTTGCAGCTAACAGTTTTGTGGACCAATTGATGATGCAGAGAGCCTCGCAAAGGCTTCCTGGAATCAGCATTAACTGGGGACCTTGGGAGGCGGCAGGAATGGCGCATAAACTCAGTCATGCCCATACGAAACGCCTCCTGGAAATGGGTATTGTGTCACTCACAACCGAAAGCGCGCTCTCTGCTTTCAATCAGGTCGGCAGCTCTACCCCGGCGCAAATTGTGATTGCAGAAATGAACTGGCATCAATTCTTGAGCCATTTTCCGAAAGCTCAACATGAGCCGTTCTATGACTTGATCAGATCCGAGGGATATCAATCTGAAATCAAGGCAACCACTAAAGTCGATTCTAAAAAAACCGACTGGCGTGAAAGATTAAGTAAATTCGAAACGTCCCAGCGTAGCCATCAATTAATCAAACTGCTGGAATCGTCCATCAACAAGGTCATTGGAGCCGACGAAAATGATGTGATCGGCTTGAGAAAACCGCTGTTCGATCTGGGACTGGACTCTCTCACTGCTGTAGAACTTAAAAATCGATTGGAATCAAATCTTTCTTGCAAACTCAACAGCACACTGCTATTTGATTACCCAACGATTGAAGCTTTGAGTGAATACTTGAAAAATTTGATGCCTGATCTTTTCAAGCCTGTTGATCAGCCGATTGAAGAAACGGTCGCCGACACCCTGGATTCGATCAATGATGAACTCGATGATATGTCCCAGGATGATTTAGAAATGCTCCTCGCTTCCAAGCTAAAAAGATAACGATTGCAAATCCACATGACTCAAGGTAACTCATCCAATCAACAAAGCTCTCGTGATCTGATCAAGGGTGCACTCGTTCGGATTAACGAACTGGAATCAGAACTTGAAACCCTCGAGTCGCAAAAAAATGAGCCGATCGCCATTGTGGGAATGGGCTGCAGACTCCCTGGTTCTGTTGTTGATTCAGAGTCTCTATGGAACTTACTGATCCAAGGTACGAGCGGCATTAGTGAAGTACCTGCCGATCGATGGGATATCAATGCACTTTATGATGCGGATATCGATGCTCCCGGAAAAATGAATACGCGTTATGGTGGGTTTGTTAAAAACGTTGCCGATTTTGATCCGGAATTTTTTGGAATATCCCCTCGCGAAGCCGCATCCATGGATCCCCAGCAGCGCCTCTTATTGGAGGTAACCTGGGAGGCGCTTGAAAACGCCAATATTGATCCGCGCAATCTTTATGGCACGTCTGCCGGTGTATTTATCGGAATCATTGCTTATGATTACGGACAAAGATTACTTGGCATTAACGGTTTGGAAAAAATTGATGCATATTCCGGAACCGGATCGTCGCTAGGCGTTGCCGCAGGTCGAATCTCATACACGCTAGGTCTAACAGGACCCAGCCTAAGTCTCGATACCGCTTGTTCTTCCTCTTTAGTTTCCATCCATCTTGCATGTGAAAGCCTGAGGCGACGCGAATGTAACCTTGCGATGGCAGGCGGCGTCAATCTAATGCTCGAACCGGGACTGAGCGTCAATTTTTCTAAGGCCCATATGCTGTCTTCCGACGGCAAATGTAAAACGTTTGATGCGTCGGCTAATGGCTACGTTAGAGGCGAAGGATGCGGAATAGTCGTTCTAAAAAGACTCGGCGATGCTATCAAGAATAATGACCCGATTCTTGCATTGATACGCGGATCAGCAGTCAATCAAGATGGTGCAAGCGGCGGACTCACCGTACCAAGCGGTCCATCCCAATCATCCGTCATCAGACAGGCGTTGAAAAATGCCAAAATCACTCCCAATGATGTCGGCTATATAGAGGCACACGGAACTGGAACATCACTTGGAGACCCGATTGAGTTAGGCTCAATGGCTGATGTATTCAGTCATGGAAGAGACATGACGGATCCGCTTTGGATCGGTTCCATAAAAACAAATATTGGCCATCTTGAGGCGGCAGCTGGCATCGCGGGGATCATGAAACTGATTCTTGCATTAAGAAACGAAAAAATTCCGGCTCATCTAAACTGCGAGACTCCCACTGCGCGATTTGCCTGGAGCGAGAATCCGATACGCGTCGCCCAGACAACAAAGTCATGGCCTCGCTCAGACAAGCCACGAATTGCCGGCATCAGTAGCTTTGGCTTTAGTGGCACAAACGCACATATTTTGCTCGAAGAAGCGCCAGTTTCTAACTCGTTGGACAATACAGGCCATCAATCGGATTCAGGAAATACTCAAATCCTGAATTTCAGCGCACAATCGCAACAAGCTCTGATCACTTTGGCAAAGTCGTATTCATCATTGCTCAAAGCGAATCAAAATCTGGATCTATATCAGTTATGTGCAAACGCATCCCAGAGTCGTGCACACCTTAAATATCGTTTATCGGTCTTGGGCAGTACACCTGGCGAAATTACAGAAAATCTAGATCAATTCACGCTTGGTGAATCTGGTCCGAACATCGTTCAATCTTCAGTCAATGAAGCTTCGATGAGCGATATCGCCTTTCTTTTTACAGGGCAAGGATCGCAATATCCCGGCATGGGAAAGCTGTTGTATGAAACTGAAGATGAATTTAAAAAATGGATCGATGCGTGTGCTTCCATATTGGAACTACATTGCGATATTTCATTAACTGATCTGCTCTTCGAGTCTGATGCGAGTATTCTCAATCAAAGCATCTACACACAACCCGCACTGTTTTGTCTGGAGTATTCACTTGCAAAACTCTGGCATTCATTCAACGTGCAGCCACATGTCTTGGTCGGTCACAGCCTGGGGGAATATGTAGCCGCGTGTATAGCTGGTGTTTTCACGCTTGAAGATGCCATAGGCATGGTCGCCACTCGGGCCAAACTTATGCACGCCTTGCCGAAAGATGGATCCATGGTTGCAGTCTCGATGCCATATGAAAAACTTTCGGTACTTTTACAACCCCATACTAAAGAGGTTGCAATAGCGGCGATCAATGGCAAAGAGCGTTGCGTGATTTCCGGCAAAAAAGATGCTATCGAATTGATTCTCAAGGAACTTCAATCCGAAAATATTGCCGTCAGCACTCTACCCGTATCCCACGCATTTCATTCGCCGTTGATGCAGCCGATGATTGCAGCGTTTGGTGAATACTTAAACAACATCACATTTAACACGCCGCGCATACCGATCATCAGCAACTTGACGGGTCAATATGCGGACGATTCCATCTGCACAAAGGAATATTGGCTGAATCACATACTTGAACCGGTTCAATTTTCCCGGTCGGTAAACTTGTTGAAAGATAAAAAGATTGGGGCCTGCATTGAGATCGGTCCAAGTCCCGTACTCTGCTCTTTGGCAAGAGAGGCTCTGTCAGATACCCTGCTTTTGCCAAGCTTAAAACAGAATCAGTCCGATACGTGGCAAATACTACAGTCCCTTGGCAAGCTTCATACGCATCACTATCCAATTGACTGGCAGCAAATATACCCACGGTCAAAAGTTCATCATTTGGCATTGCCAAATTATCCGTTTCAGCGCGATCGTTACTGGATTGAGCGCAAATCGTCAAACTATAAGAGCGTGCAGCACAGCAGTCGAAATCACCCTCTATTGGGCTCTGTTCTTCGCGTCCCAGGGCTGCCAGGGAATCAAAAAAGATATAGCCAATGTCTGGATCCTGATCTGACATATTTGTCGGAGCATCAAGTCTTTGGGCGTCCTATCCTACCGGCCACGGCTTATATTGAGCTAGCGATTGCCGCCATAATCAAACAGGATGGGCATTACCCCATCGAGATTACGAACTTTGAGCTGACTCAACCCATAGCGATTACGAATGATATGGAAAACCATATTCAAATCGTGATAAATCAAGATTCTGGAAAATCGGAATTCAATATCTACAGCTGCACTCAATCAGCCGGAGAAGAGTCTGTCGACTGGACAAACAATGCTCACGGTCACATCACTCAACACGCTCTAATTACGCCAGAAACATTAAATATTGCACAACTGCGTTCAAAATTAAATGAACCTGTACCTGTTCATGAATTCTATGAACAATGCGAACTTATCGGTATTAAATATGGTCCTTCATACCGACTCGTTCGGAACTTATGGAGATTAAATAATCAAGCTCTCGCCGAAATCGATTTATCGTGCGGACCGATCGTAGCTAATCTCGATCAGTATCATGTTTATCCATGTCAGCTTGATGCATGTTTTCAGATTTTATTTTCAGTTTTACCTTATCAAGAGAAAGATGAAATCTGGCTACCAATTGGCCTTGAAAAACTGACACTGTTCAAAAGCTTTCATTCAAAAGTATTTTGTTTTGTAGAGTTAAAAGGTAATGCTGACGATGCCATTCAGACAGCAGACGTGCAGGTTTTAAATGATACGGGTGAATTACTTTGCTCAATTGAAGGCTTAACAGCCAGAAAGACGTCGCTTTCAGCATGGCGTAAGGGCTCGATTGAACGCAAACAGATTGATTCATTACTTTATGACATTGAATGGCAAGCCAGTCCTTTGCCTGAAGAAATCCAAAATTCACAAGCAGTTCACTCGGCTAAGTCGTGGATCATTTTTGCCGATGAAGCCGGTCTAAGTCCTTATTTTCAAAACCTATGTGATGAAGCTCATATTGATTACCGGATTATTAAAAGAGGCAATCAATTTTCCAGCTCGGATGGGAATACATATACGATTAATCCGTTTAGTTCCGACAATTTTTTAGCACTTTTCAATCAATTATCCGAAATCGAGATTGATCGATGCTTATATTTTTGGACGCTCGATTTGCCAATTGGGTTAAATGCCGAGACCGCAGCGACTGAGCAAATGGAGCTGTCATGGAAATCACCTCTCTTTCTTGTTCAAGCGTTAAAAAAGCACAGACTTTCTAGTGAGTTTTCTCTAGATTTCATTACTCTAAGTTCTCTTCCTGTTACACAACAATCAAGTCTCAATTTACTAACAGCGCCGGTCATCGGTTTTGCTAAAAGCGTTCAGGCCGAAATGCCGGAATGGAAATGTCGTGTCATCGATCTGGAAGCCGAATCTCTCGAAGCTAACTACAAAGTAAACGCGGCTTTGATATTGTCCGAATGCTTGCAATCAAAAGAACGTTCTTTCGAAGACCAAGTTGCCTATCGAAATTTGCAGAGGTATGTATCGCGGCTGAAGAGATGTGCACCGCTAAAACCACTGCCGCAAGCGCCTGCCTATCATCTCACGATTCCTGCTTCTGGCAGCCTGGAGGATCTCGCATGGATACCATGCGAACGAGCAGAGCCTCAAGCCGGCGAGGTAGAAATCGAAGTTCACACTGCGGGGATGAACTTTAAGGATGTTCTCCTTGCCCTTCACCGCGTGCCTGCTATTGACAATGGGCTTGGTGTTGAATGCGCGGGTCGTGTTGTCAAATTGGGGCCCGGCGTCACCGAATTCACCATGGGTCAGCGTGTACTGGCTATGGTGCCCGGCTGTTTAAGTCGCTTTATATGCGCCCCCGCGCAAACCACAGTTGCATTACCTGACTCGCTTGAAGATCACGCAGCAGCGACCATTCCGATTACATTCCTTACTGCTGCCTATTCACTCGAAAATCTGGCCAAAATACGTCCGGGCGAGCGCGTTCTGATACATGCAGCAACTGGTGGAGTCGGTCAGGCGGCCATTCAGATTGCCCGGGCAGCAGGTGCGATCGTTTATGCAACCGCTAGTCGTGGAAAATGGCAAATCCTGAAAGATCTTGGCGTTCAATACATTTTCGACTCCCGAACAACCGAGTTTGAACAATCGATTAGAGAACTTACCAACAATGAAGGAGTTGATGTTGTTCTCAATAGCTTGCGTGGTGAGTTTACAGATGCAAGTCTGAGACTACTTAAATCAGGCGGCAGATTTCTAGAAATCGGCATCACGGATTTGCGTTCATCCGAAGAAATTGCGCGATGGTCCACTCAGATTGAATACTTCCCAATTGATCTGATGGTCATTTACCGTGAAAACCGCGAGATATTACAGACTTTATTACAAAAATTACTCCAGAGGTTTGCCGCTGGAGAGTTCAAGCCATTACCTTATCAGTCCTATCCTGCAAGCACGATAGAAAACGCATTCAGAACGATGCAACAAGCCAAACATGTCGGTAAAGTTGTCATCGACATGCATCAAGACAAATTAATTGATGATGGCGAAAATTCGCAATATATGATTCTTGGCGGTCTTGGCGACTTGGGCTTAAAGCTCACGGATTGGCTCATTGAAAACAATGCAAAAAATATTGTTTTGATCGGAAGAAATGCGCCCTCAATTGAAAAGCATAATCATTTAAATGCTCTGCAAGAATCAGGCATCAATATTGAAATTATCCAAGCCGACATGACATCTTCATCCGATGTCGAACATGCCTTCGAGAAACTACACAGATTCGGCAAGACTCTTAAAGGGATCTTCCACTGCGCCGCGGTATTGGATGATGGAACAATCGAATCTCAAAGCGAGGAGCAGTTCCGGCAAGTATTAAGCGCAAAAATTGATAGTGCCTGGCTCATACACGAGAAAACACAGAATATACCGCTGGATTTTCTTATGCTTTATTCCTCAGCCACTTCCATTCTGGGCGCACCCGGCCAGGCTAACTATGTAGCTGCTAACGCATTTTTTGATGCCTTAGCTCATTATCGTCATGCGATGAACCAAGCAACTTATTCGATTAACTGGGGAGCATGGGCTGAAGTTGGTATGGCGCATCGCATGTCTTCACAAGCTAATTTAGCCAAACAAGGCATTCGGGCGATTTCTCCCGAGCTTGCACTGGCCTCGATGGCGACATCTGTTCAATACCAAAAACCTCAGATCGGTATTTTTGACATTGATTGGCCTACTTATCTGAAAAATAAGAATCAGAGTGCATTCTTGACGGATTTTCAAGATGAGCGCCAGGGTTCGGATCACCAAGTTCGAATCTCTTCATTCTTGGATGATTTTTCCAAGTCTTCCGACAAGGAAAGAGAGGAGCTAATTCATCATTACGTTGAGCGTAATGTTGTCGCCGTTTTGAACTTATCAAAGTCGAAGAAAATTGACCGTACCCAAGGCTTTTTAGACATGGGAATGGATTCACTCACAGCAGTTGAGCTTAGAAATCGACTCACCCAAGAACTGATGGCTACGCTACCGGCAACCCTCATTTTTGACTATCCGAATATAAATAAATTATCAAAGTACATATTGCAGATTTTGAGTGATCGATATCCTCTCTCTGAGATGAGTTCGACAGTCGACACAGATTTGAAACATCAACTGGTGGATCAATTGAGCGAACAGGAAGCAGCTGAAGAACTCTTGAAAACACTAAAAGATATGGGGTTCTCGACATGACAGAAAACAATCTATCTGCAGTAAAACAAGCTTTGCTTGCATTACAAGCAGCGCAGAAAAAAATCGATTCATTAGAGAAACAAAAATCCGAACCAATCGCCATTATCGGCATGGCCTGTCGATTTCCAGGGAATATTCATTCGCCCGATGACTTTTGGAATCTACTGGTATCAGGCAAAGAAACCATTGCTGAAATTCCTGACAGTCGCTGGAATAGTCAGGACTATTACAGTTCGAATTACGATGAAGCCGGAAAAATTATCACCAGGCAAGGCTCTTTCTTTACCAATGTTCAGGAGTCAGATCCGGCCTTTTTTGATATTTCTCCAAAGGAAGCAAAAAGCATGGATCCCCAGCAGCATATGTTGCTGGAAGTATGTTGGGAGTCGCTTGAGCACGCAAATATTGTTCCGCAATCACTATCCGGAAGCAAAACCGGAGTATTCATAGGAATTTGCAATCAGGATTACAGCCATTTATCCATGGCCAGGGATAAGAAATCGATTGATTCCTATATGACAACCGGCATGGCGCATAGTGTTGCATCCGGTCGCTTATCCTACACATTAGGATTAGAAGGACCCTGCATCGCAATCGATACAGCCTGCTCATCCTCTCTGGTCGCGGTCCATCTAGCTTGCCAAAGCCTGAGAAATCAAGAGTGTGACCTTGCGATTACAGGCGGGGTCAATCTCACGCTTAGTCCTGAAACGAGCATAGACTTTTCACGCAACCGAATGCTGTCGCCCGATGGTAAATGTAAAGCTTTCTCCGCCGAAGCCAACGGCTTCGGGCGAGGAGAGGGCTGCGGTTTGATTGTGCTTAAGCGGCTGTCGGATGTCGATGTAGCGCGTGATCAAGTTTTAGCCATTGTTAGAGGCAGTGCAGTGAACCAGGATGGTGCGAGCAGTGGATTGACGGCTCCTAATGGCCCATCCCAACAACGTGTCATCAAAGATGCATTAAAAAATGCGCAATTACAGCCCGATCAAATCGATTATGTCGAGGCGCATGGCACTGGCACGAATCTTGGGGATCCGATTGAAATTGGCGCATTAGCTGAAGTATTTTCAAGAGGACGGTCCGTAGAACGTCCGCTTTATATTGGGTCTGTAAAGACAAATGTAGGCCATATGGAAGGCGCTGCCGGAATCAGCGGCCTGATGAAAGTTGTACTTGCACTCCAGCATAAAGTCTTACCTGCCCATCTCAACTGCCATAACCAGAATCCACAAATACCGTGGGATCAATTACCATTTGAAATTACCCATCAAAAAAAGGAATGGGGCGTTGTCAATAGGTCTCGTATTGCTGGGGTCAGTTCCTTCGGATTCAGCGGCACAAACAGCCATGTCATCCTGGAAGAAGCCCCTTCAGAAATCCACACACCTGAAGCACCCATAACCGGACTAAATCAAAAGTATCATTTGCTGAATATCAGTGCTCGTTCGCCTCAAGCCCTGAAGACTCAAGTCAAGCAATTCATCGAACGTATTGAACAACTCCCTGAGGACAATCTGCCGACCTTTTGTCTGGCAGCCAATGTAAATAGAACGCATTTTGAAAATAGACTATCTATTATCGCCAAGTCAAAGAATGAATTGCTTGAGAAGTTAAAGGCCTGCTTAAATAATCAAACGCCAAATCTAGTATTCGACAATAAGGTCAGCCTGAATACGCAAGCACCAAAAGTTGCATGGTTATTCACAGGACAAGGTTCTCAATATCCAGGGATGGGAAAAGAATTTTTTGATCTTGAGCCTGTATTCAAAGATTCGTTATTGAAGTGCTCGACAATCTTGGATCCGATCATTAAACGCTCACTGGTTGATTTAATTTTCGGAGATCATCCCGATGAGCTCAATCAAACGTTATATACCCAACCAGCCCTCTTCGCCCTAGAGTATTCATTGGCTCAACTATGGTTGTCCTGGGGAATCAAGCCGGATGTTGTTGCAGGCCATAGCGTAGGAGAATACGTAGCAGCTTGCATAGCCGGAGTCTTTTCGGTTGAGGATGGTTTAAAGCTTATTGCGGAACGCGCCCGTTTAATGCACCAGCTTAAAGAAGCTGGTGCAATGGTGGCAATATTTGCATCTGAAACTAAAGTAAGCGATCTTATTAAGGAACAATCTTCTCACGAAGTGCTTGATATCGCGGGCATCAACACATCGAATGAAACAGTGGTTTCCGGAAAACTTGATTCAATCAAAAAACTGATTGCCACACTCGAAACTAACAAGATCAACTACCGTGAACTAACTGTTTCGCATGCCTTTCACTCGGCTCTCATGGAACCCATGCTCGATGAGTTCATGGGTTTTGCTCAAAAAATAAAATTTAACCCACTGAGCATTCCGCTACTTTCGAACCTAAGCGGCGATTTTGCAGGCGAAGAGATACACACCCCCGAGTATTGGCGCAATCATATTCGTCAAGCTGTTCAATTTACAAAAATAACCGAACAGCTCGTGGCTGGTGATTTTGATCTAATCATGGAAATGGGACCTCAACCGATTCTACTGGGCATGATCGGTCAAAATGAACACTTACATCAGATTGGACTATTACCCAGTTTAAGAAAAAATAAAGCTGCAGGAGAAACCACAGTTGAAACTTTGGCAAGGCTTCACCTTGCAGGCGTACCAATTGATTGGAAACATGTCTATCCGTCAATGAGCGCAAAATCAATTGCTTTACCAACCTACCCTTTTCAAAGACAACGCTACTGGATCAACGCTCGTACAACCACAGAATCAGAAGACAATACGAATTCCTTCGCAATGCTTGATTTGATTAAAGAAGGTGATCTTCAAAAGATCAGCTCCCATCTTAAAAGCAAAATCCAGTTCGAAGAAAAGGAAAATGATTTAATCAAAAGAATTTGTCAGGCGCTGGTAGATGAGTACCAGGCAAGTCAACATCAAGATCAGCGGATATTTTATAGTCCTGTGTGGCAGAAAAAACTCATTCCGACAATGGTGACTGATGGCAAAGATCACGCTCATCGCCACCTTATCTTTGCACCAAATATAGATTCGATTCCGGAGCAAGCCTTAAATGGATCGCTATCATCGAACATCTACATTATGCTGGGGCAGAGCTACGACAAAAAATCAGAATCGCTCTGGATTATCAACGAAAACGAGCCAAATGATTATGTAAAAGTGATCAAAGAGCTCAGTCAAACGATCGAATTGGCATCAATATGTTTGTTGTGGTCCGAATGGTGGAATGAAAAGAATTTTAACTCCTCCTTTGGAGAACAGATTCTATTAAATGCGATCAACATCAACAGGGCGCTGACTAATTTACAGTTATCTTTAGCACTTTGGTTCTTAATAAAAACGCCATCATCTTCGGACATGGCAAATGTTGCACTCCCCTTCTCCAGTTTGTTGAACGGATTTTCACGCTCATTATTTTTGGAAAATCCGTCGATAAAAGGTGGAGTCATTGAGTATGACGATGCAGCATCACAATATGTATTTAGTGAAATCGTCAGTCAATCACAAGAAGAACATGTCAGACTAATCGGTGGCAATCGATTTGTCAGTCGCTTGGAGCGAACTGATTTCGTTCAGACCAATAAATTTAAACTGAATGAAAACGCCGCTTATGTCATTACTGGTGGCACGGGCTCGCTGGGGTTACACACTGCACGATTTTTAGCCTCCAAGCATGCAAAAGAGGTCATTCTTCTTGGAAGAAAAGGACCAACCGCAGAAGCACAACGCGCCATTCAAGAAATCGAAGAAATGGGCACGCAGGTGTTATTTATGCCGTGTGATATTGCACAGGCCGCGCAAGTTAAAAAAGTCTTCGATTACCTGTTGAAGAATAAACGTGAGGTAAAGGGAATCTTTCATGCTGCCGGCATTGCAAGCCCGTCACTCTGCAGGGATTTGGATTCGGCAACGCTGCATCAAATGTTCGAATCGAAAGTTCAAGGCACATGGAATTTACACGAGCAAACTAAACATTTAGCTTTGGACTTTTTCGTTCTTTACTCTTCCATTTCAAGCTTGATTGGATCGGTTGAACTGGCGCACTACTCAGCCGCCAATGCTTTTATGGATGGACTTGCAAGCTATCGCCGCTCCTTGGGATTGCCCGCACTGAGCATCAATTGGGGGCCTTGGGATAACGGTGGCATGGTTCAAAATACAGCCGGCTCGAATAAGGTATTTTCAAGTGGATTTACCCCGTTGAAATCGGTTGAAGCGCTGACTGCTTTGGAACAAGCACTGACATCCGATCGTCATCAGTTAGCAATCGTCAAAGTCGATTGGGATAAATTGAATGAGGTTTACTCCGCACGGATGCAACAGCATATATTCGACTTGCTGATTTCAAACCCTTCCGAATCAGAGACGATGGAAGTCCCTGCGCTTTTGCAAAGTCTCCAAGAGATGCCTGCCTGGAATCGTTCTGAGGCGCTAATCGAATTCCTGACACAACAGGTGTGCATGCTGCTTGAAATAGCCGACAGCACACTTGTTGACACTAAAAGAGGATTTTTTGATTATGGAATGGGATCATTGATGGCTGTTGAATTGCGTAGCCGTTTGGAAAAACAGCTTGGCTGCAAACTTCCGCCTTCAACGATTTTTGACTTCCCAACCATCGAACAACTCAGTAAATATTTACTTTCGCTATTGTTTGATGATTCCAAACAAGACAATCAGATGACAACGCGGCAACCTGCATCTGATTCCGGAATTACATCGAAAGAGATTGGCTCAGGCACTGCATTATCTGACAGCGAAATCGCGGCATTACTAGATGGTGAATTGTCATCCCTCATTGCTCCAAAGGATAAAAAATGAGCGACAACGCTTCAACTCCCCTCAGTCCACTACAGAAAGCATTTGCTGCAATTCAACTGCTTAAAAAAGAGCTTGATACTGCAAACAAACAATTGAATGAGCCAATTGCAATTATTGGAATGTCATGCAGAGCCCCTGGAGCGAAAAATTCGGATGAACTCTGGGACTTGATCAGAGCAGGTAAGGACGCCATTTCCGATATACCTTCTTCACGTTGGAATGCACAGGAATACTACGATCCTAGACCAGGCACGCCGGGGAAAGCCTACACATTACGTGGAGGTTTTATTGAAAATGTTGATAAATTTGACGCTAATTTTTTCAATATCTCCGCCAGGGAAGCGGAAGGTATGGATCCTCAGCAAAGGCTTCTGCTTGAAGTCTCGTGGGAATCTCTCGAAAATGCCGGAATCGTGCCTTCCTCCTTAAATGAAACTGCTACCGGTGTTTTTGTCGGAGTGACCTCCAGCGACTATGGCTTACTCCAGGCAGACTCTGATCGCCGCAACGAAAGCAACCCATACTTCAATACCGGGACCCCGCTGAACGCTTGCGCAGGACGCATTTCCTACGTACTAGGTCTTCAAGGACCAAGTATGGCCGTCGATACCGCGTGTTCATCTTCTTTAACTGCTATCCATCTGGCATGCACGTCTCTTCGAGCAAAAGATTGCGATATTGCGCTGACCGGCGGAGTCAATCTAATGCTCTCTCCGTTGCTAAACGTCACACTCTCCGAAGCCGGCATGATGTCACCACAAGGGATGTGTAAAACATTCAGTGAAGACGCGGATGGTTATGTACGCGGTGAGGGTTGTGGCATAGTTGTATTAAAAAGACTGTCGGATGCGATAGCCTGCAAAGACAATATTCTGGCAGTGATTCGTGCGACTGGCGTGAATCAAGACGGAGCAAGCAGCGGATTTACCGTGCCAAACGGCTTGGCGCAGCAAAAACTCATAAACAAAACACTTGAGAAAGCAGGTATCCAACCTCACGAAATTGATTACATTGAAGCCCATGGCACCGGCACGCCACTAGGTGATCCTATCGAGGCTCAATCACTGGGCATCACAATTGGCAAAGCCGATCAACGCGACAGACCGTTATTGGTAGGATCCGTCAAATCAAATATCGGGCACCTCGAATCAGCTGCCGGTGTACTTGGATTAATCAAATTAATCAAGGCACTGGAACATAAGGAGTTGCCTCCCACTCTTCATGTAAGTCACCCAAGCAGCCGCATTCCATGGGCTGATCTTAATTTGCAGCCAAACTCTGAATTGAAACCCTGGCTAAGTCGTAATGGATCAAGACGCGCAGGTTTAAGCGCATTTGGTGCAAGCGGCAGTAACGCGCACTTGATATTGGAAGAAGCGCCTCCACGCGACGAATCAATACAAAAGAATGATTCCGCACGCATACAAGTATTGGCATTATCCGCAAAGAGTGACGCGGCTTTGATTCAGACTGTTTCTGTTTATCGCAACCTCATCGAAAATAATGAGTTCGCGTTAAGCGATATCTGTCTGAGTGCCAATCGTTACAGAGATCACTTTAAACGACGTGCGGCATTCGTTGTTTCTTCCAAAACTCAAGCCCTTGATCTTCTCAGTAAGTTTTCGCCTGATATCACCCTACCCAATTTATTCATCAGTCCAAAGGAACTTAAAAAAACACCTCGTGTCGCCTTTGTATTTAGTGGACAGGGTTCAATTTATTCCGGCATGGCTAAAGAGCTGTATCAGCAACAACCACTGTTTAAAAATTCACTTGATGAATGTTGCAAAGTTCTGGATCCAATTCTAAAACAACCACTACTACAGCTCATTTTTTCCGATCTCCCGGATGAAAGTGCGCTGCTCAATCAGAAAGCACAATATGCGCAGCCTGCATTATTTTGCATTCAATACGCCTTAAGCAAAATGTGGATGGCTTTGGGTGTCACGCCGTGCGCCGTGGCAGGCCATAGCTTGGGGGAATATGCGGCGGCATGTATTGCCGGCGTGATCAGTCTGGATGATGCATTAAATATAGTTGCCGAACGCGGGCGTCTAACCGATCTGTTGGAAAACGACGGCACCATGATGGTGGCCTTTACTTCAACGGAAAAAATCAAGCCATTGATCGAAAACTACACATCGGAAGTCAGTATTGGCGTCATCAATGACAAGAACAATGTTGTATTGTCAGGCAATAAACAGGCTCTGGATAAAATCAGAACGCGTTGTAAAGATTTGGGCATTGATACTCACCCACTGAACGTGACGCATGCATTTCACTCCCCACTGATCGATCCTTTGCTTGATGACTTTGAAACCGTTGCTCGAACCTTGTCATATAAGCAGCCTACCTTGGCATTTTATTCAAGTTTAACGGGACAGATACTTGATCACGATACAAAAATTGACGCCCATTACTGGCGTCGTCACTACCGTGAGCCAGTCCGTTTTTCTGAGGCCTTATCGAGCCTTGAACATTCAAAGCCCGATCTCGTGATAGAGATCAGTCCGAATCCGATTTTAGCGGGCATTGGCAAACATCAGCTTAAATTGCTCGATTGGTTGCCAAGCCTTCAGAGAAATCAGTCGGACAATCTGATTATTGCCTCGACTATTGCAAAACTATATTCACTCGGTCTGTCAATAGATTGGTCAGAATGGAACTTTGATTCAAGCCACCGTATTACAAATCTTCCTACTTATCAATTTCAGCGGCAGCGTTATTGGATCTCATCTAAGGAACAAACAATTATGAATGCGCCAACGACTCAAAATCTTCAGGCACCTGTAACTGTTGCTGATAATTATCAGCCCATTCTGAACAAGCTTTTACAACTGTTTTCCGAATTATTCAGAGTAAGCCCTGAAGAAATTGATATTCACTCACCCTTTGTTGAGTTGGGCGCAGACTCCCTTGTGTTGTTGTCAGGCGCTCGCGTGATTGAGGATAATTTTGGCGTCAAAATAGACATTCGACAATTTTTCGAAGAAATCAGCTCCATTAGTGCGATTGCGCACTATCTGAATTCACATTCGGCGACAAAAGCTGCATCAGCAGTACAAGCCACAGTTTCCAGCGATACTTCAATTCCGACACCTGTCCAGGCTCCTGTCCAAGCTCCTATTCAAACTCCTGTTCAGGCGCTCGTTACACCGATGCCAACGCATCCTCCCGTTTCCATGCAGGCAGCCATCACGATCAATCCAGGCAACAGCACTGCACTTAATCAGTTGATTCTTGCGCAAACACAACTCATGTCGCAACAACTAGCGATTATGCAAGCCATGGGTAATAAACCCATTGTTGCGAAATCAGCCGGAGTTGTTGCGTCAACGACATCTTCAGCTTTGCCTATTCCAGTATCGGCACCGGTGTCTGCACCCGCCCCAATACCAGCATCATCAACCTCTCAGCAAAGCGAGGATAGATCCTCACCCTTACGCGCGCTCAATATACCTATTACTCCCACATCCGGAAATTTGACGGAACAGCAAAGCAACTACCTGAATAACCTCATTGATCGTTATCAAAAGAAAACCCCAAAATCAAAAGCTCTTGTTCAATCAAGTCGCAAGGGTTTGGCAGATAGCAGAGCCAGTATTGGATTTAGATTTTCAACTAAAGAAATCCTCTATCCCATTTCCGGGGTTGATTCCACTGGTTCCAGAATTTGGGATGTTGATGGTAATAACTACATTGATCTCACAATGGGTTTTGGTGTATTGCTTTTTGGCAGTAAACCCGAATTTCTAAATGGCGTCATTGAGCAGGAGTTACAGCATGGATTTCAGCTGGGGCCTCGTTCAATCTATATGCCTGAAATTACCGAACTTTTCACTGAACTGACCGGTCACGATCGCGTCGCATTTACAAATTCAGGGACCGAGGCTGTCATGATTGCCATGCGACTCGCCAGAGCGGGAACGGGTAAAAATAAAATCGTGATTTTCGACGGTGCTTACAACGGTCATTCTGATGGCACTTTGGTGAAGTCGATTGTTGTCAACGGCGAATTGATTTCAGAACCACTTGCACCTGGCGTCCCTCCAAGCATTGCTAAAGATGTATTCGTACTTGAATATGGTACGCAAAAGTCCCTGGAATTCATACGCGAGCATGCACATGAATTAGCCGCAGTCCTTGTCGAACCGGTTCAAAGCAGGCGCCTCGATTTTCAGCCGTTTGATTTCTTAAGACAATTACGGACCTTGACTACCGAAAAGGATGTTGCCCTGATTTTTGACGAAATGGTCAGCGGATTTAGGGTTCACCCTGCAGGCGTTCAGGGATTGCTCGGCATCAAGGCTGATCTTGCCACATACGGAAAAATAATCGGAGGAGGCTTGCCTATTGGCGCCGTGGCAGGATCGTCGCGCTTCATGGATGGAATCGACGGTGGATATTGGGAATATGGCGACTCGTCCTACCCTAAAGCAACCCGCACGTATTTTGGTGGAACATTCTGTCAACACCCACTTTCTATGGCGACATGTCTAGCCACACTCCGGAAGCTGAAGGCCGAAGGACCAGAACTACAAGACAAACTAAATAGCAGAACAACTGAGCTTGCCAACAGATTAAATCAATATTTTGAGTCGGAATCAGTTCCGATTAAAGTTCTCCACTTTGGATCAACATTCCAATTCAAGTTTTCCGGAAATCTCGAATTGTTCTATTACCAGTTACTTGAAAAGGGCGTCTATATATGGGAATGGCGAGCATGCTTCTTGTCAACCGCCCACACGGACCAGGATATTGAAGAATTAATACAGGCGGTTAAAGATTCAGTCGTTGCGCTGAGGGATGGCGGTTATATCAAGAACGTATCAATCTCCACTGTTAACTAAAGTCTGGACATTTAAACGTATGACGCATTTTATTGTCACATCGATCGGTACTTTTGGGGATATATACCCCTATGCCCAAGTTGCGCTGGGTCTAAAAAATCTTGGATATAAAACTACATTTATTACCAATCCATATTTTGAGGAATTCATTGCCCAGTGCGGGTTGGATTTTCATCCGCTCGGCACGAAAAATGAATATCTTGATGTCATTCAAAACGATAAATTATGGGATGACAAAAGCTTTCTTGAAGTTACACTGAATCTCTTTTTACCCAACATTAATGGTATCAGCGACTATATTAGTCAATGTCCAATTGATGAGAAATTCATTATTCTGGCTCATCAAAATTTATTGGTTAATTGCGAAATGGCTCGCATACAACATCAGAATAAAGTCACCGTAATATGTGGTGCACTTTATCCAAGTGTATTCGGTGAAGAAGAGAAATCAGAAAATGTTCAGTTACCGAATCAAAAGAAATTTTCCGACTCTCCATTGATTGCTCCTGTTAATTTTGCCCGTCAGAAAATTGGCCTGACTCCCATCAGTTCGTATAAGAATCTTTTTACTGATATCGCTTCTTTTAATGTTTTATTCTTTAGCGACTGGTTCGGGAACAAGGAGAAGCATTGGCCTGACAACTTGATCAATGGTGAATTTATTTATAACGAAAGTCTTCAACAGGAAGATTTTCCGGATAGTCTCAAACAATTTTTAAAGTCAAATAAGAAACCGATACTGTTTACTTTTGGTACTGGAAACCTTCACTGCCAGGATCAATTCAAGTACGCACAAGAAATCGCTGAAAAATTAAATTACCCTGCGATTTTTATATGTAAAGACAAAAACATTTTCCCCCAAAGTCTGCCTGATTCGGTTTTAACTTTAGAGTATTGCAAAAATTTCCAAGCACTACTTAAAGAATGCTCTCTCATCGTTCATCACGGGGGAATAGGTACATTAGCCGAGGCCGCAAGAGCAGGCACTCCCCAAATCATCATTCCATCTTTGGGTGACCAGTGGGATAACTCAGCACGAGTTGAAAGCCTGCAGTTAGGTCTAAGTATCCCAGGCAATGAATTAAACAGCTCAAAACTATTCGACGCGGTGAATACTATTTTCGAATCTGCAACCATTAGAAACAAATGTGCAGAATTATCCCTGGAAATTACGGAGCGTATCCACGCTGCGGACATTGCCAAGAATATAGTTAAATGTTTGTCCGACGCTAAGGTTCTTGACTAGCCTGTCGAATACGATTCATCAACTTGATGTTTTCAATCATATTATCTTTACCAGGTTGTGAGACGGTACCCGTCGCCACAGCTTGGGCAAAGGCTTCGAACATAATTGAATATGCATCCGTTGTTTCGAATGTAAACGTACATGCTTGCGCACCATGATGATGAATAAATTGAGACTCTCCCATTTCTGGTAGAACCCGCAAATGTGGAATCTCTAATGAACCTTTTTCTCCGACGATAAAAGTCTTGCACATAGACGGCCTACTAATACCGGACATGAAATTACAAATTACGCCGGAAGAAGTCACTAACTCTGCGTAGATATTGGCATCAACATCTCGTCGATTGTGTGAAAACGACTGCAAGTACTTCACATCGTCATTTTTAATATCCATCACGTAATTCAAGAAATCAACGTGATAGCAAAACATGTCGTTTAGCGCTCCACCACCTAACTCAGATTGCCATCTTGAATCCGATTGATCTGAATTGACATATGAGAAACTTGAGCTAATCAACTTGATTTGACCTAGCGCATTAGACAAAATCAGTTGACGTATCGATTCAACAAGTGGATGAAAGCGATACCACCAGGCTTCCATTACAACCAAGTTTTTGGACTTGGCTATAGCCGTCAATTCTTCTGCGTGAGCAACTTCCAGGACTGCTGGCTTCTCGATCAAAACACTCTTGCCTGCTTCTAGCGCTTTTTTGGCCCAAGTGAAATGTAAACCGGCAGGCAAGCATACATAAATAGCATCCAAATCTTTAGATGCTATCAGTTCATCATAACTGTCAAAAATCCTCTTTCCCGGATAGGTCATCGCCGCTTTTTCGGCCGACGATGTTGATCGCGTTCCAATACTTTCAATTTCAATCGAGGAGCTTATATTTGTGTCAGGTATGAATCTTTTTAGGATTCTTGCATTGCCTAAGGCGCCTACCCGAAGTTTGCTCATTGTAAATATCGAAAGCAATACGTCATTAGTACTGTTTGGGGAAAATACTATGGCCCAATATACCTTTGATATACGTTGGAATGAGTTGCAATGCACCCCATTCGGCTTTCAACTTTGATGTTGCACACCAAATATTGACCGAAATAATAGTGCTGTAACTGATAACTTGATGCCACCAATACGGAGGTGCATAAAGAATATTACCCGGATTAATTGTCACGTCATAAAACTTGACTTTGCGGGCCCGTGGAAATTTTTCAAAATCCGGACGAAGCGGGTTGAAGTCAGTGACTCTGGGATAATGAGAAAAAGCCGACCTTGGATAAAGATTCAAGAAACTATCGGGTTCAGACAAAATCCAGCGTTTTTGTCCATATAACTGCATAAAAAAATTATCCATCGTGTCGTAATGCAGTCCGGTCGTATTTCCGCCAGGACCGTACCATAAATACTTAAGCCCCAGTTTTTCGCTCGGCAACATCTGATCGAAATGTATGTCCGACTTTATCTCTGGAAACGACTGGTTGACTCCCTGCGCCCCCATGTACAACCTTCTTCCTGAAGTAGGTGTATCAAGACTAATTTCACGGGCATATTCATCCAACGTCATTTTGATTGGTTGATGATATTCCTGAAACACATCCGTTTTCGAGGTGTTGACCTCAATCACTTTATTACCCGCCTTTTCGCGCAAAAATTCTGGACTCCATTGCGCTAATTCAGGAAAAACTTCATAAACGTTGGTTATGAGTAATGGTTTTTTATTCTTTGAACAAAATTCGTAAATATCAATTTTTTTGTCAACAAATTCCTTTAATTTCATCTGTGGAATTTGATTCGGATACAAATTAATTGCGGCTTCGTTAATCATGTTCTTTAGAATTGAAGTTTTTATAAATATCGTGTGGCAGCCAACGCAAGGATCTTGTTACATAGCTAATATACTCCAAACGTATTATTTTTTTTGATATTTATTTTACTAATATATTCTTTATTTATGCTAAGCGATACATTTCAAAATCATATTAGAAGATTTTGCCTAACTCAGTCTTTTTAATGAATAAATCCCATTATCTCCACCTTTCGTACTACTCTGATTACATCTAATCTTCATTGATAAAAGAAATTGTTAAATGCTTGAAGTAATTAAAAAACTAAATTAAATTTATCAATGCTGGCGCATTAGAACAGTATCACCATTGCCCACAAGACTAGTAGAATCCTGTTACACATTCATCATTGATTTTCTCGCGCCATCCCAGTTGATCCAGTCGTTAAGAGGCAAAAAGCTGCCATCATCTTTTCCGATTTCGCGTTCGATCAAGGCGTTCAGTTTGAGATTCATCGCCCAAATCAAGTCTTTATTCTTTTCGAAATCGAACGCTAGGTTCACCAGCTCTTGCGGATCGGCCACAAGATCGTACAACTCAAGATCATTTTTAGACTTTAGCTCCTCAATCGTTTGAGGAGTATTGAATTCCTTAAACGAAAAATATCGACTGAATTTATAACGTTCGTCGACGACACTGCGAATCGATACGCGTAATGACCAGTCAATCGGAAATGTTTCGATTTTTTTAAACTCGTCCGCCCTTGCGACTTTGCCGCTTTCTATCATCGTGTACAAGGTCTTTGTGAATGCAGGGTCATGCACCATTAACTGGCTATAACAAAATAAAACGCCACCGCGTCGTCTAGTGAAGTCCGGATCGACCGGTTTTTTCAATAAAGGAGTTAGATCTTGGCCCTTCATCAACTTCATCATGTCATTTGCCGGGCTTGTATCTTTTCCGGTCATGGCCACAATAGTTGGCACAAGGTCAATGTGCGAAGTGACTTCTTTACAGCTTTGACCACCTTTTATCGCTGGATGAACAATAAGCATCGGCACATGATTCTGTTGTTTGTAAGTCGTCGTACCCTTGCTGGAAAGTCCACCATGACTACCCAACAAATCACCATGATCCGAGGTGAAAATCACTATCGTGTTTTTAGTTAAATTCAAATCATCTAATTGGTTTAATAAGGCTTCGATCTTTTTATCGACATCTTGAATCGCATTAAAGTAATAATTTTGGCGAGTTCTCAAACGACTTTCTTCATTGGGAATCATGCCTGTCAAATAAGCATTGGCCTCGTGATAAATGCGATGAGCGGGAATACGATCAGGACCATCTAGACTTTGTCTCCAGCTGCTTTGCAATGGGATATGGTCCCACCGCTTTTTGTATTGGACGTCATCCGGCGCAAACGCGATGGCCAGCTTAGCGTCTTTGCCTTGCACGACCGGTCCATCAGGGTGATCGGTATTGACCCACATCACATCGTGAGGATTCACTAGATTGACCGCCAAATACCAAGGCTGTTTTTTAGCGTTCATTGGCTGGCCTTTGGCCTTCAGCCATTGTGTTGCTTGCGCAACCGTGATTTCATCGTACTGGTAACCTCCTAGGGCACCTTCAATAAAATCACCTTCTCCCGTGTAATCATAAAAACCGTAATCTTTATCCATCATGGACTCGAACAGGCTTTTGATTTGATCGGGCTTGTTTTCAGACGCAATCGCACCATTCAAATGGACTTTGCCCTTATAAGCGGGGTAATAGCCGATCTTGCGCAAAATCTTGCCGATAGTGGGCAAACTTGGACTCAAGCTTTTCATGTACGGTATGCCCGCATTGTCGAAGATACCGTTAAGCGGCATATGTAACCCGGTATAAATCACAGCACGCGATGCCGAACACATATCCGCAGCGATTTGATGATTTTCGAAAAAAGTACCGGTCTTGCGTAAACGCTCGTGGCCCGGCAGCGGGATCGGCCAAGACGGTCCCATGTAATGCTCTTGATCGGTCAAGATGAACAGAATGTTGTATCCACCATCAGTGGAGCCTGGTGCGTCTTTAGATGGAAAACTCGATTCACTACCACCCTGAATTCGAGAAACGGCGGAGGACGTCACTGCCGTTTTACCCTGAGTAGCATGGCTGTTAGACGCAAGTATTGATCCGGCAGCAAGTGTCGTACCCGCTTTTAAAAAACTTCTTCTCGATTGATTATTTTTGCCTTCCATGCTCAATCCTATCTAAAAATTAAAGCTGGCACTTGCACCAAACGCCACATCGTTTCCGCTGCTTCGGGTCACTTGGAACTGCGAAAAAAGGGAAAATCTGATTTGAGAGGACCAGTTGTAATGTAGCGTCGCCCCAACTGTGTCCTGTATGACATCAAATCCCGCGATATTGTTCCGGTTAGCTGGATACCAGGTTAAAGCTAAAAAAGAGTATTCCGTAGGCTTGACTACACCAGTTAGCATGGCCCCACTCATGGTCTTGGGCTGATAGTACCCATTTGCCTGCTGGTTGGTCGATTTCCTGAAATTTCCAAACGAAAAACCCGCACTTATAAGGGGGAGATGATCAGACACATGCCAATTGACCTTTGGAGCTATTTGAGTGAATTCTCCAAGTTCGAAATTCTGATACGTCAACCCTGCCTCTATCGAAAGAATATTTTGGTTATTGTGAGTATAAGGAAGCGTGTATTGCGGAGATGCATAAAAACTGTAGCGGTATGTATTTTGCGTATTCGTGCCAACGCCAGTTGTGGCATTGACGCTCCAGTTGCTAGTCGGTTTATAACTGACACCCGCGACAATATTGGCCAGTTCGATATTGCCCTGCTTCTGATAAATTTCGTTGAATACAACTTTGAGCTTATCAGTCACCGGAGCATACCCTTGCGCAATCTGGGTATAAAGATTTGCTAATGGAGGCCCCGTCACCCATTTTTGAACACTACCGGTCACGCCAATCGGTAATGGGCCTTTGGCATTAGCCAAGGAAAACTGCTGATGCATTCCCTGAATATTGATATCTCCGCCAAAGATATGCGCATGACTTAAACCATCATCATTTCTCTGTCCGTTCGCTGATAGAGTTTGAGCATAAGCAGGAAATAAAATCGACGCTATCACGACAAAATGCCATCTCATTTGGACAAATCGCATGAATACTTCCCGATATCAAAAATACAGAACATGAATTATGCATGTCCTGAGAAGGATAAATCCATTTATTTTGCCGTTAAATTTAACTCATTCCATTCATTTAATAATCGTATGCGTTGAGTCTGCGCGCGAACCAGGGCAGCCTGCTTTACATGTCCAAATCCACGAATCTCCTGTGGAACTGAAGCAATTTGCAAAGCTTTGGAGATTGATTGCGGAGATAAATTCTCCAACAAAGATAAGATCGTTTCCCGATACTCGGCAATCAAAGCACGTTCCGTTTTGCGCTCATCTGCGTAACCGAACAGATCAAAGGGTGTTCCTCGCAATCCTTTAAGCTTTGCGAGGATTTTAAAAACCGACAACATATACGGACCCATCCGGGTTTTAATCAAATGCCCTTTTTCATCATGACGTGCGAACATAGGCGGAGCGAGATAGAAATTGATTTTCCACTCCCCTTCGAATTGATCATTCAAGCCATTTAAAAATTCAGGCATGGTATACAAACGCGCAACTTCATACTCGTCTTTGTAAGCCATGAGCTTGAACAAATTTCTAGCGACTTCCATTGCAAGCTTTTGAGATCCGCACTTGCTCATTTCAACTTCGGCAACTTGATTGACGAATGCCACATATCGCTTGGCATACTCTGCATTTTGATAGTCACATAAAAATGCTGCCCGACGATCACGCAAATGATCCAGCTCGGACCCGTTGAGCTTGAACTCAATCCCTTGCGCACAATCCGATTTCGAGGTGTTGAAATTCATTTCAGTGTGACCGGAAACGCCCCTTTCCAACAAAGCAGGATCATGTGCTACCTGACGGCCAATATCGAAGGCTTTCAGGTTATTTTGAACTTGCACGCCATTTAAAACAATCGCCTGCTCAATTGATTGATGATTTAATGGTATCCAACCTTTTTGATATGCAAAGCCCATCAGCAATGGATTGGCATACACCGCATCACTCAAGAATTTAATTGCAAGCTGAACAGCATCCACATTCGCTACGCGTCCTTCTCCACAAGCTTGCTCGATCTCTCTGCGTAAGGCACTTGTCGCCAGTGTCCAATTTGGATTCCCGATAAATGCCGCGGTTGGAGCCACATCCGTATTAAGCAATAGACGAGTGTGACCAGGGCGCATGCGAGCGATCGATTCGGTGCTCGAACCGACCACCAGATCCGCACCCAAAACCAAATCAGCTTGTCCCATCGCGATGCGAGAATTCAAAATTTGAGATGGTTTAGATGCAATGATGGCGTGCGAATAAACTGCGCCTCCTTTTTGCGCGAGCCCTGCCATATCAAGTACAGATCCTGCCTTACCTTCAATATGCGCAGCCATACCCAATAACTGTCCGATCGTAACGACACCGGTCCCACCCACTCCCGCGATAAAAATGCCATAAGAACTGTTGAGTTCTCGTCTGACAGGATCGGGCAAGGACTTCACATTTAATTCTTTCGAGTCGATCAATTCAGGCTTGCGCAATTTCCCGCCCTCAATCGTGACCATACTCGGACAAAATCCTTTCAAACATGAATAGTCTTTGTTGCAGCTCGACTGATTGATTGTTCTTTTGCGTCCAAACTCAGTCTCAATTGGCTCGATCGAAAGACAATTCGATTGAACCGAGCAATCTCCGCAACCTTCGCATACCTGCGAATGAATCACCACTCGACGAGCTGGATCGGGATAAGCGTCACGCTTGCGCCGTCTTCGTTTCTCGGTTGCACATGTCTGGTCATATATCAATGCCGTAGTGCCAGGGCATTCGCGCAACTCTTTTTGCACTTGATCGAGCTCATCGCGATGTGCGACACGTACATCGCCCGGTAAATCGATATGGCTGGCATACTTTTCCGGTTCATCGGTCACGACAATCAGACGCTTAACCCCTTCAGCAAGAACTTGGGCTGCGAGTTGCGGCACAGTCAATTGACCATCAACGGGTTGGCCTCCAGTCATCGCAACAGCATCATTGAACAAAATTTTGTAAGTCACATTAACTTTGGCTGCAACGGCCGCTCGGATCGCCAACAGCCCGGAATGGAAATATGTACCGTCCCCGAGATTAACAAAAACGTGCTTTTCCGAAGTGAACGGAGCTTGTCCAATCCAAGGTGCTCCTTCACCACCCATTTGCGTAAATACGTGGGTGCTGCGATCCATCCAAAGAGCCATGTAATGACAACCGATGCCGGCCATGGCGCGTGAACCTTCCGGCACACGCGTCGATGTATTGTGCGGACAGCCGGAACAAAACCAGGGCTTGCGCTCTTCAATAACACGAGGACGTGCGAGTTCGCGCTCACATGCATCAATGACATCCAATCTTGTCTGTATACCTGCACGCACATCATCCGGTAGATCCATCCGCAACAAGCGAGATGCTATTGCACGGGCCACAATAGAAGGAGAAAACTCATAATGAGCCGGCAACAACCAGGGACTTTGCGGGACGGCCCATTCGCCACCATCCTTATCATCGAACTTGCCGACAACCCGCGGTATTTTCTTACCTCGCCCGATCCAGCCGAACAACTCCTCTTTGACTTGATACTCCAACATTTGCCGCTTTTCTTCAACGACAAGAATTTCATCCAGATTTTCTGAAAACTTAAGCAATCCGGTCGACTCAAGTGGCCATACCATACCCACTTTGAACAAGCGCAAGCCAATTCTTCGGCAAACATCAGGCGTTAAGCCCAAATCGACCAATGCCTGGGTCGTATCGAGAAAGGCTTTTCCAGATGTAATGATGCCAAATCGTGCATCGCAATCAGGTATGGACCAAAGTTCTCGATTCAATCCATTTGCGCGGGCAAACGCCAAAGCGGCATACAGCTTTTGATCCAGCAGGCGAGCCTCCTGAGCCAAAGGTGTATCGTTCAAGCGTATATTCAGCCCACCTGGGGGCAATTCGAAATCCTTAGGGTAATGTACCGTGACGCGGTTCGCATCAACCTCGACTGACGCTGATGCCTCGACAATATCGGTGATGCATTTCATCCCGACCCAAACGCCAGCGTAACGGCTCATCGCCCAACCCAGAATGCCGTAATCAAGTATCTCCTGAACATTTGCCGGAAACAAAACCGGCATGCCGCAGGCCTTCAGAATATGATCGCTTTGGTGAGGCAGGGTCGATGACTTAGCGGGATGATCATCCCCGGCTATCACCAGCACGCCACCGTGAGGCGAGGTTCCAGCCGCATTTGCGTGCTTGAAAACATCTCCGCTACGATCAACGCCAGGCCCTTTGCCGTACCACATTCCGAATACGCCATCGTATTGCGCACCCTGGAAGAGATTAACCTGCTGCGAACCCCAAACCGACGTGGCGGCCAAATCCTCGTTCACGCCCGGCTGAAATACGATATGGTGCTTTTTAAGGTACGCGGCCGCCTTCCATAGATTTTGATCCAGACCTCCAAGCGGCGATCCGCGATAGCCAGAAATAAACCCCGCAGTGTTAAGCCCGGCATTCTGATCACGGATTTGCTGATTCAGGGCGAGCCTAACCAATGCATGGGTTCCACTCATCCACGCATATCCGGTGGCAAGCTTGTATTTATCATCCAGCGTGACGTGATCCTGTTCACGCACATGATCGGCTGAAATAGGGGTATTCATTGTCTCGACTCCTTTTGGGCAGCACGCTCCGGTATTTTGACATTTGCCTTTCTTTTGGATCAGCTAATTCATTTCCGGGTATTCGGATGGCCCGGCAATATAATGACCGGCATAAAGTACTGACCCATTTTTAACAGCATATCGACTCAACGGCAAGCATATGAAGTCTCGCAGATTCATTCAATGTGATGTATTCAGTCCCTTTCCCCTTCAAGGAAACGGATTGGCAGTGGTTGTAGACGCCGATGGCCTTAGCGACGAGCAAATGCAAAGATTTGCGGCATGGACGAATCTGGCTGAAACCACATTTCTGCTCCCGCCTACTGATCCCTGCGCAGATTACAAAGTACGAATTTTTACTCCCGCGCGTGAAATGCTTTTTGCAGGACATCCGACGCTAGGCAGTTGTGTTTCTTGGTTGCATACCGGAGGAATTCCCAAGACTTCTGGCATTGTTCGCCAGGAATGCGGGGTAGGCATTGTTGAAATCGACATTACCCAGGACCCGATTATTTATTTTGCCGCTCCGCAAACTACGATCAAAGAAATGGATCCTAGCCATCGACTTGAAATGATCAATGCTCTTGGCATTTCAAAAGATGCCATCGTTAACACTGCAGAACTCTGCAATGGACCAACTTGGCAGTTTTTCGAATTGAAATCCGTGACCGATGTGTTTGCAGCGGATGCATCGAAAGTAAAGTGGCCGACTTTTAAAGCTATCGGTTTATTTGCAGCCCATGAGCCAAACAGCCCTTGCGACTACGAAGTAAGGATGCTTGCACCGTCAAGCGGAATGAGTGAAGATCCCATTACGGGGTCATTGAATGCGGCCATCGCTAAATGGCTTCTGGCAAATGATCGCTTGCGCGATCCCTACGTTGCTGCTCAAGGAACGAGCATTGGTCGCATCGGGCGGGTTTCGGTTAAGCGAGGCAAGGGTGATGTCGCCTGGATTGGCGGTCAGGTACACATCATCATTGAAGGCAAAATGTCCAACTTTTGACTTCAATGACTGGTTATCACATTCGCAAGATAGGGAAATCAAAATACTAACGATGACTCTTGTAAACCAAGTCCGCGGCAATGAGATCTAGGGATGCGAATCCAACTGACTTGAATACGGTAATCGCCTCTTCGCTTTTTCGCCATGCATGCTGAGGACATTTAGAAATTTCAGAGAGCTGAGCCTCGATAGCTGATGAATGAATCAAGCCCCTTTGTATAGCTTGAAATACCTCGCCGCCTTTTTCCAATATTGCATCACGACTATCGACAAATACTTGCGCGTGAGGCATCAGTTCAGGGTCCGCTTCCGCCATCTGTGCAGTAAAGGCCCCCATGAGTCCTAAATGTGTACCGGGCTTCAACCATTCTCGACGAACAAATGGTGTTGTTGCGGTTGTTGCCACGGCAACAACGTCAGCTGCAGACAAGGTGTCCTTCAAATCGATACCTACCTGCGCAACTATCCCGATGGATGCAAGTCTATCCACAATCGATTGTGATTTTTTGCTATCACGCCCCCAAATCAACACTTTGGAAAACTGCATCACACTTGCATGTGCTTCAGCAAGTGGAAGACTCAGTGATCCCGTACCGAGGATAGCCAATGTTGAGGATGATTTTCTGGAAAGAATTTTCGCAGCCAAAGCTGCAGCCGATGCGGTACGCCGCAAAGTCAACTCCGTTCCGTCCATAACGGCGATTGGATTGCCATTTACGCAAGAAATCAATACGTATGCACCCGATACTGCGGACTGCCCAATCGCATTGTTACCGGGCCAAACGGATACCAATTTAACGCCCATGATTTCACGCACCTTCCAGGCAGGCATAATCAGCACGGTGCTGGCATCATGATTAGGTTCGTAATGACTTCGCAAGGGTGATTCAATCGGTTCTTGCAAACCGGTAGCCAAAGCATCTATCAATACAGGATAAGGTAACGCCTGTGCTACAGAGGATTGATCAAAAAATTGCATGTAGTAATTCCGTTATGAGTATCTACGACCTTTCCTCTGCGATCAATCCGAGCTCTCTTGCCTGAATTTGCAGTGCCAAGTATTTGGAATAAATCCGACACTGCGCAAGGGATCCGGCATGAAACCATAGTCCCTGAACAGGCGTGGGTTTCCACATATTATTTAATTCCTGGGTATCGGGATTCATCCCCCATATCGGGCCGAGTTGAGCAGAAACATCTTTTCCAAGCAGTTTTTCGGCGATCGCGGATTGGCCCAAATATCCTTTTGCCACAACAATCAGATCAGCCGGAACTAGAGATCCATCCTTCATCCTTAAACCGGTCGATTCGAAGTGATCCAAATTTTGCAGTTGAATGATTTTAATTTTTCCCTGACTGATCAACTCAGAACATCCAACATTAAAATAATATCCACCACCGCGAGTAAGATACATCATCTGCCAGCCAATCCCATCCTCGCCTTTGTTGAGTCGGAACCCAGCTTTTTCCAATCCTGTGTGTAAATCTTTATCGATTTCTCTTGCCTCATCATTTGCCCGTCGATTTGCGATTTTGAGCAACGGAAACGGGGTTCCAACTGCCAGCAGATCACAATATTGAAGAGGGTAGCCCTTTTCATAGATCGCATATGGCTTCTGAGCAGTAGGCACGACATTCTGAACCATTGTCGCACCACGCTGCACCATGGTGACATGTGCCCCGTGTTCGCATAAATCCTGTGCGACATCGTGTGCGCTGGTTCCTGTTCCCAAAACAATTACATTCTTACCGATCCATTGTGTGGCATTCTCATAATCTGCGGTATGCATAACTGAGCCGGAAAATTTTTCCAGTCCATCAATTGGACTTCGATCCGGCAACGCGCTGACTCCTGTGGTCATCACCACGTGACGTGGCTTGAGTGTCACGCGCTTTCCTCCTCTTTCCACATTTGCAACCCACTGCTTAGAACTCTTATCGTAGCGAGCATCGACTAGCTTTGCGTCACACCAAACATTCAACTCCATTGCGGTTGCATAATATTCAAGCCAACCAGCCAACATATCCTTGGGAACAAAGATTGGCCAAGTATCGGGAAAAGGCATATACGGCAAATGGTTCGCAAACGTCTGATTATGCAGAACAAGAGCTTTGTATCGCTCACGCCAATTGTCACCGATTCGTTCGTGTTGATCTATCAACAGCGCATTGATCCCTAACTGCTTTAGTCGGGCTGCGATAGTCAAGCCTGCTTGTCCGCCTCCCACAATCAACACAGTCGGATCTTCTCCATCATACTCAGCCTCTCTTGCTCGCTTCTCAAGCCAATTGGGACCAAGAAAACTACGCCCGAATTGAATACGATTTTCCAGAAACTTTTTGTACTTTTCTTCATGACCTTTAATCTCTACAAGAGCGGTCATCAGCACCCAGGCTTTAAGAGCATCGGAGTGGTCAGGATCACGAACCAATCGAAGCACGCCTTCCGCAGGACCGAAAATCGTCTCGAATTCGATTAGACAAACCAATGAGCCATCTTCAGAGTCAATAACTGCTAATTCTTCTAGCACCCCTTTTGAGAGTGACCAATTTCTTGGCCTAGCCTTCTGACTACGTGCCAACAGAGCATGACAGACATTCACTCTTCCTGAAATGGTGTCAATATCCCAATGCAGGCCTAAGACGTCCCTCCAATGACAGTCATCAAGCCACAGCTGTTCAAGCGCCTGTTGGTTGCCGGTAGCTAGCGCTTCTTCAAATGAATCGAGCCATTCTTGAATCCGATTTTCTTCCAAAATACTGGGGTTTATTTTTTTTGTCATATATTTCATTGATACAAGATGATGATCAGATCTTACTCTTTGGAAATTTTTTACGTTACCCGCTTTTTAGTTTTGAATAAATTCGTCGCTTACATGCTACGCTCATCATATTGGTTAGCACAGCAATTTCATGAAGTTTTATCATCACAAAATAATTAGAAGCACACAACTATTAAGTCTTTTGTTATGTTTCGCATGGATCATGCCAACATGGGCGGGTTCATACGATGACATGCTTCGGCAAAGACGTGTCAGGCTCGCGGTTGAATATGATCGAACGCTGTACTTCAGCAATGCGGGTAGGCCTTATGGTTTGGCGATTGAGATTGCCCGGGATTTATCTAAATGGCTCTCGTCTCGTCACGCGGATAAACTCCAACATCAATCTTTGAATGTTCAAATCGTTCCTGTCCCTAAAGGAAACACTCTTCTTGCGCTGTCAAACGATCAGGCTGATATAGCGCTAGGTCAATTCCACATTGAGCATCTTGAAAACGCGCCGACTGACTTAATTATTAAATCTAGCGCCATACTTTTAAAAGAAATTCTCGTTACCGGCAAAGACGATCGATTTACGCATCAAATAAGCAGTCTGGACGGGTTAGAAGTGCGTGCGGCGTACCCCGAAAGTTTTTACTCCGGCCTGAAGCATTGGAACAATCATCTTCTTGCTGAAGGCAAAAGTCCAATAAAACTCTCAACCTGGCCACAAGGCTTAGAAGATGAAGACATGCTGCAGATGGTAAATGCCGGTCTTATAAATGCAATATTCATTTCCGACTGGAAAGCAGTTCTGTGGCAATCAGTTCTACCGAACATCATGGTTCACAGGGATATCACGTTTCAAAATGCCGGCACAATCGGATGGGCTTTAAATAAGAGCAATGCCGATTTAGCCATCGATATCGAGTCATTTGTACAAGAGTGGGTTGCGAATGATGGCATGCGATCCTTTCGCACAGACTCATTCAAAAGCAAGCTGCGTGCATTAAAAAATCCGACAAATGAGCCGGATTGGTCTCGTTTTGAAAAACTTTGGCCTATTTTCGAAAAGTACGGAAAACAATTCAACCTCGATCCATTCATGCTGGCAGCTTTAGGTTATCAAGAGACTGGATTAATCCCCGTACAAACCGGCATGGGCGGCGCTGTGGGTGTGATGCAATTGATGCCTTCAACTGGAAGTTCAATGGGAGTTGGAGACATTCATCAGGTCGATGCAAACATTCACGCCGCGGCAAAACTGATGGACGTTATGTTGAAACAATATTTTTCGGATGCTGATTTCACCACGCAAAACAGAACTCTGTTTGCTATTGCATCATATAACGCAGGTCCAAATGCGATTGCCGGATTGCGTAAGTTTGCAAAAAATCAGGGATTTAATCCCGATGCATGGCTAGGAAACGTCGAAATCGTTGCTGCCGAAAAACTTGGTGTCAACGTGATGACATACGTTAGAAATGTCTTCAAGTATTTTGTCATTTATTCCTATGCGATGAATGATCTTTCAAGGAATAAATGACAAGAAAAGATAAGTGGCAAAAATTATCAAATGAATCAATCCTTGTAAAAGGGTAGTTTTTCCGAGTGCGAGCGTGATGAGCCCGACAAATAAGGTCAGCATGAGTAAAACCATACCAACCGGATGAATTCCTAAACTCAATGGCATATCAAAATATACCGAGATAATGGCCACAGTCGGAATAGTTAGGCCGATACTCGCCAATGCCGAGCCCAAAGCAAGGTTCAAACTTGTCTGCAATCTATTCGCTCTAGCAGCTCGAATTGCGGCGACTCCTTCGGGCATTAGTACCAAGGCTGCGATGACAATACCGACAACAGTTTGCGGGGCGTCCAGATAATTAACGGCCTTTTCGATCGAAGGACTTAAGGCTTTTGCCAACCCGACCACGCAGACTAATGCAATTAATAACAATATTGCGCTGATGATCGTTTTAGTGTTGGTTGGAGGTGTTGCGTGAACCATGTGATTCGTTTTCAATCGATCGATCTGGGGCAAAAAGTAGTCGCGATGCGAAACTGTCTGAAAAAATAAAAACACACCATACAGAACAAGCGATGAGATTCCAGCAAATGCAAGCTGGCTATTCGTAAACGTTGGTCCCGGTGAACTTGTCGCAAAAACAGGTAAAACCAAAGTAAACGTTGCTAATGCGGCCAAAACAGCAATAGCCGAGTTCGGTCCTTCAATACGAAAATCCAGTTCGCGATGGTTTAGCCCGCCGATGAATATGCACAAGCCCACCACCCCATTCATCACAATCATAATTGCGGCAAAAACGGCATCCCTGGCAATATAGGCTGCGCCCTCAGAGTCCGACAACATCATTGCGACAATCAGGGAGACCTCGATGATCGTAACGCTGATCGCCAATACAATTGTGCCGAAAGGCTCTCCAATTTTATGAGCGATGACTTCTGCATAGTGAACCGCAGCAACAACCGCAACAATCAATAGTCCAAGCAATAAATAAATCATGTCACAGTCTCGAGAAGCGGAATCTACAAGAAAAGCTGCTTGCGTACAAAAATCCTATCATATCCGTTGACGATACGCTGATCGAATTCAACATAACCAACATGGGCATACACTGCCTGACTTTCATGCATCAATCTATGTGTTGATAAATAAATTGATGAATACCCCTTTTGTTGCGCAATGATCTCAGAGAATTTCAACAATTTCGATCCAATTCCCTGTCCCTGCGCTTGCGGTGATACTGCGATCGTCTCGATGCAAAATCCTTCATCTGTTTCGAGCAGAACAACTGCACCAACCACCTCTTGCTGAGCGCAGGCTACGTACACTACGCCTTGTTCTACTAGATCCCTGTAATCATCCAGCATAGGACCAGGCTGCTTTCCGATACGGGGGATGTAATGGATAAAGGCCCGACATACACAGTAAGCAACCGAGGCTACATCATCAGATCCTGCAAGGCGAATGCTTATTGGCATGACAAACCTCACTCCATATGAAGACCACCATTAACTTGAATCGTCTCACCATTAACAAAACTTGCCCCATCGCCACACAGGAACTTGATGACTGAAGCAACCTCTTGCGGTTGTCCGACACGCTTCAAAGGTGTTTGCGTAATTGAAGCTTCCCCGCGCTGCCTAATGAGATCCGAGGCCATCGGTGTGTCGATAATACCCGGAGAAACTGCGTTGACTCGTGTTTCCGGACCCAATTCGCGCGCAAGGGACCGAGCCAGACTTAACAAAGCCCCCTTGGTGGCACTGTAATGAGCATTGTAAAACGCCCCTCTATGCGCGGCGAGTGAACTGATAAATACAATCGAACTATTAGGCTTGAGTGCCGAAATCACGCGACGTGTTAGAAAAAACACTCCATCAAGATTAATTGCGATAGTCTGACGCCACTGTTCATCTGTCATTTCCCTGACAGGATGGGCCATATAAATTCCTGCGGAAGGTACAAAAAAGTCGATACCTCCAAAATGCTCTTTTGCCAGCTTCACTGCTTCATCCGCATCAGTCGTGGAATTTGAATCCATCCTCATACAGATTATTTTTCCTGTCCCTTCTTTCAACGTCGCGGCAAACTCCTTAAGACCATCGATATCAAGATCAGTCAACAACAGATGAGCGCCCGCCTTATAAAATTGGCGGGCGACTTCTCGGCCAATTCCACCATTGGCTCCTGTCAACAACAACACTCTGTCTTTAAATTCACTCACGATTATTTGTCCTTGATTAAATCAACATCATGCTAGGTGATTCAATGTAGCGCCTGAATGCGGCCAACCATGTAGCAGCCAATGCACCATCTACGGCACGATGGTCAACGGAAAGTGTACAGCGCATAATCTGGCCGGCCTCAATCACGCCTGAAGAATTGACTACCGGCTGCGCTTTAACTGCGCCTACAGCAAGAATTGCCGCCTGGGGAGGATTAATGATAGCGGCAAACTCATCAACTCCATACATCCCGAGATTACTGATGGAAAAGGATCCACCTTGAAACTCGTCAGGACGCAGTTGTCCCTGTTTTGAGCGATCGGCCAATGCACGTATCTCGAAGCTGATCTGAGACAAACTCTTGCTGTTGACATTGCGCAAGATCGGGGTAATCAGCCCTGCCTGCGTCGAGACTGCAATCGAAATGTCCACTTGGTGATATTCGCGTATCGCCGCTTCGGTCCAAGACACATTCATCTTAGGAACATCTCGCAACGCTCTGGCCGCAGCCAGGACGATAAAATCATTGACTGAAATTTTTACTTGCGCCGTAGTATTGATCTCGGTTCTCAAGGCAATCAGATTGTCCATGCGACATTCGACTGTCAGATAAAAATGGGGCACAGTGGATTTGCTCTCCGACAAACGCCGGGCAATCGTGCGTCTCATATTGGTATGGGGCGTATCCGAAAAAGCCGCTTGAGCTGAATGCTCTAGAGTGTCTGATCCCTTAATTCTGGCAGGTACGGATGAAATGTTGCTTTCCCCGTCATTTTGAATCGCCCGCAACACATCGTATTTGACGATGCGTCCATTAGGCCCGCTGCCAACAATCAAATTCAAGTCGAGTCCGTGCTGTTTGGCTAGTAGCCGGGCAACAGGACTGGAGAAAACTCGCTGACTCGCTTGACTACCACGTGGCTCAGGATCCGAAACTAAAGTCGCAGAAGCGTTTTTCTCCGGTGTGGACTGTAATATCCGATCTGCATCTGCAACAGATTCGCCTGCATCGATTAAAACTGCAATTGGCACGCCAACTGCGACTTCGGTCCCATTGTTAACCAACAATCTTGCAACGGTGCCTTGTGCCTCAACATTGAGCTCAATGATTGCCTTTTCAGTTTCGACATCGGCAATGCTTTCCCCGCTGGAAATTTCATCCCCTTCTTTCTTGCTCCAAGAAACCAGAGTCGCGTGTGTCGCATTGGCCGCGACTTCAGGCATTCGAATAATGGTTGCCATGTTATGTATTCCTTATGCTCGACCTTGCTCGGATTTCACACGCCGTATCCCTTGTACGACCTCTTCTGTCCTTGCACAGGCGGCACGCTCCAACACCTTCGAAATACTTGGCGCTGCCTCTTTGCCGGTTACGCGCTGTACCGGCACGTCCAACCAATCGAAATAGCGACGCTGAATTTCGTCCGAGAGCCAGCCTCCATATGACGTACCCAACGCGCCCTGCTCAACAATCATGACTGCATTGGTCTTACGAATACTCGCTTCAATCGTGCCCCAATCGATCGAGGCGCGATCAAGCCATCGCAAATCAATCACATCGGCACTAGTTCCCGTTTGCTCGATTGCTTCAAGTGAATGGTTCACCATCGACAAATAAGAAATAATCGTCAAGTCGTTACCTTGCGCACGAAGTGCCGCCCTGCCCGGCGGAAATATAAAATCCAAATCCCCGACAGGAGCGGCAGCCGTGCTGTTATACAAATCGACGTGTTCAATAACCAATACAGGATCCTGACAGTGCAGCGCTGCATTCATCAATCCGACATAATCAATCGGACATGAAGGTGCGACAATTCGCCATCCTGGGCAGGTCGCAAAAATTCCCGCCGGATCCATTGAGTGCTGTGAACCGTATCCCGAACCCATTGCGACTTTGGTTCGCAACACAAACGGAACCGGATGGTCTCCCCCAAACATATGACGAGCCTTTCCGATCTGGTTAAAAACCTGATCGCCTGCCACCCACATGAAGTCGGGATACATAAACTCGACAACCGGCTTATAACGACGATCCATCGCCATTCCACCGCCCAAGCCCGCAAAGGCACATTCGCTGATTGGCGTACCTAGCACGCGATCCTGGAAACGATCCTTCAAGCCGCGAGTCGCACCATTTGTTCCGCCCTTGAGACGATGCACATCCTCTCCCATCACAACGATGGTTGGATCAAGCTCCATGCGTCGGTGCATGACATCAGCCACAATATCGATAAATTTGCGTGGTTGACTTGCATTGGCTATGGCTAGCTCATCTGGCTTGGTAAATTCATGGAACTCGGATAGATCGCCTCGTATACCTACGTCACAAAAATCGGGGCTCGGCCAAAGTTCCGGACGGATCCTTCTTTTTCCCGGCTTACCTTCTGGATCATCTTCGATCAAAGCCTGCACCGCTTGCTTCATCAATGCTTGAATTCCGCTTCGTAATGCATCGACTTGTTTTGCGGTGATGAGTTTGCGAGCCTGCATCTTACGCGCAACCAGTTCAAGCGGATCTCGCTTGCGCCATGCTGCCTCTTCTTCTTTCGTCCGATAACCGAATGCACTCCCCGGAAACGGTCCGTTTTGATGAAAGTAGCGATAGACCTGTGCATCGATGATTGTCGGCCCCTTGCCAGACCGCATATGCTCGAGCGCTTGTTGCATCGCCAGATGTACGGCCAAAGGATCCATCCCGTCCACACTCCAACTCGGGATATTGAAAGCTTGCCCGCGAGCGCCAAGTCTTGGCTCGCCTGTTGCCTCATCCACTGTAGTTGAAACTGCATAACCATTGTTTTCTACAAAGAAACACAATGGCAGCTTCCATGCTGATGCCAAATTCATGGTTTCCAGCACAGATCCGATATTGATCGCGCCGTCTCCAAAATACGAAACAGCCACCCCTCCGCTTTCGGATTGCTTGTCTGCCCAAGCAGATCCCGCCGCCAAAGGGACGCCCCCACCTACGATCGCATTCGTTCCTAAGGCTCCGGCTTCAAGCCATTGCAAATGCATCGAGCCTCCTCGTCCCTTGCAGTACCCGGGGGATAGGCCAAGAATTTCGGCCAATGTGCGTTGAAGCATCTCTTGAATCGGCGCGGATAGCGGCTTGAAGGGATCAAGTCCATCCGGAGCCAGATAGGACAAGCATTTCGCAACAAATTGATGATGGCCGCGATGCGAGCCGTTAACCTGATCCCGATCAGTCAATCCGACAATCGATCCGGCGGCGCCACCCTCTTGCCCAATGCTGGAGTGAGCTGGGCCGTGCACCAGGCCTTCGGCGGCCAACTCCAGAACTGTTTCCTCAAACACGCGAATGACATGCATTTGTGTAAGAATCGTACCCAGCAATTTAGGATCCGCTCGTTTCCAATCCTGTTCTGTTGTTGTCAACGCGACCCATTTAGCCGCGGATTTCAATTGCGTGGTTTCAGACATAAACGATCCTGAGTTCTATTTTTATGACGATTTGATTTTGAAGTGATCGATCAGTAGCCGTTGGCGGTCCAACCGCCATCAACCACCATCGCATGGCCGGTCACGAACCTGGCCAAATCTGACGACAAATAAAGTGCCGTCTGAGCAATTTCTTCGGGCGTTCCGAGTCGCCCCAAAGGAGTACGTTGACGAAGGGACTCTTCATCCAGAGCACCCCGATTTAGCAATTCGGCTACAAGGGAAGTCTGTATATAACCGGGACATATCGCATTGACACGAATGTTGTGCTGGGCCCATTCCACAGCAAGTGATTTGCAAAGCGATACGACTCCAGCTTTAGCGGCGCAATATGCAGCTCGGCGAGCCGAGGAAGCAACTCCCCACATCGACGCGGTGGCGAGAATGACACCGCCACCGTTTTTAATCATCTGACGGGCGGCCGACTGGCAACAAAAGAATGTTCCCGATAAATCTATATCGATCGTTCTACGCCATTCATCCGGTGTCACTTCCAATGAAGGTTTATTCATCGAAATGCCCGCATTATTGAGTAACACATCCAGACGTCCGAATCGGGCAACGGCACTCTGAACGGCGTCATCAATCGCGATCGGATCTCTAATTGATCCAACAAATGTATCCACGATGATGCCTGGGTATGCAATTTCAAATTCGGATTTAACGCTTGCCAGCCCTTGAGCATCAAGATCCAGAAGCATCAAGTTCGCCCCCTGGCTGGCAAACGCATGGGCCATCGCCAATCCAATACCACTGGCAGCCCCAGTGTTGAGCACGATTTTTCCGGAAAGTCCCGGAAACTGCGTGAATGCATTACTCATCGTCGCGCATCCTCTTGAATGAAATCGGCACCACGCTCGGCCACCATCATCACTGCAGCCTGAGTATTACCGGAAACCATTGCGGGGATCACCGATGCATCCACAATGCGCAAACCATCTATTCCTTTAAAGCGCAGCTTGACATCAACGACTGCTTCGCTGTCCGACCCCATTCGACAGGTGCCAATTGGGTGATATATGGTCTGACCATTTTCACGGGCGAACTTTAGCCATTCCTCATCGGTATTGACCTGCTCACCCGGACTCATTTCATGTTCGATGTATTGTGCAATTGCAGGGCGACCGGCAATCCGTCTAGCGACCTTCATTGCATCGACCAAGGTCTGTCGATCTTCATGCGTAGCAAGGAAATTGGGGCGTATAGCCGGTCCTTTAAAAGCATCGGCAGATTGGATATGAATGCTGCCCTGTGATGTGGGACGCAAACCGGTGACACCGATCGTCATACCAGGTGCATTATCCAGCTTACGAATCGCGGCATTTGCATAACTGGCGTGCATAAAAAAGTATTGCGCATCCGGAGTGGCGACATGGGGATTTGTTTTAACAAAGCCATGGACAAGCCCGGTGCCCAAGGTCAAGATGCCCTTATGAGTGAGGAAGTATTTCAAAGCGGCAAGTCCAACACGCCAGCCTTGCGCCAACTCGTTGAGCGTTTGGGTATTGCGCACCCTCCAGTTCATTCTGGTGGCGAAGTGGTCTATGTAATTTTCTCCGACACGCGCAGCAGGATGCACAACAGCAATACCATACTCTTGCAGCAACTTCGGGTTGCCTATCCCGGAAAGCTCAAGGATTTGAGGAGTCTGTATGGCCCCAGCCGCCATCACAACTTCACGATTAGCCTGAACTGATACATCCCTTCCATCTTTTCGGTATGTGACGCCCGTGCACTTGCCTTGGTGAACATTCACTTTCAATACATGAGCATTGGTACGAACTGTCAGATTGCGTCTTCCCAATGCCGGTTTAAGGTACCCCTCGTAAACGCTCCAGCGACGACCTTCTTTTTGTGCAACCTGGTAGTAACCAAACCCCTCCTGATCGCCCCCGTTGTAATCCTCGACTATGGGTTGCCCATCCTGTTTCGCCGCTTCAATGAGTGCAGACGCGATAGGGTAACGTTCGGCCACTTGATCAATATTCATTGGCCCCTTTTTGCCGCGCGCATTTCCTCCGGGCAAATATGTTTCCAATTTCTTGAAATATGGTGCGACGTCTTTTCCGGACCAACCGGTCGCACCCATTTGTGCCCATCCATCGTAGTCCTGCATCTGACCATGCACGTAGATCATTCCATTAATCAAACTGGATCCACCCAGGCCTTTGCCTCTTGGAATAGCGATGGTGCGGCCCATTACGCTATCTTCCGGTTTGGTTTCAAAGCGCCAGTTATAAACAGGATCATTCAACAACTTAGTGAATCCTGCTGGGATCGAAATCCACATGCTGCGAGGCTCGCCTCCAGCCTCCAGCATCAACACCGTGCTTCGACCATCTTCACTCAGACGATTGGCAAGAATGCAGGCAGCCGTTCCCCCGCCAACAATCACATAATCAAACTGTTCCATTTCAATTCCCCACTCGCATGAACTCCGCCATCAGATCAATCTGACTCTCGAGCATCGGTAGTCCATACTGAATCCTGCAACCCTTTGCTTGTGCTGCTGCCAAAAGTGGGGTTAATGCCGGGCGCATGATAATTTCGGCAACGATCTGGTCAGCCACTAGATCATCGACATTCAAGGGCAGCGAATCGGTTTCAGCCATACCAAGTGAAGTTGCGTTCACGACCAAGTCGTAACCCTTCGGACTTGCAGTGGCGACAGTCATTTTGATGTTTGGATAAACATTGGATAAGCGTGCGAACATATCCTCAACCTTTGGACTGGTTCGGTTATATACACCCAGTTCGCGAATACCCGCCTCGCACAACGAGAATGCAATTGCATTTGCCGCACCACCTGCACCGGCAAGAAAAACTTTCTTGTCTTTCACTTCTATACCGTGACGCGTAAGACCTGTGACAAATCCCTTCCCGTCAAGTATGTCTCCGTGAAGTTTGCCATCACTTTCTCGACGAATAATATTGACTGCGCCCACCATTTTGGCCGCTTGTGACACCTCGTCGCATAAATGGATGATTGTCGTTTTATGCGGAACCGTCACTACCAGTCCACCAAAGTTAATCATGCCTCGCAACCCCTCTACCAAGGCCTTTAATCCGGAGGCGGAAACATGCATAGGGACAAGAACACCATCTACATCGTGCTTTGAGATCCAGGCATTGATGGCCTGAGGAGTTTTAACTTGCAGAATTGGATCCGCAACAATTGCATAAAGCTTGGTCTTACCTGTGATTTCTTTCATGTCCTTTGTCCGCCTTTTAATTATTTATTTCATTTCTCAAATTGATTTAGGTGGTATTACCAGTATACATAGTGGACTTACCAGTTTAATCAGTATTTTCCCTATTAAGCGCTCAGATCACCATATTTCCGCGACAATTGCTTATCATTGCGTAATATGAATTTTGAATATGCAACGCCGAAGTCATGAGTGAACCAGCTACAGCAGCCCTGCATCTGCCTGATGAAATAGCCCTGCAACTCGGGCAATTGATCGACGCAAAAAAATTCTCTCCCGGCGATCGTTTGCCCAGCGAACGGGATCTCTGCGAACAATTCTCAGTCAGTCGCCCGGTTATTCGTGAAGCAATCTCTAGACTCAAATCGGAAGGCGTCGTGTCGATCAAAAGAGGCGTCGGCGTGTTTGTCACAGAAAGGGATCCGCGTGAAGGATTCAAAATCCAGAAGGTCGACATTGAGGAGAAAGTTGCCGTCACACAAATAATGGAGCTCATCGCAACCGTGGAGGTTTCAGCAACACGCCTTGCGGCGGCACGACGAACGAGTGAAGATCTAAAACAAATACGACGCTGCCTGCTTGGAATGGAGTACGCAATCGCCAGCGATCGCCTAGGCGATGAAGAAGACTTCGAGTTCCACCAGGCAATAGTTGTGGCCACTCACAATCCTTATTTCAAGACATTGAGTCAACATCTGGAGCACACTGCCCGCAAGATGATTCGCAGCTTGCGCAGCAATACTAAAACCAGACACACCAACCTGATTGAAGCCGTTCAAGCCGAGCATCAGGCTATTTACAACGCTATCGTGGCAGGCGATCCCATCGCTGCCGAACTCGCCGCACGCACCCATCTGGAAAATGCGGAAAAGCGATTTGTTAAATACCTCAAGTCCTGACTGTCAGGTCATCAGCCAGCCACCCGCCACATCGACAACCTGGCCTGTCACAAATCGACTCTCGGGCGCAGTTAAAAAACAGGCCATCTCTGCGACATCTTCGGGATCGCCCAATCTTCGCAAAGCGGTCTCCTGAATAATCGCGTCATTAGTCGCTTGGGATGCTGTTCGCATTAATGGCGTGTTGATGCGACCAGGCGCAATCGCATTGACCGTAATTCCATGCGGACCCAATTCGCCGGCCAGATCACGTGTCATGCCAATCAAAGCTGCTTTTGTTGTTCCATAATGCGCCGCAGTGAAAGACACGAAAAATTTGGCGGCAACAGAGGACATATTCACGATGCTGCCAAAACGTTGTTCCACCATTGATGGAGCAACGAGTCTTGACCAATTGAATGCGCCGTGCAGATTGACTCCCACAACCCGCATCCACTCCGAAGGATCCATCTCCCAGAAGTTTGCCGGCTTACCGTTCACCTTAGGAGATATGCCCGCATTGTTGATCAACGTGTCCATATCACTACTCAAAGCGCGACGCAGCTGCTCAAGCGCACTAGCACACTGTCCATAATCCGATACATCCGCTGTCGCCCAGGCCACATCCGCACCCAGTGCGCGCAGTGACTCCGAATGCGCTTCCAAAGCTTCGGCGTTGACATCTACAACCGCAAGTTTTGCGCCTTCCTGAGCATACTGCCGGGAAATACTGGCGCCTATTCCGCTCGCGGCGCCCGTGACAAGAACTGTACGACCCTGATGACGATTTGGCGTCATGTTAAATCCCCAAATAAGCTTTCTTGATGTGCGGATTCTCCAGCAATTCTTTGCCTGTACCGGTCATTGTGATTTCGCCGTTTTCAAGCACATAGCCTCGATCGGCGATTTTCAGCGTATGCACGATATTTTGTTCGACAATCAGCACGGTCATGCCCATATCGACGATACGATCTATCACGTCAAACACCTGCGATACCAGCAATGGAGACAGTCCAAGCGATGGCTCATCGAACATCAACAAAGAGGGATTAGCCATCATGCCGCGCGCAATCGCAACCATTTGCTGCTCTCCACCGGACAAGCTGCCGGCGAATTGACCAAGCCTTTCACGCACACGAGGGAAAATCTCGAGAACTTCTTCCATGCGTTGATCGACCACGCCACGAGCTGATTTTTTAAATGCGCCCATGAGCAAATTATCTTTTACCGATATGAATGGAAAAAGTTGCCGACCTTCCGGGATCATCGTGATTCCGGCATTCACAATCTGATCCGAGCCCAATCCATTGATCTGATGACCTTCGAATTCGATTTTTCCGGATGTGGGTTTGACGATGCCGCATATCGTGCGCAGCGTTGTTGTCTTGCCGGCTCCATTCGCGCCAACGATCGTAACAACCTCGCCCTTGTTCACTTCAAGCGAGATGTTACGAATAATTTCGGTGCCGCCATAACCGGCAGAAACCCCTTGCAACTTAAGCATGTGAATATTCCTTACCAAGATAGGCTTCGATCACTCGAGGATCGCTCACCACATCGCGCGGGGCACCTTCTTTCAATACGCTGCCTGAATTAATCACAACCACGCGATCCGACAACTGCATCACGGCTTGCATGATGTGCTCAATCATCAGGACGGACACTCCGGAATCGCGAACGCGACGGATGATTTCAATCGCTTTGGAAACATCGGCGGGATTTAACCCGGCCAACACTTCATCCAACAATAAAACACGCGGCTTGGTCGCAAGGGCACGTGCCATTTCGAGACGCTTCATGCCACCAACAGTCAGATTTTTGGCGCGAATCTCCAACAGAGGAGTCAGATCAGTCAATTGCGCCACCTGGCGGGCGATTGAGGCCGCCTCGGACGGAGAGCTTGTGTTCATGAACGCGCCCAACATGATATTTTCCATTACCGTCAGATCGGCAAATGGCTGGGCAATCTGGAATGTCCTGCCGATTCCGGCTTTTGCAAACTCCACTGGGTTTGTGGGCGATGTCCATTTGCCGTCCGGCAGACGCACCCTGATATCGCCACTATTGGGACGTAAAAATCCAGACAACTGGTTAAACACTGTCGTCTTACCGGCGCCATTTGGACCAATCACCCCAAGGATTTCCCCCTCATGCAACGACAAGGACACGTTGTTTGTTGCATGGAGACCGCCAAAGTAGAGATTCAGATTATCTGTTACCAGAATCGGTTCGCCAATGGTTTTGGAATCATTCTTTTTAGGCAATGCAAATTCTGTAGTAACCGCCGAAATTTGACGACGTCCTCCTGGTAGTGAGTCGACCCAACGTCCAAATGCCAGGCCAAAACGCCCCACCAAGCCTTTGGGTATTGTCAATACGACAATAACCAAAACAACGCCATACACAAGGCCATGAAAACCATTACCGAAGTCAGCCAACCATCCGCGCGCCAACTCGGCGATCGGCAATACCAGTACGGTACCGACCAAAGGACCAAATACAGTACCCAGTCCTCCAATCAACGCAAACATGGCAACTTGAATCGATAGCTCAAGAGAAAACGCCGATGATGGGTCAATAAAACCAAGATACATGGCATGAAAGCTACCAACCACACTGGTCAATGCGGCCGAGATCATGACAGCGATCAGCTTAACCTTAACCGGGTTAATGCCCACAGCCAATGCAGCATCTTCCCTTTCACGTACGGCGACTAGGTAATAGCCCAGACGCGAATTCTTGATCATCTGGGAGACCAGCATCGTCAGGACAAGAAAGCCGAACCCGATCAGTAAGTACACCCACTTTTCGCGAACCATCATCCATTCGAGTCCTCGCTTAAGAGGTGGCGCCAATCCGGCCGCGCCCCCAGTCAGGTCTTTCTGGTGGATGGCAACAAGTCTGATCACCTCCAGCACTGCGATCGTCGCCAATGCAAAGAATGGTCCCCGCAGGCGGAAGCAAGGGTAACTGATCAAAACAGAAACCACAACGGAAATCAGCGCCCCTAACAACATGCCAATCCATGGCGAAACGCCAAACTGCATCATCAACAATACGGCAGCATACGAACCAATGCCGTAAAAAACCGCATGCCCAAGCGAGAGTTGACCCGCAAACCCTCCGACGATGTTCCATGCTGTTGCAAGTGCCGCAAAAATAAACAGCAGCACAAAGATGTGATAAACGAAGGGTGAATTCGACGCGATTGGCACAACCAACAGCAAAGCCATCGCGATCAAGGTGACATACACCCTGGGATTAAAAATATTCATCACTATTGCACCTTTATTCGGAACCGCGACCCAGGCCAAGCAGGCCAGTGGGACGAATAATCAGGATCCCGATAAAAATCAGGAAGTACACCACTTCTTTCAAATCCGGAGCGATGTAATAACCAGCAAGACTATCGACCAACCCGATAATCATTGAACCAAGGAACGCACCACTCAGGCTACCAAGTCCGCCGAGCACAACCACGACAAACGCGGTCAGCACAAAAAAACTACCCACGGTTGGAAACACCGGATACTGGGGGAGCAATAAGCCCGATGCCAAACCAAGGCAGGCGCAGCCTAAACCGAAAGCGAAGATATAAATTCGTTCAACGTTTACGCCCATCAACTGTGCGGCATAACGATGCTGGGCCGTTGCACGCACCGCCCGACCCAGATATGTCGAGTGCAAGAACCAATGCAACAGGAGCATCAAGACAATCGAAACGCAAAATGTAATCAGCTGACCGGAAACGATCGTCAGCGATCCGAACTTCAGCGTACTGGAGCTCACGTCGTTAAGCTTGACTGAGAATACATCAGCTCCGAACATGAGCAATGCCAGATTCAACAAAGCGGTCGATATGCCGACTGTCGCAAAGATCTGAATATGAGGATCCGCGGAGAGCAAAGGCTGAATAATGAAGCGCTGCATCATCGCGCCACCAACAAACAGGATGACGATTACCGGCACGATTGCCGCGTAGGGATGCAACCCTAATTTTTGATACAACAGATAAACGGCATACATGCCGATCATCAGAAATTCACCGTGCGCGAAATTCACCACGCGAACGATACCGAAAATCAATGTCAACCCGACACTGATAATCGCCAATGTGCCGCCCAGCAGCAATCCATTGACAACAAGCTGAATAAAAATATCCATGACGATCCAATCAATCGGACAAAATAATGGAGGGACATCCGTCCCTCCATTGGTCTAGCAAAGATTACTTACCGACTTGACCGACAACAGGTGCAGCCACTGCAGCCTCTTTCGGGTAAACCGTGGTCAACTTGCCATCCAGCCATTGCATGACCGATGGCAAAGCGCGTGTGTTCTGACCGCTTTTATCAAACTTGGCACCCCAACCGGTCGATGTTTTACCTACCGGGACATCGACTGCCAGCACCGCAGTGCGAATCTTTTCTGGATCCATGGTGCCGGCTTTCTGAATCGCGTCAAAGAAAATCAGTGCGCCAGTGTAGTTTGCCAGGCTGTGACCCGAACGCGGAGGCGTGCCGTATTTTGCTTCATAAGCTTTGACGAATGCGCCCAAACCAGGGGCACCGGCCTCATTGGTCAGGTATTGCGTAAAGTCGATGTCAAATACGCCGTGCATGTTATTGGCACCTGCCGCATTTACGGTATCCTGAGTCGAATATCCGCCGCCAGCACCGATCACCGCGCGAGGCTTGAAGTCTGCTTCCTTCATTTGACGGAAGAACAGCACAGTATCGTTCTGATAAGAAGTCTGTAGAACGACATCAACCTTCGAACCCTTCAAACGCAGTATCATGGACGATAAATCAACTGCCTTAGCCGAGTAAGGCAACACTTCCACTACGTTCAAGCCTGCCTTTTTGGCAGCTTCAGTCTGATACTTGGCAACGGTCGTACCATACAACGCATCTTCATGCACGATCGCGACACGCAAATCTGATGGCTTGACTTTCAATCCTGGAGCAATAATTTCATTGATCACATCAATGGTGCGATCAGCGAAGTTCCTGGATGTCGGATTCGTACGGAATACATACTCGTATCCACGCTCAGTAATAGGATCGGAAATGGCACCCAACTCAAAGTAAGGTACACCCTCTTTTTCGCTTACTTGTGTCGCAGCAAAGGAAATGGGCGAGGCGTAGCTTCCGAAGATGGCCTGAACCTTATCTACCGAAATCAGACGACGAGCAGAGCCGACTGCCTGATTGGCATCCACCGCATCTGATTTGAATACTTGGATCTTTTTACCCAGCAAACCGCCCTCGGCATTACGCTTCTCTACAGCAAGTTCAAAACCACGGAAACTTTCATCACCCAATAAGGCCAGCCCCCCGCTTAGGGGGTACAGGGCTCCGAGGCGAACCGTATTTTGAGCGCTGGCGATACCGGTCACGCCCACAAGCGCAAGCGTCATTGCGCCAAGGATTTTTTTAAGCTTCATTTCGTCTCCAAATAGCATGTGAAGTGGTAAGACCAGTATAAATAGAAGTCTGACCAAAATTTATAGGTAATTACCCTTTACCCGGAAGGAGTTCATTGTTTCGAAACATCAACAGAGGAGAATGAGTCTGTAACGGCAATGAAGGTTAAACTACTCTTTATGTGAAGCAACTTCCGGATACCTCATGAATTCTTCAACTTCTCCAGAATCGAATGTTTCCGGGAATTCCAAACTGTCTCGGTTTTGCAATCTTGATCCCAATAATGCGCAACAACTCAAAATAGCAACACTCGCATACATCGGGTTCAATTTTTTACTGTGGACCGTACTGGCGATTCTTAGTCAAACGGCTCCCCACAAAGATAATGTGGAAGAGCTCTTCTGGATCCAGCACTTCGACTGGGGCTATCCGAAGTTCGGACCGATCTCTACCTGGTGGGTTTATGCCTGGGTGTCTCTTTTAGGAAGATCTTTCTGGGTGACTTATGTCGCGGGTCAGATCAATGTGGCCCTCATGCTACTGGTGGTCTGGCGCATTAGTCTCTTGATCATGAGCCCGGCACGCGCCTTGATGGCGGTTGTCCTGACATCCTTAATCACTTATCACAGCATTAACGGAATACAGGCCAGTTCAAACTTGCTGCAACTGTTTCCGACAGCTCTTTTTCTATGGTCGCTGCTTTTAGCGGTTAGGAACCAAAACTGGTGGCGCTGGGTATTGGTTGGCGTGACTGGCGCAATTTGCCTACTTACCAAATATAGTGCCGGAATCTGGTTTGCCGTCATGGGCATTTGGGTGCTCACCGACTCAAGAATGCATAGCCTGAAAGCAATGAAAGGCGTTTTTATCGCGATTGCCGCCGGGGTGATAGCAACGATCCCACATATTCTCTGGCTAATTCGGGAAAATGCGCCAACTATTCAATATATGCGCTTTCAAGTCAGTGGCGAAATCAACCACATGTCACAAGTCGCCAAATTCATTGCGAGCCAGATGGGAAAGCTTTCCCCCATCATCATTGCCCTTCTTGTCTTGAATTTCACATTCAGAAGGGGACCGCACGACATGATGGCTCCCGATGTGAAAATCGATCAACCCAAAGAAATGCGGTTTATCGCATTTGCAGCTATCGGCCCAATGTTGCTGACCTCGCTATTGGGTACTGCCTTTATCAGTTTGCATGCAAACTGGGCAACATCGTACTTCATCATGCTTGGTGCGTTTGCGTTGCGCTGGGTGCCTTTGGTTAACGAGCGTCGCGCCCTGAAACAGGTTCTGCGGATTGGTTTGGCGCTCAACATCACGATCGCCTGTGGCACTGCTCTTTATTACGGACTGGTCGCTGACTTGATGAGCAAAACCCCAAGGGCGAATTTTCCGGCTAAGCAACTAGGCTCTAAAGTCGACCAAATCTGGAAAGAGCATAGTGAAGGGCCATTCAAAATCGTGATTGGTGAAACCTGGATTGCCGGTGTTGCTTCGGTTATGTCCAAACATCAACCTCTTGTCGTTCCTTATGGCAACTATGCCGAAGCCGCAGCAGTCAATCCTGAGTTGGTCCGAAGATGCGGTGCGATGGTTCTTGTCGATCCAAGCGAAGGTAAACTTAATCCCAACATGCGGGCATTTCTGGAGCGCGCGGCGAAAAATGGATCATTTAATATTCCATGGAATCGCTTTAAACAAAAACCGCTATATGAAGTGAATTGGGCGATTATCGAACCCGAAATAAAAAATGCTTGTCCACAATGAATTTATTTAAAAAATCCGTTATTTCCGAAACACTGAGTCACTTCAGTGTGGTTGTTTCCACGCTGATTGTGATTTGGCTGAGCGTCATCCTTGTGCGCCTGATCGGTGAGGCGGCAGCTGGACGCATCGGGGTGGATATCGTTGTAGGTCTGGCGATTTTTACGACTCTCGCGGCTCTACCGACCATTCTGACCGTGTCGCTTTTCATTGGCGTATTAACGACCATCTCACGCAACTACCGTGAATCGGAAATGGTCGTATGGTTCGCAAGCGGGATGTCATTGCTTAATTTAATCAATCCAGTGCTTCGTGTCGCCGTGCCGATCATGATAGCGATTGCCGGTCTGACCTTATATGTCACGCCATGGGCGAATCGACAGATCGAAGACTATCGCGCGCGCTTTGAGATGCGATCCGATGTTTCAAAAATTACGCCAGGTCAATTTTTTGAAACCGAGGGGGGAAAACGCGTTGTTTTCACTGAAAGCTCTGAAACCGATGACACATCACTTGGTCAGGTTTTCATGCGCATCTTGGATCAACAATGGTTGATTGTTGTTACCGCCACCTCCGCCCATACTGAAATCATGCCCAATGGTGACCGATTTCTCGTGCTGGAAAAAGGGTATCGATATGATTTAAAACCCGGCACGGCGGAAATGAAACTCGCTGAATTCGATGCCTTTGGAGTACGCATCGAACGCAAAGATGGTGAAGAATCCATGAATCAGGCTCGCAACAAGGCCTTAGCAAACCGCCGCGCGAGACCCACCATGCTACTGATTGGAGACAGCGAAAACGGCTCATGGGGACAAATCATGTGGCGTATCGCCATTCCGCTTGCTGCGCTTAACCTTGCCTTGCTGGCAATACCTATCGGCGCTGTAAATCCGCGCATGGGGCGCTCGGGCAATCTGCTGATTGCAGGTCTGGTAGCCATGCTTTATTTAAATTTGATAAACATTTCCCAAGGCTGGATTATTCACGGCAAATTGCCATTTAGCATCGGTGTCTGGCTGGTTCACATACTATTTGCCATTGTGACTGCCATCCTGCTCTGGTGGCGCATGCGTGTGAAAAAACCTAAGCCACCGGTTGTGGACAATTTAAATCTGGTTTAGCGAAAGCGAACTTTTGCAAGAGATAGCCTCTTGTCCATGTTAGATGGGTGCCCTTGTTTTCAGATTTTCCTGGCAGGGCACTCAATAACTGCTGATGCCGATTTTTAAATAAACCTTGCTCACCGAACAGCAGTGCGTGCACATATGTCGCATTTGCGGCCTGAGCTTGAATAAATTCATTTGATTCGATGCCAGGAAACATATCCAATGACAGACTTTGATCAATCAGCATGGCCGCTAATTGAATTGGATTATGTTCGACCATCCAATATCTGGTCGCATGAAAAATGGCATCGGTTCCGACAAAATCTATCTTAATTTCGTCCACTGATGGCATCGGGTCATTCATAACGACATCTTTGATTATCTGTTCATAAATAGCGTGGCAGTCGGAGAAATGATATCTTCCATCCTCAGACAAACGATATTGTCCGACTCCGTCCAAGACATCTCCAAAATCGTTTTCAGCGCGAAATCCTTTGGGGAAACAACATGCCGAAGCCTCTCCAAGCTTTATTCGCATTGCTTTACGTGCATCGTCCTGTCCGAGACCCATATACGACTTGCAATACAGATTAAACGTTCGCCCGTTTATCGTCACAATTTGCACAGATTCTTTATGCGGATAGTCAGTATCAACTGGAAAACTGAGTTGCGCAGATGAGCCACCGACCTCCACAATTCCAAGCGGGCTAGCGTCAGTTCTGAAAACATCCCTTTCCAGATCATTCAAATTAATCCAAGTCCAAACGCCCTCTTCGCGCTGACCGTCAATCGTTCGTACCTCACCTAAAGCAAATCCAGCTTGATTAATTCCATGCCTGATTCGATCATAAAAATGTTCGATAGCTTGAACTCCAAACATTTTCGCTGAATAGCGCATGCCTGCGGTTGCAAAAAGATGGACGCTCACTTGGCTGGGCTCGACACCCAGACTGTACAATTGAGGTCTAATCGAATTCAGAAGTGGCCAGACAATCATTGGAACAACCTGCGCCTCCAGGTTGGGAGCGAGTGGATGCACAAAATTGTTAATGCCGTCTTCACGCTCGCCATTAGGCATCGTTGAATGTTCAACTTCGGCAATTTTTTTAACGATGGGATAGGCTCCAGGCTGAACATCAAATAAAAAAAGGCGCGTCCCGCTGCTACCGGCATCAATGACTGCAGTAATGAACTTCTCCATGCGTTTTTCTCTGAAATTTATCAACCGAATCGTGAACCGCAGTCCCGGCAGAATTTGTCTGTTAACTCATGGCCTTTACTTCCACAGGTCTGACATATACGTGTAGCAGCCTGCGTTCGCGCACGGGCTGCGCTCATTTCCGCCGTAACGATTCCTGTCGGAACAGCCAGAGTGCCCCAGCCCATCAACATCATGATCGATGAAATAAATCGCCCCAAATCGGTCTTGGGGGTCAAGTCGCCAAAGCCCACCGTCGTCATCGTCGTAATGGCCCAGTAAATTCCGACGGGGATACTGGTAAAACCGTGCTCGGCTCCTTCCACGACATACATAAACGTACCCATCACTAATACCACCATCAAAACGACAGACAAAAAGACGAGAATCTTATTGCGACTCGCGGCAAGTGCTCCGGCAAGATGGTTGTACTCGGAAAAGTATTCGGTTAATTTGAAAACCCTGAACACCCTGATGAGTCGCAGCACCCTGACATCAAGCAGTGAATGCAACTCGGGAAACAACCAGGTCAAGTAGGTTGGCGTAATGGCCAACAAATCAATTATTCCAAAAAAACTCAGCACATACGCCAGACGATTTGGAGCACAATACACACGGGCCAAATACTCCGCGGTAAACAAGATGGTCAATATCCACTCGAGCCCGAAGAAAATAGTGTGATATTTTTTTGAGATCGATTCGACGCTATCCAGCATAACAACGAGTAAAGATAGCAAAATAAGAACAATGATCGCTTTATCGAACAACCGTCCCGATTGCGTATCGCTTTCGAAAACGATCGAATGGATTTTTTCTTTTAGTGACGAGTTTTTCGTATTCATAATATGGTTTAAGAACTATTTGCCATATTTTAAATCGACATTTCCGCTCAACCTGTTAAATTTGAACGATTAATTCACAAGGATCAAGCATGTTGAGATGCCCATGGTGCGAAGGCTTTGATCTTTATCGCCACTATCACGATACGGAATGGGGTGTGCCATTACACGACAGTCGTGCTTTATTCGAACTATTAATTCTTGAAGGAGCACAAGCTGGACTATCCTGGTCCACTGTACTGAAAAAACGCGAAAATTACCGTCAAGCTTTTGATCGCTTCGATCCTGAAAAGATTTCACGATACGATGATCAAAAAATATTCGAACTGATGAATAATTCAGGCATTATTCGAAATAAACTCAAAATCGCTGCAACAATCAAAAACGCTAACGCATACCTGAATTTAAAAAATAATGGACATCAATTCAGCGATTTTGTGTGGCAATTCGTCAATCACAAACCGATACAGAATAAACGCTTGAATTTGAATGATGTTCCTGCGCGGACGGCCGAGTCCGACGCCATGAGCAAAGCACTACTGAAAGCGGGATTCAAATTTGTCGGGTCTACGATATGCTATGCCTTCATGCAAGCCTCAGGAATGGTAAATGATCACCTAGTATCATGTCATCGCTATCCGGCGGTGGTAAAAATGAAATAAGGCTTTATCTAAAATTCGATGCTTCAAAATGAATGTGTCATAGGTAATTTTACGAAACGGAGTTTTGCGATGGCGAAAAAAACAGTAACACCCACCAAAGTCGAAATCAGAAAAATTCTTGCAATTAAAGACAGAATTAATATCGATAAAAGCGATCTGGCAAAGTTGCTTGGAGTCAAAAAGATAAAACGTCTAAAGATGCAAGATGATTTTATTTACTGGCTTGAGTCGGCGATTCGCCACAAAGCCATCGTAGATGATGAGGCCGGCGAACACTATAAGTTCTATCTTGTATCCGATGAGGCGGTTTCTGCCAAATTAGCCAAAAAGCACAATGATTTTGGTTTCGCATTAACGTTTGATGAAGAGCTAATCGATGACTTTATCGATGCGGCAGTGATCTTCGACGAAATCATGGAAATCAGGGTTGCCCAGCATGATTGTTTTACAAAACACACTGAATTCATGAATACGCTGCAAGGTTGGGGACTGGATCCCAAAGCGCTCGAAAAATTCGGAACTTCGATGTCCAAAATCAGTCATGAGTATGGACAAAAGCTGATGGAAAAAAGCTATGACATCCTGAATGACGGACTGGTCAGCACATGGTAAACATGGAAAATATCTGGGGATGATATTGAAAAGTCACACTTTTAGTTTTGGCTCAAAAGATGCATTGATTGTGATCGATGTACAAAATGGTTTTCTGCCCGGCGGCAATTTAGCAGTTACTGACGGCGATCAAATTATTCCGATTATCAATCGACTTGCACCCAAATTTTCCAATGTCATACTGACGCAAGACTGGCATCCCGCCGACCATATTTCATTTGCAAATCAACACCCGGGTAAAAATCCATTTGACATGATTGAATTGCCTTATGGACAACAGACCTTATGGCCATCGCATTGTGTTCAGGGCTCGGATGATGCCGCATTTGCAACCGATCTTCACATTCCGCACGCACAGCTCATCATACGTAAAGGTTTTGATCCACAGGTCGACTCTTACTCGGCGTTTATCGAAGCTAATCGATCCACTCGCACCGGACTGGCCGGATACTTGAATGATCGCGGCATCGACACCCTATATTTGTGCGGTTTAGCAACTGACTTTTGCGTTGCTTTTTCGGCGATCGATGCCGTTAATCTTGGTTTCAAAACTACCGTCATTGAAGATGCGTCTAAAGCGATCGATTTAAACGGATCCCTTGCAACCGCCTGGCAAAACATGCACACAGCAGGAGTCCGGCGGATTCAATCGAGTGATCTTTCAACATGAACTTTTCGGGCTTTCAGGGTTCGATTACTTTCATCGGACTGTTGGTCTTATCAAACGTCTTCATGACATTTGCTTGGTATGCACATTTGCGCAATCTGTCTGAAAAGGCCTGGTGGATAGCAGCGTTAGCAAGCTGGGGGATTGCCTTTTTTGAGTATATGTTGCAAGTCCCTGCCAATAGGATTGGGTTTGAGCACTTTTCGCTGGGGCAACTCAAAATTGCTCAAGAAGTAATCACACTGGGCGTGTTCATACCTTTTGCCGTTTTCTATATGGGCGAACCTTTCAAAACCGATTATCTGTGGGCGGGGCTTTGCCTGATGGGCGCGGTTTACTTTATTTTCAGAAATTAAAAGCACAACTCGCCCTAAGTCTGACAGTTTAATCTTCGTCTATCGAATAAACGAGTGCGGCGGACTTAAGCTGCCCACTGAAAGAATAAAATCTTTCATTGTCATCTCTGGTGACAGGCTTGGGCATGTCTTTAGAGCTCAATACGACTTGATCGCCAAAAACTCCATTTAGTCTCACCCAGCAACGGCGGTACAACTCGACGAATGAACCGCCATCGTCAGTCTCGAAATCAAATAAGTCGCGATCCATCACTTTTGTCTTGCGCAGATCTATGCTCAAACTTTTATGAATCTCGACGCGGCTACTGCTGATATTCATTCCGTCTTCGACTGGCAATTTGATTTCAAGCCGATCCAGCCGAATGTGAGAATTCGTGACATCGAATGCATCATCGGCTGAATAATAGCAACGGACTTCGGAAATATTCCATTCATTTTTTCCAACCCCTAACACTGAAAAGCCATCGATATCATCATCGACATCCGCTTCTCCATCATCATTTTGCGTTGCGTCAGCTATTTGTGTCGGATCAAATCGCCCAAGGTAATAGGTCGCAACCATCTTCGCATTAAAACTCGACAATGGGTTCTTTCGGTTGACCTTTACCGATACGCCGTCTTTGCTTGCGTCGTTAAAATTCCCCAAAAACCACAGCCCACCATTATCTGCACACTTGACCGGCTTATATTCCGAATTGCATGCTTTTACATACATGCGCTGTGCAATAAGTGATGATCCTTGCTCAAAAATCAACGCAGACCTCCAGATACTGCTCTTTTTATTCACGCCATTTACGATCAAAATCGTCACTTTGTCTTGTACCGTCAACTTGACACTTTTAGCGACTCTGACTTCGCCTTGAATGACATAGGTCTTACCTGCCTTAAGCGTACGGCTTCTTTTGATGTCTTTATTGATGACTTCGATCAATTTCATGTTGACTCACTCCTATTGGGCGCAAAGCCAAGGATTTTTTCGAAAATGCTTGATTTCAAACTGCTCGACTTGCTGCATATACGATTGCGTCAATTCGATTTCATCGACGCCTTTCAATAAACATTCTCGCCAAAATGGATCGATTGGAAAAGTATGATTCTCCAATGTTCCATTGCCCACCGTCCATGCAACCATCTGATTCTCAAGATCTATTGTCACGCTTAATCCGGCATTCGATCGTTGCGCATTGTCCAACAACCCTGCCACAACATCTTCGGGCAGTTGAATCGGAAGCAAGCCATTCTTCAAACAATTACTAAAAAATATATCTCCAAAACTGGGCGCAATAATGGCCTGAAACCCCCGATCCACAAAGGCATAAACTGCCCCCTCCCTAGAGGATCCGCAGCCGAAATTTTGCTCTGCCACCAATATGGTCGCGGATTGAAAAACCGGCGAATTCAAAACAAAATCGTCACGCAAACAATCATCGTTGAGGTGACTTAAGTCATGAAACAGAAAATGCCCGTACCCACCCGGAGCTTGACGATTCATTTTTAAAAATCGATCTGGAATAATTTGATCAGTATCGATATTTCTTCCCCTCAATGGGGCGGCGATCGAATTAAATGCACGAATTGGCTTCATGACAAAGTAACCTCCACCGGATTCGTTAAGTACCCGGTCAATGCGGATGCTGCCGCAACAGCAGGACTTACCAAATGGGTTCGCACGCTCGGCCCTTGCCTACCAACAAAGTTTCGGTTACTTGTGGAAGCGACTCGTTCACCGGGGTGTGCAACATCTCCGTTAATCGCAACACACATCGAACACCCGGATTCGCGCCACTCCAGTCCGGCACTCATAAAAACCTGATCCAATCCCTCTGCCTCCGCTAGCATTTTGACAAGCGTTGACCCAGGGACAACGATTCCCGGCACTTCCGCACGACGCCCTTTAAGAACTTTTGCCGCTTCCCGTAAATCCGATAAACGAGCGTTCGTACAGGATCCGATAAAAACGCGGTTGATTTTGATCGAATTCATGGGCTGACCCGCAGAGAGCCCCATATAATCCAAAGCCGCAATGGCCGATGCGCGCTTTTGCGGATCAGCCATGATCGCAGGATCGGGAACGCAACCATCAATTGGCGCCGACATATCCGGACTGGTACCCCACGTAACCACGGGCATCATTCCGGAAATATCGATATCAAGCTCGCGATCGAATACAGCTAGCGGATCCGTCTTCAGGGTGCGCCACTCTCCTACCGCTTCATCCCATTGCGATCCCGTGGGACCGAAAGGCTTATTCTTCAGATACTCAAAAACCTTGTCATCTGGAGCGATGATGCCACAACGCCCGCCCGCTTCGATCGCCATATTACATAGCGTCAATCGCTCCTCGACGCTCATGTCGTCAACTACCTGGCCGGCAAACTCAATGGCATGGCCAACTGCCCCATCCGCACCGATTTTTCGAATAATCGCCAATACAATGTCCTTCGCGCTGAACCCAATGGAACGATCGCCGATGACATTGATCCTAAACGTCTTAGGCATGGCTTGCCATAGGGTTTGGGTTGCCATGACATGCGCACTCTCGGATTGACCAATGCCAAACGCAATCGCACCCAGCGCTCCATGCGTGGACGTATGACTGTCTGTGCATACGATCGTCATACCCGGAAGACTTATGCCCTGCTCTGGCCCTACGACATGAACGATCCCCTGGCCCGGATCACTCATCGAAAAATGCCGCACTCCTGCCCATTCCATGTTCCGATCGAATGACTGGAACATTTCTGCAGCCTCGGGGCTTCCCGCATCGCGCGCAAACCTGCTCTTTGTCGGAATATAGTGATCGGCCACGCCAAACACCTGCAAGGGCTTACGAACCGTCAGCCCTTTACTTCGCAATTGCCTGAAGGCATGGACCGAACCATCATGAACAATATGGCGGTCGATATAGATTAATGATGGGCCTTGCTCGCGGTTCAGCACGACGTGCCTTGCCCATATTTTTTCAAACAACGTCTGAGGCCGCGGTGTAGTTTGACTCACTTTTGACTCTGAATCCGAGGAATTGTTGTAAAAATCTTCCATTTATCCGTAAAGATACTGCATTGCGTGCTGATTGATGTGGTTTTTCAGGGATTTGAATTAATCTTTAATCCACATCGTTTAACCCGTTGCCCCCACACTTCAGAGAGACGCAATGTCTAATCGTTTATTCGCCATCATCGCCTTGGGCGTAGGCTTAATGTCCAGTGCGACTCATGGCTGGGCTCAGGAACCTACCGCTCAGGGATCAACGACGATAGAGACGATTAATGCCAATCAAAGGGCGGCACTCACTGTTCTGAAAGCCTATCACGACGCTCAACTCGACTATATCTCGGAAGATTATGACCGGGATGGCACGCTCGAATATGCCCAGAAAATCATCAGCACACCGGGGAAAAAAGACGGACTATATTGGCCGATCGGCCCACTTGATCCGATGAGCCCAATTGGTGAAATATTTTCGGAAGCGAGTGCGACAGGAGCGCTGGAGGGCAAGGGTTACTATGGTTATCACTACCGCATATTGACGGCCCAAGGCATACATGCGCAAGGCGGTTCAATGTCTTACATCGTCAAAGGACACATGACGAAGGGATTTGCATTGATCGCCTGGCCTGTTACATACGGAAAAACCGGAGTGATGACATTTATGATTAGTCAGGCAGGGCAGGCATTTCAAAAAAATTTGGGTCCTGGCACCTCCGCAACCGTTAAGCAAATCCACTCTTACAACCCTGACAAATCCTGGCAAAAAGTGGACTTCCCGGACGACTAGACCAATAGGCCATGTCGTAACATTCGAAACAAGTACCGGTCTCGACATGAAACTGCAATATAGATCAAGCAGAATATCGACATGATGATATTGATCAAGCTCTTCCGACATGTACGTTGTGTCTGCGCTTTTGCAACATTACTGTTAATTACCCTGCCCTCATCCGCAACCCGCTATGCTTGCGATTCCGGATCATCTGCCGATCAGAGTACGATCGAAATTCATTTCAGACATTTTTTCAAGCAGCCTGTCGGTCCGTCCGGCCTTGAATTCACCGACTCCATCCGACAAGCGAATGGAAAGTCTGTTTGCTTAACAGGTTATATGGTCAAACAAGAGACCTCTGTTGCCGGAAGATTTATTCTTGCTCCCCTCCCTATCGAAATGCACGAACACTCGGATGGTGAAGCGGATGACTTACCTGCTTCGGCCATCATCGTTTATTTGGATGAAAGTCAAAAAGATCTAGCGATTCCGCATGAAGCAGGGCTACTCGCTGTCCGAGGTATTCTGGCAGTGGGTCGTCATGAAGACGAAGACGGACGAGTTTCATGGGTACAACTCAAACTGTTTCCTGATCAGATAAAACTTCACGGTGATAAATGAAATCCCTATTTCCGAATCTTTGGCGTGATGTTCCAAACATTGGATTAAGCTTGCTGGCTGCGCTGACAACCTTGAGTGCAGAAGCTCAACCGACAGTATCGCGCCTGACACCTCCAAGCGAACTATTTGCAAATCAACGACCCGTGCCGATCATTGCGCGATTCTTGCCAGATCAACGCTTCGATCTTCAAGCAACTATTCGTCCCGATGACGCCAGCAAAACGATTCGAAGTGCCGTCTTTTCGATTGATGGCAAAACAATTGATGCGACGATTTCGCTGAAAAGCTGTGAAGAAGGCTGCAAGCCCTCAATCCCCAAAAACGCAGCCATTGCGACGATTCGCGCATTCTCTGTCGATAATCCCGGCGCTCACACTTTTAGCGTAACGGCCACGCAAAGTGATGGTCAAACAGTCACTGCAACCGGAAACTTCGAAATTGTGCCGTTCGAGACCGGCGGAAAGAAAATCAAGAATATTATTTTTATGCTGGGCGATGGCATGGGGGCGTCCCACCGCACAGCAGCGCGCATCATGGCGGGCGGTTATGCGCAGGGCAAAGCGATCAATGGTCTTGTTATGGACAGTTTTCCTGTTTCCGGTCAAGTCAAGACGGCATCGTTGAATTCGATCGTGACCGACTCCTCCCCAGGCATGACCGCTTATGTTCTCGGCAATAAAAACGACAATAACGAGCAAGGCGTTTTTCCTGACGACACAATAGCGTTTTTCGACAACCCTCGTATTGAATACCTCAGCGAATATCTTCATCGTAAACAAAACAAAGCTCTTGGAATTGTCACGACAGCCGATGTGTTCGACTCGACTCCGGCCGGCAATGCAGTACACACCAGCAGCCGTTCTGCAGGCACGGGGATTGTCGATCAGTTTCTCGATGATCGGAGCCTGACTGGCCTGACTGTTTTGATGGGTGGCGGACGAAAATGGTTTTTGACTGCAGAGACAGTAGGGTCCGCTCGTAGCGCAAAAAACGACTATGCATTTTCTGAAACTGATCCGCACACTGCCGAAATCATCAAGCGCTGGAAAACATCTCCAGGAAAAATCGACATCAATCGCGACTTGATCGCTGATTTCAAAAATTCGGGTTTTCAGTACGCTTCCGATAAATCATCAATGGATGCTATCGATATTTCGAAAGCTCAAGGCATGCTTGGTCTGTTCGCATTTTCAAACATGAACGTTGCTGTCGATAAAATCGATGGTCGTCGTGGAGTCAAAAACGGCATCACCGGCTCCGTTGTTTCCGATTATGGACTGCCTGATCAACCGATGCTGGATGAAATGGCAGCAAAAGCAATCGCCCTTCTGGATAAAAAGAAGGATGGATTTTTCTTGCTGATCGAAGGGGCATCAATCGACAAACAAGCGCACGAAATGGATTCGGATCGATGGATGGTTGATCTGATTGAATTTGACCGCGCTGTTAAAGTTGCACAGGATTATGCAAAAAGTCGGGACGACACAATTGTCATTGTCACCGCGGATCATGAGTGCTCAGGCGCCGCCGTCGTGGGCGCATCTAAAGTCACCGATAGTCGCTTGCAAGAACTTATTCAACTTGGCGGACAGGAAAATGTTCGTGACAAAGTGGTTGGCATATATGAACAAGCGGGATTTCCAAAATATTCGATCGAAAAAGACGGCTATCCGACAACAACCAATATAGATCGCAGACTGCTCATCACTTATGCTGCAAATGCAGATAGGCATGAAGATTGGCGCGCCAATCCTCTACCGAATCAGGACGTTCAGCAACCATTCGTCAAGTCAGCGCCTCTGAATGCCTACCCAAAAAACTCATTGGCTCGAGACATAGAAGGTAAATTCCTGGTGACCGGGCAAGTGCCCGGTTCACGGGCAGTGCATACAGGAACGGATGTACCATTGTCCGCGTTTGGTCCGGGAGCATGGTCATTTACCGGCGTCATGGATAATACCGATGTTTTTTTCAAGCTAGCCCAGGCTTCGATACGTGGCGTAGTTCAACCCACCTGGGACAAATAAAACCAAGAGGGCAAGGGGAACAAACTTGATTACAACTCGGTGAGATAACGCTTGAGCGTTTCCTCTTCGGTTTCGGACTGAAGTCCGGTTTGTTCTCCAACCATCTGATTCATGGTCGGCAACCTTTTACGATCGATCCGGGCATCAGGATTCCATAAACCGGAACGCATGAATGCTTTTGCGCAATGCAGATAGGCCTCTTGCACTGTAATCTTGATCACTAGCTTGGGACGCCTGACTTCTGTTTGGCATATATCCAGATAGTGGGTATCCATACGCAACTCTGCAGCGCCATTCACCCTTAAAGTTTCATCCACGCCTGGTATCAAAAACAACATTCCAATTCGACCCGTCTCAATGATATTTTCAAGCGTGTCGAGACGATTATTTCCGGGAGAGTCTGGGAGCAGTAGCGTATGCGAGTCAACGATTTTGACAAAACCAGGCGCGCCGCCACGAGGCGATGCGTCAAGTTTTTTGTCCAGCCCGCTGCTTGCCAAAACCACAAAGGGAGACAGTTCAATATATCGTCGACAATGCACATCGAGTTCACTTTGCTGCTTTTTTAATGCTCTTTCTTTGGCCGGACCGTAAAGCGTCCTAAGCTTCTCAAGCGAATCGATATGCATATGCCTTGCCTGATCAGTTCATAGTGACAACGATTTTGCCGAAATGCTGATTCGCTTTCATGCGAGCAAAGGCATCGCCAATTTTGTCGAATGTATAGACGCTATCGATCGGCAAAGACAGTGAGCCCGATTTAAGCGAATCCTTCAGTGCGGCATCGGCCAGTCGAACAATTTCACGCACCTCTTCTACTGAACGCGTACGAAATGTGACTCCCGTGTACTTAATGCGTTTCATCGCATGTAAATCAAAGTCGAACTCAGCAAAGCGTCCTGCAAGCCTGCCTACGTTAACGATTCGACCCAAAACTTTACACGCTTCGAGGTTCTGATTTGCCATCGCACCAGACAGTTGGTCGATGATCAGATCAACCCCGACGCCGCCATTTGCCTCAATCGCCTGCTTGGGCCAGTCCGGATCACTATTGTCCAAAGCAACGTCAGCACCATATTGCTTAAGTTGAGCGCGACGCTCCGGATTGGATGATGTGCCGATGACTTTTTTGGCGCCAAGTGCTTTGGCTATCTGCATCGCCATCAATCCAACCCCTGAGGATGCTCCCTGGATTAAAACCGTTTCACCGGGACGCATTTCACCAACTGTGATTAAGGCGTTGTGCATAGTCTGAATGGCAATCGGTAACGTGACTGCTTGCTCGTACGTCATGGATGCAGAAGGTATGTGCATTGTGCGCCCCCAATCGGACACGGCATATTGCGCATAAGCTCCGGAACCGGAGCACATCACCCGATCACCCACTTTGAAGCCTTTAACATTGGCCCCCACCTCAACCACATCGCCTGCCCATTCCAATCCGGGAATGGTGCCCGCACCTCCTTGACTACCATGCATGCCGCCCGCGATCACTCCAAGATCCGCACGATTCAAACCACATGCTTTAACCTGGACAAGAACCTGATCTGCCGTCGGAACAGGGCGCGCCGCCTCGGTCAAATCATAACCATGGCCATTCAGTACAAGTGCTTTCATTTTTTTCTGTCCTTTTTATATCTGAAGATAATCAACCACATTAGCGGGTAGCCGATGTCAGACCGCCATCCACTACAATAGTTTGACCGGTGATATAGCGACTCTCGTCACTTGCGAGAAACAAAACAGTGTTGGCGACATCCCAAGCTTCGCCCATATGCCCTGCAGGGACCTGTTTATGACGATGAGCCACAAAACCTTCGTAGTCACCCTTGGCATATTTCTGCGCTAGACGTTCAACCAGAGGTGTAAACATCAACCCTGGCGCAACGCAATTCAGTCGAACATGACGATCAGCATAGATGACAGCGGTCGTTTTCGTCAGCTGTTGCATCGCAGCTTTACTAGCGGCATATCCAACTTGCGGCTTCCCTACATAAGCAATGCCAGCGACAGATGAAATGCTGACGATCGATCCACCACCTTGCTTTTCCATGATGGGCAAAACCGCCTTGCAACACAGAAATGCTGATTTGACGTTGACATCCATCTGTTCGTCCCAGGTTTCTTCGCTCATCTCGACCGGACCGCCCGGCTCCGAGCGGCCAACGTTATTGATCAAAATATCAATGCGGCCATACTTTTGCATGCAAGCATCAACCATCTTCTTGACGTCCTCTGCTTTGGTGACGTTCGCCGTCATGACTTCAGCTTGCCCGCCCTCTTCTTCGATGATTCTTTGGGTGTTTTTTGCAATTTCAAGATTTAAATCCACCCCAAACACTTTTGCACCCTGTCGCGCCAGCAACACGGCGATAGCTTTACCATTACCCCAACCATCGCCATGCGTACCGCACCCTGTGACTAATGCAACTTTTCCATCCAGTCTTAACATCCGAATCCCCTTTTTTACTTTTGCTCAACACCGGCCTGCTTAATCAAAGCACCCCAAGTGTTGTAATTTTTAACGATCAACTCCGAAAATTCCTTTGGAGACTGACTCATCACAACCTGCGTACCCAACGCCTCTAATTTTTGGGCGATGTCCGGATCTTTTAAGGCCTTGTTAATTTCATCATGTAATTTCTGCACAATTTCAACCGGGGTGCCCTTAGGTGCGACAAAGCCCAACCAAGCCCCCATATTGAAATCCGGGACACCCATTTCCTGCAAGGTTGGGATTGAGGGATCCAATTTAGCGCGATCGCTTGTACTGACGCCCAAACCATTCAGTCGACCGGATTTAACGTGCGGCAACGTCGTCACCAGCGTGTCGAAAGTCATATCCACATTGCCACCGATCACATCCGCTTGAGACTGGGTGCTTCCGGTATAGGGAACATGAACCATTTTCAGGCCTGTCTTTTCGAGTAGCATCGCCATCAGCAAATGACTGGTTGTCCCCATCCCGATAGATGAGTAGTTCAACTTGTCCGGATTTGCTCGCGCATACGCAACCATTTTTTCGAACGTATCGAGGCCTTTAGTCTTGTTGATAACAAGTAAATAAGGAAGCCACGATGTCTGACCAATCGGTGCGAAGTCATTTAACGCATCGTAATTGATGTTTTTTAGCAAATGCGGATTGATCCCCAGGGGTCCGGAGGCCGTTAAAGCAATCGAATAGCCATCAGGCTTCATCTTGACCAGCTCTCCGACCGCCAAACTGCCGCCAACACCTGGGCGATTTTTAACGATCACCGGTTGTCCCAACTCTTTACTCAGTCGCTCTGCAATTAAGCGCGCGACAGAATCGGTTGAAGTCCCGGGAGGAAATCCAACCAGAATCGAAATCGGCTTATCCGGATAATCTGCCGCGCGGGCGTTGCTCGCCACAATGGACAACATCATGATTAACAACGTCGAGACAAACACAAAGTACGTCCCACCTCTTCTAAAGCATGATTTGAATGCTGCAAACATTAATATCTCCCTCAATATATTTATATGATTTTTTACCATCCCTGAGAGGGATGGGATAGTTGTTCATTTTGCCTGACCGCGCACCAAAAGTGCGAATGCCTTCAGTACTGAAGGGTCGGCAGAATAAAAAACTTGAAGGCCCATGCCCGCACGCACAATTAAACGCGGGGCAATCAACCAGCTTAAATAGGGGACATAAATCAATTTAGCTTGCGTTATGTCCTTGATTTGAACTCGTTTATGCCAAATCCAGGTCTGCTCTATCGTTTCATGACTAATCTGCGTACGGCTTTTCAGCATCCAAAGCCAGACAATGACGGTGATCAATAGCGCCGAGCCGAAAAGAACGGCGGCACCTAGCGAAAAGTCAGCCCAAACGACGTCCCGAAGCGCCCCCGCACCCCAGACAAGCACTGCGACAACCAGCGCCGTTGAAAGTGCTTTGATCAAATGAGGAAATGCCGGGCCTGAAACGCTAGCCGGACCAGGCGACGAGTCTTCCCTTACTGCATCCGCACGCATCTGGATTACTTGCCGCCTTTGGACATATTTTCGATCAGACTATTCATCTGATCATCGTTTTGTTCTTCGCCCTGATTCAGATCGTTAGTAGGCAATTCGATTTTGATCGTATTCACATCAATTTCGACTTTCTTATCCAAGAACACTGTCACGGTTTGGGGGAAGAAAATCACGATCAACACGAGCATTAATTGCAGTATTACCCAAGGGATCGAACCGAGATAAATGTCGCGTGACAATACCTTGGCAGGCAAAGACCCTGCTTTGAACAAAGAGTCTGCGGAGCTGCGCAGATAGAACAAAGCGAATCCAAAAGGAGGATGCATGAAGCTTGTCTGCATATTGACGCACAACAACACGCCAAACCAAATCATGTCGATACCGAGTTTGTTGGCAACCGGCGCGAGCATGGGAAGAATAATGAAGGCGATTTCAAAGAAATCCAAAAAGAATGCCAGAAAGAACACAAATATATTCACGACCAGCAAAAAGCCAATCTGGCCGCCTGGCAACCCGGAAAGCATATGCTCAATCCACAGCGCTCCGTCGACCCCTTGAAACACCAGGGAGAACGTTCTTGAACCAATCAGAATAAAGACAACCATCGCAGTAATGCGCATCGTGCCGGTCATGCCTTCACGAATAATCGCCATATTCAAGCGACCATGAATCGCAGCAAGAATCAGCGCCCCAACCGCCCCCATTGCGCCAGCCTCTGTTGGCGTCGCAATCGCAGTGTTCATGCCGGGCAAACCGCCCATGCTGCCCAATACGGCAAAAATCAGAAATGCGGACGGAATGATTCCACGCAAACATTTTTTCCAGAGTTGCCAGCCTTCGAGGGTGCGCGCTTCGCGCGGCAGTCCGGGCAAATACGATGGGTACAGGCGGGAAAGCAAGAAGGTGTAAATCAGAAAAATCAGAACCTGAAGAATGGACGGCCCCCAGGCCCCTTTATACATATCGCCAACCGAACGTCCAAGCTGATCCGCCATCACCACCAAAACAAGCGAAGGTGGCACCAACTGGGTAATCGTTCCGGATGCGGCCAGAACCCCTGTCGCGTAACGCATGTTGTAGCCATAGCGCATCATCACAGGCAAAGAAATCATCGCCATCGCAATGACTTGTCCGGCTACAGTTCCGGTGATCGCTCCCAGGATGAAACCAACCAGAATGACCGAGTACCCCAATCCACCACGAATTGGACCGAACAACTGTCCCATGGAATCAAGCATATCCTCGGCCAACCCGCATTTTTCCAATACCGCCCCCATCAGCGTGAAGAATGGAATCGCTAGGAGTAGATCATTCGAAAGAATGCTGAAAATATTCAGCGGCAGGTTGTACATGAAACTGACGGGAAACCAGTTCATCTGGATTGCTATGAAACCACACAGCAACCCAAGCGCCGACAAAGAAAATGCGACCGGGAAACCAATCAGCATGATGATGACTAGCCCCACAAACATCAGGGGGGCGAAATTTTCCATACTCATTGCAGCGGCCTCTCGTAATGCAGATCCATCTCATACTGATGAGTCAACCAACCAACGCGCTTGATAATTTCGGATACACCTTGAAGTGACATCAGGGTAAAACCCAGCGGCAACAACATCATGGCGGGCCATCTAATCAGCCCGCCAGTATTGGGAGAACCTTCCTGGGATATATACATTCCGACAAACAAGGGCCAAGACAAGTACAGAAACAACAACATCGCAGGCATCAGAAAAAGGACCAGACCGAACAAATCGATGTATGCACGGCTTCGACTTTTAAGGGTTCCATAAATCACATCCACACGCACGTGCTCATTGACTCGCAAAACCTGAGCCGCGCCCAGCATGACGCAACCTGCAAACAGATACCACTGGATTTCGAGCCAGGCATTAGAGCTGTAATCGAACGCGTACCGCATCACCGCGTTACCGGCGCTAATCAGACTACAAAGCAGTACAGCCCATTTAGCAATGGTTGCGAACACATCCGTCACTCCGTCGACCAGACGGGCGAATGCAAGTAATAATTTCATTTCTTCTCCAGTGTCGGGCCGATGAACAGGACTTATCCGACGTTGCAAGAAAGTGCGCAACGGAGATCATAACGAAAAACGGGGATCTAACCCCGTTTTAACTATGAAGGGGTGGGATTACCCTGACGACTTGAGCCATTTTTCGGTCAAGCGGACAAAATAGCTTGCTCCGACCGGAATAATCGCATCATTGAAATCGTATGAAGCATTGTGAAGAATGCATGCCCCTTCACCGTGGCCCTCGAGTCGATGATGACCGTCGCCGTTACCAATAAAAGCATAGCAACCGGGACGGGCCAATAGCATATGTGAGAAATCCTCTGCGGTCATGACTCCCGGAAACTGGTCATCGACCATTTCCGCTCCAACAATCTCACGCATGACTTCTGCGGCGAAATGGGCTTCCTTCGGGTGATTAATCACCGGGGGAGAGGCTCGCCTGAAGAAGACCTCAGCCTCACACTCATATGAATGGGCTATATGGTTTGCCAGCGTGCGCAAACGAGACTCGATACGATCAAGCGCAGTTACGGAAAAAGTACGCACTGTCCCGCCGAGCCATGCCTCATCCGGAATGATGTTGGGTGCAACCGATCCGCTTAACTGCGTTACCGCAAGCAATGCGCGCTCGGTACTGGGAATAATTTTTGCGACAAGCCCCTGCAACGCGGTTGCCAGCGCCAATACCGGAGCAATCGGATCGATTCCAGTATGCGGCATCGATGCATGAGTGCCTTTGCCTTTGATAGTGATCTTGAAGGTGTTGCTCGAGGCCATAAATGCGCCATCGTTTAATGCAAACCCACCCACGTGACCAAGGGTAAAGTTGTGCAACCCAAACACGGCGTCACAAGGGAATCGATCGAAAAGACCGTCTTCGATCATTTTTTTTGCACCCGCACGACCCATCTCTTCAGCCGGTTGGAAAATGAAATTCACCGTGCCATCGAAAGAGCGGGTCTTTGCCAGGTGCCAGGCCGCAGCGAGAAGCATCGTGGTGTGGCCGTCATGGCCGCAAGCGTGCATTTGTCCATCATGAGTCGATTTATGCGCGAACTGATTCAGTTCCTGCAACGGCAGGCAATCCATATCCGCCCGCAATCCGATCGTGCGCGGACTTGAGCCGGATCTTAAAACACCCACTACACCGGTGCCGGCAATGCCACGATGAACCTCAATGCCCCACGCTTTCAGTTTGTTCGCAACGATTTCAGAAGTGCGGTGTTCATCGAAACCGAGCTCGGGATGAGCGTGGATATCTCTCCTGATCTCCACAAACTGGGAGTAATCGTCAAATGCATCTACAAGCTTCACTTTACTGAACCTTCGCGCCGGATTTCTTGACAACTTCAGCCATCTGGACGTCAGACTGTTTCAAAATATCGGCGAACTGCGCATTGGTCAGAATTTCGCTTTCAATACCCTGCTTGGCCAAACGCTCCTGAACAGCGGGATTTTTCAGAACGGTAGCCATAGCATCCTGGATCGAATCCAATACAGGCTTTGGAGTGCCTGCCGGCGCGAGCAAGCCAAACCAGGATGTGAACTCATATCCGGGTAAGCCCGACTCTGCCACGGTAGGCAGGTCAGGGATGAACTTGGAGCGCTTGGGTGAGGTGACTGCAAGCAGTTTGACGCGCTTGTCATCCTTAAACCCCAATGCCCCAACGTTAGCGGCAATCACGGCCTGCGCCCTTCCGGAAAGCACCTCGGTCACGGCTTCGCCGGTGGACTTGGTCGGAATGTGTTCCATCTCCAGCCCGGCACTGGCGGCGAAATAAGCCATAGAAAGATGGGTCGCGCTACCATTGCCGGCCGAAGCGTAATTGAATTTGCCGGGCGATGCCTTGACCAACTTGATAAAGTCCGCAACACTTGAAACCGGCAAATCACCCGGAACCATCAGAATGTAGCTCGCATTACCCACGTAAGCGGCGGGCGCGAAACTGGTCATCGGGTCATAGGACAAGTTGCCATATAAATACTTGGCAATCAGATGGCTTGCCGCGGCCAAATCCAATACCGAACCATCCGGTGCAGCCTTGGCCACCAGTGCAGTACCGATCGTACCGCCAGCTCCAGCCTTGTTTTCGACAATGACAGTCTGTTTCAATGCCGCGCCCAGTTCGTTATTCAGGCTACGCGCGAGCGTATCCTGAACCGCGCCAGCGGCAAACGGTACAACTATACGAGTCGTCTTATCCTGCGCCTGGGCCATACCGCAAACAAGCAAGGCCCCAAGAGAAATGTTCAGAATTCGGTGGATCAGGCGGTATGCGGACATGGCAACTCTCTAATAATCGATCAAAATAAGATCATATTAGAAATTAACGTTTGCTGCGCCCTTCAAGCCCAAAATCTGGCGAGCCTCGTCCGGAGTGGCGATCTCAAGGTTAAGCGCCTCCAGAACGGTACGAATGCGCGACACCTGCTCCGCATTCGATGCGGCAAGCTTGCCGGGGCCGATCCACAATGAGTCCTCCAGTCCGACTCGCACATGAGATCCCATGGCCGCTCCAATTGAGGCCAAGGGGATTTGATTGCGACCGGCACCAAGAATCGACCACTGATATTGGTCGCCAAACAAACGGTCGGCAGTTCGACGCATGTGCATCAAGTCTTCCGGATGCGGGCCGATTCCTCCCAGAATGCCAAATACCGACTGAATAAAGATCGGTCCCTTCACAAGTCCCTTTTGAACGAAATGCGAAAGGTTGTAGAGATGGCTGATGTCATAGCATTCAAATTCGAAACGCGTACCATTTTCGGCACCACGACGCAAAATGGTTTCGATGTCGTTGTAGGTATTTTTGAAGATCAGATCTCGACTGTTTTCGAGATGTTGGCGCTCCCATTCGTGCTTGAACTCCTTGAAACGATCCAGCATTGGGAACAGGCCAAAGTTCATCGATCCCATATTGAGCGATGCAACTTCCGGCTTAAACGTCATAGCTGGACGCATACGTTCTTCAACAGTCATATGGGGGCTGCCGCCGGTTGTAATGTTGATGACTGCATCGGTTGCCGCGCGGATTTTTTCCAGAAACGGGCGAAATAGCTCGGGATCCTGCGAAGGGCGTCCATCTTTAGGATCGCGCGCATGCAAATGAAGGATCGCGGCGCCGGCTTTAGCAGCATCGATAGCGGACTTGGCGATCTCGTCGGCAGTCACCGGTAAATTGGGGGACATGCTGGGCGTATGAATCGCGCCAGTCGCTGCGCAAGTAATGATGACTTTACGTGTAATGGCCATGATGAATCTCTCGTTTCGTAGCTTGAATGATTTACTTCGTGTTTTTTTCTGCCGCTTTCTTATGCGCAGCCAGTCCCATGAGCCTGCGATCGCGCCAGAGCCTGCGCGCCAACAACTGATCCTTGGGCAGAATCTTACGCCGGGCGGACTCCAACTTCTGAATCACGTCTTCAGACCAATGCGCAGTATCGGTTTGTTCAGTCGAGATCGATTGATACATATTATTGAATCGATGCGCGTAATCAGCCAAACCATCGGGCGCGTTCAAATCTATCGTTTCAAACGGCCCCATGAAAGACCAGCGCAAGCCAAGCCCTTCACGCACGGTCACATCCAGTCCATCTGCATCCACATACCCCTGTTCAACGAGACGGAATGCTTCGCGCAGCAAAGCGCCTTGCAAACGATTCAATATGAATCCTTCAAGTTCTTTGTAAATCTTGACAGGCTTTTGACCAACGCTTTCCATGACATCCCAGGTCTTTTGTACAACCTTTGCATCTGTCCAGGGAGCACCGCAAATCTCGACTACGGGAACAAGATAAGGAGGATTGACAGGATGCGCGATCAGGCAACGCGAACGTCCAGGCAGGTCTTCTGTAAATGCGGAAGCCGGAATGCTGGATGTCGAACTAGCCAAAACGCAATGCGGTGCCGCAATCGCATCCATTCGCGTAAAGATTTCCTTCTTCATTTCGACGCGTTCAGGAAGATTTTCCTGAACATAGTCGGCATCCTTCAGGACTTCTTCAAGCGTTGCGGCGCCACTAATTCTGGCGAGCAACCCCTTGGGGTCGTCGATCAACCCCGCCTCTTTCAAGTCAGCCACCTGGGTAGAAATCAACTTGATGGCAGCAGGCACCGCATCCGGATTACCATCCCAAAGTTTGACCGAATGTCCGCCTCTTGCGAAAACTATTGCCCATGCCTGACCGATTAGACCGGAACCTACAACTGCGATATTCATGCCGTTTCCCCTATCTCGTTTGTTTTAGCTCAATGCTTGTGTATATCCGTCCACAACCAATTCCTGACCGTTAACATGCCTCGCATAATCCCCGCTGGCAAATAACACCATATTGGCGATATCTTCCACTGACACCAAAGAACCCATCGCAGATTGCTTTTCGTAATCGTAAGCCACCTCTTGAACCGGTTTACCGAGGGATGCTGCTTTCGCGGCAATCACGGCGCGGATTCGCGGCCCATCAACCGCTCCCGGCAAAATAGCATTGACGCGAATTCCTTCGGGGCCCAACTCCAGTGCCAGCGATTTCGTGAAACCAACTACCGCCCACTTGGATGCGGCATAAGCCGATCTCCCGGGAAACCCCAGATGCCCCGCGGCGGAAGACAGATTAATCATGCTAGCCTTCGTGCCTTTGCGCAAGCGTGGCACAGCCAAGCGGGCACAAAGAAACTGACCCGTAATATTGACCGCAAGCGTGCGATTCCAGTCAGCCAGACTAAGCTGCTCGACTGTACCCGTCGGCCCGGCGATACCGGCATTGTTAATCATGACGTCTAGTCCGCCGAGCTGAGCATCAACCTGGGCAAACAGTTGTTCGACACTTTGTTCGTCCGCGACATCCGCGACCGTTGTCATGACGCCCGGTAGATCTTGTTGGACACGCTTGAGACTGGCCTCGTCGACATCGCAAATCAGAACCTTCGCACCGGACTGAATGAACCCCCTTGTAATCGCTAATCCGATTCCATTGGCACCTGCGGTAACCAAAACGCGCTTTCCTGCCAGAGAGCTTTCTTTAAGCAACATATTCATACCCATAATTTTTGACGACGAAATTCAAGATCTTTCAATAGTGGCAAAGCTTGGCCCTGATGCGAAATCCGACCGCGATCAAGCACCAAAGCCGTATCGGACAAGGCAAGGGTCAAATCGAGATTGTGATCGACAATCAGAATCGTTACCTTACCCTTCAGCCTCAAAATAGCGTTAAATACTTCCTCGGTCATTGCAGGTGACAGCCCCTCGAAAGGCTCATCCAATAACAGCACGCGGACATGGCCGGCAAGGGCACGTGCAATCGCAACCATTTGCTGCTCTCCGCCGGACAAGAGTTCGGCATTGACATCGTAACGCTCCCGCAACCGCGGAAAAATCGTGAAAATTTGCTCATCCGACCATGCATTTGAGCCAGGTTTGCCGCGTTTGAGTCGACCCAGCATCAGATTGTCGCGTACTGTTAGCCCTGGGAATAAGCGTCGGCCTTGAGGAACAAATGCGATGCCTAGTCGCGCCATTGTCTCCGGAACCGGCGTCGAAATCGTTTGACCATCTATCTGCACCTGACCCGCACCCAATCGAGCCATACCAATCAAGCTTTTCAATAAGGTCGATTTACCGGCGCCGTTACGGCCCAAAACAGCCATCACTTCACCCTCATGGGCTGAAAATGAAATTCCGGAAAGAATATGGCTCTTACCGTAATAGGCCTCTATGCCCTGCACATGCAATGCAACTTTGGAAGACACCTCTGTTGCAATGACAGTCTGAGCCAAGGCTTCAGTACCAGATCCGATGTAAATCTCGCGAACGCGCTCGTCCTTTTGCACCAGTTCGGAATTCCCTTCCACGAGAACCTGCCCCTGATTCATAACGGTGATGCAGTCGGCGATCGCAAAGACCCGGTCCACGTCGTGCTCGACCAGCAGCACACCGATTCGATCTCCCAGCGCGCGGATCAATTTACCGATTCTGTCCCTTTCGGCCACGGCCAATCCAGCAAGCGGCTCATCCAATAAAAGCACTGCAGGCGCAGATCCAAGCGCCAGGCCCATATCGACAAGTCTTTGACCTCCATAAGACAGATCCTCGGCAATGGCGCCCTCCATCCCTTTAACACCAAGAAATGCCGCCAGTTCCTGAGTCTCACTTTGAACTTGCTCGACCTGCTCCACGCTTCTTAGCAGTGAAAACCTTGCAGGGTTTCTGGCCAGTACGGACAACATCAAGTTTTCTCGAACGCTTAGGCCTTTAAACAAGTTCGTAATCTGGAAGGATCTCGAAATCCCCGATGAACAAATAACGTTGGGCGGCTGCCCGGCGAGGTCATGCCCTTTGAATCGAACAGATCCGGAGTCAGGCGCAAACATTCCGGACAATAAATTGAAAAATGACGTCTTGCCCGCCCCATTCGGACCAATCAAAGCGTGGACACCGTGCGCTGAAATATGGGTGCTCACATTCGATACGGCAGCAATACCGCCAAATCGTTTACTGATCCCGACCACCTCAATGGACTCGTTAAGATGCTGCGGTAAAAATGAAGGGAATGCCCCAACTGTTGGCGGAGTATTTCGGGCCGACATCGCTGCTTCTGTTTCCTTGGGTGGACGCAACATATGCCAGACCCGTTGCCCGATGCCTGTCAGCCCCGAAGGCGAAAACAATATGAACAAAATAAAGACAAGACCGAAATACAGGAGCCAGTTCTCGGTAAACATCGAGAGGTATTCCCGGAACAGCACAAAAAACAACGCACCAAAAATCGGGCCCGCATAACTGCGCATACCGCCTATCAATACAATCGCCAACAACTCGCCCGAAAATGCAACCGACAAGCTTTCAGCGGATGCAATACGATGGTTCAACACTGACAATCCACCTGCCAAGCCTGTCACAGTTGCAGATACGACAAAAGCCAACAACTTGTAGGACATGACCGGATAACCCAGAAACCGGGTTCTGACTTCATTCTCGCGAATCGCAACCAGAACGTGCCCAAATGGAGAGTTTTTAAGCCTCAACAAAAAAGCTGCGATTATGAAGGCAATCATGGCAACAAAGGCATAAAACACCAACGGTTGGTCTAGCGATATTCCGGCGATCGATCGTCGTTCGATTCCGCCCAACCCGTTTTCCCCGCCAGTTAGGGCGGTCCACCGAAAAGCAACCGTAAAACACAAAGCACTAAAGGCAAGCGTCAGTAAAGAAAAGTACACGCCGCGTCTACGCAGGACAAGTGCCCCGATTAGGACCGCAGCCAACGCAACGAGCACTACACAAATCAGCAATGGCTCAACAATCGAGTTCGGAAAGAATCTGAGTTGAAAAATGGCTACCGCATAAGCACCAATACCGAACCATGCACCATGGCCGAAGGAAACCAACCCGGTATTTCCCAGCAAGACATTGAGTCCGAGCCCCACTACGGCAAGCAAGACGCACTCGATCGCCGAAGTCACCGTCAAGCCGCCGGCTTGCAGCAAAAACGGCAAAACCACCAAGCCTAGTAAAACAAATGTCAGAGTTTTTATTTCGTGTTTCAACATGATTTATTCAAGCCTTTCCATGCGTTCGCCCATCAAGCCTCGCGGTCGTATCAACAATATGACCAGCATCAGCAAGTAGAGCGAGGCCTCCGAGGCCGGTGGAAAGAAATAGGACGTCAGGCCGCGAATCACGCCAACTAACAGCGCGGCAATCACAACGCCCCAGAAACTACCCAAGCCACCGATTACAACCACGACGAAAGCGGCAGTCAGTATCTCCTGCCCCATCGCGGGATGCACTCCTGTTATAGGTGCGAGCAAGGCTCCGGCCAAGCCAGCCAGACCAATTCCAATTCCGCAAACCGCTGTCAAAACAGGCGCCAGCGAAATCCCGAGCGCACGCACCATGTCAGGGTCGTTAATCCCGGCACGCACAACCTTACCGAACGATGTTTTGCTCAACAGCCACCAAGTCGCTAACAATGCGATAGCGGCAACACTTAGCATACCGATACGGTAATAAGGGTAGATAAAATCGCCAACAATCAACTGTCCGCGACCAAATGAAGGGATTGAAAATTGAACCGGCGAGGCGCCATAAATCATTCGCAAACCCTGCTCGATCACCATGGCGAGTCCGAAGGTGAACAATAGGCTCAAAACGGGATCGGCACGATAAAAACGCCTCAAGAAAAGACGTTCGACGACCATGCCAAGTACTGCAACCAAAATCGGGGACGCGACATAGGACGCGCCATAGCCCAGATGCTGCGTCAACGTCACCATCAAATACGCGCCAATCGCGAAAAAAGCGCCATGCGCCAGATTCACGATTCCACCCAAACTAAAGATGATGGATAGACCGAGTGCGATCAACAGATAATAGAAGCCAAGCAAAAGTCCATTGACTACTTGCTCGGCGATGAAGACAAGCTCCATACCCAAGGGAATCTCCAGGCTTTAACAACAGCCGCGCACACCATGCGCACGGCTGTTCGAACTACGCAGATCAGGCAAACTTACAAGCGTTTTCCTGCTGGCTTGGCGCTAGAACCTCGAGACTTTCCGAAGGTTCGGGTACTGGAGCGCTCGTCTGCATGATGTCCCACTTGCCCGCCTTTTTGTCCGGATTGGGCGAGACGGTGTACATCTCGAACATCAGCTGATGGTCCCATGGTCGGAAATACCCCTCTCTGGCGCGCAGCACATCGAACTTGACTCCACTTTCGAGGTATTGGATGACCTTCATGGTGTCATCTGATTTGATCGCATTCATGGACTGGGCCAGGATCTTGATCGCAAGATAATCAGCCACCCCCTGATTGTCCGGAGGACGGTTAAAGCGCTTGGTGAAGGCTTGGACGAATTTCTGTGCCGAAGGCGCCTTGACCTGATGGGTCCAGATAATTGGCCAAGTGCCACTAAACCCCTCTGCGCCGGCACCCCAAATGCTGACGGAATTCAAGTCGGCCCCGGCAAGCGGGAAGGGAATCTTGAACTCGTTATATTGCTTCATGAAATTGGTCGTCTGGTTACCCGCCAGATTACTCATCACGAGGTCGGGTTTTTGCTGCCGAATCTTCAAGATCATTGCGCTGTATTCGGTCGCATCCGTCGGAATCATGTCGTTCGAGATAAAAATCCCGCCATTGGCATCCATGAACGCCTTGGTCTTTTCGAACAAATCATGTCCAAACGCGTAGTCAGCGGTGAACGCCATCCAACGCTTGCCTTTGACCATGTTTTCGCGCTGCAGGTAGCGACCGATGGTGCGAACATACATCGTGTTATTGGCTTCTGTGTGAAACAGATACCGGCTGCAGTTCTTTCCGCGTAGCTCATCGGAGTTGCAACCGGTTTGGAAAAACATTTTTTGCGCTCTGGTTGCCACCTGTGAAATCGCCAAACCAGACGCCGAGCTGATTTCTCCAACCAGCGCATACACATTGTCACGCTCAACCATGCGCTGCGCCTTGCTGGATGCAGTTTGAGGATTGACACTGTCTTCTGCAAGCAACTCGAAAGGACGTCCCAGCACTCCGCCGGCCGCGTTGACTTCTTCCACCGCCAGGGTCGCCCCCATAACAGCGTACTCACCCATCGGCCCCAAAAATCCCGTTCTGGGAGTCAGATGGCCAATTTTGAAAGAGGCCGGCTGAGCGCGGACGAATGCAGGCGCCACTACCCCCAGAGCCGCAGCCCCGGATGCACCCAATACGATCTGACGGCGGGATTTGGAAATTGGTTGTTGCTTGCTCACGGTTGTCTCCATCGCAAAGTTTATGAACAGGCTGTATTCGCCTGCTTCAAACCAGTATATCTCAAAGAGATGCTGGTAAAACCACGAGTTTCGATTGATCTTGCGGGTGGGCAAGCACGATCATTTCCGTGTCAAAAACTTGCCGTAAATTATCCGGATTCAATACGGCAGCAGGTGAACCTTTGGCGACCACGGCTTGATTGGCAATCAGTAGAATTTCATCGCAGTAGGAAGCCAGGCTCACATCATGCAAAACAATCAAAATGGTGAATTGGCGCTCGCGAGCAAGCTTCTGCAATGTTCGCATTAACCGAGTCTGATGCTTGGGATCCAAGTTGGCCAGAGGCTCGTCCAGAAAAAGGTGGACACGTCCCTCTATTTGTTCCATCGCCAAACATTGTGCAAGCACTCTTGCAAACTGGATGCGCCGTTGCTCCCCTCCGGACAACTGCTGATAAGGACGGTCGATCAGTTGATCGGCATCGACAAACGAAAGGGCTTCAGCGATCCAGGCATCAACCTGTTGCGTGCTCGCCTCCTCGAATGGGTAACCTCCCATAGCGACCACTTCCTTAACATTAAAGGGAAACTGCAACTCCGAATTCTGAAGCAATACTGCCCGGATTCTCGCCTGCCGCTTTACGCTTAAGCTCGTCAAGTCCGACGAATCGAAATGAATAGTCCCATGAGTGGGCTTGATTTCGCCAGCCAACGCACCCACAAGTGAAGATTTTCCAGCGCCATTTGCTCCAAGCACTGCGTATAGGCGCCCATGCTCTAAATCTAGCGATACGTTGTCTAAAACACGACGATTCCCGCGCTGAATACACAGATTTTTAAGTTGCAATGACATGGATTAATTTCGAATATCGAACTCTATCTAATTGATTTGTAAATATATTTTTAAATTCGAATCGTATTGGATATTAACCGTAGAGAGGATATTTTTTGTGCGATAAATCCCATAAATTGGGGGAGTTGACCGTGGCGGATGCCCAAGGAGCGCAACCTTGGCCTCAATCGTACCCAAATTTAAGCTCTTTGTTCCATGACCAATCAATCTTCGTCACGCACCCAGGGTGCCACAGAATTCAAGCAAATTGGCGAGATATTGCTGAAGACTCGAATCGAACGAGGTCTGGATTTACAATCCGTTGCTCGAGCACTGATCATGTCGGTGGCGCAAATCCGGGGCATAGAATCCGCTGAACAGGCAGCATTTCATAATTCTTCGTTCTTCTTGCGCGGGATCGAGAAATACGCTCATTACCTTTCAATTCCCGAAAATAACGAGTGTTGGAGCCTAATTTCGCAGATTCGTGAGGCCCCGATTCATCCCAAAAACGGGCGCGCGCAGCAAAGTGTCAAGGTTCTGGCCAAGTCCGGCTTATTTAAAAACCAAAGCTCGATCCTGACTTACTTCGCCCGACATCCTGTCTTCTGGATCTTGATGATTTCGCTTGCTGCCCTGGGCATTAATCTAAATTCACGTATCGAAACCGAAACCAATCGACAACATGAATTAGTGCGCCAAGAGCTCAGTGCGCAAAAAACAACGACTGAATCAACACTCTCTTTAAGCCCTCCCGATCAGGATAAAGGGGCCGCAAATCAAACGCTATCGGAATCCGTAACCAAAACTGAGGTTTCCGCACTCTCACCCAAAGCACTGTTAGATACACCTCAACCTACCCCAGGGATGGGAGATGAAAATAACCCCGTTCATCAATCTCAATTAACCGACGCTATGCCGGGCCAATCATTGGCGATGTCTTTACCCCTGATTCAAAATTCACAGCCTAACCCGAAAGAGACGAGAAAAATATCCCTCAAATTCAGTGCTCCTTCCTGGGTGAAGTATGTCGTTAAAGACGGCACGACCCAGGAAAAAATATACCAACCCGAAGACGTTCTTGAAATCGACCCCTCTTCGCTCGAGTCCATGACAATCGGCAACACCGGGGCCACCACGCTAAGCGCGGGCGAAACCCCAATCGACCTGAATCTTTACTCAAGTCAAAAAAATGGAGTCGCCCGTCTCAAGCTGGAAGATCTCAACCGACTGGCAAACTGAAACACTCAACCGGTTGTTAACCATTAGCCCGCAGGCATAGTTTTAGCCATCGGAGCAAGCTTGACCACCTCGTCGTACCACGCGGCAAGTTTCGGGTGCCCCGGGCGCCATGGTTCATTGGCAAAGCGGAAATCGAGATAACCCAAAGCGCATGCGACAGTGATATCGCCAATTGTTTTCAATTGACCCAAGCTGGCGATTTCTTTTTCAAGCAGATCGAGCGAGCGGCTGACTTTACCTTTTTGCAACTCGATGTAATCGATACGACCTTGATCCTGAGGTAAGGCGATTTCACGACGGCGGGGTTGACTGGCATCCATAATGCCATCACCCAAAGCCTGCAGGCGTAGCGCTGCCCAGCGTGCGGGACCAGCTGCGGGAAACAAGGGCGCGGCACTGCCGATACTATCCAGATACTCGCAAATGACCGGACTGTCGAACAAGGTCTGGCCCTCATCGGTAATCAATGTCGGAATTTTGGACAAAGGATTGGACAACGCAAGGCTCGCATCGGTCGTCTTGATGTCCCATTTTTCAACTTGACCATCAATACCGCGCGCAATGGCGCAGGCGAAAGCCTTGCGAACATAAGGACTGGCTGAGGAATATGAAAGCTTCACGTAGGTCTCCTTTTGTAAGATCTGAAGTCGTTTTGAAAACTGAATATATGGCTTTTAAATTTACATAGACCGATTCTACCGCCGACCTGCGATAATTTTCCGCTAATCCCCCAATCTGGACTGAAAAACTCATGATGACGACAGATCGCGAAGAAATCCGGCTGCTGGGCCGCATGCTCGGTGATGTGATCCGCGAAACCGAAGGCAAGCAAACGTTCGACATCATAGAGACCCTGCGCCGCACTGCGGTCAGGTATCGCCGACAGGGGCGCAGTCAGGATGGTCGCATATTGCAGGACCGCGTGAAGAAATTGCAACGCGATGATGCAAACCTTGTTGCGCGTGCCTTCAGTTACTTCTTGCATCTAGCCAACATTGCCGAAGACTTCACGCAAAAATCCGAAGCCCGAACCCGCCTGCTGCGCGACAATGAATCTGCTCGCGGCACGTTGTCAAATACACTCAATTTACTGCGTGACCGAGGCGTAACCAGATCACGAATACAAAAACTGCTTGAGCATGCGTGCATCATGCCGGTCTTGACTGCGCACCCGACTGAGGTGCAACGCAAAAGCACGCTTGACTTACATCACCAGATATCACAGGCTCTTTCGGACAGGTTTGGTCGCATTACCGAACAGGAACAACACCATATCGACCTTGAGCTAATCGGTCGCATCAATACACTATGGCAGACACGTATGCTACGTTACACGCGTCTGACTGTGGCCGATGAAATTGAAAATGCACTGTCGTACTATCGCAGCACTTTTTTAATTGCGATTCCCAAGTTGTATGCCGAGCTTTCGATGCAGCTTTCAGGTGGAGAGCCTCGATCTGCATTTAGCGCAATGCCTCCAGCCTTGCCCCCATTCCTACGAATGGGAAGTTGGATCGGCGGCGATCGCGACGGCAATCCAAACGTTGACGCGTCCACACTTGAACGTGCGTTGACTCGCGGCGCCAGTGTTGCATTCGAGTTTTATCTGAATGAAGTCCAATTGCTGGCAGCCGAACTTTCTCTCAGCACGCTATTAACAAGCGTCACTCCCGCACTCCAAAAGCTAGCTGATGAAGGACCGGATCGATCCGCACATCGTCATGACGAACCATATCGTCGCGCATTGATCGGCATTTATGCCCGCTTAGCCGCCACTGCGCGTCAACGCGTTGGTATCGATCTTGCACGCCGCGATACAGTAAGCATGGTTGCCTACGAAGGTCCTGAAGCATTCTGTGAAGATATCCAAATCCTAATTGACTCTCTCGAAAAAGATCGCGCCGCACCGGTCGCGCGCCTGAGACTTCAATCCCTGCGTCAGGCCGTCCTCGTGTTCGGCTTTCATCTCGCCAGCTTGGACCTGCGTCAAAGTTCCGATGTGCACGAGCGCACACTTTCAGAACTTTTCGAAAAAGCAGGCTTACGATTAAACAATGCTCCATTAAATTACGCATCCCTGTCCGAAGAAGACAAGGTTCAACTACTAAGGGCCGAGCTGAACCAAGCGCGCCCGCTTGCTTCACCTTGGATTCAATACTCCGATGAAACACAACGCGAACTGGGAATTCTGCAGGCAACCGCTCGAGGAAGAGCCCATTTCGGTTCATCAGCAGTGCGTCAATACATCGTATCGCACACCGAAACGCTAAGTGATTTGCTTGAGGCGCTTGTCTTGATCAAGGAAGCCGGACTTGCCTCTGCTGCGTATACGCCTTCCAATCAAAAGTTCGAGGCCGTGCGCCATGACGGCTTGATGGTGGTACCACTATTCGAAACGATCCCTGACCTTGAAAATGGCCCTGACATCATGGCCCGATTCATGGATCTACCTGAAGTACGTACGCGCATTATGGCTGAACAGGGTGGAATCCAAGAAGTCATGCTGGGATACTCAGACAGCAACAAGGATGGCGGGTTTCTGACATCAAACTGGTCGCTATTCCAAGCCGAACGAGCCTTGGTCGAAGTGTTTCATCAACGTCATATCGGACTGCGACTATTTCATGGCCGAGGTGGTAGCGTTGGTCGCGGAGGCGGTTCGACCTTCGATGCCATTATGGCCCAACCTTCCAGCTCCGTTGCAGGCCAAATCCGACTGACCGAGCAAGGTGAGGTCATTCAAAGCAAGTACAAGGATGCTGATGTCGGAAAGTGGCATCTAGAAAATCTTGTGTCGGCAACACTCGAAGCCAGCTTGGTCGATGAGCATGCCGCCCGTATGGAAGAAGATCATATCAAGCGCTATGGCGCAATCATGAACTTCCTGTCCGAAACCGCCCAAGCGAGCTATCGCGCACTGGTCTATAAAACACCGGGGTTTGCAAAATATTTTTTCGCCTCCACCCCTATCTCCGAAATCGCAGGACTCAATATCGGATCCAGGCCCTCTTCGCGCAAGGGTGGCGATCGAATTGAAGATTTGCGGGCTATTCCATGGGGGTTTTCATGGGCCCAGTGCCGTCTGATGCTTCCAGGCTGGTACGGGGTTGGGGCTGCACTCACTCGCTACCTGGATGAAGGATTCAAAGGAGCTCCGACCACGCGTCGCGCACGCCTTCAATCACTTCAGGACATGGCGCAGGACTGGCCGTTTTTTAAAACCATGCTGTCAAACATGGAAATGGTTCTGGCAAAAACCGACCTCAAGATTGCTGCACGCTATGCCCAGTTGGTTCCAGGCAAGGTACTACGCGAGAAGGTCTTTAATCAAATCACGGAAGAACACGCCCGCACCCTCGCCGCACTGAAGCTAGTCACTCGACGAGAATTATTATCCGACAACCCAAGGCTTGCTGCATCACTACGTGAACGCTTTGCCTACATTGACCCATTGAATTACCTGCAGATTGAACTATTGCATCGCCATCGCCAATCCAACAAACACAAATCCGCAGCCACCCTGGATGATCGAGTCGAGAGGGCGATTCATTTGACTATCAACGGCGTCGCAGCGGGTTTGCGTAACTCCGGTTGAGTCAGTCGTGCAAACAGTCAATGCAATCTCTCCCAATATCTTTGATGCCCATGCGGATACAAACATATTGTTGCCGCTTGTTCTTGGCAATCTCTTATCGCCCAAGCTCTGGGATTTAAGCGAAAAAATTCATACCAAGCTTATTGCTGCGAAGCAATTAACTACAGCCGACAACCACGAGGACCATAACGATTCGCTTGAGCTGATTCGAACGATACAACACCAGATTGATCGACACTTCAAGCATCTACATCCGGGAGAAGTATCGGCGATCTATGGCGAGCTGAACATCAGCGATGAACGAGCCAGGCTTGGCGCTCAAAGAGTTGATCATTCTCTTGGCTTGATTGAAAACACCTTTAAACAAAGGCTGGCAAATGGGGCCATTCCCGCCGGCGCACTCGATCCGCTTTTTACGCAGATAAAAAGCAATCGTTTTCCGGCTTTTTATTATTCGAATTTCGATATTGTCGTTGCCAATAAGGCGCTAACTGGCCGTCGCTCAAGTGCACCGATGGGGCTGACATCTTGTCTTGATGAAGTGGCGATCTTTGCGGCACTTGCAATGACTATGCCCAAAGATGAAATCACCAACGTTATTGCCTTAACGAGCGCATCGCATTACACCGCATTTGGCTGGATGCGCACAGGCGAACCATGGTGGTTTTACGGCAAAAACAAATTGTTCTCCAAACAGGACTGGACGCAATTTGTGAATGAAAAATTTAATGGCAACGCTCAATCCGCCTTCGATTCCATCTTCAAGGATATGGATCATATTGTTTCAGTAGCCGGCACATGGAACTTATCTGTCTCAACATCTAGTATTGCCGATGATCATGTTGCATCTATCATTGAGAAACTCGATGATTTTTTCGGCTGCCGGCTTGAACAGCTAACGATGGGCATGGCATGCCCCATCAATAGAATGGAGGAATCCCCCCTCGCCCCAGTATTAAGGAATTTACTCGGTTCGCAATCTATAGAGCAAGCTCGGCTAACCCTACGAAATGAAGGCAACCCAGAACTCTCGCAAGTCCTGTATTCATTCCGATCCCTTGATGTAACTAGTCTGACGCCATATCTGGAAGCGGCCAGACATCAACCCATGAGTAAAGCGCTGGGCACAAAATTAAACTCTACCGAAGAGGCGCTCACAATGATTCATGGCATAGCGGGCTGTCAATCCATCTTCAATGATCATAATCGAATCGCCATGCCGGATGAAACACTCAGATTAAAAACAGGTTCAGATCGTGACAAGGCGCTCTTGCTTCATGTATTACTCGAGCATATGTTTAATGCCCAATCATCTTCTGCACACATTTCGACTATTTTCACGTCGACTGATAGTTTTGTTTGCGTAGATGATTTTTGTATTGAGATCAACTCTCTTTCTCAAGTGTCGTGTCCGACTGAGGGCATCATTTGGAAATTACCGAATTAAATAAATTCATGCAAACTACAAAAGTTAGTATTTTTGATCGTGATCTATGGCGTGGTTTCTGGTCTATTGCTTACCCTTACTGGGTTTCTGGAGACAAAACACGAGCGCGTGCCTTATTGGCCGCGCTCACGCTATTACTGCTTGCGACCACTGCGCTCAGTGTCATCATTAGCTATGCGGTTCGGGATTTCATGACTGCTTTATCCGAGAAAGATGTTCAAGCTTTTGGCAACAGTATGCTGATAGGCTTGATTGTTTTCATTATTGCTACTCCGATCAGCACTCTTTTTGAATATACGCGTCGACTACTCGGAGTCTATTGGCGTAAATGGCTTACCGAAAAATTTCTGACTGACTATTTTTCTAATCGCGCGTATTTCAAAATCAGCCATAACGCCGATATTGACAATCCGGATCAACGTATTTCGCAGGACGTTTCGTCGTTCACCTCCACTAGTTTGGACTTTTTGACTGAAATCCTTTCGTCGATTATTCAATTAATCGTTTTTATTGGAGTGCTTTGGAGCATTTCCCGCCTACTCGTCTTTCTGCTTGTATGTTACGCAGTCATTGGTACTATCGTTGTCGTGCTGTTTGGAAAGAAACTGATTAACCTCAATTTTCTTCAGCTTAAACGCGAAGCAGACTTGCGCTACGGACTCGTTCATGTCCGAAACAATGCTGAATCGATCGCTTTTTTTGGCGGTGAAAAGCTTGAAGGCTTGCAAATTCGAAATCGGCTCACGCAAGCGATCGATAACTTTCTCAATCTGATTGCCTGGCAAAGAAATCTTGCATACTTCACCTTTGGCTATCAATATCTGATTCAAATTTTGCCTCTCGTGGTAATGGCGCCGCTATATTTCGAGGATCAAATTAAATTCGGTGTAGTGACTCAAGCAGGCGGTGTTTTCGCAACTGTTTTGGCATCCCTCACATTGATCGTATCCAGAATCGAAAGTTTGAGTCAATTTGCTGCAGGTATAAGTCGTCTGCAAACATTTAAAACCGCATTGAATCAAGATGTCTCTAACGCCACGCACCCTGAAGATATTGGGGCATCGACATCAAGCAATTCCCTGCCCCAAATTACACTTCTCGAGTCGCCTAAATTGGCGCTCGAAAACGTGACGTTATACACACCGAAACGTGAACGCGCATTGCTGGTGGACGCAAGCCTTGAAGTGTCCCCAGGCGGCGGCTTGATCATTCTGGGGCCAAGCGGCTCTGGAAAAAGCTCCATTCTTCGCGCATTTTCGGGCCTTTGGACGACCGGTGAAGGTCGCATCTATCGCCCACCGTTATCTGAGATCATTTTTTTACCTCAGCGCCCCTATATGATTTTGGGAACATTGCGCGATCAACTTCAATATCCAGCATTGGATCGCCAGAATAGTGAAGAAGAACTCCACGCTGTTCTCAAGACAGTAAATCTGGAAAATCTGCCTGATCGAGTAGGCGGGCTCGATACGGTTCGCCCCTGGATTGAATATTTATCTCTTGGTGAGCAGCAACGCCTGGCGTTTGCCAGACTGTTATTGATGAAATCCCGTTTTGCGATGCTGGATGAATCAACAAGTGCATTAGACGATGAGAACGAAGCCCGTCTGTATGAAATACTTAAAAGAACAGGTACAACTTTTGTTAGCGTGGGACACAGGAAGAACTTAATTCAGTACCACGAATCCACTTTGGAGTTGCACGGAGATGGGCATTGGTCACTGAGGGCTACCCAGTAACTACGTTCGCTATCTGATGCTAAATGGTCGGGGCGAGAGGATTCGAACCTCCGACTCCTACGTCCCGAACGTAGTACTCTACCAGGCTGAGCTACGCCCCGACTTGAAACTTAACTTATTGTTTTTATTAATGATTTCAGCACAATTTAAATATTTTTTTGCTTGCAATCTATAAAAAAACTATACCACAAACTGTACTACTTTCGCTCTTCAGATCACTATTTCGGTCGGTACCACTATCCACTTTAAGCTCGGGTATTGAATTATTTCCAATTTAAATTTAATTTTTTATGTCTTGCGGCGCAATCACGCAAGTAGAGATTAATTAAGCTTTGATATGGAATCCCGACATCTTCAGATATTGCCTTGAAATACATAATTGAATCTTCGTCGAGGCGAATCGTGATGGATTTTTTTAATTGCGAAGCGTAGGGATTCTTCTTGGCTTTTGAAAAATCATATTCTTTACGCATAAGTCACCTTTTATATGTCTTTGCCTCTTTGGAAGTGGCTTTTCTGGCTGAAATAATTCGGATGGTATTGCCCTGTGATCGATAGCAATGGCATACCAATACAACTCTTATCGAATGACTAAGCCCTAATAAAATAAATCGATCTTCGGCTTCCGAATGATCAGGATCATTGATCAATAGAGCTTGTTCGTCATAAAAAACCGACTTTGCCTCGTCAAATGATATACCGTGTTTTTTGAGATTAGAAATCGCTTTAGCGACATCCCATTCAAATTTAATTTCTTTCATACGTACATTGTACATATGAAACGATATTTTTGTTTAAATTGAATTTTTGATGTGGATATCTTTCGAGTGAATTTGCGTTCCCGAACGTAGTACTCTACCAGGCTGAGCTACGCCCCGACTTTCCCAGCCATTGCGACTCGGATGCACAACATTCTAGCAAAAAATCCGACTGAATTCTGGGCTGCTGGTTGCGGCTTTCTATACTACTTGTAGTACAGATGGTTTAGTGGAGGGAGGATGGTGATGTGCTGGGAAAAGTTATGGGGCTTAGCAGTGTCGTTTTAAATGACAGTTGATGCGACCGTCTATTTAAGGGATAGGCGTGGCATTCGATGATAAAAATGTCGTAAAGCTGCGCCAGCTAGACGTTTTGCTGGCACTGAGTCACGACATGGCTGACATGCGGCGGTTAAATTATTTAATCACTTGCAAATAAATCACCCACCTATTCCAAAACCTATGGAGTAGGTGGGTGAGAATGGAACAACTGCATTTTTGATTGAAACCAATACAAAACTAGCTTTCTTTTTTAAATAGTTAAATCAACGAAGGTGTTGATTAAGTTCTAAAAAACCACCACCAGCCCATAATATTCCCCTATAGATAGTGAACGTTTATTCTAAGTTCGAATTGACGGCGAAACAACCTGTTAGTTTTAAAGTTTATCAATCCACCAATGCCTGTAACTATCGAATAAACCAGCGCAAGCTCAACTTTTAACGGCTAGCGCCGTTTCACGATACAGCCGATATTGTTTTGAGTAGTTGCTGTTGTGCTTTCTGTACCTTCTGTCGATCACGCTCGGCTTTCAATGCATCTCTTGCGCGATCCACGCCAGTCTTTAGCGCAGTGACATAAGCTTGATCTGGTATCTAGTGGGTTTAATTGTCGCGATTTCAGCAATACGCATAGCCATCTACTTTTTTAGTATTTATTGAGTGACTATGCGGTACAAAACGATGCCAAGATTAACCTTGCTGTATCACCGCAAATACATTCAACACAATATAAATGTTCCAACGTTGTTCTTGCCAATATTGAATGTCATTTAAAGATTAAAAAATATTGATTTGGCAAAAACTCATTCTCTTTAATCAAAGAAAAACCCGCCTGCTTAAACTCTTCCACAACCTGACTTGAAGAAAAACGATCTTTTACTGGAGGTCCAATCGGGCTATCCTGTCTAAAGTCGATAACTGCGATGCGTCCTCCATCGTTCAGCGATGAGCGAACGGCTTTCAAATAGCCAATGCGTTTCTCAATATGATGATAAACATCTACGAACAAAATCAAATCGACCTTCTTAGGTAGTCTTGGTGATTCTGCGGAGCCTTGTATTGAATATAAATTTTTTAAACCTAGCTTCTCAGCTCGCTCTTTTAAAAAATTGACCATTTCGGGCTCAGCATCCACGCCATATATAGCACCCTGGGGCACCATATGCGCGAGACGGGTAGCAAAATAACCTGTGCCAGAACCAATATCCGCGACAATTGAATCTGGTTTAATTTCTAATGCCTGAATAACTTGATGTGGTTGTTGCCACTTATCGCGTTCAGGATCATCAAATACTTGTGCCCATTGGCTGGCATTGGAAAAGCTATGTTGATGCGTATGTGGAGTTTGCGCGCAAACCTTGCCAATGACCAAACTGAGCATTGCTAAGATTATGATGCGACAAAGCATGGTGGTAGTTTTATTAAACATAACTTTTCGCCTTAAGTATCCTAGAAAAATTATAGCGACAGACACTAACCCTGCTGCATTACGGTAAATACACTCCCCGCTCCATACAAGTGCTCCAGCATTGTCCTTGGCTGATAGTATCCCGATGCTTGTACTTGAACGACGTTTGACAACAAGCCCAAGTGATACGGAACTCGTTCTTGGGCTTGTTAGGGATACATAATATTCCCTGATGCTGAAGTGTCATTTAAAACGACACCATGTAAACTAACAGTTTATTTAGAACTGAAACCGCACACCTGCGTTGACCACACCTAGTGTCTGACCGCTACGGACTTCACCTGACAGCCCTATATACGCATAAGCGTTGCCTGCGATCTTCGCTGTACCGTAGAGACCTGCCTGTACAAAGGTTACGCCTGCGTTTGGTGTGGTGATATTTGTGCTCATACCAGCCAAGGAAGCATTCAGCGTTGGATTCAGTACACCCGACGAGTCTGCACCCACGCCCACATACGCACGATAGGTGAATTCTTCAGTCATCGGATTATTCGCTTTCGAGCCTGCTGCCACACCAAGCATACCGCGCACGCCATTACCCGTAAAACCCTTGACGCTCAGGGCTGATGCTGCATCGCCTTCGTTCACGCTTGACTGCGTGACCACCTGCCACGTCACACGGGCAAAGGGGGTGATACGGAAATTATCCACATCCACAGGACGGCTTAAGCCAAGGCTGACCATTGCGTCATTGCCCGTCACGGATTTGTTTCTAAAGCCGCTGCTTAGACCTGTCACATCACTACGCGAGATGTCACTTGAGTTCAAGCCAATGCTGGCCATGCCATCGACAACAAACTCTTGTACAGGCATCTTGCCGTAGGCAAAGATGGAGCCCTGTTGAATTGTGGCTGAGCCATAGGTTGGGTTCAGATTGGTATTGGACAATGCTAAACCGCCACCAACCGTCATGCCGTTCTCAGTGTAGAAATCCGAACCAAATACCAGTTGATACAGATTGCTGTTCCAGCCTCCCGAGTAACTATCGCTTGAGCGATTAGCCTTCTGATAAGCCAAATCACCCCAGACGTTGCCGTTGTTAAACGACTTGGCTTCTGCATTGGGGTTGGTGCTAACAGCGGAGGTAGGTACACCACCTGACATCGCGGCCTGCGTATTGGCCATCAATGCGGTGTTGCCTGTGGGATTAGTCATCAAACTGGGCAAACCGATACCCATCGTGTCGCCCAGACGATTCAAGACCGATTGCTGTACACGCTGCGTGGTTTGTGCGATGGTTGCCACTGATGCCGCATACACCTCACCTGATAAGCCTTGAGCATAGGATGGCAGTGCGGCTGCATTCTGACCTGTCACCGCATATAACAACTGGTCTTGTGCTGCGTTAGATGTTCCAGCTTGTGATGCCACAACCATCTTGTCTAAAGTACCGCCTATCGACTGTGCGTTTTTATTACCTGACAATGTGCCAATTGTTGTGTTGTATGAAGTCGGTATTAAAGCCAAATCAATGCTGTTGCTACCATTCACGTTGTAGAACGTCAGGAACTGCGTTCCAGCTGAGAGTTCTGCGGGCTGTGTCACGTTTGAGAACTTGCCCGAGATACCACCATCTGCGGTGACGATACGGAAGCGGTCACCCAGCACAGGCGTATAAGGGGTGCTGCCGTATCCTGACTCTGATTCGTTGAACAAGTTCGAAAGCGCGGGCTTTAAGGTTGCGCCTGAATTGATAATGAACTGACCACCCGTGATGTTGAGATACGAGTAATAACCTGTTGCACCCACAGGTGACGCCTGACTGGCTTGCGTGGTACCTGCAATATCTTGTTGATACGTTGAACCATTGTTCATCGTGACGTTTGCATTTGTGCCAATGTAACCTGGCGAATTACCTGGCTTAAACAAACCTGCTACCGTAATGGATCCTGCAATGCTGCCTGTACCCATAAGCTGTGCGCCCGATGCAACGTAGACATCGCCCGAACCTAAAGTGCCACCAAGTAATGAAAGCGTGCCAGAATCCACTACCGTGCCACCAGTATAAGTATTGGCACCTGAAAGTACAGTCATGCCACTGCCGCTGAACGTCAATCTGCCTGATCCAGACAACACACCAGAAAGTTGAGCCGCTCCCGTAGTTGGCGCCGCAATGGTCCCACCTGAACTCAGAACGGATAGTGCCTGACTGGAACGCTCACCTTTTGACAGGACGATCGTGCCGCCTGCCAAAACAGGATTAGCTGTCACTCCTATGCTACCTAAACCTACACTTGTGCCACTGGAAATATCAGGAATTGTGGAGGTTGAATTTGTATTGTTGTTACTGCCACTGCCACCGCCACCGCCACCGCCACCACCGCCTGTCACCACCAAATCCCAAATTGTTCCGCTCACATTATTTAGCGTCCAGTTGTAGGCACCATATGTACCTGTTCTGCTGCCTGCAATGTTACTTGTTGTTACACCGCTTAATACCGATGAGTATGTTCCTGATGCCAGCGTAGAGGCTGCAACTCCCGATACACCGCCAGAGTAAATCCCAAATGTTGTAGTGGATGTTAATGGGTTGGTGACAATCAATTGCCCATACTGCGTTGGCGAGGCGACAATGATGTTGTAATTTGTTGGTAATTTACCGTTGTAGGACAACGCTGTAGAAGTTGCTGCTGCACCATTGCCACCTTGACGGTTATTGAGTGTCGTGATCGTGCCATAGGTGCTGCTTACATTCACGCCATAACCACTTGCGCCACCAGTTATTGCTCCACTATTTGTGACTGTCGTTATATAGGCTGTCGATGAAGTGCCCACGCTTACGCCAGAGCCAACGCCATTTCCGCTCACAGTATTTGTGTTGATTAAATTTTCAAGTTCACCGCTTGCATTGTAAATACCATCGCCGTTAAGGTTATTACTTATTTGACCGCTATTGTTGATGGTATTGATCCCTCCCATAATATATATTCCTGCTATTTTCCCTGAAATTATGTTTGTGTTTGTCACTGAAGTGACTTGACCAAGGGAACCCAGTACTCCAACCGCGTACGAACCTGTCGACTGAATGGTCCCATAATTTACAACTGTTGTACCACTGTTGTTCAAATACATGCTCCTGCCTGATGTGGACAGTGACACACCGTTATTAATAGTGATAGCACAATTTAATACTCCCCCATCAGAGATTGCAGTGCTGCTGTTAGCGGCAAGTGTGATAGGACAACTTACTTGTGCTGGCGATTGTGTCGAATAGATCAAGGTACCAATGATCGCTGCGAATAAAACGATATGTTTTTTTAATTTTTTCATTTTGAAGTTTGAATAATGAAGACGTATGTCCCTCATCTATACAGGACATTTATATCGTGGCATACGTGATAAATATTCTGCGCGCCCTAAATTTAGAGGACTCTGAACATCATTTCAATGAACAAAATTAAAATGATTAACGATTTCATAATGAAATCGCTCGCTTAATAACTTCGTCTTTATTGCAGTAAATAATTAAGCATCCCGTAACTAGAGACGTTCGCAATATCAACTGTCGTTTAACACGACACCTTCAAACACTCGCCCTGCGCCTACTTCCTAAAATGGCTAAAAAGGTCAATGGATCTTGGGTATTAAATGACGATCCACCCGAGACATTTCATATTCAGGGGCGGGCAACGTTAATTGCTCCTGATGATAAGTGGATGTATGTTGATGAAAAAAAAGCCATTAATGTCCTCTTTAAAAAGTACCTTAAAACACTCACCCCAAGCCATCAGCTTTTGCTATCTCGATTTAACTTTCAGGATTTGGCCTTTAAAGTCGTAGGCGTCGGCAGCGTCGGCACCAGATGCCTGGCTTTATTAGTTACTGATTCGCTTGATAATCCGCTCTTCATTCAAATAAAGCAGGCTCTCCCATCTGTGCTTTCTCCTTATTTTCCACAAAAAAAGCACGACAAAATTCAACGCGGCCAAAAAATAGTCTATGGACAGCGTTTAATGCAATCGGCAAGCGACAGTTTTCTTGGATGGGCAAAAGGCTCATTGGGTTATGAATATTACTTTCGGCAACTCCGTGACATGAAAGTGGCTGCCCAAATTGAACTATTTAGTGAACTGATGTTTGGGCGTTACGCTTGGCTATGTTGTGACATTCTTTCTCATGCGCACGCAAGGGCTGGTGGCATGGCACCCCAAGTGACAGGCTATCTCGGAAATAATCAAGATTTTGCAGAAGCAGTCGTTCGTTATGCAAACAATTATGCTGATGTTGTGGAGAAGGATTATGAGGCGTTTCGAACCGCCTGTCGTAATGGGACACTGAAGGCACAATCCGACGAAGACTTTAGGGCCGATCTATCGATCTGATGACGCGAATCAAATTTTGTACGTATTCAGATCAATTGTATTTAGTTGCGTAGCTAAACAGAGCGAAAGTAGTTCAACGCCTATGCCCCTGGCGCCGCTGATGCCTTTATAAGAAAAGGCTACTCGAAATTGATTTTATTGAGATTTGCAAAAATTTATTTTGCGTCAGCAGTGACATCGATTGTTTCTAACTTTGTGGTCATCGGAATATGCTTGATAACGTTCCCGGTGAAGTCGATCCGCTTCAAATCGATCTTCTTGATTGCCAACGATCCGTAAGTGCGGAAGTAGGCCTCCTGATTATTCAGATCATAGACGGTAGACCACTGAGAGCGTTCATAAATGAATTCGTTGGGATCTTTAGGGGATCGTTCAGCAACGGTACCTAAAATAATGTCAACTGAGTTAAGAATGTGAAAAGCCAGATTGACCCCCTCATCGGCCGATTTGGGGGGGACGGCAGTATGTGAAAGTGCCACCGCCCGCAAAAAGCGACTTGGCGGAGTGTAGTCACCCGGTAACCCAACCATACCCGTACCCTGACCAATCGCCGGCACAGTAACTTTGCCCAGCTTCAATTCATCGACGTTGATGTTCGTTAAATTCACATGAGACCGCAAGTTAGACATGTGCCATTCAAAGTTCGGCGCGTTAGTCAGAACCCCAATAGGATTGTCATAGACATGTAATTGCCCGTTGATGTATTCGATGACAATGGAGCCCCCCTTGGCGTCATGCACTGCCCAATGTAATGGCTGAGGTCCGGCAGGAGGTAGCGCTAAGTCATAAACCTTGATGGTTTTTAGACTGGCTTTAACTTCATCAACATTGGTAAATTGACTGAGAACCCAGTTTGAAAGTTCTAGATTGGATATGGCTGGACTACCGTCACTTGGAAATGGCTCATATTTGACATAGCCAGGGATATACAAAGTGCCAATAGACAGGCCTTTTTCGTTCATTCCATCAGTAGAAATATCCACACCTAGGGTGTTGATCCCGACAAAACCATACTTAACTTCCCAGCGGGTCCCAGACTTTAGGTCTGGATTTGTTGCTGACATTTGAAACCCGCGCGGCACAATCATTACCTGACTATCAAGCGGCAGGGCCAACTCCATGGCTCGTCCAATAATTTGACCGCCTCCTTCAGTCTCGACGCGGAAGGTTGTACAAGCTGACGCAGTCTGCGCGATAGGCAGGGAAATGGAGAGAAAAACCACTGCCAAAAATCGCGAGATTGCGTAGAAACAGGTGGCTCGGCTAGTCTTTCTTGGCGTCATGGAGTCCCTCCCTCAATCTGTCAAATGGCTTTCATGTCTTTTAAAACGACACAGTGATAACCACGAATGCTTTCGCTTTGATAAAAATCATAACAACACTCGTGATGACACCAACGTGAATCCTAAATTCGTTTACTCGTCATGAGTATTATTTTTTTAACACTAAGTGCAAATGGGGTACAACAAAACAATTCCGGTGGTGTGCGCATTTCGCTAGCGTTTGACTAGAAAATGAAAATTGAGCCAACAAATTTAACAAACAGAAATATCGCAGGCACAATAGTTGGTAATTACGAACAGTTCGGTTCAAAACTTTGATGTTCTCATGTCAGTTGAGTCATCAAGGGCTACGCCTAAGCCTGTCTCAATGTATTAATCTGTCAATTGATTAACAACAGATAAACTATTTAGCTGCACCTAGAACTTGATTTTGAAAGAAGGCCATTATGTCGAATAAGTTTAAATCCAAAGTTTGCAAAGTGATTGAAGCGGTTGGACAACAAACTGGTAAACAAGGACTCAATTATTTCCAGGGTGTTTCGGCAGAAACCGTTGAGTCAAATCAAATTTGTATGCATCTAATTTCAGTTCCAGCCGGCGGGCGCGCCAAAGTTCACAAGCATCAACACCATGAAACGACAATTTATGTTTTAACTGGAGAGGCCTACACTCTATTTGGCGATCAATTGCAGCATGTCGTAAAGTCTGCCGCAGGCGACATGTTGTACATACCGGCGGACGTTCCGCATTTACCAATTAATCTAGGCAGTGAACCCGTCACTGGCGTTGTTGCTCGTACAGATCCTAATGAACAAGAAAGCCTGATTCTCTTACCTGAGCTTGAAGAGGCTGCAAATCTGGCGATTGAAAAATTAAAACAGAATCTTCAGAAATAAATCAGAAGAATGTGATGCATTAGTCATTGGGGCTTTCCGTTAGCGACAGGATTAAGCATGCCAGACGCGTCCTCGCCAATACCAACAATCACCATCGATTCTAATTATTTTGTGGCGATTTGCAGTGCATCCAGTATACGGCGCTCTACTCCGAATATTATTATCAAACTAGCAAATGATAGATAGGTAATAAAAATCACGCCTAGAAATTTTGGCAATCCCAATGCCTTAAATACCAAAAAGCTTTGATATATGTTTGCAAGACAGAGAAACATACCTGTCGCGATTAAAGACCAACCAAATACCAAGTTGATCCATTCGATATTTACAATGGTATCGAAGAGATGAAGCTTTTCAGTGCTGATATACATTACGCCGATTGCCATAAGCGTGGCTGAAGCAATGAAATTTCGCAACACCGTAAAAAAAAATTTGATGTTGACATCCGATGCGTTAATCTCAAAAAAACGACTAGCTCCAGATTGTTTTGGTGCACTTTGCATAAACGACCCTTTGTAAGTAGTAATAATTAAGAAGATATAAATCCTTATTTACTCGGGATATCTTCTGTAGAGCAATTCGAAATTTCGCAACTCTTTATCGACGTTGACTACGCACATCCTCATCGATAGTTCGTACAAGCCCAGGCGGTTGATGCGCCCAGCCATAACCCTTCATGGCCTGATCGTATGCATATTGATATAAAGCGCGCATATATTCTGTATCGAACTCCTCGCGATGCGTGGCTTTAAAATCAGGACCTATGAAAGCAAGATTAAACCCCACTTTATCCATCTGCGTAGTCTGATAAATCCGAAGAATGTCGCCGATCCCCTGCGCCTGAATCAACTGCGAAATCGAGCGGCCGACAATACTCATTGTCTTGCGTTCGATTTCCTGCCAATCATTATCCAATCGTGCGTTACGTATGATGTAGGCTTGCAATATCTTTCGACGCCTTATGCTTTCCTCTTTCATTCTATTGGCTGCTGCAGGCGGATACATAAACGCCTGCATGCTCACTCCGCCATCAACATGCATCTCATGGTAAGTATTGCCATTTAAAATTACATCAAACATAACCGGCGGAAATGCCCCCGGTACAGATGCTGATGCCAATAAAACGCGACGAAATAATTCAAGGGAATCGGGAGTACCAATTGATGCGATTTTTCCCATATTCCAAACTACCGGAACGCCCGCATCAATATTGGTTGTGGCAACGAGAAGCCATCGACCTCGCTGATACTCGTTTGCGACTTCTTTCAAGAAATCGGCATTGATGTATTCCGAAATCAAGTGATAGAGCGGCGTCGAATCTCCGAGGCTATCCTCAAACACAGCCGCCATCAATCCTCGATTTTTATAGATCATTTGTGGCGTAACTTGTGTATACACATACTTTAGAACGTTGTCGTACTTGGAGCCCAAAAATGCGAATGGCGCAATCAGCGCGCCTGTGCTCACTCCAGTCACCAGATTAAATTCGGGTCGGTCACCACGCACCGTCCAACCGGAAAGCAATCCTGCTCCGAAGGCGCCCTTGTCCCCTCCCCCTGATATCAATAAATAATTACCTGTTCCGGTTAAATCACTTGATTTAATGTGCTGTTGATTTTCTTGCAGTTCAGCCATCATGGCCGAAACACCTTCAGGTGAAGAGATCACATATCGCAAGCCCGGTGACACTGCAGCTTGAGCTTGAGTATGCTGGTTTTCAGGAACGGCGCTTTTTCGCAATAAACCACTGCCGCAGCCACTCAAGGAGACCGCCATAATAATTACCATCAACCAATCACTATGCCAGCGATATGTCTGGTTTTTATTCATAATCTCTCAAAAATCAGTAATGCTACTCACCCGCGATCGCGACTCACTAGGCGACCTTACGTTGCTCCAATGCGATTCGAATAGCCAGAGCTGCCAGCACGAATCCCATGACGTAACGCTGGACGGCTAACCATTTTTGATTACCGGCAAACCAGTTGGCTATCGTGGCCGCTGATAATGTAATCAGTAGATTGATCGTAAAGGCCATACAGATTTGCGTCGCTCCAAGCATCAACCCCTGAAGCACAACCGAACCACGCTCAGGCAAGATGAATTGTGGAAAAATCGAGAGATAAAAAATTGCGATTTTAGGGTTCAGTGCACTTGTAAAAAACCCCATGACAAACAATCTACTGGGCGAGTCCTCAGGCAGATCCCGCGCTTCGAACGGGGATCGCGCCCCGGGCTTTACGGCCTGCCATGCCAGATAAAACAAATAGATCGCGCCGGCCCATTTCAATGCCTCATAAGCTAACGGAACCGTAATAAATATTGCGGACAATCCAAGCGAAGCTGCAGTGACATGAAGAAATAACGCGGTCGTCACTCCAAAAAGGGATATGACCCCGGCCTTACGCCCTTGACATATTGAACGCGATATCAAGTAAATCATGTTGGGCCCTGGACTTAACACCAAAACGAGGGCCGCTCCGGCAAATAAGAGCCATTCGTTCCCAGGGATCATGAGACTTATCCTTAAAAATTCTTAACAAACTGCTAGCGATCCCGATTAACTGCAAACGCACAAAACGCCAATAAGGATTCCTTGCTGGCCGAGGCTGGAAAGACATCCAGGGCGCGCGCAGCCATTTCCGCCTCGGCAAGAGCGCTTTGTCGAGCATGATTTAACGCATCCGTATCGTGAATCGCCCGGGCCACCGCATCGAAATCCGCCTCGCCCTGCTCAATCGCCTGACGAATCAAATCCCTTTGGGCGGCGGTACCCACCTCCAATACCCTTATCAGAGGCAATGTCGGCTTACCCTCTCGCAGGTCATCACCGACATTTTTACCTAGCGCGGCTGCGTCTCCGCTGTAATCCAGCACGTCATCGACCAATTGAAACGCCGTGCCGATATGCCGCCCATAGGCCGCCGCGGCTTCCTGTTGAGCCGGATTCGCCGCCGCCAGCACTGCCCCCGCCTCGGCGGCAGCCTCGAACAACTTGGCTGTTTTAAATCGCACGACTTGCAAATATCGCTCTTGCGTGACGTCCGGGTCATGCACATTCAAGAGTTGCAACACCTCACCCTCGGCAATCACTGTGGTCGCACCACACATGATCTGCATAATGCGCATGCTGTCTACATCCACCATCATCTCGAAGGCTCGGGAATATAGATAATCGCCCACCAGCACACTGGCAGCGTTGCCAAAAACCGCATTCGCAGTGCTACGCCCCCGGCGAAGCGAGGATTCATCCACCACATCGTCATGCAGAAGTGTCGCCGTATGGATGAATTCGACCACAGCGGCCATCAAATGCTTATGGCTACCCTTGTAGCCCAAAGCTTGGGCTACAAGCAGCAACATGGCCGGACGCATGCGCTTGCCCCCGGCACCTATGATGTAGTCGCCGATAGTACGGATTAAAACGACATCCGAACTTAATCGGGTACGAATGACATCGTCGACGGCTTGCATGTCCGCAGCGACAGGGGCTAGAAGATCAGAGAGTTTCAGCACAGGACTTTCTTTTGACTTTCAAATAGTTACGAGTTAGAATCCTTGGTTCGGCTTTGGCAAAAAACCAATCCGATGGTATTTATACCCCAAGAAGTACACTCTTAATTGCTCTAAAACACGAGGTTAACCCATGTACGCGGTCGTAAAAACTGGTGGCAAGCAGTATCGCATTGCTTCCGGCGAAAAACTTAAAATAGAACAGATACCGGCAGACATTGGGCAAGAAATTACGCTGGATCAGGTGTTATCCGTCGGCGAAGGCGACCAATTGAAAATTGGTACCCCGCTGGTGGCTGGCGCTGTGGTCAAGGCAACGGTTCTTGCGCAAGGACGCCATGATAAGGTCACGATCTTCAAGATGCGTCGTCGCAAGCACTACCAGAAGCATCAAGGTCACCGTCAAAACTACACCGAGATCCTCATCGGCGATATCAAGGCTTGATTGCCTGTTATCAACGGATCACGGTAAGCACCAGGAGTAAAAAATGGCACAGAAAAAAGGCGGCGGCTCGACTCGCAACGGTCGCGACTCGGAATCGAAACGACTAGGCGTTAAGCGCTATGGCGGTGAATTGATTCCTGCAGGTTCGATCATCGTGCGTCAGCGCGGCACAACCTTCCACCCCGGCACAAACGTAGGTATTGGTAAAGACCACACGTTGTACGCGCTGGTTGACGGTCACGTTAAGTTCGCGGTGAAAGGCAAGCTCAACAAGTCGACCGTTTCGGTCCTCGCAGCTGAGTAATCTGCTCTTCAGCACTAAAAGCCCTGTCGCAAGCGGCAGGGCTTTTTATTTTCACGGTACCATTCGCACATGAAATTCGTCGACGAAGCAACCATAGATGTCATTGCCGGAAAAGGCGGTAACGGCGCGCACAGTTTTCGCCGTGAAAAATTCATCCCAAAGGGTGGACCTGATGGAGGTGATGGCGGCCGTGGCGGATCCGTTTATGCAATTGCGGACCGTAACATCAATACGTTGATCGATTTCCGTTATGCGCGTAAACATGTCGCAAGAAACGGGGAAAACGGCCGTGGCTCGGACATGTACGGCGCAGCAGCAGATGACATTACATTGCGCATGCCTGTGGGCACCATCATTTACGATGCCGATACCGGGGAAGAACTCTTCGATCTGAGCCACCATGGTCAAAAAGTCGTGCTGGCGGCAGGTGGTGAAGGTGGTTTGGGTAATGTCCATTTCAAATCCAGCGTAAACCGGGCTCCAAAACAATGGACTCCAGGCAAAGAGGGCGAAAGCCGTCGCCTACGGCTCGAACTCAAAATATTGGCTGACGTTGGATTGCTGGGCATGCCGAATGCGGGAAAGTCCACACTGATTAGCCGCATTTCCAACGCCCGCCCAAAAATTGCGGATTATCCTTTCACGACCTTGCATCCGAACCTTGGGGTTGTTCGCACGTCCGAATCGCGCAGTTTTGTCGTCGCCGATATCCCCGGCCTGATCGAAGGAGCATCCGAAGGCGCGGGCCTCGGACATTTATTTCTCCGCCACCTGACTCGCACACGAATTCTGCTACATCTGGTCGATGTATCGTCACATGATCCCGAAGAAGACGGCATCGCCCGTGCCGTTGGTGAAGCACAGGCAATCGTCGAGGAACTTCGCTTGTATGACGAAGCGCTCTATAAAAAGCCTCGCTGGCTGGTTTTGAATAAGCTTGATATGGTTGAAAATCCGGAGGCAACCAAAAAAGCCTTCATCAAGGCCTACAAATGGAAGGGCCCGGTATATGCCATATCTGCCTTATCGGGAGATGGCACTCAGCAATTAATCTGGGACTTGCAGGATGCCATCGATGCCTATCGACACGAAGACAACATCGCGGAAGATCGCGCATCCGGAACTCATATCGAAGACCCGCGCTTTGACCAGGCTCGCAACAATATCGATGATGCACCTTCATCCTGAAACATCCGATTAAACATGACAGCTCAATCAACCACCATCTCAGTTCTTGCGCATGCAAAGAAAATCGTAGCAAAAGTCGGCTCATCCCTTGTCACAAATGACGGGCAAGGGATTGATCGCGAAGCAGTTGCTCACTGGGCACAACAGATCGCGGCGTTACGTTCGCAAGATAAGCTGGTGGTGCTGGTTTCAAGCGGCGCAATCGCCGAAGGCATGGCTCGCCTGGGATGGTCCAAGCGCCCAACATCGATGCATGAACTCCAGGCCGCGGCTGCAGTAGGTCAAATGGGTCTCGCGCAAGCATACGAGCAAGCATTTGCTGCCCATCAATTACGTACAGCACAGATTTTGCTGACTCACGAAGATCTGGCAGATCGTCAACGCTACCTGAATGCGCGATCCACGCTACTTGCGTTACTGCGATTAGGCGTTGTGCCGATCGTTAACGAAAACGACACTGTCGCCACCGACGAAATCGCTGTGGGGGATAACGATACGCTTGGCGCACTCGTCACCAATCTGATTGATGCGGATGCATTGGTGATTTTGACCGATCAAAAAGGACTTTACGAAGCCGATCCGCGCAAAGATCCTCAGGCGCGCTTTGTCTCCCACGGTAAAGCCGGTGACCCATCCCTCGAGGTCATGGCGGGCGGCTCGGGCAGCGGCATCGGCAAGGGCGGGATGCTGACCAAGATCCTCGCCGCCAAACGAGCCGCACGCAGTGGGGCACACACCATCATTGCTTCCGGACGCGAAGAAAACGTCATGGTACGCCTCGCATCCGGCGAAAGCATCGGCTCGGAATTACGCGCCGACACACCTGTTTTATCCGCACGCAAACAGTGGATGGCCGATCATTTGCGACTACGCGGCAGACTTGTGCTTGATCCGGGAGCTGTCAACGCACTCAAGGGTGATGGCAAAAGCCTATTGCCAGTCGGCGTTCGTAACATTGAAGGTGAATTCGAGCCGGGTGATGTTGTGGCCTGTGTCGACTCTCAGGGAAAAGAGTGCGCACGCGGCTTGACTAATTACTCATCTGCAGATGCACGACGTATCATGGGTCAGCCGTCAAACAAAATCGAAGAAATTCTGGGACAAATCGGTGAACCGGAACTCATTCACCGCGACAATTTGATCACGCTCTAGAATCAGCCTTGAATCGGTAATTCGATATGAAAGGCTGCACCACCCTGAGGGCGGTTGTACGCATATATCGAACCGCCATGCGCCTGTAGAATTCTGCGGCATATCGCCAGGCCAAGTCCGGTTCCCCCCGAGCCGTCCTTGGTCAGCGAGGACTGTACAAAGGGATCAAAAATCTTTTCTAGTTCATCTTCGGGAATTCCGCATCCATTATCCATCACGGTCAGTCCGATCCGAGCCATATCCAGCAGCTCTAATTTAAGCTCTATTTTCGATCCCTGCGGGGAAAACTTGATTGCGTTGGCAAGAACATTTCGTATCGCCTGATGAAGTCTTTGAACATCGGCATGCACCACCACTGCACGCTCCAACCCTTTGACATCAAACGTCAAATGATTCACTAGCTTTTGCGGCTCCAGCTCTCTCATGACGGTATCAAGCAAATGACGCAAATCAACGTCGCTATATACAACCTGGTGAGTCGAACTTTCGATCTTGGCGATATCCAGCAAATCGTTCACAAGGGTGAGCATTCTCTGCCCGGAGCTGTGGATGTCGTGCAACATTCCGGCCACTTTGTCATTTTCTTTCAGCCGCATCAGACCGAGCTCGGAAAACCCAAGTATGGACTGTAGGGGCGTTCGGAGCTCATGACTCATATTCGAGATAAATTCCGACTTCGAGCGAGAGGCGTTTTCCGCTGCATCGCGAGCCTGCAATGTTGCCCGTTCGGCATCCCTGAATCTGGTCACGTCCATAATGACTGTCAAGACCCCTCTGGGCAATCCATCATCGTTAGAAACAACAACTTTGTTCAACAACACATCTCTTTGCGCGCCATCTGGCATCACGAGGCGACGCTCATAGCTAACGTGACCGCCTTTATTAAGAAGAAGTTGATTGTTCATTTCGAGCGATTGCTGATCAGCTTCGGACAAAAAGTGCGAAGTTGGTTGATTCAACAATTGCTCACGCTTTAACCCTATAAATGATTCAAGTGCTTGATTGACGATCATGATTACGCCTTGCTCATCAACCAGATAAATGGGCAACGGACTGATCTCAAGCAGCTTTTCCGTAAAGGACAACTGTTCGACGAGTCGGCTTTGAGCGCGATCCCTTGCGCGAATGCTTCGCATCGCCAGAATGGCCATAATGAAAATCACCAGGGAGGCGATTCCGGCCACGAGCGCGAACCAGATCAATACGCTCAGCCATTCATCCAGCACTCGAATCATTGGGCGCTCGACAATTGTTGTCACAGGCCAATTACGCGAGCTTCGCAAAGCGATCAACTGACCTTGGGATCCAAACTCAGTTTCAGTATAAGTGTAGGTTCCATACACGCGAGGCTGAGCATTACCTGGCAAGCCCACCCCCAAGTCGAGAGAATCTCCCGGTTTGCCGATACCGTTGTAACTTGCGACGATCTGGCTGGACTTTGTCAGGACAAGATAGGCCGAATAGCCAGTATCTCCCAGAGACAACGCCTGCATATTCGAGAGGTAATCCGGGTTTAGTAGTGTCACAAGATAGTATTGATTACCGGCATAACCTTCGATATATCGAATCATCGGTAATGAATAAACCACAACCTTGTCTTGAGCATGCGGCCAATCAAGCTCACCTAGAAATCGTACGGATAAAATCGGACCCAGCTCGACATAACCGGCTCGGGGCACAGGATCCATTTTTTTAATATCAACCCGTACGCCCTCATCGGGAAGATGGCTCGACAATACGATTCGTCCATCTTTATCAACAATACTCAGACTCCGAACCGCACTAACCGATGCAAGTGCTTTTTGCAGAAACGGCCTAAGCTTATCCAGATTCCCAGGCGCAACTAAGCTCAACTCGTCCACAAGCTCGGATGTAGCTTGTGACGATTGCTCCAGCGTTCTGGAAACCTGATCCTCCAATACGCGCGTAAAAAGTGCAGCCCGATCGCGCTCATTACGAACGATGACATTTTTTTCGTATAAGGCGACCCAGACAACCGTCAAGCAAGCAAGTAGCGCCAGCGCCAACGCGAGCAACCAGACTTTTTGCCTGGGAGACACGATAGCAGATGAAGTGAATCGATGAGGCATGGCGTTGCCCTATTCTTCCAGCATGGAAGTCAATCCATGGCGCTTCGCTGCAGCAGCCAGACGCCCATCCCGGCGAACGGTGTCAATGAACTGATTGACCCATTGCAGCCACTGATCATCATTTGCCTTGACCGCATATCCGAAAGGCAACTTAGGGCCATCAGGTCGCGGGGGCAAGACGCTGACCCAGTCGAACACCTCGACAACGCGCAATCCAAAAATTTGATCCGTCAAAAACAGATCGATGCGACCGGCCTGCAAATCCTTTTCCCGAGCAATCGGGCTACTGACCAAAACAGTCGTTGCCAGCTTGAAATGCTCGCGAATCCAAGATTGCGCAATCGATCTATCCAGAACACCAATCATCACCCCTTTCTGATCAACATCCTTCCAAGTACTGATTAACCGATTACCTTTCATAACTACGGCATAAACACTGCTATACAAATAGGGTCGGCTGTATGCGATTGGCCAGTCAGGTGAAACTGGGCGGATTGTTAGGCCAAACATGGCTATGTCACATCGACTTTGCTCTAGGTCGTCTTGCATTGAAGAGTAGGTCGAATCAATATACTCGACACGGACTCCAAGACTTTTCGCCAGCTCCTGAGAAAGCTCGAAATCCACACCACTTAAAGACTGTGTTCGCCAATCCCGCAGCAAAAGTCCCTTTCGCAAGGGCCAGATGCAAACTTTCAAAGAATGTTCGTCCCGAATACGGTCAAGCACTTCACCTGCGTAAGCACTCATCGAAGCGCAAACCAATACGGCACTGACCACGAGCCTTCGCGACCAGACCGGTACGGTGGCAGATGCACTCATTCGCAACAGGAAATGACAGAAGCTCCGAATGCTCATTCAGCCCTTTAGGGGAATTTTTCGTTAAATTCCGTGAATCTTTCGTTAAAAATTGAAACCTGTCAAAATCAGAATTACTATTTCGGTTACTTTAGTCAATTATTTCATTTTTTGAGTATTTTCGATCGACTTCCCTTTTTCTGCGACCGATGACCTCCTCCCAAGACCCTTCTAATCAAACGCCGGAATACCTCTCCACGATCGAAGTCGCTCAAATGCTCGGACTTGCAGTACGTTCCGTACAACTTATGGTTGATCGAGGCGAGCTGGAAGCTTGGCGCACATCGGGAGGACATCGTCGAATCGTGCATGAGTCAGTCATGCGCTGGTTGGCTTCGCGCCAAAGAGATCCCATGGGTAATAGCAGTCAAACATCCCATACGCATGCAGGCACCAAACCCAAAGAATGCAAGATTTTGCTGATTGAGGATTCTGCCCACTTTCAAAATCTGGTTGCACTGCTGATCAAGCAGCACTTTCCGAATGCCAGCCTGCATCTGGCAAGCGATGGCATATCGGGGCTCACAAAGTTCGGTCAGATTCAGCCTGACTTTCTGCTAGTCGACATTTTGCTTCCCGGCATCGATGGGGCAGCGTTGATTTCCACCCTGAAATCGGACCCCCAATTTGCTCGTTGCAAGCTCATTATCGTTACGGGCCTGAACAAAGGACAACTTCTTCCTTACGAGTTTGCCCTCAAGGGATTACCGGTGATACATAAAACCAATTTGGTCAACGAGTTGGTCCCTCTGCTTAATACCCAGATCGTTCAGCACCTGTCGACATAGGTGACTTGTTTGGCACAGTTGCCTGCTTACAAAATTCTCTTGCTTGAAGATGACCCGCTAATGCAGCGGTTCGTATCACTTGCACTGGATGAGACTGGGCATGAAATTGTCTGCTGTCAAAATGTGAGTCAAGCCTTATCTGCTCTCAAACTAAATCGGTTTGACTTCATCCTGACAGACCTCATGCTTCCGGGAGAGTCTGGATTGAGCTTTATCCGTAAGCTACGTCAAGATGACACCATATCCTATGGGGCTGAAGTGATTGCCCTGAGCGCAGGCATCAACGCAGCAATGATTGAAGAGCTTGAATTTCTTGGGGTAACAAAACGATTACTCAAACCGGTTTCGGTCGGTGATTTACAAGCGATCTTTGTCGAAACTCCACTTCAAGTTACACAACCTTCTCCGAGTGCGCGTGAAGCGATTGATCAATATTTTGGTGGTCAACGTACACTATTCGAGCAATTCAAGTCCCAGTCGCTTACCCTTCTTGCCGCTGATATCGATCTAGGAGATCGCCTGGTGGCGGCTGGAGCATTTCCCTCTCTGCACCAGCTTGCGCACAGCCTGAAATCTGTCCTTTTACTTCTTGGGGAGCAGCGCGCGCATGAGCTGTCACTCGCCCTGGAGCATGACCTTGCCCTCAACAATCCGGTCGCCATCCAAATCGCCCGCCAATGGGACAATCTGCGCGCAGAGCTTAAACAACTGATCGACTCTCGGCAGTAGTTTGAATCGCACTTCGCACGAGGGCCGCAAGATACCCTATACTTAGCAGGTCTTGCGGGGGTACTTGGCGCATAGGTTCTGCCAGGTTGAGAAATACCCTTCGTACCAGTACGGATAATGCCGATGCTGGGAGCGCATTCCGGCATCGCCGGAATCCATCCCGATTCGGCTCCAGCTAATTTGTTTGGAGCGTTTCAATGAATGCCAACCCTAAGTTTCTAGCAGCGACCGCTGAAGTGGATGCAGCAGCCGTCGCGCCACTGCCTCAATCACGCAAAATCTATCAGATCGGCTCTCGTCCCGACATCCGCGTCCCTTTTCGAGAAATTTCTCAAGATGACACGCCTACCTCTTTCGGGGGCGAAAAAAATCCTCCTTTGACGGTTTATGACTGCAGCGGCCCTTACACCGACCCTGCGGTCAAAATCGATATTCGCAAAGGTCTGCCTGAGCTGCGACGCGCATGGATTGAAGAGCGTGGTGACACCGAATTATTGAGCGGCCCGACAAGTGAATATGGCAAACAACGCTTGACCGATCCAAAACTGACTGCAATGCGTTTTGACCTGCGCCGCCATCCCCGGCGCGCGAAAGCCGGCGCAAATGTGTCTCAAATGCATTACGCTCGCCGCGGCATAGTCACGCCCGAGATGGAATTTGTCGCAATCCGCGAAAATCTTCGCCGCGAGCAATATATCGAATCCTTGCGCGCAAGTGGTCCCGAAGGCGAAAAGCTCGCTCGTCGCATGCTGCGTCAACACCCGGGCGAATCCTTCGGCGCTTCGATTCCGGCGTCGATCACACCGGAATTCGTCCGAGACGAGATTGCACGCGGACGTGCCATCATCCCCGCAAACATCAATCACCCTGAAGTTGAGCCCATGGCGATTGGCCGTAATTTCCTGGTCAAGATAAATGCCAACATTGGCAATTCGGCCGTGAGCTCGGGAATTGGTGAAGAAGTCGAGAAGATGACTTGGGCAATTCGCTGGGGTGGTGACACAGTCATGGACTTGTCCACCGGCAAACATATTCACGAAACGCGTGAATGGATCATCCGTAACTCTCCAGTACCGATCGGCACCGTGCCTATCTATCAGGCACTGGAGAAAGTGGATGGCAAGGCCGAAGATTTAACTTGGGAAATTTTCCGCGACACACTAATCGAGCAGGCCGAACAAGGTGTGGATTACTTCACTATCCACGCGGGTGTGCGTCTGCCCTATATTCCGATGACCGCGGATCGCATGACCGGCATAGTGTCTCGCGGTGGTTCCATCATGGCCAAATGGTGTCTGGCCCATCACAAAGAAAGCTTCCTGTATGAGCGTTTCGACGAAATCTGCGAAATCATGAAAGCCTACGATGTCAGCTTCTCATTGGGTGACGGCTTGCGTCCGGGCTCGGGATTTGACGCAAACGACGAAGCACAGTTTGCCGAACTCAAAACACTGGGCGAGTTGACCAAAGTTGCCTGGAAACACGATGTTCAGGTCATGATCGAAGGACCTGGCCATGTGCCGATGCAGATGATCAAAGAAAACATGGACATGCAGCTCAAGCATTGCGATGAAGCGCCTTTCTACACGCTCGGGCCGCTCACAACGGATATCGCTCCCGGCTACGATCACATTACTTCGGGCATTGGCGCGGCACTGATCGGCTGGTATGGATGTGCCATGCTTTGCTATGTCACTCCGAAAGAGCATCTTGGCTTGCCCAATAAAAAGGACGTCAAGGACGGCATCATCACATACAAGATTGCCGCTCACGCGGCCGATCTCGCCAAGGGACACCCGGGTGCGGCAATCCGTGACAATGCCCTATCCAAAGCGCGCTTCGAGTTCCGCTGGGATGATCAGTTCAATCTAGGCCTGGATCCCGATACCGCTAAAGACTTTCACGACGAGACCTTACCAAAAGACTCGATGAAGGTCGCGCACTTTTGCTCCATGTGCGGCCCTCATTTTTGCAGCATGAAGATCACGCAAGATGTACGCGATTATGCGCAAAAACAGGGTCTTGAATCCGGCGAGCAAGCTCTGGCGGCAGGCATGAAAGAAAAATCCATAGAGTTCGTCAAAAAAGGCGCTGAGATTTATCACAAGACTTGATCGACACACTCATCAATCGCCCCGCTAAGAGCGGGGTGTTTTTTTATGACTGATACTAAAAGCATTTACAAAACTAAATCTCGCCTGCCTTTGTTTGACGCGATGAAGGCTCTTGGTTGTCTGGCTATTGTGTTTCATCACTTAGCGATATACGGGCCCATGTCGGATGTTGTGCGCGAAGGTGCTCCCACCCTGATAGATGTTCTGGATATCTATGCGAAGCTGGCCGTGCAAATGTTTTTCGTATTAGCCGGTTTTCTAGTCGCCATGCAACTGACCCCGGATGGTCAAGCAGCGGCCCGATCTACAAAACAAAATCTGTCATTAATCATCAAGCGCTACAAACGCCTGGTGACACCTTTTCTGTTTGCTGTCGCTGTTGCAATTCTCATCACAGCGCTTGTACGTCCATGGTTTATCCATGAGTCGCTTTCGGCGGCACCAACAATACCTCAATTGCTTGCCCATGGCTTGCTTCTACACGACATACTGGGCTACGAAGCGCTTTCGGCTGGCGTTTGGTTTGTTGCCATCGACTTTCAGTTGTTTACCATCACTGTCTTATTGACTGCAGCGATGACGCAGGTCGCCCCTGCATGGAAATCCCTGTTTCCACTTTGCATGATCGGACTGGCCGCGCTGTCGCTATTCCTAATTAACCGATACAGCGAGTATGAAATCTATGCGCCGTATTTTTTTGGAGCTTACGGTTTAGGCATGTTGGCCTACTGGTCCACCCGCCCCAATCTATCTTCCATCGTATTTCCTTCTATGGCCATACTGGGCGCTATAGCGCTATGGATCGAATTTCGAACTCCGGTGGCAGTTGCTCTGGCAACGGCAGCCTTGGTGAGCGCCGCAGGGCAGACAGGCCTTCTTGAACGTTGGCCGCACTCTTCGTTGCTGTCCTGGATTGGTCAACGATCCTATTCGATTTTTGTCATTCACTACGGCATTTGTATTGGCTTTAACGCGCTCTGGAGCGTGTGGTTTCCGACAGGGGTCTGGATCAATGCAATTGGCATGCTTGCAGCGGGTGGCACATCGGTTTTCGCCGGCGCGCTGTTATATCGTCATATTGAAGCCCATGCCGAAGTGATTGGACTCAACCTCAAAACAGGAGTCTTGAGCACCATCATTGCAATTGCGTTGATCATCGAAGCGGTGACCTGGTAAGAGCGATCCGCTGTGAGGCATCACCCCAAGTTTGGTGCAAGTGTACGTTTGACGTCCTCTTCGGTTCGCCCGGATCGCATCGCATAATCTCGCACCTGATCCTCTCCGATTGTGCCGACATTAAAGTACTGCGACTGCGGATGGCTAAAGTAAAAGCCCGAAACACTTGCCGCGGGGTGCATCGCATAACTTTCAGTCAGCATCATTCCAATATCGGCGCCATCCAGAACATCGAACATGTCGCGTTTAACGACATGCTCGGGGCATGCGGGATAGCCCGGAGCCGGACGAATCCCTTGATATTTTTCCTTGATCATGTCTTCGTTCGACAAGTTCTCTTGCGGCGCATAGCCCCACAAATCCTGACGAACCCTGGCATGTAATGCTTCTGCAAACGCCTCGGCCATGCGATCCGCAAGAGATTTGAACATGATCGAGGAATAATCGTCGTTAGCCTTCTGAAACTCTTGTTCTTTTTTCTCGACACCTACGCCGGCCGTCACGGCGAACAAGCCAATGTAGTCAGTCTTGCCCGAAGACTTCGGCGCAATGAAGTCCGCCAGACATTTGTTATCGACGCCTTCGCGTTTGACACCTTGTTGCCGCAGACCACGCCAGGTGAATAACACCTTGTCTCGCGATTCATCCTGATAGACCTCGATATCATCATCATTGATCGTGTTGGCTGGATAAAACGCGACGACACCATTAGCAGTCAACCAGCGACCATCGATGATGCGTTTAAGCATCGCCTGACCATCTTCATACACTTTGCGAGCTTGCTCGCCAACAACCTTGTCATCCAGAATCGCGGGAAACTGTCCGAACAAACTCCATGTCTGGAAAAATGGGGTCCAGTCGACAAAACGGGCCAACTCGGACAGATCAAAATTCTTGAAGGTTCTGCGGCCGATGAACTTTGGACGCGGCGGCGTATAGGATGCCCAGTCGATCGAAGCTTTTGCGGCACGAGCCTGCTCAAGAGTAATCAACGGCGTGGCTTTACGACCGGCGTGACGGCGGCGGACCTCTTCGTAATCCGCTGCGAGCTCCTGAAGATAGGTATTGGCGGTTTCGGACACGAGATTCTGCGCAACCCCTACCGAGCGACTGGCATCGGGAACATAAATCACGGGTCCTTCATAATGCGGTGCAATCTTGACTGCAGTGTGAACGCGGCTTGTCGTTGCACCGCCGATCATCAAAGGCATTTTGCGTGAACGGAAATATTCGTCGCGCTGCATTTCGCTTGCGACATAGGCCATTTCCTCTAGGCTTGGCGTAATCAATCCCGATAATCCGATAATGTCGGCATTTTCGGCTTTGGCACAAGCCAAAATCTCAGATGCGGGCACCATGACGCCCATGTTGACAACTTCGAAGTTGTTGCACTGGAGTACAACAGTCACAATATTTTTGCCGATATCATGCACATCGCCTTTGACTGTCGCCATGACAATCTTGCCCTTGGCGCGCACATCGCCCCCGGCGGCGGCGATCTGTTTCTTTTCTTCCTCGATGAATGGCACAAGATGTCCGACGGCCTGTTTCATCACGCGAGCAGACTTCACAACCTGCGGCAAGAACATCTTGCCTTCGCCAAACAGGTCGCCGACGATATTCATGCCATCCATTAGCGGGCCTTCGATCACCTCGATCGGACGGCCGCCTCGCGATGCAATCTGCTGACGAATTTCTTCCGTATCTTCGATGATGAAATTCGTCAGTCCATGAACCATGGCATGCGCCAATCGTTTTTCAACCGACTGTTGACGCCATGTCAGATCCTCTTCACGCTTAATGCCACTGCCCTTAACTGTGTCTGCGAAAGTCACAAGGCGCTCAGTTGGCGTTCGCGTGTCATCAGGCTCTTTCAAGCCGACCGGCTCGGCACGGTCGAGAACGACATCTTCAACCAGATCCCGCAAAATGGGATCTATATCGGCGTAAACACCAAGCTGCCCTGCATTCACGATCCCCATACTCAGGCCTTCTCGTATCGCGTAATACAGGAAGACTGCGTGAATCGCCTCACGCATAGGTTCGTTGCCTCGGAAAGAAAAACTCACATTCGAAATTCCGCCGGATATGCGGGCGTGAGGCAGATTTTGGCGAATCCAGCGTGTCGAATCGATGAAATCGACGGCATAATGATTGTGCTCATCGATACCCGTGGCGATCGCAAAAACATTCGGATCAAAAATAATATCTTCCGGAGGGAATCCGACAACGTCGACCAACAACCGGTATGCGCGCGCGCAAATTTGCTGTCTGCGCTCATAAGTATCGGCTTGGCCTTTCTCGTCGAAGGCCATCACGACAGCGGCGGCACCGTAACGTCGACAAAGACGTGCTTGCGTCAGGAAGGGCTCTTCTCCCTCCTTCAGGGAGATCGAATTGACGATCGCCTTTCCCTGAACGCATTTCAGTCCGGTTTCGATGACAGACCATTTCGAGCTGTCAATCATGACCGGCACACGTGCGATATCAGGCTCTGACGCGATGAGATTCAAGAACCTGTGCATACACGCCTGCGAATCCAACATGGCTTCATCCATGTTGATATCGATAATCTGGGCTCCATTTTCGACTTGCTGACGAGCGACTGCGAGCGCCTCATCATACTTTTCTTCGCGAATCAGGCGCGCGAACATTTTGCTGCCTGTCACGTTGGTACGTTCGCCAACGTTGATGAAGAGTGACTCTTCATCGAAATTCAAAGCCTCCAAACCTGACAGCCGCGTGCGCACAGGAATGTCCGGCACAACGCGAACAGGCAGGCTCGAAACCTTTTCGGCGATGGCCCGAACATGATCCGGGGTTGTTCCGCAACAACCGCCAGCCATATTGACCAATCCCGATTGGGCAAACTCTTCCAGTAAAGCAGATGTGTCTGCGGGGCTTTCGTCAAAGCCGGTGTCACTCATCGGATTCGGAAGACCCGCATTGGGATAAACGCATACATAGGTATCGCAAATCTTGGAAAGTTCGGCGATGTAGGGGCGCATCAGCGCCGCACCTAACGCGCAGTTCAAACCAATCGTGACAGGACGAGCATGACGAACCGAATTCCAGAACGCCTCTACCGTCTGGCCTGACAGAATACGGCCGGACGCATCGGTCACCGTACCCGAAATCATCACCGGCAGACGCTCACCGCGCTTCTCGAATACCTCTTCAACCGCGAAGATGGCTGCCTTGGCATTCAAGGTATCGAAAATCGTTTCGATCAATACGATATCGATCTGGCCATCCATCAGTCCATTCAATTGCTCCGCGTAAGCGTGGCGCAGCTCGTCAAAAGTGACGTTGCGCGCCCCCGGGTCATTCACATCCGGAGAAATCGAAGCCGTTTTGGGTTGAGGGCCCAACGCTCCCGCAACAAATCGCGGACGATCGGGGGTGCTGAATTTATCGCATGCAGCCCTAGCGATCCGTGCCGACTCAAGATTCAACTCATATGCAAGCTCAGGCAAATCGTAATCGGATTGCGCGATCGACGTGGCACCAAAAGTGTTGGTCTCGATCACATCGGACCCGGCCTGAAGATACTGCTCGTGAATCTCGCGAATCACCTCCGGTCGCGTCAGCGACAAAATCTCGTTGTTTCCCTTGATATCCTTACCATGGTCAACGAAGCGCTCCCCACGAAAATCGGCTTCAGATAACTTGTAGCGCTGAATCATGGTTCCCATCGCACCATCCAGAATCATGATGCGCTTACCCAGCGATCGAGCAAACTCGGAGCCACGGGTAAAACTTTCGATCGGATAAGGCAGTTTAGGGTAGGACATGTCTAGGGGCTTGAAATGTAAAAAGGGCAGCCTGACATCGTACCAAAAATAGTCTTTCAAAGATGGGGATTCCGAGGTTAAGTCCCTGCCCGTGCTACATTGCAGGCAGAATTGGTGCTTTCGGTGCATCAGGTGTCCGGACTATCCGTCCGTTCGCTGCACTGGGAAAGTTAAACGGGAAACAGGGAAAGACATGGTTCATGTCTTGTGCCTGTGCTGCCCCCGCAACGGTCAGCGCCTGCGAATTCATTCGCGATCCACATTGGCGCCAGCCCGATACCGGCCAATTTAAGCGAGTCGGCACGAATTCAACAACCTGCCGACTTATTGAATAACAGTCGTGCGGGGACGCACGACCGCTAAAGGTCTTTAAATGTCCAATCCAATCTTCCGGCTATCGGCCGGCGCTGCCGCATTGGCAGCTTGTGCGCATGTATTTGCGCAAAACACACCCTCCGCCCCTCCCGTGCTTGAATCTGCCCCCCAAGGGCCATCTTCGCAGATGTCTACGATTGTCGTGACGCCAGCACGCACTGCCGAACCGCTATCCGAGACACTTGGCGACAACAGTGTCATTTCACGCGAAACACTTGACACCCTGCCAAACGGCACGCTTGGTGATGTCCTTGAACGCCAGCACGCGATCAGCTCGATCAACTATGGTGGTCCCCAGACCGTGAATACGATCAACATTCGCGGCACTAACAGTAATCAGTCCCTAGTGTTGATCGATGGCATTCGCGTCAACAACGGCACGACCGGCCTGCCATCGCTGAGTGCCATTGCCCTTAATAGTATCGAACGCGTCGAAATCGTTCGAGGCGCGAGTTCGAGTCTGTATGGAGCAGACGCGATTGGCGGTGTCGTGAACATCATTACCCGGGGCGAACAAGATCGTCCGTTTTCAGCGTATGTGAATGCCGGCGTAGGCACGTATGCGACCACGCAATACGACGCAGGTTTCTCAGGCGCTTCAAATGGTTGGGTATACAGCCTGTATGGCGGCTACGGTCAAAGCAGCGGTTTTAATACGACCACACCATCAAACTATTACTTCACTCCCGGAAACGATTCTTATTATCGAAGCAATGCGGGGGGCACGCTCGGCTACACATGGAAAGAGGGCCAAACCCTAACGTTTCAAACGTTCCAGTCGCGCGTCAACGGAGGCTACGACATCGGCCTACCCACTTTCAGCGACCGCAGCATCCAGACGCTGAGCACCAATATTCTGACCAGTCGCAACGTCATCAATGAGATGTGGACGAGCACGCTGAGTGCCGGACTCACCTCGGACAATTATCGAACCTATGGTGCGGCTTCGGACTCTTCTGCATGGGACCCTTCGCAGTACTTCAAGACTAATCAAGGTCAATACACCTGGCAAAACGATCTGAAATTTTCGTCAACGCAACAGTTCTCTCTTGCTTTCGAACGCCTGGATCAAAATGTGGACGGAAAACTTTCCGACGGCAGCTATCCAACTCCGAATATCGTCAATTATCAGCAAACAAGTCGCTACACGAATTCGGTAATGGGTGTTTATCGCGGCTCATGGGGCGATCAATCCGTTCAAGCTAGCGTGCGCGATGACAATAACTCCCAGTACGGCAATTTTGTAACAGGCAGCCTGGCTTATGGCTTGGCTCTGGATAAAGAGTGGAAAGCCACCGTAGGCGCAAATACCGGCTTTCGCGCACCTAACTTCAATGAGCTGTATTGGCCCGTCACCCCTTATTACATGGGAAATGCTCAGTTACAACCCGAAACCTCTCGCAATATTGAAGCGGGCTTAAAGTACGCAACCGAGCAATCACAATTCGGGCTGACAGCCTACCGTAACGAAATCACGAACCTGATCATCAGCCAACCCGTTTCACCTTACGACCCTTTCTCCGTCTACGCGCCTTACAACATCGGCAAAGCCGTTATTCAGGGCGTCACACTGACTGGCTCTCAGCGCTTCGGTAAAAACACAACTGTCCGTGGCAGCGTTGACTTCATGGATCCCCGCAACGCCGACACGGGTAAATTACTACCCCAACGGGCTCAGCAAGTCTTGAAAATGGCCGTCGACCAGTCGATCGGACAATTCAGGGTGACGGGTGAGTGGCTATTGACGAGCTATCGCATGGATTCCATGACAGGTCAGACACTTGGGGGATATGGTTTGCTCAATCTCTATGGCAGCTACCCGATCACCTCTAGTGCGGAAATTCAGGTCCGTTGGAACAATGTGTTGGGCAAGACCTACACTCTGGTGGAGGGATACAACACCCCTGGATCGAATGTGTTTGTCAACGTCGCCTGGCGGATGTAGCATCAAACCCTTCTGTTGAGCCTCTCAGGTCTCGTCATGTCCGCGCCGATGCGTTTTACGTCCCTCAAAAATAGTTTGATTCGTTTATCGCTAGGTGCGGCCGCTTGTTGCTTTCTGATTCCTCAAGCCCTCGCCGCCGACATCGAGATCATTGATGACAATGGCAGGGCTGTCTTGCTGAGCCAGCCTGCCAAGCGCGTCGTGACGCTCACGCCCCATGTGACCGAACTTGTTTTTGAGGCAGGCGCAGGAAGCAAAATAGTCGCAACCGTGAACGCAAGCGACTTTCCTCCCGAGGCTCGCACCCTGCCCCGTATTGGAGATGGTTTGACCCCGGACCCGGAAAAAATCGCCGCGCTCAAACCAGACCTGATCATTGGATGGCTTCCGGATCAAACCATTTCACTGGACTCCCTGAATATTCCTGTTTTCATCAGCTCACCCCAAACGCTTGCCGACATACCCGATAGTGTCGAAACCTTTGGCGTCCTGCTGGGAACATCCGGCACGGCTCGAAATCGGGCAGATGCACTGAGAAAGAAGCTGGATTCTCTCAGCAATCGCGCATCACAGCGCCCGTTGGTTCGGGTCTTTATCCAGGCAGGTGCCGAACCCGAATATTCTCTCGGTGGCGATCACATTCTTTCGGACGTCATTGGGTTGTGTGGTGGGGTCAATGTCTTTGGCGAGTCCTCCGCCCTCGCACCCAAAATCAGTATCGAAAGCGTGATCGCGGCAAAGCCGGACCTGATTCTGGTCGGCAAAGTGGGGGCTCCAGCGGCCCCAGCAGCCGACACGCAGTCTCTGGCATACTGGAAAGTCGCCGGATTGCCTGCTGCTCGACCCGGACATGTTTTCATGATCGATGCAGACGTGCTGTATCGACCGGGCCCTCGCCTGATCGATGCGGCCACCCGTATTTGCGACGTGATCGAACAGGTTCGTAGCAAATAATCGTTTTTAGTTTTTTGAGCAAAACATGACGCAACAAGACCCCCTGATCATTGCCGGCACCCAATACAGTTCAAGACTGTTGGTTGGCACAGGTAAATACAAAGACTTTCAGCAAACGCGCGAGGCGATTGAGCAAAGCGGTGCCGAAATCGTCACCGTGGCGATTCGTCGCACAAACATCGGGCAAAACGCCAATGAGCCGAGCTTGCTCGAGTTTCTGCCGCCGTCAAACTTCACGATGCTCCCAAATACTGCAGGTTGCTACACCGCAGATGACGCTGTGCGCACACTGCGGTTGGCACGTGAACTGCTCGACGGCCACAAACTGGTCAAACTGGAAGTGCTTGGCGACCCCCAAACGCTGTTTCCTAACATGCCCGAAACACTGGCTGCGGCAAAGACGCTTGTCGCCGAAGGCTTTGATGTCATGGTTTATTGCACGGATGATCCAATCCAGTGCCGGATGCTGGAAGATATCGGATGCGTTGCCGTTATGCCGCTTGCCTCGCTGATCGGCTCGGGCATGGGCATACTGAATCCATGGAACCTCAAACTCATCATTGATCAAGCGCGCGTGCCCGTTCTTGTCGATGCCGGAGTCGGCACGGCCTCCGATGCAGCGATAGCCATGGAGCTTGGATGCGACGGGGTGTTAATGAACACTGCGATTGCCGGCGCACAAAATCCTGTTCTGATGGCAAGCGCAATGAAAAAAGCTGTTCAAGCCGGGCGTGAAGCATTCCTTGCCGGACGCGTACCTCGCAAGACATATCAAGGCGCGCCGAGTTCGCCAACGAGTGGCCTGATCACGCCATCCAAACCTGCTTGAATTCCTGTATGACAAGTACCGATACTAAAAAAACTTCCATACCAAACACTCTGACCATCGCCGGCATGGATCCTTCCGGCGGGGCCGGGATTTTGGCGGATGTAAAAACGATGAGTGCGCTCGGTACCTATGCATGCGCGGTGGTCGCTGCACTGACTGCCCAAAATACGGTCGCGGTCACTGATATTGCACCTGTCAACCCTCAATTCGTTCGTCAGCAGATAGATACCCTCTTTGCCGATGTCATGATTGACGCAGTCAAAATCGGCATGCTTGGTCAGACCGGCGTCATTGAAGTCGTTGCTGATCGGCTCGGACACTACGCCCCACGACATATTGTCCTGGACCCGGTTATGGTCGCCAAAAGCGGTGACCTGCTGCTCGAACAGAAGGCAGTCGGCGCACTGCGTGATCAGCTTCTTGCTCAAGCAACATTGCTCACTCCAAACTTGCCTGAAGCCGGTGTCCTACTAGAAATGCGCCAAGTCGAAACAGTCAAGGAAATGCGCCGTGTCGCAGAGCGCCTTCGCGAGATGATGAGCCATCAAGGCCAGCGATGGGTACTGGTCAAAGGCGGCCATCTTCCGGGCAACGAAACTATCGATCTTTTGCACGATGGGGACAGAATGATCGAATTGCCCGGGCATAGAATTCAAACTCGCAATACGCACGGGACCGGCTGTACATTGTCGGCAGCACTTGCTGCCCTGCTGGTGCGCACTTCGGACGTACCTCATGCGGCAAAGTTAGCAAAAGAATATTTAGTCGGTGCTATCGCCCACGCAGATATGCTTGCAGTAGGCCGTGGGCACGGCCCTTTGCACCACTTCTTTCACTTGTGGAAGCAATCCCCCTTACAATAAGGGTTTGCCTCAATCCAAATCTTGTACCGGCTCATGAACGCATCAAACTTGCCCAAAATCGAAATCGCCCGCTTCAACATGATCGAGCAACAAATCCGACCTTGGGATGTTTATGACGCCAGGGTCCTTGAAGCGTTGACGCAAGTTCGTCGCGAACAGTTTGTTCCTTCCGCTTATCGGGCGCTGGCATTTGTAGATATGGAAATTCCGCTGATTGTTCAATCCGCGGACACGAATCAAACAATGCTTTCCCCCAAGATGGAAGCGCGTCTTGCGCAAATGTTGCTTCTCAAGCCTGATGACTGCGTACTGGAAGTTGGAACCGGCTCGGGTTACCAGGCAGCCATGCTTGCCTACCTTGCCCGGGAAGTGACATCAATCGAAATCGATCCCAGGCTGGTTGCCTTTGCTCAACAAAATTTGCATCAAGCACAGATCAAAAATGTACATATCGAGACTGGTGATGCCAGCAATGGTTGGGGCACCACTGAATACGATGCCATTTTGGTAACAGGTTCGGTACCAGCCATTCCTGATACCCTGAAGTATCAATTGCGTGTTGGTGGGCGCATGATCGTCATCGTCGGTCAAGCACCTGCCATGACTGTTTATCGCATTACGCGCACCACGGCAGCCAGCTTTGAAACCACTCCCTTGTTCGAAACGGTGATCAAACCATTAACGGGTCCGATTGTCTCACTCTTCAAGTTCTAAGAGGCTTGCCGGATCTTTGTCACCAATGCAGTCGTAGACCGCGCAAATTCGAACGGTATTGCAACCGCCCGACCGCCCCATGATTCGACAAGTCGCGTCTCGGGTAATTTGGTCATATCGTAATCACCACCCTTAACGATCAAATCGGGACGAAGTTGTGCGATCAACTCGTAGGGTGTGTCCTCTTCAAAAATCGTCACCGCAGTGACACACTCCAAGGCGGCTAGCAACGCGGCCCGATCCTGAGCTTGATTCAGGGGCCGATCAGGACCTTTACCCAGACGTTTTGCAGACGCATCAGAATTAACGGCAACAACCAGTGCACCTCCAAGCTGGGCGGCGCAATCAAGATAGGTCACATGGCCCCGGTGCAAAATGTCGAAAACACCGTTGGTGAAAACAATTGGTCCAGGCCACACTCGTGATGCGATTTTTGTCGCACACTCTTGCGGCGTCAGGATTTTGCTTTCGAATCTGGCTTTCATTTCTTCTTGTTGCCCGTGGAAAATCAGGCGCCAGGGACGATTAATGGACTTGGGGCGAGCACAACTCCGGTTGCAGAGCGAATCAAGTCTTTGCGATAGCGGTTTAGGTCCTGAACCGTTTTGAACGAATGGTCCAGCAATAACGACATATTGTGAAGAATACGCGTTGAAACTTTTCCCTCCCAAACCTTATCGAACAGAATCTGTGTATCCAGCCACCGCTCAAGCCAACCCGGCTCCGGCAATTTCGACTGGACGGTATCTTCTGGAAACATATCTTTGTTGACGTGAAGATTGGTCGGATGAAGGGCTTGCGGGGTGCGATGCGCCGAGGCCATCAACACACCGATTTTGGCGAAAGCGAGCCGGGCCTGCTCGCCAATCGCTTGACCGCGCTGAGTCAGCGCACGTTTCATATATCGTAAATATGCGCCAGCATGGCGCGCTTCGTCTTGAGAAATGATTTTATAAATTGCCTTGATCACCGGCTCGGTATGCCAATCCGCCGCGCAGCGATACCAATGATTCAAACGCACCTCACCACAGAAGTGCAGCATTAATGTTTCTAGTGGAGGGGCAGGATCAAAATCGAAACGCACCTTATGCAACTCTTCTTCCGTTGGCATAAGATCAGGCGCAAACCTTCTAAGGTATTCGATCAAAACAAGCGAGTGTTTTTGCTCTTCAAAAAACCAGACGGACATAAAGGCCGAAAAATCGCTGTCATCACGATTGTCTCGCAGAAACATCTCCGTTGCGGGTAACGCGGCCCATTCGGTGATCGCATTCATCTTAATTGTTTGAGCCTGTTCATCGCTAAGCTTGCTGCGATCGAAATCCTGCCATGGAATATCTGTATCCATATTCCAGCGCACCGACTCCATCGATTTGAACAATTCTGTGTAGAGCATAAATATTGACCTGAGAGATTGAGGCGGATTTAGCGTATCAAAGCCCAAATTGCGACCGCTAACGCTACGGCTGCCACGCCGGTTACTGCCATTAACAAACGATTACCCTGCTCCCGCGCGACACGCATGCGTTGCAGCTCGGAAAGCACTTGTCCTGATACATCGGGACGACTTAACTGCGAATGAATCAGTCTTGGCATCTCGGGCAACCATTGCGCCCATTGCCCGGCTTCTTGAGCAATCTTTTGACGAAGCCCCCTTAAACCTACCCGCTCATGCATCCAGTTTTCGAGGTAAGGCTTCGCAGTTTTCCACAAGTCTAACTGTGGATCAAGTTGCCGTCCTAATCCTTCGACATTCAGAAGGGTCTTTTGAAGCAATACCAATTGAGGCTGAATCTCGACATTAAAACGGCGAGATGTCTGAAACAATCTCAAAAGCACCTGTCCGAGTGAAATTTCTGCCAAAGGACGATCGAAATAGGGCTCACAGACAGATCTGACAGCGCCTTCAAGCTCCTCTTCCCGCGTAGTGGGAGGTACCCAACCGGACTCGATATGCAATCGCGCCACTCGACGATAGTCCCGCTGGAAAAATGCCAGAAAATTTTGTGCCAAGTAATTCTTGTCAAATTCGGACAACGAACCAACTATACCGAAATCAAGGGCGATATAGCGCCCAAGCGTCTGGGGTTGATCGGACACATAGATATTGCCCGGATGCATGTCCGCATGAAAAAACCCGTCAGTAAATACCTGAGTAAAGAAAATCTCGACACCCGTTCGAGCCAGTGTAGGAATGTCGACCCCCGCAGCACGCAAACGATCGATTTGTCCAACCGGGATGCCGTACATCCGCTCCATGGTGAAAACCGTGCGGGCGCAGTAATCCCACATCACTTCAGGAACAGCGAGCAAATGTTCTCGACCACTTGCAGCGTCGAAGTTGCGGCGTAATTGACTGCAATTTGCCGCTTCTCTCAATAAATCCAGTTCATCATGCAGATGCTTGTCGAATTCGCCCACGACTTCCCGCGGCTTAAGACGACGCCCGTCCGGAGCCAGTCGTTCAATGAGTGCCGCAAGCGCACGCATTAACGAAAGGTCCTTATCGATTACCTCCAGAATGGCCGGACGCAATACTTTGACAGCGACATGGCGACCATCATGAAGCACGGCAAAGTGAACCTGAGCGACAGAGGCCGATGCAACCGGCTTTGATTCAAATTCTGCGAACAACTCGGAAGGATGCCGACCGAGTGCCTCCTTTATGCAGGCTGCTGCGATTTCCGAAGGAAAAGGGGCAACGCGGTCCTGTAACAGCGTCAGTTCGTTGGCAATGTCAGGAGGTATGAGATCTCGCCGGGTTGAAAGCACTTGTCCGAACTTGACAAATATCGGCCCCAGGGATTCCAGGGCAAGTCGTAGTCTCTCCCCTCGTGGCGTAACGGGTCGCGAGCCCAAGCGAACCAGCCAGAGCAATCGAAAAGCGATAGGGTGATTGATGCCGGACAGCACAAGTTCATCCAGACGGTATTTCCAGACGACGCGAGCGATACGCCATAAGCGCGGCAGTGAAATCATGCCTTGAACCCCTTGCCCTTGCGTTGATTTAGTCGCTGAATTCTGGCGGCAAGCGTGGCCTGTTTTGCCTCAAGCGCATTGAGCAATTGGCTCATGCGCTCTTGACTCGAAATATGCATCAGCATCGCTGGGCGTCCCAATAAAGCATTGGTTTCCTCGGAAAGGTATTCGGCGGTATTGCGCGCCAGACTCTGAGATCCGCTAGCGAGTGTGCTGAACAATCCCTTTACGCCTCTGACGATGCGTCCTGCCGGCAAGTCACCCACCCAATGTGCGAGGGCATCTTCGGGATCGGGCCGCAAATCACGCGCAAGATCGGACACAACCTGCGCCAGAGCGGCTTGCCCGGAGATATGGACAAGCTCGGCGACATCCTGACGATCATGAGGATCAAACAGCCTTGAAATCGTTATTTTTGAAGGATCAATTTCTAGCACGACATCCGGCACAATGGCATCATCGGATTGCTCCAGTTGACCGTTTGCATCAATTGTCATTGACACTGCGAATCCGCTCAAACTGACTTTGACAGTTTTGCCGGCATGTCGCGCCAATCGCTGAGCCGCCCAAGGCTGCTGTGTTGTGAGCAGATTTAAACTTGCGGCGATCAACCGAACAGGATGTGGCACACCCGATGTCAAGGCTGGAAACTTAAAAGAGCGCACGTGGGAAAATTCGAATCGGAGATTAATAGGGCTAATACGGTAGTTTAACTGCGGAATGTGACGATTTTTAATTAAAACGAACCATCAGACACGGAAACGCCCGCTTTGTGCGGGCGTTTCCATTTGGCCATTAAAAATTATTTAACTAGCGTGTTCCACCGGAATCTGCTGGATACCAGCCAGCAACCATCCACCTTGCTCCGGTTTAAACAGATTCCAAACTTCTTCGAAGCGGAATGCTTCAGCACCAACCTGTTCGCGCAGCATGCCCGAGAATCGTACGCTAGCAAGATGACCATCCGTAACCTTCTCGATTCCCAGCAACTCGGCATTCAGCATCACCACTTCGGTGTGGTTTTCGCCGTTGCGACCCGCCAACTGAGGTTGAAGCTCTTTGGCCAAATCATCGGTCAGGAAGTTACGCAATTGGCTCACATCGCCGCTGTCCCAAATTTTTTGAATGGCAACAAACTGCTGCTTTGCCTCTTGCAGAAAACGCGGCGTATCGAAATCGGAAGGAATAAACCAGCTCGCCTCAGAATGGGCGAATGTGCCTGAACCGATCGGTGCTGCTGCCGACGAGGCCTGAGGCGCTGTGTAAGCAGGTGCTGCGGACTCACGCAACATACCCGTATCCTGAGGAGCGCCGGCTGAACCCGCTGCCTGATAAGCAGGACGCGAAGCACCGCCACGCAACATCCGAATCACGAACATTACGCCGAACACGACAACGGCAGCCAATAATGCCATCACGAGAAAATCGGCTACAGCACCCGACATGCCGAAGTGCGATAACAATGCAGCAATTCCCAAGCCGGCTGCTATACCGGCCAGAGGACCCAGCCAGCGGGAAGCGCCGGAAGGTTTGGGAGTCGCCGCAGCAGGCGCAGCAGCTGCAGGTGCTGCTGCTGGCTTAGCAGGCGTAGCCGTCGAGGTTGTAGCAGGCGCAGTCTTTTTCGTGACATTGGAAGACTGTCGCCCAGAGCTTGAACCACCTCCGACTCGGGCAGCATCGGCATCCAGCGGTATAACCGTCATGGCAGCGCCACCGGTCACTATCAGTGCGGCAACAAGAAAACGGGATAGATAACGAGACATGTCGTGCTCCTAAGCGAAAGTTCGCTTTGTGAATAAGAGGCCAGTACCACTCAATCTGACTGGAAGCTGAATCTTACTGAAAGCTGAACAAGATTGAAAGAAGTAGATTCAACTTATTTCAAATAGTTCAAAAAAACGACAGTCCCTAAAAATAACAGGGCAAATGACTGCTCAAGACAGTTTGACGCCTTCGTGCAGGGCCGTCAGCCCGGCAGAAAGATTGAAATATTGCACACGTTCAAGCCCAGCCTGAGTAAGCATGCCCTTCAAAGTCTCCTGATCCGGATGCATTCGGATGGATTCCGCCAAATATCTGTAGCTGTCGGCATCTCCAGCGACTTTTTTCCCAAGCCAGGGTAATACCTTAAACGAGTACCAGTCATACGCCGGCGCAAGGGGCTTGGCAATTTTGGAAAACTCCAGAACAAGTAATTTTCCGCCCGGCTTAAGGACTCGCGCCATTTCCGCTAGCGCTCGATCTTTATGAGTCATGTTTCTTAAGCCAAAGGCTACGGATACACGATCAAAATAATTGTCAGGAAAGGGCAAAAACTCGGCATCGCACACAGCGGCGGGAGTAAGCACACCTTCGTCCAGAAGGCGATCACGCCCCACGGTCAACATCGAACTATTGATGTCCGTCAGCCAAACCTCGCCCGTGGCGCCTGCCTGGCGGGCAAAAGCGCGCGCCAAATCCCCAGTTCCTCCGGCGATATCCAAAACCTTCATGCCGGGTCGCACAGCGGCACGCCCGATTGTGAAATGTTTCCAAACCCGGTGCAAACCGGCTGACATCAAATCATTCATGACGTCGTAACGTTCAGCCACGGAGTGAAATACCTGGGCCACTTTGCCGGCTTTTTCGGATTCGGCAACAGTCTGGTAGCCAAAATGTGTGTTTTTATCGGACATTGAACTTATCCAGAAACTTAACGTGTGTAATGCCCTCCATTATCGCAGTTAGTTTGCGATGCGGCTTTCAAGACCCTTGGATTTCAGCAAAGTGTCATAAACATGACACATTCGCGCCATATGATTCCTCTATATACACGCTTCCTAATTTCTTTAAGCCTCTCCACGTTCAGGCCATATTCACATGTCAAGCACCATTCTCGTCGTCGAAGATGAACCTGCCATCCAGGAGTTGATCGCGGTCAACTTATCATTTGCGGGTCACAAGGTATTGCGAGCCTTTGATGTTTCGCAGGCCGAGACCTTGATACGAGCGGAACTTCCCGACCTGATTCTGCTGGACTGGATGTTGCCTGGCGCATCTGGTCTGACATTGGCGCGCAAGTTACGCAGCGATGAGCGCACCCGCATGGTTCCGGTCATCATGCTGACAGCCAAGGGAGCCGAACAGGACAAGGTGGACGGATTGGAAGCAGGGGCGGATGACTACATTACCAAGCCCTTTTCGCCCAAGGAGCTCATGGCACGTATCAAGGCAGTGCTGCGCCGTCGCGCGCCCCAGCTGACAGACGATATGATCGAAGTCGAGGGGCTTCGGCTCGACCCCGTAGCGCATCGCCTCACTGGGCGCGGACAGCCTCTTGCCATCGGCCCGACTGAATTTCGCTTACTACATTTTTTTATGACTCATCTTGAGCGCGTTTTTTCACGCGGTCAATTGCTGGATCAAGTTTGGGGTGACCATGTATTCGTCGAAGAGCGCACAGTCGATGTCCACATTCGAAGGTTACGTAAAGCGCTTGAACCAACCGGGCACGATCTCCACGTCGAAACGGTCCGAGGCAGCGGATATCGTTTTACCGCACAAATACCGGCTCGCTGACAACTGATTTGGTTTAACTGAATCAAGTGCGAAAATACACTGCATGAGCTGGCAACGAACTCTTGTCTTCTTTCTGGTTTGCACATTCTGCGCCGTTGGCATCGAGTATGTATTCAATACCTCGATCGGATGGGTGCTGCTGGCCCTTGCCTGCGGAATCATCCTCGTCTACAGACGCCATCAAGCTGTTCGCGTTGGGGCATGGCTTACGAACATTGATCTCGACCCTCCCGCCGATGTGGGACCGTGGGACGATCTGACGGCGGCGCTATATCACCAAAACCGTCAGCAAAAGGCGTTGATTGCCGAACTGCGTCAAACCAATGAGGCATTCATGTCGGCCGCAATGGCATTGCCGATTGGTGCAGTTACCTTGAATAAAGATTTTCAGATTCGATGGTTCAACCCTGCGGCCGAAAGCCAGCTTCACCTCAAAGTTAACCAGGATATCGGTCAGAGTGTTTTGAATCTTTTACGTTCGCCCGAATTCATCGCCTATGCTAACCAGCCTAGCTGGCCGGATCCCATTGTTCTGACGCGGTCGAGTGGTGCCACAGAGCAGCGCATCATGCTTAGACTGATTCCCTACTCAACCGACATGCTTTTGCTGATTACACGCGATCTGACGCAAATCGAAAAGCTTGAGACAACCCGCCGGGACTTTGTCGCCAACGTTTCGCACGAGATGCGCACGCCGTTGACCGTGCTGGGCGGATTTCTGGAAACCTTGATGGATGCGCCTAAAGATGCTTTCACACGGGAACAAATCCATCACTATCTGAATTTGATGCATGAGCAGTCAAATCGCATGCAGGCGCTCGTTGCGGATCTTCTTACCTTGTCGGATTTAGAAACATCGACTAGCCGGGACCAGGAAGAAGTCGACATGCCGCTTTTGATCCAGAACGCGCGCCAGCAAATCGAAGCCCTTTCGGGTGGCAGACATCGCTTCGAGTGGAATATCGCTTCGAACCTGAACCTCTTCGGGCAAAGCACCGAACTCAGCTCCGCGATTACCAATCTGTTGACCAATGCAGTACGTTACACACCGGATGGCGGACTTATCAACGTCAAATGGTCAAGCGATCCTGAAGGAAGGGCAATTTACAGCGTCTCGGACACCGGAATAGGAATTGCATCCGAACACTTGCCCAGATTGAGCGAGCGTTTTTATCGCGTCGACCGTGGTCGTTCACGGGAAGTGGGCGGAACGGGTTTGGGGTTGGCCATCACGAAACATGTGGCCATGCGCCACGACGCAGACCTGAAGATACAAAGCAAGCTGGGACAAGGCAGTACCTTCTCGTTAGTCTTTCCCTCAAAGCGGGTACTGATACCAAATTAGCAACAGTGTGAACAGGGTGGCAAGTCGATACTCGGCCGCATGTGATAAACGTCTGTTTATCCGAAGAGAAAAGGCATACACTTTGGCAACTAAATTCGCTTAATTTTTTATTCTTGTGCCCGCTACGCCTAACTCAAAGAGAATTTCACGCCCACCCTTTAGCATCCGTGCCCAAGGCGATCGCTGCCTAAGCTTGGACTTCGGCGACGAAATCGATCAAAAAATCGGCTTGATATGCTTATCCGCCTCTGCCGCTATTCGAGAAGCGCGCCTACCGGGCGTCACGGATGTCGTTCCGTCCTACACCGCGGTGGCCGTGCATTACCAGCCATCGAGCGATGCGCCTGACTTGAGCTTCGATAGCCTATCTAAAATCATCACCGACTTGATCGACCAAGGCCTACCCGAAGTCAACACATCCAGCCGTGAAGTCGAGGTGCCGGTTTGTTATGGTGGCGAGCATGGGCCGGACCTTGCCGATGTGGCACGCAAAACCGGCCTGACCGAAGCCGAAGTCATTGCGCTGCACACTGCGCCTGGCAGCATGGTTTTCACGCTTGGTTTCGCTCCGGGATTGCCGTATATCGGCGTGCACGATCCTCGGTTTGCCATTCCGAGACGAGATGTTCCGCGCACGGCGGTTCCCCGTGGGTCCGTCGCTATCGCGAATCGACAAACCTCGATTTATCCCAATCTGCTTCCAGGCGGATGGCATATTCTTGGCGCAACCCCGATGCAAATGTTCGATATGCACCGCGACCCGCCAAGCCTGCTGATGCCGGGTGATCGCGTTCGTTTTGTGTCCATATCTAAAGAAGAGTTCGATCGAATCGCCGAGCAACAAGGGACTGCGGCGCACTCGGGATTAAAAGCATGAGCATTCGCGTTATTAAACCCGGCATGCAGTCGAGCTTTCAGGATCTGGGAAGGACCGGTCATCAGCACCTCGGCATGCCTGTAGCAGGAGTGATGGACGCCCGCTCTCATCAGCTGGCCAATATACTAGTCGGCAACGATGCGGACATGGCCAGCCTGGAAATTACATTGACAGGCCCCACTCTGCGATTTGATGAAGCCTGTTGCATCGCACTATGCGGTGCGGATTTAAGCGCCACACTCAATGCCGAGCCCCTTGTCATGAACAGGCCCCTGATCGTACGCCCGGGCGATGAAATCGCCTTCGGAGCGCGTCGATCCGGAACCCGTAGCTATCTCGCTGTGCATGGGGGCTTCGACATTGCGCCGGTACTGGGCTCGCAGAGCACCTTCATCCGTAGCGGCATCGGCGGATTTCAAGGCAGGGCCCTTAAGCGTGATGACGAAATCGATTTGCGGCGACCTTTAGCCAACAAAAATCTTGAAAATCTTGCGATGGACCTGTGGGACATTCGAGTCTATTTGCCTTCACCCGTCGCGCAAACAGTCAGGTCAAGCATTCGCATCATCACGAGCGCGCAATGGTTCGATTTCACACAAGCGAGTCGTGACTCGTTCGTGAATGAAACATTTCGGATCAGTCCCGAATCGGAGCGCATGGGATATCGCTTGCAAGGTCCGCACATATCCCTCACCACGCCGCGCCAGATGATTTCCGAAGCGGCTACATTCGGCACCATTCAAGTTCCTGCCGGAGGCGCACCGATTATCCTGATGGCAGACAGGCAAACAACCGGCGGCTACCCCAAAATCGCATATATTGCGAGCGTAGACCTGCCCTTGCTTGCCCAGATGGGCCCGGGCGACACAATACGATTTGAAATCATTTCTCTCGAGCAGGCACAAGAACTCGATCGCGCACGTGCGCGCGCGTTTGATGACTTGAAAGATACGCTTGCCCCCATCCGATCTCGTCTTCTTGCGCACTGAGGCTACCAATATGAAATTACGTATCGATCTGAACTGCGACATGGGTGAAAGTTTTGGCGCATGGAAAATGGGCAATGACGAAGCGATCATGCCGTATGTCACCTCCGCCAATATCGCTTGCGGATTCCACGCTGGCGACCCTGCGACAATGCGCAAAACCGTTGCGTTAGCGATTAAGCATGGCGTAGCACTGGGTGCGCATCCGGGACTGCCTGATCTGCAGGGGTTTGGCCGTCGCAATATGGCGATCACCGATCAGGAAGCCTATGACATGATGGTCGTACAGATTGGCGCGCTAGCTGGGGTGGCCGCATCGCAAGGCGCCAAGTTGAGGCATGTCAAAGCACATGGCCAGCTTTACAACATGTCGGTCAAAAACGAAGGATTGGCGCGCGCATTGGCTCAAGCAACTTACGATGTCGATCCCAACCTGGTGTTTTTCGGTCTGGCCGCCTCAAAAATGCTCGATATCGCCGCTTCGGTCGGTTGCAAGGTAGCAAGCGAGGTCTTTGGCGATCGCAGTTACATGCCCGATGGCACGTTATGTCCGCGCAACCTGCCGGGCGCCATGATCACGGACGTTGATGTGTCGATCAAACAGGTCCTGCAAATGGTGCAGACGGGAACCTTGACAGCCAATGACGGATCAATCGTCAAGCTACGGGCCGATACCCTTTGCGTTCACGGAGACCAACCGGGTGCAGTCGCCTTCGCCAAGGCAATACGCGAAGCCCTGCAACGCGAGGGAATCGAAGTAGGTGTTTAGGCAAATCGCTGGTTCAACCAGCGATTAAACCAGCACCCTTTCGATTCCGCCCTGATTGGCTTTGGCGACATACTCCTCAAGCCATTGTTCGCCCAGAACCCGGCGCGCCATTTCGACCACGATGTAGTCGGCCTTGGCCCCGGTATCCCCTTCATATCTGGACAAGCCTTGAAGACAAGATGGGCAAGAGGTCAACATCTTGATGTCGCCATTGAACCCATCCGCACGGATTGAGGATGTGTTCTTATCCAGCTCTTCTTCCTTGCGGAATCGGATTTGTGTCGAGATGTCGGGGCGTGTCACAGCTAAGGTACCCGACTCTCCGCAACAGCGATCCGTTTTGATCGTCGCCTCGCCCACCAGAGCGCGCACAGTCTTCATCGGATCCTGAAGCTTCATCGGACTATGACAAGGGTCGTGATACATATAACGCGTCCCTTCGATACCATCCAATGCAAGCCCTTTTTCGAGCAGATATTCGTGAATATCTATCAAGCGACAGCCGGGGAAGATTTTCTCGAACTCATAACCGGCAAGCTGGTCGTAACAAGTACCGCAACTGACCACAACCGTTTTGATATCCAGATAATTAAGCGTGTTGGCAACCCTGTGAAACAGCACGCGATTATCCGTCATGATCTGTTCGGCCTTGTCCTGCATGCCATTGCCGCGCTGGGGATAGCCGCAACACATTGCACCTGGCGGTAAAACAGTCTGCACACCGGCATGCCAGAGCATGGCCTGTGTCGCGAGTCCGACCTGAGAAAACAGTCGTTCCGAACCGCAGCCGGGAAAGTAGAACACCGCCTCGGTTTCGGCCGACATAGCCGGATTACGGATGATCGGCACGTAGTTTGCATCTTCGATATCAAGCAGTTTGCGAGCCGTCTGCTTGGGCAGGCCACCAGGCAATTTCTTGTTGACGAAGTGAACAACCTGCTCTCGAATCTTTGGCTTTCCGACCGTAGCCGGTGGACTTGCGGTCTGCTTGCGCGCGAACTTTGACAGCACGTCATGTGCCGCACGCTGTATCTTGTAGCCAACGCCGATCATTGCGGCTCGTGTCGCATTGATCGTGGCCGGATCCTTTGCGTTCAAAAAGAACATCGCAGCCGTCGTACCGGCGTTGAATGATTTATGTCCCATACGACGCAATAAAGCGCGCATATTCATCGAAACATCGCCAAAATCTATATCAACCGGACATGGGTTGTAGCATTTGTGGCAGACGGTGCAATGATCCGCGACATCCTCGAACTCCTCCCAGTGCTTCAGGCTGATGCCGCGACGGGTTTGCTCTTCGTACAAAAAGGCCTCGATCAGCAGCGAGGTCGCCAGAATCTTGTTACGAGGCGAATACAGAAGATTGGCTCTAGGTACATGTGTCGCGCAAACAGGCTTGCATTTACCGCATCGCAAACAATCCTTGATTGAGTTGCTAATCGCACCGATATCGCTTTGTTGCATGATGATGGACTCATGGCCCATCAGACCGAAACTGGGTGTCCACGCATGACGCAAGTCAGCACCAGGCATCAGCTTGCCGGCGTTGAAATGATCGTTCGGATCGATTTCGCGCTTGTAATTCTGAAAAGGCAATAGCTCGGCTTCAGTCAAAAATTCATACTTCGTCAAACCGATGCCGTGTTCCCCCGAAATGACTCCATCCAGATCGCGTGCGATCTTCATGATGCGCACAACGGCGTCATTCGCCTCCTGAAGCATTTCATAATCGTCGGAGTTGACCGGAATGTTCGTGTGAACATTGCCATCGCCCGCGTGCATATGAAGCGCGACAAAAACCCGGCTCTTGAGCACCTTGTCATGAATAGCTTGCAACTCTGTCAGGACAGGAGAAAAATCATTACCGCCAAACAAACCGTCCAGTTCGCACTTGACTTCCGCTTTCCAGGAAATCCGCAAAGTACGATCTTGAACCACATCAAACAATCGGGCATTTGGCTGAGCAATCAGGCGATCCGTCAAAACCGGCTCAAGAGGCTCGAGTCCGTGACTTATCAGTGCCGGCAGCGCCTCGGCCAACGGCAAATCCAGATGGTCCAGCACCCACTGCCAACGATCGCGCACACGATTCAACAATTCGATCGCATTACGACGTCTTTCATCCAGCGCTTCTTCGAGAGATACGCCCTCTTCGGTGCTGCGATCCAACTTGGCGATCGGCAAATGGCCGGCAAGCATCGTCTGCAGCGCATCAAGCAGCTTAAGCTTGTTGCGCGTCGAAAGTTCGATATTGATTCTCTCGATATGATCGGTATATTCACCCATGCGCCCCAGAGGGATCACTACGTCTTCATTGATCTTGAAGGCATTGGTATGGCGGGCGATTGCGGCGGTTCGCGACCTGTCGAGCCAGAATTTTTTACGGGCTTCAGCGCTGACGGCAATAAAACCCTCTCCATGACGCGTATTAGCCAGGCGCACGACTTCGCTTGTTGCCGCGGCAACAGCTGCCTCATCATCACCGACGATATCGCCGATCAGCACCATTTTGGGCAGGACGCCCCGCTTGCTCTTTGTCGAATAGCCAACCGCTCGCAAGTAACGCTCATCGAGATGCTCAAGTCCTGCAAGCAACGCGCCACGATCCCGGCCAGAAGTATCCAGATAATTCTTGATTTCGACAATCGAGGGAATCGAATCCCGTGCCTGACCAAAAAACTCTAGGCAGACCGTACGCGTATGCGATGGCATCCGATGCAGCACCCATCTCGCGGCTGTGATCAGCCCGTCGCAACCTTCCTTCTGAACACCGGGCAATCCAGCAAGAAATTTATCGGTCACATCCTTGCCAAGACCAACTTTGCGGAAGTGAGCTCCAGCAATCTCGATTGTTTTAGTGCGCAGGACACGTTCCCCGGCGGGGTAAGCGCCATCTGACCAGCTCAACTCGAAGCGAACAAGCTTTGCATCATGAATTTTGCCCAGATTGTGATCAAGACGCGTCACATCCAACCAGTTTCCATCTGGGTCAACCATCCGCCACCAGGCCAGATTGTCTAGCGCAGTACCCCACAAAACAGCCTTTTTACCGCCCGCGTTCATGGCAACGTTGCCACCAACACACGAAGCTTCCGAGGAGGTGGGATCGACGGCAAAAACAAACCCGGCATGCTCCGCCGCCTCGGACACACGCTTGGTCACCACGCCCGCGCCAGCTCGCACCGTTGCGACCTGGGCAGCAACGCCCGGCAACGATCCGATCTCTACCTTACCCAATGTGTCGAGCTTTTCCGTATTGATTACAACCGACTTCCAGGTCAGCGGAATCGCACCACCCGTGTAACCAGTACCGCCACCCCGTGGCACAATGGTCAAACCAAGTTCAATACACCCCCGCACCAGCGCCGCGATTTCTTCCTCGCGATCGGGGGTTAGGACAACAAAGGGATATTCGACACGCCAATCGGTCGCATCGGTTACATGCGAGACGCGCGACAAGCCGTCGAACTTGATATTGTCTTTTGCAGTCAATCGTCCAAGTACTTTGTTCACCTGACGTCGCAACTGCGCCGTGACCTCGAAACTGCTTTCGAATGCGCGTATTGCCGCATGAGCCCGATCAAGCAATCCGGCTACTTTTTCATCGCGACTGCGCTCGTCCTCACTGCGCCCGGTTGACCGTCTCTTGTCGATCTCGCCAAGCCTGTGCTCCAGCGCTTCGACAAGCAATTTGCGGCGCTTGGGATTGTCCAGCAAATCATCCTGCAGATAGGGATTGCGTTTGACAACCCAGATGTCACCCAATACTTCGTAAAGCATCCTGGCCGACCGGCCGGTCCGCCTTTCGCCACGCAAATCCGACAATAACGCCCAGGCATCATCTCCGAGTAGCCGGCAGACGATTTCACGATCCGAAAAGGATGTGTAGTTATATGGGATCTCACGCAAACGTGACTGGGGGTCAGTCGGCAAAGCCGCGCTCAAAAGATGGCTATCAAAGGGGGCATTCATGATTATGCGGTTGGGGTAAGCCCTTAAAGCACCATTTTATGCGATTGGAAAGAAAACCAGGTAATAACCCCATTGCGAACCAGATACGCATCACAAAGCAGGCATCATGGGCAGGATCAGGCCGGTCATCACTGCGTAGCGGGCGAATTTACCAAGGGCAATGAATAAAAGACAAGGCCAAAAGGGTAAGCGCATCCAACCCGCGACTGCACAAAGCGGGTCGCCTATCAACGGCAACCAGGACAGCAACAAGACAGGGGGGCCGTAATGCCTCGTCATGCGTAGCGCCCGGCTGCGCCAGCGATCGGGCTGCTGTGAGTCCGCAAAGCCATGGATTGCGGACTCTGGCGTGGGCGATTCGTGCCGCAGCCGCTCTAAAGCACGGTGAGCGCCAACCCCCATCCAGAATGTAATGACTCCGCCAAGTGTGTTGCCAATCGTTGCGATCACCAATGCCGGCCAGAACATATCGGGCTGAAGCATCAAATACCCCAGAAGAGCCGGCTCAGATCCCATCGGCAGCAAAGTGGCTGCCAACAGGCTAATGGCGAAAATCGCACCAAGCCCCAGATAGGGCAAGGCCAGCATGGCATTAAGGGACTGCAAGATATCTTCCAGATCTAATCCTTTTCATCTCTGATGGGCATGAGCCGACGCATGGGATAATGCCTTTTTCAGCATCAAGTCATTCGCCCGAACACAGGAACAACATGTCGACCGACTATCTAAAGCGTATTCTGACCTCCAAAGTGTATGACGTTGCTGTCGAAACACCACTGGAAATCGCGCCTCAGTTATCTGCACGAACCGGCAATACGATTCTACTCAAGCGTGAAGATACTCAGCCGGTTTTTAGTTTCAAATTACGGGGCGCCTACAACAAAATGGCGCATCTAAGCCCGCAGGCTTTGGCCAGAGGGGTCATAGCCGCGTCAGCAGGCAACCACGCCCAGGGCGTCGCCCTGTCAGCCCGTCGCCTGGGGTGCAAGGCCATGATCGTCATGCCCACCACCACCCCCCAAGTCAAAATCGATGCCGTTCGCGCATTGGGCGGTACCGTTGTGCTACATGGCGAAAGCTTTACAGATGCTTACGAGCATGCAACTGAACTGGAAAAGAAGCACAAACTAACTTTTGTCCACCCCTTTGACGACCCGGATGTCATCGCCGGTCAGGGCACCATAGGCATGGAAATCCTGCGACAGCACGCAGGTCCCATCGATGCTATTTTCGTTGCAATCGGAGGAGGCGGACTCATCAGCGGCATTGCGGCCTATGTCAAGCAATTACGTCCTGAAATCAAGGTCATTGGCGTGCAGACCATCGATTCGGACGCAATGGCGCGTAGCGTCAAATCAGGACGACGCATCACACTGGCCGAGGTCGGACTATTTTCTGACGGCACAGCCGTGAAACAAGTCGGAGTCGAAACATTTCGGCTGGCGCGAGAATACGTCGACGATTACGTTCTAGTGGATACCGACTCAATCTGCGCGGCGCTCAAGGATGTATTCCAGGATACCCGTAGCGTGCTGGAGCCAGCAGGTGCGCTAGCACTGGCCGGTGCCAAACAATACGCACTGGACAACAAACTTAAGGGCAAGACTCTGGTGGCGATCGCCTGCGGCGCAAACATGAACTTTGATCGGCTTAGATTCGTCGCGGAACGCGCCGAGGTCGGCGAAGATCGGGAGGCCGTATTCGCCGTCACCCTTCCCGAACAACGCGGCAGCTTCAAAGCGCTTTGCCAGCTCGTAGGCAACCGCAACGTCACCGAATTCAACTATCGCATTTCAGACTCGGCCCTAGCACACGTTTTTGTCGGAATCCAAGTTCAAAGCCCCTCGGAACAAGACAAAATCGCAGCCAATTTTCGCAAAAATGGTTTCGCCACGCTGGATCTGACTCATGACGAAATGGCCAAGACCCATCTGCGCCACATGGTGGGGGGGCGATCGAGTCTAGCCAACAACGAGCTACTCTATAGATTCGAGTTCCCTGAGCGGCCCGGGGCATTGATGCGCTTTTTGAACTCGATGAAACCGGACTGGAATATCAGCTTGTTTCACTACAGGAACCAGGGTGCCGATTACGGCCAGATCCTGATTGGGATTCAAGTTCCTGCGGGAGACAAAAAAGCATTCAAGGCATTTTTGGATGAACTCGGCTACCCGCATTGGAACGAGACCGACAATCCGGCTTACAAGTTATTTTTGTAAATCTACATTCGACAAATACTGAAAAACGGGGTCTCAGTCTTGGCGATTTCGGCAGAGCCTCCGAGTTCCGGCAAGTCGATAATCGCAGCTGCTTCAATCACGTTTCCGCCGAGTTTTTGAAGCAGCTTGATCGCTGCCAGCATTGTTCCTCCGGTCGCAACCAGATCATCAATAATGAGTACGCGCTGCCCCGGCTTGACCGAGTCGGCATGCAATTCAACTGATGCCTCGCCGTATTCGAGCGAATAGGATTGACCAACAGTTTGAGACGGCAGCTTGCCTTGCTTGCGCACCGGAACAAAGCCCACATTCAAGGCATAGGCGAGCGCGCTTCCGAAAATAAATCCGCGAGCGTCAATTCCCACAATCAGATCAAGACGCCGGCGCATATAACGGTAAACAAATAAATCGATCAGCGCCCTGAAAGCCAGCGGATCTTGAATCAGTGGCGTGATATCGCGAAACAATATGCCGGGCTTAGGCCAGTCGGGCACATCACGGATTAAGCCGCGCACCAAATTCACTGTTTCGATCGAGGGATTTTGTGCATTCATTTGACAATTACACCGGATGAAACACGTTTCGCTTTGGCGCGCGCGGCGTCCACAGAATCCGCGAGCGCCAATCCAACCCCCATACGACGCTTTACAAATGACTCAGGCTTGCCGAACAGACGTAAATCCGTCCCCGGTTCGTACAAAGCCTGCGCAACACCTTCAAATGAAACACTCTTGGCTTCTTTGCCACCATAAATCACGCTGCTTGCGGCAGGAGCGCGTAGCGTCGTATCGACAGGTAATCCCAACAGCGCCCGGGCATGCAGCTCGAATTCGTTTTGGAACTGGGAAATCAGCGTGACCAATCCGGTGTCATGCGGTCGCGGACTCACCTCGGAGAACCAAACATCATCTCCCGCGACGAAAAGCTCGACGCCAAAAACCCCTTGCCCACCCAACTCACCGGTCACTTTCAATGCGATCTCACGCGCCCGCAGAAGAGCCGTGGACGACATCGGCTGGGGTTGCCAACTTTCGACGTAATCGCCATCCACTTGCAAATGACCGATGGGCTCGCAAAATCTGGTTTCAATCCGGCCATCCGCCCCTACGGCACGAACCGTCAGCAGCGTAATTTCGTAATCAAAATCAATAAATCCCTCGACAATAACCTTTCCCGCGCCGACTCTTCCGCCCTCTTGAGCATACTTCCAGGCTTTTTCGATATCTTCCGGTCCGCGAAGCACGGACTGGCCTTTACCTGAAGAAGACATGACAGGCTTGACCAGGCATGGAAATTTCACCACAGCAGTTGCTTGCGCGAGCTCTTCGACAGACTCGGCAAAGCGGTATGGGGATGTAGGCAAGACCAATGTTTCTGCTGCCAGGCGCCGAATGCCCTCGCGGTTCATTGTCAATTGAGCGGCACGCGCAGTGGGGGTCACACGGGCCAATCCTGCGGCTTCGATTTCAGCAAGCACATCCGTTGCAATGGCTTCGATCTCGGGCACAATGATGTGCGGACGCTCTTGAGCGATCAATGCGCGCAACGCATCGCGATCCGTCATGGCAATCACATGTGCCCGATGTGCGACCTGTTGACCCGGAGCATCGGCATATCGATCGACCGCGATCACCTCTACACCCAATCGTTGCAAAGCGATGATGACTTCTTTGCCAAGTTCGCCAGAACCAAGCAGCATGACGCGCAAACCCTTGTCCGACAGGGGCGTACCCAGAGCTGCGACAAAAGGTTGAACGGGGGTAGGCAATACGGAAGTCGAACTTGCTGTCATATACACACGTCCTATGCAGGAACCGGATCAAAATCAAACGCTCAGAGTGCCACACAGGCGAAGCGCGTGCAACTACCCGCACTCCTCGCGAACAGATTAAAATGAACTTATGTCCTCCGCGCAACCTACCCTCAACCCATCTTCCCATCCAGCTCCGTTGGATGCGGATGAGCGTGCTCGAGCCGCCAAATCGGCGATGAATACCTTACAAGTTGAAGCGCAAGCAATCCTTGATCTTCAATTGCGCATAGGGGATGCCTTCGCCGACGCAGTCAATTTCATGCTCGGGTGCAAAGGCCGTGTTGTAGTCTGCGGTCTGGGCAAAACCGGGCATGTCGGCCGTAAAATTGCCGCTACGCTAGCATCCACGGGCACACCATCCTTTTTTCTACATGCCGCCGAAGCCGTTCATGGGGATATCGGCATGATAGGTTCGCAGGATTTACTGATTGCATTGTCTTATTCCGGTGCAGGTCAGGAACTGCTCACCATTCTTCCTGCCGCCCACAGGCTGGGGATTAAAGTCATCTCCATGACCGGCAACCCCCAATCCGAGCTTGCACGCCTATCGGACGTACACATTGATGTCAGTGTCGCGCATGAAGCCTGCCCGCTTAATCTTGCCCCCACTTCAAGCACAACGGCGTGTCTGGCCATGGGAGACGCGCTAGCGGTGGCTTGCTTGCAAGCCCGTGGCTTCGGAGCGGACGATTTCGCCAGATCCCACCCCGGAGGTGCGCTAGGACGCAAGTTGCTGACTCGGGTCTCGGACATCATGCGCCAGGGAGACGCACTGCCTCGCGTCACTGAGGACGCCACTATTTTTAACGCACTCGAAGAAATTTCCCGAAAGGGAATGGGCATGACCGCCGTTGTTGCCCCTTCCGGAAAAGCCGTTGGCATTTTTACCGACGGCGATTTACGCCGTCTGATTGAGCGGTGTGGCGATATTCGCCAGTTATCTATTCGTGATGGCATGCACCCGAACCCGCGACATATTTCCTCTGATGCGCTCGCAGTTGATGCGGCAGTGATCATGGATGAACACCGGTTAAATCAGATGCTGGTCGCCGATGGAGACGGCAGGTTGATTGGCGCTTTGCATATGCATGACCTGATGGCTGCAAAAGTTGTCTGAGTCGATTACGAAATGAACAAAATTCAACCTTTCCCCCACCCTGCCGAAGCGCTTGTTCTGGCGCGCATTGCCGAACCTTTGCGCAAACGCCTTTCGCACCTGCGCATGATGGTGTTCGACGTGGATGGAGTCCTGACCGATGGTAGCCTTTATTACGGTGACCAAGGTGAAGTGTTCAAGCGCTTTCATTCACTCGATGGTCACGGGCTAAAAATGTTGCAGATCAGCGGCATCAAAGTTGCACTCGTCACAGGCCGTGAAGGCCCCATCGTGGACCGACGCGCAGCCGAACTCGGCCTAGGCGATGTCATGCAAAACGTGCGAGACAAAGGGGCAGCACTACTCAGCCTGGCAGCCAAACACCGTATCGAGCTTGAGCACATCGGCTTCATGGGCGACGATCTGATTGACGTACCCGCAATGCAACGCGCCGGGTTTGCCGCTACGGTGCCCGATGCCCCTGCCTACATCGCTCAGGCGGCGCATTGGGTTGCCACCCGCAGCGGTGGCATGGGAGCGGCTCGCGAATGTTGCGACCTGATATTGGCTTCGCAACAAAAGCTCGGCGGTTTTTTTCAACCGGGCCGGCTTGGCACCGGTGCGGTTCAATAACAACGAACAATGAAAGAAAAATTCTCGATCTTCTTTACGTTCGCGATACTGATCATTCTTGTGATGGGAACATGGTGGGCGGCCGAATACGCGGAACGAGCCGTTGAAATCGATCCGCCGAGCAAGAACACACATGAAATGGATAACTGGGCTGTCAATCCCGTTATCCTGCGCACAAACATGCTCGGTCAAGTCATCACCAGACTTGAAGGAGACCGGATGGAGCATTTTCCGGACGATGATTCGTACGATGTAGATGCACCCCGCGCCTTTTCCCTTCGCCCGGAAAACCCCCTGACTGTCGGCACCGCCAAAGCTGCCACGATCTACGATGAAGGCGACAGAATCATCATGAAAGGCGATGCGGTACTGTTGCGACTCGGTGATGTGAATCATCAGCCATTGAATTTTCGTAGCGATATCATCACGATTCTGGTCAAGGAAGATATTAGCTACACCGATCTTCCAGGCATTGCCATCAATGGACGTTCCCGCTTAAACGGAATAGGAATGCTCTACAACAATGCCACCCGCGAGATTGACGTGTTTAAATCGTCAGATATGGATATCGCGCCCAAAGATAGAAAAGACTCTCAAGTAGGCGCTAAACCTGCAGCCGGCAAAACAGGAAAACCATGACCCAATATTTCACGCATCGCACGCTCGGACTTCTTTTCGCGACTGCAATTGCGCTGGGAGCTTTCGAGGCTTACGCTCAAAAAACTGGTTCCAAAACTCCCACAAGCCAGGAAGAGCCTAGTACGCAAATCCTTTCCGACACTTTGCACTATGACGATGTCAAACGTGAAAGCACCTTCACCGGAAATGTCGTCATGACACGAGGGCTGATGACACTAAACTCCGATAAATTGGTTCTGAATGAAGATGCTGAAGGCTTCCAGTTTGGTGTGGCAACCGTTGCTCCCGGCAAACGCGTCTTTATTCGCCAGGATCGCCCTGAAAACTTCGAAGTCATCGAGGGGATTGGGCAGGTAGGCGAATACAACGGCAAGGATGAAACCTTCGATCTCATCGGTCAGGCAGTAGTCACCCGGTTTATCTGCGGAAAAAAATTCGATAACGTGAGCGGGCAGAAAGTTCGGTACTACCAGAAAACGGATACTTATGAAGCCTATTCAGGTCCGGATTCGGTTAATCCCGGAGGTCGTGTCCGTTCCGTTGCACAACCTCGTGCCAGAGCTGAAGCGGCTGTTGCCGAATGCAAAGCCAGACAGGGTACTGCCCCAGCACCTGCCCCCACACGTTAAATCTTCAACCACCGCACAAACACAATACCTTCGCATGCAAACATCCAATTTCGCCGGTTTAACGTCTGATTTGCAAACAGCCTCGGGCAGCCTGGGCGCGACCGGCTTGCGCAAATCCTATGGCGGTCGTATGGTCGTGCAGGATGTCTCGTTATCGGTCAACAGCGGAGAAGTCGTAGGGCTGTTAGGTCCGAATGGTGCTGGTAAAACCACGAGTTTTTATATGATCGTAGGTTTGGTCGCAGCAGATGCCGGACGCATTGAAATCGACGGAGCATCCGTCAGCAGCATGCCGATACACCAACGGGCGCGCAAAGGATTATCTTATTTGCCGCAGGACGCCTCCGTCTTCAGGCGCCTGACGGTTGAAGAAAACATTCGAGCCGTACTTGAACTGCAAACCGATCAAAACGGCCGGAAATTTTCCAAGCCACAAATTGAAGAGCAACTTGATTCTCTGCTGGAAGAACTCCAGATCAATCATATTCGCCGCAATAGCGCTTTATCCCTCTCCGGAGGAGAGCGTCGTCGGGTTGAAATCTCGCGCGCTCTGGCCACACGACCGCGATTCATTCTTTTGGACGAACCGTTTGCAGGCGTCGATCCGATCGCAGTCATTGAAATTCAGCGCATTGTCCGGTTTCTCAAAAGTCGTGGCATTGGAGTATTGATCACGGATCACAATGTGCGCGAAACACTCGGCATATGCGATCGAGCTTATATCATCAGCGAAGGCAAGGTACTCACCTCCGGCCAACCTGATCAAATCGTCGACGATCCCGCCGTACGCAGAGTTTATCTAGGCGAGCATTTCAAAATGTAAACGATTGCCTGACCTCAATCCGAGGTCAGGCGTTTTGCTGCGCCGCACCTAAAGATGCGTCAAGTTTTTTTGTAATAAATCGTTATTTGGATTTATTGCCTCTTGCATTCTGCCAATAAGTCACTACACTTAAATCATGACAACAGAAATTGAGGAGTTTGCCTAACTGTCCGTACCGCGCATCCGCGCACCCCTTTCCTCTTTTATGGAGATTATTCATGAACCTGAGCATTACTGGTCACCATCTTGAGGTCACTCCCGCGATTCGGGAATATATCCAGACAAAAATGGCTCGCGTCCTGCGACATTTTGATCACGTCATCAACACACAGGTCATGCTATCGGTTGAGCCTCTCAAACACCGAGCTGAAATCACGTTACATCTAAGCGGCAAGGACATCCATTGCGAAGCCATGGAAGAAAACCTTTATGCCTCGATTGATCTGCTCGTCGACAAAATCGACCGCAAAGTCATCCAGCATAAAAACCGCACCCAAAACCACGCGCATATCGCCGTGAAACGACAGGTATTTGAGGCAGCCTGATCGTCAAAATCACCCGCCCACCGGCGGGTGTTTCAATTTGAATCCATTAAATTTCCCTGCAGTTCTATTGCGCCGCATCATATAATCGGGACATGAAACTCTTGTCGCGAATTTTGCCGGCGAGCAATATCGTGCTGGATCTATCCGTATCCAGCAAGAAGCGCGCTTTTGAACAAGCCGGTCTGCTCTTCGAAAACAACAACGGTCTTGAACGTGCCGCTGTGTTCGACAGTTTGTTTGCTCGTGAAAAACTCGGCTCAACCGGGTTGGGAGAGGGCGTGGCTGTCCCTCATGGGCGAGTCAAGGGCATTTCCCAAAGCGTGGCCGCATTTGTGCGTCTGGACCGCGCGGTCCCTTTCGACGCGCCCGATGGAAAACCGGTCAATTTGATGCTTTTTTTGATGGCGCCGGAAAACGCAGCGCAACAACATCTGGATATACTTGCCGAATTAGCCGAATTGCTTTCTGATGACGCTTTGCGTGCGCGACTTTTGCTCGAAACCGATCCTTTAGTCGTGCACAAACTCCTTACGAGCAGCCGCCCTTCAAACGACTGACGCGTCACCACCCCACCTTTCACGGAGTCTATATGCTGACGGTGCAGGACCTGGTCGATGACAATACGGACGACATCACCTTCGCATGGATTGCCGGGCAATCCGCGGCCGACCGGCTGATTCCCGACAATGGCATGGCCGCTGCCGATCTGATCGGGCACTTGAACCTGATACACCCCACGCGCATACAAGTCTTCGGTCGCGAGGAAATGGACTACTACACCCGGTTCGATTTGAAACGCCGGGTTAGGCAAGTGGATGAATTGCTAGCGGGCGGCGTACCGGCCATTCTCATTGCGGACGGCTTGCCTGCGACAGAGGATTTGATCGAGCATTGTGAACTCAATCACGTTCCACTACTGAGCACCACAAAGCCAGCTGCCGAATTAATCGACTTGCTTCGAATTTATCTTGGCCGACGGCTTGCGCCAACGACGACCGTGCATGGCGTTTTTATGGATGTTTTGGGATTGGGCGTACTCATCACAGGCGAATCAGGTTTGGGTAAAAGTGAGCTTGCACTCGAACTGATTTCACGCGGACACGGCTTGGTTGCGGACGATGCGGTCGAGCTTTCACGCACATCACCTAATGTCATCGACGGACATTGTCCGCCCTTGTTGCAAAATATGTTGGAAGTTCGCGGTCTGGGCTTACTGAATATCCGAACCATTTTCGGCGAGACATCTGTGCGGCGAAAAATGAAACTAAAACTCATCGTGCACCTAGTTCGCGCGACAGCACAGGACAAATTCGAACGACTGCCTTTACAGGACATGACTCAGGAGATGCTGGGATGTCCGATTCGAAAGGTCATGCTTCAGGTCGCTGCCGGACGCAATTTGGCCGTATTGGTTGAGGCTGCGGTACGCAATACGATTCTCCAACTACGCGGGATCGACACGTTGACTGAATTCATGGAAAGGCAAGCTCAGGCTATCGCGCAGGGGACGACCTGAAATGATCGAGCTCAACGTTGTCTTGTTAACAGGCATTTCGGGTTCCGGAAAATCCGTCGCTTTACGTATGCTTGAAGACTCCGGTTACACATGCGTCGATAATTTGCCGGTCAGGTTTTTGCATGAATTCATCGCATCGATGCGACATGATGGTACCGAGCGTGTGGCAGTTGCTATCGATGCGCGATCGCCCGGCGAACTAAATGAATTGCCTGACGTGCTGACCGCACTGCGCGCAATGGGGACGCATCTGCGGGTTGTATTTTTGGATGCGGACGATGCCACACTTTCGCAACGATACTCCGAATCCCGTCGCCGGCACCCTTTGTCGGACAGACTCAGCGCCTCGGGTACTGTGCCAAGCCTATTAGACTGCATTACTCATGAACGAGAGCTTCTCGACTCCCTGCGTAGCCAGTCTCACGTCGTTGACACATCCGGCTTGATGCCGGGGCAATTACGTGCATGGATTCGCGAACTGGTTCAAGCCGATCGTGGCCCGCTTACTCTGACATTCGAATCTTTCGCCTTTAAAAATGGTGTCCCGCGCGATGCCGATCTTGTGTTCGATGTTCGCTGCCTACCCAATCCTCATTACGACCCAACGCTTCGTCCTTTGACCGGACGCGACAAGCCGGTCGCCGACTGGTTATCAAGCTTTGACGATGTCAATGCCATGATTGATGATATCGAATCGTTTATTCGTAAATGGCTGCCTCGCTACATAGAGGATACGCGCAGCTACTTGACCGTTGCGATCGGCTGCACCGGCGGAAAGCATAGATCTGTTTACATTGTGCAAGCTTTGGGCGAGCGATTTACCGAACACCGCCCACTGCTCGTGCGTCACCGCAATCGACCAGAGTTTGAATGAGACAAGCATCTAACCGTGGATATGGGCGTGCGCTGATCGCTTGCCTGATTCTCGTTTTACTTGCAGCCTGTTCGAGCAAGCGCGGAGGCGGATACTACAAAGACGATGGCCCCGAGGCGAATCCTCCCCCGAATCTGCACCTTGTGCCCGATGCCGTTCCGAAAATAGAACCATTAGCTAGCGGCGCAAACAAACCATACACAGTATTCGGGCGCAGTTACACCCCTGATACCTCCGGCAAGCCCTATCGAGTTCAGGGGCGAGCGTCCTGGTACGGCAAGAAGTTTCACGGCAACTCGACTTCGAACGGGGAACGTTATGACATGTATGCCATGACCGCTGCACACCCCACATTGCCTATTCCCAGCTACGTACGAGTCACTCGTCTCGAGAACAATAAAACAGTTGTTTTACGCGTCAATGATCGCGGACCGTTTCACAGCGATCGGATCATCGACTTATCCTATGTGGCCGCATACAAGCTTGGCATGCTCGGACCGGGCAGCACCGAAGTTTTAGTTGAACGCATCATGCCTGAGCAAATCCGAAACTGGCAACCTGTCCCACCCCGGGATGATGTCGCGGCAACATCTACCACCCCCGTTGCGCTCGCGGCTCCCGTGATGGCTGAACCCATGCCACTTGGTCCGACATCGAATGTTCAACTGAAACCGGATGGATCACCTACGGCCAAGCCACCCGAAGATGTCTTGAAATCAACACCTCCGCCTGCCCCTTTACCCCGCGAGTTACCGCCAATCGCATCCTCACAAAACGCAGTCCCGCGCAACGCTACCGTTGTCGCTCCTAATGCCATGTTTTTACAACTAGGGGCATTTAGCGATCAAGCGAAAGCCCAATCACTCGCAGCGCGCGTTACAGAACAACTGCCTGCGCACGTGGATGCTCCCGTATTAATCGACCGAAGCGCAAACAATCTATACCGGGTACGGATTGGCCCATTCGCCAGTCGTGATGCAGCCATTCAGGCCCTGTCTCCGGTAGGCAATGCGACCGGAACGACACCAAGCCTTTCGCTTCCATAAGATCATTTAGGCTTGCGAGACAAAGCGCGCGCATAAAGTAAATCCCGCGACAAGCCAGTTGCACGCGCCGCGATACGGGCAGCATCACGAACCGAAACTGTTTCAAGCAATGCGTCCAGCCATGAATCGACAGAGGCTGTGTTTGTGGCTTGATCGACCGACTCATCGGACACACCATCACGATCTTGCGCATGCAATATCACCACGTACTCGCCCTGCTCCCGATGGGGGTCGCCCTTAATCCACAGGGGCGCCTGCGCAAGCGGCATGGTTGCCACCTCCTCGAACCTTTTAGTCAATTCTCTTGCGAACGAGACCTTTCGAAGCGGGCCGGCAACCGAAAGCAAATCCTGCAAGCTTGAGGCAATACGATGCGGAGCTTCATAATAAATCATAGCCGCCGGCAACCCCGAAAACTGCTTGAACCAACGCTGTCGCGCCATAGATTTGGTTGGCGCGAACCCGGCAAACAAAAAGCCCGGCATGGCATCCGTCGTGACACCTGTGGCCATTAAAGCCGTGATCACGGCACTAGGGCCAGGCAATGGAACAACTTTGAATCCTGCCTCATGGACAGACTGAACCACCCGTCCCCCAGGGTCGCTCACCGCAGGGGCGCCAGCATCGGACACCAGCGCGACACGCTGCCCTGTCCGAAGCCTCTCGACAATCGCCTGAGCGGCACTGACCTCGTTGTGACGGTGAGCGGACATAAGCGGGGTTGCAATACCCCACGCATCAAGCAACGTGCGTGTCGCGCGCGTATCTTCTGCGGCAATGATATCCGCCCGACTCAACGCTTGCCAGGCTCTTAACGTCAGATCGCCAAGATTGCCGATCGGCGTTGCCACCACGTATAAGGCGTGACTCGGCCAGGATTGCGCATCAACGCGCGACCCCACTCGCGCCCACGCCTCGGGCACATCCTCGGATAGGACATTTTCAGTCATAAGGGAACAATTCAAACCATCGTTATGGCAGTTTAGAGCATGTTTTTCACCAAGCATTCAACAATGACTCATTTTTTGGACCCCGATTTAGCTCTTTTTCATTTGGCACGCCAAGCACAGAGAAACGCAGAAAGATGTCATCGGCGCCGTAAAAATCAAATCCAGCAAAAGTCGGTAGCCTTTGGCGCCTCATCGGATTCGGGACGAAATGCTGTAAAACGATCCGCTCGCCAGGCCCGGGGCGATGAGTACGAGGCAAGAGCAAGCGCATTTTTGAGAAAGGCAAACCTCATCATTCTTGAGCATCAATTGCACAGCCCCTTCGGCGAGATTGATCTGATCGCCCGCGACGAAGTCAATTTAATCTTTATCGAAGTACGGTCGCGGTCAAGCGGACTCTACGGAGGCGCCGCAGCCAGTGTGACTCCGGCCAAACAGAGGAAAATGATTCTCACCGCCCAATGGTGGTTGCCGGCACTGACCAGACGCTACTTCAATGGGATATTGCCACCTTGCAGATTCGACGTAATCGCCTTTGAAGCAACGCGGGTATTCTGGTGTAAAGATGCCGTACGAATCCGGCAAGATAAGTGAGATAATGAAACTAATCTTTTTATACAAAATGCCATGGATCTCACCCCGAAACTCATCGCCCACTTCGAAGACAATATACAAGCCACCCGTCGCAGCATGGATGCCCTGTGCAACCCGCTGCGCCTGGCGATCGACTTGTGTTTTGGATCAGTGACCAATAATGCAAAAATCCTGGCCTGCGGTAATGGTGGATCGGCTGCGGATGCGCAACACTTTATTGCCGAACTTGTCGGTCGATTCGAGAGGGACAGATTGCCGCTTGCCGGTATCGCGCTCAATACCGACACATCAATCATGACTGCTGTCGGAAACGACTACAGCTTCGATCAGATTTTCAGCCGTCAGGTCAGCGCCCTGGGACAGCACGGGGACGTGCTCGTGGCGATTTCGACTAGCGGCAATTCTGCAAACGTCAAATTGGCGATCGAAGCCGCCCATGAGCGAGACATGCACGTAATCGCACTGACGGGAAAAGGCGGAGGAGCCATCGGCGAAATGCTGAATGACGGCGATATCCATTTATGCGTGCCTCACGACAGAACCATGAGAATCCAGGAAGTCCACATTCTCTTGTTGCATTTACTATGCGATGGCATTGACACTCTTTTGCTTGGAGAAGCAAATTGACATTTCTAAAGCGCCTTACCCGCCCGCTGGCTTGTATTGTTTTGCTAAGTGGCGTTGCAGTTTCAATGCAAGGTTGTGTTCCGCTTGTCGTGGGTGGTGCTGCAGCGGCAACTGCCGGAGTTGTCGTTGTCGACCGTAGATCAGCCATGCAACAAGCCGACGACCTCACGATCGAGCTGAAGGTCAACAATGAGATGCGCAACCGATACGGCGATGTGGCGCGCATCAATGCGACCGTATACAACGGTGTTGTTTTGCTTACCGGCGAATCGCTCAATCAGGAAATCAAGACTCAGGCTGCGGAAATCGCAAGCAAAATTGATAAGGTCAAATCTGTTGTCAACCAAATAGTGGTCGTAGAAGAAATCTCGCCCTTCTCGGTCATCACCAACGACACGTGGATCACATCCAAAGTCATCGCCACGCTTGCGACCACCAAGGAAGTCCCTTCGCGCACTATCGTCGTCACTACAGTACGTAGTGTCGTTTACCTGATGGGCATGGTGACGCAGCATGAAGGTGATGTTGCAGCAGCTGCTGCCGCGCAGGTCAGTGGAGTTCGTCGAGTCGAAAAACTATTTCAGATTATCACCCCGGCAGAAGCCAACAGGCTCGATAGCATGACCGGTACCCGCACTACACCGAAAGGTGAAGGCGCACCAATCGGCGAAGGTTCGACGGGAGGTGTTCAACAGGGCGGCGCCATGCAAGATGGCGGCGCAGTTGAAGTGCCCGCCGTACCTAGCGGCACTGTCCAGGCAATACCGATCCAATGAACGACGACCAACTGCTTCGGTACGCCCGGCACATATTGCTGGACGAATTGGGCATAGAGGGGCAAGAGAAACTTCTGGCTGCCAAGGTATTAGTGGTTGGAGCCGGAGGACTCGGATCCCCTACGGCGATGTATCTGGCCTCAGCAGGGATTGGCCATATCATTCTTGCCGATCATGATACTGTCGAGATCAGCAATCTGCAGCGACAGATTTTGCACACAACCGACCGGCTCGGACATTTCAAGGCCGAGTCCGGACGTCAAACCATGTTGGCACTCAATCCGAGCATCAAAGTTGAAACCAGAACTTTGCGTATGGATCAAACATCACTCGATGAAGAAATCCGTTCTGTAGACCTGGTTGTCGACTGTACGGACAACTTTGCGACGCGGCACGCGATCAATCGCAGTTGTGTCATGCATCAAAAGCCTCTTGTTTCCGGTGCGGCGATCCGCTTCGAGGGTCAGATCAGCGTATTCGATCCGCGATTGCCTGATGCGCCGTGTTATCACTGCCTGTTTCCGGAAGCTGAGGACGTAGAACCAGTCAGTTGCGCAACAACTGGAGTCTTTGCGCCATTAGTCGGCATTATCGGTAGCATGCAGGCCGCCGAGGCAATTAAAGTTCTGGCGGGCATCGGCACCCCACTTGCCGGACGCCTACTGATTCTGGACGCATTGGACATGCAGTGGCACAGCGTGCGGATTCGGCGCGATCCAGGATGTGGCGTTTGCCACAAACAAGTTGCCTAGCTTATTTGGTGAATTGATTCAGGCTCCACGAACCGGGCGTCGTTGCAGCAACAGATGTCCGATCGAATTCACGCGTAAATCAACAAAATCGGGGCGACCACTTTTACCGTGTGCAAAAGGTGTGCCGGGATGAAATACGTGAACGGTTCTCATGCCAGCCGCCCGGGCACCGCGAAGGTTTTCAAGCGTATCCTCGACCAAAATAGCCCGACGAGGGGAAACGCCCTCATGCGCAAGGATATAACGCATAATCGAGACGGATGGCTTTGGACGGTAGTGCCCATGCACCAGCATCTCTTCAACACCCCATAGACTATCGAAACAACGCAAAATTCGCAGATGCTTGAGAACAGCACGCGCGTAATGAAGAGGTGCATTGGTCACCAGGACTTTACGCCCGGGCAACCGGCTGAGCTTGGATGCCAATCCTGTTTCAGCACGAATGAGTGGGGCGACATCAAAACTATGACTGCGATGCAAAAATGATCGGGCACTTATTCCATGGTGCTTAACCATCCCGATCATCGTTGCGCCGTAACGTCTCCAATACTTGGTCCTGAGGACGTTAGCTGTTTGCTCATCGACATTCAGGCTTTCCATCACCGCGGCAGTCATGCCGATATTGATTTCCTTGAATATCCTGAATGAAGTGTCGTGAAGGGTGTTATCGAGGTCAAAAAACCAGACCGGCCCCTTGCCCTCGTTCTTAAGATGAACATGCCCTTGGTGCGTCAGGGATGCTGTGCCATGCACCCTCGCGCGCCTAGTGCGCACGGGAGGATGCTGTAATTGACGCCGGATCGTCACCGGCGAATTACTCGGAGGTAATCATTGTGCCCACACCCCGATCAGTCAGGATTTCGAGCAACAAGCAATGAGGAACGCGACCATCCACAACATGAACATATTTAACGCCATTGCGCGCCGCATCTAATGCCGAAGAAATTTTAGGCAGCATTCCACCGGAAATAGTGCCATCGGCAAAAAGTGCATCAATCGTCGTCGCAGACAACGTGCGCAACAAGTTGCCGTCTTTATCCAATACGCCGGGCGTGTTGGTCATCATCAACAACTTTTCGGCACCCAGCACATCGGCAATTTTGCCGGCCACGATATCCGCATTGATGTTGTACGCCAACCCATCCACGCCATATCCGATCGGAGAAATCACGGGAATAAACTGATCGTCTTGCAATGCTTTCACGACCGCAGGGTCAATCGCCTCAATCTCACCAACAAAACCGATATCGATTGGCTTGGACGGATCATCTTTATTAGCCATCATTTTCTTGGCAGCGCGAATCAAGCCGCCATCCTTGCCGGTCAAACCAACCGCCTTGCCGCCTGCCTCGTTGATCATCAACACAATATCCTGCTGCACCTGACCACCAAGCACCCACTCGACGACCTCCATCGTCTCGGCATCTGTAACCCGCATACCCTGAATGAATGTGCCTTGCTTGCCGATACGCTTCAGTGCTTCATCGATTTGCGGTCCTCCGCCATGCACAACGATAGGGTTCAGGCCGATCAACTTCAGCAATACGACATCATGCGCGAAACTGCGTTGCAAAACCTCTTCCGTCATGGCGTTGCCACCGTATTTGATGACGATTGTTTTGCCGTGATATTGCTTGATGTACGGCAAACTTTCGGAAAGCACATTAGCGACAACTGATGCGGGAGTCGTTGAATCGGTTTGACTGGTCATGGCGCAGATGAATGGGTTGGAGATAAATTAATCGGAATGTTTTGAGATCGAATGATTTAATCGGATGTGCATCAGCTCGCCAATGCTTTTTCGAGCGTAGCCCGAAACTCGGCCTTGTCGTAATCACCTACATAACGCTTGATGATCTGACCGTCCTTACCGATCAAAAACGCGGTAGGAGTCAATTTAACGTCTCCAAACGCTTTTGCAACCACACCGCGCGAATCAAGCGCGACGGTGAACGGGATATTGCGCGTTTCCACGAAATTAACCACGTAGTTAGCCGGATCGTATTGCATGGCGACGGCGATGACATCGAATCCCTGATCCTTGTATTTATTGAAGTTTTCGACATTATTCGGCATTTGCGCAACGCAGGTCACACAACTGGTTGCCCAGAACTTGACCAGAACGACCTTGCCGCGCAACTCGGAGGTCGTGATCTGCTTACCAGTAAGCGTCGAAAAGGTTACCTCGGGAGCCTGCTTGACGGGACGCGAAACAAACCAAAATGCTCCGCCACCCAAAGCAATGACAAGCGCCAGAATAAAAAGCTTTTTCATCACTTCTTCTTGCCCGTTTTACTCTCCGTAGCGGCTCCCTCTGCCGATGCGGTCTTAGGGCGCAAAGTCGCCTTCTGTACAGGCTTGCCTTCGAGATAATTCACGGCTTGCTGTAACTGAAAATCTTCAGGTGAACCAAACTGGAAGACTTTGCTTGTATCTGCAAGCTCGGCTTCAGGCGCGGTAGATTTACCCTCAGTTTCGGTTGCCTGACTATTCGTGAGATGCCGTTGTAAATCCGCTTCCCGTGAAGCACGGAACAAATCACCTTCGGCTGTATCGGCCACAACAACATCGGGCACAATTCCAGTAGCCTGAATCGACCGACCGCTAGGTGTGAAGTAACGTGAAGTGGTCAGCTTGATTGCCGTCGAATCCGAAATAGGCAAAACAACCTGCACGGATCCTTTACCGAACGTTCGGTTACCCATAATAGTCGCGCGCTTATGATCCTGCAGAGCGCCGGCAACAATTTCTGAAGCAGAGGCGGATCCAACGTTCACCAGCACAACCATCGGAACGGTTTTGACCCAACCCGGCAATCCGGTTAGATAATCCGAATCCCCTCGCGCATAGTCTGCTGAATTGGCCATGTACTTGTGTTTGGAATCGGGAGCACGACCATCGGTCGACACCACCAACACATCAGGCTTCAAGAAAGCAGCGGACACCCCAATCGCGCTATTGAGCAGACCACCGGGGTCATTGCGCATATCAAGAATAAGTCCGCGAGGCGCACCTTTGGCCCCCAACTCCTTTAGATGACGGACAAGATCGGCTCCGGTTTTTTCCTGAAACTGAGCGATTCTCACATACGCGATATTGTCATCGAGCATTTTGCTTCGAACGCTCCGCACGCGAATCGTATCGCGCACAATCTTGACTACGATAGGTTGGGTTTGGCCTTCGCGCACAATCGTCAAGGTGATAGGTGTCTTGACTTTTCCTCGCATCATTTTGACCGCTTCGGTCAAACTCATACCCTTGGTGGAAGTATTGTCGATCTTGACGATCAAATCACCCGCACGAATACCCGCTCTCGCAGCCGGAGTATCCTCGATCGGTGATATGACCTTGACAACACCATCTTCGGTTCCGACTTCAATTCCCAAGCCGCCGAATTCGCCTTGCGTGGCAGTCTGCATTTCCTTGAAGGCATCAGCATCCAGATAGGCGGAATGGGGATCCAGGTCGGACAACATGCCCGAAATAGCACCATCGATCAACTTCTTGTCGCCGACTGGCTCTACGTAGTTGTTCTTGATTGCGGCAAAAACACTCGAAAACTGCCTGAGTTCATCCAAAGGCAACGTTGAGCCACGTTGCGCAACCGCACTGATCCCCAGACTGAGAAGGATGCCGGCAACCACGCCGGCAGAAACCAGACCGAAACTGCGAAATTTTCTAGTGCCCATGCACGTTCCCGAATAAAACACTCACTATGCTGCCATTGGCAGAGATTTCTTTAGCGCGATAGATATGCTGCAGGATCTACCGGCGCACCACGATGGCGTACCTCGAAGTATAGGGCGGAATCAAGCTGTCCACCTGTATTGCCAACTAAACTGATTGTCTCTCCGGCCTTGACCGAATCCCCGACCTGCTTCAATAAACTTTGGTTATATGCGTAAACCGTAAGAAACTCTTGGCCATGGTCGACGATCATTAAATTACCAAATCCCCTCAACCAAGCCGAATAAACAACCGTACCTGCAGCAACCGAGTGGACTGGCGTACCATCCCCTGCCTTGATCAGAATGCCGCGCCACACTCCGCCCTCCGGACGATCGGTACCGAATCTCGCCATGACCGAACCTGCCACAGGCCAGCGCAATCCCGGCTTTAATCCGGCTCCCGAAGGCAGGGGCGTTGCCGCTGCGGTCTGGGCATCTCGGCTCGTTGTTTCCGCCTCGCGTGCCTGCTTCGCAGCCTCATTAGCCGCGCGTTTAGCTTGCGCGGCCTCCTGTTCTGCTCGCTTGGCACGCGCCTGCGCTAGCTCACGCTCCTCCGCCTCAGCCTGTTTGGCAGCGCGAGCGGTCGCTCGCGCCTCTTCTGCCGCACGGCTCGCCTCTTCCTGACGACGCTTTTCCTCGGCACGCCTTACTTCCGCCGCCTTTCGAGCCTGCTCGGCACGCTTGGCCTCTTCAGCCTTTCGGGCCGCTTCCGCCGCCTGTCGTGCAGCCTGAATCTGCTTGGCCAAATCATCGATCAATGTCGCCAACCGCTTTTCGTCCCGCTCAAGACGAGCCGCCTCGGATCGTTGCGCACTTAACTGCCCCTCGATTCGAGCCAAAATCGTACTGCGTTCGGATCGTTGGACCTGAAGTGCGTTTTTTTGTTCCGTGGTTTCACGCACTAATCGTGCAATTTCCTGTTTTCGGGAATCGGCTTGCGCCTCGAGCTGGGCAAGCGTTTCGATTTCTTTGCGCAGAGCCGTCACGGTTTCAGCCCGGGCACGCGAAACATAATCCAGATAAGCGAGGTTTCTGCCTAACTCATCAGGATTGTCACCGGACAATAGTGCTGACCAGGGGGACAACCCGCTCTGATATTGCTTGCGCAACTGAAGGGACAGCTCCTGACGGCGCAGCTCCATCACGCCTTGCTGACGCTTGATTTTGACCTGCAGTCCATCAAGTTCAGCCTGTGCCTTCACCATCTGAGCGTTCAGATCGGTGATTTTGCGATTAATGACCGAGATAGCGGTTTCGGTCGATTTCAAGGCATCGGCGGCCTCTTTGCGAGCAGCCTCGCGCTCGTCGATTTGCTTTTGCAGTGCTTGAATGCGTTCGCGTAGCGCCGCCTGCTCCTGCTCAGCCTGAGATTGACGAGTCTGATTATCGGGATCTTTTGCCGACGCAAGGGGTATAAGTGCCGGTAATCCCAGCACTATGCACGCCCCGTACGCGACCAAACGCCTCAAAATCAGCTCTTTTTTGCCTTGCCTTGTGCTGCGACCGCGGCCATTGCAGCCTCGATTTCGGCAGCATCGCCCAGATAGTAGTGGCGAATCGGGCGTAAATCGGCATCCAACTCATATACCAGAGGCTGACCTGTCGGAATATTCAAATTGACGATGTCATCATCCGATACGTTGTCCAGATGCTTGATAAGTGCGCGCAAGCTGTTGCCATGCGCAGCGATCAGCACACGACTGCCTGATTTGATGGCTGGCGCGATTGTCTCGTTCCAGTAAGGCAACACGCGCGATACCGTATCTTTCAAGCACTCTGTCGCCGGTAACTGATCGACCGGGATGCCTTGATAACGCGCATCGAACTTCGGGTGACGCTCATCGTCCAGAGCGAGCGGATTAGGCGCAATCGCATATGCGCGACGCCAGATCAGTACTTGCTCATCGCCGTATTGGGCGGCAGTTTCGGCCTTGTTTAGCCCTTGCAACGCACCATAATGGCGCTCATTCAGGCGCCAGCTGTTTTGCACCGGGGTGTACATGCGATCCATCGCATCCAGGGCGATCCAAAGCGTGCGTATGGCGCGCTTGAGTACCGAAGTGCACGCCAAATCAAACTCAAAACCTTTTTCTTTCAAGAGCTCGCCTGCGCGCCTGGCCTGCTCGCGACCGGTATCGGTCAGGTCGACGTCAGTCCACCCGGTAAAACGGTTTTCAAGGTTCCATTGGCTTTCGCCGTGACGCATCAGGACAAGTTTATACATGGCAGACACAGGTTAAAGTGTTGATGAAAACACCATTTTATAATTGTTCTTCATGATGGTAGCGTAAAGGCTGTCAAACGACCTTTTACAGCTTGGCTACGACCGTTTTTTAACCGCAGTTTTAAACAGGGTGCACGCCCTGATGGATATAACGTGGAATTCTTCGCCGACCCCGGAAATCTTCTCTTAATCGTCGTCGCTATCGGATCCGGCCTGATGCTGGCCTGGCCCATGCTTCAACGCGGCGGCGGTAGCGGGGCCGTATCGCCCTCTGCCGCCGTACAAATGATGAATCATCAACACGCCGTTCTGGTGGATATCCGCGGGGCGGATGCATTCAACGCCGGGCATATACCTCAGGCTCGCCACATCCCCCTTGCCGAACTCGACAAAAAAGTTGCAGGCTTGCCCAAAAACAAGCCCGTCATCGTCGTATGCGACCAAGGCCGCAGCGCGGTCGGCGCAGCAAAAAAACTACGTTCGCTCGGCTTGGCAGAAGTTACCGTCCTCGAAGGCGGAATGCGGGCCTGGTCTACCGCCGGCTTGCCTGTCACCGGCAACAAATAACTAGGAGCACAAATTGAATAAAGTCGTCATGTACACAACAGGCTATTGTCCTTATTGCTCACGTGCGGAAATGCTTCTGAATCAGCGCGGAGTGAAAGAAATCGAAAAAATCCGCATCGACGTTGATACTGATCAGCGAGCGATCATGATGGAGCGCACAGGCAGGCGCACAGTCCCTCAAATTTATATCGGCGACACGCATGTAGGTGGTTTCGACGATCTGTCTGCGCTTGATCGTGAAGGCAAACTGTTGCCTTTGCTTGGCCAATAACTCATAGACACCTATTACGACGGCTTGCGAATCAAGCGAGCCACTCTCTTTCTCACCTGAATAATCGGGATTCAAAATGTCAGATCAAAACGAACAAAACAACGCCCCCGCTTTCAACATGCAGCGCGTCTACCTCAAAGACCTCTCACTCGAGATGCCAAACGCGCCGGCCATCTTCCTCGAACAAGAAGCGCCAGGCGTTGACGTCTCCATAAACATCGGGGGCCAGGCCTTGGCCGAAACGGTGTTCGAATCCACGATCACAGTGACAGTCACGACTCGAATCAATGACAAAGTCTTGTATCTGGTCGAAGCCACACAGGCTGGTATTTTCCAGATCGCGAACATCCCCGCCGAACAAATCGATCCGCTGATGGGCATTGTTTGCCCAACTATGCTTTATCCGTATCTGCGCTCGAACATCGCCGATGCCATTACGCGCACATCCCTGCCCCCTATCCATCTGGCTGAAGTCAACTTCCAGGCTCTTTACGAACAGCGACTGGCCGAAGCGCAAGCCTCCGCCGGACAGAATGCAGCACCTGCCGCGTCACACAACGAAGAATCCGGCCTGATTTTGCCCCCCGGCATGACGCGCCAATAATTTTTCGCATGCAACTCAAGCCGGATCCCGTGAGCCCGACAACCCTTCAAATGCGGCACGTTGCCGTGCTGGGGGCGGGAGCATGGGGCAATGCGCTTGCAATTGCAGCCAGCGCCAATTCGTCGACAATGATGTGGGCCCGCAATGCCGGGTTGATTGGCGAAATTCAGAGCACGGGGTTGAACGCGCGCTACCTTCCGGGCATCAAACTTCCCGAATCGTTAGTCTGCACATCCGAGTTTGAGCACGCAATCAACCATGCGACAACCGGCCCTTGTCCCGGACTTTTGATCCTTGGTGTCCCACTAGCTGGCCTGAGACAAATTTGCCTGGAGATTTCGAAATCGCTAAAACAAAGCGGGCGCAAAATTGCAGGCATCATCTGGACCTGCAAAGGGCTGGATGCCGAATCCGGACAGTTACCCAGTGAAATCGCCAGGCAAGCATTGTCGGAGCTACCCGAGATTGCAATTGGCGTGCTGTCGGGACCTTCTTTTGCCCTGGAAGTCGCACAAAACCTACCGGTCGCATTGACTATAGCAAGTACGGACGCGGCCTTGCGCGAAGCTTGCATACAAACTTTTCATGGCGGAACGATCCGGGTCTACGCAAGCAGTGATGTTATCGGCGTGGAAATCGGCGGGGCATTGAAAAACATTATCGCGATTGCCTGCGGCATCAGTGACGGACTGGGTTTAGGCACCAACGCCCGGGCAGCGCTCATCACGCGCGGACTTGCCGAAATCAGACGGTTTGGCGAAGCATTGGGAGCACAAGCCTCCACATTTTTCGGATTGACCGGACTAGGTGATCTCGTCCTGACCGCGACAGGAGATCTGTCGCGTAATCGACAGGTGGGGCTCGCCATAGGCAAAGGCCAGTCTCTTGACGAAGTGCTGGCTCAAGGACTGACGGCCGAAGGTGCCCGCTGCGCCAAGGCGGTTCTGATTCGCGCCAATCAACTAGGCGTTGATCTGCCGATTACGCGCGCGGTATGCGACGTGCTTTATCACCATGTCACTCCTAGGCTAGCAGTCTCCCAATTGCTGGCTCGAGACGCAACATCGGAATAACTCTTTTACTTCAAACCTGATATGCCATTCCTGCATCACAAGAACATTCGCAACAAAATCTTCGCTGTTATCGGTTTGTTATTACTCCCTTTTGTTTCGCTCTTTTCCCCCGTTCAAGCCGCATGGCCCTCAGATCGTCCGATCCACCTGATTGTGCCGTTTCCGGCCGGATCCTCACCCGATCTTCTCGCGCGCGCAATCGCCGAACCACTGGGGAAAAAGCTGGCACAAAGTGTCATTGTCGAAAACAAACCCGGAGCGGGAGGCAATATTGGCACCAGATTTGTCGCCCAAGCTGCCCCTGACGGTTACACACTGCTCTACACCATCAATGGTCCGCTAGTGACAGCGCCGGCTCTCTACAAAAAGTCTCTTGGATACAACCCGCGCACAGATTTGTCACCAGTAACAATCGTTGCCACAAGCCCAAATATTCTTGTTGTCAATGAATCCTTTGCCGGCACGACTAAAGACTTTATCTCGCAAGCCAAAGCCCGTCCCGGAAAACTAAACTATGGTTCGGTCGGACCCGGTAGCGCATCTCAACTTGCGATGGAACTCTTCAAGCGTCAGGCAAATATCGATTTGTTACACATACCCTATCCGGGATTTCCACAGATTACGACCGCGATGCTGGCAGGCGATATTCATGCGGCCTTCATGGTGCCTGCGATTGCCATGCCACAAGTCAAGGAAGGGAAAATCAAAGCTTTGGGTTTGGCAAGTCTGACCACGATCGATACACTTCCCGGAATTCAGCCTTTGGCTGATCAAGGTTGGCCCGGATTCGAAGCCATCTCCTGGAATGCGATTCTGGCCCCGGCAAGCACGCCGAATGCCATCATCCAAACATTGCAAAAAAGTCTTGCCGACATCATTTCAAGCGATGACGTGAAAAAGAAATTGATCGCGCAATACTTCACGCCGATAGGTTCATCATCCGAAGACTTGCGCCAATTAATTGTTGCGGAACAGGCGCGCTGGGAAAAAGTGATCGAACAACTGCAGTTGTCGCTCGATTAGACACCGCCCTCATAACCCTGCTGCCGCCAAGCCTCGAACACAACGACCGCGACCGCATTGGATAAATTCAAGCTTCGCTGCAGCGGTTGCATGGGCAGCCTCAATCGCTGTGATGAGGCAAACAGGTCGATTTGCTCAGCCGTAAGTCCGGCCGTTTCACGACCAAAAACAAACACATCCCCTGGCTGGAATGACATCTCGCCAATCAACCGACTGCCCTTTGTTGTCATGGCAAAACAACGATTCGTCGCGGCACCGGTTGCCTCAAGCGCGAGGGATAATGAATCATGCACCTGCACAGGCTGCCACTCGTGGTAATCGAGTCCTGCACGTTTTAAACGTTTATCATCAATCTCGAAACCCAATGGGCGGACAAGATGCAATTGTGCTCCCGCATTCGCGCACAAGCGAATGACATTACCTGTGTTAGGGGGGATTTCAGGCTGAACCAGTATGACGTGAAACATAGCCGTCATTTTGCCAGACCTGCGGCGTACGCGCCACGACCAGTGCAACAACACCCTGAACACCCGCATCAATCAGTGCTTGTGCACAGGCATTCAAAGTGCTGCCGGTTGTCATGACATCATCCACCAATCCCACCCACACGGGCGGCAATCGTCTGTCGCAACGATAAAGGCCCTCGACACTTTGACGTCTTTGCGCAAGCGTCATGGTCTTTTGCGGCAATGCGTGACGGTCGCGAAACAGCCAGTTCCTCGAAAGCCGAATTCCGGTGAGACTGGCAAGCGCGCGGGCGATCTCTCCCGCAGGGTTGAAACCCCGACGCAACAGTGAACTCACGCCGGCAGGAACTGGAATCAAAAAATCCACATCAAACATTTCCCCGGAACTTTCTTTCATCGACCCGCAGAGCATGCTTGCGAACATCTCGGCATAGGCTAGTTTTCCCTGCTCCTTAAAGCCATTGATCAGCATATCCATAGGAAAACCGTAATCGAAAGCGCAAACCGCCCTGGCGAAAATGGGGGGATTGTCCATACACGTTTGACAGCGCATTGATTTGTCATGCTTCGCTAACCAACTAGCGCATTGCAAGCATCTTTCAATGCCCTTTCGATCTGCTGTGGCATCCGCCAGGCAACCAACGCATAAACGGCCTCCGCGAGCGTCAAGCAGGCACAAGGGGCACTGGGAATGCATGCGGTTTCGAATCGAGTTAAGGATAGAGTACATTGACGAATCTCCTGTCTGTCCATTCTGATGGAGATTCAATTCAAAACGACATGCCATGACTCAATCGTCCGCCCCCGCTCCATTACCAATCAACCCGCTTCACGTACAGCGCCAATTCTCGCGCCGCGGTGATTTATCCGAGGCTCAGTTTCTCTATGGGGAAATTGCCAGGCGCATGGACGAACGCCTTCGCCTCATTCGCTTGCAGCCCTCAAAAATGCTGGATGCCGGGTGTGGGGCAGGTCATCAATTTGCGCTATTACATCAACGTTATCCTCAGGCGACTTACACCGGTCAGGACTTCAACCCGGACCTGCTTGCCAAGGCAAAGAAACTGGTTCAAGCACAACAACCCGGCGGCTTGCGTCAATGGATTGATCGCTTCAAGGGTGATTTACCCAAGGTCGAATGGTTGCAGGCCGATTTAGCCCGCACAACTCTGACTCCCGAATCGCTCGAACTAGTTTGGTCCAACCTCGCATTACATTGGCATCCCTCACCGCATGATGTCCTTGCCGAGTGGGGACGAATACTCAAAATTAATGGCCTTGCTTTTTTTTCATGCTTCGGTCCCGCGACGATGAAAGAGTTACGTCTTGCGCTGGAACAGGCCGATTTAAAAACCGCCACGCCCGCATTTGTAGACATGCATGACTTTGGTGATCTGCTGGTGGAAAAAGGTTTTGCCGACCCGGTCATGGATCAGGAAATACTCACACTAACTTATTCGACGCCCGAAAAATTACTGCAAGACGTGCGGGCACTTGGTGGCAATCCGGCAATTGGTCGTCAAGCTGGACTACGCGGACGGCAATGGCGTCAGCGATTGCTCAATGCACTCGAAACACAGCGTAAATCCGACGGCAAAATCCACTTAACGGTCGAAGTCGCATACGGTCACGCCTGGCGAGCCGCCACGTTACGAACGGCACCCGGTGAAACACGAATTAGCGTCAATGCGATTAAACGAAAAAATTAATCAGCCATTCGAACCGACACTTCCTGGCGTTAGGAAAAGGCTACATAAGCCTTTGTTGCCATGTACGCGGCCAGACCAAACAACAAGAACGCGAAAACCCGCTTGAGCGTTTTAACTGGCAGGCTGTGCGCAACCTTTGCGCCAATAGGTGCGGTAAACACGCTAAACAACACCAATACGAGTAACGCTGGCCAATATACGTACCCGATCATCCCGGCCGGTAAATCCGGTTGCTTCAAGCCGGACCAGATATAGCCGATCGTATTAGCCAACGCGATCGGAAACCCCAGGGCTGCAGAAGTCCCAACGGCCTGGTGCAAAGGTACATTGCACCAAAGCATGAAAGGGACGGAAACAAATCCGCCGCCAGCGCCAACCAATCCTGACAAAAATCCTATCCCGGCGCCTGCTCCCGCCGTACCGACAGCCCCCGGCATCTGACGCGAAGGCTTTGGTTTTTTATCCCTGAGCATTTGATAGCCGGAATATGTGACGAAAATGGCAAAAAACAAGGCAAGCCAACCAGTTTTTAATGCCGCAAAAACTGTTCCGCCAGATAGCAATCCGCCAACAACTATGCCCGGAGTGAATGCCAACACCAGATCCCACCTGACAGCACCTTTTTTCTGATGCGCGCGCACGCTGGAAACAGAAGTGAATAAAATCGAAGCCATTGAGGTCGCAATCGCGGTGTGGACTACGATGTTGACCGGCAACCCTTGCCAAGTCAGCAGATACGTCAGAAAAGGGACCAATATCATCCCGCCACCGATGCCAAGCAGTCCGGCTGCAAAACCGGTGACGCAGCCAAGAATAGCCAAAAGAAAAATAAACAATGGATCCATTTGATTGCGCCCGCTCTGTACGTACGAAAAGTGGGTCAGTATACTGACTGAACAACCCTAGCAACAGAAGTTCAAGTCGAATAAGCAACTAAAGCATGGACTCACTCGATACAGAAGTTTTAAAAACAGCCCTTCATTGGTGTGATGGCGGACATCAAGTCCACTTGGCGACCGTGGTCAAAACTTGGGGATCAGCCCCGCGTCAGGCCGGAGCTATGCTGGCTGTTCGAGCTGATGGTTGCGTCGTGGGCTCGGTTTCGGGAGGCTGCATCGAAGACGATTTGATCGTACGCGCTCAAGAAAACCGTTTACCTTCCAGGCCCGAACTCGTGCTTTACGGGGTATCGCAAGAAGAAGCTGCAAGATTCGGCTTGCCTTGTGGTGGCACATTGAGACTAGTGGTGGAGCCGTTATCGCCTAGCAACTGGCTTGAACAGGTCGTCAAGCAAACTGAACAGCAACAATTAGTGGGACGTTGGCTGGATTTGAAATCCGGCGAATCCAAACTGACGGACGCGCGTCCCGGACAGCTTACTGAAGTCACCGAGGCGGGTTGTCATTTCGTTTACGGCCCACACTGGAGATTGCTCATTATTGGAGCAAATCAAACAGGGCTTGCGCTTGCCCAGATCGCTGCCATGCTCGAGTTTCAGGTAATTGTCTGTGATCCTCGGGAAGAATTCACGGCTGACTGGAATCTGCCGGGCGTCACTTTGCAGCCGGGAATGCCCGATGATGCGATCGAGGCTATCCACACCGACTCGAGAACAGCAGTAGTTGCCATCACGCACGACCCGAAACTGGACGACATGGCCTTGCTTGAAGCGTTGAAGTCAAAGGCTTTTTATGTCGGTGCGCTAGGTTCTGTTCGCAATCAGAGTAAACGTCGCGAACGCTTGTTAAGCTTTGACTTGACAGAGCAAGAGGTTGACAGACTGCATGGGCCGGTCGGTTTGCAAATCGGCAGCCGTACCCCGGCCGAGATAGCCGTTGCCGTGGCCGCCGAACTTGTTCAGATCAGAAGAAAATTCGAAGACGAGCGCATTGGCGGACTCAATCAGCCACCGACCATCAAGCCCTGAGAATAATCGTTAGGCACTTCCGCGCTTGCGGGACTCGATGCCCAGTTGCTTGAGCTTGCGATATAAGTGGGTACGCTCAAGCCCTGTTTTCTCGGACACTCTGGTCATGCTGTGATTTTCACGTGCGAGATGATATTCAAAATACACCCGCTCGAATTCGTCACGAGCCTCGCGCAGTGGCTGATCGAGTGAAATCCCACCGAGCAAGCTGTTATCCACATTTTCTGGAGCAGGAGCTTCCTCGGGTTGACTCGGGGGAGCTTCAACAACGGCCTGAGGCGCAGCGGCAACTGTCCCCGGCGGAATCCCAAGAGAAGATTTGATAATTGGCATGCGCGAGCGGGCCAATCCTGCCTGAACAGTCTTTAACAATCTCTGCAGCGTGATCGGTTTTTCAAGGAAATCGATGGCACCGATCCGAGTGGCTTCAACAGCGGTATCGATTGTTGCATGACCGCTCATCATGATCACCGGCATATCAAGCAACCCTTGCGATCCCCATTCTTTTAGAAGGGTGACGCCATCCGTATCCGGCATCCAGATATCGAGCAGTACCAGATCAGGCCTGATGCGCAATCGAGACGCACGAGCTTGCGAAGCGTTCTCGGCCAGCTCGACAGTATGTCCTTCGTCGTAGAGAATTTCGGATAGCAGTTCGCGTATTCCAATCTCGTCATCGACAACTAAAATTCGTGCCATAAATCACTTTTACCTGTTACACACCTGCATTATGCTCATCTTAGACGGTCTAGTCCACTTCTGTCGCTAGACGCGTCAGCAAAATCGAAATTCTCGCTCCACCATCCCGTCGATTCGACAGATCGATCCGGCCAGCATGCTCCTCAATGATCTTACGTACAATCGCCAGACCCAAACCGGTTCCCTGAGCCTTCGTAGTCACATAGGGTTCGAAAGCTCGTTGCAAAATCTGGGGGGAAAACCCCGGACCATTATCCGAAACAGTAAATCTGACCGCCAGAGGAAGGCCTTCATCCTTGTCCCCGCCTTGGGTTAACTGGGTCGATATCTCAATGACTCCAAGCTCCGGCCCATCCACCAACGCATCGCGTGCATTGGCAAGCAAATTGTGTACGACTTGTCGCAATTGGGTCGGATCACCCATGATCATCGGTAAGTCTTTCTGAAGAGACACTTCAAGCTGCCAGGGGTGTTGCGCATCTTTTACCATCCCCTCCACAGGATCCCAGCCGTAAAGGGTCAACACCTCCGCAACAAGCGCATTGAAATCAACCGGAACCATCACGACCGCCGGTTTACGCGCATATTCGCGGAAATCGTCCACCATGTGCTTCAAGGATCCCACCTGATTCACGATGGTGGTGGTGGCGCGCTCGAGCAATTGAGCATCGACAGGATCAAGCTTATGCGCCAATTTCATTGCCAATCGCTCTGCCGAAAGTTGAATAGGCGTGAGCGGATTCTTGATTTCATGGGCGAGTCTTCGTGCGACTTCACCCCAGGCCACGCTCCGATTGGCCGAAATCACTTCCGTAATGTCGTCGAAAACCACCATATATCCGTTACCGCGGCCGTGGATCCGTAAATGCGATCCTCGCGCCAGCAAAATCAGCGTATGCTCTTGCGCGTCCGGGGAGGCCGACTGCAAAGTGATCTCGAACTGTTGCTGCCAGTGGGTTCTTTCCGACCCGACTGCCGTATGGTCAAAAAATGCCTGCCGAATCATTCTGGCAAAATCCAGCATCCCGTCAATGGTCTCAAGCGGGCGACCGGTGGCCGCACGCAAATCTATCGCCAATATTTTTTGCGCACCCTTGTTAAATGTCGTGATACGGAATTGCTCATCGAAAACCAGCACCCCGGTCGACAGATTGGCCAGAACACTCTCGAGATAGACGTTCGATCGCTCCAATTGCTGCCGATTACTCTCGACCAGACGGCGAGCCTCTTCCAGCTGACGGGTCATCTCGTTGAAAGAACGCGTCAACTGCCCTACTTCATCGTTGGAGTAAGGCTCCGGCAACGCCCGATAATCGCCCACGCTCACAGCTTGAGTTCCGGATGCGAGCGCAAGCAACGGGCTCACCAATTTTTTTGAAATATACAGTGCGACCGTAATGGCGGCGAAAACCGCCAACAACAACGCCAGTGTCAACGTCACTTCAAACAGATGTCGCAGACTTTGCCGCGATTCAGCCAACTCCTGATAGTCCTTGTTGCCTTTTTGAACTTCACTGACATTGCGGGCTATTTTTTCCGATATGGGCTGTATCAACTGCAACCATCTCGATTCCGTATTCACGCCAAGCAGAATTTCGCTTCGCTCCGGAGATCCCAAAGGAACAATGACACGCAACTGCAAGCCGCTGTCGTATAAAGGCGAACTCGGATCATCGCTGTCCACAGCGGCATAGCTACGGGTCAGCCTAAGCTGATTCAAGACAGCATGGGGCGGCAATGCGGGAGAAAGCGAACCCAGTTTGTCGGTTGAAAACGCAATCATTCGACCGCTGCCGCTAAATACCATCGCATCGATCGAAACATTCGACTCCCGCAAACGCGTCAGAACGCTCGTGATATCCGCATCAGGAGTACTGTTTAGCTCGGGCGCCATGACCCTTGCACGTGCCTCAAGCTCGGCAAGTTGCGTGTCGACTGCCGCATGCCCGAGCGCAATTCCGGACTCGAGCGCTGTGTCCACCCTGACGTTGAACCAGGACTCGATCGACCGAGTCATGAATTGAATCGATACCGTATAAATCAATGCTCCGGGCAACACACCGATCAAGGCAAAAGCAAGCGCAAAACGACCGGTGAGTCGCGCGCCGAATTTACCGCGCCAACGTTCACTGATCAGCTTGGACGTCAACGCAACGACCCAGATGAACAAGGCGAGGGCTAACGCGCCGTTCAACCACAACAACAAGGTCTGATAACGGGCGACCCTTGAGGCATTTCCCGTAGACCACGCCAAAAGCACGAACAGACATACGCCGCTGGCCACACCAACGAACAATGCGATGCGCAAGAACCAATTCATTGCTTCACCATGTCCCGAAACGTCCTATCAAGCCGAAGCCGCGCATGGAAAATGTCATAAACAATTCGAAATTTATTACGGTCGGCGAACAAACAAGGCATAAAAGAACCCATCCCGACCCGCGGGATTCGTGTCGTCTGCCTGCATAGGCAACAGTTGTCCAGGCGCGGGCAACCTCTGCGCCTGGGCATGGCGCTGCAAAAACGCCTGCGCCTGCATCTCCCCTTCTTCGGGAAATATGGAACACGTCACAAGCAACAGCTTGCCACCTGGCGCAACGACACTCCACAGCGAATCCAGAATAGAGCGTTGCAGCTTAGCAGTCTGGGCGATATCCTGCGGGCGTCTGAGCCAGCGGATATCGGGATGGCGACGCACGATTCCCGATGCTGTGCACGGCACATCAGCCAACACCGCATCGAAAGCGACACCATCCCACCAAAGATGAGAACGCAGTGCGCTTTCGGCGACCAGGCGCACCCCCGATCTCATCAACTTCAATCGTTCCAGGTTGCTTTGAACCCGTTCAAGGCGTTTTGAATCGACATCAAGAGCGGTCAATTCGACATCAGCCAACTCAAGCATATGTGCCGTCTTGCCACCCGGTGCGGCGCACGCATCCAATACACGCATTCCCGGTTTCAGGCCAAGCAAAGGAGCCGCCAGTTGAGCACCCGCATCCTGCACTGACCACCAACCCTGATCGTAACCGGGCAAGGATGTGATTGGCCTGGGTTCTTGCAGAACCAGGCCTGCGTCACCAAAAGGAGTCGCTAATATACCGGCCTGATTAAATGCATCCTGCACCATTTCACGGGATGTCACGCTCACATTGACGCGAAGAGTCAATGGTGGATGTAAATTGGCTGTCTGTAATAACTGCTGCCACTGATCGGGATAGGCCTTCTGAAGGGCGCGTATCCACCACATCGGGTGATTCCAGCGCGCCTCCGGATCATTGGCAATGGCAGCATGAATTTGCGCACATTCACGCTGGAACCGACGCAATACAGCATTGACCAACCCTTTGTAATTAATCAATGCTCGCTGTAACTGCGTTGCCTGAACGCTCTGGTCTACCAGTGCATGCGGGGTGTAGACCGGCGCCATCGAGTCAAGCTTATTCCGATCCTCCTGCATCGCCACATCGAGCAAAAGCAAAGACAACCCGATCAAAGCCCCCACAACCGGACTAGAGGGCTCACGCTGGACAAGCAATCGGCGTATCGCAATCGCTTCACCCCAATGACGCATGGCATAAAAGGCCAGTGCCTGCGCTGAAGGCCGAAGATCGGCGGGAGTTTCACTCAAAGTCTCGGTCAGCGACTGACCGTTTTCAACAGCGGCAATGGCCCGGGCGGCGGCCAACAGGCTTTGGGATAGGGTAGGCGATACTTGATTCATACCCTGATTGTAGGGTCTTGGCGCTGGACGCGGGAAGGCAAATTGCGGGAATCCGGTTCAATATGGGCTCCAAGCTAAAATAGCGGTCTATTTTTCGCGGGTTTTATCCCCCAGGTGCCATCATGTCCTCCCCAAAAGTCGGTTTTGTCAGTCTCGGATGTCCCAAAGCTCTCGTAGATTCCGAACGCATCCTTACACAGCTACGCACTGAGGGTTACCAAATCGTGCCCGACTACGACAATGCGGACGTCGTTGTTGTCAATACCTGCGGCTTTATCGATAGCGCCAAAGCTGAATCGCTCGACGCAATCGGTGAAGCCATTGCAGAAAACGGCAAGGTCATTGTTACGGGTTGCATGGGCGTGGAAGAGTCCGCCATTCGCAATGTTCATCCGAGTGTACTGGCGGTCACAGGACCTCAACAGTATGAGCAGGTCGTACGCGCCGTCCACGAAGCCGCCCCGCCGAGCAAAGAACATAATCCTTTACTGGACCTGGTTCCTCCGCAAGGAATCAAACTCACTCCACGCCATTACGCCTATCTGAAAATCTCGGAAGGATGTAACCATCGTTGCAGTTTTTGCATTATTCCCTCCCTGCGCGGCGATCTGGTCAGCCGTCCTGTCGGAGATGTTCTTGACGAAGCGCAACGACTGGCGCGTGCCGGCGTCAAGGAATTACTGGTGATTTCGCAAGACACAAGCGCTTATGGCGTAGACGTCAAATTTCGCAGCGGTTTCTGGAACGGTCGCCCGGTCAAAACGCGCATGACCGAACTATGCGACGCATTGTCTGAACTGGGAATCTGGGTTCGTCTGCATTATGTTTATCCTTATCCTCATGTCGACGAAGTCATCCCCATGATGACTGAAGGAAAGATTCTTCCCTACCTGGACATCCCGTTTCAGCACGCCAGCCCCCGCATACTTAAGGCAATGAAACGTCCCGCCTTTGAAGATAAAACACTTGCGCGCATTCAGGCATGGCGTGCGCAGTGCCCGGACTTGACCTTGCGGTCAACTTTCATCGTCGGGTTTCCGGGCGAAACCGAAAGCGACTTTCAATATCTGCTGGACTGGATGACAGAAGCACAGCTTGATCGTGTCGGCTGTTTTCAATATTCCGCCGTCGAGGGCGCTGCGGCCAATGCTCTTGAAGGCGCCGTCCCCGAAGAGGTTAAGCAAGAGCGATGGGATCGCTTCATGGCTCACCAACAAGCCATTTCCACTGCCCGTCTTGCCCGTCGCGTCGGCAAAGAAATCGATGTATTGATCGACGAAGTCAACGAAGATGGCGCCATCGGCAGATCAAGCGCGGATGCCCCGGAAATCGACGGCAATGTTTACGTCGATAGCGAAGACTCGCTCAAGCCCGGCGACATGGTCCGAGTTCGCGTAACCGATTCGGACGAATACGACCTTTGGGCAGACAAAATCTAATTTTTCTATAGGCGCGTCACTTGAACCAGGATGCAACAGCTATGCGGGTCGGGTTTGCCGGCACGCCGGAATTTTCCCGTATTGCCCTGCGGGCGATTATCGATGCGGGCTATCACGTTCCGCTTGTACTGACTCAGCCGGATCGTCCGGCCGGCAGAGGCCTTAAGCTGACGCCAAGCCCCGTAAAACAATTAGCGATTGAACACAAAATACCGATCGCCCAGCCTCGCAGTCTGCGACTGGACGGAAAGTATCCCGAAGAGGCTCACGCGGGTCAGGAAGCACTGAAAATCGCCAATTTGGATGTGCTGGTCGTTGCGGCCTATGGCCTGATTCTGCCTCAATGGGTGCTTGAGACCCCGCGCTATGGTTGCCTGAATATTCATGCCAGCCTTTTGCCGCGTTGGCGAGGTGCGGCCCCGATTCAACGCGCAATCGAAGCCGGCGATGCCGCGACAGGCATCACCATTATGCAGATGGATATCGGCTTGGATACGGGCGACATGCTGCTTGTTGAATCACTGCCGATTACACAGACAGACACCGCTGCTACGCTGCACGACAAACTCGCGGCACAAGGCGCCCGATTGATTGTCGATGCGTTGAAGGCCCTGCCTCGCAACCTTTTGCAGCGGATCCCACAACCCGCAGAAGGCGTCACCTATGCTGCCAAGCTCGACAAAGCTGAGGCCGCGCTTGACTTGCTTCAGCCTGCCTCGATATTGGCCAGACGGATCCGGGCATTCAATCCGGCACCCGGAACAACCATCATGCTGCCCGGCATTGCAGACCCCGTCAAAGTCTGGCGTGCGGAGCTTTTGGATGAGAAGAGCTCGTCCACCGAACCCGGAAAAGTGCTATCGATTTCACAACAAGGAATCGACATCACGTGCAATCCGGGGACGCTTCGCTTGACCGAGCTTCAACGGGCGGGAGGTAAAAGACAATCTGTCGAAATCTTCGTGCAAGGATGGTCGCCTAACACTTGAGGGGAATCGCGCAACTAAATGCCGTCGATATCCTTGATTGTCGGCGGCAGATCACGACGCTCCCGAATCTTCATCAACATGATGATGCCCGACAAAACCACAGTAATGACATTGGCAATCACAACCGGAAACGAGCGGATCAGCAAACCATACGCCAGCCAAAAACAGACTCCCAGCGTAAATAATACGTACATGGCCAATGAAATCGACTGCGTATCGCGAGTCCTGATGACTTTGAAGGTTTGAGGAAAAAAGGCCACGGTCGTTAACGTAGCTCCAACGTAACCCACCACCTCGACAAGCAACGCAAAGTCCTGCTCAGACACGCTCATGCTCACGTTGCTCTTTACGCAACTTCGTTTTCAGGCGCGTCTGTTTCAGCATCGATAAATGCTGAACAAACACCAAACCATTCAGATGATCTATTTCGTGCTGCACGCAAACCGCCAACAGGCCGTCCGCATCGAACTCGAAAGGCTCGCCATCCAGATTCAAGGCGCGCACCCGCACTTCTGAAGGCCGCTTCACCTCATCGTATACGCCAGGGACGGACAAACAACCCTCTTCATAAGTTTTGACATCATCACTAAAGGAAATAATTTCGGGATTGATCAACACCATCAACCCTTCCTTGTCTTCGCTCACGTCAATCACAACGACTCTTTCGTGCACATCGACCTGGGTGGCGGCCAACCCTACGCCCGGAGCGTCGTACATGGTTTCGATCATGTCGGCCACCAATCGGCGGATACGATCATCTACCTTAGCCACGGGCTTGGCAACCTTGTGCAGTCGCTTATCGGGATAGTGAAGAATATTGAGTAATGCCATGAAATGAGTTCGCCAAAACCAAATACCGCACCGAACGCCGGCGCGAATCAAGAATAAATCACAGTTTAATTTAATAGTTCGCTGATTTCTAATCAGATTTTCAATTTGCACGGATTACCTATACTCACTCCCCCGCTCGAATGCGTGGATCGTTTCATCCCGACTCCAATCTTGGGATTGTTGTGCGTGGCACACTTCCGGCATGACAATCACCTCTGTTTACGACTCCATTCATGCCTGGATCCGATTCAATTTCGAGCCCGGCTTGGGACTCTCCAAAAAACACCACATACTGTCGCTATTTCACGATCCCCTTGCGATATATCGGGCAACGCACGACGAACTGCGCGCAAAACTGCCCCTATCGATTGCTGAGCAATTCATGCGACCACCGATGGTCAATCACGCAAAACTGATCCAGAGTGCGTTGCAGTGGGCGACACAATCCGGGCATCAACTTCTCACCCCTGATCACCAAAATTATCCCTGCCTGCTTAAGGAAATGCCTGATGCACCCCTTTTACTGTTCGCCCTGGGGGACCTGAGTCGCCTGGAAACTGACGCGATTGCAATCGTTGGATCGCGCAATGCCACGGTAGATGGCTGTGAAAACGCCAAAGATTTTGCGCGATTCCTTTCGAATCAAGGAATTTGCATCATCAGCGGGCTAGCGTACGGGATCGATGCCGCAGCGCACGAAGGTGCATTAACAGGCCAAATTGATTCAGGCGGGACGATTGCCGTCCTTGGAACAGGAATAGACATTATCTATCCCGCTTCCCACAAGGAGCTTGCCGCCAATATTCTGATGCAAAACGGATTGCTTTTATCCGAACTACCTCCCGGCGCGCCTCCCTTGCCCGCCCACTTTCCGCGCCGCAATCGGATCGTCGCAGGCTTATCAAGAGGCGTTCTTGTTGTCGAAGCCGCGCTAAAAAGCGGATCACTCATTACAGCCCGCCTAGCTAACGAAATGGGGAGGGAAGTTTTTGCCCTCCCCGGCTCGATTCATGCGCCACTCTCGCGCGGTCCACACTCACTCATCCAGCAAGGGGCCAAACTCGTAGAAACTGGTTCGGACATTTTGTCCGAATTCGGATTTACGAACCATACAACCTCGCCTAAAAAGGAAAAAAAACGTCAGCAGTCCGTTCAGCCTCCTTCATCCCCTCTTTGGCAGGCAATCGGCTACGATCCGATCACTGAAGAGACGCTTGCCATGCGTGTCAATATGCTTCCGGGATTGATGCAAACCGAATTGCTTACACTTGAGCTTGGTGGTCATATCATCAGAGGCGCGAACGGGACACTGCAACGTGCCCGAACAAAGGCTTAAGATAGAGATATCTCTAGTGCGTGTTAGTGCGCCATACCGATTTTCTGTGGAGTCTTCATCATGGCATTACCCAGTTTTGTGAAAATTGTCGAAGTTTCACCCCGCGACGGACTTCAAAACGAAAAAGAACTGATCTCGACCGACGTCAAGGTCGAGCTTGTCAACCGCTTGAGTGATGCGGGCTTTCTGAATGTCGAAGCCACTGCCTTTGTTTCGCCCAAATGGACGCCGCAAATGGCTGATGCAGCCGATGTCATGGCTCGCATCCGTCGCAGACCTGGGACGATTTATTCTGTGTTGACTCCGAACATGAAGGGTTTCGAAGCCGCACTCGCCGCTGGCGCAGATGAAGTTGTTATTTTCGGTGCCGCCAGTGAAGCTTTTTCACAGAAGAACATCAACTGCTCAATCGCGGAATCCATCGACCGGTTCGAACCTGTCGCGCAGGCGGCGCGTCAAGCAGGCATTCGATTGCGTGGCGCGCTCAGTTGCACGCTTGGCTGTCCTTATCAGGGCGAGGTGCCGATCTCATCCGTCGTGGACGTAGCCAAACGATTCGCCGCCATGGGGTGCGATGAAATCGACATCGCCGATACGATCGGTGTGGGCACCCCGCAACGCACACGTCAGGTTATGCAAGCCGTCGCCGAAATCATCGATATCAGTAAAATTTCAGGCCATTTCCATGACACATATGGGCAATCCCTCGCCAATATTCTGGCCGCCATGGAAGTCGGAGTCTCGATTTTTCACACATCCGTCGCAGGACTAGGCGGTTGCCCCTACGCAAAAGGCGCTTCGGGCAACGTTGCAACGGAAGATGTCCTGTTCATGCTGCGAGGGATGGGCATTGAAACCGGTATCGATTTCGATGCGGTCGTGGACATTGGACAATGGATCGCAGGCCACCTCAAGCGCCCCGGTGGTAGTCGCGCGGGCAATGCCATCGCCGCAAACAAAGCGAACCGTTAAAAGTGGCTTCGTTTTCATTTAATAGGAAGCAAACTGTGGCGCACCAATTAAAGAAATGGTTATTTGCCACCGGCATTGTTTTGGCCATTTGCGGTCCTACATGCAATGCCCTGGCGGCGGATTGCTTCGCAACAGTCGAAAGCGACGATGCGCTGCGATTCACCCCAAGCCATATTGAGGTGCCGGCAAGTTGTCAGGATTTCACCATCAAACTGACTCACGTCGGTCGGCTACCTAAAGCAGCGATGGGACACAACTGGGTATTAGTCAAATCCAGCGACCTGGAAGGGGTGGCACGAACAGGCATGCTTGCTGGAGCTGCCCATGAATACATCGATCCGACAGATCGTCGCGTCATTGCACATAGCGGACTGATCGGTAGCGGAGGGAGCACCTCAGTCACTTTTGCCGTCAATAAATTGCAGGTTGGTCAAAGCTATGCATTCCTATGCACCTTTGCCGGACACTCGCCAATCATGCAAGGCACCGTCAGCCTGAAACCTTGATTTACTGGAGATTTAGATGAAGCTTATTCGTACTTTCTTGACATCCGCCTTGTTGTTGGGCCTAGGGGCACAACAAGCCTGGTCAGCCGATTTCACGCTTGGTCCGATCGAAATGAATGACCCATGGATCCGGGCATCCGTACCCGGTCAGACGAATGGTGCAGGCTATATACAATTCAAATCTACCGGGGCTGCTGCGGATAAATTGATTTCCGCTCAATCCGAAGCCGCAACAACCGTTGAGCTTCATACGGTCATCACTGAAAATGGCGTTGCAAAAATGCAGCAAGTGCCTGAAATCATCATCCCGTCGAACGGAAGCGTCAATTTGGCACCCGGCGGGTATCACATTATGTTTTTAAAGTTGACGGCGCCCTTCAAGCAGGACAGCACCATTCCTGTCGTTCTTAAATTCGAAAAGGCAGGGGAAATCCGCGTGAACTTCACCGTCAAACCGTCAACCTACAATCCCGGCAAGTCGGGCAATAACGCGGATAGTCATATGGGTCACAGCGGTGGCATGAAGCACTAGCCTTACGATCTCAGGGGTTGGGGCGCGAACCAAAAATAGCCGACCCGACCCTGATTTCCGTCGACCCCTCTTCAATCGCCAGCTCGAAATCCGAACTCATCCCCATCGACAATCGATCAAGAGAAATTCCCTCAATCGCCTCTTCCCTGGCTTTATCCCTCAAGGCTCTAAGCTGAGCGAAACAACTTCTAACGGCGCGAGCATCGGAAGACAAAATTGCCAGTGTCATCAATCCCTGCACTCGCAATGTCTGAAACTGCTTCAATTCGCGTAAAAAAGGAATCAGCTCGGACATTTCCAGGCCGGACTTGGTTTCTTCGGGAGAGGTTTTAACCTGAACCAACACATCAATCGCTCGACCTTCCGACTGAAGCCGACGATCGAGTGCCTGTGCCAATTCCAGACGATCAAGGGACTGCAGTTCATGCGCAAGTCGAGCCACATCTTTCGCCTTATTCGTCTGCACCTGGCCGATCACAACCCATTGCAATCCGCAGTCGACAAGTAAAGGCGCTTTTTGGGCAATTTCCTGCGTGCGATTTTCGCCAAATCGCTTGTAACCTAGCGCAACAGCCTCGCGAATCGAGTGCTCACCAAAAGTCTTACTGACCGGCAATAAGGTCACTTCATCGGGTTGACGGCCAGCACGCACGCAAGCGGCCGCAATGCGGATACGGATGGCGGCAATACGATCTGCCATGGTGTCTTGATTTGAACTCATGCTTCGCTCCGAAAACTTCTCGATCTAACGTGATCTTACATCTTCTATCGGTCGGCGATCTGGCGTCAGGGCTGCATCTCCGCTATGATCGACGCAGTCTAATATTGAGGCATAGTCATGTGGGATGTAATCGTAGTCGGGGGCGGCAATGCGGCCTTGTGTGGCGCACTTATGGCAAGGGAAGCCGGTGCCAGCGTCTTGCTTTTGGAAGCATCGCCGAAGGAGTGGCGCGGCGGCAATTCGCAACACACTCGCAATCTACGATGCATGCACGACGCACCGCAAGATGTTCTGGTTGATGCTTACCCCGAAGAAGAATACTGGCAGGATCTATTGAAGGTCACTGGAGGACAAACCAACGAACAACTCGCACGCATGGTGATCCGCGAATCATCGACATGTCGCGACTGGATGCGCAAGCATGGTGTGCGGTTTCAACCCCCGCTATCGGGAACATTGCACGTGGCGCGTACCAACGCATTTTTCATGGGTGGCGGCAAAGCACTGATAAATGCGTACTATCAGAGCGCCGAGAAACTCGGTGTCGATATTCTTTATGACTCGCCTGTGGACAACCTTGAAATCAAGGATGGTAAGTTTATCGCAGCCCTTGTGGGAGACAAACGATACGCTGGTCGCGCCTGCATTCTAGGGTGTGGTGGTTTCGAATCCAATCGGGATTGGCTCAAAGAAGCATGGGGGCAGAACGAGCGCGGCGAATGGCCGGCTGAAAACTTCCTGATTCGCGGCACCCGTTACAACATGGGAACCGTACTCAAGGTCATGATGCGTGAAGGCGCGGATACCATGGGTGATCAAACCCAAGCACACTGCGTCGCGATCGATGCACGCGCTCCTCTCTATGACGGCGGAATTGCCACCCGCCTGGACTGTGTGTCGCTGGGTGTTGTGGTGAACTGCAACGCTGAGCGATTCTATGACGAAGGCGAAGACTTTTGGCCTAAACGCTACGCTTTGTGGGGTCGTCTGGTCGCACTGCAACCCAAACAAATCGCTTACACAATCATTGATGCCAAGTCGGTCGGACGCTTCATGCCACCCGTATTCAAGGGCGAAAAGGCGCAAACGCTTGAAGAGCTTGCTCGCAAACTCGGACTGGACGAGAACCAATTCGTTAAAACAATTTCCGACTTCAATGCGGCATGTCGCGTGGGCACTTTCGATCATACGATTCAAGACGATTGCCACACGGAAGGAGTCACGCCTGAAAAGACCCACTGGGCTCGTCCGATCGACACCGCGCCATTTTATGGTTATGCGTTGCGACCGGGCATTACCTTCACCTATTTTGGTTTGACGACCGACGAAAAGGCAAGCGTGTTTTTTGGAGGCAAGGCGAGTCCGAATATGTTCGCTGCCGGTGAAATCAGCGCCGGCAATGTCTTAGGAAAGGGATATACCGCCGGAGTCGGAATGTCGATCGGCACTGCTTTCGGTCGCATCGCCGGCACACAAGCCGCACGGGCAGCCAATAAAATCAAACACGAAGGAGCGCAGCATGCAGCCGCTTGAGTCACTCGCGCGTGAGGCGCAAAATCTGGTGGGTGCAACCGAACACTCGATCTCTTGGCATAAAAAAGGCATCACCGCGAACGAAGCAGAGGTAGCGCGTGAGCTTCAAATCTGTAATGCATGTCGATATTGTGAAGGATTTTGCGCAGTATTCCCCGCAATGGCGAGAAGACTTGAATTCGACAATAAGGCCGATCTCAACTATCTGGCTAATCTTTGTCACAACTGCGGCGCCTGTCTGCACGCATGTCAATACGCGCCCCCCCATGAGTTTGCCGTCAATATTCCGCAAGCCATGGCCAAGGTCCGGATGGAAACCTATACCGACTTTGCCTGGCCGGCATCGCTTGGCAAACTGTACAAGAACAATGGCCTGACCCTGTCGCTTGCGACAGCCTTTGGCTTGGTGCTGTTTCTAGTGTTAACGATTTTATCGACTGGCAACCTCTTATCCGAAGGCCAAGCCCAACCTCTGAACGGAAACTTCTACGCCATCTTTCCGCATAACACACTGGCCTTGATGTTTGGCGCAGTATTCGGTTTCGCAATTCTGGCTCTTGGAATCGGCGTGCGAAGATTCTGGAAAGAAATCACCCCCGGAAAAGCCACAGGCGAAACCATGAGTGAAGCTGCGCACGATGCACTCAAGCTCAAATATCTGGATGGTGGTCATGGCGAGGGTTGCAATGACGAAGATGACCGTTTCACGCTGCGTCGCCGTCGCTTTCATCACCTGACCTTCTATGGTTTCATGCTGTGTTTTGCAGCAACATCCGTCGCCACAATCTACCACTATATATTCGATTGGCAAGCGCCTTACGCCTACACAAGCTTGCCTGTCATTCTCGGGACAGTTGGCGGCATTGGCCTGCTGATCGGTCCTGCAGGCTTGCTTTGGTTGAATATGAATCGTGCACCGCTACATGGAGATGCTGCGCAAAAGCCGATGGATCGTGGCTTCATCGCTTTGCTCTTTTTAACTAGCCTGACCGGGTTGATCCTGATGATTTGGCGCTCTACGGGCATCATGCCACTGATGCTCGCCATTCACCTGGGCATCGTCATGGCTTTATTCCTCACGCTACCATACGGTAAGTTTGCGCACGGCATTTATCGTTGTGCCGCACTCTTAAAGTGGTCGATCGAAAAAAGACAGCCTAATAATTTGGGATTGGGTTCGGATTAATTTCACTTGGAGACTCGCATCATGCGTCAGTCATTTATTTGCCGCGTGATGTTCGCCGCGGCTTCGTTTTTCGCTGCAACGGCTCAAGGGCAAGACTTTCCGGCCCGACCAATCACGATCATCGTCCCCCACTCTGCTGGCGGCACTTCGGATATTCTTGCCCGCACCATTGCCGCGGAAGCTTCCAAATCCCTGAAGCAGCAAATCATCGTCGAAAACAAAGGCGGTGCCAACGGAACAATTGCCGCAAAGCAGGTGGTTGCAGCTGCACCGGATGGATACACCCTTTTACTGGCTACGGCGAGTACGCACGGCATTAATCCATCTCTTTACTCCAATCTGCCCTACAACGCCGTCAAGGATTTCAAACCCATCACTTTGCTTGCAACCGTTCCGAATGTGCTGGTTGTGGGTCGGGCACTCAAAGACAAAGTGAACAATCTTCAAGAGCTTTTGACCTACATTCGGTCGCAGGGCGACAAAGCCAACATGAGCTCGTCGGGTGCAGGAACTCCCGGACACCTTGCTGGCGAAATGATGAAATCTGCAACTAAAGTTCAATTTACCCATGTCCCATACAAGGGCGGCAATCCTGCACAAGCAGACTTGGTGGGAGGACAAGTTGATTTCATGTTCGCGACCATTCCCGGAGCAATCGGCTTGATACACGCAGGCACGCTAAAACCCCTTGCAGTGACGTCCCCGCAGCGATCGCCTGCGTTACCTGACGTGCCCACCATGGTGGAGCAAGGCCTACCCGGCTTTCAAGCCTTGTCCTGGCATGGCATTCTTGCGCCGGCAAATACCCCCGATGCCACGGTTGCAATTTTGAACAAAGCTTTTACTGACGCCTTGCAATCGCCAGAAGTTAAAACAAGACTTGCAAAAGAAGGTGCCGCAGCAGCAGATCTGAATACCGAAGCCTTTAGAGACTTCATCGCTAAAGAGGTTTCGAACTGGTCGCAAGCCGTTAAAAATTCCGGAGCGACAGCAAACTGATATTTCTTCAAGTCTTCTTCAGAATAAACAAAATCATAAAATAATCCACACTTAGGCAGCGCATGAAAACCGGACCTCTTACACATATCAAAGTTTTAGATCTAAGTCGCGTATTGGCCGGCCCCTGGGCAGGACAAATATTGGCTGATCTTGGCGCAACCGTGATCAAGGTCGAACGGCCTGGGGCGGGCGATGATACGCGTGTCTGGGGACCTCCGTTTTTAAAAGACGAACAAGGCAATGAAACGCGAGAAGCTTGTTATTTTTTAGCGGCAAATCGAGGAAAAGAATCCATCACCGTCGATATTAGCCAACCGCAAGGACAAGACATCATTCGCAAACTTGCCGCCCAAGCGGACATTGTCCTTGAAAACTATAAGGTCGGAACGCTCGAGCGCTACAACCTTAGTTATGAAGATCTGAAAACGGTGAATCCGGCGCTCATCTATTGTTCCGTTACAGGGTTTGGCCAGTCCGGACCTCTCGCTGAACTACCCGCATATGACTTCATGATTCAGGCGATGGGTGGTTTGATGAGCGTAACGGGCGAGCGGGACGGACAACCCGGAGCCGGCCCCCAAAAGGTTGGCATGCCCATCATGGATCTCATGACCGGCATGTGGGCGGCGGTAGGCGTACTTGCCGCACTTGCTAGACGAAACGAAACTGGTCAAGGTGAATACATCGACCTGGCCATGCTTGACGTCATGGTTGCCACCATTGCCAACCAAGGCATGAACTATCTGGTTTCCGGCAAAACCCCTCAGCGCATGGGCAACAAACATCCGAACATTCAACCTCAGGATGTATTTGACTGCACAGATGGAAAAATGGTGCTTGCAGTCGGTAACGATGGACAATTTGGTGGGTTTTGCAAAGCGATGGGACATCCCGAGGTTGCTCAGGACGAACGATTTGCGACTAATAGGGCCCGCGTAATCAACCTACCGGCACTAATGGAATTCGTATCGGGCGAAATCGGAAAACGCAGCCGCAAAGAGTGCATAGATGCTTTGCGCAGGCATGGCGTGCCTTGTGGTCCAATCAACACCATCCCCGAAATTCTTGCGGATCCGCAAATTGTTCATCGCAAAATGTTGCGCTACTTGCCTCATCCCACTGCGGGCAAGGTTCCGCAAATCGTTAGTCCACTCAACTTTCAGCAAGCGCCCCTTACTTTTGAGCAAGCTCCGCCCCTCTTAGGTGCGAGTACGGAAAAAGTCCTCAAAGAAATCGGCATCACACCACAACAATATGCAGCACTGCTGGCAAGCGGCGTAGTGTAGGCACTTCAATCACGCCCAAACATTCTCTTGACGCCCAGCACCTGCTGGGCGATAAAGCTCTGGCCGTAATCGTGCCCCCCTTTTTCGGGAACCTGATCATGAATCCCGGTTGGCGGATAATCGGTTTCAAACCGCGCTGTCTTGAAGAGAATGTCCCACAGCGGAAATAAAACCGCAAAATTGTGTCCGTGCGCAGGCCCAGCTGTCGATTCATCATAAGCGATCGAATGATGAAATCGATGGAACATGGGGCCAACAAGTAGGCGCGATCCAAGTCTGCCAAAACTGAAGCGAACGTTGGCATGGGAAAAGCTTTCCACTAGCTGAGTAAACAAGACAATCAAAACAAATTGTGCCGGTTGCACGCCAATTAATTGGGAAAGAACAATCAACAAAACATCCCGCAGGAGTCCGTCAAGCAAATGCACCCGACTATCGCTCCACATGGTCATCTGACGCTGACTGTGATGCACCGAATGCAATCCCCAGAACCATTTGTAACGATGCTGAGCGCGGTGGTAGGCATACTCGAACAAATCGAATGCCAAAAGATAAATCACCAGGCTAACCCAGGCAGTATCAGTGACACCCGGCCAAATACCATCCAGTTGAAAAGGCTCAAACCCCCATATTCTGGTCAGCCCGAAAAAACTTTCCAGAATAGGTCTCACCAGAAAGAACAAGGCTATGCGAAAGATTCCGAGTCGATAAATGACGGTATACAGGATATCAATTCGAACTTGGCGCCGATCGACAATCGGCTCAACCGGACGCCATCGTTGCAGGCTACCCACCACCACCACAAGCAGAATGATTTGCAACACACCGATCAAAAACCACATCGTACCCGTATAGGCATCCTCGATCACGCTGCTCAGGCCCGCGTGAAAAAGAAACGGCTGAACAATAGTTTCGAAAAGCCATTGCTGTACATCATCAAAAAGATCGATCAAGCTATTCATCGTTAAGGGTTGGATAGTGGGTTAAATCAGAATCTTGAGGAATCGAGTATTGCACTTGCCCGAAAGGTCTCTCGACAGTCGTCATACGCGCCTGAATCCAGTCGCGATAAGCAGGATGCGCTTCAAGCGTTGCGAAACAGAATCCCTTTTTCTTGAGACCCTCGATCAGCGGTTCGAGCACAGCCGGCGCCCACGGATCTTTGCGCGACCATATGCCCAGATGCGCCATCAAAATATCACCCGGGCGAATATCACGTAATGCTCGCTCCAGCAAAACAGCATTTGGGTAACGATCACTGGATAACTCATCGCCTAAAAAACCTGCAGGTGCCCATGCTGCGTGGGCATAACCGCAACTTGCCGCTGTTTGTAAAAGAGCGGAGGACGTCTTGCCTCCCGGCGCCCTGAATATCGGTAGCATTATGCGACCGGTCATTTCCTGAAATCGATCAGCCACGCGCGCAAGTTCGGCACAATACTCTTGAGATGTCCATTCCCGTACACGCTTGGCATCAGGACCACTCGTCGGTCTCATTTGAAAACGACCATTGCTCGAATCCGAGATCCAGTAAACATGATCATATGTGTGAGAGGCAAAAGCATGACCACCTTGAGCAAGTTCTTTCCACCAAGGTGCCCAAACATCATCCAGACTTGTACCGCCGCTAAGCGTCTGCTCATTGGCCAGAAAAAATGTCGCCGGCACCTGATGACGCATCAGGACTTCGGAAACTAGGGGCGCAACCCCCATGTGGCCGGTATCGAAGGTCAGATAAACAGGTTGAGTGCATTGGGCGAAAACATTTGCCGAAAATGCGGACAAACATGCCGCCCATAAGAATCTACTGGCGGTTCGCATGATCAAGTGACCATACCCCATGCGGCGACTTACCGACATTCACTTTCTTAACCATTTCTTTCGTATTGATGTCGATCGCCACGAGTTTGCCGGCCCAACGCGTAGTCACAAGCAACGTCTTGCCATCATTGAGCATTTCCATGCAATCAGGTCCGGCAAGTGTCTTGTACGTGTCGACGACTTTCATCGTCGTGTAGTCGATACGGCTGATCTTGTTCGAACCGCGATCACTTACGAAAACGTGTTTGCCGTCCCCCTGGGAGCGAAACGCATGCGCACCTGGATTTGTCAGAATGGTTTTGACCAGCTTGCCTTTTTCTCCGGTCACATCGAAAACCTGTACGCCGTTCTCTCCAGTCAGCCCGACAAGCAAATGCTTATCGTCCGGGGTGAGATAAACATCGGCAGGAGTCTTGCCCGTAGGAATCACCCATTTCACTGTCTGCGTCGGCAAATCAATCGCCATCAACTCATCGCTGTCCTGCACCGAGATATAAGCCGTTTTACTTTTAGTATCGATGTTGATATGGCTGGGCGTCTTGCCTGTTTGAATACGCTTGACCAACTTCAGGTCAATATCCATACCTTTACGCTCCCAGCGATAGATATCGACGTGATTCAAGCGGTTTGCCGCCGTCACAAACCATTTCATATCGGGAGAGAAACGCAAATGATAAGGATCGGCGATGTTGGGAATCGTCTTCTGAACCTCAGTTGTGCGAGGGTCGATCAGCGTAATTGAATTACTGGTCGCATTTGCAACCATGACGGATTGACCGTCAGGAGTGAGATACAAGTGATGCGGTTCTTTTCCGACCGGAATCCGCTTGATCTCCTTGAACGTTTTCGGATCAATGACACTGACATCGGCATTCAATGAATTCAAAACAAAAATCGGTGACGCCGCAAAAGCTGTGGTGATCGAGAATAAACCACAGACTGAAAGAATAGCGTGAACAGCGCGTTGGATGAACTGAGTTGATTTCAAGATTGCCTGCCTGAAGATATGAAAGCTGCAGCGAGCTTTTCGCACGCTCTGGAATAAGTCCTTATTTTCGCACAAACCCCTGAAAATTCCTTGATTTCGTGTTATGCGCTAACTTTAAGAGGATCGTTGCATTTTAAGGAGTGAATATCACTAAAATTAGGCAACTAAGCAGTAATTTCTTAGCATTATTCGATTAGGATTTGTCATGCGCACGCTGGACCGTACCGACCTGAAAATTCTTGATGTATTGCAACGAGAGGGTCGGCTATCGATGACGGAACTTGCCGAACGCGTCAATCTTTCTGCGACACCCTGCTCCGAACGCGTTAGACGTATGGAGCGCGAAGGCGTCATCATGGGGTATTACGCGCGCGTCAATCCGGCCGCTCTCGGAAAGAATTTGTTGGTGTTCCTTGAAATCAAACTATCTTCAAAAGATGGCGACGTGTTCGAAAAGGTCAAAAAAGAGCTCGAATATGTTCCTGAAGTGATGGAGTGTCATCTCGTTTCCGGAGATTTTGATTATCTGATCAAGGCTCGTCTGCCCGAAATGAATCGATACCGACAGTTGCTGGGGGAAATCCTCAAGCGCATGCCTGCTTCGGCAGAATCCCGCAGTTATATCGTGATGGAAGAAATCAAGGAAACGCTTTACCTTCCAGTTGACCGTTGATTAATTTCGCAACGTACGGACAAAATCCCATAATCGCGGATTGTCTGAAGTGCCTACATTGAAGCGGAACCAGCTCGACTCTTGATCATTCGGACGGAAGTATGATCCCGGTGCAAGCCAGATTCCGTGATTAAGTGCGCGCGTAGCGACATGAGCGCTCTGACTCGGCTCTATCGGCAGACGCCCCCACAGAAAAAGGCCAGCTCCCGGGGCGTGAAACAATTCGACTCCAGCTTCATGCATACTAGCCGATACACGCTGATGCGCATCAGCTAGCTTGCTTTTCAAAAATGTCGCGTGCTTGTCGTAATGCCCCTCAAGCAAAATATTGGACACGATGCGCTCGGCAACTTCAGAAGAGGTCAATCCAACAGCCATTTTTGTGCGCGCAAGTTCGGCAAGAATAATAGGGTTGGCAGCGATGTAGCCCACACGCAAAGTCGGGGCGATGGATTTTGAAAACCCCGAAATATAAATCACGCGATCAAGACTATCGAGCGAAGCCAGAATGGGGGCGCCTTCAGGAGCAAGCTCGCGATATATATCGTCTTCGATTACCCAGACTCCATATTTATGGGTCATTGAAAGCAATCGAAAAGCTGCTTCATAAGATAGCGAAGTACCGGAGGGATTTTGTAATGCCGTGTTCACAAACATCGCCTTGGGGCGTTCTTGCTTGATCACTTGCTCCAATTGATCAGGATCGTGCCCCTCGAGTGTTCGTGCAATACCGATCACTTTTAGACCCGCCAACCTCAAAATCTGGAGTAGATTACAGTAGCAGGGGTCTTCGACCAGCACAGTATCTCCGGGTCTAAGCAAAGTGCGCACGACCAAATCAAGTGCCTGCGTTGCGCCCTGGGTCAGAAGAATATTCGAATGCTCTGCCGGGATGATATTTCGTCTCAAAATTTGCGCAACTTGGTCGCGCAACGATCCCATTCCGAACGGATGCCCATAGCCTCCAAATCGCGACCCGGGTAAACGTCCAAGCGCACGCATGGCGTGCTTTAAATCGCTTTCATCGATCCATTCGCCCGGGATCCAGCCACAACCCGCTTTGATCGGAACCGAGTGGTCCGCGAAAACATCGGACAGTAGCCAGGCCGCATTCAACGCAGGGGCGATCCACCTGAGTGCCTGATTCGTACTGGCGTATCTGACATCGGCGACGCGGTAGCCAGAACCTGGTCGGGACACAATCCGACCCGAGGCCACAAGTCGCTGATACGCATCAGCCACAGTGTAAGGACTGAGCGCCTTCGCCCGGGCAAGCGCACGAACAGAAGGAAGAGGGTCTCCAGCGCGTAAAACACGATCCCTGATCGCCTGTTCGATTGCATGCATCACCTGCACCACCAAAGGCAGGCTTGCTTGACGATCACATTCGAAAGCCAGACGGGTAAGTGGCATCAAAATTTCCAGCTGCAGTACAGTTAATTAAAAACCCAATACAGTTTGCCACAAAACACCAGTACGGTTAATCATTTTCTAGCAAAACTGTACTGGCACATTCTTTTGGCATAGGGTTACATTGAGGCATCGACCCCTTACATTGGAGCCTCGTCATGAATGCCTTGACCGAAAAAGTCAGCTTGTCCACGGATTTGGACATGAGTAATTACTGGATGCCTTTCACTGCCAATAAACAGTTCAAGGCGGCTCCCCGCCTACTGACAGGGGCAAAGGGCATGTACTACACATCCCACGATAATCGTCAAATCATTGATGGTTGTGCCGGCCTTTGGTGTGTCAACGCCGGACACGGTCGCGAAGAAATTATCGAGGCTGTACACAAGCAAATGACCGAGATGGATTACGCGCCGTCGTTTCAGATGGGTCACCCAATGGCTTTCGAAGCAGCTAGCAAAGTAGCGGCTGTCATGCCTGCCGGTCTGGACCGCATATTCTTTGCGAACTCGGGTTCTGAGGCAGTCGACACGGCGTTAAAGATCGCGCTTGCATATCATCGTGCACGTGGCGAGGGTCAACGCACTCGTCTGATCGGTCGCGAGCGTGGATACAACGGTGTGGGCTTTGGCGGAATCTCAGTGGGGGGTATTTCTCCAAACCGCAAAGCGTTTTCCGGCAATCTGTTATCGAATGTCGACCACCTTCCTCACACTTTCAATCTCGAGCATGCCGCCTACAGCAAAGGTCAACCCGCATGGGGCGAGCATCTGGCCGACGAACTTGAGCGCATCGTCGCATTGCACGATGCTTCGACAATCGCTGCGGTCATTGTTGAACCGGTTGCCGGGTCCACGGGTGTTCTCATTCCTCCAAAAGGATATCTGCAGCGCTTGCGCAATATTTGCACCAAATACGGCATTTTGTTGATTTTTGACGAAGTGATCACTGGCTTCGGACGCTTGGGCAAAGCAACCGCCAGCGAATACTTTGGTGTCACTCCCGACATGATCACCATGGCTAAGGCAATCAACAATGCGGCCATTCCGATGTCGGCTGTTGCCGCCAATCACCAGATTCACGACACGATCATCAATGCCGGCCCCGGCAATGCAATCGAGTTGTTCCACGGCTATACCTACTCTGCACACCCGGCTGCGACCGCTGCTTGCGTTGCGACACAGGACATATACCGCAAGGAAGGTTTGTTCGAGCGCGCCAATAAATTGGCGCCAAAATTCGAGACCGAAATCCACAAATTGCGTGGTGAGCCGCATGTCAAAGATATTCGTAATCTGGGACTGATGGGTGCGGTTGAGTTGAATTCGCGCGATGGTGCACCGGGTGCTCGTGCATACGATGTGTTCGTGAAGTGCTACCAGAAAGGTTTAATGGCGCGCTTTACCGGCGACATTCTTGCTTTCTCGCCCCCATTGATCGTCAGCGAAGGACAAATCGAAGAAATCTTCGGGATCGTCAAGGCGGCCTTGCACGAAACAGCTTAATTGCGGCGTGATGCGTATTCAACGCATCACAAACCAGTTACGAAAGCGGCCCGGGGATTTTTAAATCCCCGGGCTTTTTTAATGATCACTGGATTTGAATGTTGGCATCCTTGATTAGTTTTTTCCACTTGTCCGACTCAGCCTGAATCATGTTTCCGAACGCTTGCGGCGTACTCGAAACAATATCAACACCTTGATCATTCAGCTTTTTTCGAATGACAGGATCCGCGAGTGATTGCTGCATCGCCAAGTTCAATTTTTGAACGATTTCACTGTCCATGCCGGCCGGACCAACAAAGCCGTACCACGTAGACATGTCATAGCCTGGCACACCCGATTCCGCGATAGTAGGAATATTGGGCGCGGCGGCCGAGCGTTTGGCCGTTGTCACACCTAAAGCACGTAATTTCCCGGCTTCGATCATCGGTATCAAACTCGGCAAATTCGGAAACATCAGCGAAACTGCTCCCGATAGCAAATCCGGTAATGCCGCACTGGTTCCTTTGTAGGGAATATGCGTGAACTTAACCCCCGTGTCTTGCATGAAAAGCTCGGCAGACAAATGGACCGAACTACCGAAGCCGGACGAACCCACATTCAATTTTCCTGGATGTGCGCGCGCATACGCAATTAATTCAGCAATCGTTTTGAATGGCGAATTCGGAGGAACCACTAAAACATTCGGAGCACTGAGCACTTGCCCGATTGGTGTGAAATCCCTCACTGGATCATATTTGGCAGACTGATATAAATACGGGTTAACGGCATGTCCGATTGATGTAAAAAAAATCGTATAACCATCAGGCAAGGATCGTGCAACGGATTCGGTTGCCAGGTTGCCATTGGCTCCTGTACGGTTTTCTACTACGATCGTCTGATGCAAGCGCTCTCCCATCGCTTGCGCCATGATGCGTCCCACGGTATCAGCTGTGCCACCTGCAGTAAAGCCGACAACCATTTTGATTGGCTTGTCCGGATAAGCGGCAAGAGCGCCCCGCAACGGCAACCCCGTACATAAAACCGTTAGCATAAGGATGGCCAGGGGTCGTAACAGTCGCGGCAGTGTTGATAGCATGATGGTCTCCGGTTCAAAGTTCATCTAATTCGACGAAATCGCTATTTTTATTGCTGCCGATCTTTACACACCTTCTTTTCCCTTGCAACAACGTCAAGGGATGCACGGATGGCCGCCGAGGTCTATGATAGTGCGTTCACAAATCGTAGGAAATTCCATTCAATGAACTGGCAACTCCCTTATCCTTCCGGCCGTCAACCCGTCTTGGGCCGCAATGTCGTTTCAACATCTCAACCCTTAGCCGCTCAAGCAGGCGCTGCGATCTTCGAGCGCGGCGGCAACGCTATTGACGCAGCGATTGCCACTGCCATCACCTTGACTGTTGTCGAACCCACCATGAACGGCATTGGCGGGGATGGATTTTCTTTGATCTGGGACGGCAAAAAACTGCACGGCTTGAATGCTTGCGGCCGTGCACCCGCTGCATGGTCTCCCGAGCGATTCAAAGGCATGGACAAAATGCCTGGTCGTGGATGGGAATCCGTCACGGTGCCCGGCGCGGTATCGCAGTGGGTGGCCTTATCTAAAAAATTCGGTAAATTACCATTCGCTGAATTGTTTAAAGACGCGATTCGTCATGCGCGCGAAGGCTTTCCGGTCAGCCCCGTCATTGCTCGCCAGTGGGCTAATGCTGCCGCAGAATTGTCTGCATATCCCGGATTTAGCGAGGCGTTTTTACCGAATGGTCGCGCTCCGGCGGTCGGCGAAATTTGGAAATTTCCCGAACAGGCTGACACGCTTGAAGCAATCGCCAATACAAACGGCGAAGCTTTCTATCGGGGCGCCTTAGCCAAAAAAATCGCCGCATTTGCAGCTGAACATGGTGCAGCCATGACAGAAGCGGATCTAGCTGCACATCAAGCCGATTGGGTGGAACCTATATCGACGAATTTCCGCGGTTATGACATTCACGAAATCCCCCCGAACGGTCAAGGCATCACCGCATTGCTCGCATTGAATATCATCAATGCTTTACCTTACGATCAGACCAAACCGGGTTCGGCCGAGCGAATGCATCTCGAGATTGAAGCCATGCGCTGCGCATTCGCAGATTTGTTTGCGCATGTTGCCGACCCTGCACATATGAAAGTCAGTGTTCAAGACATTCTCAGTCCGGCATACGCCAAAGAACGCGCAAAATTGATCAACCCTGCAAAAGCCGGACAGTACGGTCCGGGCCAACCGCCCTCGGGCGGCACAGTCTACTTGTGTGCCGCAGATGCGGAAGGAAACATGATTTCCTTCATTCAATCCAACTACCATGGCTTTGGTTCAGGAGTTGTTGTCCCCGGCACCGGCATTTCATTGCAGAACAGAGGTTCGGGTTTTGTAACGACGCCCGGACATCCCAATCTGGTTGGTGGCGGCAAACGCCCCATGCATACGATCATTCCCGCGTTCATGACACGCAATGGCAAAGCCGAAATGGCATTCGGTGTCATGGGTGGCAATATGCAAGCTCAAGGTCATATGCAAATGGTATTGCGCAATGTCGTCGAGCAGCACAACCCCCAAGCGTGCTCAGACGCACCCCGCTGGCGCGTGAACGACGCAGGAGAGCTGACACTGGAACATGCCGTCGATCAGGAAATCGTCAAGGGCCTGATCGCAATGGGCCACACACCCAAGATCATGCCCCCGGATAGTCTTGACTTTGGCAGCGCACAACTGATTCAACGACTGGATGCACAAGAGGCAAAAATCCCCTCGGCCTATGTTGCGGGATCCGATCATCGCCGCGATGGCAATGCAGTTGTACGCTGAACGTTGAATTTGCCCATGACTACACCATCCAATCCTTTCGCCTCGATGCCCTTAACCGGCCTGAAAGTTGTCGAAATGGGTCAGTTGATCGCCGGCCCTTTCGCTGCAAAAACCTTGGGCGACTTTGGTGCCGACATCATCAAAATCGAACCGCCCGGAGCAGGAGACCCTTTGCGTAAATGGCGCCTGCTTAAAGACGGCACATCGGTTTGGTGGCAAGTTCAGTCGCGCAATAAGCAATCTGTCGCGCTTGATCTGAAAGCCCCCGAAGCCCAGGAAATCGTGCGCAAGTTATGTGCCGAGGCGGATGTTCTGATAGAGAACTTTCGCCCTGGTGCGATGGAAGGCTGGGGGCTTGGGCCTGAGACGCTTCTTAAAATCAATCCAAAGCTGATCATGCTTAGGATTAGCGGATATGGCCAAACCGGACCGTATCGGGACAAGCCCGGTTTTGGAGTGGTGGCTGAAGCCATGGGTGGGTTGCGACATCTCACTGCAGAGCCTGGCCGCACTCCCGTGCGCGTCGGAATCAGTATCGGTGACACGCTAGCCTCTTTGCATGGCGTGATCGGCATCATGCTGGCACTACAGGAAAGGCAACGCAGCGGGCAAGGCCAAGTCATTGATGTTGCGCTACATGAAGCTGTTTTCAATTGCATGGAAAGTCTCTTGCCTGAATACAGCGCGTTTGATGTCGTGCGCGAGCCCGCAGGCAGTGCCCTGCCGGGCATCGCGCCGAGCAATGCCTATCGCTGTAAAGACGGCGCATATGCATTGATCGCCGGCAATGGCGATAGCATCTTCAAACGTCTTTGCAAGGCCATGAATCGGGATGATCTTGGCAATGACCCGACACTTGCGGACAACACGGGCCGTGTCGCACGAATCGAAGAAATCGATTCAGCCATTAACGCATGGACTATCCGACATAGTGTCGATGAAATCATGGCTGCACTCGATGAAGCAAAAGTCCCGGCCGGCAAAATCTACACCATTGCGGACATCGCTAAAGATCCTCATTACTTGGCACGCGATATGATTCAGCACGTCACGATGTCAGATGGCACTAAACTTGCCGTACCGGGAATTGTGCCCAAGCTATCTCGCACACCTGGACAGTTCCGACGCAACGCGCCAACGATCGGTCAGGATACCGATACCGTCTTGCGCGAAGCCGGTTTAACTGAAGAGCAAATCTCTATATTGCGCAGCAAGGGGGTTGTAGCTTAATCGCCTTTCAGAATCATCGCGGCCGCTTTTTCCGCGATCATCATTGTCGAAGCGTTTGTATTAGCCGAAACAATATTGGGCATGATGGATGCGTCAACAACGCGTAGCCCCTGTAACCCATGGACTCGCAGTTGCGCATCCACCACGTTTCGAGAATCGGATGCGGGCCCCATGCGCGCTGATCCATTCAAGTGATACGCCGAAACTCCATATTTTCTGATGTAATCCATCAGTTCATCCTCGCGTTCGACTTGCACGCCAGGCATGGACTCTCCTAGCGAGTATTTTGCAAGAGGTTGGGTTCTGAGTAGCTGTCGCGCCAACCTTACGCCATCAAGCAACACACGGCGATCATTTTCGTGGTCAAGGTAATTCGGTTGAATGATTGGAGCATCAAAAGGATCCCTGGATTGGGCATGAACGTAGCCCATGCTTTCGGGGCGATGCTGCCATACTCCGCAAGTCATTCCAGGATACTTGTCCAGCATGCCGACATAACCCTCACGATAACTGGCTGCAGTAAAGACACCCTGCAAATCCGGACGAGTCAATCCCGCCCTCGATTGCCAGAAAAAATGCACCACGGATGGACTCAACGCAAGAATGCTCGGCTTTTTGAATAACCATCGGCCGATCTGCCCCCAGAGTCTGGGGGCACGGGCCAATTCATTGATCGTAGTGATTCCTTTCACTTTGGCAACAACGCGAAGCGAAAAGTGATCCTTCAGATTGTTTCCGACCCCGGCCATATCTCGAAACACGGGAATGCCTAATTTATTCAAAACAGCAGCGGGTCCGACACCCGATAACTGTAAAAGTTTAGGCGTATTCAATGCGCCAGCCGATAAAATCACTTCGCGTCTTGCGCGAACCACATGAACCGGTCCGCCTCTGCCACCACGAACGTACTGAACACCCACGGCACGCGTGCCTTCAAACAAAATCTGTGAGGCATGCGATTTCGTGAATACGTTCAAATTGGGACGTGAACGCACAGGCTTGAGAAAACTGCGAGCCGCACTCATTCTGTATCCGCGGTAAATGTTTCTCTGAAAATAACCGACACCTGCCTGAGATGCCCCGTTATAGTCGGGATTGCGTGGAATACCCAACTCCTGAGCACCTTCTATGAATGCCTCATTGATCGGATGTATCCAATCCACATTGGTGATCGGCATCGGACCGCTACGTCCCCGATACGCATCGTCACCTTCTCCGATTTTTGTTTCAGTCGCCTTGAAATAAGGAAGCACATCCTTGTAACTCCAGCCGGGATTTCCGGCCGACGCCCAATCATCAAAATCCTCGGCTTGACCACGGTTATAGACCAAGCCGTTAATTGCGGTCGAACCCCCCAGCGTTCGGCCCTGGGGAACCGGAATCCTTCGCCCACCTGTATGTTCAGTGGGTTCTGTCGTAAATGGAAAGGTGAAATTCGGATCAAATACTTTTTTGATGTATCCAGCAGGCATATGCAAAAACGGATGCCAATCAGAAGGGCCAGCTTCAAGAAGACAAACCGTAACTGACGGATCGGCGCTTAATCGATTCGCGAGAATGGAACCCGCGGCGCCACTGCCAACAATTACATAATCAAATTGGCCTTGTTCAATGCCTGCTGCACTACTCATCCGTGATCCCCTAAATAAGCTGCGCGCACTTTTGGATTGCGTCGCAATTCCGAACCTTTACCTTCAAGCGTAATGCGTCCCGTCTCTAGCACGTAAGCACGATCGGATACAGCCAAGGCTTGATTGGCCATTTGCTCCACTAACAAAATTGTGACTCCGCGCTCTTTTAGCATTCTAATGACAGAGAAAATCTCTTTAACAATCAGCGGCGCTAAACCAAGAGATGGCTCGTCAAGCAATAACAAACGTGGCCGCGACATCAATGCCCGCGCAATGGCCAGCATCTGCTGCTCGCCACCCGACATTGTTCCGGCCATTTGATTCTGTCTTTCCCGCAGCCTCGGAAAAATCGTGAACTGTTCTTCAATATCCGAATCAATGTCCGTTTGAGTGTCTTTACGATGATAAGCACCCAGTAACAGGTTATCCAGAACAGATTGATCCGGAAATACCTGTCGCCCCTCCGGCGACTGTGCAATCCCCAAAGGCAAGCGCAAATGCCCGGGCATGGACGTGATGTCCCGCTCGTCGAACATCACGTGGCCGGCCGCTGCGGGCTCCAGGCCCGAGATGGTCTTCATCAATGTGCTTTTGCCGGCGCCATTGCCGCCGATAATCGTAACAATCTCACCCTGATCGACGTGCAACGAAATCCCTTTGATCGCGTCGATGGCACCGTAACGCACCTCCAATCGATCGACCTTCAGCAATGTACGATTACTCATGCTTTGCTCCTGCGCGCGCGGCATCAATTGCTTGTTCATCCATCGCATCAAGATCCGCCATATCTTCATCATCCCCAAGATAAGCGGCAATCACGCGTGGATTGTTCTGAACTTCGGTCGGAGTACCTTCGGCAATTTTTTCACCATAATCCAGAACGATGACATGATCGGAAATCGCCATGACCAGATCCATGTGATGCTCGATCAATAAAATCGTGATGCCTAGATCGCGAATGCGAGAAATCACTTCGATCAGATCCTGCGTTTCCTGAGGATTTAACCCGGCAGCCGGCTCATCAAGCAACAGCAATCGGGGATGTGTCGCAAGCGCACGAGCAATTTCCAGTCTTCGCTGCAGCCCGTAAGCAAGGCTACCAGCCAGTTCGTTCGCCTTTTCGCGCAACCCGACAAAATCCAGCACCTGTAGGGCCTCGGTTGTCGTCAAACGCTCCTCACGACGTGCGGCGGGAGTACCAAGCAGGCAACTTAAAAATCCCGAATCCAATCTGGAATGAAGGCCAACCTGAACGTTCTCAAGAACACTCATATTGCCGAACAGCTTCAGATTCTGAAACGTTCGTGCAAGACCCAAGCTGCAAATTTTATTTGCGGGTAATCCTGAAATTGTTCGCCCATTAAACTCGAACGATCCGCTATCTGGTGCAATGACGCCGGACAAAATATTCAGAAGCGTCGTCTTTCCGGCACCATTGGGTCCGATTAGCGAATGAATATGGCCTGTCTTGATATCAATGCTGACCCGATTTGTTGGAATCACGCCTCCATAGGCTTTATAAAGATTTTCGGCTTTCAACAAAGGGCGGTCAGGTGCCGCGACTTCGTCCGCACGCAAACGCCACGGCTGCGGATTTTGTTCAAACATCCTGGGGGCAAACAGCTTGGGCATGACTCTACGCGCAACTGTACGCAACATACCTGAGAGGCCATCCGGCATCACATACAGCGCAAACAAAAGCAGTGCGCCATAAGTAAAGTGCTGCAAATGCGGCCATCGTGCCAAAAATGCATCAAGCAAAGTCAGCACGATTGCACCCAGGATCGGTCCGTAGATCGAACTTCCTCCAAAAAGCACAATCAACAGAAAGAAAATCGACAAACCGAAGGTGATGAAATCCGAGCTGATATATTGGTTTTGCTGCGCAATCAGCGCACCGGCCAATCCGCACGTTACGGCACTGATAACAAAGGCCAATACTTTAAAGCGGTAAACACTGACGCCCACGCTCTCGGCTGCGACTTCGGCAGTGTTAACCGCCCTGAATGCGCGACCATACTTACCCATGACCAGTGCTCGAATGGATAAATGCGCAAGAATCCCCAACGTCGCGGCAAACCAAACCCATTCTTTCGGACCTAGACGCACCCCACCGAAAAGCATGGGTGGAACCACACCATATATACCGGCTTGTCCGCCAAAAACGTCTTGCCATTCGGATACGATTTTTTCAACCACGATGCCGAAGGCAATCGTCACCATTGCCAACGCGGGTCCTTTAACACGCAGCGCTGGCAAGGCAATCACCACACCAAAAAAACCGGCCACCACGCCACTTGCGATGAAAGCTGCCCATGGATTCCAACCTGCTTTCGTTGTCAGCAAAGCCACCGTATAGGCGCCTACCGCAAACAATCCTGCATGACCAAGAGACTTCTGTCCGGTGAATCCAACCAAAACATTCAATCCCGAAGCGGCAAGATAATTCACTCCGATCAGAAACATCACCTTGAGATAAAAGCCATTCGTCGTGGTCAATGGCAGCAATACAACTGCAGCAATGACGCACAACAGCCCGATGAAATGCGCTTTATTGTTTTTTTCAAGCATCACACTTTCTCCACATGACGCTGTCCCAGCAAGCCTTCCGGCTTTACAACCAACACGATAATGATCAGGATGAAAATGCTGATTTCACGCAACTCTGCCTGCCACAATCCGACAAGCGCCTCGAGAAGTCCAAGCAAAAACCCACCCAGCATGCACCCTCTCGGATTATTCAGTCCGCCGACAATCGCTGCCGAAAACGCCTTGAGTGCGATCGTCAAACCCATGAATACGGATGCAGTCGTGATCGGTGCAACAAGCATGCCGGCCATTCCTGCCAAACTGGAGCTGAGTACGAAAGCGAAAATCACGATCGCCATAACGTTGATCCCCATCAGGGTCGCCGCATTGCGGCTATGTGCAACTGCACGCACCGCCTTGCCCAATTTTGTTTTACGCAAAACAAGATCTAGACAAAACATCGTCAGAATACTTGCGATCAAAACTAGAATTTCCTGTGGGACGATGCCGGCTCCGCCAATGCGGATGACATCATTACCTAATGGTGAAGGCAATACAATCGGCGTAGGTCCCCAGATAGCCAACGCGGTATTTTGAATAATGATGCCAAAACCGATCGTACTCATCACCCACGCCATTCCGACCATGCCTACGAATGGTCGTACTGCAGTGAAATATAGCAACACCCCGAATATTCCCAGAATGACAATACTCGCGATCAATCCAATGCCATAACGCGCCAGGGTCACATCAGTGACACTAAGTGCTTCGGTGATATCCTTACCCGACAACAATAAAACGGCAGACACGCCAATCAGAGTACCAACTGCCAGAAACTCCCCTTGACCGAAATTGAATGTTTTAGTGGTCGTATGGGTAATATTGAATCCCAGCGCGACTAAAGCATAAATTCCACCCAAGGCCAAGCCACTGAAGACGGCCTGCAATATTGCAACCATTTCTTCTTTCCTTACATACAAAAAGCCTTCCTGCGGGCAGAAAGGCTTTTCAGACTTTGATGATTAACGCTTCAAATCAGCTGGCGTGATGGACTTGATGACATCATCCTGGAAACGAACGATCTTGCCGTCCTCTGTCCATTTGGCAAGATAAAAATCGTCCACACTCAAACCTTCATGTTTCTCTTTGGTGAATGGTTTGTTGTAGGTTTTGATGATCCCTTGAACTCCCGACAGATCCTCAAGCGCAGCCGCGACTTTTGCACCATCCGTAGACTTCGCTTTAGTGATGGCCGCCGCCATCAACATGACGGCATCATAGGATTGGGCCGCGCACGCGAACGTTGTCATGGTCGGAAAATTCTTGCGAACGCGTTCACCCAAGGCCTTGGCTCGTTCGTTGCTATCTTCGGTCGTCGAAGCGGCGATAATCAAGTTAGGCGCAAGCTTGGGACCCGTCATACGGTAATACAAAGAGCTCAGGTTGCCCCACGTTCCGAGAGTAATCGGGTTGTAATTAATTTTCTCCATACTCTTGACGACGTTTGCCGCACCATCAGCGATCGCATAAATAATCACAGCATCCGCACCGGCATTTTTAATCTTGGTCAACTGCGATGTGATGTCGGTATCTTTTGGCCCGAATTTTTCAACCAGAACCGGTTTAATACCGTGCAAGGCCAATACCTCGACTGCATCCTTGATTCCTGCCTGACCATAACCGGTCGAGTCGGCGATCACGGCGATCTTTTTATTCTTGGATGCCTTCACAGCATAAGCTGCCAACAAAGCAACCTGCTCCCGATCCACCATCGAAACACGGAACATGTAATTCTGCGGCTCTTTGGCGTAGCGTGTCGTGATCTCCGTCGCTGTCGCGGTTGAACCGATCACCGGGATTTTTGCAGCTTGCGGGATATGCAGCCAAGCCAAAGCATTACCGGAGTTTGCAGGCCCAACCACACCGACCACTTTCTCGTTATCGATTAGTTCGGTCATGTTCTGAATCGACTTGGGCGGCGTACCCAAATCGTCCCGAATAACCGGAACAACTTTACGTCCGAGCAGTCCGCCGTTTTTGTTGATATCCTCGATCGCTGCTTCAAAGCCCCAGCGTGCGGCTTGTCCCAGTTCTGCCACCGCAGTGCCGGACATATCCCCGTTATAAGCAATCTTGATATCCTGAGCCTTGGCGACGCCTGCCGTCAAAGCAGAACCGAGCGCAAGGGCAACGGCCATTCGTTTAAATAATTTCATGTACTTGTCTCCTGAAATGTGGTTTACCCACTGTAAATTTCCGACGGTTTAAACCGTTCTGGTGTATGAAAATATATTTACTTGTCCATCATACAGTTCAAAAATCCGCTTAAACAGATTCTGCAGCCAAAGGCGGGTTTCCCCTGATCATATCGGCCGCTTTTTCAGCAATCATCATCGTAGGCGCACCTGTATTGCCGGATGTCATCAGAGGAATGACAGAAGCATCCACTACACGCAACCCCTCCAATCCGTGAACCCGCAATTGCGCATCGACGACCGCCCCGTGAGCCGGACTTTTGCCCATCCTGCACGTCCCCATGAAATGCCAGGCTGTACCGCCTCGCTGTCGCGCGCAATCAAGCAGCTCTTCATCGCTGACTGCCGATGCCGGCGGAAAATCATCCACCTCGCAATAAGGTGCCAAGGGCGAAGCATGCAGCAATTTTCTAGCCATGCGCAGTCCATCAACGACAACCTGCCGATCAACCGGGTCGGACAAATAATTGGGCTGGATCAATGGCAAGTCGAAGGGATGGCTCGAGCGCAAACGGACATAACCGGAACTTTCAGGGCGCAATTGATAAAACCCTAGCGTCATTCCGGCAAAATCATCCAGCTTTCCAGCAATTCCTGCCGCATAACTTCCGGGTGAAAAGTGAAACTGCAAGTCTGGTCTTGTGATCTCGGGTCGCGAAGATGCAAATGCAAATGAAACAGACGGGCTAATTGCCATCAAGCTCGGCCTGCCTGTTGCCCATTTCAGAATTTGGCCCAGCAGCTTGATACCTCGAGCGGTTTGATTAAGCGTCTCAATCCCCTTAACCTTGACAACCGAGCGCACCATAAAGTGGTCATGAAAATTTTCACCCACGCCGGGTAGTTCGTGAAAAACCGCAATTCCGTTTTCCTTGAGCAAAGCCGACGGCCCGATTCCCGATAACTGAAGGAGTTTTGGCGTATTGGCCGCACCTGCGCAAAGTATCACTTCACGCCTTGCCTTCATGGCATGGATGGGGGAATCCGGAGAAGTCTGAAACCTTAAACCGACAGCTCGCTTGCCATCAAACTCTAGCTTTGTGACGTGCGCATTTGTTCGTATCTCAAGATTATTTATTGATCGAGCCGGCTTCAAAAACGCCTTAGCAGCGCTGTAACGACGACCGCGATAAATCCACCGCTGATAGTATCCAGCGCCATATTGGCTGCCTGCGTTGTAATCGATGTGCGAAGGCAATCCGATCTGCGCAGCGCTCTCGATAAACGCGTCACATAATGGATGTCGCCAATCGCAATCAGTGATAGGTAATAGACCGTCACTACCTCTATATTTGGGATCATGCGTGCCGACTCGCCTTTCTGTTCGCTTGAAGTAAGGCAATATTTCGGCATAAGACCAACCGGGATTGCCCAAAGCAGACCAGTCGTCATAGTCCTGAGCTTGGCCACGGGTATAGTTGAAGCCATTAATTGAACTAGACCCGCCAAGCGTGCGGCCGGTTCGTGTCACCACATTGCGGCCGTTCGTACCTTCACTTGGCTCGGTCTGAAAATCCCATGTATAGGCAGGATCATGCCCAACCTTGATGAACCCCGCGGGAATATGAATAAATGGGTTTCGGTCCGAGGGGCCCGCCTCAAGCAGGCAAACCGACACCTTCGGGTCTTCCGACAACCGATTTGCGAGCAAACAGCCGGCGGCACCTGCGCCGACGATAATATAGTCGTATGTCCCCATCATGCCTTTTATCTGTGTCGACCAGCCAGTTCCAGCTGCACACTTCGCACGTTATTAAAATCTGTTTAATTCAGTTTTTACTTTGAAGATGCCTGTAGCGCAAGAGACTTCAACAACGCATACCGGGAAATGACTCCGAATGGCCAAGAAACCCCATATTAGCGAGACGCCAGCAACAGCCCTACTCAAGGCCAACAAGATTATCTTTACCGAGCACCCCTATGAATATCTTGAGCGCGGGGGTGCACAGCATAGCGCCGAAGTTTTAGGACTCAATCCGTACGCTGTCATTAAGACACTGATAATGCAAGACGAAAAAACCATGCCGCTCATTGTGTTAATGCATGGCAACCGTAGCGTTTCGACCAAAAACCTTGCGCGACAAATTGGCGCAAAAAGTATTGAACCCTGTAAACCCGATGTCGCCAATCGACACAGTGGCTATCTGGTGGGCGGAACATCCCCCTTCGGCACTCGTAAAAAAATGCCCGTTTATATCGAAAGCGATATCCTTACGCTGGAACGGATTTGGATCAATGGCGGACGCAGAGGCTATCTCGTTGGAATTCATCCCGAGGTTTGCGTTCAGCTACTTCAGGCCACACCGGTAAGCTGCGCCCTGCCTCTCTAGTCAAAGCGGAATTTCGCAACTTGTTGAACCCTTGTCTTTACAATATTGCTTCGCATAAACAAAAGTCCTTCGACCTGAAAATTTTCCATGTCCAAATCAAATCTTACCCAATCCAAAATCAATTCAGAAGTGCAACGCTTGCTTGAAAAGTACGATTGCAACTACAAGTTTCATGAAGTCCGCGCGGCATTCATGGGCGCCATTGCCAGCCCATATGTCGTTGATCCGGTTTTCGAGTTGAATGCGCTATGGGACGGCGAATTTCCCGAACTGGACTCGACACAAGCAATCGACGAAGTTCGACAGATTTTTTTAGAAGATTTTTGGAATCTGCTGGCCGAGCACGCCGATGAAGCTGCTGATCGACCTTTTGAATTGACATCGCTTGCAGCCCCTGCAACCTTGACTGAACTCAAGGCTCAAGCTCAATTACGTGGTGAGGAGCTTGACGCATTCATGGATGCTTTTTATCAGGATCAGGAAAACGTCGAACTCAGCGATGAAGTCGCCGAAAGCGTCGACATCATTGAAGAATTGATCGGCATGTGCTCCGAACTCATGAATATGGATCCGGACACCTCCTTATCACCCGACGAACTTAAAGAACTCGCAGGCAACATGAACAAGATGCGTGACATGGCCGAGATTGAATTGAATAATATTATTTTGAGTTGTGCTTGATCTCAGGAGTTAATACCAGTGCTGCGTTTCATGTATTGGGTGCGAGCGCTTTTGTAGTATTGCGTCATGCTAACTAGCACGGATATAGACCAGCCAAAAGCCACCATTCCGCTTAAGGCGATGACTACCATCACCAAATCCCAACTTTGAGGCAAAGGATTGGTGCCAAAACCCACAGTTGTGTAGGCACTACCTGCGAAAACCATCGCATGATGCGAATTGCTGATCAACCCCGTCAGATTTAGTGCAATGCCCCAAATATAAATCTCAAGCAAATGCGAAAGTGTCAAAACAAATGACATGACATAAAACGCCGGGCGAGCCAAGGAAAAGCGACGTGCCTGAACAAGACTATCAATAATTTTTTCATACCAGTTTTCAGTGATGTACATGTAAAGAGCATGAACAACCAAAATCAGGAATAAAACCGCACCCGCGAATACGAGTGCCTCGAGATTAAAGACGGCTTCGGAAGAATTATTCGGCATTGATTTCGCTCGCTATCCAATGATCTACTGCTTGTATGCCGCCCAGGCGTTCACGTCAAACCCGGGTGTTGCGATCCATTGCGCTAACGCCTTGGATGCGAGTGGAAAGGTTAGCGGTGCTGCCAGATCCGCCCGACGACCGCCAATTAGTTTTGTCTGATTCATCCACCAAGCAGGATCACCTAACGTCTTAAAGGACAAAGCCACGATTTCAGGATTATCAACTGACGCGATAGCGGGAGTCTCAACAGCATCGATCGGATTGATCGTGAAAATACCGCTTGAGCCCATGAAGCCATTCCCGACCGGATTTGCAACCACCGTATAAGCTTGCGAGGTCTTAGCCACTGCATACCAGAAAACCATCGTATTAGAAGCGTAAGGATGTTTGAACAAACCAACGGCATCCTGTAATTGACCACCATACTGACCGGACCAACTTGAAGGGATTGCAATGATGTCTGCCCTTCTGACACTTAACACCCCGGAAGCTTCGGGATAACGTACGTCCTCGTTAAGTAGCAATCCGACTTTGCCGATGCCAGTATCGAACACTGGCAAATCATCCCCCGGCGTTAAAAATTCGAGTGTATTTTCATCGAGATGAGTCTGACGGTACTGACCAATCAACTTTCCATCCGGACCGATCAAGGATGCAGTGTGATAGTAATGATCACCGTCCTTTTCGATAAAACTCACCACCACATGGGCGGTCAAACGCCCTGCGAAATCTGTCGCGACTTGAGTGCTTCGGCCAAGCTTGTTTTCAGCAACGGCCTGATAATTTGATTGATCTACCGGTCCGCAAAATGAAAACGCCGGAAACACGACCAGATTCGTTCCTTTGGTGCTTGCCTGCAGGGATTGAACTTGAGTGTTGCTACGAGCCAGATTGCCTTCAAAATCATTTTTTTCGATCTGGTACTGAAGCGCGGCGGCATTCACGGCATGACTGATTTTTGAGGCCGCTCCATCTGTCGGCGCTCGATAAAAAGCCAGATCGCCATAAAGCTCGGGGCGTCGTCTTTGAAAAGTTTTTTTCTGGGCGTTATTGAATTTGGCAGGATCAAGTTCTGCATAAATGATCGCATTGCTGTTACCCATGGTGTAACTGGTATTGGTAGTCGACGCATGGGCAACGCGCTCTCCAGTTGCTTGCCATATCGAAGCCGCTCCGCCATATGTCACCGACACGCCTGTTGTCGGATTCGACTCCGCATTGCTTCTGTCGGCTGCGACCATGGCCAGGCCATTCCAGGCACATTGATGCTGTACCGCGGCGATTGTGGAATGATTTCCTGCCGATTCGGCTAGCTGCGGCAATACACGATCCGATGAACAAATGTAGGCGATGATATCGGCTTGCTTCAATGCCGCTACCCGGGCAGGTTCGTAATATGTATCGTCATAGCAGATAATCATCGTGATATTGCCAAGTTCGGTTTCAAACACCGGATAACCGGTATTGCCTGGAACGAACCACAAAATATCCGATGGATTCAATCCATTCTTGCGATACTTGCCGATGTACCCTTTGGGTCCGATCAGCGCGCCCGTGTTGTATGTCAATTGAGTATCGTGATCGATCTCAGCGATTCCAATGGCGATATAACAATTGAACTTCGCACAAACGTCTTCCAGGGCTGTAGTTGTCTTGCCTGGCACAGTATCCATAAATGGCAAAAACTGGTTGCGATCTTTATAGATGTACCCTGACACGGCAGCTTCGGGCAACACGATCAATTTTGCGCCATTGCTTGCGGCTTCAGTCGCGATCTTTACCGCTCCGACTATATTTTGATCAAGCTCCATGAAAACCGCATTGAATTCAATGGCCGCTACTTTAAAAGGTGTTGTTACACGGGTCATGCCAATCATCCTTAGCTATTTTTGCTTTCATTAGGCCAATAGGGCGAAGGCCAGTCTTTAGTCACGCTTAAAACTCGCAGCGATGTTGTCACGATGATCGACAACACTAAGCCTGCATAAAAATTAATGAATATGCTACCAATCAAATAACATATCGTACCGACTGTTAACGCAGCCCCGAACCAATGTGCTTGCTTACCGACCGTAGTTCGCTCTTGTGCGATCCAATCCGCAATCATGCCGCCAAAAGACGCAGTGACCACACCGCAAAAGAGCGCCGAAATAATTGGAGCATGGAAAACAAGTGCTTTTTGGGCGCCAATTGAAATGAGCAAACCAACGGCAAGTCCATGAAGCAACAAATTCGGAATCTGCTGTTTCACAAGCTTGTAAAAAAATAATGCGCCAATGACCGCCGCAAACAACATCGCCGGAAGGTAGTACCACGTGAATATGGCAACGGGCTTTAGATTAAGCATGATGTCCCGACATAAACCTCCACCAACGCCCACCATAATGCCGGACAGCATTGTTCCGTATATCGGGATGTTTCGCGAGCGTGCAACTGCCGCACCATAAAGCGCAGTTGTCATCATCGCCAACAATTCCAACCATACCGGCAAGGCTTCAGCTTGCGAAACAGCAAGGTTCAGAGAAAAATTCATGGGATATATTTAACTAAGTTTATCTATGTCACACCGATGGTGCTGTTAGCAGCAATGCGTAGTTTAATAGTTTGGCATTCAACTCGGCAAAATACATTATGCGTATTCAACTTCTCTCGGACCTGCACCTTGAGTGCGAGCCAGATCTTATGCCACAAGCAGCCGCCAATATCGATGTGCTGGTTCTCGCAGGCGACATCGGATCATATCAAGCCGGTTCATTGCTGAAAGGTGACGATTTCGGTTTAACAAGGTTTTCACCGCTTCGCTCCGATTCACCCTGGCCCCGTGTTCTTTATCTTCCGGGCAATCATGAATTCGATTCACTGGATTACGAAAAGACCTACGCACACCTTCGCGATACTTGTACTAGATTAGGAATTGATTGGCTTGAAAGCGAAATCATCACAATCGGCCCTATTCGCTTTATCGGCTCAACCTTATGGAGCGACTTCGAGTCGCTTGCCCGACAAGAGTCAACCATGACCCTTCAGATGCGCGCACTCGAAAAAGCCTATCGCGCAGCAAATTTCTATTTGCAAAAACACACAACCTATCGAAATGGCGAACCCATGCTAGCCGAGGACATTCGTCAACTAGGCCTTACGGCTCAGGCATGGCTTAAATCGGCACTGGAAACCCCTTTTAATGGCACAACCATTGCGGTGACTCATTTTGCACCGATCCTCGAAAGCGCCGATCCGCGTTACGGGCTCACTCCAGGTACGGCAGGATTTTGCAATGCACTCGATCATTTGCTACCTTTGGCCAAATTATGGCTGCATGGACATCTGCATTGCACTAATGATTACATCGTAAATGGCCATCATAATGGACGCGATTGGTCTTGTAGAGTGGCAGCAAATCCAAGAGGCTACGCGGACAAGCAGGAACAACGGTCTTTTCAGGAAGCCTTTGTCATAGAAGTGAACTAAGTGAATTTGAATCTGGTGAAACAATCAATTTTATTTTTTGGGTACGCTTTGGAAAATCGCAACGATCAGATCTGCCAATTGTTTTACCGGTTCGCTTAAGTGACGACTTGTACGATGTACCAATCCGACTTCGCGATAAAAAGTGTGCTCGCCTAAATTGATGGCCCGCACAGAAGCCGGCCATCGGCGATATGTTGCAGTTTGCGGCACTAACGCAACGCCGACTCCATTGGCGACCAGTTTCACGATAGCTTCAAGCTCATCGACTTCACACACCTCGTGAAGAGGAAAATGCATATTCCGCAAAAACCGATCAACCAATCGACCGCCAAAAGACGAACGGTCATAGCGGATAAATGGGAGTGTAGACAAGATCTCGGACCAATCATGTCCTTTTGTTTTTCCGGGAACAAGTAATCTGAAGGGTTCTCTTGTCAGAGTTGTCCATCGCAAATCGTTTTGTAAAGAGAATGGCGATCGCAATGTGATCGCAAGATCAAGCTCGCCCGCATCAACCTGATTAATCAAGTCGAGCGAAAGTCCAGGAACAACATGAGTTCGACACTTTGGACTTTGCCGATGAAACTTGGCCAGAGCATCAGGCAATAGCGATCTTTGCGCAGATGCGATGGAGCCGATTTTGACCAGGACAGGGGAAGCGAGATCGACCGATGCCGACCCTAGATTGTTATAAAGACGAATCAAGTCTCGGGCCTGCGCAAGTATCTGACGTCCGGCACTATTGAGTCTGGCGGTCCTGCCTTTGCGCTCGAAAATAACAAATCCGAGCTCTCCTTCAAGTCTTTGCATCTGTGCGCTGACAGCCGCCTGCGTCAAACCAATTTTCGCACCCGCGGCGGCAAACGTACCCTCTTGGGCAACAGCGATCAGCGTTTTAAGCTCGCGGATCATTGATAAATTCCTTTTATTAATATGACAAAAATATATTGATTATATTTTTCAATTGGCTGAGGTACGATAAGTGAACGTTAACTTAGGACACTCGACATGGCACTGCTCGGTCACATTCTTCAAGCTGTAAAACCATCTTCAACTATCGCTGTTACCAAACTAGCTGCAGATATGCGTCGAAACGGCGTGGACGTCATCGGACTCTCGCAAGGCGAACCCGACTTTCCCACCCCTGACCATATCAATGCAGCAGCCAAGGCAGCCATCGATAAGGGTCAAACAAAGTACACCGATGTGGATGGCACGCTCGAACTTAAAGAAGCCATCGTGCGCAAGTTTCAGCGTGAAAACAACCTCACCTACAAGACATCGGAGATCAGCGTAGGCACAGGCGGCAAGCAGGTACTCTTCAATGCATTGCTCGCTACGATGGATCCAGGTGATGAAGTCATTATTCCCGCCCCGTACTGGGTGTCATATCCTGATATGGTGCGCATGGCAGGCGGGACTCCAGTCGAAGTTGTCTGCTCCGAAGAGCAGAACTTTAAGATCACTGCCGAACAACTGAATCGCGCCATCACTCCACGCACAAAATGGCTCATTCTGAATTCACCCAGCAACCCAACAGGCGCGGGCTACACGACCGAAGAATTGCGTCAAATCGGTAACACATTGTTGGCACACCCTCATGTTTACGTCATGACGGACGACATGTATGAACATCTTCGTTACGATGGATGGGAGTTTTCAACAATCGCAGCCGTCGTCCCGGAGCTGAAAGACCGCACCCTGACCGTCAATGGCGTATCAAAAGCCTACTCGATGACAGGATGGCGGATAGGTTACGCCGGCGGCCCACAGCCTCTGATCGCTGCGATGGCGACGATTCAATCGCAAAGCACAAGCAACCCGTGTTCAATTGCCCAGGCCGCCGCGGTTGCCGCTCTGGATGGCCCTTTGGATTTTCTGGCATCACGCAACGAAGTATTCCTGCAACGCCGCAATCTTTGCCTGGAAGCATTCAACAGCACGCCCGGCCTCAAGTGCCAAACGCCTCAGGGCGCGTTTTACTTATTCCCTTCATGCTCGGGACTTTTCGGCAAAAAAACACCTGACGGTAAAACGCTGAACAATGACGCAGATGTTTGCCGCTTCCTGATCGAGCAAGCGCATGTCGCAGTCGTGCCCGGCAGTGCTTTCGGTCTTGAAGGCTATTTCCGCATTTCGTTTGCGACATCGACCGAGCGACTGACCGATGCCTGCCAGCGCATCAAGAAAGCTTGTAGCCAGTTAGTCTAAAGTCGTCTCAACCGATTCGTTTTCCTTGATTACATACGATTCACATTCATCGGAGATTTCACATGAGTTCAGCTCAACAGGACGCCGCAGCGTTCAAGGCTTTGGAAGGCGTCACAACGGCAACTTTGACAACCATTCTTTTGAAAAAGGGGTTACGCAACGTCTGGATTCGAGGTGCCCAGCCTATCACCCCAAGCGCAAACAAGCGCATTGTCGGGCGTGCGTTCACCGCTCGCTTTATTCCTGCGCGTGAAGATCTGGCAACACCGGAATCCTGGAGCTCGCCCAAATCCACGCGTGCCGCGATCGAAGACATGCCTGCCGGATGCATCGCTGTGGTTGATGCCAATGGTGTTAAAGACGCAGGATTCTGGGGCGATATTCTGTGCGCACGCATGGCAAAACGCGGCGTGGCTGCGCTCGTCAGTGATGGCGTCATTCGTGATCGCGCAGGTGTTCTGTCGACGGGATTGGCAATTTGGGCAAGTGGTGCTGCCGCTCCCCCATCCGTTGCCGGTCTGACTTTTGTCGATTGGCAGCAACCGATTGGCTGCGGTGGTGTTGCGATTTTTCCGAATGATGTGATTGTCGCGGATCAAGACGGTGCGGTCGTCATTCCTGCCAACCTGCTCAATGACGTGGTTGAGCTAGCTGTCGAACAAGAGCGCCTTGAAGGCTGGATCATGGACGAAGTGAATGCCGGTGCCGCCTTGCCGGGTCTATACCCTGCCAACGCCGAAAATAAAGCGCGTTATGAAGCTTTCAAGGCCGGTAAATAAATACAGCCTAACCGAAAAGCATCACAATCACTTCAGTGCCAACGCCTCCTGATGAATAATGTTGCCTCATAAGTTCGCATGATTGTCGAGGCGTTGGACACTTTACGTGATATTTCAGTTTACGGCGCAGTGGATGCAAATGACGGTCGCTTGGATAGCTCATCAAACCATTTTGCAAGCTTGGGATGACCGGCACGCCAATCGAAATCAGACAATAGTCCGGCAAATCCCAGCGTGCAAACCATCACGATCTGCACCATATTGAGCGGACCATTAAAAATCGGCTGACCAATCTCCGTTTCCCACAAATCCAGCATTCGTTTTGCGCGATCGGTCTCATGCAAAACAATAGTCGGAGATTGCTCATTAAGAGGCCGTCTTTTTTCGCGCACCAGCACGGCCAAACCATCAAGCATGCTCCTGACAAGCGCCTCTAATCGACGCGCTTCCCACACCTGGTCTGCAGGAAAAGCAAATACAGGATTGTTATCGAGTTGATCAAGGTAGGCACAGATCAGCGCAGAGTCCTCCAGGCCGACGCCATCATCACGAATCAGATAGGGAACCCTGCCTGATGGATTGATGTCGTAATAAGGACTGCCAGTCTGGCGCGTCTTGGCTTGCAGAATCTCAACGCGGTCCGTCAACCCCTTCTCCAATACGACAACTCGTACGATGCGAGCGTAAGGGGATCCTGTGGTTATGTAGAGTTGCATGGCTTGTACTCTTTAACAGTTAGGTTATGAAACAAAAAACCGCTTCTTGAACCACAATGCTACCGACACAAGCCCGACCATAATGGGCACCTCGACAAGAGGGCCGATGACAGCGGCGAAGGCGGCTCCCGAGTTGATACCAAATACACCAATGGCTACTGCAATCGCCAGTTCGAAATTATTGCTCGCAGCCGTGAAGGACAAGGTACAGCATCGCTTGTAATCAATTCCGAGCTTTCCCGTAAAAACAAAAGTAACAAGAAACATCAACAGAAAATAAATCAAAAGCGGGACAGCAATCGTCAACACATCCATGGGGATCGTGACTATCAGCTTCCCCTTCAAGCTGAACATCACCACAATTGTGAATAGCAACGCGATTAACGTGATCTTTCCGATCTTCGGTACAAACTGCTCGTGATACCACTGCTTCGTAACGAATTTGAGCATCACGAATCTTGTCATAAAACCCGCAATACAAGGTATTCCAAGGTAGATGAAAACACTTTGAGCAATCTGACCAATCGTTATTTCGACTGCCGATCCACTCAAGCCGAAATACGGCGGAAGAACCGTCAGGAAGAAATACGCATATATACTGAAAAATAGCACTTGAAATACTGCATTGAAGGCGACCAAACCAGCAGCATATTCTGTCGAGCCCTTCGCTATGTCATTCCAAACTATTACCATTGCGATACATGGCGCCAAGCCGATCAAGATCAGTCCGGCCATGTATTCAGGCTGATTGGGCACAAATATGATCGCAAGAAAGAACATCAAAGTCGGAGCCACGACCCAGTTCATCAGCATAGCCAACACAAAAACTCTCTTGTCCCGAAACACATCCGGAAGATCCTCGTATCTCACCTTGGCAAAAGGCGGATACATCATCAAGATCAAACCCAATGCGATTGGGAGATTCGTCGTTCCTGCCTGAAATGAATTGATGAATGCTTCAGACTCGGGAAGGAAATATCCCAGTCCGACACCCACTGCCATGGCCGAAAAAATCCATAGCGTTAGATATCGATCTAGAAAGGATAGCTTATTTGTTATTGCACTCATACCTTAACCAGTCCCATCACGAAACTACTCCACCGTAACGGAGTGGTCTGGCTGGGGGGTAATTCTGAACCCGTTCATTCTTTCACTCCTCCTCTGATTAGCTACGTCGTAAGGCTTAGACACAAGGGTCTAAGGCTCGGCTCGTACACAGAATACCAGACGACTCTCTCGGACGAAGTAATCAGGCTCAGAGACGTTGAAAAATTGACTTTTAAGGACATAGCTCAGCTCCTTATTTCCGAGGGCTGGAAGAGTCCAAGGGGGTTCTCTCTTGGACCTGAAAGCGTGTTCTCAATTTACAAAAAACGGAAGATCCGAGACGCCCGCCTGTTGTCATTACCAGAGATAGAAATCGCTGAAGTCACCGTCAAAGATAGATGATGACTTCAGTCGACTTGATGCTACGACTGGACTTGACCCAGCGCCAGCCTCACATCTGACGAACAACGATGACGATGTCTTTAGAGTTCGGGACTTGGGAAAACATGAACTCCTTGGACGGAGATTTCCTGATGATGTCCATCACCTTGTCCTTCACCATTCGTAATCCCGATTTCTCCGTTTGCTTCAGGGCTTCTTGACTCATCTTTTTTCTCCTTTTTTTTCTTAACAGGGTGGAGCTCTCTCCACTCCATGAACGACATTAGTTCTGGCTGTTCCATCAGAACATCTCCTTTCTGACACGGGTGAAGTTCTCGGGGTTATTGAAGTGCTCGTTGTAAAAGCGCTTCAGAACGTACCTGATGATCTCGGAACGGTTGTATCCCAAGCGATCACACAGTCCGTCGAACTTGTTGACGAAGTCCTGTGTGGTTCTGATTCCCAGCATTTGGTTACGGTGGGTTCTTGTTGTCATGTGCTCCCTTCGTGGTGGATAAATAAAACGACTCTCGTTTTCTATTTAGTAAACGGTGAAGTTAGTTAACTGGAGAACACGAATGACCAAAGCCCTTTATGTGACGGGAAAAATGTACGAAGCGAACACAGTCAGCATCACAGACTCTGAACTCGCAGCGCTTGTATCGGGTGAACAAAGTGATGATGACTTCTGGGAAAACCTACAGGAGCTACACGATCAACTTATGGGTGATTCCGAAGTGAACGGCTTCCGTGTGACCGATGGACTCCCAAGGTTCCGAGCTTCGGTCGATGACGAGGAGATCGCTTTCGATGACTTGGACGTCGACTACAGTGAATCAAAGAACACCCAAAGAGTGACTCCTAAACTCGGCGCCCATGTTCTGGTGTTTGAAAAGTGGAGCGAACGAGGAACGTTGACCTGTGAACTCAAACATGGGTTGGACAAAAAGAAGCTAGATCTATCAGCTACCGCTTTCACGCTTCCAACGGGTGAAGTCCGATACGTCGTAGAGCCCTACTACGAAGACCACGACTTCGTTTTCGGTGATAGCTGGACGGAAGTGACCCGAACCTACATCGTCACGACCGACAGCTTCATCATCGAGCTCAACCGAGCCTAGACACCGTAGCAAAAGGTCTAAGACCGATTGATGAACACACAAAACACTGTTTTAGGTAGCTATCGTGAAAGTCACGATTTTTTACGTTCGTAATTTTCAGGGCTTACATCAGCTCGCTCATCGTCTTTTCCTTCAACATGTAGTTGAACCAAGCTTCCTTGTGATCCAGTCTTAACGGTTCGATCAAGAACGTGGAAACCTTGGAAAGCGACTTCAAATCCTTCACCAGTCGTGGATCTAGCTCACCAGTTTCAACGTTGTAGAACTTGTGTAAAACCCGATTAGGGATTGGAAGAATTCCGTGAATGTGATGGGGAGACTGGTTGTTGGAGATCTTCTTGAAAAAGCTGGTTTGGTCGTACTCGTAGACGTAGAAGTCCGTGATCGGTAGAACCTTGTCCCAGTAATTAGTCAACCGACAGAGCCTTTTCCTAATCTTGGTCAGAACCTTCTTGTTGTATTCGTACTTGGTAGCCAGCTTCATTCCTTGACCAGTTTCTAGCGGGACTAGGTTCTTAAAGGCTACGGTTATCGTGAATACAGTCCAGTCAGGGTTAGATGTAATCCACTCCAGTTCTTGTAACTTCAGATTTCGATCAGTCGATAGGGACTTTCTAACAATCTCTTGTCCGTACCTTTGGTTATGGAACGTGTCTTTTAGTTGGTTAGTATTTGTAATCATTGTTTACTTTCTTTTAGACGTACTAAGGATTACCGACCTCTCTAAAAGTCGGTATTGAAATAGCGAGTAAGCTATCAACGGCTTTACATTCACCAAGAACGCTCTCGTATAGCGTTCGTAAAACTATTTATAAAAAACAAAAAACCACCCGAAGGTGGTTTGTAAAAACGTCCGTTTTAGGACTTAGAACTTGAATCCCGAAAAGGACGAAATATCAAATGATCTTTTTGTCCCGAATTCCAGATTCTCTAGCTCCAATGGTTCTCTACCCACAAGTTTTTCCAACTCGGTCTGTAACATTTCTCTAGCCAAATCCCTCTTGGTTACTTTCGGTAAAGAACATTGACTCTTGTAATTGCTGGTTGACCAAACGGGACGTGGGATACCTACGGGACAAAGTTCGACTTCAACCCCAAAGCCCACATCCCGATCAATCCATAATCTCAAGCTAGAGTCAGTGGTGACAACCTCCCTCAAATACTCAACAGCATTTTCAAGAATCGATTCAGCCTTGTGAAATGAATTTCTAGCTTTGTAGCCGTCTCCCTTGAGCGATTGCTTATCACCTAAAGCGTAATAAATCAGACCACGTCTAACTCGCTCTGAGTATTCAACAATCTCTTTGGGTTTGTAAGTTCTGGACTTCAGTTCAAGCCCCCACTGCTTATCTAAGCTCCGAATACCTACCTCACCCAATACTCGTGTAAGTGATCCACGGGTTACAGATTGGTTTTTCTCTAGCCGATCAATGAGCGTCTTAATTCGTTTGATTTTCTTCAAGTTGTTCACGCTTAGGCTCCCTATAAAAACCATCCAAGTCAATCCGCTCGCTCTCATTCCAACAGAAGCAGATTTCAAAATTCATGTTGCTAGGCTCTAACTCCAACCCTAAGCTCATAGCCATTACGGGGATCCCTGACGGCTTCATTAGCTCTAGCTGAGATTCAGTGGTTGGAGTCAATCTAAACACTGTCCTTAATTTTTCTTCCGTCATATTTACATCGAACGTACGAGACAATGAGTCGCTCATTTTTTCGAGGATGAAGTCATGGATTGGTATTTCGATATTTCGAGGAAACATGATCTGTTCGAAATAAAAACCTCGTACATCTCGAACCAAAGTCACCTTATAGCCTCGAAGAAAAGACTTCCAAGATTCAGCCTCGGTTTTCATAACCCCGAGATATTGTTTTAATTTGGAAATGATGTATCCGTCACGATACATATAGCCAGCTTCATCAAACTCAACTGGCTGTACGTGGTTCACAAACTGACTAACCAACAGTTTTTGATAATCCTCCAACTTCAGCTCTGACTCGTTGAGTTTTATGTTTAGTTCACGGTAAGCCGAAGTAAAGTTTTTGATTAGACGGTCCGAAGGACTCATGGCTGTTTTTTTCATAATAACTCCTTTAAGTAAATGAAAGATGAACTGTTAAGCAAATTGCTCGTTTTGTTCATGTTTCTATTAGACTCCTTTATCCAATAAACATCTCCACCGAGAATAAATGCGCCATTTGAATTGTTAAGCTATTAACGGGCTTTACGACAAAAATCCGACAAAACCAACAAAACAAACAGTCGAAAATCGTCTATTTCAAGTGTTAAGGAATTGTGTTACATTGAAGACATGAGTCTCACCAAGAATTCACGACCACGACACTTCCCCTACCAACACCCAACTTTTGGTCGTGGGAAGAACGTTAAGGACGAGTCGGCTTGGAAAAAGACGATCTACTACGTCTGGTGGTCGTACCTGAAGCGGAACGAGGACTACTTGAAGACCTGTGAGTCCAGCGGTAAAGGCTCCCTGTCGAAGCTCTACGAAGACTTTGGCGATGTAAGGGCTGACGACTTCAAGGCTTGGTGGACTGAAGACGGTCGTGGGGCTAAGTTGTTTTCGAACCCACCAGCCGAGGAAACGGTAAGACTTCTCTCCAAGAGCGAGGAAGCCCCTACAGACGGTGATCGTCTGTTAGTCAGCGTTCCCCTCAACCTTCCCAAAAAATTCATCCTCCAGCGCTTTAGAAGCCTTCTAGACCAGCATCACAAAGGTCAAAGAGGAAAGCGCTACGCTAAAACGAGTAAAGCCAAGTACCAATTCACGGGTCAACCGAACATCGAAGCTCTTACGACCGCTCTAAACGTGTGGGACAAGCGGATCGAACACCCAAAAATGAAGCTCTGGGAGCTAGGTCAATTCCTCCCTCTCAACAAGCATTTGTACGTTGACTACTTGAAGAGCGGGAAGCCGTTAGACACGGCTAGTAAAAAACTCATGGAAGCGACTGTTAGCCGATACCTAAAGAAAGCACGAGCTTCTGTAACGAACACATCTAAGGGGCTCTTCCCTTAACACCGTAAAAACAGACCAAACAAGATTAAAAATCAACTGAGAACTGACATGACAGCCCATTTCGACAAGCTACAAGCACTTAAAAACAACCCAAAATTACCTGAAGTCGACCGACCAAAGGTAATGGAGACATTTGATCGCTATCAAGACTGGCAAAAGCAAATGAATGAGGCTAGCGGAACGACATTCGAAATAATTTCAACCCTCATTAAAGCAACCAATGAATATAAGAAATTTATTGAAGTTGAATTAATATTTGACTCGAAGGAAGATTTTTTATATCGCCAGAAAGGTCAGTTAAAACTTGACAACACCATTTTAGAAGAGTTTATGCCAAGACTGGTAGATGTAAGATTAGTTCCCGGCTTAGGCTCGGTGGCAAATCTCATTACTGGACCTCAGCAATGTTTTGCTGGTTTTTATGTTGGACCTATAACAAGCCCGCTGAATGACGGCGGCATTTTCGTAAAAACAAAAGATCAAGACTTTACTGTTGGGCGTCAACTCTTTCTTAAGGCGTCCACCTCTGAAAAATATGAATCGAATACATATGAATCCAAACTAAATATTGGATATTTTGTTTCTGAAATCAAGACGAATTTAGATAAAACAATGTTCCAAGAAGCGGCAGCGACTGCTAGAGAGTTGAAGGCAACGGTAAAAGATTCTAGGTACGTTCTTTTGTGTGAGTGGTTGGACATGACTCCGATTGATACAAGAATGACAGATATTGACAATGTAATTCTATTAAGACAAGCCAAAAGACTTGCCTCAAATGTCAGATCTAATTTTTCATCTGTAGAAGGAAGAAAACAGTCAAGGTCAGAGTTCATTGACCATCTCGAGGCAAATCCACTAAGTCTCAAGTCCTTTGAGTTGATTGTTAATCTTTTGAATGAAGCGTTTCCAGTCATTACAGAGCTCAATGAGGACTCAGTTCTCCAGCAGGGCTATTTCTAATCATGTCTTTGTCATTCATTGATTTGTTTGCTGGCTGTGGCGGATTTTCGCTTGGGTTAGAAAAAGCAGGACTAAGAGGGGTTCTTCATCTTGAGTTGGATGAATGGGCTTGTGAAACTCTTACTGCCAACTTTGATAAAGAGACCGTTCTTTGTGCCGACATCCGAAATATTCCAGATTCGTTTATAGAAAAATATAAAGGAGTTGATGTAATTGTTGGCGGTCCACCTTGTCAAGGCTTTTCTGTCGCTGGCGGTAGTCAATTCGGAATACATGACCCAAGAAATGAGTTGGTGTTTTGGTATTTGAAGTGGGTTGAAATCATTCAGCCCAAAGTGGTTGTAATTGAAAACGTTCCGCAAATTTTCACAAAAAAAGATACTAGCGGCAAAACAGTTCTAGATATAGTCAAAGAGAAGTTGGTAAAATTTAACTATACAGTCACGCCTAAACTACTCACAGCTTCAGATTTCGGCGTTCCACAAAATAGGACTCGAGCATTTATATTTTGCTCCAAAGCTAATAGTGCCACGTTGGTTCCAGAGGTAACTCATTCCATTGAGAAGTCTTACAGCCTCTTTGAAGATAGGTCTACTCATCCTTATGTAACAGTTGGGGATGCTTTGCTCGATTTGCCAAATATTGAGTCAGGCATGGGTAGTGATGATTTGATTCCCTATGAAAGCACCCCTGAATCCAATTATCAGAAAAAAATGAGAGAGGGCAGCAAAGGCGTTACCAACCATATCGCTATGAAGCACACGTCAAGGTTAATAGAAAGATTTAAGAATATTAAATCGGAGCAGTCTCTTAAGGATGTTTCATCAGAGTTCGGGCAAGTCAAAAAGAATAGTGGAGAAATCAATGAAAAACCATTTAAGTACAACAACTACCGACTGTCTTTGGAGAAGCCGTCGCTAACCATCCCCGCCTCCTTTCAATCACTCTTTATTCACCCTACATTACACAGAAACTTAACAGCACGTGAAGCTGCTCGTTTGATGTCGTTCCCTGATGCTTATGTATTCAGGGGTAAAAGAACAACGATGAGCTGGGAAAAGAACCTTTCTCAATACAACCAGATCGGCAATGCCGTTTGTCCGTTGGTAGCTGAAGCAATTGGGCGACAAGTTCTATCAGAGGTTAAGCCCTCTAAGAATGGAAAGTTTCCTACAGTATCTGAAGCGCTTGGAGCCGAACTGGTAAGTAAAGGTCAAAAGCCAAGCACTTTTTCCGATGTAAATCGTGAAGTTCTTACCAAGATGAGCAAATCTTTTTCTAAGGCTCATCCCGAATTCGAGTTAAAAAAATTCGAATCCAAATCCATTCCTATCGAGGCAATCCCACTAGCGATATTAATCGCCACCGAAAAGCAATGCTTGATCTGTTCGAGAGTACACCCGCCGTATGGTGTTCATTCAAATGCTATTTCTTTTCTAATTGGAAAGGAAGATACGGAGAGTCTTTTAATCACGGAGAATGATCACGGCTTAGATTATCACTTACGTTCGTTATTGAATATAGAGCATCAAATTGGTCATTTTGTGGGTTCAGTATTGGGAGAGCTTGGGTATGGTGATCTTGGGCTTGTAGTTAATCCAAGAACGGGACGTATGGTTCGAGGCATCAGTAATGTAACTAGTCCCCGTTGGCTTGAAAAATTCAGGAAACAATTAGTTTTTCCCAGAAAATAGGAGTTCAGCCAATTACTTCGAACTACTCGACGGTAACAGCAACTAAACCACGTTACAGCGTGGTTTACGACCACTAAACATTAGCACGTAAAGATTTACTTTAATTCATGTTTCAAAGAGAATAGTTCTAAGAAATGAATGAATTAAGGAGTGTGAAATGGCTGTTTACGGTTACTTGAGGGTCTCGACGCTGACCCAAGCGAAAGAAGGTGAATCGCTCGAAGCCCAGCGCTTACAGGTCACTAGCTACGCTGTTTCTAAAGGGCTCCAGCTCCCCGAGGACAACGTTTACGTCGAAGCGGGTGTTAGCGGTGGCTCTGAGTTTCAAGAGCGTCCAGAGGGCTCTAAGCTCTTCCAAGTCCTAACCGAAGGGGACATGGTCGTGTTCCCTAAATTAGACCGAGCTTTCCGTAACACTCGTAACGCTTTGAACGTTCTTCACGAGTTAAAGGCTAGAGGGGTTTCCGTCCACTTCATCGACCTTGGTGGTGACGTTACGGGTAACGGTGTAGGGGCTATCGTCTTTACTATCTTGTCGGCTTTCGCTACGTTCGAACGGGAGCGTATAGCTGCTCGTATCCGTGAGGTGAAGCAACTCAAGAAGGCTCAAGGGAAGTTCACTGGTGGAAAGCGAGCCTTCGGCTATGACGTTGTAGACGGGATTAAGATCCCCCGAGAAGACGAACAACAGGTGATTCGTGAGATGGTAGCTATGAGAAAAGCGGGAGCTACCTATCGTGGGATCTCTGATTGGATGGCTCTTACCCAAGAGAGAAAAATGACGTTCATGGGGGTGAAGCGTGTGTTGGTTATGGAAGGTATGGCTTGATGGCTAAATCAAAAGCGAAGTCACCAGAGAACACGCTTCACATCTACACAAGGGTTTCCACAGTCACACAAGCTGACAAGGGTACTTCGCTCGATAGCCAACAACAGCTAGGGCTTAAGAAGGCTAAGGAACTCAAGTTTGACCACGAGATATGGAACGAGGGTGGAAAAAGCTCCCATCACGACGACATTCAAGGTCGACCCAAACTCTATGAGCTCTTCCAAGCTATCAAAGCGGGGGATGTAAAACACATTTGGGTTTACGACCAGTCCCGTCTCTCTCGTAACGATCAAGTAGCTTCGATTCTTCGTTACGAATTCAACAAGCAAGGCGTCACGCTCTACACGAAGGACGGAAAGTTTGACCTTTCTAGTCCGTCCGACAAGCTCTTGAAACAGATGTTGGACGCTGTCGCTGAGTTTGAAAACTCCGTGAGAGCCGAGCGATCACGTATCGGTAAGTTGATGAAGGTGAAAGCAGGTTTTTGGCATGGTGGTCCCCCCCCCTTCGGCTATGACCTTATTCACGGAAAGCTCGTCGAGAAGAAAGACGAAAGCAAGTGGGTCAAGCTCATCTTCAAACAAGCTCTAAAAGGTGTCCCTGTAGCCCAAATCAAAAGGGAGCTAGATTCGAACGGTGTACTCGCTAGACGTGGAGGGCTATGGACTCTCGGCTCGATCGAATCACTCATGACGAACACCCACTACCTTGGTAGATACGTTTTTACAGATAGCGTTTCGGGTGAATCTGTTGAGGTTAAGTGTCCCGTGATTGTTGACGAGGTCACGTGGAACTCCATCAACCTAGCCAGAAAGCGTAAAGCGAGCCGTAAAGATCAACAGAACGCTACGGTGAAGAACTTCTACCTCTTACGTGACTTCATGGTCTGTGGTCACTGTGGTCGGAAGATGGCTGGTCGAATCAAGCCCTCCAAGTCCGAGTACATGTACTACTGTCCCAACAAGGAACGGGTTTGGGCTAAAGATGGTGAAAGTAAAACTCACTACCAACGGGGTACTGGCTGTGGCTTCGATCGAGCCATGAACATTCAGATCACCGATAAGCTGGTGTTCGACACGGTTGTTCAACTTCACAAAGACTCAAGCATCCTCAAAGAAGAAGTAAGGAAGCGAATCTTCGCTGAAAAGGGAATCAAACAGATCTCATCCGAAGCCGAAATGAAAGGCTACGAAAAGCAACATCGAATCCTTCAGAGAGAACTATCCAACCTTCAAGAGTCCATTGGTCATCTTGAAGCAAACCGTATCCTGAAGCGAATGGACGACAAAGCGTTCAAGTCGGCTATGGATCGTCTGAACGAACAAGCCGACCTCTACAAAACCGACATCACGAACCTCCGTCTGAAGCTCCGTGGTGAAACAGAGAAGAAGGAATGGGTTGACTGGGTTGGTATGTTCGGTGAAGAGATCAAAGAGAAGGCTAAATTGACCGATGAACAGCGTCAGCTATACCTTCAGGGCTTGATCGAAAAGATCGAGTGTCGGTTCCTTCCTAAAACCCGAGATCACGAGCTAGAAATCCACTTCAAACACCCCATCGTCGGGGACAAGCTCAAGTGGAACGACCCCAAGGTGAAAGCCAAGGGTTACAAGCTCCTAGAAGGCTCTAAAACGACCCAAATACGGGTGGAAAAGAGGGACGGTAGGGGAAAGTAAATTACCCCCTAGCCACCTTACTCAACGGTAACACTCTTGGCCAGATTCCTTGGCTTATCCACATCCGTTCCCCTGGCGCATGCCGTGTGATATGCCAGTAATTGCAATGGCACCGTATGCAAAATGGGAGACAAATATCCGTAATGCTCCGGCATGCGTATGACGTGAACACCTTCGCTGCTGACGATTTTCGTATCGTCATCCGCAAAAACATACAACTCTCCGCCGCGCGCACGCACCTCTTGCATGTTGGACTTCAACTTTTCTAGTAACACGTCATTGGGTGCGATCGTAATGACAGGCATTTCCTCGGTCACAAGCGCCAACGGACCGTGTTTCAATTCGCCTGCAGGATATGCCTCGGCATGGATATAACTAATCTCTTTAAGCTTTAACGCCCCTTCCAGCGCGATCGGATAATGCATGCCACGTCCTAAAAACAAAGCATTCTCTTTAGTCGCAAAGCGATCCGCCCATGCAATGATCTGCGGCTCAAGCGCCAGCACGGCGCTGATAGCAGCAGGCAAATGACGCAGGGCTTTTACCTGCTCAGCTTCCTGCTCATCCGTAATCCTATCGTGTACTTGCGCCAACGCGAGTGTCAACATGTACAAAGCCGTCAGCTGTGTCGTAAAGGCTTTTGTGGATGCCACACCGATTTCAACCCCTGCTCGCGTAATGTATGCAAGCTTGCACTCGCGCACCATCGCACTGGTCGAGACATTGCAAATCGTTAAGGTTTGTTCCATTCCCAGTGAGCGCGCATGCTTTAATGCGGCAAGGGTATCCGCAGTTTCACCCGACTGCGATATCGTAACAACCAACGTATTGGGATTGGGTACGCTGTCGCGATACCTATACTCGCTGGCAATTTCTACCGATACGGGAATTTTCGCAATCGACTCAATCCAGTACTTTGCGGTCAATCCAGCGTAATAACTGGTGCCGCAAGCCAACACCAGCACGCGATCGATTTGCTTGAAGATTTTGTAAGCTGCGTCACCGAACAATTCTGGGGTAACTGACTCGACATCCTCAAGCGTATCCGCAACCGCGCGCGGTTGTTCGAAAATTTCTTTTTGCATGAAGTGACGATACGGACCAAGCTCGGCTGCACCCGTATGCACATGCACCGTATGAATCTGACGCTCGATCCTTTTGCCGCCCGAGTCCATGATCCAGACATTACCAAGCTGCAAATCGGCTACATCGCCATCCTCAAGGTAAATGATCTGATCTGTCGTTCCAGCCAAAGCCAGGGCATCGGATGCCAGAAAGTTTTCATTCTTTCCCCGTCCAATGACGAGTGGCGAACCTTGTCTTGCGGCCACGATGCGATGCGGTTCATCCCGACAAAACACTGCGATCGCATAGGCACCATGCAAGCGCTTGACGGCCTGCTGCACAGCGTCAAGCAAGTCGCCCTGATACAAATGGTGCACAAGATGGGCAATCACCTCTGTATCGGTCTGACTTTCGAATACGTAACCAACCCCCTGCAACTCACGCCGCAATTCTTCGTGATTCTCAATGATTCCATTGTGAACAAGCGCAATTGAAGGCTCGTTTCCGGTCAAGGAAGAAAAGTGAGGGTGTGCATTATGCGTAGCAGGCGCACCATGCGTTGCCCATCTCGTGTGGGCAATGCCCGTAAAGCCGGCAACACTGTCCTTTGCGATATGGTCAGCCAATTCGGCCACGCGCTCAGTGCTTCGCGCGCGACGTAAACTGCCATTGTCGTAGACAGCTACGCCGCATGAATCGTACCCGCGATACTCGAGCCGCTTGAGACCTTCCACGAGAATTGGGGTAATGTCCCGGGACGCCACCGCGCCGACGATGCCACACATAAGCAATCTCCTTATTTAGAAGACTATTTTGCACCGAACATCATGAAATATTATTTCTAGAATATTTAATATATGAAATAAATAATAAATTTATCTATAAAATGAAATAAAATTTCATTTTATTTGAGTTGCATCCATAAGCAATGCGTAGATTTCCATGACAGACAATCAACTAGACGATCTAGATCTGCGAATACTGGATCAACTTCAGATCGACGCCAGCGTGACCAATCAAGCATTGGCCGAACGCGTCCACGCATCGCCCCCTACGTGCATGCGCAGAGTGCGTCGCCTGAAAGCCATGGGCATCATAGAAAAACAGGTCGCCATCATCGCGCCCGCCAAAGTACGCAGTTCACTGACCGCCATCATTGAAGTCACGCTCGACATTCAAAGCGCGGAACAACTCGAACTATTCGAAAAGCGCGTCGATAACGAGTCGGCCGTCTTGCAATGCTATCGCGTATCAACCGGACCGGACTTCGTGCTCATTACTGAAGTCATGGACATGCCCGCTTACCATGCACTCGTTCATCGCGTGCTGACCGCCCAATCCAATGTTCGCAATGTCAGGACGTTTTTTTCGGTTCACCGCAGCAAATTCGAAACTCGCATTGTTCTTTAAATTAATACAGTTAGTCCTGTATGCAAATCATTCAATTTCTTGTGCTTGATAGTCCGGCATACACATCCAGATAGCGTTGTGTCATCCGTCCGACGTCATACTCCTGGATCACGTCCACATAAGCAGCTTCGGCCATCGCCGCGGCGCGAGCAGGCTGGTCCAGCAAGGTAATGATCTGCTCGGCCATCGCTCTGGCATCCCCGACGGGACACATCAATCCGCGATTGTTCGCTATTGTCTCTTTCAATCCACCAGCATCAGTGGCCACGACCGGGACTTTCTGCATCATCGCATCCAGCACGCTTGTTCCCAGCGCTTCAAAGCGGGAGGCCATCACAAACACGGACAAGGCAGGATAAAGCTGCTCGACTCCCGTCTCGAAACCAAGAAGGCGGTAGCGGCCGGCCAAGTTCAAATCACGCAAACACTGTTGCGCGGCTTCTGATGCTTGACCGGATGCACCCCAATGCACGAACACTACATCATCGAATCGCTCACAGACCAAAGAGGCGGCACGAATCAGCGTTACAGGATCTTTTTCGGGCGATAGGGCGGATGCAGTGCCCACGATGCGCACTCCCTGTAGCGATTGTTCTTCGATAAAAGCCTGAACACGCGCGTCATCTCCGACAACAGCGGGAACCGCGCTCGGGATGACCAAAGTATCAATACCCATTGCACGCGGAGCAACCGCAGCGGCCTCGCTGATCGCGACCATTCTATCGACACGAGACCATTTCTGACGGGTCACCCAGGGTTTGGAGCCTGAAGGAAAATTAGTTCTGCGCGTAAACACAACTGGACGGCGATGCGCCCATTTTGTTATGACTGCCCACGTTGCGGCTTGGGCAGTTTGCGCATGCACAATATCGTAATGACGGCCATTACGCGCAAGCCACATTGGAAATCCGGGCGTATTGCCAACGCAATGGACACGCAAACCCTGCTCGCGTGCGCGCACAGCTAATACGCCATCACCATGCAATAACAACTCGACATCGTGACCGGCGTCTCGCATGCCCAATGCTGTCAGCAAAGTCTGCCGTTCGCCGCCACGCCAAGTACGCTCCGTATTGATTTGCAAAACCCGCATGGTGATCAGCCCCCTGTTCTGGACACATCAGTCTGACGATGTCGGATCACATTCACCAACACAGCCAACGAGGCGAACGTCACGCCAACCGACAGGCCGAGCGTCGGCCCTGACGATACGCTCAAACTAAAAGCAGATGCAACCATCGCGGCGCCAAAAGTCTGACCGAATACACGCGTCGTTGCCTGCAACCCCCCCAAAGCGCCCGCCCGATGTTTAGGTGCCGAACCGATAATCACACGATTGTTAGGCGTCTGAAAAAAACCAAATCCCACTCCACCCAATACCATCGCCATCATCAGCCAGATGTCATTAATGCTTGCGGGAGCAAGCACGATCACCAAAAGTCCGATAGCCATTGCGCCGGCCCCTACACCACACAGCGCCGCCACTGGGAACATGTTCGACAATCGACCGGCCACCATGGCAATCAATGCAGCTCCCAATGGCCAGCCAGCCATCAACATACCCACGGACGAAAGCGGACGACTCATCTCTTGTTGCAAATAAAAAGGTAATGACACGAACGTTGCCATCTGGGCGGAAAACGTACACAACGAAGCCGCAATCGCGAATCGCATCGCGGGTATCTGCAGCAGATCAACGGGAACCAACGGCGCAGGCTGTTGGTAACTTCGACGCACCAGCACGATCCCGGTCAAAATGCCAAACACAATTAAACATGCGGACTGCCAGACATAGGTCGATGAATAGTCGATTCCGACAATCAGCAAACCGACTGTCACCATGCTTAACATCGCTGAATTCCAATCGAAACGACCTTTGACAGGACTGACGTCGGGAAGATATTTCACGCCCAACAAAATAATCGCCCCGATCGGCAAGTTGATAAGAAAGATCCAGTGCCAATTGGAAATCGACAAAATAAATGTCCCGATGGTCGGCCCGATAACCGACATCAGGCCAACCATCATGGCATTCATCCCAATGCCGCGCGCCATATGCTTAGGAGGGTAAATATGCCGAACAAGCGCCCCAAACAAGCACATGATCGCCGAGCCGCCCAGCCCTTGCAAAACACGACAGACTAGCAAGACAGGCAAAGAAGGCGCAAAAGAACTGGCCACCGAAGCGCAAATGAATAGGCTCAACCCATATCGGAATAAACGCTTGAAGCCGGTGCGCTCGCCAACCGCCGATAATGGTAACAACGTCATCACAAGCGTCAGGCCGTACGCATTGACGATCCAGACCACCGCTGCGGCGGAAACATCCATATCCTTTGCGATCGCAGGCAACGCAACGTTCGTCATCGACGAGTCCAGCACCGACATGCCGATACCAAAAAGCAATGTCAGCGATGCCCATAAGCGGCGACGCGAGTCCTGCAAACCTTCGGAATGTTCTGCAGATGGTTGATTAGTCTGTTCTGGTTGACTCAAGATTTTTTCACTGGTCGTTTCCAACCGGTAATCGTAATCTGTTTAGTTCTTGAAATTGTCAGTTGATCAGCCGGCGCATCCGCAGTCAAGGTCGTTCCGGCACCAAGCGTCGCACCTCGCCCAACACGCACGGGAGCAACCAACTGGGTATCCGATCCGATGAACGCATCATCTTCAATCACTGTTCTGAATTTATTTACACCATCGTAATTGCAGGTGATCGTACCTGCGCCGATATTCACGCGCGCTCCGACATCCGCATCACCCACATAGGCGAGATGATTGGCTTTACTCCCCTCGCCTAACATCGTGTTTTTCAGTTCAACGAAATTGCCCACATGAGTGCCGTTGCCAAGGCGCGCTCCGGGTCGCAACCGGGCATAAGGTCCAATCCTGGCCTGCTCCCCGACACTGGACTGCTCCAGATGGCTATAGGCCTCCACGTGGGTCCCGGCACCTAGTGTGACGTTTCGCAACACGCAGTGCGGCCCGATGCGCACACCATCGGCCAAAACGACCTTTCCTTCAAAAATGCAACCCACGTCAATCATGACATCCCGACCGCACTCCAATTGACCACGCAAATCGAAGCGAGCCGGATCAACAATTGTGACCCCCGCCTCAAGCTGACGGCGGGCCAGCTCTGCCTGCCACAACCGCTCAAGCTCAGCTTGCTGAGCTCTACTGTTCACACCCAACGTTTCGAATTGGGCGCTCGGGTGCGCGGTATTAACCACCAAGCCATCTGCGACCGCCATCCCAATGATATCCGTCAGATAGTACTCGCCTTGCGCATTATTGTTATCCAATCGAGATAACCAACCTTTTAGCGCAGCTGTAGGCGCCGCGATAATCCCCGTATTCACCTCGTTAATCGAACGTTGCGCTTCGGTGGCATCTTTATGTTCGACAATCGCGCATACCTTGCCTGCAGCGTCGCGAACAATCCGGCCATAGCCGCTTGGATCTGGCAAAAATTCAGTCAATACAGCCAACCCGCCATCTCGTGACAGCAAGAGCTTGCGCAAAGTATCGGGTTGAACCAAAGGTACATCGCCATACAGAACAACCGTCACATCGTCGCGGCCATCTTCCTGCAAGAGCCCAACAGTTTGCTGCACTGCATGTCCCGTGCCAAGTTGCGGCTGCTGTAATGCAAATTTCAAATCTTTTTCCTGTGCATAGGCAGTCTTGACCTGATCCGCACCATGACCCACTACGATGACCACGTTGGCAGCATCCAAAGCGCGCGCACTATCCAGAACATGCGACAGCATCGAACGTCCCGCAATCGGATGAAGCACTTTGGGTAAATTCGACTGCATCCGCTTACCCAACCCGGCGGCCAGAATAACAATGTTCAACATAATTTATTTAATGTAAAAATTCGAGAAATAACTTAGGCACGTGGTTTTTCTAGGTGCTTTTTTTAGACGATCGAGCACGTGGCGACGCGTTACCGGACTTGCCGGAAGTTTTGGCCGGAGTCTGGTCCGACTCGGTAGACACCCCTTTCGATATAGGCGCCATTGATGCCGCGGTTGCCGCCGCCACTTGGTTGAATTGTTGCTGCAACATGTCCCACCATGCTTGCGCAACGGGTGGAACATCTTGCTTGTCTTTTGCATCCGTTGCGCCCGCCACGAACGATTTCAGGGTTTGAATTGTCGCCAACTGAACCTCCATGCCTTGAATCGTACTCGTGAGCATGGAAAGATTAATTTTTAGCCAATTTTCTACCGTTTTGAGCTCCGCAATTCGCTTTTCAAGATCTTCCGGGTTTAAAGTCGGCGCCATCGGCGAGGCTGCGGATGCAGAGGTCCCTCCTGTCATGCCGGAAAAGGCCTGACGCATCATTTCCATGCTCGCAAGCAGGGGGTTCGCCGCCTGTTCGCCCGTCTGGCCAAATCCAGGCAATACAAAGGGATTAGAAGCGGATGTGCTCATAACGGTGGTCCTTTTTGCCAATGTTGCCTATGATATTACTAGGATCGGTGGGACAATACACGCATGCAGACTATTAGCTTAAACGAACTTGAAGCAGCCATTAATTACTGGCGCCAACACAATCCATCTGTCGGAGAGGAAATGCGCCTTTGCAAAGAGGCCTCTTCACTCGCGACACCCTATGCGCGAATGATTATCGAACATCTCACCGAATTACCCCTAAACGAGTTATCCGATCGAGCCCGCGAAGCCTTAAGTGTCTGGCAAAAATCGAGGGGTTAACGCAAGAGTTGCTCGATATCGTTCTTGATTGCCGCCACTCCGGCTTGATTACTCAGTAAGACTCGGGCTTCACCTCGAGTATCCAGCAGATAAAACATCGCGCTATGGTCCATGCTGTAGTCGCCGGATTTGCCTTTGGGAGACTTGGCGAAATAAGCCTTGAATGATGCGGCAGCTTTCTTGACCTGCTCAACTGTACCGGTCAATCCGATAAAACGGGAATCAAATCCGGTTACATAGGCTTTCATGACTTCCTGAGTATCGCGCTCAGGATCAACCGTGACCATAATGATCTGGACTCTATCCGCTTTCTCCCCAAGAAGTCGCATGACTTCCGTTAATTCGGCCAACGCGGAAGGACAAATATCGGGACATTGCGTGTATCCAAAAAAGATCAGCGTGACCTTGCCCTTGAAAATATCCGGGTTATAGGTTTTGCCATCCATGCCGACCAGGGTCCAACCTTGGCCAAGCTTAGTTCCCGTGATGTCGCTTCCTTTGAAATCAAGCTTCGAATCCTTGCACGAAGAAAGAAGCAACGTGACCGCCAGGGCTATACCACCCTTAAAAACCTTACGTCGGGCTAATTGCAATTCAAACATCCTTGTATCGATCAGCGACCAACAATAAGCCAATGATCCAGCAACAAGGCCAGAAACAGAAGCGAGAGATAAAGAATGGAAAAGCGGAATAATTTGCGTGCCAGCTCGTCGCTGTAATCCCTGTACAGTCGCCAAGCGTAGTAAACAAACATAAGTCCAAGCAGCAGTGCAGCCAGCAAATATAGCCAACCACTCATCTGAACGATATAAGGAAAAATCGTGGTGGCAAGCAAAGCAACGCTGTAAAGCAGGATATGCAACCGGGTGAACTGTTGGCCATGTGTGACCGGCAACATGGGTAAGCCAGCTCGCGCATAATCATGGCTACGGTAAAGCGCAAGCGCCCAGAAATGAGGCGGAGTCCAGATAAAAATAATTAACACCAAAAGCCACGCCTCGGCGGGAACGGAATCGGCGATCGCAGCCCAGCCAAGCGCCGGAGGCATCGCACCCGAAAGTCCACCGATCACAATGTTTTGCGGAGTGCGCGGCTTAAGAATCATGGTGTAAATCACGGCATATCCGACAAAAGTCGCAAAGGTCAGCCACATCGTCAGGGCGTTCACCCATCGATAGAGAATAACCATGCCCAATCCACCCAGCAAACCGGAAAGAATCATCACTTGCGCTGTTGAAATCGTGCCTTGCGCTGTTGCACGCCTGGCAGTACGCAACATCCGGGCATCGATCTGCTGTTCGATCAGACAATTCATCGCAAATGCGGCGGCTGCAAGCAACCAGATCCCTATCGTACCGGCCACCACTTTTTGTATGTCCGGCATGCCGGGGGTAGCCAAAAACATGCCGATCACCGCGCAAAACACCGCGAGCTGGGTGACGCGGGGCTTTGTCAGAACGAGATACTGACGAAACAAACCGGGAGTGGTGGATGCAATACTGGACATGGCTTTAATCTTGAAAATCTAACGTGATTGTACCGACAAGCCGGGCAGGGATGCTCGACCAATCCTGACCAGAAGTGTGACCAGCGTCAACACCAATCCGGCAGCTCCCCCGTTGTGCAAAACAGCAATCACTAGTGGCCACTGGAAAAAGATTGTCGTCAGCCCGGTCAACAATTGCGCACCAAGCAAAATAAGCAACAAATTGGATGGCCCCTGCAATCCACTCTGTGAACGCAATCGCACACCAAGGGTTACAAGATATGCGAATACAAGAAACGCGAAATTACGATGCACCCAATGTATCGCCGTCAGGGCTGACTGTGAAATCATTTCACCACCCGGAAGCTCGCCAAGACCCCGTACGATTGAAAATCCGTTCTTCATGTCCATTTCGGGCAGCCATTGTCCGTGGCACGTCGGAAAATCCATGCAAGCCAATGCCGCATAATTGGTACTCACCCAACCACCAAGGGCAATCTGTATAAATAACAAAACGAGCCCGAACGCCACCCATGGCTGCCAGCGTTTAGACACGAGCTGCACCTGTTGATGAACCTTCTCTCGTGCGGCTAGCCACGTCATCAGGCCCAACAGCAACATCCCGCCAAGCAAATGGCCTGTCACGACTGCAGGCATCAATTTATGTGTCACGGTCCAGGCGCCAAACGCACCTTGCACACAGACTGCAATCAGGGCAACAAAGGCCAACACCGGGGACTGGCCAAATTTCTCACGATATCGCCATGCCATCCAACTGATGCAGATAATGAGCAAGCCAAGCAATGCTCCGACATATCGGTGAATCATCTCAATCCATGCCTTAGGCAAAGTGACAGGCCCATCAGGCATCACTTTGACGGCTTCTCTGATATCTTGTAGAGCACCTACTGGCGTAATATTCCCGTAGCATCCCGGCCAATCGGGGCATCCCAGCCCCGAATCCGTCAGGCGCACAAAAGCGCCGAACATGATCAGATCAAGCGTCAAAAACCAGGTCAAGAACAGAATCTTGCGATAGCGCGCACGCACCTTGTCATCCATGGCCATTTACCCGACTCTGGAGTTGTAAACCAGCTTGCTGATATCTTTTCGCACTTTTTCCGGAATGGCATTCGCTGGATAATCCATGATCAAATTGCCAAGCGGATCGATAATCCACATTGGGTCTGCCAACGCTTGCCCTGCCGACACATCAGGTCCGGCATGTGTCGTTAAAAACTTGCGTAGCTGATCCGGATTCACCCGAACCATAACCGTACCTTTATAGGCATCAAGCACTTTTTCGGGGATTTGTGCATCATCGGTAATAAACCAGATCCGCATCAATCGCTCTACATTCTTACCCTGACTTGCATGCGAATTACGCAAAATGAACAATTTTCTCGCGCATGAATCCGGGCAAGCCCCTCCATCCGCGGTTGCAAGCAGCCATTTGCCTTTCAAAGTATTCAGGTCGAATGGTTGTCCATCCAGGGTCGTTAATTTGAGATCGTTGGCAGACGGCATCGGGCGCTGCGGCTCGATAAACTGTCCATAGGCCGCACTTCCGTCCGGTCGCCAATCGGGATTGAAATACATCAATACCGCTCCGATAACAGGCGCCAGACTCATCAGAAAGATCAACACCAGAGGAGTTCTGGATCTTGGTTTGTTGGTCATCTTGGGGTTCTGATTCATGGCAATTATCACTATTCAAACTTCTAAGAAAAATTATTTTGCGGTTTTTAGCTTACGCAAAGTCTTATAGATTAATCCCAGAAGGACCAACCCTGCTATCGCAGCAAAACCAAACCACTGTATTGCGTAACCGATGTTCTTGTCCGAGTCGACAGAAGGGCCGGGCCATACTCGAGTCAGACCATCATCGACCTCATCTAGTTGCATTAAAACTACCGGAAGGAACCTTAATCCGGTTCTATGACTTAATTCGTTCACATCCAGGTTTTGCACTCTGAGCAACGTTTCGGTCGTGGCGGGCGATTTCTCTTCACCGCCTATCGGCCAATTATCCGGCAAACCCTTTTCCGGTCGCGCAATGGGACTCCACAGCTCATAAAGTCTCGGCACCCTCAAAGATATCTCACCACTTACTTTTTGCATCCCGGGAGGTGCTTGAAAATTCTTCATCGGGGTTTGCATATTGCCGGGCAAGGTTGAAAGCGGTCTTGCCAACCAGCCTCGCAGTACGAGCAGCGCCCGACCATCCTCGAGTTTAAGCGGGGTTGCCAGCCATAAGCCGGGCTTACCCTCAAGATTACGGTTATCCAATAACAGACTGTACTTGTTTAACCAAATGCCTTCAGCTTTCGCAGGACGCCATGGCAATAAATCCTTGTCATCAGTAGTGGCATCTAAGTTGACCGCCTCCCGACTTCTTCCTCGTTCGATTGCTTCGGCAATCACACGTCTTTCATCTGCTCTGGATAACTGCCAGTTTCCCAGCGATATAAAGCCCGCTGTCAAAACGGCAAGCAAAATCATCGCAACTACATTGAGCATCTGCGTGTGCGATTTAGCCATGTCTGAGATAATTCCTTTTTTAGGCGGAGGGCCCGATGCGTATCATTGTAGGACTGGCTTTCATCATTATCTTAGGTAGTCTGGCGTCGGCGCTGTTTTATCTCATGCGCGACAAGGGCGCCAGCAATAAAACCGTCAATGCCTTAACAGTCAGGATCGGTTTATCGGTCGTGCTGTTTTTGTTTCTGCTCTTTGCCCATTGGATGGGATGGATCGAAACAACCGGTTTTAAATGATTGATGTTTGTTGCCAATTAAAAGAAAAGGCCGGCATTTGAAGCCGGCCTTTTTTTCTACGGTGCAAGACCGTCCGGCATTAGAACCAATAAACGAAAAGGTACAGTCCGAGCCAGACAACGTCCACAAAGTGCCAGTACCAAGCGGCACCTTCAAAACCAAAGTGGTTATCGGCGGTAAAGTGGCCTTTCATTAGACGGACCAAGATAACGGCCAGCATGGTTGCACCCAGCAACACGTGAAAACCGTGAAAGCCGGTGAGCAAGAAGAATAGCGAACCATATGCTCCTGAGCTGAACTTGAGGTTCAGTGCATGATAAGCATGGTAATACTCATATCCCTGACAAGCGACGAAGATGAAACCCAGAAGTATCGTGGCAAACAACCAGAACTTTGCTTTACCGCGGTGATCTTCACGCAAAGCGTGGTGCGAGATCGTCAGTGTTACGCCAGAGGTCAACAGCAACGCCGTATTGATCGTCGGTAGCCAGAACGGTCCCATCGTTTGAAAAACTTCAACAACGCCGGCAGGACCGGTATTGGGCCAGACGGCAACAAACGTTGGCCATAGCAGTTGCTTGTGATCAAGATCGCCAAGCCAAGGTGTGGTCACAGAACGCGTATACCAAAGCGCACCGAAAAAGGCTGCAAAAAACATCACTTCGGAGAAGATGAACCAACTCATGCTCCAGCGATAAGAGACATCGATGCGCTTGCTGTTCAAGCCCGTCTCTTCTTCATGAATCGCATCACCGAACCAGTGGTACAACACAACAATCAGACCGACCAGACCGGCATAGACCGCCCACTTGGCAGGATCAATACCGTTCACCCAGGCTGATGCGCCAAGCATCACTACCAGGAGCGCAAAACTGGCGCGAACCGGGTGGGCGGAATCATTGGGCACGTAATAGTACGGAGCCTCTTTGCCTTGGATAGAGTGGGATGCACTCATGTCATTCTCCATGCTGCAGATAGTTAATTACCGGTCTTAGCCGAAACTTGAGATCACCGCGCGGACGATCATGACAAGCCCGACCACAAAAATTACACCAAACAATAAGCCGGCAATCACCAGATGTACCGGATTAAGTTTGGACATATCCTCCTGATACCCAGAACCTTTACGCACGCCGAACATGGCCCACGCAATCGCCTTGAGTGTCTGAAAGAAATTCAGCTTTCGCTGACTCAACTCTTTAAGATCCTGACTCATTTTCACATCTAATCAAATGATCGGAACTCAACGTCCAATAAACTGCTTTGCAATGGTCCACCCGAACAACGCAAGAACAATCACCAGAAATACCAAACCTACGCGATTATTCTTACGCTTCTGTTCAGGAGTAGGGGCCATTTGATTACTTTACCTCTGGAGGTGTGACAAACGTGTGGAATGGAGCCGGTGAAGGCACAGTCCACTCCAAACCTTCTGCTCCTTCCCAAGGCTTGGCAGCAGCCGGCTGACCCTTGCCTGCATAACAACGCAACACCGCCGCCAGGAAAATCAACTGGGAGAAACCGAAAACAAAAGCACCAATCGTTGCAATCTGATGATAGTCGGTAAATTGAGCTGCATAGTCAACGTAACGACGTGGCATACCGGCCAGACCCAAAAAGTGCATCGGGAAGAAAGTCACGTTAAACGAAATAATGCTCAGCCAGAAGTGCCATTTGCCGAGTGTTTCGCTGTACATACGCCCAGTCCACTTGGGAAGCCAGTAGTAGGTGCCGGCGAATAAGGCAAACAACGAACCTGCCACAAGCACATAGTGGAAGTGAGCAACAACGTAGTATGTATCGTGAACCTGGATGTCGATCGGAGCCATCGAAAGGATGAGGCCCGTAAAGCCGCCAATCGTGAATACGAAAATAAAGCCGACAGCGAACAGCATGGGGGTTTCGAAAGTCATCGAGCCGCGCCACATCGTTGCAACCCAGTTAAACACCTTGACACCCGTAGGGATCGAAATCAGCATCGTTGCATACATGAAGTAAAGCTGACCGGTTACAGGCATTCCGGTTGCGAACATGTGGTGCGCCCACACGATAAACGACAAGATCGCAATCGAAGCAGTCGCATAGACCATCGAAGCGTAGCCGAACAGTCTTTTACGGGCGAAAGCCGGAACGATGGCTGAAACAATGCCAAACGCCGGCAGAATCATGATGTATACCTCGGGGTGACCGAAGAACCAGAAAATGTGCTGATAAAGGACTGGATCACCACCTGCGGCTGCGTTAAAAAAGCCGGTACCGAAATGACGGTCGGTCAACACCATGGTGATAGCTGCAGCCAAAACGGGCATGACTGCAATAAGCAGATAAGCGGTAATCAACCAGGTCCAGCAGAACAAGGGCATTTTCATCAGAGTCATGCCCGGAGCGCGCATATTCAGGATTGTGACCACGATATTGATCGCGCCCATGATCGAAGAAGCACCCATGATGTGGACAGCAAAAATAGCCAGATCCATGCCGGGACCCATTTGCAGCGTAAGCGGGGCGTAAAGTGTCCAGCCGGCTGCGGTTGCGCCACCGGGAACAAAGAACGAGGCACTAAGCAAAATACCTGCAACGGGCAACAACCAGAAACTGAAGTTGTTCATACGAGCGAAAGCCATATCCGATGCGCCGATTTGCAACGGAATCATCCAGTTAGCAAATCCGACAAAGGCGGGCATGATCGCACCGAAAACCATGATAAGACCATGCATGGTCGTAAACTGGTTAAACAGTTCGGGCCGGAAAAACTGCAAGCCCGGCTGGAACAGCTCGGTACGCAACAGCAATGCCAACACGCCGCCAACGAGCAGCATGACAAACGAAAATATCATGTACATCGTACCGATATCTTTGTGATTGGTTGCGAATAACCACCGGCGCCAACCGTGTAGCTGATGACCATGATCATCATGGTCGTGGTCGTGGCCGTGGCTGTGATCTGCTGTGACGCTACTCATGTTGAACTCCTATCCTGCTTTGGCTGCAATCCCGCGTTTGGCGGGACAGTCAGCGTATCTTTTCGAAAGTGTCGTTGATAGACTGAAGACAAATCAAATTTATCGTGCGGCCTTAACTTCAGCCGGCGTGACGACCGGATCCTTGCCTTTACCCTGATTACCCCAGGATGCGCGCGTGTAATTGATCACGGCGGCAAGTTCCACATCATTCAACTGTCCGGCGAAAGAGGCCATTGCGGTTCCGGGCTTGCCCTTGAGCATGATGTCAATTTGTGCCGCCTTGGGACCCATGACAATCGCACTGCCGTCAAGCGCAGGGAACGAACCAACGATACCCTTACCACTACCCTGGTGGCAGGCCACGCAATTCGCCGCGTAAACCTTTTCGCCGCGAGCAATCAATTCAGCTGCAGGCCATTCCTTGTTTGGATCGTCGTTAGCTGCATCGGCCAGTTTTTTCTGCTCTTCTGACCATTTTGCCCAATCCTGTTCGGAGACAACCTTGACAACGATCGGCATGAAAGCATGATCCTTTCCGCAAAGCTCGGCGCACTGACCACGATATTCACCAACTTTATCGGCACGGAACCAGGAATTACGAATGAAACCGGGAATCGCGTCTTGCTTCACAGCCAGGTCGGGCACCATCCAGGAGTGGATAACGTCACCGGCAGTCACTGCGACACGAATCTTTTTGCCTACCGGAACAACCAGCGGCTTATCGACTTCCATCAGATAAAAAGGACCCTTGGGCTCACGGTTCTCGATTTGCGCGGCGGGTGTAGACAGATTGGACAAGAATTTCACGCCCGCAGCGGGACCGTCTACATATTCGTAGCCCCACTTCCATTGATAGCCGGTCACTTTAACCGTCATGTCCGCACCACTCGTATCCTTCATGGCAACCACGGCGCGCGTTGCAGGCAATGCCATCGCGATCACGATCAGGAAAGGAATCACGGTCCAAGCGATTTCAACGCTAACGCTTTCATGAAATGTTGCAGGCTTGGCGCCACGCGACTTGCGATGCGCCCAGATCGAGTAGAACATCACGCCGAAAACAGCGATGAAAATCACCAGACAGATGATCAGCATCAACCAATGGAGCCAAACCACGTCGCGAGCGATCTGGTTGACACCCTCAGTCAAATTGAGCTGATTGACGCGCGGACCTCCCGGCATATCCACTACTTGTGCACCCACAATGCCGCTAAAAAGCATGGCACAGGCACTCAGTAACCCTCTCAACTTCTTCATGCTGACCTCGAAACACGTTGCAATTAGCGCTTGAATCCGTTGGAAAAAAGCACCGCTTGCAAAAGAAAATTATCGGACGGCTAATGTCAATGACCCAGACAAAACATGGGTTGATTTAGCGCAAATCATTAAGAAACGTGGGGGATTATAGCGGAGCTACGTACGAACTGCTGCTCTACAATCCATTCATTCCATTTTGAGCCTCGCTCCATATGCCCGCTGCGCTCCTGTCCACCGACCAGAATCGACTCCGATTGTTGCTCAATAGCCTCAAAAGCCGGGCTGATGAACCACCGCATGCCGGCTCGCTTCCCCTGTCAATCGCCGCAAAGCGTTGTGGGACGGTGTTTCCCGATGCGATAAAGGCATTGAGCGGACTTTACGGCGTCAAAATAACCCAGGATGCTGTCGATATTGGAAGCAACATGCATCCAGGCCCGGAATTAAACGGTTTGCTCGAAAATGTGGCAAAAACACTACGTTCTGCCGGATGCGCTCCGGGTTGGCGAGATGAATTGCTGGATATCTGGGCTGACCCGGAGTCCAAAGATGAACACTTAGGAGTCATAGAGCGAGGCGTGATGCGCCCCCTCGGTATCGTTACGCGAGCCGTTCACCTGAATGCCCGGTCAAGTCAAGGCAATATCTGGATCGCCAGAAGATCAATGACAAAAAAAACCGATCCGGGGCTATGGGACACATTAGTTGGTGGTCTGGTAGGCAGCCTGGAGCCTGACGACCTGGCTTTGATTCGTGAAACCGAAGAAGAAGCCGGTCTGGATGCCGGTCACATCAAAAGTCGTACACCCTTGCGCACAATTCATCGGATGCGCCGCAAAATTCCTGAAGGCTACCAAAACGAACAGGTACTGACCTGCGAGTGTGTGTTGCCCGATGCCGTGACACCGATAAACCGCGATGGCGAGGTCATGGAAATCCGCTGCCTGGCGCCAGATCAAATTCTGGAAATGATTCTCGCTGACACCGTCACCATAGAAGCATCCATCGTTTTCGTCGAAGATTTATTGCGCAGAACCGCCTGCGCCTGATTGTTGTCCCTGCCAAACCTCGAGCGCGCGCAAGCGTTGTTTCGCAACCAATTCGATACTTTGGCGCAAAGATGCATCCCGCGCCATCAAGTTTTCAAACTCGTTGACCGGCAAACAAAGCAACTTGCTATACCCCAAGGATCGAACCTCGAATCCTCGCAAAAGTTCCTTTTTCAACATATACAACTCGCCGAAAAACTCCCCTGAACCCAATTCGATGTGGGTGGAGTCCGGCAATCGAACCCTAACCGCGCCGGAAGCAACAACATATAGAGCGTATGACGGCATATTATTGGCCGACCAAACCAGTTGATCCGGCAAAAAGAGACGAGGTTTCATCATGCGGGCAACCGAGCGCTGCACTTCCGGAGATAGCCCATTTAACAATGGAACTCTGGCTACGAGCTCTTCGGGCTCCATCTCCATATCAAGCAATGGATCCTTATCGATGAAGCTCCAGCGCTGCCCGACGCGCGTGGACAAGTCTTCATAAACTTCGCCGCTAATCAAAGACTGTTCCAGCATTTCATCGTAACGCTCGCGTTCAATCCGACGAGCAATACGCCCCAGATAACACTCCTGTAGCCAAGTTGAATACTTTGGATACTGCAATTCGAGTGCCTGCAGACCCTGCTCGATCAAATCGAGGCGATTCTGATGTGCCTGCCTAACTTGCTCTGTTGCCTCATCCCCAATAATGTCGCGCAATTTTTGATCGGCAAACGTCAGCAACTGTCTAGAAACGGATCGCATACTCATCAGCGAGACGAACCGCTGACTCAGTTCGTAAGCCAACCAGCGCTGGATACCGAAAACCTCATAAATCCGCAACGCCTGGCGAAACCTGCGCGGATAGCGCAGCGCCCGTTTAGCAACTTTATTAAATCCATCCAGTCCTCCTACCCGGACTGCATCCTCATGCCGTTCAGCCTTACCAATCAAAATTTCGGCCATAGATCGATCGATGATCTGATGCTTCAGAATCTCGAAATAAATTTCAAATTCGCGGCGAGCAAGAATCGATAACCCAAGATCAATCCTATCCTGAACCGAGAACTGTTCAACTTCCGCATCGCTTGGCGCAATCAATAATCCATCGAACACTGAACGCACGCGCTCACGCACATCATCCGGAAGCAACTCCGACTTAGCGATATCATCTGTCTCATGCTGATTCAGAGTGGCCGCCACCACGACAGCCTGATCACGCAAGGCGCGTTGTTTACGTGTCAATTGATTCAAACCCAACAGCCGTATCAATGGCTGCAAGGTCATGCCATTAATAAACAGCGTCGCCAAAATAAAACCCGTCACCGTCACAGCGATAAATTCGCGCACTTCCTGAGGCAATCCGACCCTCTCGGTCACCGCTAAGGCCAGTGCAAAAGACACTGCACCACGAAGCCCACCCCACCAAATCACTGCCTGGAAACGCCTTCCAACCCTTGCCCCGACTCCCAGCTTAGTCAACAAGGGAACCAGCCCATATACGACAATCGCACGCGCCAAAAGTGTCGTCACGAAAACCAGCAGGATGTACAAAGCATGCATCCAGGTTATGTTCGCCATCATCTTGGGAATCAACATGGCCGCCAACAAAAAAACCAGTGAGTTTGCCCAGAACCCAAATTGATGCCATGAATGCGAAAGCGTTTCGAAAGCCGCCGGAGATATACGTGTGCGCCCCGTCGATCCAACCACTAGGCCGGCAACAACCGTTGCCACAACGCCCGACACATGCAAATAATGTTCTGAAATGAAATAAGAAAGATATGCAACGGCAACAGTGAGCGAAACCTCGGCTGCCGGCCAGCCTCGCAGCCACTTGAAGGCAACGCACGTAAATCGGCCGATCATGAACCCGGCTAGCCCTCCTCCCAAAAACAGGAAGAGGAAATCCTTTACGACAATAAATACTTCCCAGTTCCTGTCCTTCGTCAACACACCAAGCAGAACGGAATACAGTGCGATTGCAGCCGCATCGTTCAACAGACTTTCCCCTTCGACCAGAGTCGTCAACCGTTTCGGTGCCCCGACTTCCCTGAAAATACTGACCACTGCAGCAGGATCCGTTGTGGCCACAATCGCTCCAAGCAACAAACATGCAACGAGGCCCATTCCGGAAACGCTCGTCAACACAACACCAACAAGCAATGTACTCACGATCACGGCAACAATCGCCATCATCAAAATGGGACCGATATCGTCCATCAGTCGCCGAACGTTCATCGAAAGTGATGTTTCGAACAAAAGTACAGGCAAGAATACGATCAGGAAGGTTTCGGATGACATGTCAAACGTAGTGACAATATCCAGAAAATCTCCGATCACGGGAGGTGTCCAGTTGTAGGACAAGTACGCGAGCAAAGACCCGCTCAAGGCAAGGAAAACAGAATACGGGATTTTCATGTGTCCGGCCAATGGCGGCATGAAACAGATCAGCGCCAACAAGCCTGCCAAGCCGAACACAACTGAACTTATATCCATCTTCGTGCCTTCAAACAAAATCAAAGGCGCCTCGCAAGGCGCCTTTGATTGGTGTGAAACATACCGTTTCTTAAAACGGACTTACACAGTCAAAGCCTCACGCATTTTCTTCATGGCAGCAACCTCAATTTGACGAATCCGCTCTGCGGATACACCGAATTCATCTGCCAATTCATGTAAAGTCGCACCACCTTCGTCTTGCAACCATCGTGCCTCAACGATCTTGCGCGAACGCGCATCGAGTTTATCCAGGGCTTGCACCAGGCCCTCACCCTGCATCCGATCTACCGCCTGACGCTCAAGCACCTGCATCGGATCCGAGCGCCCTTCATCAGACAAATACGCTATAGGAGCATAAGCGTCCTCATCGTCATCCTGATTTTCAAGCGACATCTCGCGACCCGACATCCGAACTTCCATTTCGCGGACATCTTCGGATCGAACGCTTAATTTACTTGCAATCTCATCCACTTGGACTGGGTCAAGTGTATGTCCGTCCGGCCGCATGCTGCGCAAGTTAAAGAATAACTTACGTTGAGCCTTTGTGGTCGCAACCTTAACCATTCTCCAATTGCGCACAATGTACTCATGGATTTCAGCCTTGATCCAATGCACCGCGAATGAAACCAGGCGCACACCTCGCTCCGGATCGTAGCGCTTGACGGCTTTCATCAATCCGACGTTTCCTTCCTGTATCAGATCGGCGTGGGGCAATCCATATCCCAGATACTGCCTTGCGACTGAAACAACGAGGCGTAAATGAGACAACACCAGCTCTCTGGCTGCGCTGATATCCGCCTCGTCGCGCAGACGGCGGGCGAGAGCGGTTTCCTGCTCAGCGGTCAGCACGGGCAAATGGTTGACCGTAGATATATAGGCGTCGATCGTTCCCAGAGCACCTGGGTTCGAAATGGCCATTGCGAGTTGATTCTGTGGCAATGTCAAAGTAGTTACGCTTGTCATGATATTGTTGCTCCTGAACTCAGGTGCTACGACATGTTTTAATCTTAGCACTCTTGTGTGTCGAGTGCTAATCAGACGCGTTTTTCGCAGATAAGTTCCGCATTTCTTCTGACGGTGTTAATCTCAAGGGGCTCGGCGCAAACGGCATTTTGCCGTTTTTATGTGTCACCCTGGATCCGGGTATGTCCGATTTAGTTAAGTTTCTCTCGAAAATTCTGCTTGCCTGTGTCCTCATCATCATTGTGGGCTGGGCTGTTTACATCGGCGTGCGCTACTACCATGCCGAGCAGGTCGCTTACCGCTGGATATCAGGCCTGGCCGCCAAACAGGCTCAGTGGGAGAACAAAATTTCGGCCGCCGGGGGCAATACATTAACGGGATACGCAACCCCTGATAGCCCAACCACAATCGATGGCATTCAAGGCAGTCTGGTTGGGCTTACGTACGATCCATTACAAAAACGCCTCTGGGCTGTAGCCAACAAACCCGCAACGCTCATTTCGCTCTCTCTCGAGGGACAAGTTATTGGAACTTACCCCTTGAAAGGCATGTCGGAGGTCAACGGTATTGCCTGGATGGGTGGAAACCGAGTTGCGATGGTCAACGGACGAAGAAGTCGCCTGGTGATCACCGAGGTGCCCTCCGAGCCGCAAACGCTTGACGTCACACGCGCTTTCTCGCTTGTTCTGAAATTCGGTGAAAGCGAGGATAGCAATTACGGATTTGACGGTCTTGGTTATGATCTCAAGCGAGACCGTTTGTACATTGCCAAAGAGCACAGTCCCCGCGCCCTTTACAGAATCAGTGGCCTGAATAACCTTCAATCTCCCGATTCACGCGGCATGAGAATCGAAAATGTCAGCTACTGGCTTGATGAAATTCCTTTTGCAACCGATCTTTCATCCGTTGAAGTCGATCCGCTAACTGGTCGTGTCTTTCTCCTGAGCGAAGAGTCTCAGATGATTGTTCAGCTTGATGGTGACAGCGGTACCGGTCGCGGTATGCTCTCACTCAAGCCCAAGGGGGGCAAACCCATGCCACACCCCGACGGGGTCGCAACCGACGAAGCGGGTAACATTTATATCGTCAGTGAACCTAACCTGTTCTATCGTTTGCGCAAGCCTTGAATTGTTTAGCGGAGCTTCTTTATGGCCCGTTTACCTCGACTGTATGCGCCAGGCCTGACTCAGCTGGTTATTGCCGAACTGGTCAAAGATGCAAAAGGCCATGGCCCCGACCTTTCCCCCGCAACGATCAAGGATATGTTGCAATGGATTGGTGAAGCTTCCAGAACCCATCATGTTGCCATCAACGGCTGGGTAATTACTCCCGGATCCATTGCCTTGCTAGCCACGCCTGCCGATTCCCGGGGTATTTCCAAGCTCATCCAGACTATTGGGCGTAACTTGGCGTCCCGTCTAAAAGCCGGATCTGTCTTTTCCGGTCGCTACCATTCGACTTTGCTCGAATCTGCGTCATGGGTATTACCAGCACTCGTTTGGCTCGAATGGCTACCTGTACGAGAGGGCCTGACCCAAGATCCCGAAAACTGGATGTGGTCATCGGCGTGCGCCCACACTGGTTTAGGCGGCTTGAATCATTTTTGGCTCGAACAGCATGTCGATTACTGGGCGCTGGGCAACACCCCATTTGACAGGCAAGCGCGTTATCGTGCCATCCTGCAAGAGGGTAATTCTCTTAACAACGATCAAAAAATTTCATCTAGCCTTCGCGGTCAATGGGCTCTTGGCTCCGACTCTTTCCTTGCTAGCATTTCCGATTTTGCGAGCCGCCGCGTACGACCCGGTTTGCGCGGTCGCCCCAAAAAACTTGTCGAATCAGTGCACTAATGATCTGTCCCCATTAATTTAATTCGATTTGGCGAATTCGAATAAATTGGGGACGTACCCTATTTTAATTTTCTTGCACTGCCGCATTTTCAAGCGTATCGTTCTCACCCTCGCACCGCTTATCAGCCGTGGCGCCTCCGGAGCACGAAATGTCAACACATCCATTAAATTTTTATCCTGCGAAAAAATCTTCGCAGGTCGCCGAACCATCCGTCCCCACCACCGGTTTACCTGTTGCGCAGGGACTTTACTCGCCATCGCATGAACATGACGCATGCGGCGTTGGTTTCGTTGCGCACATCAAAGGCGAAAAAAGCCACGCAATCGTAGAGCAGGGCCTGAAGATTCTTGAAAATCTGGATCATCGGGGCGCAGTCGGCGCCGACAAATTGATGGGTGATGGTGCGGGCATTCTCATCCAGATTCCCGATGCGTTTTATCGCCAGGATATGGCAAAGCAAAATATCGAGCTACCCGCCCCGGGCGAATATGGCGTAGCCATGGTCTTTCTTCCCAAAGAGATCGCTTCGCGCCTTGCTTGCGAACAGGAGCTTGAGCGCGCAGTTCGCGCCGAAGGTCAGGTGGTTTTAGGCTGGCGCGACGTACCGGTCGACACTGAAATGCCCATGTCGCCCGCCGTACGTGCGTGCGAGCCCGTCATTCGCCAGCTATTCATCGGCCGTGGTGCGGATGTGATGGTACCGGATGCGCTTGAGCGAAAGCTTTACGTGATTCGCAAGGCAGCCAGCCACGCCATTCAGGCAATGGGTCTGGCTCACGGCAAAGAATATTTCGTGCCTTCCGCTTCGGTTCGCACCGTGGTCTACAAAGGCTTGCTGCTGGCTGATCAAGTTGGTCGGTACTACAAGGATCTCGCCGATCCACTCACCGTTTCCGCGGTCGCGCTGGTTCACCAGCGTTTCTCGACAAATACATTCCCTGCCTGGCCACTGGCTCACCCCTATCGCATGATTGCGCATAACGGCGAGATCAATACCGTCAAGGGTAACTTCAACTGGTTGCGCGCCCGCGAAGGCATGATGCAATCGGCCGTGCTGGGTGATGACCTCAAAAAGCTATATCCAATTGTTTACGAAGGCCAGTCCGACACGGCTACTTTCGATAATTGTCTGGAATTGCTCGTCATGTCCGGCTACTCGTTGGCACACGCCATGATGATGATGATCCCCGAAGCATGGGAACAGCATACGCATATGGACGCCAGCCGTCGCGCGTTTTATGAATATCATGCCGCGATGATGGAGCCCTGGGATGGCCCGGCAGCCGTTGCATTCACGGATGGTCGCCAGATCGGCGCCACGCTTGACCGAAACGGTTTGCGCCCGGCCCGCTACCTGATTACCGATGATGACATGGTCATCATGGCTTCCGAAGCCGGCACTTTGCCGATTCCCGAAAGCCGGATAGTCAAAAAATGGCGCTTACAGCCCGGCAAAATGTTCCTGATCGACCTCGAACAAGGTCGCATCATTGATGATGCCGAAATCAAGTCACAACTTTCCAACTCGCGTCCTTATCGCCAGTGGATCGACCGCCTGCGCGTCAAGCTCGATTCGCTGCCCGTCCCGCAAGCCAGCGCCGCCGAAAAATCTGCAACCACCTTGCTCGATCGACAACAGGCTTTTGGCTGGACGCAAGAAGACTACAAGTTCGTGCTCGAAATCATGGCAAGCACAGGCGAAGAAGCCATTGGCTCAATGGGCAACGATGCGCCGCTGGCGATTTTGTCGAGTCGCGCCAAACCTTTCTACAATTATTTCCGTCAGCTGTTTGCGCAAGTCACCAATCCTCCGATCGATCCGATCCGCGAACAACTCGTCATGTCGCTGGTGTCATTTATTGGTCCCAAACCAAATCTGCTGGACATCAACAACGTCAACCCGCCACTGCGTCTCGAAATCACTCAACCTGTTCTCGACGTTGAAGAAATGGAACGCATCCGCGGCATCGCCGCATTGACTGGGGACAAGTTCCGTAGCCTGACGCTTAACATCACTTATTCCGCCGCATGGGGACCCGATGGCATCGAAGCCCGCCTAGCCGCACTTTGCGCCAAGGCAGTCGATGCCGTCAGGAGCGGCTACAACGTGCTTATTCTTTCCGATCGTGCGGTCGATAGCCAAAACGTGGCCATTCCGGCGTTACTCGCAACCTCGGCGATTCACCAGCATCTTATTCGCGAAGGTCTGCGCACCAACACTGGTCTTGTAGTTGAAACCGGTTCGGCTCGAGAAGTCCATCACTTCGCATTGTTGGGTGGTTATGGTGCCGAAGCCATCCATCCCTTCCTCGCCCTCGAAAGCCTGGTCGATATGTGCAAGGACCCCGAAAAGGCGGACAAGGCGGTCAAAAACTTCATCAAGGCAATCGGCAAGGGCTTAAACAAAGTCATGTCCAAAATGGGCATTTCGACCTATATGTCCTACTGCGGCGCCCAGATCTTTGAAGCGGTTGGCCTGCGTTCGGCGCTGGTGAATAAATATTTCTCTGGCACTGCAAGCACCATCGAAGGAATCGGTATTTTCGAAGTCGCTGAAGAAGCGTTGCGCACGCATCGTGCCGCTTTCGGCAACGATCCGGTGTTGGCTCATGCGCTCGAAACCGGTGGCGAATACGCTTTCCGCGTTCGCGGCGAAGATCATATGTGGACTCCGGACTCGATCGCCAAACTGCAGCATGCCACGCGCGCCAACAACTATCGCACCTACAAGGAATACGCTCAGCTGATCAACGATCAGAGCAAGCGTCACCTGACGCTTCGCGGCCTGTTCGAATTCAAGATCGACCCTGCCCGAGCTATTTCGCTCGATGAAGTCGAACCGGCAAAAGAAATCGTGAAGCGTTTTGCGACCGGAGCCATGTCGCTCGGTTCGATTTCGACAGAAGCGCATTCAGTACTGGCCGTCGCAATGAACCGAATCGGTGGTAAATCTAATACGGGCGAAGGCGGTGAAGACGAGCTTCGTTATCGCAATGAATTGCGTACCGGTAAAAGCGGGATTCAAGCCGGAGCAACGCTTGCATCCGAACTTGGTGCGGACGTGATCGAAGCCGACATCCCTCTGCAAGCAGGCGACTCGATGCGTTCACGCATCAAGCAAGTTGCCTCTGGCCGGTTTGGAGTCAGTGCCGAATACCTTTCGAGCGCAGATCAGATTCAGATCAAGATGGCTCAAGGCGCCAAGCCTGGTGAGGGCGGTCAGCTACCCGGCCACAAAGTTTCCGAATACATCGCAAAATTGCGCTGCTCGGTTCCGGGTGTCGGACTGATTTCGCCACCACCTCACCACGACATCTACTCTATCGAAGATTTGGCCCAGCTCATTCACGATCTGAAAAACGTGAACGACAAAGCATCGATCTCCGTCAAACTGGTTTCCGAAGTCGGTGTGGGCACCGTGGCGGCGGGTGTTGCCAAGGCCAAGGCAGATCACGTCACGATTTCGGGCCATGATGGCGGTACCGGCGCTTCGCCAGTCTCGTCTATCAAACATGCCGGCACGCCATGGGAACTGGGTCTGGCCGAAACGCAGCAAACACTGGTGCTAAATCAGTTGCGTAGCAGAATTCGCGTTCAGGCTGATGGTCAGATGAAAACGGGTCGTGATGTTGTGATCGGGGCGCTGCTAGGTGCGGATGAATTTGGTTTTGCTACCGCACCCCTAGTAGTCGAGGGTTGCATCATGATGCGCAAATGCCACCTCAACACTTGCCCGGTTGGCGTCGCCACGCAAGATCCGGTTCTACGCAAAAAATTCCAGGGCAAGCCGGAACACGTCGTGAACTACTTCTTCTTCGTTGCGGAAGAAGTACGCGAAATCATGGCGCAACTTGGCGTTCGCACCTTCGACGAGCTTGTCGGCCGAGTCGATCTTGTAGACACCCGCGCAGGAATCGAGCACTGGAAAGCTCAAGGGCTTGACTTCACTCGTGTGTTCTATCAGCCTGCAATCGATGGTCCGCGCCGTCAGACTGAAGTGCAGGATCACGGGCTGGATGTTGCGCTCGATCATGAACTGATCAAGCGCAGCCTGCCTGCTATTGAGCGTGGCGAAAAAGTTTCTTTCATCACGCCTGTGCGCAACCGCAACCGTACGATTGGCACCATGCTATCTGGTCGGGTGGCAACCAAGTATGGTGATCACGGTCTGCCCGACGACACCATTCACATTCAGTGCAATGGCACAGCAGGACAAAGTTTTGGTGCATTCCTGGCTCGCGGCATCACGCTCGACCTGGTTGGCGAAGGCAATGACTATGTCGGCAAGGGATTGTCTGGTGGTCGCATCATCGTTCGCTCACCAAACGACTTCCGTGGCTTTGGTCCAGATCACATCATCATCGGCAACACCGTAATGTACGGAGCCACTGCAGGTGAAGCCTATTTCAACGGAGTGGCGGGCGAGCGTTTTGCCGTGCGCAACTCCGGCGCTGCGGCTGTTGTTGAAGGGACAGGCGATCATGGTTGCGAATACATGACCGGCGGCACCGTTGTAGTTTTGGGTCAAACCGGAAGAAACTTTGCCGCGGGAATGTCGGGTGGCGTAGCTTACGTATTCGATCCGGACAATACCTTCGCCGAAAGATGCAACACATCAATGGTTGCTATCGAACCTGTTCTGTCATCGGCCGAACAAGAAAAAACCCAGGGAATGGACATCTGGCACAGCATGGTTCGCGGTGGCCAGCGAGAAACTGACGAAGCAATCCTGCGTCGCCTGGTCGAAAACCATTTCCGTTACACAGGCAGTTTCCGCGCACGCGATCTGGTCAGCGACTGGGACTCCGCGCGAAGCAAATTCGTCAAAGTCATGCCTGTCGACTACAAGCGCGCGCTGGGCGAAATGTGGCGCGCTGCCAACCCACAGTCAAAAGCTGCTTAAGGAATCATCATGGGAAAAATTACTGGGTTTCTCGAACAAGAGCGCTTGCAGGAAGCTTCTGAAGCTCCCACAGCACGCCTGAAACACTGGCGCGAATTTGTGCTGCACCTCACCGACGAACAAGCGGGTAAGCAAGCATCCCGCTGCATGGACTGTGGCATTCCGTTTTGCAACAACGGATGTCCGGTGAATAACGTCATACCAGACTGGAACGATCTGGTTTATCGTCAGAACTGGCGTGGCGCCCTCGATGTACTGCATTCGACCAACAACTTCCCCGAGTTCACGGGTCGTATTTGTCCCGCTCCATGTGAAGCAGCTTGCACGCTGAACATCAACGATGATGCCGTCGGAATCAAATCGATCGAGCACGCCATCATCGACAAAGGCTGGTCCGAAGGTTGGGTCACGCCAGAATTACCCAGCCGCAAAACAGGCAAAAAAGTTGCCGTTGTCGGATCAGGCCCCGCAGGCTTGGCCGCAGCCCAGCAATTGGCGCGCGCCGGTCACGATGTGACTGTTTTTGAAAAAAATGATCGCATCGGCGGGCTTTTACGTTACGGCATTCCGGACTTCAAGCTCGAGAAGAAACTGATCGATCAGCGCATCCAACAAATGCAAGCCGAAGGTGTGACATTCAAAACCTCCCACTACATTGGCAATGCGACCGATGCGGCAAAAGGCCTCACTGTCATGACACCTGCTGATCTGGATAAAGCTTTTGACGCCATTATCCTGAGCGGCGGTTGCGAAACCCCGCGTGACTTGCCCGTTGAAGGTCGTGAACTTGACGGCGTCATGTATGCAATGGATTTCCTGCGTCCGCAGAACAAAGTTGTTGCCGGCGATAAGCTGACCGATCAGGTTCTGGCAAAAGGCAAGCATGTGGTTGTCATTGGTGGTGGAGACACCGGTTCGGATTGTGTAGGCACAAGCAATCGTCATGGCGCCAAAGCCGTCGTTCAGATCGAACTGATGCCACGCCCCCCGGAAAGCGAAAACAAAGCGTTGACCTGGCCTTATTGGCCGGCCAAGTTGCGCACTTCGTCTTCGCACGAAGAGGGCGCCGAACGTGATTGGGCAATCACGACCAAATCACTTGTCGGTAAAAATGGCAAGGTTGAAAAACTTATCGCCGCACGCGTCGAGTGGGTCAAGGACGAAACCACCGGTCAAATGAAAATGCAGGAAGTCAAAGGTTCCGAATTCGAAATCAAAGCGGATTTGGTTCTGCTTGCCATGGGCTTTGTTGCCCCGGTAAGCAAAGTCCTGACAGCATTTGGCGTAGACATGGATCCTCGCGGCAATGCCCGAGCCAACACAGATGATTATCGAAGCAACGTTGGCAAAGTGTTCGCTGCCGGTGATATGCGGCGCGGTCAATCCCTGGTTGTCTGGGCAATCCGTGAAGGTCGCCAGTGCGCGCGCGCAGTGGATGAATTCCTGATGGGTTCTACTGAACTGCCACGCTAATCGTCATAAGGAAAGCGCCATGAAGTATCTGAATCATCTGGTTAAAGCTGGTTTGGTCACGGTGATGGCGCTACTGTACGCATTGCCTGTTGCCGCTCAAGGACAAACCGCTTCCACTGCGTCGCAGACTTCTGACTGGCCAACCAAAGGCATCACTCTCATCTCTCCATACGCGGCAGGCGGATTCTCGGATACGAGAATGCGTCTGCTCGCTCGTAAGCTTTCAGAAAAACTCGGTCAGCCTGTTGTAGTTGAGAATAAAAGTGGCGCCGGTGGCGTCATCGGCACCGCAGTCATCGCAAAGGCGGCTCCGGACGGGTACACAATTGGATCCGGTAATCTGGCTCCTCTGGCAGTGAATCAATCGTTGATGAAAAAACTGCCTTACGATCCCGCCAAGGATATCGAGCCCGTCATTCTGGTTGAAAACAGTCCGCTCATATTGAGCGTTGCAAATAATCTACCCGTCAAAAACTTAGCCGAACTCATCGCTTTGGCTAAAAAAGAACCCGGCAAGTTAACGTTCGGATCATCCGGGATCGGTGGTGCTCACCATCTTTCTGGAGAGATGTTTCGAGAACTTTCGGGGATACAGATTGTGCATGTTCCATACAAAGGCGGCTCGCCAGCAGCGACCGACTTGATGGCCGGACACCTCAGCATGATGTTTGAAATGGGCTATGCGGCCTTGCCATCGATCCGAGCCGACAGAGTACGTCCTATCGCGGTCTCCTCCAATAAGCGTCTGGCGATTCTGCCCGATGTTCCCACCATGGCCGAAGCGGGTGTTCCCGGATTTGAGTCTTACAACTGGCAAGGGATCATCGTTCCGGCCGGCACACCCGTCGAGATCACGACCAAACTCAACAAGGTCCTAAACGAAGTATTGCTGGATCCTGAAGTCCAACGCGCCATTATCGAAAGTGGGGGTCAACCCGGTAGCGGCTCTGCCGAGGACTTTGGTCGCTTTATCACGGCGGAGCGGGCGAAATGGTCCAAAGTCATTCAGCAAGCTCAAATCAAGGCTGAATAAAACTTGGGCTACCGCTCACTTTTGATGATATTCATCCATTTCAATCAGTTTCCAGTTAATTCAAACTGAAAACTTGTTAGCGATACAATGGTAAACCCGTAAGCGTAAAGTCTTTCATATTGAACGATTCCAGCTTCGACCTAAAGAAAACCATGCCCTCGCGCTCCCTGCATTCGAGTGATCCCGTGATTCGCCTTGATAGCGTGACGCTTGCCTATGGCGACTTCACTGTATTGAGTGACATTTCCCTTGAGGTGGGAAAAGGTCAGGTGGTTGCGATAATGGGCGGATCTGGATCCGGAAAAACGACGCTATTACGCGCTACAACCGGTCAAATGAAGGCTCGATCCGGTAAAGTTGAAGTGTTTGGTCAAAATCTGACGGATATTTCGCGCAAGGATCTCATGACCTTGCGCCAGCGCATGGGAGTGCTTTTTCAGCAGGGCGCTTTATTTACCGATCTGAACGTTTTTGAAAATGTCGCTTTTCCTTTGCGCGAGCACCGACAACTTGCCTCAACCGAAATGTTGTCGCGCGTCCTAACCAAGCTGGATGCTGTCGGCTTAAAAGCCGCCGCGCATCTCAAAGTTTCCGAAATCTCAGGTGGAATGGCGCGGCGGGTCGCGCTTGCCCGAGCAGTGATACTCGAACCTGAGCTTGTTTTATACGATGAGCCCTTCGCAGGCCTGGATCCAATATCAATGGGTATTACCGCCAGGCTGATCAGGGAGTTATCCGACCGTCTCGGTTGCGCTTCGGTCGTGATCACTCACGATATCGCGGAATCATTCGCGATTGCGGATTATGTTTATCTGGTTGGTCAGGGACGACTTAAGGCTCACGGCACACCCGCCACGCTGCGCTCATCCTCCGACCCGTATGTGCAGCAGTTTCTACAGGCCGAGCCCGATGGTCCCGTCCCCTTCGACTATCCTGTCACTCCGGCATTCGAGTCTTGGTTGACTCATCAGAAACGAGTCAGGGGCTGAGAATGAGTGGTTCTCTTCAAAAACTGGGCTATTACACCCGAACCCGCCTTGCCATGCTCGGTTTTTTTGCGCGCTTTTTCACCACGTTATTAGCACGTTCGAGCATAGTGCTGCAAAGACCTCGGCTGGTTTCGCAGCAAATACACTTCATCGGCAACTATTCCCTACTGATCATTACGGTGTCCGGCCTTTTTGTCGGCTTTGTTCTCGGATTACAAGGTTATTACACCCTCAACCGATACGGATCTGAAGAGGCGCTTGGCCTGCTGGTCGCACTATCGCTCACACGCGAACTAGGACCGGTCATCACCGCACTTCTATTCGCCGGGCGAGCCGGCACTTCCCTCACCGCCGAAATCGGACTCATGAAGGCCGGAGAACAGCTTGCAGCCATGGAAGTGATGGCGGTCGACCCTATACGTCGGGTTCTGGTCCCCCGCTTCTGGGGTGGCATCATCGCGATGCCCGTATTAGCTGCGGTATTCTCCATGGTAGGCATATTGGGCGGCTGGGTGGTCGGCGTTTTGTTAATCGGTGTCGATACGGGATCGTTTTGGTCGCAAATGCAAGATGGCGTCGATATCTGGAAAGATGTCGCCAACGGTGTGTTGAAAAGCGTTGTATTCGGCGTAGCAGTCACCCTCATTGCGCTCTATGAAGGCTGGCAATCCCGCCCCACGCCGGAGGGCGTCGCCCGGGCGACCACCCGTACGGTCGTGGCTGGATCGCTATCCGTGCTTGGCCTTGATTTTCTGCTGACAGCGCTAATGTTCAGCAACTGATTTCGGAACCTGAATTATGTCCAATGAAAAAAATGACTTGTGGGTAGGATTATTCGTCCTGTTAGGAGCAATCGCGATTGTCTTTCTGGCATTACGTGCGGCCAATCTCAGTTCACTCTCTTTTACCGCCACCTACCCGGTGATGGCAAAATTCGACAACATCGGCGGACTCAAGATACGCGCCCCAGTCAAAAGCGCAGGCGTCGTAGTGGGTCGCGTGTCCGATATTCGACTGGACTCAAAATCTTTCCAGGCCGTAGTAACCATTCAGATGGAAAAGCCTTTTACGTTTCCGTCCGACTCTTCTGCCAAAATCCTGACCTCAGGATTACTGGGAGAACAGTACATAGGTTTAGTCGCCGGCAACGATGATGACAAGCCGCTGACTGCCGGTTCGACTATCCGCATGACGCAAAGCGCAATCGTTCTAGAAAGTCTGATCAGTCAATTTTTATACAGCAGCGCCGAAAAACAAGGCACTCAATCAACACCGAAACCCTGATCCTGCGCTAGGGTTGACACATATCATGCAAACACCTCGACTTCGCTCTTTACGATTGTTCGCCATTATTATCCTGCTCATCGGGATGGTCGGCTGCGCAACAACCGAGCAGCGCACGGGACCGCTTAACCCCGAAGATCCATGGGAAGATACCAACCGCAATATCTACGCTTTTAATGATGCATTGGATCGCAATGTTTTTATTCCCGTTGCCGAAGCCTATGCCTTTGTTGTCCCTCAGCCCGTTCGCACCTGTATCAACAACATTTTTTTAAATTTGGGCGAAGTCTGGTCCTTTATCAACAGCAATCTGCAAGGTCGCCACGAAGACGCAATCAACACTTTCGGCCGCTTCATGCTTAACACGACCATGGGATTAGGTGGTTGTTTCGATCTGGCAAGTTCAAATGGCGCCCCCCGCATTTCAAATGATTTCGGCACCACGCTGGGTGTATGGGGCGTCGAACCCGGTCCGTTCGTCGTACTCCCCATCATTGGCGCGAGCACTGTGCGCGATACAGGTGGCCGAGTGGTTGATCTATACGTCAACCAAGTCGGATGGGGTCAGCTTGTCACCAATATCGACCTGCGCAATTCAATGTATGGTTTAGAGCTCATTGATCGCCGCGAGTCTTTGCTGGATGTAACAAAAACAATCGACAAGAATGCGATTGACCGATACAGCTTTATCCGGGATGCGTATCTGCAGCGTCGCAAGGCATTGGTGCGAGGCACTCGAGGCGCTCAGGAATTACCTAGCTATGAAGATTTCCAGGATGCGCCCGCAGATGAGAAATCGCTTGGCATACAGAAGGCTAAATAGGATGCGACACAACATGATCGACATTTTCCGGAATTTGAATTATTCACTCGTAAATTCTTTGCGTTTCAAAATATTCGCGTCAATCCTGATCGGATTTTTAACAAGCGCTCAAGCTACTGCCCAACAACCCGATCCGATGGCTGCACCGACTGTGTTTGTTCAACAGGTGGCTGATCAGGTATTGAATGCGCTTAAAAAAGACGGTTCCGTGCGCTCGGGCGACACGGCTCGTGTCAACGAAATCGTCGATGAGCTGATTTTGCCCAACGTGAATCTAGAAAAAACTACGCGCTTGGCCGCAGGCAGATCCTGGAGGGATGCAACGCCCGAACAGCAAGCAGCCCTCGTCAAAGCTTTTCGAGGCACGCTCGGACGCACTTATAGCGGCGCACTCACCAAGATCGATGACGCCACCACGATGAAAGTCCTTCCGTTCAGAGGAGATGCCGAAGCAAACGATGTGGTTGTGCGCTCGCAAGTGACTCAATTCTCGAATAGCTCGCCGATACAGCTCGACTACCGCCTTGAAAAGACGCCTAAAGGGTGGCGAATTTATGACATCAACGTCGAAAACATCTGGCTAATTGAAAACTATCGCAATCAATTCGCTCAACAAATCAATCAGAATGGTATCGACGGACTGATTCAAGCACTGAACAAACCCAAACAATAATCATGTCTGCCATTTCAATCGAACACGTTTCGAAAATATATCCACCAAAATCATCCGGCTGGAAGTCTCTTTTCCAAACTCAAACAAGCCCGGGTTTTCAAGCGCTGGACGATGTTTCCCTCACCATAGAACATGGAGAATTTTTTGCACTGCTGGGTCCGAATGGTGCTGGAAAGACTTCTCTGATTTCGGTGCTGGCCGGTTTGTCGCGCCCAACCAGCGGGCGAGCGAGTGTCTGTGGTTACGATGTCACAACCGAATATCAAATGGCACGCCGCTCGCTTGGCGTGGTACCTCAGGAACTGGTCTACGACCCGTTTTTTACCGTCCGTGAAACCTTGCGGATTCAATCAGGTTATTTCGGTTTCAGGCACAACGATGACTGGATTGACGAGATTCTCGCCAATCTGGGTTTATCGGATAAAGCCGATGCAAATATGCGCGCACTTTCAGGTGGAATGAAGCGACGCGTTCTTGTTGCACAAGCACTCGTGCATCGTCCGCCCGTAATCGTGCTGGATGAGCCGACAGCAGGTGTCGATGTGGATTTGCGCCGTAGCCTGTGGGATTTCATCTCGCGCCTGAATCGAGAAGGGCATACTATTCTGCTCACCACACATTATCTCGAAGAAGCTGAATCTCTCTGCAACCGCATCGCCATGCTCAAGCGCGGACGAATCGTTGCTCTGGACACAACGGCCAATTTGCTGGCACAAGCCGGTGGCAATCTTGAAGACGCTTTCATCAAAATCATGCACAACAATGCCGACACACTGGAGGTCGTAGCATGAGCGCGCCTATTCTTAAGGCGCGTGCGGGCGCCGGTTCAGGTTTTCCTACATTATTGGGCAAAGAGCTGCTGCGCTTCTGGAAGGTCAGCTTTCAAACTATCGCAGCACCGGTCATTACCGCATTGCTTTATCTGATTGTTTTTGCACAAGTCCTGCAAGACCGGGTTCAAGTGTATGGGACGATACCCTACACCGAGTTTCTGATTCCAGGGCTCATGATGATGAGCATGCTCCAAAATGCCTTCGCCAACCCGTCTTCATCCTTAATACAAAGCAGGGTGACGGGCAACTTGGTCTTCATGCTATTGCCCCCTCTGACCCATCGCGAGATATTCAGTGCATACGTCCTTGCTGCGATCATCCGTGGCGCGGCGGTAGGCGGGTGCGTCTGGTTTGTGTCGCTTTATTTTGTAACTTTACCCATCAAAGCCCCAGTCTGGCTGTTTATTTTTACTGTATTGTCCTGTGGAATCATGGCAATCATGGGTTTGATTGCCGGTCTTGCCTCAGAAAAATTTGATCAACTCGCGGCTTTCCAGAATTTTTTGATCATGCCTGCTACATTTCTGTCTGGCGTGTTCTATTCCGTCACCTCTTTGCCCCCGTTTTGGCAACTGGTTACGCACTGGAATCCTCTTTTTTATACGATCGATGGCTTTCGCTATGGATTTTTCGGTGTCGCGGATGTATCGCCCTGGCACAGCCTAGCGGTAGTCGGTGGCGTTTTCGCCGCGTTATCACTTTTCACACTCAGATTGCTCGCTCGCGGCTACAAGCTCAGAACCTGATTTAAAGTCATCAAGGACCCTAAAGAATTATGTTGCCAACTTCCGAAGACATCCGTTCATACATTGCTGCGGGCTTGCCTTGCGAACATATCGTCGTCAACGGTGATGATGGCACGCACTTTGATGCCCTGATCGTCAGTGCCGCATTCGAAGGAAAACGTCCGATCGCACGGCATCAATTGGTTTATGCCGCTTTGGGCGACCGCATGAAACAAGAAATTCATGCGCTATCAATGCGGACGCTGACACCGGCCGAATTCAAGGCGCAAGGCTGATGGATAAGCTTCGCATCACCGGCGGCTCTCCTCTAAATGGCGAGATCAGCATATCGGGCGCAAAAAATGCCGCGCTACCTATCCTGTGCGCAGGGCTGCTGACAGCCGACACCATCTCGTTGTCGAATGTACCGAAACTCAACGACATTGCCACCACCCTCAAACTGTTAAGTCAAATGGGCGTTCGTTGCGATCGCTCCCAAGACAATGCTGTCAGCATTACCGCTGATCAGGTCACGACTCTTGAAGCTCCTTATGAGCTCGTCAAAACCATGCGTGCGTCAATTCTCGTGCTGGGGCCTTTACTTGCGCGCTTTGGGGAGGCGCGGGTCAGCCTACCGGGCGGTTGCGCGATCGGCCAGCGCCCCGTAGATCAACACATCCAGGGCCTGGCTGCGCTGGGCGCCGATATCAAAATCGAACATGGATTCGTCGTCGCACGCGCCAAGCGACTAAAAGGCGCCGTCGTTCGAACCGACATGGTCACGGTCACAGGCACAGAAAACCTCATGATGGCTGCCGTGCTGGCCGAAGGTCAAACTGTGCTCGAAAATGCCGCACGAGAGCCTGAAGTGGTAGATCTTGCTGAGTTGCTCATCAAAATGGGGGCAAAAATCAAAGGTCACGGCACCGATCGGATCGTCATCGAAGGCGTGGATAAACTACATGGCGCATCGCATCGTGTTTGCCCCGACCGAATCGAAGCCGGTAGTTTTTTGTGTGCCGTCGGCGCGGCTGGAGGCAGTATCGTTTTACGCGATGTCGCGCCCGACACTATGGGTGCCACGATTTCAAAATTGCAAGAGGCCGGAATTAAAATCGAATGCGGCTCGGACTGGATCAAAGCGGGCATGACGGGACGTCCTCGCGCCGTTGATGTCCGAACACAGGAATACCCCGGTTTTGCAACCGATATGCAAGCACAACTCATGGCGCTGGATGCGATCGCCGACGGAACCTCAGTTATCGTTGAAACGATTTTCGAAAACCGTTATATGCATGTGCAGGAATTAATTCGTCTTGGCGCAAATATCGACATCGATGGCCATACTGCTGTCGTACGGGGCGTGACCCGCTTATCGGGTGCCACCGTCATGGCCACAGATCTGCGCGCTTCCGCAAGCCTAGTCATCGCAGGCCTTGCCGCTGAAGGCGAAACCATTGTCGAACGCATCTATCATCTTGATCGCGGTTACGAAAAGATGGAGCACAAGCTTCGACTGCTCGGTGCCAACATTGAACGCATAACAAGCTGAAGGATTTTGCATGAGCACAGAAACGGGCGCACGCCCTCTGACCATGGCCTTGTCAAAGGGACGTATCTTCCAGGAAACATTGCCTTTACTGCAAGCTGCAGGCATCACTGTATCCGAAGACCCAGAAAAATCTCGCAAACTGATCATCGGCACCAGCAACCCTGGACTGCGTCTGATCATTGTGCGCGCATCTGACGTACCGACATATGTCGAATACGGGGCTGCAGATCTTGGAATCGCAGGCAAAGATGTATTAATCGAGCATGCGGCAAATCACCCGGGCGGTCTCTATCAACCCATCGATCTCAACATCGCCAAATGCCGATTGGCCGTTGCAGTCAAAAATGGCTTTGACTATGCTGCAGCCGTTCGACAGGGTGCTCGTTTAAGAGTCGCCACAAAGTACACCGCAGCTGCACGCGAACATTTTGCATCCAAAGGTGTATACGTCGATTTGATCAAGCTTTATGGATCAATGGAGCTCGCCCCGTTGGTTGGTCTGGCCGATGCAATTGTCGATTTGGTTTCAACGGGCAACACTTTGAAAGCAAACGATCTGGTTGCGGTAGAGGACATCATGCCGATTTCTTCGCGACTGGTTGTCAACCGCGCCGCGCTTAAAACCCGTCATGCTGATTTACAGCCTCTGCTTGATGCATTTGAGAGCGCCAGCCGCCTGAATGTGGCATGATTCACTAACCCCCGGATATTTCAGCCCTTTCACGAGAAGGGATTACACATCATGGCTATTATTTCCCGGCTGGACGTAACTGATCCGGCATTTGATACCAAACTGGCTGGATTGCTTGCGGTCGACGCTGCACAAGACGAAGCAATCGAGGCGGCAACTGCCCGCATTCTTGCCCATGTCCGGGATACCGGCGATGCCGCTTTGCTGGAATACACCAGACAGTTTGACAAAGTGCAGGCCGACAGTGTTGAAGCACTTGAAATTCCGCGTGGCGAATGGATAGCCGCTCTCGAAAGTTTGCCCGAATCGCAACGCCGAGCACTAGAAACCGCCGCAGAACGCGTGCGCAGTTATCACGCTCGTCAACGCCAGGATAGCTGGTCCTATACCGAGGCGGATGGTACGCGCCTTGGTCAGCAAATCACACCCCTAGATCGAGTGGGCTTGTATGTACCTGGTGGTAAAGCCGCCTATCCGTCATCTGTATTGATGAACGCCATCCCTGCCAAAGTCGCAGGAGTTGCTGAAGTCATCATGGTGACACCAACGCCTAGCGGACTTCGCAACCCAATGGTCCTCGCTGCAGCCGCAATAGCCGGCGTCGATCGGGTTTTTGCGATCGGAGGCGCCCAAGCCGTTGGCGCACTTGCATACGGCACTCATACCATTTCACCAGTAGACAAGATCGTAGGACCGGGCAATGCTTATGTCGCCGCCGCGAAGCGACGCGTCTTTGGCACGGTCGGCATCGACATGATCGCCGGCCCAAGCGAAATATTGATCATTTGCGATGGCAATACCCCGCCTGACTGGATCGCGATGGATCTATTCTCGCAAGCCGAGCATGACGAACTCGCACAGGCGATTCTTTTGTGCCCGAGCAGCGATTTTCTCGACCAAGTTGAAAAGTCGATTAGTAAACTCATGCCAACCATGCCGCGCGCCGAAATCATTGCGACTAGTTTGCGCGACCGTGGCGCTCTGATTCGCGTGGAAAGTCTCGAGCAAGCCTGCGAGATCAGCAATCGCATCGCTCCCGAGCACCTTGAAGTATCGACTGAACAACCTGAACAATTGCTCCCTCTACTTCGTCATGCCGGCGCCATTTTTATGGGACGATTTAGTTCTGAAGCACTTGGAGACTACTGTGCCGGCCCCAACCATGTGCTTCCAACTTCACGCACAGCACGGTTTTCGTCACCCCTGGGGGTGTACGACTTCCAGAAACGCTCGAGCTTGATCCAGGTTTCCGCCGCAGGCGCCCAAACACTGGGCCGCATCGCAGCAGAACTCGCCATTGGCGAAGGGCTGCAGGCTCACGCGTCTAGCGCAAGCTTCAGATTGGACAAATAGAGCCTGGATCGACCTAAAATAACCGCATACAAACTGAGCGCCATTCACATGCGAACCGCTGAAATTACACGCAATACTAACGAAACGCGTATTCGCGTTGCGATCAACCTTGACGGAACAGGCAAGCAAAAGCTTGACACCGGGGTGCCCTTTCTTGATCACATGCTGGATCAGATCGCTCGCCATGGCTTGATTGATCTGGATATCAAAGCCGAAGGCGATACGCATATCGATGCACACCACACTGTCGAAGACGTCGGCATCACGCTTGGAATGGCGATCGCCAAAGCGGTTGGAGACAAAGCAGGTATCCGCCGCTACGGCCATGCCTATGTGCCTCTCGATGAAGCCCTCTCGCGTGTCGTGATCGATTTTTCAGGGCGGCCCGGGCTACAGTTCCATGTCCCCTTCACGCGCGCACGGGTTGGTGATTTCGATGTCGATCTGACTATCGAATTTTTCCAGGGACTGGTCAACCACGCTCTGCTCACCATGCATATCGACAATCTTAGGGGTGTCAATGCGCATCACCAGTGCGAAACCGTTTTCAAAGCTACCGGACGGGCTTTACGCATGGCGCTTGAACCCGATCCTCGCGCAGTTGGAGTCGTACCCTCAACCAAAGGCGTTCTCTAAATCATGATCAAGATCGCCATTGTCGATTACGGCATGGGTAATTACCATTCGGTGCAAAGGGCACTGAGCCACGCAGCGCCCGAGGCAGATGTCCGGCTGTGCAAGCTTGCTTGCGAAATCGATGCCGCCGATCGGGTTGTATTCCCCGGACAAGGTGCCATGGCCGATTGCATCCGTACGCTTGATGAGGCAGGACTGCGCGACGCAGTGCTGCGAGCAGCTAAAAGCAAACCGCTTTTAGGTGTGTGCGTCGGCGAACAAATGCTGTTCGAACACAGTGAAGAAGGCGACACGACCAGCCTTGGAATTTTCAAGGGTGAAGTGGTGCGATTTGCCGGTCCCGCATATGCGGACCAACATGGCCACGGGGACCGCCTGAAGGTTCCGCACATGGGTTGGAATCCGGTCAAACACGTCAAAGACCATCCTCTGTGGACGGGTATTGCTGACAATGCCCCTTTTTATTTCGTACACAGCTACTATGCTGTTCCTGCCGATCCGTCGCTGACGGTCGGCACTAGCGACTACGGATTACCTTTTACCTGCGCCGTTGCTTTTGAAAATATTTTTGCCGTACAGTTTCACCCCGAGAAAAGCGCCGATGCCGGTTTGCGTCTCTGCCGTAATTTTGTAGACTGGAAACCCTGAATTATTAATTTGCCTTTGATCTCTAGATCTCAAACGACATGCTGCTGATCCCCGCTATAGATTTGAAAGATGGACGCTGTGTAAGACTGCGTCAAGGCGACCTCGACGATGCCACCATCTTTTCCGAAGACCCCACATCCGTTGCAACGCACTGGCTGGACCTTGGTGCAAGACGGCTTCATCTGGTTGACTTGAACGGGGCCGTTGCCGGCAAGCCTAAAAACGAAAGCCTGATCAAAGCAATCGTCAACGCAGTCGGTGACGATATACCCGTTCAGATTGGCGGCGGCATTCGGGATCTGGATACGATCGAACGCTATCTGGATTTTGGCATCTCATACGTCATCATCGGCACGGCCGCAGTGAAGGATCCCGGTTTCCTGCATGATGCGTGCGGCGCGTTCCCCGGCAACATCATCGTTGGACTGGATGCGCGTGACGGTAAGGTTGCCACAGACGGTTGGAGCAAACTCACCAAGCACGATGTGATCGATATGGCTAAAAAATTCGAAGACTACGGTTGCGAAGCCATCATTTACACTGATATCGGACGAGATGGCATGCTATCCGGTGTAAATATTGAAGCTACTGTACGCTTAGCCCAACACGTTCGTATCCCGGTCATCGCATCCGGTGGCGTCACCGACCTGCGAGATATCGAGGCTCTTTGCGATGTGGAAGAAGAGGGCGTCGAAGGCGTCATTCTTGGCCGTAGTATTTATGAAGGGACACTCGACTTCGCTGCAGCACAACAACTTGCCGATGATCGTGCCCCTTGAATACTGCAACGAATCCAGCCTTAAGCGGCCTAACCCGACGCATCATTCCCTGTCTGGACGTCACTGCCGGACGGGTCGTTAAGGGCGTGAATTTTGTATCGCTGGTTGATGCCGGCGACCCCGTCGAAATCGCCAGTCGCTACAACGAACAGGGCGCCGACGAACTGACATTTCTGGACATCACTGCAACCAGCGATGGTCGGGATTTGATTTTGCCGATCATCGAACAAGTTGCATCGCAAGTATTTATCCCCTTGACCGTGGGTGGTGGTGTCAGACAAGTCAGCGATGTCCAGCGCTTACTCAATGCAGGGGCGGATAAAATTTCGATGAATAGCGCGGCGGTTGCCAATCCCGAACTGGTTCGCGCTGCATCTGACTACCACGGTTCGCAGTGCATTGTCGTCGCTATCGACGCTCGACGCGTCCAAACGGCAACTGAAGAACCCAGATGGGAGGTATTCACCCATGGCGGTCGCAAAGGAACCGGGATCGATGCGGTTGCCTGGGCAGTCAAAATGGCCCAGTACGGCGCAGGTGAAATTTTACTCACCAGTATGGATCGGGATGGAACTAAATCCGGCTTCGATCTCGAGCTGACCCGACGAGTATCCGATGCCGTGCCGATTCCCGTAATCGCCTCAGGTGGCGTAGGCAATTTGCAACATCTCGCTGATGGGGTCACGCTAGGAGGCGCAAGCGCAGTATTGGCGGCAAGTATTTTTCATTATGGCGAATACACTATTCGCCAGGCCAAGGAATTTATGGCCAAGCAAGGCATCCCCGTCAGGTTGTGAGCCCGGAGACGAAATCGATGATCAATCCGACCACTAACAACGACACCGTCTCGAACCATCCGGCTTGGCTAGCCGAAATCAAGTTTGATGATCAAGGCCTGATTCCGGCAATCTCTCAGGATGCGACAACCAACCAAATTCTGATGGTTGCCTGGATGAACGCCGAATCCCTAATGGAAACAGCACAAACAGGACGCGCGGTATTTTGGTCGCGCTCCCGCAAAAAACTGTGGCGCAAAGGAGAGGAATCCGGGCATGTACAACGCGTGATTGAAATGCGTCTGGATTGTGATGCCGATGTTGTTTTGCTGAAGGTCGAACAAATTGGTGGGATTGCCTGCCACACCGGACGCGCAAGTTGTTTTTACCGCCGTCTTGACCAAACCGGCGGCACAAGCCAGTGGATCGCTACAGATCCTGTGCTCAAAGATCCTGAGTTGATATACAAATGAACACCAACATGACTGATGATGTTTTGGCTCGCGTAGCGAATTTGCTCACAACCCGACTTCCCGCCAATGGGGGTGACCCAACCACCTCTTATGTTGCCAAGCTGTTTTCCAAAGGGCCGGATGCCGCTTTGAAAAAAATCGGCGAAGAAGCCACCGAACTTGTCATGGCGGTCAAGGACAAACAATCAGATCGAATCATCGCAGAAACGGCAGATTTATGGTTTCATTGCCTAGTTGTACTGACGGAGCACGGTTTGAGGCCCGAGCAGGTTTTGGCAGAGCTAGCCAGGCGAGAGGGTGTCTCGGGCCTGCAGGAAAAAGCCGCCCGACCACAATCCTGACTATCCGCCCCGACTATCGGGTAAGCTAAGCATTAATTATCAGACCCAACCGGGATTCAACAGTCATCATGAGCGCCAACTGCATTTTCTGCAAAATCGTCAAAGGCGATATACCTGCAAAAATCGTCCACCAAGACGAAGACTGCATCGTTTTTCAAGACATCAACCCGTCAGCGCCTGTCCATTTGCTCATGATTCCCCGCCATCATGTGGTGTCCATGCAAGAAGTTGGTGCTGAAGATCATGGCTGGTTAGGTAGAATGATGGCAAAGGTACCGGCAATTGCCCTCGAAAACGGGTGCAATCCCGGTCCAAATGGCGGATTCCGGATCGTAACCAACTCGGGACATGATGGCGGTCAGGAAGTACATCATTTACATTTTCATATTCTTGGCGGCAAACGACCCTGGAAGGGTTCGATGGCTGCCATAGCCTAAAACGGAGAAACATCATGGGTCAATGGAGTATTGTTCACTGGTTGGTCGTGCTAGGTATCGTTGTTGTTATTTTCGGTACGAAAAAGTTGCGCAATATCGGCTCGGATCTCGGTGGCGCGATCAAAGGCTTCAAGGAAGGCATCAAAGAGCCGACCAAAGAAGGTGAAGCCGCCGCAACGACGACTAATGCCGAAGCTGCACCCCAGCGAGTCGCCAAGTCTGAAACGATCGATGTGCAGGCAAAAGAGAAATCCAGCACCCTTTAATCATTCGTATCGGTCGTTTCTTTCTGGTCGATCGAAACGATGCGGTTGGATTTCATTGGCAGTCTGATACATGTTCGACGTCAGCTTTACTGAACTACTCGTCATCGGTGTAGTCGCTCTGGTCGTGATCGGCCCCGAGCGATTGCCCAAGGTCGCGCGCACCCTAGGCCATTTGGTCGGGCGCGCGCAGCGCTACGTCAACGATGTCAAATCCGACATCCAGCGCGAGGTGGAGCTTGACGAGCTGCGAAAGCTCAAAGAGACAATGAAGGATGCGGCCAATTCAGTTCAATCAACTCTGCATAATGCGGAGGCCTCATTCAGGCAACCACTGGAATCGATTGAGCACGACACAATGTCCGCACTGAAGTCGGACACAGCTGCCGAAGTCATCGCAACACCTTCCGAATCTGTAGAAAGTAGCCCGCATGCCCAAGTAGCTTCTGAAACAAGTGCAGATTACGCATCAATTGATTCAAAGCCAGCTCCTGAGGTCACTATCAGTGACTCACCATCAGCTCTTGCTCATGTCCAGGCTGCCGAACCGACTATTCAGCCCACTCATTTAGAAATCGAAGGCGTATCAAAGAGCGCCGCTATCGCAACACCAACGCCCGGATCCAAAACTTGAGCACTGACGCACAACAACCCGAAGAAAGCGGCGAAAGCTTCATGTCGCACCTGATTGAGCTCAGGTCGCGTCTACTCAAAGCAGTTGGTACCGTTCTCGTGATTTTCATCATTTTGTTCAGCTGGCCGGGCGCATCATTCATTTACGATTTGCTTGCCGCCCCAATGCTTGCATCCTTGCCTCAAGGCACGCGCATGATCGCAACGGGCGTGGTCACCCCCTTCATGGTGCCTGTCAAGGTCACCATGATGGCAGCCTTTGTTGTGGCCTTGCCTGTCGTCTTGTATCAAATCTGGGCTTTTGTCGCGCCCGGCCTCTACCGCCACGAACAACGACTTGCATTGCCACTGATCATTTCGAGCACACTGCTATTTATCGCCGGAATGGCATTTTGCTACTTTGTCGTGTTTCAAACAGTTTTCAGCTTTATCGCTTCTTTCGCACCTCAATCCATTACACCGGCGCCAGATATCGAAGCCTATCTGGGATTTGTGATGACCATGTTTCTGGCCTTTGGCATCACTTTTGAAATCCCCGTAGCTGTGGTGCTGCTAGTTCGCATGGGAATTGTTTCCGTGGATAAGCTCAAAGAGTCCCGAGGTTACGTTGTTGTAGGCGCCTTCGTCATTGCCGCAGTCGTGACACCGCCCGACGTGGTCAGTCAATTCATGCTGGCCGTTCCGCTTTGCATACTTTACGAAATCGGATTGCTATGCGCCCGCTGGGTCAAGCCACGAGATAGTGATTCCGAAGAAGAGCAACCTGTCGTCTGAGCGAAACATCATGCAGTTATGATTCGCTCGATTCATGAACCAACCTATCATCTCGCAAGGACACTCTGATGACTGTCGAATCTATTCCCACAATTCTAAATTTACCTATTGGTCTTTCCGCTACCGGTTCCAGACAGGAGTTTGACAGCATCGGCAAAGTTGAAGTCCCTGCAAATCATTACTGGGGGGCGCAGACACAGCGCAGCCTGATGCACTTCAACATCGGGCATGACAAAATGCCACTTGAAGTCTATCGCGCTTATGGTTATGTCAAAAAGGCCGCAGCGATCGTCAACACCAAGGCAGGTCGACTGCCGGAATGGAAAGGCAAACTGATCGAACAAGTCGCCGACGAAGTCATTAACGGCAAGCTTGATAGCGAGTTTCCCCTCTACGTCTGGCAAACCGGTTCGGGCACGCAATCGAACATGAATATGAACGAGGTGATCTCCAACCGCTGCATACAGCTTGTTGGCGGCACTCTAGGCTCCCAGGAACCCGTGCATCCGAACGATCACGTCAATATGGGTCAATCCAGTAACGATACTTTTCCGACCGCGATGCATATCGCCGCATACAAAATGGCGGTCGAAAAAACCATTCCCGCGTTGATCAAACTACGCGATGCAATCGACAAGAAGTCGAAACAATGGATGACCATTGTCAAAATCGGACGCACCCATCTTGAGGATGCGACACCTCTTACTGTCGGACAAGAATGGTCGGGCTATGTCGGCGCTCTGGATGATGCAATCAGTGACGTCAAGCAAGCAACCGAAGGATTGCTGCGTGTTGCAATGGGCGGCACGGCCGTTGGCACAGGCCTGAACGCTCCTGTCGGATTCGGGGAAGAGGTTGCCGCCACACTATCCCAGTTGACCGGCTTTCAAATCAAGACAGCCGACAACAAATTTACTGCGCAAGGTACGCTTGATCGGATGGTTCGCGCGCATGCTTCGCTCAAATCGGCCGCCGTATCGTTATTTAAAATCGCTAACGACATGCGTTGGCTAGGTTCGGGTCCAAGAACAGGCTTAATGGAACTGATCTTCCCTTCTAACGAACCCGGTTCTTCAATCATGCCGGGCAAGGTTAATCCGACACAGGCCGAAGCCATGCTGATGGTTTGTATTCAGATCATGGGATCGGATGTCGCTGTTCAAATGGGTGGGGCTGAAGGCAATTTTGAACTCAATGCATTTCGTCCGGTCATCATCAGCAACTACCTGCATTCGGCATTGATCATGGCCGATATGTGCGATCACTTCAGAGAGTTCATGATCGAAGGCGCTGCATTGAACGAAGCCCAGATTAAATCAAATATCGATCGTTCGGTCATGATGGTCACCGCATTGTCGCCCGTTATCGGTTATGACCAGGCATCGGTGATCGCACATTACGCGATCGACAAAAATCTGACACTCAAACAGGCCGCACTGGCCAATGGAGTAACCGAAGAAATGTACGATCGCGTTGTCGTGCCGATCAACATGACGCAGCCAGGTTCTGCAGACATCAAGAATGCTTCCACTAAGTAAATACACTTGAGTCATGAATCAAAACAATACTGTTACCGAAAATGCCAGAGGGCGGGATGCACTGAAACTTGAGGTCGGCAATAGATTTTCAGCCGACTGGCAAAGTAATAACCATCGCGAACGCAGATTAGTTTCCGAATTTATCGGAACTGCCGGATTAACGTTCGTTCTGTCAGCTGGTGCGGCGGTGTTGGCGCGCTACGGTGGCGAGTCATTGCCGCCGTTCGCATATGCATTCATTTTATCGGCTGTCTCCGCATCATGGCTTGTTGCCGCTGTTTATTTTCTGGGCGGAATTTCGTGCCACTTTAATCCCGCAATGACGCTTGCCTTCACAATGCGCGGAGATATGGGTGTCAAGATGGCCTGCGCCTACATTATTGTTCAATACATCGCTGCGGCAGCCGGATCATCGCTTGCATTGTTTCTTGTCGGGATGGGGGGTAACCTCGCAGCCACCATCCCCCAGGAGGGGATGCTTTGGCAAGCGGTCGTATTTGAGGCTGTCCTCACGTTCGGAATGGTTCTATTGGTTTTAAGCATGGCCAACGGGCCAAAACTGACCGGTCCTTTCATACCTATTGCTGTTGGGGCCTATGTGATGGCTGCAGGCACAATGGGCGGACCATTCGAGGGGGCCGCCTTCAATCCCGCCCGTGCTTTTGGTCCCGATTTCGCCCGCAATGATTTCTCAACTTACTGGGTTTACCCATTGGGCTCGTTCATTGGTACGGTTATTGCTGTATTTGTTGCCAGATTTTTACGCGGACCGGCAAAAGCGGATGAGGCACGCGCAGCGATGGGCGAACCTCTCGATCGATAATTATCGATAAAATCCGCCTGCAATCCAATAAATTCGAAAAAATAACTAATTGTTGCGCCTAGTTGGGATCAAATAAGCTCAGTTACCAACATGGTAAGTTAAATTTAATTACAATAAAACCTAAGAAATCTCTTGTTGTCCTGCTACATAAGGTATATCTTTCAGCGACAGAATCACTTTTTTTGATTCTTTGAATTTCGTTCTTCTTTTCGCGCTGTTGTTTAACCAAATTTGGTCACAAGAACCATAAAGGGATCATCGTGCTTGCTCATCGACTCAAACAGGCTCGCTTACGCGCCGGACTATCACAAGAAAAACTCGGCAAACTTGCCGGAATCGATCCAATGTCAGCCAGCGCTCGAATGAATCAGTACGAGCGCGGAAAGCACTCGCCTGACTATTTGCTGATGTGTCGTGTGGCAGAAATTCTAAAGATGCCGGTTAGTTGGTTCTATACCGAAGACGAAGATCACGCACGACTTCAAGAAATTTATCACTTACTGTCGCCAGCGGCTCGGCAGGCGTTAATGACACAGGCGGAAATCGTGCTATCCACAAATCCTCCCGAGGCCAGTGAATCTTCAGCCACTAGCATTTAAAACCTTCGCTATACACGGCTGGCTCCGGTCTGCGACCCTATCTGGGCTGTACCGGACGCTGCCCGGCGGACACAATAAAAACTTGTGTCTTGCCATTGCGATAAACCTCCAGTTTTATTTTTTCTCCAGGCGCCTTCGCCGCAATACGAGCCATCAGTTTCGTTGTGTCATCGACTTTCTGATCATCCATGCTCAGAACAATATCGCCAACCTTCAATCCCGCTTTCGCCGCCGGACCATCACGCAACAGTCCTGCAATAATCACGCCTGTTGATTTATTCAATCCGAAAGCACGCGCAAGATCGGAAGTCATATCTTGCGGTTCAATTCCGAGCCAGCCGCGTTTTACATGGCCATGCTCTTCTATCTGACTCATCACCAATTGAACGGCAGAGGCGGGAATGGCAAATCCAATACCCAATGACCCGCCCGTTTTCGAATAAATAGCTGTATTCAATCCAATCAGTCGTCCTTGCGCATCGATAAGCGCACCGCCGGAGTTACCCGGATTAATTGCGGCATCGGTCTGAATGAAATTTTCGTAAGTGTTAATGCCAAGGCCATCGCGTCCCAAGGCAGAAACTATTCCCATGGTCACTGTTTGACCCACTCCGAATGGATTGCCAATCGCAAGCACCACATCGCCCACTCGTGGTTGTGCGCCGGCAAACAACGGTAGCTCCGGAAGATTCTTCAAATCAATCCGTAAAACTGCGAGATCCGAATCGCGATCCGATCCGAGAATTCTGGCCACAGCTTGCCTACCATCGCGCAAGCCGACCAGAATCTCGTCAGCGCCATCAATCACGTGCAAATTAGTCAATACGAGGCCCTTAGTCGAAACGATGACTCCCGAGCCCAGGCTCGTCGTTTTTTGCGACTGGCTCATTCCGGGAACTTGCTCGAAAAATTGTCGCAACGCCGGATCAACGGGAAAGGGAAAGCGCGAAACATTGACACGCTTGGTGGTATGGATATTGACAACAGCGGGGGCGGCTATCGCGACCGCACCCGCAAAGGATGTCATCTCGAAATTTGATGGGATCTGCGCCGCGTTTTGCGCATGGTTCTCATGCCCTGATGTGTTTTTTGCAAAGGGTCTCAACCATTCCGGGCGCAAAGTCACCAGCACGAATAAAATCGCCAGACAAACTGTCACGGTTTGGGCAAATAACAACCAGATTTTTCGCATTTTTCAACCGGGAAAATCATGAAATCCATTTCAAGGCAAGAGCTTGTATCCTGGCTGGACGCCACGCTGACCCCTGCATCTTTTAACGACTACTGTCCGAATGGCCTGCAAGTCGAGGGTAACCCATCCGTCTCGCATATTATCGCCGGTGTAACGGCTAGTCAGGATCTGATCGATAGAGCCATCTCGCAAGGAGCGGATACGTTGCTGGTGCACCACGGCTGGTTCTGGAAAGGGGAAGACCCTCGGGTGCGCGGAACGCGCAAAAATCGATTAGCCGCACTGCTCAAGCACGACATCAATTTGATCGCCTATCACCTACCTCTGGATGCGCATCCGGTATTGGGAAATAATGCGCAGCTGGCACGTGTACTTGGACTGACCCCCGCTACCCCACCAACACTTGCGCCGACCAGCCTGGTATGGCACGGAACGATGCCCGGGGCAACCACACTTGAACACATCTCTTTACGCACTGAAGAGCGGCTAAAACGCCAGCCACTCATAATCGGTGCGCCGGACATGCATGTTCATCGCATCGCCTGGTGCACGGGTGCTGCGCATAGCATGCTAGCTGAAGCAATTGATGCGGGCGCGCAAGCCTACATTACCGGAGAAATCTCTGAGCCCGCCGTGCATCTGGCGCGCGAAGCGGGCATTGGATTGATTAGCGCCGGCCACCATGCTACCGAACGCTATGGTGCACAAGCCCTTGGTGCCGCCATAGCGGATCGGTTTGGCATCCGAGTCGATTTTGTGGATATCGACAATCCGGTCTGATCGGACACCCCAAAAACAATAAGCTGTTCAGCAATCGCAGCTATTTTTTGAGGGAGTCACGAATTTCCCTTAACAGCAGGATGTCTTCTGGCACGGGGGCAGGTGGCTTTTCGGCTTCGATTTTGGCACGTGCGGTGTTGATCAATTTAACCATCCCGAAAATCACAAAGGCAAGCAATGTGAAATTAATGATGATCGTGAGGAAGTTACCCCATGCAAACAGGGTGGCTCCCGCCTTGGTCATTGCCTCATAAGTTTCAGGTCCGGAATAATTAGCAGGACGCGACAACACAAAGAATTTATTAGTAAAATCTACAGAGCCGCCAACTAAAAAGTTAACCAAAGGCATCGTAATGTCCTTAACAAGCGACTCGACAATCTTGCCGAATGCAGCACCGACAATTACACCGACCGCGAGATCTACAACATTACCCCTGACGGCAAAATCGCGAAATTCCTTTAAAAAACCCTTTGGTTTAATCATTTCAATCTCCCTCTGTTGATGCCTGCTGGCAGGCGCTATAATAAGGGGTTACGGAATCTGTAACAAATGTGTTCCATTAAAGGCACTCGCTTAGGCAATACTTAGGCAATACCTCTGCCGGGGCAACAACAAGGATAGGAAGATGAGTCAGGATTCGATTGTGCATGACGACGAAGGCGCGGTACCTCCCACGCTGCCGTCCGACCCCTCGCGCCGCTTCTGGATTGGCACAAGTTGTGCCATGGGTGGCGCAGTAGGCGTCGCAGCGGCGGTTCCCTTTGTCAGTACGTTTGCGCCATCCGAGCGCGCGCGCGCTGCCGGCGCCCCCGTTGAAGTTGATATCAGCACGATCGCTCCGGGCGAAATGCGTACGATTGAATGGCGTGGCAAGCCTGTCTGGCTGATCCACCGCACGAAAGAACAACTCGCATCCCTTAAGGATGACACGGCTGAACTGGCAGACCCCAACTCAAATCGTCCCGGCTATACGCCCCCATACGCCAAAAACGAATGGCGTTCGCGTAAGCCGGAAATGTTTGTTTGCGTGGGCATTTGCACCCACCTTGGTTGCTCGCCCACACCAAAGTTTCAAACGGGCCCACAGCCCAGCCTGCCCAACAACTGGGAAGGCGGGTTTCTCTGCCCGTGCCATGGTTCGACTTTCGATATGGCTGGACGCGTGTTCAAAAACAAACCCGCACCCGACAATCTCGAGGTCCCTCCATACCAGTATTTAAGCGACACCCGCATCATTGTCGGGGTTGATGAAGACAACAAGGCCTAATAGGCTGTTGACCAACACCGCACCACGCGACACTGAACAAGTTAAAGGAGCCATTTCATGGCTGGCGAGAAAAAAGTCGAAACGACCGGATTGCTTGGCTGGGTAGACCATCGCTTTCCGCTGACTGCGACGCTTAAAGCGCATGTCACCGAGTATTACGCACCAAAAAACTTCAATTTCTGGTACTTCTTTGGCTCACTAGCCACGTTGGTACTGGTTCTTCAAATCGTGACCGGAATTTTTCTGGTCATGCATTACAAACCTGATGCTGCACAGGCTTTTCAGTCCGTCGAATACATCATGCGTGAAGTACCGGGCGGATGGTTCATTCGCTACATGCACTCGACCGGCGCCTCGATGTTTTTTGTCGTGGTTTACCTGCACATGGTTCGCGCCCTGATTTATGGCTCATATCGCAAACCTCGCGAACTCGTCTGGATTTTCGGCGTCGGCATTTTCCTGTGCCTGATGGCCGAGGCGTTCTTTGGCTACCTCCTGCCTTGGGGTCAGATGTCTTTCTGGGGCGCTCAGGTTATCGTCAACCTGTTCTCAGCCATTCCTTTTATCGGTCCTGAACTGTCCATCTGGATTCGCGGTGACTACGTTGTTTCCGATGCCACTCTGAACCGTTTCTTCGCCTTCCACGTGATCGCGATCCCTCTGGTTCTGCTTGGTTTGGTTGCAGCACACTTGGTTGCCTTGCATGAAGTCGGCTCAAATAACCCTGATGGCATTGAAATCAAAGCCAAAAAGGACAAGTATGGTCGCCCCTTGGACGGAATTCCTTTCCATCCGTTCTACACGGTTCATGACATCCTCGGCGTAGCCGGCTTCCTGATCATTTTCATGGCGATTGTTTTCTTCGCGCCTGAAATGGGTGGCTACTTCCTTGAGTTCAACAACTTCATACCGGCCAACCCTCTCGTTACGCCACCGCACATTGCGCCAGTATGGTATTTCACGCCCTTCTACTCGATGCTGCGCGCGACAACCGATGACTTCACCTGGATTCTGGCCGGTGCCGCAGTCCTTGCTGCCATCATCATGTTCCTGCGTCACAAGGGGCTGGTCAAGGTTATCGTTCCCGCCGTTCTCATCGTTGTTGCCGTTCTTCTTCGCGTTATCGACGCCAAGTTTTGGGGCGTGGTTGCGATGGGTGGGGCGGTTGTTCTGCTGTTCTTCCTGCCCTGGCTCGATTACAGCCCGGTCAAGTCGATTCGCTATCGTCCGGGTTGGCACAAAGCGCTTTACGCCATTTTCTTTGTCAACTTCATTGTGTTGGGTTACCTCGGTACCCAGGCGCCAACAGACATCTTCAACCTCATCTCGCAAATCGGAACCTCCATTTATCTGGGCTTCTTTTTCCTGATGCCGGTCTGGAGCCGTCTCGGTACATTCAAACCGGTTCCTGACCGTGTCACGTACCACGCCCATTGAGCCTAACTTTACATACGGAATGAACATGATCAAGAAGCTGCTTTCCGCTCTTGCCCTGATGATCGCCAGCACCGCAGCTGTGGCTGCAGGCGGTGGCTACTCGCTCGACAAGGCTCCGGACCGTTCGACCAATTTGGCTTCACTGCAAAATGGCGCAAAACTGTTCGTTAACTACTGCCTGAACTGTCACGCTGCCGCATCGGTGCGTTACAACACCCTGAAAGAAATTGGCCTGACTGATGCTCAAATCAAAGAAAGCCTTCTTTTCACGGGTGACAAGGTAGGGGATTTGATGGTTGGATCCATCAATGCCAAGGATGGTAAGGCATGGTTTGGCGTACCGCCACCAGACCTTTCGGTTATGGCACGCGCAAAATCCCAAAGTGCCAACGTCACCGGTTCGGATTACATCTACACCTACTTGCGCACGTTCTACCGTGACACGTCCAAGCCAACAGGCTGGGACAACCTCGCATTCCCGAATGCCGGCATGCCGCATGCTCTCTGGGAGCGTCAAGGCCCTCGCTCAATGACCGCCGTTGTCACTCACAAGCATGGTTCAGATTGGGAGCGTGTCACTACGACATATGATCCACAGGGTTATGTATCGAGCAAGACGGAAAAGCTGAAGGATTACAACGGCAAAGCGTCGACCGAGTACACCTTTAAACCTGTTGATGCCGCTCTTGCAGCTGCATATGACGGTGATGCAGCCGACCTGACCGCTTTCATGACCTGGATGTCTGAGCCAATTCAACAAAAGCGCAAGCAAATTGGCGTATGGGTCATGTTATTCCTTGGCCTGTTCCTGATCGTTGCCTGGCGCCTGAACGCTTCGTTCTGGAAGCACGTCAAGTAATTTGGAATTGTGGGCCAGCGTCTGCATTTGCGGACGCTGGCCTTTCGTTTTTTATTCGCGCCACTTATCTGCGCAATTTTTTTAGGACGGAAAATCCATCATGATGGTCCTCTACTCCGGAACCACCTGCCCATTCTCGCATCGCTGCCGTTTTGTGTTGTTTGAAAAAGGCATGGATTTTGAAATCCGCGATATCGATCTATACAACAAACCGGAAGATATCTCGGTGATGAATCCCTACGGACAAGTGCCGATTCTTGTCGAACGCGATCTGATTCTTTACGAGTCGAATATCATCAACGAATACATCGACGAGCGCTTCCCGCACCCCCAGTTGATGCCGGCCGATCCGGTCATGCGCGCGCGCACTCGCCTCTTTTTGTACAACTTCGAAAAAGAACTTTTCATTCATGTCGCCGCGCTTGAAGATCGTACGGCGCGTCATGACGAAAAGCGCTTGGACGCCGCACGAGCAGCTATCCGTGACCGACTGTCACAACTGGCTCCCTTACTGCTTAAAAACAAATACATGCTTGGTGAAGAATTCACCATGCTCGACGTAGCTATGGCTCCACTGCTATGGCGCCTGGATCATTACGGAATCGAACTGCCAAAAACAGCGGCTCCTATCCAGAAATATGCAGAACGGATTTTCTCGCGCCCAGCTTACATCGAAGCGCTAACGCCTTCCGAAAAAGTCATGCGTCGTTAATCGCAAAGCATTCCATTTAAGACTATGGCTGAAACATCAACCAAACCGTACATGATTCGTGCTTTGCACGAATGGTGTACGGATAATGGCTACACACCACACATTGTTGTGCAGGTTGACCAGAACACGATGGTACCGCCCGCTCACATTCGTGACGGGCAAATTACCCTCAATATCGGCTCCTTGGCGACAAACAGGTTGGTGCTGGGCAACGATGCCATTGAGTTTCAGGCACGCTTTAATGGCGTGACAGAAAACCTTTATGTTCCTATAGGTGCGGTGACTGCAATATACGCACGTGAAACCGGCGCCGGCATGGGTTTCGAGGTGGAATCCACAGCATCGCCATCACAAACAGCAGCGGAAAAAACCAGTGCTCAGTCGATGGATGCTCCATCCGAAGACGGTCCCGTCGATCCGACGCCTAAACGGCCGAAACTTGCAATCGTCAAATAAACGACGAATCGCTTCAAGACTCCAGCCAGTTAATGAGTATCTGAAAAAACGCCTCCGTACGCGTAATCGGAAAGAAATGCGCGCCATGACTAAAGAGGTGTATCTCTGCGTGCGGTAATAATTTAGCCAATTGCTCCTGCAAAAACGCTGGCACTAATACATCATCACGCGAACCCAGGATCAACGTTGGCAACTTAATTTGATGCAAATCAGCCCCCCTATCGAAGTCAAGCAGGGCATCGATTCTTTCTTGAACGATGTGCTGCTCTGCCCCCGTTAATGGTGCATTGTCCAGCATGATTTCATATCGAGACCAATTTGCATTAAGCCAGCTCGGTTCAAAGGTTAGAAACGCTGAAGTCGATGCATACGCTCTCGGGTCACTTACCAGCATATTGCGCCGCAATGAAAACAACTCTCGCATGTAGCGGTTTTTCTTTCCCCAGGTGCCACTCAGCACAAGCCTTTTTACACGCTCCGGGGCAATCAACGCTATTTCCTGAGCAATGCAACCACCTGTCGAATGCCCAATCAAAACGGCAGAATCTACACCCCTAGCATCCATGACAGACAAGCAATCGCGAGCCAATTGGGCAATCGTGCATGGCGCTGTGCCGCGGGAACTTGCCGCAATCCCCCTTTGGTCTATACGTAGAACACGGTGGTGCGCTGATAAAACCTCCACACAGGGTTGCCAGAACCCTGCTGTCCCGCCAAGACCACTCATTAAAAAAATTGCCTCGCCTTCACCTTCATCCATTCCGGCAATGCTTGCCCCGTCTTCAAGAGGAGCGATAAAAGATTTATTCATGACCCGCAACCTTTGAAATTACCTATTCTTAAGTAGCATAATGAAATCTCGAAGAACAGAGTAAAAAATAAAATGTTTTTTCAAACTACATTTCAATATGAGCGAAGATAATCAGATCGTTATCCCGCCATCATTTATTGCGTTATTCATAGAGCCGGGACGAATAAAGCCAACCGCCAGCAAAGAACACATTCTCGAGCGTTATGATTTTTGCGAAGATCTGGCCAATATGTTGACGGAAACGGCAGCAACCAAGCTATGGGAGCTGGGCATCACGGAATCGGATGTATTGAACAGAATCCATCAAGGATTGTCGGTTTCGGGTATCGGCATCAGCGAGGACGAGGCCAAATGGGTCATGACCCGGCTGGCCGAGCTGATGGGGTGGCTCAATGCTGATTAATCCGCTCAACAATAAAATTTAGGTTCAGAGCGAATCAATACTATTGCACACGCAAACCACCACCCGCAGAACGCGGTGCGGTGACCGCCCCCGCAGATCCCGAGCCGTAACCGGAGTCGGTCGAGCCATACGCAGTAGAGCCGCTTGTGCCGGATCCGCCATAGCTACCGTACCCACTGTAATTTCCCGAGCCACCATAACTTCCTTGACTGCCGGATGAGCCTCCATAGCTTGCTCCCGACGAACCGCCGTGGCCAGAAGAAGTTGGGGGCGTGCCAGCCGCAGCGCCACCATATGGTGATGAATCAGTGCCGGTATTACCGCCGACTTGCCAGCCAGAACCGAAGCTGCCCTGATTGGTTCTAAGGCCTTGAGCAGATACGGGGGATGTGAACGTAAACGTTGCCACACCAACCAACACCATTACCGACAAAGTGTTTCGCAAAGTTTGTATCACACTGAATCTCCGGAAACCTAGGAATAGACTTATTGGGAATCGGACATTTTAACGATGACCGACTTTCTGTCGACTCAAACGCGTTGCATAAAACATGGTTTATGATGGTTTCAAAATAATTTTTAGGAGATATTGATGGCTTTGATCAATTACATCACGCAAATTCAGTTTGATTTTGGTGCGATCGCTTGCTTACAAGCTGAATGCGAGCGCCTAGGTATCAAGCGCCCAATGATTGTGACTGATGCCGGCGTGCGCGGTGCAGGTCTAGTCGACCGGGTTTTAGGACAGCTCAAAAATCGCGCAGATGTTGCTGTTTTTGATCAAACACCATCTAATCCCACAGAATCTGCCGCACGCGACGCCCTCAAAATATACATGGACGGTAAATATGATGGGCTGATCGCTATCGGCGGAGGTTCGTCTATGGATTTGGCAAAAGCAGTTGCAGTCATGTCCGCACACTCAGGGCCATTGAAGAATTTTGCCGCCGTAGAAGGCGGGGCTGCGCGCATCACCGCGGCAACCGCGCCGGTCATTGCTATTCCGACAACCGCCGGCACAGGCAGCGAAGTCGGTCGTGGCGCCGTTCTGATTCTTGACGATGGTCGCAAACTGGGTATTTTGTCTCCGCATATTGTTCCCAAAGTCGCCATTTGCGATCCTGAACTGACTCTGGATTTGCCTGCGATTTTGACCGCTGCCACCGGTATGGATGCCATTACGCATTGTTTCGAAACTTTCATGGCGCCTTCATATAACTTTCCTGCCGAAGGCATCGCTCTGGATGGATTATGGAGAGGTTGGCGCAATATTGAACAAGCCACCAACAATCCGCATGATCGAGAGGCGCGCTTTCACATGATGAGCGCTTCAACTCAGGGGGCCTTGGCATTTCAGAAAGGTCTTGGCGCAGTCCACAGCCTGAGTCATTCGCTCGGTGGATTAAATCCTCGCCTGCACCACGGCACACTGAATGCCATGTTTCTACCAGCGGTCATCATGTTTAACGCTAGCGCGGAATCGATGCAAAAAGCCAAAAAACTAGAGCGGCTTGCCCAAACGATTGGTGTGACCCATGCAAATGAAGTGGCGCCCGCTGTCAAAGCGTTGAATCAGCGTTTAGGTTTACCCTCCGGACTGGCCGCAATGGGTGTCACCGAGGACATGTTCCAGAAGGTGATCGAGTCCGCCATGGTCGATCATTGCCATTTTACAAACCCGCGCACACCAACCGCGGAGGACTATGTCAATTTATTAAAGCAGTCGATGTAGATCGCTTCGATTACAACCCCAAATAAAAAATCCTGCCTAAGCAGGATTTTTTATTTACTGAAACTGGTGCCCACTGAGAGGATTGAACTCCCGACCTTCGGTTTACAAAACCGCTGCACTACCGCTGTGCTAAGTGGGCAAAACTGCTTGGTTTGCAAACAGAAGCGCTATTGTAAATCAACATCGCTTCTGAACCAAATCGATTTACTTGACCAGCAGGACGGGTTGCTTAGCTGTTGACAGCACCCTCTGGGCAACCGAGCCAACCAGCAGATCAGCCAGAGAAGTACGTCCCTTGGAGCCCAGCACAATCATGTCGTACTTGCTGCCACTGGCCTCTTTAACAATCTCTTCGGCAACGTGACCGGTGCGAATCACCATATCATGCTTGATGCCGCTATCTTTCAGGAATTTGACGGCAGGCTTGAGCTCTTTGTCGCTTAATTCGCGCAGGTAATCAGCCACCGCATCCTTACCCACAAAGGCCTTGGCATGGCGCAAGCCGGCATCATCATGCACGCTGATCACGGTCAATGAAGATGTCTTCGAGTTCAACTGACTAACCAATGCCACTGCATATTTGAGTGCGCGCATCGAATTCTTCGAACCATCGGTAGCAACCAGGACTTTCATTATTCTCTCCAGTGAGAAAGCAAAACCATAAACATCGATCAGGGCTTGACTTACCTACCCAACATACCCCTAGTATAAAGAATTCGTAGCTCAGTCGCCCGCTAAAGGCTGAATATTGTGAATATTCTTTGTTAACATTTCGCTATACCACAATCAACCCCCCTCTTATCCGGAGTTTGCATGAGCCTCAACAAGGTCAGTCCCGGCAAAAATCTGCCCGAAGAATTTAACGTCATCATCGAGATTTCGATGAACGCCGACCCTATCAAATACGAAGTGGATAAAGATTCAGGCGCGATTTTCGTTGATCGCTTCATGGGCACAGCCATGCACTACCCATGCAACTACGGCTACATCCCCCAGACCATCGCAGGCGATGGCGATCCCGTCGATGTTCTAGTCATTACTCCGTTTCCTCTGCTGCCTGGCGTTGTTGTACGTTGCCGTGCCCTTGGCATGCTGAAAATGCAAGACGAAGGCGGTGAAGATGCCAAATTGATCGCCGTGCCTGTGACCAAGATTCTGCCGATCTACAGCGACTGGAAAGATACCAATGACATCAATCCGCTGAGCCTGAACCAGATCAAGCACTTTTTCGAGCACTACAAAGATCTGGAAGCCGGCAAGTGGGTCAAGGTTCAAGGCTGGGGCTCCGTTGCCGACGCCCACAAAGAAATCAGCGATGGTCTCGCAACCTACGCAAAAGAAAATAAAGCTTGAAGCCTTATTTTCTTTCGGCAAACTAAACAAGGTGGCGGTTTCCGGTTGGATTCGTAAATCGATCAGCATCTAAATTTAATTTCGGAGTAACGGATGATTGATAACTTTTCAAATTCGCAAACCGTTCGAAAACAAGTCATTGCGACCAAAGGCGGCGTTGTAGCCGCCCAGCATCGCAGAGCAGCTGAAGTTGGCGCTGCCGTCCTTGAAGCCGGTGGAGATGCTGTCGATGCCGCCATCGCAACCTCGTTTGCGATCGGTGTAGTCGAGCCCTGGATGAGTGGCCCGGCTGCAGGCGGGGCGATGGTCTTATGGCGTGCAGATGAATCGCGCGCCAGCGTCATCAATTTTGGCTGCCGCTCGCCTCGCGAACTAAATCCGGCAGACTATCCATTAAGTGGCGGTCCTAAATCTTCAGATTTATTTCCTTGGCCAGCAGTCGTAGATGATCGCAATGTCATGGGAGCGACAGCGGTTGCTGTGCCCGGCGTTGTGTCAGGTATGGATCTTGCGCACCAGCACTTCGGCAAATTACCCTGGGCCGACCTGGTCACCCCTGCCGCTAATCTGGCCGAGGAGGGATTGATCGTTGACTGGTATACCTCATTATTGATTGGCGCCAACGCCAAAGTGCTTTCCAGGGATCCGGATTGCGCGGCATTGTTTCTTGAAGACGGGCAATGGCCCATCGCCGGCGACTGGACTGCATTGAATGATCGCCATCTGAATCAAAAGACATTCGCTCGCACATTGCAGCGTATCGCAGAGTACGGAGCAAAAGACTTTTATTCCGGCGAAGTTGCGCAGGCATTGGTGCGGGACGTGCGCGCTAAGGGTGGCAGCCTAAGCTTGGCCGACTTGGCCGATTATCGAGCTGAAATGGTTGATCCGTTAACGATCAATTACCGCGGCGGCCGGGTCTTCGCAACACCGGGGCTGACAGGTGGTCCGACTTATGCCAAGGCGCTTGAGCTACTCGCGCGCGAACTTGATCCGAAAAAAGGAAAACCGGGTACCGCAACCTATACCGGTTTCGCGCGGGCGCTTGATGCCGCCTTTCGTCTGAGATTCGAAAACATGGGTGATCACGAGTCGCCCAAGGCTCCTGGCTCAACAACGCATTTCAGCGTGGTCGACCGACACGGCAATATGTGTTCAGTGACGCAAACCCTGTTGTCGATTTTTGGTTCGCGCGTCGTATCACCATCGACCGGCCTACTACTCAACAATGGCATCATGTGGTTTGATCCCGAACCCGGTAAGCCGAATTCGCTTGCGCCCGCAAAGCGATGCCTTGCCAATTACAACCCTGTGATCGGGGAAGACGCAGCCGGGCGTCGCTTTGCGATTGGCGCTTCAGGTGGCCGCAAAATTCTTGGCGCGGTGATGCAACTGAGCTCTTTCATTATGGATCATGGTCAAAGTCTGGAAGACGCGTTCCATCAACCTCGTATTGATGTGAGCGGAGGAAGCAACATCATTGCCGACAGGACCTTGCCTGCCGAAACCAAAGAAGCGCTTGAAGCGGTGATGCCGGTTGTCGAAACGCGCAGAAACGCTTATCCCTATGCGTTTGCCTGCCCGGCAGGCGTCATGCGCGATGGTGAAATGAACATGGGTTGCACTGAAATCATGACGCCATACGGGGATGCGGTGAACGAGAAAATGTAATTCGAATATCGCACGATTCCATCCCAGGCCCGGAATTAACTTCCGGGCTTTTTATTGCAATCGACCGTGGCACGCATCAACAACTTGCCTTTTTTTTCCTCTTCCGGATAAATCGAACTGGTCACAGCACAACCGGAAACAGTTTCGATTGCCTTGATCTGACGGGCTTTTTGTTTTTCGAGCGCAGCTGCGTCCGATCCACCTTGTTTTCCGCCATACGCCTCCCATTGATCTTTGCCGAGGGGCAAGACACTGATTTCCCGCTTGTCGAGCACCACGACATGACGCTGCACATCGCGGTGGTAATACGCGGGGCTACCCTGGCATCCGACCAAAAAAAAGACCGCGGTGGCGATAAACCAAACTTTCATTCGTTGCTCCGTGAGTCACCGCCATCTATGGCGATGGAAACATCAAAAATTCATGGCCGAACAACCTATTATTTTTGACGCTTTACGATACGATTGGATATTAGCGCATCATCAAAGATCTCACTACGCGCAAATTATTCGCATAAACAATCAGATTAATACGGACGGAGCAAAAATCATGGCTGAAGGCGTTCTGAAAATTTCATCCCTTAAAGGCAAAGTATCCGATGCCGAGTGGCAAGCGCGAGTTGATCTGGCGGCTTGCTACCGACTGGTTGAAATCTATGGCATGGCCGATATGATGGCCAACCACATTTCGGCGCGCGTACCTGGAGAAGAGGGAACTTATCTAATCAATCCCTACGGAATGATGTACGAAGAGATGACCGCTTCCTGCCTGCTCAAAGTCGATCATCAAGGCAATATCCTGACCAAGCCCGACTTTGGCGATCTGAACTATGGCATCAACAAGGCGGGTGCGGTTATTCATAGTGCAGTACATCATGCTCGGCCAGATGTGAACTGCGTGATTCATACGCATAGCTGGGCTTCGATGGCCGTATCCTCCCTCGAGTGCGGTTTGTTGCCCTTGACGCAAACCGCCATGCGGTTTCTCAAGATCGGTTATCACGACTATCAGGGCGTTGTTCTCGATGAAGCGGAGCAAGAATCGCTTGTGCGCGACCTGGGTCATGGTGAAGCGATGATTCTGCGCAACCACGGGGCACTGACAGTCGGTCGCAGCGTGGGGGAAGCTTTCAACTGGATGCATCGTCTGGAACTATCCTGCCGTGCCCAATTGGCAACCATGGCCTGCAATAGCCCGACCGCGCACGTATCAAAAGAAATTCTGGAAGAAACATGGAATAACTATCAACCCGGCACACGCCGTCCGTACGGATTGATGGAGTGGCCGGCCTTATTGCGCAAACTCGATCGCACCGACCCATCCTACAAAAATTAAACTCTCGCGCACCCATGAAGACAGATCAAAAATCCGGCATCATCAATGCTTCGCGCCGCCGTCTGACGACCTATGCGTGTTCCGTTTCTGCCTTGAGTCTGACGGGTATGCAATCCGCATTCGCTCAAAAATCCGATGACTATCCGACCAAAGCTGTCAAAGTCATTGTGTCATTTACGGCTGGCGGCACAACCGACGTCATCGCGCGCAGCGTAAGTCAAATTCTTGCCGAAGAATTCAAACAGCCCTTCGTGGTTGAGAACAAGCCTGGATCGGGAGGCAATATCGGCAATGAAATCGCCGCGCGCGCACCTGCAGATGGTTACACGTTAACCGTCGCATCGGTCGGACCGATCGCAATCAATCCCACGCTTTTCAAAAACCTGAAGTACGACCCTCTTACGGATCTTGTGCCGGTGATTTTAATTGCGGATGTACCTAACGTTTTAGTGGTCAATCCCTCGTCGCCGGTCAAAAACTTCGGAGAGTTTGTCGCTTATGTCAAAAGCAAGCCACCCGGTACGTTGAATTACGCCTCGACAGGGACAGGCACGTCAGCGCATCTGTCGAGTTTTATGTTGATGGACAGAATAGGCTGTGAAGCACAACACATCCCTTATAAAGGCGCCGAAGCATTGAATGACTTGCTCGCAGGCAGGATCGACTTCATGTTTGCGACGATTCCGTCGGTTATTGGTCAAATCAAGGGCGGCAAATTACGCGCACTCGCCGTGTCTAGCCCCAAACCCTCTCGTTCATTACCTGGCGTTCCGACCGTTGCGGCAAGCGGTTATCCGGGATTTACCGCCGGATCATGGTTTGGAATGCTTGCTCCTAAAGGAACTCCCGAACAGATCATCACCAAGCTAAACACCGCGGTCGGAAAAGCCATCATCAAACTAGAAGATCGATTTGTCGCCGAAGGTGCGGATCCGGTCGGAGGATCGCCAGAGGACTTTGGAGCGTTTATTCAACAAGAATATCTAAAGTGGAAAAAAGTCGTCATCGACTCAGGAGCAAGTATTAAATGAGCGAAGTTAGAAACGGTTCGACAGCACGCCCGCACTGTCCCCGCATTTTGATGTCCGATTCTACGGCTCAGGAACTGGCCTCGGAAATCCAGGCTATCTTTGGCGATGAAGGGTATAAGCACGTTACAGCGCAGCAAATCCATGACGGCACTGCCGATGCGGATCTCTGTTTCATCTCTCGAGAAATAACAGGCAATTCCACGAAACAAAACATCCTTCCCAACACACAATATTTTTACGATGCCTTGCGCAAATCCAAAACACTCCAATGGATTCAAGTTCATTCGGCAGGCGCAGATCGTCAAATATTTCTGGACCTGGTTGCGCGAGGCGTGACTGTCACGACATCTTCAGGCGCCAGCGCAAGCTTGGTCGCTCAATCTGCTTTAACCGGGTTGCTCTCGCTTGCGCGATATTTTCCTCAATTAGCCATTGCTCAAAAAGAGCATCAATGGGCACCATTTTTCAAAACCGGACTACCTCCCGACCTTGAAGGCCAAACCGCAACCATCGTTGGATGGGGACCGATCGGTCAACGGCTGGGTGCATGGTTAACCATGCTAGGCCTCAAAATCATCGTTGTCAGACAATCCGCTTCATCGACCGTGGAGGGTGCGCGTGTGATCGCGTTCGAGGACTTCACAAAAGTATTGCCTGAAACCGACTGGCTGGTTCTAGCCTGCCCATTAACTGCACAAACCACGAACCTGGTGGATGCGCATGCGCTGTCGGTGATGAAACCAACCGCTCACATCGTGAATGTGTCACGAGGCGCTGTGGTTGATGAGCCGGCCATGATTCATGCCCTTGAAACAAAACGCTTGAAGGGCGCCTATCTGGACGTGTTTGCTGTTGAACCTCTGGCCACCGACTCACCGCTTTGGGACATGCCCAACGTGATTGTTTCCCCGCATACCGCGGGCTTTTCCGACGGCATTCTGAAACGTATGTCACAGATGTTCTTGCAAAATCTGAGAAATTGGCAACGTGGTGAGCCTCTTTTCAATGTTGTGAAAAAAGATTAAGGAAAAAGCATTTCTTGAGATAAATCCTTGAACTGAGCTAAAATAGCGGTACGGCACAACGTTCCAGTCCTCGTGCCTCGCTAAGCCCCGTTTCAGTGGGCGTTCGCCATCAAGGCGTTTTCACTCCCTGTTCGTCTGCCCTGATTGGAGTCTGCTTAATTTGCAGACCGGCATGATGATGGAGCATTTCTCTTGTCTTCTTCGACTACTTTTGCCGACCTCGGGTTGGCCGAACCTCTTATGCGTGCGATTGCCGACTCCGGCTACACCGCACCCACCCCTATTCAAGCTCAAGCGATTCCACGCGTGCTGACAGGTGGCGACCTTCTGGCGGCCGCTCAAACCGGCACTGGAAAAACTGCAGGTTTTACGCTTCCTATTTTGCATATTCTTCTGAATAAACCTGCCGAATTACGCCAACCGGGTCGCCCGCGTGTTCTGATTCTTTCGCCTACACGCGAACTTTCCGCGCAAATTCAAGAGTCCGTCAAAACTTACGGCCAATACACCAAAATTTCATCGATGGTGATGTTTGGCGGCGTCAACATCAACCCTCAGATCAACGCATTACGCAAACCACTGGATATTCTGGTTGCCACGCCCGGTCGTTTACTTGATCACTGTCAACAAAAAACCGTAAACCTGTCCGGCGTTGAAATTCTGGTGCTCGATGAGGCCGATCGCATGCTGGACATGGGGTTCATTCGCGATATCCGCAAAATTCTGGCTCTTTTGCCACGTCAGCGTCAAAACTTGTTGTTCTCGGCGACTTTTTCAGACGAAATCCGCGAGCTTTCGAAAGGCGTTCTTCACAACGCCAGTGAGGTATCCGTGGCGGCGCGCAACACCACTGCGGAGCGCGTCGATCAGACGGTGCATATTGTTGATCAGGCGCACAAGCGTGACATCCTGAGCCATATCATCCGCGAAAGCGGGTGGCATCAAGTACTGGTGTTCACACGCACTAAACACGGTGCAAACCGCTTGGCTGAAAAACTGGTCAAGGACGGCCTGTCTGCCGCTGCAATCCATGGCAATAAGAGTCAGGCTGCCCGCACCAGAGCCCTTGAGGAGTTTAAAAACGGCAAAGTCGCTGTCTTAGTTGCGACTGATATCGCAGCGCGCGGCCTGGATATTGATCAGTTGCCACAAGTCGTGAACTTTGAGCTGCCAAACGTTCCGGAAGATTATGTTCATCGCATCGGCCGCACAGGCAGGGCAGGGGCGGCGGGTTCGGCTGTTTCCTTGGTTGATTCTTCCGAAATCAAATACCTCAAAGCGATTGAGCGATTAATTAAAAAACAGATCCCTCAGTTACCCGCCCCAACCGGCTGGACCCCTTCGCCGAACTCTTCACATGGCGCGGCGGATGATGCTCGTGCTGCCGGCCAGCGTAACGGACAACGCAGACATGGTGCATCGCGGTCAAGCAGTGGACGCACGCCCGGGTCAGCCAGTCCCGGATCAAGTCAGGCACGATCCCCCCGCTCAGGCCATCAGCACAGTGCCGGTCGCCCAAGTCAAGGGTCAGCCAGTCAAAATCAGGAAAAGCGAGCACACCCTCAGAGGCAAGGCGTACGCTCGGCAGATAACACCGGCAATGCGAGTCGCAATCGCCGCCCCGCACTTTTATCCAGGTAATTTTTGCTCACACAGGCTGGGTCATCCAGCCTGTAAAATTCGCCACCATGAGTATTTCAACCGAAGTCGCACGTCGAAGAACGTTCGCAATTATTTCCCACCCTGATGCGGGTAAAACCACATTGACGGAAAAGCTTTTGCTTTTCGCGGGTGCGATTCAAATCGCCGGTAGCGTTAAGGCTCGCAAGGCATCCCGTCACGCATCCTCCGACTGGATGGAAATCGAAAAGCAACGCGGCATTTCCGTTGCGTCTTCGGTTATGCAGATGGAATACCGTGACTGTGTCATCAACCTGCTTGATACCCCCGGTCACCAGGACTTTTCCGAAGATACCTACCGCGTACTGACCGCCGTAGATGCCGCGTTGATGGTGATCGACGCAGCAAACGGTGTCGAGCCGCAAACAATTCGACTTCTGCAGGTCTGCCGCGCGCGCAACACACCCATCATTACGTTCATCAACAAGATGGACAGAGAGGTTCGCGAGCCCCTCGAACTATTATCCGAGATCGAATCGCATATCGGAATGGATGCCGTCCCCTTCTCATGGCCAGTTGGAATGGGTAAGGCGTTTGGGGGGGTATTCGATATTCGTCGCGACAGAATGCGCCTGTTCCGTCCGGGTCAGGAGCGCAGGGATGACAGCAAAGACGACTTTATCGATGGACTGGGTAATCCTGAAATCGCCAAAAGATTTCCGGATGCGTTCAAACAGGCCAAAGGCGAAATCGAACTGATTCAAGCGGCCTCGCCCGAGTTCGATCGCGATCAATTCCTTGCCGGTAAACAAACGCCCGTCTTTTTTGGATCCGCCATTAATAACTTTGGCGTCCAGGAAGTACTGGATGCGCTCGTTGATCAGGCTCCGCCGCCTGGTTCGCGTCAAGCTCTGGAGCGCACCGTCAATCCCGAAGAACCTAAATTCACCGGCGTTGTGTTCAAGGTTCAGGCCAACATGGATCCGGCCCACCGTGACCGTGTTGCGTTTGTAAGAGTGAGCTCGGGACGATTCGAACGCGGCATGCGTCTGAAAGTATCGCGCAACGGAAAAGAGATTCGCCCCAACAACGTCGTTTCGTTCTTGTCCCAGCGGCGTGAACTCGTAGACGAGGCCTTTGCAGGCGATGTGATTGGCATTCCAAATCACGGTATTTTGCATCTTGGCGATGTGCTCACAGAAGGTGAAACACTTCACTTCACAGGTCTTCCCTTTTTTGCTCCGGAGCTGTTTCAGGCTGTGGAGGTTAAAGATCCTCTTCGCACAAAACAATTGCGCACCGGATTAATGCAACTTGGTGAGGAAGGTGCGATTCAGGTTTTCAGGCCAATCGCTGCGGGAGGCTCGCTTCTGCTTGGAGCCGTTGGTCAGCTTCAATTCGAAGTCGTCGCCCATCGCCTTCAGGCGGAATATGGAGCCGAAGCCCGTCTTATGCCATCCCGCTACAACATGGCACGCTGGATTACATCCGACGATCCGAAAGAATTAAGTAAATTCATTGATGCCAATGCTGCTCATATCGCCTATGATGTCGTCGAAGCACCTGCATTTCTGGTGACCTCGACCGCACAGTTGCGCGTAGCCGAAGAACGGTATCCTGCCATTCGGTTCCACGCGATGCGCGAGCATGGTGGTCAGGTATTTGCCGACAAAGTTTAAGTTTCCGTTATAGATCCTTTATGTCCTGGCGTGTTCTGATTATCTTTCTGTTGATTGCCGCCTTTGCTTCCTGGCAAGGCGGAATTCAGCTGGGCGAATGGCTTGTGTCACGCGCGCCCGAAACGGTTGCATCAACATCCAGACCAAAAGACAGCAACGAGCAAATGCTCGATGCGAATGGCAAACCCTTCACCGCACAACCTCCTCAGCCACGTATTGACGGCACCCTCGGCACTCCGCGCGAACGAACCTTGATCGATTGGCAAGTCACTAATACTCTCGCAACACAATTCAATGAAGATCCCGAGTCAATGAAAATTGACATCGATGGTCAATTGATCGGGTATGCAGGCGAGGGAGGCTACGAAAGAAGGGATCACGAACTCTCAGCCGGAGGCAAAGGATTGCCCCAGGGCCAAGACGACATCACAACCCTGGATGTCACAAGTACTCGCCAGAATGCAGACGCGAGCTCGACAAGATCAACTCCTGTTACAAACACAGCACCTGCTCGATCCACTCAGCCAGTTCAGCTAACTTGGCAGCAAAAGCTCAAAACTGATTTGGATCAATGTGCTACGCAGGGTTTTTTCCAGCGTCCAACTTGCATACAGAACGCACGCAATAGATACTGTGCTCCTAATAATGCCTGGGGTAAGCACCCTGACTGTCCGTCCCGAACACCCGATACCATTGTTGGCGGCTAATTCAAGCCGCTCCCGATTGCGATTTTCTTAAGGGTGCAGTAGGTATTCTCATTAAATCACGGTACTTGGCAACAGTTCTTCGGGCAATCGTAATTCCCTCCTTCTCAAGCAAAGTCACAAGCTGACTGTCCGACAATGGCCTGGTTCGATCTTCCGAACCAATCAGAGATTCGATCCGCTTTTGCACCGCCGTCGTTGAAGTCGCTTCGCCTCGCTCCGATGAAAGACCGGTACTGAAAAATCGCTTCATCTCCAATGTTCCGAAAGGAGTCAGCATGAATTTCTGCGTTGTGGCTCGGGAAATCGTAGATTCGTGCAGATCAAGTTCGACAGCTATATCCTTCAATGTCAACGGTCGGATCGCCTCCCAACCTTTAGAGAAAAAAAGCTGTTGATGCTTAACGATCGCTTGAGCAACACGCAAAATCGTATCGAATCGTTGTGCGACATTTCTAATCATCCAGCGGGCATCCTGTAGTTGCGCATGCAACGCAGCGTGCGAGCCCGACCTTGAACGACCTAACGCCTCTGCGTACATCGTATTGATGCGCAACCTCGGCACGATTGCTTCATTTAGCACCGCCTCCCATCCATGCCTGACTTTACGGACCAGAACATCAGGCACGGCAAAGTCCGCAGCAGGTTTGCTCCAAGCACTGCCCGGTCTGGGATTTAAACGCATCACCAATGCGTGTGCACGTCGCAGCATTTCGTTATCGCAACCGATCGCCTCACGAACACGATTCATATTACCTGTGGCAAGCAGGTTTAGATGGTGAAGACACAATGCGCGCGCCACCTTAAGCAGTGCAGGATCTTTCGTTTCCGGATATCGCATGGGATCGGCAAATTGCAATTGCAAATCAAGGCATTCAGCCAAATCGCGTGCACCGACGCCGGGTGGATCAAAAGATTGCAACAGTCTCAATGCCGCCTTGAAATCATCGGCCTCCAGACCTAACTCCGGATTCATCCAGCCAGCGATTTCTTCCAGGGAAGAGGCCAGAAAGCCATCCTCATTCAATTCTTCAATCAAGAGTTCAATCAGTGCGGCATCGCGAGGCGTGGCTCTGGTTGTTCCAAGCTGCTCAAATAAGTATTCATGCAAACTACTCTGACGCGCCGGCTCTTCCCGATCATCAAAATCATCTTCAGGGGTCGCACGCCTCAGATCGGCCGTGAACTCCTGATGATCATTTTGAAAATCATCGCCCGATACCTCATGATCAATACCTGAGTCAGGATTTTGAGCATCGAAGGATTCCGTTTTTTTATCTGGCGCATCCTGCTCTATGTCGCTTGTTCGAGACTCTATTACGGAATGCTCGCTTTCGGTATGCGAGTCGACTTCCTCCACCTCTTGTTCAAGCAATGGATTTTCAGTCAGGGCATTGGCAATCTCGAGCTCAAACTCGAGCGTCGACAACTGCAATAATCGTATTGATTGTTGCAGCGCAGGGGTCAGTGTCAAATGCTGACCATGCCGGAGTTCGAGATTATGACGACTCATGAGTACAATCGATTCATCTTGAAAAAAGTGGGCGCCTCTATCGTGAAAGAAGATACTCGTTTACTCGGAAACACCATTCTGCGACTGGCTCTGCCCCGCATCGCGATGAGGCTATCCATCATCGTGACTGCCGTACTGCTCTGGTATTGGCTGATCGGTCTAGTCTATCGTAGCGGTATGTCACTAAACTACAAATCCTATAAAGAGCTTGAGGCCTTTGGGCCCCATGCGGTCGAATTACTCACCAGTATGAACAAATACATCTGGATCACAGCCAATGTTGTGATCACATTGATAGCACTGTCCATGCTTAGAGGTTGGTTTGTCAAAAGTCTGGCGCGTGGAAAGTCATCGATCGTTCCTCTTCGTACTTTCCGTTCACTATGCTCTTCTCTCCATCCTGAAGCGCTAGAGGTTTTGCGTTGGGTCTGGAAGGACCCTCAAACTCCCGTCACCATCGGCATTCTGCAAACAACGCTCAAACAGATACTGAGCGGCCGGGTCCGAAAAATGGCACTTGCAAAGGCCCAGCGTGAAGAGCTTGAACAATCGATCAAACCACCAGCTAATCCCGGAGTAGTGCACCCCGATTCATCCGGATTTCGCGAACCAACCTTGATGGCATAAGTAATTTTAGCCTTTCGGTCTACATCCAAAGCGCACCACAACGGTGCGCTTTGTTTTTGTAATGCCAACAATTTTTGAATATTTTTAAAGATTTCCTTGTTTTTATGAGATGGGGACTTGCGATGTCATGATTTTTGTGTTTAATTAATGGCTTATGACTTCATTATCCGCAGCTGGCGCCAGCAACTCGATGGACATCACGATCTCTCAGGTTCGTGGCTTTGTCTCGTCCGGTGCTTCTGCTTCAAAACTGGATACGCTATCGCTACTACTAGCGATCGGTTGCCGGGCCTAGCGCCCCGTGGCAGTCCGGCAGCCATCCGCCACTAGTTTCATCCCTGAATTCCAAATAATTTAACCGGCTATGGGCCGACAGTCGGCAAAAAACCGACAAAAGACTCCGGATGCGTATTTTTCGTTCCGCTGTCACAGAAATTGACTCGAGGTAAATGATGCTTAAGAATCCCGCTACAAAATACGTTCCATTCAAACCCTTCGAACGTGATTTTTCCGAACGAACATGGCCAAGCAAGCGGATTACCCATCCGCCCATTTGGATGAGCACCGATCTGCGTGACGGCAATCAGTCCTTGATCGAACCCATGAGCGTGGAGCGCAAACTTCGCTTCTTTGACATGCTGATCAAAATCGGCTTTAAGGAAATCGAAGTGGGATTTCCGTCAGCTTCTCAAACCGATTACGACTTTGTTCGGGCATTGGTAGACGAAAAGCGCATACCCGATGATGTCACCATCATCGCCCTGACACAGGCTCGTCCTGAACTGATCGAACGTACAGTTGAAGCAGCGGCCGGTGCCAAACAGGCCATGATCCACTTGTACAACGCCTGTGCGCCCGGATTTCGTCGCATCGTTTTCAACATGAATCGCGAAGAAGTCAAACAAGTTGCGATCGAAGGTACCAAGTGCGTCATGGCGTGCATGGCAAAACATCCTGAAACCAATTGGTTTTACGAATACTCGCCTGAAGTCTTCAGCACCACGGAGCCCGACTTCGCGCTTGAAGTTTGCAATGCCGTGACCGAAGTCTGGAAACCAACTCCACAGAAAAAAATTATCTATAACTTGCCCGCCACGATCGAGGCGACGACTCCAAACATGTATGCCGATCAGATTGAATATATGCACAACAATCTGAACAAGCGCGACAGCATCATCATTAGCCTTCATCCGCACAACGATCGCGGTACTGCCGTTGCGGCGGCGGAACTGGGCATCATGGCCGGCGGTGACCGCGTTGAAGGCTGTCTCTTCGGTAATGGTGAACGCACCGGCAACGTCGATCTGGTCACATTGGCATTGAATCTCTACACGCAAGGCATTCACCCCGGCCTCGACTTCTCGGATATCGATGAAGTGCGCCGCTGCGTTGAAGACTGTAACCAACTGCCCGTCCATCCTCGTCATCCCTACGCGGGCGATCTGGTATTCACGGCGTTTTCCGGTTCACATCAGGACGCTATCAAAAAGGGCTTCGCCGTTCAGAAAGCAGATGCAATCTGGGAAGTTCCCTACCTGCCCATCGATCCGGCCGATCTCGGTCGCAGTTACGATGCTGTGATCCGGGTCAATAGCCAATCGGGCAAAGGTGGAGTGTCCTATCTGCTTGAACAGGAGCACGGTTTGGTCTTGCCTCGCCGCCTGCAAATCGAATTCAGTCGCGCCATACAACGCGTCACCGATGAGACAGGTCGCGAAGTCACGTCTGGCGATGTGTACGATATTTTCAGCAAAGAATACTTGTTGCAGACAACACCATGGAAGCTGATCAAACATCGCATTACCGGTGATCCGACCGCCGCTGAAGGACAACACTTCACTATCGAAGCAGAGTTCGAAGTGGACGGTAAGCGTCGCACGCTGTCAGGATCCGGAGACGGTGCGATTTCGGCATTCGTCGACTGCCTGGGTATTTCGGCACGCATCATGGATTATCATGAGCACGCAATCGGAACCGGCACCGATACGCGCGCCGCCTGCTACACGGAAGTCAGGATCGCGGATGCTCCAACCGGATTTGGTGTCGGTATCGATCGCGATATCGTAACTGCATCATTTAAAGCGGTTCTCAGCGCGTTCAACCGTCACATCGCGGCGAATGGCGCAGCTTCTGTCGTCAGCAAGCAATCGGCCGAGTCCGTTTCAGCCTAAGCCTGACGATCTACGATCGAAAACGCCCTTCGGGGCGTTTTTTTCTACCACTGTCCGTAAAATACTCCGGCCCGTTTATGGCCATTCGTTGCCCGCTCAACAGCATCATCGGTCATCGTTACGCGATGCTTACGCCTGGCCAACCAATCCAGTAATTGTGTTCGGAACTCTTCACGCAAAGTCAGATGTAAACCATCCTTGCCAAGATCATTCAGCTCCTCCGGGTCCGCCTGCAGATCAAACAATTGCTCAGGTTCATCCAACCAGTAAACATAACGCCAGCGATCTGTACGCATCGAATACGCACGACATTGATGCAACTCTTTACCTAATAAAACTCGCGCTTGTCGATAGCTGTAATCCAGCTCGGAAAATACCGCATGCCGCCAAGGGAGCGACAGATCGGCGGATCGAAGCAGCGGCAACAGACTACGTCCTTCGACACGCTCGGTGGCTATGGGCACATTAAGCGCATCCAGAAACGTAGGAACCATATCAACGGACTCGACAAAGCGGTCATCAATCATCCCTCGCGTCGCATCTGCCGCCGGATCGGGATCATAAATAATGCAGGGCACTTTCTGAACAGCGTCGTAAAACAACTCTTTTTCGCCGAGCCAATGATCACCCAACAAATCACCGTGATCGGATGTAAACACAATCATGGTGTTACGCATCAGGCCTGCACGCTCCATGTAGTCGAATACGCGTCCAAGATGATCATCGAGTTGGTGAATCAATCCCTGATACGCCGGCCGAACTAGTCTGACGCATTCGTCGCGACTAAAGTTCTGACTTTCCTCATGCTGTCGATAGGCGGCTACAACGGGATGTGCGTGTTGACGCTCCGCTTCGCTTCGATTGACAGGCAAGCACTGGTCCGCAGAATACATATTGTGATATGGCGCCGGTGCCATATATGGCCAATGCGGTTTAACGTAACTTAAATGCAGCACCCAGGGTCGCGAACCCATCTTCTTCATGAACCCAAGCGCCTGATCTGTCATGTACGCAGTTTCGGAATGTTGTTCGGCCACACGCGCGGGCAGATGCACATTACGCATATGCCATCCACTGACGATTTCGCCATTTGGAGCTTGCGCGGCAATGACGTAATCGGTCCAGGGATCGTCTGACACATAACCGTGACGCTTCAGATATGCGGGATATCCACTTTCGTCACCAGGTGAGTGATGTCCATCATAACGATCCAGCTCCTTGAAATACCCACGCCGAAGCAGATATGTCAACTCCGAATCACCCTCCATTCCCAAACGCTTTAAATTCATCAGATCTGAATTGACATGCGTTTTACCAGCAAGGACAAGCTCCCGACCGGCATGTTTCAGATACTCGCCAAAAGTGATTTCGCCAATCGATAAAGGCACGCGGTTCCATGTCGCTCCATGGCTCGATGGATAGCGGCCGGTGTAGTAACTCATTCTCGATGGACCGCAAATCCCGGAATTGACGAAAGCGCGACTGAAGGTCACGCCGCGCCTGGCAAGCGCGTCAAGATTGGCTGTTTTCAAGTACGGGTGACCGGCCATTCCAAGATGATCGAATCGCAACTGATCCGCCATGATGAACAGGATATTCTGCGTGTTGGACATATCTTTATTTATCGAGCCTGATAAGGCTGACCCAATTTAACGAGTTCATCTTCTCCGAATCCGGCCGCTCGACGCGCGTCAAGATTGAAAGGGCCTTTTAACACCGGGGCACGATACTTGATGGCTAACTCGGTGAATGTTTCCACGGGGTCGAGACTACGCTCGACGCACAACCATCTGTACCATTCATTGCCAAGCGCGACATGCCCGATTTCATCGCGCAAAATAATATCGATAATCGCGGCGCCTTTTGGATCTCCACCACTGGCTAGCTTATGCCGTACAGCAGGCGATGCATCCAGGCCGCGCGCCTCGAGCGTGCGCGGAACAAGGGCGATTCTTGCCAACACATCTTCCTGAGTGCGTTCGGACATTTCCCATAATCCATCATGCGCCGGAAAATCACCATATCGATAGCCGAGAGACAACAAATGTTGATTCAACAGTTCGAAATGAAACGCCTCTTCTTTGGCGACCTCAAACCACTGGCGATAAAACGATTCCGGCATGCCTGCAAACCGCCACACAATATCCAACGCCAGATTGATCGCATTAAACTCAATATGCGCCAGCGCATGGATCAAAACCGCACGACCTTCAACCGTATGAACACTGCGTTGTCGCAATTGTGCGGGTGGCACCAACTCAATATCAGGCCTACCGGGAATTCCAATCACTGTCGGAATAATACGAACCGTATCAACTGGCGCTGCTGTATCGACAAGGCGCATCAACCGGTTTTTTTCTTCCCAACCGGTGAGGCAAAGAGCAGTCTGCGCGGCAAGTCTCAGATCCATTCGAGTCGCCAAAAGACTTATTCGATTTTTTCGGATTTCTTTTCTTTTTTGTCTTTCTTTTTTGGCTTGGACTTTTTATCAGGCAAGGCAAGCATGGTGCCGCGACAAGTCGGCGCTCCACATCGGCACTGATATTGGAGCTTGAGTTTTTTGGTCGGTTTTTCGTCGTCGATCACCAGGCCATAATCGTAATTCAACTCTTCCCCGCGCTTGATATCGCGTTTAGCCATAATGTAAACACGCTTGCCACCCCTGCCTTCGGAGCTTTCGCAGTTTGGTTCGCAAGCATGATTAATCCACCGCGCATCATTACCGTGATCGTCCCCATCAATCACTTTGCCGGAGCTAAGAGAAAAGAAAAATGTATGAAACGGATCATCGGGATTGGTTGGGTGGCGACGATCGGCCTCTTTGGCGCTAATCGTTGTGCCTGCATACTCGATGATTTTGGTCCCGGCCGGTATTGCACGAGCGGCAAACACTCCGTTGCCATGTATTTTGGATGTTTTAACGATATGCCAAGGCTTTTCGGAGTTTGTCATCAGAATCGATCAAAAATTTAGCTGCGTTTTACGGCAAAACAATGCTGGGGTTCAGGGAATTTCGATGCACGCACTTCGTCTGCATAGCGCTGAACTGCACTTCGCATGGACTCTTCAAGATTTGCGTATCGTTTGACGAATTTCGGAACACGCTCGCCACTCAAGCCCAACATGTCTTCGGTGACAAGAATCTGTCCATCACATGAAACCGAAGCGCCAATGCCAATCGTAGGTATCGATAATTGTTCGGTGATTTCAGTACCTAACGCTTCGGCCACGCCCTCGAGCACAACGCCAAAGGCGCCAGCCTGTTCATGGGCCTTGGCATCACCCAAAATACGCGCAGCGGCATCCGGGGTTTTACCCTGCGCAAGATAGCCACCCATCGTATTCACATATTGAGGCATCAGGCCCACGTGGGCAAGCACGGGGATTCCGCGAGCGACCAGAAACTCGATCGTTGGGGCCATCACCGCTCCACCTTCAAGCTTGACGGCATCAGCTCCGTGACTGACCAGATAAGCCGCATTTCGGAATGCCTGTTCAAGCGACTCCTGATACGTGCCAAACGGCATATCGGCAACGATGCACGCATGCTTGGTTGCGCGAACTACTGCCGCCGTATGTTGTGCAATTTGCTCAAGCGTAATTGACAGAGTGTTCGGCAACCCATACGCCACCATCGCTGTTGAATCTCCGATCAAGATGAAGTCGAGATATTCGTCGATGATTCGAGCAGTAGAAAAATTATGCGCTGTCAGCGCTGCAATCTTGCGTTGACCTTTGCACGCGCGCAATTGCGGCACCGTCACTCTTTTTATTTCTGCATGGGTACTCATATCATCCCCCGACGATGCTTTTCGTTACTAGACTGCATCGGAATCATCCGTCTTCCTGGCGGTCTTTTTAACCGTCTTCTTTACTGCCGTTTTGGTTGCTCGCTTAGCGGCAGTCTTCGTAGCTGTCTTCGTCGCTTTCTTAACAGCAGTTTTCGAAGGCGTTTTCGCAGCGGTCTTAGTCGCAGCCTTGCTTGCCCTGGCAGTCGTTTTTCCACCCGGCTTTTCAGGGCGAGGTTCGAACTCGAATCCAACCTTTCCATCAGCTCCGCGCGACAAAAATGCCTTGAACTTGCGATTGGTCCGGCTTGAAACAAAACCTTCAAGCAAATCCGTTTTGCCTTGCGTAAGCAGTTTTGTCATTTGCTCGGCGCTGATCTCCTGTTGCAAGATCACTTTGCCCGAACGGAAGTCGCAGCTTCTTTCCGGTCCAACCGATTTCTCGCAAATGTAACTCATGCCATGTTCGAAAACCTGTCCCCCACACTTGGGGCAGGCACCTAAAGACACGTGACCAGAAAAATCGACGGGCTCGCTAGACTCTTCATCGCGCTGACCGAAATCGAATTCGAGCTTGCTGTCCTGATCCAATTTGAGAATCGCGGCAAACGGGCGTCCCATTTTGCTGATAAAGCCCTGCAACGGTCCGATTTGACGATCCGCCAGCAACTGCTCGACTTCAGATTGTTCAAACGTTCTGCCGCCAGGATGTTTGCCGATAGAAAAGTCACAACTGGTACAAGCATAGCGACGATAGTTTTCCTTCACCACGCTGCCGCATTTGGGACAAGGGGTCGTCAACGTCACATAGTCGCCGGGAACAGTATCGCGATCGTATTCTTTCGCGCGCTTTACGATGACCTGCGTCATCTGGGCAATTTCGCGCATGAAGGCGGTTCGCTCCAATCCTCCCTGTTCGATCTGCTTAAGCTTATGTTCCCACTCTCCCGTCAGTTCGGGCGATGTCAACTCTTTGACGTCCAGCCCGTTGAGCAAGGTCATCAATTGACGCGCTTTGGCTGTCGGAACCAAATCCCGCCCTTCACGGCGCAAATAGCTTTCGTTCAACAATCCTTCGATAATCGATGCGCGCGTTGCAGGCGTACCCAGTCCATTTTGCGACATAGCCTGACGCAACTCATCATCCTCGACGAGCTTGCCCGCACCTTCCATTGCTGATAGCAAGGTTGCCTCGTTATATCGGGCAGGCGGTCTGGTGGCCAAGCCTACCGTTTCAATATCTTCTGTGCGCACCTTTTCGTTCGGCTCGACCGGGACCAGCGTTGCATCTTCGCCCTGAGCCTCCCGGCCGTATACCGCAAGCCATCCCGGCGAAACCAGAACCTTGCCTTCCGTTTTGAACGTGTGCGATTGCACCGTTGTCGTGCGCGTCGTCATGCGATATTCGGCGGACGGAAAAAAGATCGCCAGAAAGCGCTTAACGACCAGATCGTATATTTTGGCTTCTGCCTCGCCAAGTTCTTTCGGCACCTGCAACGTCGGAATGATCGCGAAGTGGTCAGACACTTTCTTATCATCGAAAATCCGCTTATTAGGCTTGATCCATCCATTCTTCGTAATGGTGGCGGCATGAGTGGCCACGCCCTTCGATACACCCTGTCCCTCTGCCAATCCGGCAACCGTTTCTTTCACGGTGTTCAGATAGTCCTCGGGCAAATAACGTGAATCTGTTCGCGGATAGGTAAGTGCCTTGTAGCGCTCATACAAGCTTTGTGCCAAAGCAAGCGTAGTTTTGGCAGAAAATCCAAAACGTCCGTTTGCCTCGCGCTGCAAAGAAGTCAGATCGAACAATCCCGGCGATGCCTCTGTCTTGGGTTTCGATTCTTCCTTGACGGTACCGGGTTGATCGCGACAGGCGGCAACAATACTCTTGGCAGCCGCTTCAGACCACAGTCTGTTATCTTTCTGCTCCGCATCGGTGGGATGTTTGACAAACTTTTCATCAAACCACCGGCCTTCATAAATGCCCGCTGCAGCGACAAACGTTGCCCGCACTTCCCAATAATCACGAGGCTTGAAGTTGCGGATTTTCTCTTCACGCTCGGCAACAATTGCCAGTGTCGGTGTCTGCACACGACCTACTGGCGTTTTGAAAAATCCACCATCCTTACTGTTGAACGCCGTCATGGCACGCGTGCCATTAATACCCACCAACCAATCCGCTTCTGCACGCGATCTGGCCGCAGCTTCCAGCGGCTTCATTGAGTCATCCGATCTCAGATTCGCAAACGCCTGACGAATCGCATCCTGAGTCATGGATTGCAACCATAACCGTTGCACTGGTTTACTCTGTCCGGCGTACTGCTGGATGTATCTGAAAATCAATTCCCCTTCGCGACCCGCGTCGCATGCGTTGATCAACGCACTGACATCTTTGCGCTTGATTAGTCGCACCAACATCTTTAGACGCTCGGCGGCTTTTTTGTCGGAAGGATTGATCTCGAACGCGGGAGGAATCACCGGCAAATGGGTAAAGCTCCACTTGCCCTTCACAGGATCGTTCGGTGCGATCAAACTCAGCAAATGGCCGACACTGGATGAAAGTACGTATTTTTCGCTTTCAAAGTAGTCGCCTTCGCGCGTAAACCCACCCAATGCACGCGAGATATCGAGTGCAACCGAGGGTTTCTCAGCAATGATCAATGTCTTAGTCATTCTTTTCCAGGGATGGCTTTTATTCTTGCCAATATCAATAATCTGAACTCTTCAATGTCAGATCAGTCTAGCGGATAGGATCATAAAAGCACTAATTGATGACGTGCAAGTTAGCACGACTCAGCCGTTGCACCCAAACGCGGGTCGCTTCGACCCAAAAATCCTGAGTATTTTTAACATTCGGCTTTTCAAAACCCAATGCAACCCAGGCGTTTTGCAACGTTTCCAAAGGACGAGTCAAATCAACGGGATTCGCATGGTTTTGTTTGGAAAGTTTCAGCCCATTTGCATCCATCACCAAGGGAACATGCAAAACTTCAGGGACCTCGTACCCAAGCAAAGTCGCCAATTGTTGCTGCCGCGCCGTGCTGGACAACAAATCCTGCCCCCGGACAATATGCGTCACCCCTTGTGCCGCATCGTCCACCACGACCGCCAATTGGTACGCCCAGATCCCGTCGGCACGCTTCAGAACAAAATCACCTACCGCCCGTGCGACATCCTGCTCCATTGGACCTAACCAACGATCGCGAAAGCGCCAGATGCCCTCCGGTACCCGGAGGCGCCATGAAAGCGCCTGACGCCCCTCTGGCAGGCCCTGTCGGCATGTTCCGGGGTAGGGTCGTTCTCCTTCAGGAAGACTTCCCTGAAGTCTCAGCGCGGAGTCCGCGATTTCTCTTCGGGTACATCCGCACGGATAGACTGCATTTAGCGACAAAAGACGATCAAATGCCGACTGATAATGACATAATCGTTCAGATTGATACAAAATAGGATCTTGCGTTCGCATTCCGAGCGAATCAAGCTGGTTCAGTATGAACTCGGCGGCCCCTGGCATCATTCTGGGCGTATCGAGATCCTCCATCCGTATCAGCCAGCGACCACCATGCGCCTGCGCGTCAACATAACTGGCGCATGCGGCCACCACAGATCCAAGATGAAGCGGGCCACTCGGGCTCGGGGCAAACCGTCCGACGTACTTCAAAACTTACACCACTAGTCAGTGCAACAAGCGGTACTCGTCGTCACGAAGCAGCTCTTCCAGGATCAGATGGTCTACCTCCGCCTCCTGACTCCATAACACCATCAAGGCGATGATCTTGATTTTTTGCAATGTCATGGGCGAACCTGACGTTGCCATGGCGCGATCAATGACGATTTCACGCAGCACCGGAGATAATGCTCCGGTAGCCTCGAGGAATGTGATGAAACCAATCGGCTCGGCACCAAGAAATTGCTGCTCGCTCTCGGCATAGACTCGTGTACCGCGTCCCGGGGACCGGGACAATCCGACACACTGCTCGGTCGTTTCCGCGAGACCGACTAACCAACCCAGCGCTTCGTCGATATCGGTATGCTCAAACCCGGCTGCAGCCAACCGCTTTGCCAACACATCCGCCGACGGACAGGACTCAGGGGTGTAGTAGTTCTCGAACAGGTAAACCAGAATGTCAAACATAGCTCAGGCTCCTGTTTTAAATCAATGTAGCCTTACTCTACCTGTAAATCAGAAAACCGACAACTTTCGGGCTAGCACTATGATTTGGGCAGGTCGTTTTGCGTTCAGATCCACGTAATTTATGATGAGCCAGACAAAACCATCACATCCGGAGATCGAATCGCAATGAATCCTCAAGAACATCAGTTGCATTACCCTCACGGTGACGCCATGCCCGAGCCGGGCAGCACCATGGAGCTCGCTGAGGGAGTGCGCTGGATCAGGATGCCTTTGCCCTTTGCTCTGGATCACATTAATTTGTGGCTATTGCGAGATCGTATCGATGGCGTGGATGGCTGGACCATCGTCGATTGCGGAATATGTCGCGACGAGGTCAAAACCCTTTGGGAAAAAATCTTCGATACACAACTTGAAGGGCTTCCGGTGTTGCGCGTCATTGTCACGCACATGCACCCTGACCATGTTGGATTGGCACACTGGCTTTGCGAGCGCTGGAACGTAGCGCTCGAAATGAGCATGACCGATTACATGGCCGCAAAACTCTGGTCCTCGCAGAATAATGGAGGGGCTTCCGGGGGTGAAAGCGCCTTCTTGCATCTTGCCCGCCATGGGCTGGTGGACCCGGACTCACAGGAAAAAGTGCGCGCGCGCTCCAGTTATTACTCCGGCCTTGTTCCAGCTGTGCCCGAGACATTCGTTCGCATCTTCAACGGCTCGAAAATCACAATTGGCGGTCATGTCTGGCAAGCCATCACGGGCTACGGACACGCACCCGAACACATTTCCCTATACTGCGCCGACAAAAAGATCCTGATTTCAGGCGACATGCTTTTACCGCGCATCTCGACCAATATCAGCGTATTCGACCATGAGCCGATGGGTAATCCATTGCCTGCTTACCTTAGCTCTCTGGATGCCTATATGCCTCTGGCAACGGACACGCTAGTGCTGCCATCGCATGGCCGTCCGTTTAAAGGAATGCACGAACGAATCAGGCAACAACACGAGCACCACGCCGAACGCCTGCATGAGGTTCTTGAAGCCTGTGTCACACCAAAGTCCGCGACCGACATTTTGCCGATCATGTTTAAACGCAAGCTAGATCTGCATCAAACAACTTTTGCGATGGGAGAAGTGATCGCTCATCTGCATGCCCTTTACTTCGAAGGAAAGCTTTCACGCGCCATCGGCACCGACGGAATTATCCGTTTTACGAAAATTTAAGGACTTGCCCTAAATGACCACACATCACCTTGATACGAAATTAGTGCATATCGGCAGCGCGCCATTTGATCCGGAATCGGGAACCGCTCCAGTCAGTATCCCCTCCATTCGAACCAGTACGCTGCGTTTTAAAAATCTCGACCTTCTCGACAAAGCCATTGCCAAACGTATGGCCGGAGAACGCGTGGTGACCTACGGCATTTCCGGACTGGATACGCACCGTGCTCTTGAAGAGGTCATCATGGAGCTAGAAGGCGGTTCATATTGCGTTCTCGCCCCCTCCGGCCTGCTTGCCATCACCATCGCGATGTTTGCGCTTCTCAAGTCGGGTGACCATGTACTCGTTGCGGACTGCGTCTATGGCCCGGTTCGCAACCTTGACCGCACTCTGCTCAAGGATTTAGGCATTGAAGTGACCTACTTTGCGGCGGGTCGAGACAATGTTGCCGATCTTATCCAGCCCAACACCAGGATGATTTATGTCGAAGCGCCCGGTTCGCTTTTGTTCGAGATGTTCGACATGTCGGCCATCGCATCCGTCGCAAACGCAAACAACATCCCACTTGTTACCGACAACACGTGGGGCAACGGCTACATATATCGCCCCCTTGATCTTGGCGCGGATGTATCGGTGATTGCCGGCACTAAATACATAGGCGGCCATTCGGACATCATGCTGGGTGCGATCGTGGTCAAAGATCCTAAAATCGCCGCACGCATCCACGCGACTCAACATGCAATGGGCAACTCGATCAGTGCGGACGATGTCTGGCTTGCGCTGCGGGGCGTTAAAACCATGGCGGTCAGGATGCCGCACCACGGAAAAAGCGCACTTGAGGTTTGCGAATTCCTCGATTCACGCAAAGAGGTTGTGCGCATCTACCACCCAGCTTGGCACAAGGATCCGGGCTATGCGCTATGGCAACGCGACTGCAGCGGATCCAATGGTATGTTGGCGATAGAGTTGAACTGCACCCCCGAAGCCGCGAAAAAATTCGTCAATGCATTGACACTATTTGGTATCGGGTTTTCTTGGGGTGGCTTTGAAAGCCTGGTGCAGTGGGTTGATCCCGCCGCACTTAGCACCCATGCTTACTGGACAGGAAAGGGGCACGCCCTAATCCGTCTTCACATCGGCCTGGAGTCTGTTCAGGATCTGATCGAAGACTTGACCCAGGCCCTAGACAAGATTACTGCTTGATACCGAGTTGTTTAACCAACCCTGCCGCCACATCGATAGTTTCCTGGTAACCGCCCGCCTCGGACGGTGACGTGATGAACTTGCCGCCGACCGCCAGGGAAGGTGTGCCTTGTATGCGGTAGGCGTTGGTCAGTTGCTCTGCGCGAGTCGACTTCGATTGCACGCCAAATGAATCGAAGGTCGACTCGAATTTAGCCTTATCCAAGCCCTGCGACACTGCCCAGGTCACGATTTCCGGTTTCGTGAACAAACGCTTTTTTTCCTGGTGAATGGCTGCAAATACTTTTGGATGCAGATCCAGGCGATTCAAGGCCTCAAGTGCGTAATACAGATTCTGTAACGGCTTCATGCCGGCGTTAAAAGCAACCGGCACTTGCCTGACCACAACATCGGACGGCAGGGTCTTGGTCCACTTCGCAGTCATCGGCTCAAGCACGGCGCAATGAGGACAAGAATAGGCAAAAAACTCAAGCACCTCAATCTTGCCCGGTTCGGTCGGCTGGGCAGGATTGATTTCCGAAAATTTTGCCTTGGATGCGCCTTGCGTCATACCTGCAGGAGAAAAAAACAACGCCGCAGCTGCTGTCGCAATGCCAAACAATCGAGCAAGTGATAAAAGTCTCATGAAAATTCTGCCTTCAATAAATGAGAAACAAACTATTGTCGGACGACTGCCGTCACGATTTTTTCTTCTCCCAAGCGCGCACGAACTTTATTCATATCGTCGATTTTGGAGAACGGGCCAACTCGCACCCGATTGAACTGGATGCCATTGACTTCCGCGCGCTGGATCTCGACTTGCAAGCCCATCATAATCAGTCTGGCCCGCAACGCTTCTGCATCTTCAAGCACCTTGAATGAACCCGCCTGCAGATAATAAGTACTGCCAGCATTTTGTTGACCGGCTGCGGAAGATTCTTTTGCGGCATCTTTCGCCGTTTCCTTGCGCGGCTCTGTACGGGGTTTTTCAACTCGCGCCTGCGGCTCAGTCGGTGAAGTCGGCGAGAGTGTCGCTATCAGCGCACCCAACTCATCCTTACCTGCGGATGGTTTTTTATTCGTTGATTCCGCGCTTTTGTCGCCGGATGAATTAATTGGGGCCTCACCAATGGCTGAGGGAGGGATTGGTGTCGTATCACGAACACCTAGTGCCGCATTAGGATCCGGCGCATTTCGGGGGTCGGGTCTAGCAGTTGATTCCGGCTGTCTACTTGCCTTGTCCACAAAAGGGGAAGGAGCCTTCACCACATAATAGGCCACTGCCGCTGCAACCATTAATCCGATCAATAATCCGGCCAACACGCCATAGATCGTGCTACCACCACCTCCGGACGAGCTTCGCTTAGCCATCTGATTTCCTTACATCCGTTCAGGGGCACTGACACCCAACAATTCAAGACCATTGGCCAAAACCTGGCGCGTCGCATCGGCCAGGCGTAGACGCGCGAGCTTAAGATCTACATCATCGACCAACACTCTCTCTGCGTTGTACCAGGCATGAAAATCCGAAGCGCAGTCACGCAACCAGAAGGCGACTAAATGCGGAGACAACTCTTGTGCCGCTTCGGACACCAAAGTCGGAAACTCGGCAAGACGCTGCATTAAAGACAGCTCGGTCGGTGCAACCAACAGCTCGATTGAAGCTGAATCCAATGCGACTTGATCCAGCGCGGCCGTGGCCAGCATCGAGCAAATTCTTGCATGGGCATATTGAATGTAATAAACCGGGTTTTCTTCGCTTTTGGAGAGCGCCAGATCCAAATCAAACACGAACTCCGTGTCTGCACGGCGCTGAATCAAAAAGAAACGCACGGCATCTCGTCCGACCCAATCAATTAGATCACGCATCGTGACATAACTTCCGGCCCGCTTGGAGATCTTGACCTCTTCGCCTCCTCGCATGACCTTGACCATCTTGTGCAAAATGTAGGAAGGGTAATCGGCCGGAATGCCCATCGATAAAGCTTGGAGGCCTGCACGCACCCTTGCGACCGTGCCGTGATGATCACTGCCCTGAATATTGACGGCTTGCTTGAAACCACGTTGCCATTTGGTCACGTGGTATGCGATATCAGGTACAAAATACGTGTAACCACCCTCGGATTTACGCATGACACGATCCTTGTCATCGCCCGTACCCAGCTCGGTCGTGCGCAACCACAATGCGCCTTCGCTTTCGTAAGTATGGCCACTTGAAACAAGCTTGGTCACCGTATCTTCCACGCGGCCAGTCGTGTAAAGCGAACTTTCCAAGTAATAGTGATCAAACACCAGGCCAAAGGCCTGTAAATCCAGATCTTGTTCCCGGCGTAGATATGTCACCGCAAATCGACGGATATTTTCGAGGTCATCAATGTCGCCATTTGCCTGAACGGGCTCGCCATCGCTTGCGCTCACCGTCCGATTCTCGAGAAAGTCTTTTGCGATATCGGCAATGTAATCGCCTTTGTATCCATCCTCGGGATATTCGGGATGGTCGGTCGACATTCCTCGACCGCGCGCTTGCACGCTAATACTCAAGTTGTGGATTTGGTTGCCTGCATCGTTGTAATAAAACTCGCGACTCACATCGTGGCCGCTGGCATCGAAAAGACGGCATAACGCATCGCCAAGGGCTGCCTGCCTCGCATGGCCAACATGAAGCGGACCGGTCGGGTTGGCCGAAACGAATTCCACCAACACCTTCTGATCCTTGCGAGGCGACCGACCATAAGATTCGCGCATAGTCGATATCGCGGGCAATACAGCCTGATGCGTCGCTTGCGTCAATCTGAAATTAATGAACCCCGGACCGGCGAGTTCGGCTGCCGCGATTATTTTGCGTGCCGCGGGATCCGCAATTAATGCGTCCACAATCGCCTGAGCAAGCTCACGCGGATTGCGTTTGGCAGGCTTAGCTAATTGCATAGCCACATTGGTTGCCAGATCACCGTGGGCGGCCACTTTAGGACGCTCAAGCACGATATTGGGAGTCGCTTCGGGCAAAATGCTTGCCACGACAGCTTGTATACAGGAAATGAGAGTATGTTTTTGCTCGGGGAGCATGGGCTTGAAATGTACGATTTGAAGCCTCAAATCATAGCCTGAATTAGGGCAAACACGAATTAGCTTGTAAGCTACGACACGGTGGCGCATCCATTAGGCGCCTTTTACCCCTTAGGAAATCCGAAGATGCTCATCACTTTCAGTAGCAAGGCCGGGGCGGACATTCTGATGCTATCGCAACACGCCCAGCCCATCATGCGCATGATAGGCAAAATCTCCGATCAAAACATACCCGAGCGGGGCGTATTTACGCCGGAGCAGCTTGTCGACGCAATTTTTGCGCTGGAACAGGCGATTGCAGACGAAAAACCTCCACAAGAACCCGACGAGGACGATCCGGACACAATCAAGCCCGATGCGCTCTCTTTACCGGTCGCATTACGACAACGAGCCCAACCACTACTGGATCTGATGCGCCGTTCGCAAAAAGCCGGCGTCCCGCTATCCTGGGAGGCCGGCTCGGGCTGGTAACCTCATCAATACGCCAGATCAAACAGCGCCCTGAAATCCTCAGTCGTTGTTTGCCTTGGATTCCAGCGGTTGTAATTGGCCTGCGTGCACAACTCGGACATCTCATCAAACAGATCTTGCGTAGCCCCTACATCGCGTAGCCGCGCAGGGATCGAAAGATCCCGACACATTTGTTCGATTGCGTCCACCGCAGCCAGCGCAGCCTGCTCTTGCGTCAACTCCTGCGTACGAACGCCCATTGCTCTTGCGACGCGTGCATATTTGGCAACGGCCGCCGGTAAATTAAAGCGCGCCACATGAGGCAGGCAAACAGCGTTCGACAACCCATGAGACAAATGAAAATTCGCGCCGACGAAGCGCGCCATGCAATGCACATTTCCGAGCCCGGTCTGGCCAAACGTAATCCCCGCCAGAGCCGAGCCGCACAACATATTCAGACCAGCCTGCAAATCTTGGCGATTAGCGACAAATGCACGAATGTTGCCGGCTAGAAGCTCGATTGCCTGCAAATTGATGGCATCGGTCATCAGATTAGCTTGTCTCGATATGAACGACTCAAAGGCGTGTACGAAAGCATCTATGCCCGAATGCGCCGCCACATGGGCCGGCAGCGTGGTGAGCGCCAGCGGATCGAGTATCGCGTAGGCAGCGGGATTCAATGCCGCATGGCGAATAGACATCTTCAGATTTTTTTCGGTATCCGAAATTACGCAAGATCCCGACACCTCTGATCCTGTCCCGGCAGTAGTCGGAATTGCAATCAACGGCAACGGCGGAGTAGAAAATTTCTCGATTCCTTCGTAATCGTGTATCCGCCCACCACTCGTTGCCAAAATACCGACCGCCTTGGCGACATCAATCGTACTTCCACCCCCGATGGCCAAAGACGCCGTTGCCCCGAGCTTTTGGCAAACGGCGAAGGCTTTTTCTACAGTATGCGCACTCGGGTCAGGCTCTATGTCGGTATAAATGGCGAACTCGACACCGCTTTGATCCAGCAATTTCTTGATCTTGCCGTAAAACTCACTATCAAGCAGAGCCGCGTCAAGTGCAATGAACATTTTGGAGCAGCCGAGCTTTCTGACGATCTCTTCGATCTTCTCATATGCTCCCACACCCATATAAATGCGGGTTGGACAAAAGAAACTTGAAATGTTGTTCATAGTCATGACTCTAATTAATCCGGCTTGGCCCCGAGTTCGATAATGACCGGTCTCCAGCGCGCCACGTCTTTCTCCAGCAATGCTTTGGCTCCAGCCGGCGTTTGCTGTTCCGCAGTCGGCATTTCGATACCCGCCGCCTCGTATTTCGCACGCACTTCAGGTGATGCGATCGCCTGGCGTAACGCCTCGCTAAGCTGTGTCACGATTGGCGCCGGAGTGCCTTTAGGCACAAGCACCATATTCCAGATGTCATACTGTAAGTCGGGATAGCCGGACTCGCCGGCTGACGGCAGATCCGGTAATGCCTTGATACGATTCGGCCTCAACACGACAACGCCCTTAACCATGCCCGACTGCACATAACGAACCGCTGTTGCCGTGCTTTCGACCATGTAATCAAGATGGCCCGCCATCACATCCTGCACGGCCTGACCCGCACCTCGATAATTCACGGCATTGACCTTCACACCTAGTCGTGAATTGATCAACTGACCGCCAAGCCATGAGCCAGAACCCACTCCGGCTGCACCAAAATTCAACTTCGCCTCATTCTTTTTCAAATAAGCCGCAAACTCATTCAAGCCCATCGCAGGAAAATCCTTGCGTGCGGAGACAATTTGAGGCGCATCCCCAATAGAGGCCAACGGCACAAAATCCTTCAGCACGTCGTACGTCAGATTTTTATACAACGTAGCAGACACAGCAAGGGTGCCTCCGTTGCCGATCAGCATCGTGTAACCATCACCCTGCGCCTTTGATGCGCGCGTATTTCCGACGGTACCACCGGCACCTGGCGTATTTTCAACGATAACTGGCTGCTTCAGAATTTTTGCAAGACTTTCACCAACAACGCGCGCCAGTACATCGGTCGGACCGCCTGCGGCAAACGGTACGATCAGTGTTAACGGTTTTTCAGGATAAGCCGCATGTACTGCGGGTGCGGAAATCAGTCCGAACATCAGTCCGGCCACGATTGCATATGACTTCTTTTTTAGAGAATAAAACTTTCCCTGCTCCATGTCTTCCCCTCGGTTAGTTCATGTTCGCCGCGAAGGCGAACAGCTAGAATCATTAACGGGTACTTTATTCGCACCTTATACTTTTTAATGACGTATTGTCTGTGATACGACTGGACAATCCTATCATGCCATTGTAGAAAGAACATAAAGCAGGCATCAAGACCTTCATGACACACAAAACAACGGGAGAAAAAATTAAATGAATCAAACTCAAGGCCGGCTTCAAGGTAAAGTGGCCTTAATCACAGGTGCTGGTTGCGTCGGGCCAGGCTGGGGAAATGGACGGGCCATGGCGGTCCGTTTTGCGCAAGAAGGGGCAAAAGTTTTTGCTGTCGACAAAGATCTGCGCTCAATGGATGAAACGCTCGATCTGGTAAACGCCTTCAAGGGCGACATTACCCCATATACCTGCGATGTCACAGACAGCGCTCAGATCAAACAGCTTGTCGCTGCATGCTTGAAGCAATATGGCACAGTCGATATCCTTGTGAACAATGTTGGGGGTCCGGCCCCTGGTGGGCCCATCAATTTGTCTGAGGACGATTGGGATGCTCAAATCGACATCAACCTCAAAACCGTTTTTCTGATGTGCAAATACGTCATGCCCATAATGGAAGAAAAGGGTCATGGGGCAATTGTGAATATCGCCTCAACCTCGGGCATTCGCTTTACCGGCGCTCCGGCAGTCGGTTACGCATCGGCTAAAGCCGGTGTCATTCAGTTCGGCCGTGTCGTTGCGGTTGAATACGCCGCTAAAGGCATCAGAATCAATAGCGTTGTTCCCGGACAAATGCACACGCCTCTCGTAGACAAAACATTGGCTAAAAGCCAAAGTGGCGGCGATATCGAAACATTGCTTAAACGCCGCCAGGCAAGAATTCCGATGCCCTTTATGGGAGATGGACGCGATACGGCAAATGCCGCACTGTTTCTTGCCTCGGATGAAGCCCGATTCATCACGGGAACGGAAATCATTGTGGATGGTGGCATGAGTGCGCGATGTGATTAACCATTGATACGATAAATGACAACGCAGTCATGACCAAAATTAAATCGATCATCATTCAAGGAGACAAAATCATGAAAAATATTTCTTTTCGATACCTGACCCTCGCCACATTAGCGGGTGCAGTCTTTACTTTCGGATCGAATGCAGTACACGCTCAAACCCAAAGTTATCCGAATAAACCCATCCAATTAGTTATTCCTTTTGCTCCAGGCGATACAGATCGCATGGTTCGGCCGTTCAGCGACAAGATGGGCGAATTCCTCGGTCAAACAGTCGTCATGAACTTCAAGCCCGGTGCCGGCGGCGCCGTGGGGGCCGGTCAAGTGGCAAACAGCAAACCGGATGGTTACACGATTGTCGGCACATCGCCCGGATCGATCGTGGTCGTTCCTCTTGCCAACAAGGATGTCACATATTCGACAGAATCATTTGAACCCATTGCAGCCTTATCCGAAGGCGGCTTCATGTTAGTCGTGCCTTCCAGCTCGACCATTAAAGACATGAAAGACTTGGTGGCCGTTTCTAAACAATCTCCGGGGAAATTGACCTTTTCCACTTCCGGCAGCAAGGGCATCACACATATGCTTGCCGAAATCCTTGCGCAAGATATCAAAGTGAAATGGACGCATATCCCCTATCAGGGTAGTGGTCCCGCGATTACTGCATTGCTGGGCGGACATGTTGACATGGCGTCCACCGCCATCGGCCCCGCCCAAGCCCACATTGCCGCCGGCACATTGCGACCGCTTGCAGTATTCGGCGATACGAGATTGAATGCATTTCCGAACGTGCCGACTCTAAAAGAGCTTGGCTACAACATCGGCAGCCCTGTTTATTATGGAATTTTGGCTCCCAAAGGCACACCTAAAGAAATCATCAACGCGATTTACGATGCCGCTAAAAAATCCGTGGATAAATACAATGCCCAAATCTCGGAAAATCTGTCTACGCTAGGCGCGCAAATCGGCTTGCTTGGCCCGAAGGAATACAGCGAGTATCTTACAAAGCAAAAAGAGTTATTTGCTCAAGGCGTCAAGTTAGTCGAATAAACGCTTTTTTATATTTAATTCGATAAATCGATTAAATAGCGTAGGGAAAATAAAACCGTGTCTTTTCCGCAAGAGGCACGGTTTTTAAGCACCTGGTTCAACTGGTTTCTTTCAAGCGGTTCAGCTTTGAACGCTTGGTCATGTTGTGTTTGCCTGAAGATTTCGTACACAATCCCGTCAGCAACCGACATCTTGCAATCACCCAAAATACCAAGATAAAGATTGCGCTCACGCAAGGTCAACTTACCGGTTCCGGCACCGTCCTGAACAAGAATCCTGACATCGGCTTGCTTCTTTATTTGCTTAAGCATGCCTGCATATTGATCAGGATCGGTATGGCCCGCAAAAAACGAAGAGACGTATATGGGTTTGTCATTGATTTTTCTCAACTCGACGGACTCGGTCTGTAAGTGATCACTCAGCTCTCTAAATGCCGCTTCATCACGCCATCTGCGATCATCTATTTCCAGCGTGATATACCAACCTGAGATTTTCTCCACGGGTAAAACGCTCGACCAATGTTTCGCTAATTCGACATCGAGGTATCGCTGTCGTCTAAAATAATCTTCTAACACGCCGACGGGTTGTTCAAGACGGACAAACACCTCCGGATCTGCATTCAATCCGACAATAAGTTTCAATCCGGCGTTTAACGCATCCTCCAGCCTGTTTTTCAGCCATTTCTGACTCTGAGGATTGGAAAATGCATCGCCGTGGGCAGTCCACTGCACAATGACGGTATCCATTCCCCGAGCTCGAACCGATTGAAAGATCGCAGGCCAGCGATTGATATCAAGCGCTAAGTCCCGAACTTGAGGTTGATAAAAAATGGCCCTATCCGCATACGAATATGCGGGGACCAACAACATTAACCACATAATCATTCGCACGAGAAACATTACCAACGTCCCCCAAGTGTCAACATTGCAGTGGACTTATCGTTCAGATACGTCGACAACGCGTATTGGAATTCGATTCCAACCGTCACCTTGCTGGCATACGCGTTGTAGCGACTTTCATTTCCCCAGATATTCCAGCGAACACCGACTCCAGCACGAATATCGGCTTGCGTCTGTTGATTAAGCGAATTCCATTGAATATGCGTATAAGGCTCAATCGTCTGACTCTCGCCCATCTTGTTGTGATAACTCACTCGATAATCCGCAGTCAAAGAAGATAATCTGTTCGAAATGTAATAGGCTGCATCCAGATAAAGGTTTTGCGCAAGCCACCCATTTGATGACGGATGCCATTCGTCACTGTACTTGCCGCTATTGAAAAATGAGCCACTTGCTCTGATAAGCGTATTTGTGGACGGGCTGGATCCTTGATCAAGAGGAAACTGTTGCTCGACCGCGAAATTGATGACTTGGGTGCTGAAAGGCTTCCACCTGAAGCCTGCCGCTATGACCGGGGCATATATGGGCAAAGCCGAGCCGGAAGGCCCGTTTCCGGCAAAAACCCTCGAATATGCCGAAAAAGTTTTGCCATCATCGATTGCTGGATTGCCAAGTCGGTACGCTACTTCAGCCTGCGCATAACTCTTGTAGTTCAAGCCCGGTTGCGGAGCATTCGGAACGGAAGCCACCTGGTTACCGCTAATCGCATCTGCACTAAATGTCCAACGTCGCTGCAAATCTTCGTGCATTCGTCGCAATCCAAAACGCTTGTCCTCCAGCTCCGGAGTCATTTCGGTCTTTGTATATAAATCGATTTGATCAATGGCTCGTTCTGTGAATCGCGTCGCTTGTTCATTTTGACCTAAGCGCTGGTTTACATAAGCTAACTGCTCGACCAATCTGCTATCGTCGGGACGCATTTTTAATGCTTCGTCCAAATATGTCTCAGCGGTTTTCACATCGTTTTGATGATAATAGGCATAACCTAGTGCAGCCTGAACCGAACTGTTTTCAGTATTCAATGCCAGCGCTTTTTTCAAGGCTTCGAGTGCGGCTGCTTCATTTTTCTGCTTTCTTTCAAGTGCGGCCAGCAGTTCAAAATATTCCACTTTCGGCTTTTGTTTGATTGCGCGACGAATATCGATCAGAGCTTGCTTCGGATGTTCTTGCTGCTCGGTGATCGCCTTTAACCATAAATACTCATCATCCCGCCTTCCACCTCGTTTCGCATACTCAGCCAATATTCGATTAGCCCATTGCATATCGTCAACTGAAACGGCCGTATATGCTGCGGCTTTTAAATCCGCAGTGGTCGACTGCTTGCTCGCCAACACTTTTTTCCACATCTCAAGCGATGTTCTGTAATCCTTGGTTTCAAAAGCCTGATAGGCAAGTTCACGCGCAGATCCTATTGCTTGATCACGTTGGTACGCTTGCGTGTAGGCATACTGGGCAAGGCCGACTTTTTGCAATTTCTGATAACAGCGCCCAAGCCGTCGCCAATCCTCTGCGCTGTAATTCACCGAATAATCCTCGAGAACTTGTTCAACACCTTCGCAGTCATTCAATGAGTCAAGCAACTTGGCTTGGCTACTTCTGTCTTGTACATTTCCTAGTGGCCTTGCCAGCTTGACAAGGTCGAAATGCGTCAACATTTTCGGATTGTCATTCAGCAACCCATTTAGCCGATCGAATAATACTTTTCTGATCCCCGGATCTGCGTGTCCAAATGGATATGCATCCATCAGCAAGTTGAATGAAGTGGACTTGGCGCCTTCTTTATTTAATCGATAGCTAATTTGATCCAGTTGCGTGGGATGTAATGTTTCGACATGAGGCAAATACTTTGCCACTTGCGTTGCAGTGATCTTTCCTGGGTTCGACTCGTATGATTGCAGAACCAGCTCTGCCTGAAATGCTCTGTTTTCATCAAATTCGCATTTGTAATCAAGCAATAATTTCGACTGTTCGTGTGATACCGCGGCCAATAGCTCAAGCCACTGTCTTTCATACTGCGGTGAACTTAAATCCGGTTTGTGACTATGGATAAAGTCAATCAATTTGTTCTTATTTGTCGCAACGGTTTGAGCAAATGCCAATCGCTCTGTAAGCGTTTGGCGCAATTGATCATCGGCTTGAAGATACGGATAAGCATCAATCAATAGTTGTATGGCCTGATTTGGCGAATTGGCCTGAATCAGTTGATAGGTTATTGCGTCCAGCTCGTTAGGTTTGTTGCTGATCGTTCGACTGAGGGATTTTATATAGGTGCTTAATAACTCCCGGTTTTGAGTCGCAATTAAATATTTGATTGATTCTTCAAGATGAAAAATCTCGTTTACCTTGAATTTAGGTTGATACTCCAACAATAATTTTTTATTTTTATTGAATTCTCCCGCCAAAACTTCGATCCATTTGTGTTCATCATAGGGCTCTGTAAAGTCCGGCTTATTTCTGATCAAGATGCTTTGCAGCTGGACGGGCTCAATGGCTTTGTCCTGAATCTTCTGCAGCATTTGTTTGTTATGTTTTGTCTTTGCCTCAATCAACGCTTGTTCTATATCCTGCCGTTGAGGGTTTTCTTTTGATAGTTGATCCAGGACAGCAATCGCTTCATTGAGCTGATCATTTTTTTCATATGCATTGGCCAAATAGAGCGAGATTTGAGGTTGATTTTTCGACAACTTGCGTGCCTGATAAAACTCCGAAATCGCTACGTGCAGTTCATGGTCGTCCATCGCTCTGAAAGCACGTTCAAGATGGGGGTATACGATAAATTTTTCATATGACGAAAGCCCTTGCGACCAGTCCGGATTTTGTATCGATTTTGGAAAACCAATGACCGGAATCGATAGCATGACAAAAACCAGTAAATTGGCGGCAAACTTCTTAATTGTCATCGCGCAGCTTCACTTATTAATTTATGCATTGAAGGCTGAAGCTTCTTTTGCAAGGCAAGAGCCTCGTCCAGTGTCTCCTGACTCACAATATTGCGACTGACAAGAAATGAACCAAGCGTTTCATCCGTTTTCTCATGCTGAAGTAACACAGCTGCAAGCGAGGCATTATCTATACGACCAAGCGCGCAAAGCACTTCGGCAAATAGAAATTGTCTCGCCGTAAAATATGCCCATAGTTCAGCGGCCTTTTCCGCTGATATCCGTCCGGTATTTTTTGCAATTTCAAGCAATGTGCGCGGATCTTCCTGCTGTTTTTTTCGGGAATACCAATGGCGCAATCCAACGGTTACCTGCCCATGAGGCACAATCACATAGCTTATTTTTGACTTTAATTTTCGCGATAGCGCAGCAAGAGATATTGGATCCAGCACAGATTCGCTCGCTAACATCATTGCACCATCCTCGTTCTTTATTGGTAAGACGGCATACCGCAATGCAATGTTTTCAGGAAAGGCCTTAATCAACGATGGATCGATTTGATAGGCATCAATGTTCTGCATATCAACCTCACCCTGTTCTGCAAGCGCCCGAGCAAAATCTTCCGAAGTAATCATGCCTTGATGAACAAGCCATGTTCCAATTTTGATTCCATGCGTTTTATGAATCAATGCTTCATTTAGTTGCTCGGATGTCAGGAGATTTCGTTCGATCAAAATTTGTCCGATCATTTTTCTTGAGCGATTCTCTCCACCGATACTTGGAAAGTCATGCGTTGTTTTATCCCAAGCAACACGGTGGGGGTTTCCTTCCATCATGATCTGACGAATAGCTCTCCAGTTCGCCAGAAAATTAATGTAGTTACCCCAAAATAATCGCGGTATCGACAGCAACCCTTGAAAAATTCCGTAGTACGTAGTGACGAAATAAATTCGCTGCACCATTCGGTTTGCCATGAAAAAAAGATTAATCCAAAGCAAATCTTTCAGTAATGTGTTGCTCTCGAATATCGACATGAACTGATACGCATCTTGCCAGTAGTTTTGATAAAGCCACAAAAGCCCTAGTTGCAACAAAATGATCGTTGCGATGAAACTGACAAAATTCGTAATCACGCCCTTACGGTCGCGCCAGAGAAAATAGTTGATGATCCAGTTTTTCGACCAACGATGTGTGACATATCCTTGAAATACGATTCCGATAATCCAGCGGGATTTTTGTCGAACGGCTGTTTGCACCGTATCGGGAAAGAATTCTCTAACGCAAATAACCTGTGATGCGCGAAATGCTTTTCCAAGTACACGAGTAAGTTGCCAGGTTTTTTTACTTGTGTCGATGACAGGAAATCGCACAAATATTTCCTTCATTCCCTTTTCTTTCAAACGGAACCCGATATCGTAATCTTCCGTCAGGCTTTGTGTATCGAATGCAATGCCATCTCCGTCGGCGACAAGCGCAAGCACGGCCCGACGACTGAAACAGGTGCCCACTCCGGCACTCGGCACTTGTCCCGCAATCGCTTCCCTGACAACAATGTCCTTGCCATGAACCTCGGCAAATTCATCAAGATACGACATGCTGGTAAAGTTCGACCATTGTCTTTCAAATGGGTATACGGGTACCTGGATTAAGTCCTTTTTGTTTACGAGATGATTAAATAATCTGAGCTCCATGCTCGAAATGACATCTTCGGAATCATGCAAAATGAAGCCGGAGAACTCGAGATTTGCGCGCTGCTCAAACTGAAATATCGCGTCAAGCACATTATTCAGGCAATCAGCCTTACTGGTCGGGCCCGGACGCGCGCATACCACTTTATGAATATTCGGAAACCGGGCGCAAACCTCATCTACATCTTTTTGCGTATCCGGATCATTCGGATAGGTGCCTACAAAAATGTGATAGTTTTCATAATCAAGTGTCGAAGCCGCTAGTTGGGCCATATTACCGATGACACCTGTCTCTTTCCACGCGGGAATCATGATAGCGAGAGGCTGTTCGGGCGTTGCGTACAACGCTTTCGCATCCATGAATGGATGCCGCTTGAATATAACGAAATGACGCCACGTGTATCTTACCCAATACACTACATCGATGAGCAAATCATCGAGGCTACTGACAAATATGCAGATCGCTATAAATACGGCAACATATTTCAGGCCGTATAGATATGTCGAAAAATAATCGACTAACCACATTTTTTTCCTGTTTATCTGATTTTGACGCTTGGAAATGCAACAGCCAACTGATGGCATCCATCTAAGCGCTCAGCCAGATGCGTGGTTATTTTATTCGAATAGTTACCAAACTTATATGTAAGTTACTTTGTGATGAATGATTTTTATCAAAAAAAAGCCCGCTTCGAAAACTCGAAGCGGGCTAGCCTTTTTGACGAAAGAATCAAACGTCCAGATTGGCTGCCTGCAACGCATGCGTTTCTATAAAGACACGCCGGGGTTCAACTTGATCACCCATTAACGTTGTGAAGATTTCATCTGCGGCAATCGCATCTTCAATCTGAACACGCAATAAACGACGTACTTTTGGATCCATCGTTGTTTCCCAAAGTTGCTCAGGGTTCATTTCACCCAAACCCTTATAACGCTGCTTTGAAACACTGCGTTCGGCTTCGCTACGCAGCCATTGCATTGCCTCACGGAAGTCGGCGATCATCGATTCCTTACGTTTATCACCTTCACCGCGAGCAACCATCGCGCCCTTACCGATCAAGCCTTCGAAGGTTGCCGCAGCGCGAGCCAGCACAGCATAATCACCGCCTTTGATAAAATCCATATCCAGAACAGAAACCCGGACATTGCCATGATGCTTGCGTCGAACGATTAAACGATGCTGCTCTGATCCCTGATGATATTCAGCGGACACTTCCACCTGGCCGGGTAACAACGGATCCTGCAGCGAGTCGTGCAATCTCTTGGCTGATGCCTGAGCTGCTTCCATCGACTCGATGTCTAGCGTCACGCCACCAACAATCGCCGATAAAGTCAATTCGTCCATAAAACGGGACAATCTTGCAATCACAGCATCAGCCATCAGGTATTGCTTAGCCAGTTCAGTCAACGCATCGCCGGAAATCACCGAAGCACCTTCGTGAGGTGTCAGCTGCGCATCTTTTAACGCAAGCTGAAGCATGTATGCGGCCTCTTCAACTTCATCCTTCAGATAGCGCTCATCCTTACCAGCCTTAACCTTATAAAGCGGAGGTTGAGCAATATACACATAGCCTCGCTGAACCAGCTCAGGCATTTGACGATATAACAGCGTCAGCAAAAGCGTGCGAATATGCGCACCATCCACGTCGGCATCGGTCATGATGATGATGCGGTGATAGCGTAGTTTTTCAACGTTGAAGTCCGGACCGATACTCGTACCGAGCGCCGTGATTAGCGTAGTAATCTGCTCGCTTGCTATGAGCTTGTCGAATCGAGCTTTCTCGACATTCAACACCTTGCCGCGCAATGGCAAAATCGCCTGGAACTTGCGATCACGGCCTTGTTTTGCAGAGCCGCCCGCCGAATCGCCCTCAACGATATACAGTTCGCACAATGCCGGGTCTTTTTCCTGACAGTCAGCAAGCTTACCAGGCAGACCTGCGCCTTCGAGCACGCTCTTGCGACGCGTCATCTCGCGGGCCTTACGCGCCGCTTCACGCGCTCGGGCCGCCTCGACAACTTTTGAACACAAAGCCTTTGCGTCGATCGGGTTTTCAAGCAACCACGTTTCTAGCGTACGCGCCACAGCGTCTTCAACAGCCGGTCTGACCTCGCTCGATACAAGCTTGTCTTTTGTCTGGCTGCTGAACTTGGGTTCCGGCACTTTGACCGACAACACACAAGTCAACCCTTCACGCATGTCGTCACCCGTGGTGTCGACTTTTGCGCGTTTGGCTAGCTCGTTTTCGGCAATGTATTTGTTGATGATTCGCGTCATTGCGGCGCGCAAGCCGGTCATGTGCGTACCACCATCGCGCTGCGGAATATTGTTGGTAAAGCAAAGCACTTGCTCGCTATAACCGTCGTTCCACTGCATGGCCACGTCTACGCCAACCATCACTCCACCGGCGTTGGACTCGGTGCTGACGGAAAAAACATTGGGATGCAATACTGTCTTCTGTCGATTGATGTATTCGACAAAACCTTTGACGCCGCCGGAGAAGGCGAAGTTTTCCTCTTTGCCGTTACGCTGATCGACAAGACGAATCTTGACGCCATTGTTCAGGAAAGATAATTCTCGCAACCGCTTCGAAAGAATCTCATAGTGATATTCAACGTTGCTGAAAATTTCCGTATCGGCCAGAAAATGAACTTCAGTGCCCCGCAAATCGGTTGTGCCGGTCACCGCAAGAGGAGCAACGCGCTCACCCTGACGGAACTCCATTTCATGGACTTGGCCATTGCGACGAATTTTTAGTCTCAGCCAGGAAGACAAAGCATTCACGCAAGACACGCCCACGCCATGCAAGCCGCCCGATACCTTGTATGAGTTCTGATCAAACTTTCCGCCGGCATGAAGCTCGGTCAGTACGATTTCCGCAGCGCTGCGCTGAAATTCATCGTCTTTATGAATATCGGTCGGAATTCCACGACCGTTATCTGTGACAGAGATGGAGTTATCTGTATGGATCGTGACAACTATGTCATCGCAATGCCCGGCAAGAGACTCATCGATCGCGTTATCGACAACCTCAAAAACCATATGATGCAAGCCCGTGCCATCCGACGTATCTCCGATATACATACCGGGACGCTTTCGAACGGCTTCAAGGCCTTTGAGCATCTTGATCGAGTCGGCACCATAGCCATCCTGATCGTCACTGACTTGCTTGATTTCTTCTGACATTTCTAGATCCGCATTGGCATGACGACATATTTGAAGGCTTCGTCATCGGGCAAAGTTATTAGGGCGGACGCATTTGCATCCGGCATGATCGACCAGCGAACAGTTTCAGCTTTTACATTGGACAGGAAGTCCAGCAGATAGCTGACATTGAACCCGACATCGAGGGACTCATGCGAATAATCGATGTCTATTTCTTCCTGCGCCTCCTCCTGCTCGGCATTGGTGGAGGAGATTTTCAATAGATTCTGTCCCAGCTGCAAACGTACGCTACGGAACTTGTCTGTTGTCAAAATCGCTGCTCGCTGCAAGCTGCCTTGCAAAATTTCGCGAGAAACATCGAAATGTCGCGTGTAGTTAGTTGGGATAACCCGATTGAAATCGGGGAATTTCCCTTCAACTAATTTTGAGACCAATTCCACATGACCAAAAGAAAAGCGGATCTGCCCTGGTGCGACATCGATCGTGACTGGATCTTCACTATCGTCTAACAAGCGTTGCATTTCCAGAACCGTTTTGCGAGGAACAATCACCTCATGACGCGCCGCAATTCCATCAGCGGGTGTTGAACAATGCGCAAGTCGATGGCCATCGGTTGCCACGGCGCGCAGCATGCCAGGCTCAAACACCATCAACATTCCATTCAGGTAATAACGGATGTCCTGTTGCGCCATCGCAAAATGCGCCATATTGAACAAGTGCTTGAGCGTCTTGCGGGGCAAGGTCAACGACACATCCCAACGATCAGGTTGAGTCATTGTCGGAAATTCTGTTGCCGCCAATGTTTGCAAGCTGAATCGGCTCTTGCCTGCCTGAACCGCCAATTTTCCGCTGGCCGTAGACAAACGCACGTCTCCGGTATCCGGTAGTGCGCGCAAAATATCCACCAGCTTTTTAGCCGCCACTGTCAAGGATTCGCTATCTTGTCCAACCCCGAAATCGGCATGGGTCGTAATTTGGACTTCCAGATCGGTGGCAATGAAAGATACTCTGCCTGCTTCTTTGCGCAGAAGAATATTTGCCAGGATCGGCAGCGTATGGCGACGCTCGACTATTCCTGCCACCGTTGACAACGGTTTGAGCAAAGCTTCGCGGGGGGTCTGGACAAGTTGCATGGATTAGCCCTTTAGAGTTTGTTCGAGTACATGCAGCGTATGGTTAAGGTCTGTCTGCTTGGTGCGTAAATCGGAAATCTTGCGTACCGCGTGCAATACGGTCGTATGATCACGACCACCAAACAGATCACCAATTTCTGGCAAGCTTTTTTGCGTCAGTTCCTTCGCCAGATACATTGCTACCTGACGCGGCATAGCAATATTGGCAGGTCGACGTTTCGAATACATGTCGGCGACCTTGATTTTGTAGTAATCAGATACGGTTTTTTGAATGTTTTCCACCGTAATCTGACCGTTCGATACGGAAAGCAAATCTTTCAATGCGTCTTTACAAATATCCACACTGACGACATCGCGACCGTGAAATCTCGCGTATGCAAGCACCTTTCTCAAGGCGCCTTCAAGCTCTCTCACATTGCTTCGTAAATGCTTGGCTATAAAGAAGGCAACATCTTCCGGCATGGGTAAGCCTTCTTGCTCGGCTTTTCGCAACAAGATCGCGACCCGCATTTCCAGTTCAGGTGGCTCAATCGCCACCGTGAGACCCGAATCAAAGCGGGAAATCAATCGACTATCAATCCCTTCCAGCTCTTTCGGGTAGGTATCGCTTGTAATGATGATCTGCTTGCGTTGTGCGACCATCGCTTCGAACGCATAGAAAAATTCTTCTTGCGTGCGCTTCTTATCTGTAAAAAACTGAATATCGTCTATCAACAACAAATCAAGCGAATGGTAATAGCGTTTGAACTCATCAAATGCCTTACGCTGATACGCTTTCACCACGTCCGAAACATACTGATCGGCATGCACATAGCGAACCCGAACAGCCGAACCGTTTTTATTGCCGGCGGCCACCATTGCATTTCCGATTGCATGGATTAAGTGAGTTTTACCCAGACCCACGCCGCCATATAAAAATAGTGGGTTATAAGATGTACCAGGATTTTCTGCGACCTGAAACGCTGCCGCGCGAGCCAGCTGATTCGCCTTGCCCGTCACGAAATTATCAAAAGTCAGATCGGTGTTCAGTCTAGACCTTTCATCTACTGAAGACGCCGCGGAATTGTTTTCACTGGGTTGTTTATCGGTGGGGGGCGCTTTCTTTAAAACTTCCTGGGCTAGTTTTTCGATCGAGGAACCGGCAGTTTTTTTCGTGGCACTGCTTATTTGTTCTGCAGCAATGTCGATCTTCCCCACATTGGCTACGTGCTTGGTTTGGGCGACATTACCCGGCAATTCAAGCAACAAGTGAACCGGCTTTTTAAACCATTGTTCTGCATAGCTTTCAATTTGACTAGAGAAGTTTTTACGAACCCAGTCCAGTTTGAATCTATTGGGAGCAGACAGGCGCAAAACTGCCTCTGACTCGTCAAAAGCAACCGGTACCAGCGGGCGTATCCACGCGCTGATTTGCTGAGGGGGGAACTCCTGCTCAAGATGCTGAATACAGGACTGCCAAAACTCTTTCATGTGACTCGCTAATCAAACCTCGATTCTACCCTGTCCATCGACAAGTTATCCACAGGGCTTTCGGATCATATCCCGATAATATCAATCTAACCATTTGACTAATTTCAGTTTTTTTGCTGAAATGGAGGGCTTTTCTGGGTAACTTAGCCTGGATAACTGATTAAATCTTATTTTTTAATCATCTTTATTCACCACTTATTCGCTCTTTGTTGGGCCATTCATCATGAAACGTACATACCAGCCTTCCGTTACCCGTCGTAAACGCACACACGGTTTCCGCGTCCGTATGAAAACCCGTGGTGGCCGCGCCGTGATCAATGCTCGCCGCGCCAAGGGTCGCAAGCGTCTGGCCGTCTAAGTTTCTCGCGTCTAATCGCGCTTGCAGGTATTTTTTCATCCTGCATTCTTAGTACAGTCATGTCACGCGCCACGTTTCCTGCGGCGGCGCGCATGCACCGCCCCACAGAATTTGCTGCTGCCCTAGCAGGTAAGCGCATTGCCCGTGGGGCTTTTTTCATCGTAACGGCCAAATTCCATTCGGTCCTCGCATCGAATAGTTATGATCTTCCAAAGACGACCTCTGTCGACTTAAACAAATCGACTCTCGTCGTCCCTAAAATAGCTCGTCTCGGGTTGATTATGGCTAAGCGGTTTGCCGTTCATGCCTCCACCCGAAATGCCCTCAAAAGAGTGGTGCGTGAATCTTTTCGGGCACAACGCCACGATTTGCCTGTTGCAGACTTCGTTGTTCGCCTAAACATGAAAATCCATGACATGACTCTTTCCGAGCTTAAATACGCTGCCCGCCAAGAGGTTGATGCCCATTTTTTAAAGGCCCGAAGAAAATGAGCAATTTCTTCAAACTTTTGTTGATTGCCCCAATTCGGGCATATAAATTCTTTCTTAGTCCATGGATGGGGCAATCATGCCGTTTTACGCCAACATGTTCCTCTTATGCTATTGAGGCAATTGAAACGTGGGGCGTTTTAAAAGGTCTTTCATTGGCTTTGAGTCGAATTGGTCGATGTAATCCTTGGTGTGAAGGCGGACATGATCCAGTTCCGGAAAAAAACTGTCCCCACACTCAACACAAAGGTTTATCTTCCCGCTGTCATGCCGATTAACGCTAAACTGCGTTGCTTCACGTTATCTCTCTAGTTTTCTGTTTCGCTTTTTTTTTATTAGGCAAGAATGGACATCCGACGCACCGTATTACTAATGGTTTTTTCGTTTTCCCTACTGATGTTGTGGAACAACTGGCAAATCCATCACGGCAATGCACCTCTTTTTGCACCCGCTCCCGTAACGAATAAGGATACCGGCAAAGGTGATGCCAACGGGGCGACTCCTTCTGCCGGCGTACCTTCCGCACCTGTTGGATCAGCAGCTGTTGCCGGTTCGGGCTCAGCTGCAGTTGCAAACGCAACAACCCCACCTGCTGCTCTTTCGTCCGGATCACAAACAGTAGTTGTTACAACCGACGTCCTTAAACTTACTTTTGATCTTCAGGGCGCACAACTTGTTCGTTCCGATTTGCTCGCATTTCCGGCATCTGATGACAATTCGAAGCCAACTGTTTTGCTCGACAACACAAACGGTCACTACTACGTAGTGCAGTCAGGCGTATACGATGCCCCGGCCGGCCTAATTTACCCTAATCATCTTAGTCCTTTTACGATGATCAGCGATGCAAAGGAACTTTCGGGCGATACCTTGGTTGTTAAGTTCGCATCAGAGTCCGGTGGCGTAAAAGTTACGAAAACATATACGCTCAAACGTGGTCAATATGTGATCAATGTAGATCACCAAATTGAAAATACGACGTCTGCTCCAGTTACACCATCTCTTTATCTACAAATTACTCATGATGGCGTTGATCCGAATCAAAGCTCGGCGCCAAGTTTTTTAAGTGGCCCTGCCAACTTCATGGGCCTGGCCGTTTATTCGGATAAAGATAAATTCCAGAAAATTACCTTCCAGGAAATCGAAAAAAACAAAGCCTCTTATGCCAAACAAGCTGATAATGGCTGGTTTGCTTTAGTTCAGCACTACTTTGTTACAGCATGGATTCCTAACGAAGGTACGAATCGCCGTTACGAAATTACCGAGATTAAAGAACCACAGAAAAAAAATCTTTATGCAATTCGTAGCATGGAGTCTGTCGGAACAATCAATCCAAACTCCTCTGCAACAATTAAGGCTAAGTTGTGGGTTGGTCCTCAAGATCAATCCGAACTCGAAAAAGTCGCACCTGGCTTGGATCTTGTGATCGACTACGGTTTATTGACCATTATTGCCAAACCGGTTTTTTCTCTAATGACCTGGTTGTTCACAATTCTAGGTAACTGGGGTTGGACCATTGTTGCTTTGACCTTTTTAATCAAGGCCGCTTTTTATCCTCTATCTGCCGCAAGTTATCGATCAATGGCGAAAATGAAGCAAGTTTCGCCACGTCTACAAGCATTAAAAGAAAAGTTTGGTGACGATCGGCAAAAATTAAATGCTGCCATGATGGAGATGTATCGGACTGAAAAAATTAATCCTTTAGGGGGTTGCTTACCAATCGTCATTCAGATTCCAGTCTTTATTTCACTCTATTATGTTCTTGGTTCCAGCGTTGAACTACGTGGGGCTCCATGGATTCTTTGGGTTCATGATTTATCCCTGCGTGACCCCTATTTCATTTTGCCTGCCATCATGATGGCTACGATGTTTCTGCAAATGAAACTGAACCCGACGCCTCCGGATCCTATGCAAGCAAAAGTCATGATGTTCATGCCTCTTGTATTTGGTGGAATGATGTTCTTCTTCCCCGCAGGACTTGTTTTGTACTGGTGTGTTAATAACATTTTGTCTATTGCGCAACAGTGGTACATCACCAAATCAATCGAAAAACAAGCTGCAATTGCACATCGTTGATAATGCTTTTAAACAGTCAACCCATCGTTGCCATTGCCACCGCCCCGGGTCGGGGCGGTATCGGCGTAGTAAGAGTATCTGGCCCCCATCTGGGGCCTTTTATTTTTAAGTTGCTGGGAAAAAATTTAACGCCCCGCCATGCTCACTATCTGCCCTTTCACGATGAAAATGCAGTAGCGATTGATCATGGCATTGCGCTTTATTTTCAGAACCCAAATTCATACACCGGTGAAGACATTCTTGAATTACAAGGACATGGCGGCCCGGCAGTCATGCAGCAATTACTTCGTAGATGTTTAGCCGTTGGTACTGAATTTGACTTGCGTCTTGCCGATCCGGGGGAATTTACTCAACGCGCATTCTTGAATAACAAGATCGATCTTGCCCAAGCCGAGGCCGTGGCAGATCTGATTGATGCAACTTCCGAAGCGGCGGCTCGCGCAGCAGCTTCTTCATTGTCAGGTATTTTTTCAGAACGAATTAATCTGTTAGCCACATCCATCGTGCAATTAAGGCTACTGGTTGAGGCAACTCTTGATTTCCCGGAAGAAGAAATCGAATTCCTTGAAAAATACCAAGCTCGTTCTAAACTAAATTCAATCCGTCTGGATCTTGATCAAATCATTGCTCAGTCCAGGCAAGGGCTCGTTTTACGAGAAGGATTACATGTTGTACTTGCCGGTGAACCAAATGTTGGTAAATCAAGTTTACTTAATGCCTTGGCAGGGGAAGATCTTGCAATCGTTACCGATATTGCCGGCACAACTCGCGACAAAGTGACTCAGATCATTCATATCGAAGGTGTCCCCATCACCATCATCGATACTGCAGGATTGCGAGATACAAGCGATTTAATCGAATCCATTGGAATCAGCAGAAGCTGGAACGAAATCAAGAAAGCTGACGTGATCCTTCACTTAATGGATGCTACAAAACCTACTAGTCATCTAGACGATAAGATTGATTCGACTCGAAGTCGTCAAAGTATCGTTTTGTCAGTGATGAATAAAATTGATCTTCTAGATAAAACAGCAACCCTGCCTAAAGAAGCAATAGGCATATCTGCTCGAACTGGCCTCGGTTTGAATCACTTGAAAAAAAAGCTTCTTGAAATAGCAGGATGGAATCCTGGGCAAGAATCACCTTGGCTTGCTAGACAAAGACATGTTGATGCGCTTGAACAAGCACGCATGCATCTTTCTTTGGCTCACGAACATGCTGCAGAAAGTGATCGTGTATTGGACTTATTTGCTGAAGAACTAAGACTTGCCCATGATGCATTAGGCAATATCACCGGAAGAATGACTCCTGATGATTTACTGGGCGAAATATTTTCCCGGTTCTGTATCGGTAAATAATTAGACTCGTTCGAGACTACCTTTCACTTTTTTCTGTTGTTTTATTGCTGCTGTTACAATTTTTTTGTCTTTTTCTTTGTGTGGATAACAAGGCGGTTGTAGTTGTGTACAACTTGTGAAGAGTTGTTCAACAAGTTCGATATTTTTAAAGCCATAAAAACTTATTCAAGTTCATCCCCAATTGCGCACACAAGTTATACACTACAAAAAAAACGCGTAACTATATGATTTATATAGTATTTATATAGATGTTCCACTTATCCACAAAGCATCTTATCCATTAGTTTTTATATATATAAAAGATAAATAACTAAATACAACTGACCTCATTCAACAAAATTTTAAGATCAAACAAACTCTGTTTTTTTCATAACGACGTGTGTTTAAATTGATTTTCGGTATTCATCTTGAAAATAATTTCACAAAATTACTGCGTTGTTTGATCTTGCGTAATGACATTAACTTTTAAACTTTCTTTAATTTTTCAATTGCATTTGCTAGGGTTTCTTCTTTCTTTGCAAAACAAAATCGCACAAGATTGTGGTTTGAAGCCTCTGCGTTTGAATCTTTATAAAACGCAGAAACCGGTATCACGGTTACTCCGTATTCTTTTGTCAGCCAAATTGCAAAATCTGCCTCGGATATTTTCGCAATTTCACTGTAATCGGCTAACAAAAAAAATGTTCCCGGGCTGGGTAGTACCTTAAATCGAGTTTCTTGTAGCCCTGCTGTCAATTGGTCTCTTTTTTTCTGATAGAACGCCGGAAGATTCAAATAGGTAGATGCATCCTTTGTATATGCTGCAAGTGCATGTTGTAAATTGGACGGAACAGTAAATACAACAAATTGATGTACTTTTCTTAATTCAGATGTCATTTCTTTTGGAGCACAAACATACCCAACTTTCCATCCTGTTGTGTGTGTTGTTTTTCCAAAAGATGAAACAACAAAAGTTCTTTCAACTAGTGAGGGCCTGGTAGCCAAACTTAGGTGCTTGACCCCATCGAAAATAATGTGCTCGTAGACTTCGTCAGACAATATCAAAATGTTTGTATTTTGAACAATTTTTTCAAGTTCATCTAAATCATGCTCATGAATAACTGCACCAGTAGGATTGTGTGGAAAGTTCACAATCAACATTTTAGTTTTCGAAGTGATGTTTGCTCTGACGCGATCCCAGTCAACTTGAAAGGTTTTTCGTAGCTCTGTAGGAGGATCCATTGGTACGGAAACAGTTGAAGCACCTGAAAGTTTAATTGCCGGTAAATAACAATCGTATGATGGCTCAAGAACAATGACCTCATCCCCTGTTCCTACGGAAGCTAGCATAATTGACATGATCGCTTCTGTTGCACCAGAGGTTATCGTAATCTCAGTATCGATATCATATTGATGGCCATAAATAGTTTTAACTTTTTCACTAATAACTTCACGTAAACCTTGTACACCCGTCATGAAGGGATATTGATTAAAACCATCGGCCATTGCTTTAGTGACTAAAGCTTGCAATCGCTCATCAGTGTTGAAATCAGGAAATCCCTGTCCAAGATTGATTGCCTTGTAATCGACAGCCAACTTGCTCATTACGGTAAATATGTTTGTTCCTATCTCAGGAAGTTTCGAATTAATTTTCATATATAAACTTTTTAATATTTGAGATTTCCACAGCTTTTACACATGATATACAAAGTTATTAACTTAGTTATCCACAATTATTTTGTTTCACGTGGAACAAATGATTTTTAATTTAGATGGATAAAAACATCATACGTTTCACGTGAAACATATAATGATAAAAAATATCCCGTTTATAATTCGCCTCCCTACTGTGGTGGACTAATTAGATTTTTCATGAATCACCCTACTTTATTCGATGTAATTGTGATTGGTGGCGGTCATGCTGGGACAGAAGCAGCACTTGCTTCAGCTCGTAGTGGCGCAAAAACTTTGTTATTAACTCACAATATAGAAACTCTTGGGCAAATGTCCTGTAACCCATCAATTGGTGGGATTGGAAAAGGACATCTTGTAAAAGAAGTGGATGCACTTGGTGGAGCAATGGCCATTGCTACTGACGAGGCTGGAATTCAATTTAGAACATTAAATAGTTCTAAAGGACCGGCAGTTCGAGCAACAAGAGCGCAAGCTGACCGTGTGTTATATCGAAAGGCAATTAGAACAAGACTGGAAAATCAAAAAAATCTTTTGATATTTCAACAAGCCGTAGATGATTTGATTTTAGAAGGCGATAAGGTTGTAGGAGCGGTTACACAAATTGGTTTGAAATTTAATGCAAAATCAGTTGTATTAACAGCAGGCACCTTTTTAAATGGTTTAGTTCACATAGGATTACAAAACTATACAGCCGGACGGGCTGGGGATCCACCTGCCACAACGCTTGGCAATAGATTGCGTGAAATGAAACTACCTCAAGGGAGACTAAAAACAGGAACTCCCCCACGTATTGATGGCAGAAGCATTAATTATTCTGTTTTAGAAGAGCAGCCTGGGGATTTGGATCCCATACCAGTTTTTTCATATCTTGGATCAGTCGATATGCATCCAAGACAAGTGCCTTGCTGGATTACTCATACCAATACAAGAACTCATGACATTATTCGAGCTGGTTTGGACAGATCACCAATGTATAGCGGTGTTATTGAAGGTATTGGCCCAAGATATTGCCCTTCAATAGAAGATAAAGTACATCGCTTTGCAGGAAAGGATTCACATCAGGTATTTCTTGAGCCGGAAGGGTTGGATACTCATGAAATATATCCTAATGGTGTTTCTACAAGCCTACCTTATGACGTTCAGTTAGAGCTAATTCATTCATTACCAGGATTGGAAAATGCACATATTGTCAGACCTGGTTATGCGATTGAATATGATTATTTTGACCCAAGAGAATTAAAGGCATCTCTCGAAACAAAAGGATTAAAAGGATTATTTTTTGCCGGTCAAATAAATGGAACAACAGGCTATGAAGAAGCTGCAGCTCAGGGGTTAATGGCAGGCATAAATGCAGCTAGATATTCGAGAGAAGAAGATGCATTCGTTTTGAGGCGAGATCAAGCTTACTTGGGGGTGTTGGTTGATGATCTCGTCACAAAGGGTGTCACCGAACCCTATCGTATGTTTACATCTCGTGCCGAATATCGTTTGAGTTTAAGAGAAGATAATGCAGATTGGCGACTAACGGAAATTGGTCGCAAACTAGGCCTTGTCGACGATTTCAGATGGGATGCATTTAATCGTAAAAGAGATATTGTTGAAAAAGAAATTTCGCGTCTTCAATCTACTTGGGTTAATCCACGAATGCTGGCGGCCGAACAAATGATCGCGGTTCTTGGTAAAGAAATTGAAAGAGAATATCTTTTAGCAGATTTGTTAAGACGTCCAAATGTGACATATCAATCTTTGATGGCGATGCAATATGAAGAAGGTATAGCAATGGATCGTGGTTTACCACCAGGTGAAAATGCGGACCAGGTTGAAGTACAAGTCAAATATGAAGGCTATATTGCAAGACAAAGAGATGAAGTCATCAAACAGCAGACTTATGAGCAACAGATAATTCCATCGGAAATCCACTTTGATCAAGTCACAAGTTTATCGTTTGAGGTTAGACAAAAACTAAAACAACATCGACCCGAAACTGTTGGTCAGGCATCTAGAATTTCAGGAGTAACACCAGCCGCAATATCTTTGTTGTTAATTCATTTAAAACGACATTATTACGGTGATAATAAAAATAATGATAAAAATAAAAAAAATGATATTGAGAAGATATCATTATGAATTTTTCTAAAGAAGAGAAAGAAGAATTTGCAAAAAGACTAAGCATTGCTTGCAATCAATTGGCAATAAATCTATCGATTGAGCAAAAGACACGGTTGCTTGAATATCTGGAAAACCTTTTAAAGTGGAATAAAACCTACAACCTCACCGCAATAAGAAATCCCGAGCAAGGATTGATTCAACATATTTTTGATAGCCTTTCAATCATCCCGTCTTTAAAACTGTATTTCGATAAACATTTAATCACGACACCAGAGATATTAGACGTTGGTTCAGGCGCAGGGTTACCAGGGGCCGTCCTTGCAATCGCATGCCAGCAAACAAAAGTTACATGTATAGACACAGTAGAAAAAAAGACAAGTTTCATCAAACAAGTAGCGTCGGTATTGAAAATAGCGAATTTGAAAGCGATACACTCGCGAATAGAAAACTTGGATTCAATAGAAGCAGACCTTGTGATATCCCGAGCATTTGCCTCACTCGAAGATTTTGCAAAACTTGCCGGCAAACATGTTTCAGAAAAAGGAATCCTAGTCGGAATGAAAGGAAAGACCCCAAAAGAAGAAATCGATAAACTCGTAAATAAAGGGGAATGGATAATCGAAAAAATAGAACCATTGCAAGTTCCGGAGCTACAAGCCGAACGTTGTTTGGTTTGGATGCGAAGAAAGGAAAACGAATGAACACAGCCAATACGGCAAAACTGACAGCCCGAGTGTTTTGTATAGCAAATCAGAAAGGTGGCGTAGGAAAGACAACTACAGCAATAAATTTATCAGCAGGTTTAGCTAAACATGGTCAAAGAGTATTGCTAATCGATCTTGATCCGCAAGGCAATGCAACCATGGGTAGCGGCATAGATAAAAGTACGCTTGAACATAATCTTTATGATGTTCTGATTGGACAAGCAAATATTGAACAAGCACGAGTCCATTCGGAAAATGGGGGATACGATGTGCTTCCTGCAAATAGAGAATTGTCAGGAGCGGAAATCGATCTGGTTGGAATGGAGGAAAGGGAATCGCAACTTAAACAAGCGATAAAGCTTGTAGAAGATAAATATGATTTCGTATTAATAGATTGCCCGCCAACACTATCATTACTTACGTTAAATGGATTAGCAGCAGCACATGGGGTCATTATTCCGATGCAGTGTGAGTATTTCGCATTGGAAGGATTATCAGACCTTGTCAATACGATTAAAAGAGTGCACAGGAATATCAATCCTGAATTAAGTTTGATAGGGCTATTACGAGTAATGTTTGATCCACGAGTGACATTGCAGCAACAAGTATCAGCACAATTGGAAGCACATTTTGGAGATAAGGTATTCAAAACCGTAGTTCCCAGAAATGTCAGATTGGCAGAGGCCCCAAGCCATGGATTACCGGGCGTAACTTATGATCCGTCATCGCGCGGAGCACAAGCGTATATCGCATTCGGAAAAGAAGTTATTGAGCGCGTACGCTCTACATCGATGTAAAGATCAGGAAAAAAATGGTAACGAAAAAACCTAAAGGTTTAGGAAGAGGTCTGGAAGCATTGCTTGGTGCGGACTCCCAGGTGATAGGAAAACTCGGAGAAAAAGAAATTGATACGCAAATGCCAAGCGTATTGCCGGTATCCAAGATGCAAGCCGGAAAATATCAGCCACGCACAAGAATGGATGAAGGTGCATTAGCGGAATTAGCAGAATCGATTAAAAGCCAGGGAATCATGCAGCCTATCCTGGTTCGCCCAATTGATAAAGCCAAAGGACTGTATGAAATCATCGCCGGGGAACGCAGATTTCGTGCTGCACAGTTAGCCGGACTTACAGAAGTCCCGGTTCTGGTAAAAGAAGTCGCGGATGAAAATGCCGCGGCGATGGCTTTGATTGAAAACATTCAAAGAGAAGATTTAAATCCACTGGAAGAAGCGCATGGCGTGAGAAGATTGCTCGACGAATTCAATCTGACGCACGAGCAAGCCGCAACCGCGATCGGAAGATCAAGGTCGGCGACAAGCAATTTATTAAGACTATTGAATCTGGCAGCGCCTGTTCAAACCATGTTGCTTGCAGGTGATATCGACATGGGACATGCCCGAGCACTGCTAGGGGTAGATGCCGCAACGCAAATTCAAATGGCTAATTTAATTATCGCAAAAAGGCTCTCCGTACGCGAAACAGAAAAAATGGTTTCACGCGCAGAAAAGGAAAGCGTATCGGAAAGCGGAAATACATCCAAAACAAAATCGTCAGCCAACAGAGATGTGACGAGAATGGAAGAGGCTCTTTCAGATCAATTAGGCACCAAGGTGGCACTTAAAGTTGGTGCAAAAGATAAAGGTCAATTACTAATCGACTTCCATGGATGGGAACATTTTTCGTCATTGCTTGAAAAAATGAAGTTGCAATCCCCGCAGGATTAATCAAATATGCTTACGAGGAAGATATGACTACTAGCGCACATCCACATCAAAAAGAAATCCAGGCTCATTTAGGCAACATGAAAAAAATCGCGCAACGAGGCGAATTGACGAGAGCCGCGTTGGACGAGATCAAAGAAGAAGTCAGAGCGCTAGCATCGCATAAGGATTGGTGGTCAGAAGATCGGTATGCCGCACCTGAGGAGGGAGAAAATCAAGCACGCTATTTAATTAGCGAAGAACCTGATAAATCGTATGCCTTGTATCTGAATGTCATGCGACCGGGAAAAAAAATTGTCCCCCATAATCATACGACATGGGCATGTATTGCCGCAGTGGAAGGTATAGAACACAACTATTTGTATGAACGCCTGGATGATGGATCACAACCGGGCGTAGGTAAACTTAAACAGGTTGAAACGATCATTGTTGATCCAGGCAATGTGATCGCGCTAATGCCGGACGATATCCATGCTGTTCAGATACAAGGCAATGAAGTCATTAGACATTTGCATATGTACGGCCGCGCACTTGAAACCTTGGATAAAAGATTAGGTTTCGATCTTGAAAATGAAACATGCGCCATCATGCCAATTGGTGTTCAAACCCGCCGTTGATCCATGAAGGATTCAGACAAAAAAACGCGCCTCATGCGCTCAGGCAGATCGCATGAGGGTTGGGTCAATGTTCCACCCACACGCGCTAGTACATATGTTTTCCCGACAGTAGAAGCCTGGAGAGATACAAGAGCAAAAAGAGAAACAGAGCGGCTACGATCCTACGGTGCTCGAGGGACCGACTCGACGCATGCACTTGAAGATATTCTCATTGAACTTGAAGGTGGGTTTCGAGCCGCGCTCTTCCCAACAGGACAGGCTGCAATAGCCGTCACCCTGCTCGGATTTTTATCGCCAGGCGATCATCTTTTAATGACAGACGCGGCATATGAGCCGGTAAGAAGATTTTGCTCTGAACAGTTGAAACGACTTGGCATTGAAGTGACGTATTATTTGCCTGATGGGTCGGATCTTAAAAGCAAAATTCAGAAAAATACAAAAGTTATTTATGTTGAATGTCCTGGTTCATTGACTTATGACATGCTTGATTTGAAGGATGTCTCAACAATTGCCAGACAACACCACTGCGTTACGATTGCCGACAATACTTGGGGCTCCGGATGGTTATATCGACCACTGGAATTAGGCGCAGATGTATCAATTATTGCCGCGACAAAATATTTAAGTGGCCACTCCGATGTCATGATGGGTGTTGCAGTTTCCAATAAAGAGGCGTGGCCTCTTCTTCAAAAAGCGGCAATCAATTTCGGACAAACCGTGGGTGCCGATGATGCATATTTAGTCTCAAGAGGAATCCGCACGTTACCCGTGCGAATGTTAACTCATGAAAAAAATGCGCTGATCGTCGCGCAATGGCTTAAGAATCAAAAAGAAGTTAGTCATGTATTTTGCCCTGCACTGTCGACTGACGAGAATCATGAGATTTGGCAACGCGATTGCAAGGGTACAAATGGGCTGTTAACTGTAGAGTTTCACCCTGTTCATGCCATCAAGCAAATCGAACAAATGATCGATGCACTGACTCTTTTCGGTTTAGGAGCATCATGGGGTGGATTCGAAAGTCTGGTGATACCCGCCAACATGAACGCAGCCAGAAGCTTGACGGATTGGACATCGCGCGGTCAGGTTGTCCGGTTTCATATCGGTCTGGAAGATCCGGTCGATTTGATTAAAGACTTGGAGCAGGCATTCAAGCAGTTTCATCTTTAAATTCCATATGTCAGGTAAGTCATGCAAAAAAATATGATCAAGAAAGTAATCCCGACCGAATTAAAAAAATGGTTGCATGATGGACAAGAAATCGCACTGTTGGATGTGCGCGAGCATGGACAATATGGCGAAGCGCATTTGTTTTATGTTGTATCCGCACCGTACAGCAAATTGGAGTTTGACGTTGCTCGACTGGCTCCACGCAAGAATGTGAGGATGGTTCTTGTCGATGAGGACGGCACTGATTTAGCGGAATTGGCCGCTCATCGTTTGCGGGCATGTGGATACGAGAATATTCATATTCTTGATGGTGGCGTACAAGGCTGGAAGCGGGCGGGATATGAACTGTTTGCCGGCGTGAATTTGCCAAGCAAAACGTTTGGTGAACTAGCCGAGCATGCATTCAATACCCCGCGCATTACCGCGCAAGATTTAAATAAAAAGATCGAACAAGGCGAGGATATGATCATTCTGGATGGTCGACCGTTCACCGAATTCAAGAAAATGAGTATCCCAACGGCAACCTGCTGTCCAAACGGAGAACTACCGCTTCGCATAGACGACTTGATCAATAGCGAAAACACAACGATCGTGATCAACTGCGCAGGCAGAACTCGGAGCATTATCGGTGCACAAACACTTATTAATCTAGGTATTAAAAATAAAGTTCTGGCACTCGAAAATGGCACGCAGGGCTGGTATCTTGCCGACTTAAAACTGGATCACGGAAAGTCGAAAAGACATTCGCTCGAATTGAATCTTGATCGCATAGCTGACCGACAGACTCGCGCGCTTGAGCTTGCGCGCAAACACAATATTCGATTCGTGGATCACGATACGGTTTCGGCTTGGCTTAAGGATGAACACAGAACAACCTTCCTTTGTGACGTGCGTACGCCGGAGGAGTTTTCGAAAGGAAGTCTATCCGGTGCGCAAAACACACCGGGAGGTCAATTGGTCCAGGCGACCGATCAGTTCGTCGGCGTGAAAGGGGCAAGACTTGTATTGTTCGACAGTGAAGGCGTACGAGCACCAGCAATGGCTTCCTGGCTGGAGATGATGGGATGGGATGTTGCAGTATTGAAGGATGCTTTCGGCGTACCAGACAAACTGATTGATACACATCGAAAATATAAAGGTGTTTCAGTCGAGAAAATCTCTTCCGAAAAAATGAAGTCATCAGTGAATCTTGGCGCACAACTGTTTGATCTCAGGCCAAGCATGAAATACCGTGAGGGTCATATTGATGGCGCGCGCTGGTCGATTCGGAATCGATTGATTGATGATATTGCCGACAATAAATCAACACCCATTATTTTGATTGTCGATGACGAGGCAATTGCCCAAGCCGCCTGCTTGGATTTGCATGATCACGGGATGAGCGATATCACGATCAATATGGATACACCGGCGCAATGGATGGCTTCAGGATTAAATGTGGTTGCCACACCCGAAAACCCTGCCAATCATGAGTGCGTAGATTATTTATTTTTTGTGCATGATCGGCATGATGGTAACAAAGCCGCAGCCAGGCAATATCTGGCTTGGGAAATGAATTTGCTTGCGCAGATCGATGAGCAAGAAAAAAATAGCTTTAGATTGCCCCACTAAAAAGACTCTTACATATTGAGCATTCCCTTAACTGCAGCACGCTTTTGTGGAGAAAGCGATGAAAGCATTTTGGATTAAACAAATTGTTCCGCTGTTTTTGATTGCATGTGTTTGTTCCGCAAGTGTTGCACAACATATCAAACCGTTAGCTGACTTTCCGACGCAGGCAATCACGATTATTTCTCCGTTTCCGCCAGGTGGCGGTAACGATAGCGTCTCGAGACTGCTAGCTGCAGAGCTTGCGACGATCATTGGGCAACCGGTTGTGGTTGAAAATAAAGGAGGAGCCGGTGGTAATTTAGGCACTTCGCAAGCAGCGCGTGCCAAGCCTGATGGATATACGCTTGTCATGTCGCAAACAAGCATCATCGCAGTCAATCCGGTAATGTATTCGAATGCCGGCTTTGATCCGGCAGTTGATTTTCAGCCCATTAGTCAATTGACGGCTGCCCCCGTTGTTTTCGTTGTGCGTGAGCAAAGTCCGTATCGTGATTTAAATGATTATTTGAAAGATGCTCAAAATCGACCAGGATCAATAAATTTCGCCACTCCCGGAAACGGTACCTTGTCGCATCTGACAACCATGCGTTTGGCGAACAATGCCGGTGTGAAATTGACGCATGTACCTTACCGTGGTGCCGGACCAGCAGTGACTGATCTTCTTGGTGGTCAGGTTGATATGGTTGTAACCTCTCCTTCTTCTGTCGAGGGCCTTGTTTCATCGGGCAAGTTGCGCGTCATTGCCGCAACCAACGCAAATCTTATCGGTGTGTTTAAAAGCGTCCCGACGTTAGAGCGTCTCGGCATTAAAAACATGGAAGTAGTGGACTGGTATGGTGTGTTCGCGCCAAAGGCGACTCCACCTGATCGCATCGAATATTTATCCAGAGCCATCAGACAAGCCATGCGATCGCCCGCAGTCATTGCAAAAATAAATCAAGGCGGATCGGAAGTCGTTGCGAGTGAACAGAAAGCCTTTGTCAAAAAGGTCGAGCAAGAAATAGCAGAATGGAAGGATGTGGTGAGGAAGTCTGGAATACGAGCAGATTAATTCTCTATTTGTAAGCCGGTAGACTAAACTTGTCCCTACGTCGTGTGCAATATAAAAATGAAATTACTCAAAGGTAAAAATGAAGAAATCTAACCGCAAGGGCATTGTTTTAGCCGGCGGATCAGGAACAAGGTTGTATCCGGCAACACTATCCATATCGAAGCAGTTGCTACCGATATACGATAAGCCGATGATTTATTATCCGCTCACAAGCTTGATGATGGCGGGCATTCAAGATGTATTGATCATATCAACACCTCAAGATACGCCAAGATTCGAAAACTTATTGAAAGACGGGTCACAGTGGGGCATGAACATAACCTATTGCGTTCAGCCCTCGCCTGACGGCCTTGCCCAAGCGTTTATTCTTGGCGAACAACATGTGGGAAACCACCCCAGCGCACTGATTTTGGGTGATAACCTTTTTTATGGTCACGATTTCACAACATTATTAAGTCGCGCCGACACGCAAACATTTGGAGCAAGTGTTTTTGCTTACCACGTGAATGATCCTGAACGTTATGGTGTTGTTGAGTTTGATAAAAAAGGCAAGGCTTTATCGATTGAAGAAAAACCAAAAGCACCTAAAAGTCGTTACGCCGTAACAGGGCTTTATTTTTACGATAATCAGGTTGTAGACATAGCAAAAAATATCAAACCTTCAGCTCGAGGCGAGCTGGAAATTACGGATGTGAATCAAGCGTATTTATCAAAAGGCCAGCTCAACGTCGAAATGATGGGCCGGGGTTATGCCTGGCTGGATACAGGAACGCATGATTCGCTGATAGAAGCCGCACAATTCATTCAAACAATTGAAAACAGGCAAGGTCTGAAAGTGGCCTGTCCTGAAGAAATTGCTTTCCGTAATAAATGGATTACAGCGGATGCTCTTGAGATCATCGCGCAACCATACTTAAAGACAGGATACGGAAAATATCTGATTAGCTTATTGATAGGAGATATGCGTTGAAAGTAACGCAAACGCGATTTCCTGATGTTCTGATTTTAGAGCCTAGAGTTTTTCGGGATGAAAGAGGATTTTTTCTTGAAAGCTTTAATCAGAAGGTATTTTCAGCGGCTACCGGGGTAGATTGTTCATTTGTTCAAGATAATCATTCGAAGTCTTATAAAAATGTTCTTCGGGGCCTCCATTACCAATTGCCACCGAAAGATCAGGGAAAGTTGGTGCGTGTTGTACAAGGCGAGGTGTTCGATGTCATCGTTGATTTGCGAAAATCTTCACCTACATTTGGTCAGTGGGATGCCCATACTCTAAGCGCGGAAAATGCCAAACAATTATGGATTCCACCGGGTTTTGCTCATGGATTCTTAACGCTAACGGACACGGCTGAGTTTTTATATAAAACAAGCAATTTCTGGTCGGCAGAACATGAGCGGGGTTTGCTTTGGAATGATCCAGCCATTGGTATCCGATGGCCGCTTGAGGGAAAAAATCCAGTTCTTACTATAAAAGACGCCCAGGCCCCCAAATTGGCAGAAGCTGACACCTTTTAGTCAAGACTTCAGCATTGACTTGACAGCCCGTAAAAGTTCCCCCATAATCCATGGTTCTCTTGTGGAGAGGTGCCCGAGTGGTTAAAGGGGGCAGACTGTAAATCTGTTGGCCTTGCGCCTACGTTGGTTCGAATCCAACCTTCTCCACCAAGAGTCCGGATTCAAGCGTGCAATGTTGGGAAACCATCGGAAGCTCGATAAAGTAAAGCGGGTGTAGCTCAATGGTAGAGCAGAAGCCTTCCAAGCTTACGACGAGGGTTCGATTCCCTTCACCCGCTCCAGTAAGTCATGCAGTTCAGATAGTTAGTTTTTTGTATTACAGATTATGTAGTTCGTGGGGCTAGGCCCGGCGAATGCGCCCATGTGGCTCAGTGGTAGAGCACTCCCTTGGTAAGGGAGAGGTCACGCGTTCGATCCGCGTCATGGGCACCAAAAGATAAGTTTTATTTAACTTCAACAACTTCAATTCAGGTCGGGAGTTAGCCATGGCAAAAGGCAAGTTCGAACGTACCAAACCACACGTTAACGTAGGCACAATCGGCCACGTTGACCATGGCAAAACCACATTGACTGCAGCGATCACCACCGTGCTGTCGAAGAAATTCGGCGGCGAGGCGAAAGACTATTCGCAGATCGACGCAGCACCTGAAGAGCGTGCACGCGGTATTACGATTAACACCGCTCACGTTGAGTACGAAACACAAAACCGTCACTACGCACACGTTGACTGCCCCGGCCACGCCGACTACGTCAAGAACATGATTACCGGTGCTGCGCAGATGGACGGCGCGATTCTGGTGGTGTCGGCTGCTGACGGCCCAATGCCCCAGACCCGCGAGCACATCCTGTTGTCGCGTCAGGTTGGCGTTCCTTACATCATCGTCTTCCTGAACAAGGCAGACATGGTTGATGACGCAGAACTGCTCGAGCTGGTTGAAATGGAAGTGCGCGAGCTGCTCTCGAAGTACGACTTCCCCGGCGATGACACCCCGATCGTGAAGGGTTCGGCTAAGCTGGCACTCGAAGGCGACCAGGGCGAACTGGGCGAGCAGGCCATCATGAAGCTGGCTGAAGCACTGGACACCTACATCCCCACGCCTGAGCGCGCTGTGGACGGCACGTTCCTGATGCCTGTTGAAGACGTGTTCTCGATCTCGGGTCGCGGCACCGTTGTGACCGGTCGTATCGAGCGCGGCATCATCAAGGTCGGCGAAGAAATCGAAATCGTCGGTATCCACGACACAGTCAAGACCACTTGCACGGGCGTTGAAATGTTCCGCAAGTTGCTCGACCAGGGTCAGGCAGGCGATAACGTCGGTATTCTGTTGCGCGGTACCAAGCGTGAAGAAGTTGAGCGCGGTCAGGTTTTGGCCAAGCCAGGTTCGATCAAGCCACACACAGACTTCACCGCCGAGGTGTACATTCTGTCGAAAGACGAAGGTGGTCGTCACACGCCATTCTTCAACGGCTATCGTCCCCAGTTCTACTTCCGTACGACTGACGTGACCGGTACGATCGAATTGCCCGCAGACAAAGAAATGGTTCTGCCAGGCGATAACGTCGGTATGACCGTCAAGCTGTTGGCACCGATCGCCATGGAAGAAGGTCTGCGTTTTGCTATCCGCGAAGGTGGTCGTACCGTCGGCGCCGGCGTGGTTGCAAAAATTCTGAAGTAATTTTCATTAGTGCGGGCAGGTACCCAATAGGGTTCCTGCCTTTTTTAGCAGTGCAGGTATAGGGGCGTAGCTCAATTGGCAGAGCGTCGGTCTCCAAAACCGAAGGTCGGGGGTTCGAGGCCCTCCGCCCCTGCCACCACACTGCAAAAGTAATATTGCGAGTGCTGCCTTTTGCAGGCTTGCTTAAAAAATGTCGAACAACACGATCGAAACAGTCACAACAACAACAGACCGCTTAAAGCTCGGTCTGTCGGTGCTTGTAATCATTGCGGGTATTGTTGGCTTTTCTGTTCTTGAGCCGAAGTTGCCAATGGTTGCACGCATTGCAATCTTTGTCGGTAGCATTGTTTTAGCTGCGCTGATTGCGTGGACAAGCGAACCCGGTCGTCGAACGATTGCGTTCGCGCAAGAGTCATATAACGAGGTCAAGCGTGTTACTTGGCCAACCCGTAAAGAAACGGTGCAAATGACGGCGATTGTTTTTGCATTTGTAGCCATCATGGGATTGTTTCTCTGGGTGCTTGACAAGCTTGTCGAGTGGATGCTGTTTGGCGTGTTGCTAGGCTGGAAATAACAAGGACGATCCATGAGTAAACGTTGGTATGTCGTTCATGTCTATTCCGGCATGGAAAAAAGTGTACATAAGGCAATGCTCGAAAGAATCGAGCGCGCCGGATTGCAAAACTACTTCGGTAAGGTTTTAGTGCCGTCTGAAGAAGTGATTGAAATGAAAGGTGGTCAAAAGTCGATTTCTGAGCGGCGTATTTTCCCAGGTTATGTACTGGTTGAAATGGAGCTGACAGATGAGACTTGGCACGTGATTAAAAATACACCACGCGTGACTGGATTTCTTGGTGGATCGGGTAACCGCCCCACCCCCATTTCCGAAAAGGAAGTGGCGAAAATCATGTCGCAAATGGAAGAAGGTGTCGAGAAACCGCGGCCAAAGATTTTGTTCGAAGTTGGCGAAATGGTGCGAGTCAAAGAAGGTCCTTTTGCGGACTTCAATGGCAACGTCGAAGAAGTCAACTACGAAAAGAGCAAAGTGCGTGTATCGGTTGCGATTTTTGGTCGCTCAACACCTGTAGAACTGGATTTTGGCCAGGTCGAAAAGACCTGATATTTTTTAACCCCGGGGAGCATATGTTTAACCCACATGTGCGCTTGAACCCGTAAGGAGTAAAGCATGGCGAAGAAAATCGTCGGCTTCATCAAGCTGCAAGTACCAGCTGGTAAAGCCAACCCATCACCACCAATTGGCCCTGCATTGGGTCAACGCGGCTTGAACATCATGGAATTCTGTAAGGCCTTTAACGCCAAGACCCAGGGTCTTGAGCCAGGTCTGCCAATTCCCGTAGTGATTACCGCATTTGCCGACAAGAGCTTCACTTTCATCATGAAGACGCCTCCAGCGTCGATTCTGATCAAGAAAGCAGCCGGCATTCAAAAAGGCTCGCCACGTCCTCATACCGACAAAGTAGGTAAGTTGACACGTGCACAAGCAGAAGAAATCGCTAAAACCAAAACGCCTGACCTGACGGCAGCCGATTTGGACGCAGCTGTGCGCACCATCGCCGGTAGCGCACGCAGCATGGGCATTACGGTAGAGGGGCTCTGATCATGGCAAAGACAACTAAGCGCATGGCAGCGGTCGCAAAAAAAATCGATCGTACAAAGCTCTATCCCATTACTGAAGCCCTCTCACTCGTAAAAGAGTGTGCAACTGCCAAATTTGATGAGTCCATCGATATTGCAGTGCAGCTTGGTATTGATCCAAAAAAATCAGACCAATTGGTTCGCGGAGCAGTCGTTTTGCCGGCTGGTACAGGCAAGTCGGTTCGTGTGGCAGTGTTTGCACAGGGCGACAAGGCTGAGCAAGCAAAAGCTGCAGGTGCAGACATTGTTGGCATGGAAGATTTGGCTGAACAGATCAAAGGTGGCAACTTCAATTTTGACGTCGTCATTGCATCGCCCGACACCATGCGTATCGTTGGTACGCTCGGTCAGGTTTTGGGCCCACGCGGACTGATGCCAAACCCGAAAGTGGGTACGGTTACACCTGATGTAGCTCAAGCTGTGAAAAACGCTAAAGCTGGTCAAGTTCAATACCGTACAGACAAGGCTGGCATTATTCATGCCACGATTGGTCGTGCTTCTTTCGGTGTTGAGCAACTGCAAATCAACTTGGCAGCACTGGTTGATGCGTTGAACAAAGCACGTCCTGCAAGTTCGAAGGGTGTTTATCTTCGCAAGCTCGCTGTTTCATCCACGATGGGTGGCGGTGCGCGCGTTGAATTGGCTTCACTGACCGCTGCCTAATAGCAGCAGTCGGATTTACAAGACTTTGGGCCGCACCCGGTTAATCCGGGTGTTGCTGTCAAAGACCGCTGGAGCAAAGACGGATTAAGTGGAATCCTTCCATTTAATTATCGGAGCTTAATCCCAGGATTTTTCTGGATCCAGCGCAGACGGCGCCCTTGGAAGATTTCTAGTACAGAACTCATCCAGGTTCGCCGCATTCGGTTGATGCAAGGGGATTTTCCCCAAGCATCTTATGATGGAGTGTTCAAACCGTGAGTCTCAATCGTCAAGAGAAAGCGATCGTAATCGAGGAAGTCACGACGCAAGTCGCGAAGGCCCAATCGATTGTGGTTGCAGAGTACCGTGGTCTGGACGTCGCCTCTGTCACCGTACTGCGCAAAACTGCGCGTGAACAGGGCGTGTACCTGCGAGTCCTTAAAAACTCGCTGGCACGCCGGGCTGTTGCAGGCACGCCTTTCGAGGCATTGTCCACAAAGCTCACCGGACCACTGATCTATGGCATCAGTGCTGATCCGGTCAACGCTGCAAAAGTTCTTTCCGCATTTGCGAAAGACAACGACAAGCTGATCATCAAGGCAGGTTCATTGCCGAACAGCGTTCTTGATGCCAACGGTATCAAGGCACTGGCCACGATGCCTTCACGCGAAGAGTTGTTGTCCAAGTTGCTCGGAACAATGCAAGCACCGATCGCACAGTTCGTACGTACCCTCAACGAAGTTCCAACCAAGTTCGTGCGTGGCCTCGCGGCTGTTCGCGATCAGAAACAAGCTGCTTAACACGCAATTTGCGGAATTTTATTGAAAGACACGCGATACCAACCCCTGGTTAATTAATTATTCTGGAGTTCTACAAATGGCTACAAAAGCTGAAATCCTCGATGCAATTGCAAGCATGACCGTGCTGGAATTGTCCGAGCTGATCAAAGAAATGGAAGAGAAGTTTGGCGTGTCCGCTGCGGCCGCTGCTGTTGCTGTTGCCGCTGCTCCTGCAGCTGGTGGCGGTGCTGCTGCTGAAGAGCAGACTGAGTTCACCGTTGTGTTGGCTGAGGCCGGCGCAAACAAAGTGAGCGTCATTAAAGCTGTTCGCGAAATCACCGGTCTGGGCTTGAAAGAAGCCAAAGACCTGGTTGATGGCGCACCGAAGCCAGTGAAGGAAGGCATTGCTAAGGCTGACGCTGAAGCTGCCAAGAAGAAGCTTGAAGAAGCTGGTGCTAAGGTCGAACTGAAGTAAGACTTGCCAGTGATCGCCCGGGGAAGCGGATTTGCGACCCCGGGCTTTTGCGCTTTCAGAAAACCCCTCTTTGAACGGGGTCAACACGCAGTAAAACTGACGTGGATTACCGAGAAGTCGTGTTTTCTGAAGTCGTTAGAAGTACCTAGTATCTAGTACCCAAATTTTTAAAACCCTGTGGCCGTGGTTGACGGCCTATGACACCTCGAGTCGGAGTGCTCATGCCTTACTCGTTTACCGAAAAAAAGCGCATCCGCAAAAGCTTCGCGAAGCGTGAGGACGTGCAAGACGTTCCTTTTTTGCTTGCGACACAGCTTCAATCTTACCTAACCTTCTTGCAAGCCGATACGCAACCTTCTGCCAGAAATGATCAGGGGTTACAGGCAGCCTTTAATTCAATTTTCCCGATCGTCAGCCACAACAATATGGCTCGACTCGAGTTCGTTAGCTACACGCTTGGCGAACCCGTATTCGATGTCAAAGAGTGTCAGTTGCGCGGTCTGAACTACGCTTCGCCTTTGCGCGCCAAGGTGCGTCTGGTTCTGCTTGACCGCGAAGTCAGCAAGCCAACCGTCAAGGAAGTCAAAGAGCAGGAAGTTTACATGGGCGAGATTCCGCTCATGACAAATACCGGCTCTTTTGTCATCAACGGTACGGAGCGTGTGATCGTATCGCAGTTGCATCGCTCGCCCGGCGTGTTCTTTGAACATGACCGTGGTAAGACACACAGCTCGGGTAAATTATTGTTCTCGGCACGCGTTATTCCTTACCGCGGATCGTGGCTCGATTTCGAATTCGACCCGAAAGATATCCTATTCTTCCGCGTCGACCGTCGTCGCAAAATGCCAGTTTCGATTTTGCTCAAAGCAATCGGAATGACGCCCGAGTCTATTCTTGCGCACTTCTTCAAGTTTGATCAGTTTGAAATCAAACCTGAAGGCGGCATGATGGAGTTTGTCGGTGATCGCTGGAAAGGCGAAGTTGCGAGATTTGACATTACCGACAAGAGCGGCAAGGTGCTGGTCGAAAAGGACAAGCGCGTTAATGCAAAACACTTGCGCGACATCGCAGCAGCAAAAATCGAACGTATTTCGGTACCGGAAGATTTCTTGATCGGACGTGTATTGGCTACGAATATTGTTGATGCCGAAACCGGTGAATTGATCGCTTCCGCAAACGACGAGATCACCGAGTCGACACTGAATGCATTGCGCGTTGCCGGTGTTAAAAAGATCCAGACGCTCTATACCAATGACTTGGATTGCGGTCCGTATATTTCGCAAACATTGCGTACGGATGAAACCGCCGATCAGATGGCAGCACGTGTAGCCATCTATCGGATGATGCGTCCTGGCGAACCCCCAACAGAAGACGCGGTCGAAGCATTGTTCCAGCGCTTGTTCTACAGCGAAGAAACATACGATCTGTCGCGTGTCGGTCGAATGAAAGTCAACAGCCGTTTGGGTCGTGGTGACGACATCACAGGCCCGATGACATTGACCGATGATGACATTCTCAAAACCATTCAGGTGCTTGTTGAGTTGCGTAACGGCCGTGGACAGATCGATGACATTGATCACCTCGGAAATCGCCGCGTACGCTGCGTGGGCGAATTGGCGGAGAATCAGTTCCGTGCAGGATTGGTGCGTGTCGAGCGTGCAGTAAAAGAGCGCTTGGGTCAGGCTGAAACAGAAAACCTGATGCCGCACGATTTGATCAACTCTAAGCCGATTTCGGCTGCTATCAAAGAGTTCTTCGGATCAAGCCAGTTGTCGCAGTTCATGGATCAAACCAACCCATTGTCCGAAATCACGCACAAGCGTCGCGTTTCGGCTCTTGGACCAGGCGGCTTGACCCGTGAACGAGCAGGCTTCGAAGTGCGCGACGTGCACCCGACGCATTATGGACGCGTATGTCCGATCGAAACACCAGAAGGCCCGAACATTGGCCTGATCAATTCGATGGCGCTTTATGCTCGCTTAAACGAGTATGGTTTCCTCGAAACGCCCTATCGTAAGGTTGTCGATAGCTGCGTGACCGATCAGATTGAATATTTGTCTGCTATCGAAGAAAGCAATTATGTGATTGCTCAGGCTAACGCGGAACTCAGCGAATCCGGTAAATTTACCGACGAACTGGTTGCTTGCCGTCAGGCCGGTGAAACGCTGTTAACGGCGCCTGCAAACGTACATTACATGGACGTTGCGCCTTCCCAGATCGTTTCCGTTGCAGCTTCTTTGATCCCCTTCCTTGAACACGATGACGCGAACCGCGCGCTGATGGGTGCAAACATGCAACGTCAGGCTGTTCCATGTCTGCGCCCTGAAAAGCCGGTTGTTGGTACCGGCGTTGAACGCACTGTTGCGGTTGACTCGGGCACGACGGTTCAGGCGCTGCGTGGTGGTATCGTCGATCACGTCGATGCCGATCGCGTTGTGATTCGTGTCAATGATGAAGAGAACGTTGCCGGTGAAGTCGGTGTCGATATCTACAATTTGATCAAGTACACGCGTTCAAACCAGAACACCAACATCAACCAGCGCCCGATCGTGCGTCGTGGTGATCGTGTTGCCGCTGGTGACGTGTTGGCTGATGGCGCATCGACCGATCTGGGCGAACTCGCCTTGGGTCAGAACATGTTGATCGCGTTCATGCCCTGGAACGGCTATAACTTCGAAGACTCGATTCTGATCTCCGAAAAAGTCGTTGCGGATGATCGTTACACATCGATTCACATTGAAGAATTGACCGTTGTTGCGCGTGATACCAAGCTCGGACCTGAAGAAATTACACGCGATATCAGCAATCTGGCCGAAACACAATTGAATCGTCTGGATGATTCGGGCATTGTTCATATTGGTGCAGAAGTGCGTGCCGATGACGTGCTGGTCGGTAAAGTGACACCCAAGGGTGAAACTCAGCTGACGCCGGAAGAAAAACTGCTGCGCGCGATTTTTGGTGAAAAAGCATCTGACGTGAAAGACACGTCGCTGCGCGTGCCTTCGGGCATGATCGGAACCGTGATCGACGTTCAGGTTTTCACGCGTGAAGGTATTGTGCGCGATAAGCGTGCCCAGTCGATTATTGATGACGAATTGCGCCGCTATCGTCAGGACTTGAATGACCAGCTGCGTATCGTAGAAAACGATACATTCGATCGTATCGAGAAAATGCTGGTCAATAAGACCGTCAATGGTGGCCCGCGCAAGCTTGCAAAAGGTAGCGTGATCACCAAAGAGTATCTCGTTGATTTGGATCGTTGGCAGTGGTTTGATATCCGCCTGTCGGATGAGGCGCACGCCATTGTTCTCGAACAGGCTAAGGAGTCGCTTGAGCAAAAGCGTCACCAGTTCGATCTGGCCTTTGAAGAGAAGCGTAAGAAATTGACGCAAGGCGACGAGTTGCCACCAGGCGTACTCAAGATGATCAAGGTTTACCTAGCCGTTAAACGTCGCTTGCAACCTGGCGACAAGATGGCAGGTCGCCATGGTAACAAAGGCGTTGTTTCGCGCATCACTCCTGTCGAAGATATGCCACACATGGCTGACGGTACACCGGCCGATATCGTTTTGAACCCGTTGGGCGTGCCCTCGCGGATGAACGTAGGTCAGGTGCTCGAAGTCCATTTGGGCTGGGCGGCGAAAGGTCTTGGAAATCGTATCGGCGATATGCTGCGCGATCAGCAAAAGATTGAAGTCAAGAAGATTCGTGCCTATCTGGACAAGGTCTACAACGGTGAAGGTACCGGAGCGCGTCTGGAAGAGTTGAGCGATGACGATGTCATCGAGCTTGCACAGAACCTCAAAAACGGCTTGCCGTTTGCCACACCTGTGTTTGACGGTGCAACCGAAAGCGAAATCACCAAGATGTTGGAGCTCGCTTATCCGGAAGACGTCGCCAAGCAAATGGGCCTGACAGAAAGCCGTACACAAGCATGGCTGTATGACGGCCGCACTGGTGAACAGTTCGAACGTCCAGTCACGATGGGTTATATGCACTATCTCAAGCTGCATCACTTGGTGGATGACAAGATGCACGCTCGTTCGACCGGACCATACTCGCTTGTAACTCAGCAGCCGCTGGGTGGTAAGGCGCAGTTTGGTGGACAGCGTTTTGGTGAGATGGAAGTGTGGGCTCTCGAGGCTTACGGTGCGTCCTATACGCTGCAGGAGATGTTGACGGTCAAGTCCGACGACATCACCGGCCGTACCAAGGTATATGAAAACATCGTCAAGGGTGATCATACGATCGATGCGGGCATGCCCGAATCGTTCAATGTGCTCGTCAAGGAAATTCGTTCCTTGGCCCTCGACATGGATCTGGAGCGTAAATAATGAAAGCGCTACTCGACCTTTTCAAACAGGTTTCACAAGACGAACAGTTCGATGCCATCAAAATTGGCATCGCATCCCCCGAAAAGATCCGTTCGTGGTCTTACGGGGAAGTTCGTAAACCCGAAACGATTAACTATCGTACATTCAAGCCAGAGCGTGATGGTTTGTTTTGCTCGAAGATTTTTGGTCCGATCAAGGACTACGAATGTTTGTGCGGCAAATACAAGCGACTCAAGCATCGTGGCGTTATTTGCGAGAAGTGCGGTGTTGAAGTTACTGTGGCTAAAGTGCGCCGTGAGCGCATGGGTCATATCGAACTCGCAAGTCCGGTTGCGCACATCTGGTTCTTGAAGAGTTTGCCATCCCGTCTGGGTATGGTGCTCGACATGACTTTGCGCGACATTGAACGCGTTCTGTACTTCGAAGCATGGTGCGTGATTGAAGAGGGCATGACACCTCTGAAGCGCGGTCAGATCATGTCTGATGATGACTACCTTGCTAAGACCGAAGAGTACGGCGATGACTTCCGCGCGCTGATGGGCGCCGAAGCGGTTCGCGAGCTATTACGCACGATCGACATTGATCGTGAAGTTGAAAAGCTGCGCGGTGAATTGACAGCGACCAGTTCTGAAGCCAAGATCAAGAAAATCTCCAAGCGCCTGAAAGTGCTTGAGGGTTTCCAGAAGTCGGGTATCAAAGCCGAGTGGATGGTGATGGAAGTGCTGCCGGTGTTGCCACCGGATTTGCGCCCTCTCGTTCCTCTGGACGGCGGTCGTTTTGCAACATCGGATCTGAACGATCTGTATCGTCGCGTGATTAACCGTAACAACCGCTTGAAGCGTTTGCTTGAGTTGAAGGCACCTGAAATCATTCTGCGTAACGAAAAGCGCATGCTTCAGGAATCAGTAGACTCGTTGCTTGATAACGGTCGACGCGGCAAGGCCATGACGGGCGCTAACAAGCGTCAGCTCAAGTCTCTGGCCGATATGATCAAAGGTAAGAGCGGTCGTTTCCGTCAGAACCTGCTCGGTAAGCGTGTTGACTACTCCGGTCGTTCGGTGATCGTGGTGGGCCCACAGCTCAAACTTCATCAGTGCGGTTTGCCCAAACTGATGGCGCTCGAGTTGTTCAAGCCATTCATTTTCAATCGACTTGAGATGATGGGCTTGGCGACAACGATCAAGGCTGCCAAGAAGTTGGTAGAAAGTCAGGAGCCGGTAGTTTGGGATATCCTGGAAGATGTCATTCGCGAACATCCTGTGATGCTGAACCGTGCGCCCACGCTGCACCGTTTGGGCATTCAGGCGTTCGAGCCGGTGCTGATCGAAGGCAAGGCTATCCAGTTACACCCACTGGTTTGTGCTGCGTTTAACGCCGACTTCGACGGCGACCAAATGGCTGTGCACGTGCCGTTGTCGCTTGAAGCGCAACTTGAAGCGCGCACCCTGATGCTTGCATCGAACAACGTTCTGTTTCCCGCTAACGGTGAACCATCGATTGTTCCGTCGCAGGATATCGTGTTGGGTCTGTACTATGCGACGCGTGAGCGCACCAACGGCAAAGGCGAAGGTATGTTCCTCGCCGATGTTGCAGAAGTGCAGCGTGCTTATGACAATAAAGAAGTCACTTTGCAGACGCGTATTACAGTGCGTTTGCCGGAGTGGTCGAAGAATGCGGACGGAGAATGGGTAGCCGGTGTCCAGCGCGTTGAAACAACGGTTGGCCGAGCCCTGCTTTCCGAAATTCTGCCGAAAGGTTTGCCTTTCTCGGTATTGAATCGCGCTCTTAAAAAGAAAGAAATTTCACGTTTGATCAATCAATCGTTCCGACGTTGTGGATTGCGTGATACGGTCATCTTTGCCGATAAGCTCATGCAATCAGGCTTTAAGCTTGCAACGCGTGGCGGTATCTCAATCGCCATGGGCGATATGCTGATACCGAAAGCCAAGGTTGAGATTCTGGCAGAAGCTAGCCGTGAAGTGAAAGAAATCGATAAGCAGTATTCATCGGGTCTTGTAACTGCTCAAGAGCGTTACAACAACGTGGTGGATATCTGGGGCAAGGCTGGCGATAAAGTCGGCAAGGCCATGATGGAGCAATTGGCAACCGAACCGGTCGTTGATCGTCACGGTGAAAATGTCCGTCAGGAATCATTCAACTCGATTTATATGATGGCCGACTCCGGTGCTCGCGGTTCCGCAGCTCAGATCCGCCAGCTCGCAGGTATGCGCGGACTGATGGCCAAGCCTGACGGCTCGATCATCGAGACGCCGATTACGGCGAACTTCCGTGAAGGTCTGAACGTACTTCAGTACTTTATTTCGACACACGGCGCACGTAAAGGTCTTGCCGATACAGCGCTGAAAACAGCGAACTCGGGTTACCTGACTCGTCGTCTGGTTGATGTGACGCAAGACTTAGTCATTACCGAAAACGATTGCGGCACATCTCATGGTTACAACATGAAAGCCCTGGTCGAAGGCGGTGAGGTCATCGAGCCATTGCGTGAACGCATTCTCGGTCGCGTGGCAGCTGTCGACATCATTAATCCTGACACACAAGAAACAGCGATTGCGAAAGGCACACTGCTCGACGAAGACCTCGTTGATTACATCGACAAGCTCGGTGTTGACGAAGTTCGTGTCCGCACCCCGTTGACTTGCGAAACACGTTACGGACTTTGCGCACACTGCTACGGTCGCGATTTAGGCCGCGGTTATCTGGTCAACGTCGGTGAAGCAGTTGGTGTGATTGCAGCTCAGTCGATCGGTGAACCCGGCACACAGTTGACGATGCGTACATTCCACATCGGTGGTGCTGCTTCGCGTAACGCCATGGCAAGTGCCGTTGAAACCAAGTCGAATGGTACGGTGCGCTTTGCCAGCTCGATGCGCTACGTCACGAATCCCAAGAATGAACGCATTGCAATTTCGCGTTCGGGTGAAATCGTGATCATGGGTGAAAACGAGCGTGAACGCGAACGCCATAAAGTGCCTTACGGCGCAACGTTGCAGGTTAACGATGGCGATGTGCTCAAGGCCGGTTCGCGTCTTGCTACATGGGACCCACTGACTCGTCCGATCGTGTCCGAGTATGCCGGTGCTGTTCGTTTCGAAAACATCGAAGAAGGTGCGACGGTTGCCAAGCAGGTCGATGAAGTCACTGGCTTGTCGACGCTGGTCGTAATTACGCCGAAGACGCGTGGCGGAAAAGCTGCAATGCGTCCGCAGATCAAGCTCATCGGCGAAAATGGCGATGAAGTGAAGATTGCCGGAACCGACCACTCCGTGAACATTTCGTTCCCGGTTGGCGCACTGATTACCGTGCGTGACGGTCAACAGGTTCAAGTCGGTGAGGTCTTGGCGCGTATTCCGCAAGAATCACAAAAGACACGCGATATTACCGGCGGTCTGCCACGCGTGGCCGAACTGTTCGAAGCACGTTCACCCAAAGATGCCGGCATGCTTGCCGACGTCACGGGTACGGTCTCGTTCGGCAAGGACACCAAGGGCAAGCAGCGTCTGGTGATTACCGACCTTGAAGGTGTGGCGAACGAGTTCCTGATTCCGAAGGAAAAACAGGTTCTGGTGCACGATGGCCAGGTAGTCAACAAAGGCGAAATGATTGTGGACGGTCCGGCTGATCCGCATGACATTTTGCGCCTGCAAGGTATTGAGCGCTTGGCAACTTATGTGGTTGACGAGGTGCAGGACGTTTACCGTCTCCAAGGCGTGAAGATTAACGACAAACACATTGAGGTGATTGTTCGCCAGATGTTGCGTCGTATCAACATTGTCGATGCCGGCGATACGTCCTTTATCCCCGGAGAGCAAGTCGAGCGTGCTGAGCTACTCAACGAGAATGATCGCATGATTGCAGAAGGTAAGATTCCTGCTACTTATGACAACATTCTGTTGGGTATTACGAAAGCCTCGCTTTCGACCGATTCGTTCATTTCGGCGGCTTCCTTCCAGGAAACCACCCGCGTACTCACCGAGGCTGCCATCATGGGCAAGCGCGACGATTTGCGCGGACTGAAAGAAAACGTCATTGTTGGTCGCTTGATTCCGGCCGGTACTGGAATGGCTTACCACCAAGCACGCAAAGAGAAGGAAATTCTGGAGGCGGCCGAACGCGAAGCCGCACGCCAGCAAGCCAACCCGTTCGAGGAACCCGCTGTAGTCGCCCCGACTCCTGAGGCAACCGAAGAATAAGTTGGAGATCAACTACGGTGTGTCGGATGAGAAATCATCTCGACACACTTAGGGTTGACACTGAGATTGTATTTACGTTAAGCTGTCAGGCTTAGCGTATTTTTTGCGTGATAACTAGGGCATTTGTCGATAAAACAAAGGCAATAGTGATTTCGCAGGGGTTTCAATAGCTCTGGGCTTATTGATAACTCTAGTAGATAAGCAATACCCGCTCTTTTACGGATTTCCGTTTGATGGTGGGTTTGCGCGAGCTGCCCAGGAACGGGAATGCTGAGAACGCGTGTAGACAACGCAAGTATCAGAGATAAAAGGGAATTAGAGGTTATGCCAACCATTAGCCAACTCGTGCGTAAACCGCGCGAAGTCAGCGTCAGCAAGAGCAAGAGCCCCGCGCTCGAAAACTGCCCCCAGAGACGCGGTGTTTGTACACGTGTGTACACCACCACTCCAAAAAAGCCTAACTCAGCGTTGCGTAAAGTCGCCAAAGTGCGTCTGACCAACGGTTTTGAGATCATCTCCTACATTGGTGGTGAAGGCCACAACCTGCAAGAACACTCGGTCGTGCTCGTGCGCGGCGGTCGTGTAAAAGACTTGCCAGGTGTGCGTTACCACATCGTTCGCGGTTCACTGGACTTGCAAGGCGTTAAAGACCGTAAACAGTCGCGCTCCAAGTATGGTGCCAAGCGTCCTAAGCAGGCCAAGTAATACAAGTACAAGCAGTAAACACAGCGAAAGCTGTTACGTGCAACCGACACATGAAAACATGTGAAGGCAATGTAAGTGGTCAGCCAGATGGTTGACTGTGACTGTGGTGAAAGCCGCAGTTCAACTGAAAAGACACAAAGGAATCAATATGCCCCGTCGTCGCGAAGTACCCAAACGTGACATTCTGCCCGACCCGAAATTCGGCAGCGTCGAGCTCGCAAAATTTATGAACGTCGTCATGCTTTCCGGAAAGAAAGCCGTGGCTGAACGCATTGTCTACGGTGCGTTGGATCAGGTTGCCGCTAAAACCGGCAAAGATGCGATTGAGGTTTTCAACCTTGCAATCAACAACATCAAACCGATCGTTGAAGTAAAAAGCCGCCGCGTTGGCGGTGCCAACTACCAGGTGCCTGTTGAAGTGCGTCCGGTACGTCGTTTGGCACTCTCTATGCGCTGGTTGCGTGAAGCCGCTAAAAAGCGCGGTGAAAAATCCATGGATCTTCGTCTTGCCGGTGAGTTGCTTGATGCAGCAGAAGGTCGCGGCGCTGCCATGAAAAAACGTGAAGATACGCACAAGATGGCCGAGGCTAACAAAGCCTTCAGTCATTTCCGCTGGTAATTTAAGGATCAACCATGGCCCGCAAAACCCCGATCGAGCGCTACCGCAACATCGGTATCTCTGCCCACATTGATGCAGGGAAGACCACAACGACCGAACGTATTCTGTTTTACACAGGCGTCAATCACAAGATTGGCGAAGTGCATGATGGCGCAGCCACCATGGACTGGATGGAGCAGGAACAAGAGCGCGGTATCACCATTACGTCCGCTGCGACAACTGCCTTCTGGAAAGGCATGGGTAATAACTACCCTGAGCATCGCATCAACGTGATTGATACACCCGGACACGTTGACTTTACAATTGAAGTTGAGCGCTCAATGCGCGTGCTTGACGGTGCATGTATGGTTTATTGCGCTGTGGGTGGTGTTCAGCCCCAGTCCGAAACCGTATGGCGTCAAGCAAACAAGTATCGTGTTCCACGCTTGTCCTTCGTAAACAAGATGGACCGTACTGGTGCAAACTTCTTCAAAGTCTACGACCAACTGAAGACCCGCCTGAAGGCAAATCCCGTACCAGTGGTGATCCCGATCGGTGCGGAAGAAAACTTCAAAGGCGTGATTGACCTCGTCAAAATGAAAGCAATCATTTGGGACGAAGCCAGCCAGGGCATTAAGTTCGACTACGTCGACATCCCGGCTGAGTTGCAGGCACAAGCTGATGAATGGCGTGAAAAGCTGGTCGAGGCTGCCGCAGAATCATCAGAAGACTTGATGAATAAGTATCTAGAGGGCGAACAGCTGACTGAAGCTGAAATTCAGCAAGCACTTCGCACTCGCACAATCGCAGGCGAAATTCAGCCAATGTTGTGCGGTACCGCGTTCAAAAACAAAGGTGTTCAGCGCATGCTTGACGCTGTAATCGAGTACTTGCCCTCCCCGGTTGATATTCCGGCTGTGAAGGGTGAACTTGATGATGGCACTGAAACTAGCCGCGAAGCAGACGATAACGAGAAGTTCTCGGCACTTGCATTCAAGTTGATGACCGACCCCTATGTTGGTCAGTTGACTTTCGTGCGCGTGTACTCGGGCATTCTGAAATCCGGTGATACCATTTTCAACCCGGTTAAGGGTAAGAAAGAGCGTATCGGTCGTATTCTTCAGATGCATGCGAACAATCGCGAAGAAATCAAGGAAGTGGTTGCAGGTGACATCGCTGCGGTGGTCGGTCTTAAGGACGTGACAACCGGCGAAACCTTGTGTGATGTCGATTCCCACATCATGCTCGAGCGCATGGTTTTCCCAGAGCCTGTGATTTCTCAGGCCGTGGAACCAAAAACCAAGGCCGACCAAGAGAAAATGGGTATGGCGCTATCGCGACTGGCACAGGAAGATCCATCTTTCCGTGTTCGTACCGATGAAGAATCAGGCCAGACCATTATTTCCGGTATGGGCGAGCTGCACCTTGAAATTATTGTCGACCGCATGAAGCGTGAATTCGGCGTTGAAGCAAACGTGGGTAAACCGCAGGTTGCTTATCGCGAAACGATTCGTAAGGTTTGCGAAGAAATTGAAGGTAAATTCGTTAAGCAGTCGGGCGGTCGCGGTCAGTATGGCCACGTTGTTCTGAAGCTTGAGCCCCTGCCACCCGGTGGTGGTTACGAATTCGTTGACGCCATCAAGGGTGGTGTGGTTCCTCGCGAATACATCCCTGCAGTGGATAAAGGTATCCAGGAAACACTGCCAGCCGGTATTTTGGCCGGATACCCTGTTGTCGACGTTAAGGCGACATTGTTCTTCGGTTCGTACCACGATGTAGACTCGAACGAAAACGCCTTCCGTATGGCTGCCTCAATGGCATTCAAGGATGGTATGCGCAAGGCAAGTCCTGTGCTGCTCGAACCGATGATGGCCGTTGAAGTCGAAACACCTGAAGACTATGCAGGTACCGTGATGGGCGATTTGTCATCACGTCGCGGCATGTTGCAAGGTATGGATGACATGGTCGGCGGTGGCAAAATCATCAAAGCTGAAGTTCCTTTGGCAGAGATGTTCGGTTACGCAACCAACCTGCGTTCTTTGACGCAAGGTCGCGCAACCTACACGATGGAATTCAAGCACTATTCCGAAGCTCCCAAAAACGTTGCCGACGAAATTATCGCGGCACGCAGCAAGTAATCAGTTAGAGGATAAAAAATCATGGCAAAAGGTAAATTCGAACGTACCAAACCACACGTTAACGTAGGCACAATCGGCCACGTTGACCATGGCAAAACCACATTGACTGCAGCGATCACCACCGTGCTGTCGAAGAAATTCGGCGGCGAGGCGAAAGACTATTCGCAGATCGACGCAGCACCTGAAGAGCGTGCACGCGGTATTACGATTAACACCGCTCACGTTGAGTACGAAACACAAAACCGTCACTACGCACACGTTGACTGCCCCGGCCACGCCGACTACGTCAAGAACATGATTACCGGTGCTGCGCAGATGGACGGCGCGATTCTGGTGGTGTCGGCTGCTGACGGCCCAATGCCCCAGACCCGCGAGCACATCCTGTTGTCGCGTCAGGTTGGCGTTCCTTACATCATCGTCTTCCTGAACAAGGCAGACATGGTTGATGACGCAGAACTGCTCGAGCTGGTTGAAATGGAAGTGCGCGAGCTGCTCTCGAAGTACGACTTCCCCGGCGATGACACCCCGATCGTGAAGGGTTCGGCTAAGCTGGCACTCGAAGGCGACCAGGGCGAACTGGGCGAGCAGGCCATCATGAAGCTGGCTGAAGCACTGGACACCTACATCCCCACGCCTGAGCGCGCTGTGGACGGCACGTTCCTGATGCCTGTTGAAGACGTGTTCTCGATCTCGGGTCGCGGCACCGTTGTGACCGGTCGTATCGAGCGCGGCATCATCAAGGTCGGCGAAGAAATCGAAATCGTCGGTATCCACGACACAGTCAAGACCACTTGCACGGGCGTTGAAATGTTCCGCAAGTTGCTCGACCAGGGTCAGGCAGGCGATAACGTCGGTATTCTGTTGCGCGGTACCAAGCGTGAAGAAGTTGAGCGCGGTCAGGTTTTGGCCAAGCCAGGTTCGATCAAGCCACACACAGACTTCACCGCCGAGGTGTACATTCTGTCGAAAGACGAAGGTGGTCGTCACACGCCATTCTTCAACGGCTATCGTCCCCAGTTCTACTTCCGTACGACTGACGTGACCGGTACGATCGAATTGCCCGCAGACAAAGAAATGGTTCTGCCAGGCGATAACGTCGGTATGACCGTCAAGCTGTTGGCACCGATCGCCATGGAAGAAGGTCTGCGTTTTGCTATCCGCGAAGGTGGTCGTACCGTCGGCGCCGGCGTGGTTGCAAAAATTCTGAAGTAATTTTACTTTGCCGCAGGTCGAACTGATCTGCGGCATTTCGTTCTTTTCGTTCTTTGGGAATCGTCATGAAAAATCAAAAAATCCGCATCCGTCTAAAAGCGTTTGACTACAAACTCATCGACCAGTCGGCTGCAGAGATCGTTGATACGGCAAAGCGCACCGGAGCAGTGGTTCGCGGCCCGGTTCCACTGCCCACACGTATTCGTCGTTATGACGTGTTGCGTTCGCCGCACGTCAACAAGGCTTCGCGTGATCAGTTTGAGATCCGTACTCATCAGCGCCTGATGGATATCGTTGATCCTACAGACAAGACAGTTGACGCATTGATGCGCCTCGACTTGCCTGCAGGTGTAGACGTCGAAATCGCGCTGCAGTAAAAAAATATATACAAACCCGTAGGTTAGGTCTTGCGGGTTTGTACGTATTGGTGCTAGAATCCAAGACTTGCCTGAAATTTTGGGCAAAATAGGGTCGGAAGTACATTAAGGCCCATGTAGTAAATGAGCGCCCGAAAATATTTCGGGTTTTATCAGCCCCGACCAATCGCAGTCGGGAATCGGGTTTTTACCCCGGAGAAAACGATGTCGAAATCGACACCCACGCCTGCCGCACATCGGCTAGGGCTGGTGGGCCGCAAGGTCGGCATGACCCGTATTTTTACGGAAGATGGCGAGTCCATCCCCGTGACAGTGCTGGACGTGTCGAACAATCGCGTCACCCAGGTAAAGTCGCTTGAAACTGACGGCTACGCCGCCATTCAGGTTGCTTATGGAACGCGCCGCGCCTCCCGTGTAGCCAAGCCGCAAACCGGACATTACGCCAAAGCTGGTGTAGAAGCCGGTAGCATCCTTAAAGAATTCCGTCTCGATCCTGCTCGCGCAGCCGAATTCACGCCAGGTAGCGTGGTCGCTGTTGAAAGCGTATTCGAAGCCGGCCAGCAAGTCGACGTAACCGGTACCACGATTGGTAAGGGTTTTGCCGGCACGATCAAGCGTCACCATTTCGGTTCGCAACGCGCATCGCACGGTAACAGCCGTTCGCACCGCGTTCCTGGCTCGATCGGTCAAGCCCAAGATCCTGGCCGTATTTTCCCCGGTAAGCGCATGTCGGGTCACCTCGGTGATGATACGCGCACCGTGCAAAACCTTGACGTTGTGCGAGTTGACGCCGAACGTGGTCTGCTTTTAGTTAAGGGCGCAGTCCCTGGCTATGCTGGTGCAGATATCGTCGTGCGCCCTGCCGTCAAAGCCCCTGCAAAGAAAGGAGCCTAATCCATGGATATCAAGCTCCTGAATGACAATGGTCAGTCGTCGGCAACATTTGCTGCACCTGATACTGTCTTTGGTCGTGACTTCAACGAAGCGTTGGTGCATCAGATCGTCGTCGCCTTTCAGGCAAACGCACGCTCGGGCAATCGCGCACAAAAAGATCGTTCAGAAGTTCGCCATTCGACGAAGAAGCCTTTCCGTCAGAAAGGTACGGGCCGTGCTCGTGCCGGTATGACTTCCTCGCCCTTGTGGCGTGGGGGTGGTCGAATTTTCCCAAATTCGCCCGAAGAAAACTTCAGCCAGAAAGTCAACAAGAAAATGTATCGCGCGGGTATCCGTTCGATCTTGTCACAGTTGGCTCGTGAAGATCGCATCTCGATCGTGGATTCGTTCACACTCGAGTCGCCTAAAACCAAGCTCGCAGCTGACAAGCTGAAAAACCTTGGAATGAACGAATCGGTTCTGATCATCACTGATACGGTTGACGAAAATGTTTATCTCGCCTGCCGCAACCTGAAACATGTTGCAGTAGTCGAACCGCGTTACGCCGATCCGCTTTCACTGATTCACTACAAGAAAGTGATCATCACCAAGCCGGCCGTCGCTCAACTCGAGGAGATGCTGGCATGAACAATCAACGTTTAATGCAAATCATCTTGGCACCGATCGTGACCGAAAAGGCTACGTTTGTTGCAGAGAAGAACAATCAGGTCGCTTTCCGTGTGATCGCGGATGCAACGAAACCAGAAATTAAAGCTGCAGTTGAGCTTCTCTTCAAAGTTGAAGTTGACGCAGTTCAGGTTCTGAATCGTAAAGGCAAAGAAAAGCGCTTTGGACGTTTCATTGGTCGTCGTCGTAACGAACGTAAAGCATATGTTTCGCTCAAAGACGGTCAAGAAATCAACCTGGCGGAGGTGAACTAAATGGCCCTCTTAAAAGTTAAGCCAACCTCGCCCGGACGTCGCGGCATGCTCAAAGTGGTTACACCCACTTTGCATAAAGGCACACCATTCGCGGCATTGGTCGAAAAGAAAGTACGTGGTTCAGGTCGTAATAACAACGGTCACATCACGGTTCGCCATCGTGGTGGTGGTCATAAGCAGCATTACCGCCTTGTTGATTTCCGTCGTAACAAAGATGGAATTCCTGCAAAGGTTGAGCGTCTGGAATACGACCCCAACCGTACAGCGCACATTGCATTGCTTTGTTACGCAGACGGCGAACGTCGTTACATCATCGCTCCTCGTGGCCTTGAAGTGGGTGCAACATTGGTATCGGGCGTAGAAGCTCCGATCCGTGCAGGCAATACATTGCCGATCCGCAACATTCCCGTTGGTACGACGATTCACTGTATCGAAATGCTTCCCGGCAAAGGCGCACAAATGGCGCGCTCGGCTGGTGCATCGGCTGTTCTCCTGGCTCGCGAAGGTACCTACGCTCAGGTTCGCCTGCGCTCGGGTGAAGTTCGTCGCGTGCACATCGAGTGCCGTGCAACCATTGGTGAAGTCGGCAACGAAGAGCACAGCTTGCGCCAGATTGGTAAGGCTGGTGCAGTGCGTTGGCGCGGTATTCGTCCCACGGTGCGTGGTGTCGCAATGAACCCGGTTGATCACCCACATGGTGGTGGTGAAGGTCGTACCGGCGAAGGCGGCGAGCCAGTCAGCCCATGGGGTACCCCGGCTAAGGGTTATAAAACCCGTAGCAACAAGCGGACGAACAATATGATCGTCCAGCGCCGCAAGCGTAAATAAGAGGGCGAATCATGTCACGTTCAGTCAAGAAAGGCCCATTCGTCGATGCACACTTGATCAAAAAGGTCGAGGCTGCTGTCGCCGAGAAAGGCAAAAAACCGATCAAAACCTGGTCGCGTCGTTCAACAATTCTGCCCGAATTCATCGGGTTGACGATTGCTGTTCACAACGGTCGCCAGCACGTTCCCGTTTATATCAACGAGAACATGGTCGGACATAAACTCGGCGAGTTTGCGCTGACCCGTACGTTCAAGGGCCATGCTGCAGACAAAAAGGCCAAGAGGTAAGAAATGGAAACTCAAGCCATTATCCGTGGGGTGCACATCTCTGCCCAGAAGACCAGACTTGTTGCGGATTTGATCCGTGGCAAATCGGTTGCTCAGGCATTGAACATCCTGACCTTCACTAACAAGAAGGCCGCAGGCATTTTGAAGAAAGCTGTTGAATCAGCGATCGCCAATGCCGAACACAACGACGGTGCAGATATCGACGAACTCAAGGTCACCACAATTTATGTGGACAAGGCCGAGTCGATGAAGCGCTTCTCCGCACGAGCCAAAGGGCGCGGTAACCAGATCGAAAAGCAGACTTGTCACATTACTGTGAAAGTCGGCGCTTAAGGAGCAACGATGGGTCAGAAAATCCACCCGATTGGGTTCCGTCTCGCGGTTACACGCAACTGGGGCTCAAAGTGGTACGCACAGGACAAAGATTTTGGTGGCATGCTTGCCTCTGATATTCGTGTTCGCGAGTACCTCAAGAAAAAATTGAAAAGCGCATCTGTAGGTCGCATCGTCATCGAGCGTCCAGCCAAGAATGCACGTATCACTGTTTACTCGGCACGCCCGGGTGTTGTGATCGGCAAGCGCGGCGAAGACATCGAAGGCCTGAAGTCAGACTTGCAGCGTTTGATGGGCGTACCTGTACACGTCAATATCGAAGAAATTCGTAAACCTGAAACTGATGCACAGCTTATTGCGGATTCGATTTCGCAACAGCTGGAAAAGCGGATCATGTTCCGTCGTGCCATGAAGCGCGCCATGCAAAATGCAATGCGCATGGGTGCTCAGGGCATCAAGATCATGAGTTCAGGTCGCCTGAATGGAATCGAAATTGCACGTACTGAATGGTATCGCGAAGGTCGTGTACCGCTTCACACATTGCGTGCGAATATTGACTACGGCACCTCTGAAGCCCACACCACATACGGTGTGATCGGTATCAAGGTCTGGGTATACAAGGGCGATATGTTGGCCAACGGCGAATTGCCAGTTGAGACAGCAGCCCCCCGTGAGGAAGAGCGTCGTCCGCGTCGCGCACCTCGTGGTGATAAGCCAGAAGGTGCTCGTGCTGCCCGTCCAGCAGGACGTGGTCGTGCGCCCCGCAAAGCTGACGCAGCTGCGCCAGCTGAAGGAGAATAATCACCATGTTGCAACCATCGCGCAGAAAATACCGCAAAGAGCAGAAAGGCCGTAATACGGGCCTGGCAACTCGCGGTGCGAACGTTTCGTTTGGCGAATTTGGTCTTAAGGCTACCGGTCGCGGTCGTCTGACGGCTCGCCAAATTGAGGCGGCTCGTCGTGCCATTAACCGTCACATCAAGCGTGGCGGACGTATCTGGATCCGTATCTTCCCCGATAAGCCAATTTCACAGAAACCTGCTGAAGTTCGTATGGGTAACGGTAAAGGTAACCCTGAGTACTGGGTTGCTGAAATTCAGCCCGGTAAAGTGTTGTACGAAATGGAAGGTGTGAGTGAAGAGTTGGCACGTGAGGCGTTTCGCCTGGCCGCTGCTAAACTGCCAATCTCCACTACATTCGTCGCGCGTCACATCGGTGCTTAAGGAATCGACATGAAAGCAAGCGAACTTCGTGCAAAAACTGCCGCAGAGCTCGGTCAAGAGCTCGAAAGCCTACTGAAGGCGCAATTCAATTTGCGTATGCAGCGGGCAACTCAGCAACTTTCCAACACCAGTCAGATCGGTAAAGTCCGTCGCGATATCGCACGCGTCCGTACTTTGTTGACTGAAAAGGCGGGAAAATAAAATGACCACAGCTCAAACCACAAAAATCAAGCGTCAACGTACGCTGACTGGCAAAGTCGTTAGCAACAAAATGGATAAAACCATTGTTGTGCTGGTAGAACGCCGTGTTAAGCACCCTGTGCTTGGCAAAATTATTATGCGTTCAGCCAAGTACAAAGCACACGACGAAAACAATCAGTACAACGAAGGCGATACCGTTGAGATTGCTGAAGGCCGTCCTATTTCACGTTCAAAGTCATGGACTGCGACACGTTTGATTGAGGCTGCCCGCGTAATTTAAACGCAACGCAGGAATGGTCTGTATCTTGCTAGCAGGAAGCAGATAAAAAAGAGCGACGAATTTTCGTCGCTCTTTTGTTTTGGTCAAGCGTAATTAGATGTGGGTGACAAATTTAGTGACGAGGTAGCCATCAAATGTCTCGCTTCCCCCCTCACTTCCGATACCGCTATCCTTGATGCCCCCAAAAGGTGTTTCGGGCAAGGCACTGCCAAAGTGATTAATATTCACCATGCCAGCTTCGAGCGAGTTCGAAACCTTCGTGGCAGTTTGCAGTGAATTGGTAAAGACATAAGAAGACAAGCCAAAAGGCAAACTATTTGAACGGGCAATGACTTCGTCTACATCAGTAAAAGGAACGACGGGAGCGATAGGTCCAAATGGTTCCTCGGTCATCAACATAGAGTCGTCCTTCAAACCAGTGATCACGGTTGGCGGGAAGAAGAAGCCTTTGCCTTGAAGTGGGTCGCCACCAATTTCAACCGTTGCACCACGCTTTCTTGCGTCCTCAACGAAGCGTGAAATCGCAGGAACGCGGCGTTCGTGTGCGAGCGGTCCCATTTCGACACCATCATCAAGTCCGTTGCCGACTTTGATTGTCTTTAATACATCGATGAATTTGGCAAGGAATTTATCGTATGCATTTTTTTGAACATAAAAGCGGGTGGGAGAAACGCAGACTTGACCAGCGTTACGAATTTTGAACTTAGCCAACATGGTTGCAGCACGTTCGATATCCGCATCATCGAACACCAAAACAGGCGAGTGCCCACCAAGTTCCATGGTCGTGCGTTTCATGTGTTCGCCGGCCAATGCAGCAAGTTGTTTACCTACTGCTACAGAGCCGGTGAAAGAAACTTTGCGCGAGATAGGTGAACGAATCAAATAGTCTGAAACCTTTCCAGGCTGACCCCAGACGATATTCAAAACACCCGGCGGCAAACCGGCGTCGTGGAACATTTGGGCAATAGCCATAACAGCACTAGGTGAATCTTCAGGACCCTTAAGAATGATGGTACAGCCTGAACCAATCGCAGCGCAGATTTTTCTAATTGCTTGGTTGTATGGAAAGTTCCAAGGAGTGAAGGCAACACAAACTCCGATTGGCTCTTTGAGAACCAACTGACGTACATCAGGGTTGCGCGGCAAAATAACACGACCATAAATCCGACGACATTCTTCTGCGTGCCAATCGCAGTGATCTGCGCAGCTAATTAATTCACCCATCGACTCAGCCAAAGGTTTGCCCTGATCCATGGTCATATTTCGAGCTATATCCTTTGCGCGATCACGTGTCAGTTGACCCACTTTACGCAAAATCGCCGAGCGATCCATCGGAGAAGATTTTTTCCAGGTTGCAAAAGCATTTTCTGCAGACTGAAGAGCCATATCCAAATCTGCCTCGGTGGCATGGGGAAGCGTTCCGATCACTTCTTGAGTGGCCGGGTTGAAGACTTCTTGAGTCTTTCGACCATCGCCGGAAAGAAATTCACCGTTGATATAAAGCGACAATTTTTGGTACATGATTTATCCGATTCAACAAAAAATGGAAAAAATATAAAAAAGACTTAAAAATCAGTGTGTTATATTGATGAAGTTGTTAAACAAAAATAAAAAAGACAAGTCAAAAGCTTACAGAAAGCATAAAAAAGAGAAGATAGGTCGTAATATGACACAAGTTATGTGTACATGCACATGTAACGCTTGCATAAAATAAAATAGCGGTATATACTAGAAATCTTTCCTCACTCGGGCTAGGTTTTCAGGCTTAAATGAAAACTAAAAAGATGCCATAAAAGGTGTCAGTACCAAGAGAAGAAAGAAAAAAATTTAGCAGATTTCAACCCAGGGTGCCCTGTGGCGCCTTACGGGACCAAAACTGACTGAAAAGTTTGTCGGCGAGCCGAAAGTGAACCGACAAGTAAATTAGTTAAGTTGGAACAGGAAAAATCATGATCCAAATGCAGACCACGCTAGACGTGGCCGACAACACTGGTGCACGCTCTGTGATGTGTATCAAGGTGCTCGGCGGTTCTAAGCGCCGTTATGCCGCCATCGGCGATGTCATTAAGGTTACCGTCAAGGATGCAGCCCCGCGCGGCCGTGTCAAAAAAGGCGAAATCTACAACGCAGTCGTCGTGCGCACGGCAAAAGGCGTCCGTCGTAAAGACGGTTCGCTTATCCGTTTCGGTGGTAATGCCGCCGTTTTGCTCAACGCCAAACTCGAGCCCATTGGCACTCGTATTTTCGGACCCGTCACGCGTGAACTGCGTGGTGAGAAGTTCATGAAGATCGTGTCGTTGGCGCCAGAAGTGCTGTAAGGAGCCAAGATGAACAAGATTCGTAAAGGCGACGAAGTCGTCGTGCTCACGGGACGCGATAAAAAGCGCCGTGGTACCGTAATTGACCGAGTTGATGCTGACCATGTACTGGTTGAAGGTATCAACATGGTTAAAAAGCACGTGCGTCCAAATCCGATGCAAGGTACGGCGGGCGGCATTATCGAAAAATCAATGCCGATTCACATTTCGAACGTTGCTCTTTTTAATCCAGCCACCGGCAAAGGTGATCGCGTTGGTATTAAAGAAGTTGATGGTCGTAAAGTTCGCGTTTATCGTTCCAGCGGTGAGCCCGTTGGCGCTAAAGCGTAAGGGGCGATGAACATGGCTCGTTTTCAAGACCTATATCAAAACAAAATCGCCGGACAGCTCCGTGAGCAGTTCGGATACAAAAGTGCGATGCAAGTGCCACGCATCACAAAGATCACGCTGAATATGGGCGTGTCAGAAGCGGTGGCCGACAAAAAAGTCATCGAGCACGCTGTATCGGATTTGACAAAAATTGCTGGTCAAAAGCCAGTGATCACCAAAACCAAGAAGGCTATCGCAGGTTTCAAAATCCGCGAAGACTATCCGATTGGTTGCATGGTGACGCTACGTGGTCAGCGCATGTACGAATTCCTAGATCGTCTCGTTTCGGTGGCTTTGCCCCGTGTTCGTGACTTCCGTGGTATTTCGGGTCGTGCGTTTGATGGTCGTGGCAACTACAACATCGGTGTGAAAGAGCAGATCATTTTCCCCGAAATCGAATACGACAAAATCGACGTGTTGCGTGGGATGAATATCAGCATCACCACCACCGCCAAGACTGACGAAGAAGCCAAAGCGCTGTTGACAGCGTTTAGCTTCCCGTTCCGCAACTAAGGGGCGAAGACGTGGCTAAACTTTCAATGATCAATCGCGATGTAAAGCGCGCAAAAACAGCAGAAAAATTTGCTGCCAAGCGAGCCGCTCTCAAGGCAATCATCGACGATCAATCCAAGTCGGACGAAGAGCGTTACGAAGCGCGACTGAAGATTCAGCAGTTGCCTCGCAATGCAAGCCCAATCCGCCAGCGTAATCGCTGTGCAATTACGGGACGTCCACGTGGCGTGTTCCGCAAGTTCGGACTTGGCCGTATTAAACTGCGCGAATTGGCCATGAAGGGTGAGATTCCCGGCATGACCAAGGCTAGCTGGTAGGAGAATAGAACATGAGCATGAGCGATCCAATCGCCGATATGCTGACTCGCATTCGTAATGCGCAGCAGGTAGACAAACCATCGGTAACCATGCCCTCCTCCAAGCTGAAAGCAGCAATTGCTGCTGTGCTCAAGGATGAAGGTTACGTAGATGGTTTCCAGATTAAAGGTTCGGCTGAAAAGCCTGAGCTTGAAATCACACTCAAGTATTACGCAGGACGTCCGGTTATCGAGCGCATCGAACGCGTTTCGCGCCCTGGCTTGCGTATTTACAAAGGTCGTACAAGCATTCCTCAGGTCATGAACGGTCTGGGTGTGGCCATTGTCTCCACCTCGCGTGGCGTGATGACCGACCGCAAAGCTCGCGCCAATGGCGTGGGTGGCGAAGTCTTGTGCTACGTGGCTTAAGGAGAACCGAATGTCACGTATCGCTAAATATCCAGTCGAGTTGCCTAAGGGCGTTGAGGCAACAATCAAGGCCGACATGATTTCGGTCAAGGGCCCGTTGGGAACCTTGAACCAGCCGTTGACCGGCGATGTCATCATCAACGAAGACGGCGGAAAGTTGTCATTTATCGTTGCAAATGATTCCCGTCTGGCAAAAGCCATGTCAGGTACATTGCGTGCTCTGGTTGCAAATATGGTGGTTGGCGTCAGCAAAGGTTTTGAGCGCAAGCTGACCTTGGTTGGTGTGGGTTACCGTGCTGCAGTTCAAGGCAATGCAATCAAATTGCAACTTGGTTTTTCGCATGATGTCGTTCATGCGATGCCAGAAGGCGTGAAAGCTGAATGTCCCTCACAGACTGAAATCATTCTGAAGGGTTCAAACAAGCAGGTTGTTGGTCAGGTGGCTGCAGAAATTCGTGCCTACCGTCCGCCGGAGCCATACAAAGGCAAAGGCGTTCGTTATCACGACGAGCACGTCACGATCAAAGAAACCAAGAAGAAATAATCGCGCAAACAAGGAATCATCATGGACAAAAAAGTTTCCCGTTTGCGTCGTGCAGTACCGACGCGCAAGAAAATCGCCGAGTTGCGAGTTAATCGCCTCCAGGTTTTCCGTTCGAACCTGCACATCTATGCAAACATTATTTCGCCCGAAGGTAATACCGTTCTGGTTTCGGCCTCAACGGTTGAGCCTGAAGTTCGTCAACAACTGGCAGGTCAGTCAGGCAAGGGTGGCAATACCGCCGCTGCCTCATTGATCGGCAAGCGCGTCGCTGAAAAAGCGAAAGCCGCTGGCATTGAACTGGTTGCTTTCGACCGCTCGGGATTCCGTTACCACGGCCGTATCAAAGCCTTGGCCGATGCCGCGCGTGAAGCCGGTCTGAAGTTTTAAGCGAGGAATAGTCAAATGGCTAAAGAACAACGCAAGAGCGCTCCTGAAGAGCGAGATGACGGTCTTCGCGAAAAAATGATCGCGGTTAACCGCGTCAGCAAAGTCGTTAAAGGTGGTCGCACCATGAGCTTTGCTGCTTTAACCGTAGTTGGCGATGGCGATGGTCGCGTCGGTATGGGTAAAGGTAAAGCACGTGAAGTGCCAGTTGCAGTTCAGAAGGCAATGGAGCAGGCGCGTCGCGATCTGTTCAAAGTTGCACTTAAGAACGGCACGTTGCACCACACTGTGGTCGGTAAGCACGGCGCAGCAACAGTACTGATTTCGCCCGCAGCGGAAGGTACTGGCGTTATCGCTGGTGGTCCGATGCGCGCAATTTTTGATGTGCTGGGCGTGCGCAACGTCGTTGCAAAAAGCCTCGGCTCAAGCAACCCTTACAACATGGTTCGTGCCACGCTGAATGGTTTGCGCGCCTCCCTCACCCCGTCGGAAGTTGCTGCTAAGCGCGGCAAGACCGTCGAAGAGATTTTGGGATAAATCATGGCTCAAAAACAAGTCAAAGTGACCCTGGTCCGTTCGACCATCGGTACAAAGCAAGATCACCGCGACACGGTTCGTGGTTTGGGTCTGCGTCGTATCAACAGCAGCAAAGTGCTGATTGATACACCCGAAGTACGTGGGATGATCAACAAAGTCGATTATCTCGTGTCGGTTTCGGAAGTCTGAAAGGAATCACGATGTCGATTACTCAACTTAATACGATCAAGCCTGCCGAAGGCTCAACCCATGCCAAGCGTCGTGTAGGCCGTGGCATTGGTTCGGGACTCGGTAAAACAGCCGGTCGCGGCCACAAAGGTCAAAAATCACGTTCGGGCGGCTTCCATAAAGTCGGTTTCGAAGGTGGTCAGATGCCTTTGCAGCGTCGTTTGCCGAAGCGTGGCTTTACTACCCTGGACAACCACCTGTTCGCACAGATTCGTCTGTCGGACCTTCAGGCATTGCCTGTCGACGAAGTCGACGTGCAAGTACTGAAGCAAGCTGGTGTGGTCGGTCAGCAAGTGCGTTACGTAAAAGTTTTCAAGTCTGGCGAATTGTCACGCAAGGTTACCCTCAAAGGTATCACTGCAACGGCCGGTGCGCGCGCTTCTGTTGAAGCCGCCGGTGGCTCAATCGCTTAAGACGGATTAGAAAAGTATGGCAACAGCACAAACCGCAGGAAAAACAGGTGCACGTTACGGCGATTTAAAACGCCGTCTAGTGTTCCTGGTGCTTGCCTTAGTGGTTTACCGTATTGGCACGCATATTCCCGTACCTGGTATCAATCCAGGCGCATTAGCGGACTTGTTCAAGCAGAACAAAGATGGAATTCTTGGTCTGTTCAACATGTTTTCCGGTGGTGCGTTGTCACGCTTTTCGATTTTCGCCTTAGGGATCATGCCCTACATTTCTGCATCGATCATCATGCAATTAATGTCGGTTGTTGTCCCTTCGCTGGAAGCAATTAAGAAAGATGGTGAAGCCGGTCGCCGCAAGATTACACAGTACACCCGCTATGGGACTGTTTTACTTGCGTTAGTTCAGGCGGTAGGTATCTCGGTTGCCCTCGAGTCTCAACCCGGTCTCGTTATTGAGTCAGGTATGTTGTTTCGAGTGACAACAGTAGTAACTCTGGTTACAGGCACCATGTTTGTCATGTGGCTGGGTGAGCAAATCACCGAACGTGGTTTAGGCAATGGTATTTCGATCCTGATTTTCGCTGGTATTGTTGCTGGGTTGCCTGGCGGACTGGCTGGACTTCTGGATTTAGTGCGCACCAATGCAATGTCGGCCTTGTCTGCATTGTTTATCATCGCGCTAGTTATTTTGGTTACGGCATTTGTTGTTCTTGTTGAGCGTGGTCAACGAAAGATTACGGTCAATTATGCAAAGCGTCAGGTTGGCAATAAGGTTTATGGTGGTCAAACATCCCATTTGCCACTCAAGCTCAACATGGCCGGTGTAATCCCCCCGATTTTTGCATCGTCGATCATTCTGTTCCCTGCAACGATTACAAGCTGGTTTTCAAGCAGTGAAAACATGCGTTGGTTAAGCGATCTGGCAGCTGCACTGGCACCACGTCAGCCGCTCTATATCACCTTGTATGCAACTGCAATTATTTTCTTCTGTTTCTTCTACACGGCTTTGGTTTTCAATAGCCGCGAAACGGCAGATAACCTCAAGAAAAGTGGTGCTTTTGTTCCGGGGATTCGTCCTGGTGAGCAAACTGCAAAGTTTATTGACAAGATTTTGATGCGTTTAACCTTGGCTGGTGCCATATACATCACACTGGTGTGTTTGTTGCCCGAGTTCTTGGTGATGCGTTGGAATGTACCGTTTTACTTTGGCGGCACCTCTTTATTGATTATTGTTGTAGTTACGATGGACTTCATGGCACAGGTGCAAGCCTACATGATGTCTCACCAGTACGATTCTTTGCTCAAGAAGTCCAACTTCAAGGGCGCGAATCTGCCAATGAGATAAGCGATAACAATGTCAAAGGACGACGTCATTCAAATGCAAGGCGAGATTCTTGAGAATCTCCCTAATGCAACGTTCCGCGTTAAGTTGGAAAACGGCCATGTAGTTCTTGGTCACATTTCCGGCAAGATGCGTATGCACTACATCCGGATTTTGCCGGGCGATAAAGTCACTGTGGAGCTCACGCCCTATGACTTGACGCGCGCCAGAATCGTATTCCGCTCTAAATAAGCGGATGGGTTACGAATAAACAGGAGTCAACCATGAAAGTAATGGCATCGGTTAAGCGGATTTGCCGCAACTGTAAGATTATTAAACGTCACGGTGTGGTGCGAGTAATTTGCACTGACCCGCGTCACAAACAGCGCCAGGGTTAATTTTGGTTAACCTCATCGCAACGTATTAAATCAAGGAACAGTCATGGCCCGTATTGCTGGCATCAACATTCCGCCGCATCAGCACGCAGAGATCGGCCTGACCGCCATTTTTGGCATTGGTCGCACTCGCTCACGCAAAATTTGCGAAGCCGCTGGTGTGCCCTTTACCAAGAAGGTCAAAGATCTCACTGACGCAGAACTCGAGCGCATTCGCGAACACGTAGGCGTGTTCTCGGTTGAGGGCGATCTGCGACGCGAAGTTCAGCTTTCGATCAAGCGATTGATCGATCTTGGTACGTATCGTGGTATGCGCCATAAACGTGGCCTGCCCGTTCGCGGTCAACGCACTCGCACCAACGCACGCACCCGTAAGGGACCGCGTCGCGCTGCTGCAAGCCTGAAGAAATAAAGAGGATTAGAAGATGGCTAAAGCTTCTGGCGCAGGCGCAACTCGCGTCCGCAAAAAAGTCAAAAAGAATGTATCGGACGGCATTGCGCACGTTCATGCTTCTTTTAACAACACTATCATCACCATCACCGATCGTCAGGGCAATGCTCTGTCATGGGCGACATCAGGTGGTGCCGGCTTCAAAGGTTCGCGTAAATCAACTCCGTTTGCAGCTCAGGTTGCAGCAGAGACGGCTGGTCGCGTAGCGATTGAATACGGTATCAAGACGTTGGAAGTCCGCATCAAGGGTCCCGGCCCAGGTCGCGAATCTTCCGTGCGTGCCTTGAATGCGTTGGGTATCAAGATTTCGAGCATTGCCGATATCACACCCGTACCGCATAACGGCTGCCGTCCGCCTAAGCGTCGTCGTATTTAAGGGAAACCCAAATGGCACGTTACACTGGTCCCAAATGCAAACTTTCGCGTCGCGAAGGTATTGACCTGTTCCTCAAGAGCGCTCGTCGCTCACTCGAATCCAAGTGCAAGCTGGATTCGAAGCCTGGTCAACACGGCCGCACTTCAGGCGCCCGTACATCAGACTACGGTCTGCAATTGCGTGAAAAGCAAAAGCTCAAGCGCATGTATGGCGTCATGGAAAAGCAATTTCGTAAATATTTCGCTGAAGCAGAGCGTCGCAAGGGTAATACCGGCGAACAGCTGATTCAGTTGCTCGAATCGCGTCTCGACAACGTTGTGTACCGCATGGGCTTCGGCTCGACCCGCGCTGAAGCGCGTCAGCTGGTTTCACACCGCGCTATCGAACTCAACGGTCATGCAGCCAACATCCCCTCGATGCTGGTTAAGTCCGGTGATGTGATTGCCGTCCGTGAAAAGTCAAAGAGCCAGGCTCGCATTCGCGAATCAATGGATCTGGCGACTGGTCAAGGCCTGCCACAGTGGGTTGAAGTTGATGCAACTAAATTGACCGGTACGTTCAAACAAGTTCCTGACCGCGTTGACGTCGCTCGCGATATCAACGAATCCATGGTCGTTGAATTGTATTCGCGTTAATTTTAAGCAGTATTCCCCGCTTGACCGGATAGATCATCTTTTAAAAGATGGTTGTCCGGTCAAATGGGTTTGTAAGCAGTCACATATATCGCCGGATTTCCGGTTTCCCTCAGCCTTATCGGTGTAACGAACCGAGGGTATTGAAAAGGAATCATCGAAATGTCACAAGGTTTTCTCAAACCACGCTCCATAGAAGTCGAACCAGTCGGTATGCATCATGCGCGTATCATCATGGAGCCGTTCGAACGTGGTTATGGTCACACGCTTGGCAATGCTCTGCGCCGTATTCTTCTTTCTTCAATGACCGGCTACGCGCCGACAGAAGTACAGATCACAGGTGTTGTGCACGAATACTCAACGATTGCAGGTGTTCGTGAAGACGTAGTCGATATTCTTTTGAATCTCAAAGGCGTGGTTTTCAAGCTGCACAGCCGTGACGAAGTCACCCTCGTTTTGCGCAAGCAAGGCGCAGGTCCTGTATTGGCTTCGGATATTGAATTGCCTCATGATGTTGAAATCGTGAACCCCAATCAGGTGATCGCGACGCTGACCGAATCCGGCAAGCTCGAAATGCAGGTTAAAGTTGAAAAAGGTCGCGGTTATGTTCCTGGTAACGTTCGCGCCCTGATCGATGATCGTGCACACACGATCGGCCGTATCGTATTGGATGCGTCTTTTAGCCCGGTTCGCCGTGTCAGCTACGCAGTCGAGAACGCTCGCGTTGAGCAGCGTACCGATTTGGACAAACTGATTCTCGATGTCGAAACCAATGGCGTGATTTCTCCTGAAGAAGCAGTGCGTCAATCGGCACGCATTTTGATGGATCAGATTTCGGTATTTGCCGCTCTGGAAGGTGCAGGCGATTCATACGAAGCGCCTTCACGTGGTACGCCTCAAATCGATCCAGTGTTGTTGCGTCCTGTTGACGATCTCGAACTGACAGTTCGTTCGGCAAACTGCCTCAAAGCAGAAAATATTTATTACATCGGCGATTTGATCCAGCGTACTGAGAACGAACTTCTCAAGACGCCAAATCTGGGTCGCAAGTCGTTGAACGAAATCAAAGAAGTTTTGGCCGCGCGCGGCTTGACTTTGGGTATGAAGTTGGACAACTGGCCACCAATGGGCCTTGAGCGTCCGTAATTCATATAATTTTTGTAGCATCACACAACCGGCCCGCAGCCCTGCTGATAGAAGAGCCGGTTTAATCCGAGTGGAAACACTCATTTAGATTCATAAGGAAATATCATGCGTCACGGTAATGGTTTGCGTAAGCTCAACCGCACAAGTAGCCATCGTTTGGCTATGTTCCGCAACATGGCAGTTGCACTTCTCCAGCACGAAGCAATCAAAACGACGTTGCCCAAAGCGAAAGAATTGCGCCGTATCGTCGAGCCTTTGATCACGATGGGCAAAAGCCCAACGCTGGCTAACAAACGCTTGGCGTTTGCACGTTTGCGTGATCGCGAGATCGTTGTGAAACTGTTTGCTGAAATCGGTCCTCGCTATGCCGCACGTAACGGCGGCTATACCCGCATCCTCAAGATGGGTTTCCGTCAGGGCGACAACGCACCAATGGCTTATATGGAATTGGTCGATCGTCCGGTTGTTGAAGAAACTACCGAAGCGGCTGAATAAGCACAGAGTTAACCGGAAACGGTCAGGTTTAAGCCCCGGATATATCCGGGGCTTTTTCTTTTGGTGTCCCAATCGAAGAGGTAGAGGGATACAATGATTCGCACATCAGGCTTGTGATGTTTAACAGTGCCTTGGAATCAAGCGGGACTCAATCTATGCAACCAGATGATGTTGTGTTGGTGATCACCAATGCTCCGGATCAATTATTAGCCAAAAGAATTGCGCATCTTCTGATAGAAGAAGGCTTGGCTGCTTGCGTCAATATCGGACAGCAACCTGTTTTGTCCATTTATGGATGGAAGGGCGAGGTCGAAGGTGCAGAAGAGATTCCGATGACGATTAAAACCACCTGGGATAAACAGGCACTACTGGTTCAAAGATTGAAAGAACTGCATCCATACGAAATTCCTGAGGCCCTTGTCTTACCCACTGTGGCAGGTTATCAGCCGTATATTGATTGGGTACGAAGCCTGACATCGGTGTCAAAGGCATGATGCAGCAAAAGAAAACATTTCTGCAGACGTGCGTTTTACTCTTTGGCGCACTGCTACTGGTTTTATCCGGCATACAGGCAAAGGCGGATCAAGATGGATTTTTGGATCCAGAAAAAGCATTTGTACTAAAAGCTAATATCGAATCGCCGAATCTAATTCACCTGGATTTCAAGATTGCCGATGGTTATTACATGTATAGGGAGCGATTCAGTTTTCATTCCGATACAGAAAGCTTCAAGCTTGGCGAAGCAAAATTTCCGAAAGGAAAAATAAAGTTTGATCCCACCTTCAATAAGGATATGGAACTTTATTTCAATGAAGTAAAAATAGAGTTGCCATTTGTTTTCGAAGAAAATCAGAACACAGAAGCATCAAAAATTGCTGCAGAGAATGGCACGCAAAAAAAACAGATCATCATCACGGTCAACGGGCAGGGATGCGCCGAGGCGGGACTGTGTTACCCACCAATGGACTTTGTCCTTAAAGTAGAAAGAACGGACGACGGAAAAGGATGGAAAGTAGCATCGAATAAAACGGGATTGTTGGCGCATCTAATGGAAGGTGGCTGGCGAGATGTTTTATTCGGTGGTGATGATCAAAATTTGGCGGGAATACTTTCGTCGACTGATTTGATCGAGATTGCACTGCTGTTCTTTATCTTGGGCACTTTGTTGGCGCTGACACCATGCGTATTACCCATGGTGCCCATACTTTCAGTATTGCTAGTGGGAGAACAGCATCACGTATCGAGAGGGCGTGGCCTTATTCTTTCGGCCGCCTATGTTGCCGGCATGTCGGTCGTTTATACGATCCTGGGTGTTGCAGCGGGATTGAGCGGCGCCGGCTTGGCTGCGTGGCTACAAACGCCTTGGGTTTTGGGATTATTCGCGGTGATGTTGTCGGCGCTCGCACTTGCCATGTTCGATGTGTATCAATTTCAAATGCCCGCCAGCATTCAAACAAAGTTGATTGTCAAAAACTCGCACATCCTGGGTGGTCGGGTGGTCGCATCCTTAATGATGGGAGCCATATCCGCATTGATTGTGGGCCCATGCGTTGCCGCACCGCTTGCGGGTGCCCTGCTCTATATCTCCCAGACCGGCGACGTTATGTTGGGCGGACTGGCGTTATTTGCGATGGCCTGGGGGATGGGCGTGCCGCTACTGCTGATGGGTGCATCTGCAGGTAAGCTGATGCCACGCACAGGACCATGGATGGAGGGTGTCAAAAAATTCTTCGGTCTTCTGCTTTTTGCGACGGCGTGGTGGATGGTGATGCCGGTTTTGCCGACATGGATGCAAATTCTGGGATGGGCGATTTTGGCTATGTTTGGTGCCATGCTGATGCGCACATTCGAACCCATGCCGCCAGAGTCCGGTTTTGGTGGAATCGTCCGTAAGACAGTCGGCATGATGCTTGTACTGTTGTGTGCAATCTGGTTGGTGGGGATTGCAAGTGGAGGACGTTCTTTATTTCAACCCTTGTCGCATCTAGCGGTGTTTGCACAACCAGTTGAAACGCAGATGGCTGGAGCGATAGGCGCGACCGCAAAACAGCAATTGCTGGGCCAATCATCCCAATCATCCCAATCACTACAGCCTGTCGAACGATCTCAGCCTACTCAGCCATTTCAATCGTTGCTAGCCAATCAACAGACCTTATCAATAACATCAGCGTTGCCTGTGGTCAAAGTGGGTCCGCTTCAGTTTTACCGGATTAAAACAATCGCACAACTGGAAGCGTTGCTTGCAACTGCCAAGCAGCCCGTCATGCTGGATTTTTACGCTGACTGGTGTGTTTCATGTAAAGAGATGGAGGCATTTACCTTTGTAGATTCTCGCGTTGCCTCGCGCATGAATCAAATGCTTTTACTGCAGGCTGACGTCACGGCAAATGATCAAGAGGACCGTGCCTTATTAAAGCGTTTTAGATTGTTCGGTCCTCCCGGCATTATCTTTTTTTCCAAGGATGGCAATGAACGACGCGATATTCGAGTGGTTGGTTTTCAGGATGCCAGCCGCTTTGCCGCAACTCTTGATCGTGTCTTGAAGTAGAGCGGAACATGTCACCAGATACGATAAAAGATTCGGCAAAATCGACCGGTCCGGTCATTATGTTGTTGGCACTGGCGGCTTTTGCGAGTTCAAGCTCCTTCAGAATTTGCGATGCATTGTTGAGCGTGCTTGCTACTGAGTTTGAAGTCAGAACCGCGCAGGCCTCCACCACGGTTATGTATTTTGCGATCGCTTATGGCGTGATGCAGTTTTTTTACGGACAGATGGGTGATCGATTCGGCAAGTTCAAGGTGCTGTCATTTGCAACCGTTGGTTGCGCAATGGGAAGTCTGCTCGTGGCTTTATCCCCGACTCTGAAATGGATAGAGCTCGGCAGACTGTTGTCGGGCGCAACGGCAGCCGGAATCATTCCCTTGTCGATGGCATGGATAGGTGATCATGTCCCTTATGAGCAGCGGCAGGCGACTTTGGCTAAATTTATGCTGGGATCCATCACGGGGCTGGCAGCCGGCCAATTGATGGGAGGTTTTTTTGCCGATACCATTGGATGGCGTTGGGCATTTGTCTGCTTGTCGATCGTTTATTTGTTAGTGGGGACGTTGTTGATCTCCAAGCGTCATACCGTTGCGGAGCATGCGACAGGTGGCAGGCAGAAATTCAGCTTGATCGCACCGATGAAGCAGGTGATGTCTATTGGCTGGGCGCGGTTTGTTTTATTGACGGTGATGCTCGAAGGTGCGCTCGTTTTTGGACCTCTGGCATTTGTGCCCGCATATTTACACGAGCACCATGGAATCCCTGTTTCTTGGGCGGGGATGATTAGCGGAACCTTCGCGCTTGGTGCGGCCACCTATGCGTTGCGTGCCAATATGCTGGTCAGCCGATTGGGCGAACGCAGACTGGCCTTATACGGTGGTGCGACACTTGGGTTGGCTTCCGCGTTGTATTGGCTGACGTCGTCATGGCACTGGGGTGTGCTGGCGAGTGTTCTTTCGGGTTTTGGTTATTACTTGTTGCACGCCGTTTTGCAAACCAACGCAACGCAAATGGCGCCCGCGGTTAGAGGTACGGCTGTGTCATTGTTTGCATCGTGTCTTTTTCTGGGACAGTCGCTGGGTGTAATTGGCGCCGCCTGGCTTGTGGACACGTTCGGCCTGTGGTCGGTGTTTCCGGTTAGTCTCGCGACTTTGCCGGTGCTAGGTTGGTGGTTTGCCTGGCGATTAAGGAATCGCCAGGCAAACCACCAGACTTCATCAAGCTAACGTTATTTTTGTCCCTTGAGCAGCTTAGCTGCTGCTATTGCGAAATAAGTCAGAATCCCATCCGCACCCGCGCGTTTGAAGCCAAGAAGGGACTCCATCATGACTTTGTCGTGATCCAGCCAGCCATTGATTGCCGCGGCCTTAAGCATGGCATATTCGCCACTGACCTGGTAGGCGAATGTCGGCACTCTGAAGGCGTCCTTGACCCGGCGCAATACGTCCAGATAAGGCATGCCGGGTTTGACCATCACCATGTCCGCACCCTCTTTCAGGTCGGCGGCGACTTCACGTAACGCTTCGTCGATATTGCCCGGATCCATTTGATAGACCAGTTTGTTCGATTTGCCCAGGTTGGCTGCCGATCCCACCGCATCGCGGAAGGGGCCATAAAATGCGCTCGCGTATTTAGCCGAATAGGCCATGATGCGAGTATGAATCTGATTGTTGGCTTCCAAAGCCTGTCGAATGGCACCGATGCGTCCATCCATCATGTCGCTTGGGGCGACGATGTCAACGCCGGCTTCGGCTTGCACCAGGGCTTGCTTGACCAGAATCTCAAGGGTGATGTCGTTGATGACGTAGCCGTTTTCATCGATCACGCCGTCCTGGCCATGACTGGTATAAGGGTCAAGAGCAACGTCGGTCAGAACACCCAGATCGGGAAAGCACTTTTTAAGTTCACGAACCACACGCGGAACCAGGCCATTTGGATTGGTCGCCTCTTTGCCATCCAGGGCCTTGAGGGAAGGATCAATGACCGGAAACAAGGCCATGACCGGAATGCCCAAGTCGACGCATTCTTGTGCGACAGGCAACAGCGTGTCCAGAGAATAGCGATTGACCCCGGGCATGGATGGAATCGGCTCGATGATGCCCTGGCCCTCAATGATGAAAACGGGATAAATCAGATCATCAACCGAAAGAGAGTGCTCACGAACCAGGCGGCGTGAAAAATCATCCCGACGCAAACGACGTGGGCGATTGTCGGGATAATCGGCTAATACCAAGTGAGGTGTTGTCATTGTGGTCTCCGTATAGGGTGTAGGTCGGGAAGTCGCGCAGGCGTCAGGGGACAACCTTGGGCGAAATCCAGTTTTCGATCTGGTGGGTGGCCTCTTCGAGGCCGATTCGGGCTGTGGCGGAGAATGGAACCGCATTCAGGGCGCCAATATCAGCAAGTTCTTTTTTGACCGCAAAGACGGCTTTGATACGCTGTCCGTATGGAAATTTGTCCGCTTTGGTCAGTAGCGCCAAAACCGGTCGACCGGTCGGGGCGATCCAGTTGGCCAGTCTGCGGTCGAGTTCTGTGACGCCACGGCGAATATCAATTAGCAGCACAATGCCGGCCAGTGAAGGACGGTTTTGAAGGTATCCGCCCAGCACATCGGCCCATTCCTCCTTGGCACGGTGGGCAACAGAGGCATAGCCATATCCGGGCAAATCCACTAAAAATCCGAGATGGCCTTCAGGATCTATAGGGTCTGGGAGGCCAAACATATTGATTAGCCTTGTTCTTCCTGGCGTTTTGCTTGAAAATGCAAGCCTGCGCTGGTTTGTCAGTACATTAATGGCGGATGACTTGCCCGCATTCGATCTGCCGACAAAGCAAACTTCGGGCGCGCCGGGGTCGGGTAACTGGTCCAGCCGGGCGGCTGAAGTGAAAAAAGAGGCACGATGCAATATGGACACGGCAAGCCAATACAAATGAGGTCAGACCCTATTGTATAATCAGGGGTTTGGAAGTGGTTGAAATTCAACGTCGAGGTCTTCAATGAAGCGTGTGTTGTCTCGGGTAGTGCTTGCGAGCGGTTTGGTGCTCGGTATGTCCGCCATGTCGCCCGTGCTGGCTGCGGATGCAGCGGGTCCGGCTAAACCTGATGCCGCCAAAGGCGCCCAACTGTACGATCAGGGCGATAACGCCCGCGGCGTGGTCGCTTGCGCGTCCTGTCATGGTGCGGCCGGTAATAGCACGGTTCCCGCCAACCCCAACCTTTCTGCCCAGTCGCATGAGTACATCTACAAGCAACTGGTCGAATTCAAGCCCAAAGACGGTGCCAAAGAAGCCTTGCGCAAAGGTGCGGATGGCGCACCGTCAGTGATGGCAGCCATGGCTGGCCCCTTGACCGATGCCGATATGCGCAACGTCGCGCTTTATCTGTCGCAACAAAAGCTGACTGCACCCGCCACCTCAACAAACGAAAAGCTGGTTGATCGCGGCCAGAAGATCTGGCGTGCCGGCATCCCCGAGCGCAACGTACCGGCCTGTGCAGGTTGCCACTCGCCTAACGGCGCAGGCATTCCGGCCCAGTTCCCGCGACTTGGCGGCCAGTTCCCCTCCTACATTGAAGATCAGCTCAAGCTGTTCCGTGCCGGTCATCGCGCTAATGGTCCCATGATGAGTCAGATTGCCGATCGCATGAATGACGCTGATATCAAAGCGGTTTCCGATTACGCGGCCGGGTTGCGTTAATACAGTTGTCATGACCGCAGTCAATACTGCGGAATGATCAAAGAAGAAGGGGGGCGTCGTTTACGACACCCCTTTTTTTTCACGATTTAATTTAGTGACTAACGATCCTCCGCTTCAGAGTTCCCTGTTTACGTGAATACAACAGATACATTGCCTCTATCCGACGATCAGTCGCCCGGAACACCGACAGGTAAAAAGCCTCGCGCATTGCGCGCCAGCGTGTACGAACTGTTAGGGTCGATGCGTTTTGCCATTAGTCTTCTGGTTTTTATCTGTTTGGCTAGCTTGATCGGTACGGTTCTACCGCAAAATCGCTCGGAAGGTTCGTACATCGATCAATTCGGACCTTTCTGGTTTGAGGTGTTCGACAAGTTTTCGTTGTGGCATATCTATAACAGTTGGTGGTTCCTGGTCACGATGAGTTTTCTTGTTGTATCGACCAGTCTGTGTCTGATACGCAATGCCCCCAAAATGCTGATCGACGTGAAGTCGTTTCGCGAAAATATTCGCGTAACGAGTCTGCGATCGTTTCATCACAAGGTGGAGCTCGATACCCGTCGAGATATGACTAACACCGGTCGCTCGATTCAGGCCTGGCTCAAGGCTCAAGGTTATGCGGCTCGCACCAGAGACGAGGGTGATGGAATGTTGATCGCCGCAAAAAAAGGCAGTGGCAATCGATTTGGATACATTTTTGCGCACGCGGCGATTGTGGTTGTATGCGTAGGCGGATTGCTTGATAGCGAATTGCCGAATCGCCTTCAAGTCTGGTTTGGAGGAAAACACCCCATCCGTGAAAACATGCTGATCGCGGATGTACCGCAATCGGGTAGATTCTCCGTCAACAATCCAAGTTTTCGCGCAAGCGTTCTGATTCCTGAGGGCGGGGATCGCAATACCGCTGTCGTGAATATCGATGACGGTGCGATTGTTCAGCCGTTACCGTTCACGATCGCGCTAAAAAAATTCATCGTTGATTACTACTCCACAGGCATGCCCAGCAGATTTGCCAGTCTGGTCGAAGTAACCGATTCCGAAACGAATAAAAAATTTGATGCCACCATCGAGGTGAATGAACCCTTGCATTACAAAGGCGTCACTGTTTACCAGTCAAGCTTTGACGATGGTGGTAGCACGGTGGCGTTAACGGGATATCCTTTGTCCGGAACCAACCCGATCAATTTTGAAGTGAAGGGTCAGGTTGGCCAAACATCCGATGTGGCGTTGGGTGATTCAGGCAAAAGCATCAAACTTGAAGTCACTAAATTACGGGCTATCAACGTAGAGGATTTTTCGGCAGGCGAACCCTCGTCGCCTAAGGCGCTGAACGAGCACGTTGCGTCCGTCACAGGAAGTGCCGCAGGCAAGAAAAACAAGAATTTGCGCAACATCGGCCCAAGTATTGAATACAGGCTGATCGATCAAAGCGGTCAGGCTACGTTGTTTCATAACTACATGGTGCCAATTGAGCTCGAAGGTATGCAAGTCATGCTGGTGGGCGTGCAAGAGCCGGGTGTAGGGTTCAAATATTTGCGCCTGCCGGTGGATGATCAAGGCACCTTGGACGAGTTCATGCGCTTGCGTGCCGCTTTGGCCGATCCCAAGGCTCGTAGCGAAGCGGTGCAAAGGTTCGCGCAAGCATTCGCAACAACAGCCGATGACAGACAGGCGCTCAAGGTGTCGGCTGAGCGTGCGCTCGATACATTTGCCGCCGGTGGTTTGCAGGCCATATCGACCTTTCTCGAAACGAATGTTCCGCAACCCGAGCAGCAGCGCGCCGCAGACATCGTGATCAGATTGCTTGGGTCGTCGATATCCGAGCTGCGCAACGTTGCACGCGAACGTGCCGGATTGCCTGCCCTGGTCGGAGCAACTAAAGATCAGGATCGCGAGGTCAGCTGGGCACGGGTCGCAGTGGCTGCGCTATCCGATCTGAATTTCTATCCGGCGCCGGTGCTGCTCAAGCTGACTTCGTTCGAGCAAGTACAGGCTAGCGTGTTTCAGGTGAGCCGCACACCCGGAAAGATGCTGGTTTATCTGGGATGCCTGTTCCTGGTGCTGGGTGTGTTCGCGATGTTCTATGTGCGCGATCGCCGGATATGGATTTGGCTTCGACCTACAGAACACACACAAGGCACTCATGTATTAGCTGCCATGACATCACAAAAGCGTACACTCGACTTCAATCGCGAGTTCGACAGATTCAAACAATCGCTAGGTCGTCTGAATCAGGATGTCGATTCGAAAGATGCCGGCAAGCAAGCCGTCTGAAGCCGACTATCCGAATATCTGCATTAAAGAGAAAGCCATGACTAATCCAGCCACTGTTACAGAAAATGATTGGGTTGACCTATCCGAGTCGGGTGATTCGCGCATTCAGCGTGGCGGCTTGAATTGGACTGACGCATTATTTTTTGTTCTGCTCTCTGTAGGTGCAGCCTATGCACTGATGAATTACAGCGGCGCAATGGATATTTACGAGAAAGCAATCCTGTGCGCCACGGTTCCTTTCCTGACCTGGCTAGGCTGGCTATGGCGTCCTTTGCGCAATCTGATGTTGCTAGTCGCTGCGTCAACCGGTTTGTCGCTCTGGCTGTATCAAGGCGATATTGCCCGTGCCGAAAAAGTATTTTTGCTGAAGTATCTGTTCTCATCCCAGTCGGCCATACTGTGGATGTGCGCACTGTTTACTCTGGCGATGGTGTCTTATTGGCTGGGTCTTTTTAGCGCAACAGCCTCCTGGCTGGGTACGGCCCTGACCTGGGGCGCGGTTTTCGCCGGAACCACCGGCTTGATGGTGCGCTGGCGCGAAGGGCATTTGATGGGGCCTGATATCGGTCACATTCCCGTTAGCAACCTTTATGAAGTTTTCGTCCTTTTTTCGCTGATCACCGCCCTTTTCTATCTGTATTACGAGCGCCGCTATGCTACGCGCGCGCTAGGTGGCTTTGTGATGCTGGTGATCACCTCGGCCGTGGTGTTTTTGTTGTGGTATTCGTTCACGCGCGACGCGTTTCAGATACAACCACTTGTGCCGGCACTTAAGAGCTGGTGGATGAAGTTGCATGTGCCCGCGAACTTCATCGGATACGGTACATTCTCCCTGGCCGCCATGGTCGGCTTCGCCTACCTGGTCAAGCAACACGCCGAAACGCGTTCATGGATCAAGTTGATACCGCTTTTTGTGATTGGCGTATTGATGGCCGGCGAGCCTATGGTGTTTCGTACCCAAGGACTGTCCGCAACCTGGATGATTTATTTCGGCATTGGTGCGGTTCTGGTCGCTACGATTCTATTGTTTCGCAAACCGATTGCCGCCAGTTTACCGTCGCTTGAGGTGCTGGATGACATCATGTATCGCGCGATCGCGATCGGCTTTGCTTTTTTTACCGTTGCAACTATTCTGGGCGCATTCTGGGCGGCCGATGCCTGGGGTGCCTATTGGCAATGGGATCCCAAAGAGACCTGGGCATTGATCGTATGGCTGAATTACGCCGCCTGGCTGCATTTACGCTTGATGAAAGGTTTACGCGGCACGATGGCCGCCTATTGGGCTCTGATCGGATTGCTGGTTACAAGCTTCGCCTTTCTTGGCGTTAATATGTTCCTATCGGGCCTGCATTCCTACGGGGCACTTTAAAAATCCGTAAAAATCCATAAAAACAAAACTAAAAAGCAGCAGCAAATATCGTGAGACAAGCAAGACCTTGGGTAGTACTAGTTGCCACATTAACCGTGCAGGCGCTAGTCGCCATGGCGTTACTGACCTTGCCCGTCGTGGCGCCGGTTGTGGCCAAACATCTTGAGATGTCGACAGCCTATCTGGGCGCGTATGTCGCACTGGTTTATTTTGCTGCCATGTTCTCAAGCCTGCTGGGTGGTGCGGCGGTCAAGCGCTGGGGAGCGATCAGGCTCAGTCAGGCAGGCTTGATCTTTACCGGCATAGGGCTATTTTTGTGTGCGGTACCTCATCCCGCTGTGATCGCCTTAGGCGCACTGTGCATAGGCGCCGGCTATGGTCCCATCACACCCGCAAGCTCTCATCTCCTCATCAAAACAACCCCGCCCAGTCAGTTATCACTAGTGTTTTCGATCAAGCAAACCGGTGTGCCGCTTGGTGGCATGATTGCCGGTGCGTTAATTCCCTCGTTGGATTTATTGATCGGCTGGCAATGGGCTTTTGTTTCGGCAGGCCTGGCTTGCGTTCTTTGTGCTGTTTCGGTGCAACCGTTGCAGGCAAATCTTGATGATGATCGGAATCCGGCCGCGCGACCTTCTCTTGTTGCCAGTATTGTGATGCCCTTGCGGCTGATTTTCGGGCACAAGAGTTTGCGTAATCTATCGATGATGTCATTCTTGTTTGCAATGTGCCAGATGGCGCTGACGGCGTATCTGGTGACTTTTCTGTTCGAGGATCTGAACTGGACGCTTGTGGCCGCTGGTGTCGCGCTGACCGTAGCGCAAGCTGCCGGTGTCGGGGGGCGCATCATCTGGGGCTTTATCTCCGATCGCTGGCTCGGGCCCGTCAGAATGCTGATCGTGCTGGTATTCCTGTTGATTGTCGGTGCGATCGGAACGTCAATGTTGACGGTCGACACATCCCCATGGATTTTGTATCCGCTATTGATCCTTTTTGGCGGATCAGTGATCGGCTGGAACGGAGTGTATCTGGCTGAAGTTGCGCGTCAAGCCCCTCCCGGACAGGCAGGGATCGCCACGGGGGGTACGCTTTGCATCACTTTTCTCGGTGTCATGATGGGGCCGCCCTTCTTTGGCCTGACCGCCAGTACGTTCAATAGTTATGGCGTCAGTTATGCATTTTTGACGATTCCCGCCGTCTTGATGCTGTTGCTTTTGGTTCCCCTGCTTCGTAAAAAATCGTCATAACTGGTTTGGGACAAGGGTTTTTCCCGATTCTTGAATTTTGTCATCAGCGTAAAACACTAAGTTTGCATCTACGATCAAAACGACCATAACGAGGACCTCTATGCATCAAACTATCAGCAGACGCCTGGCGCGTGTCGGCATTGCCGCAGCGTTTACCACTTTGGTGGCCTTCGGAAACATTGCCGGCGCGCAAACGCGTGGCGGCACGCTGAACGCGATCGTTCAGCCCGAGCCGCCGATTCTGATGCTAGGTTTGAACCAGCAGGCCCCGACGCAATATGTCGCCGGCAAGATTTATCAGGGTCTTTTAACCTATGACGAAAAGCTCAAGCCGCTGCCATCGCTTGCCAAAGCCTGGAAAATTTCGGATGACGGACTGATCTATTCGTTCGAGCTCCAGCAAGGTGTCAAATGGCATGACGGCAAACCTTTCAGCTCAGCGGACGTGGTTTTCAGTATCGACCAGTTTTTGCGCAAAGTGCATCCGCGTGCACGCGTGATCATCAACAAGTATGTTGAAACCATCACCGCTGCTGATGCCAACAACGTTGTCATCAAACTGAAAGAGCCGTTTGCGCCTTTCATCTCGACCTTCGTTGTTGACAATATGCCGATGGTGCCCAAGCATCTTTATGACGGCACAGATTATGCAACGAACCCGGCCAACCAGACACCTATCGGCACCGGGCCATTCAAGTTCAAGGAGTGGAAGAAAGGTTCATTCATTACGCTGGTGCGTAACAATGAATACTGGAAACCTAACATGCCCTATCTGGATGAGATCGTCTTCCGTGTCGTGCCCGATGCCGCATCGCGCGCCGTAGCCTTCGAGAAGGGTGATGTCCAGGTCTTGCGCGGTGGCGATGTGGACAACGTTGAAGTCAAGCGCCTAAAGGCACTGCCTAATGTCGAGATGACAACCAAGGGTTGGGAAATGTATGCGCCCTTGTCATTCATGGTGATGAATGAGCGCAGCGCGCCATTTAATAACGTCAAGGTGCGTCAGGCCGTGATGCATGCGGTTAATCGCAAGTTTGTCGTCGACAATATTTTCTTCGGACTCGGCAAAATCGCGATTAGCCCCTTGGCTTCGTCCACGATGTTCTTCGAACCCAAAGTCACACAATATGACTACAACCTGAAAAAAGCGCGCGATCTAATCAAGGAGTCCGGAGTGAATGTTGCCGCCCGTCCGATCAAGATCTTGAGCTTTCCGTATGGTTCGGCCTGGGATCGACTGGCCGAGTACACCAAGCAAAGCCTCGAGCAGATCGGCTTCAAGGTCGACATCGAAGCAGCCGATGCCGGCGCATGGGCTAAGCGCACCGGTGAATTCGACTTTGATCTGACCTTCAACTACACCTATCAGTATGGCGATCCTGCCATCGGTGTGGCACGTCACTATCTTGGCAGCAACATCGTCAAGGGTTCGCCATTCGTGAACAACCAGGGTTACAACAATCCTAAAGTCGATGAGTTGTTCAACAAGGCTGCCACCACCATCAAAGCCGAAGAGCGTCAGAAACTGTATACCGAAGTCCAGAACATTCTGGTCAACGATGTCGCCAACGGTTATCTCTTCGAACTCGAGTTTCCGACCTTTTATCGTAAGAACATCAAGAACCTTGTGACGACCGCTATTGGTCTGAACGAAACGTTCGATAACGTCTGGATCGAAAAATAATCGACGGACCTCGGCTCGGGCACCCTTAGGGTGCTCGAGTTTTTTTGATCTAAAGCGTTTGTATTGTTTCGGCAGTAGCTATCTTGAAATTTCTCTCTTTTCTAGTATCACGGCTATGGAAAGCGCTTGGCGTCATTCTGGGTGTGGTCGTATTCAATTTTTTTCTGATTCGACTGGCCCCGGGCGATCCGGCAAGCATCATGGCTGGCGAAGCCGCATCTTCCGATCCGGGTTATGTCGAGCAATTGCGTCAGCAATTCGGTCTTGATCTGCCGTTGTATCAACAATTATTCGTTTATCTGAAGGGCATCTTCCAACTGGATCTGGGCTATTCGTACCGCAATAAGTTGCCAGTGCTGGACCTGATTCTGGATCGCCTGCCCGCCACATTGCTGCTGATGGGCTGCGCGTTCATCTTTTCTTTAATCATTGGCGTGCTGCTCGGTGTGCTCGCCTCGCGCAGCCGTTATACCAGCCGTCATCAATGGCTCGATAGCGCCATCATGACAGGCGCACTTGTCTTGTACGCAACCCCATTGTTCTGGTTGTCGTTGCTGATGATTATTTTCTTTTCCGTCACATTGGGTTGGTTGCCTGCTTTCGGCATGGAGTCGATCGGCGCCCATTACACGGGCTGGGCACGCGTGGGCGATATTGCGACGCATCTGATATTGCCGGTTATTTCGCTGGGTTGTTTTTTCATGGCGGTGTATGCCCGGCTCACACGCGCATCCATGCTTGAGGTCATGGGGATGGATTTCATCAAGACCGCACGCGCCAAGGGTGTGCCTGCAGGTCAAGTCATCCGTAAACATGTATTACGCAATGCCTTGCTGCCTGTGGTGACCTTTGCGGGGATACAGCTTGGCCAGATGGCCGGTGGCGCAGTCTTGACCGAGACCGTATTTGCCTGGCCAGGCATCGGACGCCTCATGTTCGATGCGCTATTGCAGCGTGATTATCAGCTGTTGCTGGGCGTGTTTCTGGTTACCGCAACAATGGTGGTGTTGTTTAACCTGCTCACGGATCTGATCTATCGATTCATTGATCCACGTATCGAGTTTGGAAGTTGATATGAAGCAGTTTTTAAAGCATTTCGCAAAAAACCGTGGCGCCCTTTTTGGCTCTGCCATTTTGTTGATTGTGATTCTGACCGGGATTTTCTGTTCGTCACTGTTTGAAGAGTCGCCTTGGATGATGGTGGGGCAGCCACTGTTATTGCCCTTTCAGGATAGTGCCTTTCCTTTGGGTACGGACATGCTTGGTCGAGATGTTGCCGCGGGCCTGGCATATGGCGCGCGTGTATCGTTGATGGTGGGCGTGATTTCAACGCTGGTTGCAGTGTTTGTGGGAGTGATGATTGGTGCCGCAGCCGGTTACTACGGTGGCTGGATTGATGATGCCATGATGCGGTTTACCGAGTTTTTTCAAACCATCCCTCAGTTGGCGATGGCGGTCGTACTGGTCGCGATTCTTAGTCCTTCGATCTATTCGATCGTGGGGGCGATTGCCGTTGTGTCCTGGCCGCCGGTCGCCCGTCTGGTGCGCGGTGAATTTCTCTCCCTCAAGCAGCGCGAGTTTGTGCAGGCGGCAGTCGTAATCGGTCAGCGACCCAGCCAGATCATTTTCACCCAGATTTTGCCCAATGCAATCTCGCCCATCATCGTGACCGCTTCGCTGATGATTGCGACCGCGATTTTGACCGAATCCGCTTTGTCTTTTCTGGGCTTGGGTGATCGCAATATGATGAGCTGGGGGTTCATGATTGGCGCATCGCGCACCATGCTGCGTGAAGCGCCCTGGATGAGCGTGATGCCGGGTATTGCGATTCTGTTGACCGTACTGGCGATCAACCTGATTGGCGAGGGGTTGAATGATGCCATGAACCCACAATTGCGCAAGCGCGGAGAATAGCCATGCGTGATCAAACATCCAGCCGATCCGATGCATTGCTGCAAGTTCAGAACTTGACCGTTGCGTTGCCTGCGGGGGGCGATCGTCCGTATGCGGTGCGAGACGTCAGCTTTACCCTCAACAAAAACGAAATCTTGTGCATCGTCGGTGAATCCGGTTCGGGCAAATCCATCAGCGCCAATGCAATTATGGGTCTACTTCCGACGTATCTGAAGCCGGAATCCGGCCGCATTCTGTTTCGCGATCAGGATTTGTTGCAACAGTCAGAAGAGACGTTGTTGGGGTTGCGCGGCAAAGATATCGGCATGATTTTTCAGGAACCGATGTCCGCACTGAATCCGGTGATGAAGGTCGGCGACCAGATCGCCGAAGTGATGGCGGTGCATCAGCTTTATTCCGGTGCGGCGAGAACCGCCCGCGTGCTGGAATTATTGCGCCTGGTCGGATTGCCAGATCCTGAGACTCTGCAGCATGCCTATCCTTTCAGGTTATCAGGCGGGCAGCGCCAGCGCGTCATGATCGCAATGGCGCTGGCGCTTGAACCTGCAATCCTGATTGCGGACGAGCCGACTACTGCTTTGGATGTCACGACACAAGCGCAGATTCTGAAACTGATCAAGGATATCCAGAGCGCGATGCATATGGCGGTGATGTTCATCACGCACGACTTTGGTGTCGTGGCCGATATCGCAGATCGAGTCCTTGTGATGGAAAAGGGGCTGGTCGTCGAGCAAGGTGCTGCCAAGGAGATTCTCAATCGACCGCAGCACCCCTACACTAAACGATTGATCGCCGCCGTTCCGCATGGTTCGAACAAAGAGACGCAGCAGGACCTGCAGGCGGAGCTGTTGCAACAAAGTGGTCTTGCGAATACACCAGTTCTAGAAGTCAAAAATCTGCGCAAAACCTATGTCACTGCGCGCGGCCTATTTGTGCAAAAGCGAGTGGTCAAGGCGGTCGATGACGTCAGCTTGACGGTTCGACGTGGCCAAACCCTGGGGATTGTGGGCGAATCGGGCTCGGGTAAATCGACCATCGGTAAATGTTTGCTGAAATTGATCGATATCGATAGCGGCCAGATGTTGTTTGACGGCAAAGATATCGCGCCGCTTGATCCTGCCCAATTCAGACCGCTGCGTCACAAAATCCAGATGATTTTTCAGGATCCGTTCGCTTCCCTGAATCCGAGACATACCGTGGGACGTATCCTGACGGATGGACCGATCGCCAATGGTGTGCCGCGTGCGCAGGCCGAGCTGCGAGCCCGCGAGCTGCTTAAACTGGTCGAGCTGGAAGAATCCGCCTTCGATCGTTATCCCAATGCTTTTTCTGGAGGACAGCGCCAGCGAATCGGAATTGCGCGCGCCTTAGCGCTGAATCCTGAATTGCTGGTGGCAGACGAGTCAGTGTCGGCGCTAGACGTGTCCGTTCAGGCACAGGTACTTAAGTTGTTGCAGGATATACAGCAACGGCTCAATGTGGCGATGATTTTTATCACCCATGATTTGAGAGTCGCCGCCCAGATTTGCGATCAGATCGTTGTCATGCACAAGGGTCGCATCGTCGAGCGCGGCGCGCCGACCGAGGTCTTCGATCAACCGAAGGATCCCTACACCAAAAAACTGATTGCCGCGATCCCGGGGCAGGACTGGAAGCCCATGGCGAATCGGGCATGAGTCAAATGAAGCAGCAAGCGGTCGGGATGCATCAACAGCAAGGTCAGTTTTTAAAAGGATGCGCATTCTTCCTGTGCGCCCTATCAACGTTGGCCGCGCTTGATGCGCTTGCCAAAGATCTTGTTTCGCGCAATCCCGCTCCGCTGGTCAATATGGTTCGCTATAGTGTCGTGGTGTTGATGGCGATCACCATGATGCTAGTCAAGCGCGTGCCATTTAGAGTCGAAGTCGCCGAGCGGCGCTTGTTGATCCTCAGAGGTTTTTGTTTGGGTATCGTCGGCATTTGTTTCATGCCCGCCCTGATTTACTTGCCTCTTGGTGAAGCGACCGCTTTGTATTTTCTGGCCCCCCTGATCGTTGTCATTCTTGCCCCCATGGTGTTGGGAGAGCATGTCACGATCAAGCAGTATCTGGCCGTGCTGACAGGCCTGATCGGCATGTTGCTGATCGTTAATCCCGGAGGCGAAATCTCGCTCATCGGTAGCGGATTGATGCTGATTGCAGCGACATCATTTGCCATGGTTCAGTTATTGACTCGCAAACTCACGCATCGCGTGATCAGCGAACAGCAGTTTTTTTACGCTGCGATTATTTGTTGGCCGATGGGGTTGTTCGTTCTGTTTTTTTACTGGCCTGATGCCTTGCCTCCCGCATCCGAAATCGTAGAGTTGGGGTTGATGGGCTTTTGTGGTGCGTTGGGACAGTATTTATTAATATTTGCGTTCAAGTTCGTCCCGGCATCGACTCTTGCGCCGATCAATTACTTTCAGTTGATTGTCGCAGTCATCTTAAGCAAAATATTTTTTGATCAATCCCCTAGTTTGATGTCATTTGCGGGGATGGCACTTATTGTCGGCGCAGGGTTGTCACTGACCCTGCCGATGTTGATTAGGACAGGAGTTGTTAAGCGATGAGCCAGGAATTGATTCAGGCATTCGAACAAGCGATCGGTAAAGCCTATGTTTTGTCCGGCGATGCGATCGAACCCCGATATAAAACTGATTGGCAAAAATCGGCCGAGCGCGAGCCGTTAGCGGTAGTGCGTCCGGCCAATACTGAAGAAGTTTCGGCCGTGATGAAATTGTGTCACCAGCATAATCAGCCCGTTACGGTGCAAGGCGGTATGACTGGATTGGTATCGGGCGGGTTGCCCGAAGATGGAGAAGTCGTCGTTTCGATGGAGCGGTTGAGCGGAATTGAAGAAATCGATCCGGCTGCATCCACCATGACGGTTCGTGCCGGTACGCCTTTGCAGGTTGTACAAGAATCGGCCGTAAAGGCAGGCCTGTATTTTGCAGTCGACTTGGGCGCGCGTGGCTCGTGTCAGGTGGGTGGGAATATTTCCACCAACGCTGGCGGCAATCGCGTCATCCGCTACGGCATGATGCGTGAACAAATCCTGGGCTTGGAAGTGGTGTTGGCCGATGGCACCATCGTCAATAGCCTGAATAAAATGCTCAAGAACAATGCTGGTTACGACTTGAAGCAATTGTTTATAGGATCCGAGGGTACGTTGGGTATCGTGACGCGCGCCGTGCTGAGATTGCATGCGTTGACGCCGGGATACTTCACCGCGTTTTGCGGACTGGCATCGCCCGAAGCCGCTGTGACGTTTTTAGCCCATCTTAAACAAATTGGTGGCGCCTTGATGTCGTACGAAGTCATGTGGCCCGATTTTTATGATTTCATGACAGAACGCGTCCCGGGCGTGCGCACCCCGCTGCCGACCAAATCGCCCGCATATGTGCTGATCGAACTAGCCAGCGACTTAAGCGATTACGACCAGCAGCGCTATTCGACGCTGCTTGAGGACGCGATGGAACAAGGCACGGTGATCGATGCCGCGATCGCGCAGTCGGGCAAGGAGGCAGCCGATTTCTGGCGTCTGCGCGACGCCGTATCCGAGTTTCCGGTCATTTGGTCGCCATATCGAGGATACGATGTCAGTTTGCCCATAGGCGATATGGCCACCTTTGTCGCTAAACTGCAAAATCGCCTGAGCCGTGAGATTCCGACATGTGAATACGCGCATTTTGGTCATATCGGCGACAGCAATATCCATGTGGTTGTTCATGTGCCGGGTACGCGCGAAGCATATCCGGCCGCAATCGTGGATGAATGCATTTACGATACGGTACGTGAATTCGGCGGATCAATTTCGGCCGAACACGGCATCGGCCTTAAAAAGAAAAAGTATTTGCACTACTCCAGAACCGAGTCCGAGTTAGCTTTGATGAAGCTGCTCAAAAATACACTCGACCCGAAAAATATCCTCAATCCAGGCAAGGTGATCTGATGAAATCCTTTTTCCATCCCAAACAAAAATTGCATCATCCAAAAAGTTATTTTTCGCGCGGCCAGATGCGCGTGCCGCAAGAAATCCCCGAGCGCGCAGTGCAGATCCTGAAAGGGCTGCAGCAACTGAATCTGCCCGTGACCGAACCGGCCGATTTCGGAATGGCGCCGCTACAAGCCGTTCATGATCCAAAATATTTAACCTATCTTGAAACCGCACACAAACGCTGGACGGATAATGGCCCGGAATGGGGTGCCGAAGTGATGTCCAACGTGTATGTTCGATCCCCCAATGCCATGCGCGGCATTCTGGGTGAGACCGGTCGCTATCTTGCCGACGGCAGCTGCCCGATCGGCCCGGATACCTGGACATCGTCCTATTGGGGCGCACAGTCGGCTATCGCGGCAACCAAGGCGGTGCTCGATGGCGATCAAAAAGCCTACGCACTTTGCCGTCCGCCCGGACACCACACCCGCAAAGACGCGGCAGGCGGATTCTGCTACATCAACAACGCAGCGATTAGTGCTGAGTTGCTGCGCCAGAAATACAAGCGCGTGGTGATTCTGGACACCGACATGCATCATGGACAAGGCGTGCAGGAAATTTTCTACAACCGGGATGATGTGTATTACATCTCGGTGCATGGCGACCCCACCAATTTCTATCCTGCCACTGCGGGCTTTGATGATGAGGGCGGAGAAGCAGGCGGCAAGGGTTACAACCTGAATCTGCCGATGCCGCACGGATCATCCGAGGCGGTGTTTTTCGAGCGCGTTAAACAGGCACTTGATGCGCTGCGGGGGTACAAGCCCGATGCGGTCGTACTGGCGCTAGGCTTTGATATTTACAAGGATGATCCTCAGTCCAAAGTAGCAGTGACTACTGAAGGCTTTGGCCGTCTGGGTCGCGAAATTGCCGCATTGAACCTGCCGACAGTTGTCGTGCAAGAGGGCGGTTATCACATCGACACGCTTGCTGCGAATACCGTGAGCTTTTTCAACGGGTTTTTGTATAACAAATAAATGGATTTATAAATAAGACAAAGCCTCGAACATCACGGGATGATCGAGGCTTTTTTTATTATTTCGAAATTTCAAGGCAAGCAGCTTTCCCCGCGGATCAGATCCTCGAAAGTTTCGCGCTGACGAATCACATGAAAGCGATCGCCATCGACCATCACTTCGGCGGGACGCGGGCGGCTGTTGTAGTTCCCCGCCATCACAAAACCGTAGGCACCGGCCGATTCGATGGCCAGCACATCGCCTTGTTCAAGCGACAAGGTGCGCGCGCGCGCTAGCCAGTCGGCGCTTTCACAGACAGGTCCGACCACGTCGTACAGCACGCCCTCGGTTGTTCGTGGGGCAACCGGCAATACGCCATGCCACGCTTCGTACAGTGCGGGGCGCATCAAGTCGTTCATCGCGGCATCAACAATCGCGAAATTACGCGCTTCGGTCAGCTTGAGATATTGAACGGTTGTCAGCATCACGCCGGCATTGCCGACAAGCGAACGACCCGGCTCGAGCACGAGCTCGAGGTGACCGAACCCGCGCGTTTGCAGTTGGGTGAAGACACGATCCAGCAATACTTTTGGGGCCAGGGGCGTTTCGTCGTCATAACGGATGCCCAAGCCACCCCCCAGATCCAGGTGCTTGAGCTTGATTCCCATGCTATCAAGCTGCGCGATGAGCTTGAGCAATTTGTCCAACGCATCCAGATAGGGATCGACCTCGGTGATTTGGGATCCGATGTGGCAATCGACACCAACCACGGCGATGCCCGGCAGCGTGGACGCAAGCTTGTAGGCCTCGGCCGCTTCTTCGATCGCGATGCCGAATTTGTTTTCTTTAAGCCCGGTCGAAATATAGGGATGCGTTTTGGCGTCCACATCGGGATTGACGCGTAATGAAACAGGCGCAGTTTTACCCATTTGAGTAGCGACTGAGGACAAACGCTTGAGCTCAGGCACTGACTCGACGTTAAAGCATTTGACTCCGGCATTCAGTGCCGCCTGCATTTCCCAGACTTGCTTGCCTACGCCCGAAAACACCACTTTGCCCGGATTGGCGCCTGCGGCCAGCACGCGGGCCAGCTCTCCACCCGAAACAATGTCAAAGCCGCTGCCTAGGCGCGCGAACTCTTTGAGCACGGCCAGGTTTGAATTGGCTTTCATGCCATAACAAATTAGTACGCTATGCGAACCCGCCGCCTGCTGATAAGCGGTAAACGCTGTGGCCAACGCGGCGCGAGAATAAACGTAGAGCGGCGTGCCTAAGTCATTTGCCAGTGCAGCCAGACTGACCCCTTCGGCATGTAATACGCCGTTTTTGTAGTGAAAATTCGGCGAACCGGCGGGCGTGGCTGTTGTTTTTGCGGATTGAGCAGTCATGTTGTTGCTATGGGTATTCAAGTAATTAATTGTTATTCGATGACAATAGGCATCGGTGCAAGCATCAGATCTTCATCCAGGAACGGGATGGTGGTCGTGCCTTCATCGGGTGTGATGCCATACATGGAGTCGGGTGAAGAATCCGGTTTGAATGGGGTGGGCTTAGCCGGCATATAGAGCGGGCCCTTGTAGCCGCACGCGGTTATCCACGATGCTAGCGCGAGCATCGCTACAATGCGAACAACACTGCGGTGGCGGATTCTGCTGATCACTGCAAACTCCCTCGAACGTGAGGATAAGGATTATGAACGATACTGAATTTCATGCACGTGCTACGGCCATTCTGGATGCGATCGAAGCCCAGGCGGACCACTGGTTCGAAGATCTGGACCTCGACGTGGAAACCGCGCGTCAGGGTAATGTGCTGAACCTGATCTTCGAAAACGGCCACCAGGTCGTTATCAACAGCCAAGCCCCGTTGCAGGAGATGTGGCTGGCAGCGCGCAGCGGCGGGTTTCATTACCGGTTTGATGGCCAGCATTGGAAGGACACCCGCGGCGGCGCAGACTTGCACGACGCGCTTTCGAAAATCTGTTCTGACGCAACCGGTCAGGCACTACAGGTCAAGCTCTGATCCCCAAACTCGTCGGTTTACCTTTTACTGCCACCGATATTGTTCAGAAAGTCGCCCAGCGAGTCCTTTTCCGGCAAACCGATTTTTGTCACCGATTGACCGGGCGGGAACTCGCTGAAATAAAAGTTGCCGCCCTCGACAATCAGGCCATCGGGCGGGCCAGGACGTTTTTCTTCCGGGAAGGCTTTGAGCGCATTTTGCATATAGCCCATCCAGACCGGCAATGCGGCACCACCACCCGTCTCTCTTGATCCAAGAGACTTGGGTTGATCGTAACCTAGCCAGGCCACGCCAACCAATTGAGGGGTGTAGCCAGCAAACCATGCGTCCACGGATTCATTTGTCGTGCCGGTCTTGCCGGCCAGATCGTTGCGCTTAAGCACTTGCTTGGCGCGCGCGGCCGTACCGGAGGTTGCGACGCCACGCAGCATATCGTCCATAACATAGGCTGTGCGCGGATCGATCGCGCGCGCCGATGCGTCGCCTGCGATGACTGGCTTGGCCTGCATGATGACCTGGTCATTGGCATCGGTCACTTTGTCGATCAGATAAGGCGTGATCCGGTAGCCGCCATTTGCGAATACGGCAAAGCCGGTCGCCAGTTGCATGGGGGTAACCGATCCTGCGCCCAACGCCATCGGCAACACAGCGGCGTGACGCGATTTATCGAAACCGAAACGCGTAATGTATTCCTGCGCATATTTAGGGCCGATGGATTGCAGGATGCGGATCGACACCATGTTTTTCGACTTGGCGATGGCCTCGCGCATGGTCAGCATCGGTTCGTACTGGCCGCCATAGTTTTTAGGCGACCAGGCTTTTGATCCGGTCTGCTCGGCCGACAACTCGAACGGCATGTCGGAGATCATCGTATTCGGTGTCAGACCGCGCTCAAGCGATGCAGCGTAGATGAACGGCTTGAACGAAGAACCAGGTTGGCGCCAGGCTTGCGTCACTCGGTTGAAGTTGCCATGGTAGAAGTCGAATCCGCCCACCATTGCGCGCAAAGCGCCATCCTGCGGCGTCAGGGCCACAAAGGCGGACTGCACCGTCGGCATGTTCAGGATTTCCCAGTAGTCCGGACTTTTGTGCAGATAGACCACAGAGCCCCGTTGCAAACGTAATTCGGGCGGCGCTTTCGGATTCAATGCGCGGGCAATCACGCCCAGAGCCTTCTTATCCTTGATCGAGATGATTTCGGAGGCACTGCGCGCCACGCGGATTTCATCGGGCTTGACGGACAGAACGACACCGATCAGCATCTCGGTGCGATCGTGATACTTGTCGAATACCCCGTCCAGAAACTCGTCGAGCTTGGCCGGATCGTTTTCGATGCCAGCGGGCATGGTCAATTGCGCTTCGGGGCCGGGATAAGGCGCGCGACGCGTGTAATCAAGCACGCCTTCGCGCAAGGACTGATAGGCCCATTCCTGATCCTTGGACTGGATTGTTGTGTAGACATTCAGGCCACGTGAGTAGACATTATCGGGATAGACACTGATCATCAGCTGGCGTGCCAGTTCGGCCGCGTATTCGCCATGCACGGCATATCCGCCTGCTGGCGTGCCCTCGGCCGACTTGATCACCACGGGTTGCGCAAGCGCGGCTTTGTATTCAGCATCCGTCAGATAACCCAGCGAGTGCATGCGTCCCAGCACATAGCGTTGGCGCACAACCGCGCGCGGCTTGTTGGCGATCGGGTTAAAGCGCGAGGGCGCCTTGGGAATGCCTGCCAGCAATGCGGCATCGGCAGCGGTGAGGTCGGATAAAGGCTTGCCCAGATAGGTACGCGATGCCGCGGCAAAGCCATAGGCACGGTTGCCCAGATAGATCTGGTTCAGGTAAAGCTCGAGGATCTGGTCTTTTGTGAGGCTGGCCTCTATCTTGAATGTCAGAAGCAGCTCATAGAATTTACGAGAAAATGTTTTTTCGGACGACAGATAGAAATTGCGCGCAACCTGCATGGTGATGGTGCTGGCGCCCTGGGCTTTCTGCATCGACATCAGGTTGGTCAAGCCGGCGCGCACTACGCCGAACCAGTCGATGCCGCCATGCTGGTAGAAGCGGTCATCTTCGGCCGACAGTACCGCCGACTTCATCACATCGGGGATTTCATTAAAGCGCAAAACGTTTCGACGCTCTTCGCCAAATTCACCGATCAAGACCTTGTCCGCGGTGTAGATGCGCAGGGGCACGCGTGGCCGATAGTCGGTCATCGCATTCAGATCCGGCAGGTTTGGCCAAGCCAGAGCCAGAGCCATGCCGCCCAGAAGCGCTCCGCACGCCAACAGGCCTGCGCCCAGAATGGTCAGTTTGAGAAAAAACCGGAGAATGCGCGAGCCCTGAGGCTTGTCGCTATCGTCCCGATCGTCGTCGTAGTGTTCGGAAGATTTGCTCATTGGGCGTCATTTTAAAGGTTTTATGGGTATTTGCTGAGCTCTTTAGAGGTACAACCCCGGTAAATGGTTTCATCGGATTTCAAGGCCCTGTCCCCATAGAGTGCTTGTCAATGGGATAATGACGGCATGAATAACGAGTTCACACCCGCGACGCAGCCTGCCTGCGACCAGATTTCGCCTCCGGATGCCCAGGTTCAGCCTGACGCCGCCGTCGCTCTGCCTCATACCTTGCCTATTTTTCTTGTTGGCATGATGGGGGCCGGCAAAACCACGATTGGCAAGGGGTTGGCTCGTGTCCTGCAGCGCGATTTCGTTGATCTGGACCATGAACTCGAGGCGCGCTGCGGGGTCCGGATTCCGGTGATCTTCGAGATCGAAGGCGAAGCCGGGTTTCGCAAGCGCGAATGCCAGGTCCTTGAAGATTGCACCATCCGCCAGAACATCGTGATGGCAACAGGGGGTGGTGCTGTTTTATCGGAGCAGAACCGGGCTTCATTGCGTGCAAGAGGCATCGTCGTGTACCTGCGCGCCAGTGTCGACGAGCTGTTTCGTCGCACCAGTCGCGACCGCAATCGCCCCTTGCTGGCCACGCCCGATCCAAAAGGCACCTTGCGCAAACTGCTCGAGATGCGCGAACCGCTATACAACGAGGTGGCCGATGTGATCATCGATACCGGCACGACCCCGGTGTCCCAACTGGTCGCACGACTGGTCGATCGACTCAAAACCATTGAAAAAACCATTGATCCTCTTGCCAAGCCTTATCAAGCACAGGCATTTCAGCCTTTCGTGCATCCTGCGCCCGGTGAGGATCCCGCAACAGAGAATCAAGCATGCAAACAGTAAATGTCGCCACCCCGGGCGGCGAATATCCGATTCGTATCGCCCCCGGACGCCTGGACACACTTGCAGCGACCATACCGGACGATGCCACATCGATTGCGCTGGTGACCAATCCTGTCGTGCATGCGCTGATGGGGGATCGGGTGACGCGCGAGCTTGCCAAAACCGGTCGCAAAATCATTACAGTGATGTTGCCTGATGGCGAGGCGTATAAAAGCCTGGATACCCTGAATCAGATTTTCGATGCCATGCTGGGCGCCAAGCTGGATCGCCGTAGCGTCATCGTGGCGTTGGGCGGTGGAGTCATTGGCGACATGGCGGGCTTTGCCGCGGCGGTCTATATGCGTGGCGTGCGTTTTGTGCAGGTTCCGACAACGCTCCTGTCTCAAGTGGATTCTTCGGTTGGCGGCAAAACCGCTGTGAACCATCCAATGGGCAAAAACATGATTGGCGCTTTTTACCAACCCATCGCCGTCGAAATCGATACCGAAGTGTTGAATACCCTGCCCGATCGCGAAATGTCCGCCGGCCTTGCCGAGGTCATCAAGTACGGCCTGATTCTCGATTCGGAGTTTTTTGCCTGGTGTGAGCAACATGCGGCTGCCTTGCGTGCCCGCGATCCCGAATTGCTGGCCATCGCCATCCGTAAATCTTGTGAATACAAGGCCTGGGTGGTGTCTAAAGACGAGCGCGAAACCGGCATGCGCGCCATTCTGAATCTGGGGCATACCTTCGGCCACGCCATCGAGGCGGGCATGGGATATGGCCAATGGTTGCATGGTGAAGCCGTCGGCTGCGGGCTGGTCATGGCGGCCGATCTGTCGGCCGAGTTGCTGGGATTTCCGACTGCCGATGTCGAGCGCGTGCGCAACCTGGTCGCTGCCATCGGTTGTCCAGTGCAAGGACCCCGTCTGGAAGGTGTCGATCAATGGGTGTCGTTGATGATGGGCGACAAAAAAACCGAAGGCGGCCAGATCACCTTCGTGCTGTTGCCCCGCATAGGCGAGTCGATTCGTCGCAGCGCTCCGGCTGACATGGTTGCGCGCGTGATCCTGCGCAATACTGCTTGAAAGGATAGCGAGCATGACCGAGTTGGCGGCATACGCACTTCGTTCCGAATTGAGTCGAGGCCGTCGCCATGCCGAGCCGGCACCGGTTAATCGCAGCGAGTTTCAGCGCGATCGGGATCGGATTATTCATGCGACCGCTTTTAGACGGCTTGAATACAAAACACAGGTCTTCATTAACCATGAAGGCGATCTGTTCAGAACGCGTCTGACGCATTCGCTCGAAGTCGCGCAAATCGCCCGCGTGCTGGCGCGTAGCCTGAAACTGAACGAGGATCTGACCGAGGCCATCGCCTTGGCGCATGATCTGGGGCACACTCCGTTTGGTCACGCGGGTCAGGATGAGCTCAACGCCTGCATGCGCGAATTTGCTCCGCAAGCCGGAGGTTTCGAGCACAATTTGCAAAGCTTGCGCGTTTGCGACGAGCTCGAAGAGCGCTATCCCTCGTTCAACGGTCTGAACCTGTGCTTCGAGACACGTGAAGGAATTCTCAAGCACTGTTCCGTCGCCCACGCCAAGTTGCTCGGAGATGTGGGCAAGCGGTTTCTGGATCGCACTCAGCCCTCGCTGGAGGCGCAGTTGGCGAATCTGGCCGATGAAATCGCCTATAACAATCATGACATCGATGACGGTCTGCGCTCCGGCTTATTGACGGTCGAGCAAATGCAGTCGGTGCCGATTTTCGCGCGGCATTTCGCGCAAGTGCACCTGGCCTGGCCGGATCTGCCCGAGCGTCGCGTGATCTCCGAAACCATCAGGCGCATGATCAATACGCTGATCGTCGATGTGACACAGACAAGTTCGGCCAAACTGCTTCAGGCGCAACCGGCAGATGCCGAGGCTGCGCGGCATTGCGGACCATTGATCGCGTTTTCCGACCATGTGCGTCAAGAAGCGGACACGCTTAAAAAGTTTTTATTTGAAAACCTTTATCGACACTACAAAGTGGTGCGCATGACCACCAAAGCGCGCCGAATCGTACGTGAACTTTTTTCGGCTTTTTTCGGCGATCCCCGTCTTTTGCCTCCGGACTATCGCCATGACGACGATATCCGGCAAGCCCGCGCGATTTCGGATTACATCGCCGGCATGACGGATCGATTCGCGATTCGCGAGCATCATCGCTTGTTCGAGATGAGCGATCAAATGTGATGTTGTTCGAACTGTTTCCGTTCTAATCTCAACAGGAGATTGTGATGAGTACACAACGTATTTTCAAAGAATCAACAAGCGGCGTGTTGCGCTATTTGTCGATGACCGTGGCCACAGCAGGCTTGGTGATGTTGGCAGCCTGTGCGCCTACGCAGACGGCCAGAACCACGCCGGCACCGATCGACAACTTATCTGCGCCCACACCTCCCAAGGCAAGTCTGACGCTCGTGCAGCTATGCGCGCCCAATGGACGCAAGTGCGAGATGGCATTCGTGCAGATCAAGCAGGGTGCCGATCCGGTTGCGCTAGTGCGTGACTATTACAGACGCACCACCGGTGGGGCGTTGCCGGCGGTTTCGATCGAATCGAGCTGTTCGACAGGCTGGGCGGCCGCGGTTGAGTCCGAGCAAGGTTCGGTTCGTGCCGGTGGCGTGTTGCACGCGCAAGCAGCCGTTTGCGGTTATCCCACGGCCGAGAGCGCAATCAACAAGGCATTGGACATTTGCGACGCCAAGACATCGGGTGGTTGCAGAAAATCGAATCGCATCAAAGCGGACTGGGGACGCTGGGATTCAGCGACCGTGAACGCTCAAAGTCTGGATACCGGCCGCCCTGAAAAAGCCTGGTCATTTTCCGGCGGACAAATGTGCAACTCGACCGTGCCGCTTGTTGTTTCAGCGGCTTGCCCGGCTGAACCCGCCGCCTTGTTGCGTGCGGCGGGCGTGAAGTTTCCCTGATCTATCGCTTTTTGGCAGCCTTTAATACCCGGGCCAGATAGTGCCCGGTGTGGCTTGCCTTGCTGGCGGCAATTTCTTCCGGCGTGCCTTGCGCGATGATTTTGCCGCCGCCATCACCACCTTCGGGACCCATGTCAATGACCCAGTCGGCAGTCTTGATCACATCCAGATTGTGTTCGATCACCACCACCGTATTGCCTGCGACAACAAGCTGATTCAGTACATCGAGCAACAAGGCGATATCCTGAAAGTGCAATCCTGTTGTCGGCTCGTCCAGAATGTACAGCGTGCGTCCGGTGCTGCGCTTGGATAGTTCGAGCGACAGCTTGACGCGTTGCGCTTCACCTCCTGATAAGGTGGTGGCGCTTTGCCCCAGACGCAAATACGATAAACCCACATCCATCAACGTTTGCAGCTTGCGCGCGATGACCGGAACCGCCTCGAAATAGCCCAGCGCCTGTTCCACCGTCAGATCAAGCACTTCACTGATATTGCGACCGCGATATCTGATTTCGAGTGTTTCGCGGTTATAGCGCTTGCCCGCACAGGCATCGCATGGCACATACATGTCCGGCAGGAAATGCATCTCGACCTTGACCACGCCATCTCCCTGGCATGCCTCGCAGCGACCGCCCTTGACATTGAAGCTGAATCGGCCGGGATCGTAGCCGCGCACGCGCGCATCGGGAACGCCCGCGAATAATTCGCGAATTGGCGTGAACAAGCCCGTATACGTTGCCGGATTGCTGCGCGGCGTGCGCCCGATCGGACTTTGATCCACGCTGATGATTTTGTCGAAATGTTCGAGGCCCGTCAGATTGTCGTAGGGGGCGGGTTCGGATTGCGCATGATGCAACGCGCGGGAAACCGCTATGGCCAGCGTATCGTTGATCAATGTCGACTTGCCCGACCCAGACACGCCCGTCATGCAAACGAACTTTCCGGCGGGAATCCGCAAGTGAACCGATTTCAGGTTATTGCCCCGACAGCCCGTCAGCTCGAGCCATTTCTGATCCGCGTCAATCGCGCGGCGTTTGGGTACGGCAATCGACTTGGCGCCGCTCATGTATTGCCCGGTCATTGAGTTCGCGTTGGCCTCGACCTGCGCAGGCGTGCCTTGCGCAACAATCTGACCGCCATGCTCACCCGCGCCCGGCCCCATGTCAACCACCCAATCGGCCTGGCGGATCATGTCTTCATCATGCTCGACCACGATGACGCTGTTGCCCAAATCGCGCAAGTGATGCAAGGTTGCGATCAGCCTGTCGTTGTCGCGCTGATGCAAACCGATCGATGGTTCGTCCAGCACATACATCACACCGGTCAGGCCCGACCCGATTTGACTGGCCAGCCGGATGCGTTGAGCCTCGCCGCCCGAGATGGTGTCGGCGCTTCGATCAAGAGACAGGTAATTCAGTCCGACATTATTTAAAAAGGTCAGTCGCGCTTCGATTTCTTTAATGATGCGCTGTGCGATTTCCTGTTTGGATCCGGTGAGTGCTAGTTGTTGAAACCAGCTTAGACAGTCAGATAAGGGTTTGGCTTCGACCTCGTAAATGGCTAACCCCCGCTCTTGCCATTGCTCCGCCACTGGAGTGCCTGTCAGCGTTTCGGGTGGCGCGATTTTTTCATGGCCGATTCTGACGTGACGCGCTTCGGCCCGAAGGCGTGAACCGTGACACACCGGACAGGTTCGCACGGCTCTGTATTTGCCCAACTCTTCGCGCACTGCCGAAGAATCGGTCTCTTTCCAGCGTCGTTCGAGATTAGGGATCACACCCTCGAAGGGGTGACGCTTAACCGTGCTGCGGCCTTTTTCGTTCAGATAAAAAAACTGTATTTCGGTTTCGCCCGAACCGAACAGCACGATTTGCCGCATCTCTCCAGACAGATTGTTCCATGGGGTTTCGATATCGAATCCATAGTGAGTCGCCAGACTCGATAGCATGGTGAAGGTGAACGCGTTGCGTTTATCCCAGCCGCGAATCGCACCCGATCCCAAACTAAGTTCGGGGAAAGCCACCACGCGCTTAGGATCGAAAAAACCGACATGCCCGATGCCGTCGCAGCTTTGGCAAGCGCCAACGGGATTGTTAAAGCTAAATAGCCTCGGTTCGAGTTCCGGCAGACTGTGACTGCAAACCGGACAAGCGTATCGGCTGGAGAACAGATGTTCCTCATCGCTGTCCATGTCAAGCGCAATCACGCGTCCGTGAGCAAGGGTGAGCGCAGTCTCGAAGCTTTCGGCCAGTCGCTGTTTGCTTTCGGGTTTGACGCGCAGACGATCGATGACAACATCGATGTTGTGCTTTTCGTTTTTGTTGAGCTCCGGCATGCTGTCCAGATCAACCATGCGCCCGTCGACGCGTACGCGGACAAAACCTTGCGCCTGCAGGCTGGCGCATTCCTCGTCAAAGCTGCCCTTGCGGTTGTTGGCGATGGGCGCCAGAATCGCCAGTTTGCGCTCAGCTGGCCAGGCCAGGACGCTGTCGACCATTTGGCTCACGCTTTGAGCCGCCAGCGGCAGGCCGTGAGACGGGCAATAAGGTGTCCCAACCCGGGCAAACAGCAGGCGCAGGTAATCATGGATTTCGGTAATTGTGCCGACAGTGGATCGCGGGTTATGGCCGGCAGCTTTCTGTTCGATCGAAATCGCGGGCGACAGGCCTTCGATCAGGTCAACGTCAGGCTTGTCCATCAATTGCAGAAATTGGCGCGCGTAGGCTGACAGGCTTTCGACGTAGCGGCGCTGGCCTTCGGCATAGAGCGTGTCGAACGCAAGGGATGACTTGCCGGAGCCCGAAAGCCCGGTGACGACCACCAGCTTGTGGCGAGGCAGGTCGATCGACACATTTTTCAGGTTATGGGTGCGGGCACCCCGAATGCGGATTTCGTCCATGGCACGATTCTGATAGGCAACTTGGTACTATAACGCGGTGACGCTTCACGCGTTAGACTGCTTTTCGAATTAGATTCAGCCACAAGTTAGCCTCAAATTAAGCCTGTAGATGTCCAGATCTCCGACCCTAGCCTTAACCCCGACCGAGCGTCGCGCCAGCATCGCACTGGCCGGACTGTTTGCCGCCCGCATGCTGGGCCTGTTTTTGCTGTTGCCTGTTTTTGCCGTTGCGGCAGTCGGATTGCCCGGTGGGCAAGACCCGGCCAAGGTCGGTTTGGCCATGGGGATGTATGGGCTGACGCAGGCCTTCATGCAGATCCCCTTCGGGTTGGCGTCCGATCGCTTCGGCCGACGTCCTGTGGTGTTGACCGGGTTGCTACTGTTTGTCGCCGGTAGCGTGCTGTGCGCTGTTTCGGATGATTTGTTCTGGATTACGGTGGGCCGCGCGATTCAGGGTTCGGGCGCGATTTCAGCCGCGGTCACGGCCTGGTTGGCGGATGCCACGCGCCCCGAAGTGCGTACCCGCGCCATGGCAATGGTGGGCGGCTCGATTGGCTTGTCGTTCGCCGTTTCTTTGGTTGCTGCCCCGCTGATCGTAGGCGCAGGCGGCTTGGCGGGATTATTCTGGACAATTGCGCTTTTGGGCGTGGTGTGTCTGGTGGTGGCGCGCTGGGTGGTCCCGGTTGTGCCCGCAGCGCCCAAAACCGGAGCTGCCGCAAAGCCAAGCCAGGTGTTGACGCATATCGATCTGTTGCGCTTGAACTTTGGTGTGTTTTGCCTGCACCTGATCCAGGTCGCGATGTTTGTGGTTGTGCCTCCGCTATTCATCCGTGAGGGCGGGCTGACCTCGGCCGAACTGTGGAAGGTTTATCTGCCTGTCATTTTCGGGTCTTTTATTTTCATGGTGCCCGCTATTTTTGTTGCCGAAAAGCACCGAGCCCATCGCGGCATGTTGCGCACGGCAGTGGCCGGCCTGGTTCTGGTGTGCGCCTTGCTTCCCGCTGCCAGTCACGGGTTTTACACGCTGGCCTTTGCGCTGACAGGATTTTTCGTCATGTTCAACATTCTGGAAGCGTTGCAACCCTCCCTGGTGTCACGCGTGGCGCCTGCCGAGCTTAAAGGGCTGGCGCTTGGTTTTTACAATACCTCGCAGGCTGCAGGCCTGTTTCTGGGTGGAGCATTGGGGGGATCACTCGTGGCTTACGGCGGTCCCGCCGCTGTGTTTTGGGCGGCATGCGCCTTATCCGCATTGTGGCTTGTAGTGACGTGGGGGTTGCGCCCCCTGAACTTGGAGCATTGAAGTTCAAAGCAATTTAGTGCGTCGAGAAGATCAGGTCCCGATCAATTTCGGTCATATTGGCGACACCACTTAATTGCATCGTTCTGCTGAGCTCGTCCCGCAGGATTTCGATTGCACGCGTTGCACCGGGATAGCCGGCCGCGATCGCGCCGAATAGAGTGGCACGGCCGATCAGCACGCCTTGCGCACCCATCGCGCGCGCTTTAAGAATGTCGGATCCGCGTCGCACGCCCCCATCGACCAGCACGGGTACCTTCCCGCCTACCGCGCGGATAATTGCCGGCATGGCATCCAGCGTGGCGGGCGAGCTATCCAGTTGGCGGCCTCCGTGGTTGGACACGACGATGGCGTCGATCCCCATCTCCGCCAGACGAGCGGCATCCGCAGGTTGCATCACGCCCTTGACGATCATTTTGCGCTTCCAGTTGTCGCGCATGATTTGCAACTGAGTCCAGTCAAACGCCGGGTCGTAGTTTTTGCCGACAGATGAAGCCAGCTTTTTGCCGCCGGGGTTGTCGCGCTTAATCTCTTTGATGTTCTCCATCTCCGGCACGCCTTTGAGCAACATGCCAAGCGACCAAAATGGTTTGGTCGCGAAGTCCAGCACATTTTTAGGCGTGTACTTGAAAGGGAACACCAGCTGGTTTCTGAAATCGCGTTCGCGCTTTCCACCTACTGGCAGATCAACCGTGATCATCAAGCCTTCATAGTCGGCCTCATGGGCGCGCGCAATCAATGCCGCGAGCTTTTCCTTGTTGGCCAGGATGTAAGCCTGAAACCACAGCCTGCCCGGTGCGGCATCCGCAAGCGCTTCGATCGTTGTCGTGGCCGAGGTCGATAACGTGTACGGAATGCCCGCAGCGGCAGCGGCCTGAGCGATGGCGATGTCTGCGCCATGTCGACCGAAGTTCGCCGCGCCTGTTGGGGCAATCGCAAGCGGCATCGCCGATTTCGCGCCGACGAAGTCGCAAGATAAATCAACCCTGGACACATCGTTGAGCGCTTTGGGCAGAACGCGTACACGCTGAAACGCTGCGAGATTGTCGCGCAACGCGATCTCGTCTTCTGCACCACCGTCGAAAAAATCGAAAATCGCGCGCGGCAACCGCCTGCGCGACATTTCTCTCAAGTCGGCAATGCTAAATGCACGCGATGCTTTTTCGGCAAGACTCATTTCGACTGATTATTCCGCAGTGATTCCCGAGGCTTCGATCACTTTGGCCCAGCGAGCCTGATCCTTGACCAGAAACTCCCTGAATTGTTCTGGTGTATCCCCCACCGGTATTGCGCCTAACTCCTTGAGTCGTTTTTGAACTTCAGGAAGATTCAATGCTTGCACCATGGCGACATTCAACTTGTCTACGATTGGTTTGGGCGTGTTGGCCGGCGCCAGCATGCCGACCCATGGGGCGGTTTGTTCAAAGCCTGGAAATCCGGACGAATCCATCGTCGGCACTCCCGGGAAGTCTTCCATTGGTTTGGCCGAACCCACCGCCAGCACCCGAATCCGTTTGTCGTTGACATGATTGGCAATGCCGATGCTCGGGTAGAACATGAACGACACGCGACCGGCCATCACTTCGGTCAAAGCAGGCGCATTGCCGCGAAACGGCACGTGCAGCATTTTGGTGCCGGATTGCGTTGCCATCATCGCGGCGGCCAGATGGGCGGATCCACCATTGCCGGCTGAGCCGTAGCTCACGTTGTCAGGCGTGCTCTTGGCTTTGGCAACCAGTTCCTGCAAAGTTTTAAACGGCGAGTCATAGGAAGTGACCAGTACCAATGGCAGATTGGCCGCAAGCGAGATGGGGGCGAAATCTTTCAGAGGATCGTAATCGGCTTTTTCGTTGAGCAACAAGCGGTTCACGTTGTGCGACAAGGAGGCGAACAGCACTGTGTAGCCATCCGGTTTTGCTTTGGCGACTTCTTTCGTTGCGATAAGCGAGTTCGCTCCGGTACGGTTTTCGACGACCACGGTTTGACCGAGTGATGCCGACATGTGCTGCGCCAGAATGCGGCCGATGACATCGGTTGGTCCGCCGGCGGCAAAGCCGATGACCATCTTGATGTTCTGGGTAGGGTAGTTTGGTGCCTGGGCGAAGGAGGCCGTAGCCGTTACGCCCAATATGGATGCGCCAAGCGCGATATTGCGACAAAGTTTTTTTGTCGCAATCAAAAAAGATGCGTTCATGGATGATTTCTCCAGTTTGAATTCGTACGCAAGATTAGCAGGGTGACTGCCATCCTGGTCTGCAGACTTTCCCTGATCAGGCCGCCTGTGGAAAGTAGCGGTCCGCCATGACCTGACAGCGTTTGATGTAGCGAGGCTCGTCAGGCTTATAGTCGGCGATCGCGTTGTGGATCGTACCCATGTTGTCCCACATCAGGACATCGCCCTCTGTCCAGCGGTGACGGTAGCGAAACTGGGGCTGCAACTGATGCTCGAACAAAAACGCCAGAATGCGGTCGCTTTCTTCCTCGGGCAGCTCATTGATCCGGATTGAATAGCCCGGGTTGGCGTAAAGCACCTTCTCGCCGGTGATCGGGTGGGTCAGAAAGATCGGGTGCGACACGGGGGGTTTGGCTTTACGCTGTTCTTCGGTTAGCGGTGCCCGCGTGCTTCCGGGTTGTTTGCGCATGTTTTCCCAGAACTTGTTGAAGTCATGCAAAACAGTCATGCCATCGAGTTTTGTTTTCAGGTCTTCGGGCAAGGCCAGGTAGGCGGCCCGCATGTTGGAAAACTCCGTGCTGCCCAAAGGCTCGCCGTTGCGACGTGGAATCTCGATGCCGTACAGAACGTTCGTGAAAGCGATCATCTTGCTGTAAGACATATCCGTGTGCCAGTCCTGACCTGCATCCCCCAAGCCGATCGGCTTGCCGTCGACTTTCTTGTTGGACAAAATCATCACCTCGGGCAGGCCCGGCTCCTGATAGACGTTGGCCACATTGATTTCGAGGCTACCGAAATTCGAGCTGTAATCCTTGAGCTGTTGGCTACTGAGCTGCTGTTTCGGAAAACACAGCACACCATATTTGCCGAGCAAACCTTCGATGGTTTTATAGTTTTCGGCGCTCAGTGGCTGGGACAAGTCGATGTTTTCGACACGGGCGCCCAGGCCCTGTCCGCTAGGTGTCACGTTGATCATGTTTATCTCCTCGCAGCAGGTGACTGGGTGGCGGGCAGGCCTGCAATGATTTCAGAAGTATTGTTTTCAAAAGATCACGGAGTCTATCGAGTTCTGGATCTTTAGAATAGAATCAAATCGTGAAATCAATGTTTCCATATTAGAAACAATTCAGGCTAAAAATGGACAAACTCAAGGCAATCGAGATTTTTATCGAAGTGGCCCAGGGACTCAGTTTTTCGGGGGCGGCCCAGCGTCTGGGGATGGCCAAAGGCAACGTGACCAAACACATCGCCTGGCTGGAGCAAAATCTGGGTGTGCAATTACTCACGCGCACCACCAAAAGCGTCAGCTTGACCGAGTCCGGCCTGTCTTTGCTGGAAAACGGCCGCGAGTTATTGGATCGGGCTGAAAAAGTGGACAATGCGGTCCGCCAGTCCGTCAAACAAACTAAAGGTATTTTGCGCCTGGGCGCCCCGCCCTCGTTTGGCGCGTTTCACCTGGTCCCCATCATCACCGCCTTTTCGTCCGCGCATCCCGACATTCAGGTCGTGTTGTATCTGGATGATGGCCGCACCGACCTGGTCGCCGAAGGTCTGGATATGTCAGTGCGAATCGCTTCGTCGCTCAAAGACACCAGCCAGGTTGCGCACAAGCTGGCAGTTGTTCCGCAGTTGCTGGTCGCATCGCCCGAGTATCTGAAGCGACGCGGGATGCCTGCTGATGTGGCCGATTTGGCCAATCATGATTGCATGGTTCATGCATTGAAATCGCCGACCAACATTTGGAATTTTGACGGACCGGCACCGCTCAATGCAAAACACTCGGTGCGAGTGCGGGGCACGATTCGGGCCAATTACGGCGACCCCCTGCGCCATGCCGCGATACTCGGACACGGGATATCCATGCACCCAACCTACATGGTGATGCAGGATATCCAGGCAGGGCGGCTACAGACGGTTTTGCCCGAATTTCGGCCCAGCGGGGTGGATATTTATGCCGTTTTCCCGAGCCGCAAGAACCTGCCAGTCAGGGTTCGGACGTTTCTGGACTTTTTGAGGCAATGGTTTCGCGAACCGGGTTGGGATGTTTACAAAAATCTGCCTTACACTGCTCCCTAATGCGTAGTTTTGCGTCTGGCAGGATTTTGCCAACCGGACAATGATGGCGCCTCGTACGGCCCGGTATCGGGCTATTGTTAAACATATGGATATTTGATACGGAGATCGGCATGGCATCGGTCAATAAAGTAATTCTGGTTGGCAACCTTGGGCGCGATCCTGAAGTGCGTTACGGCGCGGATGGCGGTTCGGCGATTTGCAACGTGTCCATCGCGACCACCAGCAACTGGAAGGATAAAAACACCGGCGAGCGCCGCGAAGAAACCGAATGGCATCGCGTGGTGTTCTACAACCGCTTGGCTGAAATTGCCGGTGAATACCTCAAAAAGGGCCGTCCAGTCTATATCGAGGGTCGCCTGAAGACCCGCAAGTGGCAAAACAAGGAAGGCGTCGATCAGTACACCACCGAAATCATTGCCGACCAGATGCAGATGCTAGGTGGACGTGATGGAGCTGAAGGTGGCATGGGCGGCGGCGAAAGTCAGGCCCCCCGCCAGGTACGCGTACCTCAGGCCCAGCGCCCTGCCGCACCTGCTGCGCCTGCCGCCAATCTGGCTGATATGGATGATGACATTCCCTTCTGACCAATCCGGCGCATCCTAGCGATCGAACAGGTCAACTTGCCAGATGCAATGATTTTGAAACCCGATGTAACGAACGTTCATCGGGTTTTTTCATGGTTGATGCCATAAACCTTTATAGTTCAGAATTCGAACAATAAAAATTATAAAAATCCTCACGGAGACTTCTTGAATGCTTAAAAGACCCTATGGCTTGGCTGTCGCCCAACTTGGTCCGATACAGCCTCAGGATACGCGTGCCCAATGCGTTGCGCGCTTGCTCGAAATGATGCGTGAAGCGGCCTCGCGCGGTGCAAAGCTGGTGGTGTTCCCCGAGCTGGCGCTGACGACTTTTTTTCCGCGCTATTGGATGAACGAACAGGAGGCGGAGCAGCGCTATTTCGAGGCCAGCATGCCCGGGCCTGAAACTGCGATTCTGTTCGAGACGGCGCGTAAGCTGGGTATTGGCTTCTATCTTGGTTATGCTGAACTGACTAAAGATGGTCGCCGCTTCAACACCGCAGTGTTGGTGGATGCGCAGGCCAACATCGTTGGACGCTACCGCAAGATTCATTTGCCGGGCCACAGCGATCACAAACCTAAAGCGCCTTTTCAGCACCTGGAAAAAAAGTACTTCGAAGTTGGTAACGAGGGTTTCAAGGTGTGGGACACCAAAGAAGCCAAGATTGGCATGTGTATTTGCAACGACCGTCGGTGGCCGGAGACTTGGCGCGTGATGGGGTTGCAGGGGGCCGAAATCGTCGCACTCGGTTACAACACGCCTTCAGTCAATATCCACTGGCCGGAACCTCCGCATTTGCGTATGTTCCATCATTTGCTGACTTTGCAGGCCGCAGCCTATCAGAATGCGGTCTGGGTAGCCGCCTCAGCGAAAGCAGGCGTCGAGGATGGCAGCCACCTGATTGGTGGATCGGCGATCGTCGCACCAAGTGGAGAAATTGTCGCGCAAGCGCAAGGCGAGGGTGACGAGGTGATTTTCTGTCAGGCCGATCTGGCGATGGGAGACACTTTTAAACAGCACGTCTTTAACTTCGCCGCACATCGCCGTCCGGAGCACTATCGCCTGATCATTGATCGCGTAGGTGCCGGCTCGACAATGGGTGCGCCGCCAACAGACTGATGCACAGTAACCTGGCGCGTGACGCTATTTCAGACTAACCAAGACAAAACTCAGAGCAGATCAAGGCAAGCACAAAATGTCGGACTCAGATAAATCAGTACAAGGCCACGATATCAATCCGGCCGCAAACCAGGATGGCATGTCCAAAGGGCTGACCAATTATGGCGATCGCGGCTTTTCATTATTTTTGCGTAAAGCATTCATCAAGGGCGCAGGCTATACCGATCGCGCGCTCGATCGTCCCGTCATCGGCATCACCAATACCGGCAGCGCCTACAACCCCTGCCATGGCAATATGCCCCAATTGATGGAAGCGGTTAAACGCGGCATCATGATGGCGGGTGGTTTGCCGATGGATTTTCCGACCATTTCGATTCACGAAAGCTTTTCGCAACCGAACAGCATGTTCATGCGCAACTTGATGTCGATGGACACGGAAGAAATGCTGCGTGCTGCGCCCATGGATGCAGTGGTATTGATAGGCGGTTGCGACAAGACCGTACCGGCGCAGCTGATGGGGGCTGCCTCGGCAGGCCTGCCGGCCGTGCAATTGATTACCGGATCCATGCTGACCGGCTCGCATCGCAGCGAGCGCGTCGGCGCTTGCACCGATTGCCGTCGATATTGGGGCAAATTCCGTGCTGAAGAGATTGATGCCGAAGAAATTGCCGAGGTGAATAGTCAGCTGGTCGCAAGCGTCGGTACCTGCTCGGTCATGGGAACCGCCAGCACGATGGCATGTATCGCCGAAGCGCTCGGCATGACAGTGCCGGGCGGCGCATCGCCACCGGCAGTGACGGCTGACCGCATGCGCGTAGCCGAGCAAAGCGGCGCGCTAGCGGTCGAGATTGCACGCAAGCGACTGGGTATCGATCAGATCCTGACCGCCAAAGCGTTCGAAAACGCCATGCGCGTGTTGCTGTCTATTGGTGGATCGACCAATGGCATCGTCCATTTGACTGCGATCGCCGGGCGCATGGGCTTTGAAATCGACCTGAAGGCACTGGACCGCATGGGACGTGAAACGCCCGTGCTGCTGGATCTGAAACCATCGGGCGATCATTACATGGAAGACTTCCACGCAGCTGGTGGCATGGCGACCCTGTTGCGCGAGCTCAAGCCCTTGTTGCATCTGGATGCGATGACTGTGACTGGTCGCACGCTGGGTGAAGAGATCGAACGCGCCGGCCCGGGGTTTAAACAAGACGTGATTCGCAGTGCGAGCAACCCGATTTATCCGCAAGGCGGCATTGCCGTGCTTGAGGGCAACCTTGCACCTGGGGGTGCGATCATCAAGCAATCGGCTGCGCATCCAAAACTGATGGAGCATGAAGGCCGCGCAGTCGTGTTCGAAAACCTCGAAGACATGGCCAACCGTATTGATTCGCCGGATCTCGATGTGAATGCGGAAGATATTCTGGTTCTTAAAAACATCGGCCCCAAGGGCGCGGCCATGCCCGAAGCCGGATACATGCCGATCCCCAGAAAGCTGGCTAAAGCGGGCGTCAAAGATATTGTCCGCATTTCCGACGGCCGCATGAGTGGCACCGCGTTTGGCACAATCGTTCTGCATGTGACCCCCGAGTCGGCAGTCGGTGGCCCGCTTGCCTACGTTCAAAATGGCGACAGAATTCGCTTAAGCGTGGCCAATCGCGAACTATCGTTGCTGGTTAGTGCCGAGGAGCTTGCACGCAGGGCTAGTCAGAAGAAAGTTGAAACCCCCACTGCGCAGCGCGGTTACCGCAAACTATTTTTGGAAAGCGTGACACAGGCGGATCAAGGCGTGGATTTCGACTTTTTGATGCCTCCCATGACGGGCGGCAAGATTCCGAAAAAATGAGACCTTATTCAGATGACCCAGATATTTAAAAACACTTCCATGCAAATGATTGCAATGTTCAAACGTTTTGCTGCTGCAGCTCTATTAATGGCCACGGCAGTACCGCTTGCCGCGCACGCGCAACAAGCGACGAACTCGTATCCCGATCGCCCGATTAAACTCATCGTGCCGTTTGCCGCAGGCGGTCCGACCGACCTCGTAGCCCGCATCATGGCTAATGCGATGGAAAAGGATCTCAAGCAAGTCATCATCGTTGAGAACAAGCCCGGCGGTGGTTCGAACATCGGCACTGAAATCGTCGCACGAGCCAAGCCCGATGGCTATACCTTGCTGCTCGGCACGATCGCCAACACCACCAACATGTCGATCTATAACAATTTGAACTACGACACCGAACGCGACTTTGTGCACATCACACAATTCATGTCTTCGCCAAGTGTGTTGGTCGTCAATCCATCGCTGCCGATCAAGAACCTTAAAGAATTGATCGCATATGCAAAGGCGAATCCGGGCAAATTGAGTTATGCCACGTCCGGTGCGGGTGGATCAACGCACTTCGCCGCCGAAATGCTGAGGTTGCGAACCGGTATCGATATCCTGCATGTGCCTTACAAAGGGGCGGCTCCCGCGCTGAACGATGTTCTGGGCGGCAATGTGTCCATGGGCTTCATGACAACCGCAGGCGCATTGCCGAGTATTGCCGCAGGCAGATTGCGTCCCATCGCCGTGGCAGGGTTGACCAGGTTGCCGCAATTGCCGGATGTACCCACCATGGCTGAAGCAGGCATACCTGATTTCGAGGTCAGTTCATGGAATGGGTTGTTTGCCCCTGCCGGCACGCCACCCGCGATCGTTGCCAAATTATCGGCTGCCGCGCAAAAGGCATTGGCGCTGCCCGATGTTCAAAAGCAATTCGAACAGCATGCTGCGCAAGTGGTTGGCGGCTCACCCGAGCAGTTCAAGCAATACGTCAAAGCTGAAATCGAAAAGTGGCGCAGAGTAGCTGCTGCGGCCAATATCAAGATCAACTGATCAGGTTTGTAAAGATTCGTAACGATATCGACATCACATCGCTACGAATCAAGCCTGAAGTGACATCAGCAATTAGCGAGCTCGATCACGGCGTCCGCAGCATAGGCGCCCTGACCCTCAGGCATAGCAAAAACCGGATTTAAATCGATCGACTGAAGACCCGGTCCCGCAGCGGCGGCAAAGGCGGACAAGCGTGACAACATGTTCGCTAGCGCCTTGATGTCGGCTGGTGCTCGACCACGAGCACCGAGCAGCAAAGGCGCCCCGCGAATCGATCGAATCATTTGTTCGGCCACATCCTCGCCAAACGGGCAGCGATGCAAGACAACGTCCTGAAGAATTTCGACAAAAATTCCGCCCAGGCCAAACATTGCAACGGGACCGAACACCGGATCACGGGTGATGCCCATGATGCATTCAACGCCACCACTTAATTGTTTTGCGACTAAGACTCCATCCAGACGCGTTTCGCCCTTGATCTTTGCCAGCGCATCGTGACCGCGTTGCATCAGCAAGCTGAAATTCTGGCGTACCTCGGCATCGTTGCCCACATTCAGTATGACGCCACCGATTTCGGACTTATGCAGGATGTCCGGCGAAACGATTTTCATGACAACCGGATATCCCAATTCGTTCGCAGCGGCGAGTGCTGCATCGATACTGTTGCAAACGCGCTCAGGCGCGGACGCGATTCCGGCCTGCGCGAGCAAGTCTTTAGCTTCGGCTTCGCTCGGCGTGACGTCAGGCAGCTTGAAGGCAGGCAAGGAAGGCGCAGGAAGATTCGGCGCTTTTGCAAATGCTTGACCAAAGCGTCCCATGGCTTCAATGGCGATCACGGCGCGATTGGGGTCTTCGAATACCGTGAATCCGTCTTTTTCATATTCGCGTTTTTGTTCGCGCGATGCGATCAGAGACAACGCGAAGATGCAGTCAGGATGATTCGCGCGCACCAGCTTGAGTTGCTCGCGCAGTCGCGGTGCAATAGTGGGCGCACCAGCCGTATAGGTAAAAAATCCCAGAATCGAGGTGTATTTACCCTCTTTGATCAAAGTGTCGGTAAACGTGTTGAGCAACGACATTTCGTTTAGGTATTGCGCGGTCACATCGACCGGGTTGCGTGGCGCCGCATAAGGCAACAGTTTGAGCAGTTTCGCTTGCGACTCTGCAGGCATTTCGGGCATGGGCAATCCGATCGCGTCGGCAGCATCCGAGATAATGACGCCTGCGCCGCCACTGACGGTGATCACGCCAAGCGTATTGTTTTCGGGATAAACCCCGCGTATCGCCAATCTGGCGATATCCATCATCTGCTCGGTCGACTCGACACGCACGACTCCGAGTTCGGCCAACACGGCATCGGTCACTTTGTCGTCGCCGGCAATCGAGGCAGTATGCGATTGCGCCGCCGCGCTACCGACCGCGCTGCGACCCACCTTCATCATCATGACCGGTTTGCGCGCGCGCCGCGCCGCTTCCAGTCCTGCAATCAGGTGAGGCGCTTCTTTGATGCCTTCCGAATACATCATGATGACTTTAGTCATCGGATCATCCACCACCATTTGCAGCATGTCGCCTACGGTCAAGTCCGCTTCGTTGCCGGTCATGATGACGGCCGACAGTCCAATGTCGTTAGACGTGGCGACTGTCATCAAATGCGCGCCATAGGCGCCTGACTGACTGATGATGGCGACATTGCCCGGTTGTGGAAAGCCCAGCTCCACGCCTGTTGCAAACGATCCATAAAAACTGGTGACCGGATTGATCAACCCGAGAGAATTGGGTCCAATCAGTCGCATCCCGTATTCATGCGCCGCATCCACCAGTTTCTGTTGCTCGATTGCGCCCTCCGGGCCGATTTCGGCAAACCCGGCACTAAAGAGAATGGCTGCGGCCGTGCCTCGCTTGGCCAAGGCTTGCACGTTTTCGAGAGCGGCCGATGCCGGAACGATTACCACCGCCACGTCCGGGGTTTCAGGCAACGCATCGACGCTTGGGTAGCTTTTAATGCCTTGCACCGTTTCACGGTTAGGGTTGACCGGATAAATCTTCCCTTTGTATCCCTGGCCCAGCATGTAGGAAATCGGCCTGCCTCCGATTCTGACTGGATCATCCGATGCGCCGATGATGGCGACCGATCGGGGATTAAGTAGTTTGGCTAACCTGCTTGTGTCCGAAGGACGTGTTCGCTGCGTTGTCATCGTTATTTTTCGAGTAGTTGTTAAGGGTGTAGGGTTTTGAAGAAAATTTCGATTAATCATACCTGTTAGGTGAAGCTTGGATATACACTCGATCCACCTTTCAAGGAGGACCGTCTCATGAATAAACCTAGTCCAGAGTTTGATAGTTTGTTGCCGCCATTGACGCTTAATCGCCGAGGCTTTTTAACGACTTCGCTTGCCACCGGATTTACGCTTGCCGCAGGTCCCGTCATGGCCAGTACCGTTGTCACCACCGATACCAACGGATTGACCGCAGGCGAAGTGAAGATCCCGGTTGCAGATGGCAGTATCCCCGCCTATCGTGCCGCTCCCGCCGGCAAGACTAATCTCGGCACCATACTCGTTGTGCAAGAAATTTTCGGCGTGCACGAATACATGAAGGATGTCTGCCGACGTTTTGCCAAACTGGGTTACCTCGCAATCGCGCCTGAGCTGTATGCGCGCCAGGGCGATCCTTCCAAGTACACCGAAAACGCCAAGCTGTTTGCTGAGATCGTCAATAAAGTTCCTGATGCTCAAGTCATGGGTGACCTGGATGCGACGGCCAAATGGGCTGCCGCTAATGGTGGCGATCCCAAGCGACTCGGCATCACCGGATTTTGCTGGGGTGGCCGGATTGTCTGGCTGTATTCGGCACATAATCCGGCACTGAAGGCAGGCGTGGCCTGGTATGGCCGCTTGGTTGGCGATAAAGATGCCATGAAGCCAGCCCATCCTGTCGATATCGCAGCCAAAATGCATGCGCCAGTTCTAGGTCTGTATGGTGGAGAGGACGCTGGCATTCCAGTCAGTACGGTCGACACAATGAAGGCTGCATTGGCTAACGGATCTGCCGCGGCCAAAGCATCCAGCTTTGTCGTGTATCCCAAAGCGCCGCACGCATTCCATGCGGACTATCGACCAAGCTATCGTGAGCAAGAGGCCAAGGACGGATGGGCCAAGGCGCAGGACTGGTTCAAGAAATATCTTTAACCCGGTAATCAGCCTTAATTGTTTTGAGGCGCATCGAACTTAAGCGACATCGAATATTTCATTTTCTTGTACGGAAATGTCGTGATCGTGACAAGCATCAGCGCCTCTTTTTCGCCGTAGTATTTTCGCGTGATCACTAAGCCCGGCGTGCCGGGCTTGAGTTTCAGGGCGCTTGCCGTGTCGCCAGAGATGGCTGTGGCTGAAAACTCCTGTTTAACCTCGATGATGCGGCGGCTGAATTTCTGTTCGATCAAAAGCGATAGCGGCAGCTTGATTTTGCCGACATCACTGCTGACGGCCGAGTAGTCGGGATGAACGAACACGTCCGAATAGGCCACCGGAGCCCGCTGTCCTTCGAGCAGCTTGACGGCGATGATGCGTAACCACTGATCGTTTGGCTGGCATTCGAGCAGTTCTGCGTTTTGCGCACCAACGCGCTGCATCTGTACAAGCTTGACTTGTAGAACCGCATGCTTGATGTACTGAAATAGATCAGACAGCTGGGAAATCTGCTGGGTGTAACGCGTGGTGGCTTTGGTTGTTTCGACTCGCGTGCCGACACCCGCGCGACGCGAGACGATTCCGCCTTCGGTCAACAGCCGAACCGCCTCGCGCACCGTATGGCGGCTGGCATCGAATTTTTCGCAAAGCTCGATCTCGGGTGGAAGCAGTGAACCGACAGGATAGACACCGTCTTTGATCTGCTTCATTAGCGCGGTGTAAATCGTTTTGTAGCGAGGCGTGATGGCGTCTTCACCCTCTTGGTGATTCCGGTTTTGTTTCTTGTGCGTGATACTCAAGAAGGTCTCCGAGTTGACGTGTTCATCTTTCATGTTCGTCGCCATCTTCTCATATCCAGCCGCTTATCTAAAAATCCAACAGTCTGAAAATTTATATTGACAACGTCCGGCAGTGGAGTAAAGTAAATGTACGGACATTATATGTCCGTACATTTACTGTGACAATCGCAGTGACAAACTTTTCTGAATCGGAGAAAACATGAGCAAGCTTGTTGCACTGATCGCTACCGCCGCCATCGCGGCCGGTGTCGCCACCAATGCCTCGGCTCAGCAAAAGCTGGTCGTTGCGGGTTACGGTGGATCGTTCGAAGACATTATGCGCAAGGATATCTTCCCGCCTTTCGAAAAAAAGCACGGGGTGAAAATCGATTTTGTCGCAGGCAACTCGACCAACACGGTCGCACGCTTGCAGGCGCAAAAGGGTAATCAGGAAATCGACGTCGCCATTGTCGATGACGGTCCGATGTATCAGGCGATTGCGCTGGGCTTCTGCGCCCCGATCAAAGGCATGCCTGCGGATGATATTTATTCGACGGCACGCTACAAGGACGACAAGGCTGTCGGCCTGGGCATTGTCGCCACCGGCATCATGTATAACAAAAAAATGTTTGCCGACAAGGGGTGGGCTGCGCCAACCTCATGGAAAGATCTCGCTGACCCCAAGTTCAAGAAACTGGTTGTGATTCCTCCGTTGAACAACACCTATGGCCTGCACGCCGTCGTTGAGTTCGCGCGTCAAGGTGGTGGTGGCGAGAAAAACATCGACCCTGGCTTCAAGGCATTCAAAGACAAAATTGGCCCTAACGTACTGGTGTATGAACCATCGCCCGGCAAAATGACCGAGCTCTTCCAGAGCGGTCAGGCGGCCATCGGCGTGTGGGGTACGGGACGCGTGAAGTCGTTTGCCGATACAGGTTTCCCCGTCGGGTTTGTCTATCCTGCTGAAGGCGCTTACGCTTTGTTGTCCTCGGTTTGCCCGATCGCCAAGCCCAACGCCAACCCACTGGCTCAGGAGTTCGTGAACTATCTGCTGACGCCCGAAGTGCAGGCGCTGATGGGAACCGCCTATGGTTATGGTCCCGTGAATAAAAAGGCTGTGGTCAAGGATGATCCGAACGTACCGTTGCCAACCGGCAAGCGCGCTGCGGATTTGATTGTGGTTGACTGGGATACCATTAACAACAATCGTGACGCATGGAACAAGCGCTGGACGCGTGAAATCGAGCGTTGATCAGTATTGAATGATTTGCTGCAAGTTTTTTGCTGGAGTTTGAATGTCTTATCTCGTCCTCAACGGCCTGACTAAGCGATACGGCAATGTTGCCGCCGTAGACAACCTTAATCTGTCTATCAAGCAAGGGGAGTTCGTATCCTTGCTCGGGCCGTCGGGATGCGGCAAGACGACCACCCTGCAAATGATTGCAGGGTTTATCGAACCATCCGCAGGCAGCATCGTTCTGAATGGACGCGATCTAAACCACATCCCCGCCAACAAGCGGGGCCTGGGGATTGTGTTTCAGAACTATGCATTGTTTCCGCACATGACCGCCGCGCAAAACGTGGCGTTTGGTCTTGAAATGCAAGGCGTATCCAAAGCCGAATGCGCCGAACGCGTATCGGACACGCTCAAGCTCGTCGGCCTTGGCCATCTTGCGGATCGTTATCCCGCCAGAATGTCCGGTGGGCAGCAGCAAAGGGTTGCACTGGCGCGCGCACTGGTCATCAAGCCGGGCGTACTGCTGCTGGATGAGCCCTTATCGAACCTGGATGCGAAACTGCGCGAAGAAATGCAGCTCGAGCTACGCAGTATCCAGAGAACTGTCGGAACGACAACGATTCTGGTCACCCATGATCAGTCCGAGGCGCTGGCGCTCTCCGATCGGATCGTGGTGATGAATCAGGGACGGGTCGAACAAATTTCCGAGCCGTTTACCGCATACGAGGAACCCAGTTCCGAATTTGTCGGGGGATTTCTCGGTAAGGCGAACGTATTCCGCGTGCAGATCGAAACCATCAATGGAGTCGGTCACGCCAAAGTGGCGCAGGCGCAGATTCCGCTTGATGGGCTTACGATTGCGGCCGGTAGCGTCATTGTCCGTCCCGAAAAATTATTATTCTCCGAGCCTTCGCCCAACGCTTTGCCCGGAAAGATGAAAACACGCGTCTTTCAGGGTAATCACTGGCTATGTCAAGTCGAAACATCCGTGGGCGATGTGCTTGTGATCAGGCAAAACGATGGTGTTCCGGTTCCGGTCGAAGGCACCACAGTGCATTTGCGTTGGCGTGCCCAAGACATGCGATCTGTTGCTGCGTCGAATTAATACGGGCGAGACAATATGATCAAGCCAACACAAGTTCCCTGGTTGCTTAGCGCACCAGCACTGGTTTTGTATTCGACCTTTTTGATCGCGCCGATTGCCAGCGTGTTTCTCATCAGCTTTTTCGATTTCGAGTTTTATGGCGGCATACAAGTTTCATTTACCCTCAAAAACTACATCGAGATTCTGACCGACGGCTATTACTACGAGGTGTTCGCACGCACATTCGGCGTTGCCCTGGCCGTGACTGTGGCCTGCGTGATTCTGGGCACGGCTGAAGCCTATGTGTTGTCGCGCATGGGCGTGCGCTGGAAAGGCATTTTTCTGATGGTGGTGCTCGGACCGCTTCTGATTTCGGTTGTGGTCAGAACTCTCGGATGGGCTTTGTTGTTCGGTTCCACCGGATTGATCAGTCGCGGGCTTCAAGCGCTTGGACTGGTGTCAGGTCCCGTTAATCTGATGTACACCAATCTGGGTGTCGGCATTGCGCTTACGCATGTGATGGTGCCGTTTATGGTCATCGCCGTGTGGGCATCACTGCAAAAGATCAATCCGTCCACCGAAGCGGCTGCTTTGTCACTCGGGGCCAGTCAGTTCACAGTGATCCGTCGCGTCATCGTGCCACAGGTCATGCCTGGCATCCTGTCCGGATCGATCATGGTGTTCGCCATGTCGGCCAGTGCCTTCGCAACGCCGGCAATTGTGGGTGGTCGTCGCCTGAAGACAGTCGCAACCGCGGCTTATGACGAGTTTTTGAATACCCTGAACTGGCCGCTTGGCGCAGCGCTTGCCGCCCTGTTGCTTGTTGCCACGATTGTCGTCCTGGTTGCGACCAACAGGTTGATCGAAAAGCGTTACGGCGCGGTATTTAATTAAAGGAGCGGATCATGTATTTGAAAAACGGTCCGATCGGGTTGATCTTTCATACGATATTCATTCTGTTTATCCTAGCGCCGATTGTGATGGTGTGCGCCGTGGCTTTCACAGGTGATGGTTTTATTTCACTACCGTCCAACGGGTTGTCGTTGCGTTGGTTCAAGGCCATTCTAAATAACCCACGATTTGTCGATGCTTTCATATTCAGCCTCGGACTTGGGTTTCTATCGGCTAGCTTTGCAATCGTGATGGCGATACCTGCAGCCTTGGCGTTGGCTCGGTTCCGATTCCCGGGCCGTGAAGCACTGATGGCCTTTTTCCTGTCGCCCTTGATGATTCCGCACATTGTTCTGGGTCTGGCCTTCCTGAAATTCTTCACCACAATCGGTGTCGCTGGCACATATTTCGGCCTGGTCGTTGCTCACATCATCGTCGTGATTCCTTATGCACTCAGATTGGTGCTGGCGTCCGCCACGGGCCTGGACCCATCAATCGAACGTGCCGCACTGTCGCTGGGAGCGTCGCCATGGATCACGTTTCGCCGCATTGTCCTGCCGCTAATCATGCCCGGCGTGGTCAGTGGCTGGGTGATTGCCTTCATTACAAGTTTTGACGAATTGACCATGTCAATTTTCATTGCTTCGCCATCGACCACGACACTTCCCGTCAGGATTTTCCTGCACATCGAAGATACGATCGATCCGTTAGTGACGGCAGTGTCGGCGGCCTTGATCTATATGACTGTTATCGCAATCTTCATTCTGGATCGGGCAGTGGGACTCGAAAAATTATTTGTCGGTAAGGGACGCGCATGAGCGGAACATCAAACAACGCAAACACAACAGAAGGGTTGCCGGCACCCCGCCCGCGACATCACAAAGGCATTTATGACGCGCTTGTGATCGGTGGCGGACTGGTTGGTTCGGCTATCGCTTATGGACTCAGGCAAAAGGTCGAGCATGTTGCAGTGCTAGATGAGGGTGACACCTCGTTTCGCGCATCGCGCGGAAATTTTGGATTAGTCTGGGTACAAAGCAAAGGCATGGGCATGCCCGCTTATGGACATTGGACCATGTCGTCACAGCAGCTGTGGAAAACGCTCGCTGGTATGTTGCATGATCTAACCGGACTTGAAGTCGGGTTGGAGCAAAATGGCGGCCTGCATCCGGTACTGACCGATGAAGAATACGAAGAGCGCATTAAGTTTATGAAGGGATTGCTGTCGCAACCCGGCATGGTTCAGTACGATTGGAAGATGCTTGATCGCAAGGAGCTGGCTGATATGGTGCCGGGCATCGGCCCGGAAGTCCGTGGCGCGACCTGGACGCCGGTCGACGGTATCGCCAATCCTCTTAAGTTGCTCAGAGCGCTTCACACGGCTTTCGACAAGCAAAAACTTGACTACTTACCGTTGCATCCCGTTGGCGATATCGAAAAGAAGAATGGCGTTTTCGAGTTGATGACACCCTACGGCATCATTCGCGCCAACAAAATCGTTCTGGCCTCCGGACTGAATAACCAGAAGCTTGGCGAAAAAATCGGTCTCGCGATCCCTGTTCGTCCGCAGCGCGGACAAATCGTCGTGCTTGAACGCACGCGCAGGATTTTGAATACACCCTTCAGTACGTTAAGACAAATGGACGAGGGCACATGGCTGATTGGCGATTCGCAGGAAGAGGCTGGTTACGCCGATGGTGTCATCGGCTTGCCGGTGCTGGCCACGCTTGCGGATCGTGCCGTGCGTACGATCCCGGCGCTTAAAGAGGTTCGCGTGGTGCGATCCTGGTCGGCTTTGCGCGTCATGTCCAAGGACGGATTCCCGATTTACGAACAGTCTGCTTCGCATCCGGGCGCCTTTGTCGCCACGTGCCACAGTGGCGTGACACTAGCTGCCGCTCATGCTTTGCGTATCGCTCCCATGGTCATCGAAGGCGCGTTGCCCGATGCCATGTCCCCATTCTCTACCCGGAGGTTCCATGTTCAACAGGCTGCCTGAAGCCCAGCAAGCCGTCGCCAAGCGGTCGGTCGAAGTCACGATCAACGGCAAAGCCGTTCAATGTCGCGAGGGCGATAGCGTTGCGGCAGCGTTGATCGCTGCAGGATTTTCCGATTGTCGGGACACGGCTGTCAAAGAAGTGCCTCGTGGCCCCTTTTGCATGATGGGTGTTTGTTACGACTGCCTAGTGATGATCGACGATCGGCCTAATCAGCAAGGATGCATGACTCCGGTGCGCGCAGGCATGAAAATCGAACGCCAGCATGGTGCGCGGGAGGTGCAGTCATGATTCAGGTTAAACAATGCGAACTGCTTGTGGTTGGTGCAGGCCCTGCGGGCTTGGCCGCGGCAACTACGGCGGCATCACTGGGAATTCAAACCATTCTGCTTGACGAGCAGGCCGCACCCGGAGGCCAGATCTATCGGGCCATTACAACGACTCCTGTACAAAACCGGACGATCCTTGGTCAGGATTATTGGCATGGAGAATCACTCATTGAGCCGTTCAAAAAATCCGGCGCGCAGTACGAGCCCGGTGCAACCGTTTGGGCGGTAGCTGAAAAAACCGCACCGCATCCGGAGCAAGGTTTCGAAGTCGCCTATTCAGTGGCCGGTGAAGCGCGCATGCTGCACGCCAAGCATGTCCTGCTTGCTACAGGCGCGCAAGAGCGCCCTTTTCCGATTCCCGGCTGGACGTTGCCCGGAGTCATGACCGCAGGCGCTGCCCAGATTTTGCTCAAGACCTCAGGCCTAGTTGGCGGACAGCGTACCGTGCTCGCCGGAAGCGGTCCCTTGCTTTATCTGGTCGCCTGGCAATATCTGAATGCGGGTATTGTTGTCGACGCCATTCTGGACACCACGCCTTCGGGACGACTGGCTAAGGCCTTGCCTCACGCCTGGGGTTTTTTGCGATCGCCGTATTTGGCCAAAGGCTTGAAACTTTTGCGAGAGGTTAAAGCCAAGGTTCGAATCGTCAAGGATGTGACCGCCCTGGAGGCTCTGGGCGAGGGCAATCTTTCCCAGGTCCGCTACACCGCTGCAGGCAAAACCGAAACCATTGCTTGTGATCAATTACTGTTGCATCAAGGCGTGATTCCAAACATCAATCTCGCACAAGCCATCGGTGTCGATTTGCACTGGAACGACCTGATGCATTGTTGGGAACCGAAGGTGGATGATTGGGGCAACACCAGCGTGTCTCGTGTCGGTATTGCCGGTGATGGCGGCGGGATTGCAGGTGCATTGGCCGCCGAACATCGTGGCCGTATCGCTGCATTTGAAGCAGCCATGCAGTTGCAAAAAATCACGCAAGCCCAGCGCGATCAGAAAAGTGTGGATGCGCGTGCACAATTGGCCCGTGCGGTCCGTGGCCGTGAATTTTTCGATACCCTTTACCAGGCACCGGATCAGTTCCGCCTGCCGGTGGGTGACACGATCGTATGTCGTTGCGAAGAGGTCACCGCGAAGCAGATTCGCGATACCGTCAAGCTAGGATGTCCGGGTCCCAACCAGATGAAGTCGTTCTTGCGTTGCGGGATGGGGCCTTGTCAGGGACGCTTTTGCAGCGTGACTGTCACCGAGATGATTGCGCAAGAACGAGGTGTTTCACCCACCGAGGTTGGTCATTACCGGTTACGTTTCCCGACCAAACCGCTCACGCTTGGCGAACTCGCTGCTTTGCCGCAAACGGATGATTCACGCAAAGCCGTGATCAGAATGAAAAAACCCGTATGAGCGATCATTCGGCGCCCGTCATCATCATTGGCGGCGGACTGCATGGCAGTTCGACCGCTTTGCATCTGGCTCGCGCCGGTGTTGCCGCACTGGTGCTGGAGAAAAACTACATCGGCCGGCATGCATCCGGAGTCAATGCGGGTGGTGTGCGCACATTAAGCCGCCATATCGCCGAGGTGCCGTTATCGCTAGCCTCGCGCGAGATCTGGTTGCGAATTCGCGATTGGGTTGATGATGATTGTGGTTTCGATCAGAACGGCCAGATGCGTGTCGCCGAAAACGAAACTGACGTCAATACATTGCGCACGCGTCTTAAACTGATGCACGATCATGGCTATACGCATGAAGAGTGGATCGAAGCCGATGAGATTCGCAGCATCGTTCCTGCGATTACTCCAACGATCCGGGGCGGATTAATTGTTCGGGGTGATGGTTCGGCCGATCCCTATCAGACAACGCGAGCATTCAGATTAAAAGCGCAAAGTCTGGGTGCGCGCGTGATCGAAGGCATCCGGGTCGAATCGATCGCTCGTCATGGTAATGACTGGCGCGTCACCACCAATCAGGGTGTATTCACTTCGCCTGTTCTGGTCAATTGCGCGGGGGCCTGGGCGGATCGCATTGCCGCGCAGATGGGCGAACCTGTTCCGTTGACACCCGTAGGCCCCATGATGCTGGTGACCACACGTATGCCGCATTTTCTGGATCCGGTCGTGCTGGGGACGGGGCGTCCGTTGTCTTTCAAGCAGCGCGCCAATGGCACGGTATTGATCGGTGGTGGCCGACCCGCCTGGGTGGACCGCGATCGCGAATGGACCGAACTGGATTTTCATCAGATTGCCGAAGGTGCGCGCACGGTGTGCGATTTGTTTCCGCATATGAAGGATGCGATCGTGAATCGGGGCTGGGCGGGGATAGAAGCCAGCATGCCAGATGCAATACCGGTTATTGGCCCAAGCAGTACGCAAAGCAATCTTTATCACGCGTTCGGATTTTCAGCCCACGGATTCCAGCTTGGGCCGATTGTCGGCAAGATCACGTCCGATCTGATCACGACAGGCCGGACCGATTTACCCATTGAACCGTTTTCGATTACCCGATTTAGCAACAGGTCGAATCAATCCAGCCTCACTCAAGGAGAAGCAATATGAGCAAAATCATCAGACAAGATTCCAACGCACGATTGAGCAGAATCGTGACCCATGGCGATACCGTTTACGTTGCCGGCGTGACCTCCAATGCCCCGGGCGGGATCGTTGAGCAAACTCGCGACGTGTTCGCCAAGATCGATGGCTATCTCGCAAGCGCAGGCACGGACAAGCGCCACCTGTTGTCGGTCCAGATTTGGCTCAAGGATATCGATGCGGACTTCGCCGGCATGAATAGCGTCTGGGCTGAATGGGCGCCTGCCGATGCCTTGCCCACCCGTGCAACCTGCGAAGCCAAACTCGCTGCTCCAGAACTACTGGTTGAAGTGATTGTGACAGCGGCTAAGAAATAATTCGAACGTACTGACCTCAGGCAGTCCTGGTCGCAACCAGGTCAACCAAAGCCGACATACCCTGATGACGCGGTCCTTCGTTAATGGCTGCGTCATACTCTTCGATCAATTCGATTTGCATAGACCCGAAAGCCTCGCGCAACATCGGGACGGTATATAAGTTGTCCGGATCGCTTGGACCTCCAGTCTTGAATTCCAGCTGTTTCAGACCATAGCCTTCAAGAATCAGCACGCCCCCCGGCTTGGTAGCTTCACGCATGCCGGCAAAAATTACATTGCGCATTTTGGGGTTGGCAAACTGAAAGAAAATTCCAACCACCGCGTCGTACTGTCTGGCGGACCAGTCAAACTCCATAATGTCTTGCGTGATCACGTGCATGTTTACACCACGCTCGGCAGCAAGCTTGCGTGCTTTTTCAGATGCGGCCGGGGCCGCGTCGACGGACCAGACCTCGCAGCCCTGCTCTGCCATCCAGACACCGTTACGCCCCTCGCCATCGCTGACGGCTAGTACCGTCATGCCCGGCTTGAAGCGCCCCTTCTGTCGTTCAAGAAATGCATTTGGCGCCTTGCCAAACAGATAATCGTCCGTTTCGGAAAAGCGTTCATTCCAGTGCGCGATTGAAGGTTTCATATTCGTGGTTCTCAAAGGGTGTGTTTCAATACCATCATAGATTAGCTGATCTTTAGATGATGTTTGCTGACCAAAATCAAGGAATCCCAGTGCCGACAGTTGCTGTCATTGGAGCCGGCCCGGCGGGGTTGATGGCTGCCGGAGTTCTTGCCGGGCATGGCGTGATGGTTGATGTCTATGAAGCCAAGCCTTCAGCCGGACGCAAGTTTTTGATGGCCGGTCGCGGCGGATTGAATATCACACATTCCGAGCCTTCAGAAAGATTTCACGCCCGGTATCGCGCTCGCACGAATGAGATGGCGGCCATGCTTGAAACATTCGACGCAAACGCATTGCGCAATTGGGTGCATGGCTTGGGTATCGATACCTTTGTCGGCACTTCGGGTCGCGTGTTTCCCCAGGAAATGAAAGCAGCGCCGTTGTTGCGCGCCTGGCTGCATCGTTTGCGTCAGCAGGGCGTTCGGTTTCACATGCGCCATCGCTGGTTAGGCTGGAATGAAGCTGGCTATTTACGGTTTACCAACCCAGAGGGAGAAATCACCGTTGAACCAGATGCTGTTCTGTTGGCCCTTGGCGGCGGCAGTTGGGCCAGCCTGGGGTCCGATGGTGCCTGGTGGTCTTTGCTAAACGACAAGGCAATCGGACTAGCCCCTTTTTTGCCAAGCAATGGCGGGTTCGAAACAAAGTGGTCAGCGCACTTCATCGAAAAGTTTGCCGGACAACCTCTTAAAACTGTTACGTTTCAGGTTGATTCTTCCACGCCGTTGCGTGGCGAGTGCATGTTGACAGAGCATGGCCTTGAAGGTGGGGCGATATACAGCCTGTCTGCTGATTTGCGCGCGCAGATTCTTCGGGATGGCCACGCAACGCTCGTGATCGATTTATTGCCCGATCATGATGCACATCGTGTGCTTGCCGAGGTGTCGCGACCCCGTGGAGCCAAATCATTGTCGTCTCATTTGCGCAGCAGATTAGGGTTGCAGGGCGTTAAAGCCGGATTGTTGCGTGAATGCGTGTCTGCTGAAATGTTCAATGATCCGGTGCAACTTGCATCTGCAATCAAAGCTTGCCCGATTGTTTTGCATGCTTGCCGACCCATAGACGAGGCTATTAGCACTGCCGGTGGCGTCAAATTCGAAAGCATGGATGCCAGGTTAATGCTCGAGAAGTTACCCGGAGTGTTTTGTGCCGGTGAAATGCTCGATTGGGAGGCTCCGACAGGTGGCTATTTACTGAATGGCGCCATGGCCAGCGGCAACACGGCGGCTTTGGGTGTGTTGGACTGGCTCAAGCATCATCCTCCAGCAGAATCAGCTTAGACTGAATCTGTTCGACTGCGCTTGATAAGTCGTTGAGCAAGGTCTCAGTGCGACTGCGATCCATGCGCTGCACCACAGTCGACAAGCTGATTGCTGCAATTGGTTGCCGATGGCTATCGAAAATCGGCATGGCAATCGATCGTACTCCCGGCAGGTCAATCACATCGGTCAGCACAAAGCCTTTGGTTCGCGCGCGCGCAATGGTTTTTCTGACATTAGCCTCCGAATAATTCGGATATTTTTCAAGGCTGCGTTCCATATTCACGCTGAGGATACGATTGATCTCGTCGTCGTTCAGAAAGCTTAATATCGCCATCGCTCCGCTGCCGATATTCAACGGCCTGCGCATTCCGACATCCAGCACAAAAACTTTGATCGGAAACGCACCCTCCGCGCGATCGATGCAAACCCCATCAAAGCCGCTTCGCATCGTCAGAAACACCATGTCACCAGTGCGCTGCGCGATCTGTTGCAGATACGAATGGCAGACATCCCTCAGATTGGTTTTAGGGCTTGCTGCCAAGCCCATTTCATACATGGCATTGCCCAGAAAATATCGTTTGCTCGCCTCATCCTGCCGAACCAGGCCTTCGGATACCAATCCTTGCAAAATCCGGTGAGCGGTCGGGCGCTCGATCCCGACTTCTTCGCACAGGTCGATTAACCGCGCACCCACTCGGTTGCGTGCGGAAATGCCCCGCAGCAAAGCTGCTACCCGCTGCACAACCTGTGTGCCCGATTTACTTGCCGTAGAACTTAAAGTCATGTTTTCCATTATCGACGCGGGACGAATCCGGTGATCAATGCGTGCGCACCTTGTTAAACTTGGTTTTATCACAAAAGCCCTGAATCACCCGATCCATGTTTATTACCGGTTCACTTGCTTCTTTGCCCAAGCCCGAACAATATCGCGACTTGCTTTCCCAGGCGCGCGGCTTATTCGAGGGTGAAAGCAATCCGATTGCTAACGCAGCTAATTTATCTGCCCTGGTGATGCAGTCGTTGCCCGACTTGAACTGGTCGGGATTTTATTTTTTTGATGGCGAAGAGCTTGTGCTCGGACCTTTTCAGGGCAAGCCGGCCTGTTTACGCATACCGCTGGACAAAGGTGTTTGCGGCGCTGCGGCAAGAACGCAAACGATACAGCTAGTGCCTGATGTGCACGCTTTTCCGGGGCACATCGCCTGCGATGCAGCTTCACGCTCCGAAATTGTCGTGCCCCTGCTGCACCAAGGTCGTCTTTTAGGTGTATGGGATGTCGACAGCCCCGTTGCCGATCGGTTCGATGAAGACGATCGTGCTGGCATGCAGGCGCTTTGTGCGTTATTTTTAGAAACTATTCATGTTCCGGTTCCTTTGGCCCAATATAAAAAATCATGACAACATCAAGCGCAATGGATTTTGATTACATCGTCGTCGGTGCCGGTACTGCGGGCTGTCTCTTGGCCAATCGTTTATCTGCCAATCCCGCCAATCGTGTTCTGTTGCTCGAGGCCGGTGGCGAGGATAACTATCACTGGATTCATATCCCGGTCGGCTATCTTTATTGCATCGGCAATCCTCGCACAGACTGGTGCTACAAAACCAAAGCCGATCCCGGCCTCAATGGCCGCGAGCTCGGTTATCCTCGCGGTCGGGTACTGGGTGGATGTTCATCAATCAACGGCATGATTTACATGCGCGGACAAAGCGCCGACTACGACAGTTGGATGGCCGAAGGCAATCCGGGTTGGGGTTGGAACGATGTGTTGCCATTGTTCAAAGGGATGGAAGATCATCATGCCGGCGCAAACGAGTTTCATGGCGCAGGAGGAGAGTGGCGTGTCGAGCGTGCTCGCTTATCTTGGGAAATACTGGATTCTTTCCGCGACGCCGCAGAACAAGCCGGTATTGCTCCGGTCAATGATTTCAACAAGGGCGATAACGAAGGCAGTGACTATTTCGAAGTGAACCAACGATCAGGCTGGCGCTGGAACGCCTCCAAAGCATTCCTGCGTCCGATCAAGCATCGTCGCAATCTAACGGTCATGACAGGCGCACGCACGACGCATCTGGAGTTTTCCGGACGTCGCGTAACAGGCGTTGCTTTCATCAAGGATGGTCATAAACATATCGCAACCGCCCACAAAGAAGTCGTCATGGCCTGCGGCGCGATCGGATCAGCCCAGATTTTGCAGGCTTCGGGTATCGGAGCGGCAAGCTTGTTGAATCCTTTGGGGATTCCTGTTGTGCATGATCTTCCGGGTGTTGGACAGAACTTGCAGGATCACCTCCAGTTGCGCATGGTTTATCGGATTGAAGGCGCCAAAACCCTTAACATGATGGCCAATTCATTGTGGGGCAAGGCCATGATCGGCCTGCAGTACGCATTGACCCGTAGCGGCCCGATGAGCATGGCGCCTTCGCAGCTTGGTGTCTTTGCCAAGTCCAGTCCCGCTCAGTCGCGCGCTAATGTCGAATACCACGTGCAGCCTTTGTCGCTAGAAAAATTCGGCGAGCCTTTGCACGATTTCCCTGCATTTACGGCATCGGTGTGTAATTTGCGACCCACCAGTCGGGGGCATGTTCGCATCACCTCGCCCGATACCAATCAGGCACCTGAAATTTTATGCAACTACCTGTCGACTGCAGAAGACCGTCAGGTAGCGGCCGACAGCATCCGACTCACGCGTCGAATCGTCGGTCAATCGGCGCTAGCCAAATACAAGCCCCATGAGATCAAGCCGGGCATGGTCGGCGATACGGATGAGGCGCTTGCAAACGCGGCGGGCAACATTGGTACAACGATCTTTCATCCTGTTGGTACATGCAAGATGGGGCACGATGACATGTCGGTGGTCGATTCCAGTTTGCGCGTTCATGGCATTGAAGGACTGCGCGTGGCGGATGCGTCCATCATGCCCACCATCACGTCCGGCAATACCAACTCCCCTACGTTGATGATTGCAGAGAAAGCTGCCCAGATGATTCTGGCGGGTTGAACTATTGACGCTTGCTATGGTGATTCGATCAAGACCGGCTGAATCAGTTTCCTGATTTCGCAATCCACGCTTGCGCCTTGACGTTCGAGTACGACAAAATCACCGGCCTGCTGCGCAAGTAACGGATGATGCCAGGTACCCGGCTTGAAGCTCACCCCGCAAGACCCATCCACCAGAAAAGCTGCGAGAGTGGATTCCTGCGGAGCCGCACCGACGATACCCTGAGCGTTGACCGAATCATCCCCAAGCGCGACGATCACCACGAAGGGTACGCCCGACAGCGGAATAAATGACTGGCTACCAAGGCAGTGCCGTTCCAGTTCAAATGCGGTGAAGGGTAATGGATTCGCCTTTGCGCGATATAGATTCAGGGCTGGCTTGCCGCCGGATTGTGTCAGGTCGGGTGCGCCTAAGGCGAATTTCTCAGTGGTGCCGGCATTGATCATGGTGCCGGCTCCGGCTTTAATGCCATGGGGTCCACTGAAGGATCCGCCCAGCACATGGCCATAGGGTGCAAATGCTTCGGGCGTGAGGTTTTGAAGTGGTAAATGACGCATGCCGCATAGCTTCAATCAGAACGAGATGCCTGTCAATTCAAATCGAATGCATCCTGGATCAATCCGTCGGATTGTCACAAGTTTTGTCACAAGAATTTCCAACGGTAAATTTCGGGTTATTCGGTCTGTCCGTTTAGTGATGCCTCAGTTATAGTCAACCATGTTATTCAACCAGGTACCACATGGGCATGCCACATTACATCGAGATTACCGCAACCGTTTTATTTGCGATCGCGATCGCACACACATTTTCAGTTCCGGTTTTTGCGAGGCTTGCACATAAAAACGGACTCCATTCGGGCTTGTGGCACTTCATGTCCGAGGTTGAGGCGGTTTTCGGAATCTGGGCTTTTTTCCTGCTTGTTCTGATGGCGATGGCGGCCGGTGTGCACAACATGGTTGATTATGTCGACTCGCGCAATTTCATCGAGCCGCTTTTTGTATTCGCCATCATGGTGATCGCCGCCAGCCGGCCGATTATCGAACTGGTTAGCATGCTGGTGCGCATGATCGCCCGCGCATTGCCGTTCAATCGCCAGGTGGCCACTTATTTTGTGGTGATGACGTTTGTGCCGCTGGCAGGCTCACTGATCACAGAACCCGCCGCCATGACACTTGCCGCTTTATTGCTCAGAGACGGTTATTTCAAGCGTCCGGGTCACAAGGTATTTAAGTACACCACGGTTGGCGTGTTGTTCGTCAACGTGTCGATCGGTGGCGTATTAAGCGCGTATGCCGCCCCGCCTGTCTTGATGGTGGCCAATACATTCGGCTGGGATTCGGCTTTCATGCTGTCAAACTATGGCTTCAAGGCGATTGCAGCGGTCACGATCAATGCGCTGGGCCTGACGATCATGCATTACAAGCTTCTGGCCGACAAGCAGGTTGAAACAAAAGAAGGCGTCACGAAAAACGTAAGTTCGATCAAAATCCCTAAGCTAGTGATTGTGATTCATTTGTTGTTTTTGGTGGGTGTCGTTGTATTCGCCCACCACACAGCGATTTTTATCGGATTACTGTTGCTGTTCATCGGGTTTTGCGAAGCCTATAAACGTTATCAATCTCCGTTGATGATCAAAGAAGGGTTGATGGTCGGTTTTTTTCTGGCTGGCCTTGTCGTGCTTGGCGGATTGCAGAAGTGGTGGTTGCAGGACCTTCTTGGCAGCCTATCGCCCATCGTGCTGTTCTGGGGAGCGACTGCACTCACAGCCTTGACAGATAACGCGGCATTGACTTATCTGGGTTCCATGGTTGATGGCACGTCGGATGCCTGGCGATACATGCTTGTTGCCGGCGCGGTGACAGGGGGTGGTTTAACCGTGATTGCCAACGCACCGAATCCGGCTGGATTCGCCATTCTCAAAGGCGACTTTCCAGACGAAACGATTTCACCTGGGCCTTTGTTTTTATCTGCGCTGATGCCCACCATGGTTGCTGCTGTCCTCTTTCTGATTTGAGGGTGATCGATGAAATCCATTCTGCATGGCATTAAAGTGTTGGACCTCACCCGCATCATTGCAGGCCCGTTAAGTACACAAACGCTTGCCGACATGGGGGCAACCGTTTACAAGATCGAAAAGCCCGGCGAAGGTGATGATTCGCGTCGCATGGGACCATTCATGCGCGATGGTGGTGTGACGGCCGAAATCAATCCCGTCGCAAGTCAGGAGTCGGCTACCTTTATGGCCTATAACCGCGGCAAACATTCCGTCACGGTCGATATCGCCACTGAAGAGGGTGCGACACTGATACGGCAGCTTGCAATGCACTGCGACATCGTGATCGAAAACTACAAAGCAGGTGGGCTTAAAAAATACGGTCTCGATTACGACTCGCTTTGCAAAGTTAAACCGGATCTGATTTATTGTTCGATCACCGGCTTCGGTCAGACCGGCCCCTATGCCGCCCGTCCGGCTTACGACTTCATTTTGCAAGGCATGGCCGGGCCGATGAGTACCTGCGGTCAGCCCGATGGCGTGTCGGGCGCAACCCCGATGCGTACTTCCATCCCGATGACCGATATCACTACCGGCTTGTATGCCACGATCGCCATGCTCGGTGCGCTGTACCATCGTCGCGAGACTGGAGAGGGTCAATACATTGATACATCGCTGCTTGATGCCGCCGTATCATTTAACGGTCACCTAGCAGTTGGCTATCTGATGACCGGCAAAAGTCCCACGCGTGCCGGCAATACCAACCCGATCGCTGCCCCTGCCGATGTTTACCCATGCAAAGACGGTTATCTGATTATTGCGGCCGGCAACAACAGTCAGTTCAAATCCCTATGTCAGGCGATTGGCGTGCCGCAGCTTGCAGACGATCCGAGCTTTGCGACCAACTCGATGCGCATCGCCAATCGCGGGTTGATGCAAGATATTCTGTTGCCCAACATCTTGAAGTTCACCAAAGCCGAACTGCTGCAAAAGTTCGAAGCGGCAGGTGTGCCATCCGGTCCCATCAACAATATGGAAGAGGTCTTTGCCGATCCTCAGACCAAACATCGCAATATCCAGATCGAAGTGCCGCACTCCAGTGGCGTCGATGTCAAGCTTGTTCGCAATCCTTTGCTTTTTTCACGCACGCCGATTCAACACAAGGCGCCACCTATTCTGGGCGAGCACACCGATTGCGTCATGATGGAAGAGCTCGGCCTGACGCGCGAACAAATCGAGGGATTGCGTGCCAGAAATATTGTTTGATATTTATATTTGATATCCCCGTTTTCAGTGCTAGATTAGTCAATAAAACTTCTCTTAAAGACTTGCATCAGATTGTTTTCAACTATTTAAACCAATAACCTGTCACGGAGTCCATATGTCAGATCTTGCTTATTCGACCCTTACCGACCTTGCACACGGCTTGCGCACCAAAAAATACAGCTCAGTCGAAGTCACCCAAGAGTATTTGAATCGGATTAAAAAAGCGGACGGCAAGCTCCATTCGTATGTATTGGTGAATGAGGATAGCGCGCTAGAACAAGCTCGCGCAGCCGACCAGCGTCGCGCCTCCGGCTACAGCTTAAGTGCCGTTGATGGCCTGCCGATCGCAGTTAAGGATTTATGCGAAATCGAAGGACAGATCACGACCGCCGGATCAAAAGAATGGACCGATCGTCGCAGCACGACCACATCAACCGCTGTCGAAAGACTGCTGCGCGGTGGCATGGTCATGCTTGGCAAGGTGCATATGGTCGAATTCGCTTTCGGTGGCTTTGGCACCAATCCCGAAATGGGCACGCCCTGGAACCCCTGGGACCTCAAAACACACCGTACACCGGGTGGTTCTTCAAGCGGATCGGGCGTAGCGGTCGCTGCAGGCCTGGCTCCGGCTGCACTCGGTTCGGATACCGGCGGATCAGTGCGTATCCCTTCATCCTTGAATGGCATTACAGGTCTTAAAACAACATGCGGCCTGATCAGCCTGCATGGAGCATTCCCGTTGTCAGGCACTCTTGATTCGATCGGGCCGATGACTCGTGACATGCATGACGCCGCATTACTCACCGAATTAATGGCCGGAGTCGATCCTCGCGATCCCACTACGTTCAATCGTCCGTTATTTCAATGGAAGTCACCCGATAACAGCGCCAAGCCTCTGGCAGGCGTGCGCATCGCCATGATTCCGCCCGCGCAATATCCGATTGCGATGGGTGCTGATGTATTACGCATGCTTGAAGACACGCGTCGCGTGCTGGTTGATCTGGGCGCAACGATTGTCGACAAAACGTTCCCGTTCGATTTCAAGGACATGATGGTGCGCAACGGTTACATCATTGCTGCCGAAGCCTACGCGATTCATCGTGCCTACATTGACGACACCAGCAAAAAATTCGGACCCTTCGTGCGCAAGCGCGTTCAAAGCGGTGCTGCGATTTCGGGTGCCGACTATATCGACGCCATGGCCGCCCATCGCGCCGCGATTGCGCAATGGAAAGACTGGATGAGCAACGTGGATGCCTTGTTGAGTCCTTGCACGCCTTTTGGCGCGATACCGCTGACTGAAGTCGACGAGGCGCAAACACCCATGGCCTCGTTTACGCGCGCCGGCAACTATCTGGGCGCATGCGGCATGTCATTGCCCGCAGGCTTGGCCGACAACGGCATGCCGATCGGGATGCAGTTTTTGGGCAAACCGTTTGACGATGCGACCATGGTCAAAATCGGGATCGCCTTTCAGCGTGCCACCAAATGGCACCTGGCACGCCCCGACTTGTCATTATTAGGAATTTAAATTGCTGGGGCTTTAAAGCGCCAGGTTTTTAAATCGTCGGACCCTTAAAACTTCCAGTCCGCGCAAAGTTGCAGCATCTGTTTTAAAACAGGCTGCACCTTTGCCGCGCGTTCGGGTGCATATGCATAGGGCGGTTCTTCATGCATGTAGCTGCACCAGGTCATCTCCAGTTGAATCGCATGGATGTTGTTGGCCGGCTGACCATAGCTGCGCGTAATCGTGCCGCCGGTAAAGCGGCCATTGAGTACCGAGGTAAAGGGCGTTGCCGTTTTTGCGCAGGCAAGCACCCGATCTGCCAGTTTAGGATCGCAACTTGATCCGCCGCCCGTACCCAGATTCAAGTCAGTGAGCTTGCCCTCGAAGAATCTTGGCAGCACCGAACGTATTGAATGCGCGTCCCATAAAACAGCATGACCGTGCGTTGCCTTAATGCGCGCCAACTCGGCACTGAGGGCATCGTGGTAGGGCTGCCAATAGAGTTGGCGACGACGATTGATTTCATCCTGCGAGGGTGTTTTACCTTCCGGATAAAGCGGCTGACGGTCGAAGTTGTCGATCGGACATAGCAGGGTTGTATCCTGACCTGGATACAAGTTGGTTTGATCGATCGGGCGATTCAAATCGATCACATAGCGCGACATATTGGCCTGTAAAACCGATGCACCCATTTCTTTGGCAAACGCATAAAGAATCGGCAAATGCCAGTCCGTGTCCCGCACGTCCAAAGCCAGTGGCAACAACTGCTGTTTGATATCTTCGGGAATAAATGTGCCACAGTGGGGAATCGATACCAGTAAAGGAATCGACCCTTTGTGCAGATTGAAAACCGGTAGATCAGACATATGCAACACCTCAAAATCTGGAAGATGTGGATTGATGAATCAAGTTGGATAGAATGCGGAAGTTTTTAACTTCATGACGTAATCGACCCGCTACGATGGCCGGATGCACTCCGATCTCATCGGCAAATGCAACAGCATCTTTGGCCATGAGTGTTTGCCTGACTTGGGCTGTTTTCCAGAGATCTGCAGGAATCAACGCTTCTTGCGCCATTTCATCAGCTTCTGTTTCCAAAGCCTCAGAGTGACCCCGATCTAAATCATCGATAAAAACCGGATTTTCAGCATTTAGATGTTTTGCAACATGGGCCAGTTCGTGCAACAAGGCAAACCAGAAATTATCGATTCGATCGTGTCGTAGAGTCAGTGCGACGATTGGACGATCACTATCCAGCATGGCAGCACCATCGAGAAAAGTCCGTTTGAAATGTTTCTCTATGACGAGCGTAATCCCGTGCCGAGCAAGGTATTCCCTCGCAAGTTTCGGACCTTCATCGAAGGCGGACAGCTTTGTCAGTTCACGTAACCAGTTCGAAGTAATAACCCCATGCTTGTATTTTCTGGAGGGTGCGATCTCTCGCGCCTTGCGCAAAACGCACATACGCCAAGCCAGAATTGCCATTTCGTCAGCTTGCCGATCGCCGCGCTGATGCATAGGCGCACGCAAAAAAGTCGGCTCCATACGCTTGGGAAGTAGATCGTGCATGAATTTACGAATCAAGTCCTCGGCATAGTCTTTGAAATATTGGGCATTGCCTTCAATATCGCCAAAACAACCCCTTTCATACATCTCTTTGATAGGGAATCGGCTAAAGTCTATTTCCTCATCCTGTTCAATGATTGAATAATCGTGTCCCGGTTCTTCAATAAGAATATCGGCTTGGATACCCAAGCCTTGATGAAGCTTCCTAATCATTGAAAGGGACAGAGGACGTTTACGCGAAAGCACTTCCGATACTTTGGAAATTGATCCGATAAATGGAATAAGATCCTTTCTCGAAAGTCGCATCTGATCCATGCGAAAGAGAATGCTTTCAATCGGGTCAACTTTAACCGCAGGCACGGTGCGGCGTTCGAAGTCCTGAATAACCAAGGCTAATAGTTCGAGTTCGTTTTCTTCTTCGGAGCCAGCTTCGAGATCAAGCGACATGAGCGTGCTCAGGCGATTCATTGCCACTCTGTAGTCCATTTCGCTCTTGATGATCTTAATGTTCATCATCTTCTCCATTTATTCACATTACATGCTGTCCGGAACAATCTAGAATTTTTGTTTGCTGTAATCCGCATGTGTACCGACCCACTCTACGACAACCAATCCGTTTTGGTATCGCACTTTGACCACGAGCCGATAGGCGTTGCCCTTGATGTTAAAGATGACACGGTTATCAGCTAGAAAGTCTGCACTTCTATATCTGCATTTGATGTCGTGAGGGGTTTTCCAGTCCTCGCACTCCACATCCGTTTGCCAGGCATTTAATGGTCCTTGAGCGCTTGCGTGAGTTATTTTGAATGCTTCGAGGATAGGTAAACCCAGAATTCGCATGTAAAAGAGATGTTAGAAAAGCAAGCTAGCATTGTATTTCCCAAATTGGGAAAAATCAATAATTTACTATTATTCAAAAAGGGAAAATTGCCGAACAATGACGAAATCACCCTAAGCACGCAGAAATACGGGGGATTTCTCAAAAAAAAGTTAAAATCTAGGGCTTTCCCTTGATTCTGCGCTTTGTTTCGTTCTAAAGCCGCAGCACATATTGTCAGAGAGTTACATCGTGCCAATCTATGCTTACAAATGCACAGCTTGCGGCCATGCCCAAGACGTGCTGCAAAAAATTTCGGACAAGCCGTTGACCGAGTGTCCGGCTTGCAAGCAGTCCACCTATGCAAAGCAAGTCACCGCAGCCGGTTTTCAACTGAAGGGATCGGGCTGGTACGTGACGGATTTCCGCAATAACGCAGGCGGCACCAGCAAGACCAGCGAAGCAGCTGTCGGTAAAACCGCAGCTGAAACCTCTGCTGACGCGGGTCAATCCGGGGCCGGCGCATCAGGCACTTCGGGCGCAAGTTCATCCGATTCAAGTCAGTCCGGTGCATCCGGCGCAACGTCTGCAAGCACTGCCGCACCGGCATCGTCAGGACCCTCAGCCGGTTCATCGACATCAAGCCCGGCAGCGACAAGTTCGGCCTCCTGATCAGGCTGACGATTCGAGAATGCATGTGTTGAAAAAATACTTCATCACCGGTCTGGTTATCTGGGTACCTCTGGTCATCACGATCTGGGTGCTGAGTTTGCTTGTCACTACGCTCGAAAGCGTGGTGCCCGGATTCCTGTCGCCCCAGGCGTTGTTCGGGTTTGAAATCCCGGGCTTTCGCGTGCTGGTGGTGGCTGTGGTGTTGTTTGTCACCGGCCTGCTTGCCGCTAATTTTCTGGGCCGCGGCATTCTCAATATCTACGAAAAAATCCTCGGCCGCATTCCGCTGGTTCGCAACATCTACCAGTCGGTCAAGCAAGTCAGCGATACGGTGCTCTCGCCAAATGGCCAGGCATTTCGTCAAGCTGTGCTCGTTCCCTATCCCAGCAAAGGGTTGTGGACGATGGCTCTGCTGACGGGATCGCCGGCAGGCGAGATTGCCGAACATCTGCAAGCCGAGCATGTCAGCGTTTATGTACCATCGACACCCAATCCGACCTCGGGCGTGTTCATCATGGTGCCGCGCAGTGAAATCATTCCGCTGAGTATGTCCGTCGACTCGGCATTGAAGTACATCGTATCGATGGGGGTTGTCGCCCCGATCGAAAGTAAAACCGGCAAGACCAGCAAGATCAACAAGTAATTTTTTGGAGTCAGTCCCATGCGTACCTGCTACACCGGCCAGGTTTGTCGTGACCATCTAGGTCAAACCGTTACCCTTTTTGGCTGGGTACATCGCCGCCGCGATCATGGTGGCGTGATCTTCATCGATATGCGCGACCGTGCAGGCCTGGCGCAAATCGTGTTCGATCCGGACAACGCACCTGCATTCTCGACCGCAGAGCGACTGCGCAACGAGTTTTGTATCCGCATCACCGGACTGGTGCGCGAGCGTCCCGCCGGCACCACCAATGCCGATCTGGCCTCCGGTGAAGTCGAAATCCTGTGCCGCGAAGTTGAGATTCTCAACGCCTCGGTTACGCCACCCTTCCAGCTCGATGACGAGAACCTGTCGGAGACCACGCGCCTGACGCACCGCGTCCTTGACCTGCGCCGTGGCCAGATGCAAAAGAACATGATGCTGCGCTATCGCGTGTCGATCGAGGTTCGCAAGTTTCTGGATAATCTGGGCTTCATCGATATCGAAACCCCCATGCTCACCAAGAGCACGCCTGAAGGCGCGCGCGACTATCTCGTGCCATCGCGCGTGAATGCCGGCGAATTTTTCGCTCTGCCGCAGTCGCCCCAGTTGTTCAAGCAGATGTTGATGGTGGCCGGTTTTGATCGTTACTACCAGATCACCAAGTGTTTCCGCGACGAAGACTTGCGCGCCGACCGTCAGCCCGAATTCACCCAGATCGATTGCGAAACATCCTTTCTTAACGAAACCGAAATCCGCGCCATTTTCGAAGGCATGATTCGTCACGTTTTCAAGGTTGTGCAAAACGTCGACCTGGCCGAAACATTCCCCATCATGCCCTACAGCGAAGCCATGCGCCTGTACGGTTCGGACAAGCCCGATCTGCGCGTCAAGCTCGAGTTCACCGATCTGACCGATGTCATGAAAGACGTCGACTTCCAGGTGTTCAAGGCAGCCGCCACAACCGAAGGTAGCCGTGTTGTCGCCCTGCGCGTACCGGGTGGTGCCGCCATTTCGCGCAGCGAGATCGACAACTACACCAAGTTTGTCGCCATCTACGGCGCCAAAGGCTTGGCATGGATCAAAGTCAATGAAGCCGCAAAGGGTCGAGATGGTTTGCAGTCGCCTATCGTCAAAAACTTGCACGACGCTGCCCTGGCCGAAATGGTCAAGCGCACCGGCGCACAGGACGGCGACCTGATTTTCTTCGGTGCGGATCGCGCCAAGATTGTCAATGATGCCATCGGCGCATTGCGTGTCAAAATCGGCCACAGCGAATTCGGCAAAGCCAACGGGTTGTTCGAAAACGCCTGGAAACCATTGTGGGTGGTCGACTTCCCGATGTTCGAATACGACGAAGAAGCCGATCGCTACGTTGCCGCGCATCACCCCTTCACCAGCCCCAAAGAGGGTCACGAAGATCTGCTCAGCACCGATCCGTCCAAAGCCATCGCCAAAGCCTACGACATGGTGCTCAACGGCTGGGAAATCGGTGGCGGTTCGGTCCGTATCCACCGCGAGGAAGTTCAAAGCAAGGTGTTCCGCGCACTGAAGATCGATGCTGATGAAGCCAAGCTCAAGTTCGGCTTCCTGCTCGATGCGTTGCAGTACGGTGCGCCTCCGCACGGTGGTATCGCCTTCGGCCTGGATCGTATCGTCACGATGATGACTGGTGCCGAATCGATTCGCGATGTGATCGCCTTCCCCAAGACCCAGCGCGCGCAGTGCCTGTTGACGCAAGCTCCATCGCCCGTCGATGAAAAGCAATTACGTGAACTGCACATTCGTCTGCGTCAGGCTGAAGTGAAGTAAAACGATGCACCAGGCGGATGCGCAACGTATCCGCCTCGTACGACGGCAAATTCCAACATGTCTCTGATTCGTGTCGTCAGTTACAACATACACAAGGGTCGTTCGCTTGGCGGACGCGACTCTTTAAGTGACTTGCGACTCGGACTGCATGGCCTGCGACCCGACCTGATGTTTTTGCAAGAGGTGCAAGGACGCAACGAAAAGCACGGTTCGCTGCACATGCAGCATGAATTCCTCGCCGCAGCACTGCACATGGATTGCGCCTACGGGTGCAATGCGGTTAGAGACCGTACCGATCACGGCAATGCACTGTTGTCCAGGCATCCCATTCTTTCATTCGAAAACCAGGACATCTCCGATCATCGACTCGAGCAACGCGGTTTGTTGCATGGCGTGATCAATGTTGGTGGTCGAGAAGTGCATTGCTTTGTTGTGCATCTGGGGTTGTTTGCTGCCAGTCGTATCCGTCAGATCGAAGTGATGATCGAGCGCATCCGCCGCATGGTGCCAGATGGCGCCCCCATGCTGATTGCCGGTGACTTCAACGACTGGAAAGATCGTCTCGCTCCATTGTTTGTCCAGCAGCTAGGCGTCTATGAAGTGTTCGCCCACGCCCCTCGCACACACGGCACTATGCCGAAGCTGCGCGAGTCGATCCAGCAATTGCGTGGCGTACTACGCGGCGAAAGCCAGCAGCAAATTCGTGAAGCCATGTTCAGGCGACAGAGTTATCACATCAACCAATTGGGCATGGAAGGCACAAACAATCTGATGCCCGCTCCAAGGACTTTTCCGTCGGCGTTTCCGTGGCTAAGACTGGATCGTATTTACCAGCGCGGTTTTGCCGTGCGTAGCGCACGTGTCCTGCGTGGTCGACCCTGGACTCAGCTGTCCGATCACGCGCCTATTCTGGCCGAGCTTGAGTTGCCCTAATATTCGTTGTCGTTACCCTTGCCTGATAACGACACGCCAAACCGCAATAATTTATACGCCGCAGCATCCAATAAGCGCCTTATCCAGCCACGTTGATCGTACAAGCGATGCTCGACGATACGACTGCCGTGTGTCATTGCGGTTTCGAGCGACATCCTGAGCTTGCGCGCAAAGCTTGCGTCATCCATCACCAGATTCGCTTCGCGGGCAAGAAACAGGCTGAAAGGATCCAGATTGGATGATCCGACAATCGCCGTGTTATCGATAACCGCGACCTTGGCGTGCAAATAGCTTGGCATGTATTCGTAGATCTCGATGCCATTCTGTAAAAAATAATCGTAGATCCAGCGTGTCGCGTGATACTGCAAGTGATATTCGATTTTGCCTTGTAGTAGCAGTCGTACGCGAATGCCACGTTTGGTTGCGTCGCTCAACGCAAGTCGAAGTGAATAGCCCGGCAAGAAATATGCATTGGCAATGATGATGTCGCTGCGTGCGGTATTGATTGCGTTCAAGTAACTGGCTTCGATCGTTTTGCGATAGCGCAGATTGTCGCGAAGCGCGAGCGCGACGATTGAGTTACCGGTATGCGGTACATGGTCGGCACGATGCAGTGGTCGCCTGAAATGAAGATGCCGCCACAACCGCTTGCCATTGACGCGGCCGTTCAAACGATCCTCGTCCGAGTCGGTGATCATTTCCGTTAAAGATCTACTTGTGGATCCCGATACCGGAGCGATCCATGACAGTCTCAACCACAACATATCCAGCGCATAGACAATGTCCGAGACTACGGGGCCTGTGGCACGCACCGCATAATCAAAGCGGGGGTCGCCCTTGAATGTCTGGCTTTCGGCGCGATTGAATTCATGAGCGTGAAGCGCACCTCGGGATTTCGCACGATCAATAAAATCATCCTCGATATTGATGCCACCTACAAACGCGATACGAGAATCAACCACACACAATTTGCGATGCAAGCGCCGCAAACGCAACAAATTGAAGATAAATAGTCCAAACCGCCTGGGCTCAGGACGATAGATTCTGCATTTGACGCCAATCGCATCCATGCGTGCCTGAATCTCAAGATCGCTATCGACACAGCCGAACCCGTCGATCACCACACGCACCTTGACCCCGCGTTCTACAGCCAGGGCAAGATGTCGCAGAATCTTGATGCCGGTTTCATCCAGACGATAGATGTACGTTTCAAGATGGATGCTGGTGGTGGCCGCATCGAATGCATCGCACATTGCGGGAAACAGCTCTACGCCGTTTTCGAGCAAGGTGAGGTGATTGCCTTGTTTCCAGCGCAGGCGGGGGTGTCGCAATTTCAAGATCGAATCCCACCGACCCGGCGAAGGTCTTTAGCGAACGCAAACATATCAAAAGGCAACATGGGTATCGACTCAACTTAGAACAATGATGACAAGTCTGAATCAAGTGGCATCACGCTACAACAAGTTGCGCACTTCGCCACCATAAAAACCACAACGACTAAATTGCAACCAAACCTTTCCTGCCTATTGACTATCGATATTTGATGCGAGCTACTTCCTCTTGCCACCAAGCAGTCCAGTGGCTAGGGCCGTGCCGATCAAAATCACCGCACCACCGATCACCACATACCGGTTGATCGTTTCCGACAAAAACAACCAACCCCAAAACACCCCAAAGACCGGCACCAGAAACGTTACCGTCATCGACTTTGCCGGACCGATACTGAGCAGTAGTTTGTAATACAAAAGATATGCGATCGAAGTACAAATCACCGTCAACGATAGCGCAGCGCCCCATGCACCCAGACTCACCGGCTCAGTCGGCCATTGCCACCAGGCAAAAGGCATCAACACCAGGCCTGCAGACATCAATGACCCGGAGGCGGTCGCAAGCGGATCTGCCTTCATCAGGTATTTTTTAGTGAAACTGGCCGCTACCCCATAAAAAATCGGTGCGGACACCCCGGCAAGCACGGCAAGTACGGACCCGGATCCTTGCAGCGTCAGCTTGTCCCAGACCAGAATCACAATGCCTGTTAGGCCGACAAACAGGCCCAGAATGCGTAGCGGCGGCAAGCGGTCTTTCAGCCACAGCCAGGCAATCATCGCACCCCATAGCGGTGTGACGGCGTTGATCACCGACATCGTGCCAGACGGGATGGTTTTGGTCGCATAGGCGAACAACACGAATGGAAGCGCCGAATTAAACAAGCCGACAATCGCGATCTGGCGCCAATAGGCAAGCAACAAAGGCAGTTTTTTATGCCAGATCAATAGCGGCAGCAACAACAGCCCTGCAAGAAACGTCCGAACGCCCATTAGAGGCAAGGCACCCAGTTCGTGCACGGACATGCGCATGAATAGAAACGACCCGCCCCAGATGGCAGCGAGGATGAGCATGTTGTACAGGTCTTTGCGTTGCATGATCCGGCTTTGAAAGCGCCCAAGGCAGGCAATCCCGCTCAAGCAATAGCCACTATAAACCACCAGCAATTACAATGTCGTTTAATTCATGCTAAACCGTAATCGATGACGTCTTCGAACATACAAAACATTCTGCTGACAGGTGGCGCGGGTTATATCGGCAGCCATACCGCGGTCGCGCTTTCGCAGACCGGTCATCGCATCTTCATTTTCGATAATTTCTGCAATAGCGATCGCGGCGCAGTCAAGCGGATCGAAGCCATCATCGGACGTCCGATTGTCGTGATCGAAGGTGATCTGCGCGATACGGCATTGCTGACCCAAACCTTGCAGACGCACCAGATCAATGCAGTAGTGCATTTTGCGGGCCTGAAGGCCGTGGGCGAGTCGAACCGTATTCCGGTCGAGTATTACGCCAACAATGTACAGGGTACGATCAGCCTCTTGCAGGCTATGCAAAAGGCCGACAATCATCCCAAAACCTTCGTGTTTAGCTCCAGCGCCACTGTATACGGCGATCCGAAATACCTGCCGATCGACGAGGCTCACCCGTTGGCCGCGACCAATCCCTACGGACGCACCAAACACCATATCGAAGAAATCCTCGGCGACCTTGCCAAATCGGATCCGGCCTGGCGGATTGCCTGCTTGAGATACTTCAATCCGGTAGGTGCGCATGATTCAGGCCTGATCGGCGAGAATCCCAACGGGATCCCCAACAACCTCATGCCGTTTGTCGCCCAGGTTGCGGTCGGCAAACTCGCACAGTTAAGTGTGTACGGGGATGATTACGACACGCCCGACGGCACCGGTGTGCGGGACTACATTCATGTGATGGATCTAGCCGAAGGTCACGTTGCCGCGCTCAACTATTTGACAACGCATGATGGATTTCATGTCTTTAATCTCGGAACGGGTCGCGGCTACAGCGTGCTTGAGATGGTTAAAGCGTTCGAGGCGGCGAGCGGCAAGTCCGTGCCTTACAAAATCGTGCCGCGTCGCGCCGGTGATATTGCCACCAGTTACGCAAGTGTTGCGTATGCGACTGCAGAACTTAACTGGCATGCTAAGCGCAATTTGAAGGATATGTGCGAAAGTGGCTGGAAGTTTCAGCACATGACGGCAAAATCGTCATGAATTCAATACGCCTGATTCGCAAATAGATTCCGGTTTTTATTCCATAGGCTACTCATTTGTCACAGATCATCTGCTTTGTCGTCAATCTGGCTACGGCCACTAAGCGCCGCGAAGCCATGCAGGCGTTACTGACACAACATCGTATTGTGCCGACCTGGTTCGATGCGGTGGATGGTCGCGTGATGTCCGAAGAAGAGCTTGCCAAACATTTCAACGCCGCCCGTGCCCAGGTCGCCTATGGCCCGATGGCCCGCGCCGAGATCGGCACCACGCTTTCGCATATCGGTATATATCGCAAAATGATCGAGCAGAATATCCCATGCGCCATGGTGCTTGAGGACGATGTGCTGCTTGCCGATGATTTCGACCAATTGCTGAGTGCCGACAGCAAAGAAGGTCTCGCATCCGTCTTCAGCCCGGATCAGGCGGTCATGGTTCAAATGACGCATGTCGAGCGCGGCTTCAAATCAGGTGCGATCAAAATCGGTCATAGAGAAATCGTGCGCCCGCATGGCGGGGTTTGGCTGACCTCAGGTTATTTCATCACCTTGGCTGCGGCCAAACGCATGGTAGACGCCCTATATCCCGTATGGATGGTTGCTGACCATTGGCGGGTGTTCGAGCGCGCAGGGCTACTCACACTGTATGCACTGACGCCTAATGCGGTATGGGAATCCCCCTTGAGTCTGGTGTCGGACATATCGCCCGAGCGCAAAGCCAGACGCCGCGATGCCAAGACGATCGGTGACCGTGTTTATCGCCTGTGGGATACCACCTTTGTGCGAAAGTTTTTGGTTAAGGACTTACCGAGATTCAGCGGTTAGGCTTAGTCTGGCGCGAGCCATCAATCCGCATTAAACCTTTCGTCCGACAACGCCAGTAACCACCCGATCATGGTGGCATAGAACCCCATTGTTCGCATGCCCCTGAACATCAATTCGGTTAGGCCGAACGCAAAAAAGCCCAGACAGACCGCTAGCCCCATTGCTGCAGCCACCCGTGCATTTTGCGGCATATTGCCCGCCAGCCTTTTGGCAAACACCCTTGCCGGAGCGAAGTAGAGCAACAGCAATCCGGTCAAACCCAGTAACCCGTAATTGGCCAGGGCATTCATCATGTCGTTGTGCGGCTCGTCAAACTTTTCGGTCACGGTAAATCCCGAAACCACGCCGCGTTTGGCCAAGTCCTGAAGTGCCGGCTTGAAGCCTTGTCCGGATCCATTGCCGATCAAGGGGTTTTCTTTGAACATCATCAAGGATGCATGCCAAAGCTGAAATCGAATGCAAACAGAAGAAACCGCTGTCGGGTTATGAATGCATTCAGTGATTTCGTTGACGGCATCTTGAGCGCGTGTGCGCGTGATCGGATTCAAGACAAACACCGTCGCGATCAACGCAAACGCAATCAGAGCCGGTGCGATGATTTTGCGCAAATTTGCTTTGCCGTAAAACAGCACCAGACCAATCAGGATAAAAAACGGCACACCCATCCAGCCGCTGCGTGTTTGGGTAGCCAGAAAGCCGACAAACCCCACTAAGCCCGTCAGCACCTTGAAAGCGATTTCTGTTTTACGAAACCGGGTCAACTGCCAGCCGATGGACAGCGTCGACAACACCGTCATCATCAATAACAAGTTGCCGTAAGACACTGCGTTGTATTCGGGTACGTTTTCAGGGCGCCTGAATTGCAGGCCGCCATACGTAACGGTGTTATACGCAGGCGCACCCTCTGCGATGATTCGGGTGGGCCACGATAACCAGACCGCATAACCCGTTGCCGCCCAGGCTGCGGCCGTCATGCCCCAGACCGCTTGTCTTAAACGTTGTGGAATCAAGGCCAGACATCCGGCCAAAATCGTAATGGTTCCCAAAAATGTTCTGAATGCACGCTCCGAGTCCGACGCCAGAAATCTGCCATGCCATACCGACATGCCTAGCACCAGGATGAGGGTGAACGACAAGGCCAAAGCAAGCAAGTGGTAGGGAGCGAAATCCTGCCGGGTTTGGCTGAATCCGCCCGGGCGCTTGAAGCAAATGAACAGGCAAACTACGGCCAGCCCCAGAAATGCGCCGCTAGAGTGCCCCAGGTGAGTCAGCATCATGACCGGCATGATGCCGATCAGCAATAAAACGATCCAGGATTCGATGTGTAACTTGCCCTGCATGAGTATTCTTCTTTTGCTCAGTCAAGCGAATGATACTGTTTTTTGGCCTATCCTCTAGCCTATCCGCTTTGCGGTGGGAGTTTGGGCTTGAATCTTGCCTAAGATCGTTACCATCCGAGCGTTGCTATCGGTTCGTTACTTTAAGACCTGCTGACGTTTTTCATTCTGATTTGCGTCGATATCCATCCGACAATAACGCATAGCACCACGCAAAAGATCAGCCCGATCCGCAAGCCGGACGAGACCGAAATTCGGGCAATCGCAATGCCGACCAAAGCTGTGCCAAGCGCGCTGCCCAGAGACCGCATGGTTTGCACCAGCGCCGATGCCGCACCCACATCGCGCTGATCAGAAATCATCTGCATGAATAATGTGTAATTCGGCAGCAAAAATCCCAGACCCAGCCCAGTTGTCGATAACACTAACAATACCCACCACGTCGGGCTATTGGCTGTAAATGACATGCACAACAGACAGCCCAGCCCAAGCAGCACGCTGCCCAGAATCAGCAGGCGCTCGGGGTTTGTCTGGCGTGGCAACAGTTGGGCGTTCATCATGCTGCCCATAGGCATGACGGCAACCAGAGGCGTCATCAGCAAGCCCGCGTGCGAGGGCGAGTATCCGAATACATCCTGCAAGAGTAAAGGCAGGTAGAAAATCAGGATGTACATCACCCCGCCCGTCAGCAGTCCGGCCAGATTCAGCAGGACGGATTCGCGCGATTGCAGGATTCTTAAGGGAAATATCGGCATTTCCACACGTTTTTCTACCGGGATCAGCATGGCGCTGGCCCCAAAACCTGCCGCTATCAGTCCTAGCGCCCACCACAGGTGATCCTGCGCGTTTTCTGCGATCAAAAGCTCCAGTCCCGCGAGTGGCGCACCTACGGCAACCGTCAGCAGCAATGAGCCCAGCCAATCCAGGCGTTTGCCGGACGCATGGGTCGGCCGGATACGCGGAAAGTACTTCCAGGTCAGATAAATCGAGATCACTGCCGCACCCGGGGTGATAAAAAACGCCGCCCGCCACCCCAGCGCCTGGGTGACCATCCCGCCCAGCATCGGGCCGATACCGCTGGCAAAAGCATAGGAGGCCGAGGTAATCACCATCCAGCGCACCCGTTTGCGGGCATCCGGAAACAAATCCGCCGGGGCCGTGAAGGTGGTAGCCACCATCATGCCCCCGCCAAAACCCTGCAGCACCCTGAAAGCGATCAATTGAGGCATGGTTTGCGACAAACCTGCCAAAACCGAGCCCACCCCCACGATCGCAAGCGACGCCAACATCAAGGGTTTGCGGCCATACAGGTCGCCCAGGCGGCCAAAAATCAGGATAGTGACTGCTGACGCCAGAAAATAAGCCGTGCCAACCCAGGCGTACAAGGCCTTGCCATCCAATGCCTCGGCCACTTTGGGCATCGATGTACTGACAATCGTCGAATCGAAGGCCGCGACGATCAACGCCCAGGCGACACCAGACATCGCAAGCAGCAACTCGCGCCGGGACAGTTCGGCGGGCTCAGCAACGGATATGTGCGTAGAAGGGCGTTCGGGTGAATCCATATTTGAATCCAGACTTCGGAAACTCGGGTAAACGAAACTCGGGTAAACACTACTAAGGTTTTACAGGATAGCACCGGTTTGCAAAAAGGCACTTAGGGTAGGATTCCGTATACTGAAACCAATACAAAAAACCAATATAAAAACCAAACCCTTTAGGGAGACAAACTTGAAATCATCATTCATGACATCAGCCGTGACATCAGCTGTTCGCGGCACACTGGCCATGGCAACCACCGTGGTAACCACCATGGCCGCATTGACCGGCGTGACGCTGGCACCCGCAGCCCAGGCGCAAACGGCCGACTTTCCGAGTAAAACTATTCGCATCGTCGTCCCCTATGCAGGCGGTGGCGGCACGGACATCATCGCGCGCCGGCTGGCGCAGGGACTGACGCCGATCCTGAAGCAAAACGTCATTGTCGAGAATAAGCCTGGTGCCAACGGCATCATTGGCACCGATGCCGTTGCCAAGTCCGAGGCTGATGGTCACACCTATGTGCTGGTCGTTGCCACGCACTATCTCAACCCCTTGTTGAACGCCAACATGCCCTACGACACCTTCAAGGACTTGACGGGTGTCACGCTAATCGCCGAATCACCTGCTGTCTTTGTGGTGTCGTCCGAATCGCCGTATAAAAATATTCCCGACTTCATCAAAGCCATGCGCGCCAAGCCGGGGGTGAATTCGATTGGCAGCTCGGAGAACATGACCAAGCTAGTCGGCGCGATGTTTGTCGCTGAAGAAAAACTCGACATGGTGAGCGTGATGTACAAGGGCGGCGCGCCGTTGATGACAGATGTGGCCTCGGGGGTCGTCACAATTGGTGTCACCAGCATCATGACCGCTAAAAACCTGATGGACAACGGACGCCTGCGCGCACTGGCCGTGACAAGCGCACAGCGCTCACCCGCCTTGCCCAACGTTCCCACGATGACAGAATCAGGGGTCAAAGGGATGCAGATCGGGTTGACCTACAGCTTGTTCGCACCTGCCAAAACACCCAAAGATCGATTGATCGCCATGCAAAAGGCTGTGCACGAGGTTGCGACTTCGCCTGCCATGCGCAACGCACTTTCAGAGCAGGCCGCAACACCTGTCGCCAATCCAGTGGATGAATTCCAGGCCCAAGTCGTCAAAAACGCCGAGTTTTGGCAAAACCTGGCTAAGCAAGTTGGTTTGAAAGGGGATTAATGATGTTTGCAGTCGCTACATCTGTTGAAAAATTTGCATCGCCCCGCGCCTGGACGCGCGCCGATCTTGAGAACGACTCATCCTGGATTCATCCATTAAGCCAGAAAGAGATCGAAGATCTCGAGATGGGCTTGCGTGCCGTGCTGGCAACCGGCAAGTCCGAATTCGAATTGTCTGCGGCAGATTTCCCCTTGACGCCTGCCACCGACAAGTTGCTCAAGACCATCATCCAGTCCACCCAAAGCAACTACGGGGTATGCCTGGTCAGAGGGTTTCCGGTTGATAACTGGACTCCGGCTGAAATGCGCACCCTGTTCTGGAGCATGGGTCTACGCATGGGTGTGCCGCGCCCGCAAGGCAAGCCTAGTCATTTTGTGTCGAATGTTCGTGACGATGGCGGTGTATATCGCAGCGGTACGGGGCGTGGTTACAACACCAATTCGAAACTGGATTTCCACTCGGATGGCAGCGACGTTGTCGGCCTGATGTGTCTGCAAGTCGCCAAAAGCGGTGGATCCAGCCTGATCTCAAGTTCGATGTCTGCCTTCAATGAACTAAAAAAGGTCAGACCCGATCTGGCAGAGGTCCTGCAACAACCGTTTTACTTCGGACGCCAGGGCGAGCAGGCGGCTGAAGAGCCAGCCTACTACCAGGCTTCGATTGTCGGTTTTAAAGACGGTCAGTTTGCCTGTCGCCATATCCGCAATCACATCACCGGTGCGCAGATCAGCTTTCCTGAGGTACCTCGACTCACGCCCTTGCAGACTGAAGCCCTGGACAAGTTTGATGAACTGCTTGGCCGCGAGGATCTTTGTTATCACATGTATTTGCAGAAGGGTGACTTTCAGTTTCTGAATAATCACGTCAATTTGCATGCCCGCACTGAATACGAAGATTTCGAAGAGCCTGAAAAGTGTCGCCATCTGCTCAGGCTATGGTTATCGATCCCGAACGCACCCGCCCTACCCGATCTGTGGCGCGATGCGTACAAGGATGTCGATACTCGTGCCGTACGCGGTGGATTCAGGGGTGCCAACATCACGCCAGAGATTCGCGCCTTCGAAAAAAGGCTGGCGCAAGAACACGATGTTGCATTCAGGATTTATAAAGATTATGAGGCGATGACCGTTAAATAGATATCTAGTCAGGCGATTGCAAGTTATCGGTAGTTAAATACCGGTAACTTGTCCTAGACTGGACAGAACTTGTGCGTAACCAGAAAGATTCAAGAGTATTCATCATGAGCACCCACGCCACCGATCTTCCCAAAAACGCGGCCAACTATGCGGCCTTAACCCCGGTCGACTTCATGCGGCGTGCAGCCGACGTGTATCCCAACCGAACCGCGATCATCCATGGCAACATCCGTCGCACCTGGGCTCAGACTTATGCACGCAGCATGCAGCTGGCGCACGCGTTGCTCGATCTGGGCGTCAAAAAAGGCGATACCGTCACCGTCATGCTTGCCAACACGCCCGAGATGGTCGAGTGCCACTTCGGGGTGCCCGTCATCGGCGCCATGCTCAATACACTTAACACCCGTCTGGATGCGCACAGCCTTGTTTACATGCTCGATCACGCACAGTCCAAGGTCGTGATTGTCGATCGCGAATACTCAAAGGTCATGAAAGAAGCGTTGCTCAACGCCAGCGTCAAGCCGATCGTGATTGATGTGGACGATTCGCAATACGATGGTGCGGGGGAGCGAATCGGCGCGTATGAATACGAATCTTTGCTCGCAAAATCATCCTCCGATCCGATTGTCTTTACCGGTGACGAGTGGGATGCGATGTCGCTGAACTACACCTCGGGTACGACAGGCGAGCCCAAGGGAGTCGTTTATCACCATCGCGGCGCTTACCTGAATGCAGTCAGCAACATCCTCGAATGGGATTTGCCCGCGCACCCAACCTATCTGTGGACCCTGCCTATGTTTCACTGCAACGGCTGGTGTTTTCCGTGGACCATCGCCGCCCGAGCAGGCATCAACGTCTGCTTGCGCAAAGTCACTCCAGAAGGCGTCTTTGGCGCGATACGCGATCATGGGGTGACTCATTTCTGCGGCGCACCGATTGTGCACAGCATGCTGGTTAATGCGCCAGAAGAGCTTAAAAAACAAGGCATGGCCAATGCCAAGCCCCAGGCAAACGGCGCACTGGTACAGGGTATGGTCGCAGGTGCCGCGCCCTCGGCCACGCTGATCGAGAGCATGGAACAACTCGGCATCACCCTGACCCATGTTTATGGCTTGACCGAGGTATATGGCCCCTGCACCATTTGCGCTCCGCAGGAGGACTGGAAAGACCTCCCCGCCGCAGAGCGTGCCGTGTACCATGCCCGCCAAGGTGTGCGATATCACCTGCAGGCCGATGCCGATGTGATTGATCCCGTGACGCTTCAGCCCGTACCGCGCGATGGTGAAACTATCGGCGAGATTGTTTTGCGCGGCAATATTTGCATGAAAGGTTATCTGAAGAACGACAAAGCCACCCAGGAGGCGTTTGCCGGAGGCTGGTTTCATACCGGCGATCTGGGCGTGCGCTACCCCGACGGCTACATCAAGATTAAAGACCGCAGCAAAGACGTGATCATTTCGGGTGGCGAGAACATCTCCAGCATCGAGATCGAAGACGTGCTCTACAAGCATCCTGCCGTCATGGCGGTTGCTGTCGTCGCCAAACCTCATGCCAAATGGGGTGAAACCCCTTGTGCGTTCGTAGAGCTCAAGCCGGGTGCTACCGCCACCGCTGAGGATCTGGTCAAACATTGCAAAGCCCATCTTCCCGGATTCAAAGTCCCTGGGGCGATCGAATTCGGCGATTTACCCAAGACCTCTACCGGCAAAATCCAGAAGTTTGAACTCAGAAAACGGTCCGGCGCGGTGAGTGCAATTGATGTCTAAAGTAGGTTTGGCGACAGATCCTTTGAATAAAACCGCCAAATTCCCGTTCAACGCAGGTGCTGTGTCAGTCAGGCAGGTAAAATGCTTGAATTGACTGACTAGGTAACCCAAGAATGGCCTACGTTTTAGGCGCTTTTATCGTTTCGCTGATCGTGACGCTGCTGCTGGTGAGGTATCGCCGGCTACACGCAGAGTTCACTGCCGATTCGGATCTTCAAGGCGTACAGAAGTTTCACGCCCGCGCCGTTCCGCGCGTGGGTGGCATATCGCTTGTGATGGCGATGCTGTTTGTCTGCATCGTCTCGCCGATTCGCGACAGCGAAGTCGTCGCATCCCTGTTCTTGTTGATCGCAGCTAGCCTGCCTGTTTTTGTCGGTGGCCTGATCGAAGACATTACTAAAAACGTCCGTGCCCGTGTCCGCTTGAGCTTGGCGCTGGTCAGTGGCGCATTAGCTTATCTATGGCTAGGTGCAGCAGTCACGCGTGTCGATATCATCGGCCTAGACTGGATTCTGCATTTCGGATTCGTGTCCTTCATCTTCACGATCTTTGCTATCGCTGGCGCGGCTAACGCAATTAACATCATCGACGGCTATAACGGCCTGGCTTCGGTGGTGTCGGCCATGATTTTCGCGGGCCTGGCCTATGTGTCCTATTACCTAGGCGATCGCCTGATTCTTGTCGCTTCAGTCGGCATGCTGGGCGCGATCGGAGGATTTCTGATCTGGAACTATCCTCGTGGATTGATATTCCTGGGTGATGGTGGCGCGTATTTCATCGGTTTTATCATAGGTACGCTTTCCATCCTGATGCTGGCGCGTCATCCCAACGTATCGCCCTGGTTCCCTCTTTTGCTGTGCATTTATCCGGTATTTGAGACCCTGTTTTCGATCTATCGCAAAAAACTCGTGCGCGGTAAATCTCCGGGCGCACCCGATGGCGTACATTTGCACATGCTGGTTTACAAGCGACTGGTTCGTTGGGCGGTCGGTTCAAGTGAGGCTCGCCTGATCACGCAACGCAACGCCATGACGTCACCTTACCTCTGGGTGCTGTCCTCGATGGGTACCATCCCCGCCGTGTTGTTCTGGCAATACGAATACGTGCTGATCATATTCGTAGCCCTGTTCTCGATTAGTTATGTCGTGCTCTATCGTCGTCTAGTGCTGTTTCGCATGCCCCGCTGGCTAGTGCTGCAAAAGAATCGGCGCCGTTAAAGATGCGGGTTTTACACGTTCTTAAAACCTTCTTCCCCGACACCTATGGTGGAATCGAACAGGTGGTGCACACCTTGGCTAGCCATACCCAGCCACTGGGTGTAGATAATCGCGTGCTGGTTCTGACCCCCGGTAATCCGCGTCGGGATATTCAACCCGCTGGATATGAAGTGATCCGTTACAAGCGCGATTTGTACATCGCGTCGACAGGGTTTTCGATCAGCTTTTTGGCCAACTTCAAAAAAGAAGCTGCCTGGGCCGACATCATGCACATGCATTTTCCGTGGCCGTATGCGGATCTTTGCTATTTGCTGTCGGGTATCAAAAAACCCAGCTTGATCAGTTATCACTCTGATGTGGTGAATCAGGTTCAGCTCAACAAACTGTATGCCCCATTGCGCGACCGGTATTTTGCCAAGATGGACAAAATCTACGCCGCATCGCCCGGGATCATGCAGTCGAGCCCTGTGCTGCAAAAGTTCAAGGATAAGACACGACTGATCACATATGGAATCGAGCATTTTCCGCAGTTGCCGAAAGACGACCCTGCTGTCAAAGCCTGGCAGGATCGATTTGGTCAGCGGTTCTTTCTGTTTCTGGGCGCCCTACGTTATTACAAAGGCCTGCATGTTTTGCTGGATGCATTGAAAGGTCGGGATTATCCGACCGTGATCGTCGGACGAGGCGATCAAAATGACGCATTGCAAGCACAAGCCAAGCAATTAGGCCTTAACAATCTTCACTTCGTCCCTGAAGTCAGCAATGAAGAAAAACGCACCATCATGCGCGCCGCATATGGGTTTGTATTCCCATCACATATGCCATCTGAGGCGTTTGGCATCGTGCTGGCTGAAGCCGCACAACAAGGCACCCCGATGATTACGTGCGAGATCGGTACAGGTACGAGTTATGTGAATCTGGCGAACGAGACGGGATTGGTTGTGCCACCATCGGATTCGGTTGCGTTTGGTCAGGCGCTGGACACGTTTTGGCAACAGCCTGAGCAAGTGGCGCAGTGGGGTAGAAATGCGTTGGTAAGGTATGAAAGCAACTTCAAGGCCGAGACCATGGCCGAGAGGTATATGGGGGCGTATCGGGAGTTGTTACTTAGCCGAAGCGACTCTAATTAGATCTGACAATTTGGTATTGTCAGATCTAATATAAATTTGGATTTATTAATCCTCTAACTTAACCTGCACGCCATTTGCACTGAGGTTGAATTGCAAACCTTCCTGAGTGCTTTTCAGCTTCATGATGACGCCGTGTTCGTTTTTCAACACAGTGCCGCCTACGCCGCCACCGATTGTGGCATTGCCATCGAGCTTAGCGTAAGTTCCAGCGAATTTACTCAGATCAGATAAATCGAATACTTCACCTGAAGCAGCGACTTTAGCGACGCCGAAGTTAGCGCCTACGCTAATGCCACCGATCTTGAATTTGTAGGATTTGCCTTTGTAATTCAGAACACCGCCACCAACACTTCCGCCCACAATGAAACCGAACTGAGTCTCATCAATCGTGACGGTGCCGGAGGGGGTCTTGTTTGTTTGAGCAGATGCCACGCCAGATGTGGCCATTAGCAAACCGATAAAAAGAGCAGAAATGAATTTTCCAAACTTAATCATGAGACACCTACAAAAAGTATGAGAAATGAATAACCAATTTAGCATGATGGTTTATCGAATATTTTTGAGCCTGTAAATAAATTTGTGTAAGTACCGACGGTCTATTAACCTCTCTCAGAGGAAATGACATGTTGAACACCACAATGGATCGTACCAAACTACAGGCACTTGCAGCTGAATTAGCGAAAGATAT
>NZ_JAAGRN010000003.1 GCF_010499255.1 Sheuella amnicola
CATTGGGTAGAAAGAATCGGGGCTTGCTGAGTTTGATGCGTCGACATCAATGGAAATTGACTGATCAACAGCAAGACAATCTTGCAAAGTATCTGGAGCAGTACCCTGTGCTCGAATCACTTTATCGCGCCAAACAGCGGTTAAACAAAATGCTCTTGATTAAAAATCTTCAGGCTAAACACGCTAAGAGAATTCTGCCCAAACTATTAACGCTCATCGGGCAATTGGCACATAGCCCAGCCAAATCTCTGGCTGCCACCTTGACCTCATGGATTGAGCCCATTGTGCGAATGTGGCGCTTCTCCAAATCGAATGGAATCACCGAAGGATTCCACACTAAAATGGAAATGATGTCCCGTAGGGCCTATGGCTTTAGGAATTTTGAAAATTACCGCTTGAGAGTCTTGGCTCACTGCGGTTGGAACGGCGTTTTTTACCGTGTTTGATGAGTACCCTTCCCCCGATAATGGGGAAGAGCCAGGAAAATGCCTGATTTAAAAAACACCAACTAGTTTCTCGAATTTCATTATCAGCATGAGAATAATTCTCAAATTATTAAAATTATATAGTTGAATTGTACGTTGAGTGCCCTGAGAAACCTAATACATGCTGAGGTTAATTCACAAATTGATTCCAATAGGAACAAATAACCAATTCATCTGCATCTTCAAATATCAAATTAACACTTAAATCCATTAACAAAGGGTTAACCCTAGTAATTAAAAAGGTACAACCCGTTTACATTGATTGCGAATTAATCCCTTTAAAGGATGTGCCGTGATCGAAGAAAGTTCGTCCACAAAACGATTAAGCCTAGGACGTTGGCCGTTGCGGATTTTCGTCATGTTGGTATATGCAATCATGCTGTGCCCCCTCTTCTTCGTCATCGCTTTGAGTTTTTTCAAGGACTCGATCCTGTTCTTTCCCCCCTCCGGTTATACGCTTTCCTGGTATCAAAACGCATGGGAAAATCAATCATTCATCAATGGCTTTATTTTTAGTCTTCAGATCGCATTGATCTCGGCCCTGATTGGCGTCAGCTTAGGGGTCATGGCTGCGCTTGGAATCGTCAGATTCAAATTCTCAGGGGCGCAATACATCAATACGCTACTCCTCTCCCCCCTGTTGATGCCTGGAATCGTTACGGGCATCGCTATATATCTCTTTTATCTGCGGACAGAAAATTTTCTGGATCAGGATATTGTCGGCACTATAGGCGGCTTGGTTTTAGCGCATATTTGCCTGACCATCCCTTGGACGGTCAGGCTGGTTTCTGCCAGCATGCATGGATTGGACGGCTCGATTGAAGAAGCTGCGAGAAATCTGGGGGCGAATAGTCGCGTTGCATTTTTCAGAGTCACGCTTCCGATGTTGCGTCCGGCTATTGTTGCTGCTGCTTTATTCAGTTTCATCGTTTCTTTCGAAAATCTTGAAGTTTCCCTGTCCCTTGTCGGTCCGGGCAATACGACACTTCCGATCGCAATCATGCAATATCTGGAATTCAATCTGGATCCGACGATTGCAGCTGTGTCGACAGTGCAGATACTTTTGCTCGGCGTCATCATGCTGGTGACCGACCGGTTCGTAAAACTCAGTCAGGTGGTTTGATCATGGCGAACGTTTCGTTACTCAATCTCAAGAAACAATTCGGCGGATCAGTCGCTGTATCTGATTTTTCGCTAGAAATCGCAGATGGAGAACTAGTCGCATTTCTAGGTCCAAGCGGATGCGGTAAAACAACAACGCTCAGAATGATCGCAGGCTTTATCGAACCGACCTCCGGACGAATTCTCATCGGCGAAGCAGACGTGACAAACACCCCTGTCCATAAGCGCAATACGGGTATGGTATTTCAACGATATGCATTATTTCCGCATATGACTGTTGCACAAAATGTTTCGTTTGGCCTTGAAATGCACAAAATCGCTGCAACCGAACGAGATAAGCGTATTCGGAATGCGCTCGACATGGTTCGAATGAGTGAACTTAAAGATCGCTACCCCAGGCAACTCTCCGGAGGACAGCAACAACGTGTTGCGATCGCGCGCGCTTTGGCTATAGAACCAAAAGTATTTTTACTGGATGAACCCTTATCCAATTTGGACGCGAAGCTTAGGCTTGAAGTTCGCGAAGAGATCAGAACGCTGCAAAAACGCTTGGGGTTGACGACGATATTTGTCACGCATGACCAGGAGGAAGCTTTAGCCATCTCGGATCGGATGGCCATCATGCACGATGGCAAAGTCCAGCAAATCGGTACACCGCAATCAGTTTATGAACAACCAACCAATCTGTTTGTGGCTGACTTTTTAGGAAAAATGAATTTCTTCAATGGCGCCCCGACAGGTGATCGACAATTCTTGACAGAACATGGCGTGACCCTCAAGGTCGGGCATCTCAAGCCCGACACCACCATCATCGGCATCAGACCGGAGAGGACAGAACTCTGGTCCGAACCCAATGCCGGTAATCATGTACCCGTATCCGTTCAAAACATCTCATATCTTGGCGCACATATTCATGTCCAACTGGAAGGTCCGGGCAGACAGCGTCTCACTTGCCAGATTCCAAACACAAGGGAACAGCGCAAAGATACGCTTCTAAAAACCGGCGCCAATCTTTACCTTGGATTCAAGGACACGGACTGCGCAATTTTCAACGAGCGGAGCCATCGATGAGATCGCTCAAAAGCGCAGACACCAATCAGTCAGGAAGCCGGCTTGGAATACTGCTGGCATTTCCATCATCGCTAGTCGTCTTTATCATCATCATGATTCCGATCTTGCTGATGTTTCGCTACAGCTTTAATCACCATGACCCTGTAGATATAATGCGCGAAGGATTTACGCTTGACAATTACATCAAATTCTTCAGTGATGCGTATTACAGAGGTGTTTTCTTAGACACACTGAAAATTGCAGCCATTTGCACATTTCTGGCTCTAGTGATGGGTTTTCCGGTTGCGTATTTTCTGGCCAAAACCCAAACCAAGCATAAAAGCCTGCTCATTATTCTGCTTGTGTTTCCGCTCATGGTCGGCAACGTGGTACGTGCAGCGGGATGGATGGTTGTGCTTGGAAACGCCGGGGTGGCTAATTCAATCCTGATATGGACTGGTTTGATTGATCAGCCGATCAAACTGCTTTACACCCCATTGGCCGTCGTCATTGGAACAACCGCGGTTGTTCTTCCGTACATGATCCTCACCTTGCAAAGTGTTCTAGAAGGAATCGACTTCACTGTTGAAGAGGCCGCTCAAAACCTTGGGGCAAATTTTTTCACTACTTTTTTCCGAATTGTCCTGCCGATCGCTGCACCCGGAGTGGCTGCCGGCACTATGCTTGTATTCATTCTTTGCATGAATGCATACGCTACTCCCGTCCTGCTGGGCGGCAGCGGCATCACCATGATGGCGCCATCCTTATACGGACAAATCGCCAAAGCCTCAAACTGGGCGTTTGGCTCAAGCCTAGCTCTGATTCTAGTGATCGCAACCATGATGATGGCACTATTTTCCAGCTGGATGATTCACAGACGGTATGTCAAAACCATGGCCTCCTGATACAGCGTTCAGGCGGCAACACTTCGAACCCACATAATCTGACAGAAAGGCAACCATCGATGGCTACCACAACCCTCGGAGTCAAAGTCGAAGATTCATTGCGTGAAAGACTTAGACTGGCTGCCTCGCGTATCGGAAAAACACCTCATTGGCTTCATAAACAGGCACTTCAAGCCTACATTGAAAGAATCGAGCGAGGAGAGATCCCTCCGGAATTGAATCATGCTCTTGAAGATCGTTCGCACCATTTTTCAGACGGCAACTTTACGGAAACAACTCATGCTATTCCATTCATGGAGTTTGCCCAAGACATTCAGCCTCAATCGGTTCTGCGCGCGGCCATCACTGCCGCTTATCGTCGTCCGGAACAAGATGCATTGCCACAATTACTTGAGGCGGCTCGCTACCCTGATCAAAACCGAGTGCAGGAATTAGCAGCAACCTTAGTAGCATCGCTGCGGAAAAAAAGAAGCAAAGGCGGCGTTGAAGTTCTTTTGCAAGAGTTCTCGCTTTCTTCGCAAGAGGGTATCGCTTTGATGTGTCTTGCCGAAGCCCTACTCCGGATACCGGACATCGCGACACGCGATGCATTGATTCGAGACAAAATTTCCCGAGGCGACTGGAAGTCCCACATGGGTGGTTCGCCATCGCTGTTCGTCAACGCCGCGACTTGGGGCCTCATGCTGACGGGCAAACTGGTATCGGTGAGCAGCGAAAAGTCCTTATCCAACGCGATTACGCGACTGATTTCCAAGGGAGGAGAGCCTTTGGTGCGCAAAGGCGTGAATATGGCCATGCGCTTAATGGGCGAACAATTCGTTTCCGGACAAAGCATTACAGAGGCTCTTGCAAATAGCGCAAAAAGCGAGGCTAAAGGCTTCGGACACTCGTACGATATGCTTGGCGAGGCGGCGATGGACGCCGCAAGCGCGAAGTTCTATTACTCTCTTTACGAGCAAGCGATTCACGCAATCGGTAAACATGCCGCCAAACGCGGAATTTATGAGGGACCGGGAATTTCGATCAAACTTTCGGCACTGCACCCACGATACAGTCGCGCCCAACGCGAGCGGGTCATGTCGGAGTTGCTTCCTGATTTATTGTCACTTGCACGATTGGCCCGAAGCTATGACATCGGTTTGAATATCGATGCTGAAGAGGCCGACAGGCTTGAGCTGTCCCTTGATCTTCTCGAAGCACTGTGTTTCGATCCCTCGCTTGCTTCCTGGCACGGCATAGGTTTTGTCGTTCAAGCTTATCAAAAGCGCGCACCATTCGTCATAGACTATCTGATAGATCTTGGGCGGCGCAGCCAGCATCGACTCATGATCCGACTTGTCAAAGGCGCATACTGGGATTCGGAAATCAAACGCGCCCAACTGGATGGCCTTGAGGGCTATCCGGTCTTTACAAGAAAGGTCTATACGGATGTTTCTTATCTGGCATGCGCTCGAAAATTGCTCGGATCCCCCGACGCTATCTTTCCTCAATTTGCGACGCATAATGCCCATACAGTCGCATCAATATTTCACATGGCAGGCGAAAACTTTTACAAAGGTCAGTATGAGTTCCAATGTCTGCATGGAATGGGCGAACCCTTGTATGAAGAAGTCACTGGCCCCATATCTGAGGGTAAGCTCAATCGTCCTTGCAGGATTTACGCGCCTGTGGGCACACATCAAACGCTCTTGGCGTACTTAGTCAGGCGATTACTTGAAAATGGCGCGAATACGTCTTTCGTTCATCGCATCAACGATGAAACCATTCCGATTTCGGCGTTAATTGAAGATCCCGTCGATCAGGCTAAAAAAATCCTTCCGCCTGGTCAGCCTCATGAGCAAATTCCGCTGCCGCGTGAACTATTTGGATCAGCATCCTCGGGGGCGAGAAAAAACTCCTACGGATTTGATCTGAGCAATGAGCATAGGCTGGGATCACTAGCAGCTGCCTTGCTACAAAGTACTGAAAACAACTGGAAGGCTGCACCAATCATCTCTGAACAAGACGATTTACTAGCGTCTGAACGGTTCATGCCTGTACATAATCCAGCCGATAGGCGTGATATTGTCGGGTATGTTGCATACGCCAGTCCTAACGAATTGGCTATCGCCCTCAAAATCGCCAAACGGACCTTTCCAATCTGGCAAGCGACACCCGCAGAGGAAAGAGCGCAATATTTACAGCACAGCGCAGAACTACTTGAGTCAGAAATGCAATCGATCATCGGCCTCATTGTGCGTGAGGCAGGAAAAACACTACCTAATGCCATAGCTGAAATCAGGGAAGCGATAGATTTTTTGCGCTATTACGCCGATCAGGCTAAAGAGCACATCAATAATGCAACTCATAGGGCGATCGGACCTGTCCTTTGCATAAGTCCTTGGAACTTTCCACTTGCCATTTTTATCGGGCAGATCGCTGCGGCGCTTGCCGCAGGCAACGTGGTTCTGGCGAAACCTGCCGAACAAACATCCTTGATCGCAGCTCAAGCGGTCCGGATTCTGCACGAAGCCGGCATTCCAAGAAATGTTCTGCAACTGTTGACAGGCCCGGGAGAAACCGTCGGTGCTGAACTCGTTGCGGCACCTGAAATCTGTGGCGTGATTTTCACCGGATCGACTGATGTTGCCAAAATCATCGCGCGGAAACTTGCGTTGCGTCTGAACGAAGATGGTCAGCCCATCACATTCATTGCGGAAACAGGTGGCATCAACGCAATGATCGTTGACTCCTCCGCCTTGCCGGAACAGGTTGTTGCCGACACGTTGACGTCAGCGTTCGATTCAGCCGGTCAGAGATGCTCCGCGTTACGTTTGTTGTGCCTGCAGGAAGATAGCGCGGATCATGTTCTGGAAATGCTGCACGGCGCCATGCGAGAGCTCACTATGGGAAATTGTGATCGCTTGGCTACAGATATTGGACCGATCATTGACGCCGATTCACAAAAATCAATCGCTCATTACATTGACCAGATGCGCTCAAACGGACATGTAGTCACTCAAATCAATCTTGGTGACCAGTGTGCGAATGGATACTTCATTGCACCCACTGTGATCGAACTCAACTCGATCGATCAATTGAAAAAGGAAATCTTCGGACCCGTTCTGCATGTTGTGCGCTACAAACGACAAAATCTTGACCATGTGATCGAATCGATCAACCTACTCGGTTATGGATTGACGTTCGGCATTCACTCTAGGATAGACGAAACCGTGAAGCATGTCCTGTCAAGTATCGAGGCAGGCAACATCTATGTGAATCGAAACATTGTTGGAGCTGTTGTTGGCGTGCAGCCTTTTGGCGGATCTCGTCTATCCGGCACAGGCCCTAAAGCCGGTGGGCCAATTTATTTGTATAGATTACTAAGCAATTACCCGGCCAATTTGCCGATTTCGGTGAACAGTCATTTTCAAGGATCGGTTGAAACAATACTTGCCGGACCGACTGGAGAGCGCAACACTTATAGGTTGAGCCCGCAAGGCCATATATTGTGCATCGCATCAACAGAAATCGGATTTGAATCGCAAATGAAACTTGTACTCGAATCAGGCAATCGACCGATCTGGATCGAAAGCGAAAAAGTCTCGATGTGGATGAGGAATAATCATATCGATCAATCTTCGTGCCAGCTCATCGCCGATCAGGCGCTTGAACAAACCAATTTCCAGTCAGTATTATTTGAAGGCGATACTGATGAGTTAAAAAATTTAAATTTCCGAATTGCAAATCGATCGGGACCGATCGTCACTGTGCAAAGCAAGTCCTCCGATGCATTAGCCTTGGGCGAACACTACAGGATTGATTTATTACTACGCGAACAATCCATCAGTACGAATACAGCGGCTGCCGGTGGCAACGCTTCACTGATGACGATTGGTTAAGTAAGTCCTAGATAAAAAAATAAGCGAATTTTCGAATACTCAAAACCTGGAGAAAATATGGCGAACTCAAGCATGACTGACAACATCGATGTCGGTGAAGAAATTACCAAATTGATGTTCGAGCCTAAAGGCATGAACCCCGCAATACCTGCCACTAGTCGGGACCGGGGTATGGGACCATACAATCGCCTGGTATTACGTGGCGCAACAGTGATTGATGGCACAGGTGCCCCACCTTCAGGGCCCGTTGATATAGTGGTCGAGGGTGGTCGAATCACTGAACTAAAAATCGTCGGCTCTCCAAATAAGGCAATCAATCCGGCAAATAGGCCTGCACCAGGCGATCATGAAATCGATTGCCATGGTAAATGGGTTACTCCGGGGTTAATTGATTGTCACGCCCACGTTGGTACGCCTTGGCATGGCATGAGCGGTCAAGTTCCAACAGCAGACTATGTCTATAAACTCTGGCTGGCACATGGCGTAACTACCGTTCGCGAGATGGGATCAATGAACGGAATGGGCTATATGCTTGCTCAACGTGAAGCATCCGAAAAAAATGAGATCGCAGCACCCAGATTGATACTGCACGCCTACTTTCCAGCAGTCAATGAAAGAATCAAGACTATCTATACGCCGGAACAAGCTAAGGAATGGGTGCGACGCATTAAAGACCGCGGCGCCGATGGCATCAAGTTCTTTGGCGCACCTCCGGCAATCATGAAGGCGGCGTTGGAAGAGGCTACAAAACAAGGCCTTAGGACGGGATGCCATCATGCCCAAATGGCCGTCACGCGCGTAAACGCGTTAAAGTCAGCTCAATGGGGTTTAAACAGTTCTGAACATTATTACGGAATTCCAGAGGCGTTATTCGAGAACAGGATCGTTCAGAATTTTCCTGCTGACTACAACTACGGAGACGAATATTTCCGCTTCTCCGTCTCCGGACAAATGTTTATGCAGGCCGCACAACCCGGTAGCAGAAAATGGAATGATGTTCTGGAACAATTTCTGGAAACCGGACATACCTTCGTTCCAACATTCGGAATATATGACGCCAACCGCGATCTCATGCGTGCCCGAAGAGCCGATTGGCATGGCGACTATACCGTGAAGACCATCTGGAAATATTTCCAACCCCAACGTGGCGGTCACGGAGCATACTGGTACCGATGGAGTACCACAAATGAAGTGGAATGGAAGCAAAACTATCGCTTATGGATGCAATTCGTCAATGAATACAAAAATTTAGGAGGCCGGGTTTGCACGGGCAGTGACTCCGGATTTATTTATCAAATTTTTGGGTTTGGCTTGATACGCGAACTCGAATTGCTTCAAGAGGCTGGATTTCATCCTATCGAAGTCATGCGATCTGCTACATCAATGGGAGCGGAACTTCTCGGCATTGACGATGACACAGGATCAATCGATTTAGGTAAACGCGCAGATTTACTTGTACATGATCTAAATCCACTCGAAGACTTCAAACTGATGTATGGCACAGGAGCGATTCGTCTAAATGATGAGACAGGTAAAGCCGAATGGAAGAGATCCTTACGTTACACGATTAAAGCGGGTCTGATCTTCGACACTGAGCAATTGCTTGCCGATGTCCGTGATATTGTGAATCAAAGTTGGAGCGATGACGACCATGACCGACCGCCAAAGCGTTGATTTAATCGTCTTGTGCGGTTTTCTAGGAAGCGGCAAAACAACTTTGCTTGTTGATTTTTTACGACAAGACCATTTACACGATACGGCAATCATCGTAAATGAGTCGGGTGAAATCGGCATTGATGGCGCATTGGTCAACGAAAGCACCAATGATTCCAGCATGACTCTTCTGGCAAATGGTTGTGTTTGCTGCTCATTACGCAGCAATTTAGTCGATACAGTTATCGAATTACTTGAGACTCCTCGTCCTGAAGGCGCGCCTCCGTTATCGCGCATCATACTGGAGACCAGCGGAATTTCGCGTCCGGGTCCTATTCTGGCATCGCTTTCCGACGAATACTTGGCGCAACGTGGATTGAGAGTCAGCGTAATTTCGACTTTTGACGCCGAATTCGGTGAAATCAGACATGATCAATTCGACGAGGCCGCCGCGCAACTCGCAGCTGCACAAAAAATCGTTTTCACCAAACTGGACAAGGTTAATGACGATACGATAAGTAAACTGCATGCACGAGTCGCGCAGATTAATCCATTAGCCGAGTTGATTTATGACAGAAATCGCGCAAAACTTGTTCAAAATGCATTCCTAAACAAACCTGAATTCGAACGCAGTCTTACCGACATGGCTGTCATTGCGATGACATCTGCATCAATCGATAAAGGGCACTCACGTATTCATGTCTTGAAAGGAGTTGCAACGAGTGAGCTCGATTGGGATGACTTGTCCTGTTGGCTGGATGACCTTGCTGGCATTTGCGGTGAAAAACTATTGCGCGTGAAAGCACTCGTGCACGTTTCGGACTGCGAGGAACCCATCCTGATTCAAGGAGTTGGGACGACTTACGGTATGCCAAGACGCATGACACAACAGCGATCCACTCCCGATATCATCGTTGTTATCACCCGCGACATCCACTGCGACGAAATCATGAGCCTTTTACCAGAGACGAAAATATTTTTAACTTCCTTAAACGTATCATCCGGTAATCAAACCAAGGACAACCGTCCGCTTTTTTCCAAAGAGGTTTCGCATGCAATCAACTAATATGAAGCGACGTTCTTTTCTGCAATCTTCATCCGCATTACTAGCTGCTTCGGGATTACCTCTGCTATCAGGCAACGTTCTTGCACAAGAAAGCAATGTAATCGTCGGAACTTGGGGGGGAGACTATCAGAATTTATTGCAAAAAATCGTCAACCCCATTTCGGGATCAAGTATTGTTTTCGATACAGGCAACGCTGTCGCCCGTGCAACAAAAATCCGTGCAGAAAAAAACTCTCGTCGAGGATCAATGGATGTCGCCCTTTTACAGGATATCGACATGTACGATTTATCCCTTGGCGGCCTGCTCGAACCTGTCACGGAAAAAAATACTCCTAACATTGCGAACGCGTACGATCAATTCAAAACCGGGTACTCCATTCCCCATATTTTCAGCGCGATGGTTCTTGTCTACAACAAGGAAAAAATCCCCACACCTCCAGACTCGTTCGCTGCCGCAATCGATCCTAAATTCAAGGGACGTGTCGGATTCTCGGACATTCTTCATATTGCCAACACATTATTCGTTGGGTTAGCCAATGGTGGCAATACCTCAAGCTTTAATGCCGGAATGAAATTTCTTGCCGAAATCCGGAAAAACGATCCAAAAGTTTTTCCTTCAAACGAAGCAGTGGCGGCGGCACTCAAATCCGGCGAAATTTGGATGACCTGCATGTGGAAGGCTCGTGCACTTCAATGGCAAGATGCAGGTTTGCCGTTAGGATTTGTCCTTCCAAAAGAAGGCGCTGTCGCGGTCACATTTGAAGGTGGCGTACCGAAAAATGCTCGAAACAAACCTGGTGCATGGAAATACCTTAACGCCATGATGGATCCCAAAGGACAGGTTGAATTTGCCAAAGCAATGGGATATGCCCCCACAGTTCGCAATGCCGATTTACCTGCTGATTTAAGGGCACGTGTCAGCTTCACCGATAGCGAACTCAAGCGTGTGTTCGCTTACGATTCTAAAAACTTGATTGCTCAAAAATCAGAAGTGCTTGAGTATTGGAACAAATCATTCAAGGCAGGAATGTAATAGGAATCCTCATGTCTGATCACGATCTGGCCGGCACTGCCTGGCAAATTAGTCCAAGCCAATATTTGAGCTCGCGGCCTGAAGAGTTCGGCCTGCCGGATCGTCCGGATTCGCTTTACATCACTATGCGGGATGGATGTCGCATTGCGATCGATGTCTACCTGCCACAAGGGATAAATCCAGGTGCGACGTTTCCCGCAATTACCATTTTCACACCCTATTTTCGCCGCTTCAAAACGATTGAAAAAAGTGTGGAACCGAGTCCGAATGCCGCGAAATATCGTGACTTCTTTGTCCCGAGAGGGTACGCATTAGTCGTGATTGATGTCAGAGGAACGGGGGCAAGCTTTGGTGTTCGAGAATCCCTTCGTTCACCAAAAGAGCGAGAGGATTCCCGTGAAATCGCCGACTGGATTATTGCGCAACCTTGGTCCAATGGCATAATCGGTTCGACTGGAATTTCATATCTGGGCGCAGCAGCATGCTTTCTGGCAAGTACTGGACACCCGGCAATTAAAGCAATTGCCCCACTCTTTTCGGTTTCCGACATATACAACGAGCAATTATTTCCAGGGGGGATGCTGTCTCGCGTCTGGAGCAAAAGTTATGATGAATTGATGGTAGCACTCGATCATAATGATGCCGAAAAAATTTCGCACTTTCCGTACTTCAATGATCCAAGGCTTAATGGTCCCCAACCAGTCGACGACGATATAGATGGTATTGAACTGCAAGCTGCAATCCGGGAGCATAAAGATAATTTCAGACTTCATGACATGATGCCAGAGCTCGCCTTTCGCGACGAAGGCCCTATTCATGCCCCTGAGCTCAATACGGATGCCTGCAGTCCTTTTTACTATCAAAAAAAGGGCACTATAAGCGGTGTACCAATATATTCAATATCGGGATGGATGGACGGCGGCGGTTACGCTAATGGGTCAATCACTCGCTTTCTAACTATGGCGGGTCCTCATGATCGTTTATTACTTGGCCCTTGGGATCATGGGGCACGCACAAATGTATCGCCATTCAGAGAACAAATTGCACCACAATTTTCAATACTTGCTGAAGTACTGCGCTTTTTCGACGAACATTTGCTGGGTATGAATACCGGAATCGACAAAGAGGATAAGGTGCACTACTTCAGCATGCATGAAGAAGCATGGCGCGGAACCAACCACTGGCCTCCTAGAGCGAGCAAGCGTCTTTACCTGACGCATGACGACTCCCTATCAAATCAGCAACCTACTCATGCAAGTCTAAAGTCATATCAGGTGCATTTTGAAACTACGACCGGTAGTCAAACTCGTTGGGAAAGATTAGGGGCCGCCAATGTCACTGATTATTTCTTCGACTGGAGTGGTCGCGATCAGTCACATCTGAAATTCACTTCGACACCTCTTGATCATGACATCGAATTAAGCGGACACATCATAGCCAGCATTAATCTTTCCAGTTCCGAGCGGGATGCTGCCTTGTTCGTCTACGCATCCGAGGTAAAACCTGACGGCACAACCATTTATATTACCGAGGGAATGCTGCGCGCCCTGCATAGAGCACAATCCAAGTGTCCCGAAGAGTACATCACTACTTGGCCGTATCGCCGATTCTTCAGATCCGATGCAAAATTACTGCAACCGGACAGGGCGGAAAGATTGGAGTTTGCTCTTTTACCAACCTCCTGGACTCTAAAAAAGGGAAATCGGCTCAGAATTTCCATAGCAGGCGCGGATGCGGATCATTTCCCTCAAATACCGAATGGAATGCCTCCTTGTCTAAACCTGATACTAGGAGGTGAAAACGGCTCTTTTGTTGAGGTACCGATACTTTAATAAGCACCCTCCACCAAAGAGATTTTCGATCTATGCTTGCGTGCAATCCTGCTCGTGGAGCGTATACATGCTTATCCAACGTTTTTTCCAACATATCCCTTGCGCAATTGCATTGATCCTGACGGTCTTTGTCTTGCCGGCCTCTTATGCCGCTTACCCTGAAAAACCTATCCGCCTTATAGTTCCATTCGCTCCGGGGGGCGGCACAGACCAAATATCCCGTGCCCTGGGTGCCGGCCTTGCTCAGCAACTTGGCCAACCCGTCGTGATCGAAAACAAGCCAGGTGCCGGCACCATCATCGGGATGGATACGGTTGCCAAAGCTACGCCCGATGGTTACACCATCGTCATGGCAACTTTCGCGCATGCAGTCAATCCAAGCCTGCAAACCAACCTTCCTTATTACAATGATTTTTCCTTTTCCCCTATCGCGCTGATTGCACGGGGTCCGAATGTACTTGTGGTGCGATCGGACAGCCCCTTCAAAAGCGTGAATGAAATCATTAATGCAGCCAAGGCGTCCCCCGGAAAATTAACATACGCATCACAAGGCAAAGGGACCTCAGCACATTTGGCCGGTGAAATGTTCAACAATCTGGCGAAAATCGATATGACACATGTTCCATATCGTGGTGCAGGACCGGCAATGACTGATGTTCTCGGTGGTCAGGTCGATATGATTTTTGGTACAGCAGCTGCAGTCGCACCTTTACTGGCAAGCGGAAAATTACGAGCTCTGGGAATCACGAGTGCCACGCCGTCTCCGAAATTTCCCGGCATGCCTGCCATTTCCGAAATCATTCCCGGCTACGCTGTCGAAAGTTGGTACGGGCTATATGCTCCTGCGAACACCCCAGTCAATGTAATTGATGCCCTCAATACAGCTACCAAAAATGCCGCCGCAAATCCAGAGTTCATCAAAAAAATTGAGCAGGAAGGCCTAACGATTAAAGCCACTACACCCGAAGAACTCGAGGAATATGTATTAGGCGAGCAAAATCGCTGGCAAAGAATCATTCACGAAAACAAAATTCAACTCAATTGAAATACAGCGATCAATTCAATCTTCTGGAGTGCCGTATGGAATACAAACTGCTTACTATGCAAGTGCAAGCCGCCATTGCCACAATCACGTTCAATCGTCCTGAAAAACGTAATGCCATGAGTGACGATATGCGCACCGAATTCATTCATGCTCTCGAACATGTAACCGCAGACAAGGGCATTCGAGCGTTGATCATCACCGGAGCCGGCAAAGGATTTTGTGCTGGCGGCGATGTTGCCGGAATGCAGAGGCGAATGAGTGCACCAACCGGAGAAATCGGATTCAATGGCTGGCATCGTCAACAACGAGTTCATCACACTCAAAGCCTCCTACACGACATGCCCAAACCAACCATTGCGGCAGTCAATGGTGCAGCATCCGGACTTGGCGCAGATACAGCACTGGCATGCGATTTCATCATCGGCAGCGAATACGCCAATTTCACCTGGTCCTACATCAATCGCGGCATTATTCCGGATGGGGGCGGGATGTACTTTCTGCCGCGTCGAGTTAGCCTGTCTATTGCCAAACAACTTATATTCTCCGGTCGTAAAGTCGATGCGCAAGAAGCACTTTCGCTTGGCATCATGGATCGGATGACAACCTCAACGAATTTGTTGACTGATGCTCAATCCTGGGCTGAGGAATTGAGTCAAGGATCCGGCACGGCTCTCGCTCTAAGCAAATCCATCCTGAATCAGACTTACGAGTCATCGGCGCACCAAGTGTTCGCTCAAGGCAGCCAAGCTCAGGGAATCTGCTATACCAGCACCGAGCATCGGACGGCCGTACTTGCCTTTCTTGCCAAAAACAATCCAAAAATCTGAATTCAAATGAATCAAATCTCCCGCCTGATGAATCCTCGCAGGGTCGCCGTGATCGGCGCATCCGCAGACACTTCCAAAACAGCCGGACGCCCTGTGTCCTACCTGCTCAAACATGGATTTGCGGGTGAGATTTATCCGGTCAACCCGAAAACGACTGAAATATGCGGCTTACCTTGCTATGCAGATATCGCATCCATACCGGAAGTGCCTGATGTGGGTGTCGTCTTATTAGGTGCAGAACGAGCGCATCAGGCGGTGCGTGAATTATCCGAAAAAGGATGTGCAGCAGCGATTGTGCTTGCAAGCGGCTACACGGAAGTCGGTGAAGACGGCGCGAAACGACAGCAACAATTGCGTCAAGCTGCAGGCCGTATGCGTATTCTGGGGCCAAATACGATCGGCCTGGTCAACATCACGGATAACGTAGTGCTATCGGCATCAGGTGCGCTTGAGATGGATCGTTTTCCGTCGGGATCCGTTGGGGTCGTTTCTCAAAGCGGCGGTATTCTGGGAGCGCTGCTTTCACGTGCCGCAGCTCGCGGAATCGGCTTATCCAAACTGATATCGACCAGCAATGAAGTGGACCTGGAACTCGCCGACTTCATTGACTGGCTTGTCGAAGATCCCGCCACTAAAGTTATCGCCCTGTATGTCGAATCGATTCGCGATACAAATCGATTTCGTTCGGCGGCGCTGCGAGCACTGCACGCCGGTAAGCCAATCATCGCATTCAAGATCGGACGCTCCGAGGCGGGCGCGAAGGCAGCTATCTCTCATACCGGTGCCCTCGCCGGAGCCGACAGCATGTACGACGCACTGTTCAGGCAAATCGGCGTGATTCGCGCGCATCGTTTTGATGATTTGCTCGATATTCCCTCGGCCTTGGTAACAGGTCGCAAGCTTTACGGCAAACGCATTGCTATCCTGACCTCAACAGGCGGGGCCGGTACGTTGGTATCCGACGACTTGGGGGTAAGAGGTTTCGAGACACCCGCTCCGGATCCGGAAACCGCCGACAAGCTGCGCGCATTGCAAACCGGAGACCATGCCGCGCTGGATCGCAATCCTATCGATGTCACACTTGCCGGCCTGAAACCCGATTTATTACGCGGGGCCATCCGAGCGCTACAAAGCAGTCCGACCTATGATGCGCTTGTGATCATCGTCGGATCCTCCGCCCTAGCCATGCCAGAATTAATGTCTAATGCGATCAAGAGTTGCCTGTCGGATTCCGACAAGCCTGTGCTTGCCTATGTCAGCCCCTACGCGCCTCACGTCGCGTCGATCTTGACTCAAAATGGAGTCCCGGCGTTTTCATCACCAGAAAGCTGCAGCACGGCACTCACAGCATTACTACACGCCACAAACATACCGAAAAGTACATTACCGAGCATATCGATCAAGACAATCGCTTTACCCGAATTGCCAAAGGGCGCACTTAATGAAGAAGAAGCCAAACGCCTCTTTGCGACATTTGGCATCCCCTGTACGCGTGAAATGATTGTCCGGGATTTGACTCAGGCGCAAAATGCCGCAAAGCAAATCAATGAAAGTGTTGCCCTTAAGATACTCTCATCCGAAATTCTGCATAAAAGCGATGTAGGTGGCGTCGCCATCAATTTATCTGCCGATGAAATCGGCAAAAAACTGACCGAAATGACTAAAACAGTCGAATCAAAAACCGGAATCACGCCGGATCGGTTTCTCATTCAGGAAATGGTACGCGGCGGAACCGAAATGATTCTGGGCATGCATCGCGATTCTCTAGGATGTGCAATTTTATTGGGCATGGGGGGAGTTGCTGCAGAACTCTTCAAGGACACGACCATGAGATTGCTGCCGATTGCCGGAGGCCTGACACGCGAAGAAGCTCATGCCATGATTAAAGAACTCAAAACATGGCCATTGCTGGATGGATACCGTGGTCGGCTTAAAGCAGATATCGAAGCGTTGATCGATGCCATCATGGCATTTTCGGAAATGGTGGCACAACTCGGAGAAAAACTCGTCGAGGCCGAAATCAACCCTCTGTTCGTGCTTGATAAGGGGCAAGGTGTCAAGGCGGCCGACGGCATTGCCATCCTGGCCTGATCCTCAAGCAGAAAAGTCGCAACACATCTGACTGAGCATGACGATTGATGCGAGAAAATTACTGGGCTGATGACGTCGATACATGGCGACATAAGTTGTCGCAGGCAATGCCGGTGTGACTTGCAGTTCTTGCAATTGCTCCGGACCGGACCACAACCGCATGCATTTCCTCGGCAAATAACTGATACCGATTCCCGAGCGGGTCAGCCCCATCAGCGCGATCATGCTGTTGGTTTCGATAAATTGCGTGGAAGAAATGCCCTTGGCCTTAAGCCAGCGATCATAGATAAGCCCTGTTCCCGATCGCGCGCCTTGCGTCAGCAGATTGTAGTTTGCTAGATCAAGTAATCTGATGGGACCGGATTCTTTAACATAGCCCGGCTTGCACATCCATGCGTTTTCAACCTGACCTATTCGGGTCGCTACCGCATTATCGCGCTCGAAAGCATCGGGCACGAATATCAAATCCGTTTCATCGGACATCAGTTTGTCTCGCAGCGTGACGCTCGACTCAACCTCCGGTTCAAGCGTGACGCGCGGATAATTTATACGAATTAATTCGATCAACTTCGGCAGCCAGGTCATCGCAGTCAACTCTGTGACCCCAAGCCTTAATCTTCTTTCGATCACACTCGGATTCAGTAACTGCTCGATTGCCGCATCGCGCTGCGCCAAAAGTTTTTTGGCCAACACAAACATTTCTTCCCCCTTTTCGGTCAAAGTCGCTTTGCGTGAATGCCTTTCGAACAATGGAATGCCAAATGCTTCCTCCAGTTCATGAATCCGCTTTGAGATGGCCGATTGAGTGGTGTTCAGCTTTTTCGCTGCTTGAGCAAAACCGCCAAGTTCAGCGATCCAATAGATCGCGTCGAGCTGTTTAAAGGTCAACATTGCTAATTACCTAGTACTAACCCTAGTCTATACATGAATTTTTAGAATCAATAATCATACAAAAAAATCACTTTTTTTAATCTGATAATGTCACGATACTTTCATCTTTCCGAATAAATAAGATTAAAAATGACTTTTCCAATCGCGGATCGACTTCAGGTCGTCAAACCCTCACCAAGCATGGCGGCAAAAGTCAGAGTAGATGCCTTGCGCGCAGCGGGTGTTGAAGTGATCGACTTCACGATCGGCGAACCCGACTTTCCGACCCCCGATCACATTGCTCAAGCCGGAATTACTGCAATCAATCAAGGCGTGACTCGATACACGGCATCAACCGGAACATTGGCTTTACGCCAGGCAATCGTTGATAAATTACGCAACGAAAACGGTCTGGACTACACAGTCGCAAATATCATCGTGGGTGGCGGTGCAAAACAGGTGATATTCAGTGCATTTGCCGCGACAATTAATCCTGGTGATGAAGTCATCGTGCCCGCGCCTTACTGGGTTTCCTATCCGGACATGGCGCTTCTGCATGGCGGACGTCCGGTCTTTGTAACGTGCCATCCTGCAAACGGATTCAAGCTCACCGCTCAAGCGCTCGAAAACGCAATCACGCCTCGCACACGCTGGCTTGTTCTGAACACGCCAAACAATCCGACCGGTGCGGTTTACACGCATGACGAACTCGTCGCCTTGGCCAAGGTTCTCGAAAAACACCCGAATGTTTTGCTCATGACCGACGAAATATACGAGCATTTCGTCTATGAAGGCGTCAAGCACGCCTGTCCTGCTGCGGTAAGCAATGTTTTGCGCGACCGAACCCTGCTGATCAATGGATTATCGAAGTCATATGCTTTCACTGGCTGGCGAATCGGATATGGCGCAGGTCCCGCCGATTTGATTAAGGCGATTAACCTACTGTTGTCACAAAGCACCTCGTGCGCCAGCGCCATCAGTCAAGCTGCGGCAGTTGTTGCTTTGAGCGGCCCCCAGGAGTGCGTAAGTCAAAACGTTTCGAACTATGAGATCAGGCGCAACCTAATCGTTAAACTTCTGAATGACATCCCCGGAATATCCTGCCTGAAACCGGATGGCGCATTTTATGTATTTCCCTCTGTGGAAGGTTTACTGGGACGCAAAACACCGGACGGCAAAAAATTGACCTCCGATATCGATGTGATGAATTATTTTCTGGATTCAGCCAAAGTAGCCACCATCGACGGCACCTCCTATGGCTTATCGCCATATTTGAGACTCTCTTTTGCCACAAGCATCGAGACGATCGAAAGGGGCTGTCGTGCAATGGCTCAAGCGGTTCAATGTTGTACCGATTAACATTTGCAATTACCAAAGGAAAGGAGCATTAGATGCGTAAATATGTACTTACGGCGGTCGCAGCCGTCACGATGTCTTTGATCAGCCATGCCGCATTAGCTGATCAACTTGCTGATATCAAAAAGAAAGGCACTCTGGTCTGTGGCGTACTCGGCACGTCCGAACCTTTCAGCTTCCCAAATCCGCAAACCCGTGAAATCCAAGGTTACGACGTTGATTTCTGTGCCGCCATCGCAAAAAGCCTGGGCGTCAAACTCGAGATCAAACCTGTCGCTGTCGCTGCACGCATACCTGAACTAGTCCAAGGGCGTATCGATGTGATTGCTGCCAACCTGGGTTGGACACCAGAGCGTGCAGAACAGATCGTTTACAGCGACTCCTACTACGCCGCGCTTCAAAAAGCCGCTTCCAAGCGCAGTTCGAACTTCAAGTCCGCGGATGACCTGGCTGGAAAGCGCATCAGCTCGACCAAGGGATCCACGTCAGAAGCAGCGATCAAAACAAAATACCCCACCGCCATTTCGGTCACATTCCAGGATCCACCCACCGCATTCCTGGCCATGCAACAAGGTAAAGCCGATGCATTCGTCGTTTCCGAGATGATGCTGCTCAAGCTCAAACAGCAATCCGAGGCCACATCACCGATTGAAATCCTTGAACCGCAACTGGCCGACGAGAAATGGGGCATCGGCATGCGTAAAGGCGAGACCGCACTGATCAACCATGTCAATAGCGTGTTGCAAAAGATGGAAGCTTCGCAAGAAGCGACAGAAATTTTCAACAAGTGGATGGGTGACAAGACCGAGTTCAAAATGAAGCGCGGCTTCAAAATCGAACCGATCAAAGGCTAAATCCTTTCACGGTGATTCAAGTATATGAATGCTTCACTCTTCAGCATGAAACGACGCTATGAGCATTAATTTAGATTTTGGAATGCTGATGCGTTCGGACCACATCTCGGCAATTCTGTCCGGGGTGCGGGTCATGCTGGAGATGACGCTTCTGACGTGGTTGATCGCAATGGTTGTCGGCGTACTGTTGGCAACCTTGCGCATGACTAACTCTAAAATATTGCAATTCATTGTTGCATCGTACGTCGAGTTTCATCAAAACGTACCCATGCTTGTGCATATTTTTCTCTGGTATTTCGGATTTCCTGCATTGCTGCCGATCGTGGCCCAACAGTGGATCAACGGACACGACAGTGGCTTTTACTTTGCTTGCATCGCTGTCGGACTGGTCATGGCCGCCTACATTTCAGAGGCCCTGCGTGGTGGCATCCGATCGATTCCACACGCGCAATACGAGGCTTCTCGCGCGCTTGGCTTAAGCTACCTGCAAACAGCACGCAAGGTGATTTTTCCTCAAGCGTTTCGAATCGCTCTGCCACCAATGGTCAGCCATACGGTCTTACTGTTTAAAAATACCAGTTTAGCCATGGCAATCGGGGTAGCCGAACTGACTTATGTGACACGGGAAATCGAAAACACGACATTCAAGACTTTTGAAATTTACCTGCTGTCCACCATGATTTACCTGGCCATATCACTCATGATCCTGGCTACCGGCAGTTGGCTCGAAGCGCGTTGGCGCCTGATTGAAAGGTGATCTGATGCAAGATATCTTTACAATCCTGAAAGACAATGGCCTGCTGCTTTTAATCGGGCAATATCCTAATGGCCCTCTCGGCGGACTTGCCATCACCTTTCTGGTCTCGGTCCTCGGAATCAGCCTAGCGTTTCCTCTTAGCGTCTTAATGGCACTGGCCCTCACCAGCCCAATCAAATGGGTTCGCAGACCTATTGTCACGATCGTATATTTCCTGCGAGGCGTCCCTCTGGTGATGCTGATTTTCTGGGTATATTTTCTTGTCCCGCTCATCATCAAGCAACCGATCAGCGGTGTTGCGACAATGTTGATTACCCTGGTTTTCTATCAGGCGGCGTATCTTGCCGAAATCGTTCGCGCGGGCATTCAGGGTTTGCCGCGCGGGCAAACCGAGGCCGCTCGTGCCTGCGGTTTGTCTTATATGCAGACGATGCGCAAAGTGATTTTGCCCCAGGCGATCTACAACATGATTCCATCAATGATCAGCCAGTTTGTCTCCACCATTAAGGAAACATCGCTTGGCTATGTCATTAGCATGAATGAGCTGACTTTTGCAGCAAGCCAAGTTAACAACACTTTACTGACCAAGCCATTTCAAGTGTTCTTAATTTTGGCGATGATTTATTTCGTTCTGTGCTTTTCGCTCACGACACTGGCTCGATATGTCGAAAAGCGGATTGCCCAAAAGCGTAAAGGCATCCGCCCAACCACGGCTCGGACTGATTCTCTCGCGACGGCAAACTAACCTACTCCTTCTTCATCCATATACCGGAATACACCATGTCGGCTTCGGACACCTTGATTAAATTTTCTGACGTCAATAAATGGTACGGGGAATACCATGCTTTGGCCGACATCAACGCCCATGTGCGTCGTGGTGAAGTCGTCGTCATTTGCGGTCCATCCGGTTCGGGCAAATCAACGCTGATCCGCACGGTCAACAGATTGGAAGAAATCCAGAAAGGAACCATCGAAATCGATGGCGAAGATATCCACCGCCCCGGTCTGGACATCAATAAATTCCGAAGCAAAATCGGATTTGTCTTCCAAAGTTTTAATCTTTTCCCTCATTTATCTGTTGCCGAAAACATCATGCTGGCCCCAACGACGGTATTGAAACTGGGTAAAGCGCAATCACGTCAAAAAGCGCAGGAACTGCTTGAACGAGTAGGTCTTGGCAATAAAATCGATGCTTACCCTGGTCAATTATCCGGTGGGCAGCAACAGCGCGTGGCTATCGCGCGCGCTTTGGCCATGAATCCTCCTGCGATGCTGTTTGACGAACCCACCAGTGCACTTGATCCTGAAATGGTCGGAGAGGTCCTGCAAGTGATGAAAAGCTTAGCTCGAGAAGGCATGACCATGATGTGCGTCACACATGAAATGGGGTTTGCCCGGGAAGTTGCCGATCGAGTCTGGTTCATGGACCACGGCAAATTGGTCGAAGAAGGGACCCCTGAGTCGTTCTTTTCCAATCCAATAAGCGATCGAGCAAAGAAGTTTCTATCCGATCTACGATCCCACTGAAACGAATTCACCTCCTTCATCATCCCTTAAAATATCCACGAAAATTGCCCGGCAATATCTATTGTCACGGGCGAAATGGATTTTTTGAGAACGCCTACGATGATGAACCTCCCACCGCATCAACTCACGATGACCGTGTTGATGACCCCCGATACCGCCAACTTCTCCGGCAATGTCCACGGGGGTACGATTCTTAAATTGCTCGACCAGGTTGCGTATGCCTGTGCCAGTCGTTACGCACGCAAATATGTCGTCACGATGAGTGTGGATCAGGTGATTTTCAAGCAACCGATTCATGTCGGTGAGATGGTGCACTTTCTGGCTTCGGTGAATTACACCGGCAAGTCATCAATGGAGATCGGCATCAAAGTCATTGCCGAAAATATTCAGGATCAGGTGGTTCGCCACGTCAACAGCTGTTTTTTCACTATGGTTGCAGTGGACGATAATCGCCAACCTGTAGAAGTTCCCGCGCTTAAACCATCGACTCCCGAAGAAATCAAACGCTTCGAGGCTGCGAAAGCGCGCAAGGCCTCCAGGCTAGCCTTACAAAACAAGACTGAAGATATTTTCAAACCAATTGACAAAACATAAATAAAGAAAAGTTCGCTTATCCGACAGAATAAAAATTAAGGCGCAAATTGAGTAACTTAAATCGCGACATAAGAGAAAATAAAAAGCGAGCACTTACATCTGTTGTCGGTCTGACAACCCCTGTAGCCATGGGCTACATTCCACTAGGCGCCGTGTTCGGTTTTTTGTTCGTTCAGGCTGGCGGGGATGGCTGGATGGCCATTCTGGCAAGCATCATCGTCTATGCCGGCGCAACGCAATACATGATGATCCCCATGCTCGCTGCAGGCATGTCCGTAGCGACCATAGCTTTCGCGACACTCATCGTGAACTCCCGTCATATGTTCTATGGCCTGTCTTTGCTCAACAAGTTGCCTGAGCAACGATCACTGCGCTGGTATCTGATTTTTGCTCTTACAGACGAAACATATTCCGTTCTGACCACATTGCCAGAGGACACTCAACGCAAGCTCATGGCACTGATTGCGATGCTGAACCAGGCCTGGTGGATCATCGGAACGACCATTGGCGTCATCCTGGGCGCACAATCGCGCATATCACTGTCCGGACTTGACTTTTGTCTGACGGCTCTTTTTGCAGTGCTCACCGTAGAACAATGGCGAAAACGCACAAATAGCAGCCCCTTATGGATCGCACTGGGATCATATGCCATAGCTTACGCACTCGCTCCAAAGCACGCACTTGTCATTTCCATCGGATTGAGCATAAGCGTCAATTTACTGATTCAGGCAAGAGTTGCACCCAATGCGGCAGGGTCGAAATAATGGATCATTTTTACGTTGTTACCGTCATCTTCGCAATGGGTCTGGTTACATTCGCCCTACGTGCACTTCCGTTCATTGCGGCTCAATGGTTGCAAAAACACCCCATGATAGAACGCCTCGGGCAATCACTGCCCCTGGCGATCATGTCGCTTTTACTCATTCATTCCGTGATCGGGTCATCAAGCGAACATGATGCCGGTCCGTGGTTCGAGCTGATCGCGATTACTTTGGTTGTACTTCTGCAGTGGTTTAGCAAAAACCCCTTGCTCAGCATTCTTGCGGGGACCGCCTTGTATGTGTTACTAAGAAATCTCGGCGTCCACTAAGGAGACAACAAATTGAAAAAAATAATCGGAAGTCTGATCGGCGTTTTAACTCTGAGTTCGAGCTTGACTGTGCAAGCACAGCAGCCCACGGGACAGCAACCGGCAAAACAACAACAACCCCCCTTACCTATCGCTACACCTCAATCACAGGGATTTTCAGCCGAAGGAATCAAGCGAATCGATGCATTCATGAAGCAGGAGATTGCTAACAATCAGATGCCTGGTGCAGTATTGGCCGTAGCCAAAAACGGCAAACTCGTCATTTATGAAGCTTACGGTTATCGAAACAAAGCGACGAGCACGCCGATGACCAAGGACACAATTTTTGAGTTGGCGTCCATGACAAAAATAATGACCGCCGTCAGCGCACTCACTTTTTATGAAGAAGGTAGCCTGACTCTAAAAAGTCCGGTCTCGCGTTGGTTTCCTCAATTCAAAAACATGAAAGTGGCCAAGGTTGCTGCCGATGGAACCATGACAACCGAAAATGCGAAAAATCAAATCACCATCCAGGATTTGATGCGCCACACAACGGGCCTAACCTATGGCGGTCGGGGCGACACGCCTGTTCATAAACAATTTCCGGCTGGTTCGGTTGTATCTGCATTGACACTGACCGGTCCGGAATTCATGGAAAAGCTCTCCTCCGCCGCTCTACTTCACGAACCCGGAACAGTCTGGAATTACGGTTTCGGGCTCGATGTGCTGGGCCTGATCCAAGAGAAAATGACCGGCAAGCCACTAGGTCAAATCATGCGTGAACGCATATGGGACAAAGTAGGCATGGTCGACTCCGGCTTTGCCATTAACGATAAGAACCGAGACCGCTTCGCTCACCCATTGCCAACCGACCCCATTACAGGCAAGCCTCAGTCTATGGACATTTTGTCCAAGCCTCTTAAGTTCGATTGTGGGGGCGGTTGTGCATACGGAACTGCTGCCGACTATCTTCGTTTCGGTCAAATGCTGATCAACGGCGGGACGATCGATGGAAAACGAGTCTTAGGGCCTCAGACCGTCGCGTTCATGACATCAAACCACCTTGGTAAAGACATCAAAAACGAGTTGACCGCCACGGAAGCCGGGCGCGCGGGTTACGGGTTCGGTCTAAGTGTCGCGGTTCGAATGGACAGAGGCATTGCGGCGATTAACGGCAACGTCGGTGACTACACCTGGAACGGAGCTTATGGCACGACCTTCTGGGCTGATCCGAAAGAGAAAATGGTTGTCGTGATGATGGCAGCGACCCCCGGCGAAATCCGCAAAGAATATCGTGAGCGGATTAATGCCTTGATCTACGGAGCGCTCGAAAAATAATCCTGTCTGTTTTCGAACGACTCAACTCAATCCTGTGTGCAACATTCATGTCGCATACAGGGTTGAACTTTTAGCGCATTTCGAATAATTCCTGATGAAACCGATTAGCCGGCAAGCCCGCAGCATTAAAATCAAGTCGTAGCGATCGACCAAATTCAGATGGGCCACAAAACCAGACATCGGCCTGATTCCATTGGGCAACAAGTTCCATGATCCGATTCGCGTCCAAACGACCATCGCGCTGACTAGTGATCACGTGCAATGTAACTCCTGCGACTTGGGCTTCGTTTTCGATCAGCTTAACTGCCTGGTCATCGAGCATCGAAGTGACGTAAAAAAGGTCGATTTGTTTGCCATCCGGATTGCTCTGCAAATGTTGCAGTCTTGAAATAAAAGGCGTGATTCCGATACCCGCCCCAACCCAGATTTGCCTGGGTTGATTTCCGCGAAACGTGAATTGACCATAGGGGCCTTCGACTTTGACAACATCTCCAATATGAACCGATTTGGACAAGTTGCGCGTGTAATCGCCCAATGCCTTGATAATGAACGTAATCTTCCCATCGTTCGCCCAAGCCGATGCAATGGTAAATGGATGCGCACCTTCTTGTTCATGTAGAGTCAGAAAAGCGAACTGTCCGGACCGATGGCCCGGCCAGCGATCCCTGAACTGAATATTGATCTCGGTCGTTTTCAACGCGTCGAAAGATCTGATTGAAGCCACTTCTCCAATCCGTTGACGATGTATGGCCACTTTTCGAAATAAAACCATAACCGCCCCATACACACCCGAAGCGAGCAAGACAGCCAACATGAGACCAACAGGGCTTTTCCAGTCGGAATAATTCAGCAGAACAACCGAATGCCATGCCAATAATAGATAAACCAATGCAAGCAATCGATGTGTTTTAAAAAAATAGCGATAAGGGAACCACTTTACGAGCGCAATCACAATCAATATGATCGCGGCGTAAAACGACCACTCGCCCAAATCTTTTGCCAATCCCCGCTGTCCGGAAAAGAATTGCTGTAATAAATCCGGATCTGGGATCTTGCTCTTAGGCCCCTTAGGTTGCCGTTCGAGCAATCCAAGATTAGTTAACCATTTTGGACCTTTGATAATCAGCCAATGAGTGATCGCCAAAGTCAGTCCGGCGATACCCATCCATTTATGCAAGCGATACATCTTGTCCAAGCCGCCCAACGTCGATTCGAGCCAGCTTGGCCGCAGAGCCAACACCATCCCGACACTCATGACGCCAATGCCAAGCAATCCACTGTACTGGATCAGCAAGTCACGCCAAGCTCTGAAGTTATTTGTTTGATTAAAAGCATTCCAGTCCGTGACAATCCAAAATGCGCTAATGACAAACAGGACAAAAAATAAGCTGAGTTTGATATTTTTCAAAATAAAAATGCAGAAATTCCATCGGCTTTGTTTTATGCCGAATCATTAAAAAAAAATCCACCGGATTGGAATTAATCCTATCCACTGAATTTCCATCGATTTTTCCCTTCTTTTTTGGCTTCATACATCATATGGTCAGCCTGATTCAACACTGCGGTTGCGTTGACATCGTTAAGCGGACACAGAACTACTCCGATTGTCGCGCCGACATGTCGCCTCAAATCACCCAGATTCAAAGGCGCATTGATCGCACCGATGACACGATCCAACAAGCGCTGAATTTCTTCGCGCGTTTTAATGCCAGTCAAAATCAAGATGAATTCATCTCCGCCAAGTCTGATAACGGTATCATATTCGCGAAGCATCATACGCAAGCGTTCCGCGATTTTCACCAGCACAACATCTCCGACATCGTGACCTAGCTCGTCGTTAATCGCCTTGAATCCATCCAGATCGATAAAACAAACTGCCACAAGCGTGCTATCTGTTTCGGCAATAGCGATTGCATTTTTAAGCGATATTTCATACATCAATCGATTCGGCAATTTAGTCAACGAGTCATGAAACGCCGCGTTGGACAAGTCGTTGTTTTGTTTCTCAAGAGCGGTTTCCCGCGCACGCATTCGACGAAAGGATCGACCGAGCACGACTGAAAGCACAGCCATTCCCAATATAAAAATAACGGTCGTAAAGATCAGGGCATTTCTTTTGAGCGAGTAAAGAATCTGTTCGCTCACCCTATCCGAAATCTCAAGATACAGCCATCCTGCGCGCACACCCGGGTTGATCGCGTACCAAACTTTGGCCCTGGAGTCTTCTTCGAACTGAATGTAGGGATCGACTCCGACATGCTTCGGCATGCTTAAAGTCGCTTGGCTAAAGTTGATAACAACTTTGTTCTTTTCGTTACGTCTCATCGAAGCGAGAACTTTGCCGTTCAAATCAGCAACGCTCGCCTGGACAATGCTGGTGTTGGAGAGGACTTGACGCAAACTTGTCTCAAGCTCGCCATAATCCCTGGTGACGATCGAATCAGAAACGGCAATGGCGAGTCCCTTGGCCAACTCTCCGTATGAATATTCCTGCGATTGTTTAACTAATGCGCTGATATTCGTATATGTCCATGCACTATTCACAAGCATAAGCATTGCCACAACGCTAACTGCCCAGGCGATCAACTTGGGCAGCTCGTTGGGATGCGTTAACTTTCTTCGGTCAGTTTGTGCCATTTACAACGAACTTTTCAACGCCGATTTTCTCAAGCGGCAGATAATCGTCTTTGTAATTCACTTTTACGGGTTCGGGAATTTGAATTTCATCGAGCATCTTGCGACCGGCATCGGTTTGAGCCAAGTCGAGAAAGGCCTGAATCACCTGATCCCTTAATCTTTGCGAAATGCGAGGATTGGCCGAAAAGGGATGGGGCATAAACACGGGAGTCCTGTAAAGAATCTTTACTTCATTCTTTATTTCTACCGGTTCGCGATTGTATGTGTTATTAACTCCACCACCAGCAACGACGTCCCCAATAATAATTGAGCGGTATACATTGTTATGGGATTTAACATAAATCGGCTCAATTTCAATTCCTTCTTTAGCCAATATGCTGCGCACGAGCAAGGAAGCTGCAAATGCATTCGGGGAAGGAAAAGCTACCTTTTCGCCCTTCAATTGTGAAAGCTTGGTCAAGGTACTGTCAGCCTTCACCAAAACGATTCCTTCAAGTTTTATTTTCGAGTCGGCGATAAGCGGAATATAGCCCTGTGACTTATATGCCATGACTTGATGGTAGGGATTCATGAAAGCAAAATCAGGCGTGCCTTTAATGAACTCAGACTCAAATTCAGGGATCGTCGCGGGAACAAACAAATCAAAGCAAAGTCCAGTCATTTTGCCGATCTGCTGAAGAACGGGAGCCCATTTCGTATACATTTGCGCTGCCGGCAGCTGCGGTACCACGTAGACCGTATAGGTATTCTCGACCTTGACTTGATCTTTATTACAAGCCTGGGCCACTGACAACGAAATCGAAGCCAGAGTGACGAATAAAATCTTTTTGATAACCATGCGGTAGGTTAAATCATTTTGCGCCCCCGTTCATCGCATGGAAATACAAATTCCTATTTATTTTTGAGTCCCTTATGGTCAAATTCCAAATAATGGGAGAAATAAATGCTCATTAGAAAAAAAACATCCCAGAGAGCCAGGTGATTTAACTCCCAAGTACCTGATGCCCTACCAAGCTTGTTTTAGCAATTCGACATAATCCTGATGGGTCAAAACAAATGGATTGGTCTTATGCGCATTATCGGCAAGAGCAGCTGTGGCGATATCGTTAAAAATCTCCTGTTTAACTCCTAAATCACTTAAGCCTTCGGGCAAACCAAGACGTTGATTCAGTCTGGCAAAAACAAGAGGTAGCTGAACGTCCACGGGCAAGCCCATGGCAGCCGACATGATAGACATTTTGTCCAGAATATAAGGGGCGTTCATACGCAACACATGAGGCAACATAATCGCATTGAGCGTTCCATGGTGATAGCCAAGCGCCCCCAATGCGTGAGACACAGAGTGCACGGCACCTAACCCCTTTTGAAAACAGATTGCCCCCTCAAGTGCACCCATCATCATGTTCCATCGCGCATCGCGATCGCCACCCTCATAGGTTGCCCGTTCAATCGATGAGAACATCCGCTTGATTCCATCAATCGCAATCGCATCTGCCGGTGGATTCACCATAGGCGAACAAAATGTTTCGACGCAATGCGACATTGCATCCATTCCGGTTGCAGCCGTCATGTATTGAGGCAGTGTCAAAGTGAGTTCAGGATCACATATCGCAGCAGTGACAATTTGCGGGCAACCAATTCCGGCCTTGACTCCATTACGAAAAACAATGACAGCGGAACGACCGACTTCACTGCCGCTTCCTGCTGTCGTAGGCATCAATAACAAGGGAGGAGGCTGGTGAATCGGACGCGGGGCAGGATGACGATTGCAGTATTCCCACAACGGCGCAGCTTGCCCGGCGAGCACAGCAACAGCCTTGGCTAGATCCATGGTCGCGCCACCACCGATTCCGATCACGCCATCGCATTTTTCTGCATGAAACATTGCTGTCGCCAATTCGACCGCATCTTCCGTTGGATTGGGCGGCGTGCGATCGAAAATTACTTTAGTTAAGTCATCAGTCAAACTTTCTGTCGCCATTGCAAAAACACCGGCGTCAATCACACCTCGATCCGTAACGAATAATGGACGCGACATTCGGTTGGCCTGCGTTTCGGCAAGCAACTTCGATCGCTCGCCATGACCGAAATGAACCTTGGTGTTGAAAGACAAAATGGACATGCGGATTAACTCACTGTGATGTTTGAAGTTCGAATCAAGTTTTGCAAAAGTTCTCGTTGACGATCCAGCCATACGACAAAATCCTGCGTATTGTTTGCGACCGGAACCTGTCCTGCCTGTTCCATCGCTGATATCAAGGCGGGATGGTTCGCTGCGCGCACAATTGCCTGTTGCATTTTAGGCAAAATTAAATCAGGCGTACCCGCAGCAGCGAACAACCCATACCAATCATCCATGTCATAGCCCGGAAAGCCACTCTCGGCCAGCGTGGGCACATCAGGATAGACCGGACTGCGATTGGCGCTTGTCACCGCCAACAAGCGGACCTTTCCTGCGCGATAGGGCCCACGGGCTGAAGAAGCGGTAATTAATATCGAGTCGATCTGCCCGCCCATAATGTCCCTGGCTGCGTCGGCGCCACCTCGATATGGTGTATGAATAAACTTGACGTCCGCCCTTTGTTGCAGCAGAGCCAACGCCAGATGGGCCATGCCCCCTGAGGGAGGCGTTCCGCAGGATACTTTACCGGGATTAGCTCGTACGTATGCCAGAAACTCCCGGATGTTTTGCGCAGGAAAGTCTTGTCGCACCGCAATCACCTGAGGGGCCCTAGCTCCCATCGTGATAGGCAAAAATGACTTTCGGTAATCGAAGGCCAAATCCTTGACAAGCAAGGGATTCGTCAGGCAATTTGCCGCATCCCAAATAAACGTATAGCCATCCTTTGGCGCTTGAAGCACAGCACTAGCCGCAACGACGGCATTGCCACCCGTACGGTTTTCGATTACGACATTCTGACCAAGAATTTCGGTCAGTTGCACGGCAAAGGCGCGCGCGGATGTATCGGCCGCTCCCCCTGCAGAAAATGGCACCACGATATGTATAGCCCGGTTAGGCCATGCAGATTGCGCATAACCTGATCGCCCGATCAGAAAAGCGGCAGCACCAAACATCAACGCAGTTCTGCGAGCAGGCTGAAAATCGCTCAAGCCCGGATCGCGTTTTTTACTTAGCCTAGATTGCATCATGTCCCTCCATCCCGTATGAATATGTTTTTGGAAAATTGCTTCAGCCCGCGTAACTGCGATGATGCTAAATACGCTCATTCGCTTTATGATCTGCCAACAACTTCATTTAAAACAAAGAGACGACCGTCATGACCATCCTGACACCCTTTATCCGAAAAGTTGCCATGCTACTCATGCTCGGCATCTTGCCATGGAGTTCGGCACTTGCACAGACGTTTCCGTCCAAACCCATCCGTCTAGTCGTACCCTACCCGCCGGGTGGTGGAGCCGATGGCAATGCCAGACTGCTCTCCCAACCGATGGCGACTATTTTGGGTCAACCGATTGTTGTCGAGAACAAGCCAGGCGCCAGCGGCATTCTTGCCGCAACCAACGTGCTTCAATCCCCTGCCGATGGATACACATTGCTATTCGACACCTTTCCTTATGTCGTTAACGCGGTGATGCACAAGTTATCTTTTGACCCTGTAAAGGATCTCATTCCGGTATCACAGGCGATCAACATGCCCTTGATCCTCGTGGTGCCCTCCGATACGCCTTTCAAGACTCTCCAAGAGTTGATGACCTATGCTAAAGCCAATCCGGGCAAACTGAACTATGCCTCTTACGGCGCGGGGGGTGCCGCCCACCTGGCAGCAGAGATGCTCGGGCGCGATGCGGGCATTGACTGGGTGCACGTTCCTTACAAAGGAGGTGCGCCTGCCATGGCAGACGTGCTGGCCGGTCGTGTTTCGGCATATTTCACCAACCCGATCACGGGACTGGCACATATCAAGTCAGGCAAAATCAGACCACTTGCCACAACAGGACTTCAACGCATGCAAGTGTTACCTGACGTTCCGACCATTGCGGAAAGCGGATATAAGGATTTCGACGTTGTAGAGTGGAACGGCTTTTTCGTACCCAAGGGGACGCCAGAGGACGTCATTCAGAAGTTAGCTCAAGCAATCAAGGCAGCGACGCAAGCGCCCGAAGTCCGTAAACGCATGATCGATACCGGAGTCGAGCCTGTAGGAAACAGTCCTAAAGAATTCGCGGCCTTTTTGCAAGCCCAGATCACAAAATGGGGAGCATTGGTCAAGACCAACAATATCAAGGCAGACTAAAACTCAACCCAGAGAAAATCACGACTAATTCACGCTGTCTAAAACCCTTATTGCTTCAAGGAATATTGAGCGTCATATCCGATAAAATATCAAAACAATATTGAAACAATTTCACTAATAGCAATCGTTGTCGTTATGCGCAACTTAAATGCATTACTCGTTTTCACAAAAGTAGCGGAAACGTGCAATTTCACCATCGCGGCACAAAGGCTTGGCCTGACCGCGTCAGCTGTCAGTAAATCGATCGCGAGACTGGAAGAGGAACTTGGCGTGAAGTTGCTGAACCGATCCACAAGATTGGTTAGCCTCACGGATGAAGGTGCTACTTTTTTCGAACGTTGTCGCAGCATTCTCGCCGAGGTAGATGACGCGGAAAGCGCCATCATGAGAAGCAATGCCACGCCTAAAGGCGTGCTCAATGTTCAAATGCCGGTCGCACTGGGGCGCAGACTCATCGCGCCCAAATTGCTCAGTTTTACCCGACAATATCCCGAGCTTGTTCTGAACGTCGAGATGAGCGATCGCCTGGTCGATCTGCAATATGAAGGGATCGATGCGGTTGTACATGTGGGGCCGGTAGCCGATACACGCGTCAACGTCAAAAAACTCTGTAACTTGCGCTTTGCCGCCTTCGCTTCACCCCAGTACTTGAAAAAACATGGCACACCCACCACCCCGGGAGACTTGGACAAACATCAATGCATGGCATATCTGATTCCCCGCTCCGGTCAGCATCGTCCATGGCTGTTCTCGAAAAACGGGCAAATATTCGAACAGTCCGTTGTCGGTGCTTTGAACATCAACAATGCAGAATCATTGCTTGAGGCAGCCATCGCTGGCGGGGGCATCACAATGATCAGTCACTTCATTGCCGCTGAAGCCTGGAAATCCGGCCAGTTGACGCGCATTCTGGGAGACTATGTCGTTGAAGGCCCCGAAGTCAGCGTACTTTATCAAGCACGCCACAATACGCCGGCAAAAATCAAAGCCTTCATCGACTTTCTAACCGGCGTCGTACAAGATATCGAATCACAACAATCGCAACATCTTTCCTGAAGCTTCACTTCATCTCACAACAAACATAAAAGGCAAGAAATGAAAACATATCGCATCGCGACCATCCCCGGTGATGGCATCGGCAAGGAAGTCATCCCGGAAGGACGAAAAGTGCTCGAAGCCCTAGCCGCGCGAAATCCGTCTTTGAAATTCGATTTCGAAGATTTCGATTGGGGTGGCGACTATTATCGGGCGCATGGTGTGATGATGCCGGAAAACGGCTTGGATGCCTTGCGCAATAAAGACGCTATCCTGTTCGGATCCGCCGGTGATCCCCACATTCCCGATCACATCACATTGTGGGGCCTTCGCCTGAAAATTTGCCAAGGCTTTGACCAGTATGCAAACGTACGTCCCACCCGCATTCTTCCAGGCATTGATGCCCCACTGAAGCGCTGCTCTCCCGAGCAACTGAACTGGGTCATCGTTCGCGAGAACTCTGAAGGTGAATATTCCGGTGTCGGCGGTCGGGCCCACCAAGGCCATCCGATCGAAGTCGCCACCGATGTCAGCATGATGACCCGAGCCGGTGTGGAACGCATCATGCGTTATGCATTCAAATTAGCACAATCGCGGCCCCGCAAGCTTTTAACCGTGATCACCAAATCCAATGCCCAGCGTCACGCTATGGTGATGTGGGATGAAATCGCCGTTCAAATCGCGAAAGAGTATCCGGACGTCACATGGGACAAAGAGCTGGTGGATGCCGCGACTGCCAGAATGGTGAACCGTCCCGCGACGATGGACACGATCGTTGCGACAAATTTGCATGCGGATATTCTAAGTGACCTGGCCGCGGCCCTTGCCGGCAGCCTGGGCATCGCCCCAACCGGCAACATTGATCCTGAGCGCCGTTATCCCTCGATGTTCGAGCCGATCCACGGATCCGCTTTCGATATCATGGGCAAAGGCCTGGCCAATCCAATCGGCACCTTCTGGTCGGTGGTAATGCTGCTGGAGCACATAGGAGAACAAGCCGCTGCCGATAAGCTCATGAATGCCATCGAGTCCGTCACAGCGAATCCGCGCCTTCATACCCGTGACCTGGGTGGCTTGGCTACCACTTCTCAGGTCACTGCAGCAGTCATCGAGAAGCTTGGCTAACTAAATAGCCAAGCTTGAGTCCTACTTGTCCTTGCCCATGACAAGGTCAGGTAGGATGGTGACGACGTCTGGAAAAATCGTAATGATCAGAATACAAACGACCAGACACATAAAGAAAGGAATAGACGCTTTTGCGATCGTATTGCTGTCCTTTCCGGTCATATTCTGCAAAACAAAGAGATTGAATCCGACAGGTGGAGTGACTTCTGCGATCTCCACCAACAGTACGATAAAGATACCGAACCAGATCAGATCGAAACCCGCTTTTTGAATCATGGGCAACACAACCGCGGCAGTTAGCACGATCATGCTGATACCATCCAAAGCAGTGCCAAGGATCAGATAAACCACCACCAGACAACCGATCAAAGCGTAAGGCGACAGGTTCATGCCATTGACCCACTCAGCCAGCTCGCGTGGCACTCCGGTAAACGCCATTGTTTTAGTCAGGAACGCGGCGCCCGCAAGGATGATCATGATCATGCAGCTGGTGCGCGTCGTGCCCATCAGGCCTTCCCAGAAATTTTTCCAGGTTAGTGAACGACTATATGCTGCGATCGCTAAAGATCCGAACACTCCATAGGCTGCGCATTCGGTCGCAGTGGCATAGCCGGCAACCAACACCCAGACGATAAAAATGATCAAAGCGCTGCAAGGTATCAGGTTTCCGCTTTTCTTGATCTTTTGCCAGAACGTCGAGGGCGGATCGGCGGCTGGGACTTGCGAAGGGTTGCGTATGGACCACCAGGCGATATAGCCCATGAACAAAGCCATCAGAATCGCAGAAGGAATGAAGCCTGCCAGGAAGATACGGATTATCGACGCATCAGCGGCTACTGCGTATACAACCATCGTAATCGATGGAGGAATCAAAATCCCAAGCGTACCGGAAGTCGCCAACGCGCCAAGGGCAAGGTTTTCGTTGTAACCGCGTTTTTTGAGCTCGGGTAAAGCCACCTTGGAAATCGTGGCGCAGGTTGCCGCGGACGAACCGCTGACCGAACCGAAAATACCGCAACCCAAAACAGTGGTATGCATCAATCGACCAGGTACGCGATTGAGCCAAGGTCGCAACCCTTCGAACATTTCTTCGCTCAATTTCGTTCGGAACAGAATTTCTCCCATCCAGATAAAAAGCGGCAAAGCAGCGAGCTCCCAGGAAGCATTCGTTTCCCAGAAAGCGGAAAAAAGGTTTTTGCCGGGCTGGGTGCTCACAAACAGAGCCTGCCCTACCCAACCGCAGATAGCCAAAGTCATCGCGATCCAGATTCCGCCAGAAAGCAAAATCAACATCACGATCAATAAAAACAAACCAACGCCTAATGTATCCATAATGATCTCTGATTCGTGAGCTTAAACATCGGACGAAAAATCGCCTTGAGCGTGCCTCTGCTCGACTGCAACGACGTATGTAGGTCGATTTCCTCTTGCGACGATGACAAGTTCATCTATCACCGCAATAAAAAACAACCAGGCTCCGATCAAAAACGACAGCTGAGGGATCCACATCGGAATCGGCAATAAACCGCCTGCCATATCCTTGAATTCCCAGCTTTCATAAGTAAAAAGAGTTGCCCAACAAGCAAGATAGCCAACTGCTGCAGCCGCAATCGCCAAGGAGAACAACTCCGTTCGCTGGCGATCTCGGGGATTGAGTTTTTCTATCAACAAAGTGACCCGCACGAAATCGCCATGCTTAAAAGCGTGGGACATAGCCAGAAACGCCGCCGCCGCGCAAAGCCAGGCCACGATATCGTTCACGGCGCCTGTTTTAAAGCCAAACTCTCGAAATACGCTTTGACCAATCATCAGGATACAAATCGCCAAAACGCAGAGTGCGGCAATGCCGCCTGCCACGAGGTATAAAAAATCAAGAAACTTTCTCATGAAAGGGGCAATGCCTTGTCTAATGAAATGAAAGGTGAATGAAACCGGATTACTTAGCCGCCGGTACCAGTTTGCGATATTGGGCGATCAGCTCGGCGCCTTGAGGTGCCGATTTCTTTTCCCAGTCCGACAACATGATGGCGCCGATCTTGCTCATATCGGCAGCAAACGTTGCCGATGGAGGCTGAACATTCATGCCTTTGTCACGCAAAACCTGCTTGAAGGCTGCTTCCTTTTCCTCGCTGATTTTCCAGCCTCGAGCTTGGGCATTCGCTGCAGCCTTGGTGACAGCATCCTGGGTTGCCTTATCGAGCGCATTAAAAGCTTTCATGTTGATCAGGACAGCATTCTTAGGAATCCAGGCCTGATTCTCGTAGAAGTATTTCAAGCTCTCATAGGTTTTCGAGTCGATGCCGGTCGCACTGGATGAGATATACGTTTCAACCACGCCTGTCGCCAAAGCTTGGCTCAATTCGGCTGCCTGAATCGTGACTGGTTGCAGATTCATCAGCTCGGCCATTTTGGAGGTGGCGGGTGAATAAGCGCGCCACTTCATCCCTTTCATGTCTGCAAGGGCATTGACAGGTTTTTTGGAGTAAATACCCTGAGGCTGCCAAGGCACAGTGTAAAGAATTTTCATACCCTGACCGGCAAGATACTTGTCGAGTGCGGGTAATTGGACATCTTGCAAAGATTTTGCGTTGGCGTAGCTCGTGGCCAAAAACGGGATGCCATCCATGCCGAACAAGGGGTTTTCGTTTTCGTAATTCACCAACAGGATTTCACCCAGCTGAGCCTGTCCGCCTTGCACTGCACGCTTGATTTCGGTCGCCTTAAACAAAGATGCGTTCGAATGCACATTGATCTTCAATTTTCCACCGGTTGCCGCATCAACTTCCTTGGCGAAGAACTCTAAGTTTTCGGTGTGGAAATTAGCGGGCGCGTAGGCTGAGGGCAAATCCCATTTAGTCTGTGCATGCGCAAACCCGGCTATGCCCAGGCATGCCAATGCAGCGGCTAAACGTGCGAGTGTTGAACGATTCATAACGACTCCTGTGAGGGAAAAGAAAGTAATAATCAAAGGCGAACAAATGAATTAGTCGAGCAGGTTAAAGCATAATGACACAGTAAATTACAAAAATTAATTCAAACCTATGGTTTTCCCTATACTGGTGCCGCTAAGCGTTGGATCTTTTTGAATGCACCGGCACACGCACCACCATGGAGCAAAAATGACTGCGAGATATGAGCTGCTTTTGCGAGGCAACAGCCTGAGTTTCAAGGGCGGATTTTTCGGCCTGTGCAATGTCGCCTTGGTCACAACCGATGAAGGAAAACGCATTTTGTTCGACACCGGTCATTACTGTGTGCGCAAAGGCTTGCTTGCCGGCTTGAAAGAACGCAACCTGGGCCCATCGGACATTGATCTGGTGTTTTTATCCCACTTGCATTTCGATCATTGTCAAAACCTGGATTTATTCAAAGGCGTGACAGTTTGCGTCGGTCAAACAGAGCTTGACTACGCTCGCAAGCCTCATCCTGACGACATCTTCGTTCCCTGGAAAATACACGAATTGCTTGCCGATTTTGATGTCAGGGTTTTACCTAAAACAGGCGAAATTGCCAAAGGCGTCGAACATTTCGAAGTGCCCGGGCATACCTCCGGATGCCAGGCATTGCGCTTCACCCAGCCAGACGGCAAGCGTGTTGTGCTCGCCGGCGACGCTATCAAATACGCTAAAGAAATCATCGCCCGTGTCGGGGATATGTGCTTTGGCTCGACCGAAGACTCTCGACAATCGATAGCTAGAATTTGTGAAGGAACAGACATTGTTGTACCGGGGCATTTTCCCGAGATTTTCAGGCGCGACGGCGTCTGGCTCTGGGATGAGCCTGCCTCGATCGAGTTAATGCTGCGTTAGCGGCGAGTAAATGATCAAATTCATGACATAATTTCCCTCGGGGACGAATAGAGAGCATAAAAATGCCAAATCAAACATCGCAGCAAACCCCGGGTCCGTTTTCCGGTCTGGTGGTGGTAGAACTCGGGCACAGCGTTGCTGCGCCCTTTGCAGGTCAGATTTTCGGCGAGCTGGGTGCTCGCGTCATCAAGATCGAAAAATCAGATGGCGACGACTGTCGCAAATGGGGCCCACCTTTTTGGGAAGGCGCCTCGACTTTTTTCCAAACGCTCAATCGCAACAAGGAGTCTGTCGTTTGCGACCTGCGTGACGCAGATCAACTCGAAGCCCTCAAGCAACTCATCTGCGACAAAGCGGATATCGTGATTCAGAACTTGCGGCCCGGGCATGTCGAACAGCTCGGTCTCGATGGCCCGAGTTTGCTCAAGCGCCAACCTCGTCTGATTTATTGCAATCTAGGAGCGTTCGGACGTGTGGGTCCATTGAAGGATCGACCAGGATATGACCCGTTGATGCAGGCCTTCGGAGGCATCATGAGCACAACCGGCGAACCCGGTCGCCCATCCGTTCGCGTTGGTGCATCGATTGTCGACATGGGAACAGGCATGTGGAGCGTCATCGGCGCCTTGACTGCCCTGCACGAACGCAATACGACCGGACACGGGCGTGTTGTGGACGTCTCGCTATTTGAAACAGCGGCCTCTTGGGTATCGCTGCTTGCTTCACAGTATCTGGGCAGTGGCGTCGTTACCGAGAAACAGGGATCAGGTGCCCCGGGCATCGTCCCCTACAAGGCTTACGCGACGCAGGACGGAGAAATCATTATCGCCGCCGGCAGTGATGGTTTATTCAAGTCTCTTGCCAAAGCGATCGGTCATGCCGAATGGCTTGACGATGAACGTTTCAAAGATAATCCTAGCCGGGTAGCCAACAAAGATGCGCTATACGGCATGATCGACCAGACAATTGCCGCGCAACCGACAAAGCACTGGATTGAAGTCCTGGAAGCTGCCGGAGTGCCCTGCTCCCCGGTCAACAATCTGGCCGAGATGATTGGGCATCCGCAAACCGAAGCTCTCGGACTTGTTCAGCCTGTACCGGGAACAGGCATGCGATTCATCGGACTGCCCCTGAGCTTTGACGGTGTGCGTCCGGCCCCAATATCCGCTCCTCCAAAGCTTGGTGAGCACAATGCATTGCTAGCGCAAAGGAAAACATCATGACCGCATTACCCGCATATGAAACAATCGCCACCGAAATGGTCGGCCAGCATGTACTGAAAGTCACGCTCAACCGTCCGCAAGTCGGCAACTCGATCAACACCCAGATGGGTCATGACATGCTTGATCTATGGAACAGATTGACGGCAGATGCCGGGGAAGTCAGATGCATTGTGCTGACGGGTGCCGGAGAAAAGATCTTTTGTGCCGGTGGCGACCTGAAGGAGCGCAACGGCATGACCAAGCGTCAGTGGACACTGCAGCATGAGTTGTTCGAACGCATGTACTGGACTCTTGTTGATTTGCCTGTACCGGTGATCGCGGCGGTCAACGGTCATGCCTACGCCGGTGGACTAGAAATGGCATTGTCCTGCGACTTTATCTACACCAGCAATGCAGCCCGCTTCGCCCTGACCGAAGTCACGCTCGGCATCATGCCGGGTGCCGGCGGCACACAAAACCTTCCACGCGCTATCGGAGAGCGTCGCGCGAAAGAAATCCTCATGACCGGCAAACCATTCAGTGCCCAGCAAGCCGACGCCTATGGACTGGTCAATGCGGTCTGCGAACCCACTGAGGTTCTCGCGCGCGCTTTGGAAACGGCTGAAGTCATTGCCGGCAACGCACCGCTCTCTGTGCGTCAAATCAAAAAATCCGTGCGCTACGGCGGTCAAATGGAATTGCGTACGGCTTTCCGTTTTGAAATCGAAGCTTATAACCACTTGATCGGAACCGAAGACCGGCTTGAGGGTGTTGCCGCCTTTAACGAAAAACGCAAAGCGAACTTCAAGGGATGCTGAAATGAGTCACGCAGGAAATAAAATCACACTTCGCGAAGTGGGCTTGAGAGATGGCTTGCAAATCCATCCAACATTCATGCCGACAGCAGATAAACTCGCCTGGATTGCTGCGGAAGCCGCGGCCGGCATGAGCGAAATCGAAGTCACCTCTTATGTGCCCCCAAAACTGATTCCGCAATTTGCCGATGCCGCAGAAGTCACCGAAGGCGCCTTGAAAATTCCGGATCTGATCGTTGCAGCCTTGATTCCCAACTTAAGGGGCGCGCAAAGGGGCATCGAACTCGGTGTTCATAAGCTGAATTTCGTCATGTCGGTCAGCGAGACGCACAACATGAAAAACGTTCGCCGACCGCCCGAGGACTCGGTCACAGACTTTCGCGCCATAGTCGAGCTCATCAAGAGTCAACCCGAAGGCAAGCGGCCACACATCGTGGGCGGTTTATCAACTGCGCTTGGTTGTTCGTATGAAGGTCGCGTAGCCACCTCGCAAGTGGTCAAATACGCCAAACAACTTGTTGAAGCAGGCGCCGATGAATTGGTCATTGCCGATACGGTGGGTTATGCGGATCCTAGGCTGGTGAAGGAAGTGTTCACTGCCGTGATCTCTGAAGTAGGCCCCATTACGATTGGCGCCCATTTTCATGACACGCGCGGCACGGGGCTTGCCAACGTTGCTGCGGCATTGGATTGTGGCATCACTCATTTCGACGCGTCGCTCGCGGGCCTGGGTGGCTGCCCGTTCGCACCTGGCGCCAGCGGCAACATCGTTATGGAAGACCTTTGCTTCATGCTCGACTCGATGGGCCTGGAAACAGGCATCGACATCGAAAAGCTGATCGAAGTGCGCAAGATCATCTCGAAATCATTGCCGGACATTGCCATGCAAGGCGGTTTGGCCAAGGCAGGCCTTCCCCGCAACTATGTCACCGTTGCGCAACGAATGGCCGGCGTTACTCATGCAAATTAATTATTCGGAGAATTTTTAATCATGACCGGATTAACCCAATCGATGGCGAACTTTGTCGCCAACCCTACTTTTGGCGAAGATGAAAAAGCCGCATGCGAAATTGCAAAAACGGGCTTGATGGACACGATCGCCACGATGATGGCTGGACACGAGGAACCCGTCGTCAAAATCGTGCGTAAATTCGTAGGTGCACCGCCTGCAAAGGGTGAAGCGCCTGTTCCCTTCACCGGCGAAATGTATTCGGCCGCCGATGCCGCAATGATCAACGGCACCGCCGGACACGCCCTTGATTATGACGATGTGGCGCTATCCGGGCATCCAAGCACCGCCATCGCACCTGCCATCCTGGCTGCCGGATATGTACTGAACTCCAGTGGACAAGATATTCTGCGCGCCTATGTCATCGGCTACGAAATCTGGGCTGAACTCAGCACGCGTGAAAAAGATCAATTCCATCTGAAAGGATGGCATCCCACTGGCGTGTTTGGCGCGGTTGCCGCGGCAGCCGGAGTTGCTTATCTGAACCGGTTATCGGTGGATGATGCGCGTCAGGCACTGGCGATATCGGCCAGTCTGGCAAGCGGGCTGGTTGCCAACTTCGGAACGATGACCAAACCCTTTCACGCAGGTCGCGCGGCTGCGCACGGCATCGAAGCTGTCCGACTCTCTCAACTAGGCCTCACCTCTGCTGCCGATGTATTCGAACATCCGGCCGGTTTTCTGCACGCGCTTTCACCTGCGGGCCACGTCGATCGCACCAGGGAAGCTAACCAATTGGGAAAAACATTGCGCATTCTGGATAGCGGAATTTCAATCAAACGCTACCCGGTCTGTTACTCAGGCCATCGAACCATCGACGGTGTTCTCGCAATCACCGAACGAGAAAACCTGAAAGCCGATGATATTAAACATGTCCACCTGACCATGGGTCCGGCTCAGGCATCCATGCTGCGCAACCATCATCCCGTAACCGGCCTGGAAGCTAAATTCAGTGCCGAGTTCGCAGTTGCTTCGGCCATAGTCGCTCGTGAAGTCGGCCTATCCCAATTAACGGATGCATTCGTCACTCGAAAAGATGTCAGCAACCTGTACGGTAAAGTATCGATAGAGGTAGTCAATACTGTTTGCCCGCTCGACTCCGCATTCTCACTGACGGATCGGGTGGTGATCGAAACAACGGATGGACGTAAATTCGATTCAGGCGAAATTCGATTCCCCTTCGGCAATGCCAAAAACCCGATCGATACCGCAGGCCTGAAAAAGAAATTTATGGATTGTGTTGCGACGGGACGTGCGCAAAATCCGAACATGCGCGGTGCTGATGAAGGTCTGTACGATCGTCTAGTGAATCTCGAAAACATGCAGAATATTCGCGATTTGTTCAAATGAACTCCGACCCTGTGCCCGGGATCCTGAGCAGCTTTGAATGCAAGCAGGAAAACCTTTTGCCGATATTGCATGCCGTGCAAGAGGTTCTGGGCCATATTCCTTCCGATCGTGTTGAGGTGATTGCACGCGCGCTCAATATTTCGCGCGCTGAAGTACACGGTGTCATCACCTTTTATCATCACTTTCGATCAACACCGATTGCTCAGAGGCACTTGCAAATATGCAAAGCCGAGGCATGCCAGTCGATGGGGGCGAACGATCTCTTCGATCACGCGCTGCGGCGATGCGGATCGAAGTCGGACGCCCAAGGCGCAAGCGTCGCCCTTGACGCGGTATATTGCCTGGGTTTATGCGCCATGTCACCGGCATTGATGATGGACGGCACGCCTCATGGCCGCGTCACTACCGATGCCCTGGATAAACTACTGGACTTGGGACGGTAGAATTCATGAGCCTGACCGTATTCGTGCCTTGCGACGCAGCCTCCGTTGCGGTCGGTGCGAATCGGGTAGCCGACAAACTGGCTTGTTTTGCAGACGAGCGCGCGCTTGATCTGAATATTATTCGCAACAGTTCATATGGGCTATTCTGGCTTGAACCCCTGATTGAAATTGAAACACCATCGGGCCGAATGGCGTTCGGGCCGGTTTCACCGGACGACCTCGATAGTCTGATAGAGGCAGGTGTTTTTAGCGCTAAAAACGACTTTTCCAATCAGGCCGCCGATATGTGCGCGACCGAATCCGGAAACACAATACATCCCCTGTGTCTGGGACTGACTCAAAATATTCCCTATCTTCGCAAACAACATCGTCAAACTTTTTTCAGGCTGGGAATTACACGCCCGCAATCATTATCCGATTACATCGCACACAATGGCTTTAAAGGCCTGAAGCGCGCGTTGTCGCTTCAGCCCGAACAAATTATTCAAGCCATTCTGGACTCCGGTTTACGCGGAAGGGGCGGAGCGGCCTTTCCCACCGGAATCAAGTGGCAAACCGTACTAAATACGCCGTCGACCCAAAAATACATAGTATGTAATGCTGATGAAGGGGATTCAGGTACGTTTTCCGATCGCATGATCATGGAAGGAGATCCCTTCTCTTTGATTGAAGGGATGATCATTGCCGGCCTGGCCACGGGCGCGACGAAAGGCTATATCTATGTCCGATCAGAGTATCCGCAGGCATTTTCAAGTATAGGACAAGCTATTGGACTGGCCGAACAAGCCGGCTATCTCGGTCAAACGATCATGGGACATGATCGCGACTTTACAATCATCCTGCGAAAGGCGGCCGGGTCCTATGTCTGCGGCGAAGAAACCGCTTTACTCGAAAGTCTGGAGGGTAAGCGCGGAATCGTCAGATCAAAACCCCCACTTCCTGCGATTAAAGGCTTATTCGGTCAACCGACCGTAATCAACAATGTCATTACGCTTGCCGGCGTGCCCAACATACTCGCGCAAACCGATTCGGCATCCTCTGGCCATCGAGTCGGAACCTCCGGTGAAACATTGCCTTTTCAACTGGCCGGCAATGTCAAGCGCGGCGGAATCGTCGAAGTCCCCTTCGGAATCACATTACGGGAGCTGGTTTTCGATTTTGGCGGCGGCACTGCCAGTGGCAGACCGGTCAAAGCGATTCAAGTCGGAGGTCCCCTGGGCACCTATGTCCCCGAAAAAGACTGGGATCTGCCAATGACTTATGAGAACTACAAGGCAATCGGCGCAACACTTGGTCATGGTGGAATCGTTGTTCATGATGACACTGCCGACATGTCCAAGCTGGCCCGTTACGCCATGGCATTCTGCGCGCTTGAATCCTGCGGCAAATGCACGCCTTGCAGAATCGGCTCGACGCGCGGGGTGGAAATCATCGACAATATCCGAACCGACCGGAATCGCGACCGGCAGATAACGCTGCTTCGCGATCTTTGCGATACGATGAAAGATGGATCGTTATGCGCGATGGGAAGCATGACTCCCAATCCCGTGCTTTCCGCTTTGAATCATTATCCGGCGGATTTCGGACAGCAAGATGCTCAAGATCACGACTGAAACCGACTTTGGTACCCCTGCTAGCGAAGCATGCGAGCTGATCACGCTTGAAATCGACGGTCAGCCCGTAACGGTGCCCGCGGGCACGTCATTGATGCGGGCAGCTATGGCGCTTGGCAACGCCATCCCTAAACTATGCGCAACCGACAGTCTGGAGGCATTCGGGTCCTGTCGCCTATGTCTGGTCGAAATCGAAGGACGCACAGGGTATCCCGCGTCATGCACGACTCCGGCTGAAAATGGCATGCGGGTGCGAACACGCACCGAAAGACTGGATACCCTGCGCAAAGGGGTCATGGAGCTCTATATCTCGGAGCATCCCTTGGACTGCGTCACCTGTTCTGCCAACGACGATTGTGAGCTGCAAGACATGGCGCAAGCGACCGGCTTGCAAAACATACGCTATGAACATGACCCCACCGGTCACACCTGCGCTGATCAAGACGCATCCAACCCATACTTCACGTTCGATCCTTCGAAATGCATTGTTTGCAGCCGCTGCGTTCGAGCCTGCGAAGAAACTCAAGGGACCTTCGCTTTGACAATCAGTGGGCGCGGCATATCGTCCCACGTTTCGCCCGGACAAGACCAAAGATTCATGGAGTCCGAGTGCGTCAGTTGTGGTGCGTGTGTTGATGCGTGTCCGACTGCAAGCTTGCGGGAAAACTCCCTGATCCGGATGGGTCTGCCGGATAAGAACACCATTACGACCTGCGCCTACTGCGGTGTCGGGTGCGGCTTAAACGTACAAACCAAAGGTACGGAAATCTCGCGAATCACGCCATGGAAGGCCGGAAAAGCCAATGAAGGTCACGCCTGTGTCAAAGGACGATTTGCCTGGGGCTATGCAACGCATAAAGACCGCGTCACTCAGCCCATGATCAGGGAAAAGATCACGGACCCATGGCGAGAAGTATCCTGGCAAGAGGCGGTGGATCATGCAGCCCGAAAATTCAAGGAAATCCAGAAGCGCTACGGCCGCACAGCGGTAGGCGCCATCACCTCATCACGCTGCACCAACGAAGAAAACTTTCTGGTTCAAAAACTCGTCAGAGCTGCGTTCGGCAACAACAACGTCGATACATGCGCACGTGTCTGCCACTCACCCACCGGCTACGGACTGGGTCAAACCTTTGGAACTTCTGCCGGTACGCAAACCTTTGAGTCTGTCGAACATGCGGATGTCATTCTGGTCATGGGCGCCAACCCGACAGATGGTCACCCCGTATTCGCATCTCGACTGAAACGTCGATTGCGTGCCGGGGCCAAGTTAATCGTGATCGATCCGAGGCGTATCGATCTGGTTCGATCCCCCCATATTGAGGCGGATTACCATCTAGCACTGAGACCCGGCACAAACGTGGCGTTAATCACCGCGATTGCCCATGTTCTGATCGACGAAAACCTGCTGGACAAGGCTTTTATCGCTGAGCGCTGCGACTTGAAAACATTTGAAGACTGGTGCGCATTTGTCGGTCAGCAGGAAAATTCACCAGAGGCCACGGAAAAGATCACCGGCGTGCCTGCCGAATTGGTGCGCGGCGCCGCACGGCTATTTGCCCGAGGTGCGAACGATCAAAAATGCTCTGGTCCAGCAGGCAGGGCAAACAGTGCGATTTATTATGGCTTGGGCGTCACTGAGCACGCTCAGGGGTCGACAACGGTCATGGGCATCGCAAATCTGGCGATGGCCACAGGCAATATCGGCCGACCCGGGGTGGGCGTCAATCCGCTTCGCGGACAGAACAACGTGCAAGGTAGTTGCGATATGGGAGGATTCCCCCATGAACTACCTGGTTACCGGCATATATCGGACTCGACGACGCGCACGCAATTCGAACAAGCATGGGGCGTCGATCTGGATGCCGAACCTGGTTTACGCATTCCGAACATGATGGATGCGGCGCTAGATGGAAGTTTCAAGGGACTATATTGCCAAGGTGAAGATATTGCGCAATCCGACCCCGAAACCCGACACGTGGGCATGGCACTCGAAGCGATGGAATGCGTGATCGTGCAAGACATCTTCATGAATGAAACGGCCAAATACGCCCATGTCTTTTTGCCGGGATCGTCGTTCCTGGAAAAAGACGGTACTTTCACTAATGCCGAAAGGCGCATTAGCCGTGTGCGCCGAGTGATGCAGCCGCTTGCGGGCCATGCGGACTGGGAGGTTACGCAAATGTTCGCTCAAGCCTTAGGCTATCCGATGCATTATGGCAATCCTTCTGAAATCATGGACGAGATTGCAGCATTGACGCCAAGTTTCGCCGGCGTGAGTTTTACGCGACTGGATCAGCGTGGTAGCGTTCAATGGCCTTGCCATGATCAAACTCCGCCTGCCGGAACAGAGATCATGCATAGTGATAAGTTCGTTAGAGGCAAAGGGCGTTTTATCGTCACAAAATATGTTGCGACTGATGAAAAAGTGACTCGCAAGTATCCCCTCATTCTGACCACAGGTCGCATCCTGTCCCAATACAACGTTGGTGCGCAAACCCGACGCACGGCCAATGTTGCATGGCATCACGAAGACTTGCTTGAGATCCATCCGCATGATGCCGAGGATCGCGGCATTCGCGATGGGGATCATGTCAGCATCGAAAGTCGCGCAGGTGACACGGTACTGCGTGCGCACATCACCGACAGAATGCAACCAGGCGTGGTCTACACAACCTTTCATTTCCCCGAATCCGGGGCAAACGTGGTCACAACGGACAATTCCGACTGGGCGACCAATTGTCCCGAATATAAAGTGACGGCAGTTCAAGTCAAGCCTGCAGCCCATCTATCGAACTGGCAAACGGAGCATCGCCGGCTTGATGACCAGCAATCCGCGCTTTTGCACCGGCATGATGCACATCCTGTTGAAGGCTCGGCTGATGCTAAAAAATGAATATGTAGCGACTGTGCTGCGCGTAAAAAATGGAATAGCTCAATACAGCACCGACGTACTAGCCCCGGAATGTCCGGTCGCGATTGAATGCAATGGGATTAGCCATGCGGTCATGCTTGTCACTCCATCAGATCTTGAGGATTTCGCACTCGGATTCGCGTTGACCGAGGGAATTATTGATCAACCGCAACAACTGTATGAAACACAAATCGATGCCACCGAACAAGGATTCTCAATCAAGCTACGAATTGCCGGAAGTTGTTTTGCAAGGTTAAAGGAAAAGCGACGACTTCTGATCGGAAACACAGGATGCGGAATTTGCGGAACGGAAAGCCTGTCGCATGTGTTAAGGCCTTTGGATTCGATTGGTCCAACTCAACATCTGTTTGACATCAATTTGATAAAGGGGATTCTGAACGAGTTGAATTCGCAACAATCTTTGCAACATTCGACCGGTGCGACCCATGCGGCGGCGTGGTTTGACCGACAAGGACATTTAAAATTTGTGCGCGAAGATGTCGGTCGACACAATGCACTGGATAAAGTAATCGGTGCCGCAAGACGCCGGGATCAGGATAATAATCCGGACGGCCCTCTTGTCGTCACGAGTCGCGCCAGCATGGAGATCGTTCAAAAAGCAATCGTTGCAAAAGCGCCGTGCCTGATTGCGGTATCCGCGCCTACCTCAATGGCCGTGCGACTCGCAAATCAGTACGGATTATGTCTGATTGGTTTTGCACGGGAAAACTCTTTTAATGTCTACACGCATGCCGAGAGTCTGATGGGGCTTCCCACTTAAGCGAATCTATCATTTCACTGAGCACACGCCCCATGGATACTGGCAACCTTGTTCGAATGGCAAACCGGATTGGAGATTTTTTCGAGGCAATGCCAGACCGCGATCGGGCTTTGCACGACGCGATCGAGCATCTTCGTAAATTCTGGGAACCGAGAATGCGCCAGGAACTAAGACTTCATGTCGAAAGAACAAATGGAAAGGGCCTCAGTCCTTTTATGACTGAAGCCCTTTCAAAACATCCATTTTGAATTTCCCGCCGACATCAATAGAGCCGGCAAAACTACCCTGCCTTGCCGGATGTTTTATGAGAAGGAAGCAAGGCCACAAAAAGCAGCGTGCATATTGCCAAGCCACCCATTCCGATCATTAATGTTTGAAAGCCGAGGCTTTTTACGGCAGGGCCAAGCATCCAGACAGCACTCGAACTGATTCCGAGTGATACTGCCAGACGGATGCCTGCGACACGCGATCTGGAGTGATCGTCGATAAAGCGCACGATCAGCACGTCCACAAAGGGGACCGCGCCGAAAATGAAAATCATGACACCCAGCATCGCAGCGAAAAACCACCAGCCTTCGGCATACGCGCTGAGTATGAGCAAAGGGATCTGGCACAACACGATTCCCATGAATATTGGCTTGATCTCATAGTGATCGAGCATTTTTCCGACCAGCACTTGCACAAGCGATGCAACCGTATAAATGACCGCCAACAAAGTACCCAACAACGCCGGATCGTTGATGACTCCATCAAAGCGCTCCGCAATCAACTGATTATTACCGTTGGTGGTCAGATTGAACAGGATGCTCCCGGTCGCTGCGGTCACTGTCATGACAATCAGCGCACGCGTCACTACCGAGGCAGGTAGTGAAACGTTTGAACGTCCTTTGCGCTTGGCAGGCGCCTCGGTTTCGATCGGACAAGCGTATTTGAACCAAACACCGCAACCGATCGCAATCATTGCCGGGACAGCGAAAGCAGCGCGCCATCCCACCCATTTAATCAAGAAACCGGTCAACATCGCCGCCAGCGCCACGCCAAGATTTCCGGCCAGCCCATTAACACCAATCGCCAATCCCGGCTTTGCGGACTGCTGCACCAGCAAGGGAATGCCGACCGGATGATAAATCGAAGCGAACACACCCACTAGAGTCAGCGCCAAGGCCATTTGCCAGGCAGTCTGCGAAGCCGAAACAAGCAAGGCCGACAAACCGATACCGATAAAGAAAATCAGCATCATGTTGCGCCTACCCCAGAGGTCGCCTAATCGTCCCGAAGGGATGGAACCGAGACCAAACATGATGAAGGCTCCGACGCCATACGGCATCAAATCTTCCCAACTATTGAAACCGAAATCGGTCGCCACCACGCCGACCGAGGCGGCGAAGATCAATAAAAACATATGATCCAAGGCATGTCCGATATTCAACAACAACTTGACCGAACCGGAGTGATCAACTGAGGTCGGTGCCGGTGCGGACATGACTTACGCCCTGCCTATGATGGATGCGGTCAGCATGAGCTCTTCAAGCAAGGCAAGGGACACGTCTCCCGAAACCGAATACGGATCAAGCTCCGGGCGTTCGGAATATTTCAGAACAATTGAGGTATTGAGTTTTGTTAGATTCACCTGCCCCATTGTCCAGCCGCCAAACCGACGCTCAGTGATTTCGGAGTAGTGAAGTAACACCACGTCCTGGTGGCGTTTGTCGTGCAAAATATGTCCGTACAATTCATTCACCGCTTTGCGGCCACCCTCGATTGCCTGAAGATAAATTCCGCCTCCATAGCAAAGGATTCCGGTGATGCCATGACTGGCGTTGAACTTTCTGGCTGAATCCAGTATCGACTGAGTGGCGACTTCATCAGAGGGGTCGACCGAGCGGCTAACATAGAGCAAACGTACCAGCATGATTAAGCCTCGCGAGGAATAAGGGAAAGAAACTCGCGGCGCAAGTTCGGATCCTTCAGAAACGCGCCACGCATTACCGAATTGATCATCCGGCTGTCTGAGTCTTTAACACCCCGCCAGGACATGCAATAGTGTGTCGCGTTCATGACCACGGCAAGACCGTCTGGCTGGGTTTTTTCCTGAATCAGGTCTGCCAGTTGCACGACCGCCTCTTCCTGAATCTGAGGCCGACTCATGATCCAGTCGGCCAATCTCACATACTTGGATAGACCGATCACGTTGGTGTGTTCGTTAGGCAAAACACCAATCCACACTTTTCCGATCACCGGACAAAAATGATGGCTGCACGCGCTTCTCACGGTGATCGGACCGACGATCATGAGTTCGTTCAAGTGTTCAGCGTTTGGAAATTCAGTGATCTTTGGTTGATCGGCGTAGCGCCCGCCAAATACCTCTTTCAAATACATTTTGGCTACCCGGCGGGCCGTATCATTGGTATTGTGATCGGACTCTGTATCAATCACCAGGCTTTCAAGCACGCCTTTGAACTTGTTTTCAACTTCATCCAGGAGTCGTTCAAGTTCTCCCGGCTTGATGAAGTCGGAAATATTATCGTTGGCATGAAACCGTTTGCCTGCTTGTTGTAATCGCTTACGAATAGCTACGGAAACGGGGGTTCCCTGATCCTGTTCAGTATCGCTCATATTTTTGATCCGACGAAGTAACGCCTTATTCTAGAGCCATTTCTGCATGAATAACGCCTGACCCGTAGCCTCATTCAAAGCATATTGCTCAAAACCGAAACGTTCATAAGATTTCTGAGCGACACGATTGCCGCTCAGCACTTCCAAAGTCAACTTGCAACAGTTCATGGCGATCGCATATTCCTCCAGCGCTTTAAGCAGCGTTTGTCCGACCCCCCTACCCCTGAAATCTGGATGCACGGCTATATCGTGCACATTCATTAGCGGTCGAGCCTTGAAGGTCGAGTAACCAAGAAATGCATTCAACAAACCAACGGGATGATGATCGACTGAAGCAATCAGGCTCATCGCACCGGGATGATCCGCCAAATCCCGGCAAAGCCGTGACTTCACCTCTTCGCTAAGTGGATCGCCGCCACCCATCTCGTCTCTCGCGTACATATCCAGCAACGTCAGTAAATCCAGCTGATCGGTAGGGTTAAGATAATCGACGAGACGCACGGAAATGTTGCACTGCATGAAATCCTCTTCCAATCCGGCTACCAGCGCCGGGGTCATTTCGGTTATCAGAATGGTATAACAAACGCTCATTCAAGCGATGACCCTAATGACGGGTCGGAAATTATTCATAAAAGTGTCATGTCAAATTACCCCACTCCGGAAGTACTCATCAGTGAAGTCGGACCGCGCGACGGACTGCAGTCAGTCAAAGGGATCATGCCAACAGTTGATAAATTCCGTTGGATCGATGCCCTTGTTGCGGCCGGTCTGCGAGAAATAGAAGTCTGTTCGTTTGTTCCCGCAAAAATGTTGCCGCAAATGGCAGACGCGGCCGAGGTCGTCCGTCATGCCCTGACCCACCCCGGTTTGACGGTCATGGCATTGGTTCCAAACCTGCGAGGCGCTCAAGCCGCCATAGCAGCCGGAGCACATAAAATCACTCTCCCCGTATCGGCAAGTGCTGCGCACTCTCTAGCCAACGTGCGCAAAACCCGTGAGGAAATGGTTCAGGAAGTCAGGGCAATCGTGGATCTGCGCAATGCCCAGACACCTCACGTCAAAGTTGAAGCCGGTATAGCAACAGCCTTCGGCTGCACTATTCAAGGCAAAGTGGATGAAGACGATGTCGTCTGGATGGCCGAGGCAGTGGCTGAAGCTGGCGTCGATGAAGCCGGCCTGTCCGATACCACCGGCATGGCCAATCCCGCTCAGGTTCGCAGACTTTTTACCCGAGTGCGCGCGGCCATTGGCGACAAAACAGGTGCGGCGCACATGCACAATACAAGAGGCTTGGGGCTGGCAAACTGTCTAGCCGCCTACGATGTCGGCGTTAAAACCTTTGACTCATCCCTTGGAGGGCTAGGCGGATGCCCTTTCGCACCCGGGGCATCCGGCAACGTGGTCACCGAGGACCTGGTTTTCATGTTCGAAGCCATGGGTGTGCGCACCGGCATCGATCTTGAAAAACTATTAGCGGCCCGTGAACCATTAAAAGCCGGACTACCGGGAGAACCAATCTACGGCATGACACCCGATGCGGGTTTGCCTAAGGGTTTCGCACAACGTTCTGACAACGGGGCTACGCATGGCTGAGCAATTACCTCTGGAAGGCATTCGGGTGATCGAATTCACTCACATGGTCATGGGACCGACCTGCGGGATGATTCTGGCCGACCTGGGTGCTGAAGTGATCAAGGTAGAGCCAATCACCGGAGACAATACGCGCAAATTACTGGGATCGGGTGCGGGATTTTTTCCGATGTTCAATCGCAACAAAAAAAGCATCTCCGTGGATGTGAAGGATCCTCGCGGTCGGGAAATCATTCTCAAACTGGTTGCCGGCGCCGATGTCTTTAGCGAAAACTTTAAAAGTGGCACGATGGACAAGCTTGGATTCGGATCCGAAGCGCTGTCCAAACTCAATCCCAAACTGATTTATGTGTCCCATAAGGGATTTTTGCCCGGTCCATACGATCATCGCACCGCTTTGGACGAAGTGGTGCAGATGATGGGAGGACTGGCCTACATGACAGGTCCGGAAGGGCGCCCTTTGCGGGCGGGTACCAGTGTCAATGACATCATGGGCGGAATGTTCGGAGCCATTGGAGTTTTGGCGCAATTGCAGCAACGCGCAAGGACCGGCAAAGGAGGCGAAGTCGCCAGCGCACTGTTCGAAAACAATGTCTTTCTGGTCGCTCAGCACATGATGCAATACGCCGTCACCGGTGTTGCCGCCAATCCCATGCCCGACAGAATTAGCGCATGGGCTGTTTATGATGTATTCAAAGTCAAGGACGGCGAACAAATCTTTCTGTCCGCCGTTAGTGATACCCAATGGGAAATCTTGTGCAAAGAATTCGGGTTTGACGATTTGAAGGCCGACCCCCGACTAGTCACGAACAATGATCGGGTCAAATTACGCGACTGGCTCATCCCTGAATTACGTGAAAGATTCAAGGATTTCAGTGCTGCCGAATTATCGTCGCGCTTCGAAAAAACAGGACTGCCCTACGCTCCGATCACCAAGCCGCAAGACTTGTTCGACGACCCGCATTTGCTGGCGACAGGAGGCCTGACACCAGTCACCATCGCCGCCGACAACACCGGCGCCGGAAAAGAAATCGAAACGCGCGTCGCGCTTTTGCCCTTGACTCTGGATGGCGAAAGATTGCAACTCAGAAATGCCCCCCCTAAGCTCGGCGCCGATACGATCGATTTGCTCAAAGAAATCGGCTACAGCCAAACCGAAATCAATCAATTGCGTGACGACAACATTATTCGCACGCAGCTTCAACACTGAACGGAGTCGTTTTCATGGATTTACATTTGAATGGACAGCATGTCCTGATTACGGGCGGCAGTAAAGGGATTGGTCTGGCTTGCGCAAAAACATTTCTGGATGAAGGGGCGAAAGTCAGCCTGGTATCGCGCGACCACGCCACACTGGTTCTTGCGAAAAAGCATTTGATGGATCATTGTCCGGAAGCCGACAGTCGTATCGGCATCTACTCTGCCGATCTCAAAAATGCGCAATCGGCGGCCAACGCGCTGGATCAAGCCGAACGCGATTCCGGTCCGGTGGATATTCTTGTCAACTCGGCGGGGGCGGCTAAACGCGCCTCAGTAGACGACTTGACCCCGGAGAAATGGCGCGAGGCAATGGACGCAAAGTTCTTCACTTACATCAATATGATAGATCCTGTGATCAAGCGAATGGGAGCACGTCGCTGCGGCGTCATCGTCAATGTCATCGGTGCCGGTGGAAAATCCCCATCCGTTCTGCACGTATCGGGCGGCAGTGCGAATGCAGCTCTCATGCTGGCAACTGCCGGATTAGCCGCTGCGTATGCGCCGCACGGCGTGCGTGTGAACGCTGTCAACCCGGGCCCTGTTTTCACTGAGCGCCTAAAAGAAGGTATCGCCGTCGCGGTCAAGCATCAGAACATCACAGAGGAAGAGGCGCTCAAGAACACAACGGAAAAAATCGCACTCGGTCGAGTTGCTGATCCGGCCGAAATCGCCGATACCGTGGTTTACCTCGCCTCGGATCGCGCTAGCTACGTTACAGGCACGATCATCACGATGGATGGCGCGGCCCACCCGATCGTGGTTTGAAAAATCCCGGGGGAAAATCCCGGGTAAAGTTTCACGATTGAATCATCTGAATATACTGTTCGATGATTTTTCTGAAGCTTTCGTCGGATTTCAGACCCAAATCCCGAGTACGCCTGCAATCAAATCGCGATGGCCAACCTCCGACGATCCGGGCGATGGCAGGGTCAGGCTTGACGGTGACCAAAGCGGCGACCGACTTGCCTGCGACATCCTCAAGCGCCTGCAACATCTCGCCCACCGTGACAGTCAACGCGGGAAGATTCAATGCGGTTCGGCCACCAAAGGCCTCCCGGGTCGCTTCAACAACCTTCAAAATTCCATCGATCGTTGTGGCAGGCGAAGCCAAAGCCACAGCAGTCGACAATTCGACCGGACAGACTGACGCCACGCCCGCAAGCGGTTCGCGAACAATTCCCGAGAGAAAGCTGGATGCCGCGCCGTTGGGACGCCCCGGACGAACGGACACCGTCATCAATCGCGCAACTCTCCCGTCGATATAGCCTTTGCGCGTATAGTCGGCGATGAGTTGTTCGCACACGAATTTATGAATTCCATAGCTCGATTGCGGCGTGGGCAATGTTGTGTCTTGCACAATACTCGGCAAAGGCAAGGCAGGATCGGAACCAAATACGGCAACCGAGCTTGAAAAGAAAAATAGCGGCGCCTGGCCGGTGCGATGAAACTGGGCGCGCAACCCATCCAAAATCAATCTGGTCGCATCCAGATTGGATCGCAAACCCAGATCGAAATCAGCTTCGCATTCGGCCGATACCGCCGAAGACATGTGAAACACAGCATCGAAATCTTCTTTGAATAATTGCGGAGCATTGGCCAGCAAATCACCCGTATTGACGCGCAGCAAAGAGTGGCCCACAACCGACGGATGTGACGGTGCAACTAGATCGGTTACGGTGATCGATGCAATCGTCCGACCGCGCAGCTGACCTCGCTCGATCAATGCACGTGTCAGCATCGTTCCGAGAAATCCCGCACCACCTGTTATCAGAATTTTCATTGTCATCTCTATTAAATAGTTGATTTTTTTACCAGGAAATTCCGAATTGCTGGCGCAACGAATCGATCGCCTTATCGGACAAGGGCGATGCACTGCAATTGCCGCGCAGCCATAATTTTGCCGTTTCTTCCAGCTCTTCCAGCGTCGCCATTGCGCTTGAGGGAGAATCATTCCAGACTTGCGGACCTAATCGGTCGCACATGACCGCTCGAAGCGTCAATCCGCGCCCATGATGGCTTGCGATCGCTTCGGCCACCAGTTCGGCCACGCGCGCATCGCCGGGCTTGAAATAAGGAATCAGCGGAACATGGCCGACCTTCATGACGTAATACGGCGTCAGTGGCGGAACAATATCCTCATCTCTCCACACTCCACGCAAGGTCAAATCCACAAGCCATGAGGAATGGGTATGAATCACGCACATCGCCTCGGATGAAGCCTGATAAATACGTCGATGCAACACTAGTGTCTTGCTGGCACGATCGCCCGAAATTTGCTGCCCCTGAAAATCGACATGTGCAAGCTTATCCGGCGAAAGAAATCCTAAACACGCATCGGTGGGCGTAATCAGAAAACCATTTGGTGCGCCATTGCCATCCACTCCCGGCAGCCTTACGCTGATGTTGCCTGTAGAACCATGCACGTATCCGCGATCGAAAAGGCTTTTACCGACACGACATACCTCTTGTCTTAAAAAATCGACTGCTTCGCTTGAAATATCCATGCTTAATTCGCTAACCTGTCGAACGCTTTGGTGAAAAAATCGGGCGTGCCGAAATTGCCTGATTTCAATGTAATGTGAATGCCATTTGCCGCGCACCACGGCACACCGGGATCGATCTGGTCGCCGATTTGCAGCTGATTCATGCCAAGCGCCTGCACAACTGCGCCTGATGTCTCGCCACCCGCGACCACCAACTGCCCCACCCCTAATTCGATCAACCCCTTGGCAATGTTCGCAAGAGCGTTCTCGACCAGTTCGCCCGCCTGTTGGACGCCCAATTTTTCCTGAACCACCTTAAGCGCTTCAGGTTGCGCAGTCGAATAAATCAAGACCGGCCCACCCTGCAAATGTTGCGCAGCCCATGTCAATGCAAGCGAAATCTGGCCCGGATTGTTAAGTAGCTCAAGCGGATCGAGCACGAATGCCGGTTGCCCCCGCGCAATGAAATCAGCAACCTGCGCATTGGTCGCACGCGAGCAACTTCCCGATATCACAGCCTGCAAACCTCGCGCCGCAGGCAAAGCGCAGGCGCTCGGATTGGGCGCAAGCCCGAAATTAGCCGGCAACCCGATTGCAACACCCGAACCTGCCGTAACCAATGGCATACCCGCCAATGCTTTACCCAGGCAATACAAATCATCGTTGCTAAGCGCGTCCACGATCGCAATGCCGACACCTTCTTTTTTCAGAACGGATATGCGTGCGCGGATCGCGTCTTCACCCTGGGCAATTACTTTGTAATCAATCAGTCCGACACGATGGCGGGTCTGCGCTTGAAGGACTCTAACCAGATTGGGATCTTTCATCGGCGTCAAGGGGTGATCCTGCATGCCGCTTTCGTGCAGCAGCACGTCACCAACAAAAAGATATCCCTTGAACACCGTGCGACCCGCATCCGGAAAGGCTGGCGTAGCAATCGTGAAGTCGGTTGCGAGCGCATCCATCAATGCATCGGTGACAGGACCGATATTGCCCTTTGCGGTGGAGTCGAATGTCGAGCAATATTTGAAATAAAACTGCTGCGCTCCCTGTGCCTTGAGCCAATCTAGAGCCCGAACGGATTGTCGGGCCGCTTCGTGGGGATCAATGGTGCGGGATTTGAGTGATACCACCACCGCATCGACTTGCGCATCCAGCGGTTCATTGGGCACACCCACGGTCTGAACCACGCGCATGCCGGAGCGTACGAGATTGTTCGCCAGATCCGTCGCCCCGGTGAAATCGTCGGCAATGCAACCTAGCAGTATTTTGTTCATGTTCGGCTTGGATACAAAAGTAATAGGTTGAAAATTCAAGTGAAAAATTTTCAACCATTATTACTCGATATCGACCGAAAAGTACGCGTTGCCGAATTACTTGGCCGTGCGTTTAGCTTCCAAACTCCACGCACCACCACCAAATGCTGCCAAAACCAGCAAGCCTCCGGCAATCGCAATGTTTTTATTGAAAAGCAGCGAGACAATCATTTGACTTTCGGCCGGCACGCTCCAGTATGGATGGAAAGCGACTGCCGCCACGACGGTAAACACGGCCAACACCAATGCTGCAAGACGCGTGCCCAAACCAAGCACCAATGCGGCACCGCCAATGACCTCCACAACAATGGCGATCACCACTCCCAGTGCTGGCGCCGGCAAACCTGCACTTGCAACGTATTGGGTCATGTAATCGAACCCGGAAATCTTGGCCAAACCGGCTGGCAGGAACAAATAAGCCATCAGCAATCGCCCTAGAAGAGCGAGGGGATTTTGAAGTGCATTAAACATTTGAATACTCCTTGATAATATTAAGAAAAATTTAAAAAATATGCGCCGTACAGATTTAAATAAAGGGATTGCTTACGGTGCCAAATCAAACACCAATACTTCCGCATGCGAACCGGAGGTCAAATCAATGCCGGACTCCTGATCGAACAGCGCCGCATCACCTGCGTGAAGCTCAAGACCATTCACCCACAATGAGCCTCGAACTAAAAACACGTATGCTTTGCGTGCGGGATTCAATTCAAGATGCGCTCTTTCGTCACCATCGAACAAGCCGGCATAAAGCCTGGCATCCGCATGAATGCTGACTGCACCACCCTCACCTGCGGGACTGGCAATCAGTTTGAGCTTTCCGCGCTTGCTTTCCTGCGGAATCGTTTGTTGCTCATACCCTGGCTCAATACCTTTGACGTTAGGTTCGATCCAGATCTGTAAAAAATGTGTCATTTGGCCTGGCGCATGGTTGAATTCGCTGTGCTGCACACCTCGCCCGGCACTCATGCGCTGAACATCACCCGGTGGAATCCCTTTGACATTTCCCATGCTGTCCCTGTGCGCAAGATTTCCCTCGAGCACATAACTGATGATTTCCATATCCCGGTGACCATGCGTCCCGAAGCCGGTTCCGGACTCGATCCGGTCTTCATTGATCACGCGCAGATTGCCCCATCCCATGTGGGCGGGATCGTAATAATTCGCAAATGAAAAACTATGAAAAGACTTGAGCCAGCCGTGATCGGCGAAGCCACGTTCACGGGATCGACGAATATTGATCATGTTGCCCTCCGGTTTCAAAGACTTGATTGAGTACAAGTGAAACTTTAACGATGGCAACGCACATCAAAATCGAATTAATTTGTCGTAACAATTCAAAATATTTGAATTAATATTGGATTAAATATACAAATTATCGGAATATTCTGTCATGCCACTCCAAGTCGGCCTAAGCCGCAATAAACCCTACGACGCCTTGACACCGGAGGCATTAAACATGCTTCAAAGCATTGTCGAACTAGGGAGTTTTGCCGCCGCCGCCCGTAAATTGGGTCTGGTCCCCAGCGCGCTGACCTACCGAGTCAGACAATTGGAAGATGCGTTGGATGTGCTGTTATTCGACCGTAGCACCCGTCAAGCCAAACCCACCGCGGCTGGGCGCGAGCTTTTGCGCGAAGGTGCCAGATTACTGAACGAAATGGACGCGATCGCCAGCCGAGTCAAGCGGGTTGCAACCGGCTGGGAGGCCGAATTAACGATCGCAGTCGACACAATCATTGCACCATCGATCATCATGGAGCTTTGCGCTGCCTTTCTCGCAATCAACCCGCCAACACGACTGCGCCTTAGAGATGAGGCACTATCCGGATCCATCCAGGCACTGGAAAATGGTCAGGCCGATCTGGCGATCGGGATCCCGCACGAAGCACTCATTCTTGGCCAAGGAATTCAACACCAACCACTTGGTTCGATCGGGTTTATTTTTGTCGTTGCACCACATCATCCTCTGGCCTCAGCTCAGAACCCCATCACGGCTGAATTGATTTCGCAACATCGTGTCGTATCCGTCGCAGACTCCGTTCAGAGAGGCAGCGGCTTAACCATTGGTGTCGCACCAGGACAAGATGTGTTGACAGTGCCGAGCATGGCAGCCAAACTGGATGCACAGATGCGGGGGCTGGGTTGCGGTTTTGTACCTGAACCGATGGCCAGACCCTACCTTGAAGTGGGACGCCTCATTGAAAAGCAAGTCCACCAAATACAGCGCGTGACACATTCGAGATATGCCTGGCGCCAATCCGCATCCGGACCGGGCCGTGCTCTGCAGTGGTGGCTTTCGCAGCTATCGCAACCCGCCACGCGGCAGGCGCTGATCGAAAATCACCGAACACTTTAAAAAGGGGGTTCACGTGTCAAAAACCACTCAGGCTTATGTGCCCGGTCATGGACGGGCGACCACGCCATTCGGACCATGCTTGCTAGGCTGGGATAAGCAAGGAATTTTTTTTCTGCACTTCTACGACGGAAATCTGCGCGAAACTCAAACACAGCTTGACATGGCATCCGAGTGCGATCCGGACTGCCGTCGACGCAGCGATCAGCAGGCCCAAAATTTTGCGGATCGAATTTTCGATCCACATCCCTGTGAAGCGCTCCCCAAACCCACACTGCGAGGCAGCCCGTTTCAACTGAAAGTCTGGAATGCCTTGCTAAAAATTCCTCGCGGCAAAGTGGTGTCTTACGGTGATTTGGCTGAAAAGCTAGGGCAACCGGGGGCTGCGCGCGCTGTGGGCTCGGCAATTGCGGCCAATCATGTCGGATTTCTGGTGCCTTGCCATCGGGTTGTTCGTGCCTCGGGAGATACAGGCCAATACCGCTGGGGAGCCGCCCGTAAAATTGAAATGATCCGGTGGGAATCGGATGCGCTTGCGAAGTAGTCTGCCTCGCACTAGGATGTAGCACTTCTAATCACAACGGGTAGCCAGCATGAGTCAATTATTTACGCCGATCAATATCGGCCCATTGAAACTTCAAAATCGCATTGTGATCCCTCCAATGTGCCAGTACTCGGCGATCGATGGCAAGACAACCGACTGGCACACGATCCATATGGGGCAAATGGCTATCTCGGGTGCGGGCTTGTTCATTATCGAAGCCACAGCGGTTGAAGCCATCGGCCGCATCACCCACGGCTGTGTCGGCTTGTATTCAGACGAAACCGAAGCCGCCCTGAAAAAAACGCTTGATGCGGTTCGGCAATTTTCCAACATTCCATTCATGATTCAGTTGGCGCATGCCGGCCGAAAAGCATCCAGCCATCGTCCGTGGGAAGGTGGTCAACTGATTGCACAGCAAGATGGCGACTGGGAGACCATCGCCCCCTCCGCATTGCCTCAATTACCCGGCGAAACGCCCCCAAGGGCAATGACTCAGGCGGACTTCATCCGAGTGCGCGAGGCTTTCGTCCAGGCAGCAAAGCGTGCCATTCGAATCGGCTTCGATGGCATTGAACTGCATGGCGCGCATGGTTATCTGTTGCACCAATTCCTGTCGCCGATTGCAAACCAGCGCAAGGATGAATATGGAGGTTCCCTTGAAAACCGCATGCGCTTTCCTCTGGAAGTTTTTAAAGCCGTGCGCGCAGTCACGCCTGAAAACATTACGCTCGGAATCCGCGTATCCGCAACCGACTGGGTCGATGGCGGATTGACCGTCGAAGAAGTCAGCGAGTTCGGCAAACGACTCAAAGCACTCGGTTGTGATTTCATCGACGTGTCCAGTGGAGGCGTGTCACCTGCCCAGAAAATCCAGCTCGGACCAAAATACCAGGTGGCACTGGCCACCAAGATCAAGCAGGAATGCGGCATGCCGACCATGGCGGTCGGATTGATCACCACGGCTGAGCAAGCCGAAGGCATCATCGTCAATCATGAAGCCGACATCGTCGAAGTGGGTCGCATGATGATGTACGACCCGAGATGGGCGTGGCACGCCGCCGCCCAGCTTGGCGCACAAGTAAACGGTCCTAAGCAATACTGGCGGTCACAGCCTCGCGAGCTCAAGGACTTGTTCTTCGATGCAAAAATCGGATCACGCTGAAACGTCAATCCTATGGCCGTTAGTTAATCGCGAAAATTATTGAACTGCAACGGCAACTCGACCTTGGATTTCTTCAACAAGGCGATTGCCTCTTGCAGATCATCACGCTTCTTTCCGGTTACGCGCAGCTTGTCCCCGGTAATTTGCGTCTCTACCTTGAGCTTGGCCTCTTTTATGGATGCGATCAGTTTTTTTGAAATGGCTTGCTCGATTCCCTGTTTGACCGTGACTTTCTGACGGGCTCCACCGAGGTTTTCAAGCGGATCGGCAATATCCAGACAACGGGTATCGATCCCGCGCGCGCTTAGTCGCGCACGCAAAATATCCTGCATCTGCTTGAGCTGAAACACGCTGGACGCAGAAAGATTGACCACATAACCTTCGAGCTCGAACTTCGCATCCGTTCCTTTAAAGTCGAACCGGGTTGAAAGCTCGCGTCCGGCCTGATCGACTGCATTGGACAATTCGTGTTTATCGACTTCTGAAACGACATCAAATGAGGGCATGGCGACATCCTGGTATGGGAAATAACGACAATCGAACGGAATGACTATTTTTGCCGAATCAGGAGATTTTAACTAAGTGCGTGAAAACCCTCCCCCTTCGAAGGAATATCAATTTTTTGCACAGGTTTAGAATGACGCATCTCTGAAGGAATCCTCATGGCAGACTGCGCGGGTGTCATTTCCCAATTATTCATCTATCCGGTGAAGTCTTGCGCCGGAATCGAAATCAATGCATCACAACTGACTCCGACCGGACTGGCTATGGATCGCGAATGGATGATTGTCGATCAGGATGGACAATTCCTGACTCAAAGGCAATGTCCACACATGGTTTGGATTACTCCGTCGTTATCCGATCGCGCTTTGACGTTGTCCGCGCCAAATTCTCCATCTGTCAGCGTTGCGCTTGATTATCGCGGTCAAGCGATGCAAGTCACTGTCTGGCGCGACACACTTTGCGCGGATGACATGGGAGACGAAGTCGCCAATTGGTTAGACTCTTTTCTGGCTATCCCCGGCAAGCGCTTTCGGCTTGTTCGATTCTCAACGCGTGCCCGTAGACTGAGTGCGCCTGAGTGGACGCAGGGCGTGGAAGCGCCAAACAAGTTCAGCGATGGGTTTGCTCTTCTGGTCGTCACCCAACGTGCCCTGGACGAACTCAATGAACGACTTGTCCTCGCCGGTCATCCATCCGTCGGCATGTCCAGATTTCGTCCAAACCTCGTAATCGAAAGTATGGATGCCCACGCGGAAGACCACATTGCTCAGATAGCCATCCAAACAGCTGGTGGAACCGTGACACTTGATCTGGTCAAACCCTGCCCGCGTTGCGCCATTCCCGATATCGATCCCTATAGCGCGTCATCATCGCCAGAAGTCAATCAAACGCTGTCGGATTATCGCCGACTGGATTTACTGGACGGAGCGATCTGCTTTGGCATGAACGCGGTTGTGCGCCACGGCAATGAATTAACCTTACACGTCGGACTCCCTGTCGAGGCCAACTACAAAATCTGACAAGAATACTTATCCCATTTAACGCAACGATTTAAATCAGGAGACTCGAATGATCATGATGTTGCCCTTTCTGACCGCGCTGATCGCCACATGGCTTGGCATGCGAGGCCAACGCAACGCATCCATCAGCGTCTGGGCTGTCACATTCGTGATTTATCTGGCGTGGATGAAATACCACATGACCGACAAATTAAATATCTCCCTTTGAGAGAATCATGATGACAACTTCGACCTCTTCTGAACACTTCGATCAGCAGTCTTCGCTCTCTTATTGGTTGAATCTGCTTGCCTTGCTAGGAATATGCGGGTCATTGATCATTGCGTTTGCCTACCAGATTGTTTTAAACGAAATACCGTGCCCGTTATGCCAACTGCAGCGGGTTGCGTTGATTCTCGCAGGCATCGGCATGATGCTCAATATCCGTTTTGGTGCATCCGCAGTTCATTACGCCATCATCATTATTTCCGCACTTGGTGGCATGACTGCATCAGGCAGGCAAATTTTGCTGCACATCGCACCAGGTGATACCGGGTACGGTTCGGATCTTTTTGGATTGCATTTTTACACGTGGGGCTTTATTTCGTTTGCCGTCATTTTAATTTTTTCCGCCGTCATGCTTTGCATCGATCGCAATCATATGCAGCTTAGACAACCTTCAGCGCCCCAAACCATTACAACACTGGCCATTCTGTTTTTTTTAGCGCTGATCGCTGCCAACACTGTAAGTTCAGTCATGGTATGCCAGTTCGGCGCCTGTCCCGATGACCCGACCGGTTATCTCTGGAAGTTCTAATTGATCAAGCCGAAAACACGTCTCTATCGAAAATTTAGAGTCGCGCTTTGCTGCCTGCTCGCAATTGGCGTTGCGCTGTCCGACTCGCCTCTCGCATGGGCGAATCCCAAGGCGGACAAAACTAACAAGCAGCCAGCCGGTGCGATGTCGCTTCACCATCCTGTTCCCGGCGGCATTGCTGTACTCAAGATTGATAGTATCGAATCCGTATCGGGATCTCCAGGGGTTCCGGCCGCATCCTTTCAAGGCAATCCCGTTCTAGTCATTCCGGGTGAAGGAAAGCAGTGGCTCGCGATTGTGGGCCTTGCCCTCACTATAGTGCCTGGAAAACACACCATCGAAATCAAAAGCGCGAAAGGAAACCGGAGCATCGAATTTGACGTCAAGGATAAAAAATATCGCGAACAACGTCTGACAGTCAAAAACTCTCAACATGTCAATCCGAACGAAGAAAATCTTGCGCGAATCAAACGAGAATTGATCGTTCAAAACGAAGCTTATAAAACATTCACTCCGAACCAGCCTAGCAATATTCTTTTTGACAAGCCAGTCAACGGACCTCTTTCAAGCCCTTTCGGAACAAAACGCTTTTTTAATGGCGAGCCGCGCGCACCCCATTCCGGATTGGATTTTGCCGTTCCAACCGGTACACCAGTCAAGGCGCCCGCCGCGGGTAAAGTGATTCTGACCGGAGATTATTTTTTCAATGGTTTAACGGTTTTTGTCGATCATGGGCAAGGGTTGATCAGCATGTTCTGCCATCTGTCCGAAATCGATGTCGCTGTGGGCGACCAGTTGCGACGAGGTACGGTACTCGGAAAAGTCGGAGCCACAGGTCGCGTAACCGGTGCGCATCTTCATTGGAACGTCAGTTTGAATGATGCCAGAATCGACCCGGCCATCATGATTGGACAGTTCAAGCCCTGAAGCATCAAGACCTGACCGTGCCTACCGTATGCATTGATTTGATCTTATAAAAAACGATCGAGAATGCGTTTGCTGTGCTTGTCCAGTGTCAGGATGTCTCGAAGCAGAAATCGCAAGCCGTGACTGTCTGTGATGATGAGCGTGCCGGCCAACAGCCTTCGAATATCCTCTTCGGCTTTCAACACGAATTGTGTTGCGCCACGATCGGTATCAACCGACCATGTGCTGGGCGTTGAAAAAGTCGATACCGCGGTGATACGCAATATTTCTGGCATCATTTCACGCGTGGCAATTTCTTCCTGCACCAGTATCCGGACGTCTTCGGGAAGATCCGCCGGATTATCCACCCACGCTAATTCCTTGCCATCCGAACTCATGATGGCCAAGCATGATTCCGGGGCAAAAACAGGGAAGGCACGCACCGGCACCACTCCTTCATGCACTTGACCGTCGTCCAGTGTCAGCACAAGCCGCCCGGCCTGATTGCGGATGATACGAATATCAGGCATGGGCACCCTCTTGATTAACGACAAGAGGCACATCCGCATCAAGTTGACGTGTCTGAGCCTGATACAGCTCATGATAAGCGCCACCCCGCGCTAGCAAGTCATCGTGGTTACCCACCTCGACAATCTGCCCCCGATCCAGTACAACCAAACGATCGGCTTTGCGAAGCGTACTGAGTCGATGCGCGATCGCGATAGTCGTACGACCCTTGATCAAATTATCGAGCGCTTCCTGAATTTCCATCTCGGTAGTCGTATCGACGGATGATGTGGCTTCATCCAGGATCAAAATTCGCGGATCAATCAGCAATGCCCGTGCAATCGAAATCCGCTGGCGCTCACCCCCGGACAAGGCCTGGCCTCGTTCACCTACAAGAGAATCGTATCCTTGAGGTAACCGTAAAATGAACTCATGGGCACGGGCTGCACGCGCGGCAGCGACAATTTCTTCGCGTGTTGCTTCCGGTTTGCCGTAGGCGATGTTTTCGGCAATCGTGCCGAAAAACAGGAACGGCTCCTGCAGCACCAGACCGATATGACGCCTGAACGAGGTCAGTGAGTAGGAGCGGATATCCACACCATCCACCCGGATTCCCCCCTCAGTCACGTCGTAAAAACGACAAATCAGGTTAACAAGTGAGCTCTTGCCGGATCCACTGTGTCCAACCAGTCCAATCATTTCACCTGCACCGATATTCAGGTTGACATTACGCAACACGGTCCGGCTGCCGTATCTGAAGCCAACGTTGCGAATTTCGATATTGCCTTCGACTTTTTCGAGCGGAACGGGACGAGTCGCATCCGGCACGCTGGAAACATGGTCGAGAATATCGAAAATACGCTTGGCACCCGCAGCCGCCTGCTGCGTATGCGAAACGATACGGCTCATGGAATCAAGCCGTGAATAGAATCTGCCGATGTAGGCCAGGAAAGCGGCCAGCACACCCACAGTGATGCTGCTGGACGCTACTTGCGAAATACCGAAAATCCAGACCACAAGCAATCCGATCTCGGTCAGAAAAGTGACGGATGGAGCGAATAAAGCCCATATCTTGTTCACCCGGTCATTGACGCTCAAGTAACGGTCGTTTGCCGCACGGAAACGGGCAACCTCCCGATGCTCCTGCGCAAAAGCCTTGACCACGCGGATACCGGGAATCGTATCGGCAAGCACATTGGTGACTTCGCTCCAAGAGCGGTCTACTTTTTCGAAGCCGTAACGCAAACGACCGCGCACAAGATGAATCAGCCAGATAATCAGGGGCAGCGGCAACAAGGTGCTCAGCGCCAGCCATGGATCGATCGAAATCAAGATGCCGGCAGTCATGAGGATCATCAGCACATCGTTGGCGAAATCCAGAAGATGCAACGACAAAAACAAATTGATGCGATCCGTTTCGCTTCCGATGCGTGCCATCAGGTCGCCGGTCCGTTTGCCTCCGAAGTACTGCAGCGACAGTGTCTGCAAATGCGTGAACGTCACAGTACGTAAATCGGCACCGATTCGTTCGCTCACCCAGGCAAGCAGATAGGTTCTGGCCCAACTGAGCAACCAGGCAAGCAACGCCGATACGACCAGTCCCGTCAGATATAACGAGACCAAATCGTAATTGATCGGTTTGCCGTTCTGGAAAGGGATGAGGATGTCATCCATCATCGGCATGGTCAGATACGGTGGCACAAGGGTGGCAGCCGTCGACAGCAATGTCAGGATGAAACCGATGATTAAAGGCAGCTTGTAGGGTTTGGCAAAACGTGCAAGTCTAAACAACGCCCAGGTCGTCGATGGTGAAGCGGCATCATCGTTACATACCGCGCACTCGTCCTGATCCGGTGCGAAGGGCGTGCCGCAGGTCGGACAAGTCGCCGCCACCGGATCGGCCACCCTATCAGGATTGGCAATCGTTGCCTGCAATTCGCTAAAGATGTCCGACATCCGCCCCACTGCGGGAGCCATGCTCAGTGTATGGCGCCAGACGCCCAGTCTGATCTGGCCGTCGAACAACTCGATGGTGCCAACCCCGGCATGATCACGATGCTGAAAACTTTGCGACACCGTTAATGGCCATGCCAACCAGTCTTTGGTGGCAGGCTCTTTCGCCAATAACCGCCTTGAGGTCAAAATCAAGGCGCCCTTGGCAAAAAACAATTGCGCATCCAAATCGGGCTCAAGCCAAGACAAAACCTTCTCGTCAGGCTCAAGCAGCGGTCCAATAGCCTCCGCCCAGCCAATTGGCAGGGTTATTTCAGCGGCAGAATTTGTTGATGAAAGAGATGTCATCTCTAGGGTACGCACGACCTATCTAATGGTTGCAACTATTGAAAGCAGGAAGCTTTCTGTCGTACAACCACTGCTTTAACCTGCAAGTATAACGATCCGCAGGAATCGCGTACTCGATCGTTGGTCCTTGCGCCTGTCCGAGGGTCTTTTTGATAAGATAATGACAGAAACACAACATTGCTGCGACGCAGCATAATTAATGCGACGATCTGACCGGCAATGAACTCTAGCAAGATCCTTTTTCAGCGACTGATTACCCTGCGTGGTCCGAATATGTGGACATATCGTCCCGTCATCGAGGCCTGGGTGGATCTCGGACCGGAAAGCCGTCAGAATGCCGGCGAGGCAAAGGCTAGTTACGACAGACTATGCCAATGGCTCCCTCTTTTGCTCAAACCGGTTCAACCCAATCCTGGCGCATCGGACTGCCTGAACAAATTCAAAAAAGGGGTTCTGACCGCCGAATTGCTTGAGCAAGTCACAATGACTTTGCAACAAATGGCCGGAATGCCGGGTGGCTTTAGCGACACCCACAGAACGTCCATGCCACGTGTAGCCAAGGTCATCGTTCGTGCCTGGCACGAAAAAGTCACCCTTTTCGCGTTGCATGCAGCGCGAGATCTGATTTTGGCCGCGATTGAAAACATCGACTACCCCATTGAAAAACAGGTCGATACTTTGCACAAGATGATGCAAGAGTATTGCCTTGGACCCAGCACAGCCTGCATCGTCGATGCAGCCGACGACCGGGATATCCCTGCGATACGCTTAAGTGCCGGCAATTTGCTTCAACTCGGATACGGCGTAAACCAGCGCCGTATCTGGACTGCGGAAACAGACAACACCAGTGCAATTGCCGAAACCATTTCACGCGACAAGGACTTGACCAAATCGCTGCTTGAAGCCTGCGGCGTCCCCGTCCCCCAAGGCAGGCATGTCGAACAAGTGGAAGATGCCTGGCAAGCGGCTCAGGACATCGGCTTGCCTGTTGTCGTCAAACCAAGTGATGGAAACCATCAGCGAGGCGTATTCATCAACTTATCGACTCAGCACGAGGTCGAAGCGGCATATCGGGTTGCCGTTCTCGAAGGCTCGAGCGTGCTGGTCGAGCAATACATTCAAGGTGTAGAGCATAGGCTATTGATTGTTGGCGGCAAGATGGTGGCGGCTGCCAAAGGCCAGAATGCACAGGTCATCGGAGATGGAGTTCGCAACATTGCCGAATTGATCGAAACGCAAATCAACGCCGACCCATTGCGCGGTCACGAGGACGACCTTCCCCTGAACTTTGTACGCATGAGTGAAGCGGTCAGGCTCGAAATCGCAAGACAAGGCCTGACAGAACAATCCATTCCCGAATCCGGTCGTGCGGTCGTTGTTCAGCGCATCGGTAACGTCGCGATCGACTGCACCGATGAAGTTCACCCTGAAGTCGCGGCAGTGGCTCAAACCGCCGCAAAAATCGTTGGACTTGATATCGCAGGTATCGATCTTGTCGCGCACGACATCTCCCGCCCGCTCAATCGACAAGGTGGAGCGATTGTGGAGGTCAATGCCGGCCCGGGCTTGCTCATGCACCTTAAACCTGTATCGGGCAAAGTCCGTCATGTGGGACGAGACATTGTCGACTACACCTTTGCGGCAGGCGATATGGCCAGAGTGCCTGTTGTAGGGATTACGGGCGCCCGGGGCAAAACAATGACGGCACGCATCCTGTTCAGGCTGCTCAGCTTGCATGGTTTGCGCACAGGCATTGCCTGCAGCGACGGACTGTTCGTCGATAGACGTCAATTACAAGCAGGAGACTGCGCAAGTTTCGATCATGGTCGAAATGTCTTATTAAATCGCGAGGTACAAGCCGCCATTATCGAAAATGGCTGTCAGCAAATCCTGACCGAAGGGCTGGCATACGAAAGATGCGAAGTGGGCATCATTACCAATATCAACTGGGATGAAGACCTCGCGCATCACGACGTGCTTGATGATGAAGAGCGCATCAAAGTCTACCGAACACAAATGGACGTCGTACTCCCACAAGGTATGGCGGTTTTGAATGCGGACGACGCGCGCGTGATCGATTTGGCGCGTTTTTGCGATGGCAGGATCACTTTGTTCGGCATGCAAGCCTCGCTTGCAACGATATCCAAGCATATTGCCCAAGGCGGGCGGGCGGTTCTGGTCGATCACGGACAGCTTGTTATGACCGAAGGCGGCACACGATTCAACCTATGTCCGATCAAGGCCATTCCAGTCACTGAGCAGGGGAAAAATGCGGCGCAGATTCACAATGCGCTAGCGGCCGCGGCCGCCGCCTGGGCACTGGGACTATCGCCAGACTTGATTGAAGCCGGACTGATTAGTTTTGACCCCGAACAATCCATTTCAAGTCATTTCATCACTCACCATGCAGTGATTTCCTAAATTACTATTACCTCCTAATCCGACTACTGATTTTTTCCGACACACAGGAATTCAAATGGATGTATCCCGTATTCGTGCCTTGCGCGGCCCCAATCTCTGGAGCCGTCACACCGCCATCGAGGCCGTCGTCACCTGCAAAGGCGTCGAAGCGGATTTGGATCGGATTCCAGACTTCACGACCCGATTGCGCGCAAGATTCCCGGATGTAAAACCACTGCGTCCGATCGGTCACAAGGATCCCATCACGCTTGCCCACGCGCTTGAAGCAGTGGCCTTAGGCTTGCAAGCCACCGCAGGCTGTCCGGTTTCGTTCGGACAAACAATTGCAACGCCCGACCCCGAAATTTTTCAAGTCGTTGTTGAATACACCGAAGAGCCCGTAGGTCGACTGGCCTTCGATTTGGCTGAATCGCTGATCCATGCCACGCTCAACAATGAAGAATTCGACATCAAACAAGCGCTTGCCAAATTACGTGAACTCGACGAAGACGTCAGGCTAGGTCCGAGCACCGGCTCGATCGTCAATGCAGCCGTCGCGCGCGATGTGCCCTACCGCAGACTCACTGAGGGCAGTCTGGTCCAGTTTGGCTGGGGCAGCAAGCAGCGCCGAATCCAGGCGGCCGAAACCGGCAACACGAGCGCAATCGCCGAAGCCATTGCCCAGGATAAAGATCTGACCAAGATGCTGCTTGAGGCGGCAGGCGTCCCGGTCCCTAGGGGTTATGTCGTAAACGATGCCCAAGAGGCTTGGGAAGTCGCGAACAAAATCGGTCTGCCGGTTGTCATCAAACCACGTGATGGCAACCAGGGCAAAGGAGTTGCCGTCAATATCGAAACACAGGAACAACTGCTTGCCGCTTTTGCCGTTGCATCAAACATCAGCAGCGATGTCATCGTCGAAAGCTATATCCCGGGCCATGACTTCCGCATGCTTGTGATCGGCAATCAACTAGTTGCCGCAGCTCGGCGCGATCCACCCCAGGTCATCGGAGATGGTCAGCACAGCATTCGCCAAATCGTTGAACAAGTTAATCAGGACCCCCTCAGAGGCGATGGCCATGCCACGCCTCTGACCAAAATCCGTTTTGACGATATCGCCATCGCCACACTTGCCACTCAGGGCATGACAGCCGACTCGATCCCCGAAAAAGGCAGGCGCGTTTTATTGCGTAACAACGCTAATCTGAGCACGGGTGGAAGCGCAACAGACGTAACAGATGAGGTTCATCCGGAACTCGCGGCGCGCATGGTCACGGCAGCCCAGATGGTTGGCCTGGACATCGCGGGCGTGGATCTGGTGGCTGAAACCGTGGTGAAGCCCATGGAAGAACAAAAGGCGGGCATCGTAGAAATCAATGCAGCTCCCGGACTGCGTATGCACCTGAGTCCCTCGTTCGGCAAAGGGCGTGCTGTCGGCGAGGCCATCGTTTCGACCATGTTCAAGGATGGCGATAATGCGCGCATCCCGGTTGTCGCTGTTGCAGGCACAAACGGCAAAACCACTACTGTGCGGTTGACGGCCCATTTGCTCGGCACAAGCGGCAAACGTGTCGGCATGACAAACTCGGATGGCGTATATATCGAGCATCGCTGCATAGACACGGGCGACTGCAGCGGCCCCAGAAGCGCACGCAATGTACTGCTGCACCCGGACGTTGATGCGGCCGTGTTCGAAACAGCCCGCGGCGGCATACTTCGTGAAGGATTGGCATTCGACCGCTGCGATGTCGCCATCGTCACCAACATCGGCATGGGCGATCACCTCGGACTGAACTTCATCAGCACGGTCGATACGTTGGCATTGGTCAAACGCGTCATCGTTCAAAACGTTGCTCCGAATGGCTACGCGGTATTGAACGCATCTGACCCCCACGTCGCTCCGATGGCGCAAGTCTGCCCGGGCTCGGTCATTTATTTCTCAAGCGATCGTCATCAACCGATTCTCAACACCCATCGGGCCCAAGGTAAACGCGTGGTTTTTACCGATGGCGATTGCATCGTCTGCTCTGAAGCAGGTGTGGAGCATCGAATCGCGCTCAAGGGAATTCCGCTAACACGCAATGGAACAATCACCTTCCAGGTCGAGAACGCTATGGCTTCAATCGCAGCTGCGTGGGCGTTGAATCTGGACTGGAAAGTCATCGAAGCAGGCCTGGCCACATTCATCAATGATGCGGCAACTGCTCCCGGGCGTTTCAATGTTTTTGATTACCGTGGCGCCACGGTAATCGCCGACTATGGTCACAATCCCGATGCCATTTTGGCTCTTGTGCCGGCTATCGAAAGCATGCCTGCGACGCGCCGTTCAGTCGTCATCAGCGGAGCGGGCGATCGACGAGACGAGGACATTTCCAGACAAACCGAAATTCTGGGAGAAATTTTCGACGAGGCGATTCTGTACCAGGATCAATGCCAACGTGGCCGGGAAGACGGTGAAGTGCTGGCGCTATTGCAGAAAGGTCTTCAACATGTCAGCCGGACGAAAAAAATTCAGGAAATCCGAGGGGAATTTCTGGCAATCGATACAGCCTTGGCTAGCCTGAAGCCGGGCGAACTGTGCCTCATTCTGATCGATCAGGTTCAAGAGGCACTGGATCACATTGCCAAAAGGATTGCAGAGGGCTGAATCAGTTCCCTTTTTCCGGCGCGCCCGGAACCGGGAACTGGAAAGTCGAAAAGAGGTTCTTGCTCTGCTCGACATAGGTGTTCATCATGTTCTGAATCATCGGGGTCTGGGCATTCATCAACTGGGTCCAGGCTTCGGGGCCAAACTGATTTGCGCTGTAGACACCCTTTGATTGCTCCGCGATCCGGTCCTGAATATCCATGAAGGCTTGAATGTTCTTTTCAAGATAAGAGCCCATGACACCCTGCATGGCATGGCCGTAAAAGCGGATCACATGCGCCAGCATGGTCGATGAGAACATCGGCACACCACCGCTTTCTTCTTCCAGAATAATCTGCAACAGGATGCTGCGCGTCAAATCCTCGGAGGATTTCGCGTCAACGACTTTGAATGACTCGTGATTCAGCACAAGCTGTTTCACGTCAGCTAGCGTAATGTAAGTGCTTGTCTGTGTATCGTACAAGCGGCGGTTCGGATATTTTTTAATCAGACGTACGGTTGCGTCCGTTGCTGCCTCTGTCATTCATTTCCCCAGATTACTGACTGAATACACTGCCAAACAATATACAGGCATCAGCCCATGTGTAAACCACCATTCAACGAAAAATCGGCACCGGTGGCAAAGCCCGCATCCTCCGACGCGATCCACGCCACGATGGAAGCAATCTCCTCCGGACGCCCAAGACGCCTGACAGGGATCGTCGACACAATCTTCTCCAACACATCCGGCCGAATGGCCTTGACCATATCCGTCCCGATGTATCCGGGAGAGACTGTGTTCACAGTCACCCCTTTGCTTGCGACCTCTTGCGCGACGGACATTGTAAAGCCATGGATGCCGGCTTTCGCTGTCGCGTAATTTGCCTGACCAAACTGACCTTTTTGGCCATTGACCGAACTAATGTTGATGATGCGACCAAAGCCCCGGTCCACCATATTTTCGATAACTTGCTTAGTGACGTTAAACAAACTGTTGAGGTTAGTGTCCATCACCGCGCGCCAATCATCAGCCGTCATTTTGCGAAACACGCCATCACGCGTGATACCCGCATTATTGACAAGCACATCGATCGGGCCATGCTCATCCACCACTTTCTGGAATGCCGCCTTGGTCGAATCCCAATCGGCAACGTTACCCACCGATGCATAAAACTTGAAACCTTCGGCAGCCTGCTCGTCAAGCCATTGCTTATAGTCGCGACTCGGTCCACAACCGGCAATCACTGTCATGCCCTCTTTGGACAATCGTTGGCAAATCGCAGTTCCGATTCCACCCATTCCACCTGTTACATAAGCAATCTTTGCACTCATTGCCGATCTCCTTTTGCCGAAGCATTCACATTCACGCTTTATTTATTCTGACTTTTTCAATACATACGGGCAACACGACACCCCTATATCGCCCTTACTTTCACATAAGATCCAGGCGCGGACTCGAGCACCGGAAACTCAGCATGACCGGCAACTTTGACTGCCCTGACTTTTTTGCCACTGTGCGAGGCCAACCACTCGTACCAGTCCGGCCACCAGCTTCCGGGATGCTCAGTGGCATTCTCAAGCCATTGTGCGGGTTTTGGCGGCTTGGCACCGAGAGGTCCAGTCCAATAGCTGCGTTTTTTCTTTTCGGGCGGATTAATCACGCCTGCTATATGGCCCGAAGCCCCTAAAACAAATCTGTTTTCACCGGAAAAAATGCCAGTCGACGCATAACCCGACTGCCAGGGAACGATGTGATCCTCGCGCGAAGCGTAGAGATATGTCGGCACATTAATCGACCGAAGATCAATCGGCACGCCAGCACACTTGACCTTACCCGGCTTGCAAAGTTTGTTTTCCAGATATGCATTGCGAAAATACCAGGTAAAAAACGGACCGGGTAGATTCGTGCTGTCACCATTCCAGTAGAGCAGATCAAAAGCAACCGGTGTCTCGCCCTTCAGATAATTAGAAACAACGTAATTCCATACCAGCTCGTTCGGACGTAAAAAAGAGAACGTCGCAGCCAACTCACGCGCAGGCATCAATCCGCCCTGGCCCATCTGCCGTTCACGCAAGGAGGCATGCTGCTCATCGACAAATACGCTAAGCGCTCCGGTATCGCTGAAATCCACCATTGAAGTCAGCATCGTCAGAGACTCGACAGGGTACTGCTTGCGACCCGCGGCCAGCGCCAGCGCCGTTGCAAGCAACGTTCCGCCGACACAAAACCCAAGCGCATTGATCTTTTTTTGTTTAGAAATTTTCTGCGTGACTTCAATTGCCTTGAGAACACCATCCTGAAGATAATCATCCCAGGTTGCGTGATCCATCCCATCGGAATCCTGTTCAAGCGGGTTTCGCCAAGACATCAGGAAAACAGAAAATCCTTGTTCGAGCGCATGTTTGACAAAGGAATTTTCAGGTTGCAGATCCAGGATGTAAAACTTGTTAATGCAAGGCGGCACCAGAAGAATTGGCCGTTGGTAAACCATCGCCGTTCTAGGTGCGTATTGAATCAACTGAAAAAATCTGTTCTGAAATACAACCGAACCTTCGGTTGTCGCGACATTTTCACCGACCGTGAATTTGCTTTCGTCGGTCATTGTGATTCGACCTTTCTGCATGTCGTTCAGCAGATTGGTCATGCCGTTGCGCAAGGTGTCTCCGCCTGAAGTGATCACAGCTTGTTGGGCATCAGGGTTGGTAGCGAAAAAATTGGCGGGCGACATCGCATCAACCCATTGCTGAACCGAAAAATGCAAGCGGTCTTTCATCTCGGCCGGAGCGTCGACGGCATCGACCATGCGCTGCATGGCTTGAGACGAAAGCAAGTAAAGATGGGCCATCATGAGATGGGTGGGGCTGTTTTTCCAGGCGTCCGCAGAAAAGCGCCTGTCTTTTAATGGACTTAATTGCCCCTGGGTCGCTTCTTGAGAAAGTTTTTGCCAAGCCTGCATGAATTCTTGCTGGATCGATGCAAGAGATTCTTGCGAGATGCCGGACGCCGGAGTCATGCCATCAGGTAAGAGGAAATTCACGCAGCTACCTTTCTAAACTTGCTGAGTACAAATCGTGCGCCGCAAGAAATGCATTGTCAATGCGAATCATCTAGGGAATTCTCCCTAGGGTATAAACCCTAGATTCGCCAACGCTTCACGGGCACTGCCAAGTGAATGGTAGCGTACGTATCCTTCAGGAATCTGACAAAACTACGTTAACCAGGCAACAGTTGCCATCCGGCCGGTCTGTTGGTCTCTTCGATATGAGAAAAATCTTCGCTGCGCATCCGTCATGGTGCAAAGACCGCAATCCTCAATCTCATCCACCCCGAGGGATTGCAGGCGCCAACGAGCCAGGGCAGGCAGATTCGCGAACCATTTTCCCTTGGCAGCGGGATCGGGCACGAACATGCCAACCCGATCCGCACCATACCCTTCGAACGCCTTTCTAACGTCCTCACCGACCTGGAACGCTGTGGGACCGATTCCGGGACCAATCCAGGCTCTCCATTTTTCAGCTCGAGGTGACTTTAGTCGCATCGATTCCAGGCAGGCCTCCAATACACCGCCAGCTAGCCCCCGCCAGCCCGCGTGTGCCACGCCTAGCACCGTACCTGCATGGTCCGCAAGGACAATAGGCAAACAATCCGCCGTTAAAATCGTCAGAACGCGACCGGGTACCGAAGTCACGCTAGCATCGGCCTCACAGGTAAATTGGGTCCAATTTTGCGTCGGTTCAACGTCCGCATCGGCGACATGGCATCCGTGCACTTGTTTGAGCCAAAAAGGGTCGGATGGAAGACTTTGACGCAACAATGATCGATTTGCGGCGACCACCTCGGGAAAGTCTTCCGTATTCATGCCTAGGTTGAACGAATCGTAGGGCGGTTTGCTCACGCCACCGTGGCGAGTCGTGCAAAATAGACTCACCCTGTTCCAGTCCTTTTGCGGCCGAACATGCGGCAATCTCACTTTGTGCATGGTCATCCCCATCGAATCGCTTCAACTACTTGCGCCATATCTTCAGGCATGGGGGCGACAAAAGATACCTCTCCTGCTCCGCCTGGATCCTCGAAACGCAATTGATGCGCATGCAACATCTGGCGGGTGACCTGTCCAAGCATACGCCCACCGTACAAAGTATCTCCCAGCAATGGGTGCCCCAAACTGGCCAGATGAACACGAATCTGATGGGTTCGGCCTGTTTCCAGCTTGCAAATAACCTGGGAAACATTCGAGTCGTAGTATTCACCCACCCGCATTAGCTTGTAATGAGTCACAGCTGCCTTCGGGGCGGCGGGCTTTTCAACGGACATTCTGACCGGAACACGCATATCGCGTCCGATCGGCAGGTCGACCCGTCCCTCGCTCAACATGCGTCCGTGAGCAAGCGCAAGATATTCACGCCCCATTGTTCGAGCCTGTAACTGCCTCACCAGATGAGTCTGCGCGACTTCATTCCTGGCAACAACCAGAAGGCCGGACGTATCTTTGTCCAGTCTGTGCACAATTCCGGCTCTGGCAACCTGCGCCAGCTCCGGAAAACGAAAAAGCAGTCCGTTCAAAAGCGTACCGCTCCAGTTTCCCGCACCGGGGTGCGTCACCAGTCCGACAGGCTTGTTGACAACAATCCAGTCGGGACTTTGCGCCAACACTTCAAAATCCACATTTTCGGGCTTAAACGCCTGATCTTCGGGTGCAGGTTGCACAAATACAGTAATTTGATCGTCTTCGCGCAGATTTTGCCGAACCTTGGCAACCTGGCCATTGACCATGACGTGACCACCCTCGATCCAGGTCTGAATCCGGCTACGGGAATGCTGTGGAATCAGTTGTGCCAGTACCTTGTCGAGCCGCTCGAACGACATTTCATCGGACACACTAAAAAGCAACGGATCCTCTTCGGGCAGAGCATCCTCGAAAATTGGGGTATCGGTCATTTGGACTAGTCTTATAATCAGCAACGAATGCTAACACCAAGGATCACGTCAAGATGGGTCGCCCTGCTTTTTTCCTGTTTCAAAATCTGCCCGGTTTCGCCTCGATAGGCAGGATATTGGTTCTGATCGCAGCCATCATTCTGGCTGGTTGCGGCACGAAAGGGCAAGAATTTGACCCTACGGCCGGCTGGAACGCAGAGCGCCTTTATCAGGATGGCAAGGAGGAAATGAACGCCGGCAACTGGAAGGTCTGCAAAGAGCGCTTTATTGCAGTCGAAACCCGTTTTCCGCTTGGCGTTTATGCGCAGCAGGCCATGATCAGCCTTGCATACTGCTACTGGAAAGATAAGGAGCCCGAACAAGCTTTGGCTACGCTTGCACGTTTCCAGCAACAATATCCGAACCACCCGTCGATGGACTATGTGCTGTATTTGAAGGGAACGATCAATTTCACCCCTCCTAGCGCCATGTTTTCCAACATTACAGGCCAAAACCCCGGTGAGCGCGACCCCAAGGCCCTGCGTCAATCCTACGCAGCCTACAATGAGCTGATCGATCGCTTTCCCGAAAGCCGCTATACCGTCGACGCAAAAAAACGCGTAGCCTGGCTAGTCAATACTATGGCAGACAACGAAAAGTTCGTTGCCCGCTACTACTACGACAGATATGCCTACGTTGCCGCGATTAATCGGGCTCAAGTCGTCATTACCGAGTTTCAGGGCGTCCCGGCCGCCGAAGAAGCCCTGTACATCATGATGATGTCATACGAAAAGCTCGGCATGACTGACTTGCGTAACGATACAGAGCGTGTCCTGTTGGCTAACTTCCCTAAAACAAAACTTATCAAAGAAGGTTTCCCGGATAAATATTCTTCCTGGAACGTTCTGCGTCTATTCTAAATTCCGTTGCTCTGCCAGGCGGTTTCGATAAAAATCGACCGCCTCTTCCAGGGATCTGGTTCTGGCGAATGGGGGCAACCCGCGCCACAATTGTTTGCCGTATGGTTTATCCACCAAGCGTGTGTCGCCAACCATCAATACCCCCCAGTCGGTCTCGGTTCGTATAAGACGCCCTGCTCCCTGCTTTAGAGCTATCGCCGCTTCGGGCAATTGATATTCCATGAAAGGATTGCCACCGTTTTCCCGACAAATACGTATGCGCGCTTCAAGCACAGGGTCATCGGGAGGCGCAAAAGGAAGTTTATCGATCGCAACGAGCGTGAGACGATCTCCGGGAATATCAATACCTTCCCAGAAGCTTGCGCTTCCAACCAGCACCGCATGCGGCAGTGTTCTAAATCGCTCCAGCAAGTCCCTGCGCGTGCCGTTTCCCTGACGCATGATCGGCCAGGACAATCCGGCCCGATCGTAAGCCTCAGCCAACAGGCCAGCCACGCGCTCAACCGCACGTAGCGTCGTACACAGCACTAGCGCACCTGCTCCACTGGCCTGAATCAAAGGCATCAACGTATCGACAAAGGCAGGCAAAAAATCGGCGGATTGTGGTTCGGGGAGATTTTTGGGAACAAAAAGCAAGGCCTGATTCTGATAATCGAAAGGCGACTCCATCCGCAGAGTTTGAGCATCTTCCAATCCAAGTCGTGCCGTAAAATGCGAAAAATCCTGGTGCACCGATAATGTTGCCGACGTGAAAATCCAGGCTTGGCCGGCTTGTCGATATTGCGAAAAAGCCTGTGCGACTGAAAGCGGTGCGGCATGCATGCGGACGTGATGCAATCCGAGTTCGACCCAGCGAACGATCTGACGATCGATTGATCCCGATAATTTTGAACCCCTCGCAGGCTGCCCCCACTGCGCCAAGCTATTTCCAAGCGCCAGACACGTACGGGCGGCAGCCTGTAAATCCGGATGCTTTTCTTCGACGGTCAGCAACATTTTTCCGATTTCGTCCAATGCGACCTGAAGCGCCTGCCTCGCGGCATCAAAAGCTTGCGGCTCCGGAAAGGCTTCGAATGTGACCCGCTTGCCCGGCATTTTTTCAAGAGAGGCACAACTCAGCCTTAACTCCTTGGTCAATAGCTCAAGGCGACGCGACTGCACGGTCCAATTGGTCATTTCGCGAGCATGGGCCAACCCGGCCACTTCGATCTGCTTGGACAAATCCAGTAACTGGTGTGTCGAAACACTTGTCCCGAGGAATCGGGTTGCAGTATCCGGTAATTGATGCGCCTCATCAAAAATCACCGTATCCACTGCCGGAAGCAAATCAGTGACGCCAGCGTCGCGCAGCACAAGATCTGCCATGAACAAAGCATGGTTGATCACCACAACATCGGCTTCCTGGGCCTGTCTGCGAGCCTTCAAAACAAAGCAATCGCGCACATTCGGACAATCCTGCCCAAGGCAGTTTTCACGCGTGGATGTGACACGCTGCCAGATTTCGGCATCCTCCGGAACAGTCGGCAAATCAGCCCGATCCCCGGTTTTGGATATCTTGGCAAATTGTTGGATGTATCGTAACTGATGAACTTCGGCACGCGATTTCAGGCCGCGATCATCATTTTGCTGTTTTTCAAGGTGGTAATGACATACATAGTTGCCCCGCCCCTTGAGCAGGGAAATCACTGCCGGCATAGCCAATGCGTCACGCACGCCGGGTAGATCCCTAGAAAACAACTGATCCTGAAGAGTGCGCGTCCCGGTGGATACAAGGACTTTACCCCCGCTTAACAATGCAGGTACAAGATAAGCCCATGTTTTCCCCGTTCCCGTTCCGGCTTCTGCAACTAGCGTTCCACCTTCTGCAATCGTGTCTGAAACGGCTTGCGCCAACTCTATCTGCGCCGGACGAACCCGATAACCAGGGGAGTACGCCGCAAGGGGACCATCCAGGGAAAAAACATCTGAAATTGTGGGATCCAGCATCAAAACACCTTTAAAGCAAGCTGGATCATACCCTCTGAAATGAGTTGGATCGCCTATTGTGGCAAAATCCTCCGCTTGTTGACGACTATTAAGATTTTTCCGAATGAGTGTGACTACGACAGCCCAATCCGATTTCAACCTCGACGCCCAAGCCCGGATCACTGCCCAGCTTGCGCAAGAACTCAATATCCGCCCCCAGCAAGTCGCTTCGGTCATTGAATTGCTAAACGATGGTGCAACCGTTCCCTTTATTGCGCGTTACCGCAAGGAAGCCACTGGAGGCCTGGATGATACGGTTTTGCGCAATCTGGACAGCAGGCTGCTTTACCTGCGTGACCTTGAAGAACGTCGCGGCGCCATTCTCGGATCGATCAGCGAACAGGGCAAATTGACCCCTGAACTCGAAAAAGAATTGAAACTTGCCGACACTAAACAGCGTCTGGAAGATTTATATGCGCCTTATAAACCCAAGCGTCGCACGCGTGCTCAAATCGCACGCGAGGCGGGCCTGGAACCTTTGGCAGATGCCATTCTTGCCGATATAACATGCGATCCGGCCATTCTGGCCGCGCAATACTTGAACGCTGAAGCCAATATCAACGATGCCAAGGCCGCACTCGATGGCGCTCGCGATATTCTGGCCGAACGCTATGCAGAAAACGCCGATCTGTTAAGCAACATGCGCGATCACTTATGGTCGCAAGGCTACCTGTATTCAAAGGTTGCCGAAGGCAAAGAGGAAGAAGGCGCCAATTTCCGTGACTGGTTCGATTTCAACGAACCATTGAAAACCTTGCCTTCGCATCGCATTCTGGCGATGCTGCGCGGTCGCCAGCAAGGCGTGCTGGAGTTGCGCATCGGTCTGGAAAGTAGCCTGGATGCGTTGGTGCCCCACCCTTGTATCGAACGCATCGCGCAATTTTTGAAACTTGGCAATGACTTGTTTAGTGCGACACCGTCTGCGCGCGGCAAATGGTTGGCCGATGTCGCCCGCTGGACATGGCGCGTCAAACTTCTGACGATGTTTGAAACAGAAATGATCACACGTCTGCGAGAAACAGCCGAAACCGAAGCGATTCGCGTGTTTGCAGCCAACCTGAAGGATTTGCTTCTTGCGGCGCCTGCAGGTCCTAAAGCTGTATTGGGACTTGACCCTGGCATTCGCACCGGCGTCAAAGTGGCTGCCATCGACCACACTGGCAAACTGGTTGAAACCGCGACGGTTTATCCGTTTGAGCCCCGCCGTGATCGCGCTGGGGCACTAGCGACATTGGCCACGCTGGCTCGCAAACACAAAATCGAATTGGTTGCGATCGGAAACGGAACAGCCTCGCGCGAGACCGAAAAACTGGTTGGTGATTTGATGGCTGCGCAGCCCGATCTGAAATTGACACGCGTGGTTGTTTCCGAAGCTGGCGCCTCTGTGTACTCGGCTTCCGAATTGGCCGCACTTGAATTTCCGGATCTGGATGTAAGCTTGCGCGGGGCAGCCTCAATCGCACGGCGCCTGCAAGACCCATTGGCCGAACTTGTCAAAATCGAACCCAAAGCCATTGGCGTTGGGCAATATCAGCACGACCTGAATCAAAGAGAGTTGGCTCGCTCACTTGATGCCGTTGTCGAGGATTGCGTCAACGCAGTAGGTGTGGACGTAAACACTGCATCTGCAGCACTGCTTGCAAGGGTATCAGGATTAAACACTACGCTTGCCAAAAACATCGTCAGCTACCGTGACGAAAAGGGTGTATTCCTCAATCGCATGGCGTTAAAAGAAGTCTCACGTTTTGGCGAAAAGGCATTCGAGCAGGCTGCCGGCTTCCTGCGCATCCAGAATGGTGACAACCCGCTGGACGCCTCTTCAGTTCACCCTGAAGCCTATCCGGTAGTCGAGCGCATTCTGAAAAAGATTTCAGCTGGCGTGAAGGATGTCGTGGGTAATCGCGACAAGCTTAAAGGCCTGTCTCCGGCCGAATTCACGGATGAAAAGTTCGGTGTGCCGACTGTGCGGGATATTCTTGCCGAGCTTGAAAAGCCCGGTCGTGATCCACGCCCTGAATTCAAAACCGCGACCTTCAAGGAAGGCGTCGAAACAATCAACGATTTGCTGCCAGGCATGATTCTCGAAGGTGTTGTAACCAACGTGGCCAACTTTGGAGCCTTTGTCGATATAGGCGTGCATCAGGATGGTTTGGTTCACATTTCGGCACTAGCTGAAAAATTCGTGTCCGATCCTCGCGATGTCGTTCGTGTCGGTCAAATGGTCAAAGTCAGGGTTCAGGAAGTCGATGTGCCGCGTAAACGCATTGCCCTGACAATGAGGCTGAACGACGAGGCACCACCTGCAAGATCAATGAGCGCCGGCAGCTCAAATGCCGGTGGCGCTCAAGGCAGTAAACTGCGCAGACCGGCTGCGCCCGAACCGATGACCAATAACGCAATGGCTGCAGCATTTGCTAAATTAAAGCGTTGATTCAGACATTGATATTTCAATCTGCCTTCCGGACGGAACATGGCCAAACGACGCAGCGAACAAGACTTCATGCAAGAGTTGACCGATCTGTTACGAACGGAAGGCATTTCCAATCTTACGATCGCAGATATCGCCCAGCGATTGCATTGCTCTAGAAGACGAATTTATGAAATCGCTTCAACCAAGGAAGAACTTTTTTTAAGCGTCTGCCAACGCGTGTTTAATGCGACCCTAGACAAGGGATATGCTGCGGCCAGCAAAGAAACAGATGCCGCTAAAGCGATTTCGGCGTACATGCGCGCAGCGCTGAACGCATCCGGTTTAAGCAAGATAGCCTTGATCGATTTGGACTCGAGCGCCGAAGGTCGAGCGGTGTTTGATGCTTATCAAATCGCCCGAATTCGAGGCCTGGAATCCATGATTGAAGAAGGTGTCAGGCAAGGGGTGCTTGTGCAACACAACCCTCGCCTGGTGTCCGAGGCCATTCTGGGGGCAGCAGTCCGATTACGAAATCAGCAGTTTCTTACAGAGACAGGATTCAAAATCGGTGATGCTTTCAATGAGTTCTACGAAATCATCCTGAATGGGCTTCTTAAAAAATAATTCCCTAGATTTTAGGTATATTCGCTTCGCGGATCACACGCCCCCATTTAATGTATTCATCCTGAACAAATTTGGCTGTTTGTTCTGGAGTTGAAATAACCGGAATGACCGAAGCCGTATCCAGTGTCTGACGCAGACCGGGGTTGTTTTGCGCCTGATTGATCACTTCATTCAGTTTTTTGACGATGTAATCCGGCGTACCTTTAGGGACGAATGCCGCTAACCACCCGACAACCTCGAAGCCGGAAACACCCAACTCCGCAATGGACGGTACATCCGGAAGCTGTTCCACACGCTTTAACGTTGTCACAGCAATTGCTTTGACCTTTCCGGACTTGATCTGAGTCACAGCACCGCCTATGTTGGAAAACATAAAATCGACATGCCCACCAATCAAGCCTGACATCGCCTCCGAAGGGCCACCATAGGGCACATGCATGTAATTCAACCCTTTGACTTCCAGCTTCAGTAACTCGGCCGCCAGATGCGCAGAGCTGCCGACACTGCCCGAGGCGTAATTCACATCCCCTTTCTTGGACTTGATATATTGAATGAATTCCGCGAAGTTATTAATCGGCAGTGATGCATTCACGATCAATACGTTACCGTTCAATCCAAACATAGCCACTGGGATGAAATCCTTTAAAGGATCATAGGGGACTGCAGTCATCATCTGAGGGTTGATCGCGTGGGTCACATTTGTACCCAGCAGCATCGTGTATCCATCGGGCGCGGATTTCGCCACAAAATTGGCACCAATCGTAGCGCCTGCGCCAGCTTTATTTTCAACGATGACAGGTTCTTTCAGTTGCTCTGCAAGATATTTACCGAAAGTACGGCCGGTCAAATCAGTCACCCCACCCGGACCAAACGGCACAATTAGTTTAATTGCCTTATTAGGATAGGCTGGTTGAGCAGCTACTTGTGCGCTGGCATGCATGCCAGCCAGCAAGCTGGCAGAAACTAAACACGTCTTAAAAATTTTCCCTATCAAGCTCATTCTTATCCCCTTATGTATTTCTTTAAAGTTTTATGAATTCAATTACTTTCAATATCTATCCGACTTGTCGGTCACGATCACTCCAGAATCTGGTTCGAATCGCTTTCTTGTCGATTTTGCCCAATGCTGTCAAGGGCAATTCAGCTTCAAACATCACAGCCTTGGGAGCATTGACTACCCCTTTTTGATCCGTCACATATTGAATGATCTCGGTCTCGGTCGAATGCATACCTGACTTGAGCACCACAACCGCAGTCACCTTTTCACCCCACTTTTCATCCGGTACACCAATCACGGCGGACATCGCAACAGCAGAATGATTAGCCAGACAGTTTTCGACTTCGCTGGGATACACGTTAAATCCACCGGAAATAATCATGTCTTTGACGCGATCAACGATGTACAGATAACCCTGATCGTCTTTTCGCGCCATGTCACCAGTGTGCAACCAATCTCCTTTAAAGACTTTCTCATTTTCTTCAGGTCGATTCAGATATCCATCCATAATCAACGGGCCCCTCACGCAAAGTTCACCAACTTCGCCTAGCGGCACTTCACGACAATCGGAATCAAGCAATTTCACCTGATTACCAGCGACAACCCGACCACATGATCTGAACAAGTGCGGACGCGAAAAATCATGGTCCTTTTTGCTCAGATACGTAATCTTCATCGGTGCTTCGGCCTGTCCGTACAGTTGCCCGAATACCGGGCCTATTTTTTTAATGGCTTCTTGTAACCTTGAAGGTGCAATCGGTGAGGCACCATAAAGTATTAGTTCAAGACTGGATAAATCATGACGTTTGGTGTCTTCGTAGTCGATCAAGCCGTATATTTGCGTCGGAACAAGAAAGCTGAAATTGATTCGATGCTCTTGAACCATGCTCAAGAATGTTGGCGCATCATACTTTTCCATTAAATAAACGGTGCCACCACGCAAAAAGACCGGCAAGAGCAAACCACCTGCAGCATGCGAAATCGGTGTCGTGACAAGATACCGGACATGCTCTGGCCATTCATACGTGGCCATCATATAGAGGACCATCGTCACAACCGTTCGATGAGAATGCAAAATCCCCTTCGATCTTCCGGTTGTTCCGCCCGTATATGAAAGCTTGGTGATTTCGGTAGGATCATCGCCAACTGCCAAAGCTTCATCACTCATTGCGTCAGCTTGTGCAACCAGTCCGGGACCAATATCAGAATCATCCAGACTCAATACCATAGGTATCAACGCGCGATTCTTAATCGCCAGCCCCCGTCCGGTGAATCGCGAGGAGTCGACAATCAATGCCTTGATGTTCGCATCCTGAAGTACGAAGCAATGATCGTCTTCGGATGCCATCGGATGCAGCGATACGCTTTTGAGTCCCAGAATCTGCGCGGCAATGATGCCCACAATCGCTTCAGCACGGTTACCGACGAGAAATGCAATAGCATCCTGCCGTTGAAGACCCTTTTCTTGAAGTAAACGAGCAAACTGATAGGACTTTTGCTCGAGCTCACGATAAGTGAATTGGACCTGATCCCCGACTATCGCCAGCCTATCCGGATGATTTCCGAGTGCGGAGATATAAAGTTGCGCAACAGTAGACCCGCCGTAGACGGTATTGGAATGGTGTCTCATTATGTTTCTGATGAAAATTTTTATCTTCGATGCCAAGCATCTTCAGAAACAAATGTACGCTCATTTCGGTACCATGTCAAAGACAATGGTACCGAAATAAAGTTGCGAAATTAGGCGTTACTCTCGTGTCGCATCGCTAATGTCAACTGTTCCATTTTTTGATCGCGCATGGCTTCGGACTCCGACTCAACGCCATCGGCAACCTTTCGCCCTTCCAGCACGATTTCAAATCCTGTATCCCCTACTGTCCTTGCAACCGAAGCAGCCTGCTGTTGCTGCAAATCTCGCATCACTGCACCGGCCTGTTTGGGATCCGCAAATGGGACGGAACAAAACAGTTCAATGCCATCCGCACTCATCAATCGAAAACGGAATTGACCATCCTCATCCCGAAAACTGACATAGCGAGCCACTTTCGAGGATGATTTAGCAGACTTGCCAGTAGCGCTTTTAAGGCTAGCGCTCAAGGTTCGCAACCCGACTGCATCGCGCAACTCCCGGATAAACGGCGTTGCGATCGCGCGCGCTTTGCGCGCACCTTCCTGCAAAATTTCTTCAATACGATCAGGATGCGCCATCAAGGCTTCATAATTCGCGCGCAAAGGACCCATTTCCTGCTCGATCCGATCACACAACCGCTGTTTGGCGTCGCCCCAACCCAATCCTGCGATCAATTCGTCTCTAAAGGCATTAGACTCAGCAGGCTGTGCAAACGCTTTATAGATCAGGTACAAATGCGATGCATCGGCATCTTTAGGTTCGCCTGGCCCCAGCGAATCGGTCACGATTTTTGCCACCGCGGATTTCAACGCTTTGAAGCCGCCTTCAAACAGCGGTACCGTATTGTTGTAGCTCTTTGACATCTTGCGACCATCAAGCCCCGGCAAAGTCGCGACATCTTCTGCGATGACAACCTCGGGTAACACAAAGTAATCGCGGCCTTTTCCGTACAAGTGATTAAAACGTTGCGCGATGTCGCGTGCCATTTCAAGGTGTTGAGTCTGATCGCGTCCCACAGGCACTTTATGTGCATTGAACATCAAAATATCGGCCGCCATCAGAATCGGATACGAAAACAGACCCATGTTGATGCCATCGTCTTCCTCGACGCCTTTGGCCAGATTCTGATCCACCGAAGCTTTATAGGCATGCGCGCGATTCATCAGCCCCTTGGCTGTCACGCATGTCAGCATCCAGCTCAACTCGGGGATTTCAGGCACATCCGACTGACGATAAAAGGTCACCCTTTCCGGATCCAATCCACTGGCTAGCCAAGTGGCGGCTATCTCAAGACGGGAGCGCGCAATACGATCCGGATCCTCGCACTTGATCAAAGCATGGTAATCGGCAAGAAAGAAAAACGCGTCCACATCATGTTGCTGACTGGCTTGAATCGCAGGTCGAATCGCACCCACATAATTACCGAGATGGGGGGTGCCGGAAGTGGTAATGCCGGTCAATACACGAGTGTTCATAAGGAATATCGATTTTGAAAAATTTAAATCACAAAGCTACCGTATCGCGACGCTCGGAGTCGAGATACTCTTTGGATTGCATTTCGAGAATACGGGAAACCGTGCGATGAAATTCGCCCGACATAGGTCCCTCCGTGTAAATCTGCTCGGGCTCGCAACTTGCGGACATAATCAGCTTGACCTTGTGATCATAAAATACGTCGATCAACCAGGTGAAGCGCCTAGCTTCGGAAGCTTGTCTCGGACCCATTTCAGGCACATCAGACAAAATCACGGCATGAAACCGGCTGGCGATTTCCAGATAGTCGTTTTGCGAGCGCGGACCTCCACATAGAGTGGCAAAGTCGAACCAGACCACACTACCGGACCTTCGCTTGGAAAGTATTTCCCTATGCTCGATCAAAAGCGTCGGATCCATTGGAGGCGTATCGGACAACTGATCAAAGGCTTCTTCGAGCGCTCGGTCAGTGTCGGGGCCCAGGGGGGTGTGATAGCACTTCACCTGCTCAAGAGTACGTCGACGATAATCAATACCGGCATCGACATTGAGCACATCCATACGAGACTTGATTAGTTCGATCGCAGGCAAGATCCGATCGCGATGCAAACCGTCCGGATACAAGGTCGAAGGTTCGTAATTTGATGTCATCACGAACGATGTTCCGTACTCGAACAACTTGAGCAGCAAGCGATACAAAATCATCGCATCTGCCACATCCGACACATGAAACTCGTCAAAACAAATTAGGCGATACTTCTTGGCGATGCGTTTGGCGACTTCATCAAGCGGATCTTGCATCCCTTTGACATCATCGAGCTGGCGATGCACGCTGCGCATGAACTCATGAAAATGCAAACGCGTTTTGCGCTTGACCGGGACAGTCGCGTAAAAGGCATCCATGAGAAAACTCTTGCCGCGCCCAACCCCGCCCCATAGATAGGTGCCACGCGGAACTTCAGGGCGCTTGAGCAAGCGCTTGACGGCGTTCGAACGCTGCCCCTTGAACGAGACCCAATCGTCAAAATAACGCTGGAGACGTTCGATCGCTGCGCGTTGAGACACATCAGGCTTGTAACCACGTTCGGCCAAAGAACTTTCGTAATACTCGACAACGTTCATAGAATGCACATACTGATCAACGGATAAGAAAATGGCCTGAACAATTCAGTGCTTGTTCAGACCATTTGAAGGATTTGACTGCAGGCTTAGAAATTAAGCGTGCGCTTATCGACTGCCAAAGCGGCTTCCTTCACCGATTCCGACAACGTCGGGTGCGCATGGCAAATACGAGCGATGTCTTCGGCCGCACCACGGAATTCCATGATGGTGACAGCTTCAGCAATCAACTCGGAGGCCATAGGACCGATAATGTGCACACCAAGCACTTCATCAGTGGTCGCATCGGCAAGGATTTTTACAAATCCGGTTGTATCACCCAAAGCACGGGCGCGACCATTGGCCAGGAAGGGAAAACTGCCCGCCTTGTATGCGCGTCCCGAAGCCTTAAGCTGTTGCTCGGTCTGACCAACCCAGGAAATCTCGGGAGACGTGTAAATCACCCATGGGATGGTGTCGAAATTGACGTGACCATGCTGACCTGCGATACGCTCGGCAACTGCCACGCCCTCTTCTTCCGCCTTGTGCGCAAGCATCGGACCACGAACAACATCGCCAACAGCCCAAACATTCGGCAGATTGGTTTTGCAATCAGCGTCAACCACGATAAAGCCGCGGTCATCCAGTTTAAGTCCAACGGACTCTGCATTCAGACCGCCGGTGTAAGGCACGCGACCGATCGATACGATCAGCTTATCAACTACTAGCTTCTGCTCTGCGCCGGCGGCATCCGTATACGGAACCGTCACCTGCTTGGCTGTTGCCTTGATATCACCAAGCTTTACACCAGTTTGAATCGACAAGCCCTGCTTGGCAAAAATCTTCTGCGCTTCCTTTGCAACCTGATTGTCGACGGCTGCCAGGAAGTCAGGCATAGCTTCGAGAACTGTCACTTCAGCGCCCAAACGACGCCAGACGCTACCCATTTCAAGACCAATCACACCAGCACCGATGACACCCAGCTTTTTGGGTACAGCGGCAATATTCAGTGCACCATCATTGGAGAGAACTGTTTGCTCGTCAAACGGCAGACCGGGCAACTCGCGAGCGGATGAACCCGTGGCAACCACCACATGCTGAGCGACCAAGTCCGCTTCGGTCGTACCGGTGACCTTGATGGCATAGCCTCCATCGACCTGTCCGGCAAAAGCGCCTTTGCCATGGAAAAAGGTGATCTTGTTCTTTTTGAACAAGTACAAAATACCGTCGTTATTTTGTTTGACGACGCTATTTTTACGGCCAATCAGCTTGTCCAGCTTGAGCGACACACCTTTGACTTCGATACCGTGGTCGGCGAAGTGATGGTTCACTTGCTCATAATGCTCTGATGATTGCAACAAAGCCTTGGAAGGAATACAGCCAACGTTTGTACAAGTACCACCTGGTGCAGGGCCACCCTGGCCATTTTGCCAGGCATCGATACAGGCAACCGTCTTACCGAGTTGAGCGGCGCGGATGGCGGCGATGTAGCCTCCCGGACCCGCACCGATTACGACAACATCAAATTTATTCGACATGGATTTTCAGCCTTAGATTTCAAGCAACAGGCGCTGTGGATCTTCGAGCGCTTCTTTCATGGCAACCAGACCGAGCACAGCCTCGCGACCATCGATGATGCGATGATCGTATGACATCGCCAGATAATTGATTGGACGAATCACGATCTGACCCTTTTCGACAACCGGACGCTCTTTGGTTGCATGCACGCCCAAAATAGCCGACTGGGGCGGATTGATGATCGGAGTCGACAACATGGAACCGAAAACGCCACCATTGGAAATCGAGAACGTACCGCCAGTCATTTCTTCAATGCCCAGTTTGCCCTCGCCTGCGCGCTTGCCGAAGTCGGCAATGGTTTTTTCGATTTCGGCGATCGACAGCTGATCCGCATTGCGCAGAATCGGCACTACAAGGCCACGTGGGCTACCGACAGCAATACCGATATCGAAGTAGCCGTGGTAAATGATGTCCTTGCCATCAACCGATGCGTTCAAAACCGGATAACGCTTGAGCGCAGCAACGGCAGCCTTGACGAAGAAAGACATGAAGCCAAGCTTGACACCATGCTCTTTCTCGAAACGATCTTTGTACTGGTTACGCAGATCAATAACTGCTTGCATATTGACTTCGTTGAACGTTGTCAAAATCGCATTGTCTTGCTGAGATTGCAACAGACGCTCTGCGACACGAGCGCGTAAACGGCTCATGGGCACACGCTGCTCGGGACGACCATCGAGCGACTGCGACATCGGAGCGGCAGGCGCAGCAGCTTTCGCTGGTGCAGCGGAGGCGCCCAATGCGTCACCCTTGGTGACACGACCATCACGACCTGTTCCGGAAACGGAGTCGGCGGCAATGCCTTTTTCAGCGAGGATTTTCGATGCAGCAGGCGAAGCGACTGCTCCTGACGTTGCTTTGGCAGCAGGTGCCGCGGCAGGCGCCGCCGCAGGTGCCGCAGCAGGTGCTGGTGCAGCAGCGGCCGGAGCCGCAGCCGCGGCTGTTGCCGCCGTATCAATGCGCGCAATGACTTCACCGGAGGTGACGAGACTTCCGTCAGCCTTGACGACTTCTGTAAACACACCGGAGGCGGGTGCGGGCACTTCAAGAACAACCTTGTCGGTTTCGATCTCGATCAGGATTTCATCAGCCTGAACGGCTTCGCCAGGCTTTTTCTTCCAAGTCAGCAGTGTCGCTTCGGACACGGATTCGGACAATTGGGGGACAACAACGTCAGTGATGGCCATTATGAATTTCCGTAATTTGAATTAGTTGCGTTGATCTTGGATTATTTGGTGAGCACGAAAGACTTGAACTTGCCAAACGCCTGCTCGATCAGGGCCTTCTGTTGCTCCTGATGTTTGGCCAGGTAGCCCACTGCGGGAGATGCCGAGGCCGGACGACCGGAATAACCCAGTTTCTGACCTGCGGACATGTTCTCGTAGAGGTGATGCTGCACGTAGTACCAAGGACCCTGGTTCTGAGGCTCATCCTGCACCCAGACCACTTCCGTCGCCTTGGGATATTTACGCAATTCGGCCTCAAAAGTCTTATGCGCAAATGGATACAGTTGCTCGACGCGGACGATTGCGGTTGTCTTGTCACCACGCTCGCGACGGGCATTGACCAGGTCGTAATAAACCTTACCCGAGCAAACCAGAACCCGCTTGACTGCGGCTGCATTGACATTGCTATCCACTTCGCCAATGATGGGACGGAAACGACCATCAGACAGCTCTGCCAGAGGCGAGCCAGCATCTTTGTTACGCAGCAGTGACTTAGGTGTCAGAATGACCAAAGGCTTGCGGAATTGACGGATCATCTGGCGACGCAACAGATGGAAAATCTGAGCGGCACTGGTTGGTTGAACAACCTGGATGTTGTTATCGGCGCACAACTGCAGGAACCGCTCGATACGAGCTGAAGAGTGCTCAGGTCCCTGACCTTCGTAGCCGTGAGGCAACATCATCACAAGCCCGCACTGACGCCCCCATTTAGCTTCGCCAGATACGATGAACTGATCGATGACAACCTGTGCTCCGTTAACGAAGTCACCAAACTGAGCTTCCCAGATGGTCAACGTATTTGGTTCGGTGCAGGCATAGCCGTACTCGAAACCAAGCACGGCTTCTTCGGACAGCACCGAATCGATCACTGTGAACGGCGCCTGACCATCCGCCACATTCTGCAGTGGAATGTAGGTACCATCATTCCAGCGTTCGCGATTCTGATCATGAAGCACAGCGTGGCGGTGAGTGAATGTACCGCGGCCAGAATCCTGGCCGGTGATGCGAACGGTATATCCCGAAGCAACAAGCGTCGCAAACGCAAGGTGCTCGCCCATACCCCAATCCAGATTCTGCTCGCCTCGCGCCATAGCGCGACGGTCATTGAGCAGCTTGGTCACAAGCGTATGCGGCGTAAAGCCTTCAGGGGTCTGAGTCAGGCGTTCACCGATCCGCTTGAGTTCAGCCATTGGCACGCCTGTATCAGCCTGATCAGTCCACTTGGCTCCCAGATAAGGTGTCCAATCGACCGCAAACTTATTTTTATAGTTTGTCAGAACAGGTTCAATGGTGCGGCGACCATCTTCCATATACTGACGATATTCCTTGACGAGCTGATCGCCGCCGCCTTCCTGGAGCACACCCTGCGCGATCAATTTGTCGGCATACAGTTTGCGGGTTCCGGGATGCACGCCGATGCGCTTGTACATCAGCGGTTGCGTCAATGCAGGGGTGTCCTGCTCATTGTGGCCGAGTTTACGGAAACAAACGATATCGACAACGACATCGCGACCGAACTGCATACGGAAGTCCAGCGCCAGGCTTGTGGCAAACACGACTGCTTCGGGATCGTCGCCGTTGACGTGAAACACAGGAGCTTCGATCATCTTGGCAACATCGGTACAGTAAATCGTCGAGCGCACATCCCGTGGATCGGATGTCGTGAAACCGATCTGGTTATTAATCACCAGATGCACCGTGCCACCCGTACCGTAACCACGCGTCATGGCCAGGTTCAATGTTTCCATCACCACGCCCTGCCCCGCAAAGGCGGAGTCACCATGGACAAGAACAGGCAAAACCTGCTTGAATCCATCGGCACCGCGACGCTCTTGACGTGCACGAACTGAACCTTCAACCACCGGATTGACAATTTCCAGGTGCGAAGGATTGAATGCGAGCGAAAGATGAACCGGACCGCCACGTGTGGAAAGATCGCTGGAAAAACCGTTGTGGTATTTCACGTCACCATCGGTGAGACCTTCAGCGTGATGGCCTTCGAATTCGGCAAACAAATCACCGGGCATTTTGCCCATGATATTGACCAGCATATTCAGGCGGCCGCGGTGAGCCATGCCCACTACGATTTCCTGCACGCCGGATTCACCGGCATGATTCACCAGCTCATCCATCGAAGCGATAAAACTTTCGCCACCCTCAAGTGAGAAGCGCTTCTGGCCCACATACTTTGTGTGCAAGAAGCGCTCAAGACCTTCGGCTTCGGTGAGTTGTTGCAAGATATGTTTTTTGCGATCTGCCGAAACCGAGGGTGCACTCAGCGTCGATTCGAGACGCTCCTGAACCCAGCGCTTAACAGCAGGATCGGAAACATGCATGAACTCCGCGCCAACCGAGCGGCAATATGTGTCACGTAAATTCTTGAGAATTTCACGCAACGTCATCGTGTTGGATTTTGTGAAATAGGTGTTAGTGGCAGAAAACACCTGATCCAGATCGGCTTCGGTCAAACCATAGAAAGCGGGATCAAGCTCGGGGATCCCCGGGCGATCTTGCCTTTTCAGCGGATCGAGATCAGCCCAGCGCGAACCAAGCGAACGGTAGGCGGCGATGAGGGACTGAACGTGGACCTGTTTTCCGGCGACAGCCAGATCGGGTTCCTGGCCACGCTGCACAAAAGCGTTTGCTTTGGCGCGCAAGGCAAAGGATTCGATAATCGGGGCATGCGCCTGGTCACGCGTGGCCTCTCGACCATCTGTTGCAGGCATGTGCTGAAGCTGGTCGAAATAGGTTCGCCAGTTATCGGGCACAGAACCTGGATTGTCCAGATACGATTCGTAGAGTTCTTCTACGTAAGGCGCGTTACCTCCAAAGAGGTACGAATTTTGCAGAGATTCAATTTCTGATGACATATTGTCGCTTCACCTTGCAGGGTGCTTCACCCGTTGCGATGCAGGAATACCTTCCGCTTACTCGGCCAAACCGATTTGCGGATAGCGGGGCAGAAGGCGGTTAATAAAAAGCCTCTAGAGCCGGCAAAGCAGTTTACCCCATTGATCAACGAAATGTCTGGATTTTATTGATTTGCTTTGGTTTTTTAGCCTAATTGGCATTAATCGGGGATTTCAGACTATTTCGTGTTGCAGCGCACGATCGAAACTAGGTCCAATAACGTGAAACTCGACCCACTTGCCTGTAAGCTTGGCTGACTCATTCCTGACTACTTTCGACTGAAACCTATTTCTTCAAGAAGCCCCTCATGGACGAAAACCTCTCAAAACTAGCCCTTGACTATCACGCTTATCCGACTCCGGGCAAGATTTCGGTCACCCCGACAAAACCCCTTGCCAACCAGGATGATCTCTCGTTGGCGTATTCACCCGGCGTGGCTGCCGCTTGCATGGCAATCCACGCCGAGGGTGATGAGGCCGCGGCCAAATACACCTCGCGCTCGAATCTGGTGGCGGTCATCACAAACGGAACCGCAGTGCTTGGCTTAGGCAATATCGGACCATTGGCATCCAAGCCCGTCATGGAGGGCAAAGGGTGCCTTTTCAAAAAATTTGCCGGGATAGATGTATTCGATATCGAACTGGACGAAACTGATCCGGACAAACTGGTGGACATCATTGCTGCGCTCGAACCAACTCTTGGTGGCATTAATCTCGAAGATATCAAGGCCCCCGAATGCTTTTATATCGAGAGAAAGCTCAAAGAAAGGATGAAAATTCCTGTCTTCCATGACGATCAGCACGGCACCGCCATCATTTCATCGGCTGCAATTCTGAATGGCTTGAAAGTTGTCGGCAAACAGATGGATCAAGTCAAGCTCGTCGTTTCCGGTGCAGGAGCGGCTGCGATCGCCTGTCTTGATTTGTTGGTGCATCTTGGGATCGCAAAAGAAAATATTTTTGTTTGCGATTCGAAGGGCGTGATCTACGAAGACCGTGAACCAAACATGGAACCGAACAAGTTGCGTTATGCGCAAAAAACATCTTTACGCACGCTTGCCGAGGCAATGAAAGGTGCCGATGTCTTCCTGGGCTGCTCTGCAGCCGGTATCGTCGATGCCGAAATGGTCAAAAGCATGGGTTCACAACCTCTCATCCTCGCCCTGGCCAATCCCGAACCCGAAATTCGTCCAGAGGTCGCTAAAGCCGCGCGCCCGGATTGCATTATTGCCACCGGCAGATCCGACTATCCAAACCAGGTCAACAACGTTCTGTGCTTTCCTTTCATTTTTAGAGGCGCATTGGATGCGGGGGCGAGCAGGATCACCGAAGAAATGAAGCTCGCCTGTGTCAAGGCAATTGCAGAGCTTGCGCAGGCCGAACAAAGTGATGAAGTGGCACAGGCTTACGCGGGCCAGGATTTAAGTTTTGGCCCTGACTACATCATTCCAAAACCCTTCGACCCCAGACTGATCATGCTGATCGCACCGGCTGTGGCGCAAGCGGCGGAAAAATCCGGAGTGGCCCGCCGTCCGATCAAAGACCTGGATGCATATCGCGAAAAATTACAAGCAATGGTTTATCACTCCGGACAGTTGATGAGCCCGCTTTTTTCGCAAGCCAAACGTGCGCCCAAGCGAGTCATTTATGCAGACGGCGAAGATGAAAGAGTGCTTCGGGCAGCACAAACGGCGATCGATGAAAAAATCGCATTGCCGATCCTGATTGGTCGTCCGAATGTCATCAACATGCGCGTCAAAAAAATGGGCCTGCGACTTGAAGCGGGGCGCAATATCGAGATTGTCGACCCAGAGGACGATGTCCGGTTCACCGAATCTTGGACTGAATATTACAAACTGAAGGGCCGTGAAGGCGTAACGCCCACGATCGCCAAAGCCATGGTTCGCAAACACAACACATTGATTGGCGTCTTGCTGCTTAAACGCGGCGATGGCGATGCCCTGCTCTGCGGCATTAGCAGCCGATTCGACAATCAGCTCAATTACGTTGAAGATGTGATTGGTCTAAAACCGGGCGCATCGACCTTTGCCGCGATGAACGTGCTGATGCTTACGGATCAGACACTATTCATCTGCGACACGCATGTCAACGAAGATCCGACTGCAGAGCAAGTGGCCGACATGACTATTCAAGCTGCGCAGGAAATGCGTCGTTTTGGCATCGTGCCTAAAGTAGCGCTAGTTTCGCATTCCAACTTCGGCAGTCGTCCAACCCAGTCATCACGCAAAATGGCCCAGGCACGTCAGCTTATCAGCGAGCGCGCCCCCACTCTTGAGGTCGATGGAGAAATGCACGCTGACTCGGCACTATCCGAAAGCATCCGGATGGCGAGTTATCCCGACAGTACATTGAAAGGTAGCGCGAATCTACTGATTGCGCCTAACCTTGATACAGGCAACGTAACGTACAACCTGTTGAAAATGACCGGCAGCAATGGCGTTGCAATGGGACCGGTGTTATTAGGTGCCGCGAGACCTGTTCATATACTGACGACAAGCGCAACGGTTAGACGCGTCATTAATATGACTGCGCTTGCTGTTGTGAATGCTCAAATGGAATCGGAGAAGCGTTAATCAGCGGTGAGCTTTGATCGGGTTCGCTCCGGGGCTGTGGGCCTCTGTGCCAACCCGAACTGATCTGGTCCGCTAAGCGGACTTCCCTCTTCTTTTCGAATTTGACGGCGGCGAACTAAACTCGCTTCGCTCAGACAAAGTTCACCTTCTTCCGTCAAATTCAAAAAGTCTCGGCTGCTCAGACGGGTTGGCACAGAGGCCCACAGCCCCGAAGCGAACCCGATCAAATCAAACTGAACTCTCAACAAAAAAGGACAGCTTAAAGCTGTCCTTTTTTAGCTTGCACCCGTTCATGGGTACATGTGAAAACAATTACTTCTTTTTCACATCACGGGCAGGCGAACCTTGATACAACTGGCGTGGACGACCAATCTTGTATTCTGGATCGGAAATCATTTCGGTCCATTGGGCAATCCAGCCGACTGTACGAGCCAATGCGAAAATCGCAGTGAACAAGGCTGTTGGCACCCCGATCGCACGTTGAACGATACCGGAATAAAAGTCTACGTTCGGATAAAGCTTGCGATCAACGAAGTACTGGTCTTCAAGCGCGATACGCTCGACTTCCATAGCCAGCTTGAACAATGGATCGTTTTCCAGACCCAGTGCAGCCAGCACTTCCTTACACGTTTGCTGCATCAGTTTGGCGCGTGGATCGTAGTTTTTGTAAACGCGATGACCAAAGCCCATCAAGCGAACGCCTGAATTCTTGTCCTTGACCTGCTCCATGAACTGACCAACGACAGCCATACCGCCTTTAGCCTGCAAGTCTTCCAGCATCTGCAAGCAAGCTTCGTTTGCGCCACCGTGAGCAGGGCCCCACAAGCATGCAACACCGGCTGCAACTGCCGCAAACGGGTTGGTGCCCGAAGAGCCGCAAAGACGAACAGTTGATGTTGAAGCGTTCTGCTCGTGATCAGCATGCAGAATGAAGATACGATCAAGCGCACGTTCAACCACCGGATTAACGACATACTCTTCACAGGGAGTCGCAAACATCATGCGCAGGAAGTTACCCGTGTAGGAAAGATTGTTCTGGGGGTAGATGTAAGGCTGACCTTGCGAGTATTTATAAGCCATTGCAACCAGCGTAGGCATCTTGGCGATCAAACGGATTGCCGACACATGACGATGGTGAGGATTATTAATGTCATTGGAGTCATGATAGAACGCCGACATGGCGCCAACCAAACCGGTCAACACAGCCATAGGATGCGCATCGCGACGGAATCCACGCAAAAAGAATTGCATCTGCTCGTTCACCATCGTGTGATGGGTCACCAGAGAGTCAAACTCCTTTTTCTGTGCTGCATCGGGCAGTTCGCCGTTCAGGATCAGGTAGCTGACATCCATGAAGTCGCAGTTAACAGCAAGCTGCTCGATCGGGTAGCCGCGATAAAGCAGCTCACCCTTGTCTCCGTCAATGTAGGTGATGCTGGACGAACAGGAAGCAGTCGAAAGAAAACCAGGGTCATATGTGAACATGCCCGTCTGGCCGTACAACTTGCGGATATCGATCACCTGCGGGCCGACATTGCCGTCGTACACAGGAAAATCAACGGAGGCGCTTCCGTCTGAAAACGATAGCGTGGCTTTTTTATCGGACAGTTTCATCGGTGATTCCTTCAAATAAATTCACAATGCGCGGATTTTTGTCAGCACGTCAACAACAGCAGGTCTATTCAATGCGCCCTGAGGCTCGGTTCTTGCCAACAACAAATCAAGTAACTCGTTATCACCCAGTTCAAACAACTGAGTTAGCGCGCCGACCTCAATATCGGTCAACTCGGCTTCATAGGCATCCAGGTAGCGGGTAATGATCAAATCATTCTCGAGCAACCCGCGACGCGCACGCCAACGAAGTCGCACTCGATCAAGATCCGTCAGCTTACCCATTTGCTACCTTTTACCAACAAACTGTTTTTATACCGTACGGCGGACCAACATCTCTTTAATCTTGCCGATCGCTTTGGTTGGATTCAACCCCTTCGGACACACATCGACGCAATTCATGATGGTGTGGCAACGGAACAAACGGTAAGGATCTTCAAGATTATCCAGACGCTGGCCTGTGGCCTGATCGCGTGTATCGGCGATAAAGCGATAAGCTTGCAACAAACCTGCCGGGCCAACGAATTTGTCCGGATTCCACCAGAAGGACGGGCAAGACGTCGAGCAGCAGGCGCACAGGATGCATTCATACAATCCATCAAGCTCCTCGCGGGCCGTGGGCGACTGCAGGCGCTCTTTCTCAGGCGGCTGGGTATCGTTGATCAGGTAAGGCTTGATCGAATGATATTGATTGAAGAAGTGAGTCATGTCCACGATCAGATCGCGAATGACCGGCAGACCGGGCAGCGGGCGCAATACGATCGGTTCGGTCAACTCGAGCAAGTTGGTCGTACAAGCCAAACCGTTCTTACCGTTGATGTTCATGGCATCTGAGCCACAAACACCCTCGCGGCATGAACGACGTAACGATAAGCTATCGTCCACGTCAAGCTTGATGCGAATCAATGCATCAAGCAACATTTTGTCGGTCGGTTGCAACTCGACTTCGAGTTTCTGCATGTAGGGACGCTCGTCCTTGTCGGGATCGTAGCGATAAATTTCAAACTTCACGACGCGTTTGGTGCTCATGATTGGTATCCAGAGATTCTGACTTAGAAGGTCCGCGACTTAGGCGGGAAGCTTTCAACGGTAAGCGGCTGCATCTGCACCGGCTTGTATTCGAGGCGATTGCCATCGGAATACCAAAGCGTATGCTTGATCCAGTTTTCGTCATCACGCGCCGGATGATCATCCAACGCATGCGCACCACGGCTTTCGCGACGAGCTGCAGCGGAATGAATCGTCGAACGTGCAACTTCAATCATGTTGCTCAATTCAAGCGCCTCGATACGAGCCGTGTTGAATACTTTGGACTTGTCCTGGAAGGCAATGTTGTCAACCTTGTGTGCAAGCGCATCAATCTTCTTGACGCCTTCTTCAAGTGATGCAACGGTACGGAACACACCGCAATGCTGCTGCATCGCGTTACGGATTTCATTTCCAACAGCCTGAGTTTTTTCACCGGAAGTGCGGCTTTCAATCTTGTTGATGCGATCAAGCGAGCGGTCAACAGACTCTTGAGGCAGCGGCTTGTGCGACTTTTGACGCTCAAGGTGGGATGCAACGATGTGGTTGCCCGATGCGCGACCGAATACCACCAGATCAAGCAGCGAATTGGTGCCAAGGCGGTTAGCGCCGTGAACCGATACAGCGGCACACTCACCGATGGCATACAGACCGTTAACAACCTTGCTCTGTGTGCCATCCCAAGTCACAACTTGACCGTTGTAGTTGGCAGGGATGCCACCCATCTGATAGTGGATGGTCGGAACAACAGGAATCGGCTCTTTAGTTGCATCGATATTGGCAAACTTATGACCGATTTCGAGAATCGATGGCAGACGCTTGTTGATCACGTCCGAACCGAGGTGATCCAACTTGAGGTGCACATAGGATCCATCAGGACCGCATCCGCGACCTTCTTTGATTTCCTGATCCATGCAGCGCGAGACGAAATCGCGAGGGGCCAGATCTTTCAAAGTGGGCGCATAACGCTCCATGAAGCGTTCGCCATCCTTGTTCAGCAGAATACCGCCTTCACCGCGCACACCCTCGGTAATCAGCACACCTGCACCGGCAACACCGGTCGGATGGAACTGCCAGAACTCCATATCCTGCATCGGAATACCGGCGCGTGCGGCCATGCCCATACCATCACCGGTATTAATGAAAGCGTTGGTCGATGCTGCCCAGATACGACCGGCACCACCGGTTGCCAACACTGTTGTCTTGGCTTCGAAAATGTAAACTTCGCCGGTTTCCATTTCAAGCGCGGTCACGCCAACGACGTCACCATCGGCATCGCGTATCAGATCAAGCGCCATCCACTCGACAAAGAATTGCGTGCGTGAAGCCACGTTACGCTGATAAAGCGTGTGCAACAACGCATGGCCTGTACGGTCGGCCGCCGCGCAGGCGCGCTGAACGGGCTTTTCGCCGAAGTTGGCGGTGTGACCGCCGAAAGGACGCTGATAGATCGTGCCATCTGCGTTACGGTCGAACGGCATGCCGAAATGCTCGAGTTCGTAAACTGCATTGGGAGCCTCGCGACACATGAACTCGATCGCGTCCTGATCACCTAGCCAGTCTGAACCTTTAACGGTGTCATACATGTGCCAGTACCAGTTGTCTTCAGACATATTACCCAGGGATGCACCGATGCCACCCTGTGCGGCAACCGTATGCGAACGGGTTGGAAACACTTTGGAAAGGACGGCGACGTTCAGTCCTGCGTTGGCCAGCTGAAGCGAACAACGCATACCGGCTCCACCGGCACCGACTACGACCACATCGAATTTACGGCGTGGTAAAGAAGATTTGACAGCAGCCACGACTAGATTCTCCAGAGGATGTGAACGAAGTACACGAGCGAACCAACCAACCACAGGATGGTCATGACCTGAAGGAACATACGCAGACCGACAGGTTTGACGTAATCCATCCAGATGTCGCGCACACCAATCCATGCGTGCCATGCAAGTGAAATCATGGCAAGCGAGGCCAAAACACGGCCCATAGGAAAGGTCAGACAGGTAAAGGTGAACAGGTTTTTCCAGCCGGCGTAGTTAAAGCCCGACATCGTCAGGAAACCAACCAGCAACACCAAGGTGTAAACGGCCAAAATGATGGCAGTCACACGCTGAGCAATGAAATCCATTGTGCCGTAATGTGCGCCCACAACAAGGCGCTTAGCACCGACTTTTTCGATTTGGGCCATCACCACACTCCAAACAGTTTAAGACCGAAAACCAGCGTAAGCGCGAGGCTGACACCCAGAACGATACTGGCACTTTTGGTTGCGCTGTGCTTGTCCAGACCAATATGCAAATCCAGAATCAAGTAACGAATACCAGCGCAAAAGTGATGTAGATAGCCCCATATCAATGCAAGAAGCACGAGCTTCATGATTGGATTGCCCGCAACAACGGACATGGCGTTAAAGCCCTGCTCTGAAGACACGCTCATCGCGAAAAGCGAAATAAGCAATGGCAAACAGAGGAATAGCAGGGCACCACTTGCGCGATGCAGAATCGATACCTTACCTGCCATAGGCAAGCGGTACTTCATCAAGTCATTAAGACCGATGTTACGAAACTGAGGACGCGGCTTTGAAGCTGAGTCAGACATAACGACCTCGAAAAGAGAGCGGTGGGTTAGGGATAAACACTACATTTTCGCCGATCTGAGCCTAGGGTTCAAATCGACTAAAAACTTCAATTAATTCAAACTATTACGGTAATAATACCCATCAGTCACATAATGACCGATGCGTAATTCGACAGGACGATTCGCGTAAGTGTAGGAAATTCGCTCCGCACGCAGCAAAGGCGTCCCGGCATCAACCTTCAGCAGGACGGATATTTCGGGATCGGCGGCCACGGCGCGAAGCTTTTCCTCTGCGCGAACCATGCTAATACCAAATTCTGTCTCAAAAAAACCATACAACGGCCCAACGTATCCGCCAAGTAATTCAGCAGTCAAGCCTTTGAATAGTACGCCTGGCAGGAAAATATCGTCCACAACAGTCGGCACGCCTGAAAACGACAGGAGTCGACGAATTGCCACGATCGGATCACCCGCCTTGAGCTCAAGGCTGCGAGCCATTTCGGCGTTGGCACGCATGCGCTTGCAATCAAGGATTCGGCTTTCGGCCGGCTGTGGCTCGCCTTCAATGGGTGCCAACCGCAAAAAACGGAAACGTACTCGCGCCTCATGATGTGTCGAAACGAAAGTTCCCTTGCCTTGCCTGCGCATCAACAAATGTTCTGCTGCGAGCTCATCGACGGCTTTGCGAACCGTACCCTGACTGACCTGAAAGCGGGCCGCCAATTCGATCTCGCTGGGTATGGCCTCTCCCGGCTTCCATTCACCGCGCTCAAGCGATTGCACCAGCAGAGCTTTGATCTGCTGGTATAGCGGGCTGAAAGCAGCGGCGACTTGGCGTTGCTCCCCTGCATCCGCAGCGCTGCGACTGGAAAAATCGGACATTTGGCCTAGATTGAAAAAAAGTGGGCTTATTGTGGCACAGACATCTCTTGAAGTCCACACTCTTGTGTCTTATATAAGATATAAGATTAATTGACGTTCCAGATAATTTGAACTAGCATTCCGAACAGATTTCGAAGCTTGACCGCCACCCCTCGTTCGCGGTCAAAAAAGCTAAACTGAGAGAAGTTCTCGAACCCTCTTTAATTCAAGTCCATTCGGAGATTGTTATGTCAAAACCCGCCATGCGCGTCGCGGTGACCGGTGCCGCCGGCCAGATCGGTTACGCACTTTTGTTCCGTATCGCTTCAGGTGAAATGCTCGGCAAGGATCAGCCCGTGATTCTGCAATTGCTCGAGATTCCCGACGAGAAAGCCCAAAAGGCGCTCAAAGGCGTGATGATGGAACTCGACGATTGCGCGTTCCCGCTTTTGCAGTCCATGTCGGCTCACAGCGATCCGCGCGAGGCCTTCAAAGACGCCGACGTCGCCTTGCTGGTTGGTTCGCGTCCACGCGGCCCCGGCATGGAGCGTGCGGAGCTTCTCTCGGTCAACGGACAAATCTTTACCGCCCAGGGCAAGGCATTGAATGATGTTGCCAAGCGTACCGTCAAGGTTCTGGTGGTTGGCAACCCCGCCAACACAAACGCTTACATCGCGATGAAATCGGCGCCTGATTTGCCATCGAAGAACTTCACCGCCATGCTGCGTCTGGATCACAACCGCGCGCTTTCGCAACTTGGCACAAAAATGGGTAAACCAGTTGCCGACATCCAGAAAATGGCTGTCTGGGGCAATCACTCTCCCACAATGTATGCCGACTATCGTTTCGCAACAATCGGTGGCCAAAGCGTTGAGAAGCTGATCAATGATCCCGCCTGGAATCGCGACGTATTCCTGCCAACCGTCGGCAAGCGCGGCGCAGCCATCATTGAAGCGCGCGGCCTGTCCTCCGCAGCTTCGGCAGCCAATGCCGCGATCGACCACGTTCGCGACTGGGTTCTGGGCACCAACGGCAAGTGGGTCACGATGGGCGTTCCTTCAGATGGTTCATACGGCATCCCTGAAGGCATTATGTACGGCGTACCGGTTACTTGCGAGGGTGGCGAATACCACCGCGTGACCGGCCTCGAAATCGATGCATTCTCACGCGAGCGCATGGATTTGACGCTCAAGGAACTGCTCGAAGAGCGCGATGGCGTTGCCCATCTGCTGAAGTAAGCAAATTAAAAATGGGCCCTCATTAAAAGGGCCCATTTTTTTCATCACTGAAAGGGTTCTGGAGATAAGCATGTCAAATCAAACATCCGCTGGTCAACGTTTTCGCGATGCACTCGCCGCAGAAAAACCCCTGCAAATCATCGGCGCAATCAATGCAAATCACGCACTGCTTGCCAATCGCGCAGGCTTTAAGGCGATTTATCTTTCCGGTGGTGGCGTCGCAGCCGGCTCGCTGGGCCTGCCTGATCTGGGTATCAATACCCTGGATGATGTACTGACCGATGTTCGTCGCATTACAGACGTATGCGATACCCCGCTGATCGTTGATATCGACACCGGCTTTGGTCCTTCAGCATTCAATATCGCTCGTACTGTCAAGAGCCTTACGAAGTTTGGCGCAGCCGGCTGTCACATCGAAGACCAGGTCGGCGCGAAGCGTTGCGGTCATCGTCCCGGTAAGGAAATTGTCTCAACCGAAGAAATGCGCGATCGCGTAAAAGCCGCCACGGACGCGCGCACCGATGACAAGTTTTACATCATCGCCCGCACCGATGCGATCGCAAGCCATGGTGTGGACGCTGCGATCGAGCGCGCGCTGGCCTGTATCGAGGCAGGTGCCGATGCAATTTTTGCAGAAGCCGCATACGACCTGGCAACGTTCGACAAGTTCTCGAAAGCAATCAACGTTCCGCTGCTTGCCAACATCACTGAGTTCGGCAAGACACCGCTGTTCAGCGTCGAGGAGCTTAAATCCGTTGGCGTGGGCATGGTGCTCTACCCCCTATCGGCTTTTCGCGCAATGAACAAAGCTGCTGAAGCCGTGTATCAGGCAATTCGTCGTGACGGACATCAGAAAAATGTTGTGGACATGATGCAAACGCGGGAAGAGTTGTACGACCGCATCAACTATCACGCTTTCGAAAGCCAGCTGGATGCCCTGTTCGCGCAAGGCAAAGCCAAGTAATCCCACGCACCGAATCTGTTAGGAGAATCAAAAGATGGCAACAAGCAAAAAAGTCGCAGTTAAAAAAGCACCTGCCGCAGCCGCAGCAGAAGCAGCTCCCACTTTCAAGCCAAAGAAATCAGTTGCGCTGTCAGGCGTAACCGCCGGCAACACGGCACTGTGTACGGTCGGACGCAGCGGTAACGACTTGCACTACCGTGGCTATGACATTTTGGATCTGGCCGCAGTCAGCGAATTTGAAGAAATCGCACACTTGCTGATTCACGGCAAACTGCCCAATAAAGCCGAACTGGCCGCTTACAAACAGAAATTGAAGGCACTGCGTGGTTTACCCGCGCAACTGCAGACTGTTCTCGAATCGCTTCCCGCCGCATCGCACCCTATGGACGTGATGCGCACGGCGGCTTCAACGCTGGGCTGCATCCTGCCGGAAAAAGATGACCACAACATGCCGGGCGCTCGCGATATCGCAGATCGTTTGATGGCGAGCCTGGGATCTGCCCTGCTCTATTGGTACCATTTCAGCCACAATGGTCGTGTGATCGACGTGCAAACCGAAGACGATTCGATCGGCGCGCACTTCCTGCATCTGCTGCACGGCAAGAAGCCAAGCGACGAATGGGTTCGCGCGATGCATACTTCCCTGATTCTATACGCAGAGCACGAATTCAACGCTTCTACATTCACTTGCCGCGTCATTGCCGGCACGGGTTCGGACATGTACTCCGCCATCTCTGGGGGCATCGGCGCACTGCGCGGTCCAAAGCATGGTGGTGCAAACGAAGTCGCATTCGAAGTGCAACAGCGCTATGAAAACCCCGACGAAGCGGAAGCGGATATCCGCGCACGCGTCGAAAACAAAGAAGTGGTCATTGGTTTCGGTCACCCTGTCTACACGATTTCCGACCCACGCAACAAGGTCATCAAGGAAGTCGCCCACAAACTGTCCAAGACCGCCGGCTCAACCAAGATGTACGACATTGCCGATCGCATTGAAGCAGTGATGTGGGATGCGAAGAAAATGTTCGCAAACCTCGATTGGTTCTCGGCCGTGTCATACAACGTCATGGGTGTTCCAACCGCCATGTTCACGCCTCTTTTCGTGATCGCACGTACAGCAGGTTGGTCTGCACACATCATTGAGCAGCGCATCGACAACAAGATCATTCGTCCAGCCGCAAACTACGTCGGTCCTGAAGATCAGAAATTCGTCCCACTCGCAAAGCGTAAGTAATCAACATGAACACTGCGAACCGCAAACCCCTGCCCGGAACCAAGCTCGATTACTTCGACGCACGCGCTGCCGTCGATGCGATCAAGCCTGGATCCTACGATAAACTGCCCTACACTTCGCGTGTACTGGCCGAAAACCTGGTGCGCCGCTGCGACCCCGCGACATTAAACGCATCTCTCAGTCAATTGATTGAACGCAAACAGGACATGGACTTTCCATGGTTCCCTGCTCGCGTGGTTTGCCATGACATTCTGGGTCAAACGGCACTTGTCGACCTGGCAGGACTCAGGGACGCCATCGCGGCCCAAGGCGGTGACCCCGCCTTGGTTAATCCTGTTGTGCCTACGCAGTTGATTGTCGATCACTCACTGGCCGTCGAATGTGGCGGTTTCGATCCCGATGCGTTCGAAAAGAACCGTGCGATCGAAGACCGTCGCAACGAAGACCGTTTTCACTTCATCAACTGGACCAAGAAGACATTCAAAAACGTTGATGTGATCCCTCCCGGCAACGGAATCATGCACCAGATCAATCTGGAACGTATGTCACCGGTCGTTCATGCTCAAGATGGCGTCGCCTATCCCGACACGCTTGTCGGCACAGACAGCCACACACCGCACGTCGATGCACTGGGTGTCATTGCAATCGGTGTGGGTGGCCTGGAAGCGGAAAACGTCATGCTGGGTCGAGCGTCCTGGATGCGTCTGCCTGACATCATTGGCGTTGAATTGACAGGCAAACTGCAACCCGGCATCACGGCAACGGACCTGGTGCTTGCTTTGACTGAATTCTTGCGTAACCAGAAAGTGGTATCGGCTTATCTGGAGTTCTTCGGTGAAGGTGCATCGCATCTGACGTTGGGTGACCGGGCGACCATTTCGAATATGACGCCGGAGTACGGGGCCACGGCAGCCATGTTCTATATCGATCAGCAAACGATCGACTATCTGAAGCTGACCGGCCGATCGGAAGAACAGGTCAAACTGGTTGAAATTTACGCCAAGCAAACCGGCCTGTGGGCCGATAGCCTGAAAACCGCGGAATACGAGCGCGTATTGCGCTTTGACCTGTCAACCGTCGTTCGCAACATCGCCGGCCCATCGAACCCGCACCGTCGCGTAGCAACTACCGATCTGGCGGCCAAAGGCATCACCGGCAAAGTGGAAAACGAACCAGACCTGATGCCCGACGGCGCAGTCATCATTGCAGCCATTACGAGTTGCACCAACACCAGCAATCCACGCAACGTCATCGCCGCGGGCCTGCTCGCACGCAATGCCAACGCACGCGGCCTGACCCGCAAGCCCTGGGTCAAGAGCTCGCTTGCTCCAGGATCCAAAGCTGTTGAACTCTATCTTGAAGATGCCAAGCTACTTCCTGAACTCGAAAAGCTGGGATTTGGCATCGTCGCTTTTGCATGCACTACGTGTAACGGCATGAGCGGCGCGCTGGATCCTGTCATTCAGAAAGAGATCATCGATCGCGATTTGTACGCCACTGCCGTGCTGTCGGGCAATCGCAACTTCGATGGTCGTATCCATCCCTACGCCAAACAGGCATTCCTGGCATCTCCCCCACTGGTCGTTGCCTATGCCATCGCCGGCACAATCCGGTTCGATATTGAAAAAGACGTTCTGGGCACAGACAAGGACGGCAAGCCCGTCACGCTTAAAGACATCTGGCCAACCGACGCTGAAATCGATGCAATCGTTGCAGCCAGCGTCAAGCCCGAGCAATTCCGTAAAGTGTACGAGCCTATGTTTGCGGCGAGCGTCGAAACCGGGGAAAAACTCAGTCCTCTTTACGACTGGCGTCCACAGAGCACGTACATTCGTCGCCCACCCTATTGGGAAGGTGCGCTTGCCGGAGCGCGCCTGTTAAAAGGCATGCGTCCGCTGGCCGTTCTGGGCGATAACATTACGACAGACCATCTATCGCCATCCAATGCGATCATGATGGATAGCGCCGCCGGCGAATATCTGGCCAAAATGGGCGTGCCTGAAGAAGACTTCAACTCGTATGCAACGCACCGGGGTGATCACCTGACCGCTCAGCGCGCAACCTTCGCCAACCCGAAACTGCTCAATGAGATGGTTCAGGAAAACGGCAAGGTCAAACAGGGCTCGCTTGCCCGCATCGAGCCTGAAGGCAAAGTCACCCGCATGTGGGAAGCGATCGAAACCTACATGGAGCGCAAGCAGCCTCTGATCATCGTCGCCGGCGCCGACTATGGCCAAGGTTCCTCCCGCGACTGGGCAGCCAAAGGCGTTCGTCTTGCCGGTGTTGAGGCGATTGTGGCAGAAGGTTTCGAACGCATCCATCGTACCAACCTCGTTGGCATGGGCGTATTGCCGCTCGAATTCAAACCGGGCGTGAATCGCAACACGCTAAGCATCGACGGTACGGAGACCTACGATGTAGTCGGAAAGCTGACGCCTCGCGCCACACTCACGCTTGTTATTCATCGCAAGAGTGGTGAACGCGTAGAAGTGCCGGTCACCTGTCGTCTGGACACGGCAGAAGAAGTCTCGATTTACGAAGCCGGCGGCGTGCTGCAGCGCTTTGCGCAAGACTTCCTGGAGTCGAGCGCAGCGGCCTGAACACGTTGACACCCATTCTTCTTTGCGAACAAGACACTCATTTACAGGATCTCACTCATGACTTTTGCACCTCAGATCAAAGTGGCCGCCACGTACATGCGCGGCGGCACCAGTAAAGGCGTGTTCTTTCGCTTGCAGGATTTACCGGCAGCTGCACAGCAACCCGGTGCAGCCCGCGATGCTTTGTTATTGCGCGTCATTGGTAGCCCCGATCCGTATGGCAAGCAAATCGATGGAATGGGTGGCGCGACTTCAAGCACAAGTAAAACTGTCATACTGTCCAAAAGCACCCGTCCTGATCACGATATCGACTATCTGTTCGGTCAGGTGTCCATCGACAAGGCATTTGTGGACTGGAGTGGCAACTGCGGCAATCTGTCTGCAGCCGTCGGTCCCTTCGGCATCACCAACGGCCTGGTCGATCCGGCGCGCATCCCTCAAAACGGCATCGCAACCGTTAGGATTTGGCAAGCAAATATCGGTAAAACTATCATTGCGCACGTTCCCATCACCAATGGTGCAGTTCAGGAAACAGGCGATTTCGAACTGGATGGCGTGACATTTCCGGCAGCGGAAGTACAGCTCGAATTCATGGATCCGGCCGCTGAAGAAGAAGGCTCGGGCGGTTCCATGTTTCCGACCGGAAATCTGGTTGATGACCTTGAGGTCCCGGGTGTCGGTACATTCAAAGCCACCATGATCAATGCGGGCATTCCCACGATATTTGTCAATGCCGCGGATATCGGCTACAAGGGCACCGAACTTCAGGACGACATTAACAGCGATACCAAAGCGCTGACCATGTTCGAAACGATTCGCGCCTATGGAGCGGTTCGCATGGGATTGATCAAGCATATCGACGAAGCCGCAAAGCGCCAGCACACGCCAAAAGTGGCTTTTGTCGCACCCCCAACGGATTATGTCTCTTCCAGCGGTAAAAAGGTTTTGGCAAGTGATGTCAATTTGCTGGTGCGCGCACTCTCAATGGGTAAGTTGCACCACGCAATGATGGGTACTGCAGCCGTTGCAATCGGTACGGCCGCTGCCATTCCGGGCACGCTGGTCAATCTGGCCGCAGGTGGTGGCAATCTTGACGCGGTACGCTTTGGGCACCCATCGGGCACTTTGCGGGTGGGTGCGCAGGCCGAACAAATCGATGGCGAATGGAGCGTCACAAAAGCCATCATGAGCAGAAGCGCCCGTGTACTGATGGAGGGCTGGGTTCGCGTACCCGGCGATGCGTTCTAAGTCAACTACACTAATCACTTCACAGACGCCGCCGATTTGTGCGGCGTTTTCATTCGTTCGTTACGCACACCATGTCTCAATATATTTCACTCGCTCTGGTCATTTCGTTCAGCATGTTCACTACGTGCACATTTGTTTTCTTTATTTCGGGCGCATATTTACTGTTTTTTAAAATCGACCAGACCAACAGATTATTCAAGCACCCATACTTGCGCGAGCAAGCTTATTCGAAATATCCATTCAGCATTCGCATGAAAATCATTCTGGATTATTTTTTGCGACTCATGTTTCCAAATCGTAAAATCGGCCTTGCCGGACAAGCCAACCAGCTGCTGCGCCACGTCGACATCGACGATATTCCCTGGAATATTAAATGGCCCATCGTCGGGCTTTGGTCTGCAAGCGCATTGGGCATGGTAGCCATGCTGGTACTTTGGACGCTGGTATTAACTGGCGCCGCAAAATAAGGACACTTCCGCATATGTCACTCGATATCACTCAAGACACTGAACACAGTCGATTCTCAACCGTCGTTGACGGCCATAGATGCGTCATCGACTACTTACTCAAAGATGGTGTCATGACCATTACGCATACAGGCGTTCCAGATGCAGTTGGCGGACGAGGCATTGCCGCGGAACTCACGCAATTCGCGTTGGAATCGGTGCGCAAGGCAGGCCTGAAGGTTGTGCCGGTTTGCAGCTACACAGCTGCCTACGTCCGACGCCATCCTGAATTTGCAGATATTCTCAAAAAATAAATAATACTTAGTTGCCTGACCGCTTGGCTTGCACAAAACGTATGAACCAGAACATTTAAGTCTTATATAAGATATAAGACACTTGCTACGTACATTGCTTCGATCTACAATCACTCTCACCCACCCACTTTTCAAAGGCGATCCCATGCTTCAAGCCTACCGCCAACACGTGGCAGAACGCGCTGCCCTTGGCATTCCTCCCCTGCCCCTATCCGCAAAACAAACAGCCGAGCTGATCGACCTGCTCAAATCCCCCCCTGCGGGCGAAGGCGAGTTTCTGGTTGAATTGCTCACGCACCGCGTACCTGCAGGTGTGGACGATGCCGCCATGGTCAAAGCAGCCTATCTGGCAGCAGTAGCCAAAGGCACTGAGAAGTGCTCATTGATTTCCCGCGCAAAAGCAACCGAACTGCTGGGTACCATGCTTGGTGGTTACAACATCGGCCCGCTGGTCGAACTGCTTGATGACGCCGAAGTCGGCACAATCGCTGCCGATGCGTTGAAAAAAACCTTGTTGATGTTCGATGCATTCCATGACGTCAAAACCAAGGCGGATAAAGGCAACGCCAACGCCAAAGCCGTGCTGCAAAGTTGGGCCGATGCCGAGTGGTTCACCAGCCGCCCGGAAGTTCCAAAGAGCTTGACCATCACTGTATTCAAGGTACCCGGTGAAACCAACACCGACGACCTGTCGCCTGCTCCAGACGCTTGGAGCCGCCCTGACATTCCTTTGCATGCCCTGGCCATGCTCAAGAACCCGCGCGACGGCATCACACCGCAAGACCCCGGCAAAGTTGGCCCCGTCAATTTCATCAATGATCTGAAAAAGAAAGGACATCTTGTCGCCTATGTTGGCGATGTGGTCGGTACCGGCTCGTCGCGTAAATCCGCGACCAACTCGGTGCTGTGGTTCACCGGTGAGGACATTCCATTCGTTCCGAACAAGCGTTTTGGTGGCGTATGCCTCGGTAACAAGATCGCCCCGATTTTCTATAACACCATGGAAGATGCCGGCGCACTGCCGATCGAACTCGACGTGGCCAACATGAACATGGGCGATGTGATCGAGCTTCGTCCATATGATGGCCAAGCCCTGAAAGACGGCAAAGTGATCGCCAAATTCGAAGTCAAATCAGAAGTGCTGTTTGACGAAGTTCGTGCAGGCGGCCGTATTCCACTGATTATCGGTCGCGGCCTGACAGGCAAGGCACGTGAAGCTCTTGGCCTGCCACCCTCAACCCTGTTCCGTCTGCCACACAATCCAGCCGATACCAAAAAGGGCTATACCCTCGCCCAGAAGATGGTTGGTCGTGCCTGTGGTTTACCAGAAGGCAAAGGCGTGCGTCCAGGCACATATTGCGAACCCAAAATGACTTCCGTGGGTAGCCAGGACACCACTGGTCCGATGACCCGCGACGAACTCAAAGATCTCGCCTGCCTGGGCTTCTCTGCCGATCTGGTCATGCAGTCCTTCTGCCACACTGCAGCTTATCCCAAGCCGGTGGACGTCAAGACGCACCACACACTGCCACAATTCATCAGCACCCGCGGCGGTATTTCCCTGCGTCCGGGCGACGGCGTGATTCACTCGTGGCTTAATCGCATGCTGTTGCCCGATACCGTGGGTACCGGTGGCGACTCCCACACGCGCTTCCCGATCGGCATCAGCTTTCCGGCCGGTTCAGGCCTTGTAGCTTTCGCCGCAGCCACTGGCGTCATGCCGCTGGATATGCCCGAATCAATTCTGGTTCGCTTCAAGGGGAAAATGCAGCCAGGCGTCACTTTACGCGACCTGGTCAACGCCATTCCTCTCTACGCAATCAAGCAGGGTCTGCTGACCGTTGAAAAGCAAGGCAAAGTCAATGCATTCTCAGGCCGTATTCTCGAAATCGAAGGCCTGCCGGACCTGAAAGTCGAACAGGCTTTCGAACTGTCTGATGCATCCGCCGAGCGTTCGGCTGCCGGCTGTACCGTACGTCTCAACAAAGAGCCCATCATCGAATACATCAACAGCAACATCGTGATGCTTAAGTGGATGATCGCCAATGGCTACGAGGACGAGCGTAGCCTGGTTCGCCGGATTCAAGCAATGGAAGCATGGTTGGCCAACCCCCAGTTGCTGGCACCCGATGCCGATGCGGAATACGCAGCTGTGATCGAAATCGATTTGGCCGACATCCATGAACCTATCGTGGCCTGCCCGAATGATCCCGATGATGTGAAGACATTGTCCGATGTCGCCGGTGCCAAGATCGATGAAGTGTTTATCGGCAGCTGCATGACCAACATCGGTCACTTCCGGGCTGCATCCAAGCTGCTTGAAGGCAAACGCGACATTCCGGTCAAGTTGTGGCTGGCCCCTCCCACCAAGATGGATGCCACTCAGTTGACGGAAGAAGGTCACTATGGAGTATTCGGTCAAGCAGGCGCGCGCACCGAAATGCCAGGTTGCTCGCTTTGCATGGGCAATCAGGCGCAAGTCCGTGAAGGCGCGACGGTCATGTCGACCAGCACCCGCAACTTCCCGAATCGTTTGGGCAAAAACACCAATGTCTATCTTGGCTCTGCCGAGTTGGCAGCGATCTGCTCCAAGCTGGGCAAAATCCCGACCAAAGCCGAATACATGGCCGACATCGGTGTCATCAACGAAAACGGCAGCAAGATCTACCAATACTTGAACTTCGACAAAATCGAGGATTACAAGGACGTTGCCGATCAGATCGAAGCTTGAACCATCGATTAAAACCCCTCGGACGTTCGATCTTCTGTACGTTCAAGGGGTAAACAAACCGGTTCTCCGATTAAAAACCATCCGAAAGGGATGGTTTTTTTTCGTCCTTCATTTTGCGCTTCACTGCCTTGTCATACAGGAGTAGCATGATCCGTATCAGTTGAGTTGTACATCTAGTATTTACCGGGAGAACGATGATGAAGCACAACACCCTGAACACACTGAAAAAATTCAAAACAGGAAAGAAACAGGCGCATTTCTACTCCTTGCCGGCACTAGGCAAATCGCTTGGGATCGACATGACCAAACTGCCTGTTTCGATTCGTATCGTCCTCGAATCGGTATTGCGAAACTGCGATGGGGACAAGATCACAGAAACCCACATCAAAGCGCTTGCAAACTGGCAACCGAACGAGAAACGCGAAGAAGAGATTCCTTTTGTCGTTGCTCGCGTCGTTCTTCAAGATTTCACCGGAGTGCCATTGCTTGCGGATCTTGCAGCGATGCGGGATGTGGCTGAAAAAATGGGTAAACGAGCCAAATCGATAGAGCCACTTGTACCGGTCGATCTGGTCGTCGATCACTCGGTCATGATCGATTACTTCGGTACAAAAAAATCCCTTGATCTCAACATGAAGATCGAATTCGAGCGCAATCAAGAGCGCTATCAATTCATGAAATGGGGGATGCAGGCATTTGATACGTTTGGCGTCGTCCCTCCGGGGTTCGGTATCGTTCATCAAGTCAACCTCGAGTATCTCGCCCGAGGCGTCCACCATGACAAAAAACACGATATTTACTACCCTGATACGCTGGTCGGAACCGATAGCCACACCACCATGATTAACGGCATCGGTGTTGTCGGCTGGGGAGTCGGCGGCATCGAAGCGGAAGCCGCAATGCTCGGGCAACCTGTTTATTTTTTAACACCTGATGTTGTGGGAGTTGAACTGACAGGCCAACTTCGCGGGGGTGTCACAGCGACCGATCTGGTACTGACATTGACTGAAATTCTCAGACGTGAAAAAGTGGTCGGTAAGTTCGTCGAATTTTGCGGCCCAGGCACAGCTAGTCTATCCACAACAGATCGCGCGACTATCGGCAACATGGCACCAGAGTATGGCGCAACGATGGGATTTTTCCCTGTCGATGATAAAACCATTGAATATTTCAAGGGAACCGGACGCACCAAGCAAGAGGTCGCCGCGCTCAAAGATTATTTCAAGGCACAGGAAATGTTCGGCATACCCGATGCCGCTGATATCCACTACACCAAATTGATCAAACTCGATCTCGGATCGGTGGTACCCTCACTTGCAGGTCCAAAGCGACCGCAGGATCGAATCGAAATCGGCGACGTGAAGTCGACATTCACCACTTTGTTTTCCAAACCGATTGCGGAAAACGGATTTAATCAACCCCCTGCCAAATTAGGGCGTGAATTCACAACCTCCACGGGATCCATTCTGCGCAATGGTGACATTCTGATCGCAGCGATCACCTCTTGCACCAATACATCCAACCCTAGCGTCATGCTCGCAGCCGGCCTACTGGCCAAGAAGGCGGTTAAAGCGGGCCTGAAAGTTCGCCCACATGTCAAAACATCGCTTGCCCCCGGATCTCGAGTTGTCACGGAATATCTTGAGCGAGCCGGCTTGCTCAATTCGCTTGATGAGCTCGGATTCAATGTCGCGGCCTATGGTTGCACAACATGTATTGGCAACGCGGGAGATCTCGCGCCGGAATTTAATCAGACGATCATTGATGACGATCTTATTTGTGCAGCCGTTTTATCCGGCAATCGCAACTTCGAAGCTCGAATCCATCCCAATCTGAAAGCTAATTTTCTTGCGTCACCTCCCCTTGTGGTCGCCTATGCGATTGCAGGCAATATCACCCGGGATCTCATGACCGAACCTGTCGGCAAAGGAACTAAAGGGGATGTCTATCTGGGCGACATTTGGCCCACCGCCAAAGAGGTCGAAGATTTAATGCGATTCGCGATGGACCCGAAAGTCTTTCGTAAAAACTACGATCAGGTTCAGAGCAAGCCAGGCAAACTCTGGGAACATATCGAAGGCGTCACCGGAAACATATACAACTGGCCTGAATCAACCTACATCGCCAAGCCTCCCTTCTTTGATCACTTCGCTATGAAGCCGGATGCAATGCCTTCGATAACCGGGGCACGAGCTTTGGGAATTTTCGGTGATTCCGTAACAACCGATCACATCTCGCCTGCAGGATCGATCAAAGAAACATCTCCGGCGGGACAGTGGTTGATCGAACATGGGATCCGTAAAGAAAACTTCAACAGTTACGGATCCAGACGCGGCAATCACGAAATCATGATGCGCGGCACGTTCGCCAATGTCAGAATTAAAAACCTTATGATTCCGCCGAGACCGGACGGGTCACGCATCGAAGGCGGAGAAACGATTCACCAACCCGATGGCCGTCGGATGTCGATTTATGATGCAGCCATGCAATACATGACAACGGGTGTGCCAACAGTCGTATTTGGTGGCGAGGAATATGGAACAGGCTCTTCTCGCGACTGGGCGGCTAAAGGAACTTACCTGCTTGGGATCAGGGCTGTGATTGTGCGAAGTTTCGAAAGAATTCATCGCAGCAACCTGGTTGGCATGGGGGTGCTGCCTTTGCAATTCAAGGGTCGGGATTCTGTGGATTCGCTTCACATTACAGGCAGTGAACTCTTCGATATTGAAGGCCTTGAGCATGGAATCAAACCGCAACAAGATGTCACGCTAGTGATTCATCGACCCAAAGGACATATCGATCGGATACCGTTGTTATTACGAATAGATACACCGATTGAGGTTGATTACTACCAACATGGAGGGATTTTGCCTTTTGTCCTTCGCCAATTGCTATCAGACTAGAAACATTGCACTAAGAGCAACATAGATACATTTGTCGCATCATCCGGATAACAATGCGGTCGACTATTTAGATCGCATTGTTCGTTACACTAGAGGTTCCGATCGTTGTTGTTGACTTTTTATGGCCCGTTCTTCATCCGCTCACACTTCGCGCCTGACTCGTGAAGCGACCCGTCTTGTTACCCTGTCTGTGGCTTTACACAACTCGGGCAGCAGGGTTGAAGATACTTTCTGGGAATCCGAGTTCGGAATATCTCTTACGAAGCTCATGCGTAGCGGCAACGATTCGGCTATTGATATAGCACTTGAATACCTGTCAAAGTGCAATCCTGATGCCTATGAAGTATTGATCGAACAGGCTGAAACCGCATCGGAATCATGCAAAATCGAAAAGGACGATCAGCAGTACGATGTTCTTCTCATCGTTGCTCCAGTCGTTGCCTGGACTAGATACAGCATTCCTGCACCCGCCCTATCCGACTCGGATGCATCCTTGCTCAAGGATGTGCTGCGAACCCAAGTATTGGCCAAAGGCGCTCGTATCGCCTTAATGCCGCAACTGGCAAGTCTGGACCAAATGCCTCGCACATTTTGCGAAACCTGGGATTGGATGCAAAAACTGGGTTTGCAAGCTCTGGGAGGCACAAACGCATACCCTTCACTGAATCAAGAACCCGACGCGGTCAATATGCTGGCTGATACCCGCTATCTGGTTGCAGCAGTCGCCGTACCCAAAGGTCAGGCTATTTTTCGCTGGCAAGAAACACCGGGAGAACAGGGTGAAGGACGTGTTCAAGCACTATCAAACTGGATCGAACACGCCAGACCCGTTTTTTCCAGAATATTGACTGGATGTGGTTTTGAAATTATTTTGCCTGATGCCTTCTATGTCAGTAACCGTGAGGCCGATCGTCAAGTACGCCCTCTTTCGGTCAAAGCGGCCATTTTGTGGCTTTGTAGTGTGCTGAATGTAGAGCCTAATCGTTTACGCGCCATTATTGCCGGTTGCGGTGAAAATCGCGTCGACGAGTATCGGATAGGGTTTACGCAAAAAAACCAGTCCGAAGTCATCTATGGTTGCCTATGGCCCATGTATGAGCGGGAGGATGGCCAAGAATTTTTCGAAGGCGAAGCAGCACAGCCGGACACGCAGGATGAAATAGTCGCGCTCATCAAAGAATGCGGCATCTCCGACATCAGACGTTTACCCGGCATACTGGCTCCCGAGTTTTGTGAAGATTGCGGTGCACCCTACTTTCCGAACCCTTCCGGAGAAATGGTGCACGCTGAGCTTCCCGAAGGAGCCGAAGCAGCGCCAACCCATTTGCACTAATGATGCGGGCAGACATTTTCTGCCGGGTCATTGACAACTTTGGCGACATTGGCGTGGCATGGCGACTTGCTCGTCAATTAAATTCTGAACATGACTGGTCGATTCGACTCTGGGTTGACGATCTGCAAAGTTTTGAAAAGCTCGAACCCAGAGTGCGCAAACAGCCTTCAATCGACGGAATCGAGATCGTTCACTGGACAAATGAAACTGCAGAAAATCCGGCTGATGTCGCCATCGCGATGTTTTCCTGCGATTTACCGGCCACTTATCTCGAAAAAATCAAAATCTCGCCAATCGTATGGATTAATCTCGAATACCTGAGTGCGGAAAACTGGGTTGAATCCTGTCATGCGCTGCCTTCATTGCGTTCGGATGGATTGTCATCCTACTTTTACTTTCCCGGCTTCACCTTGCGAACAGGCGGTTTATTGCGAGAGGTTGATCTAATCACCAGAAGAAATGAATGGCTCGACCATCCGGCCGCACAACTCTCCTTTCTGAAATCCCTTGGAATATCGACTCAGGCTCTTGAAGCATGGCAAGGAAAAAATCAACAACACAAGGCTAAGCTCATTTCGTTGTTCTGCTACCCGAATGCCCCAATACATTCCGCCGTCGAATTACTGACTAAATCAGATACTGCATCTGTGCTTCTGATACCAAAAGGGATCGCACCACATCTGCAAACCAGTCGAATCGGCAATCTTTTCATAGAACGCATTCCTTTCGTTCCTCAAATCGATTACGACAAGATACTCTGGACATGCGACTTGAATTTCGTCAGAGGCGAGGATTCAGTTGTGCGTGCAATCTGGGCCGGCAAACCTTTCATTTGGCAGATTTACAGTCAGACCGAGAATACTCACCTGGTCAAGCTGGATGCCTGGCTGGCACGCTCCGGTCTGCCGCAATCCGTTGGAGAACTTTTTCGCTCCTGGAATCCACCTTCGGATCAATCCAGAAATGCTCCCGACCAACTGTCGATGCATGCGACTGATCAGGATTTTTCGAAGTTTTTTAGAATAAACCTCGCGAATCCGGCCTTCGAAAACTGGCAAGCCCATGCCAGTCGTTTAACCGAAACGCTTCTCAACATGCCTGAGCTGGCATCCTCGCTTGACCGCTTCGTCCGCAACAAGTTAGCCAGTTAGAGCAATATCGGCCCAGAAAGGCTAAAATAGCGGGCTACTCCGGAATTTAGCCCCGGAGATCTTCTGTTCTACCGGAGTGTTAAAGAATGAAAACCGCACAAGAGCTGCGCGTGGGCAACGTTGTCATGATCGGCAAGGATCCGATGGTGATTCAACGCGCCGAATACAGCAAATCAGGCCGCAATGCGTCGGTCGTCAAATTCAAATTCAAAAACCTGCTGACAGGCTCGGGATCCGAAACAGTCTCCAAGGCTGACGAAAAGTTCGACGTTGTCGTGCTCGAGCGTAAAGAGTGTAATTACTCTTATTTTGGCGATCCCATGTATGTTTTCATGGATGCTGATTTCAACCAGTACGAAATCGAAGCCGAAAGCATGGGTGACGCCCTGCACTACCTTGAGGAAGGTATGCCGGTAGAAGTCGTGTTCTACGAAGGTCGCGCAATTTCTGTCGAGTTGCCCACAATCCTCGTTCGCGAGATTGTCTATACCGAGCCTGCGGTACGTGGCGACACCTCGGGTAAGGTCATGAAGCCTGCCAAAATCAACACTGGTTATGAGTTGCCTGTTCCACTCTTCTGCGATATTGGTGACAAGATCGAAATCGATACGCGTACCGGCGAATACCGCAGCCGCGTAATGTAATCTTGGCAGTATGTTGTTAGCGATGCGATGCGCAAATCAGCGCGTCGCTCGTTCAAGCTCCTCCAACCATCGCAAAGCGTGCTCTTTATTTGCACCGCACATCTCATCGGATGGTTGTAACCCCCCACAAAATGCAGGTCGACCGGGCTGACCGAATATCGCGCATCGATTATCGGACATCAACTGCACGCAACGCATGCCCGCGGGCTTACCATCGGGCATACCCGGTATCGGACTGGTAATGGATGGAGCGATGCAGCAAGCACCGCAATCCGGACGGCAGTTCATCATGGCATGAAAGTCGGTATGGCTCGAAATACTCGATCCCTACTGCATTCTATCCGTGTCCAGAAAATCAGGTAGGGCGACCACTGCGATACCCTCCTCGGCAAGTGCTTCACGCTCCTCACGTGTTGCGGTGCCTCTGATCGGGCGCTCTTCAGACTCACCTTCGTGTATGCGCCGCGCTTCTTGTGCGAATTTATCGCCTACGTTTTCGGTCTTGCTGATGAATTCGCGCATTTGCACCATGATAGCGGCTTGCAATTGTGCCAGCTCGGGCGATGCGGCCGTTACCGGCTGGGATGCGATCGGAGCAATATCGGATGAATTCGAAGGCGCAGAAGACTGGTCAGCCTGCTGATGGCTTGCTTGCCTCTGAGCTTCATTGAAATGACCCACGTTCAATCTGGGTGCGGATAATCTTTTTACGATCGAGACACTTTGACACATCGGGCACGTTACCAGCCCGCGCGCCTGTTGCGCGTCATAATCTTCGTGCGAACCAAACCACCCCTCGAAGAGATGGCCATTTTCACACTGCAGATCGAATACTTTTAATCCCATAACTACTGTATAAGGTCGAAAATCAAAAAATCAACAGCAAAGTATAACTGAGCGCCTGTTCAATATATCGGTCTCACACGTCAATCAAAACTCAGACGCGGGACGGATGCCAACAATTCACTAGTCACGGCATGCTGAGGCTTGAGCAGTACCTGATCGGTCGAACCAAGCTCAACCAATCTGCCGGCATCCATAACCGCCACACGATCGGCAATATATTCGACTACTCCAAAATTGTGGGTGATGAATAAATACGCCATCCTCGTTTCACGTTGCAGATCTGACAATAAATCCAGAATCTGCGCTTGGACCGACACATCAAGCGCAGAAGTCGGCTCATCCAGAATCAACACTTTAGGTTCGACGGCCAAAGCGCGTGCAATGGCGATACGCTGTCGTTGACCACCCGAAAACTCGTGAGGAAAGCGCATCGCGCAATCCTTGGGTAAGCCGACGCGATCCAGCAAATAGTCTATACGGCGCTGTTGCTCGACACGCGACCACTCCGGCCTCAAAGCGGCAATCCCCTCAAGCAAAATGGCACCGATTCGCATGCGAGGGTCGAGTGATGCATATGGATCCTGAAAAACAATTTGAATCTGTCGGCGCATCTCCGAAGACAGGCCACTACTTATTCCAAGCAAATCATGTCCATCGATCTGAGCCGAGCCCAGCACTTTCACACTGGGATCGATTAATCGCAACAGTGCTTTGGCAATCGTGGTTTTGCCACACCCTGAGGCTCCGACAAGCGCAACCGTCTCACCGGCTTTGAGCGTCAAATCGACATCCTGAACCACTTTGTTCCAGGAAACGATACGACGTAACAATCCCTGGCGAATCGGATACTCGACTTTCAAGCTACGCACTTCGAGTACCACCGGACCAACGTCAGACGATTCCGAAATACAGGCATGATGAGTCATCACACGATCTTGACCGTTACGGGACAAGGGTCGCCCACGCTTGGCAAAAGTAGGAATAGCATCAAAGAGTTCCCGTGCGTAAGGATGTTTGGGCGCAGTAAAAAAGACATCGGCGCTAGCCGTTTCCACTATTTCGCCGTAACGCATCAACGCAACCGTATCCGCGACATCTCGCACTACAGCCAAATCATGGGTAATCATCAATACAGCCATACCCATTTCTTTCTGTATATCCGCAAGCAATCGGAGCACTTGCGCCTGAACGGTGACGTCCAGCGCGGTGGTTGGCTCATCGGCGATCAAGAGATCCGGCTCTGCGGCCAGTGCGATTGCAATCATGATGCGCTGCTTCTGTCCACCCGAAAACTGAAAAGGATAATCATCGATCCGTACGGATGGATCCGGAATGCCAACTCGTGACAGCCACTCTATCGCACGGGCTCGCGCAGCCTGTCCACGTAACTCTGTGTGCAACTCGATCGGTTCGATCAACTGGGCACCGATCCGCATGACCGGATTTAAACTCGTCGCCGGCTCCTGAAAAATCATTCCTGCCCTACCGCCTCGCACTCGACGCATTTGGGATTCGGATAAGGAATTGATCTCGATGCCATCCAAGTCAATGCGTCCGCCGGACACACGCAACGCATCTGGCAACAATCTCATCATCGCCATTGCCGTCATGCTTTTGCCTGACCCTGATTCTCCCACCAAGGCGAACGTTTCCCCTCTGGACACGCTCAGTGCCAACGCCTTCACCGCGTAACGCAGTTGTTCATCGGAATCGATCGCCACATCCAGATTCGACACCGTTAACACTTCAGATGAATTAGGCTTCACACTCGAATCCGCGGCCGCATCCGCAATCAGTCCGCAAGCCGCCGACACGCCAGATCCCAGCCTACGTAACCTGAACATACGACTGCGGGGATCGAAGGCGTCTCTCACCGCATCCGAAAACAAATTGGCGGATAGAACCAAAGCCAGCATGAAGACGAACGCCGCAAGCAGATTCCACCAGATCATCGGGTCGCGTGACATTTCGAAACGGGCCTTTTCTATCATCGAACCAAACGAATTCATCGTCGGATCGACCCCGATACCCAGATAAGACAGTACGGCTTCGTAGAGCACCAATCCGGAAAACTCCAGCACAACGGTGATCAGCACGATATGCATCACATTCGGCGCCAAATGACGCGCCATGATGCGCCAGCTCGATATGCCGAATGCACGCGCAGCCTGGACATACTCAAGCTCCCGCAGTTTGAGGACTTCAGCCCTTAACAACCGACATAGTCCGGACCATCCTGTTAATCCCAGAATCATGCACAGTAAAAAAAGGCGTAAATCAGCTCGCTGTGAAGCTGTGGGAAACAGACTGGCATTGGCATCGATGTATACCTGCATCATTAACACGCAGGCAGCAATCAGCAACACACCGGGAATGGATGTCAAAGTGGTGTAAACATACTGGATCACATCGTCGATCCAGCCTTTGAAATAACCCGAAGCTATCCCCAGAATCATGGCGGGAGGCAACATGGCAACCGTCGTCAGGCTTCCTATCACCCAAGCGGTTCGTATGCTCTTCAAAGCCTGCCAAAGCACATCATTGCCGGTTCGATCCGTGCCTAGCACGTGATAGCCCGAAGTGAGCCCGACCGTCGCGCCCAAAATCAGACACATGAGCATGACAGTGATCAGGATGGCTCGCCATGGCAGCTCTGTATCACGATGCCATATGCGGCCAAGCATGTCGGTTAGGCCAAGCGAGGCATTCGCATTGGGGCGCGAAAGCTTCCATACAATTAAGAGCACAAAACACAAACCAACTAGTGCGCCAAACAGCATTCCGCTTGCGGCACGAACAAGGACATCACGATGCCAATCTTGTTCTGGATTCTGCAAATGCTTGCCGCCAAAACGCAAACGCGGAAAGTCCCTGCGAGGCTCGCCACCATCCTGCAAAATCGACTCTTTGGTGAATTGCAACCATGCCAGTGGCGCCGAATAAGTTTTTTCTGGACGAACAAAAGCTGTATCGTCAAGCAACGCGTCCAGAACCGAAACCACTTTAGGAGCGTACACAGGCGTGCTATTGGCAGACGCACCCGCCACAGTAGGCAAACGGGGCTGAAAATGAAGCGAATCAAGTAAGCCAATGACGACAAAAAACGCCAATACCACGGCTGAACACATCGCAGGAGCGTTGCGCGCAACGCGTCCCCACACGGCCCGCAAGGTGTGGGTTCGGGAAACATGCCACGCATAAACCAATACAGCACCCACCAAGGCGAAGAGCGCAACATCTGTCCATAGAAAAATAATTTTTGGCATGATGTCTACTCGAACCTCACCCGCGGATCCGCAAGCGTGTATGAGATGTCAGCCATAATCAAACCAACGATATATAAAGCCGACCCCAAAAACACCATCGCACGTACGACCGAAAAATCTTGCGCGCCAATGGCATCAATTGTGTAACTACCCAAACCGGGAATTCCGAAAAAAGACTCTGAAATCAGACTTCCCATAAAAAGCAAGGGCAGCGCAGACACCGTTCCGGTCAAAATAGGAAGCATCGCGTTGCGCAGCACATGCCTAAAAAGCACTATTCGTTCGCTCAAGCCTTTCGCACGTGCGGTACGCACATAGTCTTTACTGATCTCTTCCAGAAACAGGCTACGATAAAAACGTGCTTCAGGACCAAGCCTTGCAACGATCGCAACCAAAACAGGCAGTGACAGGAACTTGATCATATCCAACCCGCCCGCAAATCCCGAATACGGTACAAGTCTCAAGACTTTCGAAAACAGCCACTGTCCGGCAATGATGTAAAAAAGACTGGAGATCGACAGCATCACCACGCATAAAACGACACCCCAAAAATCAAGCCGAGTCGTTCGGAAAAATATCAACACAAGTGAAAACGACACGCTTGCAATCAATCCAAGCACAAACGTCGGCAAGGCCAAAGCCAGGCTGGGCCCCATGCGTGCGCCTATTTCCCGACTAATGTCGCGACCACCATCGGAAGAACCGAAATCAAACTTGAGCAATGGGATGGAGCGTTGATAGAAAATCGTGTCCGTGTATTTATCCAGACCTGCCTTTTGATCATTGATAAAAAGCGGCTTGTCGTATCCATGTTCCACTTTCCATTTTTCGACCGCCTCGGCACTCACCCTTTGCCCGCCAATCGCCAAGCGCGCCATATCATCCGGCGTATTTACCGCGAAAAACAATATGAAGGTAAATAAATTGACCCCAATCAGGATAAGCACGCCATACATCAGGCGGCGCAAAATATAACCCGTCATTTCGCGTCCTCCCCGGCCACATTTCCGAAAGCGGTTCGTCGATCCTGTTTACGCAAAGTACGACCGGCCAACCAGAGCACCAACCCGATGAGCGCAACAATCAATCCAACGGGCCACCAGATCGGTGGATTCCATTCCTGGATTTTTTTTGCTCGCAATTCCGAATCGATTTTCATGTACTGCAGCGTATTGCGCACCATCTGTGTCGGCTTGGCATTTCCAACCCATTGCTGGAAGGCGCCGCCCGATTTGGGAAACACGCCGAACATCCAAGGCGCATCAACTTGAAGGATTTCGATCATTTGCGCAATGACGCGCTCTTTTTCCGGACCATCAGGCAAGTCGCGCATTCTTTCGAATAACGCATCGTATTCGGGATTTTCGTAATTGGATGCGTTTTCACCACCCTTACCGGCTTTTACGTTAGGGCCATAGAGCAAAAAGAGAAAGTTTTCGGCATCCGGATAGTCCGCCACCCATCCCCACATGTACATTTGGGCAACGCCACGCGCCATCTTTTCCTGAAAACGGTTGTAATCGGTTGCCCGAATATCCATTTGAACACCCAGAAGGCTGAATTGTCTGCGCATCCAGTCCAGGGTTGGACTCGAACCACTGGCACCGCCCATCGCGTCGAAATACAGAACCAGAGGTTCGCCCGTTTTTTCATCGCGGCCGTTTGGATAGCCTGCCTGCGCAAGCAATCGTTTGGCTTGGTCCAGGGATTTACGAACAGCCTTGCCACCCTTAACGTCATAAACAACCCGGTTGATTCCAGCCTCACCCGGGATATAACCCAACACACCCGGCGGCACAGGGCCGTAAGCGACTTGAGCCTGGTCGTTTTCGAAAATCGCGACATACTCTTCCCAGTTAAACGCAATGCTTAAGGCCTGGCGCAGCTTTCGATTGCGAACCTGCTGCTCGGGAGTATCCCCCCGACCGACAACCGGATCCTTCCAGTTGAATCCAAAGTATTGCATCTGCGCTTCGACTGTTGTCGGCAACTGAATAGCATGTTGCGCGTACAGTGCTGCCTTTTCGGTCGAATCACCCGCCGCAACCAGCATCGCAACGCCTGTATCGCCCCGGTCGACTTGCGGGATGTCGTAATAGCCCTGGATAAACTTGCCCTGCAACGGAATGCTTTCCTTCTCCATGTTGAAGACAATGCGATCGATAAACGGCGTCATTTTTCCGCAATCCGCAAGCAACCCTTTCTCTCGATCTCCCGGTTCGCCCTCGCATGGATAGGGTTCGCCCCTGAAATTCGGGTTACGCTCAAGTACATGACGGCGATTCTGTATCGATTCACCCAGCATGTAAGGACCCGTCCCAACGGGCCAGTTGTTCAGGGTCAAATTTCGCCGGGCCATGCCGGGCTGGCTGTAAAACCGATCAGCTTCCCAAGGAATGGGCGCGACAAAAGTCATAGCCAGCCAGTATTTGAATTGAGGATACAACCCCTTGACTCGAATACGCAAAGTGTGCGAATCCAGTGCTTGAACGCCTGCAAAGCCCGTTTCTCGCAAATCCAGCCAAGGCACATCCCGAGTGCCAACCGGCAAATCCTTGCGCAAGGCCGCATCCATCTCCCGCAGTCTGCTGCCATACTGTTTAAAGCCGACAATATGCTCGGCCAGCGTCGAAAAAATCGGTGACGCCACGCGAGGGCTTGCCAAACGACGCAAGGCATAAACATAGTCGTAGGCCGTCAACTCGCGTGTTCCGGTCTTCGCAAAATCCGTCATTGCGAATTTGTCTTTCAACTCCGATTCGTGAATGGGCCAATAACTAAACTCGCCGTCCTCCTCGCGCGCAAAAACCGGATTGGGTGCGAACATGATTCCACGCTTGAGCTCAATGTCGTATACGCTTTCGGCGATATCGGCGACCGGAGCGGCCGCGGGTAACTCGCGCCCATCTTTGTCCAGAAACTTGGGCTCGGCAATCGAGGTAGCTGTCCTGGGAATCAACTCATAAGGACGCTTGAGGTAGTGATATCCGTAAAGCGGCTCATAAATGTTGTATGTATAAGGCGTCTCGTCGGTCGAGTAAGATCTTGCCGGATCCAAAAACTTGGGGGACCGCGCGGCAAATGCCGTATAAAGCACGTTCTTCTTCTCGGCTCCGGTCGGATAGGGGCTGTTGATCGCCGCATCCATCCCCTGCGGACCGCACCCCATCAGAATGGCTGCAGAAAATACGACCGCAATCATTCGCCGACCCCGGCCCATCAGTTTGAGCTGCATATTCTTCTTCAGCACTTTTGCTTTTGCCAGCAAACATCACGCCAAACCCACGGCGCCACGGCATTCGGCTCGGCCCACAACCCGAGCTTTTGGGCACGCGCCTGCTTTTCCAAGTCGACCAGGCTGCGATCGCGCAAGTATTTACCCCCACCTTGCTGATTGGCCCAAGCCATTCCCTTTTCGACCTGCAGCCTATTCGCAGTCGTCTCACCCACCGGAACATCGCATACATCACGACCGTAGCGGTCCTTTTCGTAGCAAGTCAGCGTTAAAGTCTTACCGGCCACATATTCAGCCAGATTCTTTCGCGACGCCTCGCCAAAAGGTTGACCAGGGCGCGCGCTACCGTGCGAAGTTTCGGGAGCGTCGATACTGGCCAAACGAATACGATGCGTTTCGCGATCAATCAGGATGTTGATGGTATCGCCATCAGAAACTTGAACCACTTTCCCGGTGAGCGTGAAAGTGGCGGACTTGGGTGATGCCGCCGCGGCCTGGCTCATTCCGGGGATTTCGGGATTCATGAAAAACGTGGCGAGTCCCACGATCCCCACTGCCAAAATCGCGGCCACCGGACGGGAAACGCCAGTCAAACGCAGTAGACCCGCAAGTCGGGACGTAGAAACAGGCAAGGTATTTTTCATCGATAAAAAAACCTAACTAATTGATAATTAAAAGATAATTAATATTTATACACTAATAAAAAGCCTAAAAATCCGGGCCATTTACACGATCACAGCCATTTAGCCTTTCGGAAGCGATAGTACAGGTAACCGCACACACTGGTCATCAATCCGGTGATTACCCAAAAGCCATATTTCCATTTGAGTTCCGGAATGTTCTCAAAGTTCATTCCATATATGCCGGCAATCGCGGTCGGAACGGCAAGAATGGCCGCCCAGGCAGCCAAGCGGCGGGTTGTATCGGTCTGCTTTGACTGCTCGATCAGCATGCCCGCCTCAAACGCAAAGGCCAAGCCGCTGCCCAAGTTATCAAACAATCGGTCAACTCGCGACACACGATCCGACAAATCATTAAAATGCGAGCGCGCCGCTGCACTGATCGGAGTGAAATCCAGATGCCCCAGTCTTCTGCACACTTCACCCAACGGGGCAATCGAGCTATGCATCTTCTGAAAATCGCGCCGCATTTGATAAAGACGCTTGATGTGCAGCCCCTCAAGCCCCCGAACAATCAGCGAATGCTCCATATTGCCTACGGCTTTTTCGAACACATCATAGGCAACGTTGTAGCGGTCGATGAGTAAATCGATTAGTTCGGCCGCGATGAAATCGCTTCCACGGGCCAACTTGTCCGGCATGCTTTCCAGCCGACGGCGCAATTCGGTATGAGGTGCCACCGCACCGCGTCTGATCGTCAGCAGAAAGTTTCGTCCGATCAGCATTTGAGTCTCACCATATACCGGCAAACCGTCCGATGCACCGACTTCGATTGTCATGGCAACCACCAATACCACCGAGTCGTAGTCCATCACCTTGGGCAGTCGGTGCTTAGCCTGCAAATCCTCAACAACGTGACTATCGAGACCAAGCTGTCGAGCAACCTCACCGACCATGACCGCATCCGGCTCCTTGAGCCCCACCCAGAGCAAATGATCCGGTTCGCCGGCTACCCGGGCGAGTTCATCAACTGGCACATCGCGTGCCTGTTTACCTTTTATGTAAACGCGCGATGCGACTAAAGTAGGCGTCTCACCCGACGCTTGACGGCGGGAATCGCGATTTTGAGGCGTTGCGGTCAAACTGTGCTCCATCTACATGTTTTAATGTGCGTACCAATATAAGACCACATCCGGGTGAAATTTGACCATGCAGATCGTTTTTCTCGACAGTGACACTATCCCCGAATTATTGCAGCCCCCCGGTTGGGTCACCGACTGGGTCAATCGGCCTGCGACCGAACCAGATCCCGAACTGATCGTCGATGTGCTGGCGCAGGCAGATATATGCATCACGAACAAGGTCAAACTCACCGCAGCAATTTTGAACAAACTCCCCAAACTCAAATTTGTCTGTGTCGCCGCGACCGGTTACGACTGCGTCGATCTCCAAGCCTGCCGCGAACAGGGGATTACGGTATCCAATGTACCCGGATACTCGAAACAAAGCGTGGCCGAAGGCGTCATCGGCTTTATCTTTTCTTTGCGTCGTGCACTTCCTTACTATCAAACGACGGCACGAAGGGCCTGGCCGCAATCCCCTCATTTCTGCGTCCACGGCACGCCGTTGCTCAATGTACGCGGTGCCACCCTGGGTATTTTTGGTCGCGGCGCAATCGGCAGCGAGGTAGGTCGGCTTGCTGAAGCACTCGGCATGAATGTGCTGTTCGGCGAACATCGCAACCGCCACGAAATCCGACCAGGATATGTCAGATTCGAAACGCTCCTGGCCCAAAGCGACATCATTACCCTGCACTGTCCACTAACTGAAGCCACCCGCAGCATGATTGGACATGCGGAAATCGCTCGCATGAAACCCGGTGCGATGCTCATCAACACGGCGCGCGGCCCCTTGATCAACGAGCAAGCCGTTCTGGACGCGCTTGTCAGCGGACACCTGGGCGGAGCTGCACTCGATGTCCTAAGCATCGAGCCGCCCACGAACGAGCCTGACCTTTTGCAACTCAACCATACTAATCTGATCATCACTCCCCATATAACCTGGGCAAGCGAAGATGGCGTAAGCCGGTTGATGCAAGGCATTATGCAAAACCTGAATGCGTTCGAACAGGGCCACCCAATCAACGTAGTCAGTTAACCTTTTTTATGTTGTGGCAACACGACCAAATCGAATCAAACTTTGAATTCAGGAGCGATCCGTGAACACGATTAAATCACTCATACAAAAGCTGTCCGCAGGCCTGCTGTGCAGTCTGACAATTGGAGTCGCTCACGCGCAGACAGCCCCGGCAACTCAAGACTATCCCACCCGTCCCATCAAACTGATCGTTCCGTTTCCGGCCGGTGGGGCAACTGATATTGTGTCTCGCGCGGTCGCGCAACATCTCGGCACCGAGCTCGGCCAAAGCGTGGTTGTCGACAATCGCGCCGGAGCGGCCGGAGTGATCGGATCAGAAGCTGCAGCCAGATCCCCTGCTGATGGGTACACCCTGGTATTAACCACCTCCAGCACTCACACGATTGGTCCACTGCTGAATAAAAACATCCCTTATTCGACAACCAAGGACTTCACGCCAATCATCTATCTGGCTTCATCGCCTCAAGTCGTCATCGTCCCATTGAGCTCACCAGCCAAATCCATGCAGGAACTCATCGACTACATTCGAAAGAATCCGGGCAAGTTGAACTTTGGTTCGGCCGGCACCGGCGGAATTCCTCATCTTTCATCCGAGCGATTCCTATCCATGACGGGCCTGAAAATGACGCACGTGCCCTACAAAGGGACTGCGCTGGCCATGCCGGACCTGATGGCAGGCCGACTTGACATGATGTTTGATTCGATCGCATCGGCGCTTCCGCATATTCGAGACGGAAAGGTGCGCGCTTTAGCGGTAACCTCGCCAACTCGCACTCCTGTCGCTCCTGATTTACCCCCTCTGTCGGAAACAGTACCGGGCTATGAATCATTGACATGGTTTGGCGTATTCGGTCCGGCCAACTTGCCACCGACAGTTGTCACCAAACTCAATGAGGCCTTAAACAAAACCCTTAAAAATCAGGCACTTCAAGAGCAATTGGCTAAAAATGGTTTCGAAGCAGCCGGTGGTTCACCCTCCACGCTGTCTGACAAGATGGTGAAAGAAACCGCCATCTGGAAGAAAGTGATCGAGGACGGCAAAATCACCCTCGACTAAGCAATTGGGGATCAGGCTCGTGCCGGCAGGACCAGCTTCAGTATGAGCGAAGTCAGGTAAATCACAATTGCCGTGCCGGCCAGATCTCCGACAAACATGGGAACCAAGCCTTCGAATGGCGAAGACATCAATCCGCTGCCATATAAATAGATATTGTGCGGAATCACGTTGAATATCGCACCGACCAGTGCGAACAAACAGATTTGCCTTGGCCCCAATCCACGTAAAGTGCGGGACAGCCCTAGCCACCTGGAACAAATTTCAACAGCCACGACAGGACCAAGCGCAGACATCGTGGACAGGGCAAGCGCAGTTGAAAAGTCGACATCACTAAACAAATCGCTGGTGACCAAGGCACCAAAGAATAGTCCAAGCGCACCCACCCACTCGAAGACGAGCACCGATAGCATGCGGATCGCAGCAGGCAGAAAAATCCAGGAAATATGGGTTGAGAACCCTATCGATGCGAAAAACACATCATTGAGCTTGAATAACAGCACCCAGCACAAAGCAACGAAGGCGATCGCCATAAAAGACGACATCACGGAAATCCGTGCACCTTTTTCATCCCGCATGACTTGCGTCATAAAGACCTGCCAGGTCGGTTAATCGTAATCAGTCAGCTTTCTGGGCTCGGTCAAGCGCTTGACCCATTGTCGCAAAATACTGCGTCGCCAGCTCGGTGGGGACCACGTATTTAATGCGGCTATCGATCTTGTCCACATCAAGCGCAATCAGCCCCTTTGAGCGAAGTGTCTTAAGTCGCCTATGCGCGGTTGTTGCTGAAATGTCGCTAGATAAGCCCATCGCTTCGAGAACACTGATCGGTTTGCCGCCATGCCAAACTGCGGCAAGCATATTGAGCAGCCGCTCTTCAACAGGATCCATAGCTGGAAAGCTGGGGATGTCACGAATAGCCTGAATCAGATTCAGAAATCTGAGATAGGTCGTAGAGAATTTTGAGTTATTAGCCATGAAGTGATCATACACAGGTCATCAAAAAAAGTAATTAAAACCATTTGAGTGACATGTGTTTTGATACAAGCATTTTCAAAAGCATTCAATAAAAAATCAATAAATTCAGGTAATTACGCTAAAAAACTCTCGTCTGATCAAAACATTACAATTTGGAAATAATTGCAACTTATTCAAGTTACAGAGCCCGGCCAAACCCTTCGTGTCCAATTTCGTTTAGTAGGTCTTTTCGCTTTCGCAAATTTGCTCGATTCCAACGCACGATCAACAGCATCAGACATGCGACCGACAATCCGAAAAGAAAAATAATCGTGTTAATCGGCACATCCAGCCAAAGCATGAGTGCGTAAAGAAAAAGCATGAACAGTATATTGAGTTGTTCATTGAAGTTCTGGACCGCAATCGAATGTCCGGCCGAAAGAAGCAAATGTCCTCTGTGCTGAAGTAACGCATTCATCGGCACGACGAAATATCCGGACAAGCCACCCACAACCAATAGCAATAGATAAACAAGCCATTCGTCATAAACCAGCGGCATAAGTAAAACAACCAGACCCATTGCCACACCCATGGGTAAAACTTTCAATGATTTTTGTAAAGGCAACCTGGATGCGAGGGCCGCTCCCACGACAGTACCTACTGCGGCAATTCCCATCAGTATCGAAGTTTGATCCAGTCTATAGCCAAGTTGCGAACGCCCCCACTCAATGACAATCAGTTGCAAAGTCGCACCCGCCCCCCAAAACAAGGTGGTCACGGCTAGCGAGATCTGTCCTAGCTTATCCTTCCAGAGCACGCCAACATAATTCGAAAACATTTTGATCAGTACAACAGGATTTCTCGGCTGTGCCGGGTATTGAATATGCGTATTTGGAATCAGTAGATTCAAAAATGCGGCTGCCAAATACACCCAGCCAATCACGAAAATCGCTGCTTCCGCGCCCGAATTGAATTTCATGCCAAAACTTGACTGTTCCAGCAACCATTGCGAAGCATACGGAGAAATCAGAAATCCTCCCAGTACAGTACCCATGATGATCGACACCACGGTCATGCCTTCAATCCAGCTATTTCCTTTAACGAGTTGGGAAGGCGGCAACATTTCGGTGATGATGCCGTATTTGGCTGGAGAGTATGCCGTTGCTCCCATCCCCACGATCGCGTACGCGATGCATACCAGAATAATTTGTCCGGTGGGCGATAAGCCAAATGCGTCATGACAGAACATCCACACACAACCAATCATCTTGAACGCATTGGTCGTGAACATAACCCGTCCCTTGGGAAAAGAGTCTGCTATCGCGCCAACAAATGCCGCAAGCAATACATACGAAGCGGCCACCCACCATTTAATCACCGGCGCCATCCAATCGGGACCGGACAGGTTCTGGATCAGCGCGATGGCTGCGATGAACAATGCATGGTCCGCGACAGACGATAACGTCTGCGCTGCGATGACGGTATAAAAATGTCGATTCACAATGAACCTTTTGATGAGCAATGTGGCAAATACATCAATGGCGTTCCCATCTTGATTCTGACTCCCGGGGCGATATGCTCGGCAAGATCGAATCCGGCCGGGGCAAAGACAATAATGGTCGAGCCATGTTCGAACCAGCCAAGTTCATCGCCTTTTTCAAACGAGACATCGCATGAAAACCTTGTCTGACCCTTGTATCGCGGATGGAAGAGCATATTTAGGCCATGAAGACGAATACTGGCGACCAGAATGGCTGCAACGGGCACCAAAGCGATGGGATAACCTTTGTCTCCAATTTTGAGCGACAACAAAGCGCGCTCATTTTTGCAAAACAACTGTTCGACTCTCTTTAAAGCAATAGGATTCACGTTCCATGTATCGCCCGACATGTAATCAACCTGCTTCATCACTCCTTGATACGGAGCATGAAAACGGTGATACATCGACGAAGTCAGTCTTAAGGTCACATAGGTGCCATCCTTCCATATGGACGTGTCAGCATTGTGACCAAACAAATCAGTTACCTTGTAAGGGAAGCCTTTGGCCTGAAACACCTGATCATTGACAATCTTTCCGCAGGCTCCAACAATCGCATCGCAAGGGCTCGTCAGGATGTCCGCAGACATGTCCACGGGACGCGCTCCGGCATGAAGCTCGCGAATAAAACAATCATGCAGACTATCGAAGTGTTGTTTCTTCGCCTCTGATAAATCCAGATCGGTAAAAAGCTTCCAAATCCGAATCGATAAATCTCGTACCCATCCGACGCGGATTTTGCTGAACCACCCCATGAAATGGGTCACTGTCAGTCTTGGGATACGGTTTGTCACCAAAAAATTCAAATCCTCGTTCGCGAAGAAATTTCTTAACTCTCTTCTGAAATTCATCATTCCGTCATCCTATTTTCATAAAAATGCAGTTTTCAAGGTAGGTGCATATGACTGAACTAATGATCAAAAGCGTCCAATACATAGTCCTAGTAATCGCTGCTGCTTGGTTGATGGGGAAAGCCCTCCAAAGGCTTCAGCTGTCGCTGGCCAAGAGTCCGTCCCTGGGGGGCCATTTGCGCTGGGCCAAACGCATCGCGGGCTGGATACAGGGATATGCGTACGACCCCAAAAGATGGTTTCATATCGACGGCGCGGACGAGCAGATTCAACAGATGCGTCGTCAAGCGCTTGCGAGACTTGGAGAAGATTTGCGCGTACGTAGCGAAGTCACGCTGAGATACAGCAATGTAGCCAAACCCATGCTGCCCGACTTGCAATTCATTAGCAATTACAGAGTGCCGTTTCAATTTCGCGAAGTACTGCAACAACACATTGCTCTTGGAAGTTTCTGGAAAAGCAGTGATGGAGTTTGGTTGACCGATCCTGATGGAAATCGCTACATAGACGTCACCGGATCCTATGGGGTCAATGTCTTCGGTCAAGATTTCTATAAAGACTGCATCGCCCAAGGTGGCGAGTTGGTTCAAGACCTCGGTCCTGTTCTCGGCTCTTATCATCCATGTGTTTTGGATAACCTTGAGCGACTGCAAAAAATTTCCGGTAAAGAGCAATTCACGTTTCACATGTCCGGAACCGAAGCGGTCATGCAAGCGGTACGCGTTGCGCGATACACCACCGGCAAAAAGAAAATCGTACGCTTTACTTCGGCATATCACGGCTGGTGGGACGATGTTCAACCGGGTCCGGGCAACCCGATGCCACCTTCCAGGCATACCCTCACCTTGCGTGAAATGCATGCAAACACTTTGCGGGTTTTGCGCAACCGCAAGGATATTGCCTGTGTACTGGTCAACCCCATTCAAGCGATGCATCCGAATCGGGTGGCTCCAACCGACTCGACCCTTGTGACGGGCGGTCGTCGGACAAACTACGATAGGCAAGCCTATACATCCTGGCTGAAAGAATTGCGCCAAGTCTGTACCGAAAAAGGGATTCTGCTCATCATGGACGAGATTTTTTTGGGCTTCAGGCTTGCACCACATGGTGCCCAACAATTTTTTGATGTCAAAGCCGACTTGATCACTTACGGTAAAACCATTGCCGGTGGACTGCCTATCGGCGTAGTGTGCGGCAATGCCGATGTCATGACACGATTTCACAACGACCGGCCTGCCGATATATGTTTCGCACGCGGAACGTTCAAGGAGCACCCTTATGTTATGGGCGCAATGAATGCATTTTTGCGAAGCATCGAATCCAAAGAAATCAAAACTTTGTACAGCGATCTGGATGCGACCTGGTCGATGCGCATGCATAAATTGAATCAACTGTTCAAGACTGAAGGATTGCCTTTGCATGTCGATGGACTCTCGACCGTCTGGGCCGTCAGTTTCGACGTGCCAAGCTGCTACAACTGGATGCTTCAGTTTTATCTGAGACTCGAAGGGATTGCCCTGAGCTGGGTAGGGACAGGACGAATGATTTTCAGCCTGAGCTTTACTGATGAGGACTTTGAGCAATTTTGCCAACGCTTTATTCGAGCCGCCCATCAAATGGCGACAGACGGTTGGTGGTGGACACCGGAGGGACAGACAAACAAACGCATCCGGCAGCGTATCTTGATGGAGATGCTCAAGCGGCGATTCCGTTAAACGCGGTTTCCTGCACACTATTCAGATATACCGCGTTTAACTCGCTCAATATGTCAATGGGGTTGAACGTGGTCCATCGGATCGATCAATTGGCCTTTCATCAGATAGACCGGCGAACGGTAATACATCTTGATGTCATGAAACGGATCGGTCAGAATTTTTAATGCCCACGCGACAGCGGCCTGTGCGTTTTGGATTATGCATAATTGGCCGACGCGAAACAGCAATCCCGCTACGCCAAGGAACAACCAGCACATACCGACCATGCGCCAATAGGTATCCTCATAAGCCTGCGGAACGGCCCAGGTCATATACTGCGGCCAAAAATATACGACAACAGGAATGAGCGCCCAGATCGCAATCAAAACTATTTTGCGATTCAAGTTGTAGCCCACCTTGATTTCCTCTTTATGCTCATGCGTTGCCTGATTCACGAAGTCGTAACCCTTTGGCTCAAAGAAGAAATGCCCCGACTGCCTTGCAGTCATGGCGACTAGCCAGGCGATCATCGAAGCCATCACGGGATTAATGAACAGCATCACATACGACACCAGGAAAGACATTGCACTGAGCAAATGCAAACTTTGATTGATGCGGCTGTGATGGTAATAGCGATGATCATCCCATCGCTGAACCTGGAGAGTTTGGAATAATTCTTTCATCATGTTCCTTGAATATCAGTCTCGTCGATTGGCTTGAATGCCGGATACAACCAGCGAAATTATTTCAGACGGAACATTTTTAAAAATGAATTTTTAGTGACATTAAGATTTCAATCTTGTGAATGCATTCGAACAATCCAACGACTAGTGTTGTTCTGAGGTATCGCAACGCACCACTCGGATTTTGTTTCGTAATTTTTCCGGACTGTCATTGAATCGTTACATTCGTCATATAGAGTGGTCACACGTTATTGACGAGCGAGCCACAATGACTGACTTTGCATCCATACAGGTTGATCAGCTTTATCCAGACACGCCTAGCTTACGGATCGCACTCGTCACCGAAACATATCCCCCCGATATAAACGGTGTGGCCAATACTATCCACAAGGTCGTTGAAGGCTTGCGCAAGCGCGGACATGAAGTCATGCTTGTCAGGCCGCGCCAGCAAGGCGATGCAATGTCTGCGGATCAATTCGCCATGGATGAATTGCTGGTCAGGGGTGCGGCTATCCCCATGTACAAGCAATTAAAAATGGGTCTGCCTGCACAAGGTGCATTAAAAAAGTTATGGACAAATCGACGTCCTGATATCGTGCATATCGCAACAGAAGGCCCATTAGGGTGGTCGGCTTCACGTATTGCACGCAAGCTCAAGATCCCTACAAGCTCGGACTTTCGAACCAACTTCCATGCTTACAGTCAGTTCTATGGATTTGGCTGGCTCAAAGGCGCCATCGTTGCCTATCTTCGCAAATTCCATAACGCAACGCATTGCACAATGGTTCCGAGCGCACCTCTGTTGTCGGAACTATCACGCGTTGGATTCGAACGATTATTGATTGTTCCGCGAGGCGTCGATACGACTCACTTTACTCCCGAAAAGCGCTCCGATGAATTACGTCGCCAGTGGGGGGCGGATACAAATACTCAAATCCTCCTGTCCGTAGGGCGACTCGCCTCAGAGAAAAACCTCGATACTGTTGTGCGGGCCTATCAAGCCATGAAATCGCGAAACTTGTCGGTCAAACTCGTTTTTGTTGGAGACGGTCCGCTCAGATCTCATCTGGAAGCGATCTGCCCATCTGCGATTTTCTCAGGCATGCGCACTGGTCATGATCTTGCTGCGCATTATGCAAGTGCGGATCTATTTGTGTTTCCGAGCATGACGGAAACTTTCGGCAACGTCACGATTGAAGCAATGGCCAGTGGCCTAGCCGTCATTGCCTATGACCATGCCGCAGCTGGTCAACTGATTCTTCATGAACAAAATGGAATGCTCATTGCTCCACACGAAGAACAGGAATTATTCAGTGCAATCGGCAAGCTGATCGAAAACAAAACCTTGCGCGAATCCATTCGCTCAAACAGTCGCCAAACATCAATCGAGCATGATTGGAACTCCGTTATCGCGCGAACTGAAGGAATATTTCGCTCGCTGATCAAAGATCAATCCACCTGCTCGCGCACAAATCTCATACACCAAACCATTTAGATGAACGCTACCGCGATCGATATACCCGCCCAAGTTCAGCATCGCTATCGGGCCATCTGGATATCTGATATCCATCTGGGCACCCCAGGCTGTAAAGCGGAATATTTGCTTGATTTCTTGAAATGGAATGATGCAGATAAACTTTATCTCGTTGGAGACATTATCGATGGCTGGCAACTAAAAAAGGGATGGTACTGGAAACAAAGCCATAACGATGTCGTGCAAAAGATACTACGCAAAGCACGCAAAGGATGCGCTGTCACCTACATTGCAGGTAATCACGATGAAGTCGTGCGTCAATTTTTGGGGATGGCGTTTGGCGACATCAAAATTGTTGATGAAGCAACGCATGAACTTTTGGATGGGCGAGTGTTATGGATCACGCATGGAGACCTATTTGACGGAATCATTCAACATGCGAAATGGCTAGCTTATCTGGGCGACAGCCTCTATACGGCCGTTCTCAAAATCAATAATTGCTTTAACCACTTTCGCCACAAGCTGGGCTTGTCATACTGGTCACTATCGCAATATCTGAAACATAAAGTGAAAAACGCCGTTTCCTTCATCAATCAATTCGAGGTCATTTTGACATCGGAAGCAAAGCGGCGAGGATACGATGGGGTCTTGTGCGGACATATACACAAGCCTGAAATCAGGGATATCGATGGCATTTTGTACTGCAACGATGGGGATTGGGTGGAAAGCTTGTCCGCAATCGTAGAGACCGATCAGGGCGAACTTAAGATTATTCACTGGCCATATCGAACACATCAAACAGTCAGTGTCGGGCACAAACCCGCTTCACTGACTTGAACCTCATTGGTTGCAAACAGCAGAGTAATACTTACAACTGCGAATCTTGTTCAACCGAGGCCTTGTCCAAGGCGATACGCCGGACTCCGACCAGACGCTTCGAATAATAAGCTGAGTCGATACTGTCTATGCTCACATTCTTGCCCTTTGTCGGGGCATGAATAAACTGGCGGTTGCCGATATAAATACCAACATGGGAAAGCTGCGCAAACGTGTTGAAGAACACGATATCGCCTGGCTTAACCCGATCAATCGCAACCTGCTCCAACTGCTTGAACATGTCTCGCGGCATTCTTGGGAGGGTTTTATCGAGTTGTTTGAAAACATAGGTCACCAGACCGCTGCAATCAAAGCCGCTTTGAGCTGAGGTGCCACCCCAGCGATACGGAATACCGAGCAATTTCTTCGCAATCGAGACGCTAGGATGAGCCGATTCGGTAGATTTACTCTCACGCGCTGCTTGTTGCGCCACAAGTCGATCGATCAGAACATCAAGTTCAGACGCATGAACGGCAGAGGATCCCAGCAAAAGAACAATAGAAATCAAAAAACGAAAATTCAGCATTCAATAATTAAACTTTATTTAACTTTTGGGATTATAGCGATTATTTGCGCGATGCAACAATCACAGCATAATTGCCATCCTTAAAATAGCCAAACCGGAAAGTTAAGGGTTTAACATCATTGCGCTGAGCAAAGCCCTTCGCCAAATCTCCGTGGTAACTGGTGAACGCGTGATGGGCGACTACAAATTTCCCGTACAAAGCAACGTCATATGAGTTGATGAGGGAGCTGTATTTAATTCCCGTCTCATCTTGCACAATCAACGGAGCATTGTTAAGCACCTCATTGGCGATCAGACTAAAGTTATTGTTCTGCGGCAAATGCGAGGCGGCCTTGAACAATACCGGCTGCTTGGACTCGCGGCGAACAAACTCCAGATTTTCGGGAGACTTGGCGAAGCCCTCGTTCGAAAGATCGATTTTCAGATAGTCCAGAACAATATTTTTTCCATCTTTGCTGGCATTGAAACGAACAGAGCGCCATTTCTCCGAGTCGGGAGAAAGCTCCTCAACCTCGCCATTAGGCAGAACCTGAATAGGCACGACGCGATCAACCCGAAAACCATGTAAGGTTAAAAAAGTTGATAAAAACGTACTGGCTCCGATTCTTGCCTGAGTGGAATACAAATATTTATCAAGGTATTCGGTCACAAAAAAACCGTGTGTGCCGTAGTGCTTCCAGGCGGAAGTCAATAAATCGAGATTAGGGTCAGTTGTCGTGGCGGTCAATGCAGCCAGGTCCAGCGGACGCCCCGCTGTCTGCATCGCGACCATGACGTAGCGTTTAGCATTCGGAAACAACTGATGAACCGTCGTGAAGTCCGGACCGGAAAACGGGTAAAACACCGTATCCGACGTCATCGGAACTTGCTGCTTGGCCCAGTCGCTCATAGGTACGCCGATCTTTTGGGTGTACAGATCCCAATTGGTTTTAACGGCATCCGCATATACAGGCCACTTAGCACTATTTTGCAGATTTTCGGGTAAGCCGGATGGGGGTTGCTTACCGGCCAGCAAATCGGCGATCTTTTGAGTGGGCGTAAGTTGTAGTTGAGGCGGTGAGTTGGGTGTCGTCGTGACAGTTGCGGTTGTAGTCGTATCTGATGAAGTGGCAGCGGGTATCGGCTTACTGTTAATCGCCGGAGTGGTCACCGCGCTTATCAGAAAAGATGTTGAATGATCCGCACCTTGAGACAAAGCCATGCCGCAAAACAAAACACCACAGAGTCCGACGATGAGTCGGACAAAAATTTTCTGATCTTTCACGTTGACTAATCCAACCCTAGATATTCTTTTAAAGCATCAAATTGGTGCGATTTTATCGTTTAAGGATCGATTTTATCGTTTTCGTGAAATATTGCTAAATTCGAGTTAGCACTTGCACGAATGGCAAGGAATCTTTGGAAACAAACTTGCCGGAGAAAAAACATCAGAAAATGAAAAGGCCTCCATGACTGGAGGCCTTAAATTTGGCGCGCCCGAAGAGATTCGAACTCCTGACCCCTTGGTTCGTAGCCAAGTACTCTATCCAGCTGAGCTACGGGCGCTAAGTGAGAACGAAAGTATAGCATACATATTGACGCTCTTTCAAACAGGCATCAGAAACATGACTTATTTAAGGCTGTTGAGTACCTTCAAACAGGCCTTGAACACGTCATTTACGGCCACATGGCCGATTTCTGTGGTGCCGTCAGCCGGAATGACATCCTCACTGGTTTCACGCGCCCAAAACCATTCGCGATTGGGTTCGTGAAATACGCCGACATAAGGCTTGCCCGAAAATTGTGCCAAATGCGAAGGGCCGCAATCGTTCGCAACAATCAAACGGGCTTGCATCACTGCTTTGGAAATCTCGAAAATAGGCTGCGTCATCAGGAAAACAAAATCGTCACGCCCCAGACTCTGTAACCAAGCGTATTCCCCTGCCTCGTCAGGACCAAGCACGAAGCAAAATTTCGGCGCAACCGTCCACGCTTTATTCTCAATGAGTTTGATCTTCAGGGCATCGGCTAGTTCAACATATTTTTGAATGGGCCAACGCTTCCAGTCCCCTGCTCCGCCACCGGGCATCAAGACGACATCGGCCGGGGCAACAACTGATTGCGCTAAATGGGCTAATGCGCAAATCGCATTTCTGGCGGCATTTGCCGGATCAAAATCGCGATACGCCGCCAACACTCTTAGATTTCCCAACCCCATGTACTCGCCAAAGTTTTTAGGATGAGAATGCGTCCACACAAAATCGGTAATGCGACGATTCTTGAACCCTAGCCGAATACGTGGTCTTTTAAGCAATGCTGCCACACCGTATTTATCGCTCGCAAAATGCAGAACTATCAGCAGATCGTCTTGCCTTCGCATGGCCGCAAACACTTCACCCAAACTATTCGCGCGCACGAACTCATCCACCCAAGGTAGGGACAGATAGTGTTTGCCTACATCGTCCTGAGCAACTACGCGCAAATGACAATCCGGCCAGAACTGCTTGATTTGATATAGCAGCGGATAGGACACGATCTGTGTCCCCAGAAACTTCATGCTGCGTATAAAAACGACGACCTGTTTCATGCCAAGAGCTTACAACAAGGCCAGTGAAATCCGGTAAGTGACAAATGCCGCCAGATACGCCAAAGCAAACAAATAGGTCACGCTGATCAGCGGAATTTTCCAGCCACCTGATTCGCGCTTGATAGTTGCCAGAGTGGAAAGGCATTGCGGTGCAAAAACATACCAGGCAAGCAGAGCCAGTGCAGTCGGCAATCCCCACTGCTGTGCAATGACAGGGGCCAGGGTATCGGCGCCCGCCGGCCCGGTTGCCGATAACGCATAAACAGTTCCGAGCGCACTGATCGCGACTTCGCGCGCAGCCATGCCGGGAATCAGTGCGATCGAAATTTGCCAGTTGAATCCGATGGGCGCAAGCACAACAGCCAAAGCTTTACCCATCATTCCGGCAAAACTATATTCGATTGCCGCACCGGTCGCACCTTCCGGGGCCCCCGGAAAACTAGCCAGAAACCACAGGGCAAGGGTCATCACCATGATCACGCCACCGACTCGCTTCATGAAAAGTCGCGCCCGTTGCCATAGACCGATTGCGATATTAAGGGGATTAGGGATGCGATAAGTTGGCAACTCCATCATCAATGGACGAATCTGGCGACCTGATTCGGTAAATCTTTTCAGTGCCCAGGCAACGGCCATGGCCCCCACTATGCCCGCAACATATAGGGAAAACATCACGATGCCCTGCAACTCCAGCGCACCCCATACGATTCGCTGCGGAATGAACGCAGCGATGAGTAAAGCGTAAACAGGAAGCCTGGCCGAGCAAGTCATCAAGGGCGCAATCAGCATGGTTACCGTTCTGTCTCTTGAATTAGGAATCGTACGTGTTGCAATGATTCCAGGTATTGCACAAGCAAAACTTGACAGCAAGGGAATGAACGAACGACCCGACAAACCGACAGTCCCCATGAGTCGATCCAGCAAATATGCGGCACGGGGTAGATAACCCGACTCTTCGAGCGCCAGAATGAATCCGAAGAGAATCAGAATTTGCGGCAAAAACACGACCACGGCTCCCACGCCAGCGATTACGCCGTCGACAATCAGGCTGCGTATCCATGAATCCGGCATGGTGTCGACAATCTGCTGAGACAACCAGAGAGTCCCCTCCTTGATCCACTCCATGGGAATCGCCGCCATACTGAACATAGCCTGAAAGATCACAAACAACAGCACGACGAGGATCGCAGGTCCGGCAACGGGATGCAGCAAAACACGATCCAATTTTTCGCTTTTGAGGTCCGGAGTAACGTGATCAAGATCCAGATGCTTCAGGATGCTTTGCACTCTTTCGTGATCCATGTGAATCAGATCAGGCTCGGTTTCATCCGCAATGTGGGGATCGACAATATGCTTCCAGCTATCGGGCTGATCCAGCGCTATGCGAAGCGGCTCATCTCCTTGCGCCTCGACAGCAACGGTTGACACCACAGGCACACCGAGTTCTTCGGACAAAGCGATTTCATCGATGTGAATCCCGCGCGCGCGCGCTTCATCGGACATGTTCAACGTGACGATAAACGGGATATTCAGTCGTTGAACTGCCAATACCAATCTCAAGCTGCGTCGCAAGTTGGTCGCATCCACCACGCATACGACCAAATCAGGTTTTTTTTCTCCAACGGCGCGACCAGCCAACACATCGCAAGTGACCCGCTCGTCCAAAGATCGCGGATATAAACTATACGTACCCGGCAAGTCCAGTATGCGTAACGTCTTGCCCTTGGGTGTTATCAAGCGTCCTTCTTTGCGCTCTACAGTCACGCCGGCATAGTTGGCCACTTTCTGGCGGCTACCGGTTAAACGATTGAATAACGCAGTTTTGCCGCAATTGGGGTTACCGACCAAAGCGACGAGCGGACCGGTAGGATGAAAATAAACTCTCGCCTGCTCAACCATGCGTATCCTCTAGCTCAACTTCGACGCAAGCGGCTTCCGCAGATCGGAGTGCGAACGTCGACATACCAATTCGCACGACAAGCGGGTCGGCCCCTGGCATGGCTCGCCTTAACAAGACGATTTGCTCTCCGGGCATAAACCCAAGCTCGTTTAACTGGCGATCACATTCAGGCATTGCCTGACTGTGACGCACGGCGACAATACGATATGCCTGACCAATTTTGGCTTGATGAAGCTGTTGCATGAATGGAAGATAAAAACACTGGAAATTCGTTCGCAAGATTGCACGGGATCATAAACGACAGGATTAATCTAAACGATAATCATTCTTATTATAGTGCCAATATCCATTTTTTATGATGGTGCGCCGCAGAGCAGGCCCCTCTCAGGCTTTTCCCCACGGCGTGAACTTGATGGCCGCTGCAGTCGAAATGCCATACACAAACATAGCTGAGGCAATCAACCAATAGAAATCAGACGCCCCTGCTCCGGCATTGATCAGCCAAGTCCCTACTCCTGCCACCAAAACCAATCTTATTGTTCCGGCAAGAACCGGGCCCAACACTTTGCCTGACCCTTGAGAGGCGAAATAAAGCGTCAACCCAAAACCAAAAAATGGAAATGCCGGACCAACGATATGCAAATACTGCCTAGCATATGTAAGGATGTTTTCATCAGAGGTAAACAGCGGCCCCCACAAGTCAGGAGCAATCGCGAATAATCCGCCAATTAACGCAAGATTAAAGGCCGATACGCAACCCGCCGTCCAGGCGACTCGCCGCGCACGGACAACATTGCCGGCACCGATTGCCATACCGACCATGGGCACCGAAGCCACTCCGATACCGAATGAAATCGGGATCAATAAAAATTCGAGTCGCTGACCTATTCCGTATCCCGCTAACGGCAAAACGCCGAGTCTGGCAATCAATCCGGTAAAAATCAGTATGGCCAGTACAGACTGAACAGGCGACAAGCATGCGAGTGCGCCCACTTTCAAAATATCAAAAAACATTTCACGCTGAAAACTCACGCCACGCAAACGCAACTTCAGGCGACCTTTGCCGGATAAGAGGTACCAGAGGAAAAACAAAACGCATGCAGCTATTGCGAGGATTTGTCCCACCGCAACTCCAACCATCCCATACGACGGGATAGGGCCCAGCCCCAAACCCAGTATGCCTCCAAGAAGGATTTGCAATAATGCGGCCGCAAAAATTCCAAAAGAAGGAATCACCATGTTGCCCGTGCCTCGCAAAATGGAAGCAAGCGTATTACCCAGCCACAAAACAAAAGCGCCACAGAACAACACATTTGAATACCGCACCGCTTCGGCAAGCACGGCACCACTGCCGCCGAGCCATTGATAAAAAACAGGGCCGAAGGCAAGGAATATCAATGAATAAATCGTCCCGGCACAAGCTCCTATCGTAATCGCGTGGACCGCAAGCGCATTCGCGCGCTCGGTATTGGATGCGCCTAATGCTCGACTGATTGCCGAAGAAACAGCGCCTCCCATCGCGCCTGATGACATCATCTGGGTCAGCATGGCAAAAGGAAAAACCAGTGCAATCGCTGCAAGAGGTGTCGTACCCAAGCGCCCGATGTAATAGGTTTCGGTTATGCCCACTAGAACCTGCATCACCAAAGCAAGCACATTGGGCACAGCTAGCCGGAGCAATGTCGATAGAATCGGACCGGTTTGCAGTCTCTGAATATCTGAGGAAATAGGCTTCACCTGTGCGGTTGTCTCTTGGCGAGCTTGGAGGTTCTTTTTATCTCAACTCACTTTAGCACAGGGCGAACTCGTATTCTTCGATGTAAATCAGGTCATCAACGCTCGGTTAATGCCTGCGTTACCGATTGCAATGGCCTGAAAAGATATTCCAGAACGGTTTTTTGACCGGTTTTAATTTCAATCGTCGCAGTCATCCCGGGCTTGGGTTTAAGGATCAAGCCTTGTCTTTTGGACTCTTCATTCGCGATACTGATCAAAAGCCTGTAGTACCCCTCGTCCAAGTCGACGGAATTGGCGAGTGGTTTTCTCTGCTTGTTTTCATCCTGCATCGTGTCAGGACTAATGTGCTCCAGCGTTCCATGCAGTCCCCCGAACCGATTGAACTCATAGGCGGTCAATTTGATCACGACAGGTTGTCCGACATGCAAAAACGCGATTTCGGAAGGTTTCACAAAGGCTTCCACCAGCATAGAAGTGTCATCCGGAATAATTTCCAGAATGCTTTGTCCCGCCTGAATCACGCCACCAATAGTGACAACATGAATATTCTTGACCACTCCTTTCATCGGCGCACGAATGACTGACTTCTTGAAAGTATCCTCTCGACCCAGAACAGTCTGTCTGGTTTGCGCCAACTCCGACTCCACTTTGATCAATTCATTGTTTGCATCGGTGACATAGCGATTTTTACGATCTGCGAGTTGTGACTTTAAATCACCCTGCTGACGCCTTAATCTGAGCAACTCAACCTCTGATAACAACCCTTTGCTCACCATCGGGGCAGTTAATGAAATCTCCCGCCCGATCGCTTGAAGAGATTGCGTCAGTGCCGCCACTTGCTCATTCAGTGCATGCTGACGCGCCAAATATGCACGTTGCTCACGATCTTGCAATGCGATTTCATCTTTCAACTCATCGGAAAAGGATAATGGCAACCCATATGCCTCGGCACGCAACCTTGCTGCCTGTGCCGACAGGGATAGCAACTTTTCACGCGCCTCTCTGTACACGGGACCGGATCGCGCATCATCGATCCTGAGCAGAATCTGATCCTTTTCAACTATATCCCCTTCCCTGACAAGTAGTTCGGCAAGCACACCCGCATCCAGGCTTTGAATCACTTGTTCCCGATGTACGGGAATCACTTTTCCCTGGCCTCGAGTGATTTCCTCGAGTTCAAACACACTTGCCCATACAAGCGCCGCAACAACAGCTAACGTTGTTGTCCAAACCAGATATCGCAAAGCGCGACGCTCATCGATTTCGGATGCAAGACTACGTTCATCTGCAAGGCCTTTTCTCCCAGAATTAACTTTGCTCATTTTTCATCCTGCCCAGTCTGCGCTTGAGCTTTCTTGCGAGCGATTTGCTCACCACGGGCAAGTTGCTGCATGATGGCCTCGCGCGTCCCTTGCGCGATACAGGATCCTCGATCGAATACAGCCACACGCTCTGTCAGATAAAGCAATTCAAGCCGATGCGTCGCCAACATAAGTGTGCGCCCTTCCAGCCAAGGCTTCAGCACTTCTATCACACGCATCTCTGTACTTTTATCCATGTTGGAGGTTGGTTCATCCATAAAAACATAGATGGGATTGCGAACCATCATCCGAGCAATAGCGATCAACTGACGCTGGCCACCGGATAATCCCCCACCGGCTTCGGTCAATGGCATATCCAAGCCCATGGGATGCGACTCAATCAGTTCGTATAGATCCAGACTTTTCAAAACATCGATAAGTTGAGTGTCCGAAATCGATTGATCGGACAACTTGAGATTGTCCCGCAAAGAGCCTCTAAACAATTGGGGATCCTGGCCAACATATCCTATGTTCGCACGCATGCTGGAAGGATCGATTTGACGATAATCAATTCCATCGACTTGAACGCTCCCGCTGGTAGGAGAATACAATCCGGCCATTACACGCAAAAAAGTACTCTTGCCGCTGCCAATTTTTCCAAGCAAAGCAATATGCTCACCGCGTTCGATCCCTATTGATACGCTCTGCAGTACACGACGGGCATTTGCTCCAGGATAGGAAAATTCAACTGCATCAGCCGCAATTCTGCCACTGAAGCGTTCAGGCTGAATGTATTGCCTTCCCTTTTGGATATCGCTGGGACGTTGCATGAGTATGTCGAGCGTCTCCAAAGATGAGCGCGCCTGTTGATAGCGAGACGCCAAGGACATGATGTTGCCCAAAGGCGCAATGGCCCTGCCGGTCAGAATGACGCACGCAATCAAGCCACCCAATGTCAAGGTATTAGCCGATATCATGTATACGCCCCATACCACCATCGCAACACTGGCCAATTGCTGACAAGCCGCCGTCAACCCCATCACTAAATTGGTGACTGACCTGGACTTTTTGTATGACTCAGCTGCAGCTAGATTCGACTTTTCCCAGCGATCCTGCAGATAGGATTCGGCGTGATGGGCCTTTAGCAGCTCGAGATTGAGAATCGATTCAACCAATACGCTCTGGCGATCGCCCGACTCTTTCATTCCCGATCGCATGGACTTCATCAACGGACGTTGAGATATGAATCCGATCAAGATCAATATCGGAATTAGCACAACCGGAACCCAGACAAGTGGCCCCCCTACTATCCCGATCAATATCAGGAACAGCAGCGTAAAAGGAATATCCGCGACCAAAACAAGCGACGCAGACGAGAAGAAATCCCTCAATGCATGAAAATCCCGCATGGTACTGGCGAATATTCCAATCGATTGCGGTCGATGCTCCAATTTGATCGCCATGATTTCCCGCAACAACGTGGCGTTGATCGCTAAATCGGCTTTTTTACCGCCAAGATCGACCAAGCGTGCTTTCACCCAACGCATCATGAACTCTAGCAATATCGCCACCACAGTGCCGATCGCGAGCGTCCAAAGCGACATGAATGCTTGCGCAGGCACGACTCTGTCGTAGACATTCATGGTGAAAAAAACCGATGCCAACGTCAGAATGTTCGCAACGACTGTTGCAACCATCGATTCAAAGTAGAACGAACGAAATTTCCAAAGCGTTCCCCAAAACCAGTCAAGGGATCTGCTCGATACGCTATCCGTATTATTCAAACTGTTTTGATCGTGATTGGACATGATTATCTGACGATCTGCGTCATGGGTTGATCGACAGGATTCTGATTTCCGTTGCTTTGATAGGCATGTGCAAGCCGCCCTGTCGCAGCCAAAATACGCGCGTACGCGATACGCTCATCGAACACCGCATTTACCGCATTGCTACTATAGGTATACAAATCATTTTGCACGTTCAAAAGATCGAGTAAGGACCGTCTACCAATCTGAAATTGACTTTCATACCCGTGGACAAGTGATTCTGCGGTTTTCGATTGGCGATTACCCAACTGCGCCCTGCTTTGGGCGCTCTTCCATTCAGACCAGGCTGACAACAACTTTTCGCGCAGAGTCAATTGCACATCCTGCAGATCGTATTCAGCTGCGCGCAATTGCGCCAATGCCGTATCCGTCGCAGCGACTGCCATTCCTCCCGTGAATATCGGAATCTGAACATTAAGCTGGGCAACGTAATCGCCTTGCCCCGATCCCTGATACACCTGCTTTCCATACGTTACGTTGACGGTTGGAGAATGCTGCGAGCGAGCGTTTACAACACCCGCGCGAGCAGCCTCGATTTGAGACTTCTGATAGGCTATTTTGGGATGTGTGTCATTGATATCCGTTAATGCCTGCTCGGCTGAAGCCGGAACCCGCGTCACCTTAAAATCCAAACCTTCCGGAGCTTGCGGCAAACGTCCCATCAGCATCCGGGTAAGTCGCTGTGTAGCTATCATCAGCTCCGCTTCGCGCTGCTGAAGTGATAGACTAGCATTTTCGAACCTGACCTCGGCTTGATCTAGATCTATGCGTCGACCTTGATCGATCAGCGTCATTTCATAAATCGATTCCCGAATACGCCTGTGCTCATCGGTATTTTTTCTAGCTAATCGAACAAGCTCCAGGGATCGCGCCCAATTCTGATAACCCTCGGTAGCCAACAAGGCGACGTCATCGCGGGTGATGCGCTGCTGATGCTTACCTGCATCGGCAAGCGAGCGCGAACGCTCGACATCGGATTCAATCCTCCATCCAGACCATACATTTAAACTGACCGTGGGAGACTGAATCCAATTATTGGGGACATTGCCCGCGTTGTATGTACTTTGCGTCCCCGACCACGCAACTTGTGGCCAATGGGCGCTTTGTGCGCGGCCAATGTCGGACTCAGCCGCATTTTGTCGAGCCTGTGCCGCCAGTATTGTTGGATATTGCGATAAAGCGATCAATACGCTTTGCTGCAAATTCTGGGCAAAGGCCATTGAGGCAAATGTTACGCCCAACAACCCCGCCAGAATCTTTAAGGTCACCTCGAAGACTAGCCTACCCATGCCTGATAGTCAGTTCCATTCACTAATGCGGCTGCCTGCATTTGATTTTCCGCTGATTCCGAAAAACCAACCAGGACGAACTCTCGCGTCTGACCTGATTCTAGATGACCAACCCAGTTTGCGTATCCGGCATCGTCCGCGTCCCGATCCAGTACATTGTGATATAGCTGGTTGACGTACTCGCCGTTATCCAGCGCGCCGTACTTCTGCTGAAACTCGACGCTATTCACAAAACCGCTTGCAACATCATCAAGCTCGACACCGCTTCGAATTACCGACATCCAGTTCGCTAATCCGGATGAGTCTGGCGTTCTGTCCAGGGCAGCCATGTACAGGCGAAATGCCTGTCCATCCGCGTCATCATCAATGTGATACACAACTGGGGGAGATGTGGGCGTTGGAGCCTGCACGACATAGTAGTGCGACTCGTATCGGTCGTCGTTATCATGAACCTCGTAACGATCGTCGTCACGTTCGTAGCGATCGTCATCACGCTCGTAGCGGTCGTCATCGTATTCGTTTTCGTATCTGCTCATGTTCAACTCCTTTGAGAAATTACCATTCTGGTAATTTTGCACTTTGATTCTTAGGACAATCTTAAGAATCCCCGGTTCGTAATCATTTTTTCCAGATTAATTCGGCTCTCAGGCCTGCCTGGGGCAAATTGGACAAGAAAAGCCTCGCGCCATGAATATTGGCAATTCTTTCAACGATCGCCAAGCCTAAACCACTACCCTCGGCGATCACATCCTTGCCTCGCTTGAATCTCTGACTGATGGTCGGCAGCTCTTCGGTGCCGATTCCAGGTCCCTGATCCAGAACAAAAAGACCTAACTCAGTCTCATCGCTTCGGCAACCCAGTGTTAGCGTGGTATGGGATGGCGAGTATCTGGACGCGTTTCCTATCAAATTGGACAGCGCTACCATCAGCAAATCATGATGTCCTCGTATGGTCAGCTCGGCAGTTGGCAAAATCAACTGGATTTTTTGATTTTTCTCTCTGGTGTTAATTGTTTCGACATCCTGCACTTCCAGCAACAAGGTGCGGATATCGATTATCTCCATGGTGTTTTTTAAATCAGCATTGTCGGGATCAAGTCTCGCCAGTCTCAACATCTGCTCCACGAGACGCTCGGACCTTCCAATGCCCTTAAGGACCTGCTCGATAAAACGAGCACGCTCTTGCGGATCAGTGGCTGCCTGCGCAAGTTGCGCATACAGCTTGACCCCCGCCAAAGGAGTGCGCAATTCATGCGCCGCATTGGACGTGAATCGGCGCTCGTTCTGAATACTCAAGCGGACCCGATCCAGCATCAAATTAAATGCCTGAATAATCGGCACCAACTCTTCAGGCACACCGGACAATAGAACCGGATCCAATTCATCCATCGAGCGGTTTGTCAGGTTGTGGGCGATAGCATCCAGCGGCCTTAAGGATCGGCGTGTTGCCCACACAACCAGCAACAGCAAGAAAGGGAAAGCGAAGAATAGCGGCAAAGTGGCTCGCCCAGCCACATCCAGACCGATCTGGTCGCGTGTCGTGACCGGATGGGCAACCTGAATCATGTACTGGTCATTTCGTACGCTCTTAGTGTAAACACGCCATACTTGATCATTGAAGGTCTGAAGTTGATAGCCCGTGGTCATGATTCGCTCCATACCTCGGGCATTTGATGATCGAAGCTTGAGCACGCCATTGATCGTCCAGATCTGAAATGCAAGCTCTTGTTCATAAGGCAGGCGACCTGCAGGATCCAGATTTTCGATCAATGCCGGATAAGTAGAGTCTAATGTGGCATCACGCCTTGGATACCAGGCATCAGGGTGCAAGTTCTCTTCATGACTAATCTGACCATCCAAGAGTCGAGCCGACAAAGCGAGCTGACCATCCATCAACTCCTCGGCTTCGTGCAGGCCTTTATCGTAAGCGAACCAGGCCACCAACCCCCAAACCAACAATAGACTGATCGAAATAGTCAGAACTAGTCTATTGCGCAACGAGGGGGTATTGTCCGAAAGGACTGACATCAAACATCTCCCATGACATATCCCATGCCACGCACTGTTTTGATCAAATCAGCTCCAAGTTTTTTGCGCAAATGATGGATATGCACCTCGACAGCATTGCTTTCCACTTCTTCACCCCACCCGTACAAACTTTGTTCTAAATCCGCCCTCGATCGAATATGACTCGGGTGGCTAATCAAGTCATGGACTAATGCGTATTCCTTTGAGGACAATGTAACGGGCTGTCCATTCAGCGTGACACGCCTGGCCGCCGGATCAAGTGAAAGTCCCCTGTAGCTCAACACTCTCACCCCAGAACCTGAGGTGCGTCGCAATAGCGCTCTCAAGCGCGCCTGTAATTCACTCAGATCGAAGGGTTTAGTTAAATAATCATCCGCTCCTGCATCCAGTCCCATAACTTTATCTTCCCGACTGTCCCGAGCGGTCAACACTAAAACCGGCAAATTGTTGCCGCGCTGACGCAATTGCCTAAGGACCTCGCCGCCATCCAGCTTTGGCATGCTCCAGTCCAGTATGCACGCCGCATACTCTTCAGTCCCCAGCGCAAGCAACGCTTGCTTGCCGTCGCGTACCCAGTCCACGGCATAGCCCGACATCTTCAAGGCTGCCTGAATCCCCTCGCCCAGCATCAAGTCATCTTCGGCCAGAAGTAAACGCATCAGGAATTTCCCAAATCAACGATCAACGCCAAATTTTAGGTTTTGAATCCTTAACGAATTCTGAACAAAATCACTTCCTAAGAAAGAAAAGAACTTTTTTCAATAAAACAAAGTTTTAATTAGTTTTCTATTTATTCGTTCAATTTAATCAACTTAGGTGGCGTCTTAACGAAAGGCTTTACTCCAAGAGCCTCATTAATCTGGTTCGGATAAATTAGCTTGCCGCGCGTAATGACCACAGAAACCTTGCGGATGTCTTCGATATTTCGAGTGGGATCACCATCAATCAAGATCAGATCCGCAAGCTTTCCGCGCGATATGCTGCCGCGGTCATTCAACGTATTCGAATATTTTGCACCGTTCCATGTCGCTACCTGTATCGCTTGCGCAGGGGTCATGCCCGCTTTCACGTATAGCTCCAGTTCACTATGCAAGGTAAAGCCCGCCAATCCATCCGTACCTGCAACGATAGGCACACCCGCACGATAAAGTTTACCGACGAATTCGATCATCTTCTTGTATGAGGCCTCATATCGCTTTGCTGTCTGTTCGTCCGGAATCTTCATGGTGGCGGTTTTAAAACTGCGAACGATATCTGGCGGCATATTGGGGGCGATACTCTTGTAAGGCTCCGCCACTTCACCATCGCGATGCTTCAGGAAATCGAATGTGGCCAGCGTAGGATCGACCACAGTGTTGCGCTGTTTCAGGCGCTCGATGAATTCAAGTATTTCGGGTGTATTGAAATCCATCGCAGCGACTTTTTCTGCCGGGAGATAAAACCTTTCCAATGTTCGAGTATCGGTTTTGTCGGTCGCCAGAAAATTCAACAACAATTGATTCACATGATGCAATTCGTCGAATCCTTGATTCAACACATCGTCGGCACGAACAAAAGCCGGCACATGCCCACTGATTTTGAGTCCGCGCTTATGCGCATAAGAGACCGTATCGGCAAGCAGTTCAGGGGGAAAGGAGTTATAAACTTTTAACTGATAGTACCCGCGCAACGTGTACCAGTCGATCGCATGTTTAATATCGTTGATGTCCGTGACCGTAAATCCATCGTGCGAAGCATACGGACTATCACCATCGACAAAGCCGGCCGGAATCAAACGAGGGGCGAGCAATTTACCCTCCAGCGTATCATCGATCATTTTCTGCAATTCGGCATTGGCGTTGCCCAGATCCCTTACTGATGTCACCCCTGCAGTCAAATGATAAGAAGCGGACCACCTGTTGATATGCGCATGCATATCGTAAAGTCCCGGCAACATCACGCGCCCGGCCGCATTGATTTCATTATCAACGGGAGTCAGGTTCTGTCCGGCAGGATATACCCCGGTAATTCTTCCACGCAAAACGTACACATCGGATAAAGAACCTAGTGTTGCCGATTCGGAATTAAACACCCTGGCGTTTCTGATCACTGTCAGTCCTGTCATGGGATGTTGCAGCTCTTTCGCCCTGACCGCCAGGATCTTGGCCGTCTCTTCTATCTGCGTATTTTTAAGTTCAAGTAAATTTGATTGCCATCCATCTTTAATAACCGCAAAATTTCCGGGCAGAATCACAGCAAACAAATGACTGTCCGCACCAGTCGTCGCCCAAAAGAACTGCGGGCTCAACCCAATGCCGGTATGCATCACCAATTGCACAACCTGACTCTGATCCTCGTGCGTCACCACTTGCTCGGCCAAACGATGCTGCACCAAAGTACCTTCGGGCAAAAGTGGCAAGGAAGATGGACGAGAATTCGATAGCGCACTGATCATCAGCGAGTTGACTTGCCATGAGGAGTCGAGCGGCAGGTAAAACCCTTTACCACGCAGACGTTTGGACCCTTTCTCGGATTTGGAGGACCATTCCGCAACATTGCCTTTGCGGATAAAGCGCTCATCGACCATGCCCCCCATCTCGGAGGTGCCTTTAACATGGTATTCGAGCATTGTCTGATCCGGTGCCATTTTGATCGTTTCATCAAGCGTCGGACCACGTCCATTTTCTTTAAAATCGAAATGAACTTTAAAAATATCCTGACCTACACGCTCTACGGTTTGCTCTCCGGCAAGTGTGCCGTTTTCAAGCAAGATCGTATAACGCGTCGTTTTTGCGGGGTCGGCATTGGCACTAGCCAACAAGCCTAGCGTCAACGCCAGTGAAATCAGAAAATTAAGCATGTTGAAAATTTAACTGTCTAACAGTTTACGCAAGCCCGCTTCATCCAAAACCGCGACACCTAGCTCTTGGGCCTTCACGAGCTTGCTGCCCGCATCTTCGCCTGCTACGACATAATGAGTCTTGCGTGAAACCGATCCACTGACCTTGCCGCCGGCCGCGATGATTTTTTCGGACGCCTCATCACGCGACCAGACAGGCAATGTCCCGGTCAATACAAAAGTTTTTCCGCTTAAGCCACTGCTTTGGGGCGCATCCTCTGTCCTGGGCGAAACACCCTGCGCTTGTAATGCACGCACCACTTCAATGTTATGTGGTTCAGCAAAGAATCGGACGATTGAACCTGCCACGACAGGCCCCACATCCGGGACATCAAGCAAGCGATCCAGATCCGCAGACATCAGTGCTTCGATCGAGCCAAAATGAATCGCCAGATCCCGAGCGGTTGTCTCGCCCACATGGCGGATACCCAAGGCAAAAATCAAACGTCCCAAAAGGGGGTGTTTGGATTTCTGTATGGCCTCGACCAGCTTTTCCGCCGACTTCATGCCCATTCGATCATAGCCCGCAAGTTCAAGACTATTTAGGCCATACAAATCCGCTAGCGAATGAATACGTCCACGATCTACCAACTGCTCGACAAGCTTTTCACCCAAACCCTCTACATCGAGTGCTTTGCGTCCTACAGCATGAATCAAACTCTGTTTTCGTTGAGCACCGCAAAATAATCCGCCTGTACAACGCGCAATCGCCTCGTCTTCGAGCTTTTCGATTGCGGATCCACAGACCGGGCAGGCAGTCACCATGACAAAGCGCTTGACATCGGCCCCACGCTTTTCAAGCACAGGTCCGACGACTTCCGGAATCACATCGCCCGCGCGACGCACTACTACAACATCGCCAATTCTTACATCCTTACGATTGATTTCATCTTCATTATGAAGCGTAGCATTCGTGACTGTGACACCCCCGACAAATACAGGTGCAAGTCTGGCGACAGGAGTAATTGCGCCGGTTCGACCGACTTGAACCTCAATGTCCAACAGCGTGGTTGTGGCTTCTTGGGCAGGAAATTTATGTGCGATCGCAAAGCGCGGAGCGCGCGCAACAAAACCCAGAACACGTTGCGCTTCAAGCTGATTCACCTTGTAAACGACACCATCGATGTCATAGGGCAAGGCGGGGCGCCTTTCACCCACCATACGATAATAAGCCAGCAACTCGCTCGGGCCCTGTGCTATGACATGTTGAGAGTCGTTGACTGGCATTCCCAAGCCCGCTAACCAGTCCAACATTTCGCTGTGCGTTGAAAATGGCGCTTCTCCGACCTCGCCCCATCCATAAGCGAAAAACCTCAACGGGCGCTGGGCTGTGATACGGGAGTCCAATTGCCGCAAACTGCCAGCTGCGGCATTACGCGGGTTTACAAATACTTTCTCGCCCTTTTTTTCCTGCGCTTCATTCAACTTTCGAAAGTCGGACAAATTCATGAACACCTCACCCCGCACTTCTACCACATCGGGGATGGCATACATATCGTCCTTCAGGCGCAAAGGAATCGATTTAATCGTTCTGATATTGGCGGTGACGTCTTCGCCCGTCTGACCATCGCCTCTAGTAGCTGCCTGAACCAACAAGCCCTTCTCGTATCTTAGACTTAATGCCAGTCCATCAAGCTTGAGCTCACAAAAATATTCGACACTTCGATCGAGCTGCAATTTACCGGCAGCGCGCAGCATATCGGCCACTCGCTTATCAAAGGCTTCGACTTCACCATCCTCGAAAGCGTTACCCAGCGAAAGCATAGGCACAGTATGCGTCACGCTTCCAAAAGATGACAAAGGCGCGGCACCTACTCGCTGAGTCGGTGAATCCATCGTGATGCGATCAGGGTGAGCTGCTTCAAGTGATTGAAGCTCTCGCATCAATTGATCGTATTGCGCATCCGAGATCGTCGGATGATCCAGAACATAATAGGCGTGGTTATGACGTTCGATTTCCGCCCTTAGCCAATCGATGCGATCAACAGGCTCGGCGAATAAATCGTTTTGTCCTTCCAAGGGCATTCCAGACGGAAATCAGGAGAATACGCGGCGCGCACGCGGACTAGAAGCCGCCAAGCCCGCTGTCTCTAGTTGCGAATAAAGCGTTTGAAGACGCTCGTCTATTTGCGCTTCCGATCCGGGCTGTAATGGACGATCCTGATCGTCTACAAGTTCGGCCCCGACTCGTTGCGCCAACTCGAGCCCTACTTCGACCATTCGGCTAAACGCACGCGGATCAGGCGGGCTGCAAGGCACATCAAGCAACAAGCTTAGGCGATCGACTGTTGCCATGCCAGCATCGAACGACTCTAAATCTGCGCGAGACAATGTGAAACAAACCATTCCATGATCGCCCAGCCAGGCCATTGCGCCATTTGCCGGGACAAATCCCATGTTTCGCGCTGCGCTCATCACATCCGCTACAGGCCTCGAAGAACCGAGCAAAAGGGTTAGCCCGACTTGCCTATCCAAGCCTGCGCATAAGTCATCAAGTTTGGAGGCCGCTTCGAGCACTGACTGTTGATCAGGCCCATCTATCGTGCATTCGAGTTGATCTGCAAGACTTTGCGCTCTATTCCAAATCTGGGACCACTCGATTGCAGTCAGGAATCCTGTTCTGTTGGCAAGCAGCACAGCCAACTGGACCGAGACATAATTGAACCCTGGCCTGATTTGCGTACTGACATGTCCTTCCGAGTCCTGTGCAAAAATCCTCACAGGTTTGCGCCCGGCTGTTCGCATCGGAGCCAGCATCGGCAGCAAGTCTTCTCCCGCGATTGGACCTTGAAACGTGATTTCGATCACCACCTCTATCGTCGGATCAGACTCTTCCTGATAGGACACTGCTTCGGCGTGGGGTTGCTCAATGGAATCGGTAGAAACAGAATCGAAAATATGCGGCTGGCCTATGCCCGGCTCAACTCTGGTTGCAGAAGATGCCGTGGATCCATCGGCCAACAACGGATCGTGTTCAATGATCGGCATATGCGCCTGCATCCGTCGACGCGCCCTGTAATCCTGCCACCAGTTAAACAACAACAGCAGCACGATGAGTGCCAAACCGACAATGATCAAATATCCCTGCAAGCTCATATTAAAGCTCATGTTCATCTTCGCACGCTCAAGCAGCCTCTGCAGCGAGCTGCAGAGCGGATTCAATATCTACGGCCACAATTCTGGACACACCCTGTTCCTGCATAGTCACACCTACAAGCTGTTTTGCCATTTGCATCGCAATCTTGTTATGAGAAATAAACAGGAACTGAGTCTGATCGCTCATGCTGCCAACCAGATTGGCATAACGCTCGGTATTTGCATCGTCCAGAGGCGCATCAACCTCGTCCAGAAGGCAGAATGGCGCAGGATTCAGTTTGAACAGTGCGAATACCAGTGCTGTTGCCGTTAAGGCTTTTTCACCACCAGACAACAGGTGGATCGAAGTATTTCGTTTTCCGGGCGGCTGGGCCATGACCTGCACGCCAGCATCGAGAATTTCGTCGCCGGTCATGATCAGGCGCGCATCGCCACCACCAAACAATTTGGGGAAAAGTTCGCCAAAATGCTTGTTTACATCGTTAAAGGTGGTTTGCAACAGATCTCTCGTCTCGCGATCAATCTTGCGAATTGCGTCCTCAAGGGTTTCAATTGCATTTTGCAAGTCAGCATATTGCGCATCGAGATAACCCTTGCGCTCACGCGATGCATTCAACTCGTCCAGAGCTGCCAGGTTGACTGAGCCAAGGGATTCAATCTGGCGCGTAATGCGTTGCACTTCAGACTGCAGCCAGGAAGGTTTGGACCACTGTTCAGGCTGATCCACCAGCGAAGCCTTGACGACTTCGCGATCCACCTGACGAGCATCCAATTGCTCGGCAAATTGTTCTGTGGCCAAACGCGCGGCCTGCTCTTGCAATTGCAATTGCATGATGCGTTCGCGACGCGGCTCGAGCGACCTCTCAATCGTCAACCGCTCTTCATCGGCCTCGCGCAACTGTGCAGCCAGCGTATCCATCTCGATACGCACCAGATTCAATTTTTCTTCATGTTCTGCGCGCAACTCGAGCGCTTCCTGCAGACCGGCCTGCGCCGCTGCCGCATCCAAGGTAATCAGATCAGATTCGAGTCCGACCAGTTCCTGCTGCGCACGCGTAATCTGTTCGGTGGCGACCTGCTGGTTTCGCTGCAATTCCGCGATGCGAGCACGCACGCCACGCTCTGTGAACTCGGCCTCTTGTGCTCCACGCTCCTGATCACGCAATCGATTTCGCGCCGCCTGTGCCTCGTCGGCCAGTGCTTCACCTGCGATTTCAGCCTCGGAATACGCCTCTTGCATATTGGCAAGTTCAGCATCCAACTCTTCGAAACGCGCTTCAGCTTCCAGCTTGGTCGCAAGCAGCTCTTCCTGCTGCGTGGTGACTTCGGCAATATCCTGTCCAAGCCGGCCCGATCTTTCTCGTGTTTGTTCAACCAATTGCAAAACGCGTGAGTGCTCGAGCTGGATATCGTGTAGACGCTTGGTGATTTCTGCGACACGCTGTCGAGCCGCCGGAAGGGCCTGGGATATCTGCTGCCAGGCCGATTCGGCTTGAGCAACTGAAGAACGGGACTGATCAGCAATCAACTGACTGGCTTTAATTTCCCGTTGAAGATTTTCGATTTCCTGCTGGCGCGCCAGCAGTCCCGCCTGCTCAGAGTCCGGGGCATAAAAGCGAACACTGTTCGCATCAACAAGATGGCCCCCCTGCACGACAAACAAAGCGCCGGTGGGTAAGGTGTTGCGGGCGGCAAGTGCCTGGGTAATATCGTTCGCAATGAATACCTGACCTAACCATTCCTGCATCAGTGTGCGCAACTCGGGATCACTGATTCTCAGCATGGAGGTCAGTGGCGTCAGGCCGGCTGGGGCAGCAGCGGCTGCTGCAGCTACGGGCAATTGGTAAAAAGCCAGGCGGGCCGGAGGGGCGTCGCTAGCAAAAGCCCTTGCCCAATCCAGACTGCGGACTTCAAGGCCTGTCATTCGTTCATTCAGAACCGCCTCAATCGCAGTTTCCCAGCCGGGTTCCACATGAAGTTTCTGCCATAAACGCCCCATGCCCGAAAGCTCATGCTTGGCCAGCCATGGCTCAAGAGCACCCTTTTTCTGAACATCTTCCTGCAAACGTAGCAATGCGGATAAACGGGCGTCCAAACGGGCGAGCGATTCAGCTTCGGTTTGCGCCTGCTGCTGGGCCTCTGCACGACGCGCATCAGCCTGTGGCAGTCGATCTTCCAATTCGATAAGTGCGGCCTGCGCCTCCTCAAACAACTCCTCGCTCACCAGCTTGTCGCCGGCCAGTTGCTCAAGCAGTGCCGTATCGGGGGCATCAACGCCCTGTAACTCGAGCGTCAGACGTTCACGACGCAATTCAAGCACTTGCAACTGACGATCGGATTCACGCTGCGTTTGCGCAACGAGCGCAAGATTCTGCTCGACTCGCGCCAGCGCCGCGCGCATCTCGTCGCGAGAGGCAGCGGCATGACGCACTTTGGCTTCGATATCTGGCAAGCCTGCCTGTGCGGCTAACGCATGCTCACGCGCTTCCTCAGCGCGAGCAGCACTCGTCATCAACTCTTCTTCACTTTCCTGAATTTGAGCCAGGCAATGCTCTTTTTGAGACGACCACTCGTCCATCTGCACCTGAAGCTGTGCACGACGCGTTTGAACTCGATTGCGCGATTCGACTACATGCCGGATTTCAGCTTCCAGGCTGCTTACCTTGGCATTGGCTTCGTACAGGTCACCTTGCGCTGCGTGAACAGCATCACCCGCTGCATAATGCGCCTGACGGCGCGACTCAAGCGCCGCCTCGGTTGCACGCAATCCGGCCATGGATGCTTCCAGCTCGGTCTGTGCGCGTTCGATTTCTTCCTGCGTTCTGGCGCGCTCTTCATGTGCAGCCGCCTCTTTAAGATACCAGAGCGCGTTTTGTTTTGTTTCTCCATCCGCCTGCAGGCTGCGGTATTCGCGAGCAACCTCGGCTTGCGACTCGAGTTTTTCCAGCTGTGAGGTCAGCTCACGCAAGATGTCATCAACCCGAACCAGATTTTCTCGCGTATCGGAAAGCCTGTTTTCGGTTTCGCGACGACGCTCTTTATATCTGGATACGCCAGCGGCCTCTTCAAGATAAACACGCAGCTCTTCAGGCTTGGCCTCGATCAGGCGATTAATCATCCCCTGACCGATAATCGCGTAACCTCGCGCGCCCAACCCCGTGCCCAGAAAAATATCGTGAACATCGCGCCGACGCACTTGCTGGTTGTTGATGAAATAACTGCTGGTGCCATCGCGGGTTAACACACGCCTGACCGCGATTTCGGCATAACTGGCCCATTGCCCGATGGCACGACCTTCGCTGTTGTCGAAAACGAGCTCGACGGAGGCGCGCGCAGAGGGTTTACGTTGTCCGGAACCACTGAAAATGACATCCTGCATGGACTCGCCGCGCAATTCGGACGCACGGGTCTCGCCCATCACCCATCGGACAGCGTCAATAATGTTTGATTTACCGCATCCGTTAGGCCCGACCACGCCAACAAGCTGGCTGGGCGTGGGGATCACGGTCGGATCGACGAAGGATTTAAATCCGGCAAGTTTGATCTGGGTCAGACGCACAGTAGGAGCACTATTTATAATGAAATCTTGTAGATCATAACGCAGGCTGAGGGCAGTTTTAAGTTCGCTACTCAATTACTGAAGAAGCTATACTCGGTTTCGTTTTTATCATTTTTAGGAATTTCCATTGAAAAGAGGCTTTTACATTGTCATGGCTGCCCAGGCGCTGTCTTCGCTGGCAGATAACGCCCTGTTCATTGCGGCAATTGCGCTGATTCAACAATTGCAGGGGCCGGACTGGATGGCACCCATGATGAAGTGGTTTTTCGCCGCCTCTTATGTCCTGCTGGCGGCCTTTGTAGGAGCGTTCTCGGACTCTTTCCCCAAGGGATGGGTCATGTTTCTTACCAATGCCATCAAGGTTTCGGGCTGTTTGCTCATGTTCTTTTATGCCTTGTTCGGCCTCGATCAATCCGCTCAGGTAGTTTTAGTTTGCGTTGCTTATGGCTTAGTCGGGATTGGAGCAGCTGCCTATTCCCCTGCAAAATATGGCATCGTCACCGAAATGCTTCCTCCGCTTGATTTAGTCAAAGGCAATGGATGGATCGAGGGTCTGACCGTTCTCTCCATTATTTTCGGGACCGTTCTGGGCGGTGTACTCGTCTCACCCTCCGTTTCCAGCTGGTTACTGTCCCACCCCTATATCAATAATTTGGTGCATACCCCAGCCGAGGCCGCCATTCTGGTCATCACTGTCGTCTATGCGCTTGCGGCAGCTTGCAACTTAATGATCCCTGCCACGCACATCAAGTATCCTGCCCAACAAAAGAACCCGGCCAAACTGATCAAGGCGTTTGCCGGCTACGTGAAAATCTTGTGGAAAGACAAAATCGGTCAAATTTCTCTGGCGGTCACGACCTTGTTCTGGGGCGCTGGCGCCACATTGCAACTGATCGTGATCGAATGGGGTCGCAATCAACTAGGTTATCGTCTAGATCAGGCATCCATTCTGATGGGCATTACTGCCCTGGGAACGGTTGTTGGCTCTATTTTTGCAAGCCGCGTGCCACTACGCAGTGCGCTTGGAGTGTTACCGCTTGGTGTTGTCATGGGCTTAACGGTTTTACTGATGCCTTTGATTGATGGTTCCTGGACAATTCATATCTTCGGCGCATCGATTCCCTGGGCTGCATACAGTCTTCTGATCATCATTGGCCTGACATCCGGGTATTTCGTCGTTCCGATGAATGCCTTGCTCCAGCACCGCGGTCATGTATTGCTATCGGCTGGTCATTCGATTGCGGTTCAGAACTTCAATGAACAATTGAATATTCTCTTGATGGTCGCCGTCTACACGCTGATGCTCTGGCTCAATATGTCGATTGGCGTCATTATCGCGATCTTTGGCATTCTGGTTGCAGCCCTGATGCTGTTAATCATTCACTGGAGCAAGCTCAACCTTCGCCACGACCCGACATTAATCGAACAAATCGGGCAGGATGGTCATGGGTCCGCTTTAAAAGATTGCCACTAATTTCAACGAATTAATGCTTTATTCCGCATTAATCGCCGGTAATAGCCCGCACGATATCCCTGGTCTGGTTTAAATCCTTCCAAGCCAGGGCTTTTTCAGCGGGTCGACGCAACAAATACGCCGGGTGATAAGTGACAACTACCGGCACCGTATGTCCGGGATGAGGCAGTGTATAAGTTTGCCCTCTCATCGAAACAAGAGGCGCTTCCACCCCCAGCAACGCCTGGGCGGCGTGCTTACCCACAGCGAGAATGCTTAATGGCTTGATGAGTTCGATCTGGCGCAGCAAAAAGGGGCGGCATGCGGCAACCTCCTCGGGACGAGGGTTGCGATTGCCGGGGGGGCGACACTTAATAATATTGGCGACATAGACATTTTTCTCACGTCCCAAATCGATTGCGGACAACATATTGTCAAGAAGCATCCCCGAGCGACCAACGAACGGTTCACCTTGACGGTCCTCTTGTTCACCGGGCGCTTCACCAACCACCATCACCGCAGGTTGCATGACGCCTTGACCGACAACGACATGCTCACGATCCATACATAAGCCGCAAGCCTGGCATGACGCAATACCTTGGGCAAGCGAGTCTAGCGTTTGTGCTTGAGCGGCAAGTGCTGAAGTCTCGGTGGCACCTGCACGCACGACGGGGGCTAATATTTTGGATACAGGCTGGGCAAACCGCGAGACAGTCCGCGATGGCGTTGCGGTAGTTTGCGCACCGAATACATTTGAACTTGGCGCAACATCAGTTTGAGTAATTTTTGTTTCGGTGTCTTGAGAGGCTGATGACTCAGCAGATTCAGACGCTTGCCGAGCTTGCGATACCTGCACCTGATCAGCTTGTCGAGGCATCGGAATCCAGGGCTTTTCGATGCCAAGCTCATGCAACCACGCCAACTGAAGCGCGGATAGTTGCAAAGCAGAGGAATCGAAATGTGAATTCACAGGTCAGGCGTCACTAAAAATTTGTTTCATTACGATAGCGTCTTCCCGCACTCCATCACCTGCAGGGTAATAATCGCGCCTGCGTCCGGCCTGAGTAAAACCATGACTTTCGTAAAATTCGATGGCGTTTTGATTGGAGGGTCTGACTTCAAGCAATAACCCTTCCAAGCCTCGCTGCCTCGCAGAGTGCTGCAATTGCTCCAGCAAAAGATGGCCGAAACCTTTTTTCTGCTGACGAGGCGCCACGGCAATCACAAGGACATGGGCGATGTCAGGCGCTAGCATTCCAATGCAAAACCCAAGCAATCCCTGATTGGATCTAAGCACCCAGGCTTCATAACCTGCTTCCAACGCATCCTGAAAGTTTCGCTCGCTCCAGGGGAACGACTGGACAGTGCGTTCCACCTCAACCACTTCGGCAATATCCACCTTGGACATCGGCAACAATGCCACGTCATGATTCGCCAACACTCGCGGATTTCCGCCGTGTCCCGACGCGCGCTCGGCTGTCGTAAAGGCCACTTTGTCACGCAAATAAAGAGGCGCGGCCAACTCAGGTGCCAGACAAGCCTTTCGATGCCAAGCATCCAGTGCTAATCGTGCGATCCAGTCGGCCTCGGGGTGGGCATCCAGTTGTTCCGTCGGCCAATCCTGCGCAAGGCCGAACATCGCATTCGAAACCTTCCAACCTTCCCCCACCAGACAGGGGTGGGATGTGTTGATCATATCGGGATCTCGCAACCATAGAGGCAATCGACCAAGAACGAATCCGCCAACATCCACCGCGCTGAGCAGCACAGGAGGTTGTATGTTTACAAGTCGCGCTTGTGAATTCATCACATAGGCGGCAAGATAAATTTCGTCCATGCGGGCATCAAGCGCCGCCAAAATCAACTGCCCCGGACGATTCGCTCCGGCCTTGGCAGCAATGGCATCCAGACACCCGACAGGAATCACCGGTATATCCAATGCGAAACCGACTCCCTGAGCAACCCCGCAAGCAACACGTAACCCAGTAAACGCGCCGGGGCCCTGGCCAAAGCTCACCGCATCCAGTTGATTCCTTGAAAATCCGGACTCTTTCAGAAGGTCATATGCCATCGGCAATACGCTCATGGCATGTCCCGCTGTTCCCTCATGCAGGCGCATCGTTATGCGCACGTCAGCAGCATGCTCGTGAATCAATGCGATGCCACAAGTCGTGGTTGAGGTTTCGAGGGCCAGAATTAAGCTCATAGGCGTATTGTAATGAAGAACATTTAGTTACATTTTTGGTGATAGATGATGGATCTTGTAATAGTTTATGAAAAATAGACCACCTTAAGGCTTGGCGCTGTTACATTTTCTTTTATGCAAATACCTACGACTACCCCATCAAGAAAAATTCTCGTTGTTGACGATGACCCTCGTCTTCGCGAGTTACTGCGTCGTTATCTGACCGAACAAGGTTATAACGTTTGTGCAGTAGAGGACTCGCGTGAGATGAACAAAGCCATTCAGCGCGAACATTTCGACTTGTTAGTACTTGACCTGATGCTGCCCGGTGAAGACGGGCTATCCGTTTGTCGGCGACTGCGCAGCATGCACAACAACACGCCGATCATCATGCTTACAGCCAAAACCGAAGAAATCGATCGGATCATTGGTCTGGAAATGGGCGCGGACGATTATCTCCCCAAACCGTTCAACCCCCGCGAGCTTTCGGCCCGCATTGGCGCCATTTTGCGGCGGCGCAGCATTGACGAACATCCCGGAGCACCAAGTCATGAACAGGAGACCATCAACTTTGGTCCGTTCTGCCTGAACATGGCAACACGCACTTTGACACGGGATGGTCATCCGGTTGATATCACCACCGGAGAGTTTTCCGTTTTGAAAGTGTTTGGTCGACATCCTCGGGTTCCGCTTTCACGCGACAAACTGATGGAACTGGCCCGCGGACGTGAATACGAAGCCTTCGACCGCAGTCTGGATGTGCAGATATCGCGTTTGCGCAAACTGATCGAGGTCAATCCGGCCAAACCGGCTTATATCCAGACCGTCTGGGGTATGGGCTATGTTTTCGTACCGGACGGCAATCGTTAGGTCATGTTTACCCGGACATTTTTATTGCTGGCGACACTGATGCTGGCTTGTCTGGCGGCCTGGGCCGAGGTTTTCGTCATCCTCGAGATGGAACCTCGCGCCATTCAAAACAGCAAGCGCATCACTACCGCGGTGAATCTGACCCGATCTGCCCTGGCCCATGCCACCAGAACCGATATACCGACATTGCTGGACGAACTGTCTTTAAACGAATCTCTGGACGTCATTGCACGCTCCCCAACTGATATCGTTGAGCCTATCCCCGATGACCGCTACTGGCAAAAAATTGCTCATATGCTCAAACAGCATCTTGGTTCGGATACGATTGTCGCCTGGACAGTCAACAACCGCCACGACTTCTGGATAAGCTTCAGCATCGATGAAAAGCAGTACTGGTTGGCGATGCACCGCGACGACCTTGAGCTCAGTGGAGACTTCGAATGGATCGGCTGGGCTGTGGCTGCCATCGTATTCTCACTGATAGGCGCACTTATAAGTGTGCGATACATCAATCGCCCCTTATCCCGCTTGGTTCATCACACGCAACAAATCTCGACCGGTCAATCGCCTCCTCCACTACCGGAAACCGGGCCTCGCGAAATTCGGCAGCTCAATACAAGTTTCAACAGGATGACAGAGGATTGGCGTCAAACCGAAAACGATCGTGAACTGATGATTGCGGGCATTTCTCATGATTTACGCACACCGCTGACCAGAATGCGGCTTGAAATCGAATTAAGCCAAATGCCCGAGGCATCCATTCAAGCAATCGATCAGGATCTTAGACAAATTGATCACACCATCGACCAGTTGCTTGAATATTCACGTGCCGCCAAAATACAAGAGCGCCCATCGACTGACATTTCAACTGCACTCGAGTCTTTGCTCTCTCGTGAACGTCTTCATACCGGTCTGATCCATCACGAACTGACATCCCGGATTCAGCCCAACATCCACGTGCGGATTGATCCGGTCAGTTTTGCACGTATTGTTTTGAACCTGATCGATAATGCCTACCGATACGGTGGCGATGATCAAGGGCGTAGCAAAGTACTTGTCACGCTTCAGGCGCAAGCAAATAAAGCTGTACTTGAAGTGTCTGATCGAGGCGCGGGCATCAAACCAGAAGACGTATCCAACGTGCTTCGCCCCTTTTATCGAGGCGACCATGCACGCTCGGACAGTACAGGAGCAGGTCTGGGATTAGCCATCATCGACAGACTGTTGCGGCAAACCGAGGGCAGTCTTTCAATCAACCCCCGTGTGGGTGGCGGATTAACCGTTTCCGTACTGTGGCCAATCGACACGAGCATCGTCAAGAACAGTACGACCTAGCAGAACCACAACATTAGCGGCGATGCCCTCTTTGCGCCCCAGATAACCCAAGCCTTCATTGGTTTTGGCTTTAATGTTGATCGACTCGGGCGACAAATCCAGATCAAGTGAAATATTGCCAACCATCGCGGGCGCATGTGGACCGATCTTGGGCGCTTGCGCATGAATCGTCGCGTCGATGTTGATCACCTCCCAACCGGCTTGCTTGACGCGATCGTACGCGATACGCAACAGCACCCTGCTATCGGCTCCCCGGTATTGTTCATCTGTATCGGGAAAATGGCGGCCAATATCCCCCAATCCCGCAGCACCAAGCAGCGCATCCGTCAGTGCGTGCAAAAGCGCATCAGCATCAGAGTGCCCTTGTAAACCATGAGTATGCGGAATGATCACACCACCTAATATCAATGGGCGTCCGGATACCAGCGCATGGACATCAAACCCTTGTCCCACACGAATTGCAAAAGGATTCATAGCCAAGATTGCACCCAATCGAAATCTTCAGGCCAGGTTATTTTGGCATTACGCCCGGAACCCGGCACGAGTAAAGGTTTATAACCAACAAACTCCATGGCCGAAGCTTCATCGGTCACGACAAATCCCGCAAAAGCGGCTTGCTTTAGCGCCGACTGCAGCTCTCCCGCCCTAAACATCTGGGGGGTCTGTGCCAACCATAAATGTTTGCGGTCAAGGGTCCTCTCAACACATTGCTGATCATCCTCAAGCTTGACTGTGTCAGCCATCGGCATCGCGAGCAGTCCACCGACATTGCGACTTAGACAAGCATCTAGTAATCGGGTCAGTGCATCGGCGGGCAATCCGGGCCTGGCGGCATCATGCACCAGCACCCAATCGTTGGGAGCAAAATCCGTGCGACTTAATCCATTGAACACTGTATCTGATCTCTGCTCTCCTCCGAAAGGATAGCATCTCGTTCTTGGCAAATCCGACAAGATGTCCGTCGCACGTTGATCGGTTGGCGCGACAATGACACGAACCTCCTTAACGCGAGGGTCGGCGAGCAATGCGTTGACGGAATGCCACAACATCGGCTTTCCCGCCAATACTCGGTATTGCTTAGGCTCGACTGAAGTCCCGTTCGTACTGGCGCGCGCACCAATTCCGGCTGCCGGAACAAGAGCGATCACGCGTTCGGGGATATTCGATACAGTCATGGGATTCCATTAGATAGCGACGATTCAGACGTGCCAGTCAAACTAAAGCAGCACGTTGACCAATGATTTTATAATCATTGGCTGATTTATGATTTTTCTGGTTGCTTGATTCCATGACGGCTGCATTGACTTCTGCCTCTACTCTGTTAGCCGCCCTCAAAACCGGTTTGCGCTACAGCCATCCTCGTCCCCCCGGATCCGGAGACGCATGGTTATTGGCTCAACTCGCAAAAACCGCCGGTAAAACGCTGGTGATCTTGACTGCTGAGCCTCTGGAGGCTCAGCGACTATCCGAAGAAATTCCGATTTTTCAGCCTGAGCTCAAAGTCCGGCAACTTCCCGACTGGGAAACCCTTCCTTATGACAGTTTTTCGCCCCATCAGGACTTGATCTCCGAAAGGCTGCGCACGCTGCACGCCTTGATGCAAAACGAAGTGGATGTCCTGACGGTTCCGATCACGACCGCGCTATATCGTCTGGCACCACCCGGCTTTCTGGCTGCCTATACGTTTTCTTTCAAGCAAAAAGACAAACTGAATGAATCGGCGCTGCGTACTCAGTTGACACTGGCCAATTACGCGCATGTATCGCAGGTCACCATGCCGGGCGAATTCTGCATTCGTGGCAGTCTGATCGATTTGTTTCCGATGGGTTCAGTCGTACCTTACCGAATCGACTTGTTCGACGATGAAATCGAATCGATTCGCGCTTTCGATATCGATACTCAGCGTAGTCTATATCCTGTCGGTAATGTGCAGCTACTTCCTGGTCGCGAGTTTCCGATGGATGAGCCCGCCCGCAACTTATTCAGGGCCAAATTCAGGGAAGTATTTGAAGGCGATCCGTCCAAAGCATCGCTGTACAAGGATATCGGCAATGGCATTCCGTTTGCCGGTGTCGAATATTATTTGCCACTTTTTTTTGAATCTACCGCAACTCTCTTCGACTATCTGCCAGAGGACGCATTGATCGTCACTCTGGGAGACATTGATGATGCGATGCTGCGTTTTACGAAAGATACTGCAAGTCGTTATCAATTCCTAAAAAGCGATCATGAAAGACCGGTTCTGCCGCCATCGGATTTATTTTTGCAAGCGGAATCGTTGCACGAAAAACTGAAGAATTTCCCGAGGCTTGCTCTGGCAAACGACTCCGCAAGCAATGAAATTGTTGCGGCTCCCGATGTAGGTGTCTCCCGCCGGGCCGAGGATCCGCTTCATAAACTTCGCCATGTTCTTTCAACAGCTACGCATGCGCGCGTTGTTCTATGCGCCGATTCACATGGACGACGCGAGACCATCCTGCAAATGCTGGCCGAGCATCAGATTGTCCCGGATGCTCAAACAGAGTCGGTTGCTACTTTCCTGGAAAGTGAAGCGCAATTCGCCATCACTGTCGGATCGCTTGGAACCGGATTTGAAATCCCGTCTCTGCACCTAATCTTTCTGACAGAAAACGACTTATATCCCGGTCACGCAAGCGGTGGCGGTAGACGAGGCAAGCGCGATCAGGAGCGTGCCAGTAACGTTGAAGCCATGGTGCGGGACCTGTCCGAATTGCGTGCCGGAGATCCTGTTGTGCACGCTCAGCACGGCATTGGCCGCTATCACGGACTGGTCAATCTGGACATGGGTGAAGGCGAGATGGAGTTTCTTCATCTTGAATACGCGAATAAAACTACGCTGTATGTGCCGGTATCCCAACTGCATGTCATCGCCCGCTATAGCGGCAATGATCCCGAAACCGCGCCTTTGCACTTACTTGGATCCGGACAGTGGGAAAAAGCACGCAAAAAGGCCGCTCAGCAAGTGCGCGACACAGCTGCGGAATTGCTGGATCTATATGCCAAGCGTGCGGCACGACAGGGCTTCGCCTTCAAACTGCCGATCGGAGACTACGATTTATTTGCCGAGGGATTCGGTTTTGAAGAGACGGTCGACCAGTCTGCCGCAATTCAGTCCGTCATCCATGACATGACCTCCGGTCGCCCTATGGATCGACTTGTTTGCGGAGACGTCGGTTTTGGCAAAACCGAAGTGGCCCTGCGAGCGGCCTTTCTCGCCGTTGCCAATGGCAAACAGGTGGCCTTGCTCTGCCCGACTACGTTGCTTGCCGAGCAGCATGCTCAGACATTTTCGGATCGATTCGCAGATTGGCCGGTTAAAGTGGTCGAGCTTTCAAGGTTCAGATCCGCCAAAGAAATCAGTCAAGCCATGACGGGCATCCAGGATGGCACGATCGATATCGTCATCGGCACGCACAAAATTCTTTCCAAGGATGCGCAGTTCAAGCGACTCGGGCTGGTAATCATCGACGAAGAGCATCGTTTTGGCGTGAGACAAAAAGAGGCTCTCAAATCATTGCGCGCCGAAGTCGATGTACTGACACTTACCGCGACACCTATTCCACGGACCTTGGGTATGTCACTTGAAGGAATACGTGACTTTTCTGTCATCGCGACGGCTCCTCAAAAGCGACTTGCGATCAAAACCTTTGTTCGTCGGGAAGACAACAGCACCATTCGGGAAGCACTTCTTAGAGAGCTCAAGCGTGGCGGACAAGCTTATTTTCTGCACAATGAGGTCGAAACGATTCATAACAGACGGGCTCGCCTAGAAGAACTGGTACCCGAAGCACGCATCGCGATTGCACATGGACAAATGGGTGAACGCGAACTCGAACAAGTCATGAAGGGGTTTTACCAACAACGCTTCAATGTATTGTTGTGCACGACAATTATCGAAACCGGAATTGACGTCCCTAGCGCAAACACGATCATTATTCATCGTGCCGACCGCTTTGGTCTGGCTCAGCTTCATCAGTTGAGGGGACGTGTCGGTCGCTCACATCACCAGGCCTATGCTTATTTAATGACGCCGGGTGAAGACGCCATCACCAAAAACGCAAAAAAACGCCTAGAAGCAATTCAGGCGATGGAAGAACTGGGATCCGGCTTCTTTCTTGCGATGCACGATCTTGAAATTCGCGGCACAGGTGAAGTCCTGGGAGAGTCTCAATCCGGCAATATTCAAGAAATCGGTTTCTCCATGTACAACGACATGTTGAATGAAGCGGTACGCGCACTCAAGGCAGGCGTCGAACCCGACCTGGATGCGCCTTTCAGTGCCGGTTGCGAAGTTAATCTGCACGCCCCTGCCCTGCTTCCCAATGATTATTGCGGGGATGTTCACGCACGACTGTCGATTTACAAACGATTATCCAGTACGACCGATGAGTCCGAGCTCATCGCTATTCAGGAAGAATTGATAGACCGGTTTGGCAAACTGCCTGAGGCGACACGCTGCCTGCTGGCCACTCATAAACTGAGACTAGCTGCCCTTGCCCTTGGCATTCAGAAAATCGACGCAAGCGAAGGGCAAATCATGCTTCAGTTCAAGCAAAATACCATTGTCGATCCCGTTCGCTTGATCGAACTGGTACAAAAACAGAAAACCATACGATTCGCAGGACAGGATAAACTTCGCGCCGAGATAGACTGTCCGGATGTCACCGCTCGTGCTGACGCCGTTCGATCTCTTTTGCGCTCTTTGACATAAATTACGCTGGAATTACCCATGACCACTTTTAATCTTGTTGTTCAGACTCCTGCATTGACCGGCGAGTTGATCGAACAGATTTCCGCCATAGCGGAGGCCTCGGGCGTGCGCCGACTTGGGTCCACTGCTGCTCGCTTGCTTGGTGTCAACGACAGTCCGGAAACTCGCGATGAAGTGCTGGCCTGGGGTGAAAGGAATCACGTAGACACCGCATACATTCGTTCCGGAACCCGTCTATCGGACTGTAAGGTTTTGGCGATGGATATGGATTCGACTCTGATCAACATCGAATGCATTGATGAGATTGCCGATTTTGGAGGCGTCAAAAAAGAAGTCGCCTCGATTACTGAGGCCGCAATGCGAGGCGAAATCAAGGACTTTTCCGAGAGTCTGATTAAACGCGTTGCCTTCCTCAAGGGTCTATCGACTGATGTCTTACAGTCTGTTTATGATCAGCGACTACGTCTGAACCCGGGTGCTGAGCAACTCGTAGGCCGCGCTCGTGAAGCCGGCATTCGTGTATTGCTGGTGTCGGGCGGCTTTACCTTTTTTACCGAAAAACTCAAATCCAGACTTAATCTTGATGCCGCGCATGCCAATGTGCTGGAATCGGTCGATGGAAAACTGACAGGATCGGTATTAGGGCGCATTCTGGATGCTCAAGGCAAAGCGGATACGCTCAAAAGTTTTGCCGCCGAATGCGGCGCACAACCACATCAGATCATCGCAATCGGGGATGGTGCAAACGACTTGAAGATGCTGGCCAATGCAGATTACTCCGTCGCCTATCGAGCAAAAGCAGTTGTGCGCGCTCAGGCCAGATACTCGCTGAATGTCACTGCGCTTGACGGCGTACTGAACTGGTTCGAGCCTTAATCTCTGCGCGCTTAATCTCTACGCAACAAATATCGCAAAACAAATCCCGGAAAACCCATCACCATGAACAGACTGAAGGTGATGGCATAAAACTCCCACTTCTGCCTGAAGGGATTTCCCATCGTGCTTTCAAGCGCAAAGCCAATCGAGCCAACCAGCACATAAAGCAAAGTCATTTCGAACAAACGCAGCCAGAATGGCTTGCTGTCACGACTTGAATTGCCAGACACTTGCTTGACTATATTTAACTGAAAAATCGCAAACAGACGATCATTCAGAAATGGAACGTTCGCCGCTAATAACGCCAGCACGATCAGAAACCATACTGCAGATGTCTGATTCATATCGCGCCAACGCCCTATTTACCGAAAACCATCAAAACACAATCGTGTTTTTGATGGCAATCAGACACAGATTCATGAGACTCGATGGAATCAACCCTAGCACCAGCACCAGCGCGCCATTGAGCATCATCAATGTGCGAGGAAAGAAGCAAGTACGCGGCAAGTCGGGGGTAGCTGCAACAGGCTCATCAAAATAAACCACCTTGATCACGCGTAGGTAGTAGAAAGCACCGATCAACGAGAAGGCAACGGCTATCAATGCAAGCCACAGATGGTCATTGAGCATCAGAACCTGGAGCACCATCAGCTTGGCGCTAAACCCGACAAGCGGAGGCAAGCCGGCCAACGAGCACATCAAAACCAGAATCATGCCGGCCATCCATGGGCTGCGCTTGTTCAGGCCTTTCAGATCATCAATGTTTTCACATTCAAAACCTTCTCGCGACATCAACATGACCAGACCAAACGATGCAAGCGTCGTCAAGACATAAGTAATCATGTAGAACATGGCCGATCCGTACGCATACGAGTCAACTGCCTTGTCGCCTTCGATCGAGCCGGAAGACATCGCCAGCAAGACAAAACCCATGTGAGAGATGGTCGAATAGGCTAGCATGCGCTTGAAGTTGGTTTGCATCAAGGCAGTCAGGTTACCGATCGCGAGAGACAAAACGGCCAAAATCATGAGCATTGGCTGCCACTCGATGACCAGATCACCCAGTGCAGTCACCAATATACGCATTGCGATAGCAAACGCCGCCAGCTTGGGCGCAGCAGCCAATACCAAGGTCACGGCTGTTGGCGAACCCTGATATACATCTGGAACCCACATGTGGAAAGGAACGGCACCCAGTTTGAAGGCCAATCCGCAAACAAGGAACACCAGACCAAACACCAGCGGCAAAGCTTCAAAATCGCCGGATGCAATGAATTCAGCGACCCCGGCCAGATCAAGTGTACCGGTCGCGCCATAAATCATGGACACGCCATACAGCAAGAATCCGGATGCCAGCGCACCTAAGACAAAATACTTCATTGCCGCTTCGGTTGATTCGGTATGGTCACGACGGATTGCAACCAATGCATACAAGGCGAGCGACATCAGTTCGAGACCGAGATAAATCGTCAGGAAATTACCTGCCGAAATCATGACCATCTGGCCTAGCAACGCCAACAGAACCAGAACATAGAATTCGCCGCCCCGCAGCATATCGCGACTTTGAATATACTCGCGACCATATACGAGCGTAAGCGCCACAGAAATATAAGAAACGATCTTCAGCAGATGCGACATCGCATCACCGACGAATAGTCCCGAAAAAGTACGAGTAAAACTCGGCGTGTTCACCCACAAGTAGGACTGCATCACGGTCAAGACAGCCAAGGTAAGCAACGACAAAACATATGTTGTCGTACGGCGCTTACAGGTGCTGAAGGCGTCGAGCACCAGGATAACCATACCCATGACCAGCAAGGTAATTTCCGGTGCGGCCAGGGCGAAATCAAATTTGGATTGCATCATGGCGTAGCTTACAGTTTTGAATTGGAGACGTGTTGCAACAGGGCCTCGACAGATGTGTGCATCACATCGGCGAAGGGCTTGGGGTGAATCCCCATGTAAATGACTGCAATGGCAAGAATTCCCAAAATCAGGAACTCACGGGATGACAGATCCTGGAGATTACGCACATCGTCATTTGCGATTTCGCCGAATGCGACGCGCTTGACCATCCAGAGAGAATAAGATGCGCCAAGAATCAAGGCGGTCGCAGCAAGCATTCCAATCCAGAAGTCGTATTCAACGGCACCCATGATGACCATGAACTCGCCGACGAATCCACTGGTTGCCGGCAATCCGGCGTTGGCCATCGAAAAGAGCACAAAAAACGTGACGAACTTGGGCATCGTGTTGATCACGCCGCCATACGCGGCGATGTCTCGACTATGCACCCGGTCATACAACACGCCGATGCAAAGGAACATGGCTGCCGATACGAAACCGTGCGAAACCATTTGCACTATTGCGCCTTCAACACCGGCTGTATTGAAAATGAAAAATCCGAGGGTCACAAAGCCCATATGCGCAATAGAGGAATAAGCCACAAGCTTTTTCATATCACTCTGAACGATCGCGACCAGACCAATATAGATCACCGCAATCAAGGACAATGTGATGATGAATGGGCCCATGGCTTGCGATGCATCAGGAGCAATCGGCAACGACAGACGCAAGAATCCATATGCACCAAGTTTGAGCATGATCGCAGCCAGTACGACCGAACCACCGGTTGGCGCTTCAACGTGAGCATCGGGCAACCAGGTATGAACAGGCCACATTGGCACCTTGACCGCGAAAGCCGCCAGGAATGCGAAGAAAATCATGACCTGGGGCGTGTAATCCAGAGGCATCATTTGCCAGGTACGGATGTCGAACGATCCACCAGATACATTCCACAGATAGATAAATGCGATCAAGGTCAGCAAGGAACCCATCAAGGTATACAGGAAGAACTTAAACGCCGCATATACGCGATTGGGACCGCCCCACACGCCAACGATGATGTACATCGGAATCAATGTGGCTTCGAAAAATACATAAAACAGCAGTCCATCGAGGGCAACAAACACGCCGATCATCAATCCCGACAAAATCAGGAATGCGGCCATGTACTGGGATACTCGAGTAGTGATCACTTCCCAACCCGCCATGACGACGATGATGGTAATGAAAGCAGTCAGCAAGACAAACCAGAGCGAAATGCCATCGATGCCTAGGTGGTAATACACTGCGAAGGCAGGAATCCAGACTGATTTTTCGACAAACTGCATATCGGCTGTCGTTGCGTCGAATCCGGTATACAGCGGTATGGTCACCAGAAAACTGACGATTGCGCCGATCAAGGCAAGCAAACGCGTTGCCCCCGGACGTTCATCGCTGCCAAAGGCAAGCACGATCAAACCGAATACGATCGGTACGAAGATCGAAAGGGTCAACCAATTTGTAGATAAAGATGCCATCATGCTTGCCATTATTTGGGGCCAAAGATAATGAGAGTGATCGCAGCCAATAGGCCGATGATCATCGCAAATGCATAGTGATAGATATATCCTGACTGCAGGCGGCGCGTCACCGAAGCGATCATCCCAACCAGGCGTGCCGAACCGTTAACCAACAGGCCATCGATCAGGCCGCGATCACCTTGCTGCCACAGGCCTTTGCCCAGACAACGTGCGCCTCGCGCCAGCACTTGCTCATTGAACCAGTCGAAGAAATATTTATTTTCCAGTATGTAATTCAAACCTGACAGTTTGCGCTGAATCGTGGCCGGGATTTTGGGATTGATCAGATAGCAGTACCAGGCAACGACGGCACCAGCCACAACCAACCAGAATGGCAGGGTCGAGAACGCATGCAGCGCGTAAGACACCCAGTCATGGAAATGCGATTTCAAGACCCCCATCGCCGGGTGTGAAGATAGATTGAAAATCGTATTTTTAAAGTAATCGCCAAACAGAAGCGGCTTGACCACCAAAGCACCAATGACGATGGATGGAATCGCAAGCAATACCAGCGGTAAAGTCACAACCCAAGGAGATTCATGCGGAACGCCACCGTGATGGTCGTCATGACCGTGTCCATCATGAGCATGATCATCATGTGCATGCGATCCATGACCATGATGTGCATCTTCTGTGGCAAAACGCTCTTTGCCATGGAATACAAGGAAATAAACCCTGAACGAATACAGCGATGTGACAAACACACCTATCAAGGTTGCGTATTTGGCGAAAGTCGCACCCCAGACGTTGGCATTGGCAGCGGCTTCGATGATGTGTTCTTTCGAATAAAAACCCGAAAAGAACGGTGTTCCCACCAATGCAAGCGTGCCGATCAGAAACGTTAGCCAGGTAATCGGCATGTATTTGCGCAATCCACCCATGTTGCGGATGTCCTGATCATGATGCATACCGATGATGACCGAACCCGCTCCAAGGAACAATAAAGCCTTGAAAAAAGCGTGCGTCATCAGATGGAAAATAGCGACCGAGTAAGCCGAAGCACCAAGGGCAACAGTCATGTAGCCAAGTTGCGACAAGGTCGAGTATGCAACCACACGCTTGATGTCGTTTTGGATGATGCCGAGAATACCCAAAAACAAAGCGCCAATCGCTCCAATTACGATTATGAAGGACAGCGCAGTATTGGATTGTTCGAACAGAGGCGAAAAGCGTGCCACCATGAATATGCCGGCCGTCACCATGGTTGCTGCGTGGATCAGCGCGGAAATCGGAGTCGGGCCTTCCATCGAATCAGGCAGCCAGGCATGCAAGGGAACCTGGGCGGACTTACCCATCGCACCGATAAACAGACAAATACAGGCAACGGTGATCAGCATCCATTCCGTGCCCGGCAACATGAGGCCCTTCAATTTATCGATCTGGGAAAACACTTCGCCATAGTTCATTGTTCCGGTATTTGCGAACAACAAACCGATTCCCAACACGAAGCCAAAGTCACCGACACGGTTTACAAGGAATGCCTTCATATTTGCAAAAATCGCGGTCTGTTTGGTGTACCAGAAACCGATCAGCAAATACGAAACCAAGCCCACAGCTTCCCAACCGAAGAACAACTGAACCATGTTATTGGACATGACCAGCATCAACATCGAGAATGTGAACAGCGAAATATAAGCAAAGAATCGTTGATAGCCCGGATCATCCGACATGTAGCCAATGGTGTAAATGTGAACCATCAGAGAAACCGATGTCACGACAACCATCATCAATGCCGACAGTGGATCAATCTGGAAACCGATCTCCAGCTTGATGTTTCCGATCAGACTCCACGTATAGATCGTGTCATTGAAGAGCGTTCCTGTCGCATGATGCATCACTTGATTAAGCACATAAACCGATCCGATTGCCGAAACGGCAACCAGAGCGATCGTGATCATGTGCGAACCACGGCGACTAATGAAGCGTCCGAGAAAACCGGTTCCGAACAGACCGGCAAGGATCGCACCCAGTAACGGAGCCAGTGCGATGAGCAGGTAAAGAGATACGTTAGACATATTGTTCCGTCGTCCGATCAGCCCTTAAGGCGGTCAAGTTCATCAACATTGATCGTGCTGAGGTTGCGGAACAACAGCACTAGAATCGCCAGACCGATCGCAGCTTCAGCTGCCGCAACGGTCAAGATGAAAAACACAAAAATCTGTCCTGCCGCATCGCCGAACCAAGTCGAAAATGCGACAAAATTCATATTGACCGCCAACAGCATCAGCTCTATCGACATCAACAGTACGATCAGGTTGCGACGGTTCAGAAAAATCCCGAATACCCCAACCGCAAACAGAATGGCGCCAAGCACCAAAAAATGGGGCAAAGTCAGCGTCATCATGACTGTTCTCCTGATTTCGCGTTAAACGCTTCCTGCGCGGGAACATCCAACAGTCGAACGCGATCCTTGGCGCGTACGCGCAACGCGGCACCCGGATCGTTGTATTTGACATCACGACGGCGACGCAACGTCAATGCAATTGCCGCCACCATGCCAACCAATAACAACACCGCGCCGACTTCGACGGCGAACGCATATTGTGTGTAAAGCTGCTCGCCAAGCGTGCGCGCGTTGTTGTAATTGTTGCCCAAATCGGCGGCCGGTCCGACATCGCCCCAGCTCAGACTCAGCACGAGCGACATTTCAACCACCATGATCAGACCGACAGTCAGTCCGAGCGGAAGGTATGTTTTGATGCCGGCACGTAATTCTTCCATCTTGACATCAAGCATCATCACAACGAAGAGGAACAGCACCATCACAGCACCGACGTATACCAGCACCAAAAGCAAAGCAAGAAACTCGGCGCCCAGAATCATCCAGATAAACGAGGCATTCACAAACGCCAGGATCAAATGCAAAACCGCGGTCACAGGGCTCTTGGCGGTAATGACGCGAAACGCCGCAACGACCAGAACCAGCGCGAGAATATAGAAGAGTATGGTTGTAAACATTCTTTGTCAGCCCCGATGATCAGCGATAAGGCGCATCGGCTGCGCGATTGCGGGCGATCTCTGCTTCGTAACGATCTCCAACGGCCAGGAGCATGTCCTTGGTGAAGTAGAGATCGCCACGTTTTTCGCCGTGGTATTCATGGATATGCGTTTCAACGATTGAATCGACCGGGCAGCTTTCTTCGCAAAATCCGCAAAAAATACACTTGGTCAAATCAATGTCATAGCGCGTGGTGCGTCTTGAACCATCGTCACGTTGATCGGATTCAATCGTAATCGCCATGGCAGGACAGACAGCTTCACATAATTTGCAAGCGATGCAGCGCTCTTCCCCGTTCGGATAACGGCGCAACGCATGCAGGCCACGAAAACGCGGCGACATCGGAGTCTTTTCCTGCGGATAGCGCAAAGTGATCTTGCGCCTGAAAAAATATTTGCCAGTCAGCTTCATACCCTTGAGCAACTCAAGGAGCATGAGACTACCGAAAAAATCTTTGATCGCTTCCATAACCTGCCTTTTTTACCGTCGTGTCGCGGTTATTTCCAGATATTCCAAGGCGTCTGCATCCAGATCGCCACCACAACCAGCCACACACCAGTCAAGGGAATGAAAATTTTCCAACCCAAGCGCATGATCTGGTCATACCGATACCGTGGAAAGGTCGCACGGAACCAGATGAACATCGAAACCACCACAAAAGTCTTCAAGCCAAGCCATAACCAACCTGGAATCCAGGTCAACGGCGCAATATCCACCGGAGGAGTCCAGCCGCCAAGGAACATGATCGATGCCATGCATGACAAGAAAATCATGTTGGCGTATTCACCCAGGAAGAACAGGGCAAAAGCCATCCCCGAATATTCGACCATGTGACCGGCCACAATCTCGGATTCACCCTCCACCACATCGAAGGGGTGACGGTTGGTTTCGGCAACGGTCGAAATCACGTAGATGACAAATAATGGCAACAGTGGCAACCAGTTCCACGACATGAAGTTCCATCCTCGCTCGGCAAACCATCCACGAGTTTGCACATTGACGATTTCGGACATATTCAAGCTACCGGAAACCAGCAATACGGTAACGAGCACAAAACTGATGGCAAGTTCATAAGACAACATTTGTGCCGATGCGCGCATGGCGGCCAAAAACGCATATTTGGAGTTTGACGCCCATCCTGCCACGATCACGCCATAGACTCCGATCGAGGTAATCGCCATGACGTACAACAGGCCGGCATTGACGTTTGCCAGCACGAGGTCGGGACCGAAAGGAATCACGGCCCAGGCAGCCAACGCAGGCATCAGTGTGACAACTGGCGCCAGAACGAACAAGACTTTGTTTGCCTGTGAGGGAACAACAACCTCTTTGGTCAGCAACTTGAATACGTCGGCAAAAGGCTGCAGTAACCCTCTGTAACCAACCTGCGTTGGCCCGAGACGAATATGCATCGCACCGATCATTTTGCGCTCCCAATACGTCAGATACGCAACACAAAGAATGATTGGCACGGCGATGATGAGAATCTTAACCAGTGTCCAAACAACCATCCAGATTGTCGGGCCAAGCAGGTCTGTGCCCATTGTTTCAAGAACGTTCAGCCACTGCATCAGGCACGCTCCACGTTAAGTTGACCAAACGCACTGCCAAGCGCGGCGGTCTGTTCGAAACCGGCCGATACCCGCACACAACCGGAAGGCAATGTCGCATCATTTTCTGCAATCAATTCGATCTGACCGGTTGTGGAACGAACGCGGACTTTTGCCCCCTCGGCCAAACCAAGCGCAGTCATCGAGTCAGGATGCAAACGTGCAACCGGTTGACGAGATGCCTGAGAAGCCTGCAGAGCATCAGCACGTCTGACAATCGCATCGGTGCGGTAAATCGGCACATCAGTCACGCGCTGCAATGCTCCACCCGCGTGTTGCGTTGACAATCCAGGCTTCGATTGAACTTGATTCGAAAGACGACTTTGGATATTTCCGGACAATACGGCATCGCGCACTGACTCGGATGACTCTTCCTCGAAACCGGTCAAATGCAGAATGTTGCCCAACACTCGCAAGACTTTCCAGCCGGGGCGCGTCTGGGCAAATGGCGCAACCGTCGCCTTAAAGCTTTGCGGCAAGCCTTGCGCATTGACAAAAGTGCCTGAAGTTTCGGTGAATGGAGAAATCGGCAAAATGACTTTTGCCCATTCTTTTGCAGAGGATGCGTAGGGAGTCAGCGCAACCGCGAATTCCGCAGCCTTCAATGCAGCGATCGCTTGGGCTCCGTTATCCGCATCAAGCAATGGTTCGGCATTCAGGACAATATAAGCCTTCATCGGATGCGTAAACATCGCAGCGGCATTTTTTCCGCCGTTGACAGGCATAGCACCGGCAAGATAACCACCAACCGTGTTCGCACCTGCAGTCAGGAAGCCAAGCTTCGCGCCGGACAATTGAGCAACCATCTGAGCATTCGCAACGATACGCGCAGCATCAGGTGCGTTCACAGCCACATTGCCAAGCAAGACGGCTGATTTTTCGCCACTAGCCAGACTTTCGGCAATCTTTTGCGCATGCGCGCCAACGGATACGCCAGCAAACTCTGCGGGTACATCGACAGATTTAATGTTTGCTAACGCAACAGCTACTTGAGCGAGCGTATCAGCTATTGCCGATGGTGCAACTGTTGCGCGAGCCGTCAGATTAAGCAACGGATCATCGCCCGCCACATCAATACTCGTAATTTGCGAACCACGCTTGGCTGCCTGACGAAGGCGTTGCGCCATGAGTGGATGATCCTTGCGCAGGAAAGAACCTACAACAAGTGCGCGATCCAAGGTTTCGAGGTCCGTAACAGACATCCCCAGCCAAGGCACACCAGTCAGTGCGCCATCAAGGGCAGCATCAGTTTGCCGCAAACGAAAATCGATGTTTTCGGACCCCAGACCGCGCGTAATTCGTGCAAGCAGCGCAAGTTCTTCAACAGTTGCATATTCAGTAGACAACGCACCAATCTGGTCACCACCCGACTGATCACGCACGTCAAGCAGCGCATGGGCAACAACCTGCAAGGCATCCGACCAGGAGGCTTCACGCCACTGACCATCGTCACCCTTGACCAACGGAGTCGACAAACGATCGTCCGAATTTAGACCCTCATACGAGAAACGATCCTTGTCGCTGATCCAGCACTCGTTAATGTCTTCGTTTTCAAAAGGAACCACTCGCAGCACGCGATCGCCTTTAACCTGCACAATCAGGTTCGCACCCAGACTATCGTGAGGAGAAATCGTACGGCGACGTGCAAGCTCCCAAGTCCGAGCCTGGTAGCGGAATGGTTTTGAAGTCAATGCACCAACTGGGCAAAGATCAATCATATTGCCGGACAATTCTGATTCGACAGATCGACCGACAAAAGTAGTGATCTCGGAATGCTCTCCTCGACCGACCATTCCCATTTCCATCATGCCGGCGACTTCCTGGCCGAAACGTACGCAACGCGTGCAATGAATGCAACGAGACATTTCCTCGGCAGACACCAGTGGTCCCAAATCCTTGTGGAACACAACGCGTTTCTCTTCGTTGTAGCGCGAATCCGATCCACCATAACCAACGGCCAGATCCTGCAACTGACATTCACCGCCCTGATCGCAAATCGGACAATCAAGCGGATGATTGATCAGTAGAAACTCCATCACACTCTTTTGCGCAGCGATCGCACGCTCAGAACAAGTATGAACCACCATGCCATTGGTTGCCGGGGTCGCACAAGCGGGCATCGCCTTGGGTGCCTTCTCGACTTCGACCAGACACATGCGACAGTTCGCCGCGATGGACAGCTTTTTGTGATAGCAGAAATGCGGCACAAAGACGCCGAGCTTATGCGCGGCATGCATCACCATGCTGCCTTCCTGCACTTCGACTTTCTTGCCGTCGATGGTTAATTCAACCATAACCTTGTCCAAACCTTAAATATAGGGATCCACCACACAGCGCTTATGCTCGATGTGGTGTGCGAATTCGTCTCTGTAATGCTTCAGGAAGCCACGAACCGGCATAGCAGCCGCATCACCCAACGCACAAATCGTGCGTCCCATGATGTTGCCGGCAACCGAATCGAGCAAATCGAGATCCTCAGGGCGTCCCTGACCGTTTTCAATGCGATTGACAATGCGATAAAGCCAACCCGTACCTTCACGGCATGGGGTGCATTGTCCACAACTTTCTTCGTAATAAAAATAAGACAAACGAAGCAACGACTTCACCATGCAGCGACTCTCATCCATCACAATGACAGCACCCGAACCCAGCATGGAACCTGCTTTGGAAATCGCATCGTAGTCCATCGTGATATCCATCATGATGTGACCGGGAATCACAGGGGCACTCGACCCTCCTGGGATAACTGCCTTGAGTTTTGCACCGTTGCGCATGCCGCCGGCAAGTTCGAGAAGCTTGGCGAAAGGCGTGCCGAGCGGGATTTCGTATGTACCCGGACGCTCAACATCACCTGTGATCGAAAACAGCTTCGTGCCACCGTTGTTTGGTTTGCCCACCTCAAGGTAAGCCTGTCCGCTATTGCGGATAATCCAGGGAACGGCCGCAAAGGTCTCCGTGTTGTTGATCGTCGTCGGTTTGCCATACAAACCAAAACTTGCAGGAAATGGTGGCTTGAAGCGAGGCTGACCCTTTTTGCCTTCTAGTGATTCAAGCAAAGCGGTTTCTTCACCGCAAATATAAGCACCAAATCCATGGAAAGCATGCAACTGGAAGTTAAACGATGAACCGAGAATTTTTTCGCCCAGAAAACCCGCGGCACGCGCCTCTTCCAGCGCCTCTTCGAAGCGTTGATAAACTTCGAAAATCTCGCCATGGATATAGTTGTAGCCGGTTGGAATCCCCATCGCATAGGCGGCAATCGCCATGCCTTCGATCACAGTATGTGGATTCAGACGCAGAATATCGCGATCCTTAAATGTACCGGGTTCACCCTCGTCAGAGTTACAAACCAGATACTTCTGCCCCGGGAATGTACGTGGCATGAAGCTCCACTTCAGTCCCGTCGGAAAGCCTGCACCGCCCCGACCACGCAAACCTGATGCCTTGACTTCGGCAATCACATCTTCTTGCGACATGCCTTGCGTCAAAATCTTACGAAGCGCCTCGTAACCGCCGCGCTTGACGTAATCGGCAAGCCGCCAGTTATTACCATCCAGATCCGCAAGAATTTGTGGACTGATATGTCGACCGTGCAAAGCCATTGACGTGGCCAGGTCACCACCTGGATTTGAATTCAGGCCTTGCGAGTACTTTTGAAGGATTGCTGCGCTCATGCTGCGGCTCCTTTTGCGGATGCCTTCAACTCGGCAAGCATTTCGTCAATTTTTTCGGCTTGCATGCGTACGCACATATGCTTGTTATTGACCAGCAAAACCGGGGCATCACCGCAGGCACCCATGCACTCACCTTCAACTAGCGAAAAGACGCCATCCGGAGTCGTTTCACGAAAGCCGATTCCGAGTTTGTCTTTCAGATAGTCCGCAGTCTTTACACCATCGCGCAAGGCGCACGGCAAATTAGTGCAAACTGTAATTTTGTATTTACCGATGGGGCGCACGTCGAACATGTTGTAAAACGTGGCGTTTTCCTGAACCAAAATGGGAGGCTGCCCCAAGTAGTCGGCAACAGCCTGGATCACTTCGGGAGAAACCCAGCCGATTTCGTCCTGCGCAATCGAAAGCGATGCCATGATGGCGGACTGCTTCTGATCCGCCGGATATTTGGCGATCTCGCGGTCGATTTTCTTGTAGGCCTGTTCAGAGAGCAACATATTGTTAATCCGGTAGTAGCGAGTAGATGCGATTAGCGATCAATCTCGCCGAAAACGATATCTTGTGTACCGATGATGGTCACCGCGTCCGCAATCATGTGTCCGCGTGACATTTCATCAAGTGCCTGCAAATGCGCGAAGCCCGGCGCACGAATCTTCAGACGGTAAGGCTTGTTCGCACCGTCGGAAACCATGTAGATACCAAACTCACCCTTTGGATGCTCGACAGCCGAATAGGCCTCGCCAACGGGCACATGGAAACCTTCAGTAAACAATTTGAAGTGATGAATCAAATCTTCCATGTTCGACTTCATGCCGGTACGGCTTGGTGGCGACACTTTGTGATTGTCGACCATGACCGGACCGGGATTATTCTTCAGCCAGTGCACGCACTGGCGAATGATGCGATTACTCTCGCGCATCTCGGCCACGCGAACCAGATAGCGATCGTAACAATCGCCATTAACACCTACAGCAATATCAAACTGAAGCTGGTCATAAACTTCATACGGTTGGTTCTTGCGTAAATCCCAAGCCACACCCGAACCACGCAACATCGGCCCGGTAAAGCCCAAAGCCTTTGCACGATCTGGATCGACCACTCCGATACCGACCAGGCGCTGCTTCCAGATACGGTTATCAGTCAGCAGGGTTTCGTATTCATCGACTGCGGCAGGAAAGCGATTAGTGAAATCCTCGATGAAATCGAGCATCGAACCCGAACGCGCATCGTTCATTGCCTTGAGTTCTTTAGCCGAACGATACTGACTGGATTTACCGTATTGGGGCATCGCATCGGGAAGATCACGATAAACGCCACCGGGTCTATAGTAGGCAGCATGCAAGCGCGCACCGGATACCGCTTCATAGCAGTCCATCAAATCTTCACGGTCGCGAAAAGCGTAAAGAAAAATCGCCATCGCACCAACGTCCAGACCATGGGTACCGATCTGCAACAAGTGATTCAGCAGACGGGTAATCTCATCGAACATGACCCGAATATATTGGGCACGAACCGGAGGAGTCACACCCATCAGTTTTTCGATGGCCATGACATACGCATGCTCATTACACATCATCGACACATAGTCGAGACGATCCATATAGGGCAATGCCTGAAGGTATGTGCGATGCTCGGCGAGCTTTTCGGTGCCACGGTGTAGAAGACCGATATGCGGGTCTGCTCGCTGAATGACTTCGCCATCAAGCTCGAGCACAAGTCGCAACACGCCGTGTGCGGCCGGATGCTGAGGACCAAAGTTCAGGGTGTAGTTTTTAATTTCAGCCATGATTAGCGCCCGATTCCGTAACCATCTTCACGAATTACTCGCGGTATGTTTTCACGTGGGTCAATGGTGACGGGCTGGTAAACCACCCGCCCTTGCTCTGGGTCGTAACGCATTTCTACGTTGCCATAAACGGGAAAATCTTTGCGGAATGGATGACCGATAAAGCCGTAGTCAGTCAAAATACGGCGCAAATCAGGATGACCTTCAAAAACGATTCCGAACAAATCGAATGCTTCACGCTCAAACCAGTTCACGCTTGGCCACACGTTAACCAAAGAGTCCACAACGGGAAAATCTGAATTAGCGGCAAAGGTGCGAACGCGCATGCGTGCATTGTGAGTCAATGACAACAGATGTGCGACTACAGCGAAACGGCCGGATGGAACGACAGCTGATTGAGATGCCTCTCCAACCTTGCCGACACCGTAAGTCGAAAAATCAACACCACACAAATCGATGCATGACTCAAAGCGCAGTGATGGCTCGTCACGCAATCTCAAACAGGTTGATTCCCATACGTCAGCAGATACTTCGAGAGTAATCTCGTCGTATGCGACAGTAATGCGTGCCTGCTCACCGAGCAGTGCGACTAGTTGTTGATGCAGGTTATCTAGCCTGGACATGTCTTACGCCTGATTAATGAATTCAATGATTAACGTGCAATCGTGTTGGTCTGACGAATCTTATTTTGCATTTGCAAAAGACCATAAACGAGCGCTTCGGCAGTCGGTGGACATCCTGGCACATACACATCAACCGGCACAATCCGATCGCAGCCACGCACCACTGAATACGAGTAGTGATAATAGCCACCACCATTTGCGCAAGAACCCATGGAAACAACCCAACGCGGCTCAGGCATCTGGTCATAAACCTTGCGCAGAGCAGGTGCCATCTTGTTGCACAGCGTGCCTGCAACAATCATCAGATCGGACTGACGAGGACTTGGTCTGAAAATAATGCCGAACTGGTCCAAGTCGTAACGCGCTGCGCCCGCGTGCATCATTTCAACCGCGCAACAAGCTAGACCGAATGTCATGGGCCACATCGAACCGGTTTTAGCCCAGTTGATGAATTTATCAGCGCTGGTTGTGATGAAACCTTGTTTGAGAATGCCGTCAATTGCCATAAGTTTATGTGGGCGTGAGTGGGTTATTCCCAATCAAGCGCGCCTTTCTTCCATTCGTAGATGAAACCGACAGTAAGTACAACCAAAAAAATCATCACTGTCACAAAACCAACCAACCCCACGGCATTATTCGCAATAGCCCAAGGGAACAAAAATGCGATCTCAAGATCGAACAGAATGAAGAGGATGGCGACGAGGTAGTAACGGACGTCGAACATCATGCGGGCATCGCCAAAGGCCTCAAAGCCGCACTCATATGGGGAGAGTTTTTGCGCATCGGGTTTATTCGGACCAATCAACGAACCGGCCGCCAGCAAGGCGAAACCGATCAGCGTCCCCACCGCGATAAACAGCAAAACGGGAAAATATTGTTGTAGATTCATTTGCTTGTTTCTCTCTACATCAAGCTGTTGCACAAACTTTTAGATTGTAGCACTCGGACTAGGGTTTCTACTTTAGAAACACTTGTTATTTACATCAAAAAGTTTTTTATTTTTGAATTTCAAGTTCACTGAAATCGAACACAAGAAAAAATCTCAATTGCAAATTTCAACATTGACTGAACACCAAACAAAACGGGCCACCCGAAGGTGACCCGTTTTTGCAAATTAACCGAAGTTAACTTGTTGCTCTAATCGCGAGATTAGAACTGGTGACGCATACCCAGACCAACAACGGTCGAGGACAAGCCGTCGATAGTTGCGTAGTTCTGAGCGTACGAAACGTAGGCGTACATGTTGGTACGCTTGGTGAAAGCGTAGGTGTAGCCCAGGTTGTACGTATTCATGTTAGCTGCATTGTATGCATCTTGCATGTTGCCGTTCGGACGAGCCATGCCCCACGATGCCAGAACGTTGCCAGCCGAACCAACTGGAATCGTTGCGCCGATCAGGTAGGAGTTAACACCCCAGTTCGAATCAAACAACAAACCGCCGTTGCCACCGAAAACCTTGTTGTTAACAACACCGGAAGCGTCGATGCTTGCACCGCTGTTACCCTGCGAGTTTTGACCAGCCATCCAGCCGCCACGGGTCTGACCGTAAGCTGCAGACAGTTTCACGACTTTGAAGTCGTAGCTACCGCCCAAGTTCCATTCTGAAGGCGAAGCTTCTGGTGAGCCACCAACAATGCCAGTTGCGCCGTAGAGTTTGTCGTACGAAGCAGCCACATAGATCGGGCCGTTAGCGTACTTGGCACCCAAGCTGACCTGACGTGTGTTGTTGGTAGTTGCGTAGTTGTAGCCCGAACCGCTGGTCACGTTAGCACCGTTGTTGAGGTACAGAGCGTCGTAACCGGTTGCGAACGAGTATGCAACACCAGCCTGGAAGCCAGACATGTTAGGTGTCTGATATTTCAGAGCGTTGGACATACGGTACGTGTTGGTCGAACCCATCACGGCACCGATGTTAGCTTGCGCAAAACCTTGAGCAAACGGATCGATTGCGCCAAAGTAGTCAGTTGCGAAGTTCAACTGACGACCCATGCGAGCATAACCCCAAGCGTCGTTCTCGACACCGAACCAAGCCTGACGACCGAATTCACGGCCCGACTGACCGAGCGTACCGTTACCGAGGTCGAAACCGTTTTCGAGTTGGAAGGTCAGGCGATTGCCGCTGCCCAGATCTTCAACGCCGCGCAGGCCCCAACGGTTACCCGACTGGGTGCCGTAAGCAACACCGAAGTTGCTCAGAGTGTTGTCGCTGTACTTGAGTTGCTTGTATGCAACGCCGGCATCCAGAATACCGTACAGAGTTACAGATGATTGTGCCGAAGCGGCACCAGCAAAGCCGGCTAACAGGGCGGCAGCGAGCAGAGTCTTTTTCATTTAAGAAATCTCCAATGTTTGAGTGACAAGAGCAACAAACAGATTATTTGTCTGCCGCCCCCCTAACTCCGCTAAGGGAAGTTGACGCTATTGCATCAAAAATACGGAGCCGTGGCTATGAATCTCGACATAAATGAGTCACAGAGGGCATCATTTGTTGGGTTACCGCAACAAATGATGCTTTTTCCCAACAATCGATAAGGGTTTACCCTTTGTTTTAAGTTTCCCCATTTTTCATGAAAACAACGCAACGCACCGCTCTAAATCCGCGCTTCGCTGTTACCATTTGTTCACCAATAAACGAGTTTTCCAGTCTGAGTCTGATTTCTCAATCTTCTCAATCGGAACCAGACGGCTCAATCAATATCGGACATTTTGATGCGCACATCCAATACCGCAACAATTGAACGTAATTCAATGATTTCATTGGATGATTTTATTAACCTGCTGGATGCGCACCACCCTTTTGCCAAACTACTCGGCATTCAAATACGAGAAATCGGATTTGGCACTGCAACGCTAGCGTTGCCGCCGAATCCGGACTTTCAGCGCTTGGGTGGGATCGTTGCCGGTCCAATGCTTATGGGAATGGCCGATCTTGCCATGTATGCCGCCGTGGTGGGAGCGACAGGCAACACCGAGGCCGTCACATCCAGCCTGACGATGAACTTTTTGCGCAAAAGCCCACCCGGAGTGGTCATTGCTCACGCAAAAGTGCTCAAAACTGGACGACTTTGTGCCGGAGAAGTCACCTTGACGTCCGAAGGTAGTACGGCCCCCCTGGCTCACAGCATCAGCACCTGGTCGCTGCCTTCGAACAAGGCGAAGTAATTAATACTCGTTAAAAATCCGCTGTAAAACTTCTCTGTCATTAGTTTTTAACAACGCCAGGCGCAGCAATATTCTGGCTTTTTGGGGGTTCAGCGACTGTGCGGCAACGGTACCGTGGCTCTTGTCATTGATTGACACGCCAACCCTGCCCTGGCCGACTCGCGTTGAGCGAACAAATGCGATCCCTGCTGCCGCAGCAAGTTCGGCCGCCGCAATGGCTACGTCAGACATACTTCCATTACCGGTACCGGCAAGGACAATACCCCGAGCACCTGACGCAATCGACGCTTGATACAAATGAAGTCCAGCGCCTTGATGCTCGTAAATAATGTCTACGGCAGGCAAATTCTTGACAGAAGGACTCAGATGCAACTCGCTCTGTGCAGTATGACGCTGTACAGGGGCGGCGTCATATCCAACAGTCACGCCTGAAACCGTTCCCAAGCACCCTTGCTCGGTTAAGTTGAAGGTATCGACAAAAGTTGTATTGTGTTTACTGACGTGTCTGGCCGAAACCATCCTGTCGTTCATAACCACCATCACGCCTTTACCCACAGAGTCAGGATGTACCGCCACGGAAACGGCATGAAAAAGATTCAGAGGCCCATCCGCACTCAAGGCCGTTGCCGGGCGCATTGCCCCAACCAAAACGACAGGCTTGTCGCTATTGACGACAAGGTTTAGAAAATATGCAGTTTCTTCCAACGTATCCGTGCCATGGGTAATGACAACTGCCCTGACATCCGGATCAGCCAGTCCGACATTGACCCGATGAGCAAGCTTGAGAAGCACCTCATCGCCGATCAGAAAACTTTTGATATTGGCAATTTGCTCGAAATCGAACCTTGCCAGCTGCTTTAGCTCAGGCACAGCCTGAATCAACGCATCGACACTCGTCCCGACACTGTAATCGCTGAGCTGAGTCGCCACCGAACCTGAAGCAGCAATCGTGCCACCGGTTCCAAGAACGAGCACTTTAGGCAAAGATAAATTTGAGGATGGTCTTGTCATGAGTTTTTCTTTAGGGTCCCGAACAACTGCTCTGTTAGCCGACTAGTTTTTCAACCGCGCGTTTGAGTCTGACACACGCCTCGTCGAGCACGTCCATCGATGTCGCGAAAGAAAATCTGAAGAATGGAGAAATACCGTATGCGGCACCCTGTACGCCTGCCAGCATCTCGGATTCCAACAGATACAAAACAAAATCCTCATCGGTTTTAAGAATTTGACCGGAGGCAGTTTTCATACCCATCACGCCCGCGCACGAGGGAAACACATAGAACGCCCCCTCGGGTGAATGACAGCTGATGCCTTTGATCGCATTCAATTTACTCACTACAGCATCACGTCTGGCCTGAAATATCGAGATACGCTCAGCAATAAAGTCCTGGGTACCGGTTAAGGCTTCGATGGCGGCTGCTTGGCTGATCGACGAGGGATTCGAGGTACTTTGCGACTGCATCTTCGTCATGGCCTTGATCAATTCTTCAGGTCCGGCACAATAACCGATACGCCAACCAGTCATGGCATAAGCCTTGGATACGCCATTGATGGTCAAAGTGCGGTTTTTTAGTTCGGGAGCGATCTGAGCCATCGTGCAAAACTCTCGACCGTCGAATAAAACATGCTCATAAATATCGTCCGTCATCACCCAAACTTGGGGGTGACGAACCAGCACGTCCGCCAGTGCACGCAACTCCAGCCGAGAATAAACTGCTCCACTGGGGTTGTTGGGAGAGTTCAAGATTAACCAGCGTGTATGAGGTGTGATCGCACGCTCAAGGTCTTCGGGTTGTAGCTTGAAACCCTTTTCAGGAGGACATGTAACCGCAACTGGCGTGCCCCCGGCCATCGTAACCATTTCGGGATAGGAGACGTAATAAGGTGCGGCCACAATGACCTCGACGCCTTTTTGCACCGTTGCCATGATCGCATTAAAAATCGCCTGTTTACTGCCTGAACTGGCCATGACTTCGGCAACAGAATACTCGAGTTGATTTTCGCGCAAGAATTTCGTGCGAATCGCGCCCTTCATCTCGGCCGTACCACCAATGTCGGTATATTTTGTTTTGGATTGCGCCATAGCCCGGATCGCAGCCTCCACCACATTGGGAGGCGTATCAAAATCCGGCTCACCCGAAGTTAACCCCACGACATCGTGCCCTGCCGCCTTCAATGCTCTGGTCTTTTGGGTCGCCATTGAGCTTGGCGAGGGCTTGATTCGATTCATGCGGTCAGCAATAAAGGACATTTTGTCTCCGTGCGATTGCAATCAAAAAGTTAGGTGCCGCGGTAAAGGTATGCGCGGTAAAGGTATAAATAATTTGCAATATTAATATTGAATACGACTCAAAACGAAAGGCAACAAAAAACCCGCTCTTCAACTTGGAAGGCGGGTTCATTGAGGTACTGCTTTATGGTGCCGACGGCGAGACTCGAACTCGCACAGCTTTCGCCACTACCCCCTCAAGATAGCGTGTCTACCAATTTCACCACGTCGGCGCAAAACACATCGCAGTAAGCCAGCGATTATAGCACGACAGTACAAACCAAGTCATGCTGATCAATACGATGATTACTTGGTTGCTGGCACGCCGGAGGAAGGTGCGGGCACAGGTGCCGATGGAACGGCCGCTGGTGCGCCAGGTACGGCTGGAACAGCATTGGTGGCACCCGGAACGGCAGATGATCCGGAAGCCGAACCAGCTGGTGCGGAACCCGGCACCAACGACCCTGAAGGCGCAGGAGCAGCAGGCTGAGTTTGCGTAAAGTTTGACATGAGTCCAGTATCCTGACCACCTGCGCCACGGTTTGCCACATAAGCCAGACCGATGGTCGAAATAAAGAATACGACAGCAGCCCACTTTGTCGCGCGCGACATGAAGTTAGCCGCACCGGTTGCGCCAAAAAGACTACCGGCCGAACCACTACCGAAAGACGAACCCATATCCGCCCCCTTACCCTGCTGCAGTAAAACCAGGGAGATAATGGTGAGCGAAGAGATGATCTGCACAACAAGCAGAAGCGTAAACATCAAAGACATCGAAATTACTCCAAAACGAATTCAGATTTATGCCTGATCACCGCAAGCGGCAATCGAAAGAAACTCATCGGCGATCAGCGCAGCCCCGCCCACCAATGCCCCATCAATATCAGGCATAGAAAACAAACTGGCTGCATTTGCCGCCTTGACGCTACCGCCATACAAAATCTGGATATTGCCTGCGCCAATCGCAGACAAGGCAGCACGAATCGCTGCGTGCACTTCTTGTGCTTGCTCCGGGGTTGCAGTCCTGCCGGTGCCGATTGCCCAAACAGGTTCATACGCGACAACTAACTGATTGACCGAATCGGCGCCTAATGCCAAAACCGGCGCCAGCTGACGCTGAATGACGGCAACCGCCTGACCGGCATCGCGCTCAGCGAGCGACTCGCCCACACAAACGACAGGGGTCAAACCGACAGCAAGCGCTGCACGAGCTTTGTCAGCAACAAGCTGATCCGATTCCGCATGCATCGAACGCCGCTCGGAATGTCCGACTAGCGTCCAGCGGCATCCAAAATCCTTAAGCATCGCACCGCTGACTTCGCCTGTATAAGCACCGTGTGAATGAACGCTTATATCCTGAGCCCCCCAAGTGACAGAAGATCCTTTGAGCGCATCTTGCGCTTGAGCTAGATAAGGAAATGGTACGCAAACGGCCATAGCCGCATTTTTAGATGCGTAGGGGCGCAAAGCGGCAAGCAATTTTGCATTGTCTGCAAGGGTGCCATGCATCTTCCAGTTACCCATCACCAGGCACTGACGCTTGCTGTTATTGGATGCTGTTGTCATATAGTCGACGATTGAAATCGTTTCGCTTCAGTTCAGATTAACCATACATTGTAACTTGTTACGACAAAAATGACGCCAGACTGCCGCACCTAGCCCCTAACGGCGCAAATATTTTTTTTGCAAATGGTTTATGATTCAGTCCTTCGCGAAATGATCTGCCTATTTCCGGGAAGCGTGGCCGAGTGGTTTAAGGCACCGGTCTTGAAAACCGGCGAGGGTTCACGCCCTCCGTGAGTTCGAATCTCACCGCTTCCGCCACCTCTCAGCCACTTTGCTGACTTTCAATTTCAATGACGTCCAAGCCTTGCCAACTCTTCGAGTCGGTCATTCAGGTCGGATCAGAAGTTTCGCCCGACAAAATTACTTTGACGCTTACTGACTCCCTTTGATGCCTGCCTCGGTAATAATCTTGCCGAACAAGTCATAATCGACTTTGTATCGCTTTGCCATATCCTCTGATGTTCCCCCCATCACGCTATAGCCGCTAGTTTGTAATTTTTTAACAACTTCCGGATCGGACAAAGTCTTAGTCAATGCGGAGTGTAGTGTTGCAATCACGGCTGGTGACGTTTTACCGGCCGTCATCAAACCCCACCAGATCGTCTGATTGATGTCCTTGAAGCCGCTTTCGACAAACGTCGGCACATCAGGTAGCGCAGGTGAGCGTTCGCTGGCGACAACGGCCAACGCACGCACCTTACCGGACTGGATATGAGGTAACAGGGTCGCAACCGATCCGGTATACAGATCGATACGCTGACTCACCAGATCGGTATATGCAAGTGCCCAGCCTCGATATGGAATATGCGAGAGATTCACGTTGCCAGTCTTTCGCCACAGATGTCCGATCAAATCACCCGAACCTCCAGCCCCCGGGATACCAAGCGTCAACTTTCCGGGTGCCGCCCGGGCAGCCTGTACAACGTCCTGAAGCGTCTTGAAAGGGGAATCGGGAGCGACAACAAATACGCTTGGCGAAGATGCAACCAGTCCCACCGGTGCAAAGTCTTTAAAGGTGTCGTAAGTCAGTTTGTCATACAACCATGGGTTCAGCACGATATTGTCGGTCTGCGCCATCACAAGCGTATAACCATCAGGCTTGGCGCGCGCAGTCGCATCAAGTGCCAGATTGCCGCCTGCCCCCGGCTTGTTTTCGACAACAATCTTCCAGCCGGTCTTATCAGCCATGCCACCTGCAATCAGACGGGACAAGGTGTCTGTGCCGCCACCTGGAGGAAAGGGCGAAATAATCGTGATTGGTTTGGATGGAAAATCCTGTGCGCTCACAACGCATGAACCGAGTGCCAGTAGCATCGTGAGTGCCAATCGCTTAAGCTTTAAGAACATAGTGCGCCGTCCGTGCATCGTTGTTAAATATTTAGGCGTATTAATAACACAAATGTCCGAAATTCCCGCTGAATCGGTTATGGTGTCCGGACTCATATCAACCTATTATTCGAATCAACATGACAAATTCACTGAGTGCCATCGCCCTTGCGCAACAACTCGCAGACGAACTCAGCGTGTGGATCCAATGCGAATCTCCTTCCAACTTCCCTGAAGGCATTCATCGCATGGCCGAGTTAGCCGCCAAACAAGCGCGCGACTCAGGACTCACCGTCAATCTCACTCGCATCGGCAAGAATAATGAATTACCGCTGCTCGTCGTCACCAACCGTGCAACAGGCGACGCCCGCCCTGGAATTCTGGTGCTAGCGCATCTGGATACGGTGCACCCCGTGGGCACACTCAAAGACAATCCATGTCGAATCGAAGATGACAAACTTTATGGCCCGGGCAGTTACGACATGAAAGGTGGGGCCATGCTCGCGCTTAAAGCCTTGGGTGAACTATCAAAACCCGGCGCGACAAAACTGCCTATCGATTTTGTCATGGTGCCTGACGAAGAAGTTGGTAGTCATGCTTCACGCCCGTATATCGAAGACTTCGCGAAACGATCTATCTACACTCTGGTCGCGGAACCTGCCCGCCCCAATGGCGGCAAGTGCGTGACTGCCCGCAAAGGCACCGGCATGGTTCATCTATGCGTCAAGGGTCGCCCATCGCATGCCGGCCTCCAACACGAAAAAGGCCGTAGCGCCATTCGCGAAATGGCGCATCAAATTCTGAAACTCGAAGCCATGACCGATTACGACAGAGGCATCACTGTAAGTGTCGGCACGATTAGTGGCGGCACTGTCACGAATACAGTCCCTGCTCATTGTGAAGTCATGGTTGACTTCCGGATCCCGGATATGCCTGCGGGAGAAGAAGTGCTGGCCCGCATGCAGGCACTTTCACCAGTTGGGCCGGACGTATCGCTCGAAATCGATGTCGAGTTAAATCGCCCTCCTATGGTCAAAACACCCGAATCGACCAGGCTGGTCGAAAAACTCAAAGGTTGCGCATCCCAAGCTGGGTTTCAACTGGAAGATGCTCCCATGACTGGCGGTGGTTCAGATGCAAACTTCACCGCAGCGTTAGGCATACCTTCAGTTGACGGTCTAGGGGCGGAAGGCGATGGTGCACACACCCTCAATGAATATGTATTCGTATCGGCGTTGCCTCGTCGCCTGCAATTCTGGCGCAACATTCTAGCGACGCTCGAATAACGTTTATAAATTAAATAAACAATCTTCGGCTCCCTGCCTACGCTTGATTTTCAAATGAAGCAAGGAGCCGCTTTACTAAGGCTTAATAAAACGCCTTGTCATCTAAGGACAAGTGCGGAAAGGCGCTTAAAACATGGCTTGGCCCTGAATACGCCTGCTCTTTCAGATAGCTGCGATTCAATTCAGACAACTTGCAGACACCCAGAAGCCCCATGCACGATCGCATTTCGGCCTCCAACAACTCAAGCATTCTGACTACACCATCCACCCCCGCAGCCGCAAGGCCGTAACATTGCATTCGCCCTAAGCCGACCATATTCGCCCCCATGGCGATCGCCTTGACAATGTCGGAGCCGCGATTAAATCCACCATCCACGATAATCGTAGCGCGACCTTTAACCACGTCAACAACTTCAGGCAACACTTCCATGGAACCCCGATCGTGATCAAGCTGGCGACCGCCATGATTCGATACGTAAATCATATCCACGCCATGATCCAGCGCAATTACGGCATCCTCAGCCGTAGCGATCCCTTTGAGAATCAGGGGTACTTTTAGACGCGACTTGAGACGATCGACATCTTTCCAAGTTAGCTTGGGCTGATTTTCACGACCCGGCACCACGCTTCTACGAATATTGCGTTGAGCGATATCACGTTCGCGACGACTGTAATAAGCACTATCGACTGTCAGGCAAAAGGCTGCGCATCCGGCGGCAACAGTTCGGTCGGCAATATCATCGACCCATGCCGGATCACCATGAACATACAACTGGAACAGACGCAACGCATCGGGCACAGCTTGAGCGACTGCGTCGTAGCGCACCTCACAAACCGAACTCAACATGTGCGCGACGCCAAATTGGAGTGCGGCTCGAGCTGCGGCAATTGCAGAGTCAGGCGCAAAAAGCTCCAAACTCCCAACTGGTGCCAGCAATACTGGCAACCTCAATTGGCGTCCGAGAAATTCAGTACTGATATCGATATTGCTGACATCTCGCAAAACCCTAGGCTTGAATGCCAGCGTATCGATTGAAGCACGGTTGCGCTGCACTGTCGTTTCAGTTTCGGTTCCGCCGACAATGTAGTCCCAATTGTCATGATTCAATCGCTGCCGAGCCTTTTGCACGATTTCGTGCAAAGTTAAAAAGGGTGATGTAGCTGCAGCCGGCGCGGTCGTTGTCTTGTTTTGGTTCATTATCGGTTATTCACTCAAGATACTGTTTTGCCTGGGCATCATACTCTTCGTTATTCAACACCATTCTCATGGTCGCTTCAGACGCTTTGTTTTTCAACTGACTGGGCTTACCTCCAGCAACGATTGCTTGCATGGCATCATGCAGTGCCTGCACCGCGACGGCAAAAGTCTGATGCCCCCACATCCAGATTTTGACGCCCCGGCTTTCCAGATACTCCAAATCGTACAGACTCTCATCCGAGCCGGCGACTATGATGGGCAAGCTGACAACTTTAGCGATTTCGTCAAGCTCTTCCCTCTTTTTTAAATAAGGTACAAACAGCGCATCCACGCCTGTTTTTTCATATGCCTGCAAACGCTTTCCTGCATCACGCGCATCCGTAACAGCGAATGCGTTTGTGCGCGCAAGTATCAGCATATTGCCATTGGGTCCTCTGGCCTGAACTGCTGCCTGCATTTTTTTGACGCCCTCTTCAAGAGAGACCAACGACTGCCCTCTTTGACCATAAGGGCGTGGCAGAACAGAATCTTCAATGCATGTGCCCGATACGCCCGCGGCTTGCAATTCGCTGATGGTACGCATGACATTCATCGCATTGCCATAGCCATGATCCGCATCCACAAGCAGATTTACACAATCGGTTCTACAAATACGTCTGGCCTGTTCAACCAATTCAGTTGCCGTCAACAAAACGATATCTGGAGCGCCTAATACAGTATGGGATGCAACCGAGCCGCCCAGAACACCTACTTCGCTTCCCAGGTTTTTAGCCAACCTTGCTGAAATCGGGTCATAAACCGAACTTGCGATCAAACATCCTGGGGCAGCGAGGATCTCTCGCAAAGATCTGCGCGCGACTTGTTGGCCATTCGAACTGTTTGTCATCTTTTCTCTGCCTTTTAACCTTTTAGTTGAATCATCTTGTTGCGAGAATCTTGATACATATTTACTAGCAATGCTAGGTACAGGCAAGATATCAGTCCAAACCAACTCCCATTACAATGCTTATTGAATTATTTATCTCTCGGGACGATTCATGTCTTTTCTTCGGTTTATTTCGATTCTGATTGTTACCGTTACGACAGCCGGATGCGCGTGCACAGACAAAGTGTGCATGGCGCCAGATGGTTCACCCGGATTGTGGAGCGATGTTGCAATCCTGCCGGACATGACGAATTCGCCCGAGCTTAAGCGAACGCCAGACGGCTTCGATCCCCCGTTTAACTACTACTGATACTTTGCATAGCGATTGATTTAATCGCTTATTTGACTTATTGAATACGAATCATTATCATTTGCTTTTGCATTAAAACGGAAAGCAAACTCGTATGAAACTACGCGCAAAACTTGGAGCTTTACTTTTTGGGGGGTGCCTTCCATTCTCCGCCATGTCGGGTGAAGGTGTTTTCGGATGGCTGTACACCCTTGATCTTCAGCCTAAAGGTGCCATAGAGCTCGAGCAAAAGATTGACTACACAACTGGACACGCAACTGGTAGCTATAACTTGTGGAAAAGCAAAACCGGCATCGAGTACGGGTTAACAAACGACATCCAGGTCACAGGTTATCTGGATGCCTATTCGGTCAATGCAAAACAAAACTATCATCAGTGCGATGACATCTCCCCCTGCACTGCCGGGTTTGGCGTACCGGGCTCGGCCAATGGTTTGAATTCCTATTCCAAGACAGCGGTCAATGGCGGTTCGGCCGAAGTAATCTGGCGCATCACCAATCCAGTCACTTCTCCGGTCGGTGTTGGTCTGTATTTCGAACCATCAATCGGCAGTCTCTCGGAGTCGTTTGAGATGAGGCTTTTGTTGCAATCCAACTTTCTTGATGATCGACTCATCCTGGCGGCAAACTTTATTGCAGAAACTGAGAAATTCAAATTCGATCCCGCCGAGACGATTTACGAATCTTCTTTCGATATTCGTTATGGAGCATCTTACCGGTTCGCACCGAATTGGTCCGCAGGCGTAGAGGGCAGATTTCATAACGACTTTGAAGGAAGCTGGTACGGCAAACAAATCCAGCGGGCGAACTTTATCGGCCCCAACCTTCACTATGGCGGTAAAGACTGGTGGTTTACGGCGGCATGGCTTTATCAACTTGGTGGTCAATGCTGGGCTCCCGGCGATGCCGAATGCTCAAACGGTCGCGTCTGGGACAGCCACGGCAACAATCAATTCATGTTTAAAGTAGGGATGCCGTTGCAATGAAACTCCAGTTCAAATGGATGCCATTACTCGGCACCGCCGCCTTTGCTCTGAGTCCTGCATCGGCTATCTACGCCGCACCGGCAAAAATATATGTCTCAGTGCAACAAGCTCAGCAACTCATGTACGGAACGAGCCATTTTGCCCACCACCCCATCATCCTGACAAAGGATATGCAAAGGGAAATGCGCTCTGCTTCATCGGTGAGCCACCCTTTCGACGGATCCCGTATCTGGAAAACAGATTCCGGAAAATGGTTCGTCGTGGATGAAGTCGTCGGCAAACATGAAATGATTACTTATGCGCTTGGCCTAAGCGCCGAGGGGGTCGTAGAGCATGTCGAAATACTCGAATACAGGGAGTCATACGGTTATGAAGTTGCCCACACAGCGTGGCGCAATCAGTTCATTGGCAAAACATCCCAGTCTACGATCAAACTGAATCAGGACATCGAAAATGTATCGGGAGCAACGCTATCAGCCAAGCACCTGACCGATGGAATCAAGCGCGTGCTTGTCATGTTCGATCTCTCACTTAAACGAGGACAACATGGATCTTGAAAGGCGTTGCCGCCCCCTATTGGGCACTTATGTCGAAATCGGCGTGGACAAGCATGTCGAAGCGATCGAATCCGCTTTCGCATCGATCGAAAAGGTGCAAAAACTGATGTCTTTTCATCAACATGACAGCGATTTAAGCCGAATCAACCAATCGAGCTCCGGACAATCTCTTCAAGTGGATCCATGGACTTGGTCCGTTTTGAAACGAGCCATCGAGATGTATCACAACACGCGGGGGGCTTTTGATTGTGCAATTCAGGGAGACTTGTCTGACATTCACCTATGCAAACACAACATCGTTCGTATAGATGACTCGGTATTGCTTGATCTTGGCGGGATTGCAAAAGGATTCGCAGTCGATCAGGCGATCGAAACATTGCAACTATCTGGTGTCGATCAAGCGATTGTGAACGCAGGGGGAGACCTACGGGTCTACGGTGACGATCCAAGACTGATTACCGTGCGAGATCCGAATCGACCATCCGGCGTGATTCCCGCCGGATATCTTACCTGCGGCTCAATCGCTACATCCGCCCCCTACTTTTCCTATCAGCAAAATGCATCAAATGAAACATGTGCACTCATGAACCCGTTTACCAGATTGTCCATTTGCGACCTGAAAAGCTATTCCGTCATTGCGCCTAACTGCATGGATGCAGATGCACTCACTAAAGCGCTTGCTGTCCACCAAAATCCAGATGCCGATTACTTCAAAATATACAAGGCGCACGCGTTATTGCAATGAGTACAAAAATCCGCCCACAACCGGGTCGAATGTTGAAATGGCATCGACAAATCAGCTATTGGGTTATTGGCTTGTGTTGCTTAAGTGGTGTTGGTTGGTTTGCGCTTCAAGTGGCGACGGATCAAATGCCGGCTCAACTTAAACCCTGGTGGCTGGCACATGGCGTGACCGGTTTGACAGCCCTTGTGATCCTTGGCGCGGCCTTGCCTCAACATGTCATCGTGACTTGGCGTAACGGACGAAATCGATTCGCCGGGGCATGTTGCCTTCTTTGCTTAGCCATCCTTGCAATGACTGCGATGATGCTCTTTTATGCCCCCGAAACATTCAGATCCACGTCGTTCTGGCTGCACAGTGCTGCAGGATTATTATTGTGCCTGATGTTCCCATTACATGTAATTAAAGGGAAAATCTCTAAACAAGCAGCGCTACGGCCTTGATTTGAGCCCAAACAGTTTGTCCGGCGAGAAGGTTCAATCTTCTCGTGGATGCTTGCGAAATGCGTGCCAGTAATTTTTGATCAAAGTGATCCCCGGCGCCCAACTCGACCAGCACTTGGCCATTCAACGTTTCGCGCAACGACAAAATCCTGGTCTGCAATATGTTCAGCACACTACTATCGGTATGATGACTTAAAGCAATGCTGACATCGCGCGCTTGAAGTCGTACTCTCACCACTTCACCGCAGCATTGTTGCGCGCCTTGTCCAAACAAAACCCCCAGAGGACTTTGCAACGTCAACATCCCCGTCGCATCCCGAGCAACGACGGTGGCCGGCACAACAATTCCAGCATCATCCCTAAGCGCCAGTGGCACATCCGGACGATTAATCACTTCGAAAGCATTTCCGGCGTGTCGAACCTGCCCCGCACGCATTAGCACCAGATAATCGGCCAGGCGCGACATTTCATCGACCGCGTGGGTAACATAAATCATCGGAATCGATGTGAGTTGTTTCAACTGCTCCAAGTAGCGCAGGATTTCGGAACGCCTGGCCGCATCCAGGGCGGCCAATGGCTCGTCAAACAACAACACGTCAGGTTGCGTCAGCAAGGCCCGGCCAAGTGCAATACGTTGCCGTTCGCCACCTGACAGTTGTGAAATTTTGCGATTAAATAATGGTGCCAAATCCAGTTGTGCAACGCAATCGTCGAATTGAGATTGACTACCCGCTGCGCGTCTCCAGCCAAAACGCAAATTATCCTGAACGGATAAATGGGGCAACAAGCCGGCGTGCTGAAACACAAAACCGACCCTGCGCTGATGTGGAGGGACAAACAAATCATCTTTTTGCCAGCATTGTCCATTCATCATGACTATGCCGCGCACATCCGGCTCCAACCCTGCGATCGCCCGCAAAATCGTAGTTTTGCCACCCCCTGAGGGTCCGAATATGACCGTGGTCCCTTTCGAAGGAAGCTCAAGTGCGATATTTAGCCTGAAGTCAGCACGATCAAGTTTGAGGGCAAGGTTGATCATGACATCCTCGTTGTCTGATGACGCCCATTAGCGTAGAGATGCATCACCAGCAAAACCATAAAGGAAAAAGCCAATAAACCCGCAGCAATCCAATGCGCATCCTGATAGGCCATACCCTCTACTTTGTCGTACAACAGAACTGATAGCACGCGCGTCTGACCTTCGATATTGCCGCCGACCATCAAAATCACGCCGAACTCTCCAACCGTGTGGGCGAACCCCATCACCGTTGCAGTCAAAAAGGCCGGCCGACACATCGGAACAACGACATGCATGAAACGATCGAATGGTCCTGCCCTTAAAGTCGAGGCCACATCAAGCACCACCGGATCAAGCGAAGCGAATCCCGCTTGAAGCGGTTGCACAACGAATGGCAATGAATAGATCACCGATGCAAACAGCAATCCGGAAAATGTAAATGCTAACGAGCCGATACCCAAGAAGTCTGTTAGTTTGCCTATCGGTCCGTCAGGCCCCATCATGACCAGAAAATAAAACCCGAGAACAGTGGGTGGTAGCACCATGGGCAAAGCCACCAACGCAGACAGCGGTGTTTTAAAAACAGAGCGAGTTCGCGCCAACCACCAGGCAAGAGGCGTACCGAGCAAAAGCAAAATCAGCGTGGTCAGGCTTGCCAATTTAAGAGTGACAAACAGCGCTGGCCAAAGGAAGCTCAACATATATGATTAACCGTTCCTGATCGCAACGACTTAATCATAGCCGTGTGACACGATAATCCGACGCGCATCTTCACTTTTCAGATAGCGCATGAAAGCCATTGCTGCCGGGTTGGCTTCACCCTTTTTGAGAATAACTGCTGCCTGGATAATAGGGGTGTGCCACTCCTGAGGAATGATCCAGCCATTAAATGCTCTCTTTTGAGTCTGCCTTGCCTCCAGAACCATGGACTGAGGTAAAAATCCCGCTTGCGCGTTGCCACTAAAAACGAACTGGGCAGCTTGTCCAATGTTTTCGGCCATCACTATTCTATTTTCAGCCATTTGTCTCAATCCCAGATGCTCAAGGGTCTGAATCGCAGCTTTTCCGTAAGGCGCCAGTTCCGGGTTGGCAATGGCCAATTTTTTGAATTGCAGATGGCGCAATATGTGTTCGGGCGAGAGGCTATCCTGCTGGTTGATCGTTACGAAAACCAGTCGACCTCTCGCATAGTCATAGAGAGTCGATTCAACCGCCAAACCATCCCGAATTAGTCGCTCCGGTGTCTGGCGGTCAGCCGAAAGCAACACATCAAAAGGCGCCCCTTGAGTAATCTGTGCATAGAATTTGCCGGTCGACGCAGTGCTAATTGAGACCTGGTAGCCGGAAATTTCGGAAAAATGACGAACTAGTTCTTTTGCACTATTAGCAAAGTTGCTGGCAACGGCCAAACTCAATGAATTCGCATGGGCGAGCGTCGAAAAACTAAAAATAATCAATAAAATCAAATGATTAATTATTTTTTTCTTAATCCAAATCATCTCGAAAAGCCTATTAAGAAGAACTATTCGTCCAATGACTTACCCATAACCACCCAAGGGGTAACACCTGACGAAAAATTAAAACAGGATTAAAGTGATTCTAGTGGTTAAAAGTATTCAAACGATGCACAATTGACCTTATGAGCTTATCTCGATCGCCCTTAACAGACCGCTTCGGCAGAAGCATCGAATATCTGAGATTGTCGGTTACCGACCGTTGCGATATGAAGTGCACTTATTGTCTGCCGAAAAGCTTCAAGGGCTACCAGGAGCCGGCCGACTGGCTGACTTTTGATGAAATAGAGCGTGTTGTCGGGGCCTTTGCACGATTGGGTACTTCGCGGGTGCGCCTGACCGGCGGTGAACCTCTTTTGCGTCGCCACCTCCCTCAGCTCGCCAGCAGGATTAGTGCATTGCCCGGGATTCGTGATCTGTCACTATCGACGAACGGCACGCAGCTGCCAAAATATGCCGAATCCCTGCGCGCCGCCGGCGTGACGCGCCTGAATATCAGCCTTGACAGCTTGACACGCGAATGCGTGACACAAATCACCGGTCGCGACACGCTTGATGACGTCATGGCGGGACTGGATGCTGCGCAAGCGGCCGGATTTGATCCCATCAAGCTAAACATGGTCGTCATGCCTGGTGTCAATGACCATGAAGTCGAATCCATGACCGAGTTTTGTATTAATCGCGGATTCATCCTGCGCATGATCGAAACCATGCCAATGGGCAGCACAGGCTTAGCGTCCGGATTCACTCCGCTAGGCCCGATTCTGGACAAACTGCGCGACCGATTCGACTTGATACCTGAGATCAAGGAAATGGGTGGTGGTCCGGCTAGGTATTGGCGTACCCGTGACGGGCGCGGCCAAATTGGTCTAATAACGCCAATCAGTCAACATTTCTGCGCAACGTGCAATCGTGTCCGATTGTCGGTGGATGGCACTCTTTATCTTTGTCTGGGCCAAGAAGAAAAGGTAGAGTTGCGACCACTGCTGCGCGCTGGGATTTCCGATTCAGATCTTGAGCAAGTCATTCGCGAAGGAATCGAGCTCAAACCTGAACGTCACGAGTTCAGGGAAGCTCCGACCAAGATCATCCGTTTTATGTCCCAGACCGGCGGCTAATCTCCATCGACTATATTCCTGATAGCCTGCCATGCCGAATCAGGCAAAATAGCGTTTTGAATTTAACTGACTTGTTTCACCCATGAAACCCAAAGCCAACCTGCTTGACTTCGAAAGCGCACGCGAACGATTACTGGAATTTGCTGCATTTCCTGAACAAACCGAAAGCGTCGGATTACTTGAGGCGCAAGGTCGCGTGCTTGCACAAGACATCACCTCGCCTATCAATGTTCCCGGTTTTGATAACTCGGCCATGGATGGATATGCATTGCATATATCGGACGTGAACGCTCAACCTGAATCTTTTGATGTGGTGCAGCGCATCGCTGCAGGTCAAACAGGTACGGCGCTTGCACCAGATACAGCGGCTCGTATCTTTACTGGTGCACCTATTCCCGATGGTTGCAATGTCGTTGTGCCCCAAGAATTAACAAGCGAAGAAAACGGATCGGTCAAATTACTAAAACCCGTATCGTTGCACCAACACATCCGGCGCAAGGGCGAGGACATCGCCGAAAAAAGCATTGTGCTCACCGATGGGCAGAGACTCGGCCCTCAACACCTCGCGATGTTGGCATCAATCGGCGTCGGTAAAGTATCAGTCTATCAACGCCTGAAAATCGGAATCTTCTTTACCGGAGACGAGTTAACCGAACCTGGCACGCCTTTGGCACCTGGTGCCATATACAACAGCAATCGCTATGCAATCAGCGCGCTATTAAAGCAACTAGGCTGCAACACACGGGATTACGGGATCATCCGGGACTCTGCCGATGCGACGCGTGAAGCGCTAGCACTTGCAGCCAAGGAAAACGACATCGTCATCACATGTGGTGGCGTATCGGTTGGCGAAGAAGATCACGTCAAAGCTGCAGTTCAATCCCTAGGACGCCTAGACCTTTGGCAAATATCAATGAAGCCCGGCAAACCTCTTGCCTATGGCAAGATCGGCGTAACGGATTTTATCGGCCTGCCTGGCAACCCTGTCAGTTCATTTGTTACCTTCCTGCTCATGGCACGCCCCTTCATACTGAAACGCATGGGTGTCAAAGACCACGGCATGCGTTATATGACGGCTCGCGCAGGATTCGAGTGGCCTCGTCCGGACAAGCGTCGCGAATTCTTGCGCGTTCGTCTCGAACGCGATGCGAACGAGCAAAATATATTGCGCTTGTGGCCAAATCAGGGATCAGGCGTAATGAGCAGTCTGGCGTGGGCCGATGGGCTCGTGGACCTTGCGGCCGACACACCAATCAAGGCCGGCGACAAAGTGCGCTATCTTTCATTATCGGATTTGTTGAACTAGACGCCGAATCAATAACAGGACAAACAGCCGATCATGCAACTCAAGGTTCTTTATTTTGCCCAATTGCGCGAACGTTTCGGTATATCCGAAGAGTTGATCGATGCGCCCGAGGCCGTGATACGCGTGCGCGATCTGATCGATCTGCTCGCCTCGCGCGGAGGGGTTTGGAATGAAACATTTGCAGTGGGCGCAGGTGCTTTCAGAGTAGCCATGAATCAAGACATGGTTCAAATGGATACCCCTCTGCAAAATCACGCTGAGGTGGCGATTTTTAGACCCGTGACCGGAGGCTGAATGGTCAGGAACGAGCAACCTTCCGGCGCTTGCGCACGTTTGTCCATAGCGGTTCAGACCGAGGATTTTTCATTACAAACCGAACATGCGAACCTAGTTTCAGGCGATCGCAGCATTGGGGCTGTAGTCGCCTTCATTGGCATGGTGCGCGATCTGAATTTGGCCGATGATGTTGTTGCGCTCGAGCTGGAACACTATCCCGGAATGACCGAAAAAACTTTGCATAACATCGCACAACAAGCGGCAAAGCGTTGGTCTCTTCAGGCAGCCCGCATCGTTCATCGTGTCGGAAAAATGTACCCCGGGGATCAAATCGTGATGGTTTTGACGGCAAGCGCTCATCGACAAGATGCCTATGAAGCGAATGCCTTCATTATGGATTTTCTCAAAACCGAAGCACCCTTCTGGAAAAAGGAATGGACGCCCGATGGTCCCAGATGGGTAGAAGCACGCAGCTCGGATGATGCTGCGGCTGCAAAATGGAGTCATGCATGAGTGCCTTTGATGCACTAATACTGGCGGGCGGACGTGGTCAACGCCTAGCAGGCAAAGACAAAGGCTGGATCATGTGGGATGGCTTGCCTTTGATCGAACATGTTTTGGCTCGATTACATTTACAAGATAAAAAGCCTGAACGGATTCTGATTAGCGCAAATCGTAATCTGGACGCCTACAAACAGACCGGCTATCTGGTTGTATCAGACGAACGACCGGACTTCCCCGGCCCACTTGCCGGAATTGAGGCCGGTCTTTTACGCTGTAAACGAAATCGCTTATTGGTTGTTCCATGCGACACGCCATTAATACCAACCGATTTACACGAAAGACTCGACCAGGCGATGAATGATCAACCGAATGCAAAAGCAGCCTATGCAACAACATCCGATGGGCCGGAGCCCCTATGTTGCCTGCTTGATCCATTAATAGGCGCATCGTTATCCCATTTTTTAAGTCGTGGTCATGGATCCGTTATATCCTGGCTTGAAGATATCAAAGCTGTAGCCGTCGAGTTTTCAGACCCCGATGCCTTTAGAAATTTCAATACTCCAGAAATCTTCGATAGCAAGCGATCAACATGAACCAGGACCTGACCCATTTTGACGCAGCCGGACAGGCTCACATGGTTGATGTCTCTGCCAAGGCCGAAACACACAGGAAAGCAATTGCGCAAGGCAAAATCATAATGTTGCCCGCAACCTTCGCCAAACTGGCTGCCGGCGAGGCAAGCAAGGGAGATGTGTTGGGGATTGCGCGGCTGGCAGGCATTATGGCTGCCAAGCAAACCGGATCATTGATCCCGTTATGTCACCCCATTCCATTGACGCGCGTCACGGTTGATTTCGAGCAGCATCCGGAGTCCAGTTCGGTCACGTGCACAACATGCTCCGAAACCGTCGGTAGAACCGGTGTCGAAATGGAAGCCCTCACAGCTGCCAGTGTGGCTTTACTGACGATTTATGACATGTTGAAAGCGATCGATCGGGGCATGGTGATTGATGGCGTCAGGCTGATCGAAAAATTAGGCGGCAAGTCAGGGCACTGGGTTGCGCACAAGTAAGAGTTAGCCTTTTTCGATACTTACCTCACGCCCTTCAATCAAAACTGAATCCTGACACCCACATTCACGGCACCGAGCGTCTGGCCACTGCGCGCTTCGCCAGACAATCCGGCAAATGCATACGCATGATCAGAAATTTTGGCAGTGCCATACAAGCCAGCCTGCACAAAGGTTGATCCTGCATTCGGCGTACTGATGTTGGTACCCATCCCTGCGATGGATGCATTCAAGTTCGGATTTAACACACCTGATGTATCTGCACCGACAGCTACATAAGCTCTATACGTGTATTTTTCAGTCATGGGATCATTGGCTTTCGAACCTACCGCCACGCCCAGCATCCCTCGCACACCATCTCCTGTGTAGCGATCGACACTTAACGCTGAAGCCGCATCGCCCTCTTGGACACCTGACTGTGAAACGATCTGCCACGTCACCCGAGCAAATGGCGTGACACGAAAATCGTTCACATCAATTGGACGACTCAACCCTAGGCTGACAAGAGCATCATTTCCTGAAACCGTTTTGTTTCTGAAACCGTTGCTCAAACCAGTGATATCCCCGCGAGATAAATCACTTGAGTTCAAGGCAAAGCTTGCCATAGCATCCACTACATAATCATCCAGCGGCATCTTGCCATAGGCAAAGACTGAGCCTTGCTGGATGGTGCCCGAACCAAAAGTGGGATTGAGCGAGGTGCTGGAGAGCGCAATACCGCCACCGACTCTCATACCCTTTGCGACATAAAAGTCTGAACCGAACACTAGTTGATAAAGGTTACTGTTCCAGCCACCCGAATAACTGTCACTGCTGCGATTACCTTTCTGATAAGCAAGATCACCCCAGATGTTGCCATTCATCAGCGATTTGTATTCAGTATTGGGCTCGACGCTTGGATTGCTGCTAACGGTTGAGGGCGCTAAACCCCCAGATAACGCCACATTGCTTGATGTCATCAGGGCTGAATTGCCAACTGGTGTCATAGCATTGGGTACGCCAAGACCCATCGTATCGCCCAGACGTGTCAACACGGCTTGCTGTACACGCTGTGTAGTTTGTGCGATCACGGCAACAGCTGCGGAATAGACCTCACCCGCAAGACTTTGAGCATAGGCAACCAGACTGCCCGCATTTTGCGTAGAACCTGCATAAAGTAATTGATCCTGCGCATTGGTCGATACACCTGCCTGAGTGGCAACGACCATTCTGTCCAACGCCGCGCCGATCGACTGAGCATTCTTGTTGCCCGAGTTCACAGCGATTGTCGTTGCATAGGACTTCGGAATCACGGCTAGATCAAGGCTGTTGGTGCCGTCCATGTTATAGAAAGGCAGAAACTGGATATCAGAAGTCAGTTCTGCAGGTTGCGTGACCGTCGAAAATTTACCCGAAATACCACCATCAGCCGTCACCATACGAAACCGATCACCTAGAACAGGCGTGTATGGCGTACTGCCATAGCCAGGTTCAACCTCGTTAAACAGATTCGACAAGGCGGGAGTCAGTGTTGAACCAGAGTTGATGATGAACTGGCCACCTGTAATATTCAGATACGAATAATATCCAGTGGCTCCAACCGGGGATGAGACGCTGGATTGCATCGTGCCTGCAATATCCTGCTGGTACACAGAACCTGTCGTCATGGTGACGTTTGCACTTGCGCCAATATAGCCAGGTGAGTTACCGGGCTTGAATAAACCCGCTACCGTCACGGGGCCTGAGATGCTGCCCGTACCCATCAGTTGTGCGCCCGGTGCAACATAAACCTCACCCGAACCCAATGTCCCACCAAGTAAAGAAAGGGTTCCAGACTCTACGGTCGTACCGCCCGTGTAAGTGTTCGCACCTGATATAACGGTCATGCCAGTACCGTTGAAGGTCACTTTGCCGGGTCCAGACAATGTACCGGAAAGCTGTGCAGCACCACTTGTTGGTGCAGAAATGGCTCCCCCTTCACTTAAAATCGATAGGGACTGACTTGAACGTTCACCTTTTGTCAGAACGATCGTGCCACCAGCAAGTACGGGGTTGACTGTCACTCCGATACTGCTCATTCCTACAGTGGTACCGTTAGTGACATTAGTGACCGCAGATGTAGTACTGGAATTATTTGTGCCATCACCTGTGGCAGGGCCACCAGTCACTACCAAGTTCCATCTTGTACCGGATACGTTGACTAGTGACCAGTTGTAGTCACCATATGTACCAGATGTACTACCTACAAGATTGATTGATGGTACTCCAGTTAAAACTGATGAGTAGGTGCCTGCGGTCAATATTGATGCTGCCACACCAGTCACCCCACCCGAGTAGATGCCAAAAGACATCGTTGACGATGGAGTTGAGGCTGACAGTTGCCCGTACTGTGTGGGAGACTTCACAATGATGTTATAGCTGGTTGGTAGTTTTCCGTAGTAAGTCAATGCTGTTGTCGAAGCACTTGAACTGTTGCCACCTTGACCATTATTAAACGTACTGATCGTTCCTACGGTTCCTGACGCTGGATTTGCATAAACACCAAACCCACTGGTGCTACTGATCGCCCCAGCGTTCGTAAAATTTGTGATGATTGTATTACTTGAACCGCCAATCTTGATGCCTGAGTTACCCGCACCACCTCCACTCACCGTACCCGTATTGATAAAGTTGGTGACGTTACCCGAGTAATTGTATATGGCGTGAAAATTAGTACTTGAAAGCGTACCGCTGTTATTGAGTGTAGTGAGGCCTGTGCTTCTGGTGCGTATTGGATTGCCTGTACTCGTATCCCTAATCGTTCCAGTATTAGTGATACTCCTCACAGTATTGCTCAAGTTGGTATAGATACCAAAGCTACCCGTAGTCGAGATTGTTCCGTTGTTTGTGACTGTTGATCCAGATCCGGAAAGCGTTACCGCCGTTGTTCCCGAGCTTGGTTGAAGTGTAATGTCAGTATTAATGGTTACTGCACAGTTCGAGGTGGCACCATCGTTAATGGCTGTCGAACTGTTGCTAGAAACTGTGATGGGACAAGATGCTCCAACTGCTGCTGCGAAACTAGAATACACACTTAGAGATGCTGCTGACAAAATAATTCTTAGATTTAACTTCAATTTGATTCAAATACGCTTAGTAGATTTGTGTTGATTTATATTTATTTATGACCATTAAAATGAACATAACTTTATCAGCCATAAGGCGTACAACGATAGTTGTTTAGCGTACTTCTTTTTGATTTTGGTGGATTAATTTCGAATTGTTTAAATGACACAACACGTTAAGAGCAATAACTCACGCCCAATTTTTTAGCTCGCATAAATAAGCCACTTGAAAAGATAGGATGACGAGACTTTCCACAGCGTTAGGATCAGCATTTAAAAGACTGGAAAGCGTAATATCACGAATTTCCGGATCTAGATAAATACCAATGTCACAGCTTACGCACCGCGACGTCAAAACATTAGGGCTATCCGCTTTAGGTGGTGTGCTCGAGTTCTATGACTTTATTATTTTTGTATTTTTTACAAAAATAATCGCTCAATTGTTCTTTCCTCCGGACATACCCGATTGGTTGCGTCAACTGGAGACATACGCGATCTTTGCTGCGGGCTATCTTGCTCGGCCACTTGGCGGAATCATCATGGCGCACTTCGGTGACATGATGGGGCGAAAGAAAATGTTCACACTCAGCATTTTTCTGATGGCGATACCAACACTTGCGATCGGACTCATGCCTACTTATGCGACCATAGGAATTTGGGCACCTATTTTCATGTTGCTATGCCGAATTATGCAAGGCGCAGCGATTGGTGGCGAAGCCCCGGGAGCATGGGTGTTTGTGGCTGAACATGTTGCTCCACGCCACATCAGCTTTGCTTGCGCCTTGTTGACATCCGGATTAACAGGCGGAATTTTATTGGGAGCTGTCGTTGCCGCTGCGGTAAACGCATCCTTTCAACCAAATGAATTGCTTGATTACGGCTGGAGACTTCCTTTTATCCTTGGTGGGATTTTTGGGATGATTTCAGTTTGGCTACGACGCTGGTTGCACGAAACGCCCGTTTTTCAAGAGTTGCAATCAAAAAGAGCGATTTCGGAAGAAATCCCTCTGAAGACAGTCCTAAAATCTCACCGATCTGCTGTGATTTTGACAATGTTATTAACGTGGCAGTTGTCAGCGGCTATCGTCACCATGATTCTGATGACACCGGCTTTGCTTCAGTCATTACATGTCACGGATGCAAAGCTCGCACTTGAGGCAAATATCATAGCCACCCTCACATTGACGATCGGATGCGTATTTTTTGGTGCTCTAGCCGGTAAGTTCGGGGCGGGGCGTCTATTATTTATTGGCTCATTGGGTTTAGCCGTTACTTCAATTTATTTTTATCGACAAATATTGGTTTCAACCGAGCAGATCTTTATTCTCTACGGTCTGTGCGGATTTTTTGTTGGCGTGATCGGTACCATTCCCGCAGTGTGTGTCATGGCATTTCCGGCAAGCATACGTTTTACCGGATTATCGTTTTCCTACAATATCGCCTATGCAGTTTTCGGTGGCTTGACACCGGTCCTTGTTAGCTTGTTGTTACCGTTTAATCACATGGCGCCCGCTTATTATGTTGCTGCCCTAAGCGTGCTAGGTATGCTCGTAGCTTTACACTTGCTGAGTAATCGAGTCAGGGCGAGTGTTTAGCTGCAAGATAACCTTCCAGTTCATCGATTGGTAACGGACGACTGAAAAGATATCCCTGATACAACACGCATCCTAATGCGAACAAGGCATTACGCTGCGCTTGTGTTTCAACACCTTCTGCAATCACGCTAAAACCAAGCGTCTTACCTAGTTCAATCACTGTTCTGGCGATTGCTTCATCATTACGATCTACCAAAATATCACGGATAAAACTTTGATCGATTTTCAGTTGATCCAGAGGCATACGCTTCAGATAGGATAATGATGAAAATCCGGTTCCAAAGTCATCCAGTGAAAACTGGACACCGATCCCTTTTAACAACTTCATTTTTTCAATCACACTTTCGGCTTGATTGATCAAAACGCTTTCGGTGATTTCAAGTTTTAGGTTATGCGGCTTAGCACCCGTCCGATGAATAGTATCCATAACCATCGGTACAAAATCCACTTGATTGAACTGGCTGGCACTTACATTGACGGCAATGGTCAAATGAGCGCGTGAAGGGATAGAACTCCATTGGACCAACTGTAGACAGGCCTCTTCCAACGCCCAAATCCCAATCGGCAATATCAACCCTGTTTCTTCGGCCAATAAGATGAAATCGGCAGGCGGAACCATTCCATACTGAGGACTTGACCAACGTATGAGGGATTCTAAGCCAACGATTTGGCCAAACTCATCAACCTGAGGCTGATAATGAAGAATAAATTGATTGTTACGCAAGGCCTCACGTAAATTGGACTCCATTGTCGCGCGGGCACTCACCTCCAATTGCATTCTACGATCATAAAAACGATAAGTATTTCGCCCGGCCGATTTAGCCTGATACATAGCAAGTTCGGCTCTATTCAGCGCTTCGGAAGCTCGTTCATCCTGATTTCCAAACAGCGTAATACCTAAACTACAAGTAGTGAAATGTTCCAGTCCGCTCAAATAATAGGGTTGAGATAAAACAGTTAGGACTTTATCGCCTATCGATTGCGCCTGCGTAGTCGCCAACTCTTGCTCACCACTTAAATGTTGAAGCAAAATCAGGAACTTATCGCCCCCAATTCTCATCGCAATATCATCAACACCTACAACTTCTTTGATACGTCTAGCAACTTTTTTAAGAAGCAGATCACCCTTGTCATGTCCAAAGCTTTCGTTAAGCGACTTGAAATTATCTAAATCTATATAAACAAGAGCACATAATTCATTTTTCGCAACACTATCGGAAACTGACAGCTTAAACTGCCTATCAAAAAATTTACGGTTAGGCAAACCGGTCATGGTGTCGGTATACGAAAGCTCTTGTATTTCGATCAAGGCGGCTTTGCGCATGGATATATCATGCGTCACTGCAAGCAGACACAGCTCACCGTTCAATTCGATCGTATTGCCAGAAACGATTGCAGGTATGAGTCTTCCATTTTTCTCGATAAATGTAGTTTCGAAACTTTCACAACGACCGGTCAAACGTAATTGCTCCATGAAGGATGTGCGGTCTTTTAGGTCGTGCCAGATGCCCAGTTTTATGGAAGGAATACCGACAACCTCATCTCGTGTCCACCCGAATAATTTGGTAAATCCATCATTGACGTCAAGATAGCAGCCGTCCGAAAGCCTGGTGATGGTCACTGCATCAGGACTCGTACGAAACGCAACGCGGTGAAGCTCGGTACTTTCCTGCAAAAGCTTTTGCCTGTTTGCCAGGTCAGCAAGCAAACCATTAAAAGCTTCGATCAACTGTCCAATTTCATCGTCTCGACCATAACTCAACTTCAACTCAGTCTGATTAACATCTCGAGACATGGCAAGCCGAGCAGCTACGCGCTGCAAAGGGGCCAATTGGCGCCCTAGGACCCACCAGGTTAAACAGCCAGCTATCAACGTAAATAAAAAAGCTGCCAGAAGTATATTGCGCTCCAAATTACGTATTGGTGCAAATGCAATACGCGAGGGCAGTACGATAGCCGCATACCAACCAGCAACAGGAATGGATTTAACAGAAGCCAGCACCTCTTCATTAAGAGGATTAGTGAAAACCATTGTGCCTTCGAACCCACGGATAAATCGATCCAAGGGGACATTGACACCTTCCGGCGGCAACAACTCCATCGTTCTATTTTCTTCAGACGCCTGAACAATCAATCGATTTCTGGTGTCTACGATTAAGAACCGCTCATCTTTGTTTAGATATGTCTTGTGTAACGCGATCAGTGCGTTTGACTCCGACAAATTCACAATGCTGGCCAAAACCCCAATTACTTTTTTGTCAGAATCAAAAATCGGAACGCCAAGTCCCAAAATAGGGGTATTTAATCTGCGACCAATAACCGGTCGCCCAACAAAAGGTTTACCCGAACTGAAAACCTGACGAATATAATCCCGGTCTTCATAGCTGACGCCTACCCTGCCTGCACTACTCGGAACCGAGGCAATCGCTACGCCATTCATATCCACAACGAATGCCCCGGCATTGAATCGATCCTGCAATAAAGGCTGACGCTCCAGACTGACTTGAAGCGCGTTACCATCTGTCATCATTTCCGGACGAATGTTTACTGCAACACGGTTAAGCGCATGCAACGCGTTTTCGATTTCGTGATTGACTTCAGCCGCCAGCACCGATGCTGTCAAGTACTGTTGATTGCCAAGCAGGTCATGGATATCACGTTTCAGCGTGCGATCGGCATACAAAACCAGTGACCATATGCTGGTCAAAAAGATAACCAACGTGAGCAAAGTTACCCGAGTCTTAAGGGAATGCTTTTGCCGCCAGTTAAATTTCGAAAGAGTCTGCTGTGTCAAAGTATTTTCTAAGTATGAACGTGGCTAAACAACGTTTATTTGATGATGATAGCCCTGTTTTACTCAGAACATAACTTTCAAAGTTATGAAACACGCAATGTTACGTTTTTACAAACATAACTCCTAAACGATCAACACAAAAATACTATTTTTTTGCTCAAATCACTTTGGAATATTTGGCGTGCGTTTTGGCATTGCGTAGATACTGATCAAAACGCATCGCAACGATTCTTGCTAAAAAACGACCTCTAGGCGTGATCCGGATAACGTCTGAATCAATAACAACAAGCCCATCTGATTGCAATTCGTTTAACTGCGTCAAATCCTCGGCAAAATACTGCTGAAAATCAATATCCCATTTCGATTCGAAAGATTTGACATCCACTTCCGACTGACAAAGCAGATCATGAATCACCGAACGGCGAATGTTGTCATCGCGTGTCGAGACCAAACCTTTGATCAATGGCAGTTTGCCCTGATCAAGGTCCTCATAATAAGCATCCAGCTCTTTTTGATTCTGAGCATAAACATCTCCTACTCGACTGATCGCAGACACGCCAAGCGCGACCAGGTCGCAATCGGCTTGGGTCGAGTAGCCCTGGAAATTACGCTGCAAAGTTCCTTGATCCAAAGCTTGCGCCAACTCGTCCTCAGGCAATGCGAAATGATCCATTCCGACGTATACATAGCCGGCATTCAGTAGAGTCGTGACAGCAAGCTTCAGCATGGCAAGCTTCTCTGCAGGCAAAGGAATATCGGCTGATTCGATGCGACGCTGTGGCATAAACCGCTCGGGCAAATGCGCATAACTATATAGCGCGATCCTATCGGGCCGCCACGCCAACACTGTAGTCAATGTCGCACGCATTGTTTCAACGGACTGCAAGGGCAAACCATAGATCAAGTCGAGATTGATCGACTTAAATCCCAAGGCCCTTCCTTGCTCTAGGACAGCCTGTGTCATTTCAGGCGGTTGAATGCGATTAACCGCACGTTGAACGGCTGGATCAAGATCCTGCACTCCAATGCTCATTCTATTAAAGCCGTAAGAGGCTAACAGGGATAGCGCGCCGTTATTCAGTCTGCGAGGATCAACTTCAACCGAGCATTCCGCGTTTTCGGAAAAATCGAAATTGGCGTGAAGCATCTTCAGTAGACGCTCCATTTGCTGATTTGTCAGAAATGTTGGTGTCCCGCCCCCAAGATGCAATTGACTCACTTGAGGCTGTATATCGAATTGCGCACAAACCAATGCGATCTCTTTCTCGAGATAATCAAGATACTGGTCAGCACGACCTCTATCCTTGGTCGCAATCTTGTTGCAACCGCAGTAATAACAAACCGTGTCGCAAAAAGGCAAATGCACATAAAGGGATAAGGGTTGACTCTCACGATCTCGTTGACGCAACTGCAAGGCTTCTACATATTGCTTTGCAATCGAGCCCGTTGTGAAACGATCCGCCGTCGGATACGAGGTGTATCGGGGACCACTGCCATCGTGCTTCACGATCAATGCCGTATCGAACTCGACCGGACTTAATTGAGATAAATGCATACTGCGTCTTCCATCAAACTGTCTGCGCAGAAGCGCGACCCAACCCCAGCGGCATAAAGCCGTGCAACAGGTACTCGATCAGCTCATTGACCGGACGCATCACCTGACCGAATGGTAAAGACCCGGCGCCCCTGAAGAAAAGGCCTTTGCCAATATCACCTTTTAGCGCGGAAACCAGCTTTGTATCAATGCAAAATTGCCCGATCCGACTGATGCCATCTCGCAAGCCGCATTGGGTCAAACAATCGGCACGTTGGGCGCAACGCCTGGGATCAGCCTTAGCGCATGCCTGCATTTGAACTTCATGCTTACGATACTGATTCAACCAGTTAGTTGCAACGGCACGAGCAGGCAATCCGGCTACGCTTACAAACTCTGTCAAAGCTTTCGGATCGGCCTGCATCAAAACACGCTTAAATTCCTGATGCGCATCGCCCTCGGTACTGACTGCAAAAGCCGTACCCAGCTGAACGCCGCTCGCACCCGATCCAAGCCAATGACGCACTTTTTCATGACTATCGATACCGCCCGCTACTATCAAAGGTGGCGCGTCGGCTCCAAGTTCCAATTCATCGAATAATGCGTGACATTCCGAAAGTACGGTTTCGAAGTCGAATCGGGTTGCATGAAGATCATCGACTTTTGCGGCACCAAGATGGCCACCTGCATATCCCGGATGCTCGATGATGATCGCAGCAGGAAGATGGCCTTTTTTAAGCCATTTTTTAAGCAAGATGGCAACGCCACGAGATTCTGAAAGAATGGGAACCAATGCCATTTTCGGAAAATCGGCAACCATCTCGGGCAAGTCCGTGGGTAATCCTGCCCCCATCACCAGTACATCAGCACCGCTCTCACAAGTTTGCCTCACCAGTTCAGGATGCTGCCTTACAGCTTTCATGACATTTACCGCGATCAAACCACGACCTTCAGATAAAGTACGAGCGGCTTTGATTTCACGATCCAATGCGATCAGGTTGACCTTGTCGATCAACTCGCGATCCCTGCAACGATCGGTTTGTTCCATCAAGTCGGGGTGATGGTGTCTTAAATCGATGCTTGCGATCGTGCCCATTGCGTTTTCGCGAGCAACTGTACCGGCAAGCGAATGCGCAGAGACGCCTACACCCATGCCGCCCTGGACAATCGGAAGAATCTTCTTTCCCGCCAGGGATAGTGGCTTAAACCAGGACGCAGACTGGAGCTGATTTTTAAGTGCTTGATTAAAAAATGAATTTTCTAAATTATTGAATAATGAATCAATCATGTGAACTTTCCTTGCGATGCGATAAATTAAGGCCTAACTCGCTTGGAAAGCACCGATCATCTGATGTTTAGTTGATCCATCACAAACTTTTGATCAAAAGCCCGACTAAATTACTCAATTTTTGATGCGTTGTTCGCTGCAAAATTCTTAGTGGGCTTACGTATCGTCGTATCAAAAGGATTGATTTGAGTGCTGAGCGATTTTGCCTCGCGTTTAAGCAACTCCACAACCGTAGGCAATCGGTCCGCGTTCAATCTCCCGGACAACGTTCCTACGCTTAATGCAGCTACAGGCCGACCGGTGCTGTCAAAAATCGGCACGGCCACACCCGCCATCCCCTCGATCAAGCCATTATTCTGGGCAGAATAGCCCTGTTTTCGGACTTGATCGATTGCAGTGCGCAGATACACCTCATCAAAGGTGCCCAGTTCTCTTAATCGTGGAAGATTCATGCGAATTATTTCTTCTCGTTCAATTTCCGGTAAAAATGCCAGAATCGCAACGCTGCCTTGCCCTACTCCCAAAACGACACGACCACCAATATCACCGGTAAATGATCGAATTGGAAGAGGTCCCTCGCAACGATCAAGACAAATTGCGTCCAGACCGCTTCGCACCAGCAAAAAAATCGTATCGCCCAAACTGATGCTGAGTCGAATCAAAACAGGTCGACATAAATCCCGCAAATTCGATGGATGTGCAGCCCGCGCGGCGAGCGAAAAAAACTCGAGACTCAAACGGTAATGCTTGGTTGACTCATCCTGCTCCACCACTTGTTGCTCAATCAATGCCTGAAGCATTCGGTGAACTGTGCCTTGAGTTAACGCGGCCAGTTTTGCAATCTGCGTGACGCGCATGCCTTGCGACGGACCATCAGCCAATATCCTGATCAGGCTGAAAGCACGTTGGATCACACTTTTACCGGATCCTTCAGATATAGCTTCAGAATTTTTGTTGCTCATTATTGTTTTATTTTGAAATAAAAAAGTAAATTAATATCAATTAATTTTATTCAATGGAATATATCAAAAATTAATATCACTGAGCGGAATACTGCAAACCAATTTGATTGACCCCTTAAATTTTCTGGTGCAAGATCATTCGGAATGCATACGGGAGTTCTTCATGTCGTTTCTGTCACTCGCTCATGTTTCAAAGCTTTATGGCAAAAACTACGCCGTTGAGGATTTGTCTCTTGATGTGCAGAAAGGCGAATTCGTAACTCTTTTGGGGCCTTCCGGCTGCGGCAAGACCACGACTTTGCAAATGATTGCCGGCTTTGCCGAAGTGACGAGCGGGTCAATTTCACTTGATGGACGTGACATCACTCATGCCAAGCCTAATGATCGGGGACTGGGCGTTGTATTTCAAAGTTATGCGCTGTTTCCTCACATGACCGTTCATGAGAACGTGAGTTTTGGTCTGGAAATGCGCAAGACTCCGAAAGCCGAACGATTGGACCGAATCAAAACAGCGCTGGGACTGGTTCATCTGGAGGCGTACGCCGACCGTTATCCTAGGGAATTATCCGGGGGACAGCGCCAACGTGTCGCGCTTGCGCGAGCGCTCGTGATCGAACCGCAAATCCTTCTGCTTGATGAACCCTTGTCCAATCTGGATGCGAAACTGCGCGAGGAAATGCAATTCGAGTTGCGCAGGATTCAACGCAAAATCGGAACCACTACGATCATGGTGACGCACGACCAATCCGAAGCCATGTCCATCAGTGATCGGGTTGTTGTGATGCAGGCGGGCAAAATCACTCAAATCGATCATCCGCACAAACTCTATGAACATCCTCGCTCAACATTCATTTCCACTTTCGTCGGCAAGGCTAATTTGCTCAAAGGATTGATTAATAAAACAGGAGCAGCCGGACATGTCGACATTAAAAAAATTGTTATTGAAGTCGCGAATCTTGCTGGAGAAAATGGGCAAAGTATTTGTCTGAGTCTTCGACCCGAAAAAATCACGATCAAGCCATCCGGCCAAGGTCGGGTTGATGGCGTGGTTTCTGTCAGATACTTTTTGGGTGATCGCTGGATCTATTATTTCAACACTGCGCTAGGCGAATTAATTGTCGTTACACCTAATTCGAATCAGGATCAATTGATCGAAAACTCGCGCTGCGGTCTCTGGTGGGAGCCCGACTCACTTAAAGTCGTCACAGAGCAGGATGCAATGCAATGATCAGGACGAACAACTTCCGTCCCTGGCTAATGTCCACTCCCGGCATCCTGGTGTTTGCCGGACTACTGATCATTCCGCTCATTTTGACCGCAACACTGTCATTTAGCGTGTTCGATCATGCGACAGGCGTAAAAAACGAATTCACGCTCGAGCATTATCTTACCGTTCTCACCGACCCCTACTATCACGGAATTTTCTGGCGAACAGTTTGGATTTCAGCGCTGACCGCATTCATCTGCATGTTGATTGGTGTACCGGAGGCATACATACTGAGCCGCATGCGCACACCATGGCGAACAATTTTTCTTCTGATATTGTTGGCCCCACTTCTGGTATCGGTCGTTGTCAGATCCTTTGGCTGGAGTATTTTGCTTGGCCCCAAAAGTGTTGTGCATGACATCTTGCATGCTATCGGTGTAGGCAGCGTCAAAATCCTCTATACGGAAACGGCTGTCATTATCGCCTTAGTGCACGTGATGCTACCCTTTATGGTCATCCCGGTCTGGACCTCCCTGCAAAAACTGGATCCTGATGTGCAGAATGCGGCTCTATCGCTGTCGGCATCGCCACTGACCACCATGCGACGCATTATCCTGCCTCAAATCACGCCAGGAATTTTATCCGGCACGCTGATCGTTTTCGGACTAAGCGCAAGCTCATTCGTGATACCGGGTTTACTTGGCGGAAGACGATTAAAGATGGTGGCAACCATTGTTTACGACGAATACTTGCATGAATTGAACTGGCCTCTGGGCGCAACAGTCGCACTGATACTGCTAGCGGTCAATTTATTGATTATGGTGACCTACAACCGATTGCTAGAAGGTCGCTATAAAAAGGCACTGGGTTGATGCAATGAAAAACAATGGACCCCTCGCCCTTGCTTTCAATGCGCTCGTTGTATTGTTCGTCCTCGCTCCGCTGATTGTTGTATGCCTTGTGGCTTTCACGCCCGGCATCAGCTTGAGCGTGCCTACATCGTCATTTTCGATTCGCTGGTTCAAGGCTGTATTCGCGCACTCTGATCTGATGCAATCATTTAGGAACAGTTTGTGGCTGGGATTCTTTTCCGCAAGCATTGCCACGCTGATCGCCGTCCCCGGGGGCCTGGCAATCACGCGCTTTAACTTCAAGGGCCGGGATTGGCTCAATGGATTGTTTTTATCTCCATTGATGATTCCTCACCTTGTTCTGGGAGTGGCATTGCTGCGTTTGTTTTCGCTCATCGGTGCGACAGGCAGTTTCATCTGGCTTGTTTTTGCCCATGTATTGGTGATCACTCCTTATGTTCTGCGGCTTGTGATCGCGGCTACAGTCGGCTTCGACCAATCATGCGAACAGGCCGCCAAATCATTAGGCGCAAGCAATTTCACGACTTTCAGACGAATCACATTACCGATGATCTTACCCGGCATCACCGGCGGATGGTTGCTCGCCTTCATCAACAGCTTTGATGAAGTCACCATGTCCATATTCGTCACGGCGCCATCAACCGTCACTCTCCCCGTTCGGATGTATATGTATGCCACCGAGTCTATCGACCCACTGATGGCAGCAGCATCGGCTTTGATCGTGTGCTTTACCCTTGTCGTCATGGTGGTGATTGATCGGCTATACGGTCTGGACAAAATATTGGTGGGTGGAAAGTGAACTCTTCAAGCATCCCTTCTTTGCAATCTCCCATGTTCAAACGCCTGAAGGAAACAGGTCGCGAGCCGATTGCGTTCAAATTGAACGGCCACTTCGTGCAAGCCCTCAAGGGCGATACGGTATTAACTGCGATTCTTACCAATCAAGGGTTTCTCAGGCATAGTGATCATCAAAACCAGCCTCGGGCAGGATTCTGTCTGATGGGTGCATGCCAAGACTGCTGGGTCACCCTCGAGTCCGGCGAACGTGTGCGCGCCTGCACCACCGCCATCGAGCCGAATATGCATATCGTGACCAACTTCGGATATCCCCGATGAGCAATGCAAGTAAATTCGACATGATCAAACCTGTCATCGTCGGCGCAGGGCCTGCTGGCATACGCGCTGCGCAAACATTGGTTAGTCACGGTCTACGCCCGACCGTGCTGGATGAGTCACCTTCATGGGGGGGGCAGATCTACCGACAACCTTCCGTCCACTTTAAGCGCACCAAAAAAGGGTTGTACGGTTTTGAAGCCGGCCGTGCGGATTCAGTTCATCAAGCAATGGCCGAAATACTCGACCGTGTGGACTATCACCCTGACACACTGGTTTGGAACGCTCAGGACAATCAACTTGACACCCTTAGCAGTGGAAAAACATCCGTATCAAGTTATAGCCACCTGATTCTTGCCACGGGCGCAACTGACAGGGTTCTGCCGTTCGAGGGCTGGACGCTTCCAGGCGTATATTCCCTAGGCGCGGCACAAATCGCACTAAAAGCTCAAGGCAATTCAATTGGCGATCGCGTGGTCTTAATGGGCACGGGGCCTTTGCTGTATCTGGTCGCGTATCAATATGTCCGTGCGGGAGCAAACGTTGTTGCCGTGCTTGATACCTCCAAACGCAAGAGTCAAGTCGCCGCAACCGGCTCCATGCTCTCATTACCAAGCGTTCTGCTTAAGGGCGTTTACTACATTGCATGGTTGCGCGCACATGGCGTGCCTCTGTTTGAAGGAATCAACCCCATTCGCGCATCCGGCCATGAAAGAGTAACCGGAATCGTCTGGGAAGATGATCGGGGCAATCACGAGATTTCTTGCGATGCGATTGGATTCGGGTATGCATTACGGTCCGAAACTCAGTTGGCCGACATTCTAGGCTGTCGTTTTTCATTCGATAGACTTCAGCGCGCCCATCTCCCCGAGCGGGATGAGTGCGGAAGATCGAGTATCGACGGGGTGTATCTGGCTGGTGACGGCGCCGGCATCATGGGTGCCGATGCGGCTGAAAAAGCCGGAGAACTCGTCGCATTGACCTTGATCTCAGACGCTCAACCTAGCTTAATACATGAAAAAGACCGCACGAGAATGAAAGAATTGCAGTCAGAACTAAGCAGGATCAAACGATTCCGTCTTGGACTGGAGCAAGCCTTTCCGTTTCCGCAAAACTGGGCTAATCAAACTCCCGATGATCTCATCATATGTCGTTGCGAAGAAATCTCCGCGGGTCAAATCAGACAGGCCGTTCAAGTGAACGGAGCAATCGAAATCAATCGTGTCAAAGCGCTCACTCGCGTCGGCATGGGACGATGTCAATCGCGCATGTGTGCCGCAGCGGCAGCCGAAATCATCGCTGACTGTGCCGGAATCGATATCAGTGAAGTCGGCAGATTGAGAGGGCAACCACCAATTAAACCGATCCCCTTTGTCACCGAACAGCAAACGGGCGAAACGCAGATTCGAGACAAGCAATGACGCAACACGCACAGACAACAGAGGTGGTCATTGTAGGCGGAGGTATTGTCGGTAGCGCAGCCGCACTCGCTCTTCGCAAAATGAATATCGCAGTCACCCTGCTAGAACGCGATTTATGCGGATCACATTCAAGTGGTGTGAACTACGGCGGCGTGCGTCGCCAAGGAAGAACCATCGCTCAACTCCCGCTTGCAGCCCGTTCGCACGAGATCTGGGGGCGATTGAAAAACTTGATAGGCATTGATGGCGAATATATTCGTTCGGGCCACCTGAAACTTGCACGTAGCGAATCCGATCTTGCATCGCTTGAAAACTACCGAAACAATACGCATGGGTTCGGCATGGATCTGCGCATGCTGGGTGCAGCGGAATTACGCAAACAGTACCCTTGGCTAGGTGTTCGCGCAGTGGGCGGCTCGTTATGCCCCGAGGATGGTCATGCCAATCCCCGACTGGTTTCACCGGCATTTGCTGCTGCAGCCGCACAAGCCGGCGCAATCATTCATGAGCGCACTTGCGTAGAAGAAATTCAGCACGATGGTGAGCGATTTCATGTGCTAACAAACAATGGGCTTGAGATTAAATCCCGGTTTCTATTGAATTGTGCGGGTGCATGGGCGGTCAATATCGCGAAGCAATTCGGTGAATCCGTACCGATGCAATCCATACATCCTGTCATGGTAGTCACCGAACCGCTGCCTGCTTTTATGAACTTGAGTCTGGGAGTCGAGGGCGGCGGGGTCTATGCGCGCCAAGCCCCCAGCGGTAATTGTGTCATCGGCGGTTCAAGGGGATATGCGCTGGATGACAAGCGGGCTCGGCCCAGCCGTGCTGCGATTGATCTGGTTCTGCAGCAAACCGTCGAGTTGCTCCCATCATTACGACATGCGCACATTATTCGCTCCTGGAGTGGTACAGAGGGTGACTTACCGGACCGTCAGCCGGTTATTGGTTTGAGTCGAACGACACAAGGACTTATTCATGCTTTTGGTTTCGCGGGCGCAGGGTTTCAGACCGGGCCTGCTGTAGGAGAAGTACTCGCAGAACTCGTGCGCGATGGCAAAAGCACCACGCCGATCGATGCGTTTGGCATTGAGCGTTACACGCAACACCTATGACCGCAGCACAATAAACTTTCCATCAAGTAACCGTACGCCCCAATAAAGGAGTCATTCATGAAAAACAGCGATAAAAGAATTAAATCCGCACATACGATTATTAAACAGTCCGCCCTTGTACTGGCGATCGCCTGCGCCGGGGCTTGGTCAACTCCATCCATGGCGCAAAGCAAAACCCTTTACATTGGGATGAATGGCGGAATCATGGAAAAAACCTGGGTCGAACATGTCTTTCCCGCGTTCGAGAAAGAAAACAATGTGAAAGTTGTCGTTGTGCCGGGTACTTCGTCAGACATTTTGGCCAAAGCGCAAGCAAACAAAGACAAACCGCAAATGCATGTCATGTTTTTGGATGACGGCGTCATGGTTCGCGCAATCGGCATGGGGCTGTGCGAAAAAATGCAGCCAAGTGCGAATCTCAACGAAATCTATCCCGCGGCTCGCTTTAAGGATGACATGGCGGCCGGCGTCACAATGGGGATGACTGGTATTTCGTACAACAAGAAAATGTTTGCCGAAAAAGGCTGGGCACCTCCCACCTCATGGATGGATTTAGCTGATCCGAAATATAAGGGCAAGGTTTTATTTCAATCCATGCCATCCTCTTCATTTGGTCTTCATGGCTTTTTGATGTTTAACCGTATTCAAGGCGGAAATGAAAAGAATGTGGATCCCGGCTTCAAAGCTTGGCCAAGCAAAATCGGCCCGAACGTGCTGGAATACATTCCCAGTTCGGCCAAAGTATCCGAGATGATGCAAAACGGTGAAATCGCGCTTGCCCCCCTGACCCCGACCTCTGTCGCGGTTTTGCAGGACAAAGGTGTTCAGATCGAATACGCTCAGCCCAAAGAGGGATCGGTGGTTCTGATGGTGGCCGAATGCGTCATCGCTAAAAACAGCGAACCTGAACTATCGCAAAAACTCGCTGCGTACCTGCTCTCGGCAAAAGCGCAAGAAGCTGGATTGCAATACGGCAGCCAGATCCCATCCAATCCCAAATCCCAGGCTGTTGGTGATATCGCCCAGTCTCGACTTAAAAAGTTCGTTTCCTATATGGAAAACGCCGTCACAGTCGACTGGGATGCCATCAATGCAAACAGACCAAGCTGGAATCAGCGCTGGAACAGATCAATCGAATCCAAATAGGACGGAGTAAAGAAATGACGCACGCAAGCACGATTCAGAAGATTTTCAAGGACATTGGGGTCGACTATCGCGATAGCACCGATAGCAACGCCCTTGCCGTCCATACCCCGATCGATGGATCGTTGCTTGGTCGCGTCAAATGCACCAATCAATCCGAGGTCGCAGCCGCCATTGCACGAGCACATTTGCGTGCCCAATCCTGGCGAAACGAACCCGCACCAAGACGCGGAGCCGCAATCCGTGCATTTGGCGAAATCGTGCGCCAGCATAAATCCTCTCTGGCGCAGTTGATCACTCTCGAAGCCGGAAAAATCACACAGGAAAGTTTGGGTGAAGTTCAGGAAGTCATTGATATTTGCGAATTCGCACTCGGCCTATCCCGCCAACTCTACGGCCTGACGATTGCCAGTGAACGTGCAGACCATAAATTGCTCGAAACCTGGCATCCGCTCGGCGTGGTTGGTATCGTATCGGCCTTTAATTTTCCGATGGCGGTTTTTGCCTGGAATGCTGCACTGGCGATGGTCTGCGGCAATACACTGGTCTGGAAACCATCGGAGAAAACACCACTCACGGCAATGGCCTTGAATGGCCTGTTGCTGAAGGCTTGCGCCAGCGAAGGTTTCGAGCCCCTCGGGATGAGTGAGTTACTAATAGGCGATCGTGAAGTGGGAGCCACCATGGTTGCCCATCCTAACGTCAAGCTTGTAAGTGCAACAGGATCAACCGCAATGGGGCGCGAGGTTGGTATTGCCTGCGCTTCACACTTTAAGCGTTCTCTGCTTGAGTTAGGCGGCAACAATAGCGCGATCGTGACACCTACGGCAAATCTTGACCTTGTTGTCAGGGGTGTGGTTTTTTCAGCGGCGGGAACCGCCGGGCAACGTTGCACAACGCTACGTAGATTGTTCGTCCATCGCTCGATTTACTCGAAACTTGTTCCCGCTCTTGTGCGTGCTTACGCAGGTCTTCCAATCGGGGACCCTCGCGATCCAGGAACGTTAGTCGGACCGCTGATAGACGAACGATCGTTCGCAGCCATGCAAACTGCGCTTGAACAAGTCAAGCAATCGGGAGCAACCGTTCATTTCGGAGCAAGGGAAATCGTGCTAGGCGAATCAAGCTTTTATGTGCGTCCATCCATCGTGGAGATGCCTGAACAATCGGGTCCGATGCTGAAGGAAACCTTCGCACCCATTCTTTATGTCACTCCATACGATGATTTTGAGCAGGCGATCGAGATGAACAATGAGGCGAGCCATGGCTTGTCTTCGGCTGTGTTCACTCAGGACTTGCGGGAGGCTGAAATATTTACGTCGGCCCGAGGTTCTGATTGTGGCATTGCCAACGTCAATATTGGCACAAGCGGTGCCGAGATCGGTGGTGCATTCGGAGGGGAAAAAGAAACGGGCGGAGGTCGCGAATCTGGCTCGGACGCCTGGAAAGCCTATATGCGCCGCGCAACGAATACGATCAATTATGGATCATCACTGCCGCTTGCACAGGGAATCAAGTTCGAAATCTGATGGTGCCTCGAGCCGGAATCGAACCGGCACGCCCTTAGGCTGCAGATTTTAAGTCTGCTATGTCTACCAATTTCATCATCGAGGCAAAACAACAGGCAGCATTGTACAGAATCTGCCCGTTGTTCGCTTTTTATCCCTTACAAGGGAAACGAACCGGCAGGAATTTCAACACGGTTGAGGCGGCATAATCCTTGTCATACTGAGGATTTGCACGCGTCCATCTGATGAATTCGGCCAGAACCTCGGAGCGCGTCACCCCAATGCCCTCTTTGGGAATACAAATGGTCTGGGGAGTTTTAGGGTCGCGTGTCACGACGTGCCCCTGGTAAACCCCTTCGCCATAGCCGAAACAGAAGGTTTGAGCCAACTCGTCTGCCGGATCCTGACATAGCGCCACGAATTTTTCCGTTGACACATCGGCCAATGGCAAAGTTTGTGCGCCAGCGTGCATGGCCGGCAAAAACGCAAGGGCAGTCATTGCAATGTATTTCTGAATCATGTTGTTTCCTTTAACCCTTAGCGCCTAAATCCACCAAAATGTCCGCCACCGAAGCCGCCGCGACCGCCACCAAAGTTACGCTCGCCGCCACCAAAGCTACGGCTGCCTCGATCCTGGCTCCAATCGCTACGCCCCTCGCTGCGCAACTGATTTTCTTGTGATGCTTCACGCGCCATGTTGGGACTTGCTTTGTCTTGCGACCAATCGCTTCTACCCTGCTGCCTTAACTGGCCTGCTTGCTGTTTTTCTTGGGCTGAAGCATGGCTATTGAAGGTGTTTTGCGCATTTTCACGGGCCTGTTGAGCACGTTGCCTGTCTTCGGGGGTTGCGTTATTGCGCCAGTCATTCATCGCGCGCTGCTGACGTTCGATGTTGTTGCGATCAATTCCGCTCTGGTTGCCAAACCTTTGGTTCAATGCAGTGCTTCCATAACTGACGCCGTCACGGTGCGCAGGGTTGTGTGTCCAATCGCTTGTGTTACCCAGACGCTCTGAGGACCAATTGCTTGCATTGTTGAAGTTGCGATTAAAGTTGTTGAACGTATTGTTGTTAACCGTAATCGACCCGCTTCCCCAGTGAGGTGTGGACCAAAGCGCGGCACCAACCGCCATTCCCAAACCGAAAGTCATCAACCCCCAAGCTGGGTTATAAGCCGGATAAGGTGGATAGGCGGGGTATGGCCAAGCACCGTAAACCACTGTCGGGTTATAGGCTGGTACATACACGACCTGTGGATTGGAAGGAGCGATAATGATTTCGGATTGCGGATTGGTTGTCACCTGTATCTGCTGGTTCGACTGCAAGTTGCCGGCCTGCTTAGCCTTGGCACGCAAGACCTGGATAGCTTGCATCACATCCTTAGGCTGGGCAAGATAGGCATTGCCAAGTTGCTGTGTCCAGTCAAGCTTGTTGCCGAGCATATTCAGGGCGTCGGGAAACGATATCAGCGATTTAACGCTGTTATCCCACGTTTGATTTTTAAGGGCATCTTGCAGCTGAGTGTCCGACAAACGATTATTGCCACGCAACCAGTTGGCGGCCTCTGCTACTTCAAGCGGATAGGTCGATGCCATAAGCATCTGCGACAAAAGCGAGTCCGGATACAAAGCAATCGGCGAGACCAGCGACTGTAATTGCGGCGCTGACAGATTGCCGGATTGTTGAGCGGATTGCGCATGAGCGACTGAACTAGGGTTCAACCCGGTCAGTTCGCCTCCAACACCAATGGTCAGGGCCAATGCCGCCGACGCTGCAGACAAGACAAATTTACGCATGAATATCCTTCAATGCTCAAAAGTGGGTTTTGGTAGGCGCATCATAATGCAAGCATGAGCAACATGAAAGTTACCAAATAGACATGTAAAAAAGGGGAACTTTTCCAGTTCACCCTTTGGTAATCGCCTGGAATACTTTGCCGAAAAATTGATCCGCAAAGGCCGAGTTCAACCAGCGCACGATGACGACCATGCGATTTTCGGGTTCAATCCATGTAAATGAGCTACCTGCCCCGACTCCGAAATAGCTCGATTCAGGCACCGAAGGAAATACTTTGCGATCATGGTTCAACCAGACCAAATATCCGTAATAGGGAGCCAAGGCGCAAGGTTTTTGCATCCGCTTGATCCAATCTGCCGACAAAACCCGTTTGCCGTCTCTTGCAACCCCTTCATCAAGAAGCATTTGTCCGACCAGTGCCTGATCTTCACTGCTGATGGACATTCCACCACCCCAGTGTGACCCTCCGGGCACGGACTGCACGCGACGACCGGCAATCTCCACCCATGCATCGTCGTAGCCAACCCAATTCCAGTCCTCGGATGCACCAATTGGGCGCATGATAGCCTCACGAAATACTTCGGGTAACGGTCGCTGAAATAGATGCAACAACGCCAGGGACAATTGATTGATACGAACGTCGTTATATTCCCAGTATGTGCCGGGAGCTTGCAGGGGCCGGGCATCACCTTTCTTACCATTGGGCTTATCGCCAAATGTCACGGCACGATAACGGTCAGCCTGATCGGAAATGCCGAATAATGTTCCCTCCCACTCGCTGGTTTGTTGCAGCAAATGCTCCCAGGTAATCAAAGCATTATTGCCTTGGTCAAAACCAATTCCCTTCAGTGTTTTGCCGATGGGTTCATTCAGGTTTTTAATCAATCCGCGATCAAAGGCCACGCCCGCGAGCAGCGCCAAATACATTTTGGCAACACTAAACGTCAGATCCGCGCGTTTGGGTTCGCCCCATGACATGACCGTTTTTCCATCGACCAGAATCGTGCCGGAAACCGGACCACGGGAATGCACTGGACCATAGAGTCGATTCCATGGTGGTGGATCATTCTGATGCACTCCCCAGACTGGACCATTGCAGTCACGATCCCAAACCGTTTCATGCTCGATTGCAAACTGCACTGCTTGCTGCAAAGCAACATTCGACATATCACGCCTCTTTTAAACTGGTGAAAACCCATGGTTGTTGATACATAGCCTAAGATATACCATGTAGGCACTCTGTGAGCGACAGGTTTATGAAACATCTGGCATGCAACTTGCTTGAGTGTTCATTATGTAGCTCAATCAATTTGTACCAGGACTTTAAAGGACTCTTATGAAGCGGAATGTTTCTACAGCGGCATCGGTCTTGCCCCTCAACAAGGCCAAGCTTGCACTATCGGCGTGCCTGCTTGCCGCCTGCACGCTCAGCCCATTTGCTCACGCAGGTAAAGCCAACAATACATTAGGCATGGCCTACGATCAGGCCCCGGAAAACATTGACCCCTACTTTAACAACGTTAGAATCGGCGTCATCATCGCCAACAACGTCTGGGATACGCTTGTCTACCGAGACCCTCGCACTGGTGGATACTCGGGGCAGCTGGCAAAAAGCTGGAAACAGGTCGACGACCGCACCCTCGAGTTCGATCTGCGTGAGGGAGTCAAATTCCATAATGGTGAAGATTTTGATGCCGATTCGGTGGTCTACACTCTCAACTTCGTGGCCGATCCAAAAAATAAAGCTACAACCCAATCTAATGTGCGCTGGATCGATAAAGTCGAAAAAATCGACAAATACAAAGTCCGCATCATCAGCAAAGAACCTTTTCCGGCAGCTATCGACTATCTATCCACCACGCTTGCAATCCATCCCGCCAAGTACTATCAGGAAGTCGGTCCTGCAGGCATGAACGCCAAGCCGGTAGGCACGGGTCCGTACAAAATCATTGAACATGTGCCCGGCAAATCAGTCACGCTTGAACGCAATGCAAACTACTTCAAAGACTCTCCAAAGTCCCAGCCAACCATTAACAAGGTGAGAATCCGCTTCTTGCCCGATCGTCAGACCCAAATGGCGGAAGTCATGTCCGGTGGCGAAGACTTCATTATGCATGTACCTAAGGATCAGGCCGAAAAGCTGAAAGGACTGCCGCATTTGCAGGTCCAATCCGGCAATACGATGCGTATTGTGTTCTTGTCCCTGAATTCGCTTGATAACACCCCTGCTCCCGAACTCAAGGACGTTCGCGTTCGTAAAGCCATCGCTCATGCAATCGACCGTGAAGCCATGCTCAAGAACATTGTGGGTGGCGGAGAAATCATCAATACCATTTGCACGCCTGGACAGGTTGGCTGCACTAGCGAAGGCGCGACCGTTTACAAATACGACCCGGCCCTGTCGAAAAAACTTTTGGCAGAGGCCGGATTTCCGAACGGTCTATCGCTCGACTTCAATAGTTATCGCGAACGCAATCAAGCCGAAGCGATGATCAACTATCTACAGGCAGTCGGCATCAAGGCTAAGCTGAATTTCATGCAATATGCAGCCATGCGTGATCTGGCCAGATCGGGCAAGGTATCTGTTGCCCATCAAACCTGGGGATCAAACCTGATCAACGATACCTCTGCATCTACACCGGTTTATTTTGGTGGAGGCGGCGATGATTTGACTAAAGATCCCGAGGTCATCAAATTGCTCGACAAGGGGGATCACACCATCGATCCCAAAGAGCGCAAGGAAATTTACGGAAAAGCCTTGGCGCTTATTTCCGAAAAGGCCTATGCCGTTCCACTTTGGACGCTGCCTGTCTATTACGTTGCGAACAAGGATGTGAAATTTACGCCTTATCACGACGAACTCGTCAGATTCTGGGAAATGGGCTGGAAATAATCGATGCTTGGTTATATATCCAGGCGACTGGGCCTGGCGGTTTTGGTTGCGCTCACGGTTTCAATTCTTGCGTACATGATGCTTCACCTGACAGGCGACCCGGCCCTCGCCTTGGCCGGTGAAGGGGCCAGTCAGGCTGACATCGACTTGATTCGTCAGACCTATGGCCTGGATAGGCCACTCGTCGTTCAATACGGTGATTGGCTGTGGCAGTTATTGCGCGGCGATCTTGGCACATCGGTTTATTTCAAAACCGCAGTGGGCCCATTAATCATGAGCAAGCTCGAAACGACCATGCTACTTGCTGTGTGCTCACTGATCGTGGCGCTTGTCATTTCGATCCCTCTGGGCGTCCTAGCGGCCATTTACAAAAATAGCTGGATAGACCGGGTCTGCCTGGCGATCGCAGTGTTTGGTCAGGCTTTGCCGAATTTTTTCTTTGCCTTGATCCTGATTATGCTGTTTTCCATCACCTGGCGGATGTTGCCTGTTTCCGGTAGTGGCACTTGGCAGCATCTGGTGATGCCATCCATCGCGCTTGGCTATTATGCCGCCCCTGCTTTCATGCGACTGATCCGGGCCGGCATGATCGAAGTGCTGGGTGCGGATTACATCCGCACCGCACGGGCCAAGGGCTTGCCTCCCGGCGTTGTGATTTTTAAACATGCATTGCGTAATGCGATCGTTCCTGTCGTTGCGTTAGCAGCAGTGCAATTGGGCTTTTTGCTCGGAGGCTCGGTTGTCATCGAGACGATTTTTGCCTTAGACGGGCTTGGATACCTGGCGTACCAAAGCATTACCTTTAAAGACTATCCCGTCACTCAAATCATCGTATTGCTTCTTTCGGTGATTTATATCTTGCTGACATTGGCATCCGACATCGCCAATGCCTGGCTTGACCCAAGAATCCGAGTCGTCTGATGCTGAAAAATAAAGCGCTATCTATTGGCGGTGGATTGCTGTTGCTGATCATCATGATCGCGATTTTCGCTCCGCTGCTTGCGCCGTTTGATCCTTATGTGCAAGATTTGTCCAACCGCACAGCGCCACCCTTTTGGTACGAAAACGGATCATGGCTTCACCCTCTTGGTACGGATCAACTCGGCCGTGATTACCTGTCGCGTTTGATGTATGGCGCCCGCATTTCACTACTGATTGGACTCAGTGTCGCCGTTATTTCGGGATTGATCGGCACGACCATGGGGATGCTTGCCGGCTATTTTGGCGGTCGCGTCGACATGCTGGTGTCCTTTCTGGTGACCACGCGCCTGTCTATGCCTGTGATTTTGGTGGCACTGGCCACCGTAGCGATTGTCGGTGGCTCATTATGGGTCGTGATCCTGGTGCTAGGGCTCTTGAAATGGGATCGCTTCGCGGTTGTCATGCGTAGCGCCACCCAGCAAGTGCGTGCGATGGAATATGTCTCGGCAGCTCAGTCCGCTGGCGCATCCACATCACGAATCCTGCTAACCGAAGTTCTGCCCAATGTCATGCCCCAACTGATTGTGATCGCCACACTTGAAGCGGCCAGTGCGATTCTGCTTGAGGCGGCACTATCGTTTCTGGGATTGGGGGTCCAGCCCCCACTGCCATCCTGGGGACTCATGATCTCTGAAGCCAAGTCCTATATGTTCTTTTCATTCTGGTTGATTGCAATTCCCGGGTCGGCTTTGGCGCTTTTGATCTTTGCGATCAATCTGGCCGGTGATGGCTTGCATCATCTTTTCACACCGCAAGAGAGAGCATGATCATGCAAGATCGCGAAATTGTGCTCGAGGTTCAAGACCTTAAAGTCGACATCCAAACCGGGCGCGGCACGTTGCATGCCGTGCGCGATGTGTCTTTTGAAGTCAAGCGCGGGGAAACGCTTTGCATTGTCGGCGAATCCGGCTGCGGCAAATCCATGACATCGCTATCAATAATGGGGCTGTTGCCCAAGGTTGCGAAAAGGAGCACGAGCGCGCTGAAGTTTCTGGGGGAAGAGCTCGGAGCGGCAAGCTCGGCTCGCCTAAACAGCCTTCGCGGCAACAAGATGGCGATGATCTTTCAGGAACCGATGACTGCGCTGAATCCCGCTTACACGATCGGTGATCAGTTAACCGAGCACTATCGTCATCATAAAAAAGCCTCCAAAGCCGAAGCGATCGCGCGTGCGACCGAACTACTCGAAAAAGTCGGCATCGCCTCGGCGGCTCAACGATTGGGACAATACCCTCATCAATTATCCGGTGGACTGCGCCAACGCGTGATGATCGCAATGGCGTTGATGTGCGGGCCTGATCTGCTGATTGCAGACGAGCCCAGTACTGCCTTGGATGTAACGATTCAAGCTCAAATCCTGCGCCTGTTAGCCGACCTGCAAAAAGAGCTTGGCATTGCCATGGTACTGATCACGCACGATCTTGGCGTAGTGGCCCGCATCGCCGATCGCGTTGCCGTGATGTACGCCGGACAAGTTGTTGAAGAAGGCAGTGCCGCCAACATATTCTCAAAACCCCGTCATCCTTATACACAAGGGTTGCTGAACTGTATCCCAGTTCCCGGACGCACCGAACCCGGCGGGCAACTCGGTACGATTCCGGGTGTTGTGCCCTCTCTGATCGGTCAGATTAAAGGGTGCGCGTTTCGCGATCGTTGTCGTTATACGCAATCCAATTGCGAAAAAGATATTCCTGTTCATCATGCCGGCAATCATCAATGGCGTTGCGTGATGACAAGCGAGGTTGCAGCATGACCGCATTGATTCAAACCGTCGACTTGCACCGAACCTTCACGGTGAATGCCGGCATTTTTAAAGCTCGTCAAACCCTGCACGCGGTCAATGGCATTAACTTATCCGTTGATCGAGGCGATGTGATGGGCATTGTCGGCGAATCCGGTTGCGGAAAATCGACACTTGCGCGCATGTTGCTCGGACTAACTCCGCCAAGCCAGGGGAAAATCCTGATTGATGGGCAGGAAGTCGGCAAAATGGACAGACGGGAGTTGGCCAGGCGGGTGCAGCCCGTATTTCAGGATCCATACTCCTCATTGAACCCTCGTCGCAACATCGCTTCGATCGTCGCGTTTCCCCTGGATGTGCATGGCATCGGAAGCCCGCAAGATCGTAGAAACAAGGCAATCGAAATGCTGGAGCGTGTTGGACTGCCGGCACGTTACGCGGACAATACCCCGGGTCAACTCTCCGGTGGCCAGCGCCAACGCGTTGCGATCGCAAGAGCATTGGTCATGAACCCGGAACTGGTGATCTGCGATGAGCCTACTTCCGCGCTAGATGTTTCGGTTCAGGCTCAGATCCTGAATTTACTGATGGACTTACGCAGGGACTTTAACCTGACGTATGTTTTCATCAGCCACAATCTGGCGGTGGTTGAGCATATCGCGACACAACTTGCCGTCATGTATCTTGGACGCGTGGTCGAACTCGGACCAACCGCAAACATCTTTAAACAACCTCGCCACCCTTATACGCAGGCATTACTCGCATCAGTTCTCACCCCTGAGCCTGGCCTTGGCATTCCGGATATGGGACTGGGTTTATCATTTCCCGATCCTTTGCACCCTCCGTCTGGCTGCACGTTTCATCCCCGGTGCAAACAAAAAATGGAGCAGTGCTCCAAAATGAATCCGCAACTCAAGAAAGATGGATCAGGCGAAGTGGCCTGTCACCTTTACTAACGAGTAATACAACCTGTGTAATTTGCACCGCGTCAACTCAATCGATGCGACAAGTGGCATACCAATACGATGTTTAGGCAACCTCGTATTCGAACGCCCAGAAATACTGCCATGTTCTATATGCAGGGTGCGCACCTAACCCATCGATACTCTCGATGAGTTCGTACTCGGTCGGAAAATTCTTTAAAACACTATGCAGGGAACCGTCAGCAAGCGTTCTATGCTGATAAGTGTTGCCTTCATCATCCGATTCGGTCAGTGGCGTGCTACTACCCTGAACATAGGAATTATCGAGAAAAATAACCTTTGCGCCCTTTTGCAGTACACGATTCAATCCGATCAAAAATTCGCGTCGACGCGATTTTGGAACATGCGAGAACCAAAATCCGGCAAAAGAAGCATCAAACAACGGATCAGGCATGGGAATCTCGTAGGCATCCCCGATCAACCACTGCACATGTTTTTCAGACACACGGTTTCGTGCGACTTCAAAGGTTTCCGCAGAGGAATCTAGCGCAACCAGGCTTGCTGCAACAGGCGCGATGAATTGGGTCCAATAGCCTGTGCCGGCAGCAATCTCCAAAACATGTTTACCGATATAGTTCTGTGGCAGCCATGTTTCGATTAGTCTTAGATCGGCCTGACGCTCGGGCTTGCTGTATATCTTGTCATATTCTTTGGCACGTGCCGCATAATATTCTTTCATATCGCAGACCTATGAGTGTCTTTTATCCAATCAGTGTTGCAGGATTTTGGACAAGAACTGGATCGCACGATCGCTCTTCGGTTGATTGAAGAATTGATCTTTTGTCGCATCTTCGACAATTTCGCCCTGGTCCATAAACACGACCCGATGGGCGACCTTCCGTGCAAAACCCATCTCATGCGTCACCACCATCATCGTCATGCCTTCTTTGGCCAGCTCGACCATGACATCAAGCACTTCGCCCACCATTTCGGGGTCTAGAGCGGATGTCGGCTCATCAAACAACATCACGACAGGGTCCATGCTTAGTGCCCGGGCGATCGCCACGCGCTGTTGCTGACCTCCGGATAACTGCCCCGGATGTTTATCCTTGTGCGCAGTCAACCCGACACGATCAAGCATTTTAAGGCCGCGTGCGATCGATTCGTCCTTATTGCGGCCTAATACTTTAATCTGAGCCAACGTGAGATTTTCTGTCACAGTTAGGTGCGGAAACAACTCAAAGTGCTGAAACACCATACCCACTTTGCTGCGCAATTTAGGCAGATTGGTCTTAGGATCATGCAATGCAACACCATTCACCGTCAATTTGCCCTGTTGAAAAGGCTCCAGCGCATTGACACATTTAATCAACGTGGATTTACCCGATCCTGAAGGACCGCAAACGACAACGACCTCACCGCGATTCACATGGGTCGAGCAGTTTTTCAGTACGTTGAAGCTGCCGTACCACTTCGACAAGTCTTCGATTTGGATCATTTTTTCAGTCATGTGAGTTCCGCAATAAATAATTCAGGCAACCGCCATGCGGCGCTGCAATTTTTTAACTAGATAAGACGCCGCAAACGAGATGATGAAATAAACTAGCGCTGCAAATATGTACATTTCGACCAAGCGACCATCTCGTTGAGCAACCTTGCTTGCCGCCCCCAGAAAATCGGTGATCGACAAGACGTAAACAAGCGAAGTATCCTGGAACAATACGATGGTTTGAGTCAGCAACAACGGCGTCATCGCCCTAAAAGCCTGAGGCAGCACCACATAGCCCATAACCTGCGGATATCGCATTCCCAATGCCTGCGCAGCGGCAACCTGCCCTTTAGGTACAGCCTGAATCCCCGCACGCATGATTTCGGCAAAATAGGCCGCCTCGAACAAAGAAAAAGTGATCAATGCCGACATGAACGCCCCGACAGTCATCGGGCGCTCCGTTCCCATCAGCCATTGTCCGATATAAGGCAACAGAAAATAGAACCAGAAAATCACCAGAACCAGAGGTAGGGATCGGACCAGGTTCACATAAGCAGTGCCGACTTTTTCCAGAATCATGATGCCTGACAAGCGCATCAATGCAATCGTTGTTCCGAGCAAAATACCGAATAACGTCGACATGGCAGTCAACGTTAAAGTAAACGTCATTCCTTCCTTGAATAGATAAGGCCAGGTTCGCGCGATGACATCAAAATCAAAATCACTAAACATTCGCGTCTCCTAGTGAACAGCCGCATTTGCGGATGCGCCGAGATAGCCGGGGACGGCGACAGCCTTTTCAAGTCTACGCATCGCAAATGTCACTACGATATTGGTTACCAGGTATAACACTGTCGCAACCGTAAACGCCTCGAAAACCTGAAACGAAAACTCCTGCATCGATCTCGCGCGCGCGGTCAACTCCATCAAACCAATCGTCAAGGCAACGGACGAATTCTTGATTGTATTGAGCAACTCTGAAGTCAATGGCGGCAAAATAATGCGAAATACGTTAGGCAGCAATACATACCGGTACGACTGCGCTGTCGTCATGCCCAAAGCGGTACTAGCCATCATCTGTCCCTTGGGCAAGGCGAACACACCTGCTTTAACCTGCTCGGCCACACGAGCTGACATAAACAATCCCAAACCGACCACAGACGTATAAAACGCAGCGTTGGGCAACTGCTTAAGCCAATTGCCAAAATTTTGCGGAACCAGTTCGGGCAACACGAAGAACCAGAGAAACAACTGTACCAATAAGGGAATGTTACGGAACAACTCTACGTAAGCATCGCCCAGTATCCGGCCGATCTTGCCGGGCAATGTGCGCAACACACCGATCAGCACACCGAAAATCAGCGCGATAATCCATGCGGCTAGGGCTGTCTTCAACGTCCAGACCAGCCCTGACAGCAACATATCAAGATAAGTGCCCGTTCCATCTGGTGCATCCTGAAACAGAATGCCCCAATTCCAGTTGTAATTCATATTTGCTTCTCGATAAAAACTAAGCGCTGCCAGACCTGGACTTCAGTCTTGACAGCGCCCTTGGTACTAAAGGATCAATACGAAGCGGGATCAGGATTATTGGTCGGATTCGCCAATGCTTTCTTGAGTTCAGCCGTCATCGGTTGATTCAGGTTAACACCCTTGGGTGGAATCGGCTTTTCAAACCACTTGGAATACAGTGTCTGCATCTCGGCCGATTTGTATAACTTAGCCGCGGCGGCATCGACAACTTTCTTGAACTGCGGATCATCGCGACGCATCATGAAACCATAAGGCTCTGGTTTTGAGAAAGCATCGGAAGAAATCACATAGTCTTTAGGCGCTTTCGAATTGGCAACCAGACCGGCCAGCAAAATATCATCCATCACGAAAGCGGCAGCGCGACCTGTTTCGACCATCAGGAAGCCTTCGGAATGATCCTTGGCGGTCAAGATGTTCATATCAAGATTTTGTTCTTTATTGGCTTCGATCAACAACTTCAGGTTAGTTGTACCGGCTGTGGAGACAACGGTCTTGCCTTTTAAGCCTTTGATATCCTTGATGCCGGATGCGGTCTTTGAAACGTAGCGGCTCGCGGTCAGGTAATACGTGGGGCCGAAATCAACCTGCTTCTGACGCTCGGCATTATTGGTGGTTGAGCCGCACTCGAGATCAACCGTGCCGTTGGCGATCAACGGGATACGCGTAGCCGAAGTGACAGGATTCTGTTTGACCTCCAGCTTTGGCAGCTTCAGTTCGCGCTTGATTTCCTCGACGACGAACAGGCAAATGTCGAAAGCGTAGCCAACAACCTGTTGTTTATCGTCGTTATAAGAAAAAGGGATCGATGCATCGCGTGTACCAATGGTGATCGAACCGGTTTCCTTGATCTTTTTAAGCGTACCGGTAAGATCCTGAGCCATCACAGAACCACCCAGCACCAAACCAGCCAACGTCGCCAAACCATATTTCAGGTATTTGCTTTGCATAAAGACTCCTTGAATTCAAAAGAATTACGTGTAAGAGTAGACATTTTGCATCGCAAAAATTTTTTTAGCTAGTCCCCCCAAGGGTAATACCCGATTAGTCCTTCATTTTGCTGACAAACGGCTTTAGCCAGTCACGGATCGCATCCAGGGATTGCGTCCACTGCACTCCGGGCATGAAGGCCAGAACGGCGGCATCGTTTTTGACCGATTTGATGAATACCGGATCTTCCAGTGTGTCTTTAATCGCATTTTGCAGCTTAATGGCGATATCGTCGGGCAACGCCTTGGGAGCGGCGATACCTCGCTCGGATGTCACAAATACTTTGTACCCCAACTCGGCTGCGGTTGGAACAGGTCCCAAATCATCAAATCGTTTGTTGCTCAGAACAGCAATCGCCTGAACTGAATCGTTTTTGGCGGCCAAATATTCGCCAACACTTAAAAACGCATAATCGACATGCCCACCCATTAAAGCTGAGCGAAACTCACCCGCACCCTTATAGGCAATGTCCGTACCCTTGAAGTCGGCGACTTGTTCTAACCCAAGTAACGACAAATGACCGCTGGTGCCTCGACCACTATTGGCGAAGGAAAGTGAACCGGGGTTCTTTTTCAACTGAGCAATGATGTCCGGCAGTGTCGTAAACTTCGCATCCTTTCTGGACATCAATACGCTCGGATCGTCTACGACGCGCGCAATGATGCGAAAGTCGCTGACTTGATACGTTGTCGGTTTATGCATCGGAGAGAACACGAATCCGGGCACATTAATGAAACCAATGGTGTAACCATCCGGTTTCGAGCGAGCGAGATACGTGGCGGAAATTTCACCACTTGCCCCGGGCTTGTTGACCACAACGATTCTGGCACGGCCACCCAGTTTTTTTTCCATGAATGGCGCCATGGCGCGAGCCATCAAGTCGGTCCCACCGCCAGGTGCAAATCCGACCACCATCTCGATAGTCTGGTCATCGGGCCAGGCCGCCATTGCAGGTGCAACGAACGACAGACCAAGGGCCACAGCAAAAGATTTCTTGAATTTATTGAACATTGTTTGTCTCGACCGGATATGAATTAGAGTTTTCTGAATGATACGGGCGAAACACTGCCTTTGTCACACAAAAGTCATCTGACAACAGGCCGACTGTTCATCAGCGAGGAATAGGTAGTGCCGTCTTGTATCGAACCTGCTTAAGTGCGAAGCTGGAGCGGATTTTCTCGATTCCCGGAATCGGTGTGAGTTGCTCGAGAATAAATTTCTCAAGCGCCGCAATGTCCGTCACCTGGACACGAATCAGATAGTCACTGTCGCCAGTCATCAGATAGCATTCCATGACCTCGTCATGCTCACCAATCCGTTGCTCGAAGTGAGCAAGCGCCTCCTTGCTCTGGCTTTTAAGACTGATGCTAATAAACACATTTAGCCCCAATCCCAATGCTTTCGCGCTGGCAATCGCTACATAGCGATCAATCACCCCCGCGGCTTCCAAGGCCCGCACCCTCGCCAGACAGGGAGAGGGGCTGAGGTGCACTCGCCTGGCCAACTCGACATTGGAGAGCGCCCCATCCTGCTGAAGCTCTTCAAGAATCTTTAAATCAATCAGATCAAGGTTCATTATTCTTTGAATTAAATGAAAATCGATATTTTATGCTTTAAATTCAATTTTTATATTGTTTTTCAGCACCTCATGCTGGTCGCACATCATTAGAATTCAAGACTTAACCATCATCTAATAAATCTTGCCGATATGAACGCATCCATTGATCCACGCCTGAGCAGCTGGTTCGTCACTTCAAACGATACCGATACCGAAGAAACAGCTGAATGGCGTCAAGCCTTCATGACGGTGCTCGCCAATGAGGGGCCTGAACGGGCGCGTTTTTTGCTTGATGAATTAGTTCGTACCGCCCGTACAAGCAAAATCGGATGGCAACCTGAATTAAGCACTCCTTACGTCAACACGATTCCGGCCGATCAACAGCCAACGTTCGCGGGTGACCTTGCAATCGAAGAGCGACTTGCATCGATCATGCGTTGGAATGCCCTAGCCATGGTAGTGCGCGCCAATCAGGCCTATGGCGAGCTAGGGGGACACATTGCCAGCTATGCTAGTGCCGCTGATCTGTTTGAAACCGGGTTCAACCATTTCTTTCAGGCGCGCCGCGGAACCGGCCCCGGTCAGCACAGGGGAGACCTTGTGTTTTTCCAGCCCCACAGTGCGCCGGGCGTGTACGCCCGAGCATTTCTTGAAGGACGACTGACCGAACAGGATTTACTGCACTATCGCCAGGAAATCACCGCAATCGAATCCGGCGCTCAAGGCTTGTCTAGTTACCCTCACCCCTGGCTCATGCCTGATTTCTGGCAGTTTCCGACAGGATCAATGGGAATCGGTCCGATCAGCTCAATCTATCATGCGCGCTTCATGCGCTATCTAACTCATCGCAATCTGCTTGATTGCTCCAACCGCAAAGTCTGGGGCGTATTTGGCGATGGCGAAATGGATGAACCGGAATCCATGAGTGCTCTCACCCTGGCTGCGCGCGAAGGTCTGGACAACCTGGTGTGGGTTGTCAATTGCAACCTGCAGCGACTAGATGGTCCTGTGCGCGGAAATGGCCGCATCATTGACGAACTTGAAAAACTTTTCACCGGCGCCGGCTGGAATGTCATCAAGTTAATCTGGGGCAGTGATTGGGACGGGTTGTTTGCTCGGGACCTGACAGGTGCATTGACGCGCGCGTTCGCAAACACCGTCGATGGACAAATGCAGACTTTCGCGGCAAAGGATGGTCGCTTTAACCGCGATAATTTTTTTGGTCAAAATGAAGAGCTGGCTCGCCTGGCACAAGGCATGACCGACGAACAAATCGATCACCTCAAGCGTGGCGGTCACGATTTGGTCAAGATATATGCTGCTTATGCTGCTGCGGCAGCACATAAGGGTCAGCCCACTGTCATTCTGGCTCACACCAAAAAGGGATATGGCATGGGTAGTGCCGGTCAAGGCAAAATGACTACACACAGCCAGAAAAAATTCGATGAAACCGATCTGATCGAGTTTCGCAATCGATTTAATTTGCCTCTTAGCGATCAGGAAGCCACTTCACTCAGTTTTTACAAACCCGGCCCCGATAGCGCCGAAATCAAGTACCTCATGGCGCATCGTCAGGCTTTGGGAGGCTTCTTGCCCAAAAGGGAAATCGAGTGCGAAAAAATCGATGCTCCGCCGCTTAGTCAATATGGCGGATTTGCTTTAAATGCCGATGGCAAAGACATGAGCACGACGATGGCATTCGTACGCATGCTTGGAAACCTGCTGAAGGATGCAACACTTGGACCAAGAATTGTTCCGATTGTTGCGGATGAAGCCCGCACGTTCGGCATGGCGAATTTATTCAAGCAAGTTGGAATCTACTCCAGCGTTGGACAGCGTTACGCGCCTGAAGACATCGGATCAGTTTTGAGCTATCGCGAAGCCCTGGATGGCCAGATCCTTGAAGAAGGCATCTCCGAAGCCGGCGCCATCGCCAGCTGGACAGCGGCGGCAACCAGCTACAGTGTGCATGGTCTTGCCATGCTGCCTTTTTATATTTACTACTCGATGTTCGGATTCCAGCGCATCGGCGATCAGATCTGGGCAGCGGCTGACCAAAGGCCTCGCGGATTCTTACTGGGCGCCACGTCCGGACGCACCACTCTGGGTGGTGAGGGATTGCAGCATCAGGATGGATCCAGCCATCTTCACGCCGCCACAATTCCCAATTGCAAAGCATACGATCCCGCATTTGCCGGCGAAATGGCTGTCATCGTCGATCAGGGCATTCGGGAAATGATGATCGAACAAAAAGACGTTTTTTACTACGTCACACTGATGAACGAAAGCTATGCGCAACCATCATTACCCGAGGGTGTGCGTGAGGACATCATTCGCGGGTGTTATTTATTTAAACAATTCGAAGTTGATAAACCAAGTGGATCGGTCACGTTATTAGGTTCTGGCGCTATCCTGACAGAGGTCATTCATGCTGCCGAAAAGCTTGTCGAGCAAGGCATTCGCGTCAGCGTGTACAGCGTAACCAGCTGGTCCGAAATCGCTCGCAATGGTCAAGCATGCGAAACAGCCTTGTTGAATGGATCGACGCAATCCGAAATCCCATTTATTTACCAACAACTCGAAAAGAGCAAAGGTCCAATTATCGCGGCAACAGACTATGTACGTGCCTTGCCCGAGTCAGTCAGGGCGTACATCCCGTCCAATCGACGCTATATGACACTGGGCACGGATGGGTTTGGGCGAAGCGACACACGTGCGGCATTGCGGGCATTCTTTGGTGTCAATGCAGACACCATCGTCAAAGCTGCGCAGCTGGCACTAAAATAGGCCGATGGATGACTCGAAGATTGCACAATCCCGGGATGACCCCCGTCACCCGCAGAACCCAAGCAACTCAACCACACCATTGACCTCCCAAATGGGGGGTCTGGTGCTGGACGCTTGTGTCATGATGTCCGGGCTACTGAGGCCATTGTTGTTAAATCTTGCATCCATTGGTTTGTTTGTACCGCTGTGGAATGACAAAATCGGACAAGAATGGATGCGCAATGCCTCGCGCCTATGGCCGATAGGCAGGGAACTGCTGGAAGCGGAATGGCAAAAAATGCAAGACTCGTTTCCGGCCGCCAATATGGGCGATGTCAAATCATTTGAGGACAGTTTGCGTCATACGGACCGCAAAGACAAACACGTGGCTGCAACAGGGATTGCAGCTGTTCACCGAGGCATCTCGGGTCCGATTAACATCCTGACCTGGAATATCAAGGACTTTAGTCGCTCGGAATTAAGAAAACAGCAATTGGGCCTGATGGATCCTGACCGTTTACTCACGCAATGGTGGCTTAACCATGGTTCTGAGATCAAAGATCAAATCGAGAGAACTATCCATGAACTGATTTCCAGTGGACGTCGCCAGCCGGAACCCGTCATCGATTTGCTCAAGCGTGATCGACTTTTCAGACTGGCTGCCTCCTATGACCGCTCAGTGCTCGCCTCGATGTGATTCAAAACCTGCCTTTCTCAACATTTGAAGAATTTCTTCGACATGTTGGTGGCCTCGTGTCTGCAGTACAAGATCAACCTCGACATCCTGTGCCGGCAATGATGTAAAGGCACGCTGATGATGCACTTGAGTGATGTTTGCGCCCGCATCAGCGACAAGTTGAGTCATTTGTGACAACGCTCCCGGCAAATCCCGAATACTGACTCTGATTCGAGCCAAACGACCTGCTCTAACCATTCCACGCTCGATGAGCCCACCCAACATCAGCGGATCGATATTGCCACCACACAATACGATACCGACTTTTTTGCCCTCAAATCGAAAATCATCCGCGGCTTGAGCATGCAGCAAAGCTGCAAGCCCTGCCGCTCCGGCGCCTTCTACAACCGACTTTTCAATTTCAAGCAACATTACTATCGCATGCTCGATATCATGCTCGGATACGAGAACAATGTCATCAACCTTGTCCTTAATGATCTCAAGCGTTTTGACGCCTGGAGTTTTGACGGCAATCCCCTCGGCGATCGTTCGTGTCAATCCTTTAACCTTCTGACCTCTAATCGCTGCAGCCATATGTGGGAAGGCCTCAGTCTGAACACCGATCACTTTAATATCGGGACGCAAGGCTTTTGCCGCCGTTGCTATCCCGGATATCAACCCTCCGCCTCCAATCGGTACGACCAACATATCCAAATCAGGATTATCCGCAAGCATTTCAAGACCAATCGTGCCCTGCCCTGCAATGATTGCATCATCGTCATAAGGATGAATCAACGTCAGCCCCCGAGCCTCGACAAGCTCAAGCGCACGCGCTCGAGCATCATCGAAGGTTTCTCCGTGAAGCACAACCTCGGCGCCTAGTCTTTTGGTATTGGCAACTTTGACAGTTGGAGTGAATTTAGGCATCACGATGACAGCAGGAATTTTCATCCTTTGCGCATGGTAAGCCACGCCTTGCGCATGATTACCGGCCGACATCGTAATCACGCCGCGGCTGCGTTGCTCCGGCGTGAGCGCCCTCATCCGGTTAAAAGCACCACGCTCTTTGAATGACGCGGTGAATTGAAGGTTTTCGAATTTCAGCCATATTTCCGATCCCAAAATTTCAGACAGCGTGCGCGAATGCGTAAATGGCGTACGCACAATTTGCCCGACTAAAGCCGATTGTGCATTCTGGATATCGGAAAGTTGAATCATTGTCCTGAAAACCTTGGCAAACGCAGTTAGGCCACTTTAACTGCTCGCTCTTTAGGAGTAAACATCTGCTATTGAAACAATCGAAACAGACGTAAAAAAGCCCGCAGGGCTTAAGCCGTGCGGGCTGATTTAGAGCAAACCGAATTACTGTTGTGGCGCTTCGGTCGCAGGAGCTTGTTCAGCGGATGCCGCTTGCTCGCCCTGCTGTTCAATGCCACCAATTGCCTTGACAGACAACCGCAGACGACCTTTGTCATCGGCTTCGATCACTTTAACGCGAACGTTTTGACCGACTTTCAGCACGTCATTGATGTTGGCGATACGGTAGTTAGCAATCTCAGAGATGTGAAGCAACCCATCACGACCGGGCAAGACCTGAACGATTGCACCAAAATCAAGCAGACGCAAAACGCTACCCTCATAAACCTGGCCAACTTCAACATCAGCGGTTAATTCGGTGATACGGCGCTGCGCTTCGTGTGCGCGGTCCAGATCGGCGCTAGAAATGGTGATCGTACCGTCATCGCCGATATCGATCTGCGTACCGGTTTCTTCGGTCAGCGCACGAATTGTTGCGCCGCCCTTGCCGATCACATCACGGATTTTCTCGGGATTGATCTTCATCGAAATCATGCGTGGGGCGAAAGCAGACAAAACGCCGGTCGAGCCCTGAATGGCTTCACGCATTTTGGACAAGATATGCAGACGACCGTCGCGCGCTTGCGCCAAAGCAACTTGCATGATTTCTTTGGTGATACCCTGGATTTTGATATCCATCTGCAAAGCAGTAATACCGTTTTCAGTACCAGCCACTTTGAAGTCCATATCGCCCAGATGATCCTCGTCGCCAAGAATATCGGTCAGAACGGCGAATTTACCGCCATCCAGAATCAGGCCCATTGCTACACCGGCCACGTGATCCTTGACCGGCACACCTGCATCCATCATCGCCAGCGAGCCACCGCAAACCGAGGCCATGGAAGATGACCCGTTGGATTCGGTGATTTCGGAAACCAATCGAATCGTGTACTGGAAATCAGCTGCTTCAGGAAGCAGTGGAACGAGTGCACGCTTAGCCAAACGTCCATGACCGATTTCACGGCGCTTGGGCGTACCGACACGGCCGGTTTCACCGGTCGCAAAAGGAGGCATGTTGTAGTGCATCAGGAAACGATCACGGTACTCGCCCATCAACGCATCAATAACCTGTTCGTTTTGTTTTGTGCCGAGGGTTGCGATCACCAATGCCTGAGTTTCACCACGGGTGAACAGTGCGCTGCCATGAACACGTGGCAATACGCCCAGACGGATATTGATCGGACGAACCGTGCGGGTGTCGCGACCGTCGATGCGAGGTTCGCCCGACAGAATCTGGCTACGAACGATGCGGGCTTCAAGGTCGAACAAAATGTTGTCAACAGTGACGCTATCAGGTGCAGAAACGCCCTGGGCAGCTGCCTGCTCTGCCAGTTTGGCATGAACATCGGCATAGACCTGACGCAATTGCGTGGTGCGCTCTTGCTTCTGGCGGGTTTGATAAGCGGCATTCAAGGCATCTTGGGCGGCTGCCGTAACGGAAGCGATAAGCGCTTCGTTTTTAGGAGCGGGTGCCCAATCCCAATCTGGCTTACCGGCTTGTGCAACCAACTCGTTGATCGCATTGATGACGGCTTGCATTTGATTATGGCCATACACGACACCACCAAGCATGACTTCTTCGGACAATTGCTGGGCTTCGGATTCAACCATCAACACTGCTGTTGCCGTACCAGCCACAACCAGATCCATCTGCGAAGACTTCAATTGTGTTACGGTCGGGTTGACCAGGTATTGGCCATCGATATAACCGACGCGCGCGGCGCCAATCGGTCCATTGAAAGGAATGCCCGACACGGCGAGCGCAGCCGAAGCGCCAATCATGGCGGGGATATCGGGATCGATTTCCGGATTGCACGAAAGCACGTGGACGATGACCTGAACTTCGTTGTAGAAGCCTTCAGGAAACAGCGGGCGTAACGGACGATCGATCAGACGCGAAGTCAGCGTTTCTTTTTCGCTTGGCTTACCTTCGCGCTTGAAGAACCCGCCGGGAATCTTGCCGGCTGCATAGGTCTTTTCTATGTAATCCACAGTCAGGGGAAAGAAATCCTGACCTGCTTTTGCGTCTTTTTTAGCAACGACCGTTGCCAGAACGACGGTGTCTTCGATGGTGACGAGAACGGCACCAGAAGACTGGCGAGCGATCTCGCCAGTTTCGAGCAACACAGTGTGCTGCCCGTACTGAAATGACTTGGTCACTTTATTGAACATGACAATTTATTCCTTACAAATGAAAAACCGTGGAATGTGCGGCGAACGCCGCGACAACCACGGTTGCTTCACGGGGAGACTGCCCCCTGGATTCCGATCAAGGAAAATATCACTTACGCAGACCGAGTTTTTCGATCAGAGCACGATAGGAATCTGGGTTGCGGCCCTTGAGGTAATCGAGCAGCTTACGACGACGGCTGACCATACGCAGGAGACCACGACGCGAGTGGTGATCTTTCATATGGGTTTTGAAGTGCTCTGTCAGCTCGTTGATGCGAGCAGTCAGCAATGCAACTTGTACTTCGGGTGAACCGGTATCGCCTTGAGCGCGCTGGAATTGCGCAACGATGTCGGATTTATTGATATCAGCTACAGACATTTTATGACCTCAGATAACAAGCGCCAGGGCCGAGGTGCCCGGACGTGAATGGATTAAAAAACAACTAAATACACTTTACAGCCGCAGAATTATAGCCGATTAGCTAAAATCCTCCTACAAGACCACCATTCAGGCTGCTTCAGGTGGTGCGAAACACTTTACGCGAGCAAACATGAGCACGTCATTATTTCAGTTTCGTAGTCTAGCTTTACGTTCGCAGCACCAAAGAATCACCTTGACAACTCTAAAAATAGCTTTAATTGCCAGCTTAACGGGATGTGCCTCTGTCAGTAGTGTTCCAGCCGGCACGCCTGTTTCGACTGTTATCCAACAGTTCGGCAAACCCGCTGTTCACTGTAAGAGCCGTAACAATCTGCCACGCTTAGTCTGGACTTCCCAGCCCAGTGGTGAAACAGCCTGGGCAACCGAAGTCTCTACACAGGGCCTGGTCAATGGCTTTGAACAAGTTTTGACTGATGCCAAATTTTCCCTATTAAGCAATCCGGGATGGACCAAGGATATGGTCCACTGTGAGTTCGGTCCACCTGCTGAAATCCAGAATCTAGGGTTTTATGACAAACATACGGTCTGGACCTATCGTTATATGAGCGAACGTCTTGGACATGCGATGATGACTATTACCTACGGCGATGACGGCATCACCGTGATCCGCCACCGGGCCATATTTGATTCGGTCATGGGCGAAGCCGCACGGGGATATGGTCCGAATTGATTTTTTATTTAAAGGCTTTGTATGCGTAAAGTTCTATTTACTCTTGGGCTGATCGGCGCAATCAGTGGCTGCGCCAATATAACCGCCGTTCCTGCAGGCACGCCGGTTACCGAAATCTTGCAAAAGTTCGGTGCCCCAACTACCGAATGCCCTCTACCTGACGGATCAAACCGCATGATTTGGAGCACCCAGCCAAGTGGGCAGTATGCATTCGGGGGAAATGCCTCCAAGGCGGGTACTCTAAACGGTCAGATACAACAAATCCTGACCGATGCGCATTTCGAGGTTTTGCGCCAAGGCAAATGGACTCAGCAACAGGTTTTATGCGAATTCGGTCCGCCGGCAAACATCGAAGGCGTAGCTAAAGACAATGAAATCGTATGGTCTTACCGATACAAGCAATCAAGTGTTTGGCCATCACTGATGTACGTCTATTTTGATTCCAAGGGTGAACAGGTCACTCACTTTCATCCCGGGCCAGACCCATGGTCTCTGGGAGACGGCGATCGAGTGCACTAAAGATGCGCTAAAGATGTACTAAAGATGTACTAAGAATAAGACCCTAGGATTTGTTGACGCAAATCCAGGGCTTGGAGCTCTTTTTTAGATCGAACGTCTGCTCAGGCTACGGGCTCGCTTGTAGCGCCATAGCCATACGCCCCATCCGGACAGCCCATAAACGATAAATAATGCAAAAAGCACCACCGGTGGATTGCTCGAAATGAAGACGAAACCGGCGACAAAAACCAGGATGACCCAAAAAGGGACACTGCGCCCAAGCGCAAAAGATTTGCCGCTGTAAAACGGCAAATTCGTCACCATGGCGATACCGGCATAAATGGTGATTCCAAACGTAGCCCATGCCAGGATTTCTTTTGGAATCTGAAGGCGGTTATCAACCACAAGCCAGACAAAACCTGCTACTAACGCAGCAGCGGCAGGACTGGGCAAGCCTTGAAAAAAACGTTTATCGACAACCGCAATGTTCGTATTGAAACGCGCCAGTCGTAAAGCTGCACCGCAGACATAAACGAAGGCAGCGAGCCAACCCCAGCGCCCAAGATCGTGCAACATCCACTCGTAAACAACCAATGCCGGAGCGACACCGAATGAAGTCATGTCAGACAGGGAATCATATTGTTCCCCGAATGCAGATGTCGTATTGGTGAGTCGAGCCACGCGCCCATCCATACCATCCAGCACCATCGCGACGAAGATCGCAATCGCAGCCATTTCAAAACGGGAGTTCATTGCCTGAACCACCGCATAAAACCCGGCAAATAAAGCCGCGGTTGTGAATGCGTTAGGCAATAAATAGATACTGCGATGACGCAACTCGGGATCACGATGAGGCTGATTGGACATAGGCACCTCAGGAAATCGTTTCAGGTAATTCTGCCAGAACCGTCGTCGTCGCGCTGACTTTGTCTCCAATAGCCACCCGCGGTTGCGAACCGGGCGGCAAGTAAACATCGACTCGCGATCCGAATCGGATAAAACCATAACGCTGGCCGCGCGACAAAACATCTCCGGCCTTGGCGTAACAAAGGATTCGCTTGGCGACTAAGCCGGCCACCTGAACCGCCGTTACGATGTGGCCTGCAGGGGTACGAAGCACCATGGCATTTCGTTCGTTTTCAAGGGAAGCTTTATCGAGCGCGGCATTAAAAAACTTGCCAGGAAAGTACTTGACGCTCAGAACCTCGCCATCCACAGGACTGCGATTGCTATGCACATTGAAGACATTCATAAAAACACTGATTTTCAGTGCGTCGCGGTTGCCATAGGGGTCTTGTGTATGTTCGACCACCACAATGCGGCCATCAGCCGGCGAAAGCACGGCATTCGGCTTGGTAGATCCGGATCGAGCCGGGTCACGGAAAAACTGCAAAACAAAAACGGCAATAACCCAGAATGGAATCGACCATCCAGGGGAAATGTAACTAACTAGCAAAGCGATCGCGATGGCGCCTGCAAGAAAAGGCCAACCCTCGCGGGCAATGATGGGGTGAGGATAGTGTGGTGTATTCATATAAAGCAAAGATTAACCCAAAAAAACACGCCCCGAAGAATTCTTCGAGGCGCGCTTGGGGTGAACTGACAAAGTCTTAGTTCTTGGTCTTATCAACCAGCTTGTTCGCTGCAATCCAAGGCATCATGGCGCGCAGCTTGGCACCGACCACTTCGATTTGCGATTCAGCGTTGATGCGACGGCGCGATGTCAGCGCAGGTGCACCAGCCTGATTTTCGAGAATGAATTGCTTGGCGTATTCACCGGTCTGAATGTCCTTGAGGCACTGGCGCATTGCTTCGCGGGTCGCCTCGGTTACGACTTTAGGTCCGGTGACGTATTCGCCAAACTCGGCGTTGTTCGAAATCGAATAGTTCATGTTGGCGATGCCGCCTTCATAGATCAGGTCGACGATCAACTTAAGCTCATGCAAGCATTCGAAATAAGCCATTTCAGGCGCATAACCTGCTTCGACCAATGTGTCGAAACCAGCCTTGATCAGCTCAACGGTACCACCACAAAGAACAGCCTGCTCTCCGAACAAGTCAGTCTCGGTTTCTTCACGGAAGTTGGTTTCGATCACGCCGGCACGACCGCTACCGATTGCGCAAGCATATGACAGGGCGACATCACGTGCGGCACCGGATTTGTTTTGGTGCACGGCAACCAGAGCGGGCACGCCGCCACCTTGGGAGTAGGTGCCACGAACGGTATGGCCAGGCGCCTTGGGGGCAACCATGACAACGTCGATGTCTTCGCGAGGCACAACCTGACCGTAATGGACGTTAAAACCGTGAGCGAAAGCAAGTGCTGCGCCCGGCTTGATATTGGCGTGAACGCTTTCGCGATAAACCTGGGCAATGTTCTCGTCAGGCAAGAGCATCATGACCAAGTCGGCCGATTTCACGGCGTCGGCGACTTCGGCAACCTGCAAGCCGGCATTGGCGGCTTTCTTCCAGGATGCGCCATCTTTGCGCAAACCAACCACAACCTTGACGCCGGATTCATGCAAATTCAGTGCGTGTGCGTGACCTTGCGAACCATAACCGATAATGGCAACGGTTTTACCTTTGATCAGGGACAAGTCACAATCTTTATCGTAAAAAACCTTCATTCTGAGCTCCAGATTCTTTGTAAGAGGAATGCTATCAATCGTTAAAAAAAGACCGTTTTGATTTGAACAAGCAGCGATCAAAGCTTGAGAATACGTTCACCGCGACCGATGCCGGAAACGCCAGTGCGGACAGTTTCCAGAATCGCGCTACGGTCTAGCGCATCAATAAAAGCCTGAATTTTGCTCTGGTCACCCGTGAGCTCGATCGTGTAGGCCTTATCTGTTACATCGATGATGCGACCGCGGAAAATATCCGCCATCCGCTTCATCTCTTCGCGCTCCTTACCGACCGCGCGCACCTTGATCAACATCAGCTCGCGCTCCATGTGCGGGCCTTCAGTCAGATCGACAACCTTGAGGACATCAACCAATCGGTTCAGGTGTTTGGTGATTTGCTCGATCACATCATCAGACCCTTGAGTCACCAAAGTCAAACGCGACAAAGTTGCATCTTCGGTTGGTGCGACAGTCAATGTTTCGATGTTGTAACCACGAGCTGAAAACAAACCCACTACACGCGACAAGGCGCCAGGTGCGTTTTCCATCAGAACGGAAATAATATGTTTCATGGTGGTCTCCTTACAGATCTTCAGAGCCGAGCAACATTTCTGTCAGACCACGACCGGCTTTCACCATCGGCCAGACGTTCTCCGATTGATCGGTAATGAAATCCATGAACACCATGCGATCTTTCAATTTGAAGGCCTCGCGCAAAGCGCCCTCGACATCGGCCGGTTTATCGATTCGCATGCCGACATGCCCATAGGCCTCAACCAGCTTAACGAAATCGGGCAGCGCATCCATATACGATTCAGAATAACGCGAAGAATAATCGATCTGCTGCCATTGGCGCACCATGCCGAGATATCGATTATTCAAACACAACACCTTGGGTGTCAGATGGTACTGACGACAAGTCGACAGCTCCTGAATGTTCATCTGGATGGAGCCTTCGCCTGTGATGCAGGCGACCGTTGCGTCCGGATTCGCCATTTGCACGCCCATGGCGTAAGGCAAACCGACCCCCATTGTTCCGAGTCCGCCAGAATTGATCCAGCGACGCGGCTTGTTAAATCCATAGTACTGAGCGGCCCACATCTGATGCTGACCAACGTCTGATGTCACAAAAGCATCACCGCCTGTGACTTCCCACAACTTTTGAACAACATATTGCGGCTTAATGACTTCAGTCGAGTTCTCGAATTTCAGGCACTGTTTTGCGCGCCAAACTTCGATTTGCTGCCACCACTTGGCGAGCGCATCCTTGTTTTGGCGAGCCTCAAGCGCAGCGGCCTCGTATTGAGCAATCAGATCGACCAGCACGTCCTTCACATTACCAACGATTGGCACATCGACTTTGACGCGCTTGGAAATCGAAGAGGGATCAATATCGATGTGAATGATCTTGCGGGGATTCTGTGCAAAATGTTTCGGGTTGCCGATCACACGATCATCAAAACGCGCACCCACTGCGATCAACACGTCGCAATGCTGCATTGCCATGTTGGCCTCGTAAGTGCCGTGCATACCGGGCATGCCGACATACTGCGAATCGCTAAACGGATACGCTCCCAAACCCATCAAAGTATTGGTGCAAGGTGCCCCCATCAACTTGACCAGCCGGGTCAATTCAGCCGAAGCATCCGACAGGATGGCTCCGCCACCGCTGTAAACCATTGGGCGTTCGGCCTGTAAAAGCATCTGAACAGCTTTCTTGATTTGCCCCTGATGCCCTTTCACCACAGGGGTATAAGAGCGCAACACGGGCTCACCCTTGGGCAAACTGTATTTGCAGTGTGCAACCGTAATGTCTTTAGGGATATCGACCAGAACAGGACCGGGACGACCGCTGCGGGCGATATAGAAAGCCTTGCGCATGGTGTCGGCCAGATCCTTGATATCGCGGACCAGAAAGTTGTGTTTGACGCAAGGTCGTGTGATACCGACGGTATCGCACTCTTGAAACGCGTCTTCTCCGATTGCATGCGTGGGAACCTGACCGCTGATGATAACCATCGGGATCGAGTCCATGTATGCAGTTGCAATACCGGTTACGGCATTAGTCACGCCCGGACCACTGGTCACCAGGCAAACGCCCACTTTGTCGGACGAGCGGGCATACGCATCAGCGGCGTGAACTGCAGCCTGCTCATGCCTGACCAGAATATGTTTGAATTTGTCTTGCTTGTAGATTGCGTCGTAGATGTAGAGTACTGATCCACCTGGGTAACCGAAGACGTGCTCTACGCCTTCTTCAGCCAGACAACGCACGATGATATCCGCGCCATTGAGTTCCATAAATCATTCCTTTCATTACCGGCATTGCCCATCAGACTGTCATCCTGGAGAGGACCACTGAACCGCGACGGAAACTGCAACATGACCCGACGTTTTCAGACTCACGGAGTCTGGCCACTCGGACACCTTGCCAACCCGGCGCGCATTCGCCATCAGGCTTTGCACGCACCCAACAGGGGTGCACTGGATCGAAACGGACGTGACGTCCACACGCTTTTGGCGGGGGCGACACAAAAGTTTGCGATAGCGTGCGCTGGTGAAGCCCTGTCAGGGACCAAACCGGGGGGTGACCCGTACTGCGCAGCAGCCATTGCACAAAAAAATGTTTGACTTTTTTGCACGAATCTTACACTTTAACGTTTTGTGCGAAGCAGCGCAAATCGCCACCAGGATGCCGGATGAATTTCAGTGTTAGTCAACTGCAGCGCTTTATATATAGCCACCACTTCTATAGCGGGGTCAGACGAGCAGCTGGAACACTTTTGCCTATTCTGGTGCTTGGCGGAATATTTGGCATGTACGCGACAGGCCTGGTGGCGACTTTTGGCGCCCTATGCGTGGCTTTTATCGATCAACCGGGCCCGCATGAGCATCGCATCCGGGAAATGTTCGGTGGCGCACTGCTAGGTGCAATCACAGTTGCCATAACCGGCCTTGCCTCTTCCCACCCGCTGCTGATCTGGCTGGCGGTTATCGGACAATGCTTCTGGTTTTCAATGCTATCGGTCTACGGCAAAAAAGGGGGACAGATCGGATTCGCATGCTTGCTGTTGATGACAGTCACAATGCATTCCCCCCTGTCATATGACGAAGTATGGGTCCATACGCTGACATCATTCGGCGGGGGCCTGTTCTACACCTTGTTCAGTTATTCGATCAGCCGACTCATGATCATGCGCGAAAAAGAACAAGCTCTTTCTGTTGCCCTATTCGCGACTGCAGACTACATCGCCAGGCGAGCTGACATGTACAACCTGAATATCGATCTTGATCAGGGCTACCAGAAACTCATCGTATGCCAGTCGGACATGACAGAAAAGCATCAGGCTGCGCGCGACATGGTACTGCGAGGACTGACCAGATCACATACGCAAAAAAACTCGCGTCGAATCATGCTCTGGAACCTGTTTGTCGAAATGATTGCCATTCTCGACACACTGGTTGCGACACGCACCGACTATGCGTTACTCAGGCCAACGCTTGCAAAATCCGATGCGCTTGTTTTCATGCGCGATGCTTTATACAAAATGTCGCTTGATCTCGAACACATCGCACTGGCTGTGTCGCGTGAAAAACCCGTGCTTCACCGCAGCAGCGTAAAAGCAGAACTGCGTGCGCTAGAGTACGAAATCGAATTAATGCATAAAACCGACTTCCCAACGCGCGAGCCTGATGTCTACCGACTCTGCGTTGAAATTCTGCGACGCCTGCGAAATACCGCGAGAACCATTGACAGAATGGTTGAGACCACCCATGACTCAAGCAAAGCCAAACCACTGCATGCAATTGAAGTGAATAATTCGCTTGGCCATTTTCTTTCGCGCAATCAATTCAGAATTGGCATGCTGACCAGCAACCTAAGACTGGACTCGCCATTTTGTCGATATGCGCTGAGGGTTGCGTTAGCTGCAGGGGTAGCCATGGTCCTGTCCAACATGATTCCTGCATTGGCGCGCCAAGGATATTGGATTCTACTGACCGTGCTCATTATCATGAAGCCCGGTTTCGCATTGACGCGCCAGCGCAATGCATGGCGGTTAATCGGCACACTAATCGGTTGCGCAGCCGCATTTGCAGTCCTCTTTAGCGTCCACCATGAAACGGCGCTATTTATTCTTATGCTGGTCGCCACCATCATTGGCGGCAGTCTGCTGCAAATTAATTACATGGCGGCATCGGCCTTCAACACGACTGCCGTATTGCTTGCGTTTCATTTCCTCGATCCAGCCGCAACGACTGTGATTGGCGATCGCGCAGTCGACACATTGATTGGTTCGCTAGTTTGTTTTGCCTGTAGCTATTTTCTACCTTGGTGGGAAGCACAATACATGCCCTCCTTGGCGAAGGCTGCCATTTCCGCAAATCGGACCTACCTGCAGGCCGGATTGAATTATCTGGCCGTACTAGATCAGTCCGGTCACAATCACCAATCACCTGAAGTGAAACACGCGGATCTGCTTTGGCGACTTGGGCGTAGAAATGTGCATGTCGCATTCAGCAATTTTGCCGAGGCGTTTTATCGCATGATGCTTGAACCGAAGTCCAGGCAAAAACATGTGCCGGCTTTCAATAGCCTATTGATTCAAAATCATATGCTCGCGTCGCAAATCGCAGCGGTGATGAATATTCTATTCACAATGACAAAACCACCAGAAGATCTGATTGCACACATGGAAGAGCTTGTCTCGGTCTTAACGGTCAAACAGAAATTCGAGATGGGCAATCTCACGACAGAAGTGGGCATTCCTCCCCTACCCCCATCAATCACTAATAATCAATACCCCGATTTACTTTATCCCGTAAAGCAACTCCAACGATCTGTTCAAGGGCTTTACGAGGACATTCGGATAATCAAATCGGATCAATCTCAAAACGGATTGTCAGCAAACAGTCAAGCTGTTGCGGTTTAATCCAGTTAAACTTTTTGAATTGCACAATCTTTTTACCTTTAGAGTAGGAGCTGGTCATGTCGTTAAAGGATAAGGTCGCACTGGTTACAGGAGCCGCAAGCGGTATCGGTCGCGAATGCGCCATCACAATGGCCCGCCAAGGTGCCGCACTCGTCATTGCCGACCTCAACAAGGAAGCGGCTGAGGTAGTTGTTAAAGAGATCGTTCAAGCCGGCGGCCGGGCAATCAGTGTGGTGATGGATGTCACGAATGAGGCCGCCGTAACGGCCGGAGTGCAGGCTGCCGTAGACAAGTTCGGTAGCATTGATGTTCTGGTTTCAAATGCGGGAATTCAGATCGTGCACCCGATCGAGGACTTTCCCTACGAAGACTGGAAGAAAATTATCGCCATCCACTTGGATGGATCCTTCTTGACCACCAAAGCCGCTATTAAACACATGTACGACAGCGGCAGAGGCGGTGCGATCATTTACATGGGATCAGTTCACTCGCATGAAGCATCAAAGCTCAAATCAGCATATGTCGCCGCTAAGCATGCTCTTCTAGGCCTGGCACGTGTTGTCGCCAAAGAAGGCGGTCCTCGTCGGGTACGCGCCAACGTGGTGTGTCCCGGCTTTGTGCGCACCCCTTTGGTTGAAAAGCAGATTCCGGAACAAGCGAAAGCTTTCAATATCAGCGAAGCCGATGTAATCAAAAACATCATGCTTAAAGATACTGTCGACGGCGAATTCACCACGACGGCAGACGTTGCAAACACGGTCGCATTTCTGGCGGGCTTTGAAACAAATGCATTAACAGGCCAGTCCATCACCGTCAGCCACGGATGGTCGATGCATTAATCCACTTGACGCATGCACCGTCTATTGATGACGGTGCACGTCATATGTGACAAAGTTCTCGCCTGGCGGCGGCATATCAAGACATTTCGGATTATCGAGTGTTCTGCTCAAATCTTGATAGCCGGTCGTCCAATGATGACGCATGGTTTCGTGACTAAACTCGAAATCCTTGTAATGCCCCGCAGTTGGCTTGTTTTTATAAATCAAATGGATGCAGTTGTACCGCGCTCCGTACATCGCTTTTTCGACTTGATCAAACCAGGGATCGGTTTTACGGACCGCTTCCGGAATGCGCTCAATGACATCCCAAACCGTTTGACGCAATCGCTGCATCTCTTGGATATTGTTGGTCACACCACGCGTACGGCTTGAGTAACGTATATCTTTTTCACGCTCCAACACTTCAAAAATATCCGTGGGCAGCTTGCCTACAGCGCTCCACAAATCAACCTGAAAAACCAACGTATCCTTGCGCGGCTTATCGTTGATGATGTACTCAAGCGGAGTATTCGATACGCAACCGCCATCCCAATAAAACTCGCCATCAATTTCGATCGCTGGAAATCCGGGAGGCAATGCTCCTGACGCAAGAATATGTTCAGGGCACAACTTCATATCCGAATTATCAAAATATACGAAATTGCCGGACCGAACATTGGTTGCTCCGATTGAGACCCGCATTTCACCGCTATTGATTCGATCGAAATCCGCGAATCGTTCAAGCGTACTAATCAAAGGTGAGGTGTCGTAAAAACTGATCGTACCGGGAGACCCGGCACCCGGTGCCATAGGTCTCGGAACAAAAAATCCGTTTTGTCCCTGCATAATGGTTTGCGTTGCGGCAAATGAGCCAAAAAAACGCTCTGCGCTTGCTTGTGTCATGTCGCGTACAACATGCGCATAGGGCCCAAACATATTCACAAAGTTATCGACCGTATTTTGCGCAATCGACGGCGGCTGACAAATCGTTTCCCAGAATGCCCTAAGTTTTTCGACGCGTTTTTCGGGTGCATTACCTGCGATGATAGCGCAGTTCAGCGAACCTATTGAGATTCCGGTCACCCAATTCGGGTGAATATTGGCTTCATGCATGCACTCGAACACACCTGCCTGATACGATCCCAGGGCTCCACCCCCCTGAAGCACCATTGCAATGCATGGATAAGGGGGGATACGAAACGATTTTTTCATATAGATAGTTCAGATCGGTTAAGCGGCACGGCGAAATACCAATTTGTCGTCTGACGATACAGATGGTGTGTACACGTAACCTTCACTATCGAACTTCTTAAGTTGCTCAACCTTGGTTACCCTAGTCTCTATGGCAAAACGCGCCATTAAGCCACGCGCCCGTTTAGCATGAAAACTGACCACCTTCCAGGCATCGTTTTTTCCATCCTGAAACACACACTGCACCACTCTTGCATTCAAGACTTTGAGGTCAACCGATTTGAAATATTCTTCAGATGCCAGATTAATGATCGTCGGCGCCTTGTCGTCAGCAAGTCGTTCATTAAGATATGGCGCCGTTGTCTCTAGCCAAAACTCATAGAGATTCTTGCCGCGAGGATTTTCCAATCGCGTTCCCATCTCCAGGCGATATGGCTGCATCAGATCCAAGGGACGCAAAACACCATATAAACCGCTCAAAATCGCGATATGCTCCTGAGCCCAGAGCAAATCCTTCTCTTTCAAAGAGCTTGCGTCCAACCCTTCATATACATCGCCATTAAATGCCAGAATGGCCTGACGGGCGTTTTCTTGAGTGAATGTTGGTCTCCAGGCTGCATAACGCTCGGCATTTAACTTTGACAGTGCCGGGCTCAAATCCATTAATTCGCCAACCTCTTGTGGCGACAATTCTTTAAGCACCTTAATTAATTGAGCGGCTTGTTTCACAAAAAGCGGCTGTGTATGCGTTTGAACGGGTAAAACCGAGTCGTAATCCAGTTTTTTGGCAGGCGAAAGCAAAAAAAGCATGAGAGCAGTCTCAGAAAAAGGCACCCATAGAGTTTAGCGGGATTACGTGACTTTCCAATATGCGACTTTCTGCTAGAATGTCGGACTTGACCAGAAATCTGGCTGCGGAGAGGTGGCAGAGTGGTCGAATGTACCTGACTCGAAATCAGGCGTGGGTGCAAATCCACCGTGGGTTCGAATCCCACCCTCTCCGCCATGCACCTCGCCAAGAGGCTCATGAAATATAGAGATACAAGTTTAGTCAGCTAGTATCCCACCACTTCTGCAGTCGTTAAATCACACATAACGCACGTAAGTACTGTCTGACAGTATTGATGTGAGGTCTTGTCTTGAAGCAACGTACACCCAATTGACTTTTTAATGCCCCCCATCCCTTGCTGTTTTTTCGACATGCAATTGGCTTACCCCCACTCCCCGAATTTAGTTTGATGGTACCTACGGTATTACTTGCACTGGATTTTGCTCGAATGACAACTAGTTTAGAGTTTTGCTTTTTCGAGTAATTGAGCAGCTGAATCGCTACTAGTTATGTCAGTTGTATTGAGCGTTACTTCCTGCCCTACTTTGGCGACAGGCAATTTGAACAGCTGACTCATCAGGACATCTTAGACTTTGAACTGTGGCGTGACAGGCAAATGGCAAAGAAGCCAAGAGCATCCACATTGATGAATTTCGCGAGTGCTTGGAATCGACTAAGTGAAACTGGTGGGCGATGACTAATTGCCAAACACGCTGCTGTTGGAGTTTTACAGCGATTACACGCGATGCAAAGTGATATTGCTGAGATGGACTTTGAGCAGTTATTGACCAGCAATTGCTCCGAGTTGGCATTTCGTACTAGCGACCTACATCAACCAGCACGATTGGATGGTGCATTTAAGCGATTATTGAGGGATGTCGAATTACTGCGGGATGCGAGTGGTCAGGTGAGAACGCCGTATTCACTCAGACATACTTACGCCACACTGGAACTGCTGAAGAACTCAAGAGACATTCATACACTGGCTAGGCAAATGGGTAACTCTGTGCTGATGATTGAACGTCATTACTCCAAGCTATCGGCAACTATGGCGGCTGAGCGGTTGGCTTGATTGTATTGTTTTGAATGACGGTTTGTGTTCGGTTATGTCCTTTCGAAAGGACATTTACGTGCACGACTAACTCAATGATTGACAGGTTCTACGCCAAGCCCTTGAGTGGGGAAATGAACATCGGGATGCTACAGAGTAGGTGTAGGCGGGCTAAGGGTGGCTTGTGTTAAAGGTGTCGTGTTAAACGACAGCTGATAATGGTGCGAGCGCCTTGTTTCGGGACGCTTAATTATTTATAGAAATTAGGGTGAAGATTTTTAGCAGGCAAACTAATCACCAAATTGCAAATCATTTTTATTTTGTGTATTGAAATCAGAATAAAAGCCCTGTAGATTTATTGGGTATACGCCTTTTGTCATATATTTAATGGTTAAATTATCCTGCATTAATCTAGTAAAAGTGTCATTGTTATTAAAGTTCGCAAAATGAAAAAAATTAAAAACATATCGTTTTATTCGCTGCGATCATTGGTACCTTGATCTATTCGACACAATCGCCAGCACAAGTAAGTTGTCCTATCACACTTGCCGCTAACAGCAGCAACGAGTTGCTAGGATGAGTGGTGATATTAAGTTGTTCTAGTAGAAATTTTTTATATAAAAATTTTACGTACGTCCATAATCCCACTGAAATAAATTTTTGACGTAACCCTAGATCAATGAAAATTTTTTTCAAAATATTTTGGTTTGTAGCGATATCTCTGCAGTTTTTATTTTTATCTGCCCACGCTGCTCCTTGTACATCACCGACGTATGTATCTGTGTCTGGCTCAACCAGTACTATCATCGCAGACTGCACGTCCTTTGTTTGGTCAAGTGGAAATGTCGACACGAACGCTAAGACGATCACCGGCGATGGAACAGCCTATACAGTTAGCGCGCCCACGACTGGATCAATCACGTTAGGCACATTTTCCAACTCGGGCAATATTAATGGGCGAACATCTGGATCGTTCACCGTCGGAATGGCATTTGATCCGGACTCCACCAATGCGTCGGTGAACATCACAAAAATTAACAACTCAGGAACAATCATCGGCAGGTATGGTGTTTACATTGGAAGCCATGTCACGTTGAGTGAGCTGTATAACTCCGGAACAATCGGCCTAAAGTTGGGCGATGTTAATGGTTTGTGGATTTATTCAGGAACAATCACAACCATCAACAACAGCGGCACGATAAAATCTGCCGATGTGGGCCTACTGAACCAAGGCACTATCGGTACTTTAAACAATACCGGAACGATCGACGGGAGTAACTACGGACTTAGCAACGTGGGAACCATCACTACGATCAACAACCTGCAAGGTCGTGGCAATGCAATTGGTCCGATTGTTTACACGGGTCGCCTGCCGACAAATTACAACGTCATCGTGAATTCCACGTCGCAGTTTGGACGATTGCAGGGAGACAGTGCAACCGGTGCGATGACCTTTGGCATTTACTCGGGTGGTGTGACGGGCATTCCGGCCTCGACGTTGACTGTAGGCACTTACACCTCCGTGCTGACAGGACTTGTCGCAAGTAATCTGCGGAACACGTCGGGTACGTACGGTGCCTACAGTTGGGTGCTTGTGAATCCGAGCTTGAATAATTGGAACTTGGTTGTAAGTTTGAATAGTAACGGCGGTGGCGGTGGATCTAGCGATGGCTCAAGCAGCAACACAACCACGCCGACAACAACAAACATTACCAGTGGCACAAGCTTTGGATTAAATAGCATTGGCGTGACAGCAAATCCTGTGCTGGCAGGTGGCACGATCGTTTTGACAAAGGGCGAACGCTCAAGTCAGGCACTGTCCATTCTCAGTGCAGGTGGAACGATTTCAGCGCCAACAACTGGAGCCGCACAGCTTTTAGGTACATTGTCTGGCTCAGGTAGATTGACCTTCAATGGTTCAGGTATGACCGTACTGTCAGGTTCCAATACTTATACTGGTGGCACGGCAGTGGAGTCTGGCACGCTTTCATTACTTGGTGGCACTTTAGGTTCGGGTGATGTGTATGTGGCACCTGGCGCACAGCTGGTGGGTACGGGCAGCATTGCTGGCCCCATCACAGTAGCTGGTTTGATTAAACCCGGTAATTCGCCGGGCTACCTCGCCGCGAACGCAAGCGTCACAATGAACTCAGGCTCAACGTATCAGCAGGATATTGCAGGTACTATTCAAGCCAGTCAGGTTTCCCCCGTGGGTGCCACAGGCTACTACTCATTTATGAACGTCACGGGCGGTCAGTTCATTATCAATTCAGGCGCAACCTTAAAGCCCGCACTTTCAAACTTGTTCAACGAGTCAGAGTCAGGATACGGCAGCACGCCTTACACTCCTGTACTGGGTGACCGCTTCCGTATCGTCACAGCCGATGGTGGTATCTCGGGCAAGTTCGCAACCGTGACACAGCCCGCAGAGCTCACCGCTGGAACGCAGTTCCTGACGTTCTACAACATGAATGGTAGCAACAGCATTGATTTGGCATTGATACCGACTTCTTACAACACAACGATTGGGACCTTATCAGGTAATAAAAACGCACAGTCGGTAGGTGGTGCGTTAGACAAGATGGTGGTGGCATCACAAGCTGGAACTTCTACCGCAGCACAAGACCAGTTGTTGTATGCGACGTCAGGCCAGAGCGCATCAACACTCTCATCCTACGCTCAAGGTTTAGCAGGTGAAGTGTATGCAGCGGCAGTGGCGACCATCGCACAAATCACGCAACGTGTTCAGCAATCGGTATTGAATCGCCTGGGCGACACGATGGGCATCGGTTTGCCCAGCTCAATGACTAATTCCACAGGCAACACCGATCTGATGGCCAACACGCAGGCCACAATGTCGGGTGGTGTGGCTACCGCCGCAGTCAGTACCAACCCAAACGCAGAAGCCAAGTCGTTTAATAACGGTAACATCTGGGGTGATATGGCATACCAGAAGGCCAATCGCTCAAGCGATGAATACTCGGGCGGATGGAACAGCAATCTGTATCAACTGGTTTTCGGATCAGATTTTCAAACCGAGAGCGGGGCCACTATTGGTGGCGGTTTAGCGCTTTCCAATACCAATCTGAGCCCAACGTATGGATCAGCCACGATTCAGCAGGGATCAATCTTTGCCTACGGCAAGATGCCCGTACAAGAGTTTGTTGTTGATGGAATGGCAAGCATCGGCTTGAACTCAAGCGACATCTCACGTAGTGATGTGACGGGACTTAGCAACGGCTATAGAAACAAGTCCGTGACGGGCAATGACGCAATGATTAGCCTTGGGTTAAGCCGCCCTTTCGACGTCAATAACATCCGCATCACACCGTTCGCCCGTGTGACATGGCAAATTATTTCGCAGGCAGGTGTTAATGAAGGTGAAACTGCATCGGCAATTAGCGTCAAGGGTTTTACTGGTAATGGTGTACGCGGTATGTTGGGAATCGCAGCGGGCTCGAAAGCGAATAATCCGATGACTGAGCAATTTACCTACCGTGCTTATGTAGGTGTTGGTGCTGACTCATCTGGAGTACTGAATCCGACACTGAATGCTTCCCTGGCAGGTATGGGCACCAACATCACCACACCTAACGCAGGAGCAACATTTGTTCAGGCCGGTTTGTATGGCACTGCGAAGATTGCGGATAATGTTTATGCGTATGCTGGATTGTCAGGTGAAGCCCGTAGCGGACAGACGCTGGGTGTGATCAACGCAGGTATACGGTTTCAGTTCTGATCTAAGTGATCTGTAGTGATCTATGCCCCAATACCGAACTGCGAAAGAATAATGCTTAATGCATCTTGACCTGCTTCATGCGATGCGGTGAATACCGCGGCATTCAACCCTGTCACCCGTGCTGCCATCACACTGGATTCCTGATCATCAATAAACAAGATGCTGCTTGGGGACACCCCCAATTTGGTGATGATCGATTGGAAATATCTTTCATCAGGCTTAACAAAGCCGATGTCGCAAGAATAGAACTCCCTGTCGAAACACTTTGAATATCCTAAGGTTTCAGACATGAATCGCGCTCGATATGCTTGCTGATTGCTGGCAAGACAACACTGGATTCCGGCTGATCGCAATGCACCTATCATTGCGAGGATAGATTCGTTTGGTTTTATTTGCGTTGATATCTTTAATACTTGGTCCGCATCTTGCGAGAGATTCCAACGTTTGAGTAAATCAATGAGATCATTTTGGAAATCAGATCCACCGGCTAATGACGATCGCTCGGCAAAAAAAATATCAAGAAAAAACTGATCCGCCTCATGCATTCGAGGGCCAAGCAATTTACTGAATGCCTGTTTGTAATCAACTCCGGGATATTGCAGAACACCATCTGCATCAAACAAGATCGTGGAAATTTTTTGACTCATGATGCGCGATCAGCCTATATCACCAGAATGGGGCTTTTAACTGCCTGCCGCCAAGAAGATGGATATGGAGGTGATATACCGTTTGCAGCCCTTGAGGATTTGTATTGATCACCAAACGAAAACCCGAGTCGGCAATCCCGTGCTGCGCAGCCGTTTCCTTTGCCAACTGGATCATTTCAGCTATCAAGTCCTGCGGCGCATCTAATATGGAGATTATTCTTACTTTTGGAATAACGAGAAAATGAATGGGAGCGCGAGGCTTTTTATCTCGAATGACAAAAGCACGCTCTGACTCATTGATATAACCACTTTCAAGATTTTCAATAAAAGGACTTGGTCTTTTAATTGCTAAATCCCTGTGCGTGTAAAACTTGGGCTCTCGAATTCGAAACATAATTGATTTTATTGGTAACGCGAATTCACCAATAATCAATCCGAGAAGAAAAAATAACCCGCAATAGTAAAGAATTTCCAAAACTCGAATCCAATATTTTATTGTTGAACAATGACCGAATTCTCTTCCATGTTCGGTAAAGTTACCACTTTTCTATTCGAATATAGGTTTGATTTAGGTTTTTCCTCGGCATCAGCTAAATAAATAATTTCCGGTAAGTTGCCGGGCTTGCCGGTGGAGTCCAATCTACTGGTCCACATTTCTTCAAATCGCTTTTCCGCTGGAATACGCTTGATATGCTCAAGCTCTTTCTCGGCATGCGACTTGTAGATAGAGTGCTCAAAAAACCGGGTAATAGGTGCTAATGCGAATCGCCTAAGTTGCTGAGGAGCGGAAAGAAAATAAAAATCCGGTAATTTCTGACCCTCGTAATTGAGATTTAATCCGATAAACGGACGATAGTTTGAACCAATTTGAATCCATTTCAATTCAGCGTCAGAGTCAATATGCGCAATTATTTTCTTAGGATTCAATTGTTTGATATTCGTGAACTCAATCGATGATCCCAAGGGAAAAGTGACCTCTTCAAGGCTATCAGGTTGCACCTTTGCATGACGTGTTTTGATGACAGTCCAAATAACAATTGGGGCATGCTCAACGACGACAAATGCAAAACGGCATGCACCAACAAATGTATTAGTCGTTGTAATTGTATTTACGTTTAATCCTCCATCTCCGATTCCGTTGTAGATTGAGGTGGAACCATTGCGGCATGAAGCCACCCGATACACTTCACCACTGTAGTCGGGTAATTTATTTATCCCGGATTGCATTGCCGCAATCCGCACAAGCGTCTTTTTAAGTATGCGGCTATTGAACTGATGAAATTCTCTATGCATTAGGAGTTTGTTGTAAACGGTATATTCACCACCATTTACAAAAGTGAACATGGCTTTTTTTTCTAATGTACTTAACTCACGATGGTTTGTTTCACTCAGCCGAAATGAATTGTTTGATATGTGGTTGATAAATTCAGATACTGAGTAAATTCGATTATTCAGAACAACTTGCCATCGACCGTCAGAAGCTTCTTTTATTTGTATTTTTTCTATTGAACTTATCAATCCAACACTCCCAACATTTTATTAATCACATACCTTCCGATGGCGGTGGGGCTAGGTAAATAATCAAAGATGTACGCCAATCGATAGTACGCCATATTTTTATCAAAAATGCTAATTATTTTTTTATGACAATGCGCGCAGTTAAGTATTTTTTTGCTAATAATTGGCCTCTGAGAGATACGATTTATTGATGCATACCTTGGCAATTGTCGAGGTCATGGGTAGAACCCTAAATTGATAAAAAAGATAATCACTTAACAAAAGTTATCACTCGAAAAATACACATGACAATTTCCATGCATCATGCATTCGCATCAAAATTCAAAAATTCTTAGCCAATTGCCATTCAATTTAAAAATCTCATCTAAAATGCAGTCGTGACTACTCAACACTCCAACCTGCGTAGATTGACTGCATGGATCGCCACGCTTGCGATCTTGTTTGGCGTTTTTTCGCCAACTGTTAGTCACGCGTTGGCGAAGTCATCCGGGCAAGATGGGCAATATCTTGCTGTTTGTACATCAACTGGAATTCAGTACGTCAAGCTGGACCTGGATAACTCGGACGGCCAACCGGTTGATGTGCATCGGGTGCAATCAGAGTGTGCTTGGTGCTTTTCCACCTTGCATGCCATCGGAATACCGGCAGTTGAGCACCCTCATGATTTCTTTATTCCAGGCAAATCGGTTACTCACAGCCTGGACATCGCTTCGCCAGATCGGCGTTTTTCCTGGCCCCCCTCCCTCGCGCGCGCTCCCCCTTCTCAATCTGAATTGAACTGATTTTTTCAATTCTTATTCGAGGAAAACATGCTTGCACCTACACACTTGAGGTGGTGCATGCGCTTGGTTGCCTTTGCTTTGCTTGTACCCGGTTTAGTCCGGGCACACGACTACAAGCTGGGGGAACTGCGCATGGATCATCCCTATGCCCTGATCAAATCGGAACCAACCACCAGGCTGGAAGTTTATTTTCGTGCTTTCAAAAATGAAGGTGGTCAGTCTGATCGTCTGAAGTCCGTAAGAACACCGGTGGCTTCTCAAGCCACTATCAGAACAGAGACTCACTCGGAAGACCACGAAATCACCTGGGTACCTATCCATAGCCTGGAAATTCCAGCCAAAGGACAAGTAGCGATGCGTCACGATGCACCCTACGGCTATCAGGTACTACTCACCGAACTCATCCGACCTGTGAAGCTTGGCGACCGATTTCCCCTTTTGCTGAACTTTGAAAAGTCTGGCGAAAAAGAAGTCATGGTTTGGATTCAGGCCCCCAGAAACAACTCATCAATACACAAACATTAATCCAAGGAGTTCTATATGACTCTCGTCAAAAAACTTATCAAACGTAGTCTACGCACGACATTGATTGCAACGACAACCCTTGTCATCCCTGTTTTTGCACAAACTCAGGAAGTCATCATTCAATTTGCGGCAAACGTGAATGGACAACCTTTTGAATGTGGCAAAAGCTACCCGGACATCGGCACAACCCGCTCAGTCATCACGCCGAGTGATTTTCGCATGTACGTGAGCGATATACGTCTGATCAATCGCCAAGGCCAGGCTGTGAAAGTTGATCTTCAGCAGGATAAAGTCTGGCAACTGGAGGACATTGCCCTTCTCGACTTTGAGAACGCTCAGGGACCTTGCCGCAATGGAACGCCAGCACTGAACAAGACTGTACGAGGTCGTATTACGTCTGGCCAATATGAAGGCATACGCTTCACTTTGGGCGTACCTTTCGCCCGTAACCACGGTGATCCCACCACCGCACCTGCCCCCCTAAGCAGCACAGCCATGTTCTGGAACTGGCAAGGCGGATACAAGTTCCTTAAATTCGACACCACAACCTCCGGACAGAAAACCACTTCAGCCCCACCCGGGCAACATGGTGGCGGTAATGCCTCGGGATTCTCGGTTCACTTGGGTAGCACGGGCTGTGCGTCTGCATCCAAGACAACCGCCGCCACTTCTTGTCAAAATCCCAACAGGGTTAGTGTCGAATTAACTCCTTTTGATGTCAGCAAAAATGTAGTTATTGCCGACATCGCACCTATCCTGGCCGGATCGGATGTAGACACCAACACAGCAGGAACCTCACCTGGATGCATGAGCTTTTTAGGTGATGCGGACTGTGTGCCGGTCATGCAGGCGTTAGGATTGCCATACATGGAACACAAGGCAAATCCGCAGCAACTTTTTAAAGTGAAGTGAAATGGGACGCCAGCAAATGATCGGTTGTCTGCTGGCGAGCCTGTTGTGGCTCGTCAGTGGATTGAGTATGGCAGAAGAAAATTCTTCGGCGAAATACAAGTGGGATTTGCCGGATTGGGTACCTCGTCCAATCGTACCGGCAGACAATCCCATGACTCGGGAAAAGGTGGAGCTAGGACGCCATCTTTTTTATGACAAGCGTTTATCCGCTAATGGATCGATGGCTTGTGCGACATGTCACCTTCAGAGTCACGCTTTCACGGATGGCCGAGCAATGTCGCCAGGCGTGACTGGCCAGCCTGGTAGCCGCAGCGCCATGTCATTAGTCAACGTGGCCTACTTGCCTGTGTTGACCTGGATGAATCCATTACTCGATACATTGGAGTTACAAGCGCTGATTCCCTTGTTTGGCGAACATCCAGTAGAAATGGGTCTGACCGGTCGAGAACAGGATATCTTCAAAATGTTCAGCCAGGATGCCCGTTACGCTGAATTATTTAAAAAAGCATTTCCCAATGAAGCCAACCAAGGCGCAGAGTCCCTTTACTCACTTTCCACGCTCACCAAGGCTTTAGCCTCTTTCGAGCGCACATTACTGTCCTTTAACTCTCCTTACGATCACTATAAATACGGCAACCAACCGGAGGCAATCAGCGAATCAGCAAAACGCGGTGAAGCACTGTTTTTTGGCGAAAAAATGGAGTGTTACCACTGCCATGGTGGACTAAACTTGACCGACAACGTCAAGCACGAGAGACTACCATTTCCAGAACTAGGATTTCACAATACGGGGCTTTACAACATCGATGGAAAAGGCTCCTATCCGGTCAAGAACCCTGGCATCATTGAGATCACAACGGACAAAGCCGACAAGGGAAAATTTCGCACTCCAGGCTTGAGAAACGTTGAAGTCACTGCCCCTTATATGCACGATGGTTCAATCAAGACACTTGAGCAAGTCATTCGTGGTCATTACGCCAATGCGGGTCGAGCCGGCGCTAAAGGCAAGGCTAATCCTTTGCGTAGCGAATTCCTTGTGGGATTCGAGGTTGACGAGCAGGAGGTGCAAGACCTGATTGCGTTTCTGAATTCGTTGACCGATCGTGCTTTTTTGACCAGCAAAGATTTTTCAGATCCTTGGTAAAAAATATTTTCAAAAATTAAAATCAATCAAAATTCGGAACATTACGATTTGGTCATAAACGAAAACATAGCAGTATTTTTCCTTAAACGCGCAATAGAATCGTCCCTCGTAAAAATTGAAAGCGTGGCGTCAATCCAGAGGAATGATCTTGAATGCTATCCCGGACCAAACATTCAAAACTGCAGCCTTATGCTACGGCGATGGTAATCGTGCAAAAGCAAAAGAAATTTGCCTAGTGATTCCGAAGTCTTGCGCGGACTTTGCAAAAGCCCGATATCTGCTTGGATTGATATCGCAAGATGAAGGAGATCATCAAGAGGCGATCTCCTATTTAATACAAGCAAATCAAGCGAATCCTGCAAACACTCAAATTCTTTTTCAGCTTGCAGTTTCATGCAATCGCATGGATATGCAAACGCAAGCAATTGACTACTACCAGCAACTCCTATCGATCAACCCCCACCAAATCGAAGGGTTGTGCAACCTGGGTAACTTATTCCAAAAAAACAACCAGACTCTAAAAGCAATCGACTGCTATAACCGTGCCATCGCATTGAACCCAACAATTGCACAAATTCATTACAACCTTGGTGTCTGCTATCAAGCAAACTTTCAACCAGAGAAGGCAATTTCAAGCTTTCGGACGGTTTTACGTTTGGATAACAAACACGCAGTGGCTCTCAATAATCTTGGTGTATCGCTGACCGAACTTGGAATGATAGGCGAAGCGATTTCTTGTTTGCGAAAAGCGCAAAAAATCGACTCAACCTATGCTGATCCTTTATTCAATCTGCATGCAATTCTCTTGAACCCTGAAGACTTAACGGAATCGATACATTGCCTCGAAATGGCTTTGCAGCTGGAGCCAGCAAATCAAAGCTATCGATTTTTTCTTGGCTTGTTGCATGATTATCGAGGTGATAGTGCAATAGCGAAGCGATACTTTGAAATCGAACAGACAACCAAGGCGTTTCAAGCCGACCTCACGGCATGGCAATTCATTAAGCAATTTCAAAAAAATCTGCCAGTCATTCACGGACATGCCTCGCAAGTACTTAAATATGCATTGCAACACGCTGTAGTCCAAGGGCTCGTACTTGAATTTGGTGTTTTTAACGGTAAGTCCATCCGAATGATTGCCGATCTTGTAGAGGGGCCGGTACATGGCTTCGATAGTTTTGAGGGTATCCCTGAAGACTGGAATCACGAAAAAGCAGGAAGCTACTCAACTCATCAAGCCCTTCCCGACGTGCCTGGCAATGTTTCTTTGCATCCTGGATGGTTCCATGAGTCGATTCCGGAATTCATCAAAAAAGAATCCTCTGCGATTCGATTTATGAACATCGATTGTGATTTATATAGCTCAACTAAAATTGTTCTATCTTTAATGGCAGCCCAAGTCGTTGCCGGTACCGTCATCGTTTTTGATGAATATATCGGCAATACATCCTGGAAAGAAGATGAACACAAAGCCTTTCAAGAAGTTGCAACGCAGCACAACTGGGCATACAAACTGCTGAACTTCAGTTTTATGACAAAACAACTCGTCGTTCTGATCGAATCAGTCGCCACGTTTCTTTAGTCTCGGAAAATAAGTGCAAAAGAAGTCAGTCGCTTCGATCAAAAATTCAAGCCACATCAGGGAACAACAGAATGAGTTCGCTTCAGACATCTCAGTGCGAACGTAGAACGACTATGTCGAATGCCCGGTATCTTATAAAGCTTTTCACGTAAAAACTTTTCATATCCGGCGGTTCCAGATATAGCTACCTTGATCAGATAATCATATTCGCCCGTCAGTAAATAGGCCTCGATCACTTCAGGCAACTCAGCCAACGCTTCACCAAATCGTCTGAAGATTTCGTCATCATGTCGTTCAAGCGTCACTTCGATAATGACGGTATCCGGCAAACCTAATGCTTGCTGATCAAGAATAGCAACATAGTTCATGATCACCCCGGATTCCTCCAATGCTTTCACACGGTTCCAACACGGAGTAGGAGACAAATTAACCTGTTCTGACAGCGCTTGATTACTTATCCGACCATCTGTAGCAAGAACACGTAGAATTTTCCGGTCGACTTCATCTAAACGACCATCTTTCATTGAAATATCCTTACAAAATCAATTCATTAGGAAGAACTTCCTGATAAATAAATATTATAAAGGTAAATATTCTTCAAAATAGCCTTTTCATTAGATAAAAAAGAAACACATTCTGCTCTTATCTAGATAAGATATCTACATACTCACAAGGTATAAAACAGCTTGTAATCATGCCCTCTTGACCACAGAAGGTATGCAAGCCAAAGCGATCAACACCACTTGATTAGGGCGACTTGAGGCTAGGCAACCGGCTAAGAACTAAAATTTTTGATTTGAATACCTGCCGCCTCAAGCGTCTTGCGCACCTGGACAGCCATGCCAACTGCTCCGGGAGTATCGCTGTGTAAACAAATTGAATCAATAGGCGTGTCAAGATAAGCACCACTGCGGGTCTCGATTGCCCCTTTGCTCACCATGCGCAACACCCGCTGCGCACACTGATCGGGGTCGTGAAGAACAGCTCCTTTTTCTGAGCGTGGTACCAAAAAGCCTTCTTCCGTATATGCCCGATCGGCATATATTTCGTGGTAAGCCTTCAAGCCCATGTCCAGGCTGACGTTTAGCAGTGCACTGCGAGCAATACCTAGTATTGACAGACCCGGATCGACGGCACGAACTGCACGCGCAACGGCCTTGGCGACATCCACATCGGCTTGACCCTGATTGCCCAAAGCACCATGCGTCTTCACGTAAGTCAGTTTGTGACCTGCGTAGGTTGCCAGGGCTTGTGCCGCACCAATCTGATACGCAACCAGTCTTTCTATTTGAGCAAGAGAATGGGGAATGATTCGACGGCCAAAGCCAGCCCTGTCGTTATAGCCGGGATGTGCCCCGATAGAGACGCCACGCTCTTTTGCCAACTCGAATGTTTTAACCATGATATCCGGATCACCGGCATGGAAACCACAGGCGACGTTGGCTGAACTCACGATGGCGAGTATCCCGGCATCGTCACCCATTTTGTAATCACCGAACCCCTCACCCATATCGGAGTTCAGATCAACACGAGTCATTTTGGATGTATTGGACATGATGAACAGTTCGGCTTGTTGATTAAAGTCGGAATCGGATCAAGTCAATTTACATCAAAAAGACTGTCGAACCAATTCATCTCGGTATCACCAACCTAAAACATCCTCTTTGATCGACCAGCGTCTGACCCTTTTATTCACATCCTTACCAAGCACCCAATGCGCATAGGCTCGATCAATCGCACCATTTGCCTGAACGATAGACAGCCAGTAGTTGATGTAGTTCGACAACCCCTCATTTAAGCGATGCGTTGCGATGCCGACAGGCAATCTGAGCAGCGTAGGCTGCGGAACAACCACCGAAAATCCGGGATTCAAAATCGACCAGGCTGAAGCGCTCGAAGCAAGCATGAACATTCCGTCAAGATCAGGGTATTTGTTATCGAAATAATCGCCAATTGATTTGATCTCCACGAATTCAACCTGCACACCTTTTAGACGGCCTTTGAATAATTGCGCGATTCCCATGTCATCTGTAGATAAACCGACTTTGAGATATCCTCGTTCACGAATTTGCGCAACAGATTTGAATTTGTATAGATCTTCATCCTTAACGACCAAGCCAATCACTGTATCGAAATATGATTTGGAATACCTTAAGTCTTCGAACGAATTCATATCGTAGGGCATGCTCATCATGACATCTATACGGCCTTGGACAAGCGCCGAATTCACTTGACCTGAGCTCACCTGAACGAACTCTAGTGCACTGACGTTTAACGCTTTAGCCAGGTCATTTGCCAACTCGACATCCATACCGACAAGTTGATTATTCGTATTTGTGAACGTAAATGGGAACCGATTTTCGATGTATCCGACACGAAGGGCGCCTCTGGCACGAATTTGTTCCAAAGTACTCACACCTGCGGAAGATTCAGGCGGCAACTCTTTGGTAACGATGACAGGCAAAGATTCTTTCAATGTCATTGAGCGTAATGACTCATCCTTGGTGTAATCATCGCTCACCACAAAAGGAAGGATGGTTCGCAGAATAAAAAATGACGAAACACAGGCAAAGGCAATAATCGCCAAGCAACGCAATAACCTACCCGGACTGAAATGCAAATGTCCCGTCATCGCCATGATGCCCAAAATATTAAAAGACAGAAGTGACATGGCGGATGTCATCGCACCAAAATTAGACGTGACGACACCGGATGAAATGAAAATATTGAGATAGCTTTGTTTGACTCCCAACATATCAAATAAACCCGGCATCACAACTTGCGCACTGGCAAAGACGGAAAACAAGCCAACAATCAGCATTTCCGCATAATCTGACTGAAGAAAATACTCACCTCCTGACCAAGCCGCAAACGGCACGAATATCAACACCAAAAGCTTGCCGGGATTCGGAAATGTCAAAACCGTTGGAGACAGGGCCTGAACAGTGGATGTCGCATCCTGACAAAACATATCCTTCTGACGCATCAAATGATTCAGTTGCTCGCTCATGAGCGGCATGGCCATGAAAGGATTAGAAGTGAAAAATGCAAGCACAAGCCCGTCCTTACCGGATCGCATCAACTCGCGATAACTGACAGGTGTTATGTGGGTCACAATAATTGGCAACAGGATAAAAATCAGCAAACCTGCTAAAAAATAATATGAAACAAAATAAACCAGTAAATGCTGGAAATCTTCCGTGGATATCGTGCCTGCGGTGATAGCCGTGATTGCAAAAACACCGATTGGCGAAAACTTGATCACAAGCAACATCACTCTAAGCATTGCAGTGGCAAGAAGTTGTAGATTCTCGATCAATACGCTTTTGTTGGCGATTCCAATTAACGAAACTCCGATAGCAAGACTGAATATCACTACAGCGGGGATCACCGCATTGGTCATCGAACTAAACGGGTTGACGGGAATGAACATATTCAGAAGATCAAGTTTTTTGGGGGCCTCGATAAGTTCATAACTGAAAAACGATGCGTTTTGCATCTTAGGAAATGTCAGCGGCAGAAAATAGAGCAACACTAACGTTAGGATCCAAAAAGAGATCATGAGTATCAATCCATAGCGTGTCAGCCGGATTGCACCCTGGACAGATAACTGTCCGATGCTAATCATCAGGGATAACATCAGATAAGGAACGACCATCATCTGAAACGAATTCAGATAAATATCTGAAATCGGTTTTAAATGTGCAGTGGATTCGCCAAAAAAGATTCCCGTTAATACGCCTGCAACCATTCCGAAGAGAATGCGTTGAGTCAGGCTCGTTTCCAGCAACCAATTTTTGAGTTTCATGTTTGTTATTAGTTCGATGAGCAATCTCGCCGACTAAGGCGATTGAGCGTTAAAATCCTGATTATTTGCAATTGATACCATAATTACGTGAAAAACCACGTTGCAAAACCAATATTGATGATTATGCTTTGCGCAATATTAAGCGGATGCGGCGTTGCAGCGGCACCTTGTCGTGTTGCTTCAGCGGTTTTAAAAATGGTTCCGGTCGTGGGTCATGCCGCAGCGGTGCCAACTGACGGATGCGCGGCAGCGATCGATCCCTAGCTGATTCAGAACATGCCTAAATTCTTGGCGACAGTTTTCACCGGTTCACTTAATGGTCTGGAGCGGATTGCGCAACGAGTCAACTCTCTCGAAGCAGCATAGTACTGGTTGTAATCGGATATGAATAACTCCTGAACCGTTTTTGCCCGCTGACTGGAACCACCCAGAAAGGTTGGCATAAAACCCATAGGCGAAGGCTGGAGTTGCTCCCAGCTTTCAGACACCTTGACTTGCATCTCATCTATTGCACTGTTGTAGCGACTTGCAACGAGATCACAAGGTGCCTTTGCATAAATATCGTCATCGTAGGATTTAAATATCGACGTGAACGAATCCATCGAAGGCAACGAAGGCATCGATGGCATGTAGGAACATCCGGTGATGAACAGCACGATCAATGGCAAAGCTTTTCGATTCATATTGTCCGATACACAAATCAATCAAGAGGTGCTACCTTGCTGGAGTGTATCGAAATTCAATCAATCAGATGTCGTACGCCGCGAGGCGTAAAACCCTCTAAAATCAGTATGCGGGAATAGATTTTCCACACCCGACTGACGCCATTTATCGAGTGCACCAATGTCCACCCATCAAGCAGTACAAAACGAAACTTGCAAAGATATTCAGCTAAACGGGTTTGCGAAACTTTCGACAAATAAATTAGCTGGTCTGATAGGAATCAATCCTGCTTCTTTCATCGATAAATGGAAGAAACTACACACCTCCTGGAACAATCTTTGCAAAGATAATCATCTAAAAGACGGGGGCATGTATCGATTGCGTCGTCACAGCTGTTTCATTCAAAATCTGAATGAAAGCGCACTGACGCTCACAGCGCATCGCGCTCATTGGCAGCCGACCGAATTCAACGCTTTGCATGGTGGATATGACAGGATGTTCGAACCAATCGAGCAAGATATTACGCATGATCAATCATTTCTTGATTTGATCACCGAGCTCGGAAAATGCTTTGCCACAATTCATCCAACCGAAAAATGGTTCATCGAAGCGCATCAGTTTCGCATCAACACGAACGGAGGGATCGGACGCCCCACGCCAGAGGGAGCCCATCGGGATGGTGTTGATTATGTTGTTGTGATGATGCTCGGGCGCCACCACGTCAAAGGAGGTGAAACGCGCGTCTTTAGAGCCGATGGACCAACCGGGGTCAGATTCGTGATGGACGAACCCTTTTCTGCAATCTTGCTCGACGACGAAAAGGTCATTCACGAAACAACCCCCATCCAACCGGAGTCGGAACACTTTACCGATTGCTATCGGGATACGCTTGTACTGACATTCAGGGCTGGGGGGTTTCAATCACCACAAAACAACATGTAAATCGGGCTCAACAATTCGCGAGTGGATTGGGGGTCGGCTCGGCAATCTTATTGAGCAAATTCCGATCTGTATGATGAAAAAGTTCATCCTGTCCTATAATTTTCAACACCGTGTCTTCTTCATAGCCCCAGGTTCCGTCGTCATTGATTCGGACGATGATTTTAAATTCGACCGTCTTAAACGCATGATCAAGAAACGGCGCTGAACGGATGCCAAAATGTGGGTCCACATGCGTTGCGGTCAACTCGAACTCTTTTGCGTCCGCATGAGCTTTTCCTGAAGCCATTACGACCATGCCGCGTGGAATCGTTAGCGTATGGATGACTGTTTCAGTCGCCGGCTCCCACAACCAATACCCGACCTGATCATGATAAGTTTTGATCTGATCCGGTTTGGTGATGTGGGTGTGATACCGCAAACCATACAACAGCTGTGGACCATTAGTCTGAGGATCGATCGGCTGCAATTCAATGCGCTCGACAAAAGCTTGCTTCTTGGGCCCTTCTGCCTTGGGCTTAACATCAAGTCCCCTTTGTCCTTGCCAGATCCCGGCCATTGCCCGCAAAGGCCCAAGATTACGAAGCGTATCCATATCGATGTTTACGGGTTCGGTATATATATCCTTGGCAAATTCAGACATGATGCATCCTTTAAAACAAACAAAAACATTCAATTAAGTCTAAAACAAACTTCATGAACACGCCAAATCTGCATCACTCGTCACATCTAAAGTGCTAAAGTGAACTTATGGTAGATCGAATTCCGGTTAACCAATGTCATCGGCCAGATACGGATCAGTGTCATCGACAATGATAGGAAAAACAAACAGCAATTTTTGGCACATCGCCAACGTGGCATGTCTCGCTGCATTGGCGGGTTGTTCATTTAACCCGGACTATCACCGCCCTGCCCTTCCTGTAGCTAACTCCTATACAGCTGAAACGGCAGAACACGCAACGGATCGGATCGGTGCAATGTCTGAATATGCGGACTGGCAAGATTTTTTTATCGATCCTGAACTTCAGGCGTTAATCCGGCAAGGATTGAAAAGCAATCGCGATTTACGCTCAACGGCGTTCCGAGTAAAAGAAGCGCAAGCTGCTTATGGAATAAAAAATGCGGATTTATTTCCCTCTTTATCCGGATCGGCCGCCGCAGCCAGACTTGGATTGCCTGCCGAAATCACTCCCATTGCTAACGGCAAACCCGTCAGTCAATACATTGCGGGTTTCAATACGTCTTGGGAAATAGATTTTTGGGGGAGAGTGCAGAGTCTAAGTGATTCTGCGCTCAACGAATATCTGGCAACGCAATCCGCTGAACTTGCCGCCAGAAACATACTGATTATCCAGATCGCCGACACATATCTGAACCTACTGGACTTGAACGAAAGACTTGCGATTGCCCGGCAATCCGTCTTATCAAGACAAAAATCCTACGACATGCTCAAAAAGCGTTACGAAATAGGATCCGGCAATAAACTTGATCTGGTTCAATCCGAAACACTTCTCACTCAGGCTCAGACTTTGGTGACACAGCTTGGGCTAAATAGATCCATGCAGATCAATCTAATGACACTGCTCATCGGTGACGGGTCAACCTATGCGCCAACAACGTCCGGACTGAAAGACAACGTGATGGCAACCAACCTTGGAATCGGACAGCCCTCGGATTTATTGCTTAGACGACCCGACATCGTTGCAGCCGAGTTTCGACTTAAAGCGGCCAACGCAAATATTGGCGCAGCCAGAGCCGCGTTTTTCCCGAGAATCACCTTGAATGCCGCTTATGGTGGAATCAGCACGGAGCTCAACGGACTATTCAGCTCCAACAATCGCGCCTGGATGTTTGCGCCAAATATTTCTGTTCCGATTTTCGAAGGTGGTCGCCTGTCATCCAATCTCGACCTGTCCGAGGCAAGGAAAGACATTGCCATAGCCAATTATGAAAAGACAATCCAAGTCGCGTTCAAGGAAGTATCCGACAACCTTAACGCAACACAAGCATTGGATAGGCAGATCGATATTCAACTAAGGGCGGTCGCTGCGCAAAAGGAAAGATTGCGACTTGCCTCCATGCGCTATGACAATGGGTCATCCTCTTATTTTGAAGTCCTCGATGCAGAGCGGGATTTACTCTCTGTTCAGCAACAATATGTCCAGCTCAAGCGAGCCTTATTCTCTACGCGGGCAAATCTATTCAATACGTTGGGTGGGGCCTCAAATACCGAGACCAAGTCGACCTCAGTCCCCAACGAACAGATCATGCGGAGCAACTGATGAACCCTCCTGAATTTAAAAAACATCTACCTTGGATCATCGTCGGCATACTAGTTGTCATTGGATTATTGCTTTGGAAACAAATGCAAAACAATGGTCTAAGTTCTAACTTCGTAAGCGGCAACGGTCGCATTGAAGCCACCGAAATCGACATCGCCACAAAAGCGCCGGGAAGAATCGATAAAGTTTTAGTCAAAGAAGGCGAGTACGTTCAAGTCGATCAGCCTTTGGTTCAGATGCAGCTCGATATTGTTCAAGCACAACGCGATGAGGCAATCGCACGCGAGCAACAAGCCAAGCATGCTGTTGTCAGCGCTCAGGCTCAGTATGCGGCACGACTCAGTGAACAGACCGCGGCTCAAGCTGTGGTTGTCATGCGTGAAAGCGAATTGCAAGCGGCGCGCAGAAGGTTCACAAGGACTTCGGTCTTAGCAAGGGAAGGCGCGTCATCGAAACAAGAGCTCGACGACGATTTGGCTCGCGTGCAAAGTCTGGAGGCCACAATAAGCGCTGCCAAAGCGCAGGTCGAAGCTGCTCGTGCTGCAGCGCTCGCAGCCGAAGCGCAAATAACCGGCGCGCAAGCTCTGGTGACGGCATCACAAGCCACAACGAAAAGAATCGAAACAGATCTCAGGGACAGCTTGTTGAAAGCACCTCGCTCCGGTCGAGTCCAGTTCGTGATTGCACACGAAGGCGAAGTACTCGGAACCGGTGGAAAAGTCTTAAATCTAATCGATCTGCAAGACGCGCATATGTCATTCTTTTTGCCTGAAATGATTGCCGGAAAAGTGCAACTTGGAGCACAGGTCAGAATCATGCTTGATTCCGCACCCGGTAAACCGATACCCGCCAAAGTGACCTTCATTTCAAACACGGCTCAATTTACGCCGAAAACAGTGGAAACCGCGAGTGAACGTCAAAAACTGATGTTTCGCGTAAAAGCCAAGATCGACCAGACATTCATTGAAAAAAATATCGACATCATTAAATCGGGCATGCCCGGCGTGGCTTGGCTGTCGCTGAATTCAAACGGCGCCTGGCCGAACTTCCTCGAGATTAAGGATTAGTTTTCATGTCGACGGATCTTGAATTCGTTGCCGTTCTTTGCGCAGTATCGCTACGATTCGGAAAAAAAATCGCTTTGGATCGCATTGACCTGAAGATTCCTGCCGGAAAAATGATTGGCCTCATCGGACCGGATGGCGTAGGCAAATCCAGCTTGATGTCATTGATCGCCGGCTCCAGGAAAATCCAGACCGGCGCCATCGAAGTGCTAGGCGGCGATATGGCGAACGAATCGCACAGGGATCTTGTGTGCCCTCACATAGCATATATGCCTCAGGGACTTGGTAAAAATCTTTACCCCACACTATCCATCGAGGAGAATCTGGAATTTTTCGGTCATTTGTTCGGTCTGGATGACGCCGAATGCAGGAAGCGGATTGATGAGCTGACCAAAGCCACGGATTTGTACGCTTTTCTCTCAAGACCGGCCGGAAAACTCTCAGGCGGGATGAAGCAAAAGCTCGGATTGTGTTGCGCACTGATTCATGATCCAAAACTCTTGATTCTGGACGAACCAACCACAGGTGTCGATCCCTTTGCGCGAAGTCAGTTTTGGGAACTGATCGATCGAATCAGACAGCAACAACCCGGCATGAGCATTCTGGTCGCCACAGCTTACATGGATGAGGCGGCCAAATTCGACTGGCTCGTCGCGATGGACAATGGCAAGCTCATCGCCCAAGGCACGCCAACGGACTTGCTTTTAAGAACCCATCAGTCTTCCCTTGAAGCCGCCTATATTGCCCTGCTACCCGAGGAAAGAAAAAAAGGTCACCGTGCAATCGATATTCAGCCACTTGGCGATAGCATTGACACTGACATAGCGATAGAAGCACAAGATCTGACTTTACGTTTTGGCGATTTCACGGCAGTGGATCACGTCAATTTTCGGATTCGCAAGGGTGAAATTTTCGGCTTCATCGGTTCGAATGGTTGCGGCAAATCAACCACGATGAAAATGCTCACGGGTTTGCTCCATCCTTCCGAGGGCAAAGCCTGGCTATTCGGCAATCCGGTGGACTCACGCGATATCGAAACCCGTAGACGCGTCGGATATATGTCGCAGGCATTTTCCCTTTACAGCGAGCTGACGGTCAGGCAAAACCTGGTGTTGCATGCCCGAATCTTCGGCATACCCGAACCCGACATCCCGGGCAGAGTGAAAGAGATGTCAACGCGCTTCGAGCTGGACGGATACCTGGACACCCTGCCCGACACATTGCCCCTTGGAATACGCCAACGATTATCGTTGGCAGTCGCGATGGTTCACAAGCCTGAAATGCTTATTCTTGATGAACCGACCTCTGGAGTGGATCCAGTGGCCAGAGATGCTTTCTGGCAACTCATGATCGATCTGGCCCGAAAGGATCGCGTCACCATTTTCATCTCGACTCATTTCATGAGCGAAGCGCAAAGGTGCGATCGAATGTCACTGATGCATGCCGGTCAGGTATTGGTGACCGATACACCCGATAAGATCATTGAACAAAGCGGTCACGCCACCCTTGAATTAGCGTTTATCCACTTTATCAAGCGAGCAATGGACACGCATGATAAGAACAGCGTTGACATCGAACCCATACAAGCCATTCGGGATGAAAAAACCATCTCCTCAGACGATTCTCTTGCGAAGTCGGTAAATATTTTTTCCGGATTCAGCCTGACTCGATTATTTAGCTATTCGCGCAGGGAGACGCTCGAATTATTGCGCGATCCCATGCGATCCGCGCTTGCACTAATCGGCAGCTTGCTGCTTCTTCTGATTATGAGTTTCGGCATCAACATGGATGTGGAAAATCTGACTTACGCCATTTTGGATCGCGACCAAACTTCGCTCAGTCACAATTATGCGAATCATCTGAGCGGGTCGCGATACTTTATCGAAAAACCCCCTATCCTTAACTACGAAGACCTCGATGCCAGAATGAGGAAGGGCGAGATTTCGCTTGCAATAGAGATCCCGGTTGGATTCTCGCGCGACATCAGCCGGGGAAACAAGGTTCAGATCGGAGCCTGGATCGATGGAGCCATGCCTCAACGTGCCGAGACAATCCTTGGCTATGTGGATGGAATGCATCACAATTGGCTCATCGATTATGCAAAATCCAAGTCCGGAAAAGTGACCAATCAAGGTCCCGTAGACATCGAAATGCGGTTTCGCTACAACCCTGACGTTAAGACATTGCCCGCAATGGTTCCCGGTGTCATGACCTTGCTCATGCTCATGATCCCCGCCATGCTTGCCGCCTTGTCCGTCGTGCGCGAAAAAGAGCTTGGCTCCATCGTCAATCTATATGTGACGCCCGTATCCAGAACCGAGTTCCTGATAGGCAAACAATTGCCGTATATCGCGATCGGTATGCTGAATTTCTTGCTGATGGTATTTGTTGCCGTGGTCTTCTTCCGTATCCCCCTCAAAGGAAGCTTTCTCACCCTGGCTGTCGGCTCATTGATCTTCATTAGCTTTTCAACAAGTTTTGGCATGCTTGCATCAACGTTCACTCGTAGTCAAATCGCGGCTATTTTCATTACCATGGTCTTTACCATTCTTCCCGCAGTGCAATTCGCGGGACTCATCAATCCGGTATCGGCCCTGGAGGGGATTGGTCGCGCGATCGGTGAAATCTTCCCGGCCAGCTATATGCTTGTTATCAGCCGGGGCACATTCAACAAAGCCTTGAATTTTCAAGATCTGCATACTTCGTTTCTATTTATCGGATTGTCCGTGCCGGTGGTTACGACGCTAGCGATACTGTTGCTTAAAAAACAGGAGCGCGGGTGAAACAAAGACTCTCCAACATTTATCGCCTGGGTATCAAGGAGCTGTGGAGCCTAATGCGCGACCCTGCGATGCTCATCCTGATCTTTTATAGCTTTACGGTAGCGATCTATTCGGCTGCCACTGTCATGCCCGAAACATTGAATAAAGTACCCATTGCGATCATCGATGAAGACAACTCTCAGTTGTCTAATCGGATCATCTCCGGGTTTTATCCTCCCCAGTTCATCACTTATCTCGCATCATCCCCTAAGGAGGTCGATCACGGAATGGATGCGGGTCGCTTTACATTTTCTTTGACGATTCCCGTCGGTTTTCAACGCGACGTTCTTTCCGGAAAATCTCCAGCCATACAACTGAACGTCGATGCAACCCGCATGAGTCAAGCATTTTCAGGAAGCGGTCATGTACAGAAAATCGTCATGACGGAAGTGACCGAGTTTGTGATGAGGCATCGAACAATTGCTTCGATACCGATCGAACTGAATCCAAGGATACGATTCAATTCTTCGCTAAATCAGTCATGGTTTGGTTCGATCATGGAAATCATCAACCAGATCACCATGCTCTCGATCATTCTGTCCGGCGCAGCGCTGATTCGCGAACGCGAACACGGCACGATAGAACACTTATTGGTCATGCCGCTTAAACCGCATGAAATCATGCTGGCTAAGGTCTGGTCAACCGGGATTATCGTGCTGATCGTCACTGCTCTTTCACTTACATTGATTGTCCGTGGACTACTTCATGTACCCATTGAAGGCTCGATCCCACTCTTTTTATTTTGTGTTGCCTTACATCTATTCGCCACGACGTCCATGGGAATTTTTATGGCAACCATCAGTCGCAGCATGCCGCAGTTCGGACTCCTGCTCATCATGACTTTATTACCGCTCGAAATGCTTTCCGGAGGAATGACTCCTCGGGAAAGCATGCCTGACTTCGCTCAATTTCTGATGCTAGCGGCACCGACCACGCACTTTACTGCAGCATCCCAAGCGATACTCTACCGTGGAGCTGGTTTCGATATTGTCTGGCCTCAAATGCTGGCGATTTTTATAATCGGTAGTGCTTTTTTTCTACTGGCCTTGGGCAGGTTTCGCAAAACACTTAGTCAAATGGCTTAAGCGTCCTGCGCTTACCTACGGCTCAACGGCGCTGCGTACGCTGGATGAATTCGTACGCAATCATGCCGGCAATCATGGCAATGACAAATATCAACGCTTTGGTGTTTCCGGATGCCATTGTGACCCATGCCGGCCCCGGGCAGAATCCTGCCAACCCCCAACCTGCGCCGAACACAAGTGAGCCGAGCACGAGACGCTTGTCGATCTGGTTGGACTTCGGCAGATGCAAGGCTTGTCCCAGAAAGTTTGTGGTTCTCTTCTTGGCCAATGCAAAAGCGAACAAGCCAACAAATATGGCACCTCCCATCACAAAGGCAAGTGAAGGATCCCAGGATCCGAACAAGTCAAGAAAACCAATCACCTTACCCGGATCTGTCATGCCTGAAAGGATCAAGCCCAGACCAAAAATAAGGCCAACTATGAATTCGCTCAATCTATTCATAATTCCTTTCCTTAAAATACATGGCGTACAACAGCGACTGTCAGAAACCCAGCAGCCATGAACGACAACGTTGCCACAAGCGATCTTGGCGAAAGTCGCGATAAACCGCAAACTCCATGCCCACTTGTGCAACCCGATCCATACCGCGTTCCGATTCCGACCAGCAATCCTGCAATCACTATCGTCGCAAATCCCGCATCAATGCGCGGCATCCGGACCATATCCGAGGGTGCCAACAAGGCATATACCGCAGGTGCCGCCGCCATACCTAAGAAGAACGTCACTCTCCAGAGCGTGTCGCCGGACTTGGGTGGCAACAAGCCACCCAGAATTCCGCTTATACCGAGAATGCGTCCATTAAGAAGAATAAATAATGCTGAGGCCACGCCAAGCAATACTCCACCGGACAGTGACGCCCACGGCGTAAAATTTGCCCAATCTATCGTCATCTTCAATCCTTTTCTGAAGTACAAAATTCCCGATACAACACGTCCATCAAAGCAAGCGCCTTCGGACTGGCAACTTGATAGAAAATATTCTTTCCTTCCCTTCTGGTGGTAACAAGCCCTTCTTCCCGCAAAACAGTCAACTGTTGCGACAAGGTGGGCTGAACGATGCCAAGGCTTTCTTCAATATCACCGACACATCGCTCGCCCTGGGCAACTTGACAGAGAATCATCAATCGATCCCGGTTGGACAGCACTTTGAGTAAACGGCAAGCTTGCTCCGCTGAACTCTGCATCTGAGCAAGATTGAATGTTGCGACTTCCATCTGAATCCTTGCGTTGAATTGATCTGGATCATACTTATGATGACCACATCAATAATTATATTGAAAAATACATTATAAATAAATATAATGTATTTAATCTAATTAATATTCCCTTAATAAATAATTGCCGGGAACATAACTTCCGAAGCGAGGATTCGTATGACGGATAGCAAAAACATCGCGCAAGTACACGGGATTTTCGATCCTCAAACGTGGACGGTGACGTATGTCGTTCATCAAGGCGTTGGATCGCAATGTGCAATCATCGACTCCGTCCTGGATTACGACCCCAAATCCGGGCGTACACGCCACACATCGGCTGACAAAGTGATCGATTATGTACGCGCGAATCAGCTTCAGGTTGCCTGGATTCTCGAGACCCATGCTCATGCCGACCACTTGACTGCGGCTCCTTACCTCAAGGCACAACTAGGCGGTCAAACCGCTATTGGCGATCACATAACGGGTGTGCAAAAAGTATTCAAGGGGATCTTCAACCTTGAACCTGAATTCAAGCCCGACGGATCCCAATTCGATCATCTTTTCAAAGAAGATGAAGAAATTCGCGTTGGAAACCTGATCGGTAAAACATTGTTTGTGCCCGGTCATACACCTGCCTGCGTGGCCTATCAGTTTGGCGATGCCGTTTTTGTCGGCGACACTTTATTCATGCCGGATGTTGGAACTGCACGCTGTGATTTTCCCGGAGGTGATGCCAAAGCTCTTTATCAATCGATTCATAAAATTCTGAGCTTGCCGGCCGATACACGGCTTTTCATGTGTCATGATTACCCTCCGACAGACCGTCCGATCTCCTTCGAAACAACTGTAGCCCAGCAGCGTGCTTCAAATATACATATCCGTGATGGCATCTCCGAATCCGAGTTTATAGCGATGCGAAACAAGAGGGATGCAACGTTGGAAATGCCTGTGTTGATTCTGCCTGCAGTGCAGATCAATATTCGTGCGGGTGAATTCCCCCCAAAGGAAGATAACGGCATTTCGTACGTCAAGATTCCTTTAAACGCACTCTGATTCAATTGAAAATGCCGGAGAACATGTAATGAGTACTTTTGATCATGCAACACTGACGCAAAATATTAGTAAATCAATGGGCGCTTTGCGCAAAGCCCAACCGGAAGCGATGCAAGGTTTTGGGCTGCTTGCTAAAGCAGCCATGACCGAAGGCGCAGTCAGTGAGAAAAATAAAGAACTGATTGCGCTGGCTATAGGCATCACGCAACATTGTTCGGGCTGTATAGGTTTTCACGTTAAAGCACTACACAGATTGGGTTGTACGCGTCAGGAGTTGGAAGAAATGCTGGCGGTCTGTGTTTACATGGGTGGAGGTCCTGCACTGATGTACGCATCCGAAACGATTGCGGCCTGGGAAGCACTTGCTCCAGCTGCATAAAGTCACAAATGTCCACCCAAAATCGTTAATATTGAATTGCCGTTTCAAACAAAAGGAAACATCATGACTAAAAATGTTGGTGGTATGGACCGAGGCCTTCGCATTGTTGCAGGTCTGATTTTGCTTGCCTTGGCAGCAACAGGTAAAGTTGGCATGTGGGGCTATATTGTCGGCGGCATCGTGCTGGCAACTGGTGTCTTCAGTTTTTGCGGTGCATACACCTTGCTGGGTATCAATACCTGTTCGGTTAAAAAACCTTAAGGGTACGAATAAAGACCTAAAAGTACAAAGCCCGATTTAAAAATCGGGCTTTGTTTTGTTATGACGCAGTTAAGATCTATCAGGCTAGACGGACCATCCAGCCGTGACGATCCGGCAGTCGTCCATTTTGAATATCGGTAAGCTCTTGGCGCAACGACATCGTGACCTTGCCGGCCGGTGCGTTCGGATCACCTGCGACAAAATTACGGCCTTTCAAACACGCGATCGGTGCCACGACGGCAGCTGTTCCACAAGCAAAAGCTTCGACAATATCGCCCGAGGCAAAACCATCGATCCATTCGTCAATGCTGATCTTGCGCTCTTCAACCCGGTGTCCCCGGTCCTTTGCCAGTTGAATCAAGCTGGCGCGTGTTACACCCTCGAGAATGCTGCCGGATAAATCAGGAGTCAGAAGTGTGCCGTCTTTCTTGACTAGAAATACGTTCATTCCGCCCAGTTCTTCAAGATACTTGCCTTCGATCGGATCAAGGAACAAGACCTGGGGACAGTCGTTTGCATAAGCTTCTTGTTGAGGCAATAACGAGGCAGCGTAATTGCCGCCGCATTTAGCTGCACCGGTCCCTCCTTTGGCTGCGCGTGTGTAATCCGATGATAACCAGATCGAAACCGGAGCGACGCCCTTTGAAAAATAGGCACCGACAGGACTGGCAATCACGTAATAAGCGGCCTGTTGTGCCGAGCGCACTCCAAGAAAGCTTTCATTCGCGATCATGAAAGGACGAAGATACAAGCTCGTATCGGGAGCGGAAGGCACCCATGCGGCATCCACGCTGACCAGTTGCTTCAATGACTCGACAAAGGTATCAACCGGCAATTCAGGCAAGGCAAGTCGATGCGCAGATCGCTGCATGCGCAACCCGTTAGCCTGAGGACGGAATGTCCAGATCGAACCATCTGCATGTCGATATGCCTTCAGGCCTTCGAAGATTTCTTGAGCGTAGTGCAGAACCGAAGCGGCCGGATCCAACAGCAAAGGTCCATAAGGCTTGACCTGTGCATCGTACCAACCTTTTTCGACTGACCAGTCGATCGAAACCATGTGATCGGTGAAATATTTACCGAAACCGGGATTGGCAAGAATCGCATCACGCTCAGCCAGGGACTTTGGCGAGGCAGAGCGAATAGTTTTGAAATTCAGAGAGGTTTGAGCGGTCATGGTGGGTATCAGATAGAAAAGTTCAGCCAGTTCAACTGATTATAGCCATGTGCCGCCCTGGATCGTGCAAGCACCCCTTTTAGGGGATTTGCACGATCCAAGCCCTTACCTATCCACGGTATCGATTCCCGTGGCCGTGACCCTTTCCGTTTCCATTATTCCCACGCCCCCATTCGCGATGATGATGGTGGTGGTGACGATAAAACCCGGGAGGTGGCCCGTACCAGAAGGGCCTTGGGGCGACCGGAACTACAACAGGCGGGGGCGCAACAATCACACCGGGTGTGACATATCCGGCACCATACACCGGGCCATAAGCCGGTCCAACCGGTTGGGCATAACCCACGCAGCCTGTCAAAATCGTTGTCGCGGCAAAAACCGCTAGACGAACAACAACTGAACGATTGGTAGTCATGGCCACCTCCTCCTGTATTCATGCGGCTTGAAGACAAGTTACGCCTGAATTTCCGGGAGGTGAATAGGGGTGAGGCCTTTCAGATATTTCGAACGATTTCAAACACTTTCAGTTGATTGAAATCGTTCCGTGAATTCAATGCGGGCTTCGCCAAAATACCTATCAGCGCCCCAAAGTCGATTCAACCGCCAAAGCAACCGAAGCCAGTCTGGCATCATCACCATTGACTGAAGATATCATCAATCCCATGGGCAACTCGTCACCCTGATGACAGGGTACGCTGAAAGAGCAACCATCCAAGAAATTGAAGGCGAAAGTATTACGCAAAAGCAGCCCGTTCGCTTTGAAGAAAGCTTCATCTGAAGCCTCGAGAGCGGCAATTTCCGGTGCGATGATCGGAATAGTCGGACACAAAACTGCATCGTAGCTTTCGATGGCTTTCTCGACACGCGCAATCCAATCCCGGCGACCATCTAGCAAGGCAATGTACTGCTGCGCAGTAACAGACGATCCCAACATGATTCGTTGGGCGACACGGTGATCAAACTTATCGGAAGCTTTGGCCAGTCGGGCATGATGTTCGGCGTAGGCCTCGATGGGTGACAAGCCGCCCGGCGCATTAATTTTAGGAATTTCCGCTAATTCTGCTAACGGTATGTCAACAATCAGCGCTCCAGCGGCAGATAACGTGGACAACGTGCGCGCAAACGCCTTGGCAACCGCGGGCTCCATTGCGTCAAGCACGACGGTTTGCGGCACGGCAAAACGCATCCCGGCAAGCGGACGACGACGAACCCGCAGCATGGCTCCCGACAAAACCGCATCGACAGTCAAACAATCCTGCACGCTTCGCGTCATGGCGCAAACAGTATCAAGCGAGCGCGACAATTCAAGTGCGCCAGTCAACGGTACACGGCTTTGCGTACTTTTGAAGCCAACCAATCCGTGCACAGCGGCCGGGATGCGGATCGAACCTCCCGTGTCGGAGCCAAGGCCCGCGACAGCCAAACCAAGTGCAACCGACACACCAGCGCCGGATGAAGATCCACCGGGTATGCGAGCGACTTTCGTATCCGTTGGATTAACAGGCGTGCCATAGTGTGGGTTGATGCCGACGCCGGAAAATGCAAATTCGGTCATGTTGGTTTTGCCGATAATGGCTGAGCCTGAGGCACGCAAACGCGCAACTGCAACCGAGTCGACAGGTTGTACGGGTTCACCTTCGCAGACAATCGAGCCAGACATCGTTGTCTCACCCGCCACGCCATACAAATCCTTAATGGATACCGGCAGACCGGCCAACGCCGGCAAAGACACGCCGGCTGCTTGAGCTGCATCAGCGCTGCGCGCGGCCGCCATGGCGGCTTCGGGATATAACTTGGTGAATACGCTTTTAGCTGCTTTACCCGTTGCCTCTTCAAGCGCCTTGGCGACGAGAGCTTCGCGCGTGATCTCGCGCCGAGCCAAACGTGCATTCAACTGATCAATCGTTTCGGTAATGTGTGTCATGGGGATAAGTTTCAGTTCGATAGGAGAAAATTCGCAATCAGGAAATTACGGGCAGCATTTCAACTTCATAGCGATGTACGATGCGACGCTTGCTGCGGGGATCGAAAATTTCCAACTCCATCAAGGATGCCGGTCGAATGCCTTGCTCTTGCGCATTTTTAATCGCACCAAGTGTTCCGCAAGAAACAAAGCTTCCTTCATCGGGTGTTTCATCCGGATAACATCCATCACGAAGGGACTCCAAAGGACGAATTGAAGCGAACGTTCCCTTTTGATAATCCACCCATTGCCCGTTTTCGAAAATGCGCGAACGCAACTCGATTTCGTCCTGATACTTTGAAATGTCAGACCATCGCCAAGCAACCCGACCGATTGGCTTCGGACACATTTGTTTGGAAACAGCCACGGAATAGGTTTCAACTCTACGATCGGTATGATCCGATCCAACCGTCAACCACCACTCGCCTTGAGCAAAAAACAGTACCGGCTCAACCTCGCCGGAACTATCGGGGCCGAGCACCTCGATCGTGGACAACTGAGTCAGCATTTGAGCGCTTGCACGATAGTACAAAGGCACGGAGGAAGGTGCAGGAACGCCTAGCAGTTCAAGCTCGTGAATATGGTGACGAATGGCATCGGCATCCCGACCGGTCCAACCGGCGATCACGAAATGTTTAGCAGGAACACTGATCAGTTCGGTACGGATCGAACCATCGGAAGAGAGAGCCTCGCAGGCAAAATTTAGTTGATTCATCATTTTTTAATTAAGAAAGAACAGCCGGCAACCACAACGCGATCGATGGGAAGATCATCAGAATAATGATCGCAATCATGTAAACCAGCATGAAAGGCATCACGCCTGAAAACACATCGGTAATGGGCCCGGGCTGTCGCCTCATACCCTGTAATACATAAAGCACTGTTCCATCCGGAGGACTAATCATCGCTATCTCAACCAGCATGGTAATGACCACGCCAAACCAGACCGGGTCATACCCAAGGGCTTTGACCACCGGAAAAAGCAATGGGATGGTACAGATCACCATCGACATGCCTTCCATAAAGGTACCCAAGGCCAGATAGAATCCGATGATCACCAGCATGATTGCCCATCCCGGCAGAGGCAATCCCGTCAAAAACTTTGCCAGCATTTGCGGCACACCAAGGGATGACAAGATGTAGTTCAGTACATAGGCGCCAAAAAGAATCAAGGCAATCATCGACGTCGTTCGGGCGGTGGCGTGAAGCGATTCTGACATCATCTTCCAGCTCAATTTGCGATCCACCAGCGACAGAATGATGCTGCCGGCAACACCAAGCGCGGCAGACTCAGTGGGCGTCGCCCAACCCGCATAAATGGTTCCAAGCACTAATCCGATCAGCAACGCAGTGGGCAAAAGGTCGGACAAGCTGCCGATACGATCACGCCATGTCACGCGAACCCCATTGGACTCGCCGTGCAAACCGAGTTTGTAGCTGTAATACAAAATGACCAGAATGAACAACAGCACTACCAGGATGCTGGGACCAATCGCAGCGATATACAAGGCGCCGACAGACGTTTCGGTGATCAGGCCATAAATGATGAAAGTAATACCCGGAGGAATCAAATTACCTAATGCACCGCCCGCGGCAAGCGAACCCAAAACAAGCTTTGGCGGGTAATGACTCTTTTCGAAATAAGGAAGCGCTACGGATCCCATGGTGGCGGCAGTCGCCACACTCGAACCGGCTACTGCCGAAAAAACTCCGCATGCAAGAACGTTGGTATGCAAAAGTCCGCCGGGCATACGGCCCATCCAGATGTTCAAGCCACGATACAAACGCTCGGATAATCCGGCGCGCAACATGATCTCACCCATCAGCAGGAAGAGCGGAACCGAGACCAGCACAAAATTGGTCGAAGGTCCCCAGATCATCTCTCCGATGAAATTCCAGAACGGACGATCCGATAAACCAAAACCGGCCAACAGGGCTAAAGAAGACAATGCGGCGCCGACATAAATTCCACCGGCGAAAAATCCCGCAAAGGCAACCAATACAGCAACCAGCGCCCACCAAGGCACTGCTGAAGCAGTCGCAACCGAATTCGCATCGCCACCAAAAAGGGACACCGCACCGATTACGATACCCATTACAACAATGAAAACGATTGCGATCATTTGCGCACTCCAGCTTGAACCGGTTCGTGCATCATCGATTGCGCCTCAGCGACAGCTTCAAGTGTTTCGGCCGCTTCATCCTCGTAGGTTCGCGCCATCAAAGCACGATCCATTGCGTCTTGCTGGCCGGTCATCATCTGCTTGAGTGCACGAAACAACAACGCAAACCCCGCCAGTAGTAGTAGCGCAAAACCGGCTGCCCAGAGCCCTTGGGGCCATACTAAAGGTGTGCGAAGCGTCGTCAAGTCCGTTGCATTGAAAGCAAAGGAATCCATCGCCAAGCTCACCGATCCCCATACATAAAAGCCGGTGGAAACAATCAAGGCGATCAACGATAAAAGGTGAAGCCATACCCGTACGCGTAGTGGCATTTTTTGCACCAACACGTCGATACGGACATGACCTCTGTCGAACAAGGTACCCGCCAGACCCCAACTCATTCCGACCGCCATCAGGTAGCCGGTGAGTTCGATGGTCGCTTCAGTTGAAAAGCCGAGCAAATGGCGGGCAATGATGTCAAAACAAATCAGCACCGTGATCACTAGATAGCAGAAGCCCGCGATCGACATGGCGCGGCGACTGATCCATTCAAGACATTCGAACATATTTACTTACCTGCCACGTATTTGATGCCGGTGATCGGGGCAATCACTTCGTTGTAAACAGTGCCGCAACGATCGCCACAACGCTTAACCCATGCAGGCAGAACGGTTTCGGTCAAATCTTTTTTGACTGCCAGGGCTTCGTTTGGCTGAGGCTTGACTTCGATCATGGGTTTTTTCACAAGCGTAGCCAGTTTGCATCCGTCGGCACGCCCCACATTACAGGCTACGCCATCGGCAGTCGATTCAACACCAAGCTTCCACTGGGCGTCTTCGATCGCTGCAAAGGTTTTTTCGAACTCGGCGCGAACGGCAGGATCAAGTTTGTTCCACCATGCCAGATTGACGAAATAGCCCGATGTCGACCACGACAATGGCATGGCATACAAATGCGTCGTGACCTCAGGCCATTTCACGCTGTTGCCTGAACCTGAGCCGGTAATGCCACAGTCAACCGTGCCGCGTTCCAATGCGGTGTACACCTCGCCAAACGCCAGCGATACGGGCTGGCCACCCATTGCCTTGACCAGATCACCGGATGACGGACCGTTGATACGGACTTTCATGCCTTTCAGATCAGCCAGCGATGCAATCGGCTTGCGGCAAAACAACATCTGACCGGAAAAAGGGTAAGTCGCGACGAGCTTGATACCCAGGCGCTCCAACTCTTTGTTCGCCACCGGCTTCATCGCATCGGCGACCTTGCGAGCTTGATTGATATCCGAGTTCATGCCGGCCAGATCGATGCCATCCAGCATGGGAACGTCGCCAGACACGGTTGTCAGTGGCGCGGCTGCGATATCAACCTGCCCTGAACGCACAAGACGCAGAACTTCGGGACCGTTGACGTTACGCTCCGGCCAGGCTGCCAACGTCACTTGAACACGACCATTTGTGGCTTTGGCCATGCCATCACGCAACAAGGGCTGATCCACAGCGGAGTACTGAGGCATATTGGCTGTCACCTGGGTGATGGCCTGGACAGCGATTTTGGGGCCGGCGGTCTGCGCAGACACGGCGGACATCTGCATCGTTGCGGCCAATGCGGCCAGTACGAGCGAGGTCTTGAAGGACTTCATCGTTAGATCTCCTGAGTCATTATTAAAAACTTGCCAGCCGATGATTCAACAGATCGGTAATCAGCATCGAGCCAGGCGAGTGGGTGATACAAAAAGGCGGACGAGCCGCCATTGCAACTGACTGTGGCGTGACGCCACAAGCCCAAAAAACAGGTAATTCACCTTCTTTGACCGCAACAGCATCTCCAAAATCAGGGCGTTGCAAATCCTGAACTCCAATCTGCTCAGGCAAGCCGATATGCACGGGTGCGCCGTGAACGCGTGGAAAACGCGAAGTCACCTGCACAGCCCGAATTGCATCCGCAGGCTTCATAGGCCGCATTGATACGACCATCGGTCCGTGAAAAACACCGGCAGGTTCGGTCTGAATACTGGTGCGATACATCGGCACATTGCATCCTTGCTCGATATGACGCATGGGAATGCCGGCTTCGGTCAAGGCCTGCTCGAATGAAAACGAACATCCAAGCAAAAAACTCACAAGATCATCACGCCATACATCGCCGATTTCACTTTGCTCCGAAACCATGACACCATCTTTCCAAACGCGATAGCTCGGTATGTCTGTTCGTATGTCGATATCATGACCAAGAGCAGGCAACATGGGATTACCCGGTTCGGAAACAGCCAAAATCGGACAAGGTTGGGGATTGCGCTGGCAGAAAAGCAAAAAGTCGTGCGCCAGATCCTTAGGCAAAATCATGAGGTTGCCTTGCACATAGCCTGGCGCCAAACCTGCGGTATTTCCGCGAATTTCTCCGGCGCGAATTTGCAAACGAGCTGCATGGGCAGGATTGATCGGTGTCATTTTGGATTGATTCATTTCAAGTGTTTCCAGCTCGTCATTTCAGTCAATTAATCCTTACGATCCCACCTCACGGAGTGATCGGGCGCATCAATTTTCGATTTTGTAATCAGATACGAAGGAACCCGCAAATTCCAATGTATGGCGATTACCCTCATTGAAAAAGTGAAAAAAGCGCACGCCAACACTGTTTCGGTATGAGCCTCGGGGAATACGCCGAGGAGCAATACTAACGCAGAAGAACCTATCAAAACCGGAATGGCATAGATTTCGCTGGACATGAGCAAAGTTTGCCGACCTGCCAACACATCGCGCATCAGTCCGCCGCCAATCGCGGTCAACACCCCCAACATCACAGCCCCCAACAGCCCGCCAAAGCCCATTTCCCAGGTTTTCAATGCTCCCTGCATGCCAAATAAAGCGGCCCCGACTGCGTCAAGGTAAAGCATCAGAGTAAAAACCTGCGGCTGGGTAAAGAACGAACGCCCCACAAAAGCCGCAATACTCGCAAAAATGGCAATTTGTACCAATAGAAGATTGCCTGACCAGAAAACCGGCTCACCCAGAATAAGGTCGCGCATCGTGCCGCCACCCACCGCGGTGATCACGCCCAACACAATCACGCCAAAAATATCGACGCCACGATCTGCGACAGCCAATACAGCCGTGACGGCAAATGCGACTGTGCCAGCCACCGCAAGCCAGAAACTTAAGGTATCCAAAGACGTCATTTATTCAGACAGAACCCATTGAAATGACCGATATAGTGCCAGAGGGTATTATCTGACGAATATCCGGAAAAAGTCCGGAATACTAAAAAACATACGAAGGGAGATTTTTTGATGAAAGAGAGCAAACCCGCAAAACTGCGCGCCAGACTGAATCAACCAGGACTCATTACCGCCCCCGGCGTATATGACATGGTTTCTTTACGCCTGGCCGACTCCTTCGGCTTCGATGCCTTGTACATGACCGGTTTTGGAGCTGTTGCCTCTCATCTCGGGCTTCCGGATGCGGGACTGGCCTCATACACGGATATGGTCGGACGCGTCAACGCCATGGCAAAGATGGCATCCACTCCGTTCATTGCCGATGGGGACACCGGTTACGGCGGGTTACTGAATGTCAGGCACACGGTTCAAGGCTATGAGCAGGCCGGCGCATCCGGCATTCAACTTGAAGACCAGGAGTTTCCGAAAAAATGCGGCCATACTCCCGGTCGCCGTGTCATCCCAACCGAAGACATGGTTCGCAAAATCAAAGTTGCCGCCGAGTCCCGCGAATCTAAAGATTTTTTGATTATTGCCAGAACGGATGCTCGCACCACTTTAGGGCTAGACGAGGCGTTGCGCCGCGCTGAAGCCTATGCGCGTGCCGGTGCCGACATCCTATTTGTCGAATCCCCCGAGTCTGAAGAAGAGATGCGCACAATTGGCCGCAGCTTTGACCTGCCATTGCTGGCAAACATGGTTGAAAAAGGCCGAACCCCCGTGCTAACCAAAGATGAGCTTGAAGCGATCGGGTACAAGATGGCGATTTTCCCTGTTACCGCCCTGCTCGCCGCTGTTCAAGCAATGAAACAGGTCTACAGCCAATTGAAAAACACGGGCTCTTCTGTTGGTGCACCGGTTGATTTATATGACTTCACGGACTTGACCAAACTGATGGGATTCGAGGATGTCTGGGAATTCGATCGACGTCACGCAGACTGAATGAGAATCGTTCCGAAGTCCTTTTTACATATGTAAATACAGGACTTAAAATTGTCGTGCGGGTTCTATGGTGAGCCCGGCTTTCTTATCAGGATATCGCAATGAAATCGTCACGCCGCCAGTTCATTCTTTACTCAGCCGCAGGTCTGGCCACCATGTCATTGGCCAATCAAGCACAGGCTCAGGCCATGGTCGCCGAAACGGATCCACAAGCTGTTGGTCTTGGCTACAAAGCCGATGCATCAACCGTTGATAAAGCCAAGTTTCCTAAATACGCACCCGGCAACGACTGTGCCAACTGCCAGCTTTATGTGAGCAAGTCCGCCGATGCCGGCACCTGCGGAATTTTCCCCGGAAAACAAGTCGCAGCCAAAGGTTGGTGTAATGCTTGGGTTAAAAAGGCTTGATAACAATGCCTGCATTTACCTGATATGCAAACATGCTCTTAGGTAAACCCAAATAAAAAGCCGTTGCGATGCAACGGCTTTTTTACAACTTGGAACGGCACTTAACAGCTTGCCGTCCAATCGTAAGGCATTACTGGGGCACCACACGAGCATCCGTGCCCGAACCTTCGATGTAGACATGTTGTCCAACACGCAGGTTACCGGTAGGTTGTGTCACCGAGACCAGAACGCCGTTTGATGTGCGAACAAAAATCTGTTGTCCTGCAACAGGCTTGTCGTAATGCTTTTGGATCTCGTTACCGGCGACTGCGCCACCGATTGCACCCAAAACCATTGCAACGGCTTTACCCGTGCCCGAACCAATCAGGGCACCTACTCCCAAACCTCCTAGACCGCCAACCACTGCACCCACGCCGGTTTCGTGACTATTCTTAATCTCGGTCGCATTGATCTGCTCGATTACGCCTTTGCGGATTTCGACAGGTGCAGCCGGACCCGATGGCGCACAGGCGGTCAAGCCAACAAGCATCATCAGAGCAATTAAGGATGTTACAAGTCTTTTCAACATATAAATTTTCTCTTGAGTTGTTTAATAATGCATAACAGGCGTAAAGTTAACATATTGGCAACGGAAAAAGTAATTTGTTTCACAATAGCGGTATTAGTTAACAAATCATCTATCAAAACGGAGATCAATATGAAAAAAGTGCTACTTGCAACCTGCCTGACCTTGGTCGGAGCGGGTGCCTCGTTCGCTCAAACCCCGCCCAAGGCCGCCACTTCGACTGAAGCCTACGTCAAGATGTGCAACAACAAGCAAAATATGGCGGAACAAAACTTCTGCCATGGATTTGGTCAAGGCGTCTATGAAACTTATTTGATTTCCAGACACCCGAAAAACGCAAAACCCTTCATTTGCGCGGGCAATTCCCAAAAAACCCGTCAGGAGTATATCGATGGCTTTGGCGCTTGGACAGCCAAAAACCCTCAATACAATCAGATGTCAGCCGCAGATACGATTTTGCGTTATCTAGGCGAAAGCTATCCCTGCAAGAGCTGAGATTCACGCAACTTTCCGAAAGTTCTCAATTCTTGACACTGAATATTTATGGAGTTCAACATGAAAAAGCTACTTCTCGCCCTTCCCGTTTGCGCTGCACTAACGCTTGGTGGATGCTCGAACATGAGCACCACGCAACAGCGTGAGCTTTCCGGTGGAGCCATCGGCGCGGCAGCTGGTGCAGGCATTACGGCCATTGCTGGCGGCAATCCAATCTGGGGTGCGATAGGCGGAGCCGCAGCGGGTGTCGTTGGCGGTTACCTGTACGACAAAAACCAGAAGGGCAACTAAGCGCTGAACCGACTCGGCGGGCTAGAAAGGGTTTGAGCGTATATTTTTCGTAACCATCTTACAATTGGTCATTACAGAAAAGGAATGCTCATGTCCAAACAGCCCCCCATGCCCGCCATGTCCAATCTGGTTTCGCAGTGGATCAATGGCCAGACCGTGACGCAGCCAGGCGCACGTACGCAAGACGTTTTTAATCCGGCCACCGGTCAAGCCACCCGCAAAGTGGAACTTGCCACTCTCGATACCGTCAACGCAGCAGTCGCAAGCGCCAAAGCCGCTTTTCCCGCCTGGTCCGAAACCCCTCCCATCCGTCGCGCGCGGGTGATGAACAAATTCCTAGCCTTGCTAAACGAGCGCAAAGGTGAGCTCGCCTCCATCATTACGCAAGAGCATGGAAAAGTATTCACCGATGCCGAAGGCGAAGTCATGCGCGGCATTGATATTGTCGAATTCGCTTGCGGTGTGCCGCAATTGCTTAAAGGCGACTATACCGACCAAGTGTCAACCGGCATCGACAATTGGACCATGCGTCAACCATTGGGAGTGGTTGCGGGTATCACCCCCTTTAACTTCCCCTGCATGGTGCCTTGCTGGATGTTCCCCGTGGCCATCGCCGCCGGCAACACCTTCATCCTCAAACCCAGCGAAAGAGATCCCTCAGCGTCGATTTTCATGGCAGAGCTGTTAAAGGAAGCCGGCTTGCCTGATGGCGTCTTTAATGTTGTCCAAGGTGACAAAGTCGCTGTCGACGGTCTGCTCGAACACCCCGATGTGAAAGCTATCAGCTTTGTCGGTTCGACTCCGATTGCCCAGTACATCTACAGCCGCGGTGCCGAGCTCGGCAAACGTGTCCAAGCTTTGGGCGGTGCCAAGAACCATATGGTCGTCATGCCGGATGCGGACATCGAACAAGCAGTCGACGGACTGATTGGTGCGGCATACGGATCTGCCGGCGAACGCTGCATGGCGATTTCGGTTGCCGTTCTGGTCGGTGATGTCGCGGACAAGATTGTCCCTTTACTGGCTGAACGCGCTAAAACCCTTAAGATCAAAAACGGTCTTGAGCTCGATGCCGAAATGGGTCCGATCGTCACGCGTCAGGCGCTTGATCGCATTGAAGGCTATATCGACATCGGCGTCAAAGAAGGCGCCAAGCTAGTTGTGGATGGTCGAGGATACAAAGTAGCTGGACATGAGCAGGGATTCTTCACCGGCGGATCGCTGTTTGACCATGTCACGCCCAACATGCGCATCTACAAAGAAGAAATTTTCGGACCGGTATTATCATGCGTTCGCGCGAAGGATTTTGCCGAAGCGGTCGAACTGATCAATGCGCACGAATTCGGTAACGGAGTATCCTGCTATACCCGCGATGGCAACGTTGCACGCGAGTTCGGTCGTCGAATTCAAGTGGGCATGGTTGGGATTAACGTACCGATTCCCGTCCCTATGGCTTGGCATGGCTTTGGCGGCTGGAAGAGAAGTCTCTTCGGCGACATGCACGCCTACGGCGAAGAGGGCATACGTTTTTACACAAAGCAAAAGTCAATCATGCAGCGCTGGCCGGAAACCATCGGCAAAGGCGCTGAGTTTGCGATGCCCACGGCGAAGTAATTTTGAAGCGCGCCGTTTGCCTACTCAGTGGTGGACTTGATTCCACCACGTCTCTCGCCATTGCCCAGCACGAAGGCTTCGAGGTTTATGCCTTGAGCTTTCGTTATGGACAACGCCATTCAATCGAACTCGAGAAAGCCAAAGAGTTTGCGAAAGATCGCGAAGTCGCGCGACATGTTGTGATCGATATCGACTTACGCAGCTTTGGTGGCTCGGCATTAACGGATGATATTGCCGTGCCCAAGGGACACCGCGTGGAGGACATCGCCGATGAGATTCCCATTACATATGTTCCGGCACGAAACACGATTTTTTTAAGTTTCGCCTTAGGCTGGGCCGAAGTGCTTGGTGCGCAAGACATCTTTGTCGGTGTCAACGCTATGGATTACAGCGGCTATCCGGACTGCAGGCCCGAATACATTGAAGCGTTCGAAAACCTGGGCAATCTAGCCACCAAAGCCGGTGTTGAAGGCCGGCAACGACTCAAGATACGCGCCCCCCTGGTCAACATGACTAAAGCCGATATCATTCGCAAGGGAATCGAGCTTGGTGTGGATTTCGGTGAAACGACCAGTTGCTACGATCCGGGACCGACAGGACGGCCTTGCGAACAGTGCGACTCCTGCCTGCTTCGAGCAAAAGGGTTTGCCGAAGTTGGCATCACTGACCCACTATACAAAAAATTCGGAATCGTTCGATGAGCGATCAACTCCTCTTCGTAGCCGCAGCGCCATTCGAGGCGGCATGTCGAGTCGATTGTCTGCCCGAAGGACATCGCGCATCCCGATTGCATGGCCATAGCTTTCTGGGTGAAGTTAGAGCGGCATTGCCAAAAGACTGGGCTCCTTTTCCCGGGGCAGAGGTCGAATCGCTTTCGAGACATCTGTCTCAATGTGTATCCGTGCTTGATTACAGCGACCTCAACAAAACGATCCCCACACCGACTGATGAAAATATTGCGCGCTGGATCAGACGCAATCTGACAGTACCCGGCATTTCGGTTGTGGGCGTACAAAGCACCACGCACTCCGGCGTAGACCTGGACGCAAGGGATCACGCACATGTCTGGCGTCGGTATATTTTCCAATCCGCGCATCAACTTCCCAATGTGCCTAATGGCCACAAATGCGGTCGCATGCACGGGCATGGCTTCGAGGTGATCTTGCATGCGGATCAGGATGTGGGAACGCGAGACCTATCCATTGATTACGATCATTTGGATGCGCTTTGGGCACCTATCCATGAAGAACTGGACCACGCTTGCCTGAACGATATCCCTGGACTAGAAAATCCAACCAGTGAAAACATTTCGGCATGGATCTGGAACAGACTTAAGCCAATACTGCCTGAGTTGTCATGGGTGACGGTCTACGAAACAGGTAGTTGTGGAGCTCACTTTGATGGACATCACTACAGGATATGGAAAGAGCTGACGCTTGATAGCGCAGTGCGACTGAAGCACGCCCCCGAGGGCGACAAGAGGCGTCGGATTCACGGCCATACCTTTACCTTGAGACTGCATCTGCACGCGCCCCTTGATCAAGTTCACGGATGGACAGTGGACTTCGGCGATGTCAAAGCCGTTTTCGATCCGATTTTCAAACAGCTTGATCACCAGCCCCTTCATAAAGTTATGGATGATCGCGATGCCGATGTCGCGTCAATCGCAAGATACATCAAAGAACTTGTCGCGATGCAGCTACCCCAAATCGACCGGATTGACCTGAACTCTACACGAGGTTGCGGCGTGATTCTTCATTGGGGCGAACTCGGCCCTGCCCTACCAATCTGATTGTCATGACATACAGCGTCAAGGAAATTTTCTATACATTGCAAGGCGAAGGTGGTCAGGCCGGATGCGCCGCTGTCTTTCTCAGGTTCGCAGGCTGCAATCTCTGGACCGGCCTTGAAAAAGATCGAGCACAGGCAGTTTGTCAGTTTTGCGACACGGACTTTGTCGGTACGAATGGCACGCTTGGCGGCAAATACAAAACCGCAATCGAACTGGTCGAAGTCATCGATCGTGAATGGCCTGCAGGCTATTCGGAATCGAAGCTTGTTGTATGCACCGGCGGTGAACCTTTACTGCAACTGGATGATGCACTGATTCGAGAACTGCATGATCATGGCTTCAGAATCGCGGTTGAAACGAATGGCACAATTACAGCCCCATCTGGAATCGACTGGATCTGTGTGAGTCCAAAATCGGATGCTCCATTGAATCAAGATCACGGCCAAGAGATCAAGCTGGTATATCCCCAAAAAAACGTCCGGCCGGAGTTATTCGAAAACCTGAACTTTAAGCATTTTTTCCTGCAACCGATGGATGGACCCGATCAGGCAACAAACATTGCGCTAACAATTCAATATTGCATGAATCATCCGAAATGGCGGCTGAGCTTGCAATCACACAAGCTCACCGGCATTCGCTGAACTTCCAGGCACCCAATACTCTGTATTACTGAAATGCGAGAGAAAATCCGGGTATGTAAGTAACAAGCATCAGCACAATCATCATCATGGCCACAAAAGGCCAGATATGCTTGGATACATCACTGAGCTTGAGGCCGCTGATCGCCATTCCGACAAACAGACAATATCCGATCGGAGGAGCCGCCATACCGATCGACACGTTAGTGACAATGATCGTTCCGAAATGAATTGGATCGATCGAAAAGCTGTTGGCAATCGCAATCAGCAACGGCCCGAGCACAACCATGATCGCAATTTCATCCATCACTGCGGCAAGCAGGAAAAAGGCGATGTTCAAGATAAACAGCATGACCCATTTTTCATGAATATTCGCAGTCAGCCAGGCGGCAAGCTTGGGAGACAACTGCTCTTGCGCCACCAAAACACCGAAGCCAGTTGAAAAAATAATGATCGCCATGACGATTGCGGTGATTTTGGTCGAGTTCCAGACGAGCGCGGGAAGCTCCTTCCATTTCAAGCGCTTTTCGATGAATGCTCCTACCAGGATCGAGTATACGCAGCTAACCACTGCCGCCTCCGTTGGCGTGAACACTCCACCGTAAATCCCGCCCAGTACGATAACGGGAGCAAGTAAAGCCCAAATTCCATCACGCAGCGCATCCTTGATCTCTTTAAGCGAGGCGCGTTTTTGAGTCGGTATGTTTTTAGCCTTGGCATGCCACCAACAGATCACGGAAAAGCTCACTGCCATGATTAAGCCCGGGATGATGCCTGCGCTAAACAACCGGGCAATCGACTGCTCGGCAATCACTCCCCAGATCACAAATGCGATCGAAGGAGGAATCAAAGGGGCGAGCACGCCAGCACTAACAGACAAGGCGGTCGCAAATCCTTTGCTGTAGCCACGTGCAGCCATGGCCGGAATCATGATCGCGCCGATCGCGGCAGTCGTTGCGGGCGCAGATCCTGAAATAGCCGAAAAGACCGTCGCAGCCACAACAGTCACATGCCCCAGGCCACCGGTCAAATGACGCACAAAAACATCGGCAACCTTGATGAGTCGTTGCGAAAGACCCCCAGCCGACATCAACTCGCCGGCAAGCATGAAAAAGGGAATCGCCAACAAGGAAAACGATTGCGTGCCAGCAACAACCGTTTGCGACAACAAAAGAAAATCAATATCCGCAAACCAGAGGGACAGGGCAACCACAATACCGATCGCAAAGGCGAACGGCACCCCAATCAGCATGAGAAAGCCAAAACCGGCGGATAACAAGCAAGCTGTGCTACTCATCGAGAGACTCCGCCCACGGCATCAAACGTTCAAAAGAAAAGATTGCGATCAACACTCCAAAAAATGGTGCACATGCGTAAAGAAATTCGATCGGAAAGCCAATCGCGGCCGATGTCGAGCCCTTGGTTTGCTCGACATAATCCCAGCCCGCGAAAGTCATGAAGATTCCCAATCCCAACATCATCAGGGCGATAAGGCGATCAACCAGATAATGAACCGATCGGGGCAATATCGCCACGATAAGATCCATCCTCGCATGCGTCATGCGACGAATCCCGATCGCGGAAGAAATCACCACGACCCATGCAAAGCCAAGAAGCGCGACCTCTTCACTCCAGGAAAGCGACTTGCCGAAGACATAACGCAAGAACACTTGCGCAACCAATGAGAACAGCATGACGATCACTATCGTGACCGCCACCACTTTCAGCACGCGCTCTATCCAGTCAAAAACTTGACGCATGATGCAAATACCTTAGTCCAAGGATGTGAGAACGGCGACTTTATTTAACTGCATCAAGCGCTTGATTCACCAGAGGGTCGCCAACCGTTTTCTTGGCTTTGTCATAGATGGGTTGGACTGCTTTGCGGAAAGCGGCCACATCGTTGACCTGATTGATCTTCATGCCCTTTTGTTCAAGTCCCGCCAACAATGCTTTTTCGTTTTTCGCCGATTCAGCTCGCTGCTCAACCGTGGCGGTTTTACCCGCTGCAATCACGGCGGCACGTTGTTCCGGCGTGAGCTTATCCAGGGTTCTCTTGGATATCAACAACTCGATTACGGAATACGTGTGATTTGTCATCGACAAAAACTTGGTGACCTCGTACATCTTGCTGCCATCAATCACTGCAACCGGAATTTCAAGCCCATCGATCGTGCCTTGCTGCACAGCTGTAAAAGTTTCGCCCCATGCCATCGGTACGGCCGCACCACCCAGAGAGTTGAACATGTCGATAAACAGGGGGTTTTGCATCACCCGATACTTCACGCCAGTGACATCGGATGGCGCACTGACCGGCTTCTTGTTGTTGATCATCTGGCGAAATCCGCCTTCCATGTATCCAAGCACAATCATGTTTTTCTTGGCCAACATCGCGGCCAGATCTGCGCCTAGCTTTCCATCAAGCACCTTTTGCGCCTGTGCCTCGTTGGTATAAAGGAAAGGCAAATCATTGATCTGAAAAGCGGGTTCGATCTGGGCAACTACAGCGTTAGTGATGATGCCGGCATCAACCGTTCCGAAACGCACACCTTCCATGACTTGTTTTTCATCACCGAGTTGCCGATTTGGAAACAATTGCACCTGTACCGAACCGTTGGTGTTTTTCTCGACAGCAGCCTTGAATGCACGCGCCCCGACAGCATAAGGGTCAGTCGGACCATCGGTCGTGGTCCATCCAAGCTTGATGACCGTCTGAGCGGATGCAGTTGTAGGCACCGAAAAGCCAAAAGCGGCAGCGACAAGGGCGGAAACAGCCAATAATTTACGACGATTGATCATGATGTAGTCTCCTCGATACTGGACTTAAAGATGTTTTTTGTCTATGAAATAAAATGGGCTAGCGTTTAACAAACGCCGGAAAGTCATACAACACTTCAGGGTTACGAACTAGGATTTGCTGTCTTAATGCCTCGGTAGGCAGCCAATCGAAAACCGCATCTGCAATATCTCCATCATTAGGCATGGGAGCAGGAATATTCGGATGGGGCCAATCGGTGCCCCAAACCAGACGATCGGTTCGCGTATTCAATAATGCATCTACAAAGGGCTTGATCGCCGACCATTTATTAATCGGATCAACGACTCGATACGCACCCGATAACTTGACCCAGGCACCGCCTTCTTTAACTAGCGCGCACATATTGCGAAATCCGGCATCTTGTATGTCAGGCTTGGAAGGATGACCGAAGTGATCGAACACGACTGGCACACCGAGCTTGGATGACCAGGCAGGAATCTCGGGTTGAGTGGACACGTCAACAAGAAACTGTATATGCCAGCCGAAAGGTTTGATTTTTTTTGCCAAGGCCTCAGCATCGGCTAATTGATTGCCACCTGCGAAAAGAATATTGACTCGCGCACCACGCGTACCGGCCCGATGCAGCCTTTCGATTTCAGCTTCGGTTGTGTCGGTCGAAAGCACCCCCACCGCACGCAAACGATCCGGATGCGCGGCAAGCGTGTCATAAAGCGTACTGTGGTCGTAACCATATACGGAGGGATGAACGAGCACGGCACGATCGGCGCCGATAACATCATTCATCCTCTGAAACGCTTCCCAAGGAGCAAGCGTGGGCGTGTAGGATCGATTCGCGGTGTAGGGGTAGATTGCCGGATCTTCAAATACATGAAAATGACAATCCACAGTCCCCGCAGGTAAACGGTTCTTCGGTTCGACACGCGGATCGAATGGTAAATATTCAGCACTGCTCATATTTTGCCCCCTGGCTTCTTTTAGTATTTGTGAAACTCGAGCCAAATATGACACTAGCCGAAAAACAACTCCTTCGATAGTGTTTTTTTTACTTATTTACCCTGATTTCAAGACCCCAGAGTCTTGAGTTCATCCAGAATCGCCTGAGTGTGCTCGCCTAGTTTAGGGGCTGGACGCCTGAAACCACCCGGAGTTTGCGAGAGCCTTGGCACTATATTGTGCATCGGCAAACTGCCCAGATCCCGATCCTCCAGCTCCACAATCGCCTCTCTTCCAGTCACGAATGGATGACCCATCAAGTCCGCCACCGAACACACCGGTCCGACAGTTACACCCGCCGCCTCGAAAATATCAAGATTTTCTTGCTGCGTACGCGCACCGATGTAAGCTCCGATCAGTTGATCGAGTTCATCACGATTGATAACGCGCGCATCATTGGTGGCAAACTTAGGATCCGACTTTAATTCTGGCCGACCTATCGTATCGAAGATCTTCATGGCCATGGATTGCATTGATCCGGACATTGCGACAAACTTCGAATCCGAACAAGCGTAAATATTTCTAGGCGCAGTATGCGTGGATTGATTTCCAGCCCGCATGGTTGCCTCGCCCGTGACTTTATATTTGGCAGCCTCGGAAGAAATGACCGAAAATATGGGTTCAAACAAGGACAGATCAATCACCTGACCACGCCCCTCTTTTTCAGCGACTCTTAGTGCGGTTAAAACACCAGCCGCACCATATACCCCTGCGATCATGTCAGCCAAGGCTAGTGGCGGCAGCACCGGCGGGCGATCTGGGTAACCATTCAGGTGAGCAAATCCGGACATCGCTTCAACTAGGGTGCCGAAACCCGGCTTATGGCTATAAGGTCCGGTTTGTCCCCAACCCGAAACGCGCACAATGACCAAAGCAGGATTGAGTTCCAGCAAAAGGTCGGGCGACAGGCCGATTTTTTCGAGACCACCTGGAACAAAGTTTTCGATCAAGACATGCGAATGGCGAACAAGCTTTTTAAACGCATCCATGCCATCCCCGGACTTAAGATCCAGGACTAAAGAACGTTTATTGCGACCATAAACTTTCCAGTAAATATCCCAGCCTGCTTCACGCCAGTTGCGTAGATCGTCCCCCCTCCCCTCACGCTCAATCTTAATGACATCCGCCCCGAAATCGGCCAGATAGGCCGACAACATATTGCCGGCCACCAGTCTGGACATATCAAGCACGCGCACATCGGATAAAGGACCTGTCTGGGAGGGGTCGAACTTTTTCACTTCAAACTCCGGGATTAAAGTAGGCTACAAGATCTTGCGCAGACCTGTTGCCGCATCGAAATAATGTACCTTATCGGAACGCGGCGCCGCCAAAATCGATGAGCCGATCGCAGGGACCGGTTCATCCTCCTGGATTCTGACGATCAGTGAATCCAGACCCATTTTGCAGTACAAAAGCCTTTCCGCACCTAGCAGCTCGACCGCCTCAACCTCAAGCCGCCAATCACCCCGCCCCACATCGATATGCTCGGGCCGCACTCCAAATATCGTTCCTTCGGTCAATCCCGATACATGCTTGAGCAGATTCATTGGAGGCGAGCCGATGAAACTTGCGACAAAGGTCGTTGCAGGCTTGTTATACACCTCTTCTGGCGTGCCGAATTGTTCCATCACCCCGCCATGCATCACCATCATGCGTTGGGCAAGCGTCATCGCTTCAACCTGATCGTGGGTCACAAACAAAGAAGTGATGCCAAGCTCGCGATGAAGCTTCTGAATTTCAAGCCGTGTTTGTGCACGCAGTTTTGCATCCAAGTTTGATAGCGGCTCATCGAATAAAAAAACCTGTGGCTGCCTCACAATGGCACGCCCCATTGCAACGCGCTGCCGCTGTCCGCCGGACAGAGCTCGTGGCTTGCGATCCAAAAACGGCATCAACTCTAGAATACCTGCTGCTTTTTCAACACGTGCGCGAATTTCGTCTTTCGGTATCTTGGCAATTTTCAAGCCATACGCCATATTTTCAAAGACCGACATATGGGGATACAGCGCGTAATTCTGAAACACCATCGCAATGTCGCGTTCGGCGGGCTCAAGGTCGTTGACAATGCGATCGCCGATGGAAATCGTTCCCTCGGACACTTCTTCAAGTCCCGCCACCATGCGCAATAACGTGGATTTGCCGCAGCCTGAAGGCCCCACAATGACGACAAATTCGCCATCGCGTATTTCGGCCGAGACATTGTGAATGACCTGATTCGTGTGCTTGCCCGAAGCATAGCGTTTGATAATGTTTTTTAGCGAGATGGCTGCCATATTATTTCTCGGTCTCTACAAGGCCCTTGACGAACCATTTCTGCATCAGAATCACAACGATTGCCGGCGGCAACATCGCCAGCATGGCTGTGGCCATCACGACGTTCCATTCAGTATAGACATCCCCGGAAATCAAACGCTTTATACCCATCACCACCGGATACATATCTTCATTAGTTGTCACCAACAATGGCCACAGATACTGATTCCAACCATAAATAAACTGAATCACGAATAATGCAGCGATACTGGTTCGCGAAAGCGGAAATAAAACATCCTTGAAAAACCGCATCGGACCGGCGCCATCCATACGTGCAGCTTCGACAAGCTCGTCAGGCACCGTGAGGAAAAACTGGCGAAACAAAAAAGTCGCCGTGGCCGAAGCGATCAGCGGCACAGTCAAGCCTGCATAGGTATTGAGCATGCCAAGACTGGCGATCACCTCATAGGTCGGCCCGATCCGCACTTCAACTGGCAGCATCAGCGTGATGAAAATCATCCAGAACACTAGTCCCCTGAACGGAAACCGGAAATACACGATCGCAAACGCCGAGAGCATCGAAATAGTGATCTTCCCAACCGTGATGACAAGAGCGCTGATCAGACTTACCCACATCATGGGCCATGCCGGTGCGATCTTACTGCCGGCCGCGGTCTCTCCGCCAAATAGCGCAACCCGATAAGTGTCAATCATATGAGTACCGGGCAATAAAGACATGGGTACGGTCTGGGCGATTTCGACCGAGCTTTGCGTGGATGCGATCAATGTGATGTAAACAGGAAACGCGATGATCAATACACCAAGCAATAGCACCAGATGGGATAAGACAGTCAGGCCGGGACGACGCTCGATCATGTCAGTATTGCACCTTGCGTTCGACGAATTTGAATTGAACTACAGTAAGTGCGATGACGATCATCATCAGGATGACGGACTGAGCCGCAGAGCCGCCAAGATCCATTGCCTTAAAGCCATCGTAGTAAACTTTATAAACGAGGATGGATGTTGCCTTACCCGGACCACCATGCGTGGCGGCATCAACGATTGCGAAGGTATCGAAAAACGCATACACCACGTTGATTACAAGCAAAAAGAATGTTGTCGGCGACAAAAGCGGCAATACGATTGTCCTGAAGCGATACCAGGGAGAAGCGCCATCGATTGCCGCGGCCTCGATCAACGAACGGGGAATGGACTGCAATCCGGCCAGAAAAAATAGGAAGTTATAGGAAAGCTGTTTCCATACAGCGGCCATCACGATCAAAGCCATCGCATCGGCAGGGTCAAGCAAATGATTCCAATCCATGCCCATCATGCGCAACAGATACGCAACGACTCCCATGGGAGAAGCGAACATGAACAGCCAGACAACCCCCGCCACGGCGGACGCCACTGCATAGGGCCAGATCAGCAAGGTTTTATAAATACCCGCACCACGCACCACTCGATCCGCCATCACGGCCAATAAAAGTGCAATGGACAAACCACATACTGCAACCAGAACGGAAAAAATCGCAGTGGTCTGAAAGGACTGCAAGTAAGTGGCATCCGCAAATAATCGCGTAAAGTTTTCAAGACCGACGAACTCGGTCGATGTACCGAATGCATCCTGGCTCAACACGCTTTGATAAAGCGCGCGACCGGCCGGCCAGAAGAAAAACACCAATACTACTGCCATTTGCGGCGCAATCAACACCCACGGAAGCCAACGTGAATTAAATCGAACATTCTTTTCCATTCGAATTCCCGTCAGTGCTCCGTGAGTGACTCGTGATGCAATCGATTAACGGCTATTGGCTTTCTGAAAACGTTCCAGCTGTTCATTGCCCCGCTTGACCGCGTTATCCAGTGCAACTTTGGGAGCAACTTTGCCCGACCAGACCTGTTCGAGTTCTTCATCGATGATTGTTCGGATCTGCACAAAATTGCCTAAGCGAATTCCACGAGATTTGTCGGTCGTTTTGCGGATCATCTGGGTCACCGCAACTTCAGTTCCGGGGTTTTGCTTGTAAAAGCCGGACTTGTCCGTCAGTTCGAACGAGGCAATCGTCAGTGGTAAATAGCCGGTTCTCTGATGACTCTTGGCGGCCTCCTCAGGCTTGGACAAGAATGCGAAAAACTGGGCCACACCTTTATAGTCGTCAGCCTTTTTACCCGACATCACCCACAGGCTGGCGCCACCGATCACTGTGTTTTGCGGAGCGCCTTGGACATCTGCGTAATAAGGCAAAGTCGAAATACCCGAGGCAAATTTGGCATTTCGCTTGATATTGCCGTAAAGAGCAGAAGATCCGGTGATCATCGCGCATTCGCCTGATACAAATACTGCATCAGCGGCATTGCCACGACCTTTGTAAACAAATTCACCTTTCTTGGCCATTTGAGCCAGGTTCTCGATATGTTTGACGTGCAAGGGAGAATTGAACGTCAAACGTGCATCCGTGCCCTGCATGCCATTACCCTTGGACGCAAATTCGGTGTTATGCCAGGCGCTGAAACTCTCGAGTTGCGTCCAGCTTACCCAACTGGTCGTAAAAGGACAGGCGTGACCGGAAGCCTTCAGCTTTGCAGCGGCCGCCATGACTTCAGGCCAGGTGACGGGAGGCTTTTCGGGATCCAGGCCGGCAGCTTTGAATGCATCTTTGTTGTAGTGAAATACCGTAGTCGAACTATTGAACGGAAAGCTCAACATTTCACCATTCGGCGCAGTGTAATAGCCAGCAACTGCAGGAACGTATGCATTTGGGTCGAAGGGAGCGCCAGCAGACTTCATAACGCCGGCAACAGGCTGAATCGCCCCCTTGCTAGCCATCATCGTCGCAGTCCCTACTTCGAAGACCTGCAGGATATGCGGGGCATTGCCGGCTCGAAACGCCGCGATCGCGGCTGTCATGGCCTCGTCATAGGTTCCCTTGAACGTAGGCACAACTTTATATGTCGTTTGGCTCGCATTAAAGTCTTTAGCCAGGTCGTTCACCCACTCGCCCAAAGCGCCGCCCATGGCGTGCCACCATTGAATCTCAGTTTGCGCTTGCGCAGAGCCCCCTAAAAATGCACCTAAGGACAAAGTCATTGCACCGGCAAAAGCCGACAGATTACGTTTCGATTTCATGGAAGTTACCCTCAATTTTTTGACCGGCAGACTTTACAGTTTATTTATGACACACAGATTGTGCCAGCTGTAATATTCTTGTAACACGACTGGTTGGTCTGAAGCAAAACTTTGTGTACAGTGAATACTATTGATTCGCGGATTATTGCCCTGCGGCGCAAACGGGTGCGATACGCACTGATGCAGGAAACTTATGACATACATACTCGCACTGGATCAGGGCACGACAAGTTCCAGAGCTATCCTATTTAACGAGTCGGGTGAATTCATTCAATCTTTTCAGAAGGAATTCGATCAGATCTTCCCGCAACCCGGATGGGTCGAGCACGATCCGATGGCCATCTGGAATTCTCAACTATCCGTCGCAAAAGAGCTTCTCGACGGGCATAAGGCTGCGAATAAGCATCAAGGTAATGATATTGCCGCGATCGCCATTACGAATCAGCGCGAAACAACTGTTCTATGGGATCGAACCACCGGCTTGCCTCTTGCCAACGCCATCGTCTGGCAAGATCGTCGCACCACCGACTATTGCGAGTCATTGCGCCAAACAGGTCATCAGGCTCTGATACAAACAAAAACCGGCCTGATTCCGGATTCATACTTTTCAGCAACTAAATTACGCTGGCTTTTGAATAACATACCCGGAGCACGTGCAAGAGCAGAGCGCGGTGAATTAGCTTTCGGCACAATCGACTCTTGGCTCGTCTGGAACCTGACCGCAGGCCAAGTGCATGCCACCGACCCGAGCAACGCCTCTCGCACCATGCTGTACAACATCCACTCACAGGACTGGGATGAATCATTACTCGAATTGTTCGACATACCACGCGCTGTACTGCCCAAAATCGTCCCAAGCTCCGGGATCCTTGGCACAACCGATTCCAAACTTTTGGGGATAAGCATTCCAATCGCATCGGTCATAGGCGATCAACAAGCAGCCACTTTCGGACAAGCTTGTTTTAAGCCCGGAATGGCAAAAATCACCTTCGGAACAGGTTGCTTCATGTTGCTGAACACCGGGTCAACACCCGTACCCAGTGTGAATCGGTTGCTGACCACGATCGGCTGGCAATATCCTGCGTCGGGGACACACTATTGTCTGGAAGGATCCGTCTTTATGGGTGGCGCAACCATTCAATGGTTGCGCGACGGGCTAGGAATCATTCAATCCGCTGCCGAAGTCGAAGCACTTGCCAGGTCGGTTAAGGATGTCGAGGATACTTATCTGGTTCCCGCTTTCACAGGCATCGGCGCACCCATATGGGACGGCCATGCGCGAGGAACCATTGTTGGAATGTCACGCGGAACAACCCGTGCGCACATCGCACGCGCAGCGCTGGAAGGAATTGCGCTTCAAGTTGCTGGCGTGCTTGATGCCATGGTGCGTGATTCAAGCATCGATCTCACCGAAATCCGGGTGGATGGAGGAGCCTCCAAAAATGATTTATTGATGCAGATGCAAGCTGACTTTATCGGAATACCGGTCATCAGGCCACATGTCACTGAAACAACTGCGCTTGGAGCCGCATATCTAGCCGGTCTTGCGACTGGAGTCTGGAGAGATGCAGAACAGATCACCTCACAATGGACCATCGACAGGAAATTCGAGCCCACAATGTCAAGCGACGCTCGCGCCTCCAAACTCAAGCGCTGGTCTCAGGCGGTAGAACGTGCGCGCGAATGGGCCATGGACTAATCATGCAAAATAACTTCGAAAAAACCGCCGCACCATTCAAGCGCGCCGAATTATTCGATCGCCTAATTCAAAAGAATGAATATGACCTCGCCATTATCGGCGGCGGTGCAACGGGTTTAGGCATTGCGCTTGATGCCGCTAGCAGAGGGTTATCGGTCGTATTGTTCGAGTCGGATGATTTCGCCAAAGGAACCTCTTCACGGTCAACCAAGCTTGTGCATGGCGGCGTGCGATACCTCGCGCAAGGCAATGTTTCACTTGTCCATGAGGCTTTGCACGAGCGTGCGACGATTCTGCGTAACGCCCCTCATTTGGCCCAACCACTATCCTTTCTGATGCCCTGCTACAAATACTGGGAAATCCCGTTCTTTGGCACGGGGCTGATCATGTATGACGCACTTGCCGGCAAACGTGGACTGGGTCGCACGAAGTTTCTGGGTTCCCAATCAACCAAAAGCACGCTTGGCAACATTATCGCAAAGGGATTAAAAGGCTCGGTTCAATACTGGGATGGCCAATTCGACGATGCGAGATTATCGATCGCCATCGCACGCACGGCGGCGCAGCAAGGCGCATTACTGATCAATTACTGCAAAGTAGTCGAGCTGATACATCAAAACAATATAGTTGCAGGCCTGCGGGTGCAAGATTGCGAAACAAACCGGCAATATGAAATCAAAGCAAGCTGCGTAATCAATGCCACTGGCGTCTGGGTCGATGCCATTCGGCGACTCGACCTGCAAGATTCCGATAAACCGGTCGAGGATATGGTTGCGCCCAGCCAAGGGGTTCATATCGTAGTAGACAAAAAGTTTTTGCCGGGCAATCACGCCATGATTGTTCCTCACACTACGGATGGACGTGTTCTATTCGCAGTACCGTGGCTAGGCAAAGTCATCATCGGAACGACGGATACGCCCCGCCATGATCTAAGCAGAGAACCCGATCCGTTCAAGGAAGAGCTTGAATTCATTCTGCGCGAATCCGCTCGCTACCTAGAGATTGCACCCAAGCGCTCCGATATTTTGAGCATATGGGTTGGACTGCGTCCGCTGGTCAAGCCCATACAAAACGATGGCACGAACACAAAAAAAATGAGCCGCGAGCACACTGTCCTGATCAGTCCCGGCCATCTTGTCACCGTCACAGGCGGAAAATGGACCACTTATCGCGCGATGGCACAAGATGCCTTGCAGCATTGCGTGTCGGCCGGCCTGTTGCCTGATATTGAGCCTTCAAAGACCGATGAAATCCGACTAATTGGCGCGCAAACAAATGCAAACGTTTCGCATTCGATCGGTCAGGCGCCCGGTATAGCGGCCTATGGAGATGAAGCCGATACTGTCTTGAGTCTGCCGGGATCGAATCATGAGTTAGGTGGCGGCCTGACCGAAGCCATGGTGCGCTTCGCAGCTCGTTATGAGTACGCGCGACGCGTCGAAGATGTTTTGGCAAGACGATCGCGCATCCTGTTTTTGGATGCGCGACTGGCAGAATCAATGTCATTCGCAGTGGGTACAATCTTAAAGGAAGAAACCGGCATTGATCCTGAAATTGATGCGTTCAATGAATTGGCAAAGCATTATCGCCATCTACCCGGGTAATTAAGTAGCCCTCGTTAAGTCAGGATTATGAGCAAACAGCCTAAGCATCTTCATTTGAATAAGAAATCTTTCATTCGCTATAGCATGGATGCGTTCAAACTTGAGATCGCATCCTGGAAGGAATTATTCAAAAACGAATGGCCCCTGGCCCTGGTGTTCATCGGCCTCGTCGCTGCCTTGATTATTTATGCCAAACCGTATCCGCCCAAAGAGGTCAAGATTGCGGCCGGTCAGGTCGACTCCTCTTTCAACATCATGGCGAACCGATATGCCAAATATTTTAAAAAGCATGGCATCGACCTGAACATCGTCGAAACAATCGGTTCTCAAGACAACCTGACCAAGCTGATACATAAAAACGATATTCAAAGTGCTCTTTTACTTGCGGGAACGATCAAAAAGAAAGAGTTCCCAAAAATCATCTCGCTCGGAAGCGTCCAGCAGGTTCCGCTTTGGTTGTTCTATCGTGGCACGCTTTATGAGGGCGATGACCCGTTTGTTCACTTCTCTCAAAAGAAAGTTTCGGTAGGTGCGCCAGGATCCGGCACGCTAGCCTTGCTGAAAGAATTGATGACGTTGCACAAACCACTGATTGAAAATCCAAAAAACCTGCATTATCTGACTCATGCTACAGCAGCTGATGAGCTGCTTAAAGGCGACCTCGATGCAATGTTCATTGCCGATGGTTTAGATTCGCCTATCGTTCAAAGACTCCTCAAGGCCCCGGACATTCACGTTTATAACTTTTCAATGGCTCCTGCTTACGAAAAGAAATTACCTTACCTCGACATGGTCACCATTCCTAGAGGTTCTTTGAATCTGGAAAGCATCTTTCCGAAATCCAATATCAAAATGGTTTCGTCGAGTATGGTTCTATTGGTTGAAGAGGATTTGCATCCTGCAATTCAGTTGCTATTCATGATGGCCTCCGACGAATTCGGCGATGCAAGAGATCAGTTTTTTGCACGTCCGGACGAATTTCCTTCATATCGGGATCACTCCGTTCCTCTAAGTCCGATTGCTAAACATTATTTTGAATCCGGAACTCCGATTGCTGCACGATTCCTGCCATTCTGGGTGGCAAGTTTCATAGACAGAATGTGGCTGCTGCTTTTAGCGATCGTCACTGTCGCATTTCCCTTATTCAAAATGCTACCGAACTATAGACTGACGCGCGTACGAATCGAGCTCAGTACCGCCTATGAAAATTTGCGACAGATTGAATCCCAGATGCTACGGGCTCAAAACAAAGAGGAATTCGAGGAAAATCTGGCCGAGCTCAATGCGCTCGAAGAAGCCATCAGTGAATTGATCATCCCCCCCAACCACTTGAATCAATACTATTCTCTATGGAGTGCCGTGAATATCGTCAGAAAAAACACGGTTGACCGATTGGCTCGAATTCTTAATCAAGAAAATAAATAGAACGCATTGACGAAAATGATCTTGACTCGCTATTTTCAAGCATTGTTGATATTGCAGGTAGTGCTCTTCGCGCTATCTTCTCCGGTGCATGGACAAAGCGTGAATGATTCAACGACTCGAACGGACAGCGCAACCAAAATGACTAATGTCATAAAACACCATTATTTCAAAACATCCGATGGTGTTCGGCTGCATTACATCGAGGCCGCAAACAATCCGGATCAAAGCAAACAAACGCTCGTGCTGATTCCGGGCTGGATCATGCCCGCCGCCGTATTCAATGCACAAATTGAAAGTCTATCCAGGCACTATCGCGTGTTGGCTCTCGATCCAAGATCACACGGTCAATCCGATATAGCAAAATCCGGACACGATCCCTTACGTCGAACCCAGGACATAGATGAATTCTTAAAAGCAGCCAATGTCCAGGATTTCATTCTCGCAGGATGGTCGCTAGGGGTTCTCGAATCGCTTGACTATGTCGCGCGCTATCACCCCAAAAACCTCAAGGGCCTGATACTAATCGATAATTCGGTAGGTGAAGGCAAACCACCCGGTGGACGCGCCTCGAACTTCACGCAAACGATGAATGATCCCAAGAAGCGCGAAGTATATTTACGACAGTTCAGCAAGGATATTTTTCGCAAACCTGCCCCTCCCGAAATCGCACAGGCAGTGGTCGAGTCGGCACTGCGCGCCCCTCCCAAAGCGGCGATCGAGTTGATTAATCAACCCTATCCCCGTACTTACTGGCGCGAAACCCTTGAAAAGCAAGATATACCGGTCATGTACGCAATTACCCCGCGCTATAAAGACCAAGGTGAAGCACTGGAAACAAAACGGCCACCCGACAAGGTGACCGTCTTAATTTTTGATCAAGCGGGACATGCCATATTCGTAGACGAGGCCGATCGATTCAATGCCGCCGTTCTGGACTTCAGTCGACGGACGTTTACGGGCGCACAGCCCTGATTCAATTACGGTGAAACACGGCGTACGATTTGCACGCTTCTGCGCTCATTGGTCTTGTTGTAACTGAAAGCAAAAGGAACCGGCTTTACGTTACCGGCTTCTTTGTATGCTTTTGCCAGAGACTCCTGCTTTTTGCGATTGAACAACTCGTGTGGATACAGAAAGCCGCCATACAACTCGACTTTGCCGATTTTTTCCAAGTATGTGTAATTCAACCCGGTTTCATCCTGAACCACCATAGTTGCATTCTCGACGAGCATATCGCGCAATGTCGAAAAATAAGGCTCCTGCAATAAATGCGAAGCCGCCTTGAGCAAAACAGGATTATGCGAAACCTTATTCAACCAGTTGCGCATTGGTTCGATCGTCGCCAGATGGCCATCGGACAAATCAACACTGACGTAGTCGAGCGTAACCGGTTTGTTGCCCTTGGACATCACGAGTCGCACCGATTTCCACGGGCCTTGTGAGCGCACAAAATCACCCGTCTGGGGATCAAGAGCAATCGGATACACCTCGTTGACGTCATAACCTGAATACAACGCGAATGTAATCAGAATCGTCGTGACACCAATTTGAGATTGTCCATCCCGCAAATCCTGATTCAGATCATCAGTGCGAAAGAAACCTAGTCGACTGAACTTTAACCATTCACGTAAAAATTTAGCTTGAAAATTCTGGATGCGATTTGCACTTGCATTCACTAGCGAAGCCGGTTCGCCGGCTGCTTGCATCGCAACCATGACATACCGGGTCGCACCAGGATACAGCTGCGATACCGTCACGAAATCAGGCCCGGAAAATGGATAGAACACAGTGCCGTCACCTTTGTAACGAATCTCTTCCTTTGCCCAGGAAGACATGGGCTGACCCATGTTCTTGCGATATACATCCCACGCCTCATCTGCCTGTGTTTTGCTTGAACCTTGTAAAAAGGGAAACGGGGGATTGGGATGGGATGGATTCGCTAGATATTTTCCCTGAACCCCACCGGCGTTCACGTTAGGGATCACTAACAATGACGTCGCCGACAAAAGGAAAATGGCCAGTATTTTCGAAATTAAACGCATGGAATCCTTAAATCTCTATTTTCAATTCAGAGCCCACTTTACTTGAATTTGTACCGATGTGAGAATGCAGGGTACGAATTCCAGGGTAGATAATCAAAACAAATGGAGCCATCGATGTCGCCGGAACAAAAACTGAAAGAACTAAACATTCAATTACCGACCGTACCAACCCCGATCGCCAATTTCGTGATGTGGCGCCAGGTTGGTAACTTGCTCTATCTGTCCGGACAAGGCCCTCGCCGCCCGGATGGCAGCATTCCAGTTGGCCGTTTGGGACTGAACTACTCTGTTGAGCAAGGCTATGCGGATTCACGTCAAATCGGCCTGCAAATTTTAGCGACTGTGAAACAAGCCGTTGGATCGCTAGACCGCATTGAGGGTATCGTCAAACTACTTGGCATGGTCAATGCAGAGCCGGATTTCGGTCAACACCCCAAGGTCATCAATGGGTGTTCGGATGTGCTTGTCGAAATACTAGGCGAACGAGGAAAACACGCACGTTCGGCCGTTGGCATGGGATCCTTGCCAAACGGTATGCCAGTCGAAATCGAGGCAATTATCCAAGTGAGTACTACATAAGTCGTACTCTCATCGCTCGACGAAGGCGCGCTCGATCACGTAGTCACCCTGCACGCCGGCACTTGGAGAAACCTTGAAACCGGCGGAGTCCAACATGTCTGATGTTTCCTTTAGCATGGCAGGACTTCCGCATATCATGGCCCTGTCGGTTTCAGGGGACAACGCAGGCTGTCCAATATCCTTGAATAGTTTTCCCGTCTGAATCGCCTCAGTGAGTCTACCCGTGTGTTTAAAAGCCTCACGCGTGACTGTCGGATAGTAAATCAACTGACGACTGACCATCTCGCCTATAAATTCGTTTTTGGGCAATTCTTCGCGAATAAAATCCGAATAAGCCAACTCGCTCACTGTACGCACGCCATGAATCAGGATGACTGTTTCAAATCGTTCGAACGTTTCAGGATCCTGAATGATGCTCATGAATGGAGCCAACCCTGTTCCTGTTGAAAACAAAAACAGTCTTTTCCCCGGAGTCAGGTCATCCAGAACAAGCGTTCCGACTGTTTTCTGACCGATCAGTATCGGGTCACCGACCTTGATATGTTGCAACCGCGAAGTCAATGGACCATTGTCCACTTTGATTGACAAAAACTCGAGGTGCTCCTCGTAGTTTGGACTGGCGATGCTGTATGCACGCATGAGCGGCTTTCCATCAACCTCCAAACCAATCATCACAAAATGACCGTTACGGAATCGCAGACCCGGGTCCCGCGTTGTTTTGAAGGAAAACAAAGACTCGTTCCAGTGATGAACCTCTGTGACTGTTTCCTGATTATGACTGGCCATAACCACCTCCTCCGGGAAGAGCCAATTCCAACGTATCACCTTCTTTCATGTCTACAACACTTTTGGGGTTATCGACCGGGCGGCCATTTAAATAAACATGGCCAACCTTACCGGCCTGACCTCCGCGTATTCCTTTAGCAGGAATGCGTGTTCGATCAGTCAACAACGAAACCCTCAATCGTCCCGGCCAGCGCGATGTGAAGGACACGACCTGTCCTAGTCCCCCCTGATGCATTCCCTGTCCGCCGGATCCGTCAGCTAGACTTTTCTGGCCAAACACAACGGGAGCGAGTGTTTCGGCCACCTCAATAGGTGTATTGGAAATATTGGCCGGAAATCCGGCCGCAGGAGGCCCGTCGCGATCGGACATCGCCCCCATCCCTCCATTGAAAAACAGAATAGTGGAAAATGATTTTCCCTTATGAACATCGACGCCTCGCAGCAAGACCGACCATAATGGTGTGCCGCTATCTGCCTGTACGCGATCCGGCAATACCGATGCTAGCGCCTCGAACACCGCCGCCTGTAACTGATGCCCGATAAGATGGCGCGCACCAACCGCAGCAGGTGGTCGAGCGTTGACGATCGTGCCTTCGGGCGCAATCACCTTGAACAATCTTGTGAACCCGTCATTATTGGGTAGACCGGGTGACAACAGGCACTTGAATGGAAAAATCGTGTACGCATACGTGTGGTTAAACGTTTCGTTGATGCCGTAGCGCACTTGGGGCGAACTGCCGCTGTAGTCAACTGTCACGCCCTCATGCGTCACCGTGATGGTGGCTTGAATGCTGACCTTTTCATCGAATCCATCGGACTCGACACTACCGTGGTATACGCCCGGTGGAATCAATCTCAATTCCCTGAGGGCGGCTTCCTTTGATGCATTGAAAATCGCCTGGGAAATTTCCTCGATATCGTCGAGTCCGTATTCTTCGAGCATTTCAACCAATCTGCGCTCAGCGACGCCCAAGGCCCCAACCTGCGCTTCGATATCGCCTCGAACCTGTTGCGGTAAACGAACATTGGTTTCAAGCATTTGCATCACAAGCGTATTGAATCTGCCCTGCTCGGCCAGTTTGATGACCGGAAATCTGATCCCCTCTTCATAAAGTTCATTTGCGTCGGCAGACCATTGTCGACCACCAATATCCGACAAATGCGCAACGGCAATCGCAAACGCGATCAATTTGCCTTTCAAAAATATCGGTGCCGCCATGGTTGCATCCGGCAAATGCCCGGTTCCGATCCACGGATCATTCGTAAAAAGAATATCGCCCGGGCGCAGTGTCTCTTTGGGAAAGACTTTCAGCATGCCTTGCAAAGACAAGGGTGCGGTACCGATAAAGCCGGGAATGCTCAAGGAGGACTGGGCAATGAGCCTTGCCTGCGTGTCGAGCAAAACGCAGGCGAAATCATTCGATTCGCGCACGACGGTCGAAAATGAAGTGCGCTTCAATGCGGCTCCGGCCTCATCCGTAATCGATATCAGACGATTCCAGTAAATTTCAAGATCAATCGGGTTCATCCTGTTTCCCTTTTGCCAGATTCAGCTAGTGGCTCGAACGACGGTTCAGAGTGACACGAATATTGCCGTAAGCATCCAGGCCATATGCGTCACCCGGCCCCACGACAACAGTCGAGCCGGCCTGTTCAATCAAAGCAGGTCCCTCATAGCGCTGACCCGCAATCAAGGCGGATTCGTGGATAACCGGCGTTTCGACAAATGCCTGGATATCCGGAAAATATGCCTGACGAGTTCGTGTCTGTGCTGCATGCCGATTGACTGCAAGAGCATGCTTACCTGAAACGGAAGAAATATTTGCATATCCTTCAACCCGCCAATTCACGATTTCAGTCTTTTGATTATTCAAGAAGCTACCGAAAAGCGCTTCATATGCATGATTGAAGCGACTTTCAAGCGCCGATAACTCACCTGCATGCAATCTGGCCGGCAATTCAGTTTCGACTTCAAACCCTTGTCCGACATAACGCATATCGGCGGTTCTTCTGAAACGCATCTGCTCATCGGCAACCCCTGCGGACCTCAGTTGATCGCGAAGATACGCCTGCATCTCGATCATCAGGGCTTCGCAGGCGCCCCAATCAATTGACTCCAGCCTTGTAAACCGCGTGCGGACGGTGTCAACCTTGATGGGGGCGACCAACAATCCAAACGCGGAAAACACGCCGGCATTGGCCGGAACAAGCACTTCGTTGCAGCCACTTCGCCTGGCAACCTCTCTGGCATGGATTGGACCGGCTCCGCCAAATGCCAGTAACGTATAGCGCCGGACATCCTGGCCTTTTTCAACAGCATGTATTTTTGCAGCGGCAGCCATATGCTCGCACACGATTCTGTGAATTCCGTTCGCGGCTTCTATGACCGACATCCCCAGCGGCTTGGCGATATGCTCGTACATTGCCGCCTGCGCCAAATCCGGACGTAATGTGACCGCCCCGCTCAGGTTGCCCTGAGGATCGAGATAACCCATCAATAAAGCCGCATCCGTTACCGTTGGCCGCTGACCACCCAAACCATAACAAGCTGGTCCGGGGTTCGATCCCGCGCTATGCGGCCCGACTTTCAGCAACCCGGTCGAATCGATATGGGCGATACTTCCCCCGCCGGCGCCAATCTCTATCAGGTCGACTGTCGGCAATCGTACCGGCAGCCCACTCCCTTTCTTGAATCGTTGAAGCCGCGCCGCTTCAAAATCAGTCGTCACAGAGGGCTTGCCATCGGCGATCAAGCATGCTTTCGCGGTCGTTCCACCCATATCAAAGGCAAGCACATCCGGCATTTCGGCGAGTTTTGCGGCATGAGCCGCTCCCAAGGCACCGGCGGCCGGACCCGATTCCAGCATGCGTATGGGCATTCTTTCGCCTAGCTCTCTCGAGATCACGCCACCATTGGACTGCATGATCCGTAACGTTGCCCGAACACCGGCCGCACGCAACCCGTTTTCAATCGTGCTGAGATAGCTACCTACCATCGGCATGACATAGGCATTCAACACGGTAGCCACCGAGCGCTCGTATTCTCGCAACTCCCCCAGCACTTCAGACGAGAGGGAAATAGGCACTTGCGGCGCGATTCGCATCAGTACCTTCTTTACTTTTTGCTCATGCTCGGGATTGGTGAAGCTATGCAACAAACATACCGCGATCGATTGAGCGCCTCTGGATATCAAATCACCGATGACCTGTTCGATTTCACTATCCGATGGAGCACGCAATACATTGCCCGCAGCATCCAAACGTTCGTCGATCTCTGCCCGTAAGTTTCTCGGAATAACGGGATCCGGTCCGGGAGCGGTCAAGTCATAAAGGTCGTAACGAATTTCTCGACCGATCTCGATGACATCACGAAACCCTTTGGTCGTGATCAACCCGGTTACCGCCCCCTTGCGCTCGATGACCAGATTGGTCACAGCTGTTGTCGCACCGACAACCACATCGGAAACCTGCCGAATATCCAAGCCATTGGTTTGGAGCATTTGCTTTAATCCGGCTAGGATCGGGCCGACCACATTATCGTGATCACTCAGAACTTTCGCCGTCAACAGCGATCCCTCTGAGCCCAACAACACGCAATCGGTGAACGTTCCACCGATATCGAACGCAAATCGATAACTTTGGTCCATATGCTTATCCGCCATCCCAGCCTCTTAACGAACCTTTGAAAGCTTGATGCCACGTTCGAACGGTTTCTCGAATTTTTCCGGTTCGAAAACACCCTGCGAAATCTGGAAGTATTCTTTGCCGGAACGCTGCGCCTCGGTTGTCGTGTGCATACTTGTCGAATCGAACGGGCAGGTTTGAGTGCACATTTCGCATCCGATACAATTCTTGCTGATGGCATTAACGATATCGGGGCCTTGAGCCAACGCATCGTAAAAGCATGTCTGGATACAAATCGTGCATGTGGGATTCTTGCAGGTGTCGGCGTTGATCTCACTGTGCATTCTGGGCTTTTTGAACTGATCCCCATAATCCTTTACGGCCGCCTTTGAAGCGATGCCCAGCATGGATTCAATGTTCGGATATCCATGAGTATCCATGAAGTTTTCCAGTCCGCTGATCATGCTGGGCAGATACTTGATCCCCTTGAGCATCAATACCGAGCCGACCTGCACAAGCGGGGCTCCGGTCATGATGAATTCGACGATATCGCGATGATCGTAAATTCCATTCGATCCGGTAATGGGCATGCCCAATTCGTTATAGATGCGATGAACCCAACGCAACGAAAGCGGCTTTGCCCATACGCCACCGATTCCGGCAGGTCCGCCCAGTCGAGGCTGGCCCGTTTCGATATCGACAGAAAATCCTGTATAGCGATTGGTCGCGGTCACCCCTGCGGCACCCGCATCCCTCACCGCTCTTGCGATATCCATCACCCTCGATTGATCAGGCGTCAACTTGATCAGAACCGGAATATCGACAGCCTCGCATACCCGGGCAGTGACTTCCGCCGCCACCTCCGGATCCTGACCGATCATCGATCCGCCATGCACTCCGGGCATCATTGCAGGATGCGGACATCCGAAATTGAGCTCGACCATCGGCAGCCCGCAATCTTCGATTGTTCGACAAATATCGACCCAGCTTTGAACCGTTTTTCCGCCCGCGCTACCGATCAGCCTGGATCCATGGTCATTGGCATAAGCGTTGAGCTCTTTAAGATAAGGCACCCACTCGCGAAATCCCGTGCTCGAATATCCCGAACGGCTATAGAAGACGAAATTTTTATTGACCTTGCCTTTGATGAGTTCGTTCTTCTCGTTGAGAATCGCGTATTTCGAATTTTGCGTCAACCGCGCCATGTCTTCGATATCGGTTAACGTTTTAATGATCATCCCGGCTGCGCCCGCATCGACACACTCTCGAATGACTTCAGGACTATTTGTCGTCTCGATCGAAGCGATGATGACGGGTGATTTGAACTTGATGCCACAAAAATCCAACGATAAGTCGGCCATGTTTCGACTCCAATTACGCGAGGGGTTGCGGTTAATTGTTTGTGTACTAATCAAATACTTAAACGCAGAATAGCCTCAACCGAAGCTTGAATGCAAGATCAAATACGATTTTTTTTAATTTTTTCGGTGCGCCCAGATGAAAAAGCATCGCCATTGGGCTTTAGGGATGTTCGTCCACTTTCGTTGTTCGCCTCCACAAGTCGCGAAAGCAAATCCATGAACAACTGACGCTCGGAAGGCTGCAGAGGGCTAAGCAATCGTTTCTGACAATCCTGCATTTGTCTTTCATAGCGCTTGACTAGTGCAAGTCCGGCGGGCGTTGCCAGACAAATCTTGCGGCGCCTGTTTTCAGGATCCACCACACGTGTAATGAGCTTGCGCGACTCCAGACGCTTGAGTATGTCGGTGACATTGGCACGATCCAGGCCCAACTCCTCGCCGATCGTTAACTGATCGATATTGGGGCGGGACGCCAGAATGCTGAGCAATCCATACTGGATGGGCGTCACCTCGCCATCAGCCACCTGCTCGAGAAACATTGCGACATGGATCTGATGAAGACGTCGAACGAGATAGCCGGGACGATCCCAAATGGTATGTCCGGGTTTAGCGTTTTTCTTAACCACACCATCGTTTCTTCCCACACTCGCACCTGTCAGACAATTGAAGTTGAAGCAATTCGCTCCTAACCGTATATGTGATGGTACAACCGAATGCACCGATCCAGCGCCTGATACCCCGCGCCGGCTCCATATTAGTGCTATCCCTAACCGGTGTAACTTTAATTGTTAGCCTACTAATTAATATTGTTGATTTTTGTCTAGCCTGTCAGTATGCTGAAAAAAAGCGGATATTCCACGTAGCAATTTGTAGTGAAGTTTTCACTCATTTCATGCAGTTTGTTTGATGTACGTCTTCAATCTCAGGAGCCTGTCATGCAACGACGTCGATTTCTCACCCAAGCCGCAACCATGTCCGGAGCCGGCTTGTCTGCGGTTGCAATTCCGGCTATCGCCCAGTCAAATCCGGCGATCAAATGGCGGATGTCAACAAGCTGGCCTAAAAGCCTCAACACCATTTATGGCTCAGCCGATGAACTGTGCAAACGTGTCGCCGCGCTGACTGACGGAAAATTCGACATTCGCGCGTTTCCAAGCGGTGAGATCGTACCCGCACAGCAAAACATGGATGCGGTTTCAAACGAAGCAGTCGAATGCAATCATGTGCTGAGCACTTTCTACGTCGGTAAAAACACCGCACTTGCCTTCGATACGGGCCTGTCCTTTGGCATGAACGCGCGTCAGCACAACGCCTGGCTTTACTACGGTGGTGGCATGGATATGCTGCGTAAAGTCTATGCAAAATACGGGATTCTGAACTTTACATGCGGCAACGTCGGCGTGCAGATGGGTGGGTGGTTCCGAAAAGAAATCAAAACTGTCGCCGATCTCAAGGGTTTGAAAATGCGTATCGGTGGGATCGGTGGCATGGTGATGAGCAAACTGGGCGCCATTCCGCAACAAATTCCTGCAAGCGATATCTACTCCGCACTTGAAAAAGGGACGATCGATGCGTCAGAATGGATTGGCCCTTACGATGACGAAAAACTTGGCTTAAATAAGGTCGCTCCTTATTACTACTCCCCGGGTTGGTGGGAGGGTAGCGCCTCGATCACCACCATGGTGAACCAAAAAGCATTTAACGCGTTACCAGCCCAATACAAGGCAGCCTTTGAAGTCGCCTGCAACGAGCAGAACTTGAAAATGCTCGCTCATTACGATGCGGTCAATCCCGGAGCGTTGCGCAGACTGATTGCTGCGGGAGCTCAGTTGCGCTATTTCTCCAAGGAGATCATGGATGCGAGCTATAACGCGTCGCAGGAGCTCTGGACCGAACTCAGCGCAAAGAATCCGGATTTCGCCACCATCTTTCCCGACTGGAAAAAATTCCAGCAAGAAGAAGCCATCTGGTTCCGTGTCGCAGAACAGTCTCTTGATAACTACACGTTTGCTGCTGTGACGCGCCGTTAAATTTCATCCATCCTAAATAACGAATGACGCACAGCAACAACTCGGGGACGCACACCAAAAAACAAGGAATCGGTGCGCGTGTTGCACGCAAAGAGGATGCCAGGCATTTGCACGGCAAGGGTCAGTTCGTTGCCGATATGTCCATGCCCGGTCTGAGCGAAGTCGCTTTTTTGCGCAGCCCAATCGCGCATGCACGCATCCAGCACATAGGGATACCTGAAACACTTAACGGCCGGGTCTACTCGCGCGCAATGATGGATGCCCAGGACATCGTCGCCGACTCGACCCTTCCAAGCTATCAGGCCTCGTCCCAACCGCCGCTCGCTAAAGACAAAGTCAGATTTGTAGGCGAGCCGATGGTTATGGCCTATGCGCAATCGCGCGCAGAAGCCGAAGACTTGCTCGAACAGGTTCACGTTGAATTCGATGAACTTCCCGTTTACACAAATACCGACAGCGCCAAGCAAGCTAATAGAAATCTTGTTCACGACCACTGGCAAAACAACCATTTTGTGACGCTTAAAGCCGAACGGGATTTCGATACATACGCAAAACAGGCTGAGGTCATTGTTCATCGCAAGATCAGTCTTTCGCGCCAATGCATGGTGCCCATGGAAGGAAAGGCTGTGCTGGCCTATTGGGACCATCAGGCCGATCAACTTGTCGTCGTCAGCGCGACCCAGGTACCACACATGATTCGCACGGCCATCGCCATGTTTCTGAATATGGAGCAAGGACAAGTGCGAGTGGTCTCGCCCGATGTTGGTGGGGCATTCGGATACAAGTGCGTCTTGCAACAGGAAGAAATTTGTATCGCCTGGCTGGCCAAAACGTACAAACGGCCATTTCGCTATATCGAAGATCGAAGGGAACATTTGATTGCCGGTGCGAATACTCGCGAGCACGACTACGAAATGACCGCCTATGCGGACAAGACAGGGCGACTACTTGCCCTAGATGCAAAAATCACGATTGATGGCGGTGCCTATTCGGTCTGGCCCTTCACCATTGGCCTGGAACCTGGACAAGCGATCGGCAACCTTCCGGGACCTTATGACTTCAAGGGTTACCGGTGCGTTTCCGAATGCGTTGCCACCAACAAACCTGGATTTGTTCCGTACCGTGGCGTAGCTCGTACCGGAGTATGTTTTGCGATGGAACTGACCATGAACGCTCTGGCCAAAGAGGTCGGGATCGAGCCGTGGGAAGTGCGCCAACTCAACCTTGTCAAGCCGGATCAAATGCCTTATGTCAATGTCACAAACAAACACTTCGACAGTGGCAACTACCCTGCAAGCGTGACGCGCGCTCTGGAGATGATTGATATTGATCGTATCCGCGCCATGCAATCCGCCCCCCGCTCGGACGGTAAATTAATTGGCGTTGGCTTGGCGACCTACACCGAACAAGCTGCGCACGGCACCTCTGTTTTCGCGGCATGGGGCACGCCCATCATTCCCGGATATGACCAGGCCTTTGTGCGAATCACGCCGGATGGTGGCCTTGAAATGCGCGTAGGCGTTCATTCCCACGGCCAGGGCATGGAGACAACGTTCGCACAGATTGCGCATGAAACACTGGGGATAGACATATCGCGAATCCGCCTGGTTCATGGCGACACGGCTCTCACGCCCTTTTCGACCGGAACTTATGCATCACGATCTCTGGTCATGTCGGGTGGCGCCGTATCGCTGGCCTGTAAAAAATTATTACCCCGTCTGCTACACATCGGCGCCCACATGATGAAAACATCAATCGATGATGTTCATCTAGAAGGATCGAATGTGGTCTGCTCAAAAGCAAGCGTATCGATCAATGACATCGCAAATGCCTGGTACATCAATCCGCAATTGCTGCCTACCGATGTCGATCCCGAAGGTCTGGAAACATCCGCCGCCTACAAACCGAAAGTGGATACGGGATGCTTCACCTACGCAACACATGCTGCTGTTGTTGCGGTCGATCCTGAACTGGGTGCGATTGAAATTCTAGATTATGTCTGCGTGGAAGATTGCGGCGTAATGGTGAATCCTATGGTGGTTGAAGGCCAAACAATCGGCGGAATCGTTCAGGGCATCGGTACCGCGATGTTCGAAGAAATGAACTACGACAGTCTCGGTCAACCACTCGCATCCACCTTGGCTGACTACATCATGCCAGGTGCAGCCGAGTCTCCTAAAATACGAGTGGATCACTTTGAAACACCTTCGCCGCACACCGAATTCGGCGCGAAGGGCATGGGTGAAGGAGGTGCCATCGCACCACCCGCCGTCATTTTCGGTGCAGTAAACGATGCGCTTAGAAGAATTGGAGCATCCGAACTGCTGGAAACACCGCTCACACCGCGCAAAATTCTCTCTGCCATTGCTCAGGGAGCGTCTTCGTGAAAGCCGCGGCATTCGATTTCGCATACGCGAAAACCCTCGATCAAGCGTTAAACGTTTTGAGTGATCCGCAAGCGGATTGCAAAATCATGGGAGGCAGCCAATCCCTTGGTCCGATGTTGAACTTGCGCCTGGCGCGTCCTGCACAAATTATCGATGTATCCGGTCTGGATGAGTTGCGTCAAGTTCACTGTGAAAATGGGTATCTTCGAATCGGTGCTTGCATCACGCATGCGGAAATCGAAGATGGCGTATATGCCCCCCTCGCCCATCACCCCTGGAGAAAAGTTGCTGCAAATATCGCCTATCGCGCAGTTCGCAACCGCGGAACGATAGGCGGTAGCATCGCCCATGCGGATCCGGCTGCGGACTGGGTGTTGGCGGCAAGTGCTGTGAATGCCCGGATCGACATTGCGACTAAACCCGATCGATCAAATATGAAACAGTCAACCCGATCAGTCGACATGAGCGAATTCATGCTGGCAGCCTACACGACAGTGCTCGAATCCAGCGAGATCATTACAGCCATCACAATTCCGGAAATGCCGGAAACAAGCAAATGGGGCTACTACAAATTTTGCAGAAAGATTGGCGAGTTTGCTGAGAGCAGTTGCGCAGCTTATTTCGATCCGGTCAATCGCGTCGCCAATGTTGTAATTGGTGCGCTTGATGGAGCCCCCCGTCATCTCGCATCTTTAGCCACAACCATCGCCAAAGATGGCTGGCAAGGCTCAACACACCCAAATGCTAAAGAACGAATCAGAAAAGTTCTCGAAGACGCTTTACCCGAGCGGGATATGCTTGACTTGAACATGTATGCCACGACCGTAATGCGCTGTCTGGATCGCGCCTTCGACATCAGGGAGTCGGCATGAACACCACCCGGATATCGATTCGCATCAATGACCAATTTGTTTCGCAAGAGGTCACCCCCAGAACACATCTGGGTGATTTCATTCGCGACCAAGTCAAGCTGACCGGCACCCATCTGGGTTGCGAGCATGGCGTTTGTGGTGCTTGCACTGTATTGCTGGACGGCAAACCTGTGCGCTCTTGCATCACTTATGCCGCATCATGCGATGGCCACGCCATCACGACAATTGAGGGCTTTGACACTGATCCGATCATGTCGCGCCTGCGCAAAAAGTTTTCAGAACATCATGCGCTGCAATGCGGTTACTGCACACCCGGCATGCTCACGACATCGCGCGACATCGTTTTAAGATTACCCGAGGCCGACGAACATACCGTGCGTGCTGAACTATCCGGAAATCTATGTCGATGCACTGGATATGTCGGAATAGTCGGGGCCATCATGGCTGTCCTGTCTGACCTGAAACTACACCCTGACGCTGACGTTGACAAACTACGTGCACTGATTAAAGCCGGCCACGGCGGCGCATTGAAACAGGCATCATCGACTGGCGCACAGAGCCCCTCCTACATCGGCTTCGATGCATTGACACCAACCACATCCGCAAGAGTTGAATCCCCGTTAAACAAGCACACCGCTGGGGCAAAAATCCAGCCCGGACAAGGCACACAAATCAGGGAGTCATTTGATTTACCTTTTTCGGCGGATCAAGTCTGGCAACTGATGATTGATCTGCCAAACGTCGCTCGCTGCCTGCCCGGCGCAACTGTGCACGATATGCAGGGCAATCATGTCAATGGCAATGTATCAGTCAAGTTCGGGCCGATGAAAGCATCCTTCGAAGGTACAGCTACGCTTGACCGGAATGATTCACTTAAAAGCGCAACCCTCACCGGAACCGGAAACGACCGACTCAGTCAGTCTCATGCCACAGGTCAAGTGAGCTACCACATCGAATCACTTTCTGCTCAAACGACTCGCATCCATGTTGATATGACATACACGCTGCAAGGCCCGCTTGCGCAATTTTCCAGATCCGGAATGGTGCAGGAATTCGTTCGAAGATTAGTGAAAGATTTTGCCAAAAACATCGAACAGATTCTCAGAGATCCCGCGTCCGCTACATCACTGCCGCATCGGGAGCTTCACCCATTCTCTCTATTCCTGCAGATTATTTTCGATCGCCTGCGCGGACTATTTTCGTCCAAGTCCAAATAAAGGTCGCCTAAAGATCGCTCGAAATCGGCTTATAGATAGTCTCAACCGACCCCCTTCACCCAATCGAAACAAGTTGAAACACCTGATACTCGATTTGGTCATGGTTTTTATCCCATTTCGTACCTTTTTTACGTGACTTATTTAAAATGGTCTCAAGGGGAAGTCGTTATTTTGATCCCCTTTGGAGATAGTCATGAAAAGACTCTTAGTCGCTGCCGTAAGTGCAATTGGTTTGATGGGAACTGCTTCAGCCCAGGCTTGGGTTGGGGGTGCTTATGTGGTAAGTAGCCCCGGTTACACAGTTGTGAATCCGTATGCACCACCCGTATTTGTCGCGCCTCAGCCCGTGCAGCCGATGCCCCCCACTTATGTCGTCCCGGCGCCCGCTGCGCCAGCGGTTGTCTATTCGGCTGCCCCGCCCGTCTACATGGCCCCGGCACCCGTTTATGTCGGACCGAACTATGGTGGCGTGTTGGCTGCCACAGCGCTGATCGGTGGTGCAGCAGCGTTAATTGCTACGAGTAACAATCGGTACTACGGGGGCTATCGCCCTTACCACGGCCACTATCGCCGCTAAATGCGACTCCGGTTTGTCGGGAAGGTCAGTTCGACTTCCCTAAAACCGAGACTCCGCCCATGTACGGACGCAACACCTCTGGCACGACAACCGAGCCGTCCGCTTGTTGGTAGTTCTCCAACACCGCCACCAAAGCCCTTCCTACAGCAAGACCTGAACCGTTCAAAGTGTGAACGAACTCTGGCTTGCCGCCTTCGGTACGTGCGCGAGCCTGCATCCGGCGAGCCTGAAAAGTTTCGCAGTTGGAAACCGATGAGATTTCACGCCAAGTATTCTGTGCAGGCAACCAAACCTCAAGATCGTAGGTTTTAGCTGCGCCAAACCCCATATCGCCCGTACACAACAACATCACGCGGTACGGCAAGCCGAGCAATTGCAACACTTTCTCCGCATGACCCGCCATTTCTTCCAGCGCGTCATATGAATTCTGTGCCGCAACGATCTGCACCATCTCGACTTTGTCGAACTGATGCTGACGGATCAATCCACGCGTGTCGCGACCGCCGCTACCGGCTTCGGAACGAAAGCATGGCGTGTGCGCTGTCAACTTGATGGGCAATTCTGAAGCCGCAACGATCTTGTCCTTGACCAAACTGGTCAAAGTAATCTCCGAAGTCGAGATCAAGTACTGCTCTTCATTGACCACATTGCCTTGCTCGTCAAGCGTGGGCTCGTCGCCCCCACGCGTTACCCAGAACATATCGTTCTTGAATTTAGGCAATTGTCCCGTGCCAAGCAGAGTCGATGCATTGACGATGTAAGGGGTATAACACTCGGTATAACCATGCTGACCGGTTTGCAGGTCCAGCATGAATTGGGCTAGTGCGCGATGCAGCCTAGCAACAGGACCACGCATGAAACTAAACCGCGCACCCGACAGTTTGACCGCTGTATCAAAATCAAGCCCGATGGACTCGCCAATCGTCACATGATCTCGAGGTTCAAACCCCAAAGGCGCCGGATTTCCGGTGGCTGCATCAGGGGTCGGTACCCATCGGCGCACCTCAACGTTTGCGTCACTATCATCACCTTCCGGTACGGTTTCGTGTGGAAGATTCGGGGTGGTCATCAGGATGCCGTTCAACTGCAACTGGATGTCGGCCAAATCCCCTTCGAGAGTTTTGAGGCGTGCAGGTATGGCCTGTGACTGCGCCATCACAGCCGAAGCGTCCTCGCCGCGTGATTTAAGCGCACCAATTTGTTTTGCCAACGCATTGCGCTCGGCCTGCAGATTTTCGGTTTCGGTCTGCACGGCCTTGCGGCGCGCTTCCAGCGCATTGAATTCATCAACCGGAAAGTCGACTTTACGTGATGCCAGTCGGCGCACAACGGAATCCAGGTCTTTACGCAACAAAGCGGGATCAAGCATGATATTCGGGCTACGGATACAGTAAAAATCCTATTGTAGCCGCCTCGGGACCTCGCCTAGGCAACCAAACCGATCACCAGCGGATCAGCCAGCGCAAAAGCCATGCGATCAAACCAACAGCAGCCACGCCGGCTAGCCAGAATGCCACAAACCAGACCCAACGGTACCGAAGATTGAGGGGCTCACGATTGCTCATCGTTTTTTTTACCTTTCGCCTCAATGCGTGCCGCTCGATCAAGTTGACGCAAATGGTTTAATTTCTCAGCGATTTTAATTTCAAGCCCTCGCTGAACCGGCTGATACCAACCCGGATCGCGCACCCCATCGGGCAGGTAGGTTTCCCCGGCAGCATAGGCCTCGGGTTCATCATGAGCATATCGGTAGGCATGGCCATATCCGAGTTCTTTCATGAGTTTGGTCGGTGCATTGCGCAGATGGACCGGCACCGGCCGGGATTGATCTTTTTTAACGAAACTGACGGCCTGGTTATAAGCGTTGTAACCAGCATTACTTTTAGCCGCGACCGCCAGATAAATCACAGCCTGACCTAGCGCCAATTCACCTTCGGGAGAGCCCAGCCTTTCGTAAGTTGTCGCCGCATCATTGGCAAGCTGGATCGCGCGCGGATCCGCAAGGCCTATATCTTCCCAGGCCATACGCACAATGCGGCGGGCAAGATACTTGGGATCCGCTCCGCCATCGAGCATTCTGGTTAACCAATACAACGCGGCATCCGGGTTCGATCCGCGAACAGATTTGTGCAAAGCGGATATCTGATCATAAAAATTATCCCCGCCTTTATCGAAGCGCCTGGCATTCATGCTCAAAGCGTTTTCGACAAGCTTGGCGTCCACTAGGTTCGTGCCTGCATTTTGTGCGGCAGTGCTCGCCTGCTCAAGCAAATTCAAAAACCTGCGGGCATCGCCATCGGCATAACCGATCAATGTATCGACCGCCGCATCCTCGAAACTCAAATCCTGAAGCACTGTTGCTCTGGCACGTGCAAGCAAATCCCGCATTTCGTCTTCGCTTAACGACTCGAGCACATACACCTGGGCGCGGGACAACAACGCGGAATTCACTTCGAAAGATGGATTTTCGGTCGTCGCACCGATAAACGTCACAAGCCCCGATTCGACAAACGGCAATAAAGCATCTTGCTGCGACTTATTGAAACGATGAATTTCATCCACAAACAACAAAGTGCGTTTGCGGCGTTGATCAAGCGTGAACTGTGCTTCTTCCATCGCCGCCCGGATTTCCTTCACACCTGCAAATACCGCCGAAATCGCAATGAAAGCACAATCAAAGGCATGGGCGGTCAATCGAGCCAACGTGGTTTTGCCGACTCCCGGCGGTCCCCACAAAATCATCGAATGCGGACGTCCTGACTCGAAGGCAACACGCAAGGGTTTACCGGGCCCCAATAAATGGCGCTGACCGATCACCTCGTCAAGGGTATTGGGCCTCAACGCCTCAGCTAGCGGCGCGATAGGGGTGGTTTTGAACAGATCAGCCATGAAAGCTTACTGCATGCGCACAACATCCACACCAGCGGGCGGATTGAAAGTAAAGGTCAATGCCGGCAAGGACGGATTAGGAATAACATTGGACAAATCGACACGCGTTGTTTGCCCAAAGGCATCTAGCAGTCTTACCTGAACAGGTAAGTTGTCACGCATACCGATTTCAATATGCACAAAGCCCGCTTCTCCATCACGGGGAACGGCACGCAACCAAGCCAAGCCATCTTGATCAGGCAAAGCCGATACCTTGAAATTCTGCTCAAGCGACCCCGAACCGAAGAGAATCGCTGCGGGAGAGGATCCAATCGCCTTGTTCACTGGACGAACCGTCACTTGATTCAAATCGGGATCGATCTGAAAAACCTCTTTACCATCAGAGACAATTTGCTGAGCATAGGGTTGGGTCACATCCCATTTAAATTTACCCGGGCGTTGAAATGAAAAATTGCCGCGCTGCGGAGCACGGGCCTGACCTTTGGACCCGCTCACAACGTACTGGGCAAATGATCCTGTCGCAGACTTGATCTGGTCGACGAAGGCACGCAACTGCTCCTGAGCGCCAGTAGCGGCAGATGCCGGCATAGAAACTAACGACAGAGCCACCGCCATAACAAACGTTGCCAACAGCAATACGCGCGAATACGACGATCCGATTTTCACATTCTGCATTGAGGCTAATCCTCTTTTTGCGGGGCAGGCGCTAAGACTTCACGATTGCCGTTGGACTGCATTTTGGATACCAATCCTGCGTTTTCCATTTGCTCGAGCAATCGTGCGGCCCGGTTGTAGCCGATGCGCAAATGACGCTGCACAAGAGAAATGGATGCGCGCCTGCTTTCAAGCACTATACCGACAGCCTGGTCGTACATCGGGTCGGATTCGGCATCAGCCATTCCGGTCACACTGCCGACGCCATCACCGGTTTCTCCCTCCAATCCGCCTTCAAGCAAACCTTCAATGTAATCAGGCTCGCCTTGTGCTTTAAGCGACTCGACCACACGATGCACTTCGTCATCTGAAACAAATGCGCCGTGCACGCGAACAGGCAAGCCTGTACCGGGTGGCATGTAGAGCATATCGCCCTGACCTAGCAAGGTTTCGGCCCCCATCTGATCCAGAATGGTTCTGGAATCAATCTTGGAAGAAACCTGAAACGCGATACGGGTGGGAATATTGGCCTTGATCAGACCTGTAATCACATCCACGCTTGGACGCTGCGTTGCCAGAATCAGGTGGATGCCGGCGGCTCGCGCCTTTTGAGCCAGACGTGCAATCAGTTCTTCAATCTTTTTACCAACCACCATCATCAAGTCGGCCAACTCGTCAATAACAACAACGATAGTTGGCAACTCTTTAAGCGGCTCAGGCTGATCCGGAGTCAGGGAAAAGGGATTTGGGATCGGTTCTTCTCGCTTAATCGCATCTCTAATCTTGGAGTTGTAGCCTGCAAGATTGCGCACCCCCATCTTGCTCATCAGGCGATAGCGCTTTTCCATCTCGCCAACGCACCAATTGAGCGCATTGGCAGCCTGACGCATATCCGTCACCACCGGCGCCAGCAAGTGCGGTATCCCCTCATACACGCTCATTTCAAGCATTTTCGGATCGATCAGGATCAATCGGGTCTGGCTGGCATCCGCCTTGTACAGCAGGGATAGGATCATTGCATTGATACCGACGGACTTGCCCGAACCGGTCGTGCCGGCGACAAGAAGGTGGGGCATCTTAGCCAGGTCAGCCACAACCGGGTGGCCGGCAATATCTTTGCCTAAGGCCATCGTCACAACAGAATGGCTGGAGTGATAGGTCTGGGAGCCCAGGATTTCCGACAATTTGACCGTCTGGCGTCGGGGATTGGGCAATTCGAACCCCATCAGATTTTTGCCAGGAATGGTCTCGACCACACGAATACTGACCAGACTGAGCGCGCGCGCCAGGTCTTTGGCCAGATTAACAATCTGGCTTCCCTTCACGCCGGTTGCCGGTTCAATTTCATAACGCGTAATCACCGGCCCGGCCTGGGCGGCCACAACCTGAACCTGAACGCCGAAATCGGCAAGTTTTTTCTCGATTAAACGGGACGTAAATTCAATCGTTTCGGGAGAAACGGTCTCAAAAGCAGCCGGGGCTGGGTCAAGCAAACTCAATTCAGGCAAATGCCCCAACTCGGTAGGCTCGACAAACAGGGTCTGCTGCTTTTCTTTTTGAACCCTTTCGGATTTTGGCACCTCAACAATGGCAGGTTCAATCCGAACAGGGTGCGGATGCTCTTGGACAATCTTTTCGATTTTGGCTTCGACCTGTTCGTGACGAACCGCCTTGGCAACTTCGCCAACGCGCCGGTCTTGTCTGGCAACGCGCAGATTTTTAAATTTCAGGGCAATTGCATCCATCCAGCCACCGATGCGTTCGGCAACATTCAACCAGGAAAATCCGAAGAATAGGCTGGTTCCAAGCGCGATCAGGGAAATCAGGATCAGGGTACTGAGCGAAAATCCGACCGCATGAGACAGAAAATCGGACAAGGCGCGACCAAGCACCCCACCCGCACCTCCGGTCTCACTATTGCCGCTAGGCAATAGCTTGCCATAAGAACTCAGTCTGTAGGATTCAAGGCCGATCGAGCCGAGCAGGGCCATGACAAAACCAACACCCTGCTCCCAGCGGACACGGGCCAGCGCCTCCGGCTCTCCTCGGGCGCGAATCTGATTGGCCAGGCGAAGATACCCGGCTCGCACGCGATGCAATAGCAGAATTACCCACCACCAAGCCGAAAAACCGAATAAATACAATAGGATATCCGCCAGATACGCACCGACGACACCGCCCCGGTTTTGCATGACAGAATTCCTGGCCGAATGGGACCAGCACTGATCATCAGGATGCCAGGTGGCAAGCACCAGAACGAGCCAGGCAGCCAGGGCTGCGAACAGAATCCAGCGCGCCTCGCGCACAAGGTAAACCACCCGCGTTTGGAACACGGAAGGGCCATTTCTGGTGTTTCTGGTGGATCGCGAAGGACGCGGCGTAGCAGCAGATAATCGAGACATGAAGAACATTATAATTTGTAGCTTAACTTAGAGGGTAAATCAGATGTCGACAGCCAAACACGCCAAAGTTTTGATTCTAGGTTCGGGTCCTGCAGGCTACACCGCCGCGGTCTATGCGGCTCGAGCCAACCTGAATCCTGTTCTGGTCACGGGTCAGGCCCAAGGCGGTCAGCTCATGACCACTACCGAGGTCGATAACTGGCCAGCCGATGCCGCTGGCGTCCAGGGTCCCGAACTGATGCAGCGATTCGCAGCTCACGCAGAGCGCTTCAATACGGAAATGGTCTATGACCATATTTCCAGCGTTGATTTTTCCACCCGTCCCTTCCGACTTACCGGCGACAGTGGTGCCATTTACACTTGTGATGCCCTGATCATTGCCACCGGAGCCTCCGCTAAATACCTGGGCCTGCCGTCCGAAGAGGCTTTCATGGGTCGAGGTGTTTCAGGGTGTGCAACCTGCGACGGTTTTTTCTACAAAAACCAGGATGTGGTGGTCGTAGGTGGCGGCAATACCGCTGTTGAAGAAGCGCTCTATCTGTCCAATATTTGCCGAACCGTGACGGTTGTGCATCGTCGCGACAAATTCCGTGCTGAACCCATCATGATCGACAAAATGATGGAAAAAGTCGCTAACGGAAACATGAAACTGGCCACACACCGAGAGCTTGATGAAGTGCTGGGTGACGACTCGGGCGTCACGGGAGTGCGTTTACGCAACACACAAACCGGCGCAACTGAAGATCTGGCAGTGACCGGTGCATTCATTGCGATTGGTCACTCGCCCAACACCGGTATTTTCGAAGGCAAACTCGACATGGCAAACGGCTATATCGTGACGCGTGGCGGCTTGAATGGCATGGCCACCATGACCTCCGTTGCAGGCGTATTTGCAGCCGGCGATGTACAGGATCATGTTTACCGCCAAGCCATTACCAGTGCAGGCACAGGTTGCATGGCTGCTCTGGACGCACAACGCTGGTTGGAGAATGAGCAAAAATAAGCCCGGCCTGTCCGACCTCAAACGACTCCGTGCAATAGCTCAAGTCGCCCGGGAGGCCGAGCAGGCTAAAGAGCTGGCTCGGTCGAAACTAGCGACATCGAAAAAAGCCGAACCAATCGGCGAAGACGATCTTCGACTTTTCGCACGCGCAACTCAATTGGTTGAGCCATTGAAAGCCGCTCGACTGCGAGTCGCTCATCCACCCTTGTCCTCACGCCCCGACATCGATAGGCTGACACAAAAACGAGCACGCGCCACCGGCGAGACCATAAAGGTAAACACTCCACAGGTTTCGGATGGGTACACACCAATTGCCGACACAGACCAAGATATCAGCTGGAGCGCACAAGGAGTCGGGCCCGATACGCTTCGTAAACTCAAGCGCGCCTGGTGGCCCATCGGTTCGCAAATCGATCTTCATGGACTTACAAGAGATCAAGCGAGACAAGCATTACTGGACTTCATCGAGGCCAGTCGCCTGCATGCCACTCGCTGCGCACTGATTATTCATGGTCAAGGATTCGGCTCACAGAACTCCGAGGGCGTACTGCGCTCTCAAGTCGCGCAATGGTTGACGCAGCTCGATTCGATCGCTGCTTTTGCCACCGCTCCCCCAACGCATGGCGGTCGTGGAGCTTTGCTTGTATTAATCAGGCTGCCTTAAATAATCCACTAATTCTTTAGTGGCCGAATCCGGTGGAGCTGTCAGCAACGACACCACAATGATCGTTATAAACGCCACGCACGCACCAAACACGCCAGCCGCTGCCGGTTGCACATCCCAGAGCAGCCTGATTGGCGCACTTTTCGAAACACCTAAAAACATCTCACGCAACCAAGGTTGTGTGTAGACCATATAAGCCGAGGTGGTCAACATACCTGCAATCATTCCGAATGTGGCGCCCCATTTGTTTGCGCGTTTCCAGAAAAAACCGAGAACAAGAACCGGAAAAAAAGAAGATGCAGCAAACGAAAAGGCAGCGGCAACCAAAAATAAAATATCGGCCGGAGTTCTGGTGGCAGCCCACGCTGCGGCAAAAGCAACGATCAAGAGCAGCACTTTGGATAAAAGAACCCTTCGCCCCGCACCCATGCGCGGTGAGAGTATTCTGAACAGCGTATCGTGAGACAAGGAATTCGATAACGTCAGCAAAAGACCATCCGCTGTCGATAATGCCGCAGCAAGTGCACCGGCAGCGACCAGACCGGAAATGACATACGGCAGCCCCCCTATTTCAGGTCCGGCCAACACAACGACATCCGCGCCAACATGAATTTCGGATAATTGGACTATGCCATCCCGATTAACATCCACGATATCAATCAGGGACCGATCTACAGACGACCAGGCATGCACCCAACTCGGAAGGTCCGAAAAATATGTCCCCACCAGATCAGTATAAATTTCGTACTTGACCAGAATGGCCAATGCAGGCGCTGTCATGTAAAGCAAAAGAATGAACAACAGGGACCAGAAGACCGATTTACGCGCATCGCTGACCGAAGGTGTCGTGTAGGATCGCATCAAAATATGTGGCAAGCCTGCTGTGCCCATCATCAAACAAAGCACAAGCGCAAGAAGATTGTTACGCACAGATTCCGGTGAATCACCGGTAACCGAGGTAAATGGTTCGGAATGCGGAATAGGCGGAGCGGCTCTGATTGCATAATCATCGCGCGCACGAGACCACATTGTTTTTGCTGCTTCGACACTTGCCGGGTAAGACGCCAGGGCGCGCTCCAAGGCGCGCACTTCGATCATGGGAGCGTCATTGGCTCGCGCGCGCAATATCTGAAGTCGAAGCTTTTGTTTTTCGGTCTCGAACGATTCTGGCAACGCATTGATTCGACTCTGCATTTCGTCCGATCGACTTTGCCACACCAATCGAACATCCCGTTCACTATTGTCATACGTGAGTTCACGCTCCCGTTCAGTGACTTGTTGCAAAACCGAACTGGCCGCGATTTGAGGCACCGGAACACTCGTCTGCTTGACTGCAAGCCAAATCACCGGAACCAGGTAAGCAATCAAAAGAATGATGTACTGCCCGACCTGTGTCCAGGTCACAGCCCGCATCCCCCCCAGAAACGAACAGACAAGCATGCCACCTAGCGCAATGAAGATACCGAGCTCGAACGAAATCCCGGTCATGCGTGTCGTGATGATGCCCACGCCATAAATCTGCGCCACGAGATAGGTGAAAGAGCACAACACGGCGCAACAGACACCGATAAATCTGGGCAAATTCCCGCCAAACCGAACACCTAAAAAATCCGGAATCGTAAACCGACCGAATCGACGCAAATAGGGCGCAAGCAAAAGCGCCACCAGAACATATCCGCCCGTCCATCCCAGAATGTAGGCTAGGCCGTTATACCCGGTCAGGTAGAGGGTACCTGCCACACCAATAAACGAAGCCACCGACATCCAGTCTGCCGCGGTAGCCATGCCGTTATATACGGCTGGAACCCTTCTGCCGGCGACGTAATACTCGATGGGATCGGATGTGCGGCAAAAAATACCGATACCGGCGTATAAAACTACCGTCACCAGCAAAAAGATATAGCCAATCCATTGGCGTGCCAAACCCATGATCTCGAGCAAAGCCAGCACGAAAATCAGCAAAGTGAAACAAAATGTGTAAAGGCCGTAACCCCGCAATAGTCCGGCACGAAACTCGGCTTGGGGAAATTGACCGCTATTCATGTCCGGACGCTGAGCCTGATAGGTTTTTACGCAGTTTTTTGTCCTCGCCATCCATCCGCCAGGCATAAAAGCCAACAATGATCAAAAAGAATGTGGGGGCTCCAAAAGCCGCCATCCAGAAAGAAAAGGGCCATCCGAACAGAAAAAAATGACCAAGACTTCGCGCAAAATAGAACGGCACAAACGTAATCAAGAACCAGACAAGCAACAAAACAGCGATCAACATTGAATTGCGGCGCCAGTAAAGCTTGAATCGTGGATTTTTCTGCATCAAAGTTCGTTCCGGGCGGAAATGGACGACTGGAAACAACAACGGCTGACACATTGTGTCAGCCGTTGCGTACTTTCTTTTATAAACTGCTTTTTTTTATGTAGCCGATCCAACTGGCTTGCTCGTTTTGAGCTTTGTCTCCAACACCTGCATGCATTCATTCTGCACCAGCATAAGCTTATGCACATCAGGGAATGCCCTAGTAAGAGGCATAAAAACTAAATCGATCCCAAAAAAGGTGCCAAACGTTTCACATATTGGAAATCATTGCTTGGCCAAACCCTGAACATGACACCTGAGTGCAGCCTTCCAGCAACCGGGCGAAGTCATAAGTCACTTTTTTGGACAAAATGGTTTTTTCCATACTGCGAACGATTAAATCCGCAGCTTCTTTCCATCCCATATGCCTGAGCATCATTTCGGCAGACAAAATCAACGACCCCGGATTCACGTAATCCTTGCCGGCGTATTTAGGAGAGGTTCCGTGCGTCGCCTCGAACATGGCAACGGAGTCAGAAAGATTAGCGCCCGGCGCAATGCCCACACCACCGACCTGAGCCGCAAGCGCATCGGATAAGTAATCACCGTTGAGATTCAAGGTTGCGATGACACTATATTCCGACGGACGCAAAAGGATTTGTTGCAAAAATGCATCGGCAATCACGTCCTTGACCACGATGTCTCGTCCGGTATGAGGATTTTTAAACTTGCACCAAGGGCCACCGTCGATCTGCTGCGCACCAAACTCTTCACGCGCGAGCTCATAGGCCCAGTCCCTGAACTTGCCCTCGGTAAACTTCATGATGTTGCCCTTGTGCACAATCGTGCAAGACGGCAAGTTGTTTTCGATTGTGTAAAGCAGCGCCTGACGCACCAAACGCTTGGTACCTTCGCTAGAAACAGGCTTAATCGCAATTGCCGATGTATCGGGGAAACGGATGTTGGTCACGCCCAGCTCTGCCTGCAAAAAACCGATCAACCGCTTGACCTGATCCGTTCCGGCGGCAAACTCCACCCCAGCATAGATATCTTCGGAATTTTCTCGAAAAATCACCATATTTGTTTTTTGCGGTTCGCGCAGGGGCGATGGAACCCCTTTGAAATAACGAATCGGACGCATGCAAACATAGAGATCCAGCTTTTGACGCAAAGCCACGTTCAATGAACGTATGCCCCCGCCTACCGGCGTGGTCAAGGGCCCTTTAATCGCCACTACATATTCACGGATCGCTTGTAGCGTCTCATCAGGAAGACTCATCCCACCGCCATAGAGCTTCACCGCCTTTTCACCTGCGTAAACTTCCATCCAGTGAATTTTGCGCGCCCCTCCGTAGGCACGCTCAACCACGGCATCAACGACTCTTTGCATCACTGGCGTGATATCCACGCCGGTGCCGTCTCCCTGAATAAAAGGGATGATCGGCTGATCGGGCACGATCAATGAGTGGTTGGAATTGACAGTGATTTTTTCACCGACTGAAGGAACCTGAATATGCTTGTAAGACATGCGTTGCCTGAAAATCTATAAGAGATGCCAGCTATCTTAGCAAAGCGCGGCGGCTAAAATAAGGACTTCAACAAGCACCTTGCCATCAAAGGCGGCCAGTCCGATATGTTTAATCCTTCGCGCGATCAAGTCAGGCAATTTTTTATCGACACATGGCGTAAACATCGCAACCATGAGTTACTGACCCCGCTGGAAGCTATGGCACTGGAGTGGATTGAACTGCATCCCGAGTATCACTCGGATCTGGACAATCCTGAATCAATGGCAAAAGAATTTAATGTCGAAGAGGGAAGAACCAATCCCTTTCTACACTTATCGATGCACCTGGCAATTGCAGAACAAATTTCGATCGATCATCCTCGCGGCATTCGACATGCTTTCGAAAGCATCGCCTCACGTAGCGACGCGCATCATGCGGCCCACGAAATCATGGAATGTCTGGGAAAAGTAGTCTGGGAGTCTCAACGACTCGGCACACCACTGGACAGCGACGCCTATATCGATCTGATTAAACAGAGAGCAAGCAGGGACTAGACCGCCCCTGCCTGTAACTTACCCGCTGCTACCCGCTTGATTTGTATTTTGGCGGGTATTTATTGAAGTAATTACTTACGAACAGCCAGAGGACCGGGCTGCTTGGCAAGCCAAGCCGAGACGTTCTCGATGTCAGCCTTGGACAAGGCTGCAGCTTGACCACCCATGATGGCGTTTTTACGCACGTTGGCAGAAGCGGGTGCGCCGGAAGCGCCACGCTGATATGCCTTCAATGCATGAGCCAAAAAGTCAGCGTGCTGACCTGCCAGAATCGGATAAGCCGGCATGATGGGTGTCTTGGCATCGGCGCCATGACAGGAAGCGCAATTCTTGTCGTAGAGAGCCTTGCCGGCTGCCAGATCAGCTGCCTGACCCGTAGCGGACATGGCGATCAAAGAGGTGCCTGCGAGGGCGAGCAAAAGGTGTTTCATCATGGCCCCCGATTATTTGAGATTGGAGTAATAAGCTGCCAGGTCGGCGATATCCTTGTCCGACAGGCTCTTGGAGATGGCGTCCATCGTAGGATGCGTGCGCTCGCCACTTGCGTAGGCACGCAGAGCAGCCTGGATGTATTCGCCATTTTGGCCGGCAATCATCGGCACCGAATACACCTCGGGGAAGCTGGCCCGGTAACCGGGAATACCGTGACAACCAATACACATCGACACTTTCGCATCCGAGGCTTTGCCGGCTACTTTAGGATCCGCGGCCGAGGCGGGAGCGGCAACTGAACAGGACAATGCCAGCGCGAGAGCGGCAAGCTTGATATGGGACATATTGAAGCGGTGCATGGTTATACGGTACATGTTTAAAAGTGGCAAAGTTCAATCCGGGAAGACTCCCAGCCGCAAAACGTTTGGATTGTACGATAATTGAAGCGTTTAGACTTATTCCAGCCATAATTTACAACTGAAATTCAATTTTTCGCAGACAAATGACCTCAACGACTCCTACCCAGTCCCAGAACCAGCGCTTTGACGGCACCGAACGATATGTGGCGACCGATGACCTGAAACTCGCCGTAAACGCGGCCTTGACCCTGCAGCGTCCCCTGCTGATCAAAGGCGAGCCGGGGACCGGCAAAACCATGCTGGCAGAAGAAGTCGCGGCTGCACTGGGCAGACCACTGTTGCAGTGGCACATCAAATCCACCACAAAAGCCCATCAGGGTTTATACGAATACGATGCGGTTTCGCGCTTGCGCGACTCCCAACTTGGCGATGAAAAGGTCAAGGACATTCACAATTACATCGTTCAGGGGGTTCTGTGGCAGGCTTTCGTGTCGCCCGATCCGGTCGTATTGTTGATTGACGAGATCGACAAAGCCGATATCGAATTTCCTAACGATCTGCTGCGCGAACTGGACCAGATGGAGTTTCATGTTTACGAAACCCGTCAGACCATCAAAGCGTTGAACCGCCCTCTGGTCATCATTACATCGAATAATGAAAAGGATCTGCCCGACGCCTTTCTGCGCCGGTGCTTCTTCCACTACATCCGCTTTCCCGATCGTGAAACACTCAAGAGCATTGTGGATGTGCACTACCCCAACCTGCATGCCGACGTGCTTCGCGCTGCCCTTGATACCTTTTTTGCGCTGCGCGATGCGCCCGGCCTTAAAAAGAAACCCTCTACCTCCGAATTCCTGGATTGGCTCAGACTGCTCATCGCGGAGGATGCGACCGCAGCCGAAATCGACGCACATGCCGCGACCGCTGTGCCACTTATGGCCGGCGCCCTGTTGAAAAACGAGCAGGACCTGCAATTGCTCGAACGCCTGGCCGCCGTCACCCGCGGCACCACTCGCCGCAACTGAGGGGATCAGCATGTCGAATCAAGGCTTCAAAGTTCAACCTGCACCGTGCACTCTGAATGGTTATGGCGTGCGACTCGAACCAATGTCCATGGCTCACGCCGACGGACTCAGGATGGCCGCGCGCGACGGCGAACTCTGGAAACTGCGCGTCACTTCGGTTCCCGAGCCCGAACAAACTGAAGCCTATATCCAGACAGCGCTGGATGGCCTGAAAGCCGGTCACCGCGTACCTTTTGTCGTAGTCGACGAAAAATCCGGCAAAGTCATCGGATCAAGCAGTTACCACGACATCATCGCCCCGGTCGCGCGCCTTGAAATCGGCTACACCTGGTACGCCAAAAGCATGCAGCGCACTCATGTCAATACTGCATGCAAACTCATGCTGATGACGCATGCCTTCGATACCCTGGGCGCGGGCGTTGTGGGATGGCGCACCGATAACTACAACTTTGCTTCCCAGCGCGCCATCGAACGACTGGGCGCCAAAAAAGATGGTGTCATCCGTCACCATGCGATCAGACGCGACGGCACAGTGCGCGATACCGTGATGTACAGCGTGATAGCCGGCGAATGGGCAGAAGTCCGCAACCATCTTCTCTACCAGATGCACCGACATGCTGATTGATTTCTTCTACCACCTTCGCACGCACAAACTGAAGGTTTCGGTCAAAGAGTATCTGACCTTGCTTGAAGCGCTGTCGACACCGTTGATGCCGCCCACGCTTGAAGATTTCTATTTTCTGTCTCGCACTACTTTAGTTAAAGACGAAACTCAGTTCGATCGGTTCGATCGCGCCTTCTCAAGCTACTACAGAAGTCTTGAGCAAAAACTTCCTCCCGGCAAAAAAATCCCGCTGGACTGGCTAGTCAAGGAGTTCGAAAAAAGACTGACGCCGCAGCAAAAGGCCGAGCTTGAAAAACACGGCTGGGACAAGCTGATGGAAATGTTCAAAGAACGGATGGAAGAACAGAAGGGCAAACACGCCGGCGGCAACAAATGGATCGGCACCGGTGGCACCTCCCCGTTTGGCAATGGCGGCTACCACCCGGAAGGCATCCGCGTTGGTGGATCATCGGGCGGCAACCGCACAGCAGTCAAAGTCTGGGATGAAAGGCAATTCAAGGATTACGACGACTCGATCGAACTGGGCACAAGAAACTTCAAGGTCGCTTTGCGACGGCTTCGCCGTTTTGCGCGAGAGGGTTCGGACCTCGAACTGGATCTGGACGACACCATCTCAAGCACGGCACGTAACGCAGGTTACTTGGACATCAAACTGGTGCCGGAGCGTCACAATAACGTCAAAGTACTCATGCTTCTGGATGTGGGCGGAAGCATGGATGACCATATCGCCCGTGTCGAAGAGCTTTTTTCGGCCGCCAGTAGCGAATTTCGCAATCTGGAGGTGTATTACTTTCACAATTGTCCGTACGAATATTTGTGGAAGTCGAATCGTCGCAGACAGATGGAGCGCTTCGAAACCTGGGATGTATTGCGCAAATTCAATGCCGACTGGCGCCTGATTTTTGTCGGCGATGCCACCATGAGCCCCTACGAAATTCTTCAACCCGGCGGTTCGGTCGAGCACTACAACAAGGAGGCCGGCGCTGAATGGTTGCAGCGCATGGTCAATGCCTGGCCCAAAGCCGTCTGGCTCAATCCCGAGCCTCAGGCCTCCTGGCAGTATCGTCAATCCATCTCACTGATCCGCAACATCGTTCAGGACAAAATGTTCCCTGTGACGGTTGCCGGCATCGAACAGGCCATGAGACTACTGTCGAAATGAACCAAATCGGAACCGCGTGCTCCAACCGGTTCCAACCTAATTAACAACGGGTGTATCACATGCGGCTATTGCTTCGCGCCTTTCTGGGCATAACCTTTGCTTTTCTGGCTTCTCAATCCTGGGCTTTCGCACCTCCGGCCGGTATCAAAGAAATCACTTCCGTCGAAGGCATTTCGGAATACACCCTTGAAAGCAATGGACTGAGGATTTTGCTCGCTCCGGATGACTCGAAACCCACCACCACGGTCAACATGACGTATCTGGTCGGCTCGCGCCATGAAAACTATGGCGAAACCGGCATGGCACACCTGCTTGAACACATGCTGTTCAAGGGTACGCCCACTTTTCCGAACGCGTTGGGCGAGTTCTCCAAACGCGGGCTACAGGCCAATGGCTCGACCTCTACCGATCGCACCAACTATTACGCCAGTTTTGCCGCCAATCCCGAAACGCTCAAATGGTACCTGACATGGCAGGCCGATGCGATGGTGAACTCGACCATTTTGCGTCAGGATCTCGACACAGAGATGACGGTCGTGCGCAATGAAATGGAAAATGGTGAAAACAACCCGTTCCAAATGCTTTGGCAAAAAATGCTAGGGGTGGCCTTCCAGTGGCACAACTATGGCAAGACGCCCATTGGCGCACGTTCAGATGTGGAAAACGTCGACATTGATCAATTGCGCGCCTTTTATCGAACCTACTATCAGCCGGACAACGCTGTCCTGATCATTACCGGTAAATTCGATCCGCAAGCCGCGCTGCAGGACGTGCAACAGGCCTTCGGCAAATTGCCCCGCCCCACCCGCAAGATCCCCCCGGAATACACTGTCGAGCCCGTGCAGGATGGCGAACGTTCGATCACACTGCGTCGCAATGGTGGATCGCCCATGGTCGCAGCCATGTACCACGTCCCGCCGGCCGGTCATAAGGATTTTGCCGCCCTCGATCTGGCCAGCATGATGATGGCCGACACACCCGCCGGCCGCCTGTACAAGTCGCTTGTTCCGACCAAGCAGGCCACTAGCGTGATGGGATTTACCATGGACGAATATGCTCCGGGCATTGTTATGTTTGGCGCGACGCTCGAACATGGCATGGATCCGGTTCGTGCGCTGAGCACGCTGACTGCGACTATCGAAGACATCGGCAAGAAACCTTTCACGAAAGAAGAACTTGAACGTGTTCGTACCCAATGGCTGACGGGCTGGGACAAAGTATTTAGCGATGCCCAGAAAATCAGCAGCGCACTCTCCGAATATGTCGCGATCGGAGACTGGCGCATGGTCTTCGTCGCACGCGATCGCATCCGTGCGGTCAGCCTCGAGGATGTTCAGCGCGTAGCCAGTGAGTATTTGGTCTCATCGAACCGAACCGAAGGAAAATACATCCCCACCGAAAAGCCGGTTCGCGCGCCATTGCCCACCATCCCTGACTTGAAGAAGGATTTGTCCGGCTATCAAGGTGATGGCGCAGCCAAACAGGTCGCCGCTTTTGATCCGACGCCTGCAAACATCGACGCACGCACTCAAGTCAAAGAACTGAAGCTACCTAACGGAACTGTGCGCCTAGCCCTGTTGCCTAAAGAAGCCAGGGGCAATCGGGTCAAAGCGGTTCTGACTCTTCAATCCGGCTCAGTCGAATCCTTGAAGGGACAGCGCATGAACGCGATCGTTGCATCGGAGCTATTGCTGCGGGGCACGGAAAAATTATCGCGTCAGCAAATCAGGGACAAGATCGATGCGCTCAAGGGTGAAGTGTCGATTTCCGGTGGCGCAGCCTCGGTTGTGATCGACATCGGAACAACAAAAGAAAACATCGACGAGCTAATGAGCTTTGTGCTTGCGGTCATCAAGGATGCGAATTATCCGCAAGACCAGATTGATGAATACATCAATAAAACCGTAACCGGCTTGAAGAGCGCCAAAACAGAACCAACTGCGATCGCATCACGCATGCTGAGCCGTCACGACAACCCCTGGGCCAAAGACGATATTCGTTATATGCCGACTTTCGATGAGTCCATCGAGGCTACCCAGGCCATCAAGCGCAGCGAACTCATCGCGTTTCATCAGAAGTTTCATGGCGCTGGTCAGATCGATGTCGCCGCGGTCGGTGATTTCGATCCGGTTAAATTCGAAACGACCTTGACGCAAAGCCTGCAAAGCTGGAAACCAGCTGCGCCTTATCAGCGCATCTCCGACCCCTATCGCATGGTCAAGGCAGAACAGATGCAAGCGCTGACTCCTGACAAGGCCAATGCCTTTTATTTGGCGAAATTGCCTCTTGATATCCAAGATACACACCCGGATTTTCCGGCTCTGACCCTTGCCAATTTCCTGTTGGGATCATCGGAAACATCCCGTTTGTGGATGCGGGTCCGAGAAAAAGAAGGTCTTTCGTATAACGTACGCAGCAGCTTATCCGTATCAGCATTCGAGCCGAATGGTACCTGGTCCGTATACGCTATTTTCGCTCCGGAAAATCGCAAAAAAGTCGAAACAGCGATTTCGGAAGAATTGGCCCGTGCGGTTAAAGACGGATTCACCGAAATCGAAATCAAGGATGGGATTACTGCACTGTTGAATCTACGCAAGCTTTCCCTGGCTCAGGATCCGACGCTAGCGGTCACCTGGAATGCCTATTTGGAGCGTAAGCGCACGTTCGCCTGGGCTGAACAAATCAACCAAAAAATCGCCGCCTTGACTCCCGCTCAAGTGCACGAAGCTTTGCGCAAATATCTAAAGCCGGCAGATTTCAGCAGCGTAGCCGCGGGTGATTTCGAGAAGAAATAACTTTAAGCGACCTCAATAAAAAAGGCTGTGATGAAAATTCATCACAGCCTTTTTTTATCCGATTAGTCGTTGGTTCTCATTAGCCGCTGGACCTCACCGGACAATTAGAGCGATCAGGAAAAGAATTCCTTCACGCGATCGGTCCAAGACTTGCTTTGCGGCGAATGGCGCTCACCACCCTCGCCGAGCGAAGCCTCAAACTGGCGCAACAGACTCTTCTGCTCTTCGCTGAGCTTGACGGGCGTTTCAACCACGACATGGCAGTACAGATCACCAGGGTATGCAGACCGCACCCCTTTGATGCCTTTACCACGCAGTCTGAACGTTTTGCCTGATTGCGTTCCCTCAGGGATCGTAATCTCGGCTTTGCCGTTCAGTGTGGGAACCTGAATGTCACCACCCAACGCGGCGGTCGTGAACGGAATCGTCAATTCACAATGCAAGTCATCGTTTTCACGCTGGAAGATCTTGTGCTCTTTCAGATGAATCTCGACGAACAAATCACCCGATGGCCCGCCATTGATGCCAGGCTCGCCATTACCGCTTGAGCGGATGCGCATACCATCATCAATACCGGCGGGAATTTTGACCTGCAATGTTTTGTTTTTACGCGTGCGCCCCACTCCATCGCAAGACACGCACGGGTCGGTAATTTCTTTACCGTTGCCATGGCATGTCGGACAGGTCTGCTGCACGCTGAAAAAGCCCTGCTGCATTCGCACCGCACCCGAGCCGCCGCAGGTGCGGCAAGTTTTGGGGGTAGTGCCTGGCTTGGCGCCACTGCCTTTACAGACATCGCAGTTTTCCCAGCTAGGCACTCGAATCTCGGTATCAAAACCATTGGCCGCTTGCTCAAGCGTGATTTCCATCGAGTATTTAAGGTCTGCGCCACGATAAACCTGCGGGCCGCCGCCACCGCGTCGACCACCACCAAAAATCTCACCGAAAATATCGCCGAACGCATCGCCAAAACCGGCGCCACCAGCACCCATTCCGGCTGCGTTGGGATCGACACCGGCGTGACCGTAACGATCATAAGCCGCACGTTTGTTGTCATCCGACAGAATCTCGTAGGCTTCTTTAGCCTGCTTGAATTTCTCTTCGGCTTCCTTGCTGTCCGGATTGCGATCCGGATGGTATTTCATCGCCAACTTTCGGTAGGCTTTTTTCAGCTCTTCATCCGAAGCGTTCTTTGCAACGCCCAGAACTTCATAAAAGTCGCGTTTTGCTGCCATGGTCTGACTCGTTAATTAGGACAAAAAAACTCGCCCGGAAAGCTCGTTTGAGCCCCGGGCGGGTATGGATCAAGTTATCCGATCACTTCGCGTCGCGCTTGACTTCTTTAAAGTCAGCATCGACTACGTTGTCATCGGCAGGCTTGGAACCGGCCTGGGCTTGCTCGCCACCTTGCGCTGCTGCTTGGGCAGCCTGCGCATCGGCATACATCTTCTCGCCCAGTTTTTGCGACGCAGTCGACAGCGCCTCAACCTTGGCATCGATCGCAGCCTTGTCGGCGTTGTTCTTCAACGCGTCTTCGACTTCGGTGATCGCTGCTTCGATCGCGGTCTTCTCGGCTTCGTCCAGTTTGTCGCCGTACTCGGTCAACGACTTGCGGGTCGCGTGCACCAGCGCATCGGCGCTGTTGCGAGCCTGAGCCAACTCGGCCAAGCGGTGATCTTCCTCGGCGTTTGCCTCGGCATCCTTGACCATCCGTTGAATTTCTTCTTCGGTCAGGCCGGAGTTTGCCTTGATCGTGATCTTGTTCTCTTTGCCGGTACCCTTGTCCTTGGCAGACACGTGCAAGATACCGTTGGCATCGATGTCGAAGGTCACTTCGATCTGGGGCGTGCCACGTGGTGCGGGCGGAATGCCCTCGAGGTTGAACTCGCCCAATGTCTTGTTACCGGCGGCGATTTCGCGCTCACCCTGGAACACCTTGATCGTCACGGCAGGCTGATTGTCATCGGCGGTCGAGAACACTTGCGAATGACGGGTCGGGATCGTGGTGTTCTTGGTGATCATTTTGGTCATCACGCCACCAAGCGTTTCGATACCGATCGACAGGGGCGTCACGTCCAGCAACAACACGTCCTTACGATCACCAGCCAGAACCGAACCTTGAATTGCAGCGCCGGCGGCAACCGCTTCGTCAGGGTTTACGTCCTTGCGCGGATCGCGGCCGAACAACTCTTTGACCTTTTCCTGCACTTTGGGCATGCGGGTCATACCGCCAACCAGGATCACATCGTCGATGTCGCCGATCTTGACACCGGCATCCTTGATCGCCATGCGGCAAGGTTCCATCGTGCGGTCGATCAGCTCTTCGACCAGCGATTCGAGCTTGGCGCGGGTGATCTTGATGTTCAAGTGCTTGGGGCCTGATGCATCAGCCGTGATGTAAGGCAAGTTGATTTCTGTCTGCTGAGCGGACGAAAGTTCGATCTTGGCTTTTTCCGCAGCTTCTTTCAGGCGCTGCAGTGCGAGCACGTCTTTCGACAGATCAACGCCCTGCTCTTTTTTGAACTCGCCAATCACGTATTCGATAACGCGCTGGTCGAAATCTTCGCCGCCCAAGAACGTGTCGCCGTTGGTCGACAGCACTTCGAATTGCTTCTCGCCATCCACATCGGCGATTTCGATAATCGAGATATCGAACGTACCACCACCCAAGTCGAACACGGCGATTTTGCGATCGCCCTTTTCGCTCTTGTCCATGCCGAAAGCAAGCGCGGCTGCAGTCGGTTCGTTGATGATGCGCTTGACTTCGAGGCCGGCAATACGACCTGCGTCTTTAGTCGCCTGGCGCTGGCTGTCGTTAAAGTAAGCGGGAACCGTGATAACAGCCTCGGTCACTTCTTCGCCCAGAAAATCTTCGGCGGTTTTCTTCATCTTGCGCAGGATGTCTGCCGACACCTGCGAAGGAGCCAACTTTTTGTTCTGTGCTTCGACCCATGCGTCACCGTTGTCAGCCTTGATGATCTTGTAAGGCATCAAATGGATGTCTTTTTGAACAGCATCTTCGCTGAACTTGCGACCGATCAGGCGCTTGACTGCATAAAGGGTATTGGTCGGATTGGTGACGGCCTGACGTTTTGCAGGAGCGCCAACCAGGGATTCGCCGTCGTCCATGTAGGCGACGATCGAGGGGGTGGTGCGTGCGCCTTCGGCGTTTTCGAGAATTTTGACCTGACCACCATCCATCACTGCAACGCAGCTGTTGGTCGTACCGAGGTCGATACCGATAATCTTGCTCATGGTGAAATACCTTATTGAATGATCAGAATTGGGTGAGAATTTCTATGAAACCTATTTGGGGGGTACGAATCCGATTTCAAGACCAAAATCAGGGTTTTTTATCAATTTTTGAGTAAAAAAACCCTGTTTTTGATAAAAATCAGGCTGCAACCGTCACCAAAGCGGGTCTCAAAACGCGATCAGCTATCAAATATCCCTTTTGCAACGTCTGAACGACCGTGCCCGAAGCTTGTTCGGCAGGGATGTTGGCAATTGCCTGATGGTGATGTGGATCAAACTTGTCGCCCACAGCCGGAGCGATTTCCTTGAGATGATTACGCTCGAAACCACTAATCAACTGTTTAAGCGTGGCTTCGATGCCGGCACGCATGTCTTCTGCGGACTGTTCAGTCTGGGCCAAGGCGGCCTCTAAGCTGTCCTTAACCGGAACCAAGCTCTCGGCAAACGATTCAATACCAAATTTACGAGCCTTGGAAACTTCCTCCTGGGCGCGGCGACGCACGTTTTCCATTTCAGCGGCGGCTCGCAGGGCCTGATCCTTTGCTTCGGCCAACTGGGCCTGAACGGCGGCTAATTCGTTTTGCAGAAGAACCAGTGGATCCTGCTCTACCGCATCAGCTGTATCTTGTTGATTTTGAATGGATTCATCCTGAGCAGACTGGTCAGCTGGATCGTGAGGGGCCGTCATTGAACTTCTCCAAAAAAATGCATGAATGCCATGACAATTGGGGATCAACCCTAAAGTTTCAAGGGGCAAACAGCAAGAAAATCGAATTGTCCGGCGTTTTTTAGTTAGGCCGTGGTCGGCCATCCCTGCAATTGGGACTGGACCAAATCGGCCAAGGAATGAATCCAGGCCGGATCGTCATTCAGAGCGGAAATATATCTGAACTGCCTGCCTCCAGCGGCTAAAAATGCATCGCGCACTTCGATGCGGATTTCTTCCAGAGTTTCGAGACAATCGGCCAGAAACCCGGGACACACCACATCCACATCGGTCACGCCCTCACCCGCCAGCCTCTGCAAAGTGGGTTCGGTATAAGGCTCAAGCCATTTGGCCGGACCAAACCGGCTCTGAAACGTCACAATATAGTCATCGTCCTTCAGCTGAAGAAACCTTGCCAATGCCGCGGCGGTGCCATAACAATCCTTGCAATACGGATCACCCTGATCGACGACCATCTTGGGTAAACCATGAAAGCTCATCACAAGCTTTTGCGGGCGTCCATTTTGTAGCCAGAAGGCGGCTATTTTTTCGCCAAGCGGTCGAATAAAAGAAGGATCCGTATTAAAGCGCTTGATAAACCGCAGCGCAGGCTGATTGCGCATATGGCTTGCAACGCGCATCACTTCATCGACCACGGTGGCTGTCGTGCTCGCGGCATATTGCGGATAAAGAGGCACAATCAAAATCTGCTCGCAACCTTTGCCGCGCAACTTCAGCATCGCACTTTTGATCGAAGGATTGCCATAGCGCATACCGGTTTCGACCTCGACATCCATGCCCCGGCTTGCGAACACCTCGCGCAGCCCTTCCGTCTGGCGCTGGGTATAGACCATCAGTGGCGAGCCGCCTTCCATCCAGATACTTTGATAACGATGGGCAAGCTTGCGAGGACGAAATGTCAGAATCGGGCCATTCAGGATGGGCCACCAAAGCAGCCTGGGGATTTCGATCACGCGGGGATCGGACAGGAACTCGCGCAAATAGCGTCGAATAGCCCCGGCTGTCGGGGCATCAGGCGTACCCAGATTGACCAACACCACCCCGACTCGACCGACCTGCTTAATCTCGGGCCACGCAACAAAAGAAGCCGTGCGCAAATGAGTAGGTTCAGGCCAGAATTTCATATTAATTTCGGTCAGTGTGATTATGGCTAAGTGCGTTCGAAAGCAGGCGTGAAGTAATGTCCACGATGGGAATCACTCTCTCGTAGGCCATCCGGGTTGGGCCGATGACGCCAAGCGTGCCTACAATACGACCATCGACACCGTAAGGCGCAGTAATGATCGATAAATCTTCGGTTGGGACCAGTTCGGAATCCCCACCGATATAAATCTGTACCCCTTGCGCACTGCTAGACACATCAAGCAGTTGCAATAAGTCGGTCTTTTTTTCGAACATCGAAAATGTTTTGCGCAAGCGGTCCATGTCGGACGCCAATTCATTGACATCGAGTAGCTTGCGCTCGCCCGAGATGACGACGTTTTCAACCTCGTCGGCAGCCTGCGCACCGGCCTCGACCGCAGCCTGCATAAGTTTCGACATATCTTCCTGCAGCCTGGCCAAGTCTCGTGCCAGATTTTGACGCACATCGGCAAACGATTTGCCGGCAAAATTCTGGTTAAAGAAATTAGCCGCCTCGATCAGCGCCGTGCTGGTGTAGTCGCGAGGCGTCAGCAAAATACGGTTCTGAACATCGCCTTCCGGCGTCACAATGATCAGCAATATCCTTTTTTCGGACAGCCTGATGAATTCAATCTGCCTAAACACTTGAGCGCGGCGCGGAGACAGTACGACGCCGGCGAACTGCGTCAAATTCGACAAAAGCGATGCCGCCGCATTAATCGCCCGGGACGGCTCCGAGGCGGACTGCAAGTCGCGCATATCCGCCGATGGCGTGAACTCGAAAGGCTGGGCCGAAAGCATCGTGTCGACAAACAGCCTGTAGCCTTTAGGGGTGGGAATGCGGCCTGCCGAAGTATGGGGGCTGTGAATCAAGCCAAGCTCTTCAAGATCGGACATGACATTGCGGATCGTGGCGGGCGACAGGTCAAACTGCTTTGAAAGCGTGCGTGAACCGACGGGTTGGCCATCGTCGATATACCGTTCGATCAGTGCTTTTAAAAGTGAGCGTGCGCGTTCATCCATGATGTCCCCATTTTACAGCCCCCGCCCCTATAATCGGTTAGTTTTTCTCTGATTGGGCGACTAATGCATTTTCCTATTATTGCTCTGGTTGGCAGATATCAAGATTCAGGGCTGCACGCTCCCCTGCGAGCGCTTGCCGCCCAGTTGGTCAAAGAAGGCCGGCAAGTTCTGATCGAGGCCAACACCGCCAGCAATACAGGCGTAACCGAATACACCACGGCATCGTTTGCCGAAATCGGCGAACGCGCCAGCCTGGCGATCGTGATGGGTGGAGACGGAACCATGCTTGGCGCAGCCAGGGATTTGGCCCCCTACGACATCCCGGTTGTCGGCATCAACCACGGACGCCTGGGTTTCATCACGGACATCCCGGTCGAGGACGCATCCCAGGCCATCGCAGCGCTGCTTCAAGGGCGCTATGAAACCGACACACGCATGCTGCTGACCGGCAGTGTCTGGCGCGGCAATGCCGAAATGTTCTCGGCCACGGCATTAAATGACGTTGTGCTGAGCAGATCGGGGCGCGGCGGCATGATCGAGGTGCGAGTCGAAATCGGCAACTCCTACATGTACACCCAGCGGGCGGATGGCCTGATCGTAGCCACGCCAACCGGATCCACCGCCTACTCCCTATCTGCGGCCGGTCCGATACTGCACCCTGGGGTGGATGCCATTCTGCTTGTTCCGGTTGCGCCACAGACCCTCTCGAATCGTCCTGTCGTGATCCCTGCCGACGCAGTCCTGAATCTGACGCTTGCCGCCATGGGTCGGGTCGACACAGGCGCCAGCGTCCACTTCGACATGCAAACCTGGTCCGACCTCCAACCCGGCGACCGTATTGTGGTCAAGAGGGCTCCGCACACGACCCGATTCCTCCATCCTGCCGGCTATAGTTTTTTTACGACATTGCGCCGAAAACTCGACTGGAACCGCATGCCGCGTTCGGGTAGCGACGGAGAGTAACTGCATGCTACGGGCTTTGCATATCCGCGACTTCGTTATCGTGACCGAGGCGGAAATAAACTTTAATTCCGGCTTTACGGTGTTTTCGGGTGAAACCGGCGCGGGCAAATCGATATTGATCGACGCCCTGGCCCTGGCGATGGGTGCACGCTCGGACTCGAGCGTGTTGCGACAGGGATCCGCGAGAGCTGAAATCAGCGCGGTGTTCGACACACCCGAAACGCTAATCAAATGGCTAACCGAGCACGATCTGCACGCCGAAGACGAATTGATTCTCAGACGCATCATTGATGCGCAAGGCCGCAGTCGCGCCTACATCAACGGCTCGGCAGTCACCATCACTCAACTGCGCGAGGTAGGCGAATACCTGGTCGACATACATGGCCAGCATGCCCACCAAAGCCTGCTGCGCCCGGAAAGCCAACGCGACCTGCTCGATGCTCACGGCGGCCTTCAGCCCTTGCGCCAATCCGTCGGCCAAGCCTGGAAAGCCTGGAGAAGCGTCCAGCGCAAGCTTGCCCTCACCGAACAAGATGCCAGTACCTTGGCTGCCGCCCGGGAAAAACTCGAATGGCAACTGGATCAGCTAGACCGTCTGGCTCTTTCCCCCGGCGAATGGGAAACTCTATCGAACGAACACACGCGGTTGGCCAACGCACAATCACTTCTGGATGGCGCCGCCCAAATCCTGAACTGGCTCGACGAAGGTGACGATTCAGTGCATCAACGCCTCTCGTCAAGCGTGCACCGGGCCAATCAGCTTCTCAAGCACGATCCCCATTTGCAGACTGTTCATGATGCGCTGGAATCCTCCAGCATCGCAGTCAGTGAAGCAGTATCGGACCTCAATGCGTATTTATCCAGCGTCGAACTCGATCCAGAAAGACTGGCGCAAGCGGAAGAACGCATGCGTCAAATCTTCGATTGCGCGCGTCAATTCAAAACCGAACCCGAACAGTTGACCGCACTACACGAAACATTGCGCCAGGAACAGGCCAATCTGCAAGCCAGCACCGATGTCGAAGCGCTCAGAAAAGAATCCGCCAGACTCGAGAAAGACTACCTTCAACACGCATCGACTCTTACGCAAGCCCGCAAAAAATCGGCGAAAGATCTGGCCAAGCTTGTCACGGGTGCCATGCAAACGCTCGCCATGCAAGGCGGACAATTCGACATTTCGATTGACGCCGGCAACCCGTCCGGCCAAGGCGTGGATGCCATTGAATTCCTCGTTGCAGGTCATGCTGGGACAACGCCCAAACCTCTTGCCAAAGTTGCCTCCGGGGGCGAGCTGGCGCGCATTTCACTCGCACTGTCCGTCATCGCCAGTCGCGCCGCCCGTGTGCCAACCCTGATTTTCGACGAGGTGGATAGCGGAATCGGTGGCGCGGTTGCCGAAGTCGTAGGCAATTTGCTGCGCGAGCTTGGCAGCCGGCACCAAGTGCTGTGCGTCACGCACTTACCGCAAGTCGCCTCCAGGGGAATGCATCACTTCAGGGTCAGCAAGACGCAGGATCAGCAAACCACCGAATCCAGAATTGCTGCGCTTAACGAACAGGATAGGATCGAAGAGATAGCCAGAATGCTGGGGGGACTCAAAATTACGGACACTACCCGCCAGCACGCGCAAGAAATGCTGCGCCCCTGAACGAAATCTTGTTGCGCCTTATTTCGTTCGGGTCTGGCAGGCTTTGCAGATACCGTACAACATCATGGAATGGCTTTCGAGCTTGAACCCCTTGGCCGAAGCAATTTCGTGCTGACGCTTTTCGATCTCGGCATCCGTGAACTCGGCAACACTGCCGCAGTGGGTACAAATAAGATGGTCGTGATGATCGCCATCGTTTAGCTCGAAAATCGCTTTACCGCCATCAAACTGGCTACGCACCAGAATGCCGGCTTGCTCGAACTGGGTTAACACGCGATAAACCGTCGCAAGGCCAATATCGACGCTTTCGCCAATCAAAGTCCGATAGACATCTTCAGCACTCAGGTGTCTTTGGCCTGATTTACGGAAAATATCCAGAATCTTCAGACGAGGAAATGTCGCCTTCAGGCCGACATTTTTCAAATCACTCTGATCGTTCTCGGTTTGCAAGGAAAAACCTCTACGGCTAGTCGTTAAGGCTCACGCGTGAGCAATTAGCCTTTATGATAACGTTTTTGCCAGATTATCCAATAGAGGCCCTCATTGGTCATGTTTCGTCCATCCGCCCAAAAACTTTACGCAACCCTGGCTTTGGTTGCAGGCGTCACACTGTTGTCCGGTTGCGAATCCTCACGATGGGGTTTCCCATATCGCTCAGGCGTGCAGCAAGGCAACTGGATCACTAAAGATCAAGTTGCGCTACTGCGCCCCGGCATGACCCGCGAACAAGTCAAGTTCGCCTTGGGCACCCCCATGCTCACCAGCGCACTGCACAGCAATCGGTGGGACTACCCCTACTACTTCCGCCAAGGCAACGGCAAAGTCGAAGAGCGCTTGCTCACCGTCATTTTCGACAAAAACCAGCTTGCCAGCTGGAAAGGCGATGAGCAACCCGAGTTGCAACCATTCCAGTATGCAAAACAGGAAGTCGGTCGGTCAAAACGTGAAGAAAAGCAACTCCAACTTGACGAGACGCGCGATCGCAATGACTCGGGAATGCCCGGCCCAATCCAGATGCTACCCGGCGTGACGCTTGATCAAACCTTGGGCGATACGTCCGTTCAGGATCCGACAGCGATACCAGGCGCCCCACTGGATGCGCCAAAACAGCTGTACTAATACGAATAGTTATACCGACAGCTAAACCGACAACCCTTTCACCCACTTTCAGTACAAGAGCTCGTCAAATGATGCGAATCGCGATTACCGGTGCCAGTGGCCGCATGGGCCGTATGCTGATCGAGGCAGTTACCCAGTCGACCGACCTCCAATTGACGGTCGCATTGGATCAGCCTGGCAGCCCCATGCTCGGACAAGACGCTTGCTCCTTTCTCGGTAAAACAAGTGGCGTATTGATTACAGACCAACTCTCTCAACTCGCCCAGGCGGATTGCTTGATCGACTTTACCCGCCCGGAGGGAACGCTTGCGCATTTGCAAGCCTGCGTGCAGCATTCGGTCAACATCGTCATCGGCACAACGGGCTTTGATGACGCAGGCAAAAAAAGCATCGCCGATGCCTCTCAAAAAATCGGTATCGTGTTCGCACCAAACATGAGCGTTGGAGTGAATGCAACGCTCAAGCTGCTAGATATGGCAGCCCGTATTCTGAACTCGGGTTATGACGTCGAAGTCTTCGAAGCCCACCACAAACATAAAGTGGATGCTCCGTCCGGCACAGCGCTCAAAATGGGCGAAGTCGTTGCCAACGCCTGGGGCAAGCCGCTTGACGAAATCGCGACCTGGTCGCGCGAGGGCCATACCGGACCGCGCGAAACCGGCACCATCGGATTTTCGGTTGTGCGAGGCGGTGACATTGTCGGCGATCACACGGTTTTTTTCTGCGGCACCGGCGAGCGCATCGAAATCACGCACAAGTCGACCAGCCGCGCGGGTTACGCCGAAGGCAGCCTGCGCGCCGCACGCTATCTCATAGACAAGAAATCAGGTCTGTTCGACATGCAGACGGTTTTAGGCCTGTCTTAAATCCGGCGTAGTTATTCCGGCACCACGACCGGCTCGATTTCCAAACTGACACCGAAGCGTTGCTCGACGCTTCGGTGAATTTTTTTGGCCAACGCCAAGATGTCTTCGGCACGCGCCTTGCCATAATTGACAAGAACCAGCGCTTGTCTGTCATGCACGCCGACAGCCCCATCTCGATACCCTTTCCAGCCACATTGATCAATCAGCCAACCCGCCGCCAACTTGAAGTTGCCTTGTGGCTGCGGATAAGAAACCAGACCGGGAAACGCTAATTTAAGCTGTCGATACTGACTATCCGACACGACGGGATTTTTAAAAAAGCTTCCGGCATTACCCAATACGTTCGGATCCGGCAATTTATTGCGTCTGATATCGCAAACCGCATCGAAGATGTGCCGGGCAGTCAGTTCTTCTCTTTTGACCAGACTCAGTACGGGATGATGAGCCAGATCGGGATAAGACATTACAGGCGACCAAGGCCTAGGCAAGCTAAAGCGCACAGAAACAATCAACCAGGCACCCAACCCATCGCGCTTGAAGCGACTATCGCGATAACTGAACCCGCACTCATCCCGACTGAACGTATGCATTTGCGCAGTCGGAATATGCCAGGCGGTGACGGATCGGATACGACTATCGAGCTCAACTCCATACGCCCCAATATTTTGCACAGGCGATGCGCCTACCGTTCCCGGGATCAAGGCCAAATTCTCAAGCCCTGCCCACCCCTGATCCACGGCATAAGACACAAAGCGATGCCAGTTTTCACCACCTGCGACATCGATCACCCACGCATCGGAAGCTTTCTCGACCAATTCAATGCCCGACAACATCACACGGACAACCGGACGCGTCAACTCTGCAGGCAGAATCAGATTGCTGCCCGAACCCAGCACCAGCGGCGCACCTTTCAAGTGTGCGATATCGGATACCAACTGCAGTTGAGACACTTGATTAAGATCGAACACCTGCGCGGCCTGGCAAGCCAAGCCTAGAGTATTCGCCGATGATAAATCTGCAGGATGGAGAACTGTTGAATCGAGTTGAATTGACATGCAGTAAAAGTCTTTGCTATAGTCATGGACTTCGCTAATAGTACTTGAACTTAGTAGCGCGATTAATGAGCAAGAAATCAAGCTACCAAATTTAATGTATAATTACGGACTTCCAAGCGGGAGTAGCTCAGTTGGTAGAGCGCAACCTTGCCAAGGTTGAGGTCGCGAGTTCGAGACTCGTCTCCCGCTCCAGATTGCAAAAAGCCACGGTTTCAACACCGTGGCTTTTTTATTTCCTTCAGGCCAAACATTTTCGTAACTCGAAATTTCTGGGAAACACTTCTTTTGGTGACATGGTGGATCATTTCATTCCATCACCTACCCAATGTAATGGGTAGTTTTGATCGAATCGTGATGAATAATCACCTTTCGGTCTTTTACATACCCAATTATGTTCATAGCGCGCTGCGTATCGCCTTGATTCCAAGTGCTTCCCAGCATATCTTCGATAGGATCCTCAATCAGAACCTTGCTACCATCTTGCAAATCAGGTGGGATTAAATACGCTGCTATAGGCCTTGACTGGTAATAAGGATAATAAAAGGTAAACGGAATAACTTCCTTGACCTCTGAAAAGTCTTGACGATAATCGCTCCGATAATCACCAAAGACAGAGATAACACCGGTTACTGGATTCTGCATCACTCGAAACTTGATTTCCAAAGCGACCTTTTTGTTGCTGCGGCCTTTCGCTCCACTCGGTATCCGAGGCGTTGAACTTTTATCCATGTACTCAATCCTGCGCACATCAGGCCAATACCCCATGGCGGCCGCACGATTTATATCTTTAGTGTTTCTGACTGTTCTGATGATAGGCAATCCCTCATCATTGCGCCCCACCTGATTCGGTTTCGGAACTTCTTTTTCTTTATTAATGAATATCACCCTTTGTGAATTAACAGGTATATACACGCAGTCACGATAGGTTAGTTTGGATGTACGGCTATCGAATGACTCCAAGTTATGCACGCGATCCCCACAATCCTCGCATCCTCTTGAACGCTCTTGCGGATCATCCACAATCAACTGATTCCAATGCTTGGCTTTGGGACAGTACACTTTTTTTAAGAAGGCGCCATCGGGTGAATACAACTTGCTACTTTCAACGTCATAGATGAATTTCTCGTTCATTTTTTTACGCCCAAGTGAAATTGATACTTTTCATTTGATATTCAAATCAGTATGCACAGTCGTGTGACTCACCTGATGAGGCAGTAGTTGATTTATCTTCTAATTTATTGGTATGCGTCCGGTGAAGTCATCTTGAGCCGGGTTTAGCAAACCGCGATAGTGTCCGCGATAGGAGATTGTGGACACGATGACTAGTAAACCGCCCATTAGCACCAAGACCCGGCGAGAGCGTCGGGC
>NZ_JAAGRN010000004.1 GCF_010499255.1 Sheuella amnicola
TGAAACACCTTAGCGCCGATGATAGTGGATGTACATCTGTGAAAGTAGGACATCGTCAAGCTCTTACACCTCAAACCCCCGCATGCTATCAGCTTGCGGGGGTTTGTCTTTGGGGAGTAGGAAAACGGTGTTATTGGGGAATATACGATGATTAAATTTACCCATCAAACTAATAAGAAATTTAATAGCTCGGGTAAGATGATGCTGTTCGATAACAGGAGCCTTAGCAAATGACCAATCCAGATACTCAAGAAACAAAAACGATTGATCTCAAAACAATCGTTCATGTTGCCTATGGCATGTTTGCATTAGGCGTCATCACCGCCGGATTTTTCAGTGTCGCAATTTTGGCCACAATGGTATTGATTTACATAAAGCGCTCGGATGCCTCGGGCACTGTTTATGCCATGCATTTCGACTGGCTGACTCAAACATTCTGGTGGGGGCTGCTGTGGTTGGCTCTAAGCGGCTTGGCAACGTATGTGTATGTTGGATGGATTGGAATTATTGTTGCAACGATATGGGTGTTATATCGCTTATTGACCGGCTGGTTAGCGTTACTTGAAAACAGGACGCCTGGTGCGAATTGAATAAGCAACACTACTTATAAAAAAGGGCGCTCAATGAGCGCCCTTTTTTCATGCTACGAAGTAATTACTTCAAGTGACCACTAACGATTTTGGTCAGCTCGAACATCGACACCTGGTCTTTTCCGAACAAGGGCTTGAGCTTGGCATCGGCATTGATGTTGCGACGATTCTTGGGATCTTGGAGATCATGCTTTTTAATGTAGTCCCAAATTTTCTTGGTGACTTCAGTACGAGGCACCGGTGTTGCGCCAATCACGGCAGCAAGCGTGTCACTAGGTGTCAGTGGTTTCATGAATGCAGCATTAGGCTTGCGTTCAGCAGTTTTTGATGCGGCTTTTTTAGCTGCTGGTTTAGCGGTAGTGGCCATCCGGGCTCTCCTAGTGGACATAATTTATTGTCAAACGGACAAAGATTAACGTGTCTATGAATTAAAGACAAAGAAAATCAGGTACTAACAGGTAAGGATAACCTTAAATGTATCAATTTTAAGAGCAAGGTAAACTATTTTGCGACACAACGTTTACCCTTAAGACAAAAATGTATCCAAGATCACCTTTAGAATCAATTAGAAAATTTCATAAAGAACTGACGGAACTGAGACAGGATTTGCATCAAAATCCTGAGATCGGATTCGAAGAGTTAAGAACTTCCGGGATTGTCGCGGGTGCACTTGAGGCCCTTGGCGTGACTGTTCACCGAGGTATAGGCAAAACGGGTTTGGTCGGCGTGATCGAGGGCAATCGTACGGATTCTGGCCGAATGATTGGTCTAAGAGCAGACATGGATGCTTTGCCCATTCTTGAAGAAAATCAAATGGCGCATTGCTCGAAAGTCCCGGGCATGATGCACGCGTGCGGCCACGATGGACATACCGCCATATTGCTGGGTGCCGCGAAATATCTGGCTTCGAACAGGAACTTTAACGGAAAGGTTGCATTGATTTTTCAACCGGCCGAAGAAGGGCTGGGTGGTGCCAAGGCGATGCTTGAGGACGGACTGTTTGAAAAGTTTCCGTGTGACGAAATTTACGCATTGCATAACTGGCCCGCATTGCCTGCAGGAACGATTGGAATTAATCCCGGGCCGATGATGGCAGCATCGGACATATTTGAAATCACAATCGATGGTCGGGGTGGTCATGGTGCGCACCCTTACCAGACAATCGATCCAATTATTGTCATGGCGCAAATTATTACGGCATTGCAGACGATCGTCTCGCGTAATGTGCATCCCGTACAGTCCGCAGTGATCTCGCTTGGCCATGTCAGTGCAGGCAGTCCGAAGGCAGCAAGTGTCATTCCGAGTCACGCGAAACTTGTTGGTACCGTTCGCACATTTAGTGATGAGGTACAGCATATGGTCGAATCCAGAATGCGTACGATCATCGCAAGTGTTGCCGAAGCATTTGGTGCCAAGGCTGAATTGCACTATCGTCGATCGTACCCCGCTACAATTAATTCAACCGAACAGGCTAATGCGCTTGCGGACCTTGCGATCGAGCTATTTGGACAAGCTAACGTGGTGAGGGACTTGATTCCTTCAATGGGGTCGGAAGATTTTTCTTTCATGTTGCAGAAAAAGCCGGGAGCATATTTCAGGCTTGGTCAAGGTGGTGCCGAAGACGGCAGACTGCTGCACAATCCGACATTCGATTTCAATGACGAAGTGATTCCCGTGGGTAGCGCGATGTTCGCGGCACTGGTTGAACGCCGTATGCCCTTGGAAAAATAAACATGACATCTCAGTTTTTGACAATAACTCGGCCTGACGACTGGCATTTACATTTGCGCGACGGCGATGCTTTGACTGCAGTCGTAGGTGATACGGCTCGACAGTTTGCCCGCGCGATTGTGATGCCTAATTTAAAGCCGCCCGTTACAACCGTAGCTATGGCGCGGGCATATCAAACACGTATTGAGCAGGCTCTTGCAAAGGTCGGCATAGCCGATGGTCAATTCAAGCCATTGATGACGCTTTATCTGACGGATAACACTGATCCTGCCGAGATCGTTCAGGCCAAGGAGTCGGGTGCTGCAGTCGCAGTCAAGCTGTATCCGGCCGGAGCAACGACCAACTCCGATGCCGGGGTGACAGACTTGTTGGGGCGCTGCGCAAAAACGCTTGAAGAGATGCAACGTGTTGGCATGCCTCTGCTTGTGCATGGTGAGGTCACTGATCCGGCGGTCGACGTGTTTGACCGCGAGGCGTTGTTTATCGAGCGGGTGATGATCCCGTTGCGTCAAGCATTTCCCGAGTTGCGTGTCGTGTTCGAACACCTGACGACCAAGGATGGTGTGGATTACGTGCGTGAAGCGTCCGGCCCGATTGCTGCCACGATCACGGCCCAACACCTTCTTTACAATCGGAACGCCATATTCCAGGGTGGCGTGAGGCCGCATTGGTATTGTTTACCCATTTTGAAGCGCGAAGTGCATCGCCAGGCATTGGTTGATGCGGCAACGAGTGATAGCCCGCGCTTTTTTCTCGGTACGGATAGCGCACCCCATGCGCGAGGGTTGAAGGAGCATGCTTGTGGCTGTGCCGGTTGCTATACGGCACTGCATGCGATGGAGTTGTATGCGACAGCATTCGATCGTGTCGGCAAAATCGATAAACTCGAGGCGTTCGCAAGTCATCGCGGCCCTGATTTTTATGGTTTGCCGCGCAATACCGATAGGATCACTCTCGAGCGAACATCCTTTCTGATACCGAACGAGATTCCGTACGGATCCGAAACGCTAGTTCCATTGGCAGCGGGCGAGACGCTGTCGTGGCGTCTTGTTTAAGGATTCATCACGAATGATGCGCGATATTTAAATGTTGCGCATCAACTGTTGCGTGCTTCCAGTAGCTCCCAGCGCGCAAAGCGCTTTGCGAGCTCATCGTCGATTTCTTTGAGTCGATTTTGAATGAGGGTTAACTTGTTCGGATCATCTTTGTAAAGAGAGCTGTCACCCATCTGGGTGACCAAGGTTGACTGCTCTTCTTCAAGCGCGTTGATCGCTGCCGGTAATTGTTCGAGCTCTTTAACTTCCCATGGAGCTAGTTTGTTGGCTCTGGCTTTAGCCTGAGATTGCGTAGGCGCGGGTTTTACTTCAGTTGAACTCGTTGCGGTTGCGACCGATTTTGGGCGATCCGTCGCCGCTGATCCGGTTTGCGGCTTTTGCTGGCGTTCCCAGTCCAGATACCCGCCGACATAATCCTTCCAAATGCCATCGCCTTCACTCGCAATGGTTTGTGTCACGACATTATCCAGGAAGGTGCGATCGTGACTAACAAGCAAAACGGTACCGGGATAGTCTTGCAGCAACTCTTCAAGCAATTCGAGCGTTTCGATATCAAGGTCGTTGGTTGGTTCATCCAGAACCAGGATATTCGCCGGGCGCGCAAAAAGGCGAGCCAACAATAGTCGAGCCCGTTCACCCCCGGAAAGACTGCTCACAGGAGATTGGGCGCGAGCGGGTGCAAACAGAAAATCTCCCAGATAACTCATGACGTGTTTTTTTGTGCCGCCGATTTCGATCCATTCGCTACCTGGATTGATGATGTCTGCTAGCGTAGCGTTTTCATCCAGTTGACTGCGCATTTGATCGAAATAGGCGACCGATAAATTGGTTCCGAGTTTGACTGTGCCCGAGTCCGGTTGCAGTGTGCCGAGAATCAGCTTTAACAAGGTGGATTTGCCGGCGCCATTTGGACCGATCAAGCCGATGCGATCGCCCCTCATGATGGTGGTTGAATAATCACGCACAACGCAATGATCTCCGAACGACTTTGAGACATGCTCGAGTTCGGCGACAAGTTTTCCAGATCGCTGCCCCGCATCGACTGCCAGATTAACGTTGCCTTGACGATCCCGCCGTTCGGCGCGCTCCTTTCGCATTTGTTCAAGTCGTTTCACGCGTCCGACGCTGCGAGTGCGTCGAGCCTCCACTCCTTTGCGAATCCAGATTTCTTCCTGCGCAAGCAATTTGTCGAAGCGCGCGTTTTCAAGGCGCTGCGCTTCAAGCCATTGAGCCTTTTGTGTTTGCCATTCCGAAAAATTGCCGGGAAAGCTCAGAAGCTTGCCCCGATCTAGTTCGATGATACGTGTAGCGATTGCATCCAGAAAGCGACGGTCATGCGTGATGATGACTGCGCTACCAGGCCATTGGCGCAAAGTGGATTCGAGCCAGAGAATGCCATCCATATCCAGATGATTGGTTGGTTCATCAAGCAGTAGCAGGTTCGGTTGACTTGCCATGGCGCGAATCAGCGCAACGCGCTTGCGCATGCCGCCCGATAGTCCGGCCACATGTGCCTGCGCCGGCAAACCGAGCTTATCGATGAGCGCACGAACACGAGATGCCCGCTGCCAGTCCTCATCCTCGGGGTCGAATTCGCCCATGATGCATTCTTCGATTGTCAGGGAGTCATCAAGCTCGGGTTCTTGTTCGACCGTCGCGACCCTGACATGGCCCGCTGTAGTGATGGACCCATCGTCCGGCTGATTGCGACCGTCCAGTAGTTTGAGAAGCGATGATTTTCCGGTGCCGTTGCGTCCGATGAGTCCGATGCGCTCGCCGGATTGAATCGAGAGATCCGCGCCATCAAGCAATGGGTGGTGACCGTAGGCAAGATGGACATTGTTCAGCGTAATGAGGGCGGTATTGGACATGACAGCAACAGTGCGCGGGTGATCGCGATTTCAAATGTTCGGAATAAGATCGCTATTGTCGCAGGTCATTGGCGGTTGTGCCCGATGCGACGGTTTGAGCTTTACAATGTAGCTGCAAAGCAGATTGGGCAATCGCGGTGTCTTTTCGGACATCGAGGAAGGTCCGGACTCCATAGGGCAGGATAACGGTTAACGACCGTCCGTACGGGATGACGCGCAAGCGAAATTTCGGACGAGGACTAGGGCCACAGAGACGAGTCTGCGATGGGGGTGCGTTTGACGCACTCCGTCACGGCCTGGCCGTGATGCCGCATCCACGAAAGTGGTGCAACATCGCAGGGTGAAACGCGGCAACCTCTATCCGGAGCAACACCAAATAGGCATACGTGCGGTCTGTGACCGCGAAGGACGGCTCGTTCGAGTATGCGGGTAGGTGGCTAGAACATTTCAGCAATGAAATGTCCAGAGGAATGATTGCCCGTCAGAGCAATCTGATGTACAGAATCCGGCCTATAAATCTGCTTTGCACTCCTCATGCGCAGGCTACTTTCAAATTAGTGGCATCTCCATAATCAAAAAAATTTTCTACGGGAAAACCCTTGCCCGCCTTCTAAGTAAAGACTTTTAATTGCTATTGCAATTGCATGATTTATTTAGCTTTTTTGGTTTATAAAAAATTCTAAAATGATCGCTAAGTCATTGACCTGATTGGAAAAAATCCAATTTCGACTTGACCAAGCAAATTTGATGCCTTAGAGTGGTGAAAAGTAGGTTTTTGTGCATATTTGTGGGGATTATTTGTGTTTCAAGGTAGCAGTGCGCTAACGCTGGATGCAAAGGGGCGAATTAACGTTCCTTCCAAGCATCGCGATGCTCTGATTGAGCAGGCGCAGGGCTGTCTGACACTGACCAGGCATCCGGATGGGTGTTTGCTGGTATATCCCCGTCCCGTCTGGGAAAGCAAGCGTGAACAGATCGCGGCGTTCCCCATGCAAGCTCGGGCTTTGCAGCGTCTTTTGCTCGGCAATGCGCAGGATGTAGAGATAGATGGCTCCGGTCGGATTCTTGTTGCTCCGGAGTTGCGAAATGCTGCCGGATTGACGCGAGATGTCATGTTGCTTGGTATGGGAGCGCACTTCGAGTTATGGGATGCAGCTGCGTTGGCGCGTCGGGAAGCCGATGATTTGTCGCAGGGCATGGGTGAAGCCTTAAACCAGTTTTCGTTTTAAGCCGTGGCGGAGTTTACGCATCGGCCCGTGATGCTGGAGCCGACGGTTGATGCCTTGGTTACGGCAGGTTACGGCAAGCGCCGGGACGCCGATGGTGATTTGGAAGCGCAGCGCCAGGCTCGAATGTCCGGGTTGTATGTTGATGGGACATTCGGCAGAGGTGGGCATTCGCGTGCATTGTTGTCCAGGCTGGGGCCTCAGGCCAGGCTGGTGGTGTTTGATAAGGATCCGCAAGCAATTGCGGTGGCTCGACAGTTAGCGCAGGAAGATTCGCGCGTGACGGTGGTGCATGAAGGTTTTGGTGATATGCAGCAGGCTTTGGCAGGCCTGGGCATAGATGCAGTGGATGGAGTAATGCTCGATTTGGGTGTTTCATCGCCTCAGATCGATGATGCAGGAAGAGGATTTTCATTCATGAGGGATGGTCCGCTCGATATGAGAATGGATACCACCCGAGGTGAAACGGTTGCGCAGTGGTTGGCGCATGCAAGTGTTGAAGACATGCAGGAGGTCATAGTTCGATATGGCGAAGAACGGTTTGCTTTTCAGATTGCAAAGGCGATTGCTGCTCGCCGCGCAACACACCCGCTGGCAACTACCCTCGAGCTCGCCGAGCTCGTGTCAAGTGTCGTCCGCACGCGCGAAAAGGGCCAACATCCGGCTACACGCACCTTTCAAGCTTTACGGATTTACATCAATCGGGAGCTCGAAGAGCTCGAGAGCGCCCTCAAGGCAGCTCTGACATTACTGAAAACAGGCGGGCGTATGGCCGTGATCAGCTTCCACTCACTGGAAGATCGCGTCGTCAAGCAGTTCATTACCGCAGCATCCCGACCGGAAGCTGCGTATGCCCGCCTCCCTCTGCGTGAAAGTGAAATGCCTCAGCCGGTGTTGCTGGCTTTGGGAAGAGTGCTGCCGCAGGACTCGGAAATATCCCTTAATCCAAGATCGCGTTCAGCCGTATTGCGCGTTGCCGAGCGCACGCACACGCCGCTTGGCGAACAAGGCGCACAAGCGTATTTGCCGGCGCCGATCGGTTCGCGACGTGGCAAAAAGGGAGGGCGATAATGGGACGCCTCTGTTTTCTGGTCGCCACCTTGTTGATGATGTCTTCGATTTCCCTTGTCACGGCTAGGTATCAGGCGAGACAGTTGTATGTGGAGCTGAATCGTGCGCGCGAATCTTCGCGTCAGCTTGAAATCACCTGGAGACAGCTACAGCTTGATCGTGCCGAGCAGGCACGCAATGCGCAAGTGGATAAGTTGGCTCGTGAAAAGCTGAAGATGATCTCGATTGCTCCGGAAAAGACAATCTATATCCATCAATCCGCTCTGCAGCAAAATGCATCGGGTAAATCATCGGGAGGATCCCGATGAAGCCTTTGCCATTTCATAACAGCCCTGTTCTCAAGAACCAATATCCGATTTGGCGCGGACGTGTCGTGCTTTTGTTATTGGGAGCATCTTTTCTTGCTTTGGCCATACGCGCGCTGTATCTGCAAGGCGTGACGACCGACTTTTTAGTGAGCCAAGGGGTGAGTCGCTACGAAAGAACCCTGGTCTTGCATGCTAGTCGAGGAAAAATACTGGATCGTAATGGTGTGGTGTTGGCGGCAAGTATTCCTGCCAGAAGTATTTGGGCTGATCCTGATGACGCAGCTAGCGCAAGTCCCGCAAAGCTGAAAGAGCTTGCTCAGTTGCTGGATATGCCACAGGCTGAGTTGCGCAAGAAACTCTCGAACGAAGAAAAAAATAAAACTTTCGTATATCTGAAGAGACAGGTGCCGCTGGACGTTGCGCAAAAAATCAACGAAATGCGTATACCGGGTGTTCACCAGATTCCTGATACAAGACGCTTCTATCCCGAGGGCGAGGTTCTAGCCAATATTGTTGGCTTTAACGATGTCGAGGACAAGGGTCAAGAAGGCGTGGAGCTGGCTTTTAATGAGCAGCTTTACGGTCGCGCCGGAAGCCGTCGGGTCATGCGGGATCGTCTTGGACGAATTATCGATGATGTGCGCGCTGTGAATTTGCCTGTTGACGGTAAAGACATCACGCTAGCTGTCGATACACGTATCCAGTACCAGGTATATCGTGCATTGCAGGAAGCAATGACGGTGAACAAGGCAAAAGGCGCGGCCGCAGTTGTGATCGATGTCCAGACGGGTGAAATCCTCGCGCTTGGAAATATGCCGACCTATGACCCTAACAAACGCGATTCTTTCAGGGGCGGTAACTTACGGAATCAGGCGCTGACCGATACGTTCGAACCCGGTTCGATCATGAAGCCGTTTACCGTTGCCCTCGCGCTGGATTTGAAACGCATCAACACCAATACCTTATTTAATACGGGCGGCGGTAAGTTCTCATACCAAGGTGCGACGATTACCGATGTGAGCAAGAACGGTACATTGGATGCGGCAGGTGTATTGCTCAAATCCAGCAATATTGGGATGACCTTGATATCCGAGAAGCTGGAAGCGCGTGAAATGTGGGGAAGATTTTCCGAACTTGGATTTGGGCAAGCACCTCAGACCGGATTTCCGGGAGCGGCGGCCGGTCGGTTACGGCCATGGGAGCGGTGGCGACTGATCGAAAAAGCGACGATGTCGTATGGGTATGGCTTGTCAGTTTCATTGTTGCAGATGGCGCGTGCCTATACTGTGTTCGCCCGCAATGGTGATTTGGTTTCCCTGAGTTTGCTCAAGCGCGAGAACGAGCCGACATCCACCAAAGTCTATCCGCCGGATGTGGCACAAAAAATCCGACTGATGCTTGAAGCGGCCGCTGGTCCGGATGGTGCAAAAGCTGCGCAAGTTCAGGGTTATCGCGTTGCCGGCAAAAGCGGCACCGCTAGAAAAATTGTCGATGGCCGGTATAGCACGAGTCGTTACCGCGGTTCGTTTGTCGGATTTGCGCCCGTATCGAATCCGAGGGTTGTGGTTGCGGTGACAATCGATGAGCCTCAGGGCGGCGTGTATTACGGTGGCAAGGTAGCGGCTCCGGTTTTTGCCCAGATTGTCGGTAGTACATTGCGAATCATGGGTGTACAACCGGATGCGCCATTCGAGTCGTCCATCATTTCTGCCGGGGTGACAAGATGACGCTTCCGGTCGTAATCGATGACGCAGTATCGACCGAAAATGTCGTTGCCTTGATGCGACGTCAGGTTGAGTGCGCTGCGCAACTTCAAATCGACTCCCGTCAGATCGAACCAGGCGATATTTTTGTGGCGTGTCCCGGAATCACGGGCGATGGACGTAACTATATCCAGCAAGCCATTGTGAAAGGCGCGGCGGCGATTTTGATTCATTACGAAGGTTTTGACGGCCTGCAGACGAATCTGCCCGTGCCCGCGGTTTGCGTCAAAGGGCTGTCCGATAGATTGGGCGACATCGCACACGAGTGGTACGGTCGCCCCTCGTTCGCGCTGGATGTGATTGCAGTGACCGGCACAAATGGTAAAACTTCGTGCGCATATTGGTTGATGCAGGCGTTCGCATCGGCGGGAATCAAGGCAGGCTCGATTGGTACGCTCGGAGTGGTTTATCCGGACGGCAGGCTCGTCGATTCGGATTTGACGACGCCTGATGTGGTTTCGATGCATCGCATGTTAGCTGACTTGCGTGATGGGGGTGCCCGTTATGTCCTGATCGAGGCCTCATCGATCGGATTGGAGCAAGGACGTTTGAACGCGGTGAGAATCGTTACTGCGGCATTCACCAATTTGTCTCGTGATCATCTTGATTATCACCAGTCCATGCAAGCCTATGAGGCAGCTAAAGGATTGTTGTTCGACAGGCCGGAGTTAAAGCATCGAATCATCAATCTGGACGATGAGGCTGGTCGTAGGCTCATGGGGCGATGGTCCGGTCGATCGATCGGCTATGGTTGCGCCAAGTCGGATATGCAACTCGATTATTTCGCAGCGAACATCAGAATCGAGGATAACGGCCTAGTTTTTGAATTATGTGATGATGCGCAACGCATCGAGATTCGAACTCGCTTGCTAGGCCAGCACAATGTATCCAATCTATTATGCGTTGCGAGCGTGTTGTGCGCCAACGGATGGTCTTTGACTGAGGTTGCGCAAACCCTAGCGACTTTTCATCCAGTGAATGGACGATTGCAGCAAGTCGAGCCTCTCATTAAAACTGTCCCGACACCCTTGGTGATCGTAGATTATTCGCATACGCCCGATGCGCTTGAGCGTGCATTGGAGGCGCTGCGTCCGATGGCGGTAAAACGTCAAGGACGACTTTGGTGCGTAGTCGGATGCGGTGGGCAACGTGATGCGGGCAAGCGACCTTTGATGGCGGCTATTGCGCAGAAAATGGCTGATCATGTTGTGATCACAAGCGATAATCCGCGGGCGGAGCAACCACAGGACATTATCGATGAAATGATGTTGGGCATTACCGGTAAACCGAGTCATGTCACCACTGAAGTGGATCGTGCCCAGGCCATTCTCTCAACGTTGTTTACGGCTGATGAGAAAGATGTCGTATTGATTGCAGGCAAAGGTCACGAAACCTATCAGGAAATTGCCGGAATAAAACATCCTTTCGATGACCGACAGTGGTCTCAGGCAGGGCTGTTGCTCAGGCAGGGATGCAAGTTGCAGACTGATTCGCGCAAGCTTGAATCAGGATCACTTTTTCTGGCCTTGCGTGGCGAAACATTTGACGGACATGATTATCTTGCGCAGGTGGAGCAAGCCGGCGCGACCGCCGCGATTGTCGATCACGCAGTAGTCGGCGTGAGTCTTGCGCAGGTTGTTTTGGGCGATACGCGCGCGGCGCTTTTACAGTTGGGTCGTGCGTGGCGTCGCCAGTTCCACATTCCTGTCGTGGCTGTTGCAGGAAGCAATGGCAAGACCACCACAAAGGAAATGATCTCTGCGATTTTTGCCCAATGGACAGGCGAATCCAATCGACTTGCGACAGCCGGTAATTTGAATAACGAACTTGGCGTGCCGCTCACCTTGTTGCGGTTGAATCGCGAGCATCGTGCCGCAGTCATTGAAATGGGAATGAATCATCCCGGCGAGATCGCGGTGCTTGCGCGTGCGACAGAGGCTACAGTCGCGCTAGTGAATAATGCCCAGCGAGAGCATCAGGAGTTTATGGTGAGCGTTGAGGCTGTCGCAAAAGAGAATGGCGACGTTTTTCATCATTTGTCCCCGACAGGTATCGCGGTTTATCCGGCGGATGATGAATTCACCGAACTATGGGATCGGATGTCGGCATCATCGAATCGCATTCGATTTGGATTGCGTAGCGATGGAGATGTGTGGGCCGACAATATTCGATCGGATGCGTTGGGATCCACCTTGGCTTTGCACACGCCACGAGGCGATGTGGAGCTTGTTTTGCCTGTCCCCGGTTTGCATAACGTGCGCAATGCGCTTGCCGCAACCGCATGCGCGCTTGCGGCCGGAGTTCCTCTTGCCGTAATCATTGCAGGCTTATCGGCATTCAGCGCCGTTGGTGGTCGGATGCAGCCGCACAGGCTACCGAATGGTGTGGTGCTGATAGACGATACCTACAATGCCAATCCGGATTCGGTTCGCGCGGCGATTGATGTGCTTGCTTCGTTGCCGGCTCCGCGTGTGCTTGTATTGGGTGATATGGGAGAAGTTGGGGACAACGGTCCCGAAATGCATCGTGAGGTCGGAACCTACGCGAAACAGAAAGGGGTTGAGATTTTGTTGACGCTGGGTCAGGCAACGCATGAAAGCGCGCTTGCCTTTGGAGATCAGGCAAAAGCATTCGAGCAAATCGAAGCGCTGAATGCCGAGTTGGAAAAAATCGATGCGCGAAGCCTTTTGATTAAAGGATCGCGTTTCATGAAAATGGAACGAATCGTTCGGGGCTATCTAACCCGATGCGGAGTGAATTCCGGGGAATTGGTGTCGCATGCTGTATGAACTTTTCGGATGGTTGGCTGAAAATCACGTGCGAGGCTTTGCGGTCTTTGAGTACATCACTTTGCGGGCCGTTCTCGCATGTGCGACCTCGTTGCTGATCGGCTTGGTCGCCGGACCTCGCGTCATTCGCAAGTTGACTGAACTCAAAATCGGGCAGGCTGTTCGCACGACAGGTCCCGAAACGCATTTGATCAAGACCGGAACCCCGACGATGGGCGGTGCGTTGATTCTGATTTCGATTGGAGTGAGCACATTGCTCTGGGCAGACTGGACTAACCGCTATGTATGGGTAGTGTTGCTGGTGACGTTTGGTTATGGCTGGATCGGCTGGCGGGACGATTATCGAAAAGTCGTGTATCGCGATCCCGAAGGAATGCCTGCAAGGCAGAAGTTTTTCTGGCAGGCGCTGATCGGATTGGTTGCATCTATTTATCTGACTTTCGCGATTTCGGCCTCTTCGAATGAAAACGTGTGGATATTAATCAAGGACGCATTTCTGAATGGTCAATTCGTGACATTGCCGACGCGTGCCGATTTGATTGTTCCGTTTTTCAAAAGCCTCAGTTATCCGCTGGGTGTTTTTGGATTCGCGGCATTGACTTGGTTTGTGATTGTCGGAACCAGTAATGCGGTCAATTTGACCGACGGGCTCGATGGACTGGCGATTATGCCGACTGTGATGGTTGGTTCTGCGTTGGGAGTCTTTGCCTACGTGGTAGGGCGAGTCGATTATTCGAAATATCTGTTGTTCCCGTATGTCCCGGGTGCCGGGGAGTTGATGGTTTTGTGCGCGGCGCTCGCCGGTGCCGGCCTTGCATTCCTTTGGTTTAACGCATACCCGGCCCAAGTCTTTATGGGGGACGTGGGTGCTCTGGCTCTTGGCGGCATGTTGGGTACAGTTGCGGTCATTGTCCGGCAGGAAATTATCCTGTTCATCATGGGAGGCGTATTCGTTGCCGAAACGCTATCGGTCATGATCCAGGTAACCTGGTTTAAATACACCAAGCGCAAATATGGTCAAGGAAGACGTATTTTGCGAATGGCGCCATTGCACCATCATTTCGAAGTGGGCGGTTGGAAAGAAACCCAGGTCGTAGTGCGATTTTGGATTATCAGCATGATGCTGGTATTGATTGGCCTGTCGTCATTGAAAATCCGATGAATGAAATAAATACGAATCCCGACCCGCTCCAACGCGTCCTGATAGTCGGACTCGGGGAGACAGGCGTTGCCGCAGCACGCTGGTGCGCGCGCAAGGGGTTTGCCTTGCGTATAGCGGATACGCGTACAGCCCCTGCCGGTCTGACTGCATTGAAAGAAAATCTGGCCGATGCCTCGGTTGAATACCATCTTGGATGTGATGTGTTTGCGCGCACATTGCTTGAAGGCGTTTCGTTTTTGGTATTGAGTCCGGGGCTCGCACCGGATGTTTCGCCGGTAAAAGAGTTGCTGGACGAGGCGACTCAGGCGCAGGTCGAGATTATTGGTGAAATCGAATTGTTCGCCCGTGCGTTGAAGGAACTGAGCGCAGAGCGGCAATATGAGCCGCGAGTCTTGGGAATTACCGGCACGAACGGCAAAACGACAGTAACAGCCATGACGAGGCATATGCTTGAGGCGGCCGGCATCAAGGCGCGGGTGGCGGGCAATATTAGTCCTGCCGCCTTGCACGCATTAATGGATGCGCTTGACCAGGATGATTTGCCTAAAGTCTGGGTGCTTGAGTTATCAAGTTTTCAGCTCGAGACAACGCGCAGCCTCAAGATGGTTGCGGCCACTGTCTTGAACGTGACGCAAGACCACCTGGATTGGCATGGATCGATGCAGGCCTATGCCAAGGCGAAGTCGAGAATCTTTGAAATGACTGATCTGTGCATCGTCAATCGAGATGATCCGACTGTTATAGCTATGATCCCAGGCCTGCAAAATATCAATATTCGTAGTTTCGGACGAGATGTGCCAATGTATGCCGGCGATGTCGGTATTGAAGTCAGTCATGATGTTCCTTGGCTTGTCGCGGCGAAAGCGAATGACTTCGAAGACGAGGAGGCACCTGCGCCAAAACGCAAGAAAGGTGCACCGCCACCGGAACGTCAGCCGGGTCGATTGGTGCGATTGATGCCAGCCGAGGCGTTAGCAATTCGTGGCCTGCATAATGCATTGAATGTTCTGGTTTCGTCTCAGCTGGCTATGGCCGCGGGCGCGACATGGGGACCGGCGTTACGTGCTGCAAGAGACTATGTGGGCGAACCGCATCGTATGGAGTTTGTTCGCAGCATTCGCGGGATTGATTTTTTCAACGACAGCAAAGGAACGAATGTCGGCGCCACTGTTGCCGGATTGGAAGGTCTGGGAAGACAATCCGTTCTGATCGCCGGTGGGGTTGGAAAGGGTCAAGACTTTTCGCCGCTCGTTCCGATTGTGGCTAAACACGTCAAGGCAGTTTTGCTAATTGGCCAAGATGCTCCAATTTTGTTCGATACGCTTTCCGGGACCGGTGTGGCGTGCGAACTGGTACCTGACTTGAAGCAAGCTGTGGCCAAAGCGTTCGGCTATGCTCAGGAAGGAGATGCTGTCGTGCTGTCGCCGGCATGCGCCAGTCTGGATATGTTCCGAAACTATCCACACCGGGGTCAGGTATTTGTCGAGGCGGTCGCAGACTTGGCGATGGATCAGGGAGAGATCGTATGAGTCTCTTCGCCGAACTCACCAACAGCGTCAATGCCGTGCGACCCGGTCGTACGATGATGCGCAATTATGATTTGTCGCTTGTTATCGCCTCCACCGTTCTCGTCGCGATGGGAATGCTGATGGTGTATTCGGCTTCAATCGCATTGGTTGATGGCCCGCGTTATGCCAACTTCGGACGTTATTACTTTGTGATCAGGCAAGGCTTGTTTGTCACGGTCGGACTGATTGCCGCTGCCGTGGTGGTCACGATCCCGATGTCTTTCTGGCAGAGAGTGAGTATTCCGCTTTTTGTTATTTCATGTTTATTGCTGATTCTGGTGCTTGTGCCCGGAATTGGACGAAAGGTCAATAACGCCATGCGTTGGTTGCCGATCGGGCCGGTGCAGTTTCAACCCTCGGAGTTGATGAAGCTATCGGTGATGTTATTCGCTGCGGATTACACCATCAGGAAACAAAGCTATATGCAGAGTTTCTGGTCGAGTTTGGTGAGAGGCTTTTTGCCGATGGCTTTGGCCATGATCGTCGTCGGATTTCTATTGTTGAAAGAGCCTGACTTAGGCGCTTTGATCGTGATTCTCGCCATCACGATGGGTATTTTATTTTTGGGTGGCATCAATACCAAGATTTTCTCCGGCTTGATTGCGGGACTGCTTACGATCTTTTCCATGGTGATCTGGTTGTCGCCATGGCGACGCGCGAGGATCTTCGCCTATATGGATCCATGGAATCCCGAAAACACTTTAGGCAGTTCCTATCAGTTGTCGCACTCTTTGATGGCAATAGGCCGGGGTCAATGGACGGGCGTCGGCCTGGGCAGCAGTGTTGAAAAATTGCATTATCTTCCCGAGGCCCATACTGATTTCATCATGGCAGTGATTGGCGAAGAACTCGGTTTTGTCGGTGTCATGATGATGATTCTTCTTTTCGGCGTCGTTGTACAGCGATGCATCGAAATCGGACGGCAAGCCATTGCCATGGATCGTCCCTTCGGAGGATTATTGTCTCAAGGGGCGGGGATTTGGTTTGGCGTGCAGGCTTTCATTAATATCGGCGTGTGTCTTGGTCTGTTGCCGACAAAGGGTTTGACGCTGCCACTTGTAAGTTATGGCGGCTCCGGCATCGTGATGAATCTGGCCGCGCTGGCGATGGTTCTGCGGGTTGATTACGAAAGCCGTTCGATGATGCGGGGAGGGCGCGGATGAGCCAAGCTCCGATGCTTCTGGTAATGGCGGGCGGAACCGGTGGACATATCATGCCCGGATTGGCGGTTGCCGATGTCCTGGCATCTCGCGGATGGTCCGTGACTTGGCTGGGCGATCCGGACAAGATGGAAGGGCGGATTGTGCCATCGCGGGGTTATCCGCTAGCTCCCTTGCGCTTTGCAGGTGTGCGTGGCAAGGGACTGATGTCGAAGTTGAAGGCCCCGTTTTTGTTGCTTGGCGCGTTATGTCAGGCATGGACTCGATTTAGTCGCGTACGTCCGGATGTCGTGCTGGGAATGGGTGGTTATGTCGCATTCCCCGGCGGGGTGGTTGCATGGATGCGGGGTAAGCCCCTGGTGCTGCATGAGCAAAACGCGATAGCGGGCATGACCAACCGATGGCTCTCGAAGCTCTCTGCAAAAGTATTAACCGGATTCCCCGATGCGTTGGCCGGCGCCGAAGTGGTCGGCAATCCCGTCAGAGCGGATGTGGCCCGGTTGCCTGACCCGCAGGACCGATTCGCAGGCCGCAATGGTCCGTTGCGTCTTCTGGTTGTAGGCGGCAGTCTAGGAGCCACCGCCCTGAATTCGATATTGCCTCGCGCCCTCGCTTTGATGGCGCCGCAGAATCGTCCGCAGGTGACGCATCAGGCCGGTACGCAACATATCGAATCCTTGCGCAAGGCATATGAAGAAGCAGGGGTCGAGGCAACATGCGTAGCTTTTATCGACGATATGGCGAACGAATTGGGGCAGACCGATTTGTTGATTTGCCGTGCGGGCGCGATGACTGTTGCGGAAGTTGCTGCTGCCGGAGTTGCCGCTTTGTTTGTTCCGTTTCCCGCGGCGGTGGATGATCATCAAACGGCAAATGCGACCTTCTTGAGTAGGGACGAGGCCGCCTGGATCAGGCAGCAAAGGGATTTGTCACCGGAGTGGCTTGCGCAGTGGCTCAGTGAGCGCAACCGTCATGAGTTGTGCATTGTTGCTCAGCGCGCCCGAAAGCATGCCCGATTGCAATCGGCGCAACGCATTGCGGATATTTGTGAAGAATTGGCAGGAGTGGGCGCATGAAGCACCGCATAGAACAGATTCATTTTGTCGGGATCGGCGGCTCCGGTATGAGCGGTATCGCTGAAGTGTTGTTGAATCTGGGATACAGAATCACCGGCTCGGATTTGGCTGAATCTGCGGTAACGCAAAGACTTGCCGAGCTCGGAGCCAGGATTTTTATCGGCCATCAGTCAGAGCATGTTGCCGGTGCGGATGCAATCGTGACCTCGACTGCAGTGGCCAATAATAATCCCGAGGTGATCGCAGCCAGAAATGCGCGCATTCCGGTTGTGCCCAGGGCAGTTATGTTGGCCGAACTTATGCGTTTGAAGCGCGGTATCGCAGTGGCCGGCACGCACGGAAAGACGACAACAACCAGTTTGGTGGCAAGTGTGCTTGCGGCCGGCGGGCTTGATCCGACGTTCGTGATTGGCGGAAGATTGAATTCGGCCGGCGCGAATGCGCGACTCGGGCAAGGTGATTTCATCGTAGTCGAGGCCGATGAGTCGGATGCGTCGTTTTTGAATCTTTTGCCAGTGATGGCCATCATCACCAATATTGATGCCGACCATATGGATACATATGGCCATGATGTCGCAAGACTGAAAAGCGCATTCGTCGAGTTCACCCAGCGTTTACCGTTTTATGGCAGCGCGATCGTATGTTCGGACGATGCGAATGTGCGCGAGATCATGCCATTCATTTCTCGTCCCATCACGACCTATGGGTTGAGCGAGGATGCGCAAGTATCCGCAAGCAATGTCCGCGCCAAGGGTACGAGGATGCTGTTCGATGTCAGACGGAAAACGCGTGATGCAGAGTTGCCGTTGTTGCATATCGAATTGAATTTGCCGGGGTTACATAATGTGCGCAACGCCTTGGCTGCCATTTCTGTGGCAACCGAGCTTGGTGTTTCTGATGATGCGATTTGTCAGGCACTGGAAGGCTTTCGCGGAGTCGGTCGTCGATTTACGCAAGCCGGCGAATTCAAGGCGGATCATGGCGGCTCCTTCACGGTCATCGATGATTACGGCCATCACCCGGTCGAAATGGCAGCGACTCTCGCCGCGGCAAGAGGTGCCTGGCCGGACAGAAGAATTGTTTTGGCTTTCCAGCCGCACCGTTACACGCGAACCAGGGATTGTTTCGAGGATTTTGTGCAGGTTCTTGGACAAGCCGATGCTGTTCTGCTGACAGAAGTGTACGCAGCAGGCGAGCCGCCTTTGGTCGCCGCTGACGGTCGTGCACTTGCGCGAGGCGTGCGGGTTGCGGGCAAGGTCGAGCCTTTGTTTGTGGAAGACGTTGCCGATATGCCCGGCGCGATCAAGAATTTTGCGAAAGATGGCGATGTGGTCATCGTGATGGGTGCCGGGTCGATCAGTAAAGTGCCCGGACAGTTGGGAGTTTCTATATGAGCAGTCAGTTCGGAAAGGTTGGCGTTCTGTATGGTGGACGGTCCGCCGAGCGCGAGGTGTCGATCATGTCGGGAACCGGTGTGAGTGAGGCCTTGCGTAGCCAGGGCGTGGATGCTCATTTGTTCGATACAGGCAAACGGACGATTGCGGAACTCGCTGCTGAAAAATTCGATCGTGTTTTCATCGCGTTGCATGGTCGTTACGGTGAAGACGGCACGATACAAGGTGCGCTCGAGTTGCTCGGCATTCCATACACCGGAAGCGGGCCGATGGCTTCAAGCTTGGCAATGGACAAGGTGATGACCAAGCGTGTCTGGCTGGAAGCCGGATTGCCGACGCCGCGCTATGTTGCATTGACCGGTGAAGGCGAACTGGATTCGGCTATCGCAAAAATTGGTTTGCCTGCAATCATGAAGGCGCCTCACGAAGGTTCGACGCTTGGAATCGTCAAGGCGGAAAAAATTGAAGACGTGTTGCCAGCCTACAGAGAGTCCGCAAAGTTTGATGATGTTGTTTTAGCGGAACAGTTTATAACCGGCCGCGAACTTACCATCGCAATTCTCGGTGCACGCGAAACGACACGAGCGCTTCCCATTATCGAGATCGTCGCACCTGAAGGTAAATACGATTATCAGAACAAATATTTCACGGATGACACACGCTATTTATGTCCGGCCCCGGTGTCCGATGAGATCGCTGAACAAGTCGCAGCCATTGCTGTGCGGGCTTATCGCGCATTGGATTGCGAGGGGTGGGGACGTGCCGATGTGATACTGGATGCCTGCGGCAACCCTTGGTTGTTGGAGATGAATACTTCGCCCGGCATGACCGGGCACTCTCTTGTTCCGATGGCTGCGAAAGCAATTGGAATGAGTTACGCCGATTTATGCATGCATATTCTTGCGGATGCGCGTTGCAAGGTCGGTCATTTGCAATCAAAATAGAGATGACTGGAGCACTCTGTGTGGAACGAAGCCCGTACGATCAACCGCATTGCCAACACCTTAGCGGTGCTGGCTGTGCTGGCTATGCTCGCGGGCGGTGTGTACTGGTTGATCCAGCGACCTTTTTTCATGTTGCGCACGATCGAAATCGAACCGGCGGGCAACAGCAGCCTCACTTATGTGACTCCCGAGAATTTGCGCACGGCGATTGCCGGAAAGTTAACGGGCAATTTCTTTACGATGAATCTGGATCAGGCCCAGGATGTCTTTGCCGAGGCTCCTTGGGTTCGCAGCGCGATGGTGCGTCGCATCTGGCCCGATACGATTCGCGTCACCATAGAAGAGCAGCAGCCTTTCGCGATTTGGAACGAAAATCAGATGATCAATACCTGGGGACAGGTCTTTACGGCCAACCTGGGGGAGCTCGACGACGATGCGGTGATGCCGCAGTTCGAAGGGCCGGACGGCACGGCCGGTCTGATTGTCCAACGCTATGCCGAGCTCGAGCGATGGTTCGCACCGCTGGATTTATCGGTTCGCAGCATCAACTTAAGCGACCGTTACGCGCTGCACGTGACCTTGTCCAACGGAATGACGCTTGCTCTGGGGCGCGATCCCGGTGCCGAAGCGCCGGATCCGACTGCGGGCATTCCCGGGGCGCTTTCATTTACTGCCAGAATCGAGCGCTTTGTACAGGCCTGGCCCACCGTGAATCAAAAAATTGGAGGGCGTCCCGTGACGAATGCCGATCTTAGATACCCAACGGGCTTTGCTTTGACGCTTGCCGCTTTACCCGAAAACACTCAACCCAAAAAGAAACGATAACGCCATGACACGTGATATCAAGGATCTAATCGTCGCTCTCGATATCGGCACCAGCAAAGTGGTTGCCGTAGTCGCCGAAATATTGCCCGAAGGGCGTTTTGAAGTGCTTGGCCTTGGGCAGCACGAATCGCGCGGGATGCGTAAAGGAGTCGTGGTTAATATCGAAACCACCGTGAACTCGATTCAAAGAGCGCTGGAAGAAGCTGAGCTGATGGCCGATTGCAAAATACGCGATGTCTATACCGGTATCGCGGGTAACCATATCCGGAGCTTCAACTCGAGCGGAATGGTGGCGGTCAAGGATAAGGAAGTCACCGCGATGGATGTCGCGCGTGTCATCGAAACGGCGAAAGCGGTGAATATTCCGACGGATCAGCAAGTCTTGCATGTATTGACGCAAGAATTCATCGTGGATGGCCAGGAAGATATTCGTGAACCGATAGGAATGAGTGGTTTACGTCTTGAAGTCAAAGTTCATATTGTGACCGGTGCAGTGAGTGCCGCGCAAAATATCGTGAAATGCGTGCGGCGCTGCGGGCTGGAGGTTCAGGATCTCATCCTGCAGCCGCTTGCCTCAAGTCTGGCTTGCTTGACTCCCGATGAAAAAGAGCTTGGCGTCGTTCTCGTCGATATCGGAGGTGGAACGACCGATGTGGCGATCTACACGGGTGGGGCGATTCGCCATACGGCCGTTTTGCCGATCGCGGGCGATCAGATTACAAGTGATATCGCGGCAATGTTGCGCACACCCACGCCTGACGCAGAAGATATCAAGTTGCGCTTTGGCGTTGCCAAGCAAGTTTTGGCGAATCCGGACGAAACCCTCGAGGTGCCGGGCCTTGGCGATCGCGGTCCTAAGTTGATCAAGCGGATGGCCTTGGGTGCTGTGATCGAACCTCGCGTTGAAGAGTTGTTTGGCTTGGTGCAGACAGTGATTCGCGACTCCGGATATGAGGATTTGTTGTCTTCGGGAATTGTATTGACCGGTGGCTCATCGCTTATGCCAGGCATGGTCGAGCTGGCTGAGGATGTATTTTTGAAACCTGTTCGTGTCGCGGTGCCTGATTATGAAGGCAGTCTTGCGGATGTCATGAGAAACCCAAGGTTTTCGACCGTGATGGGTTTGCTGGGTGAGGCAAGAATGCAACGCATGCGAGGTCGTAAAGTGGCAGCGCAATCTGGTAGTTTCAAGAGTGTGCTGACGCGCATGAAGGAATGGTTCATGCACTAGGCTCAGTACTAAGTGCGCAAGTACGCCGTATGGAGTATTGTTTAAGGTTGTAAGGAATTGTAGTTATCGAATTGGCACTTAAAGTGCCAAACAGGCGGGCGAGTTCTTAAAACAATGAACCGGTCTGGAGGAGAGGCGTTTCAAATCCGTCGCGGACACTGTCGGCGACGTGTTTGAAACGATTTCTGAATGTAGTTGGGGATATTTAGACAATCGTTTAACTGATATAAGACTTGAGGGAGTCACTCATGATGTTTGAAATGTTAGATACCGTTAATAAAGGTACGGTCATCAAGGTTGTCGGGGTTGGTGGGGCAGGTGGAAATGCGGTCTCCCACATGATCAACTCGGGCGTGCAGGGTGTGGATTTCATTTGCTGCAATACCGATGCGCAAGCTTTGGCTGCGACAAATGCACCTGTGCAAATTCGCCTTGGTCGCACCGGCCTAGGCGCTGGCGCCAAGCCCGATCAGGGTAGGGCTGCCGCGGAACTGGCTCGTGAAGAAATTCGTGCCGCCTTGCATGGCGCCAATATGGTTTTCATTACCGCAGGTATGGGTGGTGGAACCGGTACTGGTGCAGGCCCTGTTGTTGCCGAAGTCGCCAAAGAGCTCGGCATTCTGACGGTTGGCGTTGTCACTAAGCCGTTTTCTTTCGAAGGCGGCAAACGGATGAAAATGTCCGAAGAGGGGATCAGCGAGCTGTCCAAGCATGTTCATTCGCTGATCGTTGTACTGAACGAAAACCTCTATGATCTGATGGATGAGGATGCGACGCAGGCCGATTGCTTCAAGGCCGCGGATGACGTGCTTCATAACGCTTGTGCCGGTATCGCCGAAATCATCAACGTCGAAGGTAACGTGAACGTCGACTTCGAAGACGTCAAGACAATCATGGGCGAACAGGGTCAAGCGATGATGGGCACCGCTGTTGCAAGTGGTCCGGATCGCGCAAAAATAGCCGCAGAACAAGCCGTCGCATGCCCACTGCTGGAAGGTGTGGATTTGAACGGAGCACGTGGTGTTCTGGTCAATATCACAGCCAGCACCAGCCTGAAGATGAAGGAAACGCGCGCGATTATGGATCATATCCGCAGCTTCGCTTCGGATGACGCGACCGTTATTTTCGGTACTGCATACGATGAATCGATGGGTGATAATCTGCGAGTGACCGTCGTGGCGACCGGCTTGGGTCAGAGCAAGGCGCAAAAGCGTCCGATGCTGGTTCCCGAGCCTGAGCATGTCGAGGTTTTGCGTACGGGTACGGATAATGCACCACTTGGCCACGCTTCCGACTTCAGCGTGCCGACTGTGATGCGTAATCCGCGTGCAAGCAACGCAACGGCCCAGGTTCGTGCCTTGGAAACAGCCGGTATGGAGCATTACGACATTCCGGCATTCTTGCGTCGTCAGGCCGACTAAGTTGTGCCACAACAATCCGGTGCTTAAACGTTAAGGCCCCGGATAGTTGAATGATGTCCCTCATAAGGGGTGTTTTGCGACACTCCCTGATAGGCATTCGGGGTTTCCCCTCCCGAGTGCCTATTTGTCTGCTCAAAAATGGTGCAATGCGGGGTAAAAGCGGTATAATGCGGTTTGATTTCAACGACTTCCATCAAGTAGCCCGCCAATGTTTCAGCAACGCACGATCAAACAGGTTGTCAAAACGACAGGGGTCGGTCTGCATTCCGGCCGTCGCGTCGAGCTGACCTTGCGTCCTGCTGCACCGGATACCGGAATCGTTTTTCATCGTGTCGATTTGCCGGAAGTGGTTGACCTGCCTGCACAGGCTGCGATGGTTTCCGACACCCGGATGGCTTCGGTCCTGCAACAGGGCAACGTTCGCGTTTCAACGGTTGAGCATTTAATGTCGGCGCTGGCGGGACTTGGTATTGACAATTTGCATATCGATCTGACTGCCGAAGAAGTTCCGATCATGGATGGCAGTGCGGCAACATTTATTTATCTGTTGAGGTCTGCCGGAGTCGAAGAGCAGGCCCGACCCAAGCAGTTTTTGCGCGTACTTAAGACAGTGGAAGTTCGTGAAGGCGAAGGCAAGGATGCCAAATGGGCCAGACTTGAGCCGCACGATGGTTTTGCATTGGCTTTTTCGATTGATTTTCGTCATCCTGCCATTGACTCCACTGCGAACTTTGCCGAAATCGATTTTGCTTCGCAGTCCTATATCAAGGAAATCGCTCGCGCACGTACTTTCGGATTCGTCAATGAGGTCGAGGCACTGCGCTCCATGGGATTGGCTCGGGGAGGCAGTCTCGACAATGCGATCGTGATGGATGAGTACCGCGTTCTCAATAGCGATGGCCTTCGCTATGACGATGAGTTCGTCAAGCACAAGATTCTGGATGCGATCGGTGACCTCTATCTGATTGGCAAGCCCCTGGTCGCGCGTTATGTGGCCTGTAAATCCGGGCATGCGCTGAACAATCAACTCGCCCGTAAATTGCTGGCTCAGCAAGACGCTTGGGAGTTAGTGACCTATGCGTCACAGACCGAGGCTCCGCAGGCATTCCGCCAAGAGTGGAAACTGGCCTAGTTTTCCGTTTGGTTGCCGTTATTCGCGTGATGGTGTTTAAGCAATTTTGATACGGCATCAGCCAGAGGTCCAGGCCTTAAATTTTGCTTCAGGTCTTCAAACGATTTGAGATCGTTTTCGTCCAGTAATCTCGCTTCCCTAGGTGGTTTTCCGGCTGGATGAAGTCTTGTTCCGCCATGGACACGAAGTTTGATTTCGGCGATATTCCATCCTAAGGTTTGTAAGTGTGTCGAAACCCTCGGTGCCATTTGGCGAAATTTTGCTGCGAAAGCGGCACTCGATACCGTTAGTGTCAGGGCTGTTTGTTCGATCTTGATGACCTCGAAGGCACCTCGCATCGACGCGGGAAGGATTTCCGAGACAGCTGAACGGATTTTCAGATGAAGCTGCGCGGTTGCAAGCACATTTGCGGATTGCGTCTCGTTGCCGAGCCATCCGATCAGGTGTGATGCGGATGAGCCTAGTTTGACGCGTCGCGAGGAAGATGTAGCCATGGAAGGATGTTGTTAGGCATGAAGTTGATCATAATGCACTCGCGCAGTGGTGCGGAAGCGAAAATTTCACTTCAATCGAGATGGCTCGTAGTTTCGCTATGTATTTTATTCGTGATTGCAATGGTGGCGGGGGCTGCCATTCAGAGAATGACATGGTCTGTCAATGCGCCGGTCGAAACCCATGGCAGTCATTTGCAAGATCCCGATCTGTCATTGACGCATGAAACCGTGCATGCCTTGGCCGCCAGGCTCGGCGAAATACAGGCAGGCATGACCAGGCTGGATGGTCTGGGACGTCGTGTTGCCGAGGTGGCAGGGTTACCGCAGGATCGTATCGCATTTGTTCGGGATGTTGAGCAAACGAACACAGTGATTGACGAGATGTTCGTGCCTATGGATGCCCAAGCCGGTCGCCCTCCGGTTTCCGAGCTCGAAAGAAAAATCAACGCCATTCAGGCGGGGCTGGCCAGGCAAGATGATCAATTCTCAACACTTGATCTTCGTCTGACTGCCCTGGTCGCAAGTGTTGGTCACCTCCCTACGACCATGCCAATTAGTACCCATTCTCATCTTAGTTCGACCTATGGCTGGCGGCGCCATCCATTTAATGGGCAAATGAGCATGCATGAAGGGTTGGATTTCAGCGCTCCCGTAGGAACGCCTATTCGTGCGTCCGCCGGGGGCGTGGTCAAGACAGTCTCGTCACATACCGGATATGGCAAGATGGTCGAAGTAGATCATGGCAATGGCTTATTGACACGCTATGCACATGCCCAGACGATTTTAGTGTCTGAAGGCGCATTGGTTACCAGGGGTCAAGTCATAGCTAAAGTGGGATCGACCGGACTTTCGACCGGACCACACCTGCATTTCGAGGTGCGAAAGCATGATAAAGCCCTGGATCCAAGGGTGTTTCTGGCAGGACAGCCCCAAATGGAGGCGATTGCTCGGGCGCCCACCCCGACGAATTTGCCGGGTGTATCCTGGCGGCCCAGATTGCGTTGAATTCTGGCATCAAACAGAGAGTATTTCTGCGCAATCCGTTAAACTCCATGGTTTGTGGGCAAATTTTGCCTTAATTCCTTTCGATAGGTGCTTGCGATTGTCGTAGGCGCTCCCGGGTCAGGTACGCATGCTTTCTCTGTTAAAAAAAATCTTTGGTAGTCGCAATGATCGTCTGCTCAAGCAGTTGCGTCGTCAAGTCTTGCAGATCAACGCTTTCGAGCCGCAAATACAGTCCTTGTCCGACGAGCAATTGAAGGGCAAGACCGAAGAGTTCAAAAACCGTTTGCAAGCCGGTGAGACCCTTGATCAGATTTTGCCTGAGGCATTTGCCGTTGTGCGTGAGGCGGGTAAGCGTGTTTTTGGCATGCGTCATTTCGACGTGCAATTAATCGGTGGAATCGTATTGCATAGCGGCAAGATTGCAGAAATGCGTACGGGTGAGGGCAAGACCCTGATGGCGACGTTGCCTGTCTACCTAAATGCATTACCGGGGCGTGGCGTGCATGTTGTGACGGTCAATGATTATCTGGCTCGTCGCGATGCCGAATGGATGGGGCGGCTGTACAACTTTCTGGGCTTGAGCGTCGGAGTGGTAGTTCCCCAGCAGTCGAATGAAGAAAAAATCGATGCTTATCGCGCCGATATCACGTATGGCACGAACAATGAGTTCGGTTTCGATTATTTGCGCGACAACATGGAATACCAACCCGAGGCGCGACGTCAGCGCGGGCTGGTTTTTGCAATCGTCGACGAGGTCGATTCGATCTTAATCGACGAGGCGCGCACTCCGCTGATCATTTCGGGGCAGGCGGAAGATCATACCGAGATGTATATCAGGATGAACGCAGTGCCCAATCTTTTGCAGCGTATGGCTACCGAGCCGAAGCCGCAGGAGCCTGAACCGGAAGGCCATTACTGGGTGGATGAAAAAAATCACCAGGTCTATTTGTCCGAATCCGGACACGAGCATGCTGAAGGCGTACTGACGCGGCTGGGTTTATTGCCCGAGGGACAGTCCTTATATGAGCCCCGTAACATCACATTGATGCATCATCTGATGGCCGCATTACGCGCGCATAATCTGTTTCATCGTGACCAGCATTATGTTGTTCAAGAAGATGAAGTTGTGATCGTGGATGAATTCACGGGACGTCTGATGGTGGGACGTCGCTGGTCGGATGGTTTGCATCAAGCGGTGGAGGCCAAGGAAGGCGTCAAAATCCAGCTTGAAAACCAAACTCTTGCTTCCATTACCTTCCAGAACTACTTCCGCATGTACGAAAAACTGGGCGGAATGACCGGTACGGCAGATACCGAAGCATATGAGTTCCAGGAAATCTATGGTCTGGAAACGGTGATTGTGCCGACCAATAGGCCGATGGTGCGAGTGGATCAAAACGACCAGATATTCAAGTCGACCCCCGAGAAATTCAATGCGATTCTTGCCGATATTCGTGATTGCCGTGAACGTGGCCAACCGGTTCTTGTCGGCACGACCAGTATCGAGAACTCAGAGCTGTTGTCCGGTCTGTTACAGAAGGCCGGCTTAAAGCATGAGGTACTGAACGCCAAGCAGCACGCACGTGAAGCCGAGATCGTGGCTCAGGCCGGCAAGCCCGGCCACATCACGATTGCCACCAACATGGCAGGCCGCGGTACGGACATTGTTTTGGGCGGAAGCATCGAAAAGCAGATCGAGTTGATTCGTCAAAACGAAAGCTTGAGTGAAGCTGATAAGCTGATTCATATCCAGAAAGTCCGGGATGAATGGCAACCGCTCAACGAACAGGTCAAGGCGGCGGGTGGCTTGCGCATTATCGGCACTGAACGTCATGAGTCGCGCCGAATAGACAACCAGTTACGCGGTCGTGCCGGGCGTCAGGGTGATCCCGGCTCATCGCGTTTCTATCTTTCGCTTGAAGATCCGCTGATGCGAATTTTTGCGGGTGATCGCGTGCGAGCCATCATGGAGCGATTGAAGTTGCCCGAAGGTGAGCCGATCGAAGCCGGCATGGTGTCACGGTCGATTGAATCTGCCCAGCGCAAGGTCGAGGGGCGCAACTTCGATGTGCGCAAGCAGTTGCTTGAATACGATGATGTCGCCAACGACCAGCGCAAGGTTTTATATTCGCAGCGTAATGAAGTGCTTGAGGCTCAGTCTATCGCTGAAACAGTCAATCACTTGCGCGACGGCGCGTTTTCGGATCTTGTCAGGCAGTATGTGCCCGTCGACTCAGTTGAAGAGCAGTGGGATGTGCCGGCATTGCAAATGGCGCTGGAGGCCGATTGGCAGGTTTCGGTGCCATTGGTTGATCTGGTTAAAGAGTCCAAAGGCATTACCGATGAAGATGTGCTGGAGCAGGTATTGCTTGCAGCTCAAAAAGCACATGCCGCCAAAGCGGAAATCGTCGGGGCAGAGTCATGGTCACAGTTCGAGCGTTCGATCATGCTGCAGGTGATGGATTCGCAGTGGCGCGAACACTTGTCCTCACTTGACCATCTGCGTCAAGGTATTCACCTGCGTGGTTATGCCCAGAAAAATCCCAAGCAGGAATACAAGCGTGAAGCATTCGAATTGTTCTCGGATATGCTTGATCGTGTTCGTGATGATGTCGTGAAGGTGTTGATGACTGTTCGCATTCAATCACGCGAAGAGGTCGAGCAAGCTGAGCTTGAAGCATCACAAGCGCACATGCAAAACGTGTCGTATCAGCATGAGAGCTATACGGAATCCGAGTCGTCCAATGCTCAGGAGCAGGATCGTGCCGAGCCCGGGCAAGCCCCGATTCGCAATGTTTTACCCAAGGTGGGACGAAATGAGCCTTGTCCTTGCGGCAGCGGGAAAAAATACAAGCAGTGCCACGGTCAGTTGACCTAAGTTTTGCTATCGGCTCCGAATCTGGCTAGCCGCAAGCCGGATTCGAATGCCGCCATGATTTCCTTTTCGCATTTGAATACCCAATTCCAGGAATGACCGTTTTTGTCGCCTTGTACGTGAAGTCGGGTTGAAAACCAACCTGATTCCATGTCATGTTTATTGATTGAGCTGATCGGAATATCTTCATCCTCAGCGAATTCATTGTTCCAAATCATGATGCGTTGATTTGTGCAAATCAGTGCTTCAGCAGGTTGCTTTTTCGAGTTCGGCAAAAGAATAAAGCTGAAAAACACCTCGTCGTCGTGCATCCGTTCGAGAATGCTGTCGGCATGCTGGGGTGCGGTAATATGAAAAAAGCGTTTTGCGATCAGACCGTTGACACGGGTATTTTGCATGGTCCGAATAATGTCTTCTTTTCTGCTCATGAAATGGCTGTCCAGTCATTGTGTGGCAATGTTGTCCCTACATAGTAATCCCCATTAAACTGCGTCTCGATGTACTTGTACTTAGGGCAGACCCTTCCCAGCGGATTTTCAAATGCACCATGATCTGACTCGCAACACACTAGCAATCGTCGCCATACTTGGATTGATCGGTTTGTCCTTATGGGTTTTGCGCCCGTTTCTGGCTGCAACAGTCTGGGCATCCATGATTGTCGTGGCCACTTGGCCATGGCTAAAAGGGTTGCAACAGTTCTTTGGAGGGAGAAGAGGCCCTGCTGTCACCATCATGACCGTAGGCATGCTTCTGTTGTTGGTTCTGCCGATGTGGTGGGCGATCAGCACGATTGTCGAGCGGTCCGATCAACTCATCGAGTTGGGAAAAAAAGTTGCCAACAATGGTTTGCCTCAGCCGCCCGAGTGGGTCAAAAAAATCCCCCTCATTGGCGGACAAGTGGATGATGCATGGACAAGCTTCGTTGCAGGAGGTGCTCAAGGGTTGATCGAACATGTGAGTCCGTATGCTGCGGACACAGGCAAGTGGGTGTTGGCCCAGTTTGGCGGTTTAGGTGGCATGTTGATTCAGTTTCTCCTAGTGGTAGTGGTCGCTGCCATTTTGTATTCATCGGGTGAAGAGGCTGCCGCTATGGCGCGCACTTTTGGACGCAGGCTGGCTGGTGATCGTGGAGAAAACTCAATGATTCTGGCTGGCCGCGCGATTCGCAGTGTGGCCCTTGGTGTGGGTGTGACCGCAATTGTCCAGTCTTCGCTGGGTGGTATCGGTCTGGTGGTTGCGGGAGTGCCCTATGCCGCCGTATTCACTGCGGTCATGCTGATGCTTTGCATTGCGCAGCTTGGCCCAAGTCTTGTGTTGTTTCCGACAGTTGCCTGGATGTATTGGTCCGGAAACAACGGATGGGCAACTGCGTTATTGGTCTGGTCTTTGTTTGTCGTTAGTATCGATAACTTTTTGCGGCCAGTGCTCATTAAACGTGGCGCGGACTTGCCTTTGCTGCTGATTTTTGCCGGTGTGATTGGTGGCATGCTCAGCTTTGGATTGATCGGTATTTTTGTCGGTCCCGTAGCCCTTGCCGTGACATACACATTATTTCAATCGTGGGCATCCGAGGTGGAGTAGTCTAACGGTAGTGCGGTTGTGCATTTAATTGTTTCCATCGCAAATGCCGAACTCACATCAAGCAGTTCGACTGATCTGATCAGTCTTTTGTAGACGCTGTCATATCTGGCGATATCCGGTACGACGATTTTTAAAAGATAATCCGCATCCCCGCTCAATCTGTAAATCTCGACGATTTCCGGGATGCTGGTTGCCCCCGCCACAAAGCGTTGCATCCATTCTTCGTTGTGTTGACTGGTGCGTATTGTGACGAACGTTGTCAGTCCCAGGTTCAATTTTCCGGCATCACACAGGGCCACCTGTTTTCGGATCACGCCATCTGTTTGCAGTTTCTGAATGCGTCGCCAACAAGGTGTTGGAGTCAGATTGACCTTCGCGGCCAGATCGTTAAGAGAGATGGTTGCGTCTTCCTGCAAAATACGCAAAATTTCACGGTCTTTTTTATCGATTGGCATAATTTTTCTAAATATCTTAATAAATTAGAATTATTTTCTAAAAATATCAGTATTTTATGTAAAAAAGCAAATTATTTTCGAAATTGATCATTAAGATGATGGTTTGAAAAAGTAAAAAGAATATCTAATTCGAATCCTCCCCTCGTATTTCGCCTAGAAAATATGCAAAACCAGCTGGCAACATCCATCTCCACAGGCTCTTCTCGGGCGCATTCAGTCATCATGAATTCATTTTCTAACCATGAAGATTCGCTTTTCGATTTGACCGCGCAAATCCAGCTGGCATGTTGCGAGCAGGCTGTTCTCACCCCCCAGTCGGTGAGAAAGGCATTGGATGAGGCCTTGGTCGGGATGACGGCGACTGAATTGGCGCATCAAATTTTGACGTTGCCGCGCAAGTCCGAAACTTATACGCGGCATATTCTGCATGCGGATCCGAAAGGCCGATTCACGATTGTTGCCCTTGTGTGGGAAAAAGGCCAGGCTAGTCCTGTGCATGCGCACTTTACGTGGTGCGCATACAAAGTACTCAACGGCGTATTGAGCGAATCGCATTTCGAGTGGGACCGCTCTGCACAACAGGCCAGGCTGACCGGTGAGGTTGAGCGGCCGTCCGGACAGAGCGTATGTGGACACGCCGGTCTCGAATTGATTCATCAATTGGGAAACCGGCAGGAACAACCGGCAGTTTCAATTCATGTATATGGCATGGACTCCGATCGCATTGGTACACATGTGAATCGTTTGCTGGTTTGCGACCATCACGCCTAGTGCTTAGCATCGCGCGATTTTGCCCATCACCGATGGACTGAAGGACCTTAAAGCAAAAAGAGCGTTGCCAGTCCGAGAAAAATAAAAAAGCCTAGCGAGTCCGTGGCGAAGGTCAGCAAAACCGATGAACCCATGGCCGGATCTTTGCCAAAGCGTGAACGGACGATCGGTACGAGCACGCCTATCATTGCGCCAACCAGCATATTGCATATCATCGCAGCCATCATCACTAGCGCGATGGGGATGGACCTTGAAATGACCCAGGCAAAAATCGCGGCAACGGCACTTCCCGCCAAGCCAACCAAAAATGTCACGAGCATTTCACGCTTGACCAACTGCCATACGTTTTTGTCGGTGATTCGGCCAACCGCGAGAGCGCGAATAATGAGCGTCATGGTCTGATTGCCCGAGTTGCCGCCGATTCCGGCAACAATGGACATCAGGAAAGCCAGCATTACGATGGTGCTGACGGTTTCCTCAAACTGCGAAGCGACAAATGAAGCGATGGACGCAGTACAGAGATTTAATATCAACCAGGGTGCGCGGTTTTTTAGTGCCATGATGACCGGCGCAAAGATGTCTTCTTCCTGCATACCTGCACGAGACAGCGCTTGCTCGTCGGAGTCTTCGCGGATCACGTCCACAACCTCGGAAATCGTCACGCGCCCCACCAGTCTGCCCAGATCGTCGACAACCGGTGCGGAGACCAGGTCATAGCGCTCGAACGCACCGGCCGCCTCGGAGTCGGCATCCAGCGGGCTAAGTGAAAGGTAGTCCGTTCCCATCACATTTCGCACTTCGACTTCGGGTTCGTTGACCAGAAGCGATGACAAGGTCAATGTGCCCAGCAACTTATCCTGACGATCGACGACAAAGATTTGATCGGTGTGATCGGGTAATTCGGGTAATCGTCTCAAGTATCGAAGCACCACTTCAAGCGTTACATCCTCGCGGACGCGAACCATCTCGAAGTCCATGATCCCGCCAACGCTGTCGTCCGGGTAGCCCATTGCCTCTATTAATCGGGCGCGCTCTTCAACGGTCAGGCCTTTCTGCACTTCGGCTACAACATCGGGCGGCAGGTCCGGGGCAAGGTCCGCTAATTCATCGGCGTCCATGCTCTCGGTGGCCGCCACGAGATCCTTTCGGTCCATCGCCTCAATGAGCGATTCTCGTACCCAGTCGTCAACTTCGAGCAGAACATCGGCGTCGTGCTCGGCGCTGACAAGCTTCCAGATTAGTTGCCGTTCCGAATTGGGCAGTGATTCGAGGATAAAGGCGATATCCGCTGGGTGCAGATCGTTGACGAGTTCTTTAAGTTCGGCTTCATGCTGACGCTGTAATAGTCCCTCGACAAGCGTTGCGCGTTCATCGCCTTCTTGTTGACGATGCACCAGGTTTTCGACCAGTTCATGACGGTGCAACAGCTCTTGAACCTGGGCAAGGGCTTGTTGCGCGTCTTCAGGGTCTAGCCTGCGAACGGAGGGGGAAATGTCGGTGGTTGTCTGAGCCATGAAGACCACGTGAGGCTAGCGGATGAACAAGCAAGATTATGCTTGAAAATAGCCTACGTGGTTGAAGCCGGGCTCGATTTCAGGCAACAAATTTTACAAGCGTATAGCCACCGAAAGCCAAAATCAAAAACAGAATGAACGCTAGCGCCAAAACCCTGGGCCCGGCTTGGCGCATCTGGGCAAAGCGGGTTTCTATGCCCAGTGCTGTCATCGCCATGGTTAATGCAAAAACATCCAGTGCGCGCATGGTTTTGAGTACGTCCGGCGGGATGATATTGGCTGAATTGATCAGGGCAAATATCAGAAAGAAAATCGCAAACCAAGGGATTGGCAGCTTGGGCTTTGTCTGACCGGGAGCGAGTTTTGCGCTTGCGGAACGCTGTAGCCACAAACCTAGCAAAATGAGCAGTGGAACAAGTAATGCGACCCGGGTCATTTTGACGATGGTGGCAACCTCGGTGGTTGCTGCATCGATATTGCTGGCTGATCCAACAACTTGGGCCACCTCGTGAACCGTGCCACCCAGAAACATTCCGAATGAGCGGGTGTCCAGGTCAATCCAACCTAGCTGAAACGCCAGCGGATATACAAACATCGAAATCGTGCCGAATAAGACGACGGTCGCGACTGCGACAGCACTTTTGTGAGGGGGGGCTTTGAGAGTGGATTCAAAAGCCAGAACGGCGGCGGCGCCACAAATTGCGCTGCCCGAGGCGGTCAGCATGGCTGTGTCGCGGTCAAGCTTGAGAACTTTCGTGCCGATCCAGGTGCCGATGAACAATACCGACAGAACGACGCCTGTAGAGATGATGAGACCAGGCGCGCCAATCTCGGCAATTTGCTGGATGCTGATGTTCAATCCGTAAAAACCGACAGCAATTCGCAGGAGTCGCCGGGCAGTCCAGTGCACGCCAACGCCCCAGCCAGCGGGCATCGTGCCGCGCAGAAAATTTCCGTAGAGCATTCCACAAACGATACCGACAACCAGCGGGCTTAATCCCAGCGATTTGACGAAGGGGAAGGCTGCGACTTGAACAACGGCCGCTGCAAGCAGACCGACAAACAGCATGCCATTGACTTGGTCGCGCCATGGCGAGGCGCCTGCTGAAACTTGCTGTGACATGCTGGCTTTTAGCTTATTACTTTTGGCTATGAATGGTAGACCGAGATACTACCTTTTAAACCAATCTTCCGCCAGTTTTACCCAATAAGTCGCACCAATCGGCAACAGATCGTCGTTAAAGTCGTAGGATCCATTGTGCAGCATGCAGGGGCCGAGCCCATGGCCTGCGTCGCGATGGTCGCCTTGACCGTTGCCGATCCAGACATAACATCCGGGCACTTCCAGGAGCATATAGGCGAAATCTTCGGCGCCCATCGATGGCTGGATCTGGGAATTGACATGCTCGGAGCCAACAATTTCCTGCATCACTTTGACGCAAAATGCCGTTTCTTCGGGGTGGTTGATCGTTGGCGGATAACTGCGGGTGAACAGGAAATCGGCCGTGGCCCCCATGGCGTTGGCCGAGTGCTCGACGACTTCGCGCATTCTTTGCTCGACCAGATCAAGTGTCTCGAGCGTGAAAGTGCGAACGGTTCCGCGCATGACGGCTTCGGTCGGAATGACGTTATCGGCACTGCCTGCATGAATTTGAGTGATGCTCAGGACCGCGGCGTCCAGAGGATTGCGATTGCGGGTGATGATTGTTTGCAAGGTTTGGGCAATCTGGACGGCCGTCATGACGGGGTCGATACCCAGATTCGGCATACCGCCGTGAGCGCCTTTGCCTTTAATGGTGATGCAGAATTCGTTACTGGACGCCATGATCGGGCCGGGAGTGACACCGAAAGAGCCGACGGGCATGCCTGGCCAATTGTGCATGCCGAAAACAGCCTGCATGGGAAATTTTGTGAACAGTCCGTCATCCATCATGCGCTTGGCGCCTGCACCTGCCTCTTCGGCGGGCTGGAATATGACGTAGACCGTTCCGTCGAAATTGCGCGTTTCGGCTAGGTAGTGCGCGGCGTTGAGCAACATTGCCGTGTGGCCGTCATGACCGCAACCATGCATTTTTCCGGTGTTTTGACTGGCGTGAGCAAACGTATTGAGTTCTTGCATCGGCAAAGCATCCAGATCGGCTCTCAAGCCGATGGCGCGAGAACTGCCGCCTTTACCCTTGATTTCTCCGACAACTCCTGTGCCGCCCAATCCCCGGTGAACTGTGATGCCCCACTTTTCGAGCGCCGCGGCGACAAGGTCCGAGGTACGTTGCTCTTGGTAGGACAGTTCAGGGTGCGCATGGATGTCGCGCCTGACTGCACGAATTTCGGATTGCCAGTTGAGAAAGGGTTCGAGGATTTTCATTCGTTACGCCATCACGAAAGGATTACAAGGGGTATTATCGGTGAAAAGCATTGCTAAAGCGTAATAACCCCCAAATGTTATGAATATTCCGCAGCCGTGGCGCACGAGTTATCCGGAAGGGATGCCAGTCGAAATCGACCTCAATGCCTATTCTTCACTGAATGACTTATTAGGTCAGGCGTGTAAAAAGCATGCGGATCGGGTGGCGTGCATCGCTCTGGGTGTCCCAATGACTTTTCGGGAGCTTGACTCCAACGCAAGGGCTTTTGCGGCGTGGCTGCAGTCACTTAATTTATCTGAGGGTTCTCGGGTCGCACTCATGATGCCCAACGTGCCGGCGTATCTGGTCGCGCTGCTGGGTGTACTGAAGTCGGGAATGGTGTTGGTGAACATCAATCCGATGTTTACCCCCAGAGAGTTGCAAGGTCAGTTACAGGATAGTGGCGCACAAGTCATCGTTGTTCTGGAGAATTTCGCGCACACGCTTGAGCAAGTCCAAGGGTGTGATGCGTTGCTGCATCGCGTTGTGGTATCGCCTGGCGATATGCTGGGGCGATTCAAGAGGCCGCTGGTGAACTGGGTTGTTCGACACGTCAAAAAGATGGTGCCTCGTTGGCGATTGCCCGATGCCCGGCACTGGCGTGATGTCTTGAGGCTAGGCCAGGGGCTTGATTGGCACCAGCCTGCGATAGATTCGAATTCTCTTGCTGCGCTTCAATATACGGGCGGAACAACTGGTGTGCCCAAGGCAGCCATGCTGACGCACGGAAATCTGGTGGCGAATGTATTGCAGATCGAGGCGATTGCCTGGCCCGCATTGCATACAGTAAAGGGCAAACCGCTGAATATGTTGACTGCTTTGCCGCTCTATCATGTGTTTGCCATGACGGTATGTGGCTTGTATGGAATTTACGCCGGAATGACCAACTTGCTTGTCATGAATCCGCGTGATCGTCCTGACTTGATCAAAATCTGGCGGCGACATTCCGTTCATATCTTTCCGGGCGTCAACACATTATTCAAAGTTCTTTTGCAGGAACCTTCATTTCATCAATTGGATTTTTCGTCGCTGCGGCTCGCTTTTGGCGGTGGAATGGCCTTGCAAAGCGCAGTGGCCAAACAGTGGTTTGAGCTGACCGGTCATCCCTTGATCGAGGGGTACGGTTTATCCGAGGCTTCCCCTGTAGTCACCGCCAATCCGACGAATGCGACGACTTTTTCAGGAAGTATCGGGTTGCCGCTGCCCGAGACTGAAGTGTTGATCGTTCGTGAAGATGGCCAATCTGTTGCCTTTAAAGAGCATGGTCAGATTGCTGTGCGAGGCCCACAAGTGATGCGAGGATATTGGAATGCGACGAAAGAGATGTCCGCAGCGTTGCGGGAAGATGGTTTTTTTCTGACTGGCGATGTTGGATGGATGGACGAGCGCGGTTACATATTCCTGGTTGATCGACTAAAGGATATCGTGATTGTTTCCGGGTTCAATGTCTACCCCAGTGAGGTTGAGGCGGTGGTGGCGAATCATCCGGCAGTGCTAGAGTGTGCGGTGATCGGCGTGCCGGATGAAAACACGGGAGAGGCGCTGCAATTGTTTGTCGTCCCTAAGGATGATTCGTTGACTCATGATCAGTTGAAAGATTGGTGCGCTCGCAATCTCGCGCGGTATAAATGCCCCCGGTCGATCGTGTTTCGTCCCGAATTACCAAAAAGCACAATCGGCAAAGTCTTGCGTCGTGCTTTGAAAACAATTGAATGAGTTAAGAAATTGTCGAGTATCGAAGCACTTCACTTGCAATCACGCTGGCGTGATCGCCAACACTTCACGATTCTGGATGCCGATTTCGGAATAGGTTTGCGTTTTCTTGACATATGGGCAGACTGGCAAGCGCATCCCCAGCGCCCAGACCGGTTGCACGTGATTGGTTTGGTGAATGCGTTGCCCGATGCGATCGCATTGAGCAAGCAGTTTGCTCTTGCTGCATCGACGGCAAGGAAAGTATGCGTGGACAAGCTCATTAACGCATGGCCCTTGAATCTTCCGGGGTTGCATCGAATGGATTTTGAGGATGGAGCGGTCACCTTGACGCTGCTTGTGGGCGACCGGGGTCTTTCGCTTGAACGTTTACGGGCCAAGGTGGATTTGTTCTGTCTATCATCGGAGGATTTGACGGATGATTTATCTGCGCAGGGCAAATTATTTGAAACGTTAGTGAGGCTGGCCGGCCCTGATGCCGACATTGTGTTTCCCGCAGGCCTTGATGTCGATTATCGTGAACTGACTGAACGTTTGAACAAGCGTTCGCATTCAACCACTTCAAATTGGGAGCAGTTCGCCCAAAAGCCTTTGGATCGTTGTGCAATAGTCGTGGGAGCGGGCTTTGCGGGGATGGGCGTCGCGCATGCCCTTGCATTGCGGGGCTGGGCAGTGACGGTGATCGATAAAAAATCAGCTTCAAATCCATCGACCTCTGGTGAAATGGCTTTCACTACTCACGCTCGTCATGTCTCTGCTGCGCAGACTCCGATGGTGTCGCGAGATGATGATTTGCGCGCGCGCTTGTCCAGGGCAGGAAGTTTGAGGTCAATGGCTCGATGGCGCCATCTGCCGAAAACCGTCGTCAATCGTTGCGGAGCGATTCAGTTACAACGCGATCAGGGCCGCATAGTCGATTTGTCTTCGGTTCTGGCTGCGTTGCGCTTTCCGACTGAATGGGCAAGGTATGTCGATGCGCAGGAGGCTAGTGTTTTATCGGGTCGCAAGCTTGCGCGTGGGGGTATTTATTTTCCGACTGCGGCTCAAGTTAACCCGCAAGGTTTGATCGATGCACTCGCATGCACCCCCGGTATTCAGCTATTGGAAGGCGATGTCGATCGGCTTGCCAAGGCAAATGACCAGTGGCTCGCGCAGGATGCGGGTGGAAACATCCTCGCGCAGGCTCCCTACGTAGTCGTCGCCAGTGCCATGGACAGTTTCAATATTCTCAATAGAAGCCATGTTTTGCCGGAGGATTCCAGGCTTTCCAAAATGCATGCCTTGGCAGGAGAAATCACGTTATTGCCCAATGAGGCACTTGCAGGTGGTCCCCGCTGCATCGTGAGCGGAGATGGCTATGTTCTGCCAGCTGTGGATGGGTTTTGTGTCGCAGGCAGTAGTTATGTGCATGGTGCCACTCAGGCCGTGTCGACTGCCGAGGGCAGGATCGGCAATCTCAAGCGAGCTGCTGGATTGTTGAATCAGCCTCACATACCGCAAGATCTGTGTGAAACAGCCTTGCCCGGTTGGGCCGGCTGGCGAGCGGTCATGCCAGGCAGGTTACCGGTAGTCGGGCCCGTACCCGAGACCTACGGGTTGTGGGTTGCCTGTGGTTTCGCCTCGCGAGGCCTGACCTGGGCGCCCTTAGCAGGTGATTTGATTGCCGCGGCCCTGAACGCCGAGCCTCTTCCTCTGGAAAACGATATAATTGATGCGATTAGCGCTATTTAGAATAGTTTTCGTCCCAAAAGGCCATAAAAAATATAACTTAGGTTGGCTTTACGTCACCTAGGCTGGTACACGGCTACATATCAAATCATGCAACTCGATACGCTCAAACTTGTCGACACACTCCCTACCAGAGTCGTATTCGACACGGGCGCTGGAATGAAACTGGTGATTGAGCCCCACGCGCCCGGGGTATATCGTTTGCGTTGCGGCAAACCCGAGCTTGTGGCTGCAGATATCGCGCCGGGAGCGCGTGCACGTGTCCATTCCGAAGTGTTGCTTGCCAGACCCGAGGCGATTGGTGAGGCAGTGACCGAACCATTAGCAGGTTCAGCCAAGGGGTGGGGTATTGCTCAAGGCGAAATCGTGCTTGAAGTGACTGCCCAGCCTTTTGCCTTGAATCTGAAGCGCCAGGGCAAGTCTGTCCTTAGCCTGTCTGAAACGGGTGTTCATTGTGAAGAGGGTGTCTGGACCGTAGGACTGAATCTGGCTGCGACCGAGAAGATTTATGGATTGGGCGAGACACATGGCGACCTGAATCGACGAGGCGAATATATCGTTTCCGATGATACCGAGCATAGGGCATTGCCCTTGGCCTGGAGTACGTCCGGTTGGGGTGTTTACGCCAATACGCTTGGCTTGATTTCGCACGATCTCGGCTCCGAAAACCCGGGCGAGTATTTGATCGCTTTGGAAGATGTCACGCTGGATCTGTTTTTGTTCGCCGGCGAACCCGCTGAAATCCTGAATCAATATACTCAATTGACCGGAAGAGCCGGACAGCCTGTCTTATGGTCGATGGGTGTCTGGATCGAGCAGCACGAGGGCCAGACGGCAACGCAGACCGCCGAGGTGATTGCCGAGTTTCGTCGTCAGCAGGTGGCAATCGATGGCGTATTGATGCTGCCACCGGCAGCCTGGACTTACCAGGACTCGAAGCTGCTGCCTGAATGGGATGCAGTCCGATTTCCCGATCCAAAACAGATTCTTGAGCTTTTCGGCAAACATGCCGCGCACCTTTGTCTTCAGACGTTGCCTGCAGCACTTGCGGATTCGCCCACTTTTGCCGAACTAGAAGATCGTGGCTGGCTGCTTGCGACCGAATCGGGCGATGCCCATGTGTTCCCCGGGGTCCCTGCCACCGGTAATCAACCCTTTGGCTTGCTCGATCTGACGCATCGCGATGTATTGAATGCCTGGTCCGAGCGCCATCGTCAGTTGATGGAAGAGGGCGTGGGCGCCACGGCTTGCGATGTTCAATTCGAAATTCCCGACTCTGTCGTCGCTCGTGGTGGCGAGTCGGGTGCAGTGTTACGCTCGATTTATCCGGCCCTGGCTCGTCGCGCCTTGTTTGATGCGGCAGCAGGACAGAAAGTCCCGCCAGAAGGCATTGTCTTCAGTTCGGATTTGTTCGTTGGTGCGCAAAGGCTGCTATGGCAGTCAGCCCCTCGCGTCTCGAACGACTGGGCCGGTTTGCAACATACCTTGCGCACCGCATTGTCAGTAGGAGCAAGCGGTATTCCGGTTCAGATGCACTCTATTGGCAATGCATCCGGATCTGTCGACCAAATGACACCCGAGCTGTATCTGCGTTGGTTGGGCATGGCGGTTTTTTCGGCCAACTTTTGTTTTCAGGCTCATCCCAAACTGATACCCACAGCGTTTGACGAAGCAACCCGGGCGCATATTCAAAACTGGTTGCAATGGCGTTATCGGCTGGTTCCTTATGTGTTGGGGGCGATCGAGGATGCTGCGCGCACCGGATTGCCGGTGCAGCGTTCGATGGCGTTGTCATTTCCCGCGGATGAAGAGGCGCATCGTTGGGATACTCAATATCTTCTGGGTCCGGCTTTATTGGTTGCGCCCGTGATGCAACCTGGCGAGGATGTTCAGGTCTATTTGCCTAAAGGCGAGGCATGGTGGGATTTGAATACCGGCTGGCGCTACGAAGGTGGCACTGTCTGGACAATTAAGTGCGGTCTTGATTCGATCCCCGTGTTTGGTCGCGAGGGCCACATGCTTTGCCTCGGACCGACGGCCTACCATACCGGTGAGTTCAATTCGGCTCGAATTCTGGATGAAGTATGGATGTTTGGCATGCCCATGAACAACCCGGTCGTCATGCGCAATAAAATTCGCGTGATGCAAATGCAAGGTTCGAGTTATATCAAGGGCCTTGAGGGACTTAAGATTTCTCCTTCGGAAGGCCTTGAGGTCAAGCGCCGTGGCGCCGAGGTCAGGATCTCCCGCGCCAGATAACGGAGCATCCGATGGCTCAATCCGACAATCTTTGCTTTCGAACGGAGTCGGATCTGCGATCCTTGATCGCATCCGGCGAAACTACGCGCAACCATGCTGTCGAGTCTCAATTGGACCGCATCTCGTTGCGTGAACCGCAAGTCCAAGCCTGGACTTGGCATGACCCGGATTCCGTACGTCGACAGTTGCAAGATTTGGCTTCGATGCCAGCGGGTCCTTTGTCCGGTGTCACGATTGCGGTCAAGGATTTAATCGATACTGCCGATATGCCGACCGAGTATGGATCGGCTGCTTATCGCGGTCACCAACCCGTTGCGGATGCCGGTGTCGTGACTATCCTCAAAGCAGCCGGCGCATTGATGATGGGCAAAACAGTGACGACCGAATTCGCTCACTCTCATGCCGGACCTACCGTTAATCCCCACAATTTGTCGCATACGCCCGGTGGGTCATCAAGTGGGTCTGCTGCCGCCGTTGCAGATGGAATGGCAACGATTGCGCTGGGCACTCAGACCGGAGGATCCGTCATTCGTCCTGCCGCCTATTGTGGTGTGGTGGGATTCAAGCCAACAATCGGTCGCATTACGCTGGCAGGTGTGATGCCGTTATCGTTTTCGATGGACACGCTTGGTGTAATGGCAAGATCGGTTGCCGATGTGCAGCTCATTTCCGACGTATTGCTCGGACACTCCGAGTCGTGGGGCGCGAATGATGCAAAGGAAACGAAAGTTCGGCTGGCGTATTATCCGGGGCCTGATGTGGATGGTGCCGATCAAGATGCGGTTGCTGCGCTGGATATAGCCAGGTCGGCACTGGCTGAGCAAGGCGTTGAGTTCGTGCCGATTATGTTGCCACTTGATGATTTTGCAGAGCTTGGTCGGGCAAATCGAACCTTGATGGCCTATGAAGCTGCGCGTCAGCACCGGAATGTTTTTCGGATGCACTCGCAAGCGTTGGGCGAAACAACGCGAACACTGATCGAAGAAGGGGCAGGGATGGCGCGTTCAAAGTACCTGGAAGCCTTGCGGCATCAGGTGTATTGCCGTCAGATGTTTGCCGATCAGATGCAAAATATCGATGCTGTTTTGACATTGAGCGCACCGGGGCAGGCTCCGCTTTACAAAGACGGAACCGGGTCTTCGATTTTTAACAGGACGTGGACAACAATTGGCGCGCCATGCCTGACTCTGCCCGCCGGTCATGGGTCGAAAGGATTGCCTCTCGGAGTTCAATTTGTAGGCAAGATGGGGCAGGATCATGCATTGCTTGCTCTTGGTCGAAGATTTGAAGATTTGTTTAGACAAACGATGATTGGCGTTTGACACGCAGAATCGTTTTTGTCATAATTACGGGCTTGGGTCGGTAGCTCAGTTGGTTAGAGCAGCGGACTTTTAATCCGTTGGTCGGGAGTTCGAGTCTCCCCCGACCCACCAAGCAAAAAGCAAAGGTCTTGAGTCATAAACAGCTCAAGGCCTTTTGTTTTTTATGGCACCTTGTTGAGAAGCCTCTTCAAGTCTTTTGATTCTGCAATTTGCAACTAGTGCGGTGACGTTCGAGCCCCTGGATCCCGGAATTGAAAGTCAATTAATCCATTTAATAGGGTCACTATGATTCAGCATGAACTTTGCGAGCAGAAATATTTTGAAGACTTCAAGATTGGAGAACGCTTCAATATTCCCTCCCGAACTATGACTGATGCATTGTTTGCTGCATTTCAGCTAGCGAGCGGGGATAACCATCCGGTTCACTACGACGTCGAGTATTGCCGGGCTCATAGCATGCCTCACATGCTGGCGCATGGGTTTCAAGTTGTCATCCAGACTGCTGCGGGTGCCGGACTGTTCCCGCATATGGTTGAAAAGTCTCTCAAAGCGTTTATTGAGCAAAGTTCGCGATTTTTGCTGCCAGTGTATGTCGGTGACACGGTGTATCCATCTCTGACAGTGAGTGAGATGTTGCCGAACAAAACTACCGGCGTTTTGGTTTTGCGGTCCGAAGTGAAAAACCAACGTGGCGAGCTCGTGATGGAAGGCGAGCATCGGTATTTGTTGCGCAAGCGTCCGGTTTGAGCAAGGCTTCCGGTAGACGTGTTTAGCGACGCACGCCGGAAAAATCGATTTGGGTAATCGCCCCTTTGCTGCCACCCTTCATGGTCGATCCGTTGATCGTCGCATGAACAACGCGCAGAAGATTGTCCTGGTCGATGTAGCTGAATTGCAATTGATCGCCCGTCAGTCGTGGATTTAAGAGTGGCTGGGTTTTGTCGCCTATCGTCAGGCTACCACCGATGTGCTGAAAGCGCTGGGAAAGACTTAATGAGGCTTTTAATTGCGGATCGAAATGCTCAAGCGCCCAAACGCCGGCCACATCCGCGGGCACAATCCAGAAGAACGCTTTTCCAGGTTGATCGATTTCGACATCAGGCTCCCAGTCAACCATATCGAATGTGTTTGAAACAATCCGCGTCCCGGGTTTCATTTTCAGAAGAATAGGGCGTAGTTGCAAGTTTAATTCGGGCAATAGATAAAGCGTAACAACGGATGCTTTGGAAAAGTCTTCTTTGAACAGATCGCCGGAGATGATTTTCACCTTGTCCGCCACGCCGGCTCGTTCAGCATTGCGTTGTGCCAACGCCGCCAGTTTTGGGTTGTACTCGATCCCGATCGCGCGTGCCCCAAAATCCTTGGCGGCGGCAATCGCAATTGCGCCATCACCCGCACCTAGGTCATAGAGGAGGTCTGAGGGGCCGACCTGCGCCGTTTTAAGCATTTTGGTAACCAAGTCGTCGTTTGTCGCAATCCAGACAACGTCTTTACCGGTTTGACCTCTTACCGGTTTGTATTGATCGTCACCAAAATCAAGTTTGATTTGCGCAATGCCGGGTTGAGCAACGAAGAGAAGTAATAAAAAAAACAGGGCATTAAGTGCTTTCAAAACTATTCCACCTTGATATCTTTTAATTGTTCGCTGATTTTATGTGCCAATCGTGTAATATTTTTACAGCACTCTGGCGAAGACCATTATTTTATAAACACCACAGACTCGCAAGGCATTTCCGAAATGCTTCAAGATCGATCCTGCAAAAGCGAAAAAGGTATTGCGGCGATTGAGCTTGCCTTGGTTTTGCCCATATTTGTGTTGCTGATCATCGGCCTGATGGATCTTGCCGTGATGATGTACAACACGCAGGTCATCACGAATGCAAGTCGGGAAGGCGCCAGATGGGGCGTGATCACCAACAATAATCCTACGCATCAGCCTTGGGCGTGCAGTACGACCTCGACTACCGAGGCATCGCCGTGTGGCATCGCCAATAAGTTGGCCAGCGGTTTGCTCGTTTCGTTCAAGGGGACTCCCATCAGCACGTCAACAGCGACCGGAGGCGGTACTGCTGGTAGTACGGTCACGGTGGTCACAACGTATCAATTTAGCGGTATGGGCTTGTTTCCGGGGGCGGTGACCCTGACAGGTGAAACGAGAATGAATTATGAATGATCCTCGTGAAAGCGAAAAAGGGATTGTTCTGCCACTGACAGCGTTGTTAATGATGGTTCTGAGCGGTTTTTTGGGACTAGCGCTTGATTTTGGTTACATGCTGATACGTGATGGTCAGGTGCAAAACGTGGCCGATGCAATCGCATTATCTTGTTCCGGAGCAAATTATCGCAGTGCTGATAGTTGCGTCACAGGGGATACGAATGTGTCCAACCCCACCTATGTGGGCAGTGTCCGTGTTGCTGATTTCAGGTTGTGCGTCCACACAATCAGACGGCAGTCAATTGATGGGGCAGATTTCGGCCGGTAGCGTCCCTGATGCCATCGCGAAGTTGAACCAGCGTCAAAAAGAAGAATGCCTGAAAGCCGAGTACGAGCCCTTGCGCGTGAAGGCACCCTGCAGCGCTAAGGATGTGACGTTTGCGCAACTGGCTGATACGACCAAGATGACGGACGCTCAAAAAGCCTTGTTTTTGAAGGCAGCGTCCGCCATGGATAGTTACTCCAAATCGATTACGGATCTTTACAGACAGACCGGTACACCCGCAGGCATGAAGATTGCGGATGCGCGCGAGTGGGCCTATTCCCAATCGACCAACAACCGGCTCGAGTTGGTCGATCGAAAGATCACGTGGGGAACGTATCTGAGGAATCGCCAAAATATCGAACAGGAAATGCTCAAGCGCGCGCAGTAGCGTTTAAGGATCAAGTACAAATCACTTCAAAAGAAACGGCGTCAGATCATTGCCTGGATAAGGCAGGTTGGATATTTTCCAGGTCTTTGGCTTGCCCTCTTTGAATACCTGATTCAAGTCGATTTGCAGATAATTCGTGCGATGGTTGTAATCGGCGATCAGCATGCGGTTATTGCTCAGATCCTTGATGTTTACCCATTGCGTGTAGTCGGAAACGATTTGATTGTCGCCCTTGCTTGCTGCGACACCGACAGGAATGTCGACAGTGTTAAGCAAATGAGTCATCAACTGGATGCCGTCGTTCGACGCCTGAGGCTGGGTGGAGAAGTGACGCAAATAAGCAGCGCGCACAAAGCGCGATGGGGGCGTGTAGTCACCAGGCAGCCCCATCATGCCGCCGCCTTGGCCGATTTCGGTGACATTTTGGTTATTCAGTGTCACGGACGCTTTCGCATAGTTCGATAACGAAAGATAGTTTCGGACGTTCGAAATATGCCAGTCATAGGTTGGAGCATTGGTCAGTACATTTGCCACGTTGTCGTGGATCCTCATCTGGCCTTTAACGAACTCGACGACAATGCTGTCGCCGGTTTTATCCGTCAGAACCAAATGCAGCCAAGGGGGTGTGGGCAGTCCCTTGACCTCGGTTGGGTCGAACCATACTTTGTATTTAGGCAATTCTGCGCGAAGCTCTTTGACATTGCCATACATGCCCAGAATCAACCGGCCGAAATTCAAGATCGAAATGTATTTCGTATCCTGCGGCGTGACGGTTTGATATTCGGTGAAGCCGGGCAGAAAGTTTCCGCTCAAGCCCAAGCCCGCACTGTTCTGTCCTTCGAGGAATGCAGGTGGACCTTGCAGCACGCCCGGCGCCACGGCAACGAATGCGTATTTGCTGGTCATTTTTGTGGCTGGCAGCTTCATACTTTTAGGCGCGTCGAGATCGATTTCAGTGCCGCGAGGCATAGAAAACAACGTCCAGTCCATTTCGAAAGCCCATTCCATGGTTCTGCCGGCGATGACGGTGCCGTCCTTGGCGGTAATGTTGATGGCAGTACAGGCAATTGAAGAAACCGAGAAAGTAGCAAGACAGACACTTGCAATGGCTTTGGCAAAAGTAGAGCGGACAAAATTTCGCATAAAAATCCTTGATAAATCCAGAGGCTGATGTACGCCTTAAAGATAATTTTTATTTGATTCAACTACCCATAGAATCATCAAAATCAAAGGGAAATACTACTCTGGATACGAAATGCGGTGCAATCTATTTAAACCGAGTATTCTGCTCATGCTAGCCGTAGTATTACAGCCCGCACACGCACAGTTGCTAGAGATACTCAATACCGTTAAAACGGCGACGGATACCTTTAATGCAGTGAGCGGCGTAGTTGGCAAGGTTGCACCTGCGCCCGCGCCTGGACAGGCGCCCAGTGCGCCTGCAGGTAATGCATCGCCAACGCTACCTGTTGGCCCGGCAGGGGATTCGACCGATGAACCCAAACTTTTGACGTTATCCGGTACGCAAAAGACCAGTCTGGAGCAAAAACAATCGTTTTGCGTCAATGGCACCAGGATCGCTGCCTTCCCTTATGAGGGGGACTATCAGGGCGTGGCCTTGATCATGAATATCAACGGATCGGAGAGAATCATCCCGATCCAGTCCACCGATAAAAACCAGGAAGGGCACCATACTTTATGGAAAGGCACGGTGCATATAGGTCAGATAAACGGGTATCAATTCAAGGTGTCGAAGCTTGACTCCGTTCTTTTCAATTTCGAATTGACGAAATCGGAAGGGTATAAAAAAACCTATATGACCAAAATTTGCTGAATTCGTGAAATTGGCCTGTTTGTTTATTATCATAAGTAATAAAGCAATAAAGAAATTTTCGTTATATTTATAATGAAAATGGGTCAAAATTCACCTCATGATTGAAATTAGCAATTTAAGTAAGTCGTACTCGACTCCAAAAGGGACTTTCGAGGCGCTGCGGGACATTAACCTGCATATAAAAGAAGGCGAGATTTTTGGTGTCATCGGACCTAGCGGCGCCGGTAAAAGCACGCTGGTCAAGTGTATCAATCTGCTCGAACGGGCAGATCGGGGAACCATCAAAATCGGCGGACAACTTTTGTCCGATCTAAGTGAGTCCGACCTGCGCGAGCAGCGTCGACGCATAGGCATGGTGTTCCAGGGGTTCAACCTGCTTGCTCGCCGAACTGTGTACGGAAACGTTGCGTTGCCGCTTGAAATCGCAGGCGTTTCGCCAAATGAAATCAAAGCACGCGTGACTCATTTGCTGGAACTTGTCGGGTTGACTCATCTGGCGGATCGGTTTCCGAATCAAATCAGTGGCGGTCAGAAGCAGCGCGTTGGCATCGCACGTGCGTTGGCCAATCACCCGGATGTTTTGTTGAGCGACGAAGCGACTTCTGCACTGGATCCGGAGACGACTCAGAGCATTTTGGCGCTGTTGCGGGATATCAATCGCCGCACGGGCGTGACGGTGATTCTGATCACGCACCAGATGGAAGTTGTACGCCAAATTTGCGGGCGTGTCGCCGTGCTGGATGGAGGAAAAATCATCGAACAGGGTGATACCTTAAGCGTATTTTCCGAACCGAAGCATGCCGTGACGCGCAGTATGGTATCGGCGGCGACAGCATCGGATTTAACCGAAGAAACACTCAGCGCGCTGAACGTTCGAATGAACGCGATGCGAGAGCAAAAACCGCAAGCGCGTGTGGTGCTATGGCGTTTACAAATGTCGGGGGGTGACTCGGGTGACTTGATATCGACCTTGACGCGCGAACAGGGCATAACGCTTGTCATTGTTCAGGCAAGAGTCGAGGACATTCAGGGCGTGCCCGTCGGCACGATGTTTGTGATTGCCCAGGCAGATCAGCAGGCGTTGAATTCGGCGTATCAATATATCTCTACTCATCACGCAACCATACAGGAGATCTCGCATGAGCCCGCAACTGCTTGAGCTTTTATGGTTGTCCTTTCTGGAAACGCTGTTGATGGTTGGCGTGGCGGGTCTGTCTGCCGTAGTTTTCGGTATTCCGCTTGGCGTGGCATTAAGTGTGACGGCAAAGGATGCCATGCTGCAAAACGGGGCTGTGAATAAAGTGCTGGGTAGTGTCGTCAACGCGACGAGATCTGTTCCTTTCGTGATTCTGATGGTGGCGATTATTCCGTTGACTCGACTGATTGCCGGGACATCGATCGGCACGCAGGCCGCGATTGTGCCACTGGCGATCGCCGCGATTCCATTCATGGCCCGCATAGCCGAAAACGCATTGCGCGAGGTCGATCCCGGCCTGGTCATTGCGGCTCGTGCCATGGGAGCTACGCCAAGCCAGATCATTCGCAAAGTTTTGTTGCCCGAAGCCTTGCCCGGATTGATCGCGGCGACAACCGTGACGCTGGTGAGTTTGATCGGTTATTCGGCGATGGCCGGTGCAATCGGTGGCGGCGGATTGGGCGACTTGGGCATCCGTTATGGTTATCAGAGATTTCTGCCTGAAGTCATGCTGGCGGTAGTGGTTGTTCTGATCGCATTGGTGCAATGTTTGCAAAGCTTGGGTGACTGGTTGGTCAGGCGGCTTTCGCACCGGTGAAATGCAGACCGGATTATTTTTTCAAAGCAGTATTTACCATCAAGAGAAAGGTGTTTCGATGAAATTCATTTTTACAAAAGCACTCGCCACAATAGCATTGGGCGTGTTGGGTCTGTCGCAGACCGCATTGGCGCAAGACAAGCCGTTTAAAGTTGGTGTCACTGCCGGACCGCATGCCCAGATCATGGAAGTTGTTAAAGAGCAGGCCGCAAAAGAAGGCCTGAAAATTCAGATCGTCGAGTTTACGGATTACGTCCAGCCCAATGCCGCATTGGCTGCCGGAGACTTGGATTTGAATAGCTATCAGCATCAGCCCTACCTTGATACCGCTAATAAGGATCGTGGTTACAAGCTGGCAACCGTGGGCAAAACCGTGATTTTCCCGATAGGTATTTACAGCAAGAAAATCAAGTCCTTGAAAGATTTTCCCCAGGGCGGCAAATTCTCGTTGCCCAATGATCCGACCAACGGTGGACGTGCCTTGTTGCTGTTGCAAGACCAAGGACTGATTAAGCTGCGTGCGGATGCCGGCCTGAAAGCCACGCCGATTGACGTGGTTGAAAATCCGAAGAAGATCAAATTCATCGAACTTGACGCCGCTCAGTTGCCGCGTTCGTTGGACGATGTGGATGCAGGTGCCGTTAACACAAACTTTGCTCTGGAAGCCGGACTCAAGCCGGGTCGCGATTCAATCGCGATGGAATCACCCAACTCGCCCTATGCCAACATTCTGGTTGTGCAGGAGAAAAACAAGACCGATCCGCGCGTTCTGCAATTCGTGAAAATTTACCAGACGCCTGTTGTCAGAGAGTTCATCATCAAGAAGTACGATAACTCGGTTGTGCCCGCATTCTAAGCTGAGTCAACTTGCTTATCCGGATGATTTCGATTGATTTATCGGAATCATCCAGAGCGCGATAAATACACTCATCCCCAAGCCCCAAGTCAGCCAAAGCGAGTTCGAACCCCATTCGGACAATGCCAGTCCGAAGACGAACGGTGCTGCGGCTTGAGCAAATTTTGACGGCATCATGAGCCATCCTTGTCTTTGACCATATCCTTTGGTTCCGTATATGGCTAATGGAAGCGTGCCTCTCGAAATAATCAATACGCCATTGCCAAGTCCGTGCAGAACCACAAAAGGCAAGGCAAACGGGGCGCCGATCAGTAGTAGCAAGGCCCCACTCAAGGGATGCGCGAGTGCCGCAATGCGCGTGCCGATGAGAGGGTGTATTTTGCGCAAGAAAGCGAAATCGATCAGTCGACCCATGACCTGAGATGGCCCAACGAGCGCGCCGATCGAGAACGCCACCGCTAACGGGACGCCCATGCCTTCAAGCAGTCGAGGCAGGTGCGACATAAGGGCCATGCCGATGAAGGCGCTGATGGCAAATACAAAGGCGAGCAAATAACCGGTGAGCTTGCTTGGCTCCGGTGGTTGGGATGGCTCTTCAATCTTGATTTGCAAATCGGATGCCGCAGGCGCGGCATTGTTGACGCGCGTTTTCGATATTGAAGGCAATAAGCTGTGCAAGGGCAAACCAAAGCACAAATGCAATAAAGCCCAGAACCAGCATACCCCTCTCCAGCCGTAACGCGATTCGACGTAAACGGAAGATGTCCAGCCGACGGCGCTTGCGAAGCCTGCCAGAAGCGTGACGCCTGTGATCGCATTACGGGAGTTTTTGCCGATTAATCTGACAATGGCGGAAAATGCGACCTCGAACAAGCCCATTGCCATTCCAAATCCGATTATCGCGAACGATATAAATAACGAGAGCGTTCCGATCGATAAGGCCATGAGGATGAGTCCTATGGCGAAAATAACGTTCGACATCATCAGTACGGGTCGACCACCCATCCGATCGACCAAGCGACCGGCGAATGGCCCGGCCAAGCCCGAAACCGCGAGAGCCATGGAATAGGCGGCGAAAAAAAGGCTGTTCGATAATTCGAGTTCCTGGCAGGCTGCTGCGGCAATCACCGCAGGTAAATAATGCGTCGCCCCGGAGGCAAGGATTTGAGCTGCGCCGACTACACCGACGGAACGATAGACAAGGTTGATCATGCGGACTTCGGACAGGAGAAAAGATCGGTCAATGCAAGATCTTCAATCGGATTCACTCAATTTGCAAGCTCGCCGAATTTGAAAACCGGCATAAAGACGAGTCGCATGTTAGATTCTTTTTTTGTCGATTCATAATGAAAGTGCGAATTGCCGATGCGGTATGAACTCACCGATTTGAGATTGTTTTTAGCGATCGCCGAGGCGCAAAGCTTAACGGTTGGTGCGAATCACGTCCATTTGACGGCATCATCAGCGAGTTATCGCTTGAAAAACCTGGAGTCGGCGATGGGCATGCCGCTTTTTGTCCGAACATCGCGGGGCATGGAATTGACTCCGGGGGGGCAGGTTGTGCTTCAGCACGTCAGATCCACGCTTGCCGGCCTTGAACGGATGCATGGCGAGGTCGGAGGGTTTACTTCCGGTCTGAAGGGTAGCGTCCGATTGTTCGCAAACAGCAGTTCCTTGAATGGTTTCATTGTGCCGAGCTTGAGTCGATTTTTATCGGCTCATCCCAGCGTCAACGTTGTTTTGGAAGAAAAAACCAGCCAGACGATTCTTTCAGCAGTCGTCGCCCAGGAAGCGGATATCGGAATTTTCGCAGGGCAAACTGAATCGACTGATGTCACTGCCCATCGGTATGCGATCGATGAATTGATTCTGGTTGCGCCTGTCAATCATCCTATCGCTGCGCATCAATCATTGCGGTTTGCGGCGGCCCTTGAGCTGGATTTTGTTTGCATGAGCAAAGCGAGCAGCAACTACGCGTTTTTGCAGGAAATATCCCAGAAACTGGGGCGTAGTCCAAACGTCAGAATACATGCGCACACCTTCGATGCGCTACTGAACCTGGTAGCCGACGGCGTGGGCGTCGCATTGGTTCCGCGAAGTGTGACGGTGGACGCAATACGCGCCAATCGCGTGGCCGAGGTCATCCTGAGGGAAACCTGGGCGCGTCGCGAACTGACGTTGATTACAAAGGCCGGTATTCAGTTGTCCGCATATGTCGAGTCTGTCGCTCAATATTTGCTGACAGACCCGATTGTCGTATCCACTCGGGGTTAGCCGCTCGGAAATTCAGGATTTCTTTTTGCGCTTGTGCTCCAGAAACTCGTTCATGAATTTCTGAGGCTCGCCTGTTTCGAACGCTTTGCCGAACTCTTGCACGGTATCGTTGATTGCATCGGTCAAAGAAAGTTTTTCCCAGCGCCTGAGCAAAGTCTTTTGCTGGCGCAAGACAGCGGGTCCGATGGCGGCGAAGTTTTGCGCGATCTTCATCGTGCGGGCATCCAGTTCTTCCATCGGCACGGATTCGTTGATTAATCCCCAATTCAGGGCTTGCTCGGATCCGATATTTTCACCGCTTAGCAGCATCCATGCAGCACGCGACTCCCCGATCAGTTTTGGCATCAATGTGGCGTGAATGACTGAGGGTATCCCGACTTTGACTTCAGGCATTCCGAATTGCGTGCCATGGGATGCGATACGCACATCGCAAGCCATGGCAAATTCAAGTCCGCCTCCCAGACACCAGCCAGGGATGCGTGCGATGACAGGGACCGGAAAGCAGCGAACTGCTTCACATAGGTCTCGCAAGCCTGTAATGAATTGCATGGCTGTTTCGCGCGTCAGCCCGGACATTTCACTAATGTCGGCACCCGCCACAAAAGCTTTGTCTCCCGAGCCCCGCAAAATCAATGTCCTGACATCCTGATGCAATGCGAGGCGATTAAGCGCTGCGGTCAGATCTTTAATGACTGGTGTGGACAGAATGTTTAAGGTGCCGGCTTCACGAATGGAGAGGGTTGCAACGCCCGATGCGTCCATTTCTGCGTGTGCATGCTTGAGATCAATGACAGTATTCATGTTTATTTATCAATTGAGTTTATTGAAACCGATGTCTTTCACGACTTTTACCCATTGCGCATTCGATTGTTGAATCAATTCGCCGAAATCTTTCCTGGACATCGGACTTGGAATGGCGCCTTGTTTTTCGATCGCAGCAACGGTCTCGGGGTCTTTCAACGCCTGGGTGACAGCTTGATTCAGTGTATCGAGAATAGCATCGGGCGTATTGGCCGGAGCAGCCAGCCCGAACCATGAGGGATTATTCAGTTTTGGAATACCCACTTCGGCATAAGTTGGAACATTGGGCAATGCTTTGAGGCGCTCTTTGGCCGCAACAACAAGCGGACGGATGCGTTGACCCTGGATCAATGCGAATGAAGAGGGAATATTATCGAAAACAACCTGCAATTGACCTGCAACCAGATCATTCAAAGCCGGGCCCAGTCCTTTGTATGGAACGTGCAACATTTTTGTTCCGGTCACGGACATGAATAATTCGCCGTTCATGTGGCTCAGTCCGCCATTGCCCGAAGATCCGAATGCGTATTTGCCAGGATTGTCTTTCAGAAGCTTGATGAATTGTTCCATGTTTTTGGCAGGCAAATCAGGATTCACGACTAGAACGTTCGGCACATCGGCCAAATTACTAATGGGAGCAAAGTCTTTAACCGGATCGTACGGGCTTCTTTCGTAAACGTTTGGATTGACCGCATGGGAGCTTTCGACCGCCATCACAAGGGTGTATCCATCTGCAGGTTGCTTAGCCGCGTATGCGCTGCCGACGCTGCCACCCGCACCCGGTTTGTTTTCGATCACGATGGTCTGGCCGAGAATCGTGCCCAGTTTGACGCCCACGACACGTGCAATGATATCTGTCGTGCCGCCCACGGCGTAAGGGACAACCAGCTTGATCGGCTTGTCGGGGTAAGCCGCCGCAGCGATCGATGTGTGGGCCGTCACATAAACACAGCCCAAGAGCAGGGCGATCGATTTGAATTTCATGGATATGTCCTTTTAATAATTTTGTGTATGTTGACCCAAGGTCGGTGGAGCTTGATCTGCAGTCATGGCCGGGCTGCCATAGAGTAGTGGATTGCGAACCAATTGCATCTTGCCGAACTTCGGGTGTTCAATTGTCTGAAGCATTTCTCTGTGCTGCACTTGCGGATGAGCAAACACCTCGTCAAGCGTGTGGATCGGACCCCAAGGAACATTATTCGCATCAAATGCTTCGGTCCAAGCTTTACGCGAGCGAGTTTTGAATAGATCGATTAACAACGGGCGCAACATGTCCATGTTTTTGAGTCGATTCGAGTTCATCTTGTATCGATCATCGCTTGCCCATTGCGGACGTTGCGCCAAATTGCAGAATCTTTCGAATTGACCATCATTTCCGATCGCCAGAATAAGATGCCCATCTGAGCAGGCAAAAACTTCATAGGGTGCACAATTTGGATGTGCATTGCCTGTTCTTTCGGGAGTTTTTCCGCTAACCAGATAGTTCGCCCCCTGGTTTGCGTTCATCGCCACGGCAACATCAAGCAGACAGATATCCAGAGCCATGCCTATTCCGGTTGTGTCACGTTGTCGTAACGCGGCAAGCACGGCCGTGGTGGCATACATGCCAGTCATCAGATCGACGACGGCCACGCCCGTGCGCAATGGGCCCGCGCCCGGTGTGCCATCCGGATGACCGGTATAGCTCATCAATCCCCCCATTCCCTGAAAGACGTAGTCATATCCGGGCTTGTCCGCCATAGGCCCTGTTTGACCAAAGCCTGTGATCGACAAGTAAACCAGGCGAGGATTGATTTTGTGCAGGGAGGCGAAATCCAGGCCGTATTTAGCCAAGCCGCCCGCTTTGAAATTTTCGACGAAAATGTCCGCGTCTTTGACGAGTCGACGAACCTGGTCTGCGCCTTCAGGCGTTGAGAAGTCGACAGCAATTGATTGCTTGCCTCTGTTGCACGCCATGAAATAGGCCGACATGGTGTCCGATCCATCGGTCGAGCTTATGTCCGGTGGTCCCCACCCCCGAGTATCGTCTCCACGACCCGGATGCTCGAGCTTGAGGACTTGCGCGCCCATATCTGCCAGATTTTGAGTGCACCAGGGACCCGCGAGTATTCGGGATATGTCAACGACTTTGACGTCCTTCAAGGCATGGTGAAGCATGGATTTTCCTGCAAGATCACTTGTTGGCGGCAATTCTGGCAGTTTTCATCCGTACCGGACAGTTTAATTTTTCGAATTGAGCGTTCGAAATTTTCGGATTGCCACCGGGTTGAATCCCAAACATACTGAAAAAAAGGAGACAGCCATGAAACGATCGTTACTTCAATCATTATTGTTCGCAGCTTCCGGGTTACTGACGGTGATGTCATCGGACGCGCGAGCTGCGTATCCGGACAAGCCGGTTACCCTCGTGGTGTCATTCGCCCCCGGCGGCATGACCGACACGGTTGGTCGCATACTCGCAACCGAGTTGGGAAAAAAGTTTGGTCAAACCTTTGTGGTTGAAAACAAAGCGGGTGCGGCAGGTCAGGTTGGAACAGAATACGTCGCGCGCCAGAAAAATGATGGCTACACCTTGTTGATCAGCGCAACAGGTCATGTCATTGGACCGGCGGTCAGTTCAAATGTCAGATATCAACCGGTCAAGGATTTCGAACCCATCGCCATTTTGGCGCGTGCGCCTAATCTGTTTGTGGTGAATCCAAAATTGCCAGTGAATAACCTGTCCGAGTTCATCGCCTGGGGAAAGGCGCAAAAATCCGTTCCCTACGGATCGGCGGGATTCGGCGGGTCGACTCATCTTGGCGGTGAGTTGTTCAGGCATGTCGCGGGCGTGCCGCTGGAACATGTTCCGTACAAAGGGGCCTCACCTGCAACCTTGGCCTTGGTCTCTGGCGAAATACCCTTTGCGATTCAAGACTCGATGAGTGTCGCGCCCTATATCAAATCAGGACAGTTGCGCCCGATCGCGGTGGCAAGTGCTAATCGAAGCGGATTGTTTCCGGACTTGAAGACCGTGTCCGACTCCGGATTCCAGGGGTTCGATGTTTATACCTGGTTGGGTTTGTATGCTCCGGCGGGAACAGATTCGAAGATTGTCGCCGAGTTGAACGCGGCAACGAATCAAATCATGAATTCTCCGGAAATGACAGAGCGCCTTCAGCAACAAAATAGCGAACCGGGCGGTGTCATGACGCCCGTTCAGGTCAAAGATTTCGTTCAAACCGAAACTGAAAAGTGGAAGGAAATGGTCAAGGTCACCGGAGTCAAGGTGGACAACTGATGATGTCGAAAATTCAATCTGCGGATCAAAGATATTTTGAGTACTTAAGTCAGAATGTTTTTGAAATACCGAAGTGCGGTGAGTGTGGGAAATTTCATTTTTTCCCCAGAGTGCTTTGCCCGTTCTGCGGATCGGAAAATTTGCAGTGGACCGCGCCAACCGGATTCGCTACTGTTTATTCGACAACAACCGTTCGCAGGCAAGAGGGAGATTACAACGTATCGCTGATCGAGCTCGAGGAAGGGCCGCGTTTGATGAGTCGCGTTGAAGGAATCGATCCGGATGAAGTCCGGATCGGATTAAAGGTGCGTACACACATACTTCAGCGCGAGGATGGCCCCATGCTTGTATTCGTCAAGAGAGAGAACATTGAACACTAACGCGAAAAGCAGGATCTCGATTCTCGGTACGGGATTGGCGGGGCTGGGGGATGCCGGCGGTGTGACCGAGCAGGAGATCATCGCAAAAGCCTGCGCGAAAGCGGTTGTCGCAAGCGGACTGAAGATGAAAGACATCGATGGCATCATCACATCCAGTTTGACTTCGCCTTGGTGGGTGATGCGCATGAGCGAATATCTGGGTATCCGCCCGCGATTTTCTGATAGTACGATGTTCGGTGGCTCATCCTTCATCGCTGACCTGAAAATCGCTGCACTCGCCATCGAAGCCGGCGAGTGCGAAAACGTACTGATATGTTATGGTGCCACGCCTCGCAGCGTGCCGAGCAGTTCGCGTATCAATCAGATGCGCGCCGAACTCGATCCTCAACCTTACGAGCATCCATACAAGGCGTTTAATCCGCCCTCCAGCTATGCGCTGGCCGCAGCGCGTCATATGCATGAATTCGGTACCACGCGCCGTCAGCTCGCCGAAGTGGCCGTCGCCGCACGCGCGTGGGCACAGCTTAATCCGGATGCATTTTCGCGCAAACCGCTAAGCATCGATGATGTCTTGAATTCGAAGATGATTTCCGATCCTCTTACTGTGCGTGATTGTTGCCTTGTCACGGACGGTGCGGGAGCGATTGTCGTGACAAGTTCCGAACGGGCAAAGGACTTGCATCTCAGTCCCATTAGTGTCCTTGGTGTAGGGCACGCTCATTGGCACCGGCAAATATCCTGCATGGACGATTTGACCGTGACGCCGGCGCTCGAGTCGGGTCGGGTCGCGTTCGAGGCTGCGGGATTAACACCGGACGATATTGATGTCGTTCAGTTGTACGATGCGTTCACCATCAATCCGATCCTTTTTCTTGAGGATCTGGGTTTTTGTAAAAAGGGTGAAGGCGGATCTTTCGTTTCGGGGGGAAGGATCGCTCCGGGGGGGGAGTTTCCCATGAATACGAACGGCGGTGGCTTGTCCTGTGTTCATCCGGGCATGTACAGCATCTTTCTGATCATCGAAGCGGTCGCTCAATTGAGACGCGAGGCGGGCGCAAGGCAAGTCAGTGGCGTTGAAACCGCATTGGTTCACGGCAATGGCGGCGTCTTGTCCAGTCAGGCCACCGCCATCCTTTCTTCAGTCGTATGAACTTACGATTCAGTCTTAACATAGAAAGCTAATATAAAACTACGCGTTTCATTATTTGGTGCTCAAAATGATTCAACCAGTATTTCAGCCCTGTTCAGATACCGTCTCGTATGCTCAAGTCGAGCATATCGCTATGTTGCGAATCGATAACCCTCCTGTGAATGGACTAGGTGATACGGTGCGCGCAGGGTTGTATCAAGGAGTTGAACGTGCGCAATCCGATTCCTCGATCAAGGCGATTGTCATTTTCGGTTCCGGCAAGATGTTTTCAGGTGGCGCCGACATCAGGCAGTTCAATACGCCCAAAGCGAATGCAAAACCTATGTTGCGCCAGGTAATTCGGAAAATAACCGAAATGACTAAGCCTGTGATTGCCGCTATTCATGGAACCGCGCTTGGTGGTGGTCTGGAGCTGGCGCTGGGCTGCCATTATCGAGTCGCAACGGACGAGGCCAAATTGGGATTGCCCGAAGTCAATCTGGGGCTGTTGCCCGGTGGGGGCGGCACGCAAAGATTGCCGCGATTGATTGGCGTTGAAGCGGCGGCAAAAATGATTCTGAACGCTTCGGTCGTAAAAGGACAGAGAGCGCTGGATCTGGGCTTGATTGATGCAGTCATCAAAGGCGATTTGATCGATGGCGCAATCGACTTTGCAAAAGGGATTGTTGCAAAAGGCGAGATCACTCACCCCGTGATCGATCAACGTCACCTAGTGCGATCAGAATCGACGATTGCCGCGATCAGGGGCTCATTGAACAAAAAAGCGCGAAACGCGCGTGCGCAGTCGGCCGCATTGGATTGCGTCGCCTATGCCGGTCAAGGTGATATTGAAGCGGGTCTGGACTATGAACGATCACGCTTCGAGGAGCTGGTGTCCGGTCCGGAATCAAAATCTTTACGGCATATCTTTTTTGCCGAGAAGCAAGCATTGAAAGTCGATAATTTGCCACCCGAAGTTCAAGCGTCAGATATCCGTTCCGTGGGGATCATTGGCGCCGGCACAATGGGTTCTGGTATCGCTATGGCGTTTGCGAATGCAGGGTTTACGGTCACACTGTGCGAGCTGAATCAAGCCGCACTGGATCGGGGGATGGCGGCGATCCATAAAAATTACGATATCACCGCTGCCAAGGGCAAGTTGACTCAGCAGGATATTCAAAAACGCCTGGATTGCATCAAAACCAGTACGGACATGGAAGCCTTGTCTGGTGCGGATCTGGTCATCGAAGCCGTGTTCGAGGATATGGCGGTGAAAAAATCGGTATTCACCGAGTTGGATCGGGTCTGCAAGCAAGGCGCGATTCTTGCAAGCAATACGTCCCGACTGGATGTCAATGAAATTGCTGCAGTGACTCGTCGGCCGCAAGATGTGATTGGATTACATTTCTTCAGTCCTGCGAACGTGATGAAATTGCTGGAAGTCGTTCGAGGTGACAAAACTTCGAATGAGGTGATCGCGACCTGCATGTCGATGGCGCAAAAGATCGGCAAGACACCGGTTTTGGTGGGCGTCTGCGAGGGATTTGTCGGTAACCGGATGCTGACGCCTTACTGGCGCGAAGCCTGGTTCCTTCTTGAGGAAGGCGCGTCGCCTCAGCAGATCGATAGCGCGTTGACTCGTTTCGGTATGGCGATGGGGCCGCTTGCCATGGCGGATCTGGCGGGTCTGGACATCAATTGGGCGACTAGAAAGAGGCTTGCTCCCACGCGTCGTGCCGATTTGCGTTATTCGAAAGTCGCCGATCGCATTTGCGAGGCGGGGCGTTTCGGACAAAAAACCGGAGCCGGTTTTTACAAGTATGAACAAGGTAGTCGTACACCTCAGCCGGATCCGGCAGTGGATGACATTATCAGGGCTTGCGCCAATGAGGCAGGGATTGCCCGTCGTTCGATTAGTGATGATGAAATCGTCGAACGTTGCATGTTGGCCCTGATCAATGAAGCTTGTTGGATCCTGCAGGAAGGTATCGCGCAACGCGCGTCGGATATTGATGTCGTTTATGTCAATGGTTATGGATTTCCGGCCTGGAGAGGCGGGCCTCTTTTTTATGCCGAAACAATCGGCTGGGGTGTGGTGCTCGACAAAATCAAGCAGCTTGAACGCGCTCAGGGAGGGCACTGGACTGTTTCTCGCGATTTGACCTCAAGGGTGAATTAAGCTCGTCTTTTTTGTCTCGGCGGTACAATCAAAAAAAATAATAAATGGAATGTGCACATGCTGGAGTTGAGGCAACTAAGGTACTTCGTCACGATTGTTGATGCGGGTTCGCTGACACGGGCTGCGGAATTGCTTTATGTTGCCCAGCCTGCTTTGAGTCAACAACTGGCGATACTTGAATCGAATGTCAATGCCAGGCTCTTGAATCGAAGTTCAAAAGGAATTAATCCAACCGAAGCGGGCACGGCTTTATACAAACACGCTCAAACCATCCTGAAGCTGGTTGATGAGACAAAAAGTGTCATCAAGTCTCCCGAGTCCGGAATTTCCGGTCGCGTCCGACTTGCGATGCCGGGAACAACCGGTAGCATTTTGGCTGCACCGCTTGTTGAAAAGCTGAGGCTGGAGCACCCGGGAATCATTCTGGAGGTGTATGAGCACCCGAGTAGTTATCTCGTGCCCCAGTTGCTTGAGCAGCGGGTCGATTTGTCATTTTTGGTGGACAACATTCCAAGCTCCGGATTGGAGGTGACGCCGATTGCGAACGAGAATCTCTATTTCATCCATCATAAGGATAATCATCCTTTCGGCAAACAAGCGCATGTCAAACTGGACGAGTTAATTGATATCCCGTTGGTATTGCCAACGCGCACAAGCACCCTCAGGCAACTGATCGATAATGCATTCAGCGCTCAAGATATCGAACCGATGATTGTGGCTGAAACGAGTTCAACTCAAACCCTTCTCAGACTTGCAGCAAACTCACCGATCGGCACGATTCAGACCTTGACCTCAATGGCGTCCAGTCTGGAGAGTAAGAAATTAATCGCAAGCTTGATTCAGCCGGTGCTGGCCCGGCGCCTATATCTGGCCTATCCCAAGTATGTGGCCTTAAGCGAGGCATCGACTTATGTGCACTCCGCCATCATTGTTCTGGCAAAAGAGTTGATGCTATCTGGTCAATGGCGTGGCGCGGTTCCCCAGTATCAGTGATACGGGTGATACTTTAAATTCTCTTGGCCATTGCCATAAGTTTATCTTATGGATTCATTCGTATTCAGTATTTCTAACCCAGCAGTTAGGACTATAGAGTAATCCCGCTGATTCCGATCATTGTCTGGTTCGTTAAGATGCGATCGTTAGCAAAAATAAAAAAAATTAAACGGGGAGAGTCTGATGTTGCCACTTCATGGGGTCCGCGTACTTGATTTAACCAGGGCGCTTTCCGGTCCGTTTTGCGCCATGATTCTTGCGGATCTTGGGGCTGAAGTGATCAAGGTGGAGGCCATGCCCGAAGGGGATATGTCTCGCGACTGGGGACCCTTCGATGGAGATATCAGCGTCTATTACTTGAGTGCCAACAGGAATAAAAAATCGATTGCCGTTGATTTTCGTAAGCCGCAGGGACTGGAGCTGATCAAGCAGATGGCGATCAAATCCGATATCGTTGTTGAGAACTTCAGAGTCGGCACCTTGGAAAAAATGGGGCTGGACTACGACTCGCTCAAGAAGTCGAATCCCGGGTTAATCGTGGCTTCGATTTCCGGTTTTGGTAGCAAAGGGCCTGCCAGTCAATGGGCCGGATTCGACCAGATCGCGCAAGGGTACTCCGGATATATGAGCTTAAGCGGCACGACCGAATCAGGCCCGATGCGCGTCGGCACGGCCATAGGAGACATGCTTGCCGGTATGTGGTTGTCGATCGGGGTATTGTCGGCACTCATGCAGAAAAGAGAGACCGGTCATGGCCAGCAAGTTGAGACATCTTTGCTTGCAGGGTTGATCGGGGTGTTGAGTGTCCAGGGCCAGCGCTATTTGAACCTGGGCGAAGTGCCCAAGCCTTTGGGTAATTCGCACCCTGTAATTGCTCCCTATGGAACATTCAAAACATCGGACGGTCCGCTAAACCTCGCGCCTGCTACACAAGGCATGTGGCTGAATCTTTGCAATTTGCTTGGACTGGAACATTTAATTGATGATCCAAGATACAAGACAAACGGCGATCGAATGAAAAATCGCGACTCGTTGCAGATTGAAATCGAAGCCGTATTGACTCAACATCCCAGAATGCACTGGACACCTTTGATGATCGAGAAGGGAATCCCGGCAGGACCGATCAACAAGATGGACGATGTCTTTAAGGACGATCAGGTCGAAGCTTTGAAGCTGATCGAATCCGTCAAGCACCCGGTGCTTGGCGTGCTCAAGCAGATTGGCATGCCGGTTGCAATGGAAAGCATCCCCGAAGGTGGTTCGGTACGATTCGCGCCCCCTTTGTATGGTCAGCATACACGGGAAATCTTGAAAGCATATGGAGTTAGTCAAGACGAGATCGAGCATTTGATCCAAACGAATATCATCCATCAAGCAACGGTGACATGAGGAAATCCCTTGGTTGGAATCAAAGAAAATTCAGTTAAGCTTGACCGGCAAGGGTGAAAGTTCAGGAAGGAAAGTTTATTCACAACCGATGAAGTATCGATACATCAATCAATCAAGAACACTTGATGAATTGCTTAAAGGAGACAAGCATGTATCAACAAAGCAAGAAAGGTAAAAAGACCGTTTGGCATCAAGCTTTGCTTTTGTCATTGGCTTTGGGCGCCACGGCGAGTGTGAACGCTGCCGATCCGGGTATCAGCGATAAGGAAGTCGTATGGGGCTCAACCCTGCCACTGTCCGGACCTAACGCGGGCTACGGCACGATCGGCAAAGCGCAACGTGCCTGCTTTGACTACTTGAACGCGGAGTTTGGCGGCGTCAAGTTTGGTGATGGCAAGACCAGAAAGGTCAAGTTCGTGATGTATGACGACTCGATGGAGCCGGCTCGTCACTTGCAAAACTCCAGACGCATGGTCAGCAAGGATGAAGTGTTCGGAATGTCGGGTAGTCCCGGTACCGGTGCAAACCTGGCGTCTCGTCCGTACTACAACTCGGAAAACGTACCTCAGGTGTTTCTGTACACAGGCGGCCCTATGTTTGGCGCCAAGCCTGATGTCGAAAAATTCCCGATGACCATGCTGGGCATTTTGGCGTACAACACGGAAGCGGCGCTCTACGCGAAATACATCAAGGATAATTTCCCGAACGCCAAAGTCGCGCTGCTTAACGACGATAGCGGTGGTCCGTTCTTCTCGAAAGCGTTTGTGCAGGCCGCTAAAGATTTGGGCGTCAATATCGTGATTCATGAAGAGCATTCGTATAGCGAGCCTACAATCGATGCGAAGATCGATCGCCTGGCCGCATCGGGTGCCGACGTCTTTGTCGATGCGACCACGCCGAAATACGTGATCCAAGCGATCAAGCGCATGAACGCGGTGAACTGGAAGCCCAAGCATGTGGTATGGGGCGTGGGTGCAAGTATCGGCGGCACGCTTATTCCGGCCGGTCCCGATATCTCTAAAGGTGTCATCACGAGTTTGTGGCTCAAGGATCAAGCCAACCCCGGCTTCGCAAATGATGCCGATATGAAGCTGTATGTCGAGAAGCTGAAAAAATACGATAGCAGCCTGAATCCGGCCGATCAGTTCAACGCGGTTGGATGGTTCTTCTGTCATGCAGTCAAGAACGGCTTCGAAAATGCCAAGCAGCCTACACGCAAAGCATTCATGGAAGCGATGCGTAATATGAATCAGGTCAAGGTACCGCTTTTGCTTGATGGAGTGACTTTGACAACGAAAGGTGCGCAAGACGGATATCCGATCGAATCGGTCCAGATGGGTCAGTTCGACGGTGAAAAGTTCGTGCCGATCGGCAGTGTGATCAATTACGAAGGCAAGACACCTCAACCGCAATAAATGGTTGAAGTTGTTTGAAGTGACTCGGAACAAAGATTGGATAGATTAATTTCAGGAATCAACATGAGTGAGAATGTAAAAACTTTCAAAATGGTCATTGATGGCAAGTGGGTAAACAGTTGTGACAATGACTGGATCAATGTTGAGAATCCTGCGAATAAAACAATCTTTGCCCGAGTCCCGCGCGGCAAGGCGGCCGATGTTGATATCGCCGTCGCCGCAGCGAAAAAGGCTTTCAAAACCTGGTCGCAGACGTCTGCCCCCGAGCGCGCAAAACTTCTGCATGCCATTGCGAACACCGTCGAACAAAACGTTGAGCATCTGGCAAGGACAATCAGCAGTGAAAACGGAAATGCCTTGCGAACACAAAGTAGGGGCGAAGCAAACCTGACTGTTGACATTATTCGTTATGTCGCAGGGCTTGCCAGGGAAATAAAGGGAACAACTAGCTATCTGAATTCACAAACACTGGATTACACCCGCAGAGAGCCGTTTGGCGTGGTGGGTGCGATCGTCCCGTGGAACGCGCCACTAATGCTGGCTGCATTGAAAATCATTCCGGCGATCATGACAGGCAATACGATTGTGATGAAAGCGTCCGAAGAAGCACCCCTGGCTGTGTTGGAACTGGCCAGATTCTGTAATGAACACTTGCCGCCAGGCGTTGTGAACTTGATCACCGGCAGTGGTATCGAGTGCGGAGCGCCGCTGGTCGAGCATAAGGATGTGCCCAAAATTTCATTCACCGGATCGACTGCGGTCGGCAAGTCGATTCTGGCCGCGGCAAGCTCGCGTGTCGCCGCTGTCACGCTTGAGTTGGGCGGCAAAAGCGCACAGGTTGTCTTTCCCGATGTGGATCTGGACTACACGACGGATGGCGTCATCACTGCGATGCGTTTCAGCCGTCAAGGCCAGTCATGCACTGCGGGATCCAGGTTGTTTGTACATGAGTCGATCGCCGATGCCTTTCTCGAAAAACTGATCGGCAAGCTCAAAAAACTTAAAGTGGGTGATCCACTTAACGAAGAAAACGATGCCGGCAGCCTGGTCAATGCCAAGCAATTCGCGCGTGTCAAGGGTTACATCCAGGAAGCGATCGAAGCTAAACCGAATGCTTTGTTGCTTGGTGGCATGCCGCCTGAAACCGGGCCTTTGTCCGAAGGATATTTTGTTCAGCCTACGGTGTTTCTGAACCTTCCTCCCGAAGTGCGGATGACCAGGGAAGAGGTTTTTGGTCCGGTGTTGTCGGTCACCACCTGGAAGCACGAAAGCGATGTGGTTGAGCGTGCGAATGATTCGGAGTACGGTCTGGCCGCGTTTATCTGGTCACGTGCCGGTGGACCGGCTATCCGGATGGCGCATGCACTGGATGCCGGTTGGGTGCAGATTAATCAAGGTGGTGGTCAGCAGTTGGGTCACTCTTATGGCGGATTCAAGCAAAGCGGAAAGGGCAGGGAGTTCTCACTTGAGGGCATGCTTGATAGCTTTACCGACGTGAAACAGATATCGATGAATATTGGAGATGCGGGTTTTCCAAGGCTTTAAATCACGTTGCAAACTGATTAGTATCAATTTGACTAATAAAGAAAATCAAAAAAGGGTTGGGAGACAGCATGACTAAATACAAAAAAATCCATACGGTGGGTTTTGTAGGCATCGGCGTGATGGGAAGCCGAATGATTCAAAACCTGAAAGGCAGTGCGGAGCTGCTGGTTTACGATGTGGATCACGAAAGAGCCAAGCAGGTTGCCAAGGATGCTTGCGCTTCAGCTGTAGCGGATATGAAAGAGCTTTCCAAGGCCGATACCATCATCATGATGCTTCCGAATAGCAATATCGTTGATGCTGTGGTGAAAGGCTCGGATAAAGGCCCGGGGTTAATCGATATACTCGGCGCTGATGCCATGATTATCGATATGAGTTCATCCACTCCCGCTAATACGATCGAAAACGCCAAGCAGTGCGCTAAGAAGGGCATCCATTACATTGATGCTCCCGTTTCGGGCGGTCCGTCAGGTGCGGCTGCGGGAACGCTTGCCATCATGGTGGGCGGCACGCAAGCGGATTTCGATCACGCCAAACCCTTGCTGGACAAACTAGGTGGAAACGTCTTGCGCATTGGTGACATCGGCTCGGGCCATGCAGTCAAGTCATTGAACAATCTGTTGGGTGCAACCGTGCTTGCCGCTACAGCCGAAATTTTTGCCGCAGGCGAGAAATTCGGTCTCGATCCCAAGATCATGCAGCAAATCATTAATACGTCCAGTGGCGGTAGTTTTGCGACCAATCTGACTTATCCCAAAGCCGTGTTACCCAAGACTTGGGATTTCGGTTTTGCAATTGGCTTGATGAATAAAGATATCGGAATCGCCATGTCATTGATTAAATCGACAGGCGTGGACACGGTATTGAATCGTCAGGCATCGGAAATGTGGACCAAAACAATGGAAAGCTCGGGTCCGACTTCCGATATGACAGAGATTGTCCGCCAGATTTATAAACGTGCCGGCCTTTGAGGTAGCGTATGCCTCCCGAAACTGTCAAACCGGTATCAAGCGCGAAAGTTCCCAAGCTTGAGGTATCGGATATGTCTCTGCGCTTCGGCGGCATCGTTGCGTTGAACAACTTATCTTTTAGGGTGGAAGAAGGAACGATTTGCGGTTTGATCGGGCCCAATGGCGCAGGAAAAACAAGTTGTTTTAATTGCATCAGCCGTTTGTATTCTCCGTCTTCGGGTCGGGTCGCGTTCGAGGGGCAGGACATTACGCGAGTTAAGGCTCAGGATGTTGTTTCGATTGGCATCGCCAGAACATTTCAGAATCTGGCTTTGCTACCTTCCCTGACTGTGCATCAAAACGTCATGCTGGGTGGACATCATTACGGCAGGACATCTTTATGGAAGGCTGCTTTCAAGCCTTTATCGAAGAGGGTTGAAGAAAAAGAGCTGGGTGATTTTGCTTTTGATTTATTGAAGCGGCTCGATCTGGATCGCTTCAAGGATACTCGTGTGGACGATTTGCCTTACCCCACGCTTAAAAAGGTGGAACTGGCTCGTGCGCTCGCTTCGAAACCAAAATTATTGATGCTCGACGAGCCTGCCGGCGGCTTGTCCCATTCCGAAGTGGACGAGCTGTCCGATACGCTTGTGCAGATTCGTGAAGACTTCAACTTGACCCTGCTGTTGGTTGAGCACCATATGGGCATGGTGATGAAGGTTTCAAACAATATTGTGGTTCTTGATTTCGGTCATAAGATCGCCGAAGGTTTGCCCGCAGATATTAAGTCCAATCCCCGTGTGATCGAAGCCTACTTGGGGAAACCAAGATGAAAGTTCTCGAAGTTAAGAATCTGGAAGCCGGGTACGGAAGAATTAAGGTCTTGCACGGGATTTCCTTATCTGTTGACGAAGGCAATGTTGCCGTGCTGTTGGGTGCCAATGGCGCAGGTAAGACCACAACGCTTAGAGCCATCTCGGGCTTGATTAAAAGTCAGGGTAGCGTGTTGCTCGATGGCAAGGAAACCAATGGCATTCGCTCGGATGTGATCGCGCGATCCGGAGTGGCGCACGCAGCCGAAGGGCGCGGCACGTTCACCGATTTGACGGTCGAGGAGAATCTCAAGGTTGGTGCGTTTCGCCGCACTAATAAAAAAGAGATTGCCGATGATCTTGAGCAAATGTACGAGTTGTTTCCTCGTTTATTGGAGCGCAGGCATCAGAAAGCCGGCAGTCTGAGTGGCGGCGAACAGCAAATGCTTGCGGTTGGTCGCGCGTTAATGTTGCGTCCCCGCGTATTGTTGCTTGATGAGCCATCCCTTGGCTTGGCACCCGTGATTATCAATGGACTGTTTGACACCCTGGGCAGAATCAATCGCGAGCTGGGCACGACGATGCTGATTGTCGAGCAAAACGCGAATTTGGCGCTTGAAATCGCGAATTACGCCTACGTGCTCGAGTCCGGAAAAATCACATTGCATGGTCCCGCGGCCGAAATCGCATCGAATGATGGTGTACGCGCTGCCTATCTGGGAGATTGAAATTGCAATATCTAATGCAGCAAGTACTGAACGGAGTGACCATTGGCGCCGTTTACGCATCATTGGGATTGGCTTTGGTGCTGATATACAGAACGACCAATATCGCCAATTTCGCCCAAGGTGAAATGGCGACATTGTCCGCATATATGTCTTGGCAGTTGGTGCAGTGGGGCGTGCCGATCGTGCCATCGATCATGATCGTTATTCTGATTTCGGCCCTAATCGGCGCTGTGGTGTATGCCGTTTTGGTGCGTCCGGTTCAATACAAGGACGAAATGACGATCATCATCGTGACGCTTGGCTTGTTTCTCGCCTTCAATAGCGCAACCGGTGCGATTTGGGGATACATGCAAAAGACTTCCCCAAGTCCTTTTCCGGATACGACATGGCTCGTTGGCAATGTGCGTATTTCCGCGGAGTTAGTCAGCTTTTTACTGGTTCTGGTTGCTATTTCGTTTGGCCTGTATCTACTTTTTCAAAAGACCCGCTTGGGCAATGCCTTGCGCGCGGCCGCTTCCAATGCCCAGTCGGCCCAATTGGTAGGCATTCCCTACACCAGAATGATGATTCTGGGTTGGGGCATGGCCGCAGGTCTTGGCGCGATCTCGGGTTCGCTGGTTTCCTCGCGTCTTTCACTTGACCCGAATTTGATGGCCGATGTGATCATTTATGGCTTTGCATCGGCAGTCGTGGGTGGAATGAGTAGCTATGTCGGAGTAGTCGTGGGCGGGATGATTGTCGGCATATCCCAGGCGCTCACCATCGCGTTTCTGCCCGGACTGGGCGCAGACTTGCAGATTGTCGTGCCGCTGGTGCTGATTGTTGCTGTATTGATCGTCAAGCCTGAAGGCTTGTTTGGCAAAACTGTTGCGGCGAGGGTCTGATTGTGACGAATCCTACAACTACACATGCAGACTCGAACAAAATGTCGTTCACCAAGAAAGTGGCAATCGGAGCAGTCATTGCCGCTTTTCTGATCGTCTTGCCTCTTGTCGTGCCCGGATATTTGTCGTTCCAACTAAGCGGAGTGATGGCATACGCGGTCGCTGCGATCGGGTTGAACTTGATTACAGGATACGCCGGGCAGATTTCACTGGGACACAATGCGTTTTTTGCCCTTGGCGCCTACACCGCGGCAATGAGCATGGTGTATTTCAATGTTCATTACATTACATCGGTTTTTTTGGCCGCAATCGTGACGTTTGTCGTCGGTTATCTTGCCGGCTTTCCTGCGCAACGCTTGCGCGGCCTTTATCTGGCTTTGATCACCCTTGTGCTAGCGGTTTCGGTTGCGCCAGTGATCAAGCATTTCAAGGAGGTGACAGGCGGCATGCCCGGACTGGTTCTTGATCGTCCAAAGCCGCCCGAATGGCTGGGTATCACGCGTGATGCATGGATTTATTATCTGGTGTTGATGTTTACGGTGGCATGTTTTTATCTCGCCCGCAATTTTGTCTCCGGCAGCACGGGCAGAGCCTTGACTGCGATCAGGCTGGCACCGTTGGCGGCTTCTTCCATGGGGGTCAACGTCAATGGTTACAAAGTCCTGATTTTCGGCCTTGGATCGATGTTGGGTGGCGTGGGTGGAGCATTGTTCAATTATTCGATCGGTTTTGTCGGGCCGGATTCTTATTCCCTGATGTTGTCCGTTAGCTTTCTTGCCGCCATCGTAGTCGGTGGCTTGGGAACGATTTGGGGAGCTTTGATCGCGGGACTGTTTCTGCAGTTTGTGCCGACCTATGCTTCGGATATCAGTGAGGCACTGGCAGGCGCCGTATATGGCGGCATTCTCATCGCTTGCATGTTCTTTATGCCTAAAGGCATTATCGGCACATATCTTGAAAAGAGACGGCATAAGCATGCGACGTAATCGCGTCGCATGTAGAGACAACGATCAGAATTTGTGCGTCATGCCAACTGCAAAGACTGCGCTGAACAAGCCGTCAATCATGGCTGAGTTCATGCCATAACCCGCATAACTGTAAAAGCTGGTTCTTTTGGATAACGGATATGTGTATCCGGCGCTGACAACGCGTTGGGTTGCTATCGGGCTGAAGGAGCCGGACTGCATGCCGCCGGATGGTTGAGCCATCTGCCACGCTGCAAAAACCTGTCCATATGATGATACGGGAGAGGCAATCCCGATCATGTAGGATGCTATCGATAATGAACTATCGAAGATGATGCTGCTGTTGGTGTTGTCAAAAGTATCGTTTCTGACCACGCCAAGAACGTTTTGAAGCGTATTGACGGCTCCATTTTTGGTCTGACCGTACGCGCCGGATAATTTGAATATTTCAAAATCATATGCACCGCCAAGTATCCACGCATTCGCGTTTTTGAAATCGTTGTTGGCGGTGGCTGCGTTGGGATAAAAAGAATCGTAGGTCAAAACCAAATAGACGGGCCCATCGGAATATTTGATTCCTGAAGTGAATGAGCGCAGATTGTTTACTGTCGAGTAGTTGTATCCGGAAGTGCTGCGATCCAGGCTGACGACATCACCGCTCTTGGCGTAGCCGGAGGTCATTCCCGTGGAAAAAGAGTAACCAATACCCAATTTAAAACCACTTAATTCAGTAGTTTGAATCTTGATTAAATTGCTTAAGCGTTCAGCACTGGCTGTGCCAAACGACATCCCAAGTGAAGCGTTTCCGTATTGGCCGGTAAATGGGGAAAGTTGGCCCATGTAGTCAGAGGCAATATTATTTTGCCGGCCAAATTGTATTAGTCCGGCAGATTGATTTTCGTAACCGATCCAGGACTGGCGGCCAAAAAGGCGTCTGCCTTGTCCATACGTGGCATTTCCAAGATTAAAGCCGTCCTCAAGCTGGAATTTGATAGCTTGGCCTGAACCGAGTTGCTCGGATCCTTTGAGCCCAAATCGATCCCCCGATTGCCCACCGCTGATTAACCCAATGCTTGTTTCCGGTCCGTATCGATCGCTTGGTGTGGAGGAATGTTTGCTGATTGCAAAGCCGGCATCAAGCGTGCCGTAAAGCGTTAGGCTGGATTGCGCATAAGTAGGCGGGCTAAATTGCGTTAACAGGGCTAACACACAAAAAAAGACAATATTCTTGTAAATACGTCTAGCCACGAATGATTACTTACCCAGTTTTATGAAGTTGTATTAGAAGTACCAGGGGAGAAAGAGATAAGGCGGACTACAGAGAAATTGAAGAGTCGTTTGAGTTTAACGCGTATTTGTTATTTCGCATTTTGTGGCGGAGCGGACGGGACTCGAACCCGCGACCCCCGGCGTGACAGGCCGGTATTCTAACCAACTGAACTACCGCTCCGCAGCGGTAAAACTCTTTACTGCTAAACACTGCCATGTGGCAATGCTTCAAAACCTGGCGTCCCCTAGGGGATTCGAACCCCTGTACTCACCGTGAAAGGGTGATGTCCTAGGCCTCTAGACGAAGGGGACAGGACGACTGCAACTTCACTTCGACTGGTGGAGGTAAGCGGGATCGAACCGCTGACCTCTTGCATGCCATGCAAGCGCTCTCCCAGCTGAGCTATACCCCCAAAAAACAAATTTCGTTTTTGGCACCCCGGTTACAGCCAGAAGTGTGTCTAGCGAAGAAGCAGAATTATGCACGTTTTTTTAAAGGCGCGCAAGTCGGAATTGCCTAAGCCGCAAATCCGGGGCAATCCGCCTGCAGGGGAGTAGGTCAGCAATCGTTCTTATGATGACGTATACAGTGCAGGTACAGCGCAATCACCAGAATGCCGAGACAAAGCAAAAGTATGGGTGCATTTCCTGTGCGCGTGAAAATAGTCAGGCCTTGTTGTCCTTGAATCGATACATCTAGTACGCCGGGACGGTATGAAGGAAGCACCGCAAGTGCGCGTCCCTTTTCGTCGATCGCTCCGGTGGTTCCGGTGTTGGTCGAGCGCAGCGTCGGGCGAGCCGTTTCCATCGATCTCATGCGCGCCATTTGCCAGTGTTGGCGAAGCGCAAACGAGTTTCCAAACCAACCAAGATTACTGAAGTTGGCAAGCACGCTTGCGCCATGTTCACCGCGCAACGCAGGCAGTAAATCTTCTCCGAAAATATCTTCATAGCAAATATTAGCTGCGATGCGTTGCCCTGCGATGTCGAAAAGAGGCTGATCGATTCGGCCTTGGGTAAAGTCGCCTAAAGGTATGGCCATTAAATCGACGAACCAGCGGAACCCCCAGGGGATGAATTCGCCAAAAGGAACAAGATGCTGTTTGTCATAACGGTGGGGTGTGTGCGCTTTCAATAAAGATTCGACCGAGGTGTCGGCATTCAGGCCGATGACGCTGTTTGTATAACTTCGGGTGGCAGGGTCGAAAATTGCCGTACCCATCAGAACCGTGCTGTGGTTGCGTGCGGCGAGTTGTCTCCACGCCTGCCACACGGTCGGAGAAATTTGATGTTGAAATAGTGCGAGCGCTGTTTCGGGAAGCAAAATGACTTCCGGTTCAGGTGCGCCAGGCGGGACTGGTGTTGCGGCAAGCTTTAAGTGTGTTTCGATATTGCTTGCCACTTGTTCTGAAGAAAACTTCAGGCCTTGATCGACATTGCCTTGAATCAAACGCGCAACAAGGGGAGGGCCATATGGCTGGGTCCACTGAATATGCGATAACGTCCATCCGATACTGATCAGGATGATTGCGATCAGGGCAGCGAGCGCACGCTGAGGTTGATGATGTGGCGAGAAGTGTGTTGCACCGACCAGGCCGGCAAGGGTTGCTGCCGTAAACGCCGAAACGAACGTCACGCCATGTAGTCCGATTACGGATGCCCAGCCTGAGGTGATGCTATCAACATGTGCGTAACCGGTGTTCAGCCAGGGAAAGCCTGTGAATAGGGTGCCTCGCAGCCATTCGGATAATGTCCAGATCGCCGCCCAGATTAAAGCCGCGAGTAAAGGTCCGGTCGAAGATGCGTGACCGTCGGACCAGGCTGCGAATCCGATTTTTCGGGTGAGCCATCCCGCCATGGCCGCAAACACCGCCAGATAAGCGCTCATCGCCAAGAGCGCGGTGATGGCCAAAGGCAATGGCATATGGCCATAGGTGTGCATGCTGATCGTCAGCCAGTACAGCCCCATCGAAAATTGTCCCAGCGCAAAGAAAAATGCGCATAGAGCTGCTGCATGCGCAGTGCCGGATAGCCAGATGCTTCGCACGAGCCAGGCCATCAAAACGATTTGCAATGGACTGATGATCCATGCCGGAAGCGGATCCGGGGCAAAGCATAATGCTTGAATCAGCCCACCAAAAAAAAGCATGACCGGCTGGCGCAAATCGATCAGTGCGGCACGCATGCGCACAGAATGAATACTGTCATCACTCACAGAAATGTGTCCGTGTGGAAAAACGTTCGGGCTTAACGTCCCTGGGTTTTCGTGTTGAATGCATTTGCAAGGTGGCGACGTCGAACACGCAACCAAAGTGCCCGACGGGCATCAGCCCTTAAAACCTCGACCTGCAAATCTTCGAATTTGACCGTGTCGCCACGTTTCGGGATACGCCCCAGTTCATGGGCGAGCCAGCCACCCACTGTGTCATACTCGCCTTCGGGCAAGCTGGTTTTGATCGTTTCGTTGAAGACTTCGATTTCGGTTGTCGCCATGACGCGCCACGCATGATTGCCATCGGCAAAAATCGTTTTTTCGCCTTCGATATCGTATTCGTCCTCGATCTCTCCAACAATTTGCTCAAGAACATCTTCCAGGGTCACCATTCCGGTGATGCCGCCATGCTCGTCAATGACGACTGCAATATGATTGCGATTACGGCGAAACTCCTGCAACAAAATATTCAGTCGCTTTGTTTCAGGAATGAATACGGCCGGTCGGACAAGTTCACGCAAGGTCAGATCGGGATTAATCATGTGACCGAGGAGATCCTTGGTCATCACGATACCGATAATGTTTTCCTTCGAACCTTCAAAGACCGGAAAGCGTGAATGCGCAGTTTCGATAATCTGGGGCAAGAGGGTTTCGATAGATTCGCTGGCGTCCAGCATGTCCATTCGCGCGCGTGGAACCATGACATCCATGGCAGTCTGCTCGGACATGGCAAGCGCGCCTTTGAGCATGGAATAGGCATCAGCGTCGATTAATTCGCGTTCGCGGGCCGCATCAAGAACGACCATGATGTCTTCGCGATCTTCGGGCTCTCGTCTTACCAGCGAGACCAGTCGATCAAGAAGGGAATGGCGAGGGCGGTTGGGATTGACCGACGGGGTTGTCGAGTCGGCAGCAGGGTAAGGATCAGACATTGTCCGGGGACAGAGTTTCGATGAATACTAGGATAACCCACTTCTTCAAGCGTAGGGGTCGCTTATTTTCATTTTGGCAAGCACATTTTTCTCGATCGCTTCCATTTGTTTGGCCTGATTTGCCTTGATGTGATCGTAACCAAGCGCGTGCAATGTGCCATGAATGGTTAAATGGGCTGCATGGTCGAGTACGGTTTTGCCTTGTTCGCGCGCTTCGCGAACAAGTACGGGCAGACATAAAACGATATCACCGGTCGCGCAGCCTTCAGGATCTACGCCGTATTCGAAAGTCAACACATTGGTCGCATAATCTTTTTGGCGATAGTCCGAGTTCATTTTTCGGCCTTCGCCCTGGCCAACCAGGCGCACGCCGAGGCTGACGCGATCGAACGTAATCAAGCCGTCTTCATGGGCAGCCTTGATGGCCGCATCCACCCAGCGACGAATACGCCAGCGAGGCAAGCGTGTGTCAGAGACACCATACTGGACCGAAAGAGATAAATCAGGCTTGGTCTTTGTCTGCTTGCTCATAAGCGTCCACAATGCGCGCCACAAGAGGGTGACGAACTACATCTTTGCTGGTGAATCTGGTCACCGCGATGCCTTTGACATCGTTAAGAATATTGACCGCATGCGCTAATCCGCTCTTTTGACCTTTAGGTAAATCAACTTGGGACGGGTCGCCAGTAATAACGGCTTTGCTGCCGAAACCAATTCGGGTCAAGAACATTTTCATCTGCTCCGGCGTCGTGTTTTGCGCTTCGTCCAGAATCACAAATGCGTGATTAAGGGTACGTCCGCGCATATAGGCCAGAGGCGCTATTTCGATCGTTTGTTTTTCGAATAGGCGTTGCACACGCTCGAAACCCATCAGATCGTAGAGTGCATCATAAAGCGGGCGAAGATAAGGGTCGACTTTCTGAGCCAGATCGCCTGGTAGAAATCCAAGCCGCTCACCAGCTTCGACAGCCGGGCGTGTCAGAATGAGACGTTGTACGGTATCGCGCTCCATGGCATCGATCGCGCAGGCAACGGCCAGCCATGTTTTACCGGTGCCCGCCGGACCGACACCGAAGGTGATGTCATGTTTCAGGATATTGTTCAGATAGTCGCGCTGTCGAGGTGTGCGCGGGCGCAGGTCGCTTCGACGTGTGCGCAGAGCGATTTGACCGCTTTCATCGTCAATTGGCGGAAACGCAGTCGGATCGAAGTTTTGAGGCGCCGGCGCATGGCTGCGACCAACGCCAACTTCAACAAGCCCTAGCTGAATATCATCGACCGACAATGGGCGTTGGCCCGCCAGTTCGTGAAAAGCGAACAGCATTTTGCTCGCAGCCTCAGCGTTGGTTCCGGTGAGGCTGAATCGGTTGCCTCGACGTGAAATTTCGATATCGAGACCATCTGCGATTTGTCTGAGATTTGCATCCAGCGGTCCACAAAGATTGGCGAGCTGCTGATTGTTGCCGTCCAGATTGATTTTCAGTGGAGCCGGTCTCGAACGAATGGATGTTTTTGCGGGCGAACGACTCATGCTGACACCTGGTCCTTCGAGGTGAGGGTGTCAGGCAAGGCGACCCTGGCTCGAAACGTGTTTGTCATGGCATCCGTGATCACTACATCGATCATTTGCCCGATCAGTCGTGGATGACCCGCAAAGTTGACGATCCGATTATTTTCCGTCCGGCCGCAAAGTTCTTCGGAGTTACGGGTGGAGACACCCTCGACCAGAATTCGTTGCGTGGTTCCGACCATGCTTTTTGCGATTGCGTAGGCTTGCTCGTTGATTCGCGCCTGAAGACGCTGCAGGCGTTCGAGCTTGACAGTTTGTGGTGTGTCATCCGTCAGGTCTGCGGCGGGGGTGCCGGGTCGGCGCGAATAAACGAATGAATAAGACGTATCGAAACCGATGTCGTCGATTAATTTCATTGTTTTTTCGAAGTCCTCTTCAGTTTCGCCTGGAAAACCGACGATGAAGTCGGACGACAGCGTCAATCCGGGGCGTGCGGCGCGCAATTTGCGAACGACCGACTTGAACTCGAGGGCGGTGTATCCGCGTTTCATGTTGGCAAGTACGCGATCGCTGCCTGCCTGGACGGGCAGGTGCAGAAACGAAACCAGTTTGGGAAGACGGGCATATGCATCGATCACACGCGCGGTCATTTCCTTAGGGTGCGAGGTGGTGTAGCGGATACGTTCAATCCCGGGAATTTCGTGAACGTATTCAAGCAAGGTAGCAAAGTCGGCGATATCGGACGAATCCGACATCTTGCCGCGATAGGCGTTAACGTTTTGTCCGAGCAGCGTGACCTCTTTGACTCCCTGATCGGCAAGATCAGCCACTTCAGTCAGGACATCTTCGAACGGTCTAGAGATTTCTTCGCCACGCGTGTAGGGGACCACGCAGAAACTGCAGTATTTGCTGCAACCCTCCATGATCGAAACGAAGGCGGTCGGGCCCTCGATTCGAGGTGGTGGCATGGCGTCGAATTTCTCGATTTCCGGAAAACTGATATCAACTTGAGAGCGACCCTCCGCTTTGCGACGGGCAATCAGTTCGGGCAGGCGGTGGAGAGTCTGGGGACCAAACACCACATCGACGTAAGGCGCACGATCCACGATAGCCGAGCCTTCCTGACTGGCGACGCAACCACCCACGCCGATCACCAGGTCGGGATTCAATTTTTTGAGATGCTTGATTCTGCCGAGATCGGAAAAAACTTTTTCCTGAGCCTTTTCACGTACCGAGCAAGTGTTGAACAGAATGACGTCGGCTTCTTCAGGTGTCTGGGTGACAATGGCTCCGCTTTCCTGTCCAAGCATATCCAGCATCTTGTCGGAGTCGTATTCATTCATCTGGCAGCCAAATGTGCGTATGAATACTTTTTTGGGTTGAGCGGGCGTGTTGTCGGAAACGACAGAGGTGTTTTTTTGCATGATGGCGCCGATGCGGGTGTTCATCCCGAGGGCTATAAAAGATAGAAGCCCTCATTTTAACAAACTGCAGACAGTAAAAAAAAGCCGCGACATAGTCGCGGCCTGCATGCGTTTGAGGATTAGAAAATTATTCCTCGTACACCTCTTCAAGTTCTTCCGGTTTTTTAATCGGTTTGATCAGGTCTTCACGCTTAACGCCTAGCCACATCGCAATCGCGGCAGCCACGAATACCGATGAGTAAATGCCAAACCAGATGCCGATTGTCAGTGCGAGCGCAAAATAATGCAAAGTCGGGCCACCGAAAATCAGCATTGCCATCACCATCATCTGTGTCGATCCGTGCGTGATAATCGTACGCGATATTGTCTGGGTGATTGCGCCGTTGATCACTTCCTGGACGCTGACATCGCGCTCTTTTCGGAAGTTTTCGCGGATCCGGTCCATGATCACGACCGACTCGTTGACGGAGTAGCCGAGCACGGCCAGCACGCCGGCCAGAACCGACAAGGAAAATTCCCAGCCAAAAAACGCGAAGAAGCCAAGAATGATGACCACGTCATGCAAGTTAGCTAGCACGCCCGCCACCGCAAATTTCCATTCGAATCGGATCGCCAGATAAACAACGATGCCGATCACGACAAAAAGCAATGCGAGCAGACCGTTTTCGACGAGCTCTTTACCGACCTGGGGGCCAACGAATTCGACGCGACGCAGTTCGACGGTGGCATCTGCGGCTTTAAGCGCGGACATGACCGTGTCACTTTGTTTCGCCGATGACTGACCTTCTGCCAAAGGCAAGCGGATCATGACATCGCGTGATGTTCCGAAGTTTTGCACCTGAAAGTCTTTGTAGCCGAGTCCGGATACCACCGAGCGTACTTGCTCAAGCGGTGCCGTCTGGCTGTAGTTGACTTCCATCACCGTGCCGCCGGTGAATTCGATCGACAGATGAAAGCCGCGGGTGACAATAAAGAAAACGGCTGCAACGAACGTCAGAAAACTGATGATGTTCAGAATCAGCGCGTGGCGCATGAACGGGATCGTGCGCCCGATACGGAAAAGTTCCATGATTAGCCTTTGGGTTTCCAGACCGTGCCAATTGAAATCGATTGGAGTTTTTTCTTGCGTCCGTACCAGAGATTGGCGAGGGCGCGTACTCCAACAACCGCCGAGAACATCGACGTCAAAATTCCCAGACAATGAACGACGGCAAACCCCCTGATCGCACCCGATCCGAAGGCGAGCAAGGCCACGCCGACGATCAGCGTCGTCAGGTTCGAGTCGAGAATCGTGCCCCATGCACGCTCAAATCCCAAAGCGATTGCTTGTTGCGGCGATTCGCCATTGCGAAGTTCTTCTCGAATCCGTTCGTTGATCAGAACGTTCGCATCAATCGCCATGCCCAGCGTCAGCGCGATAGCGGCAATGCCAGGTAGCGTAAGCGTCGCTTGCAACATGGACAAAACAGCCAGCAACAAAAGGACGTTGAGTGCCAGTCCGAGAGTCGAGAATACTCCGAACAAATGGTAATAGATCAACATGAAAATCGCGATGGCGATAAAGCCATATAGGGTCGAATTGAAACCCTTTGCGATGTTGTCTGCACCAAGGCTTGGTCCGATGGTTCGTTCTTCGATGATCTCCATCGGCGCGGCTAGCGATCCTGCACGCAACAGCAATGCAGTATCCGCAGCCTCTTCGGCGGTCATGCTTCCGGAGATTTGCACGTTGCCCCCGGGAATTTCACCTCGGATCACCGGTGCAGTGACGACTTCGCCCCGGCCCTTTTCGAACAGAAGGATAGCCATGCGCTTGTTGATGTTGTCGCGCGTGACATCGCGGAAAATACGTGCCCCTTTGGCATCCAGCGTCAGATGCACTGCGGGTTGCTGAGTTTGTGAATCCCGTCCGGCTTGCGCGTCCTGAAGGTTCTCTCCGGTCAGGACAACTTGTCGGCGAACCAGAATCGGTCTGCCGTCGCGATCTTGATAGCGCTCAAGCCCGAAAGGAACGGTACCTGCCGCAAGTGCGGTTGTGGCCGCGGGCGAATCATCCACCATGCGAATTTCAAGTGTCGCTGTACGCCCGAGAATGTCTTTCGCTTTGGCGACGTCTTGCACGCCGGGCAATTGGACAACGATCCGGTCCGAGCCTTGCTGTTGAATCACGGGTTCGGCTACGCCAAGCTCGTTGATCCTGTTATGCAGCGTGGTGATGTTTTGCTTTAACGCATTGGTTTGCACTGCAGTGATCGCAGCCGGGCTTAACGAGGCTACGATCTGAAGCTTGGCGCCGTCGGCGCGTTCAACCAGTTGCAGGTCGGCATTGCGTGTGCGGATTGCGGACAGGGCGCGATCCCGCAATGATTCGGAATTAAACGATGAAACGACAGTCATGCCGTTGCGTTCGATTCCGATGTTCTCTATTTTTTGATCCCTTAAAACGGACCTGATGTCGGTGACCAGAGAATCGTAGCGAGCGGTGAGCGCACCTTGCATGTCGACTTGTAGCAGGAAGTGAACGCCACCGCGCAAGTCCAGGCCCAGATACATCGGGTGCGCGCCGATTGCAGTCAGCCAGTCGGGAGAGGCGGGCAACAGGTTCAGGGCGACGGTATAGGCGGATTCAGCCGGATTAGGATTGAGTGCCTTCTCGATCAGGTCGCGAGCCTGGATTTGGACATCCGTGCTGTTAAAGCGCACCCGAACGGTACCGATTGGTCCGTTTTGCTCGAAAGAGGCCCCGGAATGGGGGATGTTGGCCTGGCGCAGGATGCCTTGCACGCGATCAAGCGTGGCGGCATCTATTTTCAGTGTTGCTTTGGCGCTTGATACTTGAACAGCAGGCGATTCGCCATACAGGTTCGGTAGCGTATAGAGCAGGCCGATCACAACAGCAACCAGCACCGTCAGGTATTTCCAAATGGGGTAGCGGTTCATTGCCGACGCAGTAGGTAAGAAATTAAAAGGCCCCGTCACAATGTGGCGGGGCGATGCCGGGACGGCTTAAAGCGCTTTGATCGTGCCTTTTGGCAGGACAGCCGAAACGGACGATTTCTGCATCATGATTTCGACCGGCTTGTCGGCCAGTTCCGCAACTTCGACGGTAACGTAGTTGTCGGCCACTTTGCTGATTTTGCCGAGCAAACCGCCGGCGCTGATGACCTCATCGCCTTTGGCTAAGCCTGCGAGCAGGGCTTTGTGTTCTTTCTGGCGCTTCATCTGGGGACGAATCATCAGGAAGTACACCACGACAAACATCAGAACCGGCAGGGCCAGATTCGACAGACCGCCGAGATCGGCGGCTTGGGCCAGCACAACGCCGGTCATTGCTTGAGCAGACATTAAGGTCTCCTTTAGAAAATTAGTTAAACGGACTATTGTACCGACTTGGAGGCGCGATCTCTTGTAAAGTTCGCACGCCAGGCGTCAAAAGTGCCGGAAGCGATCGCTTCGCGCATTTCGGCCATGATGGTCAGATAGAAATGCAGGTTGTGAATGGTGTTGAGTCTGGCGCCAGTGATTTCGTTTGCCCTTTGCAGATGATGCAGATAGGACAGGGAAAAGTTCTTGCAGGTATGGCAGTGACAGCTCGAGTCCAGGGGGCGGGTGTCATCGCGATATTTGGCATTGCGGATCTTGACGTCGCCAAACCGGGTAAATAGCCATCCATTGCGCGCGTTGCGTGTCGGCATGACGCAGTCGAACATATCGATGCCGCTTGCGACGCCCTGCACAAGGTCCTCGGGCGTGCCAACACCCATCAGGTAGCGCGGGGCTTCTTTGGGCAGTCTGGGAGCTACATGCGACAGGATTCGCAACATGTCCTCTTTCGGTTCGCCTACGGACAACCCTCCGATCGCATAGCCGTGAAATCCGATTTCCTTTAATCCTGCAAGCGATTCGTCGCGCAACGACTCGAACATGCCGCCCTGAACAATACCGAACAGCGCATTGGGGTTGCCCAGCGCATCGAAGGATTCGCGGGATCGTCGCGCCCATCTCAGGGACATGCGCATGGAACGTGCGGCTTCCTGTTCGGTCGCCGGACGGTCGTTGATCATGTATGGGGTGCACTCGTCGAACACCATCGCGATGTCCGAATTGAGCTCAGTTTGAATCCGCATGGATTCCTCTGGGGTTAAAAACAGCCGCGCACCATCTATGGGTGAAGCGAACTTGACGCCTTCCTCGGTGATTTTGCGCATTCCCTGCAGACTAAAGACCTGAAAGCCGCCCGAGTCGGTCAGCAAGGGTTTGTGCCATTGCATGAAACCGTGCAGTCCGCCATGTTTTGCGATGACTTCGGTTCCTGGGCGTAGCCAGAGGTGGAAAGTGTTGCCCAAAATAATTTGCGCGCCGACTTCGGTGAGTTCATGAGGCATCATGGCTTTGACGCTGCCATAGGTGCCAACAGGCATAAAGATGGGTGTTTCGACGACCCCGTGGTTCAGTGTCATGCGGCCGCGACGAGCCTGCCCGTCGGTTGCGAGGAGTTCGAATTCGAGGCCCGATTGCGGCGCCCCTGTGAGCGACTTGTCAATAACTGGTTGAGAGGTGGTCACAGTAAAGGATTCCGTTCGAGAAACATGGCATCGCCGTAACTGAAAAAGCGATAGCGTTGCTTAATTGCATGGCTGTAGGCCGCTTTCATTTGCTCCATGCCGATAAAGGCGGATACCAGCATGAGTAAAGTCGATTGGGGTAGATGAAAATTGGTCACCATGGCATCGACAACCTGATAGGCAAACCCGGGAGTAATGAACAGACGTGTGTCGCCGGAGTTCGCCAACAGCTGGTTGCGTGGATCCGGGATGTTGCGATCGGGGTGCGCAAGGGCATCCTCGCGTTGGGCCTTGGCGGCGGATTCAAGTGCACGCACGCTTGTGGTCCCCACGGCAATGATGCGTCCTCCTTCTGCACGCGTGCGGGCAATCGCTTGCGCCGTCGCGGCGGGGACGGTATAGCGCTCGGCATGCATGACGTGATCGGATAGTTTATCGACGCGAACCGGTTGGAAAGTGCCTGCTCCCACATGCAGAGTGACAAACGCCCGGGCAACACCCATGCGCGCGAATTTTTCCAGAATATTTTCGTCGAAATGCAGGCCTGCAGTCGGGGCGGCAACCGCCCCGGGCTCTCGTGCGTAAACAGTCTGATAGCGCAAGTCATCTAGGGCATCGGGTTGATGCGATATGTAAGGGGGCAAAGGGATCGAACCATATCGATCAAGAAGGTCCAGGATCGGACCATCGAACTTCAGTATAAAGAGATCATTATCCCGCCCCATTACGGTGACATCGATCGCATCGCTTAATCGCAAGCTTGTACCCGGTCCGGGCGATTTGCTCGCGCGAATGTGCGCAAGGGCTTCGTGTTCCGATGTGATGCGCTCGATCAGAACCTCGACCTGGCCTCCGCTTGCTTTGCGTCCGAACAGCCGCGCCTTGATGACGCGTGTGTCATTGAAGACAAGCAAATCTCCAGGCCGAACAAGGCTGGTGATTGCAGTGAAATCCAGATCGTTCAGTCGGCCTTCCGAGTCCAAATGAAGTAATCGGCTATCGGTACGGGCAGCCGCAGGCGCCTGCGCAATAAGCTCGGAGGGCAGGTTGTAATCGAAATCGGCAACGGTAAGGGATGAAGACACGGGTAAAAAATAAAATCGGCAACCCGTCATTTTAAGCCTGCCAACAGACTTTTTTTGTATGCTGTTAGCTTGGACAGGTAAATGGGTGTTTGAATGATCGCGAAACAAAGCAGAAAATTGGCCGATTGGGCCCGTCATGGCCTGATCACGCTGATGTGCATTATGCCGTTGGCTGCTCAGGCACAGTCGGGCTTGCCTGCTGAATTGGCCAGTGCATGGGCAAAGACCAAGCTGCCGGAGTCATCGCTTTCCGTTGTCGTTCAGGAAGTTGGCGGACCGCGGCTTTTTCAAGTGAGTCCCGAAATTCCACGCAATCCCGCATCGGTCATGAAGTTGGTGACGACCTATGCCGCGATTTCGCGGTTGGGGCCCAATTATGTCTGGAATACGGATTTCATGATCGGGTCGGACGCCCGGATCAATGATCAGGGCGTGTTGTCCGGACCCCTTTATTTGCGCGCCGGCGGTGACCCGGTTCTCATGGTGCAGGACCTGTGGCGCCTGATGCGCGATATGCGTTTACGCGGAATCCGTGAGATTTCCGATGTGGTGATCGACCGTTCGATTTTTGGCGATGTCGCCATCGACCCTGCACGCTTCGATGGCGCAGGAGACCGTCCTTACAACGCAAGTCCGGATGCATTCATGGTTGGTTTTGGAGCAATTCGACTGGTATTCATGCCGGATCCCGCCCGACGCCTGTGGAAGGCATTCGTCGATCCCGCGATTCCCGGCATCGAAATAGATGGAAATGTTGAATGGACCGACTCTAAATGCCCCGGATCGCCCGCGATTTCGACAGACTCGACTTTTGTCGATGGAATCATCCGTTTCCGCGTGAGCGGAAAAGCGGCCGGCTCTTGTGGTGAATTTGATATTTTTCGTCTCGGGTTTTCTCAGCAAGAATACGCTGCGCGGTTGTTGAAATCTATGTGGGAGGAAGTTGGCGGAAAAATGACCGGGCAAGTTCGATCCGGATTGGTGCCCGCCGGTGCTATTCCTGTAGCGTCACATCAGTCGCCACCCCTATCTGAAGTGATACGGTTGATCAATAAACGAAGCAATAATGTGATGACGCGAGTTTTATTGTTGACCCTTGGCGCTGAAGCGGGACGGCGTCCGGCAACGGTTCAGAGCAGCGTCGAGGTTGCCACCGGCGTTCTGGCTCGACAAGGACTGGATATGAAGGGGCTGGTTCTGGATAACGGGTCCGGCCTTTCGCGCGAAGGTGTTGTTTCAGCAGACAGCATGGCAAAAATGTTGCATACCGCCTGGATGTCGCCCGTTATGCCCGAGTATGTCTCGTCGCTGGCGATTCTGGGGATGGACGGAACTGCCCGCAACCGCCTGCGCGATCCTTCGACGCAGTCGCAGGCGCATGTCAAGACCGGTGCATTGCGCGACGTCAGATCGATTGCGGGTTATGTTTGGGGGGCGAGCGGAAAAAGGTATATCGTTGTAAGTATGGTCAATCATGAGCGTGCGCATGATGCCCGTGCGTTCGAGAATGCATTGATCACTTGGTTGACGACAAAGTGAGGCGCAAATGAAAAATCTGCAGCGGTTGGCCTTGATGTTGATGATGGCCTTGACTACGGGCGTCGCTCACGCCGAAGTCTGCAATGCCAGATTTTTTCACGATGGCGGGGAAATCGAAATCGGCGGCTCGGGGATACTGTCGCTGAACGCTCGCCTGGCGTTTAGCCAGGTTAAAAAAAATACTCCCGAGGTGTGTCAGGCGCATGTTCGCGGGTTTGCCAAGTACGCTTACATGGGGCTGCTCAACGGATCGAACAACCTGGATCATCTTATGAAGGTCAACGCCGGTAAATCGAGCTTCACTAAGCCCGGTTCGGGCAAGCAGGGCGAGGCAGGGCAGTTGGACTTGCGGCTGTTCAGTTTGTTCGGATACGGCGCACCGATTCAATCCGCCGGTCAACGTCTTCCGGCTCAATCGTTCAAGTTGGTGCTAGGAGACCCTGGACAGCCAACAACCCCTCTTACTGTCCGCATGAGCGAAAAAACCGTGGGTGCCCAACAGTCGATTCAAACAGCCTTGGGGCAACAGACTTGCTGGCCGGTTCGATATTCCCGCAATACCGATGCGACGATGGCCAATGTGCGCGGGTTGATGGTTGCAGTTCCCGCGATTCAGTCCAAGGTAGTCGACTGGTTTTGTCCGCAAGTTCGTTTGGTGATGAAGCAAGAGATCGATCAGGGCGGGCAGAAGGCTGTGATCGAAGTGAAGTCCGTGAAGTGAGCCGTTGAAACGATTATGGATTAGTCTGTTTCGGCGATGCCTGCTATTATGAATTTGTCCTTTTCCGGTTAGGAGCGATCATGAAACATCAGGAATCCATTGCAGACGAAGTTAAAGCCGTTCAGGAAAAGCTGATTTCAAGCGTTAAGGGCAGTCTGAATGATGCCGAGGCGTTGCTGCGCGAAGCTGCCGGCGCGACAGGAGATCGTGCCGACGAGTTGCGAGCCCAGGCGATGAAGTCATTGCGCCAGACACGGGAAGCGTTGAATGACGCTCAGGATGAGGCGTTGGCGCAAGGTCGGCGCGTTGCACGTGCCACGGACCATTATGTACATGACAATCCCTGGCAGGCCATCGGTGTGGCCGGTCTGGTTGGCCTGCTGCTGGGCGTGCTGTTGACCCGGCGCTGATCGCGATGGGACTGCGTCACACCATCGCGCAAGCCGCGGGCGACATCGTATCGATGTTGCGTACCCGGGTCGAATTATTCGGTGTCGAGTTCAACCTCGAAAAGTCGCGGCTGTTCAAATTGCTTGGGTTGGCCGCGACGGCATTTGTTTTCTTATTGCTGGCCGCTTTCGTCGCGACTTTTTTATTGATAGCAGTCTATTGGGATACGCCGCACAGATTGCTTGTGATCGGGTTAATCGCGGTGTTTTACGCGATGGTGGGTGCGACATTGATCGCGTTGATTATTCGCAGGCTGAATTCGGGTTCGGTGCCCTTTCAAGCGACCACACAGGAGCTCGCGCGGGATGTGAAGATGCTTTCCGGTTTTGCTCGTCACGATTCCTCAGGCAATGCGGATGATGATTCGAAATATCGGGACCGGTTATGAGTAACGGAAATCAGGTCGAATTCGACGCAGCGGTTCGCATAGAGGTTTTGCGCGCTCGCGCCGCGCTCGAGCGATTGACTCTTGCCGAGCGCGTCGAGCAGTTGAGTCAGGAGTCCAGTCCGTTGAATCTGCTGACAGGGCTTGTTGGTGGGCAGCGTCGCGGCTGGATGACCAAGGGCGTGAATTTTTTCGAAAAGTATCCGATGATTCTTGCAACACTCGCCACGCTGTTGGCGGGAAGTTCATCCGGCTGGGTTCGGGCCGGCGGAATAGCGCTTTCGACCATTCAGAGCGCGCTTGAGAAGCAGGATGGTAAATCCAGCCAATCCTTCTGATTGACCTGTTGCGTCTCGTTTAAGCCACGCCCATGTTCCGATCCGTTCGACTGATCATTGCACTTTTGGCGCTCTTGCTCGTGATGCTTTTTGCTTTGAAAGCAGGGGCGGTGGCAGTATCCTGGCCCGAATTCCTGTCTTTGCTGCTGCAGCCGTCTTCTTCCGATGAATTACAGCGACTGGTTGTTTTTCAGTTACGACTTCCCAGAATTCTTTTTGCAGCTGTTGTGGGCTCAGCTTTGGCCTTAAGCGGCGCATCCATGCAGGCTTTGTTCCGTAATCCACTGGCCGAGCCCGGTCTTGTCGGGTTGTCCGCCGGTGCTGCCTTTGGAACCGTGCTGGCCCTGAGCATTGGCTTGAGCGGATTGTTTTGGATCGGCATGGCCGGTTTTGCCGGAGGGCTGCTCGCTTTGGCGATCGCCTACTACCTCGGTCGCAGATTCGAAGGGCTAGCCGGAATATTACTGGCCGGCGTGGCGATCAATGCTTGTGCGATGAGCATAGTGAGTGTGCTGATCACTTACGCGTCAGATGCTCAGTTAAGAAGTTATTCTTTTTGGTCCCTAGGGAGTCTGACTCGGGCAAACTGGACCTTGATCGGACTTTTGCTCCCCTGGACGTTTATCTGGTCATGCGTGATTTGCTTTCACTGGCGTGTTTTGAATGCCTTGCTGATTGGTGAGCGCGAAGCCCACCATCTGGGATTCGATTTGGTGCGCACCCGCCGGATCATGATGCTATCCATCGCATTGCTGGTTGGCCCTCTGATTGCAGTGACCGGTGGCGTTGCCTTTGTCGGTTTGATCGTGCCACATTTGCTGCGAATGCGTGCAGGATCCGATCATCGATTGCTGTTGCCCCTGTCGGCTTTAGTAGGTGCGATCGTTTTGGTTTTGGCGGACTGGTTATCCAGAGTGGTCGTGCTGCCCGCCGAATTGCCGGTTGGGGTAGTCACCAGTCTTGTCGGCGGCCCTTATTTTTTATGGCTGCTGGCGCGCATCAGAAACGTCGGCAGCAATTAAAGTCCGAGTTTGCTCCACATGTCATCAACGTTTTTGCGCGTGACGGCATCCATTTCGATGGGGCGGCCCCATTCCCGTTGGGTTTCTCCCGCCCACTTGTTCGTTGCATCCATCCCCATTTTTCCGCCTAGTCCCGAAACGGGCGAGGCGAAATCAAGATAGTCGATCGGAGTGTTTTCGACCAGCACGGTGTCCCGCACGGGATCCATGCGGGTTGTCATCGCCCAGACAACGTCTTTCCAGTCGCGGGGATTGATGTCCTCGTCCACCACAACAATGAACTTGGTGTACATGAATTGGCGCAGAATGCTCCAGATGCCGAACATGATGCGCTTGGCGTGTCCCGGATATTGCTTGCGAATGGACACGACCGCGAGACGATAGCTGCAACCTTCGGGTGGCAAGTAGAAATCTACGATTTCGGGCAATTGACGACGCAGAATCGGCACGAAAACTTCGTTCAGAGCCACGCCAAGGACGGCAGGCTCATCGGGCGGTTTGCCTGTGTAGGTCGAGTGATAGATCGGGTTTCGACGCATGGTGATCCGATCCACCGTGAAAACCGGAAACCAGTCCTGTTCGTTGTAATAACCGGTGTGATCTCCGTATGGACCCTCAAGCGCGAGTTCGTAATCCGAAGCGGGCGGGGCGGTGACGCCGGGAGGGACTTCAGGACGAACGGCCCGGGGGTCGGAGCTGGGAAGCAAATGTCCTTCGAGCACGATTTCAGCTGTTGCAGGGACGGACAAGTCGCTTCCGATCGCCTGCGTCACTTCGGTGCGAGCGCCTCGCAACAGCCCGGCGAATTGATATTCCGACAACGAATCGGGTACGGGAGTCACCGCCCCGAGGGTCGTGGCAGGATCCGCTCCGAGCGCAACTGCGATCGGAAAGGGTTTGCCGGGATTTGCGAGCGCATGATCCCGAAAATCAAGCGCACCACCTCGGTGGGATAGCCAGCGCATGATAAGTTTGTTGCGACCGATCACTTGCTGGCGGTAGATACCGAGATTCTGGCGTTTTGCATTGGGGCCGCGCGTGATCACGAGCCCCCATGTCAGCAGAGGGGCAATGTCGCCGGGCCAACAAGTCTGAATCGGTAATTTGCCCAGATCGACATCTTGTCCTTCCCAGACAATTTCCTGGCAGGAGGCCCCCTTGATATTTTTAGGGCTCATATCCCATAAAGCTGCTTTGAGCATGGACACTTTTGCGAATGCATCCCTTAAACCCTTCGGTGCCTCAGGTTCTTTTAGTGATGCAAGTAATTCACCGATTTCCCTCAACGCGGCAGTGTCATGGGCACCCATACCCCGGGCAACACGTTTTGGAGTTCCAAACAAATTGGTTAGCACCGGCATGGACGATGTTTGACCGCCGTTCAGGGCGTTTTCGAAGAGTAGGGCAGGACCTTGCGACCTGAGGACACGATCCGAAATTTCGGTCATCTCAAGGGCGCAGGACACCGGAGAAGCGATGCGTTTAAGCTCGCCGTCACGCTCAAGCTGTCCGATGAAATCTCTCAGGTCTCTGTATTTCAAGGTATTTACTCGCTAAAACGGTTACATTTCAGTAGATGAATGGAAGGTTAACATCCGAGTCCCCACGTTTGTTCAGGAGGCACAGATGCCGCTGACAACGGCAACTACACTGAGTCGCCACCTCGCAAGCGGCCTTTACCGCAATATGTCCGAGTTTGTTCGCACTTCTGCGATTTATCTCGGTATTGCCGTTTTGGTTGCGACCGTCATGGTTTTTGGTATGCCGGGTTTGCGTGCGCAGGCCCTGCAGATGCATAGCGCTCTCATGTATGCCTTGGCGCCGGATACGTTCGGACCTCCGCCTTCGGCGTTGAATGCCGGACCGATCGGCCCCCTGGTAGGGGCGATTTCACTGGATTCGATTCCCGAGAGCATGCTGCCGCCGACCGGGGAGCTGCAAATTTCTCCGGTCCGCAGTCCCGCTTCACAGCTAGCGGCGCCTGCTTCACCCGATTCGGAAATTTCGCCCAAAACAACTGCCTTGGCGAAGGCGGCTGAGCCTGCTGATTTCAAGGCCGCCAAGACGCCGGCTCAGGCCCTAGAAAGCATGGGCGTTTCCCGCGCGCAACAAGAAGCGTTGATCAAATACATTTCCCGTAAATATCTGGTTGCCAACGATGCCGCCGCGATGATGATCGATACCGCTTTTGTGGTGGGTAGCGAATTCAAAATCGATCCATTACTGTTGCTGTCCGTCATGGCGACAGAATCACGTTTCAATCCTTATGCAGGCAATCAATCGGGCGGTCCGACGGGATTGATGCAGGTCATGTTGAGTGTCCATCGTGACAAGTTCGCAAAATACGGCCGAGCGGATGCGATGGCGTTCAATCCGGTTGCCAATGTGCGTGTCGGGGCAACGATACTCAGTGAGTGTGTCAAACAGCGAGGCTCCATTTCCGGAGGATTGCTGTGCTATTGCGGCGCATCCAGCCCCTCTACCGATGGCGGATACACTGAGAAAGTGTTGTCCGAACGTAGACGGATGGCGCTTGCTGCCTCAATCGCGCTCAAAGACTAACCCAGATAAGTTTTGATTCTGTGTATAGCCTCTTGAAGTCGATCCAGTCCGATCGTGTAGGCAAAACGCATCATGCTATTTGCATGGGCGGGTCCGAAGTCGACTCCGGGAACAACCGCTACCCGTGCATTGTGCAGTAACGATGTCGACAGGACATTGCTGTCCGGGGTGTGGGCCGATACATCGGCATAAATATAAAAAGCACCGTCTGGTTTGACAGGAACTTTGATGTTCAGCGCTTCCAGCGCCGGAACAAGATAATCCCGGCGCTGTCGGAACGCCTCACGTCTTTGTTCGTAGATTGCAATGGATTCAGGCTCAAAGCATGCAACCGCCCCATATTGCGCGAGGGTGGGGGCGCAAATAGCGAGGCTTGCAGCCATTTTTTCAATCGGCTCGACCATGTAAGGTGGTACGACCATCCAGCCCAATCGCCAGCCGGTCATATTGAAGTATTTCGAGAAGCTGTTGATGATGATGACGTCATCGTCCAGAGTCAGTGCCGTTTGGCGTTCGCTTTCGTAGGACAGTCCAAGATAGATTTCATCCATGATGACAAAACCGCTTTTTGCCCGCACAGTCTTAAGCACCTTGTCCAGTTCCTCACGGGTAAGCGAGGTACCGGTAGGGTTGCCGGGCGAAGCGATCAGCACGCCTTTTGTTCGGGAGTTCCAGTGTTGTTCAATGTCGCCAGCGGACAATTGGAACCGATTTTGCGCCGTTGTAGGAATCAATCTGGTGATTCCGCCGGCGGCACCGATAAAATTGCGATTGGCGGGGTAGTACGGATCCGGCATCAGCACTTCGTCGCCTGGATTGATGAGTGCCATGGCAGCCAGTAGCAACGCACCGCTGGCACCCGAGGTGACGATAATTCGCGAAGGATCCACATTGGCATGAAGCTGATTGGCGTAGTATCCCGAGATGGCCTCCCTGAGTTGCGCAATCCCGGCTGGTGAGGAATAACCGCTTAGACCCGCATGGGCGGCGCTTTGCATCGCGGCGAGTACGGGCGGTGGTGCCGTGAAATCCGGTTCGCCCACGCCAAGGCTGATAATGTCGATACCCGCGCGCTTAAGATCGTTGGCTTGTTTCATCAGCTCCACGGCGTGGAAGGTTGCGGTTTCACGGGTGCGTGCGGCTAATGCGATCATGTGTGTTCAATCTCCAATGAATAGGAATTGTAGTGGTTACGCCTAATTCGAGACGGTCCTTTCTGTTCGGGCGACGCGCCCCCTCGACATCGTGGGGCAGTTTCTGCGCGCGCTTGGCCAGAACTTGCCAGGGATCGGTACGCTGGGAGCAGAATTCTTCAATTCTTCAAGCCTGGTTGATTCCGGCCAGGGAAGGTGACTTGGAGCATGCCATTGCGCTTTGCAAGGAGTACGGCGTGAAAATGATGCTTGATGGCATCGCCGTCGAGCCCTGCGCGACTGCGATGCCTTTACTTTGGGTGGAGCCCGGCAGGGCTTGGGCGACGCATGCAATCGAGCAAAGTGCAACAGATCGATTTTTGCGGACCGATGCCGGGTGCAAGCTTTCCGATTTGAGGCAGCAAGGCCTCGAATGGGTTGATGAAAAATTGCAGGACTGGTCGGTCGCGCACTGGTTCGCCTCGTCTGAGGCCGCGCAATGGCATACTGCGCAAAGCGGACTCAGCGTCATCGATCGTGTTCAAGTGCGCTTGTCGGACGGGACAAGCGAGGTGCTTGGCCCTTTCGGTGCGAGCGCCCTTACTCCGTTACGATCCATTCGCGTTCAGCAAATGGTCCCCAAGCTTTTCGAGTTGGCCGCTAGCAAGCAGGCACTGACGTGCGCCCGTTCGGCCGCTTGGCCAGCCCGCTTTCGATTGGATGCGTTGATGTCCACTGATGGGCAAGAGCCTAATCTGGCCCATCTTCTTGCCGGCCATGCTGGCTCGCTTGCCTGGGTGCAGCAAGTCTGGTTCAGACTGGGGCCGTCGCGCATTGCCGGTTCGGACAGCGCAATCGAGCCCATATCCACCGCAAGTAAACCCGCGGAATTGGCAGAGCCAACCTCTGAACTGAACCAGGCTGCAGCATGGCTTGATTCGGAAATTAAAAAAACCTTTGACCCTGTCGGGCTATTCGCTCCGATCCAGTAGGCAAAAGGGATAGAATCTGCAGATCAAAAGACTGACTTAACTAATTTGGAAGACCAAGATGGAAGAAACTTTTCGTAAAGCCGCGCTTGAATACCATGAGCAGGGGCGTCCAGGCAAAATCTCCATCGCCCCCACCAAGCTTTTGTCCAATCAACGGGATTTGGCGCTTGCTTACTCTCCAGGAGTGGCTGCCGCATGCGAAGAGATTGTCACCGACCCCGCCAATGCATTCCGGTACACCGCAAGAGGCAATCTCGTCGGTGTGATTACCAATGGCACGGCTGTCCTGGGTCTTGGAAATATCGGACCGCTTGCCTCAAAGCCCGTCATGGAAGGCAAAGCTGTTCTGTTTAAAAAATTCGCCGGTATCGACGTGTTTGATATCGAAATCAACGAACAGGATCCGGACAAGCTCGTCGACATCATCGCGGGCCTTGAGCCAACTTTTGGTGGGATCAACCTTGAGGATATCAAGGCGCCGGAATGTTTCACCGTCGAAAGAAAATTGCGCGACCGCATGCGGATCCCTGTGTTCCATGATGACCAGCACGGCACCGCCATTTGTGTTTCGGCCGCATTCATGAATGGACTCAAGGTTGTTGGCAAAGATATTTCCCGGGTCAAGGTCGCCGTATCGGGGGCCGGTGCAGCCGCATTGGCCTGTCTGGATCTGATGGTTGATCTGGGATTGCCGCTTGAGAATATCTGGGTCGCAGATATCGAAGGCGTCGTATACGAAGGCCGGGTCGCTTTGATGGATCCCGATAAGGCACGTTTTGCGCAAAAAACAGAGGCTAGGACATTAGCCGAAATCGTCAAGGACGCGGATGTATTTCTGGGATTGTCCGCTGGCGGAGTGCTCAAGCCGGAAATGGTCAAGACCATGGCCGCGCGACCTTTGATACTTGCCTTGGCCAATCCTAATCCTGAGATTCTTCCCGCCGATGCGCATGCAGTGCGCGATGACATTGTGATGGCTACGGGTCGATCCGATTATCCAAATCAGGTCAACAATGTTTTGTGCTTTCCCTATATCTTCCGAGGTGCGCTTGACGTTGGCGCAACGACGATTACGCGCGAAATGGAAAAGGCCGCAGTAGTCGCCATTGCGAAACTCGCACAGGAAGAACAGAGCGAAGTGGTTGCAGCAGCATATGGCAGCTACGACGTTTCGTTCGGTCCGCAGTCTTTCATTCCCAAGCCATTCGATCCCCGTCTCATCGTCCGGATTGCACCGGCCGTTGCGAAAGCGGCAATGGATTGTGGCGTAGCCACCCGTCCGATCACCGATCTGGATGCTTATGTCGAACAGCTTGAACAATTTGTCTACCGTTCTGGCTCGTTCATGAAACCGATGTTTTCCGCTGCGAAAACCCTGGTGCGCGAAGGCGGCAAGGCAAGGATCGTGTTCACCGAAGGCGAGGATGAGCGCGTACTGCGTGCTGTTCAGGTCATCGTCGATGAAAAGCTGGCCAAACCGATTCTGGTCGGTCGTCCTACTGTTCTGGCTTCGCGCATAGAAAAATTCGGTCTGCGCTTGCGCTTGGGGCAGGATGTCGAAGTTACTAATCCCGAGTTCGATGAACGATTCCACGACTACTGGACGTATTACTGGGAAAAAATGTGCCGCAACGGTGTCACCAAGGAAATGGCGCGCGTCGAAATGCGCAGGCGCCTGACCCTGATTGGCGCAACCATGATACGCATGGGTGACGCCGATGGAATGATTTGCGGCACGGTAAGCGGTTATGCGGATCATTTGCGCTACGTTGACGATGTGATCGGCAAGCGTCCGGGCACTAAAACGTATGCAGCCATGAACATTCTGTTGCTGCCGGATCAGACGATTGCTCTGGTCGACACGCACGTGAACGATGATCCGACTGCAGAACAGATTGCCGAATATACGATTGCAGCGGCCAGAAAGATGCAGTTGCTTGATATCAGTCCGAAGATCGCATTGTTGTCGCGTTCCAATTTCGGGTCTAAAAGTTCGGCTTCCGGCGCAAAGATGAAAGCCGCGCTTGAGCTGATTCGGGAGCAGGCGCCCGATCTTGAGGTCGATGGCGAGATGCATGGCGATTGCGCGCTCGACGAGTCATTGCGTTTGCGGATTTTGCCATCTTCCACATTGAAAGGGGCGGCTAATTTGCTTGTCTGTCCGAATGTGGATGCGGGCAATATCGCTTACAACCTGCTTAAGACTGCAGCGAGTGGTAACGTTGCGATCGGACCGTTCTTGTTGGGCGCGAATGCGCCAGTCAGTATTTTGACATCAAGCGCAACGGTGCGCAGAATCGTCAATATGACCGCATTAACTGTTGTGGATGCTAATCATCCTAGATTCGCATGATACAAATGTATGATGCGAATGCATGACATGAAAAATATATCTATTTTTTTGTTTCGATGGCTAGATTCCTAATAAAGTAAGTGGTACAAACATTGCAATCATCTGTTGTCCGCATGTTGCGGACAACTAATCGAACAGATAATGCTGCGGGACCTTTTATAAGGAGCCATCGGTATGGGGAAAACAGTCGATCCGAAGTTGCGGCAACTGTTGCAAAACGGAGGTGGCATCGATCCGACCAAGGATCTGGACATTCTTGAGTCATTGGCGCGCGAGCGCGGATTGAATTGGTGTGTTGCGGATTGCGATAAGGCGCGAAGCTGGTCTGCCGTTTTTCGCGCGGTTGTGAAGTCGGTCGATTACCCTCAATTCATTAGCGCCGATTTCGAGTCGCTGTTTGATTGCCTGAGCGATACCTTGTTGGATCAGAAGGACGGTGTTGTGTTGATTTTCGATAAGTTGCACTCGGCCGATCCCGCAATCGTCGAGCAAGGAAACGAATTTTTGCAGACATTGAATGACGCAGTCACTTTCGCCCACGAAAATGGTCGCGTTTTTATTTACGGTATCCATCATGCCGGCAAACATGAAGAAGCGACTCCGGGAAAAGTGAATAACTGGAGCGATGAGCCGGCGTGATCGTTTGCAACGAGCTTTCTGTTGCGGTTGTCCTCGTGTCACCAGCCCAGTAGTGCCGTTGCTGCGGCAACAAGCGCGAGCCCGGCCGTTTCGGTGCGCATGACGCGCGCACCAAAACGGATGGTTTTAAGGCCCGTTCGATTTGCAGTAACCAATTCCTGCTGGCTCCAACCGCCCTCGGGGCCGACTAGAAATGAAATTGCCTGTTGAGGCTGGGCCGATTCAGGCTGTTTCAGCAATGCGTCTGCGAGCGAGTACTCGCCCTCGGGGTCGCACAGCATGGGATTCGTCAGTCCGGGTAATTCGGCCACTTTTTCGAGCGGCAAAGGCGCCTCGATTTGCATAAGTCGATTGCGTCCACATTGTTCGCTTGCGGCTTGAATTAATTTCTGCCAGTGAACGAGTCTTTTTTCCAGCCTTGAACCGGAAAGCTGCAGGACACTTCGTTGCGCTGCGACCGGAATCACACGAGTGACACCAAGTTCGACGGCTTTTTCGATCACCCAATCCATTTTGTCGCCTGATGGCAGGCCTTGAACAAGCGTGATGCTTCCCCCGAGCTCAGCCTCCCTGAGTATGTGATCCCCTAGGTGAACGACCGGATTTTTCCCGACAAAATCAAGTTCGCCGGCGATTTCTCCGCCATTTCCGTCAAAAAGAGTCACCTGACACCCAGTCGCCAGGCGCAAGACATGCACATGGTGGGCAAGAGCCGCCGGTAAAGCGACTGTCCGGTTGGCCGTAATGGGTTCGGGACAATAAAAGCGGGGGGTAGCCATGAAAGGGACTCGAGGGGGCTCAGTGTTTGTACGGGTGCTAAAATCCTACGTTTTGTAACCCATTTTCGGATCTCGTGGTCGCACGAGGTCGTTTGAATGAATCATCTCGCATGAACTCTACAACAGCCGCCCCCATCAAACTGGCCGATGCCATTCGCGCCCTCGCCATGGACGCAGTCCAGCAAGCCAACTCCGGACATCCCGGTGCGCCGATGGGTATGGCCGAAATGGCTCAGGCGCTTTTCACGCGCCATTTGAGCCACAATCCGGTGGATCCGGCCTGGGCAAACCGCGATCGGTTCGTCTTGTCCAATGGTCATGGATCGATGCTGATTTATGCGTTGTTGCACCTGACCGGTTACGACCTGCCGATGCAAGAGTTGCGCAATTTCCGTCAACTGCATTCTAAAACCCCGGGCCACCCTGAAGTAGGCGTGACGCCCGGGGTCGAAACCACCACTGGCCCCTTGGGACAAGGTTTGGCCAATGCGGTGGGGATGGCGTTGGCCGAATCCCTTTTGGCTGCGGAATTCAATCGTCCCGGCCTGGATCTGGTCGATCACAACACCTATGCGTTTGTCGGCGATGGTTGTTTGATGGAAGGCATTTCGCATGAAGTGTGTTCGCTGGCCGGTACGCTGCGCTTGTCGAAACTGGTCGTACTTTATGACGACAACGGAATTTCGATCGATGGCCGGGTTGAACACTGGTTTGCCGATGATACGGCCAAGCGATTCGAAGCCTACGGCTGGAATGTGATCCGAGTCGCCGATGGACATGACGTCGATGCGGTTGACGCTGCCATTTCCCAGGCGCAAGAGTTGGGTCGCCAGCACGGACGCCCGACTTTGGTGATCTGTCGCACCGTGATCGGACAAGGTGCGCCGACCGTGGCCGGAACCGATAAGGTGCATGGTGCGCCGCTTGGTGCCGAAGAAATCGCAAAAACGCGCGCAGCCATTGGCTGGTCGCATGATCCGTTTGAAATACCGGACGCGGTGTATCGAGGCTGGGATCAGCGTCCCGCGGGTGCACAAGCACAATCCCAGTGGAATCGAGTATTCGAAGCCTATCGCGCGCAGTATCCCGCCGAGGCGGCTGAGTTTGTGCGTCGAATGAGCGGCAAGCTTCCCGCGGACTTCGCAAAGACTGCGCAAAAACTGCTTGAAGCGACCAACGCAAAAGCCGAAACGATTGCAACCCGCAAGGCATCTCAGTTGGCCATCACGGCATTGGTTGAGGCCTTGCCTGAAATGCTTGGTGGATCAGCCGATCTGACCGGTTCGAACTTTACGGACTGGAAGGGTGCGGTACCTGTTCGCGCGGGCGCCAACGGTATTCAGTTTGGCCGCCACATCAACTATGGTGTACGCGAATTCGGCATGGCCGGCATCATGAACGGCATGGCATTACATGGCGGTTATTTGCCTTTTGGCGGCACGTTCCTGACCTTCTCGGATTACTCCCGCAATGCGCTGCGCATGGCTGCGTTGATGAAGCAACGCGTTGTTCATGTCTTTACTCACGATTCGATCGGATTGGGCGAAGACGGCCCGACACACCAATCGATCGAGCATGCCAGCAGCTTGCGTTTGATTCCCAATCTTTCTGTATGGCGTCCATGCGACACGGTTGAGGCTACGGCTGCCTGGTTGGCTGCCGTCGAGCGTCCGGCCAGTATCGGCATGGATGTGCATGCGGGTGGCCCGACGGCCATGCTGCTTTCGCGTCAGAACTTGCCCTTCGTTTCGCGTAGCCCGGAAACGCTTGCCGCTGTCGCGCGCGGGGGCTACGTTTTGCAAGACGCCGATCAGGCGCGTGCAGCGATCATCGCAACGGGCTCCGAAGTTTCCATCGCCATCGAAGCACAAAAGCTGCTTGCTGGCGAAGGCATAGCGGTGCGTGTGGTTTCGATGCCCAGTACGGATGTGTTCGACAAGCAGGATGCGTCTTGGCGCAACAAGGTATTGCCCAAAGGCATGCCTCGTGTTGCGGTCGAGGCAGGCGTCACTGCTTTCTGGCACAAATATGTCGGCCTGGATGGGGTGGTTGTCGGCATCGACACCTATGGCGAGTCGGCACCGGCTGGCGCGCTGTTCAAGCATTTTGGATTGACGGCTGACAAAGTGGTTCAGGCCGTCAAACAGGTTTTGTAAATAAAAATTTCACAAATTTCACAACTGAGGAGCTGTTGTCATGACAATTCGCGTAGCTATTAACGGATATGGTCGTATCGGCCGCAACATTTTGCGTGCCCACTACGAGGGTGGCAAAAAGCACGATATCCAGATCGTTGCCATTAACGATCTGGGTGACCCCAAGACCAACGCACATCTGACCCAGTACGATACGGCTCACGGCAAGTTTCCGGGAACAGTCGGCGTCGAAGGCGACTATATGGTTGTCAACGGCGACAAAATCCGCGTATTGGCCAATCGCAATCCCGCCGAGTTGCCATGGGGTGAATTGAACGTCGATGTCGTGCTCGAATGCACGGGCTTTTTTACCTCGAAAGAAAAAGCATCCGCACACATCAAGGGTGGCGCCAAGAAAGTCATTATTTCTGCGCCCGGCGGCAAGGATGTAGACGCAACGGTTGTGTTTGGCGTGAATCAGGACGTTCTTAAGAAAGAACACACTGTCATCTCCAATGCATCTTGCACGACAAACTGTCTGGCTCCGCTAGTCAAGCCATTGCACGAGAAGCTTGGCGTGGTGACCGGCCTGATGACCACTATTCATGCCTACACCAACGATCAGGTGCTGACCGACGTTTATCACGAAGATCTGCGTCGCGCCCGCTCGGCAACCATGAGCATGATCCCCACCAAGACCGGTGCCGCGGCTGCGGTTGGCCTGGTGTTGCCCGAGCTCAATGGCAAGCTGGACGGTTTCGCTATTCGCGTGCCCACCATCAACGTTTCGCTGGTTGACTTGTCGTTTATCGCCAAGCGCGATACAACCGTTGAAGAAGTCAACGATATCCTGAAAGCCGCTGCTGAATCGGGTCCGCTCAAGGGTATCCTGACTTATAACGTCGAGCAGCTGGTTTCGGTTGACTTCAACCACAATCCGGCCTCGAGCAACTTTGACGCGACATTGACCAAAGTTTCAGGTCCTCTGGTTAAAGTTTCTTCCTGGTACGACAACGAGTGGGGCTTCTCCAATCGTATGCTCGACACCACAGTTGCATTGATGTCCGCTAAGTAAGCGCAACTTGTCGATAAGGGCCCTTCGGGGCCCTTTTGTTATTTTTTGGGTTTCTCGATCATGACCACAGTCAATACTCTTTCCGCCCTGGCTCAGGCCGGCAAACTGGCAGGTAAACGCGTTTTTATCCGTGCCGATCTGAACGTGCCCTTCGATGATGCGGGCAACATTTCCGAAGACACGCGTATCCGCGCATCTGTTCCTGGCATCAAGCTGGCATTAGACGCGGGTGCCGCTGTCATGGTGACCTCGCATTTGGGACGCCCAACTGAAGGCACGCTCACCCCTGAGGATTCATTGGCACCAATCGCCAAGCGACTTGAGTCGTTGTTGGGTGTGCCGGTGCCTTTGGTGCAAAACTGGGTGGATGGCGTATCGGTTGGGCCCGGTCAAGTGGTGTTGCTCGAAAACTGCCGCGTCAACAAAGGCGAAAAGAAGAACGATCCCGCGTTATCCAAGAAAATGGCGGCATTGTGCGATGTCTATGCCAATGATGCGTTCGGCACTTCGCATCGCGCTGAAGCCACCACTTACGGTATCGCCGAATATGCTCCAATCGCATGCGCAGGCCCGCTGCTGCAGGCCGAGCTTGAGGCGTTGGGCCGTGCACTGCACGCGCCCAAGCGTCCATTAGTGGCGATTGTGGGCGGATCGAAAGTTTCGACCAAACTGTCCATCCTGCAGTCCTTGGCAGACAAGGTCGATCAATTGATTGTTGGTGGCGGTATCGCCAACACATTCATGCTGGCAGCTGGTTTGCCGATCGGGAAATCTTTGGCCGAACCGGATCAAATCGAAGAGGCGCGCGCTGTCATGAAAAAAATGGAAGCGCGTGGTGCCGCAGTGCCTATTCCTTCAGATGTGGTTTGCGCGACCGAGTTTTCGGCTACGGCTAAAGCAACGGTTAAGGCTGCGAAAGATGTGGCAGCTGACGACATGATTCTCGATATCGGTCCGGATACCGCAAATCAATTGGCGGCTATCCTGAAGAAGGCCGGCACGATTGTCTGGAACGGTCCGGTCGGTGTGTTCGAAATTGCGCAATTCGCCAACGGTACCGAGGTTGTGTCGCGTGCGATCGCAGATTCGGAGGGCTTTTCGATTGCAGGCGGTGGTGACACGCTTGCGGCGATCGCCAAGTTTGAAATCACCGACCAGGTCAGCTATATCTCGACCGGTGGCGGAGCCTTTCTCGAGTTTCTCGAAGGCAAAGTCTTACCGGCCGTGGATATTTTGCAAAAACGCGCAAACGGATAGTTAATCACTTGCGCAGCCGAGTTTTATCCGACAAGTCAGCCCGTTGGCGCTTTGAGTGCCAACGGGTTTTTTATCGACGATAAACAGGGTTGCGCCTGTTGCCGTAGAGGATTGATGTGGCTCGGCTCCATCGGCCACCTGATAGCTCATCCCTGGCGTGAGTTCGAATCGCCGCCCGTCTTTCAGTTCCGTTGACAATGACCCGGCCAGGCACAGCAGAATGTGTCCTTTTTCGCACCAGTGATCTGCCAGGTAACCGGGTGAGTATTCAACCATCCTGACGCGAATCGAACCGAATTGCCGGGTTCGCCAGATTGCCTGACCGGTTGTTCCCGGGTGCAGGGTGGGCTCGACTTTAGACCAGTCCGTCGTACCGAACGGAATATTCTGAATATCCATTTTCACTCCATTAAACCTCGCTCTATCGGGCGAGACGTCATTCAATTCGCTTGAAATTTTTGTGGTTTGCCCCCATTCTAGAAGCGTCACCACATTTCGGGTGCGCCTTGAGCCACCTTACTCATGGAATTCAAAGACTACTACAAGATTCTTGGTGTGCCGCGCGATGCCTCGCAGGATGATATCCGCAAGGCATATCGCAAGCTCGCACGTAAATACCATCCAGATGTCAGTAAAGAGGCGGATGCCGATGTCCGCATGCGCGAGGTTAACGAGGCCAATGATGTGCTGCGTGATGCCGAAAAGCGTGCGGCCTATGACCAGTTGGCGGCCGGTGTGTCGGGTGGTCAGGGCGGCATGCCACCTCCCGGATGGGATCGCGGATTCGAGTTTACCGGCACGGGCGGTGGAGCCGGCGATGCACAGTTTCATGACTTCATGGAAGGCCTGTTTAAGCAGGCATCACGCCAGCGTCATCGTCAGCAAGGGTTCGATGGTGCGGGGCCAGGTGCCCACACCGGTGGGCATACGTTCAAAATGCGTGGTGAAGACCATCACGCCGATATCGAGATCACGCTTGAAGACAGCTTTGCGGGAGTGACCCGCGAGCTAGGATTGCGATCGGTGCAGTTGGACGAGCAGGGACATCCCAAGTTGGTCGACCGGACTTTGAGCGTGCGGATTCCGACCGGTATACGCGAAGGCCAGATGATTCGTCTGGCGGGGCAAGGTATGCCCGGCGAGGGTGGTGGTGAAGCGGGCGACCTGTTTCTGACAGTGCGCTTTGCACCGCATGCGATTTATCAGCCCGACGGACGTGATCTGAAGATGACTCTGCCGGTAACGCCTTGGGAGGCGGTGTTGGGCGGTGCTGTGCACGCGCCCACCATGCAAGGACAGGTCGAGGTCAATATTCCTGCCGGTAGCAAGCAAGGCAGCAAACTGCGCCTGCGAGGCAAAGGGTTGCCCGGAGATCCTCCGGGGGATCTGTACCTGACACTCGATGTCGTTTGGCCCCCGGCGACCTCGGATGCTGCGCGCGCGGCCTATCAGCAGCTTGCCGCGGCAGCCCCATTCAATCCCCGTAGCCATCTGGGAGTGCAGTCATGAGTTCGGTCACTGTGTGTACAGCTTTATTGGTTGATCATGAGGCTCCGGTTACTGCGGACGAGTTGGCCAGGTTTTGTAATCAGCACATCGACTGGGTCGTCACGCTGGTTGAGCAAGGTATCGTGACGGCAACTGTCGGACAGCAACGCGAACATTGGCGCTTTGCCAGTCAGGCCGTGACGCGGGCGCGTAGTGTGGCCCGTTTGCAACGTGATTTCGAGGTGAATCCGGATGCGGCTGCCTTGATGATCGATCTGATGGAAGAGATTCGCCAGTTAAAGGCATTGTTATCAAACCATAGGTAATTATCAAATTACTTATTAGTCATTTGGGATATATGGGGATTGGCCTAAACTGCCTTTCCCTGATCGTTTCGCGCGCGTGGTGTGTGTTTAGCGGTGATTGCGCGATCGATCCCAATTGATTCAAGGTACGGCATCTCCGTATCTGGTGAGATGGCATGATTTCCAAGGTACCAGAAAGAAATACCCATGTTTTGCAAGCAAAGGATTTACGCTTGCAGTATGGCGCGGCAAACCCTCTGATCGATGGGTTGAACTTGCATGTGGGCGCCGGAGAGATCGTCGCGATCCTCGGTCCAAGTGGTGTAGGCAAATCCAGTTTGTTACGTATTCTGGCGGGATTGCAACAAGCTTCCGCAGGTTCGGTGCTTGTGGATGGTGAACCCATTAGCGGGACACATCCGCGTGTGGCCATGGCCTTCCAGGATCCAAGCCTGCTTCCCTGGTTGACCCTTGAAAAAAACGTCGCTTTCGGGCTGGATTTTCGCCATCAACCAAAAATATCCCAGGCAGAAAAAAATCAGCGCGTGATTGCCGCGATTCGCGAAGTCGGGCTTGAACATGCACGTCTTCGCATGCCCTTCGAATTGTCCGGTGGCATGGCACAACGTACTGCTCTGGCGCGTTGCATTGCGCGACAGCCCGAAGTCATTTTGCTGGACGAACCGTTCGGCGCCTTGGATGAAGTCACGCGAACCGCCATGCAGCGGTTGCTACTCAAGTTGCGGGATGATCTGGGCACGGCGGCATTGCTGATCACTCATGATATCGACGAAGCGTTGCAGGTTGCCGATCGCATCGTCTTGCTTGGCGGCGCACCTGCGCACGTGATTGGCGAATGGCACATTGCCTATTCGCAACCCCGGGATGATCTCGTCGAAGAGTTGGGTCAATTGCGTATCGAAATTCTTCGGACCTTGCAGCGCGCCTTGCAACCCCAGTCTGCCAGGACGGGAGTCGACACCGATATGAATGTAGAGAAGGAACTTGCACATGTGTCTTGAATATATTTCCCGTCGCGAGATGCTCAAACTCGCCAGTCTATTGACTGTCGGCGGTGCCGCCCCATTGCTTTCGGCATTTAATGCCCAGGCTCAACCAAAATCCGATGGTCCGGTAAAAATAGGTTATTTGCCGATTACGGACGCGGCGCCTTTGCTTGTTGCGCACAACAACGGCTATTTCAAGGATGCGGGTGTAGAAGTCGAAAAGCCCACCATGCTTCGTAGCTGGGCCCAATTGATCGAGGCGTTTATCGCCGGCCAGGTCAACGTTGTTCACCTGCTGTCCCCCATGACCGTATGGGCACGATTCGGCAGCAAAGTGCCTGCCAAAGTCGTGGCCTGGAATCATGTGGACGGTTCAGCATTGACTGTCGCCAAAAACATTCATGACCTGAAAGATTTGGCGGGTAAGACGATTGCGGTGCCTTTCTGGTATTCGATTCACAATGTAGTGTTGCAAGCCATGCTGCGTGATGCAGGGTTGACGCCGGTCTCAAAAAAGCAAGGTAAGCCTGCTGGCAATGAAGTCAATCTGGTTGTGATGGCTCCCTCCGATATGCCACCGGCATTGGCGACGGGCAAAATTTCGGGATATATCGTTGCCGAACCTTTCAACGCAGTCGCGGAGGTTATGGATATCGGCAAGGTTTTGCGCTTTACCGGCGATGTATGGAAGAACCACGCCTGCTGCACGGTATTCATGCACGAACGTGATCTTGAGCAGCGTCCGGAGTGGTCGCAAAAGGTTGTGGACGCGATTGTGCGCGCACAACTATGGATTCGCGATCATCGCGAAGAGACTGCCAAGTTGCTGTCCAAAGAAGGCGTGAATCACTATACCCCGCATGCCTTGCCAGTCTTGTCGAAAGTCCTCGCGCCACCAGCCTCCGATACCGAAACCTATCTGGCGTCGCGTGCGATCAGACACGCACAGTGGCAGGAGAAGCGTATCGATTTTCAGCCTTATCCTTATCCGAGCTATACCGAAGAGCTGGTTGCCCGACTCAAGGACACCTTGATCGAAGCGGATCGCGGCTTTTTGACTTCATTGGATGGCAAAACGGCGGCATCGCAACTTGTGGATGATCGCTTCGTCAAGCGCGCCATCGAAGCGTTGGGTGGAATGTCCAAGTTTGGTCAGCCCGCCGGATATTCACGCAAGGAAGTGATTGAGTTGTCATGAGCGAGCGTTCAAAGTCGGATGCTGTTGTACGCGCACTTCAGGGATTAGCCGGTATCCTTCTGATGGTGGGAATTTGGTGGTTGCTCACGGTTCCCTTCACGCCCGCCGATAGCATGGGGCAGCGTTTTGCTCCGGGTCCTGCGCTTATTGCGCTTTATGAATTGCTCAAAGGTGGCGAGATCTGGATACATATTGTGGTCAGCTTGCAGCGCGTGGCCATTGGGTTGTTTTTTGCTTTACTGGTGGGCGTGCCGCTCGGATTGTTGTTGGGAGCCTCCAACTTCATGAATGCAACCCTTTCGCCCGCATTCCAATTCTTGCGAATGATTTCGCCTTTGTCGTGGATGCCGATTGCTGTGATGGCATTCGGTGTAGGTGATAAGCCGGTTTATTTTTTGTTGGCTTTCGCAGCAATGTGGCCCATCATGCTCAACACATTGGCAGGGGTTAAGCAGTTGGATCGCCGCTGGTTGCAGTTGTCGCAAAGCTTGTCGGCAACCCACTGGGAGACGCTCAAGGGCGTTGTCTTGCCTGGTGTGCTTGGGCATATTCTGACCGGTACGCGACTGGCCATCGGCATTGTCTGGATCGTATTGGTGCCATGCGAAATGCTAGGCGTATCCGCGGGCCTCGGATACTTCATCCTGGATACCCGTGATCGCCTGGCGTACAACGAATTAATGGCAACAGTCGTGCTGATCGGTCTGCTGGGGTTCTTGCTCGACACCGGCTTTAGAAAACTCTATAGCCTCTGGAACAAGCATTAATTGTCGATCTTTCGTGTTGATGTTAGTGCAAGACTTTTGATGCCGCCCAGAATAAGCCAGCTGACAACAACATGGAGGCGGGCAACGTTAACACCCATGCCATCATGATTGTCTTGACGGTGTTGGTATGTAGCCCGCTTCTATTGGCAACCATGGTGCCAGCCACGCCGGACGACAGGACGTGGGTGGTTGAAACCGGAAGGCGATAGATATTTGCCAGGCCAATCATGATGACCGCAGTCACCTGTGCGCACATTCCTTGTGCGTAAGTCATGCCTGCCTTGCCGATTTTTTCGCCTACAGTAAGCACGACACGTTTCCAGCCAACCATTGTCCCCAGACCAAGTGCCAGTGCAACCGCAAGGATGACCCAGAAGGGTGAATATTCGGTAGTTGACACGAGATCCTGGTGAAGTTTTTTCAAGTCCGACTTTTCGCGGCTTGGCAACCCTGGCAGTGCGGTGACCTTGCGGGCGGTGTCATCCAGGCAAAGCAGATAGCGTCGGGTTTCAATGCGCTTTTCGGGAGTGAGCGTCTCGTAATCGCGCACACCTTCGAGATTTTTGCGAACCGCGGCGATTGTCGCCATCGTAGTCGTAGGGTCGCAGCGATATACCTTTGGAAGATCTTCCCGGGAGTTCGCTTTTTCGAGCATCAGAAACTCGCCAAGCGTGTGGGTATTGCGTTCGTAGAACTCGCTCAGGTGCAGGGCTGCATCGTAAGTTCTTTTGATCTGGTAAGGAGTAGCTTCAAGGTCAAGCACGAACTTGGCCGGCACGATACCGATCAGAACGAGCATGATTAGCCCGATACCTTTTTGGCCGTCATTTGATCCATGTACAAAACTGACTCCCATGGCCGAAGCGATCAAAACAACGCGGTTCCAGAAAGGGGGGCGCTTTTTTTCTGCCACTTCGCGCCGCTTTTCTGGCGTGATGTGCATTTTCGAAAGAGGCGCGAAATATTTCAGCAAGACCAGAAACAGGCCTGCAAGCAGAAAACCGGCAGCGGGAGAAAATACAAGCGACATCCCGATTTCGATCGCTTTGCGCCAGTTCACCCCTTCGGTCAAGGGAATGCCGGTGATCCATGCGTTTGCCAGACCCACGCCGAGAATGGAACCGATCAGGGTATGGGAGCTGGACGCAGGGATGCCGAAATACCAGGTGCCGAGGTTCCAGGCGATAGCGGCGGTCAGCATGGCAAACACCATGATCAGGCCGCGGCTGGTGTCCACATCTATCAGGAGTTCGACGGGTAGCAGGTGGACAATGGCGTACGCGACCCCGACGCCTCCAAGCAAGACACCAAGAAAATTGAAGATTCCCGACGCCACGACCGCCAGATGGGGGGGCATGGCTTTTGTATAGATGACAGTTGCGACGGCGTTTGCCGTGTCGTGAAACCCGTTGATGAATTCGAAAGCCAGAACAAAGGTCAGCGCCAGTATCAGACTGATAATGACCCAAGGGGTCAGTCCTGCGAACAGATCGAACATGATGATTTCTTGAGTGGATTTGCCGTATTTTACTTGTAATGCTTATGTCATGTTTTTGTTCGGTTTGGCGCTACTTGTTTCGAACCCTCCAGACTTTAGGTACATTAATGGCTCGTGTTTAAGCGATGTTTCACCAATCATTCATAGAGAAATCATGTCAAACTCGTCCGTGCCTGCCTCTCAATCTTCTTCCGATACATTGCGTGTCGGGTTGGTGTCTGTTTCCGATCGGGCTTCATCCGGCGTGTATGAAGATCAGGGCATCCCCGCGCTGGTGGCTTGGCTTGAAAAGGCTATGCGCACCCCGGTGCAGACGGTGCCAAGATTGATACAGGATGACGCGTCGACTATTTCGGCGACCTTAATCGAATTGGTAGATGTCCAGAGATGCCATTTGGTGCTGACCACGGGCGGGACGGGACCAGCGCGACGTGACGTAACGCCGGAGGCGACCCAGGCGGTTGCCACCCGTGAAATGCCGGGTTTTGGCGAGCAAATGCGCCAAATCAGCCTGCAATTCGTTCCGACAGCAATCTTGTCACGCCAGGTCGCAGTGCTCAGGGAAATCGAAGGGCACGCCGCGTTGATCATCAATTTGCCTGGCCAACCCAAAGCAATCAGCGAAACACTCGAGGGGCTCAAACGAGAAGACGGCAGCCAGGTTGTGTCCGGAATTTTCGCTGCCGTGCCTTACTGTATCGACTTGATCGGTGGCCCATATATCGATACGCATGATGCCGTGGTCAAGGCTTTTCGACCGAAATCGGCTCGCAGACCTCAGGCCTGAAGTCTTCTATTTAGGGGATCGACCAAGCCGCCAGAGGGATGTGATTTCGAGGCGACGCGCATCGGCAAGCGGATCTTCCGGATCGAGCGATTTAGGGTGCACAGGGCGAGTGTCGATTCTTTCCAGCACTTCGAGTCCGGCGTGCTCTATTTTTTCGAGCAGGTATGCGCGCGAGCGCAAGCCGAGATGTTCAGCCAGGTCCGACATGATCAGCCATGCTTGTCCTCCCGGCTTGAGGTGCGCTGCTGCGCCGGACAGGAAATGGTTCAGCATGGCCTGATCCGGATCGTAAATAGCTTGCTCCAGAGTCGAGCTCGGTCGTCCGGGTAGCCACGGCGGATTGCAGATGACCAAATCGGCTTGGCCGAACGGGAACAAGTCCATTTCCTTGACTTGGACCTGTTTGTGCATGCCCAGTCGTGCGATATTTTCCGCCGCGCATGCAATCGCAGAGGGGTTGATGTCCGTTGCGATAACTTTTTTCATTCCCTTTTTAACCAGCAGCGCGGCGAGGACGCCTGTGCCGGTTCCGATATCGAAAGCCATCTCGATGCCGGGCAGAGGCGTGCGCACGACCAGATCCAGATATTCGGATCGCGTCGGCGCAAACACGCCATAGTGCGGGTGGATTGCTGCGCCGAGTGCGGGCACATCAACGCCTTTCTTGCGCCATTCGTAGGCGCTGATGACTCCTAATAGCTCAGTCAAGGGCACAACATATCCATGCGTGTCCTCTCCGTAGGCAGCCTCGCAGGCCAGTCTGATGTCAGGCGCGCGGCGGTGTTTGAGCTGGTGGCCGGAATCCACGGCAAGCAAGAGCATGCCCATGGTCCGTGCCCTTTGCGAGCGGGCCAGCCTGATTTTGTGGAATCTTTCGGGGTAGGGTAGATCCGAGTATTTGACAGGCCGTCTGGCGGTGCGCCGTCCAAGGGCTTGCAAAAGCTGCCGCGCATTCTGGAAGTCCCCGGTCCAGAGCAGTCCTACACCCTCGCTGGCAAGCCGGTAAGCCACATCCGCGGACATGGTGTCGTCGGCTTGTTGAAAGCGTCGCGGCGCAGCCCAGCCGTTTTCCGATCGCCAGGGTAGTGGTAGCGCACACTCCGGGTGTTTAATGTCGCCATCGGGCATGAGTTTGTCTCTTGGGTGTAAGGTCGAAAAAAGAGGGGTGCTTGGCTAAAGAAAGCTTTGAAATGACTTAAAAGGCAAAGACTGTCATGCTGCCGTAAAATAACAGGTTAATTCCAGATCAACCCTGACATTTTGCTCTAAAAAGGATTTCTCATGGCTCTCGTATCAATGCGCCAGCTTTTGGATCATGCCGCGGAACACGGCTACGGTATTCCCGCTTTCAACGTGAACAACCTCGAGCAGGTTCAGGCCATCATGGAAGCCGCTGCCCAAACCGATAGCCCTGTCATCATGCAGGCATCTGCCGGCGCACGCAAATACGCAGGAGAAGGATTTCTGAAGTACCTGATTCAGGCCGCCGTCGAATCGTATCCCCATATTCCGGTCGTGATGCACCAGGACCACGGACAGTCTCCCAAGATTTGCCAGGGTGCCATCGATCTCGGGTTCTCCAGCGTGATGATGGATGGCTCATTGAAAGAAGACGGCAAAACCATTGCGGACTACGAATACAACGTCGCCGTTACCAAGCAGGTAGTCGATATGGCTCACAAGCTTGGTGTAACGGTCGAGGGCGAGTTGGGCTGCCTGGGATCACTCGAAACCATGCAAGGCGACAAGGAAGACGGCCACGGTGCCGATGGCAAGCTGACTATGGATCAGTTGCTGACGGACCCTGAGCAGGCTGCCGACTTTGTCCGTCGCACACAGCTGGATGCATTGGCTATTGCGATCGGCACCAGTCATGGTGCATACAAATTTACTCGCAAACCCACCGGCGATATTCTGTCGATTGCTCGCATCAAAGAAATCAATAAGCGTTTGCCCAACACTCACTTGGTCATGCACGGCAGCTCGAGCGTGCCACAAGAATTGCTGGCCGAGATCCGCCAGTTCGGCGGCGACATGAAAGAAACCTACGGTGTGCCGGTTGAAGAAATTCAGGAAGCCATCAAGTTTGGTGTGCGCAAGATCAATATCGACACCGATATCCGTTTGGCGATGACCGGCGCGATCCGTCGTTTCTTCGCCGAAAATCCAGGCAAGTTCGATCCGCGCGAATACCTCAAGCCCGCACGCGAAGCCGCCAAGGCAATTTGTGTTGCGCGCTATCAGCAGTTCGGCACAGCAGGCAATGCCAGCAAAATCAAAGTCACTCCCTTGAAAGAAGTGGCTGCCCAGTATGCTGCAGGTAAGCTGGCGCAGGTTGTGCAGTAATCACTGCGGTTAAAATTCGGATAACTGCCGAACTAAAGCGGACGTCAGGTCCGCTTTTACTTTTATAGGTAAAAACGTGGCCTCACCTATTCTTCAATCTTCCATTAAGTCCCTCCCTTTGCTGGCGCGCGGCAAAGTGCGCGATATGTACGCGGTGGGTGATGACAAGCTGTTGATCGTTGCAACGGATCGCATTTCGGCATTCGATGTGATTCTGGATGATCCCATCCCCGGCAAAGGCCAGGTTCTGAAAGAGTTGACTGACTTCTGGTTGAATAAGCTTGCCCACGTATTGCCGAACCATTCCACAGGTATCAATCCGGAAGATGTGGTTGCAGCCGATGAGCGTGATCAGGTGGTTGGAAGAGCGGTTGTCGTTAAACGACTCAAACCCATACTGGTTGAAGCCGTTGCGCGCGGATATCTGATCGGTTCTGGTTGGAAGGATTACCAGACAACGGGTTCGGTATGCGGGATCAAGTTGCCCGCTGGGTTAAAACAGGCAAGCAAACTGCCCCAGCCGATTTTCACGCCCGCAGCCAAAGCTGAGTTTGGCTTGCATGACGAAAACGTCGATTTTGCCCATGTCGTAAAAGAAGTCGGTCAAGAGATGGCCGAGCGCATCCGCGATGTGACATTGCGCCTTTACAGCGAAGCTGCTGTGTTTGCCGCAACCAAAGGCATCATCATTGCTGACACGAAATTCGAATTCGGCCTAGATGACAAGGGCACGCTTCACTTGATGGATGAGGTTCTGACGCCTGATTCCTCGCGCTTCTGGCCTGCGGGCGAATACAAGGAGGGTATCAGCCCGCCATCTTTCGATAAACAATTTGTGCGCGACTGGCTTGAAACGCAGGTTTGGGATAAAACGCCGCCTGCGCCGCGTTTGCCCTCCGATGTCATCGCAAAGACAGCGGCAAAATATCGCGAGGCGCTAGAGCGTTTGATCAAGTGATTTGATCAGACTCACTATTCGGCCTAGTCACTTATCTATTTGCTTTTACTCAGGGAATTTGCATGTCAATTTCTACCAATCAAACCGGTTCGACAACTACCGACTCCGCTGTGTCACCGGTGGTCGGGGTGATCATGGGATCTTCGAGCGATTGGGATGTGATGCAACATGCAGTCAATATGCTTAAAGATTTCGGCATCCCTTGCGAAACACGCGTCGTATCTGCGCATCGCATGCCCCATGACATGGCAGATTATGGCGCGGCTGCTGCCGATCGCGGATTGCGTGCGATTATTGCCGGTGCTGGTGGCGCGGCTCATTTGCCCGGCATGATGGCCGCACTGACCGAAGTGCCTGTTTTTGGAGTTCCCGTTCCTTCCAAATATTTGCGTGGCGAAGATTCCCTGTTATCGATTGTGCAAATGCCTAAAGGTGTTCCCGTTGCTACTTTTGCGATTGGCGAGGCGGGCGCGGCGAATGCTGCGCTGCATGCAATTGCAAATCTGGCGACAACCGATGCAGCCTTGCGCGATAAGTTGCGTGCGTTTCGCGCCAAACAGACCGAAGCTGCGCGTGCCATGAAGGTGCCCGCATGATTGCGCCGGGTGAGTGGTTGGGTCTGTTGGGTGGCGGACAGCTTGGCAGAATGTTTTGTCACGCTGCTCAATCCATGGGATATCGCGTTGTTGTGCTTGACCCCGCGGCGGATGGTCCTGCCGCAGTCGTGGCTGATGCGCATATTCATGCCGACTATGACGACCAGAATGGTTTGCTTAAATTGTCGCAGCGTTGCCGTGCAGTGACGACCGAGTTCGAAAACGTTCCGGCAAAAAGTTTGCAGGCGTTGTCCTCTCATTGCCGCGTCACGCCTGGTGCCCATGCGGTCGAGATTGTTCAGGATCGTATCGCCGAAAAGGCTTTCATCACGAGTCAAGGTGTTGCCGTCGCACCCTATATCCCGGTGCGTTCATCGCAAGATATCGTTCAGGCACCCGTGGATTTATTTCCCGGTATCCTGAAGGTTGCCCGTCTGGGTTACGACGGCAAAGGTCAGGCCCGGGTGCGCACCCGTGATGAGGCTCTTGCGGCTTTTACCGAGTTTGGCGGTGTGCCTTGCGTACTCGAGGCGATGCTTGACCTCAAGAAAGAATTGTCGGTGGTGATGGCCCGAGGCCTGGACGGCAAGTGCGAGGTGTTTCCCGTCGCGACCAATGTCCATCATGATGGCATTCTGGCTGTCACGACTGTCGATATCACTCCGGTCGCATTGACCGAACAGGCCACGCAAGCTGCGTTTGCGATCGCAAAAGGTCTGGATTATCACGGCGTGATGTGTGTCGAATTTTTTGTTGTCGGTGACGGTCAATTGCTTGTCAACGAAATCGCTCCGCGACCGCACAATAGCGGCCACTATACGATGAATGCCTGTGTGACCAGCCAGTTTGAGCAACAGGCTCGTGTCATGGCGCATTTGCCCTTAGGTTGTACGCGTCTGTTGGCTCCTGTTGTCATGTTGAACATCCTTGGAGATGCCTGGTATCCGGACCAAAGCGATGAGCAGGCCGAGCCTGACTGGGTTTCGGTCTTGGCCGTTCCGGGTGCATCATTGCACCTGTACGGCAAGCGCGAAGCGCGTCGTGGCCGTAAGATGGGGCATGTCAATGTCACGGCCGAAACGCTTGAAAAGGCCAAAGAAGCAGCCAACCAGATCGTTCAAATCTTGCGCTTGCCTGTTGCCGTAGCCTGATGACCGATACTGTGTCGAACGCTCATGAAATTGCGCAAGCTGTCGATGTCTTGCTGCAGGGCGGATTGGTGGCGTTTCCGACTGAAACGGTTTATGGATTGGGGGCGGACGCCGAAAGTACCGAGGCGGTCGGGCTCATCTACTCCGCTAAAGGCAGGCCATCGAATCATCCCGTGATTGTGCATGTGACGCCTGAGGCTGATCTGACTTATTGGGTCAAGGTAGTGCCACCAGAGGCACAGGCACTCATTGATGCCTTTTGGCCCGGTCCACTGACCTTGATTCTGAAACGGGCCGAAAATATTTCACCTGTCGTGAGCGGTGGCCAGGATAGTATCGGTATCCGCTGTCCTTCACACCCTGTCGCGCAATTATTGATTCGGGGATTTGCCTCTCGTCGACCTGCAGGTCAGGGGGGAATCGCCGCGCCGTCGGCCAACAAATTCGGTCAGGTATCGCCCACGCAGGCTGCGCATGTGCGGCATGAATTTCCCGAACTGGTCGCAAAAGGCATGCCGGTACTTGAAGGCGGTTCGAGCGAAGTGGGGATCGAGTCCACCATTGTCGACTTATCCCGATTGGATCAGGGCGTGGGGCCGGTTCTTTTGAGACCCGGACATATCACTGCGGCACAAATCGCAGAGGTCTTGAATCAACCGGTTCTGTCCCCCGATGCGCATGCCCCTCGCGTGTCCGGTGCGCTGAAGTCGCATTACGCACCGCACACCCCTTTGCAGCTGGCAAAGATCAACGATATGCTCAAGCTTGCCGTCAAACCTGAGTTGCCCCCAGGACAAAAGCTGGCATTGGTATCGCACTCGATGATGCATGCCCCGGACGGGTTGAGTCCCCAAGTTGATTGGATTGCCATGCCTCATGGGTACGCAGCATATGGCCAGGTGTTATATGCAACCTTGCGTGCCCTGGATCAGACCGGTTATGTCCGGATGATTTGGGAGCAGATCCCGGATCACCCGGATTGGCTTGGCGTGAAAGACAGACTCGGTCGCGCCGCAGCAGCCTTTAGTTAGCAGATGCTTTCGATTTTTTGATCAGTTCCGACCAGCGCGGAATTTCGCTTGCCATCAATGTCGCGAGTTCGCTTGGCGAACCGCCCACAATCACCATGCCCATTTCCGTCAGTTTGTTTTTGACATCGGGTTGTTTCAGCGCATTCGAAATGTCGGTGCTCAAACGATCGATGATCGGTTGCGGTGTTCCCTTGGGTGCAAACACCGCTTGCCATGAAAACATCTTGAAGTCAGCAACACCCGCTTCGATCATGGTGGGCGTATCTGGCGAGACCGCGATGCGCTTATCCGTTGTCACTGCCAGCACCTTGAGTTTGCCTGCCTGAATCAAAGGCAATGCGGCAGTGAGCTGGTCGAACATGAAGACGACTTGTCCTGTCGAGACATCCGTCATGGCGGGCGGCGTGCCCTTATATGGAATGTGCGTCAACTTGATGCCCAGCCTATCGGCCAGTAATTCACCGGCAAGATGCGTTGAAGTGCCCGCGCCGGAGGATGCGAAGGTACGGCGATTCGGGTCCTTTTTAAGAACCTCGATCAATTCCGCAACGCTATTGATTCCGGAGTTGCCGCCAACCAGCAACACGTTCGGCAAGAATGCGACTAGCGACACCGGAGCGAAATCCTTGACCGGATCGTAGCCAAGGTTGGGGTACAGACTGACGTTGATCGCATGCGTGCTGATTGTGCCACCCATGATGGTGTAGCCATCGGGTGCCGCTTTTGCGACATAGTTTGCGCCAATGCCACCACCTGTGCCCGGCTTGTTCTCTACGATCACGCTTTGTTTGAGCGACTCGCTGAGTTTTTGCGCAAGCGTGCGGCCGATCACATCCGTTGATCCACCCGGGGTGAACGGTACGATGTAGCTGATTGGTTTGGCGCTCGGCCATGGCGTCTGGGCCTGGGCGAACGGTGACATCACCATGGCACAGGTTGTGGATACGACCAGCGCCAAGCCTGCAAAACGATTCATGATAGTTTTTTGCATCGATAGTCTCCTCGCGTACATAGTCGTTTAACGGTTTTTAGAAACGCGCCATGACTGGAATTCTTCTTTGTTTTTCTCGTCGGTTGGCGGGTACAAGCCCATAATGCTTCTGCCTTCCAACACTTTTTCAGTGACGAAATCTTCAAATGCCGTCATCTCGAATGCTTCGGCCGCAATTTCGTCGGCAATTTCTTTAGGGATCACGACTACGCCTTCGCCGTCACCTACGATGACATCGCCCGGAAACACGGCTACATCGCCGCAACCGATCGGCAAGTTCAAGTCCATGGCCTGATGCAGTGTCAGATTGGTGGGAGGGCTTGGACGGTTGTGGTAGGTGGGGAAGGGTAGGTTCGCGATTTCAGGTGAATCGCGAAAGCCCCCATCAGTCACCACGCCTGCTACGCCACGTTTCATCAAGCGGCTAATCAGGATGGAACCGGCGGAGGCTGCACGCGGATTTTTACGGCTATCGATCATCAAAACCGCACCCTCGGGGCATTGTTCGACAGCCACGCGCTGTGGATGCGTGCGATCCTGGAATACTGTTAATTGGTTCAGGTCTTCACGTGCAGGTATGTAGCGCAGTGTGAAGGCTTCTCCGACCATATTCGGCAGCGACGGATTCAAACGGTGCACATCCTGAATGTATTGATTGCGCAAACCGCGTTTAAACAAAGCTGTGCATAGAGTCGGTGTACTCACCTGCATGAGCTTCTTTTTGGTATCCGGGTTCATTGCCATGATCTGCTCCGTTTTAATTTTTAATTAAATTTTGATGAATTTTTTCAAGTAAAGCACTAATATATTAGTTAGTCAATACATTGATTTATTTAAAATAAATGTAAATTAAGGGTTTCCCATGACGGTGATGGATCGCATTCCTTCCCTAAAGCTTGACCGATACAGACAAAGCGCCCCCCAAGTGTTTGAGGCGCTCAGAGGGTTGATCATTTCGCTGGAACTTGCGCCCGGCACTGTTTTGCCGCGCGCGGAACTAGCCGAGCATTATGGTTTGAGTCAGACACCGATACGCGATGCCCTGATGCGGCTGGCCGATGATGGATTGGTTGAGATCTACCCCCAACATGCGACTGTGGTGAGTCGCATCGATATCACATCAGCACTGGAAGTGCATTTTTTACGCAGGTCAATAGAGGTTGAAATATTGAAAGCCTGCTGCGTGTTGCCCGAAAGCGAACATGCCGGATTAATACAAAAGTTAAAGGCCCATATAGTCGAGCAGCGATCAAGCCTGGATCCGCTCGATTACTCGAGATTTTCGAAAGCAGATCAGGCGTTTCACAGAGAAATGTATCAGGCGGCGCGCGTGAATCGGCTTTGGGATCTGGTTTGTCAGCAAAGTGGTCAGATCGACAGATTGCGCAGATTGAATTTGCCTGCAGAGGGCAAGACGCATGCGATCGTAAGAGATCACGAAGCGATATTGCACGCCCTGGAGATAAAGGATCAGCATGCGGCCGAGGCCGCATTAAGGAAACACCTGAGTGGAACCTTATCTTTCGTCAAAGAAATCCGCACGCTTTATCCGGACTGGATCAATGAGGCATCCAGCGAATAGGTGTCGATCGCGGTTTGAAAAAAGAGCGCATTGCGTTCGGACGCAGAGCATGACAAGGTCAGTTTCTTAAATGCATTCCACATGACGTGATAAGAGAACATTCCTTTATCAACTGGAAAATTACTTTCGAACATGCAGCGTTCGGGACCGAACGCTTCAATGAGTGTTTCGATATAAGGCTTCCAGTCGCGCACCAGTGTGTCCGAGTCTGGAGGTAGTGGTAATTCGTTGTATCGATAGCCGAGCACCTTCAACCCAAAACCGCCAAGCTTCATGCGCACGTTTGGCAACAAAGCGATTTTGCGAATGGATTCGAACCATTCGGTCCAAACAGCCTTGCGTTCATGTGCATAGGGTCCCACACCCAAAGGACCGCCAAGATGATCGATCACGATGGTTGTGTGGGGGCAGGACAGGGCGAGATCATAAACTTCGCCAAGCTGGGTGTGATAGGCCCAGACATCAAGCGTCATGTCATGTCGGGCAAGAAGCCTCGCGCCTTCGATAAAATTCGCATCGGCCAGCAGGCCTTTTGGAGGCGGAATCGGATTGCTGACGACGTCGGGATGCGAATGCCACGCGGTGGTGTTTCGTATCCCTTTGAGTCGACCGCCGCCTGCTGCGATCAGTTTCAGAAGGACATCCTCGACACCATCCCCAAGCAGTAAGTCGGCAAATCCGACGATACCGGCACAGCCAAGCGCCTCTCCATATAACCCGCTTGCAAACTGTGCACCGATCCCGCTGGCGAATTCGACTTCACCGATCGACTGGAATTTTGGATCAACATTTTGCCTGTACATGCTTCTGCACTGTACGTACATTGTCGCCAGTACGCGATGGCCCGAATCGAGATCGGCTTTGAGATCGTCAAGCAGGTAGCGATTGCCCGGACGATCCCAGAGGTGGTGATGCGGATCGATGATTGGCAGGTCAGGCAGCACAATCTCTTCACGTCCTAGAGCCAGCCATTGCGGGCGAACAGAAATGTGCGGAGAGGCATGCGTCGGCTTCATATCGCTGAGATCACTGGGGTTGAATGTTTGCCTGCTTGACCACCTTTGCCCATTTGGCGGATTCAACATCCATGTATTTTTTAAAGTCTTCCGGCGTGGATGCAATGATTTTCGTGCCGAGCGCATCGAATCGCTCTTTAACTTCGGGCAACTGGAGGACTTCCTTTACCGCGTTTTGCACCGTGTTCATGATCGCCACTGGGGTGCCTTTTGGCGCGAATATGCCGTTCCATTCGTAAGCCTCGTAACCCTTCACACCGGATTCGGCGATGGTCGGAACATCCGGAAAATTGGCGTTGCGTTGAGACGATGTGATGGCCAATGCTTTGAGCTCGCCCTTGTTGACTAGGTTCGAGATGGCCGGAAGATTGGAGAACATCATATCGACCTGGCCGCCCACGGTTGCCATGATGGCCGGTCCGCCGCTTTTGAATGGAATGTGCAGCATGTTGATGCCGGCACCCTGACTAAAGAGTTCGCCCGCCATGAATTGCACCGTACCCTGACCACCCGAACCGAACGTTAATTTTCCGGGATTCGCTTTAGCAGCTTTGACCACATCCTGTAGTGAGTTGAATGGGGAGTTTTTGGGCACGACAAGCAGCATCGGTGTGACCGAGACTTGCGTCACGGGTATCAGGTCTTTTTGCGGATCGAAGTTCAGTTTCTGCAAAAACGGATTGATCGAAAAAGGAGTGGCGTCGTATAGAAATGTGTAGCCATCGCCTTTCGCCTGGGCAACCGAGTTGGCGCCGATGATTCCGCTTGCCCCGGCGCGATTGACCACGATGACGGAGCCATTGAGCTTTGTGGCGAGATGCTGTGAGATCAGGCGTGCCAATGTGTCGGCGGCACCGCCGGGCGCGTAGGGAACGACCATCGAAATCGGACTGTCCGGATATGCGGCATGCGTCGGTGATGCGACGATCGCGGCCATCAATAGAGCGGCAAGAGTAGTCAGAATTTTTTTCATTTTGATTTCCAGTTCTTCAAGTTCAATCAACGGGCCGGAACATGCAGAGACATGCCGGGGTGGGGCATTCGGATTTTCAGGATTGATGCTGTTTGCGATTCGGTGCAATAAAGCGTCTGACGATCTTCATCGCCATAAGCCATGTTCGTCAACGACTGGCCGCACGGGCTGGCCCAGACTGCGATTGGTTCGGCCCGGTGATTTAGAAGCCATAGATAGCCTAATCCGGGATTGGCGATAGCCAGATTGCCGGCTTGGTCCATTGTTAAGCCGTCAGGCCCACTAGGCCCGTAGGATGTAAAAAATTGACCGACCTTGGCGACACTGCCATCGGCCAGCAAAGGCGCGCGCCAAATGCAGTTTCCGCGCGTGACACCGATGAAAAGAACCTTTTCGTCCGGTGACAGGACAATTCCGTTCGGGCTGGGAATATTGTCGATCAACAGATCAAGCTGACCGTTGGGCCGGAGTCGATACACGCATCCGGAAGGATCGTGCATGCCTGTTTGCCCCTGATCCGTAAAATAGAGATTACCGGCCGAGTCGAATACTAGGTCGTTCGGTCCCTTAAATCTTTCGGAGTTGCGGCGTGTCAGGAAAGGCGAGACTTGTCTTGTTTGAAGATTTAATTTCATCAGTCCGTTTTTGTAATCGGTGATGAGTAATTCATCTTCGGACATGAATTTCATGCCATTGGGCTCCCCATCGTACTGGACGATTAATTCCCAGTTCGCCTGCGGATTAATGCGAAAAATCCGACCAAATACGATATCGGTAATGTAGAGATTGCCGTGTCGATCGAACACCGGCCCTTCGATGAACGAATCGATTGGCTCACCACCGCGATTGGCATCGGCCCATTCGGAGCGCACACCCACATGACGAAATCGATCGGGCATGGTCGTCCAGACTTCCGCTGCCTGCACTTCCGGTATCTTTTTTAAGTACACAACGCCTCCTATTTCTTATTCAGGACACTGAGTATGTTTTGCGCGGCACCGCAGCCCATTTTGACATATGCATCGGCGGTGACTCCACCAATATGCGGACTTAACAGCAATCCGGGTTCGTTGAAAAACACATGGTCGGCAGGTGGTGGCTCCTGGCTGAAGCTGTCGATGCCTGCCGAACGTACTTTCTTTGAACGCAGCGCTTGCACAAGATCGGACTCGTTGATCAAGCCGCCGCGCGCAGTATTGACGATCACGACACCATCCTTGCATTGAGCGAAAACTGATGCGTTTATCAGGTTGCGGTTTTCATCCGTCAATGGGCAATGCAGGGAAATGACATCCGACTGTTTCCAGATTTCTTCAATGCGCACACATTGCAGATAGTTCGGCACGGATTTGGCGAATGGATCGAATCCGATGATTCGCATGCCCATTGCGTGGGCAATGGCAGCAACGCGCAGACCGATCGAACCGAGTCCGATCAGGCCTAATGTGCGCCCCTCAAGTTCGAGACTCTTATGGGTCGATTTATCCCAATGACCTTGATGCATGCGCGCATTGAGGGGGGCAACCGATTTTGCGCAGCCCAGCATTAATGCGATGGCATGTTCGGCAACGGCCGCTGCATTGGCCCCCGCCGCCGCGCATACGTGAATGCCGCGTGCTTTGGCTGCTGCTTGGTCGATCGTATCGATACCGCTGCCGTGCTTGGAAATGACCTGAAGGGATTTAGCCGCCGAAATTATGGCAGGGGTGATGCGGCCATAACGTACGATTATCGCGATCGGATCGTGTTGAGTCACCAATCGAATGAGGTCTTCTTCGGTCGGCTTTGCTCCTGCGTACTGAAGGTCGAAGTCTTTCAGGATCGCGATCGCTTCGTGAGCCAAATCGGCGCCAGTGACCAGCACAGCAGGCTTGGGATGATTGGAATTCATAGCGATTCGTCCACCTTAAGGGCGCCTGCCTGCCGTAATGCTTCGTTAAGCCAAGGTGCACCAAGATTGCCTTGCTTGATTGCGGCAATGCGTTTGGCTTCGGCATCCACCTTTTTTTGCGCAAGCGCCACGATTTCTTCGGCGTTTTCCTTCGGAATCACAACGACTCCGTCTGCATCACCGATGATCAAATCCCCTGGGTTGACCGAGACACCTGCGAGGGTGACTGGCCAATTGACCCTGCCGGCCAGCCCCTTGGTTGGACCGTTTGGATTGGTGCCAACGCAAAAAACCGGAAAATCGCCTTCAGCAAGTTCTTCCGAATCGCGTGCCGCAGCATCGAGAACGAACCCAGCTAGGCCTGCGGCTTGAGCCTGCGTGCTCATGATCGTGCCGCATAGCGCGCTGGTCTGATCCCCCTTGCCATCGACAACGATGACATCGCCCGGTTGCGCCAACGCTAGCGCGGCGTGAAACATCAGGTTATCGCCGGGGCGCACCTCGACGGTGAAGGCCGGGCCCGCCACTTTCATATGACGTCCCAGCGGGGCGATGCGTCCGCCCAAGGCGCCGCGACGTCCTGCCACATCGGCCAGAATCGCAGCTTGATATTGACTCGCTTTTTTGACCAGGTCCGGCGATACGCGTTGAATATCGCGACGAATGGGTGGCAGTGATGTGTTGCTCATGATGTGAAGACTCGTTCTGAAAGAGATAAAAATAGATGCCAATCGTTAATCGATTTTTGCGCCGGAGGATTTCACAACCTGCGACCACATTGCGTAGTCTTGTTTAAGCAGGTCGCTGAAACGTTCGGTACTGCCCCCTTGAATGGTGGCGCCTTCGCTTTTCAATTTGGCTTTGAAAGCAGGTGACTCCATCGCTCGATTGATTTCCTTGTTCAACAGGGCAAGGATGTGCGGCGGTATCGAGGCTGGCGCCAACACGCCGAACCAGGTGATCGCCTCGAACCCGGGATAGCCGGATTCCGCAATGGTCGGCACATCGGGCAGCTCATCCGAGCGTTGCAATGAGCTGACTGCCAGAGGCCTTAATTTGCCGGTTCGGATTTGTCCCAGCAACGTCGGTATGGATGACATGAACATCTGAACTTGTCCGGCAACCAGATCACTGAATGCCAGGTTGAAACCCTTGTACGGAATATGCTGGGCCTTGAAGTTCGCAATCTGCTGAAGTCTTTCGGTCGATAGATGGGCGACAGTGCCGTTTCCGGATGACGCGAAGTTCAGCGCACCCGGACGCGCTTTGGCATCGTTGATCAAGTCAGCAAGCGTTTTATAAGGAGAGCTTGCCGGCACCACCAAAACCATGGGCGATGTGCCGACCAGTACGATCGGAGCCAGATCCTTGAGCGGGTCATAAGGCAGCTTGCTGTAAAGAGTCGGGTTGATGGCCAGATTGCTTGTTTGTCCCATGACCAGGGTGTACCCATCTGCCGGTGCCTTGGCCGCGGCGTCCACGCCAAGATTGCCTCCTGCGCCGGGTTTGTTTTCGCTGACAACTGACCAGCCTGTCGATTGACTCAAGGCGGCCGCCAACTCTCTCGATACGAGGTCAGTCCCACCACCCGGAGGGAAGGGTACGATCAATCGTATTGTTTTACTGGGATAGTTCTGCGCCTGAATTGTCGGGGCAATGCAAACGGACGATGCTGCGATGAGCAGGCATAACAAACGGTTGAACAAGTTTCGTCTCCGGTTAGCAACTGATGGAATTCACTGCATTCACTTTTTATTGTTCGAACTATAAAAAAGTGTTCCACTTGTTACAACACTGTTTCATCAGTTGAACCGTGTATCGTCAGATGGAATCCAGGATATGTCGAAAAACCAGGTAACCGAAGCACAATCGCCGCTGGCGCAGTCCGAAGGCGTGGTCGCCGTTTCGCGAGCGATCAATCTATTGGAGGCGTTTCGGGTCGAAGACTCATTCATATCCCTGTCCGAACTTAGTCGACGGGCGCAGTTGCATAAAACGACGGCGTTGAGGATCGCGCGCACGCTTGCCCTGAATAATTACCTTGTGCAGCGACCCGAAGATGGTGCCTGGAGGCTCGGGCCTGCCGCAGGCTGGCTCGGGGCGCGGTATCAAGCCTCTTACGATGTGAATAACGCGATCGAGCCTGTATTGCGCGAGCTGACATTGAAGACAAAAGAAAGCGCTTCATTTTTTGTTCGCGAGGGCAATATTCGCACTTGTCTAGTGAGAGTCGAAGGACCTCAGGCGATCAGGCATCACATACGTATCGGCGAGGCGTTGCCGTTGGACAAGGGATCGCCTGGAAAGGTGTTGCTGGCTTTCTCCGGCGAGCCGGGCGAGGTGTACGAAGAAATTCGTCGAAAGGGTTCTTACATTTCGATCGGGGAGAGGGATAGCCAAATCGCGAGTGTCGCTGCCCCTGTGTTTGGCACCAACTGGAGATTGCTTGGTGCCTTAAGCGTGTCCGGACCTGCCGTGCGGTTAACGCGCGCCAAACTTGATTCGATCGCCCAGCTTGTCACGAGCCATGCAAGCCAGTTGTCATATGCGATGGGTGATAAACCATCGGCCGCACATCTTAAAACGGCGTTTTGGCATCCCTGATCAAGTTCGCTTTGGCAAGTGGATGTTCACTCCATTTTCAGATCGAGTTCTTTGGCTAATTTCAAATTGAACTCGACCTCGGTCTTCAACAACTGGGCGAAAGCGTTGCCGCAAATCGATTGAGGTTCCAACCCCAGGCTGGATAAGCGTTCAACTGTTTTAGCATCTTTGGCGTTTTGTTCGAGCGTATTTTGCAGTTTGGATCGCACGTTGTCTTGTATGCCGGCGGGGGCCATGACGCCGTACCAAGCATCTGCCGAATATCCCTTGATTCCGGATTCTTCAAACGTCGGCACATCGGGAAGAAACGCAGAGCGTTTGGGTGCAGCGACCGCAAGGGCCTTGAGCTTTCCGGATTTGATCATCGGCAGCACCGATGCCAAGGTCGCAAATGAAAGATCGACCTGCCCCGCCATCAAATCGTTCATTGCGGGAGCGGCTCCTTTGTATGGAATATGGTTCATTTTGAGATTGGCGAGTCGGGCAAACGATTCTGTCGCGAAGTGTCCGCCGCTACCTGTTCCCGGCGTGGCGTAAGTGCGCACCCCTGGCTTGCTTCGTACGTCGTCCAGAAATGCTTTGAGCGTATCGACCTTGAAAGCGGGACCGACAACTAGCACCGTTGGACTGCTTGCGACGGTGCACAGCGGCGCGAACGAGCTGACCGCATTGAATTTAATCTTGTCCTGATAGAGTGCCGGAATCATGGTGTGATTAGTCGCCGCGGCCAATAATGTGTAGCCGTCCGGTTGTGCCGACGCCACGATATCAGCTGCGATGATCGTATTCGCCCCGGGTTTGTTTTCGACAATTACCGGTTGACCAAGATTGCGACCGGCAAAATCTGCAATGCTGCGCGCCACGATGTCGGTCGGACCGCCGGCTGCAAATCCGACTACGATTTTGATGGGCTTATCGGGAAAACCGGTCGCGGCGGTTTGCGAAAAAGCCGGCATGCTCGTTGCCATGAATAAAAGACTGATCGCTAATCTGAGTGACATCGTGAGTCCCATCCTGATATTTGATTGCTTGGATATTTTTTGTTTTATGAGCACAGGATGCTATGCAAACTTGACTGGCCGCACAACCAGGGTGCGCCATGCGCAATGCGTTGCACAGAGCGAAACGGTGAATAAAAAAACCGCCCGATTTTGCAATCGGGCGGCTGCTTGCCTAAAGCGACTCGTGGGATCAGCTAAATGCCTGGATGCCGGTCTGTGCGCGACCAAGAATCAGGGCATGCACATCGTGTGTACCTTCGTAGGTGTTCACGACTTCGAGGTTGACCAGATGGCGGGCAACACCGAACTCGTCCGAGATGCCATTGCCGCCCAGCATATCGCGAGCCATGCGGGCGATGTCGAGCGACTTGCCGCAAGAGTTGCGCTTCATGATGGAGGTGATTTCCACGGCGGCGGTGCCTTCGTCCTTCATGCGTCCGAGACGCAGGCAGCCTTGCAATGCAAGTGTGATCTCGGTTTGCATGTCGGCCAGTTTTTTCTGGATCAACTGATTCGCTGCCAGAGGGCGGCCAAATTGCTTGCGATCCAGCGTGTACTGGCGAGCCATGTGCCAGCAGAATTCCGCGGCGCCCAAAGCACCCCAGGCAATGCCGAAGCGAGCCGAATTCAAACAGGTGAAAGGACCTTTCAGTCCCGACACGCCGGGGAGCATTTGCTCTTCGCCGACTTCGACTTCATCCATGACGATCTCGCCAGTCACCGATGCGCGCAAGCCGACTTTGCCGTGGATGGCGGGAGCTGACAGGCCTTTCATTCCTTTTTCGAGAATGAAGCCTTTGATGCGTCCGTCATGATCGCCACCAACGCACTTGGCCCAGACAACGAAAACCGTTGCGACGGGCGAGTTGGTGATCCACATTTTGTTGCCGGTCAGTTTGTAGCCGCTGGCGGTTTTGACCGCGCGCGTTTCCATGCCGCCGGGGTCCGATCCGTGATTGGGTTCGGTCAGGCCGAAGCAGCCGATCCACTCGCCGCTTGCCAGCTTGGGCAAGTATTTTTGTTTTTGCGCTTCGCTACCGAATTCGTTGATCGGCACCATGACGAGCGAAGATTGCACGCTCATCATCGAGCGATAGCCGGAATCCACGCGTTCGACTTCACGCGCGATCAATCCGTAGCTGACATAGTTCAGGCCCGATCCACCGTACTCGGTCGGGATCGTGACGCCCAGTAAACCCAGTTCACCCATTTCGGGGAAGATGCTGGTGTCCATCTTTTCGTGACGGAAGGCTTCGAGTACGCGTGGAGCAAGCTTGTCCTGGCAATAGTTGCGCGCGGCATCGCGCACCATGCGTTCGTCTTCTGTCAGTTGGCTGTCCAGCAACAGCGGGTCTTCCCAGTTGAATGAGGCTTCAGCGGCCATGGAATACTCCAGATATAAAATTTAAATATAAAAATCCAATACAAAGCTCCGGATGCGTGTGCGCATCCAAAGCCTAACTTATTTCTGTTGCGCAGCTGCCCTTAGTTTCGAGATCGTCGTGGTCGGCGTGATGGCTTCGGGATCGATCAAGCAATGCAGAATAGCCGGCTTGCCGCTGGCAACCGCACGCTCGAATGCAGGTCCGAATTGCTCCGTCGTCTCGACGCGTTCGCCGAATCCGCCGAACGCTTTAGCGTACGCGGCAAAGTCCGGATTTTGCAAGTGCGTGCCGGAAATGCGTCCGGGGTAATGTTTTTCCTGGTGCATGCGAATCGTGCCATACATGCCGTTGTCGATGATCAAAACGATGATCGGCAGGTTGTATTGGACAGCGGTTGCGAACTCCTGACCGTGCATCATGAAGCAACCATCGCCTGCGAAACAGACCACCATTTTCTCGGGCGACAGGCGCTTGGCACCTACTGCGGCCGGTAGACCATAGCCCATCGAGCCTGAGGTTGGCGCAAGCTGCGTGCCATATTGCGTAAAACGATGAAAGCGGTGCAGCCATGTCGCGAAATTACCCGCGCCATTGGTCATGATGGCATCGCCTGGCAAGTGAGCTTCAAGATATTCCATCACGCCACCCATTTGCAAAGCACCGGGTGTCTTGACAGGCGCGGGATCGCTCCAGGCTAGATAGCTTTTATGCATGACCTCTGTGTCCGCTGCCCATGGAGTCGATGCGGGTGCCGGCAACGAAGAAAGCTCGGCGGCAAAAGCATCAGGGGCGGCATTGATCGCGAGTTCGGCGCGATAAACGCGACCGAGTTCGCCGCTGTCCGGATGGACATGAACGAGTGTCTGTTTGGGAACCGGAATGTCGAGCAGGGTGTAGGCCTGGCTTGGCATTTCGGACATGCGGCCACCGACGAGCAGAATCAGGTCGGCGTTTTCAATGCGCTTGAGCAAAGCGGGATTCAAGCCGATACCCACATCCCCGATAAAGCATGGATGATTGGCCGGGAACAACATTTGACGACGGAAAGAAACCGCGACAGGCAACTTGAACTTTTCGGCAAAGGCGGTGAAGTCCTTGACAGCGGCCGCACTCCAGCGGGTACCACCCAAAATGGCGACTGGAGCCTTGGCTTTGGCTAGACGTGCAGCCAAGTCTTGCATCTGGCCTTTTGCCGGCGCGGATTCAACCGGAGCGAAATGAGGCGCATCGGGCACCGTGGCCATCTCGACCAGCATGTCTTCGGGCAGTGCAATCACCACGGGACCGGGGCGACCCGACGTGGCGACATGGAACGCACGCGACAGGATTTCGGGTATGCGGGCGGCATCGTCGATCTCGGTTGCCCATTTGGCAGCCTGTCCGAAAATCGCACGGTAGTCCATTTCCTGAAAAGCTTCGCGCTCGCGCATGCCGCGCTCGATCTGACCGACAAAAACGATCAGGGGTGTCGAATCCTGTTTGGCGATATGGATGCCGGCCAAGGCGTTCGATGCGCCGGGACCGCGCGTGACCATGCAAATGCCGGGTTCGCCGGTGAGTTTGCCGTGCGCATCGGCCATCATGGCTGCACCACCTTCCTGACGGCAGATCGTGACTTCGATGTTTGAGTCAACCAGCGCATCCAGTACTGCCAGATAACTTTCGCCCGGAACGCAAAAAACATGCTTGACGCCATGACTGACGAGTTGACCAACAAGAATCTGTCCGCCGGTGCGGGGTGAACTGGGTGAAGGTGCTTGGCTCATTGATTGGCTACTCTAAAGTTAACGACAGTGAGAGGGTTTGCATAACCCCTAATCATATCCCTAATTTAAGGGAATTCCCCTACTCTTTGAATCCGGGCGGGAGTTTGCGCAAGGTCGACGGGGTTCGGGACAGTTTGATGGGTGAAGCGAGACCTCTGTAACGTCCCTTTTCGAGCACCATGTTGCGGTGCCGTGTGTGGGGGTGTTCGAGAATTTGCTGCACATTAAGCACGGGTGCTGCCGGCACGCCGGACTTGAGCAATGTTTCGGCGATATTTGCCGCATCGTGATCCTTCAGCATCTCGACGAGCAGTTGATGCAAGGCGGGACGGTTTTTGAGCCGATCCTGATTGGTTGCGAAACGGGTGTCGCCAATAAGGGATTCGTGCCCCAGAACTTTGAGCAATGTCTGAAATTGCCTGTCGTTGCCGACCGCTAAAAACAGGGGACCGCTTTTGGTTTCAACCGTCTCGTAAGGTGAAATATTGGGGTGCGCATTGCCGCTACGCCCGGGGACTTTGCCGTTGCCGAAAAAATTGGCCGCATGGGGATGCAAGAGCGAGATCGCGCAATCGAAAAGAGTAATGTCCAGAAACTGGCCAAGACCGCTTCGCGTGCGCTCCTGCATGGCAAGCAAAATAGCCAGCGCCGCGTTCAAGCCCGTCACCATGTCGACCACAGGCAGACCGACGCGGGTGGCCTCACCATCGGCTTCGCCATTGACGCTCATCAGTCCGCACATGGCTTGCGCGCAGGCATCGTAGCCGGGCATGCCGCCCAGCGGGCCGTCGGCACCAAATCCGCTGATGCGACAGTGCACCAGCTTGGGAAATGATTGTTTCAGCGTGTCGTAACCCAGTCCCCATTTTTCAAGCGTGCCGGGTTTGAAGTTTTCGATCAGCACATCCGCATCGGCCAGAAGCGTGCGCAGAAATTCCTGGCCGGCTGTTTGGGCCAGATCGATGGTCAGGCCTGTTTTATTGCGATTGACGCCGATGAAGTAGGACGCCAGGCCATCCTCGAATGGAGGGCCCCAGTGACGGGTTTCATCGCCGGCGGGGGGTTCCAGCTTAAGGACGTCTGCTCCGTGATCTCCGAGAATCTGCGTGCAGAATGGCCCGCCCAGGACCCGGCTCAAGTCCACGATACGGCATCCGGCCAGTGCGCCTGAATTAGAAGATGTTTGCCACATATTTGTTGTTCCGTAATTGGGTCAAGATTTTCAGATTGAATGTGCCAACCAGGCGCACAGATCCGCATCCGCAAGCACGGGATCGGCGATCGGGTCGCGCGTCGCTAGACGCTGCGTGAGCACCAGATCGGCTAGTCTTGCCCGCATGGGCATACCGGCTTGCTTGGCTTCCCAGCGCATGCCGGCCATGGTCACGACGTGATAAAGCGCCGTGCCGACTTGACGGGCCAGTTCCGAGGCGTTGCCGTTGGCGGCCTGTTCAGCAAACGCGAATGCTTTCTCGATGCGTTCCTGTTGCAGTGAACGATGTGAATCATCAACGGGCGTTCCGTTGGCAAGCAACCATTCGACATGGGCGCGCAGTGCCGGTAAAGAATGCTCCCTTTGAATCGCGCGAATGACATCGAGCGCCACAATATTGCTTGTTCCTTCCCAGATCGAACCCAGATGGGCATCGCGCAACAGACGGGCATCGCTGAATTCTTCGATGTAGCCGCATCCGCCACGCACTTCCATCGCATCGCCGGTGACTTTACGTGCATCGCGGCAGGCGCGAAACTTGATCAACGGGGTCATGATTCGCATCAAGGGGCGTTTGGTCGCATCCGCATCCGATGCAGACAAGGCTAGCGCCGTTTGATAGACCATGGTGCGGGCTTGTTCTGTCGCGACCGCCATTTTGAGCAGTTGCCGTTGCATCAGAGGCATATCGATCAGGCGCTTGCCGAATGCGCGACGATTCTTCGAGATGAAAAGCGCTTCGGTCAGGGCGCGTCGCATCAGTCCGGCGGCTCGCACGCCGTTCGATAAGCGCGAATTATTGATCATGTCGGACATGTGCTTAAAGCCTTGCCCTCTTTCGCCGACCAGCCACGCAAACGCCCCTTCCAGACGGATTTCGCCACTTGCCATCGAGCGCGTGCCCAGCTTGTCCTTCAGTCTCAAGATGCGGTAATCATTGGGTGTGCCATCGGGCTTAGTGCGTGGCAATAAGAATAGCGATATGCCCTTCAAGCCCGCAACAGATTCGGATCTTGCAAGCACCATTGCGAAACCGGCATCGGGATTGGAACAGAACCATTTGTCGCCGCGCAATGTCCATGAACCATCCGCTTGCTCGAACGCCTGGGTTTCGGTCGCACTGACATCTGATCCGGCGGCCTGTTCGGTCATGAACATGGCACCCTGATGCAGGGCGTCGAAATCCTGGGTGGTGACCATGGGCAGGACTTGCTCGACCAGTTTCGGGTCGCCGAACTTGCGCAATGTGCGAGCCAAAGAATCCGTCATGCTGACCGGGCAGCACAGACCGAATTCGGCCTGCACGAACAGGTAAGTCAGCGCGTATTTTGCCGCCGCGGGCATGGCGCTCGGCCATCCCAATACGCCACCGCGATGAGATAGCGCAGCCAGACCGAACTCGCTATAGGCATAACGCTCCAGTTCGACGTAGGAGGGGTGTTTTTCGACTTTCGAAATATCGACACCCGCACGACTGCGCACCGACAGCGTGGGGGGGTTCTTATCTGCGGTGCCGGCCAGATCATCCAGTAGCGAGCCTGCCAGCCCGCCAAGCCTGTCTAGATGCGGCAAAAGATGCGCATGCAGATCGGCGGGGAGATAGCATGCGATTAAGGCGTTGCAAGCATCAGCCCTGAACAGGTTAATGCCGTGCGAATCAGGGACAGGATGGATTGCGGCAAGTTCCTGAGGGTTGATTTGCATGATCGTCTCCGGTGTAATTGGGTCGTCAATATTGGGTCATCAATCCTGCTGAAGTCTCAGCAGTGTTTCTTGCGCGATGGCCAGGCTGGATGTCAGCCCGGGGGATTCGATGCCGAACAGATTGACGAGTCCGGGAACGCCATGGTGCGCAGGGCCTGAAATCATGAAATCCGCGGCAGGTTCGTGCGGCCCGGAAATCTTTGGTCGAATGCCGGTGTAGCCCGGTGAGAGTGTGCCATCTCGCATGCCGGGCCAGTAAGTGCGCACGGCTTCATAAAAGCCCTCGCAACGACTCGGGTCGATGTCGTAGTCGACATGATCGATCCATTCGGTGTCAGGGCCGAACTTGGCTTGTCCGCCCAGGTCCAGTGTCAGATGTACGCCCAGTCCGGCATGTTGGGGTATGGGGTAGATCAATCTCGTGAAAGGCGCACGACCTTGAAGCGTGAAGTAGCTGCCTTTGCACAAGTATTCGTTCGGAATGGCTTGCGACGGGATGCCCGCGATGCGTCGAGCAAGCGTGGGGGCATGCAGGCCCGATGCATTGATGAGTACATTGCAGGACAACTGCATGGCGTCGGCACCGCCGAAAGTTAAATCGAATCCGCCGTGCGTTCTGACTGTTCCGCTGAGTAGGGGCGTGTGGAATACGCATTGTGCACCCGCGTTTTCAGCATCGCCTTGATACGCCAGCATCAGGCCGTGGCTGTCGATGATGCCTGTCGAGGGCGAGAGCAGGGCCGACGTACATGAGAGTGCGGGCTCAAGGGATTTCGCTTGCGCAGCCGTGAGCACTTCCAGATCGTCAACGCCGTTGATGCGCGCTTTTTCGCGTATGCCTTCAAGGTGAACTGATTCTTGTTCGGTTGTCGCGACGATCAATTTGCCGATTCGTTTGTGGGCGACACCACGCGCGGCGCAATAGTCGTAAAGCATGTGACGACCTTGCACACAGAGTTTTGCCTTCAGGCTACCTGCCGGATAGTAAATGCCAGCGTGAATGACTTCGGAGTTGCGCGCGCTTGTTCCGGTGCCTATCCCTTCCATCGCTTCGACAACCATGACCTCGCGGCCGGACAGGGAGAGCTGTCTTGCGATCGCCAGACCGACAACGCCGGCGCCGACGACAATGCAATCTATATCTGTGTTCATGACATATTCGGGGTTAAATCATAGCCTCCGGCATGGTAAACAAGCGGAAGGGCCTCTGTATGGGCGCAGTGCTCCACTTGGCCCACGAAAACGATATGATCGCCTTCGTCATACCGGCTGCGATTAAAGCATTCGAACCAGGCGGCGCAACGCATGTCCAGCCTGGCTGTGCCATTGGGGGCTTGCGTGAGCGGCACGCCATTGAATCTTTCGGCATGACTGCCGCGCGCGAATTTGTTGGCCAATAACATCTGATCTGCGCCCAGCACCTGTATTACATACCGATCGCAGCGTTCGAAGGTCGCAAGCGACGATGAACCCCTAGACAAGCTCCAGACCACCAATGGTGGATCCAGGGAAACAGAGTTGAATGAGCTGACGGTCAAGCCAACGGGCGATCCATCCGCTTTGCTGGACGTCACGATGGTGACTCCGGTCGCAAATCGACCCAGGGCTCGACGAAATTCCGGCGAATCAAAACTTGGAGAGGTTGCGCTCAAGTGCTCGTTTCCTTGTTTGTTTTTATATTGGGAGATCACTAGTGTAGCGTGTCGCCGGATCTCCCGATTGGGCCGGATTCAAGGGCGACCGGCCTGAAGGCGTGCCCTGAGCCGATCGGATAATTTTGCGAGCCTTTCGTCGCAAATCCCGACTTCTTGCAGCGCGATTGCCGTTTGCATGACGTAGTCGACGCAGGGCCCGTAAATCCCGCTTGCGCGCATGATGATTTCGATTAAATCCTCTTCATGTGGCTCTTGAACATAGCCCGGGCTTTCCGGGTTGATGATGAAGGCAAGCGCGGATACTTCACCGTGTTCGGTCTGGCATGTTTTCCAGTCCGGAAGATAGGATCCTGTCGACATTTCCCTCACCCAGACGGCTTCGAAGGTTTTCTCCACACGTTCTGCGGCGATTCTGAACACTTTGCCGGTGCAATGCCCACCTTGTTCGAGACCGAATACCAGTCCCGGCAACTCGGGGGTGCCCCGGTTAATGCGAGACCAAAGGCAAAGCGCTCGATGATGGCCATCCAGCTTGGCCATGCGACTTTCCACGAATTCGAACTCGGGACGCCAGATCAAGGACCCATATCCGAAAATCCAGACGTCCTGATCCTTTTGCCAATGACTCAGGGCATTTTCCATCGAGACTTGTCGTTCTTGTTCGGTCCAGCGTTTGAATATGTTCGCAGGGGGTGGCGTGGCGGAAACGGGCTTGGATGACATACGGCAGGTGGTGGAAAGGGATTTAGGATTTAGGATCTGGAGGCAGTTCTACATTGGAAAGAGGCGCTTCTTTGCCGGCACTACGGGTGAACCATCTTCCGGCGCCCAGGCCCGCGGCGGTCATCCAGAACAAGGGCATGATCCCCATGATTGCGCCCAGCGCCCCGAAGGTCAGGGGTAATGAGACCTGCACCGTATTGATGAGTGCCATGCGCACACCGAAGGCTTCACCCGCGCGCCCCGGTGGAGCGTGTTGCTGCAATAAGGCCAGAATCCCGGGTTGGGTCGATCCCAGCGCGATGCCCAGTATGAAAGACATGGTCATCAATATCCAGACTTGCGAGAAGAGGGGATAGATGAGGAAGTTCAAACCTGCGATAACCATGGCCAGATGGATCAGGTGCCAGGGTTTCAGATAGCGTTGGATGAATGGAAGCGCCAGGCGAACGACGATGGTTGCCGCAGCAAACGATGAAAGCACCACACCGATGGTTGTCGCGGACAGGCCGATTCCGACTCCAAAAATCGGCACGACAAACATGTGCGTGTCCCATGCCCCCGACAAAAGCATGTTGGCGGCAAAAACTTTGCGTAACGGGGCGATCGCCAAAAGATCGAAAACGCTGCTCTTTTCTTTGGGCTGGGTGCTTTTGATGTGCGAAGCCAGCAGGTCGGAACGGATTCTGTAGAGGCCCGCCAGGCAAAAAATCGGGCCCAGTGCGAGTAGTCCGAACACATAGCGATGGCCGAGCTGATCGATCGAAATGCCCGTAACCAGAGGGCCGATCAATCCCGATGTCGCCAACGACAGCGAGAGCCAGGAGAAGTTGCGCATCCTTTCTTCGTTCGAACCCAGGCCGAGCTGTCGTTGAATCGCGATCTGAAAAACCATGTGCCCGATTCCGATGCATACAGCCGAGATAATCAGGGCGATCAGGTCTTGCCACAGCAAGGGCAGAACCGCGCCGATGATTACGGTCATGACGCAAAGCTGCATCGGTTTCCATGGGCCGATCTTGTCCAGCAATTGCCCGGCCTTAACCGAGAGCAATGCAGGAAGCAGCGCAAATACCGCGATCAGAATCCCGACTTCGAAAGTGGAGCGACCCAGTTGTAGTGCTGTCAGGGAGACTGCGATCCGCCCGCCCGATATGGCCATGTGCACGAGCATGATCAACAGGCAAAGCATCGCCGGACCAGCCAGTAAGGATGGTTTGGATGCGGGGCGAAGTTGGGGGGACGGCATGCTCACGATATTCAGGATAAATTGTCTGCTTCTCGCGGCATCTTGTCGAGTCCGAACATTGTTTTTGATCGATAACGTGCAAAAATGCCGCATTCATTAGATCGGATATTCCATGCAAGATCAGACAAACGACACTTCCATTGATGCGACCCCGGTTGACGAGTCAACCGAGCGGCGCTTTGGAGGATTGACTCGGTTGTATGGCCCTGCATCGAATATTGCGCTGCAGCAATCGCATGTTGCTGTTGTCGGAATTGGCGGCGTGGGGTCCTGGGTCGCCGAAGCGCTCGCCCGCAGCGGCGTGGGCACACTGACGCTGGTCGATCTGGATCATGTGGCCGAATCCAACATCAACAGGCAGGTGCATGCCTTGACCAGCACACTGGGTCAGGCCAAAGTCGTCGCGATGGCCGCGCGTATTGCCGGCATCAACGCAGCGTGCCATGTAAAGTGTGTCGACGACTTTCTGACTCCCGAAAATGTCGCTACCGTTTTACCGGATGACGCGGCCGTCGTGATTGATTGCACAGATCAGGTGTCGGCCAAGATTGCGATGGTGTTGCATGCCAGGGCACGCAGGCTGCCGCTGCTTGTGTGTGGAGGAGCTGGAGGAAAGACCGATTTACTCTCCATGCGTGCGGGTGATTTGTCCGAGGCCACCCATGACGCCCTGTTGGCCAGGATGCGTAATTTGCTCAGAAAGTCGCATGGCTTTCCCAAGCCATCGAACGCCGCAGGCAAAGCCAAAAAACGCATTCCGAAAATGGGGGTCAGCGTCATCTGGGTGGATCAGCCGACGATATTGCCTGATGCCTGGTTGTTGCAAAAAACGACCGGGGATTCTGAAATGGCTTCGACTTTGCAAGGCCTCTCTTGCGCCGGGTATGGCTCAAGCGTTACTGTCACGGGTTCAATGGGCTTTGCGGCTGCAGCTCAAGCCATCAATATTATTCTGAACAATAAAAAAGTAACGCGATGAATACGCCCCGACTCTCTCGCCACCTGTCCAAAATCCTGTCGTTGGCGGACTTCGAACGCGAGGCGCAAAAGCGATTGCCTCGTCCGATTTACGGCTATGTCTCGGGCGCATGCGAGGACTGCAATACGTTGCGCGAGAATCGCAATGTGTTCGCGGAATATGAGTTCGTCCCGCGCGTGCTGGTGGACGTGTCCAAGCGTCAGCAGCAAATCGAATTGTTTGGCGATCGATACGCAAGCCCGTTCGGTATCGCTCCAATGGGTATTACGGCATTGTCCGCCTATCGAGGCGATGTGGTGCTGGCCCAAGCCGGTCAGCGCGCCAATATACCTGTCATCATGAGCGGATCTTCATTGATCAGGATGGAAGAGGTGGCCCAGGCAGCCCCAAATACATGGTTTCAGGCCTATTTGCCTGGGCGTGTCGAGGAGATCATGCCTTTGATCGATCGCGTGATCGCGGCTAAATTCAAGACGCTTGTGATTACCGTCGATACCGCCGCTGCGGCAAATCGCGAAAACAACGTGCGCACCGGATTTTCCACTCCATTGCGGCCAAGCGCCAGACTAGCCTGGGATGGCATCAGTCATCCACGCTGGTTGTTCGGCACTTTCTTGAAAACATTGATGTGCCACGGCATGCCTCATTTCGAAAATTCCTTTGCCACGCGTGGCGCGCCCATCATGTCCAAGAACGTACTGCGAGACTTTTCTTCGCGTGGACATCTGTCGTGGCAACACATCAGGGAAATTCGGGCCAAATGGAAGGGGCCGATGGTGATCAAGGGCATTCTGCATCCGGAAGATGCGAAGCTGGCGCGTCAATACGGAATGGACGGCCTGATCGTTTCGAATCATGGCGGCCGACAATTGGACGGCGCGATTACGCCTTTAAGGGCTTTGCCGCGCATTCTCGAGCACTTCAAGGAAGGTCCGGTGATGCTCGATAGTGGTGTGCGCCGTGGCAGTGATGTGCTCAAAGCGCTCGCGCTGGGCGCGCGATGCGTTTTTTTGGGGCGTCCATTCAATTATGCTGCCGCCGTTGGCGGCGCGGAAGGGGTGGACCACGCAATTTCATTGCTTGAACAGGAAGTTTCACGCAATATGGCGATGATGGGAGTCAACTCAGTGAGCGAGCTTTCGCCCGAGTGTCTGGTTCATGTCGCAAGATAGGGATGATCAATCAATTGGATTTTTAATGCCTTGGCAATCAAGGCTTTTTTTCTGGAGCAGTCATGGCTGAATTAGGTTTTCAAGTCAACGTGCACAAGCACACCGTCAGCAACGCCACGCTGAAAAAATTCGCGAAATTTGCCGTAGCAAATATCAGCGATGTGATGAACCGCACCAATGGCACGGTTGATTTGCGTCCGTTCCACAAAGGCGGAAAAATCCTGGGCCGTGCCCTGACGGTCAAAACAGCCCCGGGCGACAATCTGATGGTGCACAAAGCCATCAACATGGCCGCCCCCGGGGACGTGATCGTGGTGGACGCCGGCGGCGCGCAGCGTAACGCGATCATCGGCGAAATCATGTCCTCATTGGCCGAGAAAAAGAAGATTGCAGGTTTTGTGATTGATGGCCCGATTCGCGACGTCGATGCGCTGAGCAAAGGCAAGTTCCCCGTGTTCGCACGCGGTATTTCACATCGTGGTCCATACAAGGAAGGTCCCGGCGAAATCAATGTCACGGTCAGCATTGATGGCATGATTGTTCATCCGGGCGACATTATTGTCGGCGATCAGGATGGCTTGCTCGCAATCCGTCCCGAAATCGCCGATGAGCTCGCCAAGCTTGTTGCTGCGGTCGAAAAGAAGGAAAAGGAAATTCTTGCCCAGATCGCCAAGGGCACGCTCGATCGTTCGTGGGTGGATAAGATCCTGCAGGCCAAAGGCGTTCTTAAATAATTCGAAAATCAATTAAACACGGGGGATTCGGTAAATGAAAACGAATGTAGTGCGCTTTAACTTCTGGTTGAATCCGGCATTTGATGCGCAAATCGGCAAGGCGGCGGATATTAATTTGTCCGTTCTCAAACACGAGGACAGCGATGAAAAAAATATGGCCGTTTTCAGCAATGCTCACATCTATCATATTCTTGCCGCTCGAGATGAAGTGCCGTCGCAGTGGTGGGTGACGGAGGAGCTTCTTTCGAAATCACCGAATCTTCTGTGTGTTTCCAGCTCCGGAGCCGGATTTGATCCCGTGGACGTGCAGGCTTGCAATAAGCATGGCGTTCTGGTTGTCAACCAGTCCGGATGCAATGCGGACTCTGTTGCCGAGCATGCAATTGGTCTGATGCTGTCCGTCAAGCATCGCATCGCCGAGTCGGATCGCGTGATGCGGGCGAATGCTTACACCACGCGCGAAGATTTGATGGGTAACGAAATCCGTGGATTGACGATGGGGATTATCGGTCTGGGCAATATCGGCCGTCGCACCGCTTTACTCGCGAAGGCGTTCGGAATGGAGGTACTTGCTTACGATCCCAATCTGACGCAAGATGAAATCATCAGTCGCGGCGCGAAGCCTGTGTCGCACGATCAACTGTTGGCGCAGTCCGATGTGGTGTCGATACATTGCCCGCGCAATCCGCAGACATTGAATTATTTTGGCGCAGCCCAGTTTCGTGCGATGAAGCCGGGTGCGGTTTTCATTTCGACGGCTCGTGGCGGTATCCACGACGAGCAGGCGCTTTATGAAGCGCTGCGCGACAAGCATCTCTCGGGTGCCGGGCTGGATGTGTGGTCGGTCGAGCCGCCCGCCAAGGACAATCCTTTGCTCGGGTTGCCTAATGTCACCTGCACTTACCATACTGCAGGCGTGACGCATGAAGCGCGGCGCAATGCCGCGGTAATGGGGGCCGACCAGATCGAAGGGCTGGTCAGAGGAGAGCGTCCTCCACGTCTGGTAAACCCTGAGGCGTGGCCCGCCTATCTTGAGCGTAAAAAACGTATATTTGGCTGATACGTTTTCGTAGTGGCAACATGGCAGTACAACGGCGGGGAAGATACCTCGCCGTGAAGAAAAATATACGAGGCAAACAGTCATGCAAAAATTCATCCGTCAGTTCAAGGGCATCCTCCTTTCATTCGCAGTATTTTTTTCTGGCATCACGGGCATATGCGCCGCTGAATATCCTGAGCGTCCGATCACGATGATCATCGCCTACGCTCCGGGTGGCGGCACCGATCTCGTTGCCAGACTGATCGCCCCTTATATCGAAAAATATCTTGGTAACAACGCGCGCATCATCGTGTCGAACAAGGCCGGCGCGGGTGGCGCGATCGGTTTCACCGAACTGGCTAAGTCGGCTCCGGACGGCTATACCATCGGGTTTCTGAATACCCCAAATCTACTTTCGATTCCGATCGAGCGGCAGACGGCGTACACATGGCAGAGTTTCGATCTGATCGGCAATCTTGTGGATGATCCGGGTGCATTTACGGTGCAGACTTCGGATCCGATCAAAAACCTGAAGGATCTGGTCGAGTTTGCCAAAGCAAACCCAGGTAAGGTCACTGTCGGATCGACCGGTGTCGGATCCGATGATCATCTTGCGATGCTGATTTTCGCCAAGGCCGCCGGTGTGAAACTCACGCATGTACCCTACAAGGGTTCGGGAGAGGTTAGGGGCGCGATCGCTTCGGGCCAGCTTGTGGTCGGTGCGATCAACGTTGGCGAAGCATTGCAGTACATCAAAGGCGGAAGCCAATTGCGCATGATCGGTCAAATGGCTTTGAAGCGCACGACACTTGCACCGAACGTTCCCACTTTCGCAGAGCAGGGATTCAATATCGAAATGGCTTCGCTAAGAGGCATCGCAGCACCCAAAGGCTTGCCTAAGGATGTGCGTGAACGTCTGGTCAAGGCGGTTGCGCAGGCTGCAGCCGATCCCGCATTTTTGAAGCAGGCGGCCGATATGTTCGCTCCGATGCGTTATCTGGATCCCGTTGCCTATGAGAAAGAAATGGCCAGCGCGGAAAAGGATTTGCGCCAGTTATGGAAGGAAGTCCCCTGGAAGGAGTGAGGGGTCCCGAAAGCTCACGTCAAACCACCCGCGCAATCCATTTGATAATCTGATGCGTGCGCCGGGTGTGTGCAGATCCTCAAGGGTCAATACACCTTGCTTGACTTGTCCGGTTGCGAGCAAGTGTTGCCTGACTGCTCCACCCAAAAGGCCGCATTCAAGAGGCGGAGTGATCCATTCACCATTTTTTTCGATATAAACATTCGAGCGACTGCCCTCGCACAATTCTTCTCGTTCGTTTAAGAAGAGCAGATCGAAGAACTCGGGATGTTTGGTCAGCCATCCGGTGGTGTCGGCATACCAGGGGCGGTAAGTCGTTTTATGTCGCAGCAAGGCCTGATGGCTGTTCAGCCTTGTCGTGGCGATCGAGACCAGGGGCATCGCTGTCAAATCCGCCAAACGGGCTGACTCGATCGATACGTGTCCGCTGCGGTCGAGCAACAGTCGAACGCGGTATCGTTGAGATTGGATGGCCGGTGTGTCGTTGCTTTTCGGTTGCGGCTCTTTCTCGATTGTCTTAAGGACATTCTCTCGAATATCGTTTTTCAGTTTAGAGCGTTCGGGACATGCGTAATTCAGTTGCCGTGACGACTTTTCAAGTCGATCCAGGTGCTCTTCGAGTCTTTCAATTTTGCCGTTTTCATCGGCAAGCATCGTTTCGATCAGCTCGGGCGGGTTGTTCGAAAGCACGCGTGACTTCCAGTGGCATTCTTCCCACTCCTGGGATGGGTCCGAGTCAAACACAATACCGCCACCCACGTTGTAGGTGGCGCCGTGATCCCTGATGACAAGCGTTCTGATCGCAACGTTCAGCGCGAAGTCGCCGTTTGGCGCCATCCAACCGATGCTGCCGCAATAAAGGCCGCGCTGTTCGGGTTCGGTTTGCCGGATGCGCTGCATGGCTGCGATTTTGGGCGCACCCGTGACTGAGCCACACGGAAACAGAGCTCTCAGTATTGCCTCGAAGGTTGTGTCCGGCTTTAAATTTGCGGTGACTGTCGAAGTCATCGTCCAAACGCTCGGGTATTGCTCGAGCGAGAATAACGGCCTGGCGACCACAGTGCCGGGCAGGGCGACCCTGCCGAGATCGTTGCGCAACAAATCGACGATCATCAGGTTTTCAGCCCGGTTTTTAGCGCTGCGCAACAGGTTCTCGCCAAGCAGTCTATCTTGACCGGGATCTGTTGAGCGCGGGGCTGTGCCCTTCATCGGTTTGGTTGTCAGTGTATCGCCTTGTCGCAGCAAAAATAATTCCGGAGAAAAAGACAGAACAGTTCTGTCGTTGTCTTCAATATATGCCGCGTAAGAGACAGGGTGCTTGTTCGCTATTTTTTTATACAACGATTGCGAATCACCCTCGATCTCGACTTGCATCGGAAACGTCGCGTTGACCTGATACACATCGCCTTGACGAATCCATTCGCGAATCCGTTTGATTCTTCCGATGTAGTCATCACGCTCGATAAGCGGCGCCATTGCGGCAACCCGGGCGTGATTTTCCGGCGAGTCGGACCAGGGTTGCTCAATCGTCATTTGACCGTAGGCAAGCGCGGTCAGTAAGGGCCGCATAGTATTCGAACCGGTTCGATCTTCGCTATCCAGTGTCGGTTCGAACCATTCCCCCAATTCATAGTCGAGTAAAAGGGCGACCCATTCCCCACGCTTGCGCGCGGCTTCGATTCGCGCGAACGCCTCGGCCAATTCTTCTTTGCGGCATGCGGTGATGCGCTCTCGCAAATCGGTCAGTACACGCGCCTGACCGGCTAGGCGATCTTCAAAGCGGCAGATATTCATGTTTGTTCCAACACGGACATCAATTGCGCTGCATGAATTCGTGCAGGACTTCACCGGTGTGAGAATGTTTGCGCGCATCCATCACTTGTTCCGGCGTGCCTTGCACGACGAGTTGCCCACCGCCTGAACCACCTTCGGGACCCATGTCCAGAAGCCAGTCGGCCTCCGCAATGATGTCCAGATTGTGTTCGATCACGACAACAGTATTGCCAGCTTCGACAAGGCGATGCAGGACACGAATGAGTTTTTCGACATCCGCCATTGATAATCCAACGGTTGGCTCATCCAACACATAAAGCGTATGAGGCAATCGCGATGCGCGCCCGGTCTTGATGACCCCTTCGGTCATTCTTGCCTTTGCAAGCTCGGTGACGAGTTTGATGCGTTGCGCTTCTCCACCGGACAATGTCGGTGATGGTTGTCCCAAGGTCAGGTATCCGAGTCCCACATCCTGCATCAGTTGCAATGGATGGCGAACACGGGGATGAGCCGAGAAGTATTCGATCGCATCATCGACTTCCATGGACAGCACTTCACCGGCATGCTTGTCACGCATGCGCACGCTGAGCGTATCGGTGTTAAAGCGGGCGCCATCGCAAGCGTCGCAGGGTACTTTGACATCAGGCAGGAAGCTCATCTCGAGCGTGCGCATACCCTGGCCCTCGCAAATCGGACAACGACCATCTCCGGTGTTAAACGAAAAGCGCGCGCCGGTCCATCCGCGAATACGCGCCTCATTTGTGTCGGCAAACTGCTTTCGCACATCGTCCCAGAAGCCGATGTAGGTGGCGGGACAGGAGCGTGGCGTTTTTCCGATTGGAGTTTGATCGACCTCGAGTACGCGATCCAGTTTTTGCCAGCCTTCGATCGACTCGCACCCAATCCAGTCGGGATCCGCACGCATCGATACCGCCGCGCTCAAATTGTCCAGAAGCACGTCTCGGGCCAAAGTGGATTTGCCTGAGCCTGAAACGCCTGTGACCACGCTTAACCGACCAACCGGGAAGTGCGCATCGACGTGCCGAAGGTTGTGCAGGCGGGCTCCTTTGACAGTGATCATTGGGGTATCCGCATCGATTTTTCTGCGTGGCTGTATCGGATGATTCAGAGGATGGCGCAGATAATGGCCGGTGGCGGACTCGGGTGCATTCATCAGATCCTGTAGCGTGCCCTGCGCGACAACACGCCCACCGCGCACGCCCGCACCAGGACCAATATCGATGACATGCTCGGCGCGTCGTATCGTATCGTCATCATGTTCGACGACAACCAGTGTGTTGCCGTTTTGCTCAAGCTTCGATAAGGCACCGAGCAGAATTCTGTTATCGCGGGGATGCAAACCGATTGTCGGTTCGTCCAAAACGTAGCAGACACCTTGCATGTTAGAACCCAGTTGGGCCGCAAGCCGGATACGCTGCGCTTCACCTCCGGACAGTGTCGGAGCGGCGCGATCAAGCGCAAGGTATCCCAGGCCGACCTCCTGCATGAACTGAAGACGGCCGCGGATTTCAGACATGATGTCGCGCGATATCTCGGCATCTCGCCCCTTCAAAACCAGGGAGGTGAAAAAGGTATGCGCGTCCGACACCGCCAGTCCGGCAAGTTCGGCGATGGACTTGTCGCGCCAGAGCACGGCGCGAGACACCGGATTCAACCGGGCCCCATGGCAACTTGTGCATGTATGGGTTTCGCCTTCGTACCAGGCGTTCCAGGCCGTTTCTTCGCCGGTTTGTTCGGCATCAAAACCCTGCAACTGCAATCCGGTTCCGAAACAGCTCGTGCACCATCCGTGCTTGGAGTTGTATGAGAACATTCTCGGATCCGGCTCGGGAAAACTCGTACCGCAACTCGGGCAGGCACGCTTGACCGAAAACTGTTCCTGCGACAGATCGGCTTGCATATCACTGTGCAGTCGGTCCAGTGGCCATACGATGCTCATGACACCTTGGCCATGCTCCAGCGCGCCGCGCACAGCCTCGCGCAATTGCGTCTCCTGGTCGCTGCTGACAACCAGGTCTGCGACGGGAAGTTCGATCGTATGCTCTTTGAATCTGTCCAAGCGAGGCCATTTTGCGGTCGGAATAAATTCGCGATCAACTCTTAGATGCGTAAAGCCTTTTCCGGATGCCCATTTAGCCAGATCCGTGTAGAAACCTTTTCTGGCGGTGACCAGAGGCGCCAACAATCCGATATGCTGTCCTTTGTGATCTCGCAAAATTCTCGCCACGATCTGATCGGCACTTTGGGGTTCGACGCTGACATTGCATGTCGGGCACATTTGCGTGCCAAGTTTCATGTATAGCAAGCGTAGGAAGTGGTGAATCTCGGTCATCGTAGCTACGGTCGATTTGCGCCCGCCGCGACTCGTTCTTTGCTCGATGGCAACTGTCGGAGGAATGCCGAAGATCGCATCGACATCCGGCTTGCCCGCTGGCTGCACGATTGCGCGCGCGTAGGCGTTCAATGACTCGAGATAGCGACGCTGCCCTTCGTTAAAGAGGATGTCGAACGCAAGCGTGGATTTTCCCGATCCCGAAACACCCGTGATAACAGTGAATTTGTCGTGAGGAATGCTGACGCTGACGTTCTTGAGATTGTGTTCGCGTGCGTGAAGGATATCAATGTTGTGCGAAACGCGGCGCTTTTCCTTGATCAATGATTGCAGCGATCTTCCGGTTGCGGATTCCTCTGCGTGCATCTTTGCCGGCTGATTAGATCCCGTTGTCAAGACTGCGCTAATCGATTCCGGGGTCATGGCCTGTGCGTATTCAAGCAGTGCCGCGCCGGTATGGGAGCGCGGATTTTTCATGATGTCTTCCGGTGCGCCCACCGCGATGAGTTCGCCGCCGGCGTCTCCGCCCTCAGGCCCCAGATCAATCACCCAGTCGGCCGCGCGGATCACGTCCAGATTGTGTTCGATGATTAGCAATGTGTGACCCGCACCTAGTAACTTTCTGAACGCGCGCATCAAACGCGACACATCATCGAAGTGAAGCCCGGTCGTCGGTTCGTCAAAAAGGAACAGGCTGCCTTTTTTGGCAAGCTTGGTTGTGGATATGCCGCTGCGGGCCGCTTCGGCCAAATGGCCTGCCAGCTTTAGTCGCTGCGCTTCTCCGCCGGACAATGTTGGAACGGGTTGGCCAAGCTTGACATACTCCAGGCCGACGTCAGCAAGAGGAGCCAGCCCGAGTTGCACATCACGCAGCCCCTTGAAAAACTCCAGCGCTTCGGCGACTGTCATTTCCAGTACTGAGTCGATCGAGGCGCTTTTGCCCAGATGCTCGACCTCGACCTCACGCACCTCGGGCCTGAATCGTTTGCCATCGCAGTCCGGGCAGCGGATGTAAACATCGGACAGGAATTGCATCTCGACGTGCTCGAAGCCCGTTCCGCCGCAAGTCGGGCATCTGCCGTCGCCGCTGTTGAAGCTGAATGTGCCGGTGGTGTATCCGCGCTCGCGCGCCATGGGCGCCTGGGCAAACAGTTTGCGTATCGGATCGAAGGCGCCGACATAACTTGCCGGATTCGAGCGCGCCGTTTTGCCGATGGGCGTCTGATCGACCATGACCACATCGGCGAGTTGTTCGGCACCCAGGATACGGTCAAACGCACCGGGCGCTTCGGTCGGTTTGCCCATGATTTTGAGCAAGCCGGGATAGAGAACGTCTTGTATCAGCGTTGATTTGCCCGAGCCCGAAACGCCGGTTACGCAAACGAGTCGGCCTAGCGGTATGTCGATGGAAATATTTTTCAGGTTGTTCGCGGTGACGCCTTCCAGAAGCAAGCGGGGAGTGCTTTGCGTCACGGGCAAGGGGCGGGGCGCTTCGACTTTGATTTGCCCTCCCATATATTTGCCCGTCAGTGTTTTGGCCTCTCGCAGCGCGGCCGGCGTGCCGTCGAAAACGATCCGGCCTCCGCGCTCGCCCGGACCCGGCCCGATATCGATGATGCGATCGGCCGCGATCATGACTTGGGGATCATGTTCGACTACGACAAGAGTGTTGCCTGCATCGCGCAAGCGATGCATGACCTCAACCACGCGGTGGATGTCACGGGGATGCAGGCCGATCGAAGGTTCATCCAGAACGAATAGCGTGTTCACCAGCGATGTGCCAAGCGCAGTCGTCAGATTGATGCGCTGAACCTCCCCGCCCGATAGGGTTCTGCTTTGGCGATCCAATGTCAGATACCCAAGCCCGACATCGCATAAGAATTTCAATCTTGCCCGAACTTCGGTCAGGACCAGATCCATCGCCGCGTCCATTGCTCCTTCAAAGCGAATCGTTTCGAAGAAGTCTTTCAACTGGACAATCGGCGTGAGCATCATGTCCTGAATCGATTTGCCATCGATGCGCCAGAGCAGGGCGTCCGGCTTGAGTCGTGCGCCATGACAGGCCGGGCATGTCGTGTAGCTTCTGTATTTGGACAGCAGTACCCGGACATGCATCTTGTAGGACTTGGTTTCGAGCCAGTCAAAGAAGCGCTGCACGCCATACCACTGTGTTTTCCACGCCTGATTGCCACCTTTCCACAGCGGATCGCCGTATAACACCCACTCCTGATGTTCGGGCGGCAAATGCTTCCAGGGCGTATTGATCGAAACGTTGGCTCTCTTGGCGTATTTTTCGAGTTCGACCTGACATTCTTTATAGCTGGGAGTTTGCCAGGGCTTGATTGCTCCGCCTTCGAGCGTTTTGTTCTCGTCGGGTATCACCAGTCCGAAATCGATTCCGATCACGCGACCAAATCCGCGACAGCTTTCGCACGCACCGAGCGGAGAGTTGAAAGAAAAAGTGCTTGGCAATGGATTCGAGTAGCTGATGTCGCAATCCGCGCAATGCAATTTGTCGCTGAACTTCCAGACTTGCAGGTCTTTACCTTCGTCATCGACCGCATGAATGGCGATCAAGCCGTTACCCATTTTCAGGGCGGTGTCCAACGCTTCCATGACCCGGGCTGTATCCGCGCCCGCAAAACGGAAGCGGTCCTGCACGACGCGCAAGGTTCTCAATGACGGGGACGATGCGACGGTTTTTTTGGAACCGGCAGGTTTCGAAACGACCGACGATGAACCAGCTGAACTCGCCTCATCTCCATGGGTGCGGGTGTAGCCTTGCTGATCCAGAAATCCCCGCACCTCATCTTCGGTGAAGTTTGCCGGGACCTGAACCGGAAACGTCACGACCAGTCTTGGGTTGCCCGCTTGCGCCGATCTTTTTTCGATTGCTGTCAAAATCGAGGCTGAGCTATCCTTGCAGACGGCCTGACCGCATCCCCGGCAAAACAGCCGGGCACCTCGTGCGAATAAAAGCTTGAGATGATCGTTCAGCTCGGTCATGGTTCCGACCGTGCTTCGGGAGCTGCGCACAGGATTGGTCTGATCAATGGCGATTGCGGGCAGGATTCCCTCGATCTTGTCGACCAACGGTTTGTCCATGCGATCCAGGAACTGCCGCGCATAGGGCGAAAATGTCTCGACGTAACGTCGTTGGCCTTCCGCATAGAGCGTATCGAAAGCGAGCGAGCTTTTGCCCGACCCGCTGACGCCGGTCATGACGGTCAGCTCCCCGGTGTTCAGGGTCAGGTCCAGGTTCTTCAGATTGTTCTGGCGCGCGCCAGTGATGCGAATGGTTGGGTTCATAGTGCGTATGATAGAGGGAGATCGCCGGGTTGAACTCCTGACCGGGTAAATATCCGTAAGGATTTTGGGTTAATATAGTGAGTTCCTTACCGGAGATCTGTCATGGCTTCAGAAACAAAACGCACACGCCGCAACACCCTCGAACGTCGTTGCCTGGGCAAGGCTTTCAAGCGCTTGTTCGTCAATGCACCTAAAGGTGTGTTCAAAATGCTCGAGAAAGTCAAAAAAGTCTGATTTTCTTGTAGTTCGAATTGATTACTTTCCGAGGTATTGCGGTTTTTTAGTCGCTAAACACCTTGGATTCAATCAAGAAAAACCGCCTGCAAGGCTCTTGCAGGCGGTTTTTTTTGCCTGATGAAAGTAATAAATTTTGTCTGATAAAACTAAAATTTGATTTCTGTCTTACGCCGAATTGACCTAGGCTAAACAATATTCAATATTGCTTGACGTGATTTGAGAATACGAACAATATTTGAATCCATGCATAAGAATTACACAAGAATTGCATTGAGACATAATCAAATATTTTGTAAGACAAAAATCAATTCAATTTTGGAGATGACTGTATGAGCGGGTCAAAAAGATGGGTCAAACGTCCTGAGGGTTCGAACTGGGGGGACTTTGGCGAGGACGATCAACGCGGACGCATTAATTTGCTAACGCCCGAAAAGATCAAGCAAGGTATCGCCGAAGTGAAGGAAGGGATTCCCTTCTGCTTGAGCCTGCCGCTGGATTTTCCGGGCGGCAATTTGCTCAATCCGCGTCGTTATCCCCCTGTGATTCGCCCGACCCTGCGCAACGGTCGTCCCAACATGAATTACAAATTGTTCAGCGACAACAAAGATCACAGCGATGTTGTGAGTGACGATCTGGTTGTCATGCATCTGCAGTATTCGACGCAATGGGACAGTCTTGCGCATGTGGGTTCGCTTTTTGATGCGAATGGCGACGGCATCCCCGAAGCTGTTTATTACAACGGCTATCGCGCAGGCGAGCACATCATCGGACCGACCGAAGGTAAAGATGCCGGTGTTCCCGAGCCGGGCGATCAGAAGAGCACGTCCAATGCGATTGCGTTGGGTATTCAGAACATGGCTGAATCGTGTGTACAGGGTCGTGGTGTCATGATTGATTTTCATGCGCACTTCGGCAACAAGAGAGTCGTTGTCGGCTACGACACCATGATGCGCGTTCTGGAGCAGGATAAGGTCGTGATCGAAAAAGGCGATATGGTGGCGTTGCACACTGGATTTGCGCAAATGCTGCTCGACATGAACAAAAAGCCGGATCTCAGCATTCTGGATAACAGCTGTGCGGCACTGGATGGTCGCGACTCAAAGCTGTTGAACTGGATCACCGACAGCAATCTGGTTGTCTTGATGGCAGATAACTATGCGGTTGAAGCACATCCCGCCACCAAACATGTCGGTTGTTGCGCCACATTGCCCCTGCATGAGCATTGCCTGTTCAAGCTGGGCGTTCATTTGGGCGAAATGTTTTATCTGACACCTCTGGCGCAGTGGTTGCGTAAAAACGGTCGCAATCGGTTCCTGTTAACTGCGCCTCCATTGCGTTTGCCCGGTGCGGTCGGCTCGCCTTCCACGGCAGTTGCGACGGTATAAAAAATGCGGCAGGTCTCTGATAGCAGTGCAGCGCAGAAGGTCTGTCGCATTCTCAAGGCGCTTTCTTCACCTTCGCCCCAGCGATTGACGGATATCGCCGTCGGATCCGGGGTGAACAAGGCTACGGCGCTGCGTCTTCTTGAAGAAATGATGGCCGAGGGCTTTGTTTTGCGTGATCCGCAAAGCAAAAGATATGTGCTTGGCGACGAGGCCATCACGCTAGGCCTTGCGATGCAAGGCCGTGATCATATTCGCGACCGTGCCCGGCCGGCGATATTGAAATTGGCCGATTTGTGTGGTGATACGGTCTTGCTGTCCACGCGTAGCGGCCGGGATGCCGTTTGCATCGATCGCGAGTTTGGCAGCTTTCCGATACGCGCGAATTATCTTGATTTGGGTATGCGCAGGCCATTGGGTGTAGGGGCCGGGAGTTTAGCTTTGCTGGCATGGCTACCCGATGACGAGGTGCAAGCGGTGCTTGAATTGAATCAATCCGTGATCGAGAAAAAATATCCGCTCTTGAGCATCGATATGATCAAGCAAGAGGTGACTCGATCTCGGGAGCGAGGCTATGCCATGCTTCTGGACGTGGTCGTTAGGCAAATGGGGGGAATCGGCGTGCCTATTTTCGGTCGGGACGGCCGACCCTTTGCATCGTTAAGCGTAGCGGCCTTGACGGATCGGATCGTTGGGCGACGCGAGATGCTGGTGTCCGAACTAAAGAAGGTCGCGAACGAGCTTTCGAATCCGACGCAGTCTATGCAAGCCAACGAAGTAATCGAAATTCAATAAATAATATCGAGGAGAGTACATGAAGGACATGATTAGAATCGGATCCGGAGCGGCGTGGTGGGGAGATCGCGTCGAACCGGCGGCATTGAATGCCGAAAAGGGCGATCTCGATTACCTATGTTTCGAAACCATGGCTGAAGCGACTGTCTCAGCCGCGCAGGTGCGCGCGCGGCGCGACCCAAGCTTTCCGGGGTATGACACCTATCTGGATGACCGAATGAAGGCAGTCTTGCCTCATTGCATGAAGCGCGGCACAAAAATCATCACGAATCAGGGATGGATTAATCCGGATGCTGCTGCAAAACGCGTTGTTCAGTTGTTGCAGGAGATCGGCTATGCCGGCGTGAAAGTTGCCGCAGTCAATGGCAGCCTGATTACCGAGCACGTGCTGGATTTGACCGACAAGATTCTCGAAAATGGCCAACCCACCTCCACCTTGAAATCCACTTTGATTTCGGCCGAGGTCTATCAGGGTGCCGAACCCATTGTCGAAGCATTGAAGGCCGGTGCCCAAATCGTGATTACCGGGCGTGTAGCGGATCCTTCTATTTTTATGGCGCCCATGATGTATGAGTTCGGATGGGATCCGCTTGATCATGTCAAGCTTGGTCAGGGTAATGGCCTGGGGCATTTGCTCGAGTGCGGAGCACAGGTCACAGGCGGATATTTTTCAGATCCGGGTTTTAAGGATGTGCCCGAACCATGGAACTTTGGATTCCCGATTGCCGAAGTGAGCAGGGATGGTAGCGCGGTGATTACCAAGGTTGCCGGAACGGGCGGCGCGGTCACGCTCCAAACGATCAAGGAGCAGATGCTGTATGAAGTGCATGATCCCGCCAACTACTTGACTCCGGATGTCGTGGTCGATTTCACGACCGCAAAAATTGAACAGGTGGGACCTGATCGCGTCAAAGTCAGCAATATCGGCGGCAAGCCGCGCACGCCTACCCTGAAAGTATCGATTGGCTGCACTGAAGGCTTTATCGGCGAGGATATGTTCTTCTACGCCGGTCCGGGTGCGTTGCGGCGTGCTCAGCTGGCCAAGAAGGTCCTTGAAGAGCGGTTCAAGATCGTGAATTTGAAGGCAGAGGATGTGCGTATCGACTACTTGGGGTTGAACGCGATCCATGGCGAGGCCACACCAGCAGATGCACCTGAACCCTATGAAATCGCCGTTCGTGTCGCGGCGCGAACCAAAACCCGCGAAGAGGCGGCCAAAGTTGGTCGTGAAGTCGATGGCATGGCGGTTTCGGGTATCGCGCACACTGGCAAGCGCGTTCCCCATCAGGATCGTACGCGCGAAGTCATCGGTGTCTGGTCATCATTGGTGCCGCGCGAGCGCGTCACTCCTTCCATTCAATATTTTGTGAGCTGATCCATGAAAGTGAAACTTCAGCATGTTGCACATGCGCGCTCGGGCGATAAAGGCAATACATCGAATATTTCCGTTTTCGCCTACACCCCCGAACTCTATGCCCTGCTAAAAGACCAATTGACTGCTGATCGATTTAAAGCCTTTTACGCCGGCGCGATCACAGGGCCGGTTGATCGTTATGAAGTGGATAACCTCAATGCGATGAATTTTGTCTGTCAGGGGGCGCTGGGCGGTGGTGTGTCGCGCAGCCTCTGTCTGGATAACTATGGCAAGGCTTTGTCCGCTGCGGTGCTTGGATTCGAAATCGAGGTGCCCGAATCGCTACGCAGCCATTTGCGTGGTCAGCAACTTTTGTCATGATTTGAGCGCAAGGGGACGGGGGACATGAAAAAACATACGATACTCATTGCCGGAGCGAGCGGAGTGGTGGGTGCTGCTGCGCTTGAGCATTTTTCGAAGCTGCCGGATTGGGATGTCATTGCGTTATCGCGCCGCCCCGTGGCGCTACCTGAGGGTGCCAAACACATCAGTGTGGATTTAACGGACCTTGCCGCCTGTCAACGCGCTGCAAGGGAGTTGACTCATGTCACTCACATCATGTTCGCGGCATTGTTCGAATTGCCCGATCTTGTCGCGGGTTGGCGCGACCCCAGGCAAATGGCCGTGAATGAAGCCATGCTGAAAAACCTGCTTGATGCAATGGAGCCTGAGGCCAAAGGCCTGCGGCACATTACGATCATGCAAGGTACCAAGGCGTATGGCGGTCATGTCGAACCCGCACCGGTTCCCGCCAAAGAGCGCTGGCCGCGACACAACCATGAAAATTTTTATTGGTTGCAGGAAGATTTGCTTCGAGCGCGTCAAAAGAACGCGGCATGGACCTTTTCAATATTGCGACCACAAATCGTGTTTGGTTATGCCGTATCCAGCCCGATGAACATTATCGGAGCGATTGGCGCATATGCAGCCATCTTGCGCGAGCAAGGATTGCCACTGCATTTTCCCGGAGGCGGACGATACATCAACGGTGCTAGCGATAGCCGCATGATTGCGCAAGCGGCTGAATTTGCTGCCACACATGAAATCGCCGCCAATGAAACATATAACGTCGTCAATGGCGATTCGCTGGTTTGGCAGGATATCTGGGGCTCGATTGCCGATCGGTTCGGCATGCAGAAGGGCAAAGATGTACCGATGTGTATGGCAAAGGTGATGCCAACACACGAAGCGATTTGGGAGCGTATCGTTAAAAAACATGACTTGAAAGCCAATACGCTTGCGCAATTGATTTCAAGTTCATGGGAATTTACCGATCGCGCACTTGGTTACGGCGTGGAAAACCCGGCCGACTCCGTATTGAGCACACTCAAGTTACGCCAGCATGGGTTCGCAAACTGCTATGACACCGAAGATTCTTTGCATGACTGGCTGGAGCTTATGCAAAAGAATCGCCTGATTCCTCGTTAAGGCAGGCCTCTGGCACATATTCACAATATCAAATTAGGGTATCAAGTCATAAACATGAGTCACGCATTTATCACCGGGGTAGGAAACACCCCCTTTGGCCGACATGAGGGATACAGCACGCTTGATCTGATGGCGCAAGCCGCCAAACAGGCGCTCAGCTCCGCACAGTTGGAAAGAAAAGACATCGATGGTGTCTTGTGCGGTTACTCGACAACCATGCCGCATTTGATGTTGTCGACCTTGTTCTGCGAGCGTTTTTCGTTGCGGCCGAACTATGCGCATAGTTTGCAGGTTGGTGGCGCGACCGGTGCCGCGATGCTGATGCTTGCACGTGAACTAGTTGCGAGCGGCCGCTGCAGAAATGTTCTAGTCCTTGCCGGCGAAAACCGCTTGACGGGCCAAACGCGCGACAGTTCGATCCAGACTTTGGCGCAAGTCGGTCATGCGGATTATGAAGTCCCTAATGGCGCATCTGTTCCCGCGTATTATGGATTGATGGCTTCGAGATATATGTATGAGACCGGCGTTACAAGCGAAGACCTCGCCGAGTTCGCAGTTCTGATGCGCGACAATGCCATCCATCATCCCGATGCACATTTGACGACTCCCATCAGTATCGCTGAAGTGCTTGCTTCAAAACCGATTGCTGAACCATTGCGACTGCTGGACTGCTGTCCGATTTCAGATGGGGCGGTGGCGGTCATCGTGTCGGCACAACCTCCACAGGGTCCGCGCGTGCGGATGACCGGAGCCGGCCAAGCCCATCTTCATCAACACCTGACCGCGATGAAGGACGTGATGGATTGCGGCGCAGCCGCTGCCTCGAAAATTGCATTCAAAGAAGCAGGCCTTCAGGTGTCCGATATCAATTATCTTGGAATATACGATTCGTTCACCATCACGTTGACGATGTTACTCGAAGAGATCGGCTTTGCGCCCAGAGCCGGTGCCGCAAAACGACTACGCCAGGGTGATTTTTCGAAAAAAGGCGATTTACCCTTGAATACCCATGGAGGATTACTTTCCTTCGGACACTCCGGAGTAGCCGGTGGCATGGCGCATGCGGTCGAAACCTATAGGCAATGCGCAGGGCTTGCGAGTGACAGGCAAGTCAACGTTCCCGAGCATGCGTTTGTTCATGCGGATGGTGGTGTGATGTCATCCCATGTCAGTTTGATTTTGTCGCGGGAGGGTTAAGTCATGACACATTCGAATGCACATATTTCATTGGCTCAGCCATATCTGGATGGTGTGACGAAGCATCAGATTCAGTATCAGATCTGTGGCGTTTGCCATCATGCGCAGACACTGGCGCGGGATGCTTGCCAGCATTGCGGAGCAGAGCAATTAAGCTGGAAAGTCTCTTCTGGATTCGGCACGGTGTATTCCGCAACCATCGTCGGTCGCGCACCTTCTGATGTGTTTCGACCGCTCGCCCCGTATACCTTGGTGATCGTGACCTTGGCCGAAGGTTCGCGAGTGATGGGGCATGCAGAGCCGGGCGTCAAAATCGGTGATCGCGTTAAAGCGAATTTTTTCGAACATCAGGGTCAGATGCTGATCCGGTTCGAGCCTTGTGTTGATTGATTGTGGAACGTATATGTCTGACTTGCTTGAATCCGCGTTGAATCCCAAAACGGTTGCCATTATTGGTGCTTCGGAAAACATACATAAAATCGGTGGCCGTCCGATCTTTTACATGCAGAAGTGGGGATTTAAAGGAACGATATACCCCATCAACCCATCGCGCGAAGAAGTGCAAGGACTGAAAAGTTATCCGAGTCTTGCGGCATTACCTGAAGTGCCCGAGCTTGTGTTGATTGTCGTGGCCGGCGATAAGGCGGTTGAAGCAGTGGAGGAGTGCGCGCAACGAGGAGTCAAATCCGTTGTCGTCATCGCATCTGGTTTTGGCGAAGTTGATGAGGCCGGACGCGCGACGCAACAACGCATGACCGATGCTGCTCGTGCTAAGGGGATGCGCATTTACGGCCCCAACACGCACGGACTCGCAAATTTCGGCACCGGTGCGATTGCAGGATTTTCGACAATGTTTATTGAATGTCCTCCGCAAGACGGACCGATCGCGGTGTTGAGCCAGAGCGGTGGCATGAGTGCCATGGTGTATGGATTGCTGCGTCAAAAAGGCTTGGGAGTCAGGCATGTGCACGCTACAGGTAATGAGGCGGATGTGACCGTGTCGGATATGGCCTGGGCTATTGCGCATGATCCCGAAGTCAAATTGCTTTTGCTGTATCTGGAGAATATTGCCAACCCTGAAGTGCTTGCCCGCACGGCAGAATACGCCCGTAGCCGTGATTTGCCGATTATTGCAGTCAAGTCGGGACGTTCGGCCAGTGGCCAGAAGGCTGCAACGACGCACACCGGCGCATTAGCCAATGAAGACCGCACCGTCGATGCCTTCTTCAAAAAACACGGAATCTGGCGGGTGCGCGATCCGCATGCCCAGGCGTTGGTCGCTGAGGCTTATCTGAAGGGCTGGCGTCCTGCAGGCAATCGACTGGTTGTCATCAGCAACTCCGGCGCAAGTTGCGTCATGGGGGCCGATGCCGCCGAGGACAATGGTTTGCAAATGGCCACGCTTGCCCAGTCCACGCAGCAGGCAGTGGCCAAATCTTTGCCTGGGTTTGCAACCACTACGAATCCGATCGACATCACGGCGGCGCTCTTGTCCAATAGCGGCTTGTTTAGCGAGGTATTGCCTGCGGTTGCTCAGGATCCGTCTGCCGATATGTTTTTTATCAACATTCCGGTTGCAGGAGCAGGTTACGACGTCGAGGCCTTCGCACGCGATACGGCAAGTTTCGAAAAGCAAACAGGTAAACCCGTAGCTGTTGCCGCATGGCAGGACAGCGTTGCCGATGTGTTTCGACGCGCAGGCGTGGCCACTTTTGAGAATGAAGGAGATGCTGTCGGTGTACTTGGTCAGCTTGCTGCGCATACCCGCCTGATGAAAGAGAAGTCAGTTGTCTGGCATGACTTGCCCTCTGTTCAGGTGCCCGACGGTCAGCATCAGTATTTGAGCGAAGCCCAATCGCTCGCGCTGCTTAGTCAGCATGGAGTGCCTGTCATTCAGCACATACTCTGTCGTGACGAGGACGAAATCAGAAACGCCTTTGCAACGTTGGGTGGGCCAGTTGCAGTCAAAGGTTGCGCCGCTCAAATTCCCCACAAAACCGAATACGGCTTGGTGACGCTAAATGTGCGTGATGCCGATCGTGCCGTTCAAGTGTTTAGAGAGCAGATGCAAAAAATGCGAGCCATGAAAGTGGATGATCCTGCTGTACTGGTTGCCGCGATGGCGCAAGGTCGACACGAATTCATGATCGGTGCCCGATTCGATCCTGTGTTCGGTCCGGTTGTCATGGTGGGTGCCGGCGGAAAGTATGTCGAGGCTTTGAAGGATTACGCTGTGATTTTGCCTCCTTTCAGTCAAGAGCAGGTACTGGCTGCACTCAATGGGCTGCGGATGGCACCGATACTGGAAGGCATCAGAGGCGAGCCGCCTGTTGATGTGGTCGCGCTATCGGCTGTTACCGTTGCGGTAGGGAAAATCATGTTCGCAGCCGGTTCAAAAATCGCTTCTCTTGATCTGAATCCGGTGATGGTGGGGGCGCAAGGAGAAGGTGCGGTCGTGGTTGATGCGTTGATTGAAAGATCCGTTTAACACTAAATGATTTTTCATAACTGCACTAAGGGTAAACCCTTATTTTTGATCAGGAAATATCTAAATATTCGTTAAATATTTGACGCATGACTGAGGGTGGGGCAATATCCGTCCGTTACGGAACTAAAAAACGGAGTTACCCCATGCGCCGCACTTTGATCGCTACCGCCTTGTCGGCAGCCATGCTTTTGCCAGCAGCCGGATTTGCCAAAACGCTTAAATGGACCAGCCAGGGCGACATCATGACCCTGGACCCGCACTCGCAGAACGAGGGCTTGAATATTGCGGCTAACCTGTGGGTATACGATCCGCTTGTTCGCTACAACGAGAAGTTCGAAGTGATTCCCTCGCTTGCCGAATCTTGGGAACAGGTCAATCCTTCGCTCTGGCGCTTCAAGATCCGTCCTAACGTCAAGTTCCAGGATGGCACGACCTTTACTGCAGAAGACGCTGCTTTCTCTATCAAGCGCGCCATGCAGCCAACATCGCAATTCAAGTCCTATGTGGCCGGCGTGAAGGATGCGCGCGCGGTGGATCCGCTGACGCTTGAAATAGAAACGGCCGGCCCAAATCCGGTTTTGCTGCGTCAATTGCCCTCGCTTGGCATGATGAGCAAGGCCTGGTCCGAAAAGAACGGCGTGACCAAGCCGCAGGATTTCAACAACAAGGAAGAAAGCTACGCTGCCCGCAACGCCATGGGCACGGGTCCTTACAAACTGAAATCGCGCGAAGTCGATATCAAAACGGTTTATGTCGAAAATCCCGACTGGTGGGGCAAGCCGACCAAAAAGGGTAACGTGACAGAGATCGTCTACACGCCGATCAAGCAAAACGCGACCCGTACCGCAGCGTTGCTTTCTGGTGAGGTTGATTTTGTGCTGGATCCACCCGCACAGGATCTGGATCGCTTGCGCAAGCAAGTCAAAGTGGTGGACGGCAACGAATACCGCACCATCTTCATCGGCATGGACCAGAAGAGCCCCGAGCTGAAGTACAGCAACATCAAGGGCAAGAACCCGTTTGCCGATGTGCGTGTGCGCGAGGCGTTGTACCGTGCCATCGACATCGACGCGATCAAGAAATCAGTGATGCGTGGCATGTCTCTGCCAACCGGCACTATGATCGCTCCGCAGGTCAATGGATATACCGAAGAGCTCGGCAAGCGCGTTCCTTATGATCTGAACAAAGCCAAGGCCTTGCTCAAGGAAGCCGGCTACGAAAACAATCTTGAGTTCACGATCGATTGCCCGAACAACCGCTACATCAACGATGAGGCGATCTGTCAGGCACTGGTTGCGATGTGGGCCAAGGCCGGCGTGAAAGCCAAGCTCAATGCGATGCCGCGTGCGACGTTCTTCCCCAAGATCAGCAACGACACCAGCATTTATCTGTTTGGATGGGGCGTGCCGACGTTTGATGCCTATTACACCTTGCAGGCTATTTTGCACAGCAAAGGCGAGGGTGCCAACGGCGCCTTCAATTACGGCGGCTATGCCAATCCGAAGGTTGACCAGTTGATCGACGCGATCAAGGTCGAGACCGACGACAAGAAGCGTACGGCTATGATCCACGAAGCTTTGGCGCTCTACGCCAAGGACTTTGGCGCACTTCCCCTGCATGACCAGATCATCCCCTGGGCAATGAAGAAAAACGTCAACATTCTGCATCGCGCCGACAATCGTCCGGTGATTGAATGGGTCAAGATTGACTAAGTAGTCCGTTTTTGATTCGGACGCGGCATCCTGCGGGATGCCGTGTCTTTTTCGTGAGACATTATGTTTGCATTCATTGTGCGTCGGTTGGTTCAGTCCGTCGGTGTCATGCTGGCGGTGGCTTTGCTGGCCTTCGTGTTATTCCAGTTTGTCGGTGATCCCGTGACCATCATGCTTGGTCAGGAGGCAACTCCGACTGAAATCGCCGAGCTGCGCGAGCAACTCGGCCTGAATGATCCCGTGGTTGTTCAGTTCTATCACTTCGTTGTCAACGCAATGCAGGGCGACTTTGGGTTGTCGTTAAGACAAGGCCAGAAAGTTTCGGTCCTGTTGCGCGAGAGATTTCCCGCTACCCTCGAGTTGTCCATCGCTGCCGCCTTCATCGCGTTGATCGTCGGCTTGCCGTTGGGCGTCTACACCGCGCTTAAGCGCAACAGCAAGCTGTCGCAGGTGTTTCTCGGTTTTTCTCTTTTGGGCGTATCTTTACCCACGTTTTTGATCGGTATCCTGTTGATTCTGGTGTTTTCCGTCATGCTCGGTTGGTTGCCGAGTTACGGACGCGGCGATACCGTCCGACTTGGATGGTGGACAACCGGGTTGCTGACATCAAGTGGATGGACGCATTTGATTTTGCCGGCAGTCACGTTGTCGATGTTTCAGGTGGCACTGGTGCTCAGGCTTGTCCGATCCGAAATGCTTGAGGTGCTGCGCACCGATTACATCAAGTTCGCACGCGCACGTGGGTTAACCAAGCGCGCGATTCATTTCGGTCACGCATTGAAGAATACGCTTGTGCCTGTCATCACGATCATGGGCTTGCAGCTTGGCGGCATCATCGCTTTTGCCATCGTTACGGAAACCGTATTTCAATGGCCGGGCATGGGATTGCTTTTCATCCAGGCTGTGCAGTTCGCCGATATTCCGGTGATGGCTGCGTATCTGTGCCTGATTTCTTTGATTTTTGTCGTCATTAATCTGACGGTCGATCTGCTTTATTTCGCAGTGGACCCGAGGCTGCGTGCCGGCCTGGGCAAGTCGGGAGGTGGCCACTGATGGTTGCTGCTATGAAAAAATTCTGGAATGGCGATCTGGCTTGGTCATGGCGTCATCAGCCCGTTGCGATCATCGCGACCATCATGTTGGCGGTATTGCTGGTGGCTTCGTTCGGTGCCGGTTGGATTGCACCGCATAATCCTTTTGATCTGGCAACGATCGATTTGATGGATGCATTAAAGCCGCCTGTATGGGATGCCGAAGGTTCGGCAAAGTATCTGCTGGGCACCGACAGCCAAGGTCGTGATTTGTTGTCGGCGCTGATGTACGGTACGCGCGTATCGCTGTTGATCGGACTGGCGTCCGTACTGGGTGCGATGCTGATGGGTATCGTGCTGGGCCTGATATCCGGATATGCCGGCGGACGCGTCGACGCCCTCATCATGCGTATCGCGGATGTGCAATTGTCTTTTCCGGCGATTCTGATCGCATTGCTGATTGATGGCGTTGCGCGTGCGGTTGTTCCCGGTGATATGCACGAAGTCATCGCGTTTCCGGTGCTGGTGGGGGCCATCGCGCTTGCCGGATGGCCGCAGTATGCGCGCACCGTACGCGGCTCGACTCTGGTGGAAAAGAATCGCGAGTATGTCCAGGCAGCCCGCGTGATTGGAATTTCCTCTCCCGTCATTATGTTTCGCCATGTTCTGCCCAATGTGCTGGGTCCCGTTTTGGTGTTGGCGACCGTGCACCTTGCCACGGCAATCATTACCGAGGCGACATTGTCCTTTCTCGGGGTGGGCGTGCCGCCGACATCGCCATCGCTTGGCACATTGATCCGCATCGGAAACGACTTCCTGTTTTCGGGCGAGTGGTGGATTACGATTTTTCCGGGTGCGGCCCTTGTGTTGCTAGTGCTGTCGTTCAACTTGCTTGGCGACTGGCTAAGAGATGCCCTGAATCCAAGGTTGAGCTGAGAACACCATGTCCAATATTCTTGAATTAAGAGAGTTGAGTGTCGAGTTTCCGACTCGACACGGCACGTTGAAAGCGCTCAACGAAGTATCCTTTTCGATCGCGGCCGGTGAAGTGGTTGGCGTGGTGGGCGAGTCCGGTGCCGGCAAGTCGCTGACCGGCGCGGCCATTATTGGTTTGCTCGAACCTCCGGGGCGCGTGTCAGGCGGTCAGATCATGCTTGAAGGCAAGCGGATCGATAATCTGACCGACGAGCAGATGCGGCCGATTCGCGGCAAGCAGATCGGCGCGATTTTCCAGGATCCACTGACTTCGCTTAACCCGCTTTACACCGTGGGTCATCAGTTGACAGAAACGATTGTCACGCACTTGCCGATGACCTGGTCCCAGGCGCGTGCGCGAGCGATCGAGTTGCTTGAGGCGACAGGCATCCCCGCTGCACGTGAACGCATCGACCATTATCCACATCAGTTTTCGGGCGGAATGCGCCAGCGTGTCGTGATCGCGCTAGCCCTGGCTGCCGAGCCGAAATTAATCGTGGCCGATGAACCTACCACCGCACTGGATGTGTCCATTCAGGCGCAGATCATCGAGTTGCTCAAAAAGCTCTGTCGTGAGCAGGGCGCCGCAGTCATGCTCATTACCCACGACATGGGTGTCATCGCCGAAACAGCCGACCGTGTTGTCGTGATGTACGCGGGACGCGTGGTCGAGATCGGCCGTGTTCACGATGTGATTCATTCTCCGCGCCATCCTTATACGGTGGGTCTGATGGGGTCGATCCCTTCGGTGCACGAGCATGTCGAAAGACTGGTACAGATCGATGGGTCGATGCCCCGCCTGACGGCGATTCCGTCCGGTTGCGCCTTTCATCCACGCTGTCCACATGTGATGCCGCGCTGCAAGAGCGAGCGGCCTGAATTACAGCAAGTGGGCACGACACGCGCCGCTTGCTGGTTGCAAGCATCATCGGAGGTTGCATGAATACCGAGCGCCCATTAATTGAAGTGCAGGATGCGGCCCGCTGGTTCGATGTCTCCGCCCCTTGGCTTGAACGTGTTCTGGCTCGCAAGCCCCGCAGCATTCTGCGCGCGGTCGATGGGGTGTCGTTCACGATTCGCAAGGGCGAAACGCTTGCGCTGGTTGGCGAATCCGGTTGCGGCAAGTCGACGATTGCCCGCATGCTGGTGGGGCTGTATCCATTGACGCGCGGAAACATCGTGTTTGACGGTGAGCCTTTGTCCAGAATGCAGGGGTCGGGCGGCTTGGCGATGCGAAAGCGTCTGCAAATGATTTTTCAGGATCCGTATGCGAGCTTGAATCCGCGCTGGCGTGTCGGCCGGATCATTGCCGAGCCGATGTTAGCGCACACCAAAATGACCGAAGCCGAACGCAATGAGCGTGTCGATGCGTTGCTCACCCAGGTCGGCTTGCACCCTGCGGACAAGTCACGTTATCCCCATCAGTTTTCGGGTGGACAGCGCCAACGCATATCGATCGCCCGTGCGCTTGCGGTCAATCCGGAGTTTCTGGTGTGCGATGAGCCAACTTCGGCGCTGGATGTGTCTGTTCAGGCGCAAGTGCTCAACATCATGAAGGACCTGCAGCGCAATCTGGGCCTGACTTATCTGTTTATTTCGCACAACCTGGCCGTGGTGCACCATGTTGCGGATCGAGTGGGTGTGATGTATTTGGGGCGGATCGTCGAAATCGCCGATCGGGACACTTTGTTCACGCAGCCTCGACATCCGTATACCCGCATGCTGCTTTCGGCGATTCCGGATATGACCGGCAAGGGGACCAAACGCACCCCCGTGGCAGGCGAAGTGCCGAATCCCTTGAATCCTCCGACCGGCTGCACCTTTCATCCGCGTTGCCCGTTTGCGCGTGAACAGTGCAAAACCGAAGCGCCGCCGACTGTGGTGGACGGCTCAAGCCAGATCGCCTGCCATGGCGTGGCGCAAGGCTGGTCGATGGACAAGGTCTGAAACGAAGAATCCTAGCGCAGCGGTCCTAGAGTGCATCGGTCCTGGCGTGCATTGGTCCCTTAGTGCAAGGGACCCTTGGGGCGCTGCATCGGATCCTCTTCTTCATCGGACCAATCCGCGTCATCCTCCTCGTCCAGATCTTCCAGCATTTCAAGATCTGGATCGGGTAGGGCCTCGTCGGTGAGCTCGAAGGGCAGAAGCTCGCCCAGATCGTTCGAGAAATCAAACTCTTCGCCCTGGTCGTCTAGTCGCACGAAACGGGCTTCCGGATCGTCGGTGATTTGGATCGCCCACAGGTACTGGCAGTCATACACTTCAGTATCCAGATCCAGACCGCCCTTGTTGCCGACAAAATGCGCATCCGGCCCGCCCATTTGTACATGCATGGCCGATTCGTCCGGTGTTTCGTCTGTGCCGATTGGAATCGCGAAGATGACCCATTCGGCGCCGTCATCCATGCCGACCTCGGCCAGCACGGGTTTGCCCATGTAGGCGCTTAATCCGTCGGCCGTTTTGCCCAGCATGATCAGCTCTTGCTCGGTAAATCGCAGGGTCAGATCAGGATCGTCTTTTGAGTTTTTCATGTCGCATCGGCATGTCGAATGCCGCCAGTCAATGGTCAATTAATCACATCATAGCCCTGCAGGCCAAGACGCGCGACCGGAAAGGGCGACCCGAATGCCGTCAAGCTCTACAATAGCGGCATTGTTTTCGACTCTAAGTGAAAGACCAAATGGCTCAATACGTTTACACCATGCATCGCGTTGGCAAAGTGGTGCCTCCCAAGCGCCAGATTTTGCGCGATATTTCCCTGTCCTTCTTCCCTGGCGCCAAAATCGGCGTGCTGGGTTTGAACGGCTCCGGCAAGTCGACACTTCTTAAAATCATGGCGGGTGTGGACAAGGAAATCGAAGGCGAAGCCGTTCCGATGCCCGGATTGAATATCGGCTATCTGGAGCAGGAGCCCAAGCTTAATCCCGATCACACTGTGCGCGAGGCGGTGGAAGAAGGCCTGGGGCCTGTTGTGGCTGCCAAAAAACGCCTGGACGAGGTTTATGCCGCTTATGCCGAGCCGGATGCGGATTTCGACAAGCTTGCCGCCGAGCAGGCCGAACTTGAAGCGATCATTTCCGCTGCCGCGTCAAGTGGGGCGGACGACATCGAAACCCAGATGGAAATCGCTGCCGATGCGTTGCGCCTGCCTCCATGGGACGCTAATGTCGGCAAGTTGTCCGGTGGTGAAAAACGACGTGTCGCGCTTTGCCGCTTGTTGCTGTCCAAACCCGATATGTTGTTGCTGGATGAACCGACCAACCACCTGGATGCCGAAAGCGTGGAATGGCTTGAGCAGTTTCTGACGCGATTCCCGGGCACGGTCGTAGGTGTAACTCACGATCGTTACTTTCTGGATAATGCGGCTGAGTGGATTCTTGAGCTTGACCGCGGCCATGGCATCCCCTGGAAAGGCAATTACAGTTCATGGCTCGAACAAAAGGATGATCGCCTGAAGCAGGAAGAGGCAACCGAGTCCGCCCGCCAGAAAACGATCAAGAAAGAACTCGAATGGGTGCGCCAAAATGCCAAGGGGCGCCAGGCCAAGGCCAAGGCCCGCATGACACGGTTCGAGGAGTTGTCATCGCACGAATATCAGAAACGAAATGAAACATCCGAAATCTTCATCCCTGTTGCTGAGCGCCTGGGTAATGAGGTGATCGAGTTCGTTAATGTCAGCAAATCGTTTGGAGATCGTTTGCTGATCGATAATTTGAGCTTCCGTGTACCACCTGGTGCGATCGTCGGCATCATCGGTCCGAACGGTGCGGGTAAATCCACGCTGTTCAAAATGATCGCCGGCCTTGAAAAACCCGACAGCGGCGAGGTCAAAATTGGCCAAACCGTCAAAGTGTCTTTTGTCGATCAGTCACGCGAATCGTTGCCAGAAAATAAAACCGTGTTCGATACCATTGCCGATGGCGCGGACTTGTTGACTGTAGGCAAGTTCGAAATGCCTGCCCGTGCTTATCTTGGCCGCTTTAACTTCAAAGGCGCGGATCAGGGCAAAATCGTCGGACAATTGTCAGGTGGCGAACGCGGTCGCTTGCACTTGGCCAAGACCTTGATTGCCGGTGGCAACGTATTGCTACTAGATGAACCGTCAAACGATCTGGACGTCGAAACCTTGCGCGCGCTGGAAGACGCATTGCTCGAGTTTGCGGGATCGGTGATGGTAATTAGCCATGATCGCTGGTTCCTCGATCGCATTGCCACACATATCCTGGCTTTCGAAGGCGATTCGCAGGTTGTGTTTTTTGACGGCAACTATCAGGAATACGAAGCCGACAAAAAACGCCGTCTCGGCGAAGCCGGTGCAGCACCGAAACGCATCCGCTACAAGGCGCTTCGCTAATCATGGGTTTGCGCGTCCTCTCGGTCATCCCGCCGATGACGCAACTCAATACACCATACCCGTCAACTGCTTATCTGACGGGTTTTTTGCGCTCGCGCGGTATCGACGCTGTGCAAGAGGATTTGGCGCTGGCGCTTGTGCTCGAACTGCTCAGCACGCAAGGCCTGCATGCGGTATGCGACATTATCGAAGCCCTGCCAACATCACGGCATACTCCGTCGATACGGTCCTTTATCGAACAGCGGCAACGTTATCTCGGCACAATCGAGCCTGTCATTCATTTTTTGCAGGGACGCGATACCACTCTGGCGCATCGGATTTCCGCGCGCAATTACCTGCCCGAGGGACCGCGATTTGATTCACTGGATGTGTATGTGGATGACGAAGGTGGCGATCCGCTTGCCTGGGCGTTTGGTGCGCTTGGCTTGCAGGATAAGGCCAAGCATATTGCGACTTTGTATCTCAACGATCTGGCCGATGTGTTGCGAGACGCGGTCGATTCGCGATTTGAATTCGTGCGTTATGCAGAGTCGCTTGCAGCCAGCCAGGCAAGCTTTGATGCATTGGCGCAGGCGCTTGAGGCCTCGCCAAATTTAGTGGACGATACTTTACGCAATCTGACGGTGCAGGCGTTGCAGACACATCGACCGACTGTTGTGCTGTTGTCCGTGCCGTTTCCGGGATCGGTGTATGCGGCGTTTCGAATCGCGCAAACTATTAAAGCATCGCATCCGGACATCAAAACAGTGTTGGGCGGCGGCTTCGTCAATACCGAACTGCGGCAATTGTCAGAGCCCCGCGTGTTTGATTACTTCGATTTTGTGACGCTGGATGCAGGCGAACGACCCTTGCTGGCATTGCTTGAACATGTTCAGGGCAAACGCACAGCAAGTCGTCTGGTTCGTACATTTGTGTGCGATCCGCAATCTCATCAAGTCCGCTATATCAATCTGGTCGAACCGGATATCCCATTTGAAGAAGTCGGTACGCCAACCTGGGACGGTTTGCCGCTTGATCGCTACCTTTCATTGCTGGATATGCTCAATCCAATGCATAGATTGTGGAGCGATGGTCGTTGGAATAAGCTCACCGTTGCGCATGGTTGTTACTGGAAGAAGTGCAGCTTTTGCGATGTCAGTCTGGATTACATCGGCAGGTACGAGCAGGCATCCGCGAGCGTGTTGGCCGATAGAATTCAGGCGATCGTAAACGAAACCGGTCAGACAGGATTTCATTTTGTGGATGAGGCCGCACCCCCCAAGGCGTTAAAGGCCTTGGCAACCGAGTTGCTGGATCGCAATCTGGATATTTCGTGGTGGGGCAATATCAGATTCGAAAAAACATTCACGCCTGATTTGTGTGAACTGCTCGCCGACAGTGGCTGTATCGCCGTATCGGGTGGACTGGAGGTCGCTTCAGATCGTTTGCTTAAACTGATGAAGAAGGGTGTGTCGGTTGATCAGGTTGCACGCGTCACCAAAGCGTTTTCCGATGCGGGTATTCTGGTGCATGCCTATCTGATGTACGGGTTTCCGACGCAGACGGTTCAGGATACGGTTGATGCACTGGAGTATGTGCGGCAGTTATTCGAAAACGGTTGCATCCAGAGCGGCTTTTTTCATCGCTTTACTTGCTCGGTGCATTCTCCGGTTGGTTTGCATCCAGAAGAGTATGGCGTGACGCTCAAGCCTTTGCCTCCGGTCAGTTTTGCTCAAAACGATGTGGGCTTCATCGATCCGACTGGCGTAGATCATGCCGCACTAGGGCAAGCGCTTAGAAAGGCTATCTACAATTTCATGCATGGGATCGGACTCGAAGAGGACGTCCGAAGCTGGTTCCCATTCAAAGTGCCACGCACGACAGTGGCGCGCCATCGGATAGCACGCGCCTTGATGGGGTAGTGCTGTCCGAAACGAGTTGTGCGACCTGTGTCCAATGATCGCAGTTAGTTATTTTCGCGGCGAGATTGAATCTTTGCCTTCACACCTGTTTCCATCACCAGACGTTTGCGGTTTGGTTCAACCGCAGGTAGGGGATCGACGCATTCCATAGTGTTCAGGCAACGCACCACAAGGTCCTGGTATTGCTTCGTTCCCAGCCCCTTCCAGTGGATTTCTTCATCGCGCAATTCGCGGACGACCTTAGCGGGAGTGCCCATCACCATGCTGCGAGGTGGGATCACCATGCCTGCCTTGACGAAAGAAGACGCGCCGACAATGCTGGCATCGCCGATGACTGCTTCATCCATGACAACCGCATTCATGCCGACCATCGCGTTAGTGCCGATTTTGCAACCATGCAATACGGCCGAGTGGCCGATATGGCCATCCACGCCGATGACGGTTTCGGTGTTCGAAAAACCATGCACGACGCATCCGTCCTGAATGTTCGATCCTTCAAGCATAACGATACGACCAAAGTCGCCACGCAGGCTGGCCAAAGGGCCTACATAGCAACGCGGACCGATCACCACGTCTCCAATCAGGACAGCGGTTGGGTGGACATAAGCGGTGGGGTCAACAACAGGGGTGATGCCGTCGATGGAGTAAACCTTGAGCATCATCGTTGTGGCATTTCTATCTTGACTTCGAGGACTTCGAGGCTGCCTTGGCTTTCGAGGCTGACTTTGATGTCATCGGGGTTGATCTTCACGTATTTGGAAATGACGGCGACAAGCTCCTGTTGCAATTGCGGCAGGTAGTCCGGCGTGGATTCACCGCCGACACGTTCATGCGCAAGGATGATTTGCAGGCGTTCTTTGGCGACGTTGGCAGAAGTTTTTTTCTGCCCGAGCAAAAATGACAGAAAAGACATTATTTGCCTCCGAACAGACGCTTGAAGAGGCCGGGCTTTTCGTAGTCAACGAAGCGCAGTGGCTTTTCTTCTCCCAGGTAGCGCGCAACCACATCGCGATAGGCTTCGGACACGTCCGTGTTTTCGAGGTGAATGGCTGGCAAGCCCTGATTGGATGCGTGCAGGACGGATTCCGACTCGGGAATCACGCCGATCAGCTTGATGCGCAGGATGTCCTCGATGTCCTTGAGCGACAGCATTTCGCCGTCTTCGACGCGCTTGGGGTTGTAGCGGGTCAGCAGCAAAAACTCTTTGACGGGTTCGTCGCCCTGAACCGCGCGACGCGATTTTGAAGCCAGAATGCCCAGGATGCGATCTGAGTCGCGAACCGAGGAAACTTCGGGGTTGGTCACGACCAGTGCATCATCGGCAAAATAGGCGGCCAACAGCGCGCCGGTTTCGATACCGGCGGGCGAATCGCAAACGATGTAATCGAAACCCATGCCTTTGAGGTCGTTGATGACTTTTTCTACGCCTTCCAAAGATAAAGCGTCCTTGTCGCGTGTTTGCGATGCGGGCAGGACGAACAGGTTTTCAAGGTTCTTGTCCTTGATCAACGCTTGATTCAGCGTGGCCTCACCCTGAATGACGTTGACGAAGTCATACACGACACGTCGCTCGCAACCCATGATCAGATCAAGGTTGCGCAGGCCCACGTCGAAGTCGATGACGGCAGTTTTGAAGCCGCGCATGGCCAAACCGGAAGAAAAACTTGCGCTCGTCGTTGTTTTACCGACACCGCCTTTGCCTGAAGTCACCACCACAATACGTGTCATGACGCACCAATCCTTAAATAATTAGATTTTTATAAAACTGCTTACCGCGAAACTGCTTAAAACAAAACTACCGGAAATGTTTCACAATTCCGGACAAATATTCAATATCTTATTGATCAAGAGGCTTGATTTGCAATGCTTCCTTTTCTAGTTGCACCAGCGCGGGGCGCTGGTGCACGTCTTCGGATAATTTCGAGTCGATCACGCGGTAGACACCAGCCACCGCGACGAGCTCTGCGTCCAGTCCGGTCGTGAAAATTCGTGCCGAGCTGTCGCCACGCGCGCCCGCCATTGCTTTGCCGCGCAGCGGACCGTAAATATGGATGTTGCCATCCGCGATCACTTCGGCGCCCTGACTGACCAGCCCCATGACGATCAAGTCGCCATTGCGCGCGTAAATACGCTGCCCGGATCTGAGCGGTCCGTTCACCACCATGGTGGATTCCGATTTTACGGCCGGAGCAGATGCGGGTGTCGATGCGCTTGACGGTGCGGTTGTCGGTGCGGTTGTCGATGCAGGTGTCGGTGCAGGTGTCGATTTCTTGGCCGGACCTTTAGCCGGAGTTTCGATCGGGGTAGGAGGCGATTTTGCTGCCGAGTCGGCTGCCGGGGCGCGTGCAGGCGCACCTGATAAGTCGACTAGCGTCAATCCGCAATCTTGTGCAGCCAACAGATTGTCGCCCTGAGCGACTACACCGATGACCGGCAGACGGTGATCGCGCAATGCCTGTATCAAAACAGGCCAGTCCAGAGGTTCTTCGATGCGACTTGCATCGATCACAACCGGTTCGTCTTCGAAAAACGAGCCCGCCTCGGCCATGCGTTTTTGCAGGGCTTGAAGCAAAACATCCGTGTCGGCGTGTTGCAAAACGACGCGAACGGCATAGAGGGTTGCGCTTTTAAAGTCGAGGGCGAGAGTATCAGTAGTCATTGCAGCAGATAATACCTCAGGCGCCGGCGGCCCACGTGTCTTTCAGGGTGGTGACCCGGTTAAACACGGGTTTCTCCGCAGTCGAATCCTTGGCGTCCGCGACAAAATAGCCAAGACGCTCGAACTGGGTGACTACGCCCGGCTCGGCAATCGTGCCCGGTTCCAGCCAGCCGTGAACTGTTTCGATCGATGTCGGGTTCAGGCAGGCCAGAAAGTCGCCGTCGCCGGCATCGGGGAATGGTTCGGAGAACAAGCGGTCGTAAAGACGCAGTTCGGCGGGGATGGCGTGCGATGCGCTAACCCAGGTCACGTTGCCCTTGACCTTGACTGAATCGGATCCCGGAGTCCCGCTTTTAGTGTCAGGGTTGTATTCGACGTGAACTTCGGTAATGTTGCCTGCGGCATCCTTGTTGAACCCTGTGCAAGTGACGACATAGCCGTACTTGAGACGCACACTGTTGCCCGGGAATAGCCTAAAGTATTTTTTGGGCGGAACTTCGGCAAAATCCTCTTTTTCTATCCAGAGCTCCCGGGTCAATGGAAATTCTCGCATGCCCATTTCGGGATGATGCGGATTACGGGGGGCGTGGCAAAGTTCGACTTTATCGGCCGGAAAGTTGGTGATGACCAACTTGAGCGGGTCCAGAATCGCGACGGACCTATGTGCGTGCGGATCCTGGTCTTCTCGCATGGCCTGGTCCAGCAGGCTGTAATCGATGCGAGAGTTTGACTTGGACACCCCAGTGCGCTCGCAAAACAGGCGCAAGGCTGATGCCGTGTAGCCGCGACGGCGCAGTCCGGCGATAGTGGGCATGCGTGGATCATCCCAGCCATTGACATGCCCGTCCTTGACCAGTTGAAGCAGTTTTCGCTTGCTGGTGACAATGTAGCTCATGTTCAGGCGGGCGAATTCGTACTGATGCGGCAGGGGCGCGGCCAGTTTGCCCAGCCGCTGCAGGTTGTTCAGTACCCAGTCGTAAAAGGGGCGCTGATCTTCGAATTCGAGCGTGCAGATGCTGTGCGTGATCCCTTCGAGCGCATCTTCGATCGGGTGGGCGAAGGCATACATCGGATAGACGCACCATTGATCACCAGTACGATGATGGGTGGCGTGACGAATCCGGTACAGAACCGGGTCGCGCATATTGATGTTGGGCGAAGCCATGTCGATGCGGGCGCGAAGCGCCATGCTGCCATCGGGGTGCTTTCCGTCGCGCATTTGGCGCAAAAGATTGAGGGATTCTTCTGCCGGGCGGTCACGCCAGGGTGAATCCTTGCCGGCCTCGGTCAGGGTGCCGCGCATAGTGCGCATGGTTTCCGGGCTTTGTTCATCGACGTAGGCCAGTCCAGCCTCGATCAGGGACTCGGCGCATTCGAACATCACCTGAAAATAGTCGCTGGCGAAGTAAAGGTGCTCGGTGCCGTTTGCATTCCAGTCAAATCCCAGCCATTTGACGGCATCGATGATGGCATCCACGTATTCCTGCTCTTCTTTTTCGGGATTGGTGTCATCGAAACGCATGTGGCAGACGCCGCCAAAATCCCGCGCAAGGCCGAAATTCAGGCATATGCTCTTGGCGTGGCCGATATGCAAGTAGCCATTGGGTTCGGGCGGAAACCGCGTACGTATGCGGGCAGGATCGGGTTGGCCGGCCATCTGAACAGATGCCGGGCCGGGTTGGCCTGCCCAGCGTTTTTCGGTGAACTTGCCCGCGGACAGGTCGGATTCGATAATGTTGCGCAAAAAATTGGTCGCAACTGGAGCAGTTGATTCTGAACTCATACGTGTGATTTAGGCAAACTTGTCGGCCGAGAAACGTACATTTTGCCATGACCCGTCTACACTAGTCCGAATTATGGAAATTTCGCCCCTTTCGCTTGCCCGGACCCAGTTCGCCCTGAGCCTGAACTTTCATGTCCTGTTCGCTGCTTTTGCCATGGCATTGGCATGGGTGTTGTGCCTGTTCAAGTATCAAAGCAATCTTCGCCCGGATTCGGCCTGGACGGCGGCGTATCGATTCTGGGTTCGTATTTTCGCGCTGTCTTTTTTTGTCGCCCTGGCATCGGCATTGCCTGTTCTGGTGGAGTTCGGCGTGTTATGGCCGGCCTTGATGGAACGAGCCGGAAACGTAGCCGGCCCCATTATCGCCTGTGGAATCACGACCGTTTTCGTTACGAAATCGGTTTTTTTCGGCGTGATGCTTTTCGGGCAGCGGCGCGTGTCGCCCTCGGCCCACCTGGCTTCGGTATTCATGGTGGCGCTGGGCCTGACCGCCACGGTGTTTTGGGAGGTCGTGCTGCAGTCCTGGTCACATGTTCCGTCCGGGACGGTATTGGTTGAAGGTCGTTTGCGGGTGCAGGACTGGATCGAGGTGATCATGAATTCCGCCTTGATCTGGTGCATGCTTCTGTATGTGACCGGAGGCATATTGACCCTGGGCGTTCTGATGCAAGGGTTGACTGCCTGGCAAGCAAGACGCCGTCCTCTGGAAGAAAACGAAAGACTTGTTTATCGCGTGGGTTTATATCTAACCTTTGTCGCTATCGCTTTGCAGTTGTTTGCCCTGGATGGCAGCCTTCGCCTGATGGCACGCATCCATCCGCTGGCCGCCGCATCGATCATGGGTTATTGGGATGGGCATGCTAGTCCCGACATGATTTGGCTGGGAGTACCGGGCGACGGTGAACAAGCAAATCGGGTTCTGATCGGTACGGAAGGATTGGCTGCGCGTTGGCTGGGCCTAGATGACGATTCCAAGCGAATCGGTTTGGACATGGTCGCCGAGTCGACAGATCTGCCTGCGGTCAACACTTTGTTTTATCTGGCGCGCCTGATTTTTGTCGGAACACTGTTTTTATTGATGATGTCGATCTTGACCGTTTATATGATGTGGCGGCGCGGCGAGCAAGCCGAGAAATATCCGGGCTGGATATTGCGCACGCAAATATGGACGGCCGGGCTGGGGGCTTTCATTTGGCTCTGCGTCTGGAACCTGATGCAGACGAGTCAACATGCGTATTTCGTATCCGGGATGTTACTGACGGGCGATCTCGTCACGAATGCGAGTTCTTATGCGATTGGGGCGGGGCTCGTGGTCATCGGGTTGCTTTATCTGGTGCTTTTTTCAGGCTTTATGCAAATGTTGTTGCATGCCGCGAGATTCGGCGTCGTGCCTGTGCGCAAACCGGGGGTCAAGGGATGATCAGTGCGCTTGCCGCATCGCTTGGGCTGGGGGTCACTCAGCCGGATTTCTGGATGCCTTTGCTGATGATGCTGCTGTTGCTCGCGCTGATTCTGGGCGGAACATTGTTTGACGGATTCGATATTGGCGTGGGGGTATTGCTGAGAACGGCACCCGCATCGGAGCGACCCGCGATGATGGTGGGATTGAGCCCCTGGCGCGATGCCAACGAGTTCTGGTTTTTACTGGCGATTGGTTTGTTTTTGTCTGCATTTCCGCTAGCGTGGGGGGCGATGCTGGCGCATCTGTATATCCCGATGACGATCACGATTGCCGGTGTCGTGTTGCGCAGTGTCTCTTTTGAGTTTCGCATCCGTGCGGCTTCCGAGCATCGTGCCAAATGGATTAACCGGTTCTGGTTCGGTTCGGTATTGACCGCATTTGGTCATGGAATGTTATTGGCATCGATTGCCACCGGTTATCAAAAAGATGGTCCGTCGATCTGGTTCGGCGTATTCATCGGAATCTGCGCGATTGCAGGTTATGCGCTATTGGGCGCATGCTGGATGGTGATGCGCACGCGAGGCGTGTTGCAGTCGCTTTCGGTGGCCTGGGCGCGCCATTCTATTCGCTGGACCGCGGCTGGCATGGCTGCGGTATCCATTGCACTCGGATTGTCGAATCCGGCTATTTTCTACAAGTGGAGCAGCTCGACCAACCTTGCTCTCGCCGCGAGCGTGTGGGTGGTCATGCTAGGCTGCTTTGTCAGCATCGATATGATTTTGTCGAGGGTGACGCAGCCCAAGTACGAAATGCTGTCGTGGATGCCATTTTCATTTTGTCTCGTACTGTTTGTGCTGATGCTGGGCGGATTGACTTACAGCATGTTTCCTTTCGTCATACTCGATCAGCTGACATTATGGGATGCGGCGGCATCCGTGGATGCGTTGCAACTGGTGCTGGCGGCAACCATCGTTGCCGTGCCGGTCATGCTGATATTCAACCTGCTCGGGTACCGTCGCTTGTTCGGTCAGGCCGGGTGATGAATCGGTAGCCGAACTTCCACTTCCAGTCCCCCACCCGGGCCTTGCCCAAGTCGCAGCGCCCCGCCGTGGGCTTGCGCGATCACCTCGCATAGCGCGAGACCCAGCCCGACGTTGCCGGTGCGTGTGCGCGCGGCATCCAGTCTGACAAATGGTCTGAGCGCATCGTCGCGATGCTCCGGAGCGATGCCTGCGCCATGATCGCTGACAGTTAGCAGCGCCCATGGACCCTCGCGTCTAAGTTGCACCATGACCGGAGGTTTGCCGTGATGCAAAGCATTGCTGATCAGATTGTCCAGCAGGCGGGACAATGCGACACTGTCGGCATTGATTTCGACATATTCGGCGCCGCAATCCAGGCTGACTTGCTCACCTGTGCCTTGCCAATTGCCGACTCTTTCCTGTAACCATTCGTTTAAGGCGAAGGGAGCGAATTGATAAGAAGCCGGGTCCGTTCCACGCAAGAAGTTTATGAACTGATCCACCATCTGCTGCATATCTTTCAGGTCGGTTCGCAGTCCCTGCTTGAGGGTTAGATCGTCGGTCATTTCGATTCGTAACCACATTCTGGCTAGTGGCGCCTTCAGATCGTGCGGCAGTCCCGCAAGCAATGTGCGGCGGGTGGATTCGGAATGACTGAGCGCGTCGAGCATGGCGTTGAAGCGCTCGCCTAGCAGTCGGGTTTCAGAGGGACCTGCCGGTTCGACTCGCGCGGGTTTGCCCGCCGCAAGTTGGTCCGTCGCCTGAACCAGACTTGTGATCGGTCGCGAGATGTGCCAGGAAAACCACAGTGCGATCAATAGCACCAGAGCGAGTCCGCCGGCCCAAAGCGCCATCATTGGAGTGGTCAAGGGAGGATCAATCTGATCCAGCGGGATCACAAGCCATTCACGCGCCTGGGGGTACTCAGAATCATCGGGTCGTGTCAGGGATATGTACAGTTCGGGGGTCGGTCCGCGCGAGATCGCAACGCGACTGTCTCCGTCGAGTTGATCATTGAGCCGCTGGATGAAGTGGCTCAGACTGCGCCGAATATTGTCGGATGTCTCGGCTTCGGCGTTTTTGTTTGCACTGTTCGATCCGGTTCCGCTGCGGGGATCGGACAGGAGCAAGGCTTCGGGCATGGCCGAGGGCGATACGGCCGGCGGTGTCGGGTCGGACGTGTCAGGGCGCATCTGGGGCTTATAGGACGGGGGTAGTCCGACAGCTTCCTGTAGCCGCTTGTGCTGACGTTCTTGCGCAGCCTTCATGCGCGCCTGATCTTGTGGCTTGATTGCTCTTCTGCGTTGAAGGCGCGCATCGTTTGGCAAAGGTTTGGACCAAAGTTTCCATTCCCCCTGGGACGCATGCTGCACATAGGCCGCGCGATCCTTGGGACGAACGAGCTCCATCGAAAACTGCAAAGTGCGGATCGTGGTGGCGACAAGGTCGATGGCGACTGTTTGTACATAGTCCCGTTGAAACAGGGACACGGCATATAGCGTTGCCGCCTGACCCGCTAGCACGGCAAGCAAAACGAGCGCGATCAGGCGCGCCCGCAAAGATTGCGGCATGACGCGCATGAAAATATTCTTGAAAAACGTCACGGTGAAAAACGGTATCCCGTTCCCCATACAGTCTGAATCCATCGAGGCTGTTTGGGGTCATCTTCCATTGCGCGTCGCAATCTCAGAATGGCGATATCAATCGCGCGGTCATTGCGTTCGCCGGCTTCATCGTCTCGAGCCAGAGTCAGCAGCTTTTCGCGCGATAGCGGTTTGCCGGGATTGCGGATCAGCGCTTCGAGCAGATTGATTTCACCTCCAGTCAGTTTGACGACTTCATCGCCGCGCAGCAACTGGCGCATGACCGGATCGAATACAAATCCACCGAATTCGACGCGTGCATCTTTGTTCAGTGCAGATGCTCCGCGTTTGCGGCGTAGCACGGCCTGGATGCGGGCAAGCAATTCGCGCGGATCGAAGGGTTTGCCCAAGTAGTCATCGGCACCGGCCTCCAGGCCAATAATCCTGTCCACTGCCTCATCGCGGGCGGTCAGCAGAATGATCGGAATGTCTTCGCCTTGGGCACGCAAGGTGCGGCAAGCCTCCGCCCCGTCCGTGCCGGGCATCATGCGGTCAAGCACGATCAATTCGGGTTCGAACCGGATAATCCTTGCGGCAAGATCGCTTGCGTCGGGAGCAAGAAGCGTGTCATAGCCATGCTTGTTCAGGTAGTCCGCAAGTAATTGGCGCAGCGCCGGGTCGTCATCGACAACGAGAAGTTTGGTACGTGTTTCCATGCGTGTCAGTGTGCATCCTGATGCCTATTTGGGCAAGTCGGTTGAAATCGTCTGAAATACTCTTAAACGATCGAAATGAGCCATATCGACAGAAAGTACAATACCGTTCTCATGATGTTTTATTTTTCGATGCGTCTCGTTTCTTCTGCTCATGGCGCGTTGCTGGCGCCATTTTGCGTCTTTCTGGGGCTTAATCTGGCGATTCAGGCCGAAGTGCTGGCGCAAGTCCCCGGCTCCCTAGCCAGTCAGCCAGTCACCATCACGCCTGACCGCCCGGGCCTGTCGGTGATTCTGCCTGCACAGTCTTTTCCGGTCGAATCCGAGACACTCGCAAACCGCGCGCAAGAAATGGCGCTGGATCCGCGTGATGAAGATCCGCTGACCGGCATGGTGATCGAACCCGAGCCGCAATATCAATTGGATTGGCAGGCGGGTGTCGACCCATTGCCTGCCGAATACCGTGTGGCGTTGACCGGCATGTTGGGGGTGGGGCCTGCCGTCAGGCTGAATTCAAGCCCTCGGGATGCCGGCTGGGTAAATCAGGCGGGATCGCTGAAGTATCAGCAGGACAATGGCAGCGCGGTGGTTCTGGGACAAATCACGGATTCGGGCGGTTTTTGGGGAAACGCCCCAAGACTAGGGGGCATTCAGGTGACGCGGTTGCCTAACGTCAGCAGTCGGGGCACGCTGATGCCGGGGTCTTTCGGGATGTCGGCCGAACTCGGGATGACGACGCAAGAAGATCTCGGCAGAATCGGTACAGGGGGACTGACTGTCGGGGCACCCTCCGGCCGAGGCAGTGTGCGATTTGGATTAACGCCTGATGTCACGATTGAAAGTCGGGTGCGAACCGGACTGGAAGATCACTCTGTCGGGTTGGGTGGCACCATGGCACTGAGCGACTGGGGATTGTTGCGGCTGAATACGACACAAACCAATCCAACTTCCCTGACACATGCGGAGGATATCGCGTCCTCATCCTGGCGAACCGGGCTCGGAATGCAAGTTAATTTCGATCGACACCAGCTCGAGTCAAGCTATGAGACCGTTCGTTACAACCAGAGCGCGATCGAACAGCGGCTGGGTGTCAAGCACAATTGGTCAGTTTCGCCCAATTTGAAAATGCAGTTTGGCGCCGAACGGGAGCTCGTCAGTGGTGGTTATTCTGCCAGGGTGCAGATGTCTGTTCCGCTGGATGCCGTGGTTAGCAAATGGTGGGGAAACTAAATGCACACTGATTCCCGCGCCGCCGAGGTGCTTGCGCGTGTATTCGGCTATGAGTCCTTTCGCGGCGACCAGCAAGCGATCGTCGATCATGTGATCAGTGGCGGGGATGCCTTGGTGCTTATGCCGACCGGAGGCGGTAAATCCCTTTGTTATCAGGTTCCCGCCTTGGTGCGGGCGGGTACGGGTGTTGTTGTTTCCCCATTGATCGCGCTAATGCAGGATCAGGTCGATGCACTAACCGAGTTGGGCGTGCGGGCCGCCTTTCTCAATTCGACTCAGGACTGGCAGGACGCGCGCGAGGTCGAACAGTCGTTTTTAACGGGTCAATTGGATTTGTTGTATGTTGCCCCCGAGCGCTTACTGACCGAAAGATGTCTTGCTTTGCTTGATCGGGGCAGGATCGCATTGTTTGCAATTGACGAGGCGCACTGCGTCTCGCAGTGGGGCCATGATTTCCGTCCGGAATATTTGGGCTTGTCGATGCTGCACGAGCGATGGCCCGATGTGCCACGCATCGCTTTGACTGCGACGGCGACGGATGCGACCCGTCGGGAAATCGCCGAAAGACTTTCACTGAACGATGCGCGGCATTTTGTCGCCAGCTTCGATCGCCCCAACGTTCGTTACCATATCGTCGAAAAGCAGGACGTGAGACGCCAGTTGCTCGATCTTTTGCGCCAGGAGCATCCGGGTGACGCAGGTGTGATTTATTGCCTGTCTCGCAACAAGGTTGAGGAAACCGCTGATTTTCTGTGCGCAAAGGGGATCACGGCGCTGCCTTATCACGCCGGATTGGGCACGGAAGTGCGTGCGCGCAATCAATCCCGGTTTCTGCGCGAGGATGGCATCGTGATGGTGGCGACCATTGCGTTTGGTATGGGTATCGACAAACCGGATGTCAGATTCGTCGCGCACATCGACATGCCTAAATCGGTCGAGGGGTACTACCAGGAAACCGGTCGCGCGGGGCGGGACGGCTTGCCCGCCACGGCGTGGTTGGCCTACGGATTGCAGGATGTGGTTCAACAGCGCAGGATGATCGACGAGTCGCAAGGCGATGATGCGTTCAGGCGACGAATGGGTAGCGCGCTGGATGCGATGCTGGGTTTGTGCGAAACGGTCTCATGTCGTCGCCAACGCCTGTTGCAGTATTTCGGTCAGACGCTAACGCATGCGTGCGGTAATTGCGACAATTGTCTAACCCCGCCTCAATCATGGGACGGTACGGTTGCCGCGCAAAAAATGCTGTCGGCTATTTACCGGCTCTGGAAAGAGCGGGGGCAGCGATATGGCGCCGGCCATTTGATCGATATCCTGCGTGGCAAGAAAACACCTCGCGTGATCGAAAACGGCCATGACACATTAAGCGTGTTCGGGATCGGTCTCGAATTGTCCGAGCAAGGCTGGCGCAGTCTTTTGCGCCAGCTGCTGGCGCAAGGGTTGCTGGCTGTGGATCACGAGGGTTATGGCACGCTTGCGCTGACCAATGAAAGTCGCGCGGTGTTGAAAGGTGAGCGCACCTTGATCTTGCGTCGGGAGACTGATCGAAAAGAAAAAAACAGCACGACAAATCGCGGCAAGAATTTGCAACCCGATTTGCCTGTCGGGGCACAAGCGATTTTCGAGGCTTTGCGTCAATGGCGTGCGGACATCGCACGCGATCATGGCGTACCTGCCTACGTGATTTTTCAGAATGCCACGTTGCGTGAAATCGCCTTGGCACGCCCCGATAGTCTGAGCGCCTTGGCGCATGTCAATGGCGTCGGAGTCAAAAAACTCGAATCTTACGGAAAATCGATTCTGGAATGCATCGCCGAGTTCGAGGCGGCAACGTGAAATTTGTTGCTTTAGCCAAAAAATTCAGTCAAACGCCTCAGTCAAACAGCGAGCCTTCGCTCGGACTGGTTTTTGGAGGCGTCAGCCCTAGGTGACGCCACGTTGTCTGGGTGGCGATACGGCCGCGCGGGGTGCGCTGCAGGTAGCCATGCTGTATCAAGTATGGCTCGATGACGTCTTCGATGGTGTCCCGTTCTTCGCCGATGGCTGCGGCCAGGCTGTCCACGCCCACCGGTCCTCCGTCAAATTTGTGAACGATCGCCTCGAGCAATTTGCGATCCATCAAGTCAAGGCCCTGCGGATCGACTTCAAGCATCGATAAGGCGGCATTGGCGACCTTGGCGTCGATGGTGCCGCTTGCTTTGACTTGCGCATAGTCTCGAACTCTGCGAAGCAGGCGGTTAGCGATGCGTGGGGTACCGCGCGAACGACGGGCGACTTCGGCCGCACCATCTGGTGTAATAGGTACATTAAGCAGTCCCGCGCTGCGAGTCGCAATGCGAGCCAATTCTTCAGGGGTATAAAACTCTAGCCGTGAAACGATACCGAAGCGGTCGCGCAACGGGTTGGTCAACATGCCGGCGCGCGTGGTCGCTCCCACCAGGGTGAAAGGTTGCAAATCCAGCTTGACGCTGCGCGCCGCGGGCCCTTCACCGATCAGGATGTCGATCTGGAAGTCTTCAAGGGCGGGGTAAAGGATTTCTTCGACCACGGGCGACAAGCGATGGATTTCGTCGATGAACAGGACATCGTTGCGCTCAAGGTTGGTCAGTAGGGCAGCCAGATCGCCTGGTCGCTCAAGCACCGGTCCGGAAGTGGACCTCAGGTTGACACCCATTTCGTAAGCGACGATATTAGCCAAGGTGGTTTTACCCAGTCCGGGCGGTCCGAAGAGCAAGACGTGGTCGAGCGACTCATTGCGATTGCGCGCCGCCGAAATGAAAATCTCGAGCTGGTCGCGCACTCGTTGCTGACCGACATATTCCTGCAAAGCTTTAGGCCTGAGCGCCCGTTCGATGTTTTCTTCGTTGGGCGTGGCGGCTTGGGGCGTCACGAGTCGTGAGGCTTCTGCGCGGGACGAGAGGGAGTCGGACTGGATGGCCATGAAAATTGTGTAATCTGCAGTGAGAACAATCGTACACTATCTGCCTCACTTTCTTCGGACTTGAACAAGGATTCCTATGTCTCTCGCGTTGCCCACCTTTGATGATGTCGTCCGGGCCTCTGAAACTTTAAAGGGTGTCGCACATCGCACCCCTGTCATGACTTCCGCTACCGCCGATCGTCAGACAGGTGCCAAGCTATTTTTCAAATGCGAAAACCTGCAGCGCATGGGGGCATTCAAGTTCAGGGGCGGGTACAACGCAATCGCTAACCTCACGCCCGAACAGAAAAAAACAGGGGTTCTGACCTATTCGTCCGGCAATCATGCCCAGGCGATTGCCTTGGCTGGCAAGCTGCATAACGTTGCCACTATTATTCTCATGCCCGAAGATGCGCCGGCCGCTAAAAAAGCGGCAACAGAGGGTTATGGCGCGACTGTCGTGACATATGACCGCTATACGCAAAGCCGCGAGGATATTGCACGCCAGATGCAAGAGCAAACGGGCATGATTCTGATCCCTCCTTACGATCACAAGGATGTGATTTCTGGCCAGGGAACCGCTGCCAAAGAGTTGTTTGAAGAAGTAGGCGAACTGGATTATTTGCTGGTGTGCCTGGGCGGCGGCGGTCTGTTGGCCGGCAGTGCGTTGGCAGCCAAGGCGCTTAGCCCGGGCTGCAAGGTGTATGGAGTGGAGCCTGAGCTCGGCAATGATGGGCAGCGATCTTTCAGGTCGGGTGAAATCGTTACGATCACTCCACCCAAGTCGATTGCCGACGGCGCGCTGACTCCGTATCTCGGTCAATTAACTTTTGGCGTGATCAAGCGGGATGTGACCGATATTCTGACGGTCACCGATGCGCAGCTTGTCGAAACGATGAAGTTTTTTGCCGAACGCATGAAGATCGTTGTCGAGCCGACCGGCTGTCTGGGTGCGGCGGCAGTGATGAAGGGCGAGTTGAATGTACCGCCCGGTGCCCGGGTCGGTGTGATTCTGAGTGGCGGAAACGTTGATCTGAAGCAGTATGGAGAGTTACTGTCCGCTTGAGTGTCGCCTTTTTTGGTTGAGGTGGATATGCGTATTCTTGTAATTGGTGGTACAGGGTTTGTCGGTCGCGCTGTCGTGTCTCGACTGGTTGCGGCCGGTCACGATGTGCGTGTGCCGACTCGACGGCTCGCTCACGCGCGCGAATTGCTTGTATTTCCTACCGTTACGGTGATCCGGGCTGATGTTCATGACGATGCGACTTTGTCGAATTTAATCGGCGACAGTGATGTCGTGATCAATCTGCCGGGTCTTTTGCATAGTCGGCCCGGCAAGCCTTACGGACCTGACTTCGATCGCGTGCATGTGCAGTTGCCGCGACGGGTTGCGCAAGCGTGCCTCCAGTTTGGCGTGAAGCGTTTAGTGCATGTGAGTGCGTTAGGGGCCGATATCCACGGTCCCAGTCAGTATCTAAGATCCAAGGCCGCTGGAGAGGCTGCGATCGTTGAGGTGTTTGCCGGCCAGGATCAATCTGGATGGACGATTATGCGCCCGTCCGTGATCTTCGGCCCGGGCGATCGTTTCATGAATATGTTCGCTGAGTTGGCCAGATATTTTCCAGTGCTTCCCCTTGCAGGCGCCGGTGCACGCATGCAGCCCGTGTATGTCGGGGATGTAGCGCAGGCTATCGTGAATGTGCTGACGCAACCTGCTTGTGCAGGCATGACTTATCCGTTGGTCGGGCCGCGCGTCTACACATTGGGCGAATTGGTTGGGTTGGCGGCAAAGTGGTCCGGCCACCCCAGAAAGGTGTGGAATATGCCGATGAGCATCGGCCGGTTACAGGCGTTGATGTTTGAATGCTTGCCCGGCGAGCCATTGATGTCTCGCGATAATCTGGATTCCCTCCGGGTCGCCAATGTCAGCCCGGATTCATTGTCGACGGATCTGGGAATCATATCGACGCCGCTTGAGCAGATTGCGCCCCAGTATCTTAGAAAGTAGTATTCAGGGCAGTCGATTAAGAATTCAAATATATATAAAAGAAAAGAGGGGACAAAAAGCATGGCAAATGTTAAGCAGGGCGTCGCTCTGGATATCCGGCAATCCCGGATATTGATTGCGGGTGCCGCCAGCCTGGTCGGATCGCACACCGCGGACTTATTGTTGAAGGAAGGTGCGCGCGAAGTCCTTCTGCTGGATAACTTTTCTTTCGGATCGATGGATGCGATCGCGCATTTGCAGAATGATCCCCGCATCAAGATCGTTCGTGCCGACATGATGCGTTTGCCGGATTTGTTGCAGGCGACTGAAGGGGTCGATGGCGTGATTCATCTGACGGCTTACATGACGCTAGGTTTTTCCCAAACACCATGGCAGGCTGTCGATGTGAATATACGTGGCGTGCAGAACATGCTTGAGGCTTGCCGCGTCAATCGCATCAAAAAAGTAATCTTTGCATCTTCGAATGCCGTTTATGGATACGGTCCCGGCATCAAGGGTGAACTGGTCGAGGAAGGTCCTTTCCATTCTGTCGGTGCGCCTCCTGCCGCAATTCTGTACGGCGCATCGAAAATCATGGGCGAGCAGTTATGCCGTCAATATCATCAGAGCTTCGGCCAGGATTATGTGGTTATGCGTTACTCGACGGTATACGGTGAGCGTCAGCATTATCGTGCCGCTAACTCGCTCTACATCATGGAAACCTATGATTTGGTTCGCCAAGGCAAGGCTCCTGTATTGCCGGGCGATGGTAAAGACACGAAACATTTTGTGCATGTTTCCGATGTCGCACGCGCCAATCTGGCGGCATTGCAAAGTACGGCAACAGATGTGGCGGTCAATGTCTCGGGGCCCGCGCCAATCACTACGGGTGAGCTGGTTCAGCTGGTGCTGGACTACTGCAAGAGCGAGCTCAAGCCTGAAATTCGGCCCGACCCCCCAGGTAAAGTGCGTTTGACCTCGGGTGGTGCGTTTAGCATTCCGCATGACAAGGCCGGGCAGGTGATCGGCTGGAAACCGGTTATCGAAATGCGGGAAGGGATTTCACGCTTGCTTGCCTGGCGCGAGCAACAGGAACGACATTCGTGATTGGAGAAAACTAAATGAAAATGCATTCTATGTTCTCAAAAGCGGTTCTCATTATCGGTCTCGCATTTGCCGGCATCGCTCAAGCGGCTTATCCCGAAAAACCTGTGACGATTGTGGTTCCTTATCCGGCAGGCGGCGCAACGGATGTGGTCGCCCGATTGCTGGCCGAAAAGCTTCCGAATGTCTGGGGACAGCCTGTGATGGTGGTCAATCGTCCGGGAGCAGGAACGACAGTCGCTGCCGAATCGATCGCGCGTGCTCAGGGAGATGGCTACACTCTTTACATGACGACTGCCGCTCATACGATTAGCGCGAGTCTTTACAGCAAACTAAGCTATGACCCGATCAAGGATTTCGCGCCGATTGATCTGGTGTCGACGATTCCCCTGGTGCTCGTAACCAATCCAGCTTTGCCTGCATCGACCTTGTCCGAATTGGTTGCATACGCAAAGAGCCAGAAAAATGGATTGTCGATGGCATCGACCGGAAATGGCACGCCTCAACATCTGGCCGGAGAGTTGTTCAAGGCCAGATCTGGTGCGCAACTAGTTCACATTCCTTACAAAGGCGATTCGCCGATGTTGACCGATTTGGTGGGTGGTCAGGTGCAGATGGCTTTTGTGACATTGTCGGCCGCTTTGCCTTTCATCAAGTCCGGCAAGTTGCGCGCCATTGCATTGGCAAGCGACCAGCGCGCCGAAGCGATCGCGAATGTACCGACTATGACCGAAGCCGGTTTGCCCGGATTTACCGCAGCGACTTGGTTTGGTTTGTTCGGCCCGGCTTCGATGTCAAGTGAACTGATCAACAAGATCTATTCGGATGTCTCAAAAGTGGTGGCCGAGCCTTCGACAACGCGTCGCCTGCTCGAAATGGGCGGCGTGGTGAACAATAGTTCGCCACAGGAATTCAAAAAAGTGATCGATGCGGAAGTTAAAAACTGGGGCGAAGCGGTTCGGTTGTCCGGCGCGCGCGTCGATTGATTTGCGCTGATGGGCCCCGCTCTTAACGGGACAGGCTTTTGAGCGCGAGCCTGATCCCGTCCGAGACACTGACGCCTTCGGGTAGTGTTTTAAGCGCGGCCAAGGCCTCGCGCTCCGAGTAACCCAGTGCGGTCAGTGCATGCAGAATATCTGTTTGACCCCCGTGTGCGATGCTGGGCGTGACGCCCAAGTCCGCGCCAAGCTTGCCTTTTAATTCCAGAAGCAGGCGTTCAGCTGTTTTCTTGCCGATGCCGGGCACCCTGACAAGCAGAGCGGTATCCTGCATCGTAATGGCTTGCGACAAGTCGCTGACGGATAGGCCCGAGAGTACGGATAAGGCGGTTCTGGCCCCGATGCCACTCACCTTGATTAATTCGCGAAACGCCGCGCGTTCTTCGGCTGAAGAAAAACCGAACAATATATGCGCGTCTTCGCGCACGGTTAAATGCGTGAGGAGCGTGACCTGACTGCCCAGCTCCGGCAATGCGTAGAACGTAGTCATGGAGACGTCTATTTCGTAGCCCACGCCTTGCACATCAAGGCCGATGCGCGGAGGTTGTTTTTCATAAAGCGTGCCGGTCAGTCTACCAATCATTGTTGCATCCTAAAGTGTGTCCGGTTATTCGGCCTTCAGCCCAATACGCGTCCTGCGCGCACCCGAGAGCGCCCACGCCAGCTGCGAGCGTGATTGTCGGTCGAGCCGAGTTTTTCGGTGATGGGCGCAATGTGCGCATGGCAAATCGCGCAGGCCAGCGCGTCGGCCGAATCGGGTGCAGGAACACCATCGAGCGAAAGCAGTCTTTGCACCATCATTTGCACTTGCTCTTTCGCGGCTTTGCCCGCGCCAACAACGGACTTTTTGATTTGCAGTGCTGTGTATTCGTGCACGGCAAGGTTGTGATCGGCCAGCGCGCAAAGCGCCGCACCGCGCGCCTGACCCAGTAAGAGCGTAGTGGCGGGGTTGGTGTTCATGAACACGATCTCGAGTGCGGCCACGTCAGGCCGGGTTTGCTCGACGACTTGTCGCAGATTGTCTAGAATCACTTTGAGTCGAAGCGGCAGCGTGATGTCACTGGGGACAACGATCGTGCCGCTGGCAACGTAGGTGAATCTGGATCCTTGTACGTCGATCACACCGAAACCGGTGCGGCGCAGGCCCGGATCGACGCCAAGGATTCGCATTTGGTCAATACCGGATTAGTGACGGAAATGACGCATGCCGGTCAACACCATGACGATGCCATGTTCATTGGCCGCTGCAATCACCTCGTCGTCGCGCATGCTGCCACCGGGCTGGATGACGCAAGTCGCGCCTGCGGCAACCACCACGTCCAGTCCATCACGGAACGGAAAGAACGCGTCGGACGCGACGGCGGAACCTTTTAGGCTCAAGCCGGCATTTTCAGCTTTGATCGAGGCGATGCGAGCAGAGTCGATGCGGCTCATCTGGCCGGCGCCTACGCCCAGTGTCATGCTGTTTGCGCAGAATACGATGGCATTCGATTTGACGAATTTTGCGACTTTCCAGGCAAACATCAGGTCGCGCATCTGCTCGGCGGTCGGTTGCTTGATCGTGGCAACACGCAAGTCGGATTCGGATACAGTATACGAATCTGGCGTCTGGATCAGCCAGCCTCCGCCCACGCGTTTGACATCGATGTCGTTCTGTCCGGCACCCATCGGCACGTGAAGCACGCGTACGTTCTTTTTAGCGGCAAGCAGATCCAGCGCGTCCTGATCGTAGCCTGGGGCGAGCAACACTTCGACGAACTGTGCGCTGACTGCCTGCGCAGTTGCCAAATCGACCTGACGGTTAAAGGCAATGATGCCGCCAAAGGCGGATGTCGGGTCGGTCTTGAATGCTTTCTGATAGGCCTCGACAGGGCTTGCCGCCGTTGCCACGCCGCATGGGTTCGCATGCTTGACGATGACGCATGCCGGCGCCTCGAAGCTGCGAACACAATCCCACGCTGCATCGGAATCAGCGATGTTGTTGTACGAAAGTTCTTTGCCCTGCAATTGCTTGAAGTTTCCGAGCAAGCCAACCGGAACCGTCGGGTCAACATAAAAGGCTGCGTGTTGCTGTGCGTTTTCGCCGTAGCGCAAAACTTGTTGTTTGTGGACTTGCAGTGTCAGCGTGTTTGGCCAGGGGCCGCGAGCCGGTGCGTCGTCCTGTTCTGGTTCGGCTTCGGTCAGGCTGGTCAGGTAGTTGGCGATCGCACCATCGTAAGCTGCGGTGTGTGCATAGACCTTGGTTGCCAGCGATAGACGGAAACCGTAGGTGGTCGAGCCAAGCGTATCCATTTCTTTCAGAACGTTGGCGTAATCGGCCGGGTCAATGACTACCGTCACGCCGCCTTCTTGCGTGCCGTGATTTTTGGCTGCCGCGCGCAACATGGCCGGACCGCCGATGTCGATGTTTTCGATTGCGTCTTCGAAATCGCAGTCGGGGTCGGCAACTGTTTGACGAAACGGATAAAGATTGACGACCAACAGGTCTATGCGATCGATGCCGTGTTCTTTGATTGTTTCGAGATGTTCATCGCTATCGCGGCGTGCCAGCAAGCCGCCGTGAATTTTCGGATGTAACGTCTTGACGCGGCCATCCAGGATTTCGGGAGAGCCGGTGTGTGCGGCCACTTCGGTCACGTTCAGCCCGGCCTGGGCGAGCAATTTCGCGGTGCCTCCGGTTGAAAGCAGGCGAACGCCGCGTTTAGCGAGTTCTTGTGCAAATTCGACGATGCCGGTTTTATCCGAGACGGAAAGCAGTGCGGTTTCGATTTTCATGGAGAGGTCAGGATGGAAAATTAAAAGATGAAATCAATAGGATCCGACTAACGCGAATTCAATCAGTCGGTAGAAGCTTGTATGCGAGCAGTTTTTTTCGCAGCGTGTTTCTCGTGATGCCTAAAAAATCAGCAGCGCGAGATTGATTGTGGTCTGCGCGTTCGAGTGCAAAGGCAAGCGTTGCGCGCTCGACGCAGGAAATCACCATTTCGTACATGCCGCTTGGATCGGCATCGCCGAGATCGTCGACATACTGCTCAAGACTTGCGCGTACGCATTCTTCAAGTAAATTTTTCTTTTTCATGATGGTGGATTGAAATTCAGGCAGCCTTTAAAACTGGCGCGCTTTTTTTGGCATTGTCGCAGTTTGTCGGGCTGGTGTCTGGATAAATTTCGCTTTGAGCGGTAAACCACCGGTCGACACAGGCAAATTGCTCGGAAGTGGATTCTAACCGGTTGATTTTGTCCCGAAAGGCTTGGCCGTCCGGCAATGCTTCCACATACCAGCCGATGTGCTTGCGAGCCGTGCGCACACCTGTCGACTCCCCGTAAAAACCGTAGTGATCCGAGAGGTGATGCATGAGCAAATCGCGCATTTCGCCCCAGGTTGGAGCGGGTAAATGCTCGCCTGTTCGCAAAAAGTGATCGATTTCCCTAAAAATCCATGGACGCCCCTGAGCCGCGCGACCGATCATGACCGCATCGGCCTTTGTGAAGTCGAGTACCTGGCGAGCTTTCTGGGGGCTGTCGATGTCGCCGTTTGCTACTACGGGAATGGTAAGAATTTCTTTAACTGAGCGAATGGTTTCGTATTCGGCCTGACCGTTATACATATCCTCGCGCGTGCGTCCGTGCAGAATCAGTGCGCTGATGCCGCTATCTTGCGCAAGCCTGGCGATGCGAAGTGCGTTGCGTTGCTCGCGACTCCAGCCGGTGCGCGTCTTCAGCGTCACAGGCACGCCAAGGGGGCTGCATGCGCTCACCACGCTGTCCAGAATACGGGCAATCAGGTCCTCATGCCTGAGCAATGCCGATCCCGAGGCGACCTGACAGACTTTTTTTACCGGACATCCCATGTTGATGTCGATGATGCGGGCGCCTTTTTCGATATTGAATATCGCGGCCTGAGCCATCATTTCGGGATCCGCGCCGGCGATCTGCACCGCGATCGGATCGATTTCTCCGTCGTGATTCAGGCGCCGTGAAGATTTGACGCTATTCCAAAGCTGAGGATTGCTTGCCGCCATTTCGGATACGGCGTAACCGGCACCCAGTCGCTTGCATAACTGGCGAAAAGGTCGATCCGTCACCCCGGCCATCGGGGCAACGAAGACATTATTCGGAAGGGACCAGGGGCCAAGTTGCATTTTGAAATTGTAATCGGTGGATTGCGCAGCGAAATTCAGGCGCGCAAACCTTGCAGAAGGTGTCGGGCCAACGGGGCGCGCAACGCGGGAAACATGTCCATTGCAAGCAGGGTTAAACCTGCGGCATGTTCGATCTGGGGCAATCCTGTGGTGAATGCACGTGACATCAGATCGGTCAGCCTGACAGTTACTTGCCTGTCGGATTTGCGCCTTTGCTGAAACCGTTCAAGGTCGCCGATAGGACTGCGCGTTGGATTGACGAGCCATGGCTTTAATGTTTGGGCGAGTGTCGCGGCATCGCGCAAACCCAGGTTCAACCCTTGTCCGGCGACCGGGTGCAAGGTTTGAGCGGCATTTCCGATCGCGACGATTCGTCCGTCCACAAGCTGATGATTCAGGTTGAGTGTCAGAGGGAAGGCCGTAACCGGGCCGTTGATCGTCAGTGTCCCCAGCCGTTCGCCAAACATGTGCGTCAGAGCACCTGAAAATTGATCCGCTGAAAGTGCCTGCAACTCTGCGGCACGAACAGGAGAGCAGCACCAAACGATGGATTGCTGATCGGACGCTTCCGGGTGCGGCAAAACAGCCAGAGGGCCTTCGCGAGTGAATCGTTCAAAGGCCCAGCCACTGCGGGGAAGGCCTGATTTGGCCTGGGTGACAAGCGCCATTTGGGAATAGGTGCGATCGGCTAGTTTGCCGGGACGTCCATCGGCCTGAACGGCCATGGCGGCGCTCACGCGGTTTTGATCTTGATCGATCCGCACACATAAGGAGTCCTGCCCGGTGATTTCGGCGACAGCGCCAGCGAAAATGCGTACGCCTGAAGTCTCGACCGCTTGTCGCAGCGCGGTATGCAACTGGCCGTAACGCACGACACAGCCAAGCTGCGGCACGTCAAAGTCGGTGTGCTTGATCAATGTGTTGCCGAGCCTGCCGCGCTGGGATACGTGAATTGTTCGAATGCCTGCGGCCACGTTCGGAAATCCCTTGAGCGATTCGAGCAATACGCGGCTGCCGTGGTTGATGGCCAGGACACGTGGATCTTTTTCGGGGACATAGCCGTAACTGGCGGCCTGATCGGACTGAAACAGTGCGATGCGATCCGGTCGATGCGTGGCGCGCGCCAGCATCAATGCAAGCGCACAACCGGTCGGGCCTCCGCCCAAAATGGCGATATCGAAATCGGGTTCAGACATAAATTCATTTTAACTTGCGCAAGGAACTACAATTCGGCCTGGTTCAAAATCAGATCAATCATCGAAATCCAGTCGAGTGTCGTGATGTCACAGTCAATTGATTCCGCCGCCGGTTCAGGCGCTACCCCTTCAGCACAACCAGGTTCCACTACTCGGGGCTTTGTCGGCAAAGTCAAACTTGGCCTGCTATCTGCATTGTTTGGCGTGATTGGAGCGCATTGGTGGTTTCTTGGGCGCAAGCGTGCCTGGTTGTTGACGCTGATAAGCATCGGTTTGATGGTGGCCAGTAGCTTCGCCACTGTCTGGTGGGAAAATCCCGCTTTCTTTTTGTTGTTGATCCCGATGGTGGCAGGATTCATCGAGGCCATTGTCTTTTGCCTGATGAGCGACGAGCGTTTCGATGCGCGCTACAACCCGGGCCTGGTTCGTCCGGCGCCTAGCGGGTGGGGCCCCGTTTTGGTTGCCGGATTCACATTGCTGATCGGCACCATCATCCTGATGTTCGGAATCGCGATGATCGTGCTGTATGTCTGGACCGAACTGGGTTGGCTCGACGGTCTGGACCTGACCGCGAATTGAAATTCATCCGCGAATCAGGGCTTCTATTTCATCGGGGTCGACCGGAACATCGCGCGTAATCAGTTCGCATCCGTTTGCTGTGACTATCGCGTCGTCTTCGATTCGGATGCCGATGTGCCAGAATCGTTCGTCCACTTCATCGGTCGGCCTGACGTACAAGCCGGGCTCGATAGTCAATACCATGCCTTCGCTAAGCATGCGCCAGGGCTGATCTTCGTTGGATAAGGGCGGAGTTCGATAGCTGCCCACATCGTGCACATCCATGCCTAGCCAGTGCCCTGTGCGATGCATGTAGAACTGTTGATAGGCGGCGGTTTCAAGCGCGTGTTCGAACGTGCCTTTCAATAGCCCCTCGTCCAGTAGTCCCCGGGTCAGGACCTGAACAGCGGCTTCATGGCCTGCGTTGAAGTGATGCGAAGCCGATGTGTTGGCGATGGCCGCTTGCTGCGCGGCCAGCACGATGTCATACAACGCGCGCTGAGGCCCACTGAATTTGCCGTTTGCCGGAAACGTGCGGGTAATGTCTGAAGCATAACCGTCAAGCTCGCAACCTGCGTCGATCAGCACCAGATCCCCATCGCGCATGATGTCGTGCCCCGCGCGATGATGCAAAATGCACGCGTTTGGCCCTGCCGCCACGATGCTTTCGTAAGCTACGCTCTGGGCACCGTTTTTTCTAAACACTTGCAGGATCTCGGCCTCCAGTTCGTACTCGTGACAACCCGGCCTGACAGCCTGCATGGCGCGTCTATGAGCCAGTGCCGAAATGGATGCGGCTTTGCGCATCGTAGCGAGCTCCACTTCATCCTTGATCAGACGCATCTCGGCCAGTACATCCGAAATATCCAGCCAGTTGGTCGGGTAGGCACGAGCCCCTCTGACTTGTTGGCCTGCCTGTTTGACCCATCCGCGAAGCATGCCGAAAAAGCTTTCATCGGATGGCCGAGACATGGTTGTCATCAGGCGAGGATGGCCAGCCATCAATCGGGGCAGTTCATCGTTGAGTCTGCCTGAGTCGAATGCGGCATCGAAGCAAAAATGCTTTGCCGCTTCTTCGGGTCCCCAGCGCAGTCCGTTCCAGATTTCCAGTTCCGGATGCTTGGGTTCACAAAATAAAATGGATTGGTCTTCGGTGCCGGCGATCAGCACCAGCCAGGCATTGGGTTGAGTGAAGCCGGTCAGATAGTAAAAATCGCTGTCATGGCGATAAGCGTAGTGACTGTCGCGGTTGCGTGTCTTCTCGGGCGCTGTGCCCAGCACTGCGATGCCGCCGCCATGGCGATGCATCCAGGCAAGCAGCTGTTTGCGGCGTTTAATGAAACAGGCGGGATCGGGGGCGAGAAGTGTCATATCGAATCTTTTTTAAATCGAGGCCAATTTGGGCCCCGTAGTCGACATACTACAATCTGATTGCCCGATCGATGCGATTGGGCACAATATTCAAGGTAAAAGATGGATTGGATCGACTGGATGCATTGGGCTGTGCCGTGGGAGTCATCGCCCACGCTGATCGTGTGTTTCGCACTCAGCGCATGGCTATTTGTCCGTGGCCAGCGTGTGCGCAAAATTACCGTCGCGCGTCAGATATTTTTCTGGCTTGGCTGGGTGTCGCTATATCTTTCACTGCACACCATGCTGGATTATTACGCCGAGCGCATGTTTTTCATGCACAGGATTCAGCATCTGGTGTTGCACCATGCCGGCCCCTTATTGATCATGGCGTCCTACCCCGGGTCGGTGATGCGTGCCGGACTGCCTTTAGCCTGGCGAGTCAAGCTGGCGCGATTCAACCGAACTCTTCCCGGACGCTCGCTAATTGCGGTGCTGACTAATCCGATCATCGTGCCGGCCTTGTTCGTGTTTTTGGTGATTGTCTGGCTGATACCCTCGGTTCAGTTCTATTCCATGCTGGACTGGCGTTTGTACCGCTTGATGAACTGGTCCGTGGTGGTGACGGGATTGATGTACTGGAATCTGATTCTTGATCGGCGCCCTTGTCCACCGGCCATCATGAGTCCGGGAGGACGGGTGATTTCACCGATTGTGACGATGGCGCCCCAGATGGTGGCCGGTGCGGTCATCGCGTTCACCGAGCGCGATCTTTATCCCTTATTTGATTTATGCGGCCGTGCGATTGCCATGTCCGCTCAAACAGATCAGATGATAGGCGGTTTGACTATGTGGATTCCGGCTGCGATGACCGAAGTGGTGGGCTTGCTGGTCGCACTGCGCAACATGATGCGCCTGTCGGCCCGGGGGCGATGGGGACTACCCAAGCCCCGCAATATTCCCAAAACCTGATTGACTGCCGGACTTAATCGACCGATGCAGACATCAGGTCAGGGGATCAGGCCGTGATATTTGCGCCCGAGTGCAACGGTTGCCCGGAACATGCCTTCCTTGTTGCCGCAGTCGTAACGAATCCCTTCGTATCGATGTGCGAATACAGGCTTTTCGGACATCAGTGATGCGATGCCGTCAGTGAGTTGAATTTCACCGCCCGCACCAGCCTGGGTCTGGCGCAGATGGTTGAAAATGCCTCCGTCGAGCACATAACGACCGACGACCGCAAGGGTGGAGGGCGCCACTTCGGGTTTCGGCTTTTCGACGATGTGAAGTACCCGCTCAGTGCGAGGGCTGACGGAATCTGTGGCAACGATACCGTATTTGCCGGTTTCGGCCCGGGGCACTTCTTGCACGCCCAGAATGCTTCCTTGGTGGGTCAGCGCAGCATCAATCAATTGACCGATCACCGGGCGATCCGCATCAAGCAGATCGTCCGCCAGCAAGACTGCAAATGGCTCGTCGCCAATGATCGGTGCCGCAGTCAGTACCGCATGACCCAGACCGAGAGGGGCGGACTGGCGGATGTAGATGCAACTGACGTTAGAGGGCAGGATTTCCTGCACCACGGCCAGTAGTTCGTCTTTGCCTTTTTTGGCGAGTTCCGCTTCCATTTCGGGAGCGGAGTCGAAGTGATCCTCGATGGCGCGCTTGTGACGTCCCGTCACGAAAATCAGATCGGTGATTCCGGCAGCCACCGCTTCTTCGACGGCGTATTGAATCAAAGGCTTGTCGACCACAGGAAGCATTTCCTTGGGCATTGCCTTGGTGGCGGGCAAAAATCTAGTGCCGAGGCCGGCAACAGGAAATACAGCTTTGCGAACTGGACGCATATAAAAAGTCAATCCTAGAAGAAGTTTTTGCCGATCTGAGGAACAAAAGGCAACTGCCGCTATCATAAGCGTATGCGATTATCTGCTTCAATTTTATGACATTTAGGTTTTCAAGCCTGATCTTCAAGCGTGGCGTGATTTCTTTGCTGATACCGGCGCTGCTGAATGCGCCGCTGGTTGTTGCGCCGGCGTTTGCCCAGCCCATGGGGGCGCCCACCCTGGGTCCGGCCTCGGCATCGGATTTATCTCCCGGTCTGGAGCGCAAGCTTGGCGAAGCGATCATGGAGCAGGGCAGGCGGGATCCCGATTACATCCAGGATCCTGATGTTTCCCAATATCTGAACAGAATGGCGCGCAAGCTGGCCGCCAATGCGCCAGGTGGCGCGCCCGAAATCGAGGCATTCGGCGTCAGGGATTCAACGATCAATGCATTCGCGATGCCGGGAGGGTTTATTGGCGTACACACCGGCCTGATTGTTTCGGCCGGTACAGAGGCTGAACTGGCAGGCGTGATGGCGCATGAAATCGCCCACGTCACCCAGCGTCACATTGCCAGAGGCCTGACTCAACAGTCCCAGAGCGGTCATATCGCGCTGGCCTCGATTGCAGCAGCACTGATGGCGGCCTTTATCCCCGGTGGTGGCGCCAATCTGGCCGCAGGTTTAGCGGCATTCGGCCAGGCTGCGGCGATTGAGCAGCAACTCGGCTTTTCGCGCGACGCTGAGCAGGAAGCGGATCGCACCGGCTTTGAAATGTTGCGCAAGGCAGGCTACGACCCTAACGGCATGGCTGTGATGTTCGGGCGCCTGATGAAGGCCTCCAATTTGAACGAGGGACGTGGAGGCGGTGTATACGCTTCAACCCATCCGCTCAGCATTCAGCGGATGACCGATATGCAAAATCGACTCAGGCAGTTTCCACAGACACGATATCAAGCCTCGGATGAATTCTGGTTTGTCCGCGCCCGCGCGCGGGTGCTGCAAGCCACCGATCCAAAGTCATTGCGTCTGGCGATCGACGCGATGGAGGAAGAGGCATTGGTCGCCTCACGCGAAAGTGGCTCATTGGCAGGTGTGCGACAGGCTGCCTCCTGGTACGGCATTTCGCTTGCGCAAGCGGCACTCAAGGATCACGCCGCATCCGTCAAATCATTTGCAAGAGCTCAGGGACTGGTGACCAGTTCTCCATTCATCGAACTGCAGAAAATCGATCTCGATATAGCGGGCAAAAACATTCCCGCTGCGTATGCATCTGCAGCGGCTGCAAATAAACGTTGGCCGGATCGTCGGTCCTTTGCGTTACGGGTTGCCCAAACCTTGCAGTTAATGGGCAAGGATCGCGAGGCGGCGACCTTTTTGAAAGAGCAAATCAAGCGTTGGCCTACTGACGAGCCTGTTCTTTACCAGATGCTGGCAAATAGTCTTGAAAAAACAGGCGATCAGGTGGCTGCGCGTCGACAAATGGCGCGTTACTACGAACTGATGGGGGCCTTGCCCGCCGCGGTGACCCAGTTGCAACAGGCCCGCACATTGTCCACCGACTTTTATGAACAGTCCCAGATAGATGTCGATGTCCGTCAGCTTTCGCAAAAGCTCGTCGATAATCGCCGGCAATTGGAAAAATTCAAATAGCGGTTAGCGCTTTTCTGCAAAAAAACGCGCAAGACGGTTAGGCAGCCAGTGCAGGTTACCGGGCATCATTCCCGTCACGAATCCCGTATGGCCTCCGGAGGAGGGTTGATGCAGCAACACGTGCGGCGATGCGTCTTTGGGGCCGGGCAAGGTGGGCTCAGGTAAAAACGGGTCGTTGCGGGCATTCAATACAAGCGTTGGGGTGGTGATGTGCGCCAGCCAAGGTTTGCTTGACGATTGGTGCCAGTAGTCCATAGCATCCCGAAAGCCATGCATTGGCGCCGTATATGCATTGTCGAAGTCGCGCAGATCCCGTGCATTGGAGATTCGGACTATGTCGATCACGCCGGGAAATCGCTGAGCCTTGGCCATGACTTTCGATTTGAGCGTTCTCAGAAAATGTCTGCAGTAGATGTGGCGGTTAAAGAAATTGTCCGACAAGTGATTTCCCGCTGCGACCAGATCAAGCGGAACCGATATACCCGCCGCGGCGGCAAGCCATGACTGATCGCCGGACTCTCCCAGGTATTTCAGTAGCGCATTTCCTCCGAGTGAAATACCGGCTGCATGCCAGGTCGCATTTGGCACCATTGAGCGGACTGTGTCGAGAATGAATCCAATCTCTTGCGTGTCACCTGAATGGTAGGCGCGTGCCAAACGGTTTTCGAATCCGGAGCAGCTTCGGAAATGTGCCACCACGACAACCCACCCCCGCGCCCTGAAATGCTGGGCGATGGATTGGGCATATCTGCTGGCGCTGTTGCCTTCCAGGCCATGCAATAACAATAGTGCCTGGGTGCCCGGTCCGGATTGCGCCAATACTGTTTTGTCTTGATCTGACATCCAGCGTGTCGCAGCCGTTTTTGCGATTAACTCGCTGTGTGACAACCCGGATGGGGTGGAGTCTGTGAGGGTGTTCGCATTATGTGCCTGAGGTTGCGCGATCAGTCCGGGTGCGCTCCAGTCGAAGTCGAGAAAATCGCCATCGGGAGTATCGACTCGGTCGCGAATAAAGCTGAGCCGACCAGTCGGGGCTGCGAGTGCTCCGTAAAGCGTCTGGATTTGTCTATCCGGCAGCCACCAGGGAACAGGGCAGGAAGAAGTATCGAGTTTTGCGTGATGCACAGCAGTGGCCGGTTCTTAATGCAGCAATCCGGGCGCATCGTGCACGTCATGCCTGCCCGCTTCGCTTGGAGCGGCAGAGGCGTGATGCATCACAAGCCTCCAGCCAGTCGGCCCCTTGTGGTAAACATTGGTTGCATAGCAGTACGCCACTTCGGGCGCATCGGTTCCTTGCACGGTGACCTGCTCAACTAATGTGTGCGTCGCGCTCATCATGCTGTGCAGAACGACTGTGCTTGAGGGTCGGATATGCAATCCGCCGTTGGAGAGGATTTCTTGCCAGGCTTCCTTTACAGCGTGCAGCCCAACCAGACGCAAGCCGCCTGGGTGAACGCAGACGATTTCTTCCTCATCGGACCAAATTTGCATCAATCGGGCCAGATCAGCGCGCTCGAGCGCATCGTAAAAAGCGAGTTCGGCTTCTTCGGATGTGGCAAACATCACCGGCATGATTGGGTCGCCCTAGTGGCCGTGAACAACGGCGCCCGGTGCGAGCTTGTAGTTTGTGCCGCAGTAGGGACAGCTTGCTTGACCGGTCTTGGCGACATCCAGAAATACGCGCGGATGCATGCTCCAGAGCGGCGCCTTGGGGCCGGGGCAGTAAATCGGCAAGTCGGCGGCTTCGACCTGCACAGGAGCAACGGATTGGCCCGAACCACCGGAAACTGCGTCAGTCATGACTACTCTCGTGAATGAAAACAATGACTTATTGTAACAAGGGCAGCGGTCTACAATAGCGAAATTCGAATGAATCAACTTAGGCAAATGCAGCAATCCTCAAATAATATCGACGCCCGCGAGCTTAGCCGGATTCGTCGAGCAGCAATGCTTGATGGCGCTCGAGCTGTTGCAACCGGTTTTGTCGCTTTCACGGTTTGGGGTGTCGTGACCGGCGTGGCCATGGTCAAGTCCGGTCTGTCGATCGGGGCGGCTTTGGCGATGAGTCCGATCGTTTATGCCGGCTCCGCCCAGTTGACTTCTCTGCCTTTGATCGCGGCGGGCGCACCGCTTTGGTTGATTTTCACCGCCGGTGTCATCGTCAATTTGCGGTTCGTGATTTTTGGCGCAGCACTGCACCCGTATTTCCGCAATATTCACTGGCCGAAAAGACTGTTGCTTGGTTATCTAAGTGTCGACGTTTCGTTTGTCGCATTTATGCCGCGCTACGTCGATGCATCAAATAAGGGGACAGTCGAGCAGCACTGGTTTTACGTTGGCGCAGTCGGTTCAACCTGGATTATCTGGCAAATCACTTCGGTGATCGGTATTGCATTGGCCAGCTTTGTGCCGACAAGCTGGTCACTGGACTTTGCCGCCATTCTGGCGCTGCTGGCGATTCTGATGCCGCTCGTGAACAACAGGCCGGTCTATGTGTCCATGTTGGTGACCGCCGTGGTTGCCTGGTTGACGCAACCTTTACCGCTGCGATTGGGGCTGCTGATTGCTGTCATTGCCGGCATTTTGGGTGGGATGTGGGCTGAGTCCCGTTTGCGTCGGGAGCGTGCGAAATGAGTTTCGAAGACGTCTACCCTTACGCAGCCATTGTCCTGTTGGGACTTGGTACGGTATTGACCCGTGCCGGTTTTCTGATGATCGGCGACTATATCCCCTTGCCGGAGCGGGTTCGCAGCGCCCTGCGCTACGCTCCGATTGCGGGGTTGACTGCAATCATTGTTCCGGTTTTGCTGCCTTGGGAAGCAGGCTCCCTGCCTCAGTTTGATTTGAAGCTGCTCGCAGCGGTTGTCTCTGTGTTTGTGTTTATCCGCACCCGAAACGCATTCATGCTGATTGCCTCCGGCATGATGGCTTTGTGGAGTTTTCGCTGGATTGTTAGCCTGTTTTAATGATGTCTAGGGGGAATCCCTGACTTTAATCCCCGGGCTGCGTTACACTTACGGGTGATTTCTCAAATAATTCAATGACTTCAAACATACAAACTCCCGTACAGCCCGCGGCTGCGACCCCCACGTTTGCCGACATCGGTTTGCATCCTTTGCTGTTGCAGGCTGTTGCCGATACCGGATATACGACTCCCACACCGATTCAGGCTCAGGCTTTGCCTGAAGTCATGTCGGGCAAAGACGTCATGGGCGCTGCCCAGACCGGGACCGGAAAAACCGCGGCCTTCACTTTGCCGATTTTGCATCGTCTGATGCCTTTGGCCAACACAAGCGCCTCGCCCGCACGTCATCCGGTGCGTGCGCTGATTTTGACGCCTACCCGCGAGCTGGCCGATCAGGTGTACGAGAGCGTGAAACGTTACAGCCTGCTGACCCCCCTGCGATCGACGGTCGTCTTTGGCGGTGTGGATATCGGTCCTCAAAAAGAAGCGTTGCGCAACGGTTGCGAGGTCTTGATCGCCACGCCCGGCCGACTGCTGGATCATGTCGAACAACGCAACGTCAACCTGAGCCAAGTCGGCATTCTGGTGCTCGATGAGGCGGATCGCATGCTGGATATGGGCTTTTTGCCCGATCTAGATCGCATTATGCGCCTGCTTCCGACGCCTCGCCAGACTTTGCTTTTTTCTGCGACTTTCAGCACTGAGATTCGTAAACTGGGCCGCACCTATCTAAATTCGCCTGTCGAAATCGAAGTCGCCAAACGAAACGCGACTGCGGATACGGTGACGCAAATTGCCTATGCGCTTCCCGCTGAATCCAAGCGTGCGGCAGTAGTCCATCTTGTGAAGTCCAAGGGCCTGAAGCAAGTAATTGTGTTTTCGAACACCAAAATCGGCACGGGCCGCCTCGCGCGTCAACTCGAACTTGATGGGGTGCGCGCCGAATCCATACATGGAGACAAGTCGCAGGCTGACCGAATGAAGGCGCTTGAGGCTTTCAAGGCCGGAGAGCTGGAAGTATTGGTCGCAACCGATGTGGCAGCTCGCGGTCTGGATGTAGCCGGCGTGCCTTGCGTGATTAATTACGACTTGCCGCATAGCGCAGAAGACTATGTTCACCGGATTGGCCGCACCGGTCGTGCCGGTGCCAAGGGTGAAGCGATCTCCTTTTTTGCCCCTGCGGAAGAAAAGCTTTTGCTCGAGATCGAAAAGCTGATCAAGGTACCTGTACCTCGCGGCAATCTGCAGATTCCCGAAGAGTTGTTGTCCCGCTCTTCATCGTCCCGTGAAGATAGGCGCGACCGGTCGTACGGCGATCGATCATCCGATCGTGGTTCAAGCCGCAGCTCGGGCTACGATCGTTTCGCTCGTTCCGGTCGCTACAGTGCTCCTGTGAAGCCGATAGACGAATTTTTCACTAAACCCTACGTGCCTTCGCCATCTTCCTCTGCGGCATCGGCGCAAGCTCCAACGCCTGCAACCAAGGCCGGCACGCCTGCCAAGCGCGCAGTCGGATTATTGCTCGGTGGTTCGGTCAAAAAGACCTAAGTGCCGCAGTGCTGATCAAACTCCCGGTTAGAATCTACGCGGTTTTAATCAGGAGCGTGAACAGATCTTCTGGCAACTCGGTCTCCTGCGGCTTGCCAGGCGCCTTCATCGCATCGATCAGTCGGTCCAGGTGTTCGATATGAGGCAAGATGGTTCCCAGGAATCGCACTTTGTCCCCATGCATGATCGCGATGGTCGGAAAGTTTTCGACGTCTTCGTCCCCTAACAATTCCGCATGATCTTCAATATCGATCCAGATGAAACTGGTTCGGTCATGCTTGTCTGAAAGTTCTTCGAATTTAGGCTGGTATTGTTTGCAAGTATCACACCAAGCAGCGCAAAAACAGATCACCAGCGTTTGGCCGGGATCCTGTTCCAGACGTTGCGCCAGCGCCTGCGCACCGGGAAAATAGAGTGTCACCGATTACTCCGTGAAGCGGCCGTACAGACGGGTATGCACACCATACCTGCACGACACTGAATGTTTGTCTATGATAGCTTGTATTTTTCGATAATTTGGATAACCGATGTCGCGACCAATCTCCTATGCCAATCAATCGAGCGACTCCGTCGGCGTGGCCGGCGTGATGACCGCCTTTGGCCGTGCGTTGCGATCGCAGTTTCATCCGCGCATGCTGTTTGCCATGCTGCTGCCCTTCTTTATCATTCTTGGCGCTGCGACTTTATTGCTGGTTTTTGCCATGGGGCCGTTGGCACAATATCTGGATCGCTTGATCAGCGAGTCGACGGTCATCACTGATGTCAATGAATGGTTGATTTCTATCGGTTTGTTTTCCCTGGTTGCATTAAAAGCCTGGCTGATTCCATTATCGACGCTTGTGATTTTGTTGCCATTGTCGGGAATCCTAGGGCTTGCCGTTGCCGCTGTCTGCGTGATGCCGATGGTGTTGACTCACCTGTCGCGCCGCGATTATCCAGACGTCACAATGATGGGACAAAACTCTTTCGTGGTCAGTCTCTGGAATGCGATCTGGGTCAGCGTGCTGTTTGCCGCAGGCTGGCTCCTGACGTTGCCGTTCTGGCTTGTGCCGCCATTGGGTTTTGTCGTTTCAATTTTCTGGTGGACATTCGCTTTTTCTCGCATGATGCGCGTTGACGCGATTGTCGAGCATGCCACCGCCGAAGAGAGACGCTTATTGATTCGTCGCAACAATATGGGTTTCTGGGTGATCGGCCTGGTTTGCGCATTGCTCAACCTGTTGCCCCCCGCCTGGATCGTCCTGCCTGTTTTTTCGGGACTGGTCTTTACGCACTTTGGCCTAGAGTCCTTGCGGCGCCTGAGACAAGAACAAACAACAATCGATGCTTGATGCATACGCCCCTTTGGAGATCTTATGTCAGTTAGTCAATCTCAAGCTCAAAAGTCTTCCAGGCTCGGATTAATCATTGTCGGAGACGAAATCCTGTCCGGTCGCCGCCAAGACAAGCATTTGTCAAAAATTATCGAAATGGTGGGTGCCCGGGGTTTGCAATTGTCCTGGGTGGAAATTCTGTCCGATGATCGGGCGTTGCTGACTGAAGCCCTGCGGCGAAGCTTCGCCAGCGGCGATATTGTCCTGAGTTGTGGAGGCATTGGTGCAACACCGGATGACCATACGCGCCAAGCGGCGGCGGCCGCTTTGGATTTGCCGCTTGAATTGCATCCCGAAGCCAGAGAACAGATCACGTTGCGATGTGCTGAGACTGCGGCGAAAGGACAGGGGTCGGCCGATATGAGTACTCCGGAGAATCTACAGCGCTTGAATATGGGTTATTTCCCGAAAGGAAGCGAAATCATCCCCAATCCCTACAATCGAATTCCGGGTTTCTTTATTCGCAACCATAGTTTTGTGCCCGGGTTTCCCGTTATGGCATGGCCGATGCTCGAGTGGACACTTGATACGCGCTATGCCGATCTGGTTCGCAGCAAACCCTCGGTCGAACAATCGTTCATCGTCTACAACATGCCCGAGTCGCGAATTACGCCGGCGCTTGAGGCCCTGGAGCAAAAGTGGCCCGGTGTGCGCGCATTCAGTCTACCCTCGGTCGGTGAGGGAGGAGGGGCGCCTCATATCGAACTGGGGGTCAAAGGGGACCAGGATTTGGTGGGGGCCGCACTGGAGTACTTGCGTAACGAGGCTGCCCGTCTGGGCGCGAAGTTCGAGCTTGGCTCTTCGTGATAACGTCTTCGTGATAAATTTCGGTTTCATTTCCAACGCAAAACACACACATGTCGCGATCATCGGAAGAACCTCAAGCTGTCGCATCCTCCGATGAGGGTGTGATGGCCATACAGGTGCTTGATCGTGCCACGCGTTTACTCGATGCGTTGGCGGCCGAGTCCGACCCAGTCGCCCTAAAGGATCTTGCCCGGTCGACCGGCCTGCATACATCCACAGCGCACCGCATTTTGAACGATCTGGTCATCGGCCGTTATGTCGACCGCGTCGATAACGGCATGTATCAGCTCGGGATGCGTTTGCTTGAACTGGGATCCTTGGTCAAAGGGCGGTTGAATGTGCGTGAAGCCGCGACTGATGCCATGCGCGCGTTGCATCAGCTGACGGGGCAAACCGTCAACCTTTCAGTGCGCCAGGGCGATGAGATTGTTTACATCGATCGGGCATGGAGCGAAAGATCGGGTATGCAGGTCGTTCGCGCGATCGGTGGTCGCGCGCCCTTGCATCTGACATCGGTTGGCAAGTTGTTTCTGTCCGTCATGGATTCGCGGCAAGTGAAATCCTATTGCGCCCGAACGGCGCTTGCGGGCAATACGGTTAACAGCATCGTCACACCTGAAAAGTTGGAGCAGGAGTTGAATTTCGTGCGCCAGCACGGATATGCGCGTGATAACGAAGAGCTTGAGATGGGGGTGCGCTGCATCGCCGCCGGCATTCACGACGATTCCGGAAAGCTGGTCGCGGGACTGTCGATTTCGGCACCCTCGGACCGTATGCAGGATGAATGGATAGCCCGGCTCACCGAAACCGCGAACCGTATATCCGAAGCCTTAGGTCACATTACTTCAGCGTGATGTTTCGCGACTTGACCAGTTTGCCCCATCTGGCTGTCTCACTTTCGATCAGTTGACCAAACTCAGCCGGCGTATCCGCGTTTGGCGTTAAACCGTCCGAGGCAAGCTGTTCGACCATTGACGGATCGCTCAGTGATTCACGTACCGCCAGATTCAATTTGTCGACGATATGAGGCGCGATTCCTTTGGGTCCAATCAGTCCATGCCAGACCGAAACTTCAAAGTCGGGATAGCCTGACTCCATGACGGTCGGAACGTCAGGCAACGCCGCTAATCTCTTGGCAGTCGTGACAGCCAGGCCTTTTAGCTTGCCGGACTTTACGTGCGGTACCGTGGAAGCTACGGTGCCGAAAATGATTTGAACCTGGCCTGACATGGTATCTGTCAAGGCTGGCGAGGTGCCTTTGTATGGAACATGCAGCACATCGATCTTGGCCGTAGTCAGAAAGTATTCGGTGGCGACGTGCGTGATGCTGCCGTTACCGGCAGAGGCGTAGCTTAATTTGCCCGGTTCTTTTTTGGCCAGGTCGACAAAAGCGGCCAATGATTGAATGTTGGTTGTAGGGTTGGCGGCTATGACAAACGGACCGCTTGCAAGGCGTGCAATCGGGGTGATGTCTTTGATCGGGTCAAACGGCAGCTTATACAGATTCGCATTGACGGTATAGCTGGTTGCTGCGAGAAAGAGCGTGTAGCCATCGCCCGGCGATTTCAGGGCAACCTCGGCGCCAAGGTTGCCGCCAGCTCCGGGGCGGTTTTCGACAAAAACGGTCTGGCCCAGTTTCTGGGTCAGTTTTTGAGCCACGATTCTGGCGATGAAATCGGATCCGCCCCCCGGTGCGAAGCCGACAACGATTTTGATCGGCTTGCTCGGATAGTTGTCGGTATTTTGCGCAAGTCCCAGAGCGGGAATGCACAACATACTGAACGCGACCAGACAAGCTGTCACGCGGGTGAACACACTGTTTTGGGCTGATAGAGGTGATTTCAATGTCTTTCCTTGAGATTTTCCTTAGTCTAAGACAGAAATCTTCAGGGGTCGAGTTGATCACGGTATAGCTATTTGTCGTTTTTTGGTGCAATGCAACAAAAAATTGTTGACTTCGGGTTGAATGCCCTTAAAATGACACTTGTGCAGTGCAACATAATTTACGTTTTCATCAGGAGAACACCATGTCCGCCATTCCTCAGCAAGTTTTGAATAGCCAGAAAGCCGCCATCGACACGCTGGTGGCCGTACAGAACTCCGTTTTCAACGGTTTCGAAAAACTGGTTGATCTGAATCTGAAAGTCATCAAAGCAACGATCGATGACGTTTCGGAAAAGTCGCAGCAAGTTGCTGCCGTTAAAGACGCGCAAGAAGCCGTTGCTTTGTCGTCAAGCTTGGTTCAGCCAGGTACAGACAAAGCCGTTGCTTACAGCAAGCATGTCTATGACATCATTTCTGCCGTGCAAGCCGATTTGGCCAAGCTGGGTGAAACTCAGGTTGCCGAAGCTCAAAAGCATATCAATGATGCTGTTGAGCAAATGACCAAGAACGCTCCTGCTGGTTCCGAGAACGCAGTCGCTATGCTGAAGTCTTCTTTGGCTCAGGCATCGGGCGCGTTTGACGCCATGACCAAGGCAGCAAAGCAAGCGACCGAAGCAGCCGAAAAGAATCTGACGGCAGCCACAAGCGCAACGCTCAAAGCAGCCGGTCAGGCAGCCGAGGCCGCCAAGACCGCAACGCGTGCCCGTCGCGCAGCCTAAGTTGCTGTAAGGTTGAACCGGACAGCCGAATGGTTGTTCGGGCAAAAAAGGCTTCCTGCGGGAAGCCTTTTTACTTTTTTACGCTCGATCCCTCAATATTTCGATCAGTCTTTGCGTGATCGGCGTCAGTTGCCGTCCGCGTACTGTGATCATGCCGACGGGCGGGACGTCGATATCGACATTAAGCTTGATCTGTTTGATGAATCCTTGAGTCGAAAAGTGTTCGGCAACTGATCGAGCCATGAGTGCGATTGCGCTTTGCTCCCTGACAATTGTGATCTGTCCTAAAAACGAAGCGGTTTCGATGACATCTTCTGGTGGTTGCAGCCCATGCCTGAAAAACTGTTGTTCTAGTTTGACTCTGAGTGATGCCCAGGGTGGGGGGACGACAAATCGACTTTCGGTCAGATCCTTCCAGAAGATAGATTTTTTAGATATCAATGGATGATCGGGCTTAGCCACCAGGCACATTGGCTCCTCGTACAATGTTTCGGTTAGCAGGTCCGGCGAGGCGTACCCAGGTTCCAGTCTGCCCACGAACAAGTCAAGTTCACCAATGCGCAATTTGGGTAACAGGTGAGTCAGGTCGCCTTCTTCAAGCAAGATGGTCGCGGCTGCAGATTCGGATTTGAGTCTGGCAATTGCGGGGGTAAGCAATGTCGGCATCGCGACGACCATGAAGCCGACTCGGGTTCGACCTGCGACACCTTTTTCAAGCGCGCTAATTTCATCGCGGGTGCGCTCGTACTCGGCCAATACGGATCGGGCAAAACGAATCAGGGATACGCCTGCGGGAGTGGGTTCGGTTCCGCGCCTTGATCGATCGAAAAGCTGTATGCCCAGCATTTCTTCGACTTCAGACAACATCTTCGAAACGGCGGGCTGGGTAACTGCCAGGAATTCGGATGTGCGGCCAAGGTGGCGAAACTCATCAAGGGCCACCACTAACTGAAGGTGCCTTAATTTAATGTTCGAACGAAGCGCCCGGTCAATTTGTGCCATGGGTAATGATTAATACATAACTTATCACTCATGATTCTATTACGATAAAACATTAGACGGTTATGTTTTAAGTCGGCAACATACCGCATCATCGAAATTCCTGGCATTGAATCCGGCATGACGCAAAACAATCTGATCCGACTGCATGACAACGATAATGTTCTGATCGCCAAAACACCTGTTTCGATCGGACAGGATTTACCCGGGTTGACCGCCAGAGCCCGTGCGCAGGTACCAGCCGGCCATAAAGTGGCCGCAACGCGAATACCCAAGGGTGATCCAATCCGCAAATACAATGCGATTATTGGTGTTGCCGCGCGCGATATCGAGCCGGGCGATTATGTTCACTCCCACAATATCGAGTTGATCGATTTCGAGCGCGACCCAGGGTTTGGCCAGGATGTGCGTGCGGTTGATTACTTGCCTGAAGCCCAGCGCGCCACATTTCAAGGCTATGTCCGGGAGGATGGTCGTGTCGGCACAAGAAACTTCATTGGCATCTTGTCGTCGGTTAATTGTTCCGCCACGGTCATTAGTCGGATCGCGGCACATTTCACCCCGGAGAGATTAAAGGACTATCCGAATGTCGATGGGGTGGCAGCTTTTCCGCAAACAACGGGCTGTGGCATGTCATCGCCAAGTCCTCATTTCGATCTGCTTCGGCGCACGCTGGCAGGATATGCACGTCATCCCAATATGGCGGGTGTGCTGATTGTCGGGTTGGGCTGCGAACGCAATCAGGTTGCTGATCTGGTTGAGTCTCAGGGCTTGGCGAGCGGCCGCATGATGCGAACCTTTGTCATGCAGGATGTGGGCGGAACACAGGAAACGATCGAAGCCGGGATACGCGCGGTTGAGGAGATTTTGCCGATCGCCAATGCATATCAACGCCAAACGGTATCGGCCAGTCATATCAGTATCGGCCTTCAATGCGGCGGATCGGATGGTTTTTCAGGAATCACGGCTAATCCGGCGCTGGGAGCTGCCATGGATATTCTGGTGCGCCACGGTGGCACGGCGATCTTGTCCGAAACGCCTGAAATTCATGGTGTTGAATATATGTTGACCCGACGCGCGGTGTCGCCAGACGTTGGCCAGAAATTGCTTGATCAGCTGGATTGGTGGGCGCAATACACGCGCGGGCATAATGGCCAGTTCAATGGCGTAGTCGGTCCGGGCAATCAGGCTGGTGGTTTGGCAAATATTTTCGAGAAATCGCTCGGATCGGCGATGAAAGGCGGCACGACTCCTTTGCAGGGCGTCTATGCTTACGCTGAGCCCATCGATAAAAAGGGGTTTGTGTTCATGGACTCTCCCGGCTATGACCCGGTGGCTGCGACCGGTCAAATCGCCAGTGGCGCGAATCTGATTTGTTTTACGACCGGACGAGGCTCGATGTTTGGATCCAAGCCCGCGCCGACCATTAAACTTGCCAGCAATACCCCGATGTTCGAGCGACTCAAAAAAGATATGGATATCAATTGCGGAGTCGTCATCGACGAGAACATTACTTTGCCTGAAATGGGCCAACGGATATTCGAAACCATTTTGCGTCACGCATCGGGCGAGCCGACTAAGAGCGAGCTGCTGGGACTGGGGGACAATGAGTTCGTACCCTGGCATATCGGCATCGTTAGCTAAGACCGGACCGGAATCGTAAAGCGTATAAACATAAAGAGAGACACCATGCCAACATTTAATGTTCTCGTGACATCGAAACATCTCGTACCCGAAGCGCGACAGATGCTGGAACGGGCGGGTGCTCAATTGAGTTTCATGGACGAGCCGATTAACGAGGACACCTTGATCGAACAGCTATCGGTCGGAGTGTTCGATGCGGTTTTGCTGCGGGGAAACAAGCCTTTTACCTCCAGAGTGTTAAGTGCCGCAAAGGGACTGAAGCTGATCGCTAAAAATGGAGCGGGTGTCGATAGTGTCGACCTGGATGAGGCCTCGCAAAGAGGAATCGCTGTTGCGGTTGCCGCAGGCGCCAATGCCGATGCGGTTGCTGAGCATTCGATCGCGATGATGCTGGCGCTGATCAGGGATTTACACACACTCAACGCAAAAATGCGTCAAGGCGGATGGGAGGGGACGTCATGGCTTGGGCGCGACTTCAGGGGTTCGGTTGTCGGCATTGTCGGATATGGCAGTATCGGTCGCGGCACGGCGCGCATGGCGCGTGCGTTAGGTGCGCAAGTGATCGTCTTTACGAGAAACGGTCGGGCAGCAGATGATTTCGAGGTCGAAAAAGACTTTGAAAAATTTCTTAAACGTCTGGACATACTTAGTTTGCATTGTCCCTTGACTGCGCAGACTCGCGGATTGATCGGGCGCAAAGAGATTGCAATGCTTAAGCCCGGAGCGTTGATTGTGAACACGGCGCGCGGTGCGGTGATTGATGAGGCCGCGTTGATTGATGCACTATCAGATGGACACTTGGGTGGTGCAGGTCTCGATACATTTCAGGTCGAACCGATCTCGGCCGACAACCCTTTGCTCAAGATGGATCATGTCATTCTGACTCCACATGTTGCCGGCGTGACGCACAGTGCCGCTCAGCGCGTGGCTACCATGACTGCGCAGAACATTATCGATACCTTCGCCGGCAAACCACTACCCGCCGCAAACGTGATGGTCGGCAAGGAGAAAGCATAATGCTGAGCGCGAAACTGAAAATTCACCCCGAAGATCCCGATCGTGAAGTTGCCGATATACCGTCCTTGCGCGTTCAGGCGCATGCGGCAAACCTGATGGTCCTGAAGGACGGCACGCTCGCCTGCGTCTGGTTTGGCGGATCGATGGAGGGGCGTTCCGATATTTCGGTCTTCATGTCCAAACTCGATCCTGTTAATCGTGAGTGGTCGAGTCCGGTTCAATTGTCGAACGATCAGGAACGCTCGGAACAGAATCCGCTTTTGTTTCCCGCACCGGATGGTTCGTTGTGGTTACTGCATACGGCCCAATTTTCCGGCAACCAGGATACGGCGATCGTCAGGCGCAGGATTTCACGGGATGACGGAGCGACCTGGGGAGAAGCGGATGTTTTGAAAGACTTGCCAATCGGCGCGTTTGTCCGTCAACCGATCCATGTCCATACCGATGGAAGCTGGTTATTGCCGGTATGGGACTGTCGCGTGATGCCGGGACAAAAATGGGACGGAAGTTACGATGAAAGCGCGGTGATGCGATCGACCGATCAAGGTGCGAGCTGGCAGCGCATTCTCGTGCCCGATAGCGTTGGTTGTGTGCACATGAGCATCGTGTCGGCTTCGGACGGGGGGTTGTTGGGATTTTTCAGAAGTCGCTGGGCGGATCACATATACAAGACGCGAAGCGATGACGGCGGTTTGAGCTGGACCTCGCCTGTGCAAACGGTGCTGCCAAACAATAACTCGTCGATTCAGGCGTTGCGATTGGCCGATGGACGCTTGGCCATGATTTTCAACGATAGCAGTGCTGCTGATGCGACAGAAAGACGTCAATCCCTGTATGACGAACTTGAAGATGATGAGCACAGCGAATCCAAAGATGCGCCTAAAACACAGCAAAATACGGAGCGTCGCGCATTCTGGGGTGCGCCACGTGCGCCGATGACGCTTGCGATATCAGAGGATGACGGGTTGACTTGGCCATGGCGTCGAAACCTGGAGGTTGGCGATGGGTGGTGCATGAGCAATGATTCGGCGCGCAGCTTGAATCGCGAATATTCATATCCCACACTCAGGCAGGCGGCAGATGGATCATTGCATGTGGCTTATACGGTGTTCAGAAGGCATATCCGTCATGCGCGGGTGATGCCGGATTGGATCCTGGCATGAATGCCCATCCGCGTGCCGTCATTACCGGATGTAGCTCAGGCATCGGGCTGGCGATAGTGCAACGTTTGATTGCCGATGGCTGGTCTGTTGTCGGTGTGAGCCGAACGATTCCGGACTTCAAGCATGCGCGTTTTAGTGTTGTGCAGGCCGATTTGTCGCATACAGAGAGTTTGCCCAATACTTGCACCCAAATTGTTAGTGATGGCGCACCGGTGCAGGCGTTCGTCCATGCCGCGGGGTTCATGCGCACTGCAGCCTTAGGCGATCTCGATGGTGAAGATGGCCGTGCGATGTGGAAAGTGCATGTGTTAGCTGCTGAAATCATGGCGAATCAATTGATTTCACGCATGCCCGATGGCGCCAGAATAGTTTTGATTGGCAGTCGTGTGGCCAATGGGGCGCCGACGCGAAGTCAGTATGCAGCCACCAAAGCTGCCATGATAGGCATGGCGCGATCATGGGCGGCCGAGCTCGCGCCGCGTGGCATCACCGTAAATGTGATCGCGCCGGGGGCAACGGATACCCCGTTTTTGCGAGATCCGGCCCGCGCGAACACGGCTCCCAAGATGCCGCCGATTGGAAGATTTGTACAAGTTGAAGAGGTTGCAGCGCTGGCCGCATTTGTTGTGGGCCCTCAAGGCGGAGCGATGACAGGGCAGCATCTTGTCATGTGCGGTGGTGCATCGCTTTGATGTTTTGATGTTGATGGTTTACGAAATTGATCAGGAGACACGATATGAAAAATAAATTTCTTGGATTGCTGGGCATGATTGGAAGTGCTTTATTCATTATGAATCCAATGATGGCTTCGGCGCAGAATTATCCGAACAAGCCTGTCAAAGTCATTATTCCTTTCCCGCCCGGCGGCACACTGGATGCGATTGGCCGTCAGCTTGCACAGAAATTGAGCACTCAACTCGGCCAGCAATTTATTGTCGAAAACAAGGCGGGAGGTAATGGCACGATAGGCGCCGATGCGGTTGCCAAGGCAACAGCCGATGGATACACGCTGTTGTTCAATGCTTCGACTTTCACTACCGCACCGATGACGATGAAGCAGGTGCCATACACCGTTGAAAAGGATTTTGCGCCGATTGCCCTGGTGGCAAAAGCACCTTTGACGGTCGCGATCAACAAAGACTTGCCGGTCAAGGATCTCAAATCATTGATGGAATATGCAAAAGCCAATCCGGGCAAGCTGGCATTTGCAGTCGGCTCGGTGGGGTCGGCCGGGCAGATGGCCACTGAGCTGCTTAAAAAGAACGGCGGGCTCGACTACACCATGATCCCTTACAAAGGCACTGCTCCGGCTTTTCAGGATCTGATTGGTGGACAAATCGATGGATTCATCGACCCCATTCTGGGTTCGTTGCAGTATCACAAGGGCGGCTTATTGCGTGTCGTGGCCGTGACTTCGGCCGAGCGCACTCCGAATCTGCCCGATGTGCCGACCGTTGCCGAAACGATTCCAGGATATGAGTTTTACAGCTGGTATGGATTGTGGGCGCCCGTTAAAACTTCAAGTGAAATTCAGTCGTTACTTAATGCCGAAGTGAATAAGGCATTGGCGTCCGACATGAAAGAAAAGCTGACTCAGCAAGGGCTGACCGTATCGGGCGGCAGCATTGAAGATTTCAAAAAGTTCCAGGCCGAAGACATGGTAAAGTCGAAAAAAATTATTGACGAGGCGAATATTCGACTTGTGCAATAAGCTTGCGATCCAGATTGAATGGGGGTGGCAAAACTGGATAGGGGCTGAATTTTGCTAAGCATGAGTTGGACCGTCATGATCGTCATTCTAGTCGGGGCGGTCCTTCATGCCTCATGGAATGTCTTGATTAAATCAAGCGAAGACAAGATTCTCGATACTGCGGTCATCCATCTGTTTTGTTCATTCATCGCGCTGCCGTTCTTTATTGCGTTCGGCTTTCCGTCGGTGGAATCCTGGCCCTATCTATTCGCATCGTGCGTCATTCATATCGCCTATTACTTCGCTTTGGCGCATGCCTATCATCACGGTGAACTCGGACTGACTTATCCCCTGATGAGAGGGGCCGCTCCACTCATGGTGGCGGTGGGATCCTATATATTCGTGGACGATGCGGCCATCTCGCTGAAGGGATGGTTTGGGGTTGTGTTCATTTGCATCGGCGTATTGGTGCTGGGCTTGTCGGCAGGGATGTTGCAACATCGTCGTGCGATCTTAACGGCGCTTGCGAACGCGGCAATCATCGCCCTCTACACCTTGTTTGACTCTCAGGGAGTGCGTCTTTCGGATCATCCCAGTCAATATATTGCCGCGTTATTCGCCTTGGATGGCTGGGCTTTCGCCTTGTGGGTCTTTTATATCCGCGGGGAAAAATCGATCGATTACCTGAAAAAGCGCTGGAAACTGGCATTTGGTGGAGCCATGGCATCGATCGGATCATACGCGATCGCGCTATGGGCCATGACCGTCGCGCCGGTCGCATCGGTCGCGGCTTTGCGTGAAACATCCGTGCTGTTCGCCACGCTTCTTGGCGCATGGTTTTTCAAGGAAAAACTAACTCAAAGAAGGATGTTCGCGGTATTAGTCATCATTGCCGGTGCTGTGATGGTGAGACTGGCCTGAGCGCGCTTATTTGGCTGTCTGAATCAGGATTTCTTTCTTGATGTCTTCGACTGTTTTATTGGATGATTTTCCGTGATGGTTGCATTGATGATCACGGGGACAATTCAAGCTGCGCGGACAGATGATCCGCGCAGGCTGAGCAAGTGCGTCTTCAATCCAGCCAATACTTAGAATATTTGCGATCGCACGAATCGAGTTGGCGGCGGCCACTCCCACTTTGGCTTCACCACTTTTTTTGACGCAGAGCTCACCGATTCCTTGCACGATATCGTTGCCATTTGCGTCATTGGAGATCAAAGCGGGTCCCAAATTGACTCCGACCGATAGAACATGCTGCAGTCCGGACATGTCTTTAGTGTGCAATGTATGGCAACAATAGAGTTGCCACTCATCGTTTTCGCGAATCACCGATAGTTGTGAGCTTGACGTATTCAAAGGTTTTTCGGTCATCCTGAACACCGCCCAGTTGGGGCAGGGATCCTTGGCTTCCGTCATGTTTCCCCATGGCAGGGGGATGCCATTGCCTCGATATACCGCCCGAAATCGGCCAGCGGATGTCGCGTCAAAAAAATGCCAGTGCGGATAGTTCGAGACTTTTGTCATCCGTCGCATCATGGCGGCGGGCGTGAGTTCTATCTTTTTGCCTGCCTCGAGACGATGTCGTTCGCGGTTCAGAAATCTTCGGAATGGAATTTTCGGGCAAAGCAGCGCGCCCGCAAAAAAACTGCATTCGAAATCTCGCCATGCAAGCAACACATCGCTTGCATCGATGTTCGTGTTGATGGGCAACCCGCTGTCCGGACTTTCATCGAATTCACCACCTGTTGCGTGTACGGATTTGAGTCCATCACCTCCGTGCAAGACTTTGTGTCCAAGATGTGATGCCAAGTCGAATTTGAGACGTGCCGGATCTTTTTCAAGCGCTTTATTCAGATAGATAATGCCGGGCGGTTCGTAGAACGAACGAATGACGCTTTTGACGCTTCGCTCTTTATCGCGAGCCATGACAGGCTTGCGCTCGAACCATCTGATTTCAAGGCCGTGCTGCTTGCATAATGTCATCAAGCGGTCTACAGACAAAGGAAATTCCCGATTGCCGATTTTTTCGGCCATACGTTCCAGGTCGGGATATTCGTTATGCGAAGTTTCCTGATGCGATCTGATAAGAAGATGTGCGAACTGACGTCCGGTTGTTCCGGTTTGCAGCAGCAATTCGGGAATGGCGGCCTGAAGCAGGTCTTTAGTAAATAGAAACGCCGGATCGAATGGGATGCGAGTCATGCCGCCAGTTGCGGGTTTGGGCGCAGATGGCAAAGCAGATGTGTTGTGATCGAGAAACCAATTGATCGGTCTTTGAAAAATGTCGGCAATGATCGACAGGATTTCGGGCGATGGATTGCGCGAGCCATTTTCGATCATGCTGAGATAGGAGGTCGAAGGTGCCTTTTGCGGATCGATTTCGGCGCAACGCGAAGATAATTCTTCAAGCGTAATGCGATGCTCTTTGCGTAGGTTGCGCAGCTTTGTACCCAGAAAATGGTTGTTTCGGTTGAGCTGATCCATGAGGGATTCACCTTCAATAAGTGAAAATATCTTTGTGAAATTTCTGAAAAATAATTTTGTGAAATTCACATTGTGAATTTTTATTATATGGAATTCACAATATTTTTACACTAATGTCTCTCCAACGATTTACACAACCTAGGAGATAGACATGTTGAAAAAGCACTCAGCCGCAATCGAGGCCATCAAGGAAGATTGGGATGAAAATCCACGTTGGCGCGGTATCAAGCGCGATTACAGCGCAGAAGATGTGTTTCGTTTGCGCGGTTCGCTCATGGTGGAACATACCTTGGCGCACCGTGGCGCCGAAAAGCTCTGGCGCCTGCTCAATGAAAAGCCCTTCATCAATACGCTGGGTGCCTTGACGGGCAACCAGGCCATGCAGCAAGTCAAGGCCGGACTGCAGGCTATTTATTTGTCTGGCTGGCAGGTCGCCGCCGACAATAACGATTCAGGGCAGATGTATCCCGACCAGTCTTTGTATGCTGCATCAAGCGTGCCTAGCGTAGTCAGAAAAATCAATAATGCCTTAATGCGAGCCGATCAGCTTCATCATGCCGAAGGGGATGATTCGATCGATTGGTATGTACCGATTGTTGCCGATGCCGAGTCGGGATTCGGTGGCGTGCTCAACGCCCATGAATTAATGAAGGCCATGATTACGGCAGGTGCGGCTGGTGTCCACTTTGAGGATCAGCTGTCGTCTGTGAAAAAATGCGGTCATATGGGTGGCAAAGTACTCGTGTCAACACAGGAAGCGGTGCAGAAACTCGCTGCGGCACGACTGGCTGCCGATGTCATGGGTGTGCCGACCATTTTGCTTGCGCGCACCGATGCCGAGGCAGCAACGCTTGTAACCAGTGATATTGATGAAAACGATAAACCGTTTTTGACTGGAGAGCGATCAAGCGAGGGTTTCTATCGTGTACGAAACGGTATAGATCAGGCGATTTCACGCGGGCTTGCTTACGCGGCCTATGCTGATATGGTCTGGTGCGAAACCGGCACACCTGATCTGGCATTTGCAAAGAAGTTTGCCGAAGCCATCCACAAAGTCTATCCCGGCAAGCTGTTAGCGTATAACTGCTCACCATCGTTTAACTGGAAGCGCCATCTTGACGATGCGACAATTGCAAAATTCCAGCGTGAATTAGGCGCAATGGGATATAAGTTCCAGTTCATTACGCTGGCCGGATTCCATTCGTTGAATTACGGCATGTTCGAGCTGGCACGCAAGTACGCAACGGATGGCATGGCGGCCTATGCCCCGCTTCAGCAGGCAGAGTTTGCCGCAGAACGCTATGGATACACCGCAACCAAGCATCAGCGTGAAGTCGGAACGGGCTACTTTGATGCGGTGACTCAGGTGATTCAGGGTGGAGCTTCATCGGTGACCGCATTGACAGGGTCAACCGAAGAAGAACAGTTTCATGATGCACCAGCGGTGAGCCTGGCGGTTGCTTGATGCAGCCAGCGTGATCAAGCGCGGTACGTTCTTAAACGTGAATGTATCGCGCGATGAAGAATACCCCCGCAAAGGAAATACAGATTACGCCCGTCATCCAGGTGATCATTCGCCAGGTACAGGCATTGATTTCCTGATGAATGGTGCCGGTCAGTTTCAGTTCAAGATTTTTCAGGTCCTCTTTGGTGGCAAGTGTCGGAAGAATCTTATCGAAACGGGTTTCGAGGTGCCTGACATCTTCTTTAGTAGCTAGTGTCGGCAAGATCGTGTCATAGCGAGTTTCGAGAGTGGCCATTCTGGATTCCATTTGCTGCCTGCGTATGTGAAAAAGTGCGCATGATAATCAAGTGCGTTAATCATAAGCACACTACAGGCTCAATATGTCCGCCTGCAAGCCATCGGTTACATGCGGTTTCAAAGTAAATAATTTTGTTATTAGATTTGTTCGTGAAATATTTATCCTGATGCATAGGATTGTCGCTAAAAAAATTAGTTTTTATATATCCTCTGATCAGTTGAAATATTGAGAAGATAATCGGATTTGATAAAAGTCAAATATGGGGACGAACAGTCCATTGACCGCTCAAAAATTAAGTCGCACCATCAAGTCACTTTGTATTGTTCGATGTGATCAATAAAGTCCGCATGGAACACACGAAGGTTGAAGCATAGAAAATATTCTTATCTCATGGAGAGTAAAAATGAATACTCGACAATTGAAATTTTCTGCGACGGTGATGACTTGTCTGGCTGCCGCAACGATGTCGGCTCAAGCGCAAACACTCAACAAGATCAATGATTCAAACAAGATCACGGTATCTTACAGAGAGTCATCGATCCCTTTCAGTTATGTTCCCGCGCCGGGTGCCAAGCCGGTGGGTTTTGCGGTGGATATGACGGATGTGATTGTGGCGGACATCAAGAATCAACTTAGAAAACCGAATCTTGAAGTTGGCCTTATTCCCGTGACAGGACAGAACAGGATTCCGTTGCTGGTCGATGGTACGTACGATCTGGAATGCGGGTCAACGACAAACACCGCAGCGCGTGGCAAGGAAGTTTCGTTCGCGATCAGTCACTTTTATGCCGGAACAAGATTGCTTGCGAAAAAAACTTCTAACATTAAGGACTATGCCGATTTGAACAAAAAGGTCGTATCCAGCACCGCTGGCAGCACGAATGAGAAGGTGTTGCGTCAGTACGCCACGGACAAAGGCATCGATGTGCAGATGGTATACGGCAAAGACTATGACGATGCATTCAGAATGGTCGAGTCTGATCAGGCTGTCGCCTTTGCAATGGATGACATCCTGCTGTTCGGCCTGATGGCCAATTCGAAAAATCCGGCGTTATTCGAAGTGGTGGGCACGACGCTTCAGCAGGAGCCCTATGGTTGCATGATGCGCAAGGATGATCCCGAGTTTAAAAAACTGGTTGACGGAACGATCTCGCGTTTGATGCAGTCTGGGGAGTTTGCCAAACTTTATGCGAAATGGTTTGAGTCGCCGATTCCGCCCAAAGGGATTGTGTTGAACATGCCCATGAGTGCGCAATTGAAAAGCAACATGAAGGCTTTGAGCGACAAGCCAATGTGAGATGCTCGACAAGTGATAGTTAGACCCGAGTGGCGTTGTCAGAAATCCCTTATGGTTGTGCGCATCAGATCCCTGTTAAGGCCTTCCCGAAGCACCAGCGCTGCAAGTGAAGTTCAAGGCCTTTTGTGTCATCATGTGGACACAAAAGGCCTTATTGTTTGATATCCATGTTAAGTGTTCGAATTGCACAATTTCCGGATGACCTGGAGCCTGTCAAAAAGCTGTTTCGCGAGTACGCCGATAGTCTTGATATCGACCTCGAATTCCAGGATTTCGAAACTGAGCTTGCTTCTTTGCCGGGTAAGTATGCGTCTCCCGAAGGGTGCGTGCTTTTGGCATGGCATGATGGCCAGGCGGTTGGCTGCATCGCTTTGCGACCAATTGACTCCGATACCTGCGAAATGAAGCGTTTATACGTCAGGCCGGACCGACGATCCCTGCAGTTGGGTCGCAAATTGGTGCAACAGTTATGCGACGAGGCTCGCGGCATGGGCTATCGCAAGATGTGTCTGGATACGATTCCCTCCATGGCCTCCGCGGTTCGTCTTTATCAGTCGTTTGGATTCAAGCCTATCGCGCCTTATATCTTCAACCCTTTGGAGGGGGCGATGTTCTTAGGCCTGGACTTGACGGTTGCGTGAGGCGCATTCTGTCGAGCAGCGAATCGTAGATCGGCTCGCCGCGCAATAGCGTGGCCACCACAACAGCCGCTACGCATGCAATCAATAACGGAATCGTTAAGCTGACAAGTCCGGTCATTTCAATCACCAGCAAAATGCCTGTAAAGGGGGCACGCACAACCGCGGTAAAAAACGCGGACATGCCGACCACGATAAAGGCGACGGGATCAACTGGTTGGGTCGTGATTTGTGCATGATTCAAGCCTGTGGCGCATAACACGCCTACTAACGCGCCGACCAGCAGCAACGGAGCGAACAGCCCGCCCGGCGCACCCGCGCTGTAACACACCACACCCAGAGCCCAGCGAACGAGCAAGAGAAAAAGAATTGCCTGAATTGTCAGGTCACCGTTAAGGAGGGATTGAATTTGTGCCTCGCCTCCACCGACCCAGTCGGGTCGGACCCAGGCTAGTCCGCCAACTAGCGCGCCGATGATTCCTGCTTTGATTTCCGGTGCAATTCGGGGCGCATTTGCAAATACATTCATCCCCGAGACGATGCATTTGTTGTAGAGCACGCCGAAACCGCCAAGAACCACCCCCAATAGGGCATAGGTCCACAGAATTTGTGAAGGTTGCGTAAAAACACCGTGTGTGTGGAATTCAACCTCGTTGCCATAGAAGCTGCGAAATACGCTCATGCCGGTCGCAATCGCCGCCAAGGTTACGACCATGCGGCGCAGCGTCATTCTGCGAGATACTTCTTCAAAGACGAAGGCGGCTCCGGCAAGTGGGGCATTGAATGCGACGGACAAGCCGGCACCTGCGACTGCTGTATAAAGCATGAACTGGTCTGCTCGCGCCAGTTTCGAAATTTGACCGCAAACGTGACCAATGACACCTGCCATTTGTATGGTCGGGCCTTCGCGACCAAGAGCCATGCCCGGTGCCATCGCGAGAATCCCGCCGATATACTTGATCGGGAGCACCCGAAATCTGGCTGGCGAGGCTTCATGGCGCATAACGGCTTCAACGTGTTGCACTCCGCTGCCGGAAGCTTCTGGAGCCATTCTGATCAGGCTTCTGGCAAGTGCGACGCATGTCGCGCCGATGAGCATCGCGAGAAGCCAGCCGGGCATCCATTGTGCCGGCGAATGATCTCGCCAGGCAGTAAGCATGCCGGAGAATAAAGTGCCCGAATACTCGAGCATCCAGCGAAAACTTCCCCCTATCAGCCCTACGAACAATCCGGCAAAGGCAGCCACCAATGTCAGGGGGATGAGTCCCTTGATCAGCGAATCAAAAGATTCCCGCCCTTCATCGGTTTGCGTCCCGGTTTTGTTTGCGCCGAAGTCATCAATTTTTTCCATAATTACGAGGCTAATGTATCGATTCCGGTATTTTAAGAACTAAACTTGCATTGACTCTTTGGATAGTGAGCTTCTCATGCGTAAATTCTTGACTCTGTTGATGATACTGGCAACAGTGAGCCTTTCGGGATGTGGATACAACACATTTCAATCGACCGACGAACAGGTCAAGGCTGACTGGGCAGAAGTGTTGAACCAATATCAACGGCGCGCAGACCTCATCCCGAATCTGGTGAATACAGTTAAGGGCGAAGCCGGTTTTGAACAGGACACGCTTACTAAGGTTGTCGAGGCGCGTGCCAAAGCTACCGGCATACAGGCGACCCCCGAACTGGTGAACAATCCGGAAGCTTTTAAGAAGTTCCAGGCGGCCCAGGGTGAGCTCACCGGGGCACTGAGCCGTTTGTTGATGGTTTCCGAGAACTATCCTGCCCTTAAGTCCAATCAGAGCTTTCAGGAGTTGCGCGCACAACTGGAAGGGACGGAGAATCGCATCACTGTCGCGCGCAACCGCTACATCAAGTCCGTTCGCGAATACAACGTAGCGGTTCGGTCGTTTCCTTCAAACTTGACGGCTATGGTTTTTGGTTACAAGCCTAAGGAAACATTCACCGTCGAAAATGAAAAGGAAATCTCGAAGCCTCCCGTCGTTAATTTCGAGAAAGCCCCTGCTAAATAGACAAGCCGACTTCCATGCATATACCGAGTCTTGTTCGGAATCTGTTTCTGATATGGACCATGATGTTGTCCTGGCAGACTTGCGCCGAAGTGCCAGTTCCGGCGTTGACTTCGCATGTGATCGATCAGACTGGTACGCTGTCACCCGACCAGGTTCGCAACCTGGCGCAATCCTTGCGCGCCTTCGAAGTGCGCAAGGGAAGCCAGATTGCGGTGTTGATTGTTGCGTCGACCCAGCCCGAAACAATCGAGCAATATGGAATTCGTGTCGCGGATAGATGGAAGCTGGGTCGTAAAAAAATCGATGACGGCGTCATCCTGATTGTTGCTAAAAATGATCGCACAGTTCGAATCGAAGTCGGTTATGGATTGGAGGGTTCACTCACCGATGCGCTAAGCAAGCGCATCATCGAGGGCGTGATTCTTCCGGCGTTCAGGAGGCAACAATTCTATGAAGGAATCGCGGCCGGTGTTGGTCAGATTCAGAAAGTGATCGATGGCGAGGCATTGCCTGCGCCGGTGGCGGGTACGAATCAGCAAGACGACGGGTGGTTGGGTTACTTGCCTATCCTTTTTGTGATCAGCATATTTGTAGGCGGATTTTTTCGCCGATTGTTCGGTCGCCTTATTGGTGCCGGCGTGGCCGGTGTAATCGTCGCAGTGATAGGGTGGATGTTGGCCGAGATGATTCTCGTTTCATTGTTTGCAGGCGTGATTGCATTTTTGTTCACATTGTCCGGCGTGAGCTTGGGGCGAGGCATGTCATCCGGTTTTCCGGGAGGGCCGCGTGGGCCCGGTTCGGGAGGCGGGATGTCCGGAGGGGGCGGCATGTCCGGAGGTGGTGGCGGGTTCGGCGGCGGCGGCTCGTCGGGTCGATGGTAGCCATCAAGCATGACTTGCATAAATGGAAAAAATTTTGGGCGATTATTTGAGTTTCTTTACCGGCACACCGAATCCCGATGATATTTATGTCGGGCAATATCAGCATTGGCTCATCATTGTTTCTGTCGCTGTCGCAATATTTTCGGCTTATGCAGCCTTCATCATAGAAAATTATTCCGAATCGATTCCTTCCGGAAAGGTTCGCAATACGCTGATCAATCTGGGCGGCGTAGCAATGGGTACGGGAATCTGGGCGATGCATTTCATTGGCATGATCGCTTTTGACCTGCCTGTCGATGTCGCTTATGACCCTTGGATTACCGCGCTTTCGATTTTGCCGGCCATTGTTGCGAGCATTTTCGCACTGCATTTTCTTGCAAGAGGCGAACCCGGGATATGGGGGTTGTTGGCTGCTGGCGCTTTGTTTGGCGCAGGGATCGGGGCAATGCATTACACCGGCATGGCGGCAATGGAGATTGAAGGATACATACGCTATCAGCCTTCCATGTTCGGTTTTTCGATCATTGTGGCAGTTGGATTGTCTTTTATCGCTCTCTGGTTTCGCTTTTACATGAGTAAAGTGTTTGCCGGAACCGATGCATTTGCGATTCCGCTGTCTGCTGTTGTGATGGGGTTGGCGGTCACGCTGACGCATCACGTCGCCATGCATGCAGCCTATTTTTTCAAAAGCCCCCATGCTGAATCCAACGTATTGGTAGGAATCGATCCCCATCTGCTTGTACTGGGTGTGGTTATCGTGTCGACTTTGATCACCATTTTGATTTTGATGGTTGTTCTCAATGAAACCTCAAGGCAACGCGCATCGAGTCGTGCTCTTGAGGAAACCGATGCCTGGTATCGCAAAATGATCGACTCTGCACCGGATGGCGTAGTCGTTGCGAACACGGACGGCACCATGACGATCGTGAATGTCAGACTTGAGTCCATGTTCGGTTTTAGTACGGGTCAATTGATCGGTCAGTCGTTCCAGCGTCTGGTGCCGCTGAGTATCGACTCCAAGTCCCTTGACACCACCGGAATCTTTGCGTCGCTACTGAACTCGCACTCGGGTTCCGGGACGATAGAGTTGACTGGGTATCGTCGCGATGGGGTTCAGTTTCCCGTTGAGATCGGATTCTCGGAGTTACCTGAAATCGGGCGATATCGTGAAACTATATTCATTTCAGTTCGCGATATTACTGAACGAAAAAATGCGCAGCGTCAAATCTCGCTCCAGAATGAGTTTTTGCAGAAGTTGATGGATAGCGCGCCTGTGGGTGTGGCGATCACATCGAATGCAACAGTGCGTTTTGCCAATCCTCGCGTCAGGGAGTTGGTCAATTTGAAAGTTGGAGACCGATCCGAATCCATCTATGTCGACCGTACCGATCGTGAACATTTGATTGAGGAATTGTCCCGATCCGGTTTTAGCGACAGCAAGTATTACAGGATGTATGGCCCGGACGGCCGGGTGCGGGACATCATGGCGAGTTTTTTTGCGTCGGATTATCAGGGAGAGCCGGCAATCTTCGGGTGGCTAATTGATGCAGACAAAATCAAGGCGGTCGAACGCGAGATGCAACGAGCCAAGGAAATCGCCGAGGAAGCCACCAATCTCAAATCAAGCTTTCTCGCAAACATGAGTCACGAGATTCGAACTCCAATGAATGCGATCATTGGCATGACACATCTTGCCTTGAATACCGATTTGGATCCGCGCCAACGCGATTATCTGAACAAGATACGGGCATCGGGACAACATCTGCTTGGCGTGATTAACGATATTCTTGATTTTTCGAAAGTTGAAGCCGGAAAGCTCAGCATCGAGCATATCGATTTCGAGCTTGAAAATGTTCTTGAAAACGTGACTTCGCTCATCTCCGAGAAATCACTCGCGAAAGGACTGGAAGTTATTTTCGATATTGATCCGGATATGCCCAGTACATTTGTCGGCGATCCTTTGCGCCTGGGTCAGATTCTGATCAATTATGCGAACAATGCAGTCAAATTCACTGAAAAGGGTGAAATCTCCATCATTGTCCGTATTCAGGAAATGCAGGATGACGAAATCGTTTTGTATCTGGCTGTGCGCGATACAGGAGTCGGTTTGAGTCCTGAAGAGCAATCCCAACTGTTCCAGAGTTTTCATCAGTCCGATAGCTCGACGACTCGCAAGTTCGGTGGGACCGGGCTTGGGCTGGCGATCAGCAAGCGAATCGCGGAGTTGATGGGTGGAACAGTCGGCGTCCAAAGCGAACCGGGTAAGGGCAGCACATTCTGGGCAACGGTGCGTTTGGGCAAAAGTAAGCGCATGCCGCGCAGATTGGTGTTGAGTCAGGATTTACAGGGTCGAAAAGTTCTCATCGTCGATGACAATGAGAATGCGCGCGTTGTCCTGCGTGGCATGCTTGAACAAATGAAGTTCAAGGTTGACGATGTGAGCTCCGGTGCGCAGGCCCTGAACGCGATCAAGTGGGCCGATCATTCATCTTCCCCCTACGAGCTGGTTTGCCTTGACTGGGAAATGCCGGAAATGGATGGCTTGGAAGTCGCGAAGAAAATTGGCAAAAGCGGCTTGAAACATGCTCCCCATTGTTTGATGGTGACCGCTTACGGACGTGAAGATGTTGTTGAAGCGGCGCGTCGACTGGGGGTGGACTATGTGGTCAACAAGCCTGTCAGCGCATCTGTTCTGTTTGACAATATCGCGAAGATTTTCGGACAGCAAGTCGCCTTGTCAACCCTGGATGATGGCAACGATCAGCAGAATTTATCCGAGCGCCTGAAGGGCATTCGGGGCGCCCGCGTGTTGCTCGTCGAAGATAATGAAATGAATCAGGATGTGGCGAGCGAACTTTTGAAGCAGGCAGGATTCGTCGTGGATGTCGCTGAAAACGGCCAGGTTGCCATCGACAAGATCAAGTCGGGTTCTTACGCGCTTGTGTTGATGGATATGCAAATGCCGGTGATGGATGGCGTGTCCGCCACGATTGAGATCAGAAAAATGCCCGACTTCGCAAAGCTCCCCATTGTTGCGATGACGGCGAATGTGATGCAAGCGGATCGTGATCTTTGCCTGCAGGCCGGAATGAATGACCATTTGGCCAAGCCGATCGAGCCGAATGCGCTTTGGGCGACCATGCTTAAGTGGATTAGCCCAACATTAGACGGGCAGACTCGGGACTTGGCGCAGTCAGTCAAGTCCCCGCTTGGTTCTTTCGATGAGGATTCGGGCATACTTGCCAAAATTGAAGGATTGGATTCCCGGGATGGAATTCGCCGGGCCATGGGTAAATTGCCTTTTTATGTTTCACTACTTAGAAAGTATGTGGCCGGCCAGCGGGATTTCCGTCAGCGATTTAATCGGGCTGTTGGGGAAAAAGATTACGAGCTTGCCGAAAGACTTGCGCATACACTGAAATCCGTTTCAGGCAATATCGGGGCAGGAGCGATTCAGTCGCTTGCTTCCCGTTTGGAAGCGGCGATCAAAAGCGGTCGTCCCCACGAGGAGATCACTCGCATGCACCTCGAAGTTTGCGCTGCCCTTGAAATCATGCTGGATGAAATCGATCAAAATATCCTGCAAAAACAGTATGAACCTGACCGTGTGACCGATTCGGCGGAGCTTGATGGGATCTGTAAAGAACTGATCGATAGTCTCGAGGATAATGATGCCTCTGCAGTCGAGATTTTTCAGAATAACAGGGATGTATTGAAAAGTGCTTTTCCAGAACAGTATTCGGCAATTGAAAATGCAGTCTCTAGCTTCGATTTCGACACAAGTCTTGATTTGTTGAAGCAGGCAAGAAGCGAATGGCGAAAGTGAGATCCATAACAAGATGACAAGTCCTGTGATTCAGAATCAACGTCCAACCATATTGGTTGTCGATGACACCCCGGATAACCTGGTGTTGATGAACGACCTGTTGCGAGACACCTATCGTGTCAAGGTCGCTAACAATGGCGAAAAAGCCCTATCGATCGCGAAGTCCGACTCACCTCCGGATTTGATTCTTCTGGATGTGATGATGCCCGGCATCGATGGGCACGAGGTTTGTCGTCGCTTGAAATCGGATCCCGCGACGCGAGATATTCCTGTGATCTTTCTGACGGCCAAATCCGAAATCGAAGACGAAAGAATCGGACTTGAGCTAGGAGCGGTGGACTACATCACCAAACCGATTAGTCCTCCCATTGTGATGGCGCGGGTAAAGGCGCAACTCACGCTTAAAGCCGCGCACGACTTTTTGCGAGACCAAAATCTCTATCTTGAAGAGCAGGTCGCAAAACGATCCCAGGAAGTCGCGGCGATTCAGGACGTGACCATCATGGTGATGGCATCGCTAGCCGAAACTCGCGATACGGACACCGGCAACCATATTTTGCGCACACAAAGCTATGTCAGAAGCCTGGCCGAACACTTAAGGGATCATCCCCGATTTCGGGACTATCTGACCGAAAGCAATATCAAAATGCTATTCAAGTCCGCTCCGTTGCATGATATCGGTAAAGTCGGCATCCCCGATCATATTCTTCAGAAACCGGGTCCTTTGACAGTGCAAGAGTTTGAGGTGATGAAGTCGCATACGATCTTGGGCAGCGAAGCGATCTCTCATGCGGAGCAATCGCTTGGGGTGGATGTTGATTTTCTTCATACTGCAAAGCAGATTGCGCGGTCTCACCAGGAGAAATGGGATGGTTCAGGGTATCCGGATGGGTTGTCTGGCGACGATATTCCTATTGCAGCCAGACTGATGGCCGTGGCCGATGTCTATGATGCCTTGATCAGCCGTCGAGTCTACAAAGAGCCGATGCCCCATGAAAAAGCCATCCTGGTGATTCAGGATGGCCGGGAAAAGCATTTCGATCCGGATATCGTCGATGCTTTTATCGAAATCAACGAAGAGTTCAGATCGATCGCGACACGCTATTCGGATTGAGTGTTTTACTGAGGCTCGATGCCTGCCGCTTTCACAAGCTTGGCGTACTTTTCAAGCTCGCTTTTGAAGTAAGTCGCTGTTTCTTCGGTGGATCGAATCTGGATCCTATTTCCCTGCCTATCCATAGCGGCCTTTGTTGCCGGATCATCAAACGCGGCCACGATGCCTTGATGCACGCGTTTGGTTGTGTCGGCACTCATTCCCTTGGGGCCAATGATCGCAAACCACGCTTCGACGACGTAGTCAGGCATGCCTTGCTCGACAAATGTCGGTATTTCGGGGGCGTTCGGGATGCGTTGGGCATCGCCTACGCCGATTGCACGCAATGCACCGGATCTGATGTGCTGCAGAACACTTGGCAATGCCAGCGTACCAAAGTCGACCTGACCCCCAAGCAAGTCCGTAACCATAGGCCCGACACCTTTATACGGAATGTGGCTGGCCTTGACCTTAGCTTGTTCCAGATACATTTCGGTCGCGAGATGCAGGATTGTTCCCGTGCCGCTTGAAGCAAAATTGTATTTGCCCGGATTTGCCTTCAGTAACGCGATCAATTCCTGGCTGTTCTTAGCCGAAACTTTTTGCGGATTCACGACAATCACCAGGGGCGAGCTTCCAATTGTGGCGATCGGCGTGAAGTCGGTCGACATATTGAAGGGCAATGATTTCAGCACGCTTGGCAGAATCACCACATTGTTGGAAACCAAAGAAAGCGTTGAGCCATCGGGTGCGGATTTGGCTAATGTTTGCAATCCAAGAACACCGCCTGCGCCGGGTTGGTTTTCCACGATGACGTTTGCGCCTAAGCTTTTTGAGAAGGCGGGTTGCGCCGCACGTGTAATCGCGTCGACGCCCGATCCTGTCGCATTGGGTAGAACAAATCGCACCCCTCGTTCACTCTGGGCGAAAGCCAAAGGCGCGAATTGCGCCATTGACATCGCCAGGCCGGCACCAGTGGTCTTCAGAAGAAATTCGCGCTTATTCATCAGTTTTGTTGTCATGGGGATCTCCAATTTCCTTTAATTTTTTGAAGCGTTCATTTTTTGCAAGCCATCGAATGAAACTATTTTTCCGGCCATTGCGCTTGCCGCAATGGTGGGTGGACTTCCGAGCCATACCTGTCCGGGACCGGAGCGTCCAGGGAAATTACGGTTGATGGCGCTGATGGTGATTTGACCTTCGTGATCCGAGGATCCCGGGCCGCAATTGCCGCAGGCGCCGCAAGACGGCTGCAGAATTGTTGCGCCAACACGTTCGAATACCGGCATGTAACCTTTTTCAATGCAATAGTCCCTGACGGCTGTCGTGCCAAACTGGAGAAACAATCGCACATGGTCGGGTTTTCGAAATCCGTGCTGCAGTGCCCAGGAAAACACCGAGTGATAATAATCAAAATCTTCGCGCTTGCCGGCAGTGCACGATCCACCGTACGCAATGTCGATGCGGATGTCTTCGGTCAATTCGGAAACCGCAACCCGATTGCTCGGGTCTCCGGGTTTGGCCAGAAGAGGTTCAAGAGCCGAGCAATCAACGCGAATTATTTCGGGATAATGCGCATCGGAGTCGCTTTTCATCCATGGTTCGATGACAAAGTCGATTCCCCGGCGCGCCTTAAGAAAGGAAACCGTTTTTTCATCGGGCGCAACGATTCCCGTAAAGCCGCCTAGTTCGGCCACCATGTTGGTCAGTGTTGCCCGCTCATCGATCGAAAATGCCTTGGTCACCGGGCCGGTGAATTCGAAAACTTTCCCAATGGCAGAGCCAGCTTTGATATCAGGTAGCGCGAGCAAATGAAGAACCACGTCTTTTGCAGTCACCCCTGGCTTGATCGCGCCTTCAAGATCGATACGAATGATGTCGGGTACGGTAATGCGCACAGCGCCGGTCACGAAGGCATTCATCATGTCCGTTGTTCCAACGCCAAAGGCTAGGCAGCCAAGCGATCCGCTGTGCGGCGTATGTGAATCGGTGCCCACAACGACTTGACCGGGTAGCGCGTAGTGTTCGGCAATCATCGCGTGCGAAATGCCGGCAACATTGCTTCCGTCATCAAGCGCGGCTTCTTCATCGGTGAGAGTGGTGTGACAGTGCAGGTTGTAGTCGGCCACGAAATCACGCTGTGCCTGCCGCATGCCATGTACGTTTTGAATCAACCCCCCGCGGATATGGGCGGGGCTTTTGGCTACATAAGAGGTGTGATCCTCGAACAGGACGATGCTTTCGGGCTCAAGCAGTTTGACGGGTTTCCCGAAAGTCGTATGAAGCAGATGCGCCCCCATGCCCGTATAGTATTCATGAATGAATCTGCGATCCGCCCGGACAAATCCACCTTGTCCGACTACGGGCGTATCGGATGTCAATGGTGTTTTCAACCAATGGCGCCTGAGGATTTTTTCAAACAAAGTCTGACCGGTTGTTGTTTCCGGTTGTGGCGATACGCGAACTTCCTGCATATATTTGCGACCGAACTCAAGCAAACCTCCGCACTTGAGGATCTCGGCTGCAAGGGCGTCACGTCCGGCCACCAGTTCATCGATTGTGATTTCTTCGCCACGCTCAAGTTTGCCGATCAGACTTAAATCGGTCGACGTGAACAATCCGATGTTGTCGGCATTCTGACGATAAATGCGCTCGAAACTTTTGGCGATAACCAGCTTGATACCGGCAAGTTTTTCGGCCGCGGGACTATGCTCTCTTGAGGATCCTTTGCCGTAACGACTGCCTGCGATCGTGACGCAGAAGCCGGCATTGCGAACCGAATCCGTTTTGAATGGGAAGGTGTCGCCACTTTTGAAACCGGTGTAGGTATAGCGTCCGAGCTTGTCATCGTAATGCGTCATGATGGGCAAGGGTGTGATTTCATCCGTGGATACATCATCGCGCAGGGTGCCTGCCTCGATTGCCGTGACATCTTTACCTGACACTTGCTGCTGCATGATTTCAGGTTTTGTACTCAAAAAGAGTAGGCGCCCTGTTAGTTTGAAAGTTTGCATGTCTCTGTATATTTTTTGATTTATTTTGAACCACCATTCCGGGCATTCATTATTGCCATGACAAGAATACTTGACCTTCAATTTAGGGGCAAAAAAAAGCCGCTCTATGAGAACGGCTTTTGATGCTGACCTGTTTTTACTGAATCTTTGCCTTTTCGCGCAATTCTTTCTGATAGTCCGCCAGAGCCTGTTGGCGCATCATCTCTTCCAGTTGCGGCTTCACCTGCTCGAGCGTTGGAATTTCGATCGGACGTGCGTTGATGACTTCGATCACGTGCCAGCCGAATTGGGATTGCACGGGCTTGTCGGCCAGTTGTCCTTTTGGTGTGGCGGCGACGGCTTTCGCAAAAGGTTCAACGTAATTCGTTGCGGGGGCCCAACCCAGGTTGCCGCCTTTTTCGGCGCTGCCGGGATCTTTAGAGTTTTTCTTGGCTAGATCTTCGAATTTTGCAGATTTGCTTTTCAGCTTGGCTTGAAGATCGTTTGCGGTTTTTTCGTCTTCAACGAGGATGTGACGAACTTCGTACTCGGTCTTGCCGGATTCGGCTTGCTTGAGTTTGTCGTATTCGGCAGCGACTTTAGCGTCGGTGACTGGGTTTTTCTTCAGGTAATCGGCCATCAGCGCGCGCACGAGAATGCCCTGGCGAGCCAGTTCCAGTTCGGTCACGACAGTCGGATCCTTGGCGATACCGGCTTTTTCGGCAGCCTGAACCATGATTTGGCGATTGATCAATTCCTGCTTGACCTGTTCACGAAGCTGGGGCGAGTCGGCACCACCCTGGGATACCAGCAATTTGACGAATTGGTCCACACTGCTTTGAGTGATGGCTTTGCCGTTTACGGTTGCGACGTTTTGGGCATAAATCGGAGTAGCGACCACCACGGCGGCGGCCAGCATAACGAGACGTTTCATGTGTTTCCTTTGGATGACGCCCGGGTTGTCAACGCTAGAGCGTGAATCGGGTATGGGATTAAATCGCGCAAAAGATCATACACCAGCCGATGCTGCGCAATCATCGGCTTGTCGTTAAAGCATTCTGCCACGATTGTGGCCCGAAAATGGCTTGCCCCGCCTTTGCTGCCTGCATGGCCGGCATGAAGATGGGATTCGTCCACGAGTTCGAGCTTCATGGGTTTTAAGTCTTGGAGTCGCTCGAATAGTAAATCGTAATGTGGGTTGTTACTCATGACGACCTGATTTTCCCGGAAGTCCCTCTGGTTGCTCGATGTGTTTGCCCAACCAGATGGATTGACCTATGACGAAGACGATCAGCAGGCCCATCAGGCCAAATGCCTTGAAACTGACCCATTGCTCGAGTGAAAAGTAGCCCGAAAAAGCGACGAACAGATTAATGGCACCCGCAGCGAGGAAGAACAGAGCCCAACTTAGGTTCAGTTTGCTCCATGCCTCATCGGACATGGCAATTTTTTCGCCCAGCAGCTTTTGCATCAGGTTGCTGCCCATCAGATATTTACCCACTAGCAGGGCAGAACCGAAAAGCCAGTACAACACGGTTGGCTTCCATTTGATGAAGGTGTCATCCTTCAAATAGAGCGTGGCGCCGCCGAAAACCAGGATGACGCCAAGATTGATCCAGAGCATGGCATCGATTTTTTGTCCGCTGAACTTGACCCAGACGATTTGCGCGATCCCGGCGACCATGGCGACACCCGTTGCGACATAAACATCGAAAAATTTGAAAGCAATGAAAAACAGCAGCAGTGGAAACAGGTCGAATAAGAATTTTTTCATGTTTTGATGGGTTCGAACGTCAATGAGAGGGAGTTGATGCAATATCTCAGGCCCGTTGGCGGCGGTCCATCCGGAAAAACATGACCAAGATGGCTGTCGCAGACATTGCACATGACTTCAGTCCTGATCATCCCATGGCTTTCGTCTATTTGCTCTTTGATGAGTTCAGGGCGGATTGGTTCAAAATAACTTGGCCATCCACAACCTGCGTCAAACTTGGTATCCGATGCAAACAAGGCCGTACCGCAGCATACGCAACGGTAAATTCCATATGCATGGTGATCCCAAAATCGTCCGGTAAACGCTCGTTCTGTCCCTTTTTGTCGGGTAACGTAATATTCTTCGGCCGAAAGCTGGGTTTTCCATTCGGCATCGGTTTTCGTGACTTTTTCCATAAATGTCTTTGAGTGCCGTTTTTTCAAAAGGTTCTGGGTCATAATCGACTGCCATGTTAATCGAGTTTAAAAATGTTCAGGTACGACGAGATGCCCGCGTCGTACTTAGCGGAATCGACCTGTCCCTGACTGAACACCGCATCGGCATCATCGGGCCAAATGGATCGGGCAAAAGCAGCCTGATTCGGCTGATCAACGGCCTATTGCAGCCCGAAACGGGAGCGGTTTGCGTGGCTGGCCTCGATACCCGACGGGAATCGGCTGAGATCCGTCGTCTTGTCGGTTTCGTGTTTCAAAATCCCGATAACCAGATCATCTTTCCGATCGTGCATGAAGATATTGCTTTTGGCCTCAAACATCGGGAGCCTGATACCCGTCTGAGGGCGCAGCGGGTGGTTCAATGTCTGGATCGCCTGGGCATTGCATCTTTGCACGACCGCGTCATCCACGGGCTGTCCGGCGGGGAAAAGCAATTGGTCGCGCTTGCGGCCGTACTGGCGACAGAACCTGAGTTGCTTGTGTTTGACGAACCTACCACGCAACTGGATTTGCGCGCGCGCAATCATTTCGAGCGCACATTGGCAGGCCTGAATCAGCAAGCGATTCTGGTCAGTCATGATCTTGAATTAATCCGTGGCATGCAAAGGGTATTGGTCGTGCTGGATGGTCGAGTTGTGTTCGATGGCGAGCCTGATGCTGCCATCGAATGGTACTGCGAGCATTGCGGGTGATCGGCTCGCAGCATATTCCCGGACGCAGTTGGCTGCATCGACTTGCCGCCGCCCCGAAGCTTGCCCTTTTGATCATGCTTGGCCTGGTTTTAATGTGGACCGACCGGCTGATCGTTCTTCAGTCGATTTTGGTGGCGCTTATTTTTATGGTTGCGAGTGCCGGCATAGGCTTCAAAGTGTTATGGCCGCAAGTGCGGCCGATGATTCTTTTTCTTTTGGCGCTTGCTGCCTACACGGGCTGGATGCAGTCGCCCGTGGAGGCGTATGCCCTGATATTGCGTTTATCCGCTCTGATGCTAGCCGGCGTCATCGTCACGTTGACGACATCCTTGATGCAAATGATGCGGGTGCTGGAATCCCTGCTGATGCCTTTGGAGAAAATCGGGTGGTTGAGGGCTGACCGGGTCGCACTTGCCTTTGGCTTGACGCTCAGGTTGATTCCCGAGCTTTCCATACAATGGCATGAAATTCGCGAAGCACAGGCTGCCAGAGGGATAAATGCCAGTATTTTGACTTTGTGCGTTCCAATGTTGATGCGCACATTAAGGCGTGCTGAAGAAATTGCCGAAGCCATCGATGCGCGTGCTTCCGATAGATAGACCAAAGGAACTCATTTGAATACTAAGGATTTGGTGCTTGTCGCTTTGTTCACGGCGCTGGTTGCCGTGATGAGTTTGATTCCACCCATACCGATGCCTTTGATCCCGGTTCCGGTCACGCTTCAGACTTTCGGGGTGATGCTGACAGGGTTGATTCTGGGACCCCGCAAAGCCGGAGTGGTTTTGTCGCTGTATGTCCTCATTGCCCTGGTCGGGTTGCCGGTATTACCCGGCGGCCGAGCCGGGCTGGCCGTGCTGATGGGACCGACCGGAGGGTTCCTATTAGGCATGATTCCCGGAGCGTTTTTGACCGGACTGATTGCCGGACAGGCCCCAACCCGTATAGGACCTGCCGACAAAACTGGCGTTTTTTGGCAGGTGGCCCGATTATGGTTGGCCAGTGTGTCAGGCGGTGTACTGCTGGTTTATCTGCTAGGTATCCCATGGTTGGCGTATGTGGCCAAAATGGATTTGCAAAAGGCGGGATTGCTGATGCTGGCATTTATCCCTATCGATCTGCTCAAAGCGCTGCTCGCGGCTGTGATTGCCCAGCGGGTGCGGCGTTATCAGGGATTATCCTAGGCTCATTACTCTTTAATTTGATACGCTTTCAAACCTATAATCGATTTTTTTGTATAACGTTGACAAAAGCAGACTGCCCGCAACGGGAGCCGATCCTCTAACAGGAGACAATCAGATGCATCAAAAGAGTTCAATTTCTACCCGCCTGACCCTTGCGCTCGCACTTGTGTTTCCCTTGACTGTCATGGCTCAGGTCAAGGTTGGCGTGACGCTGGCGACGACAGGTCCCGCTGCCTCGCTCGGCATTCCGGAGCGCAACACGGTTGCACTTTTACCAAATGAAATCGCCGGCCAGAAAGTTGAGTACATTGTTCTGGATGATGCGACCGATACGACCCAGGCTGTCAAAAATACGCGCAAACTGATCACCGAAGACAAAGTGGACGTGGTGATTGGTACATCGGTTACGCCGGGATCTTTGGCGATGATCGATGTGGCGGCCGAATCCAAAGTGCCGATGATCAGCGTTGCGGCTAGCGCGCGCATCGTCGACCCCATGGATGACAAGCGCAAGTGGGTGTTTAAAACTCCCCAGAACGATGCCTTGATGGCGACCGCGCTGGCCGATGCCATGAAGAAAAAGAATTACAAAAAGCTTGGTTTCATCGGTTTTGCAGATGCATACGGTGACGGATGGTTGGCTGTGATGAAGGACGCAGCTCAGAAACAAGGTATTGAAATTGTCGCGGTCGAAAAGTATGCGCGCAACGATACAAGCGTGACGGGCCAGGTGTTGAAACTGGTTGGTGCCAAGCCAGATGCGATTCTGATCGCTGGCGCCGGCACACCCGCCGCCTTGCCGCAAAAGGAGCTGATTGCCCGCGGTTACAAGGGGCAGATTTTCCAGACGCACGGTGCTGCCAATAATGATTTTCTGCGAGTCTGCGGCAAGGACTGCGAAGGCACTATGTTGCCGGCCGGCCCGATGCTGGTTGCATCCCAAATGCCTGACAGCAATCCGGTGAAGGCTTCGGCGATGGATTACGTGAAGAAGTATGAAGCGGCGCACGGGGCCGGTTCGATCAGTACCTTTGGCGGACATTTGTGGGATGCCGGGCAATTGGTGGTGACCGCAGTCCCGGTTGCCCTGAAAACAGGCGCAAAGCCCGGGACTCCGGAGTTTCGTGCCGCGTTGCGCGATGCAATCGAAAACGTCAAGAATCTGCCGGTATCACACGGTGTATTCAACATGTCCCCGACCGACCACGCCGGGTTTGATGATCGTGCCCGCGTGATTGTCAAAGTCGATGGGGGTAAATGGGTTTATCAGCCTGGCCTATGATCCGTCAGGTTGTTTTGTTGGCGCACTTCCGACTTCAGGAGTGCGCCTTTATATTTGGTAGAAAAATATGGACTCCACCATTGCCCTGATTCTGACGCAGGATGGCATCGTTAATGGCGCGATATACGCGCTGCTTGGCCTTGCGTTGGTTTTGGTGTTTGCCGTGACGCGCGTTATTTTCATTCCCCAGGGCGAGTTTGTTGCTTTCGGTGCGTTGACGCTGGCAATGTTGATCGAAAACAAAACGCCCGGCACCATGTGGTTGTTGCCCATCGCGGGTGTGGTCGTGTTTTTGATGGAGTTGGGCGAAGGGATTCGCCAACAGGCATGGAAAAGTCTTGCTAAAAGTTTCTTCTGGTTTGTCGTGATCCCGCTTGCTTCTCTTTGGGTGATACCGGCGGTGGCCGCCGCTAAATTACCGTTGTGGGCCGATGTCTTGCTTTCGCTTGTTATCGTGATTCCGCTGGGACCCATGCTTTATCGAATTGTTTACCAACCTTTAGCCGAAGCGTCGGTTCTGGTGCTGTTAATCGTTTCGGTCGCCGTACATTTCGCGTTGACGGGGCTGGCGCTTGTATTTTTCGGCGCCGAAGGGTGGCGCACCCCCGCGTTTGTGGAAGGTACGGTGAATTTCGGTTTTGGAGACTGGTCGGCTCAAAGTCTTTTTGTTGTGCTGACCAGTGTGGCTTTGATCGTGGCGCTTTGGCTGTTTTTCGGCCATACGCTTTACGGACGCGCTTTGAGAGCGACTGCGGTGAATCGACGCGGCGCGCGCCTGGTCGGTATCAGCACCACAATGTCAGGCAGGCTGACTTTCACGCTCGCGGCTTTCGTGGGCGCACTATCGGGCATGCTGATCGCGCCAGTTACCACGGTTTATTACGACACCGGTTTTCTGATTGGGCTGAAAGGTTTTGTTGCTGCGATCATCGGCGGGCTGTCGAGCTATCCGATCGCGTCAGTAGGTGCATTGGCCGTCGGGTTGCTTGAATCATTTTCTTCGTTCTGGGCCAGTGCGTATAAAGAGGTCATCGTTTTCACGTTGATCATTCCCGTATTGCTGTGGCGATCGCTGACGACGCATCACGTCGAGGATGAGGAGTAATCGCCATGAAAAAACGCTTTCCCTTTATCCTCTTTATCTGCGCGCTGGTTTTATTGCCTTTACTGCCGGACACCCCGGAATTCTGGATCACGCAACTGAACTACATCGGACTTGCCTCGCTGGTAGCGCTTGGCCTGGTGTTGCTAACCGGTGTCGGCGGTTTGACATCATTTGGTCAGGCCGCATTTGTGGGTCTTGGCGCGTACACCACCGGATGGTTCACGACACAATATGGGGGCTCACCTTGGGTCGCTTTGTTGATTGGCTTGATGTTGACCGCGATATTGGCGTTTTTGATCGGCGCGATCACGCTACGTTTGTCTGGCCATTATCTGCCGCTCGGAACGATTGCCTGGGGACTCTCCCTGTACTATCTTTTCGGCAATATCGAGTTTCTGGGCAAACATGATGGCATCTCCGGCATCGAGCCATTGACCCTATTTGGCTTGTCACTCGCACCGGGAAGACATATCTATGTGTTGATCTGGATGATTGTGCTGCTATCGGTCTGGACCATGCACAATCTGCTGGATTCAAGACCCGGGCGCGCAATTCGCGCGCTCAAGTCGGGTGCGGCCATGGCCGAATCTTTCGGGGTCAATACCGCGGCCTACAAGATCATCATATTCGTCTACGCGGCGCTTTTGGCTTGCCTGTCGGGATGGTTGTACGCCCACATGCAGCGCGCTGTCAGTCCGAGCCCATTCGGCTTGAATCACGGCATCGAATATCTTTTCATGGCCGTAGTGGGTGGAGCAGGGTATGTCTGGGGGGCTTTGCTAGGGTCCGCCTTGATCATCACTTTGCGTGATCAGATTCAGAATGTCCTGCCCAAACTGCTCAACACAAACGCCAACTTCGAATTGATTGTTTTCGGCATCCTGATGATTCTGGTGTTGCAGCGGGCAAGAGATGGCTTGTGGCCGATACTCCAAGGCGCGTGGACCCGCATAATCGCTTCGGACAATGTAAGGAATCGCCCGTCACCGCCGCAGGCGCCTGCATTGCTGCAACGCGCCCGACCCAAAGCGGGGGATCCCGTTCTGGTCGTGGATGCCATTCGCAAAGAGTTCGGCGGGCTGGTTGCGGTTAATGACATTAGCTTTAAGGTGCGGGCGGGTGAAATCGTTGGCTTGATTGGTCCGAACGGGGCGGGTAAAAGTACAACCTTCAATTTGATCACCGGCGTGCTGCCGGCCACAAGCGGTCAAGTGTCTTTCATGGGGGCACGGATCGATGGCATGAGCGCGCGTGAGATCGCCAAGCGTGGAGTCGGGCGCACATTTCAGCATGTTCAGTTGCTACCCAATATGACAGTGCTTGAGAACGTTGCCCTGGGAGCGCATTTGCGTTCGCATGTGAATGTGGTCGAGGGAGCTCTGCATCTTGACCGGTCACGCGAGGCGCAATTGCTTCACGAGGCTGCGGTTCAGCTTAATCGGGTGGGACTAGGGGATTATCTGTACGAACAGGCTGGCAATCTTGCCCTGGGTCAACAACGTATTCTGGAAATCGCCCGGGCACTGGCGGCTGATCCGGTTCTGTTGTTGCTCGATGAACCGGCGGCCGGATTGCGCTACAAGGAGAAGCAGGAGCTTGCGCAAGTTCTGACACAACTGCGTGATGGTGGAATGAGTATTTTGCTGGTTGAGCACGACATGGATTTCGTCATGCGATTAACCAATCATCTGGTGGTCATGGATTTTGGCACCAAGCTCGCTGAAGGATTGCCTGCGGATATTCAACAGAATCCGGTCGTGCTCGAAGCGTACTTGGGCGGAATCGACGATGATTTGGAAATCGATGTCCAGGCGTCTTCAGCGACAAGGAGTGTGTCATGAATATGCATTCGGAAACTTCGGACGCGACCGTTTCGTCCGGGCTGTTGAGCGTGAGCGGATTATCGGCAAGGTACGGCAAGGTGAATGCTTTATCCGAAACCACGCTGATCGTACCTGCCGGAAGCATTGTCACCGTCATTGGTGCAAACGGCGCGGGTAAGTCCACCATGCTGAATGCCATCATGGGATCATTGCCTGTCAATGGGTTTGCCGCAGGACAGATCCGGTTTCTCGATCAGGATGCGAGTAATTGGCTTGTCGAAAAGCGTGTTGCCGCAGGGATGTCTCTTGTTCCGGAAAAGCGCGAACTTTTTTCAAGCATGTCGGTTCAGGATAATTTAATGCTTGGGGGGTTTAGGCGCTATCGGGCAGGCGAAAAGGACTGGAAAGATACGATTGACGAGGTATATGCCTTGTTTCCCCGGTTGAAGGAGCGTTATGCGCAACAGGCGGGTACCCTTTCGGGTGGCGAGAGGCAAATGCTTGCGGTCGGTCGGGCACTTATGGCAAAGCCGCGTCTTCTGATGCTTGATGAGCCCAGTTTGGGACTGGCACCGCGCATTGTGAGAGAGATTTTTCACATTATTGCGCGACTCAGACAGTCGGGCGTGTCTATCTTGCTGGTTGAGCAAAACGCCAGGGCGGCGCTTCAGGTCGCCGATTATGGCTATGTGCTTGAAACGGGTTCCGTGGTGATGGAAGGGCGGGCCCAAGAGCTGGCCGGTAACCCCAGAGTGATTGAAAGTTATCTGGGGTTGGGCAAGCACTAAGCCGGGGGATTACCGTCCACCGGCGACTTCGATGACTGAGCCGTGCACATAGGATGCGGCGTCCGAGGCCAGCCAGATGACTGCTTCGGCCACTTCCTCAGGCAGTCCTGTGCGACCCATTGGGACGCCGGTTTTTGCCAGTTCGTGCATCTTTTCGAGACCGCCTCGCGGTGCATGAATTTCGGTATCGATCAGGCCCGGACGAATGCCATTGACGCGAATGCCTTCAAGACCGACTTCTTTGGCAAGTGCGAGATTGAAAACATCTATCGCGCCTTTTGATGCCGCATAAACCGACCCGCCAGCGACAGCAGCAGCCAGCCTTGCTGCGACCGAAGACATATTGATGATGTTGCCGCCGCGACCACCATGCGCCGTGGACATGCGCCTGACAGCTTCGCGACAACAATAGAACGCGCTAAACACATTCGCTTCGAACGTTTTGATCAGATTTTCTTCGTCGAGTTGATCGACCCTGTAGCTCGCCAGTATGCCGGCGTTGTTCACCAACACATCCAGCGTGCCGAGTTTTTCGTCCAGTTCTTTGAAGACCCGCGTCACTTCCTCGGAGTTGCCGACATTGCCTTGTATGGCAACAGCTTCGCCACCCCCAGATCTTATCTTTCGGACAACTTCTTCGGCTGCTTCTTTACTGTTCTGATAGTTGACGGCAACGCGATAGCCTTCTTTGGCTGCCCGTAATGCGATGGCGGCGCCAATTCCACGCCCGGCGCCGGTGACAAGCATGATTTTTTTCATATTCAATGGGCCGTGGAAATTGTCGGAACTTTACCGCCTTTGCGGCGCTCGACCCAGGCATTGAATTCGCCCACCAGGCCCCGCCGGAATGACAAAACGCAGACAATGAAAATCAATCCGATCACAATGGTGACCGATTCACCCAGACGAGTGAACCATTCGATTCCGGTTGTCTTAGTCAACCATATGCCCATGTCACCCACTTTGTTTTCAAGCATGACGATGATCAACGCGCCGATGACCGGGCCGACAAGCGTACCCATGCCGCCGATCAGTGTCATCAGAATCACGAGGCCGGACATCTGCCAGGTGGCATCCGAAAGTGTGGCCGAAACAAAAACCAGCATCTTTGCGGACCCGGCCAGACCGGCCAGCATGGCCGACAAAACGAATGCCAGAAGCTTGAATTTTTCGACATCGTATCCGAGAGAAATGGTGCGGGCCTCGTTTTCGCGGATCGCCTTGAGCACTTGCCCGAAGGGCGAATGAACTGTTCGCCAGATCAGGAAATAGCCGAACATGAACAGACCCACGATGACATAATAAAGATTCACGTCGTTTTTCAGATTGATCAGCCCGAACAATGTTCCGCGGGGTACGCCCTGCAAGCCATCTTCACCACCCGTGAACTTGGCCTGCAGAAAGAAAAAGAACACCATCTGGGCCAAGGCCATGGTGATCATCGCAAAATAAATGCCGCTGCGGCGGATGGCGAGCAGGCCCATTACAAAGCCAAGCACACCTGCAACGGCGACGCCGAAGAGAATGCCGAGTTCGGTCGAGAATCCCCATACCTTCATGGCGTGAGCCGAGGCATAGGCTGCGGCACCCAGAAAAGCGGCATGCCCAAACGAGAGCAAACCGGTAAAGCCCAGCAGCAAATTGAATGCGCAGGCAAAGAGTGCATAACACATGATCTTCATCGCGAAGACAGGGTAAATGCCCAACATGGGAACAGCCAACAGAAAGGCTGTGAATGCAATGTATCCGAGCGTTTGACGATTCATTTTTCTTTCCCGAAAAGCCCGGCGGGACGCAAGAGCAGAACGATAGCCATGATGATGAAAACAACAGTACTGGATGCTTCGGGCCAGAATACTTTGGTCAGGCCTTCAATCACACCCAGACTCAAACCAGTCACGATCGCACCCATGATCGAACCCATGCCGCCGATCACGACAACTGCGAAGACGACGATGATCAGGTTTGACCCCATAAGTGGCGAGATTTGCAGTACGGGAGCGGCAAGAACGCCTGCGAAGCCTGCCAGGGCAACACCGAAACCGTATGTCAGCGTCACCATCAGTGGCACATTGACTCCAAATGCCTCGACGAGCCGGGGATTTTCGGTTCCGGCTCGCAGCAATGAACCCAGTCGCGTGCGTTCGATCACAAACCAAGTGGCAAAGCAGACAACTAACGAGGCAACCACCACCCAGGCGCGATAGTTAGGAAGCACCATAAAGCCCAGATTGGTTGCTCCCCTGAGTGCATCAGGGGTTTGGTAGGGCATGCCCGATACGCCGTAAAAGCTTCGCAACAGACCTTCGAGCAGTAAGGTGATGCCGAATGTCAGCAGCAGCCCGTATAGATGATCAAGCTTGTACAGATGCTTGAGCAGGGTTTTTTCGATCAGGATGCCGAACAATCCGACCAGGATAGGGGATAGCGCCAGCATGACCCAGTAGTTCAGACCAAAGTAGGACATGCCCATCCATGCCAGGAACGCGCCCAACATATAAAGCGCGCCATGCGCGAAGTTAATGACGTTGAGCAGGCCGAAAATCACGGCCAGACCAAGTGAAAGAATGGCGTAGAAGGATCCGTTGACCAGGCCGAGCAGTAGCTGGCCCAGAAACGCCTGGATAGGTATCCCGAAAATTGTAGTCATCGTATGTGAATCAGCAAAAGGACGCGCTTGGAGTTGACATCCGTACAGTCGGAGGCGGGCATCGGCCGATGGATTCGGTCAAGCCCGCCTCAGGGTTTTATTTCTTGATGAAAGGACATGTCGATTCGGCCAGGCTACCGTAGACCTGATCGCCGGGCAGAGTGGCGATGATCTTGTAGTAGTCCCATGGGCCTTTGGACTCGGCAGGTGTTTTGACTTGCATCAGGAACATGTCATGAATCATGCGGCCGTCCTGGCGCACATAGCCGTCCTTGGCGAAGAAGTCATTGATCTTGTTCGACTTCATCCACTTCATGACGGTGTCGCCGTCATCGGTGCCTGTAGCCTTGACCGCATTCAGGTAAAAAGTGACCGATGAATAATCGGCAGCTTGGATCATCGAAGGCTTGCGACCGATTTTTGCCTCGAATTTCTTCGACCATTCGCGGCTGGCTTCGGACTGGTCCCAGTACCAGCCATCAGTCAGATACATGCCTTGCGTTGCTTTCAAGCCAAGTGAATGAATGTCGTTAATGAAAATCAGCAAACCGGCCAGTTTCATGGTCGAGGTGACGCCGAATTCATTTGCGGCTTTGATCGAGTTGATCGTATCGCCACCGGCATTAGCCAGGCCGAGAATCTTGGCGCCGGATGCTTGAGCTTGTAGCAGATAGGACGAGAAATCGGAGGTTGAAAGCGGTGCGCGAACCTGACCTTTGATTTCACCGCCGGCGGATTTCACCACCGCAGCCGTATCACGCTCCAGTGCATGACCAAATGCATAGTCGGCAGTGAGGAAGAACCAGGACTTGCCGCCGTCTTTTACAACAGCGCCACCGGTGCCGCGAGCCAGCGCAACCGTGTCATATGCGTAGTGCACGGTGTAAGGCGTGCAACCTTTGCCGGTCATGTCGGATGTTGCCGAACCGATCGAGATGAATGGCTTTTTCTTGTCGCCCGCGACTGCCGCCATCGCCAGGTTGGTTGCGGAGTTTGTGCCGCCAATCAGCATGTCGAGTTTTTGTTGATCAAACCATTCGCGCGCCTTGGCCGAAGCGATATCGGCTTTGTTCTGGTGGTCGGCAAACAGGAATTCGATTTTCTTGCCGTTGACTTGACCGCCAAAATCGGCGATGGCCATCTTGATGGTTTCCACGCCTGCCGGGCCGTCGATGTCGGCATAGACGCCTGACATGTCGGAGATGATGCCGATGCGAACCACATCATCGGAGATGTTTGCCGCGGCGTTTGCGCCAAAGCCGGCGAGTATCAGTGTTGCGAGCGTGTGTAGCTTGGTGCGTGATTTCATTTGAAGCTCCTGTTGATACAGCGTGTGTTGTCGTTAATAGGGTGGGCGTGTTTAGACACCCAGCAACTCGTTTAAAGTGTCCTGTTTGCTTGCAAGTTCCGAAGCGTTGAAGTGTTCGACGATTTCGCCATGCTCCATGACATAAAACCGGTCGGCAAGCGGAGCGGCGAAACGAAAGTTTTGCTCGACCATCACGATTGTGTATCCCTTGGCCTTGAGTGTTTTGATCATGCGTGCCAGCGTTTGAACGATCACCGGAGCAAGCCCTTCCGAGATTTCGTCAAGCAAAAGCAGATTGGCGCCGGTACGCAGAATCCTGGCCACGGCCAGCATTTGCTGCTCACCGCCCGACAAGCGCGTTCCGGGAGAGTGCCGACGCTCAAGCAGGTTTGGAAACATTTCGTAAATTTCCTGCAAAGACATTCCGCTGCCGACCGGACCGACGGGTGGCGGCAGCAGCAGGTTTTCTTCGCAAGACAGCGTGGCGAAAATGCCTCGCTCTTCCGGGCAGTAGCCGATGCCGAGATGCGCAACTTTGAATGTGGGCATGTCGATCGATTCGGTACCGTGGATTTTGATCGAACCCTTGCGCGAACCGGTCAAACCCAGAATCGCTCGCATGGTCGTTGTGCGACCGGCTCCGTTGCGTCCCAGGATCGTGACGACCTCACCTTTGTTAACGGTTAGGTCAACGCCATGCAGAATGTGGGATTCACCGTACCAGGCATGTAGCCCCGATATCTCAAGTGCTGGCGTACTCATGCATGCGCTCCTTGCAGTTCACCCTCGGTTGTTCCCATGTAGGCTTCCATAACAGATGGGTCACGCGATACATGGGCGTAATCACCTTCGGCCAGAACGGCGCCTCGGGCGAGCACGGTGATGGTGTCCGCAATCGAAGAGACCACGTTCATATTGTGCTCGACCATCAGAATGGTTCTACCCTTGCTGACGCGCTTGATCAGTTGCGTGACGCGATCCACGTCTTCATGTCCCATGCCTTGGGTAGGCTCGTCAAGCAACATCAATTCTGGTTCCATGGCGAGAGTCGTGGCGATTTCGAGCGCACGCTTTCTGCCGTAGGGCAGACTTCCGGTGATTTCATGCGCAAAGCTGCCCAGATCGACTTCCTCGAGCAGAGCCAGGGCGCGCTCGTTGAGCTGGTTCAGGCAAGACTCGCTCTTCCAGAAATGAAAAGACAACCCGGTTTGTCGCTGCAGACCGATGCGAACATTTTCCAAAACAGTCAGATGGGGGAAAACCGCGGAAATCTGGAAGGAACGGATAATGCCGCGCCTTGCGATTTGTGCCGGCTTGTCTCCGGTGATATCGATGCCGTTAAAAGAAATCTTGCCGCGTGTGGGTGACAGAAATTTTGTCAGCAAATTGAAGCAAGTGGTTTTACCGGCCCCGTTCGGTCCGATCAGTGCATGGATATGGCCACGCTCTACGCTTAGCGAGACGTTGTTGACTGCCACAAAGCCGCGAAACTCTTTGGTCAGGCCGCTCGTTTCAAGAATGATGTCTTTCATCCGGAATCTTATCGGGTTAAGTGTTTTTTAAATCGATGCCGGATTATGTTCGGTTGCAGCAATTTTCTCAATCGGGGTTTGTCATAGGTATTTTTAGGTGTTTTTGTAAAAATTGTTACCTAGGCTTTGTTTTGCTGCGGTATTCACACAGGTCGGCAATGCCGCACTGGGGGCATTTGGGCGACCGCGCAACGCAAATGTAGCGGCCGTGCAAAATGAGCCAATGGTGGGCATCTTGTCGAAATTCGTCAGCTACGAATTTTTCGAGTTTCTTTTCCACAGCGATGACGTCTTTTCCCGGTGCAATGCCTGTCCGGTTCGACACTCTGAAGATGTGCGTGTCGACAGCGATTGTTGGTTGCCCGAACGCCGTGTTGAGAACGACATTGGCGGTTTTTCTTCCCACTCCGGGCAAGGCTTCGAGCGCTTCCCGGTTTTGAGGCACCTGGCTATTGTGCTGTTCAATCAGAATTTTGCAGGTGGCAATCGTGTTTTTGGCCTTGGTTTTGTAAAGACCGATTGTTTTGATGAAATCCTCCAGGCCAGCTTGACCGAGTGAATAAATCGCCTCCGGTGTTGGGTAGGCTGGAAACAATCGTCGGGTAGCAATGTTCACCGACTTGTCGGTTGCTTGCGCCGACAGCAATACTGCGATCAGTAACTGAAATTCGTTTTGATATTCGAGCTCGGTTGTCGGATGGGGGTTGGCGGCACGAAAGCGAGTGAAAATTTCGCGACGTTTATCGGCGTTCATGATCGGCAAGCCACGTTATTGTTGACGTCTTGCGCGCGCGCGAAGAAGGGCTTGTGCGATGGCTGCCTGCTTATCGACAAGCGCAACGGGCTGCGGTTCTTCCTCTTTTTCTGGTGCGCTGAGCCTGCGCTGGCGTTTTTCATATCGTTCGCGTGCAAGCATGGCATCATCCGTTGTCCATTGCCTAGCGGGTTCAACGGCCACCATCGTGATGCAATCAACCGGGCATGGAGCAACACATAAATCGCATCCCGTGCAGTCCGACTGCAAAACGGTGTGCATGAACTTGTTCGCACCAAGAATCGCGTCGACTGGACATGCTTGAATGCAGAGGGTGCATCCGATGCAATGCTGCTCATCGATCACAGCGACTTGCAAAGGAATGTGTCGACCACAGGATTCGTCCAGCGCAATAACGGGGAGCTCAAGTAGGCGGGCGAGCGCAGCGATACCGGCATCTCCGCCGGGCGGACATCTGTTGATGTCCGCTTGTTTGTCGGCGAGAGCTTGCGCGTAAGGTTTACAACCGGCGTAACCGCATTTTGTGCACTGGGTTTGAGGCAGTAAGGCGTTAATTCGATCAACTAGCATGCAACAATCAAATTAAGCCTGTCGAACAAACTCGGCGATTTGCGGGCAGATAGTGGTGCGCCAGCGACGACCAGAGAAAATACCGTAATGACCGCACTCTGGCGCCGTGTAATGCTTTTTGCGCTTGGCCGGGATGCCCTTGCATAAATCATGCGCGGCGCGCGTCTGACCTTCGCCTGAAATATCATCCAGTTCGCCTTCAATCGTAAAAAGCGCAACCGACTTGATATCGGCAGGTTTGACTAGTTTGCCATCGACTTCCCAGGTGCCGTTCGGTAGAGCGAATTCCTGAAAAACCATTCGGATCGTATCGAGGTAGAAGTCGGCCGACATATCCAGGACTGCGTTGTATTCGTTGTAGAAACGACGATGCGCCTCTGCGTCTTCGTCATCTCCTCGCAACAGGTCAAGATAGAAGTCGTAGTGCGCTTTCACATGGCGATCCGGATTCATCGAGATAAAGCCGGCATGCTGCAAAAAGCCCGGATATACGCGTCGTCCAGCGCCGGGATAATTGGCTGGAACGGTGTGAATCAGTTTTTCTTCGAACCAGTCGAAAGGCTTGGTTGTGGCCAGACGATTGACTTGAGTAGGTGAGCGACGTGGGTCGATGGGGCCTCCCATCATCACCATGCTGCGCGGCAGGCAAGGATCTTTTTCGCTTGCCATCAAAGAGATTGCGGCCAGCACCGGAACGGTAGGCTGACACACCGACATGACGTGTAGATCAGGTCCGAGGAAACGGACGAACTCCTGCACATAACGGACGTAATCGTTCAGGTGGAATGAACCGTTGACGGCCGGAACCATACGGGCATCAATCCAGTCGGTTACATAAACCTCATGATTAGGCAAAAGCGCACGTACGGTGTCTCGCAACAAGGTTGCATGATGTCCCGACATTGGGGCGACCACCAAAATTTTCGGATCGGCGCGACGGATTTTTTCTGCAACGTCGCGCTTGAAGTAAACCAGATTACAGAATGGCAGTTGATGAACGGTTTCTTCATTCACCGCAACCGATCTTCCGTTGATTTCGGTGAAGGGGAGTTGCCATTCAGGCTTTTCGTATTTCTTTCCCAGGCGATGCACAAGCTCGTAGCCTGCGGCGAGTTGTCTGGCCATTGGCGTGTAGGCCAATGGGCTCGCAGGATGTGAGAATAATTTAGAACCAACATCTGTGAATGCGGCGAGGGGCGACATCATGGCCCGATGCATTTCATGCAGTTGATAAAGCATGTAAGCGTTCCCTACGAGATAAGAGAATTAAAGCCGGATAACAAATTGTCGTTAAAATTGCTGTGCTGCAACAAAAATAAAATGTAGCACATAGCTGTTAATCCTACCAAGAGATTGATCACAACAGGTAGATATTTGTGTTAGGGCAGACCCTATATATGGTATTAAATTATTTTTAACTTCTTGGTTGTTATTTTTACCAGTAGTTTTCGACAGCCAGATTCCCGGGGATACCGCGTCGTCCGGCCGCAAAGTTTCTCAGGCTCAAGAGCTTGCGCATATCAGTCACCATGGCCGGATTGCCGCAAAGCATGATGCGTGAGGATGCAGGATCCAGCGCGCAGCCCGCACGTCGTTCAAGTTCGCCCGACTCGAGCAAGTCTGTCAGCCTGGCAGGCGCAAGCGTCGTGCGGGGCAAACTGGGCGACCACGCCGGATCAATATTCTCGCGCGAGGCCATTGGCAGATAAATCAGCTGTCCGCCCCCAGAGTCTTTACGGCTTTGCTGCAAAGCAAGTAACTCGTCCCGATATGCCAGTTCGTTTGAGTGCCGAACGCCGTGAACCAGGATGACGCGTGAAAAACGCTGCCAAGTCACGGGATCGCGCAACATGGGGATATAGGCGGACAGACCGGTGCCGGTCGAGACAAGCCAGAGATCCCGGCCATCCACAAAGCGTTCCAAGGTCAGAAAGCCAAAGCTTGTCTTGTCGACCCAGATCGTATCGCCTTCGCGCAATCGTGAAAGTTCGGGGCTGAATTTGCCTTCCGGTACGGCAACGGCAAAGAATTCGAGCTCGGATTCGCCGGGATGCGAAACCATGGAATAGGCGCGCCATTCGTTTGGTTCGCGATTGGCTGCATCGATGGCCGGCTGGTCTACAGCGAGTCCAAGCCTGGCGAATTGGCCTGGGATAAAGCGGAAAGCGGGATCACGCGTGATGCGCAGCGAAAAAAGCTTGTTCGACTGCCAGGTGATGCGCGAAGTGACCCGTTGACGAGTGTATTTCGGATCTGCTGGTGTTGCTGCGTCGGTCATGGATGTCAAACGTTCGGATCAGCGCTCGAGTAAAGCCAGTTTGCCCTCTTTGCCGTTCCAGTCGTCGGCATCCTCCGGTGGTTTTTTGGACCGGCTAATGCTTGAAAAAACGGGGGTGAGCTCTGCATTCAGGGCAATGAATTTCATCTGATCCTGAGGCACATCCTCTTCGGCGAAAATCGCGTTGGCAGGACACTCGGGGATGCAAACCGCGCAGTCGATGCATTCATCCGGATCGATGACGAGGAAGTTGGGACCCTCGCGGAAACAATCCACCGGACAGACGTCAACGCAGTCTGTAAATTTGCATTTGATACAGTTTTCAGTAACGACGTGAGTCATGTCTTTAACCTGTCAGCTAGGAAATATCGATGTAAGTTCGCTCATTTTAACCAAAGAGCGGTTTTATCGTTGTGGATGTCCCTGATATGAGTGGTGGCTGTGCTATGGTTTGGAAAAACCATCAAAAATCATCATGATCATTAAATCGCTGCTCGATACAGATCTGTACAAGTTCACGATGATGCAGGTTGTTTTGCATCATTTTCCGGCCGCGCAGGTTGAATATCGCTACCGCTGCCGTACGCCAGGCGTCAATTTGCGTCCTTATCTGGATGAGATCCGCCAGGAAATCCATTCGCTGTGCCAACTGCGCTTCAATGATGCGGAACTCGCCTATTTGGGGAGCTTACGATTCATCAAAAGTGATTTCATCGATTTTTTGGGCCTTTTCCATCTGCCTGAAAAATGCATTCATGTTGAGCAAGGCGATCTAGACGGGGAAATCGCGATTACAGTGATCGGCCCTTGGCTGCATACGATTTTGTTTGAAATTCCTGTCTTGGCGATTGTTAACGAGGTGTATTTCAGGAACGTTTGTCCCGAACCCGCTTGGGAAGAGGGGCGCAAGAGACTCGAGAACAAGATGAATCTGGTGCTCGAGGCATCGGATTTGAGTGATTTTCGGGTGGCCGAATACGGTACACGCAGAAGGTTTTCACACGCCTGGCATAACGAAGTGGTCGCCACCATGAAGTCCAAAATGGGTGAGCATTTTGTCGGCACAAGTAACGTATTGTTCGCTATGCAACATGGCGTGCTGCCTTTGGGCACGATGGCCCATGAGTATTTACAAGCATGTCAGGCGCTAGGTCCTCGATTGCGGGATTCGCAAGTGTTCGCCTTGGAAACATGGGCGAAGGAATATCGCGGCGATCTTGGAATCGCCTTGTCCGATGTTTATGGCGTATCGGCTTTCCTGCGTGATTTCGACATGTATTTTTGTAAACTTTTCGATGGCGCCCGACATGACTCGGGCGATCCTTTCGATTGGGGCGAGCGGATGATTGCCCACTATGAAGCCAATCGCGTGGATCCACGAACCAAAACGCTGATTTTTTCCGATGCGCTAACATTTCCCAAAGCGATTGAGCTGGCACGCCGTTTTTCCGGCCGGTGCAAAGTCTCTTTTGGGATCGGCACCAACCTGACCAACGATTTGGGACACAGTCCGCTGCAGATCGTCATGAAAATGGTTCGCTGTAATGGTCAGCCTGTCGCAAAGGTTTCGGACGCACCTGAAAAAACCATGTGCGACGATAAAGCTTACCTGGCGTATTTGCGCCAGGTATTTGAATTGCCCCCTGCCTAATTGATTTATCTGGATGAAGGAGTTTTTATGAGCAGTATTGCCCGTACCAATGTCGGCAAGCGACTTTCCGACATGGCTGTTTACAACGGTGTGGCCTATCTGGCCGGTCAGGTTGCCGAGGATCCTTCCCAGGATATTACCGGGCAGACGACCCAGATTTTGAATACGATCGACCAGTTGCTGGCATCTGTCGGATCGGACAAGACCCGTTTGCTGATGGTCCAGATTTTTGTTGCCAACATGAAGGAGTTCGATGGCATGAACAAGGCCTGGGATGCTTGGGTTCCTGCTGGTAGCGCCCCTCCTCGCGCGACGATCGAAGCCCGTCTGGCTAGTGCCGACTACAAAGTTGAAATCGTGGCGACAGCAGCTGTCTAATGGATGATTCACTGATCGTCGGACTTGGTGCTGACGATCAGGCGTTACTACAAAAAGTGCTTGACTGGGCGCAGCCCCAATTTGCGGACCGGCAAGCAACGACCGGCGAACGACTGATCGATCATGCCCTGGGCACAGCTCGCGTGCTTGCGGAAATGCATGCGGATGTCGCGACGCGTGCGGCCGCCTTGCTTATTGCACTTCCTGAGGCGTTGCCGACCAAGCAGATGGATCCTGTTACGCAGCAATTCGGGACTGAGATCGGAAAGCTCGTGACTGGCACGCGTGCGTTGCTCAGGCTCGGTACGATTGCCGGCGGTGCCAGTCAGGTTGCGACCGACTCGGCCGGCCAGAAAGAAAAGTTGCGCAAAATGCTGCTGGCCATGGCCGCTGATTTGCGCATCGTTCTCATCAGATTGGCATCTCGCTTGCAGACGTTGCGTTGGCACGCTTCTTCCAAGACAGCTTGCGACCCGGCCATGGCGCGCGAAACGCTTGATTTATATACCCCCTTGGCGAATCGACTGGGAATTTGGCAGGTCAAGTGGGAAATGGAGGACTTGGCGTTTCGTTTCACCGATCCTGTTCGCTACAAGGAGATTGCCGGTCTTTTGGAAGAGAAGCGTGTCGAGCGTGAAAAGTTCATCGCGCGAACAGTCGGCCAATTGACTGAAGCGTTGCAAAAAATGGGCATCGCTGCGGATGTTTCCGGTCGACCCAAGCACATATACAGCATCTATAACAAGATGCGTCACAAGCAATTGGCCTTCAGTCAGTTATTCGATCTGCGGGCGTTGCGTTTGATCGTTCCCGATGAGCGGGCTTGCTATGCTGCGTTGAGTCTGGTGCATGAGTTATGGACACCGGTGCCGGACGAGTTTGACGACTACATCTCGCGCCCCAAGCCAAACGGCTATCGCTCCTTGCACACCGTGGTCGCCGATGAAGCAGGACGACCTTTCGAGGTTCAGATCCGCACGACTGCAATGCATGAGTTTGCCGAGTACGGAATGGCTGCGCACTGGCGTTACAAGGAAGCCGGTGCGCGATCTAATCAGATGCATGCTTCGATGACTCAGGCATCCGAGCAGTACGACAGGCAATTGGCCTGGATGCGCCAGTTGCTTGCTTGGAACACTGATGCAGGTAAACAGTCGGATTCCCGGTCCAGTCCGTCACAGGACTCCTCGCAGCGAATGGTCAAGCCGTCCGCCGAATCAACCGAAGACCGTATCTATGTGTTGTCTCCCCAGGCGAGAGTCATCGAATTGCCGCAAGGTGCGACTCCAATCGATTTCGCCTACCACTTGCACACTGATCTTGGACATCGCTGCCGCGGCGCAAGAATCGATGGACAGATGGTTCCGCTGCAGACTCAGTTACAAACCGGCCAAACGGTGGAAATTGTCACGACCAAGTCCGGTGGCCCATCGCGTGACTGGTTGAATCCGCATCTTGGATTTTTGGCCAGTCCGCGCGCACGTGCCAAGGTTCGCGCCTGGTTTAATGCCATCGAGCTCCAGCAGCGCATTACCCAGGGTCAGGCATTGGTCGAAAAAGAATTGCAACGGCTTGGCAAGACTGCGATCAATCTGGAACAGTTAGCTCAGCAGCTCGGCTTTGCCCAGGCCGAAGATTTGTATGTCGCCGCAGCCAAAGAAGAATTCAGCCTGCGCCAGATTGACGCCGTGTTCCAGCCGGTCGAGCCTGAACAGGAGATTCGCCCGGAGTCACTTGTCACGCATGCTCCCAGGTCGGGACAATCCGCCAAGCAAGGCAAGGACGGCGTGCTGGTGGTTGGGGTGGGTTCTTTGATGACCCAGTTGGCGCGTTGCTGTCGTCCGGCGCCACCCGATGTCATTTCCGGGTTCGTGACCAGAGGGCGGGGCGTATCGATCCATCGCTCGGATTGCTCGAGCTATTTGGCTTTGGCCGCGAGACAGCCCGAGCGAGTGATAGAAGTTGCTTGGGGGAATCAGGTTTCAACCGCGGTGTATGCAGTGGACCTGAGCGTGCGCGCGCAAGATCGTTCCGGATTGTTGCGCGACTTGTCCGAGGTGTTTGCGCGTCTGCGCTTGAATGTGATCGCAGTTAATACCCAGAGCAAGGCATCCCTTGCCCACATGGTTTTCACCGTGGAAGTCCACGATGGCGCGGAACTGACCCGTGCCTTGTCCGCCTTATCGGATGTGGCGGGCGTGCTGAGTGCGCAAAGACGGTAGCATTTGATTCTTTCCAGTGGTTATTTTGCCTGTTTTTCAATGAGTAGACTGCTAAAATCGTCCTCTTGACGTTTTTTGCGTATTTAGGAGATTTCTTCTTGAAACCCTATGACTTTCCCGATGCCAAAGGGCATTTTGGTCCTTACGGTGGCATATTCGCAGCCGAAACCCTCATGCAGGCGATCGAAGAGTTACGCCTTGCATATGAAAAGTATCGCAATGATCCCGAGTTTCTGGCCGAGTTGCATTACGAGTCGAAACACTTTGTGGGACGACCTACGCCTGTTTATCATGCTCGCCGCATGTCCGAACAACTGGGCGGGGCGCAAATCTGGTTCAAGCGCGAAGACCTGAATCACACCGGCGCTCACAAAATAAACAACAGCCTGGGTCAGGCGTTGCTGGCCCGCCGCATGGGTAAAAAACGCATCATCGCCGAAACGGGAGCGGGGCAGCATGGTGTTGCAACGGCCACCGTCTGCGCGCGTTATGGCATGGAATGCGTGGTTTACATGGGAAGCGAAGACGTCAAGCGGCAGTCGCCCAACGTATTTCGCATGAAGCTGCTGGGCGCTACCGTTGTTCCGGTCGAATCCGGCTCGAAAACGCTCAAGGACGCGTTGAATGAAGCCATGCGCGATTGGGTGACGAATGTGGATGACACTTTTTATATCATTGGTACAGTTGCCGGTCCGCATCCGTACCCGATGATGGTTCGAAATTTTCAGTCCGTGATCGGCACCGAAGCGATTGAACAAATGCCCAAGTATGCGGGCAGACAGCCTGACTACGTATTGGCATCCGTTGGTGGCGGTTCGAATGCCATGGGAATTTTCCATCCGTATATTGCACATGAAAATGTCAAGCTCATTGGCGTCGAGGCTGCCGGTGAAGGTGTTCAGTCCGGTAAACACTGCTGTTCGCTCACACAAGGCAGCGTCGGCGTGTTGCATGGCAATCGAACTTACGTCCTGCAGGACGAAAACGGTCAGGTTATCGAAACGCACTCTATTTCGGCCGGACTGGATTATCCCGGCGTCGGCCCTGAACATGCCTGGTTGCAGGACAGCGGTCGCGCTTCATATGTCGGCATTACTGATGACGAAGCCCTGGCCGCTTTTCATCAATGCTGCCGCATCGAGGGCATCATTCCCGCACTCGAATCATCTCACGCCCTGGCGTATGCCTCGAAGTTGGCGCCAACACTTTCCAAGGATCAGATCATCCTGGTGAACTTGTCTGGTCGTGGCGACAAGGATATCAATACCGTCGCGACGCGCGCCGGTCTGGTGCTTTAAAGGTTTTCATCCCCCATGTCTGAACAACAAGATCGTATCTCCGCCGCTTTCGCCAGAGCGGCGGTTCAAAATCGCGCCGCGCTTATTCCATACATCGCCGCCGGCAATCCTTTGCCCGAATCCACAGTGCCGCTCATGCATGCATTGGTCCAGGCGGGCGCAGATGTAATCGAACTCGGCATTCCCTTTTCCGATCCCATGGCCGATGGCCCGGTCATTCAGCAGGCCGCCGAGCACGCGATTGCCCAGGGCATCGGGTTGCGGCATGTTCTGGACATGGTGGCCGAGTTTCGACAGAAAGACACTGTGACGCCTATCGTATTGATGGGTTACGCCAATCCGATCGAACACATGGGTCAGGCCGCATTTGCCGAGAAGGCATCAAAATCCGGTGTGGATGGGTTACTCACGGTTGATTACCCACCTGAGGAAGTCGATGATTTCGTTCGATTGCTCGAGCAGCATCGAATCGCGCCGATCTTTCTGCTCGCGCCGACTTCGACCGAGGAGCGCATCCGGGCGGTCGGCAAGGCGGCTCGAGGTTATGTGTATTACGTATCCCTCAATGGCGTCACCGGGGCAGGGCATTTGGACACGACGGATGTTGCGAACCGCTTGAAGCGAATTCGCCAGCATGTGTCGTTGCCCGTTGGTGTCGGTTTCGGCATCAGCGATGCCGAGAGTGCATCCAGCATCAGTCTTGTCGCCGACGCAGTGGTGATCGGCAGCAAACTTATCAAGACGATGACGCAAGCCTGGACAGGATTGCCGGCCGCGCAACAATCCCAGGCTGCCATCACGGCCGGAGCCGAATGGTTGAAAGGGATATCACAAGCACTTGAAGTCGCGCGACCTGCCGGGCATCAAGTGACTGCATCATCAAATTCGGGAGATACCAAATGAGCTGGCTAGGAAAACTTCTTCCCCCGAGAATCAACAAAACTCAGCCAACCGAGGTCGCAACCAAGCGCGTCCCGGAAGGTTTATGGGTTAAATGTCCATCTTGTGAGTCTGTTCTCTACAACGAAGACCTGGCGGCTAACCTGCATGTGTGTCCCAAATGCGATCACCATATGCGCATTGGTGCCCGTGCCCGAATCGAGTCGCTACTCGACTTGGAAGGACGGGTCGAAATAGGCGCAAACACTCGTTCAATGGATCCGTTGAAGTTCAAGGATTCGCGTAAATATCCTGATCGTCTGCAAGAAGCTGTGAGTCAGACCGGTGAGGCTGATGCACTCGTCGTTGTCAGTGGAGCTATTCGAGGCGTTCCTTGCGTATTGTCCTGCTTTGAATTCGAATTCATGGGCGGATCGATGGGCTCGGTTGTCGGCGAGCGTTTTGTTAGAGGGGTGCAAGCTGCAATCGATCAGCGCGTACCTTTCATCTGCGTGGCCGCATCGGGTGGAGCAAGAATGCAAGAAAGCCTGTTTTCACTGATGCAGATGGCAAAAACCAATGCAATGCTGACCCGACTTGCTGAAATCAAGATGCCCTTCATCAGTATCCTGACTGATCCTACGATGGGAGGCGTATCGGCCAGTTTTGCTTTTATGGGGGATGTCGTAATCGGTGAACCCAAGGCTTTGATCGGCTTTGCCGGCCCCCGCGTCATCGAGCAGACCGTTCGTGAAAAGCTTCCGGAAGGTTTCCAGCGATCCGAATTTTTACAACAGAAAGGGGCGATCGACATGGTGCTCGATCGTCGCCAATTACGCGAAGAGCTGGCTCGCTTAATGGCTATCATGACCAACCAACCGATGGATGTCGTGTCTGCATAAACGCTCAAACACGACAAACAAGAGCACCAAACAAAAAGCCCGTCATTGACGGGCTTTTTGCTTCATCAAAACAGAATCAGATCTGCTTGATCGTCTCGACCTGAATCAGCGGCTCATTGGAGACGGGAACGACCGGTTTGGGTGCGCGACCCAGTTTCACCGAAATCACTTTTTGATTGGCAAGTGCTTCGGCCACGCGAACCGGATCGCTTTCGACCCATTGAAGTCCAGCTGACTGAACAATTGCGTGCAATGCTGTCGTATCGAGAGGCGCTTTCGCTGTCGCAACGGGGGCAACAGGAGCCGTCACTGCAGGCACAACCGCACTGGTAGTAGCAACAGCAACTATAGTTGCGGGTTCGGCCACGGTTGCTGCAGGTGTGGTCTGAACGGAGACAACCGGCGTAGGCGCAACGACTACAGCGGGAGCGATCGCAACAGGCGTGACTGGAGCAGGTTCGTTCGAGGCGGGAGCAGTGACAACCGGAGCTTCAGTTGCAACAGGTGCAGTCACCGCTACCGGTGCAGCCGTTGTCACAGGCGCGGCATATGCAGCAGGTGCTACAGGTGCTACAGGTGCTACAGGTGCTACAGGTGCTACAGGTGCAGCCGTTTCAATGGGCGCGAATTGTGCATGGCTAATCGGTTCTAAGTTGTCCTGTTGCTGATCCTGAGCATCTGATGTCGAGCCATCTTCGGACCCGCGACGACCGCGGCGACTGCGGCGACGACGACGCTTACGCTCGGGATCGCCCTGATCTTCCTCTTCCGGATGGCCGGATTGATCTGGACCGTTGAGTAGCGTTGTTGGCTCTTCCGTCACTGATTCAGGACGTGAAACTGCCGGGCGACGCTCCTGACGCTCCTGGCGCTCCGGTGTGGCTTGCGCAGCTGATTCGCTTGCCTGGACCTGGGTGCCTTCATTCAGTTCGACCTTGTTTTCAATGCCATCATCGCGACGATTGCGCCCGCGTCCGCGACGGTTGCGACCACGCTGATTGTTGTCATCGCCCTGTTGATCGTTGGCAAGATCAGTGCGATTCTGCGCTTGACGCTCTTCGTCTTTAGACGTGCGAGTGTTGCGACGATTGTCCTGGTCTACGTTGCTCTCTGCGTAACCATTGCGATTGTCGCTTCGGTTGTCGCCACGATTGTCATTGCGGCGGTTGCGGCCCTGGCCTCGCCCTGTGTGACGATTGCGATCACCTTGGCTGTGACGATTGCGATCGCGACCTTCGGGTTTCATGGGTTCTTCTTCCTTGACCTCAGGGCTTGCTCCGCCGCCAAGCCAGCCTAGCAGACGCTTGAACAAACCGGGTTTGGATGCTTGTTGAGTGTCATCGCCGTTTTTGGCGGCAGGTGTGGAGGAAACGGGCGCAGGCTGGGCCGGAGTAATGCTCTTGACCAATGCTTCGGGTTTAGCCTTCACTTCCTGCTCTTTGGGCGCCCAGCTCATATCGGTCGAGGGTGCATCCACGAGTTCGAAGCTAGTTTTCAAATCCTCAAGGCGAGGGTCGTCGTGGCGCAGGCGCTCGATGTGATGATGCGGTGTCTCGAGGTGGCGGTTCGGGATCAGGATCAGATTGACCTTCAGGCGAGTTTCGATCTTCGTGATGTCCGAACGTTTTTCGTTCAGCAGGAAGGTGGCGACATCAACCGGCACCTGCGCGTGAACCGCTGCCGTGTTCTCTTTCATGGCCTCTTCCTGCAGCAAGCGCAGAACCTGAAGCGCACTGGATTCGGCATCGCGAATGACGCCGGTTCCATTACAGCGAGGGCAGGTAATATGCGAGCCTTCGTTCAATGCCGGGCGCAGTCGCTGACGCGAAAGTTCCATCAGGCCAAAGCGGGAAATCTTGCCCATCTGAACACGAGCGCGATCGAAGTGCAACGCGTCGCGCAGGCGATTTTCCACCGCGCGCTGATTTTTAGCGTCTTCCATGTCGATGAAGTCGATCACGATCAGACCACCCAGATCGCGCAGTCGCAATTGGCGAGCCACTTCATCGGCGGCTTCCTGGTTGGTGCGAAGCGCTGTTTCTTCGATGTCTGCACCGCGAGTTGCGCGGGCGGAGTTCACATCGACTGCAACTAAGGCTTCGGTGTGATCGATCACAACCGAGCCGCCCGAGGGCAGTTCAACCGTACGTGAATAAGCGGTTTCAATCTGATGTTCGATCTGGAATCGGGAAAACAGCGGCACATCGTCGCGATAGCGTTTGACCCTCGACACGTTGTCCGGCATGACCACGCTCATGAACGCGGTGGCTTGATCGGCGATATCGTCGGTATCAATCAGGATTTCGCCTATTTCAGGCGAGAAATAATCACGGATGGCCCGAATGACGAGACTGGATTCGAGATAAATGAGGATTGGGGCGGAATTATCCTTGGCTGCGCCATCGATGGCGGTCCAGAGTTGCATCAGATAAGACAGGTCCCATTGCAGTTCTTCGACCGTTCGACCGATACCTGCGGTGCGGGCGATAATGCTCATCCCTTGGGGGATGTTGAGCTGATCCATCGTTTCGCGCAATTCCTGACGGTCTTCGCCTTCGACGCGGCGCGACACGCCGCCGCCGCGAGGGTTGTTCGGCATCAGTACCAGATACCGGCCGGCCAGTGAAACGAATGTGGTCAGGGCTGCGCCCTTATTGCCGCGCTCTTCTTTCTCAACCTGTACGATCAGTTCCTGGCCTTCGCGCAGTGCGTCCTGAATTCGGGCGCTGCGAACATCCACGCCTTCCTTGAAGTAAGTGCGGGCGATTTCCTTGAAAGGCAGAAAGCCGTGACGCTCCTCGCCGTAGTTGACGAAACAGGCTTCAAGGCCTGGTTCAATACGGGTGATGACGCCCTTATAAATATTGCCTTTGCGCTGTTCGCGTCCGGCGGTTTCGATATCCAGATCGATCAGTTTCTGACCGTCCACGATTGCCACGCGCAGTTCTTCCTGGTGCGTGGCGTTAAACAACATACGCTTCATGAGATGGTTCTCCGTTTGATGGCACGCCGAAAGATCGGCGCGCAGCCTTGGGTGAGCTGGCTGCGAAAACGGAAACGAACAAGAGGGCGTCGCACGCATCGCGCGCGGCGGAAGGTCTTAGGCCGGCACAGCGCGCATAAGCACGCGGGGTTCATTCAGCAGGAAGGACAAAGTCAGAGTCACAGTTGTGGTTGACAGAAAAAAATGCTGATTAAGAACATCAGGCGAATCTTATTCAAGCGCCTGGTGCAGGAATTAACGACTTTTTCTTGCTTTTGTTTCAGTATCGCCGCGGTTTGCCCGGACACATTTCAAGCGCGGGCGAAATGTAAAAGCCGCATGAATCATCGCGAAAAGGCGCGGTTCAAGAGCTAGGTACATCGCAACAACGCGCTCGTAGAGCGTTCCGGTCCAACCAGCGACCAGTCAACCGGTAGGGGAGGAGAGCAAGCGGGTACAATACGAGTCCGCGATCCAGACGGAGACGCGACAACAAATGCATCTCGACGCCGGAGGGCTATCCGATCCCTTACAGGCTTCGCGGATTATAAGCCGCTTTTGGCCATGCGCAAAGAATCCTCAATTTCCAGACCATTATCGACCCCATCTCCTACCCCGGTGCAATCTCCCGCGGTCCGGATGATCGAGGTCACCGAAGAGCAAGACGGACAACGCCTGGATAATTTCCTGATGCGTGTCTGCAAGGGCGTGCCCAAAAGCCATATTTATAAAGCTGTACGGGGCGGCGAGGTTCGGGTGAACAAAGGGCGCGTCTCTCCGGACGATAGGCTGAGCACAGGGGATATTGTCCGAGTCCCGCCGATGAGATTGCCGGATCCGGGAGCAAAAAGGGCGGTTCCCCCCGGCGAATTCCCCATCGTTTACGAGGACGAAGGGCTTCTGGTCATTGATAAGCCTGCCGGTGTGGCGGTGCATGGCGGTAGCGGAGTATCTTTCGGGGTGATCGAGGCGTTGCGTGCCTCCCGGCCGCAGGCTCGGTTTCTGGAGCTAGCGCATCGGCTAGATCGTGAGACTTCAGGGTTACTTTTGATTGCAAAGAAACGCAATGTTTTACTTAGTCTACATGAAATGTTCAGAAAATCTGAGGGGCGCAAGCATTATTTTGCCCTGATCGAGGGTGACTGGGTCAATGACCGCCAGCATATCCGCTTTGGATTGACAAAGTGGACGACCCAGACGGGAGAGCGTCGCGTCAAAGTCGATGAGGCAGGTCAGGCAGCCCATACGATCATTTCCCTGGTCAAACGTTTCAAGGGGTATAGCCTGGTCGATGCCGAACTTAGAACAGGTAGAACGCATCAGATTCGTGTACATTTAGCCGCCAGTGGTTTCCCTATTGTGGGAGACGATAAGTATGGCCGTGACCAGACCAGGGCGGCTTTTGCCCGGAAAGGCTTCTCGAGAATGTTTTTGCACGCACATCGCCTAGAAATGCTTCATCCACTGACAAAAGAACCTATGGTGCTCGAGGCGGCCTTGCCCAAAGCCTGCAAGAAACTACTAGACGAGTTGGACGCGCAATGAAGCCTTATTCCGTGGTGATCTTCGACTGGGACGGCACGCTAATGGATTCGACCCATAGCATCGTGACCGCCATTCAAGGAGCATGCCGGGATCTTGAGTTGCGGGTGCCGACTCCTGCCGAAGCCAGCTGGGTAATCGGTTTGTCGCTTGAGCCTGCTTTGCGACGTGCCGTGCCGGACCTTACCAAGTCGATGGAGCCTCTCTTTCTGGAGCGCTATCGCTATCATTACCTTGCGCGCGACACCAAATTGAAGCTGTTTGACGGCGTGCCCGAAATGCTGGATGAGCTGAGGGCCGCCGGTGCAACGCTTGCAGTGGCAACAGGCAAAAGTCGGGTCGGTTTGAATCGGGCTTTGTCTTCGACCGAGCTGCACAACAGGTTCGCCGCCACGCGCTGCGCCGATGAAACTTTCGGTAAACCTCATCCCGCAATGTTGCATGAGTTAATGGATGAGCTGATGGTTGATCCACAAGAGGTTGTGATGGTTGGCGATACGTCGCACGATCTGAACATGGCATCGAACGCCGGCGTTCATGGATTAGGTGTCACTTACGGCGCCCATCCCGAGGAAGAGTTGCGCAATTGCACCAATCACGGCATTGTTGGCGATATCCCCTCTTTGCGGGCATGGTTAATGGACCGAATCAAGCCGGTCTGAGCGTTAAATACGAGATCAATTTTTTCCGTTGGTCTCAACGTCTGCACTAAGATTGTCGCGTCAAGGGGTTGTTTATGTCGTCATATCGATATCCTCGCATTCGTTCATCTGAAATTACACCCGAAGAAGTTTGGAAAAGTCGTCGTCAGTGGATGATTGCCGCCGGGGCGGCAACACTGGGGGCGGCAACCCAAGCTTGGCCTGTTGCCGCTCGGGCCAGCACTGCGGCAACTGCAGCCTTGCAGGCGCGTCCTTCCGCACAATATATGTTGATGGAAGCAAAAACATCCGAGAAGGATGCAACTTCCTACAATAATTTTTACGAATTCGGGATGGATAAAGATGATCCGAAACGTTATGCGGACAAGTTACGCACTTCACCCTGGACATTGACGATTGAGGGCGAAGTTGTTTCGCCAATGACTTTCGATTTGGATGGCTTGCGCAAACTGGCGCCTCTTGAAGAGCGTATTTACAGGCTGCGTTGCGTCGAGGGTTGGTCCATGGTTATTCCATGGATTGGATATTCATTATCGGCGTTGCTCAAACAGGTGCAGCCGACCGGTAATGCGAAATACGTCGAGTTCATTTCAGCCATGCAACCCGAAAACATGCCGGGATTGCGCGGCTCTTCCATCGACTGGCCTTATACGGAGGGGCTACGACTGGATGAAGCCATGCATCCTTTAACGTTGCTGACGTTAGGTATGTATGGAAAAGTTCTGCCAAACCAAAATGGTGCGCCCGTCCGACTGACTGTTCCCTGGAAGTATGGTTTCAAGTCCGCTAAATCGATCGTCAAGATTCGTTTCGTCGAAAAGCAGCCGGTAAGTAGCTGGATGAAGTCCATACCAAGTGAATATGGTTTTTACTCCAACGTGAACCCCGAGGTTTCGCACCCTCGGTGGAGTCAGGCAACAGAGCGTCGTATTGGTGAAGACAGCCTGTTCGCACCCAAACGAAAGACTTTAATGTTTAACGGTTACGGGCAAGAGGTCGCCTCGCTTTATCAAGGCATGGATTTGCGCAAGAATTTTTAAGGGCAGCCTGTTTACGCTTCATCATGAAATCCGTATCGCCGCAATTCATCGATCGAGCCAAGCCGGTGTTGTTTTTGCTTGGGGTGTTCCCCTTGTTCCGATGGATTTGGCTGGGCTTTGAACAGCAATTGACCGCGAACCCGATCGAGTTTCTGACTCGATCTTCCGGGACCTGGACTTTAGTTTGCCTGTTGGTCACGCTTTCGATCTCTCCTTTGAGGCAATGGTTGTCACAGCCATTGCTATTGCGGTGGCGTCGCATGTGCGGGTTGTTTACGCTTTTTTACGGCACACTGCATATGCTGACCTGGGCATGGTGGGATCAGGGTTTTGATTTCGTTGCGATGTTCTCGGATATCTTGAAGCGCCCCTTTATTCTGGTTGGCGCGTTGGCGTTTTTGGGATTGACGTTGCTTGGATTGACATCAACCAAAGGTTGGATGCGCAGGCTGGGTCGCCATTGGCAAACATTGCACCGCCTGGTCTACCTGATCACGCTGCTGGCGATTTTGCATTATTACTGGCACAAGTCCGGCAAAAGCGATTATTCGACTGTGTTGATTTACGCGGCGGTGGCCTCTTTTCTGCTTTTGTGGCGGATTTATCGCAGGCTGGTTCCTGTCGTTGGCAATGCCAGCAAGCGTCCCGCTGTTTGAGCGTCAGGCTTGCCGGTGACGGCGTCAGGTCGATAATGCATTTGAAATGCAGCGATGACATGACGGGTGTTCGCGTCCATGATCCCTGTTTCCGTAATCTGGTATCCAACGCGCTTTAGCTGACCTTGCCACCATTTTGCATCCGGCAGGCCTTTCTTGTTGAAGTCCGCTTCGTATTTTGTCGCCGCGGATTCGTCGTACCAACGTCCCAGACCCGCTTGCGCCAATTGCTTCCATGGAAACGACGGGCCCGGATCCTGTTTGCGCAACGGAGCCACATCACTATGTCCGACAATATTCTCGGGCCTGATGTCATGGCGCTTGGCAATCTCTTTGGTCAGAGCGATGACCGCATTGATTTGATTCGCGGGGTAGGGGGCGCCCATATTGCCGCTATTGTTTCGTTCCCAGCCCGGATGGACAATCTCGATCCCGATCGAGCGCTGGTTAAGATAGGTACGTCCGTACCAGCTGCTTTCACCTGCGTGCCAAGCGTTACGGGTTTCATCGACAAGCCGATAGACTACCGGCGGATTGTCATCCGTCACCAGATAGTGGGCGCTGACATCACGATTGGTCAGCACCATCAGTGCGGTTGGCTTGGACGAGGCGGTGTAGTGGAGCACGATCATTTCGACTCGGCTGTTTTGGCCGGTCGACTTCATCGAGTCATTCAGCTCGTAGGGACCGCGCGAAGCGCAACCGGCCAGGATCGCGAGTATTAAAAAGAATGCAAATCGTCTCAGTTGAATCAAAATCATCATTGGGCCAAAAACAGGAATAGTGTCGGGTGCTTGTCGAGCGCAGGGGGCGGTTGGGTTTTCCATTGTGCAACCGTGAGCGTGCGGATCCATTCTTCGGATGTCGTGATCGATCGGGCAACACACAGCCTGGTATTGCCTTTCAAATTGCCGAGCAGGCCCGCGAACATGGCGTTGTTGCGATATGGTGTTTCGATCAGCAGTTGCGTTTGCTTGTTTTTTGCCGAGTTGTTTTCCCATAGTTTGAGTTGTTTTGCCCGCTCGGTGGCATCAACGGGCGCATAGCCATGAAACGCAAAGCGTTGTCCGTCCAGGCCGCTTGCCATCAGGCCAAGCAAGATGGATGAAGGTCCAACCCACGGCTTGACGTTCATGCCCCAATTGTGGGCAATCGTGACCGCGCGCGATCCGGGGTCGGCAACGGCGGGACACCCCGCTTCGGAGACCAGGCCGATATCCTGGCCTGATTTAAGGGGGCGTAGCCATTCTTCGAGTGTCGTGTTCTCTACGCGCGGGCCAAGCTCATGGATGGTGATTTCCTGAAGCGGGCGCGCCAATTGCATCAGTTTGAGAAACGCGCGCGCTGTTTTTGCATTTTCGGCGATGTAAACCGACAATCCGCCGGCGACGGACTGGACTGCCGAGGGCAACCAATCGTTGATCGGCGCATCTCCTAGTCCGACGGGAATCAGGTGAAGGGTGGCTTTTGGCTGGGGTGAAGTCATGGTGTTGTCACTTTCGCGTGCAAAAGGGGGTCCAGGCCGCATTGCGTCAGCATCCCGGTCAGTGCGATCAAAGGCAAGCCGATGATCGAGGTGGGGTCGTCGCTTTGCATGCTTTGCATCAGTGCGATCCCAAGGCTTTCCGCCTTTGCGCTGCCTGCCGTGTCAAGTGGCTGGTCGATTTGTATGTAGCGTTCGATGGCTTGCTCGGACAAATTTCTAAAAATGCATACTGTGGGCACATTGATGCTTTGTATTTTTGCACCCTGAACAACAGCCATCGCGCTGTGAAATACGACGCGCTGTCCTGAAAGGTTTCTGAGTTGTTCTCGCGCAGCCTGAATGGTGCCGGGCTTGCCCAATGGTTTATCCATGAGCGAAGCAGCCTGATCCGCCCCGATGACGATGCGCCCGGGATGTCGAGCTGCGACGGTGCGGGCTTTCAGAATCGCCAGGCGGATGGCCAGATTTTCGGGCGTTTCTCCCGGATTGGGGGATTCATCCACGTCGGGGGAGTCCGAAATGAAAGGGATTCTGAGCCTTTCAAGTAGTTCCCGACGGTAAGGCGAACTGGAGGCAAGGACAAGTTCAATAACGTCCGATGACATGATGGGCATTGACGATTAGAGGGTAAACGCGCTATTATCTCTTGCTTTGCTGCTTTTATGGAAGTGCAGAACATAATGCAGAATCAGTGTGTGTTAGGGTTGCCGGGCTACATTGATGCTTTCGAGTTCGCACGTCGCGGTCAGTCCCAGACAGGTGTGATCGGTATCCATCGTTTCCAGAGACTGCTTGATGGTTTGCGTGAGCAACCGGTGTCTGAGTTGGTGGATTTGCCCGGAGCACCGTCTATGCCGGGTTTGGTGAAATACACGGTCACCGGCAGGGTGAGTTCGGCCGGTAAGTCCCAGTTGCTGCTGCATGTCCAGGCGCAATTGCTACTCGATTGTCAGCGTTGTCTGGATGACATGGTGCATGTGATTGATCGTCATACGGTTTTCGAACTTGTGCGGCGCGAGTCGGATATCGATGAGTCGCTCAATGAGGATGATGACGATGCGCCTGAGCAGATTGTCGGATCGCGCAAATTTGATTTGCTTGATTTGATTGAAGATGAATTGATTTTGGAAGTGCCTTATGTCCCGCGCCATGAAGTATGCGTGGACATGACCAAATCGGGAGGAGATCCTCCCGGCGAGGTTGAAGAAAAGCGTCCATCCCCGTTCGCGGTGTTGGATCAGCTCAAAAACAAGAGTTAACCGAGTTATTACGAAGAAGATGGTTGGCGTATACAATGTCGCCAATCTACAGGAGTTGTCATGGCTGTTCAGCAAAACAAAAAGTCCCCGTCAAAGCGCGGTATGCACCGTTCGCACGATTTCTTGACCAATCCTGCGACCGCAGTTGAGCCTACAACAGGCGAACAGCATATCCGCCACCATATCAGCCCAACCGGCTTTTATCGTGGTCGCAAGGTCCTCAAGACCAAGGCTGACGAGTAAATCGCGGCTGACGGGTCTTTGCGTCTAAACGCGCTGCGTTGCATCATCACGTGACTTCCGTCATTCGTATCGCAATCGACTGCATGGGCGGTGATGCCGGAGTTCCGGTGACCGTTCCTGCCGCCTTCGATTTTGCCCAGCGTTTTCCGGATACGCATCTGTTGTTGGTCGGATTGCCCGATGCACTTGCAGATGCAGTTGCCACCGTTGGCAAGAAGTATCCGGGCGTTACCCCTGATCGCTACAGCTTGATTGCCGCCTCCGAAGTCGTTCAGATGGATGACCCTGTTGAGGTGGCATTGCGCCGTAAAAAAGATTCCTCCATGCGTCTGGCGGCCCAAGCCGTCAAGGATGGCTCGGCGGATGCCTGCGTGTCCGCAGGCAACACCGGTGCCTGGATGGCGATTTCGCGCTACATCCTTAAAACACTCAATGGAATTGATCGTCCGGCAATCGCGACGGCCTTGCCCAATCATACGGGTCGTTCGACAACGATGCTGGATCTTGGGGCGAATGTCGATTGCACGCCGGAGCATCTGCTTCAGTTTGCCATTATGGGTGTGGCGCTGGCTAAAATTGGATTGCCCGACAGGGAGCCGACTGTCGGCTTGCTCAACATCGGCGAAGAAGTCATAAAGGGCAACGAGATCGTCAAGCGTACGGCTGAACTCTTGCGCGAGAGTCCCTTGGACTTTTATGGCAATGTCGAGGGAGACGATATCTTTAAAGGTACTGTGGATGTTGTTGTGTGTGATGGTTTTGTCGGTAATGTCGCACTTAAAACCGCTGAAGGCCTGTCACGTATGCTGGCGGGAATGATTCGCGAAGAATTCAACAGAAATATTTTTACGAAGCTGATGGGGCTTTGCGCCATGCCCGTGCTTAAGCATTTCCGTAAACGCGTCGATAGTCGTCGCTATAACGGTGCGGCACTGCTTGGCTTGCGAGGTGTCGTCATCAAAAGTCATGGTTCCGCTGACGCATATGCGTTTGGGTTTGCACTGCAGCGCGCTTACGATGCAGTGCAAAGTGGTCTGCTTTCGCGCACCACCAGGGCAATTGCCGACATGACGCACATGCCTCAAAGCTTCGAAACAGATCGATCCGGAGATCCTGCATGAGTGCATGCATGCCATTTTCACGTATTGTCGGAACTGGTAGTGCCTTGCCGCCAAGGTTGGTGAGCAATCATGATTTGGCGGCTGAGCTTGCAACCCGTCAGATTGAAACTTCCGATGACTGGATTGTCGAGCGTACAGGTATTCGTCAACGCTACATTGCTGATCGTGGCGTCAAGACCAGCGCATTGGCAACCGATGCCGCGCGACTTGCATTGGCGGACGCGCAAGTTGATGCAAGTGAAGTCGACTTGATTATTGTTGCCACATCCACGCCCGATTTTGTATTCCCAAGCACAGCCTGCCTTGTTCAGGCCAATCTGGGCAACAAGGGCGCAGCCGCTTTTGATGTCCAGGCGGTCTGTAGCGGTTTTGTCTATGCGCTTACAACAGCAGACAGTTTCATTCGCGCCGGGCGTGCCCGTTGTGCAGTCGTGATCGGCGCAGAGGTCTTTTCGAGTATTCTCGATTGGAATGATCGCGGCACATGTGTGTTATTTGGTGATGGTGCAGGTGCAGTTGTGCTGCGCGCTAGTGATTCGCCCGGAATTCTTGCCGCACAGTTGCATGCGGATGGTAGTCAGATGAATATTCTGGCTGCAGCCGGCAACGTTGCCTATGGTCAAGTGACCGGTGATCCCTTTTTGCGTATGGATGGCCAGGCGGTATTCAAGCAGGCGGTCACTGTGCTGGATCGTTCGGCACGCTCGGTCACCAAAGAGGCGGGACTGACACTCGCTGATGTAGATTGGTTGATTCCACATCAAGCCAATTTGCGCATCCTTACTTTCCTTGCGCGCAAATTGGATGTTCCACTCGAAAAAGTAGTTGTGACAGTGGATCGGCATGCTAATACTTCAGCTGCGAGCGTCCCGCTGGCGCTGGACACCGCGCGACGCGATGGAAGAATTCAGCCCGGTCAATTGATTTTGATGCAGGGCGTAGGAGGTGGTTTCACCTGGGGTTCCGTGTTAGCTAGAATGTAATCAAGACTGAGACCATAAGAAAATGAAATTCGCATTTGTTTTTCCGGGGCAGGGTTCGCAATCCGTAGGTATGATGGATGCGTGGTTAGCTCACCCTGCAGCTATGCAGGTTATCGATCAGGCAAGCGCAGCGTTAGGCGAAGATCTCGGAGCGCTGATGGCTCAAGGCCCTGCCGAACAGTTGAACCTGACAACGAATACCCAGCCTGCAATGCTGACTGCCGGTGTTGCCATGTATGAGGCCTGGTGCGCAGCCGGTGGTCCGGTGGCATCAATGATGGCTGGCCACAGCCTGGGCGAGTATGCCGCCTTGACTGCTGCGAAATCCCTCTCTTTGGCGGATGCCGTTCGGTTGGTGCGTATCCGAGCCGATGCCATGCAGGCGGCTGTGCCTGTTGGTACGGGCGCGATGGCTGCCGTGCTTGGGCTGGATGATGATGCCGTACGCGAGGCGTGTAAACAGGGTGCGCAAGGTGAAGTGGTCGAGGCGGTGAACTTTAATGCACCTGCCCAGGTGGTCATTGCCGGTCATGTGGCGGCAGTCGAGCGTGCCATGGCCGCGGCAAAATCTCTGGGTGCTAAACGCGCACTGTTATTGCCTGTTTCTGCTCCTTTTCATTCCAGCTTGTTGAAGCCCGCCGCCGATGTGTTGTCCGGCGCCCTGGCGAAAGTAACCGTTCAGTCGCCATCCGTTGCCGTGATCAATAACGTCGATGTTGCGATCGAACAGGATCCCGCCAAAATTTGCGATGCACTTGTCCGCCAGGCTTGGCATCCCGTACGTTGGGTTGAAATCATTCAGTCAATGAAAGCACAGGGTATCACCCATGTTGTTGAATGTGGTCCGGGCAAGGTATTGTCCGGTATGGTCAAGCGGATCGAGCCCGATCTCATTGCTCTATCCGTGACGGATCCTGTCTCGATGCAGGCGGCAATCGAAGTGTTGGCCCAGGCTGCCTAAGGAATAATCATGGATTTGAAAGATAAAATGGCTTTGGTGACGGGTGCTTCACGCGGAATTGGGCGCGCGATCGCGCTCGAATTGGCCGCAAAAGGGGCAACGGTAGTCGGTACTGCGACCACCGAGTCCGGCGCTCAGGCCGTCACGACGATGCTGGCCCCCTTTGGTGGACGCGGTGTAGTCTTGAATGTCACGGACGTCCCTGCATGTGATGCGCTTATTGATGCGCTAGGCAAAGAGGCGGGTGGTCCTCACATTCTCGTCAATAATGCAGGCATTACGCGCGATAATCTGGCAATGCGCATGAAAGATGAGGATTGGGATGTCGTGCTGCAAACAAATTTGACAGCGGTTTTTCGTTTATCCCGCGCAGTCATGCGCGGCATGATGAAGGCACGATGGGGACGCATCATTAATGTGACTTCCGTCATTGGCTCAAGCGGTAATGCAGGGCAAGCGAACTACGCGGCTGCAAAAGCAGGCGTGGCCGGGATGTCACGCGCTTTGGCCCGTGAGTTGGGTAGTCGGGGCGTGACAGTCAATTGCGTCGCGCCGGGCTTTATCGAAACCGATATGACCAGTTCGCTCGATGAGACCCAGACCTCGGCATTATTAAGTCAAATTCCGCTTGGCAGACTGGGATCGGGTGCGGATATCGCCCACGCAGTCGCATTTTTAGCTTCACCCAATGCATCCTATATCACAGGTACTACCCTCCATGTGAATGGCGGCATGTATATGCAATAGGTTGTAATAGGTTTTTTTTTACCGGTTAGCTATAATTCGCCGGACTTTTTCCCTTTGGAGATTTGCATGGAAAGCATCGAACAGCGCGTCAAGAAGATCGTCGCTGAACAACTTGGCGTTAACGAAGCCGAGATCAAAAACGCATCTTCCTTCCTTGATGACCTGGGCGCCGACTCACTTGACATGGTTGAGCTGGTCATGGCTCTCGAAGACGAGTTCGAAACCGAAATTCCTGACGAAGAAGCTGAGAAGATCACAACCGTTCAGCAGGCAGTGGACTACATCACTTCGCATTCCAAGTAATAATCGGCATGCGGCGTTGGGCGGTTCTCCGCCTTTTGCTGTCAGGCGGTTGGGGTGAGCAATTCTTGCTACGCAGGCATCATGCCATTTTGCGTCAGTAGATTGTTGCCTCTGCCGCCTTTTATTTCACATAAGGAGTGACGCGTGAAACGACGTGTCGTCATTACAGGCCTGGGTATTGTCAGCCCCGTCGGGAACGATATTGCGACAGCCTGGGACAATATCGTTAATGGTCGATCCGGCATCGGACGGATTACACGTTTCGACCCGAGCGCGTTTAACGCGCACATCGCAGGTGAGGTCAAGGGCTTTGATATCACCCAACTGATTCCTGCAAAAGAAGCGCGTACGATGGATACGTTCATCCATTACGGCATCGCCGCCGGCATTCAGGCCTGGAAGGATGCGGGCCTCGAGATTACCGAAGCGAATGCCGAGCGAGTCGGCGTGATTGTCGGATCGGGAATCGGTGGTTTGCAACGTATCGAAGAAACCCAGACCGAGTATCTCGAGCGCGGTCCGCGTCGTATTTCGCCATTTTTCGTTCCCGCTTCCCTGATCAACCTGATTTCCGGGCAGCTTTCGATCATGCTGGGTCTCAAAGGGCCTTCATATGCAGTGGTATCGGCATGTACAACCGGCCTGCACTCAATCGGGGATGCCGCGCGTCTAATCGAATACGGTGACGCGGACGTCATGGTGGCCGGCGGCGCGGAGTCGACGGTTTCGCCTTTGGGCATTGGCGGTTTCGCTGCGATGCGCGCTTTATCCCAACGCAATGATGATCCGACAACGGCTTCACGCCCCTGGGATCGCGATCGCGATGGTTTCGTTTTGGGTGAGGGAGCAGGCGTACTCGTGCTCGAAGAGTATGAACATGCTAAAAAACGCGGTGCGCGCATATATGGCGAATTTGCCGGCTATGGCATGAGCTCGGATGCCCATCACATTACGGCGCCTGATCGTGACGGCCCGCGTCGCGGTATCGTCAACGCCCTGCGCAATGGCGGCATCAATGCGAGCGAGGTTGATTACGTGAATGCACATGGCACTTCCACGCCATTGGGTGACCGTAACGAGACCGAAGCGCTGAAGCTTGCTTTTGGCGAGCATGCCAAGAAGCTAGTCGTTAACTCGACAAAATCGATGACTGGGCATTTGCTCGGAGCAGCCGGTGGAATCGAGGCCGTATTTACGACACTGGCCGTACATCACCAGATTTCGCCTCCGACCATCAATATTTTCAATCAAGATCCAGAGTGTGATCTGGATTATTGTGCAAATGCCGCACGAGAGATGAAGATTGATGTCGCTCTGTCCAACTCTTTTGGTTTTGGCGGAACAAACGGTTCGATGGCTGTACGCAAGCTCTGAGTCATCTGACTTTGCAAATTTCGCTGTCCCGCCCAGAGTGGGCAGCGATGCTTGAGTGGTTAGCGGCGGGCATGGCTTGCATGTCATGCTTGGTCGCTGCCGCTTTTCTCGAGTTTTCCCTATGGCTAGCCATACCGGTTAGCATGTTTCCTTTGGTGGTTTGCCGCATACAGCAGCGTCAGATGTTGGCGATCTCGCATGGTCGTATCCTGCTTGCGAATCCCGCCCGGAGCTGGGTATTGAAAAAAATGGCCGATTCGACAGGCCTGTGTGTTTACCCTATCCATTTCTGGCACCACTTTTTTGGGTTGAGCATGACTTTAAAAATCGGAAATGGCCCCCAAAAAGAGAGCAAGAGTGTCAGAATCATGGTGTGGCGCTGTGAGTTGCCGCCCGAGGTGTACCGTCGACTTTGCGTCATGGTGAATTGGCAGGTGCAGCAGTTACAAAAAGAACAGTGTCTGGAGTCCGAGTGAGCGAACGCGACGTTGATGCCGAGTTGGTTGCCCGTGTGCAGCGAGGCGACCGGCAAGCATTTGATCTGCTGGTGTTGAAATACCAGCGCAAAATCATGCGACTACTGTCGCGCATGATTCGCGACCCCGCCGAAATCGAGGATGTTGCGCAGGAGGCTTTCATCAAGGCCTACCGGGCTTTGCCCCAATTCAGGGGGGAAAGTGCTTTTTATACCTGGCTATATCGAATAGCAATCAATACGGCACGCAACTGGCTCGCGGTCAACAAACGCCGGCCATCGAATTCTTTGGTTCACGAGAACGAAGATGGTGAAACTTTTGACGAAACCGATAACCTAACCGACAGTAGCACACCCGAATCCGAGCTAGCCAGTCGGCAAATCGCCCAGACAGTGAACAAGGCGATTGAAGACTTGCCCGAGGAGTTGCGCAACGCGATTGTGATGCGTGAGATTGACGGAATGAGCTACGAAGATATTGCCCAGAGCATGAATTGTCCGATCGGAACGGTCCGTTCGAGAATATTCAGGGCTCGGGAAGCTATAGCGACCCGATTGCGTCCGATGCTGGGCAATACGGGCGACAAGCGCTGGTAAGGAACTTTTAATATGCAACAGTCAAAACAACATGTCGCAAGTCCGGAGCTCAACCGGGATGAGGTGTCGATCACCATTTCCGCATGGATGGATGGGGACGAGGTTGATCTCGCATCGGAAGTACTCTCTACAGAACACGGTTTGGAGCAATGGAAGTTGTATCACTTGATCGGTGATACCTTGCGAACGCCTGAGCTCGCTGTGACCCGGGGCGAAACTCTTGCCGCGCGTGTGCATGCTGCGGTCGCCGCCGAGCCTGCGATCATCGCCGCACCCAAACCTGTTTCGAAAATCGAGGACAGGCCGCAGCGCAAGGCGCACTGGATAAGACGCTATGGGTTGCCGGGACTGGCTATGGCCGCAGCGGTTGCCTCAGTCATCTGGGTTGCGCGTCCACTGATTGTGCCCGAGATGGGTAACGTCCCGTCACAAATGGCGAATGCGCCTTCGGCTAATGTGATGGCGTCTAATGCGGATATGCCAGCCGTGCGTGATTATGTATCCGCGCACCGCTCGATGTCCGGACCATCTGCCGTCAGACAAGTGTCGTTCGGGGCATCACGGTGATGTCGATGCGGATTCGTTTAACGCGGCGTGCGATCGGTGTTGTGCTGGGCGCGTTGCTGTCGGGCGTATCCGTGCAGGCCTGTGCCCAAAATCCGGATTTGCTCAAGCTGATACAGCGGGCCGCGCATACGCTGAACTACGCGGGCGTATTTGCTTACCAGCAAGGTGGACTGATCGAATCATCCCTGATTGTGCATCAGTTTGATGGCAAGGATGAAAAGGAACGAATCGAACTGCTTAATGGTGCGCCTCGTGAATATATCCGCTTGAATCAGGAAGTATTGAGCCTGATTCCAGAAAATAAAACTGTGATGCGAGAGCGACAGCGCACAGATCGTTTTCCTGCGTTGTTGCTTGCAAACGAACAGGCGCTGGACGCGAATTACAGCGTGCGCACTTTGTCACAAGTTCTGCGTGTCGCCGGCAGGCCATGTGAACTTGTGGATGTCGTGGCCAAGGATGCGCATCGCTATAGCTACAGACTTTGCGTGGATACGCAAACACAGTTGTTGCTTAAAGCACAGACAGTCAATCATCACGGTGTAGTCATCGAGCAGGTTGCTTTCACTCAAGTCAGTATCGGCCAGGATATTTCTCCAAGCATGCTCGAACCCAGTTGGCCAACCGAAGGATGGTCGCAAGTCGATGTGCCTCAGAAAGATGTTGATTTGAAAGCACAGGGCTGGCGCGTGGTACCACCTCCCGGCTATGAAGTCAGTGCGCAAGTCCTGCGTGAGTTTTCCGAAAACAGACAAGTTCAACAAATGGTCTTGTCCGACGGCCTCGCCACAATTTCAATATTTATTGAACCTTATTCAAATGAGCGGTCTGAATACAAACCACAAGGTGCAGCGCAGATGGGTTCTGTGAACATCTATGGGTTGAAAGTCGCAAATTTCTGGTTGACTGTTCTGGGTGAGGTGCCGGCCGCGACCCTGGAGCAGTTGGCGCAGTCGATTCAATACGTGTCCGCGGCGGATTCAAAAAAATAGTCAGCCTAGAACGCGTTTCAAACGGAGTTAATGATGCAAGATATGTATCAGTCTTATGTGTATCAGCCTGCATATCGCTTTCGTCGCGCTATGTTGGGTTTCATGATGTCTCTAGCGTTGATTGCCGGTGGCTTGCAAAGCTATCAGGCGCATGCTCAAGTTTCCGGCTTGCCGGACTTCACCGCGATTGTCGAGAAGGCCGAACCGGCCGTGGTCAATATCCGCACGACCGCCAAGGTCGCGGTGCGAGGTAATGCAGGACAGGACCCGTCCGAAATGTTCCGCTATTTTTTCGGTCCTGATTTTCAACCGCCCGGTGGTAAACAGAGTCCGCAGCCAGGACAGAGAGGCCGTCGTGCAGATCCGGAAGAGCGTTCGGTTCCTCGTGGAGTCGGCTCGGGTTTCTTTATTTCCGAGGATGGCTATTTGTTGACGAATCATCACGTCGTTGCCGATGCGACGGATATTTTCGTGACACTGACCAATGGCAAGGAATTTAAAGCCAAGGTGATTGGTAGCGATGAGCGTACCGATGTGGCATTGCTCAAAATTGATGCCAAAGGCATGGCAACCTTACCGATCGGCAACGCTAAACTGCTTAAAAAGGGTCAATGGGTGATGGCAATCGGCTCGCCCTTTGGTCTGGAGTCGACAGTGACTTCCGGCATCGTGAGTGCGATCGGACGCGACACGGGGGATTATCTTCCCTTCATTCAGACAGACGTTGCAGTCAATCCCGGCAACTCGGGTGGTCCGTTGCTGAACATGAACGGTGAAGTTGTTGGCATCAATGCCCAGATTGTTTCGCGCAGCGGTGGTTTCATGGGTATATCGCTTGCGATACCGATTAACGAGGCCATGGGCATTGTCGAGCAGTTGCGCGCAACGGGTAAGGTCACGCGTGGCCGCATCGGTGTGCAGATCGGTGAGCTCAACAAGGATGTGGCTCAGGCGCTTGGGTTGCCTAAGGCTGAAGGTGCGATGGTCAGTGGTGTCGAGCCGGACGCTCCAGCAGACAAAGCCGGTATTCAACCCGGGGATGTGATCACTTCTTTCGCAGGTAAGCCAATTGTTAAGTGGTCCGATTTGCCCCGTCTCGTCGGAGAGGTGAAGCCCGGAACGGCTGCACCGATCGAAGTTTGGCGCAAGGGCAAGCTGGTCAAGTTGACTGTCAACGTGGGAGAACTGAAGGCTGATCCCAAAGTTGCAGCCAAGGAGGAGGCGAAAGCTGCTGAATTCTCGACAAAAGTACTAGGTTTGGGTGTGGTGGCGGTCGATGCTGAAACTCAATCCAAGCTGAGAATCAAAGGCGGGGTCAAGGTCACCTCCGTTGAAGCCCCGGCCAGTAGTTCCGGCATTTCACAGGGTGACATTATCTTGGCTGCGGGTGATACGGATATTACTAGTCCGGATCAGTTTGCTAAGTTAATCTCAGGACTGGATAAGGCTAAACCGGTTCCGTTGATGGTTCGAAGCGGTGAGCAAACCCGCTGGGTCACCGTTCAGCCTGCCAAGTAAGGCAAGAACGGCTAGAATAGCGGTTTGCCGCAAAAGGGGGCGCGATGCGTCCCTTTTTGCTTAATGGCTAACTGATTAGGCTCTATGCAGCATATCCGCAACTTCTCCATCATCGCCCATATTGATCACGGCAAATCGACGCTGGCTGACCGCCTGATTCAGCGTTGTGGTGGTCTGGCCGCCCGTGAAATGTCCGCTCAGGTTCTCGACTCAATGGATATCGAGCGCGAGCGTGGCATCACCATCAAGGCCCAGACTGCTGCGCTTGAGTACAAGGCTGCCAACGGTCAGATCTATAACTTGAATCTGATTGATACACCCGGGCACGTCGACTTCTCCTACGAGGTCAGTCGATCGCTCTCGGCTTGCGAGGGGGCCTTGCTTGTTGTGGACGCCTCCCAAGGCGTCGAGGCGCAGACTGTCGCCAACTGCTATACGGCGATCGAGCTTGGCGTAGAGGTCCTTCCGATTCTCAACAAAATGGATTTGCCCCAGGCAGATCCCGACAGCGCGCGTGCCGAGATCGAAGATGTGATCGGGATCGATGCGACCGATGCGATTATGGCCAGTGCTAAAACAGGCATGGGCATCGATGAGATTCTTGAGGCCGTTGTGGCCCGGATTCCTCCCCCCAAGGGAGATCCCGAGGCTCCTCTACAGGCGTTGATTATTGATTCGTGGTTCGACAATTACGTCGGCGTTGTGATGCTCTTGCGCATTGTGAATGGCGTGTTGCGTCCAAAGGACAAGATTTCGTTCATGGCAACGGGCGCCGTGCACCTGTGCGAGCAAGTTGGTGTGTTTACGCCCAAGTCGCTTCAGCGACCATTGCTGTCCGCAGGTGAGGTCGGCTTTATCACGGCCGGCATCAAAGAGTTGAAAGACGCTAAGGTCGGTGACACGATTACGCTGGCCGGCAAGCCGGCCGCCGAACCTTTGCCGGGTTTCAAAGAGGTCAAGCCACAAGTGTTTGCCGGGCTGTACCCTGTTGAGAGCAGCGAATACGACCAACTTCGGGATTCGCTCGAAAAGCTCAAGCTCAATGATGCGGCCTTGATGTTCGAACCCGAGGTGTCGCAGGCTTTAGGTTTTGGTTTCCGCTGCGGTTTCCTGGGCTTGTTGCACATGGAAATTGTGCAGGAACGACTTGAGCGCGAATTCGACATGGATATCATCACGACTGCACCATCCGTGGTGTACGAAGTCGTGCTTCGCGACAACTCGGTGATCCATATCGAAAGCCCTTCGCGCATGCCTGATGTGGGGCAATACATCGAAATCCGCGAACCGATCGTGACGGTGACGTTGTTCATGCCCCAGGAATATGTCGGACCAGTGATGACGCTTTGCAATAACAAGCGCGGCGTCCAGATCGACATGACGTATCACGGCCGTCAGGTGCATCTGCATTATGAAATCCCGTTGGCCGAAATCGTGCTCGACTTTTTCGACAAGCTCAAATCCGTTTCGCGAGGATATGCGTCAATGGATTACGAGTTTAAAGAGTATTGTGCGGCCGATGTGGTGAAGGTGGACTTGCTGATTAATTCCGACAAAGTGGATGCCTTGTCATCGATTTGTCACCGATCGAACGCGAGGTATCGCGCGCGTGAAGTCGTGTCCAAAATGCGTGAATTGATCCCACGCCAGATGTATGACGTTGCCATACAGGCTGCAATCGGCGCCGAGATCATTGCACGCGAAAACGTCAAGGCATTGCGCAAGAACGTTCTGGCCAAGTGTTATGGCGGTGACATCACCCGCAAGAAGAAACTGCTTGAAAAGCAAAAGGCCGGTAAAAAACGCATGAAGCAGGTTGGCAGTGTCGAAATTCCTCAAGAGGCTTTCCTGGCTATCTTGCAGGTCGATAATTAATTCGAATGTCAGGAATATGAGGTTGAGTCGATGAGCTGGAATTTCGCCCTGATTCTATTTGTACTGCTGGTCACGACCGGGATCATCTGGACGATGGATCGTTTCTGGCTGAGTCGCGCACGTCGTGCCAGAGTGAATCAAGCACTTGATCTGGCTCGACCCTCGTGGGCAGGCTTGCCGGCAACCGAGGTACAGGCTCGCGAGGATCAAATTCGCGCTGAAATAGGCCATATTCCATGGTGGGTCGAATACGGTGTCAGTTTTTTTCCTGTCATACTTTTCGTGTTTGTGTTGCGCTCCTTCATCGTTGAGCCTTTTCGAATTCCTTCGGGTTCGATGCTTCCGACACTACAGTCCGGTGATCTCATCCTGGTGAACAAATTCACTTATGGAATACGTCTACCTGTTCTGGATGCGAAAATCATCAAGGTAGGATCACCGCAGCGGGGAGATGTGATGGTGTTCCGTTATCCGGTCGATCCTTCGGTGGATTACATCAAGCGAGTTGTGGGATTGCCTGGAGATGAAATCGCCTATCTCGATAAAAAACTGCTGATTAACGGTAAACCAGTCCCTCGCATCAAGGATGGCGATTATCTCGAGCAGGACGGTGTGGCTTATACGGCACACTTTATTCCTCAATTTATCGAGCAGCTAGGCGAAGTTGAGCACAAAATACTCGTCGAAGAGCGTAGTTATCAGGATTTAAGACCAATTTCAAATTTCCCGTATCGTGAAAAGTGCGAATACCTTAGTAATGGCATTCGTTGTACAGTGCCTGAGGGCGTTTACTTTATGATGGGTGACAATCGCGATAACAGTTTGGACAGTCGATTCTGGGGTTTTGTCCCTGAGGCGAACATTGTCGGTCGCGCATTTTTTATCTGGATGAATTTCGGCAATCTGGGACGCATTGGTCGTTTTCACTAAATTGGTCATTTAAAACTTTTAATGTCACTTGCTGCACTTGAGACTTCGCTTGAATATAAATTCACAAAGCCTGCTCTGTTAGAACAGGCTTTGACCCACCGCAGCCATGGTGCGCGTCATAATGAACGACTCGAGTTTCTGGGTGACTCTGTTCTGAACATGGCCGTTGCCGCATTGTTGTTCAATCACTATGGAACGTTGGACGAGGGTGATTTGTCGCGAGTGCGCGCCAATCTCGTTAAACAGGCGTCTTTGGCGGAAATCGCCCAGAAACTGGATTTGTCGCGTTTTCTTCGGCTAGGGGAAGGCGAACTGAAAAGTGGCGGATTTCGTCGGCCCTCGATCTTGGCCGATACGTTTGAGGCGATCCTGGCGGCTGTTTATCTTGATGGTGGCTTTGTTGCTGCCCAGGTTTTGATCGAGCGTTTGTATGTCCCCATCCTTGCCAGCGTGGATCCTTTAACGCTTGGTAAAGACGCGAAAACATTACTGCAAGAGTTTTTACAAAGTCGCAAGTTGGCGTTACCCATTTATAGCGTGGTGGCCACTCACGGAGCGGCTCACAGTCAACAGTTCGAGGTCGAGTGTTCGATCCCCGTGCTGGACATCAAAATCGTTGCGGCCGGATCCAGCCGTCGGGCGGCAGAACAGTCCGCCGCAAAACTCGCGCTTGAGGGCGCAGAGGCGGCGAGCCCCGCACCTGTAAAAAAACGTTCGGCCCGGGCACGTAAAACGGCTCAGTTAACGCTGCCGGTTGCGGTTGCTCAGGAGCTTAAATGACGGAAATCGCTCATCGCTGCGGCTTTATTGCCGTAGTCGGCCGACCGAACGTCGGAAAGTCCACACTGACCAACGCCTTGATCGGAACCAAAATTTCAATTGTTTCGCGCAAGGCTCAAACGACTCGTCATCGCATCCAGGGGGTGCTGACTCGGGATCGTGAGCAGTTCGTATTCGTCGATACGCCTGGTTTTCAGACGCGTCATGGCGGTGCCATGAACAAGATGATGAACCGTGTCGTGACTCAAACACTAGCCGACGTCGATGTCGTGCTTTTCGTTGTCGAGGCGGGCAAGTGGTCTCCCGGCGATTCTAAGCTGCTTGGTTTATTGCATGATCCCAAGAAGACGATTCTTGTGATCAGCAAAATCGATCAGCTTAAGAATCGCGATGAACTCTATCCTTTTGTCGCTCAAATTGCATCGCAGTTCGATTTTGCAGCCGTTGTGCCGGTGAGTTCGACCAAGCGTCATCAACTTGATCAGCTGCTCGACGAAGTAGCCAAGCTATTGCCGGAGAATGAACCTTTCTTTGATGCCGATACGCTGACGGATCGCCCGGTGCGTTTCATTGCCGCTGAATTGATTCGCGAGAAAATTTTCCGTTTGGTCGGCGATGAGCTGCCATATGGTTCGACTGTCGTAATCGAACAGTGGGATGAGACAGAAAAAGGCGTCAGTATCGCAGCTTGCGTCATTGTCGAGCGGGAAACGCATCGTCCGATTTTGTTGGGTGTAGGGGGGTCGCACATGAAGCGAATCGCAACCGAAGCGCGCCAGGATATCGCCAAGCTACTCGACAAGCCGGTTCATCTCGAGATCTATATCAAAGTGCGCAAGGGATGGGCCGAAAAAGAAAGCAGTTTGCGTGACTTAGGTTATGAGTAGACGCGTATTGCGCGTTCTGGATGCGCCGGGTTATGTGTTGCATGCGACAGCCTGGCGGGAAACTTCACTGATCGTTCAAGTATTTTCTAGAGACCACGGTTGGATCAGCATGGTCGCGAAAGGGGCGAAGCGTCCTCACTCCGCCCTAAGGCCGGCGTTGTCCGTGTTTCAGCCCTTGCTTTTGTCTTGGACCGGAGGCGGTGAAATCAAGACGCTGACGCGTGCGGAATGCGCCGGAGTCCATGCGTTGCCCGGACCTGCGTTGATGTCTTGCTGGTATATGAACGAGTTGCTTTTCCGGCTTTTACCGCACGAAGATGCGCATCCCGGATTATTCGACGCTTATGTGATCGCCTTGCAACGACTTGCAGCAGGTCAGCCGGCTGCGGGATCTTTGCGTCGTTTCGAATGGATGTTGCTGCATGAAACAGGGTATGGATTGGATGAGCAGGAACCCGATTTTGATGATCCAGTCAACGAGCCTGAGTTAAGGGCATCATTGCGCGCGCGCCTGTCCGAGCACCTTGCCGACAAGCCTCTGGCGACACGTCAGGTTTTATTGGCTTTGCAGCGTTACCAGTCGCGCTAGATTTGTCCCCGAAATAAAAAGCGCCCAACAGGATTTCCTGACGGGCGCAATTCAAGCGATGCCTGATTAAGTTGTCGGATTAGGCGGTCAGAACGGCGCGTCCGATCACTTTGCCTTCACGCAACGATGTCAATACTTTGTCCGCATCGGCAAGCGGATGCTTGTGAACCGGAACCGGCTTCACTTTTCCATCCCGAACCAGTTTCATCAAGTCATGCATTTCGGCCAGTGAACCGGTGTAACTTCCCAGAATCTGCAGTGCCTTCATAGGAATGAATGCAATTGGCCATGGGGCCGCTCCCCCGAACAGACCAACGATGACGAGCTTGCCGCCTTTGATCAAGCTGTTGAATGCCAAATCGGTAGTGGATGGGGCGCCAACCAGATCGATCACTGCCTGAACCATTTTGCCGCCATTGGCTTTGATGATTTGTTGCGCAGCGTCGGGTGCTGCTCCATCAATCGCGGCCAGGGCGCCTGCATCTAACGCCGCCTGACGTTTAGCTGGATCAATATCCACAACGATTGCGCCGGCGCCACCCTGAGCCTTCAGAATTTCAAGGCACATCAGGCCCAGGCCACCAGCACCCATAATTACGACCGGATGTTTCTGGAAAGTTTTGGCGCCAACCTTGTTCAGGGCGCTGAATGTCGTGATGCCCGAGCATGCGTAGGGCGCAATGACGGCGGGATCGAGATTGCCGATATCGATCAGATATTTGGCATCGGGCACCATGATGTGATCGGCATAGCCGCCGTCGCGGTGCACCCCCAGATACTGCGGGTTGGCGCAATGGTTATCAAGATTGTCTTCAACGCATGCAGGACATTTACCGCATCCGATCCAAGGATAAACCAGATAGTTTTTACCCTTTTCCACACCTTTCGCATCCGGGCCCATGGCAACCACCGTACCTGCGGTTTCATGGCCCATTGTCATCGGTAACTTGATGCCACGATCTTTGAGCGATAGCGTACGGCCATTGCCCAGGTCGTAGCCGCCTTCCCAGAAGTGGATATCACTGTGGCATACACCAGCCGCGCGCACTTCAACCAGAACCTCTTTGCCGGTCGGGGTGGGTGTTTCCCGCTCGATTAATTTCAGCGCGGACTTAAAATCAACTACACAATAGCATTTCATTTTAATTAGTCTCCAGAATCACAGGATTCGATGATTATTTCTTAACAAGCGGGCACTCGCTTTTGTCCAGCGGTACAAACACCTTGTCTCCGGGAATCGTTGCCAATACTTTGTACACGTCGTTCGGACCTTTCGATTCTGCGGGTGTTTTAACTTGAACTTGATAGAGATCCATGATGACGCGGCCATCTTGCGGACGAACCTTCGCGTTTTTGATCAGCTTGCTGTTAACAGGCATTTCACGCATTTTTGCGTTGACTTTGTCACCATCGAAAGTGCCTGCGGCTTTGACTGCTTCAAGATAGTGCATGGTGCCGATGTATGAGAGCGCTTGAACCATTGAGGGGGCGCGTGGATAACCGGTTTTTTCCTGCCAGCGCTTTGTGAATGCGCGGGTGTCGTCGTTCAGGTCCCAGTAAAAGGCCGTTGGAAAACTTAAGCCCTGAGCATTGTTCAGGCCCAAACCTTGCACGTCATTGATAAAGACCAGAAAGGCCAGCAATTTTTGTTTGCCCGTTGACAAGCCAAATTGCTGTGCTTGTTTGATCAGGTTGATCAGGTCGCCCCCGGCACTTGAAATACCAACTACATCGGCACCGGAGGATTGGGCTTGCAGCAAATAAGAGGCGAAGTCGGTTGCTCCGAGAGGATGGCGCGTATTGCCGATTACTTTTCCGCCTTCCTGTTTGACGAAGTTTGCGGCGGTTTCCTCAAGTGTTTTTCCAAAGACATAATCGGTCGTAATGAAGTACCAGCTCTTGCCGCCTTGCTGGATGGTGCCGCGAACCACGGCATTGGCCAGTGCATACGTATCCGGTGCCCATTGAGTGCTGATGTTGGTACATTGAGCGCCACTGAAGTTGCCCGCAAACCCCCCGCTGATGATTGCCGAACGGTTCTTTTCTTTTGCGATGTTTACGCCGGCCAAGCCTGTCGAGCTGGCTCCACCGTCAATCAGGGCGACGACATTCTGCGTGTCAAACCATTTGCGGATCATATTGCCGGCAATGTCGACTTTGTTTTGCGTGTCGCCACCGATGACTTCAATTTTTTTACCCAGTACCGTGCCGCCAAAATCTTCAACGGCCATTCTCGTCGCGATTTCCGACCCTAGACCACCCAAGTCGGAATAAATTCCGGATCGATCATTGGCAACGCCCAGGCGAACAACGTCTTGTGCAAACGCCGATCCGGCGATCAGGCAGCCTGCGAGGGCTGCGGCAATACGGGAAAACTTCATTCTGCTTGTCTCCATTGTTATCGTCCAATCATGAAAAGAAAGACGAATGTTTATCTATCTTACAATCATTTTTCTATCTTGCTTTAGCTTTGATCGTTTCACGCGCGATGACTACCTGCTGCACTTCTGTGGCACCTTCATAAATGCGTAGCGCACGAATTTCACGATATAACATTTCGAGAGGGTGTCCCACCTTGACGCCCAGACCTCCATGCAGTTGAACGCATCGGTCGATGATTCGCTGGGCCGCTTCAGTTGCATACATTTTGGCCATCGCTGCGGATCTTGTCGTTCTTTGTTGAAGGATATCGCGCTCCCAGGCTGCGCGATACACTAGCAATGTTGCCGCATCGACTTCGGTGCACATGTCTCCAATCGCAGCCTGCGTGATTTGAAGATCGCCGAGCGTGCCGCCAAACATTTTTCGCGAGGCTGAGCGCTCAAGCCCCATGTCCAGCGCGGCTTCTGCGAATCCCAGCGCAGCGGCGCCGACTGACGCACGGAATACGTCCAGATTCTGCAGAGCGATCTTGAAGCCCCTGCCGGGATCGTTCAATCGTTGCGAGACCGGGATTTCACAGTCAGTAAATGTAAGAGTCCCGATCGGATGAGGCGCGCACAAGTTAAATCGGTCCGTTACTTTCAGTCCCGGATTGTCCGCATCCACGACAAATGCAGTCACGCCATCGACCTCATCATTCTCGGTCCTGGCGAACACAACATAGAAATCCGCGATTTCGGCATTCGATATCCATGTTTTGACGCCATTGATGCGATAGCCATCTTTTGTTCGCGTCGCAGTCGTGGTCATCGCGGCGGCATCGGATCCTGCTTGCGGCTCGGATAATGCAAACGCAGCCAGCATTTTTCCGGTGGCAACATGTGGTAGATATTTTTGCTTTAGATGCTCCGATCCGAATAGCGAAATCGGACCGCTGCCCAGCCCTTGAAGCACGAAAGCGAAATCAGCCAGTCCGTCGTAGTAACCGAGTGTCTGGCGCAGCAGGCATAAGCTACGCGAGTCAAGACCGGGCAGGATGCCGCCGTATTCCTTCGGAACGCAGTATCTGAGCCAGCCGGCCTCGCCAAGCATGGAGACAAGTTCCTGGCAACGCTGATCCACGCTACCGGTATGAATGCGTGTCGGTAAATTAGCGCGAGACCAGGCATGAACATCGGTATGCAATGTTCGATGTGATTCGTCAAAAAAGGGCAAACTAAGTGAATCGGAATTAAACATCTTAGGAGTCTCAGTCTAATAATTTTCGCTTGCTAGAAGTCGATCGGCCATTTCACGCATTTTGTGTTTCTGGATTTTGACTGCATTGGCACTAGTGATGGATGGGAATTCGGTCAGAACTTCAAATCGTACAGGCACCTTAAAACCTGCCATGCGTCGCTTGCATTCGGCTGTCCATGATTCCGGTTGCGCACTGGCACCTGATTGAAGAATCACAAAGGCCACAGGCAGGATTTTTGTGCCCAGTGTGGCGCCAACCACCTGACATGCCTTTACACCGGGGAGTGTTTCAACAACTTGTTCGATTTCGGCCGGGTTGACCAGAAAGCCGGACAATCTGAACGAATCTCCCATGCGTGTCTGAAACACAAACTGGCGGTCGCTAACGCAATAACCCAAATCACCGGTTTTGAAATAGCCATCATCGGTGACTGCTTTGGCTGTGGCTTCGGGATTGTCCAGATAACCCACCATGTGGCTGGGCGAGTTGATTTCGATTTCACCCGACTCCCCGTTCGGCAGGATTTGTCCCGATTCGGGGTCGCGGACTCGCACGCGCGCACCTGGGTGAATGAGGCGTCCTCCCGCAAGGTAGCGCACGCTGATGTCGCCTTGGGACGGATCGATAGGCTGCGCGGCAACCAGAGCTTGCATTTCACTTGACCCGTACAAGCCTGTGAGCGCGACGTGATTACGTTCGGCTTGCTCAAGCAAGTTAGTGATCGCAGGAGAAAACACAGCGAATCCGAACAGTCGGCAGCTCTCGAAAACCTTGGGCGAGCTGGCTGTCTCGAATAGTTTCAGAATCGATTCATTATTTGCATAGGTGTGCGTGATGCGATGGCGCTCGATTTGCTCCAGCGTGCTGTCGGTATCGGAAACAGGTTCGCACACGACGGTTGAGCCAGTAACCAATCCTCCAGAAAGCGTGCAAAACCCGAACGCGCCGCAAAAAGGAGCGCTTGCGAAAATGCGACTGTGTTCATCGTAACCATAGGCGGCTTTCATGCCGTCGCCATGCGTAATGAGGCTGACATGATCATGCAGCACGAATTTAGGCAGCGAGGTGGTGCCCGAAGTTGTAAAGCACAGAACACCTGCGTTGCCGAATGGCTCGGGGGGCGGGCAGGGCGCATTCAGTTGCGCGTCGAAATTGTGGACATTAAGCTTGCGTGCTGCGATCGCATTGATGGCCGGACTGTCTGGATCGCCCAGGGTGATAACCGCGCGCAATCTTTTCAGAACTTGTTGTTCGACGTCGGCGAGAATCTCTGCAAAGGCAATGCCTTTGAAGTCGGGCCACATGATCAGCCAGTCCGCCTTGCCGCGCTCGATGATGTCGGCAACTTCTTTGCTGCGAAAGCGCGTATTGACCGCAAGCACGGTAGCGCCGAGGTGTGCGCAGGCCAGAAATGACTGAATCCAGGCCAGACAATTGGGAAGCCAGATTGCCACACGATCGTGTGGCTTGATGCCCAGAGTAGCTAGATTTCCGGCAAGTTGACCAACTTGCCGGTGTAGTTCCGAGTAAGAGGTGGATACGTGGCGATCGATCAGGGCGGGATGATTTGCATGGGTTTTGGCCAATGTGGCCAGTCGCTCGGCAAAGTGAGTGGACGAGGGCATGGTGTCTTGTCGATTCCGGTGAAGCCTAGTGTGTTTGCGATGAATTGTTCTTTCAAGCAGAATATTAGGATAGTACCGATTTACGGACTTTAGGCAAATCCTAAAGAGTCCGATATAAGAATTTGAAAAATTTAGGAGCAAATAGATGAATCATCGACGTTTCATGATGCGCACACTGGCAACTGCGGCCATGATGCTTTCTTTGATAGCAGGCATGTCGCAAGTTCAAGCGCAAAATTTTCCGACGCGTTCGTTGACGGTTGTGGTGCCTTATCCTGCGGCTGGTGCGGCAGATATATTTGGTAGATCGATTGCGATGGCGCTTGAAGAAAATCTCAAGCAATCTGTCGTGGTCGAAAACAAGCCCGGAGCAGGTGGCAATCTCGGAATGACATACGTGGCGCGTAGCAAGCCGGATGGTTACACGATTGGTCTGGGTACGATTGGAACCCAATCGATTAACCAGTTCATCTATCCGTCAATGCAGTTTGATCCCGAGAAGGATCTGACACCGATCGCATTGGTGGCCATGACCCCGAATGTTTTGGTGGTGTCGGCTAATTCCCCCTGGAAAAATCTCGGTGATGTGATCAAGGCGGCGCGTGAAGCCAAAGACAAGAAATTGTCTTATGGCACCCCGGGTATCGGATCATCGCCGCATTTGACAGGCGCCTACTTCGAAGCAATGTCTGGCGTTGAGTTACTGCATGTGCCTTTCAAAGGCGTATCCGCTTCGATGCCCGCATTGATAGGCGGACAAATTGATTTGCTGTTTGACAATCTGTCCGGTTCGATTAACCAGATCAATGATGGCTCACGTGTGCGGGGCATTGCCGTGACATCGGCCGAACGCAGCTCGCTTGCTCCCAATCTGCCGACTTTCGCCGAATCGGGTGTGTCCGGATTTGATGTCACAGCCTGGTTTGCGATTTATGTTCCTAAAGGTACGCCCCAACCTGTAGTCGATACATTGATTGAAGCCGCTCGCAAAGGATTGAAGACTGACAAAGTTGCAGAGGCATACAAAAAACTTGCTGCAGTTCCCGGGAACAAGTTTGGTCCCGATCTTGCTGCTTTCGAAAAATCTGAGCGTGCCAAATGGGGCAAGCTCGTTAAAGACAGAGGAATCCAGGCACAATGAAAGGCGCAACTGCATTAGTGACGGGTGGAAGTCGCGGCATTGGCCGCGCTGTGGTGCAACGATTGCTTGATGAAGGCTACGAGGTGTTGAACTTCAGCCGGACCGCCCCCAAGACATTGTTGCCTGGTGAAATCTTCGAATCAGTCGATCTTGGCAACCCTACTCGCACGCGCGAGGCGATCGGAGATTGGGCCGCCAAAAAAGACATACTGAATCTGGTCAATAATGCGGGCATGATTCATGTCGGTAAGATCGAGGACATTACGCTTGAGCAGATCGATGACATGGTCAACTTGAATATGGTTGCCCCGCTGTTATTGACGCAAGGCGTCTTGCCGGCGATGCGGGCCAATCGTTATGGTCGCATCGTCAATATCGGCAGTCGCGCGGCACTCGGCAAATCCGGCCGGACAATATATGGCGGCACCAAGGCGGGCCTGGTTGGGATGACGCGCACTTGGGCGCTCGAAACAGCATCTCAGGGGATTACTGTTAATTTGGTTGCGCCCGGACCGATCGAGACCGAATTGTTCACGGCATCGAATCCGCCGGAATCGCCGCAAACAATCAAGATACGCGAATCGATTCCGGTACAGCGTTTCGGCACGCCTGAGGAGATCGCGCATGCCGTGGCGATGTTTGTCGATAAGCGGGCCGGATTCATGACGGGACAAGTCTTGTATGTCTGCGGTGGCATGTCGGTCGGCTTAACAGGGTGATCTGCGAAACCTGATCCATTTCAGGCCTTCAAGCCAAACCAGGCTAAAGATGCCAAGACTTAGGCACAGCGCGATTTGGCCTAAAGAGAGCGGCTGGAATTTGAACAAGGTGGCAATGGAGGGGACGGTGATCACCGTCCCCAGAAACGCCAAAGTCAGAGCACTCATCCAATGCGCGTAACGATTACTTTGCTTGTCTCGATACGAAAGGATGTGGCGCCGGGAACGATTGGAATAAATCAGCGCCAGGCACGATAAAACAAGCAAGGTAAAGATCATTGTGCGAAGCGTGGCCTCCTGCAAACCCATCGAGCCGGCACTCAAGTAGAGTCCGGACAGAAGCAGGATCAGGCCAACGCCTTGCAATATGCCGTGCAACAGTACGTTTCGATCGAATAACAGATCAAGCGGGCTTCTGGGCTTGGATTGCATTGTTTCACGGTCAAGCGGTTCGGCTTCGAATACGATGGAACACGCAGGATCAATGACTAATTGCAAAAACAGAATATGCACAGGCATCAATAGAATATGCCAGCCCAGCGTGATCGGTAAAAGCGATAAACCGACAATTGGAATATGAACGGCAATGATGAACGCAATGGCTTTGCGCAAGTTCGCAAATACTCGCCTACCATGTTTGACCGCCGTGACGAGGGATGAAAAATCATCATTCAGCAAAACGAGGGAAGCTGCCTCGCGTGCGACATCTGTTCCGCGTCCGCCCATTGCGACACCGATGTTGGCTGCCTTGAGCGCCGGTGCGTCGTTTACGCCATCGCCGGTCATGGCAACAATCTCTCCAGCGTCCCTGAACGCTTGAACAAGCCTGAGTTTTTGTTCAGGTTTGACGCGACAAAACACACGGATTTTTTTGATCTGTTCCTTGAATTGTTGATCATCGAGTGCGGAGATCTGATGACCAGTCATTAAGCAATGGGCATGGTCATCCCCGTCGGGGATGATTCCTGCCTGGGTTGCGATGGACAAGGCCGTTTCGGGATGATCGCCTGTGATCATGACGACTCTGATGCCGGCAGCATGACATTGTGAAATAGCGTGCGGCACTTCAGGCCTTAGGGGATCTTGCAGTCCGATGAGTCCGGAAAATTGAAATTCGAAATCGTGTTGATGTCCGGGCAGTATGTCATCGGAAAATTTGACCTGCGCGACGCCCAGTACGCGCAGTCCTTGTTTTGCCATCCGTTGTACTTCAGTCGATATTCGCTCGGCTGTCGAGGCATCAAGGTGACAAAGATCGATGATGGCTTCCGGCGCGCCTTTTGCCGCGATCATTTTGATTTGAGCATCATTCGATTGCCATACACGGGTCATGGCAAGCAATTCTTTCGATAACGGGTAATCGTGAACGAGTTTCCAGTCCGCATGCAGATGCTCGGTGCCGGTTAATAGTCTTTGGCCACACTCGTTGATGGCCGACTCCATTGGATCGAATGCTTGCTGATGACTGGCCAGAACGGCGAATTCCAATAGGGCATGCAAGTCTTCGGGCAAAGGTTGGTTGCTCTGTTCAAGCGTATCGAAATGATGTCCGTTTTCGGCGCCGCACGACCATAAGTGACGCACTGTCATTCGGTTGGTTGTCAGGGTGCCAGTCTTATCTACGCATAACAAGGTTGTCGCACCCAGTAACTCGACGGCCGGGATGTTGCGTGCGAGGATTTTTTCTTTCGAAAGGCGCCATGCGCTTAACCCCATGAATAGAGTCAGGACGACTGGAATTTCTTCCGGCAAAATAGCCATGGCGAGCGTCAGCCCGCTCAGCAGCCCGACAAGCCACTGGCCACGCAACACGCCGTATGCGAGCACGAGTACACACGCCAGTATCAAGCCTATGATGGCCATGACTCTAACCACATGTTCCGACTCTTTCTGGATCGGCGTGGGCTCTTGATCAATGCCACTAAGCGATTGCCCGATTTTTCCCAGGGCGCTGTGAATGCCCGTCGCCATCACGACGCCGTGACCGGTCCCTTGTGTGATCAGGGTGCCGGAATAAACTTGACTCGGGTTTTCATCGGTTCGTGTACAGCTCGCTGTTTGCGTAACGACCTTCATGACGGGAACAGATTCCCCCGTCAACATGGATTCGTCCACAGTCAGGTTTGAGGATTCGAGTAGTTGGATATCAGCCGGTACACGATCGCCTTCGGACAGAAAGACAAGATCGCCACGCACAACATCGTGTCCGGGTATGCGGCGCAGGTTTTCACCACGCTTGACCAATGCCCTGGGGCTTGAAATATCACGCAACGCTTCGAGCGATCGTTCTGTGCGGCGTTGCTGAAAAAAGGTTGTCATCATCACGATGAGTACAAAGCCCAAAAGCATCATGGCTTCATGAGGATCTCCGAGCAACAAGTAGATGGCCCCACAGGAGATCAGGAGCAGGAATATCGGTTCTGTCGTGATTTCCTTGATCAGGCGCAGCGCGTTTTTTTGTTTCGTATCGGGTAGTGCGTTGGGTCCGTCTTGAGCAAGGCGTTCGCGTGCCTGATGTTCAGTCAAGCCTTCTGGGGCGGGTGGCGACTGTTTCATGAGGAGGCCCTGTTAGCGTGCCGTATTAAAGGGTCAGTATGACACGCAGTCCGCCAAGTGGCGAGGCGGCCAGGCTGAGTTGCCCGTTGTAAAGATCGACCAGCTCTTGCACGATTGCAAGCCCCAGCCCTGTTCCTGGCGTTTTTTCGTCGATACGGATGCCGCGTTGCAAAACCCGATCGTATTGTTCTTGTACAAGTCCCGGACCATCATCGTCAATTGTGATCACGAGTTCAGACCCTTGTCTCGATGTCGAGACATCGATTGTCGATTTTGCCCATTTTGAAGCGTTATCGAGAAGATTGCCAAGTATTTCCTGAAGGTCTTGCGATTCGCCCCTGAATGTCAGATCATCGGATTGGCACTGTAGCCTGAATGTCAGTTCGCGATCGGCGTGCACGCGTTGCATGACGCGAATCAGTTGTTCAAGGTGCGGCCTGACGAGAGTTTCACTAGCCGGCATGCCGGAAGTGGCGGCGGTTCGGGCGCGTTGAAGACGCCAATCGATATGGCGTTGCATCATCGATACTTGTTCTTTGACCAGACGCGGGAGGTCATCGCCGCTATTGTGGGATTGCGAAGCTGCATTGTTCAAAACCGCGAGCGGCGTTTTGAGGGAGTGGGCGAGATCGCCGGTTTGAGCGCGCGCACGCTCGACAACCTGTACGCTGTGATCAAGTACTTGATTAAAATCATCTATCAGAGGCTGAACTTCCTGAGGGAAATTACCCTCCAGTCGTCGCAACGGTCCTGCGTGTAATTTACCAAGTGCTTTTTGCAGTGTCCTCAAGGGAGCCAAGCCGATGATCACTTGCGCCAGCGCGGCAAGTGAAAGCGTCAGGAATAATATCGAAAGAAAAAATACCAACCGATGCGTCCACTCATCAATAGAGTGTTCAAGTTCTTTCGTGCCGGAGGCAATGATCAATTGCCAGACTTGATCCGGATGCTCTTCGAGTCGGATGTTTCGCTCCAGAACCATCAGGCGCGTGTTGTCGGGACCTTTCGTAGTGTGAATATGCAACGACCCGGATTCCATTGATCCAGTATATGCGTCCTTGGGGACTTGAATCACATCTTCCCAAAGTGACCGGGACCGGATCAGGCCTATTTGATTGCCGTGGTTGATTTGCCAGTACAGGCCCGAAAGCGGTTGCGTGAAACGGGGATCGCTCATGGGTGAGGTTAGAACAGGCCTGCCTTGTTGATCGACTTCGAAATTGGCGGTAAGTCGATCCAGGTGGATTTGCATCGATGACTGGAATTGCTTGGTTGCGAATCGACTGAAAGAATTCGTTAAAACAAAACCAGCGATGATCAGTGCCAGACACATTCCAAGCAGGGTGCCTGCGAGCAGGCGTGCACGCAACGATAATCTGAGCGTTGACAGGATGCGTTTGCTCATGAGGGAGAATTCAATCTGTAGCCTAGACCGCGAATCGTTTCGATCAGATCACCTGGGATTTTTTTTCTGAGCCTTCCGACAAACACCTCAATGGTGTTTGAGTCGCGGTCAAAGTCCTGAGCATAGATATGTTCGGTCAAGTCTGTACGTGACACAACCTGATCACGATGATGCATCAGGTAGGAGAGAACCTTGAATTCGTGAGCTGTCAATGTAACGGGATGGCCATCGACGGTGACGCGAGCGCTTCGGGTATCCAACAGAATCGGACCACACTGCAGGGTCGAGCTTGCATTGCCGGTTGCGCGACGGATCAACGCACGGATACGGGCAAGCAACTCCTCCATGTGAAAGGGTTTGCTCAGATAGTCATCGGCCCCCGCATCGATTCCTGAAACTTTCTCGTGCCATCCATCCCTTGCTGTCAAGATCAGTACCGGAATCGCGATTCCCTTGCTGCGCCATTGCTTGAGCACCGTCAAGCCGTCGATCAGAGGCAAGCCCAGATCCAGAATGATGGCATCATAGGGTTCCGACTCTCCCATATATGCGGCATCACGACCATTATCGGATCGATCGACAGCATAACCGGCTTCGTGAAGCGATTGGGCAATTTGTTCCGATAGTGTGGGTTCGTCTTCGACCAACAAAATGCGCATGAAACGTTCCTTGGGATGCGTTTATTTTCGCCGGTCTGAGATTACTGTGCCATCCGCGGCGTTAACTTTCAATTTTATTCTCAGTCCGTCGTTCCTGAGCATCTTGATTTCATAAATCCATTGATTGCTTTTGCGTTCGAGTTCGATTTCAAGGATTTGTCCCGAGTAAGTGTTTTCGACTTTCTCGATAATCGTTCGCAATGGCATGATCTGGCCCGACTCAAGCGCTTGTCTGGCCATGTCATGGTCTTTGGCATCATCGGCGTGGACGTTCGGATGCCCCGATAGCAACAGTGCAGCCAGTATCACCGACAATAATCTCATATGCACGGGGATGTGTCCTCTCGGTTCAAATTTTTTCGATTCAAGGTCGTCATTGTCATGCAACGACATCCGTATTCTGATCCTGAGTTCCTGAATACAAGATGAATAAGCGATTCAGATTCAGTACAGTCGCCTGCCCTCAAAATGACGGCATGGAGTGTGAATTTGATTTTTGAACCGTTTAGTTAGTCAGAGGGTGATCATGAAAAAAAATAGGAATTTCCATCATCGGTTCGCATTGTGTGCGAGTTTACTGCTTACGCTTTCGATTGCACCGTTGTACTCGCAAGCTGCCGATACGACTCCAGCCGAGCAGTTGAAGGCATACAACAGTCAGGCGGGACGTGCCGGCGATGCCAGGCAGGGGGAATTGTTCTTTACGCAAAAACATGGCGGAAAGTGGTCCTGCGCGACTTGCCACAATGCTCCACCGGTATCGGATGGCAAGCATGCCTCTACGGGCAAACTGATCAAGCCTTTAGCACCTGCCGCCAATCCTGTTGCCTTTACGGACACAGCCAAAATCGAGAAATGGTTCAAGCGTAATTGCAAAGATGTTCTGGAGCGCGAATGCAGTGCTGCCGAAAAGGCTGATGTGTTGTCCTATTTGATGGGAGTCAAGCCATGAGTCGCTCTATGTTTCGTCAATCTATCTTGCACGCGCTGATGTGTGTCGTATCGGTTTTTTTTGTCATACCCCATGCAACGCAGGCGGGTGAAAAAAAATTGAAACCTGCAACGCTCTCCAAGGCGTATCAGACCGAATGCGCAGCATGCCATCTTGCATACCCGCCGGCGATGCTTCCGGGTCAGTCATGGGACAACATCATGAAAGGGTTGTCCAAACACTACGGTACGGATGCCTCGATTGATGATGTCGATGCCTTCAAGGAGATTTCGCAATGGCTTCAGGATCATGCAGGTACTTACAAGAAGCCGGCGTTGTTTCCGCCTCCGGATGATCGCATCAGCAAAACATACTGGTTTGTGAAAGAACATCGCAAAATCGCATCGGATGTCTGGCTGCGCGATTCGATTAAAAGTCCTTCCAACTGTGCGGCCTGCCACACCAAGGCCGATCAGTTCGACTACCGCGAACGCAATATTCGTATTCCGGATTAAGGAGTGATTTCATGCAAATGCGTAAAGTGACCGACTCAGCAACCAGGATGTTTCACTGGTTATTTGCGTTTTGCTTTCTAGGCGCATATGTCACCGCCGAGAGCGAGACATTCCGTCTGATCCACGTGACGCTGGGTTATACGATGGCCGGTTTGCTGGTGTTTCGTATTCTTTGGGGCTTGTTTGGACCTAAGTACGCCAGGCTTGGCGCGATGTTCAGAAAGTTGTCCCTGGCACCCGAGTGGGGGCGCACCTTGTTGTCGGTGCGCAGTCCGGGCGCATTGTGGAACGTGAACTGGAAGCAAGGACAAAATTTGCTGATGAGTTTCGCCGTTGTCTGCTTGTTGATCATGGTCATTCCGATTACGTTGACTGGTTATGCGACCTACAATGATTGGGGATTCAGGTGGCTGCAGAAGATTCACGAGTCGATCGGCGAATTTTATTTGTTCATCGTGTTTGCTCATCTAGCGATGATTGTGTTGATCAGCCTTATGCGTCGCAAAAACCAGGCGCTGCCAATGATCACGGGTAAAGTTGCCGGGCCCGGGCCGGACTTGATTCGGTCCGAATATTATTGGGTTTCGGCATTACTTGCGATCGCGGTGATCTGTTGGTGGATATGGAGTTTTGTGGCTGCCATATAATCTGCGCATCATGGTTGCAGATCCTTCACGCAAAACCGCACTGTCCAGGCTGGCATTCGCTTCGCTGCTGCTGATCGCATTGCTCATGGGCGCCAACCATGTCGGTGCCCGTGTCGCCTTCAATCACGGTCTGGACGTTGCTACGGCCGTCACGGTCCGCAGCACCTTTACAGCCATCGTTGTCACCATTCTGATATTCCTGCAACAAGTACCATTGCGCCTGACTCGTCGGCATTTAAAGGTGTTGCCTTTGATCGGGATACTGATTTCGATTCAGAGCCTGACAATTTATGCTTCTGTTGCGCGTTTGCCTGTTTCGCTCGCGTTGCTCGCCTTCAATACATATCCGCTGTGGATCGCACTTTGGGCCCGGTTGTTTTACAAGACGAAACCCGAGCCCCAGGTCTTGCGTATCATGCCCGTTATGTTGCTTGGCCTGGCGCTTGCTCTTGACGTGTTTGGCGCCACCTCCGGTCTAGGCTTGAAAGAGCAATGGGGGCAGATCGGTTCAGGCGTGGCATTCGCGCTTACGGCGGGCGCAACATTTGGTCTGGCTATGGTGCTGACTCAACATGAAGCGAGTGACCTGGATGGTCGCGTCCGTACAGCGGCAACCATGTGGATGGTCGGTCTGGTTGCCCTGGCTGCCACGCGTGCAACCGGAAGTTTTCATTGGCCCAATGCGATCGAAGGCTGGTGGGGGTTAGCCGCTTTGGCCGTGTTGTATGGTGCCGGCTTTACGCTGATGTTTACGTTGTTGCCTAAACTTGGCGTGGTAGGTAATTCCGCGATTATGAATGTCGAACCGATATGCGCACTTGTGTTGGCCTGGTTGATACTGGATCAAACGATTGCTCCGGTTCAGGTTGTGGGCGCCTGCATCGTCGTGGGCGCAGTGATCAAACTTGGTTTGAGAAAAAAGTCCGGTTAAGGCATGATGGCGGCTTGATCGAAATTCTTTCAACAATATTCGTGAGGCAAGTATGGCAAAAGCATATTGGATCAGTTCCTATCGTTCAGTTTCGAACCCGGAGGCTTTGGCTGCCTATGCCAAACTGGCCGGCCCGGCTCTGACCGCTGCGGGCGGAACGTTTCTCGCGCGTGGCATGCCTGCCGCAACTAAGGAAAACGGTCTCGAACAGCGTACCGTGTTGATTGAGTTTCCAAGTGTCGAGGCAGCTGTGGCCGCCTATAACAGTGCCGGCTATAAAGAAGCCTTGGCTGCACTGGGTACCAATTCGGTGGATCGCGATATTCGTATCGTCGAAGGGGCTTGATAGCTGCCTGATCGATATTCGAGTTCAACAAAAAAAACGGCCGCAGTGCAAATGCGGCCTTTTTTTTATAGGTTTACAAGATACTACTTCTGATGTTTCTTGTATTTCGGCCAAAGCCAGATCAACGCTGCGCCCGTTAGTCCGACAGGCAAAAACGATCCCCAATTCAGTAGAGTCCAGCCCTGTGTCGTCACGAGCGCACCCGAACTGAAGGCTGTGACGGCCATTGTCGCGAAAACAAAAAAGTTGATCGCACCTTGAGCCTTGTCTTTTTCTTCCGGCCTGTAGGCCGATATGGCCAATGCGGTTGAACCTGTGAACAGAAAGTTCCAGCCCACGCCAAGTAAAAACATCGAGGCAAGAAATTGAGGCACTTCGGTACCCGACAGCGCAACCACGATACAGATCAGGTTCAGCAGTACACCCACCGCCATGATTTGCAGCGTACCGAATCGTTTGATGAGTGAGCCGGTGAAAAAGCCCGGAGCGAACATGCCAATGACATGCCATTCAAGCACAAGCGCAGTATCCTTGAACTCAAGTCCGCATACTTTCATTGCAAGGGGCGTGGCGGCCATGAGCAGATTCATGACCCCGTATCCAAGCGCGGCACCGATTGCGGCAACCATAAATACCGGTTGTTTCATGATTTCCATCAATGGCCTGCCTGGAGGCAGATCTTTTTTGACGGCGACTTCATCCGGAAAGTGAATGAAATGCATGACGCCCAATCCCACAAATCCGGCAACGGTCAAGGTCAGATAAGCACCCAAAAATTCGGTGTCGAACGAATTGCGCGTCCAGTGCGCAAGATTTGGTCCGACGATCGCACCCAAAATGCCTCCGGCCAATACCCAGGAAACGGCTTTTTCGCGCAAGCTGACATCCGTCAGTTCGGCAGCCGCGAATCGGTAAAGTTGGCCATTTGCGCTGTAGTAGCCTGCGACAAATGTTCCGAAAATCAAAAGGGCGAAATTTTTTGAGTAGGCTGCATATGCACAAATCAGCGAAGACACAATTGCAATCAGCAATCCAAGCTGAAATGATTTTTGCCGACCAAAACGTTTTTGAGTTCGCGCAACGATGGATGTCGCAAGCGCGCCTCCAACGACATAGCCCATGATCGGCAATGTTGCCATCCATGCCTTGGTCGTCAGACTCAACCCGACCAAGCCGTTGATTGCGACAAATGTCACGTTGTTTGTCAGGAAGATCCCCTGACACAAAATCAACAACACCAGATTTTTATTGAAGAGTTTAGGTTGAGTTTGCATCATTAGCCCGGTGTGAGTTTGAGTTCACTGGTCAGTTGACGGTAAACCGGCCACACTTCACGAATCATTTTGGTCAGCGGTTCACCGACAAGCACAGGTTCGTCCGAGCCGATCGTGTCTAACAGTTGGGCCATCTTGGGCGATTGTTGTCCACCGGTTGATGCCTTGGTCAATACTTCAATCACTTCCTTTGGCGTGCCGCTTGGTGCCAGCAACATGTTGTATTCGAGTAGTTTGGTGAAGGCAGGGCTGGTAAAGCCTTGTTCAGCCCAAGTCGGCACATCGGGGAATTTGGTGCTGCGGCGATCTGAGATGATTGCAATCACGCGCAATCCATCTTTTTGCGCAAAAGGTCCGATGCTGATGACCGATCCGGTGGCGACATCGGTTTGTTGACCGACCAGATCCGTGAACATGGGCGGTGTTCCTTTGTAGCTCACAACTGTGAATTGGCCACCGGTCTCTTTGGCTAGCTGTGAAAGCAGTAATTGCCATCCTGATCCGATACTGTAGTTGCCGGCATTCAGGGGCTGTTTTTTGGATAGCTCGACCAGTTCTTTCGCGTTTTTGACCGGCAGACTGGAACGCACCGCAGTGGGTAGACCGCCCGCAGTGACTGCAGCGATCGGCACTAAATCTTTATCCGGATCGATCAGTGGTTTTTTGAATAGAACCGGTGCTTGAGCTAGCTGGCTATGCAATCCGACAAACAGTGTGTAGCCGTCAGGCGTGGAGTGCGCCACGTTTTCAGCGGCGATCATGCCACCTGCTCCGGGCTTGTTTTCAACAATCACCGAAACGCCAAGCTTCTGGCTGAGTAAATCGGCAAATGCACGCGCAGTCGCGTCTGTTGTTCCCCCAGGGTTTTGCGATACGACAATTTTGATCGGCTTACTCGGATAATTTTGAGCATGCGCCGTAGCGGTAGAGATTGCTATCAATGTACCGATTGCCGCTGTGAGCCCGGTGGTGAAACGGTGTAACCCGCGCATCTATATTCCCCTTGCGTATAAGTAAATGACTTGTCTTTCTTTGTGTAAAGAATAGCATTTAGACGATATAGGGTTTACCCTTGATTTGAATGTCTTGTGAAAGGAGCGTGAATGCATGCACCATAGAATGTACATATTCATAACCGTAAACAAGACACTTGACATGACCGACACGAATCAAAAGACAATCACCGGACCGATTATTCGTTTACACCCGGGCGACAACGTAGTTGTTGCCAGAGTGGATGTGCCCATCGGTACACCCATCCCGAGTGAAAACATGGTCAGTCGAAGCCAGGTCTCGGCTGGCTACAAGATCGCAGCGCGAAAAATCCTCAAAGGCGAGCCGATCCTCAAGTACAGCGTGACCATCGGTTTCGCCAATACAGATATCGAAGCCGGCACGATGGTGCATAGCCATAACACCGAGTTTCGCGAGTTCGACCGCGATTATGCGCATGCAAGCGCATACCAGCCGGTTGACATGATTCCTGAAGCCGAGCGCGCTACTTTTCAGGGTTATGTTCGCCCCAACGGCACTGTCGGTACACGAAATTTTATTGGCGTCATGTCGACGGTGAATTGCTCCGCGACTGTTGTTCACAAGATTGCCGAATGGTTTACGGCTGAGCGTTTGGCAGAATTTCCGCATGTTGACGGCGTGGTTGCATTAAGTCATTCGATCGGTTGCGGCATGGAAATGTCTGGAGAGCCGATGGCATTGCTCAGACGGACGATGGCGGGTTATGCGCGCCATCCCAACATGGCCGGAGTGTTGATTATCGGGCTCGGTTGCGAGCGCAACCAGCTCAAAGGGTTGCTCGAAGAGCAAGAGCTTGCCGGTTTGCCTAATCTGAAAACATTCGTGATGCAGGAAACGGGCGGTACAACCAAGACGATTCAGGCCGGGGTGGAAGCGGTGCGCGCGATGCTTCCGGCGGCAAATGAAGCGCGTCGCCAGACTGTCTCGGCAAGTCATCTTTGCGTAGGCTTGCAGTGCGGTGGATCCGATGGTTTTTCTTCCATCACCGCTAACCCGGCTCTGGGAGCTGCAGTCGATTTGCTCGCGCGCCATGGCGGTACCGGCATCTTGTCAGAAACGCCTGAGATATATGGTGTTGAACACACGCTGACTCGACGAGCCGCTTCAAAAGAAGTGGGTGAAAAACTGATTGAACGAATCCGCTGGTGGAAGGATGTCTATTCGGTCGGTCGCGACGTGCAGATCAACGGTACTGTCAGTCCGGGCAATCAGATCGGAGGCTTGGCGAATATTTTCGAGAAGTCTTTGGGCTCCTCCATGAAAGGTGGAACCGGACCGCTGATGGACGTGTACAAGTACGCCGAACCTGTCACTACGCATGGTTTTGTCTTCATGGATACGCCAGGATATGACCCCGTTTCGGCAACGGGACAAATTGCAGGTGGAGCAAACCTGATTGCCTTTACGACAGGTCGAGGTTCGATGTTCGGCTCCAAGCCGGCGCCTTGCGTGAAGTTGGCGACAAACACGCCGATGTTCAATCGATTGCAGGACGATATGGATATCAATTGCGGCGAAATTCTGGACGGTACCGTATCGGTTCAGGAAATGGGACGTCGTATTTTTGAATTGTTCCTGCGCACCGCATCCGGAGAGCCCTCCAAGAGCGAACTTCTTGGTCTAGGCGATCACGAGTTCGTGCCATGGCAGATTGGCATCATGGGTTAACGCATGATGCCAATGCACTTGCGACTGATCAGGCTTTGGCTTTAAAAAATCCGGCGAATGCTGCCTGCGCTTCCTCTGATTTCAAGCGCTGCGAGAATAAACCAAGTTCATAGTCGAACGTTTCATGGATTTTGGAGCGTTGCGAATGTTTAAGCATGCGCTTTGACAGTTGCAATGCTTCGGGAGGCAGTGCGGATAGTTCAGCCGCAATTTTTCGTGCATGCGAAAGTGTTTCGCCCGGCCTGCAAAGTCCGGTCAAAAAGCCTGCATCGTAGGCCTCGGTTGCGGTGAACGGCTGCCCCCGGAGCAACCAGTCGGTTGCTCGCCTGGGTCCTACAATTTGCGCAAGCAGCAGGCTTGATGCTCCTTCGGGGCATAGTCCCAGCGGCACGAACGGAATTTTAAAGTTGGCGTTGTCTGCCGCGTAGACAAAGTCGCAATGCTGCAACATTGTGACGCCGATGCCGATTGCACTGCCTTCTATTGCCGCGACGATGGGCAGGTCGCAATTGACCAGGCTGCGCAAGAAAGTCAAGCCGGCGCTGTCGCCCTCAGGACGTGGGGCCTGAAAGTCCTTAAGATCATTTCCCGCTGTGAAGTAGTTGTTTGCTCCAGTCAACACTATTGCCCTGATAGCCTTGATGTCGACTGAAGACACCTGCTCGGCCAGCGTGAGGTAGGTTGCCGTATCGATCGCATTGCGACGCTCCGGTCGATTGATGGTCAGGGTCAGTACGCCTTGAGAAATTTCTGTCAAAACTGTCTGACTAGTCATGAGGTTCTCCGAATTGAGTGTGACTTGATCATAGCGAAAAAAAAGCCCACTTTTGAAAGTGGGCTTCTTGTACCGCCGGGTCGATTATCTGAGGAGAATCTTAGTCTCTGCTGCTGCCACCGAAAATACCGAGGATGGCCAACAAATTCGAGAAAACGTTGTACACATCCAGGTAAATGGCCAGTGTTGCCGACACATAGTTTGTTTCGCCGCCATTGACCACGCGTTGCAGATCGATCAGCATGAATGCCGAGAAGATCACGATAGCGACGACTGAAATCGTCAACATCAGCGCGGGCAATTGCAAGAAGATGTTTGCAATGCTGGCAACCAGCAGAATCACCACTCCGACGAACATGAACTTGGCCATGCCGGACAGATCGCGCTTGACCGTAGTGGCTAGCGTTGCCATCGTGCCGAACACGGCGGCAGTGCCACCGAATGCGAACATGACGAGTTGCGTGCCGTTACTCATGCCTAGAACGAAACCCAGCAGGCGTGACAGCATGATGCCCATGAAAAATGTAAAGAGCAGCAGCAAGCCAACGCCAACCGAGCTGTCTTTGTTCTTTTCGATTGCGAACATCAGGCCGAAGGCGCCGATCAAAAAGAAGATCGCAGTCATGCCAGGACTTGTTGCCATGACGCTGTTCAAACCGCTCATCATGCCGACGGCAGCACCCAGAACAGTCGGGATAAGGGAAATTGCCAGTAACCAGTAGGTATTACGCAACACTCGGTTGCGCACGACCTCTTGCGACGCGGCTTCATAAGGACTGCGGGATAGAGTGGGGCGAAATTCGCTCATGGAATACTCCTGTCAAGAAAAATAAACCCAAGGCCAGTTGGATCCTTGTGTAGCTATGACCGAAAGCATACCTGACAGTTCCCTGAATGGCTAGAGCCAATCAAAATAAAATGAGAATCGTTATTCTCTGATTTTAAAGTGGGCTAATGGCGGTCAGGCCAGTTTATGGGAATGGACATCGTGACCCGCGCCCTGGTAGGCGCGCCAGCGAGCCCTCGCCGTCGCTTTATCGTCCTCATCGTTCGTCACGATTTCAAGCACCCGGGCAACGGTTTGCAGACCATCGGGTATCTGCACGTCCAGATTCAGTAGCCAAATTTCTGCCGAGTCCTGTGAAACAATGGACTCGACATTGCTGCGGTGCGTCATTACTACGGGAGTGACTGGCGCCAGTGGATCCTCAGCCATGACGTGGGGCACGAAGGCTGCGTCGTCGACCGCCCAAAGTTTCTGGTCGAATGCCTTTAAAACCGAAAGGTCACTGCAATAAACAATGATTTTTCGACCGGCCAGAAACTGCCTGAGCGTGGTTTGGCACGCCTGGGACAGTTTTTCGCGGGCTCCGAATGCGAAATCGATTCTGGCCATGCCTTCGATCAGGCCTGGTTGAGCAAATATTGAACCAGAAGCGGAACGGGGCGTCCCGTTGAGCCTTTTGCAGCTCCTCCTTTCCAGGCGGTGCCAGCGATATCCAGATGCGCCCAGGGATAGGCTTTAGCAAATCTCGACAGAAAACATGCGGCCGTGACCGAGCCGGCGGGTTGTCCACCGATGTTTGCCATATCGGCAAAATTGGATTTGAGTTGTTCCTGATACGCGTCGTCAAGCGGCATCCTCCAGGCGGTGTCTCCCGCTTGCTTGCCTGCCTTGAGCAAAGCTTCGGCTAAAGCGTCATTTTTGGAAAACAGTCCGGAGTTCACCGCACCAAGCGCAACCACACAGGCCCCGGTCAACGTTGCGATGTCGATGACAGCTGAAGGCTTGAATCGTTCGGCGTAAGTCAATGCGTCGCATAAGATCAGGCGACCTTCCGCATCGGTATTCAGAATTTCGATTGTCTGCCCGGACATGCTCGTGACCACATCGCCCGGTTTGTTGGCGCGACCGCTTACCATGTTTTCGCAGGTTGGTATCAGACCGATCACTTCGAGCGGCAAGCCAAGTCTGGCCATTGTTTGAAAGGTGCCCAGCACGCTCGCCGCACCGCACATGTCGAATTTCATTTCATCCATTGTCGCGGCGGGTTTGATCGATACCCCACCCGAATCGAATGTGATGCCTTTGCCAACCAATACGATTGGGCCTTTGGCATGAGCATCATGCTTTGCTGCGGTCTTGGAGGGTGCCTTGGCCGGAATTTTGCCTTTGTAGTGCAATACGATGAACTTAGGCGGTTGATCCGATCCCTTAGCTACGGATAAAAACGAACCCATGCCTAATGCGGTAATTTGCTTTTGGTCCAGAACGTTGACCTTGATTGACTTGAATTGCTTGGCCATTTTTTTAGCCATCTCACCCAGATAAGTGGGTGTGCAAATATTTCCGGGCATATTGCCGAGCGTGCGCGCAAACGAGACACCCTCGCCAAGCGCCACGCCTTCTTTCAGTCCTTGTTCGGCGGACGCTGAATCAGATTTGCCGATCCAGGCGGAGATTTTTTTCAGTTTCGGGCGGGCATCGGCATCAGGTTTGCCGAAGCCGGCATCGTAGTGATAGACGGCATCAGCGGTAGCAGCGGCGGTTGCTCGGGCTCGCTCCCTTACTGATGACTCGGGACACGAGATCGATATCAGTGTGGACGTGGCCTCGGCGACGCGAAGTTGAACGCATGTTGCGGCAAAAGCCTGCTCGGCGCGAGCATGCACGCGCGCAGTGTAGTCGGATTGCTTACCCAGACCGACGAGCACGACTCGAGGAGATGCGACACCGGGCAGGTTTCGCAATACAAGCGTGGTGCCGGTTTTGCCGGTGAACTCGGATTTTAGCAACGCCCGAATCGCACCTGAGCTGGCGCGATCGATCATATCCGCCGCAGGGCTGAGAACCCCGTCGGTAAAAATGCCCGCCGATAACGCGGCCGTTTTTGTCTGATGGATAGATACCGAAGTGTTTATGCTGTATTCCATTTGGCTACCTTGAAGCATCGAGTCACAGCCTTCGATTATCCCGCATTTTTGGGCACGCCGACGAACTTTTGGGATGATCGGATTTCGATAGAAGCTAATATCTATTTGTTATTTAGAATCTTTTCTTTATTACTTATAATGCTTCTAATAGAACTGAGGCCTTTATGAACCTGCAACAATTCCGCTTTGTGCGCGAGACGATTCGACGTGATTTCAACCTGACAGATGCTGCTCGCCATTTGTTCACCTCCCAGCCCGGTGTCTCGAAAGGGATTCTGGAGTTTGAAGACGAGTTGGGTGTGCAAATTTTCGAGCGACACGGCAAGAGGATCAAGGGGTTGACAAAGCCGGGTCAGGCGGTGGCCCAAGTTGTCGACCGTATCATGCGCGAAATCGACAATCTCAAAAAAGTCAGCGACGAGTTTGCTCGCAGGGATGAAGGCAGTCTTGTGATTGCGTGTACCCATACCCAGGCGCGTTATGTCTTGCCCAAAGTGATTCCCGCTTTCCGCCAATTATTTCCGAAAGTTCATCTTTCTCTCGCCGAGGGTAATCCACCGCAGTTGGCTCAGATGGTGCTGCAGGAACAAGCGGATATCGCGATCGCAACCGAGTCGCTTGCGCTGACGCCGGGCCTGGAAACGCTGCCGTGTTATGTGTGGGAGCATACGGTTGTGGTGCCGCCTGATCATCCGCTTGTTGAGCTTTCGCGAAAAAAAGGGTTCTCGTTGACTCTGGAACATCTGGCTGCGTATCCCATTGTGACGTATGACCGTGCTTTCTCGGGGCGTCGATCGGTGGACAAGGCTTTCGATGGCAAAGGGATTGAGCCGGATATTGTCCTTGAGGCGATTGATGCGGATGTGATCAAAACTTACGTCGATGTTGGTATGGGGATCGGGATTATTGCCGGTGTGGCGTTCGAGCCTGCTCGCGACACCAATCTGGTGAGCTTGCCGGCAGGACATCTTTTCGGTGAGCAGACTACGCGCATCGCCATCAAATCAGGCGTGTTTCTGCGCGACTATGTCTACACGTTCATTTCCTTGCTGGCGCCGGAGCTCGATCCTGAGCAGGTCAGAGATCAGGTCGAACGCAGCCAGGAGGAGTGACTCCCTTTGTCGATGAGATCATTTGGATAGCTCAGCCAGATCCAATCTGCGTGCGCCGGTGTATCGTTTGTCCCAGTAACGCATTGTCATGCTTTCGACGCGAACGACCCCGCCTTTTGCGGGCGAGTGCACAAAGAGATCGTCACCAATATAAACACCAACATGTGAATAACGGCGTCCCATGGTATTGAAGAACACTAGGTCACCGACTTTCAAGTCCTGACGACTGACATAGCTTCCGAGCAGCGCCTGTTCGTCGGCACGAGGTGGAAGCTTCAATCCCAGAGATTGTTGAGCAGAATACAGCACGAGTCCGCTACAGTCGAAACCCGTGTCGGGGGACTTGCCTCCGTATCGATAGCTGATGCCCAAATGCGACATGGCCTGGGCAGCAAGCGGATGATCTATACGGATGTCTTTGTAACTTTTGGTGGTGCTCGACTTTTGCCGAGATAAAAGCGCACCGATCGGATCGTTCGATGTTCGCCAGTCATAAGGCGTGTTCATGGCGCTTGCGCCGGTTCCGGAATTAGTTGCGCAACCTGCCAACAGAATGCTACATATGGCTGTCAGCAGGCACAGCCATCTCTTGCGAGTCGACTGATCGATTAGAGCTGAAGTGAAGGGCTGAAAAAATATGCGCATGCAGTCCCGAGAAAGGCTCGTGCAAGGTTATCCTGCAACAATCATCATAGTACAAAATCAGATGACAGCTGAAAATCACATTGTTCCGGAGACGAGAAAATGAATGCCGTTCAAGACTTCCATCATCGTTCGATACATGATCGGGATCGCTTCTGGAAAGAGCAAGCAGCAAGCGTCTTTTGGGAAACTCCGTTCACAAAAGTTCTGGATGATTCCAGATTGCCTTTCGCGAAATGGTTTGTCGGCGGCAGGACTAATCTTTGTTACAACGCGGTGGATCGCTGGCTGGATACAAGGGCCGATGAACCTGCGTTGATTTGGGTTTCTACCGAAGTCGATCAGGAAGAAATCTATACGCGTCGACAATTATTCGATGAAGTGAATGCTGTTGCGGCCATGCTTCAGGCACAAGGCGTCGGTCGTGGCGATCGTGTCCTGATTTATATGCCGATGGTTCCTCAAGCGGTGTTCACTATGCTGGCTTGCGCACGACTTGGCGCGATTCATTCGGTCGTGTTTGGCGGTTTTGCTTCTGTTAATTTGGCTCAGCGTATCGATGACGCATCGCCCAAGGTGATCGTTTGCGCCGATGCGGGTTCTCGAGGCGGCAAGGTGACACCATACAAACCTCTTCTGGACAAGGCGATCTCCTTGTCCAAGCATCCGCCAGGCAGGGTTATTGTCGTTAACAGGGGTTTGTTCGAATTTGAACCGGTGGCCGGACGCGATCTGGATTATGCCGCATTAAGAAAACAGTTTGACGGCGCTAAAGTGCCGGTCACCTGGCTCGAATCGTCGGAGCCAAGTTATGTTCTGTACACCTCAGGCACTACGGGCAAGCCCAAGGGTGTTCAGCGCGATACGGGCGGGTATGCCGTCGCGCTGGCATCTTCGATGAAACACATTTTTAACGGCAAACCCGGTGACACCTATTTGTGCACAAGCGACATTGGCTGGGTAGTCGGCCATTCCTACATTGTCTACGGCCCTTTGATCGGTGGACAGGCAACCATACTTTACGAGGGTACTCCGATCCGTCCCGATGGGGGCATTCTCTGGAGTCTTGTCGAAAAGTACAAGGTTCAGACCATGTTTTCCGCACCCACTGCAATTCGTGTGCTTAAAAAACAAGATCCGGGGCTGTTGAAAAAATACGATTTGTCTTCATTGCGTGCACTGTACATGGCCGGCGAGCCTCTGGACGAACCCACTGCTCAATGGATTTCGGAGGGTTTGGGCAAGCCGATCATCGACAATTATTGGCAGACCGAAACCGGCTGGCCGATATTGGCAGGCCAGCCCGGCATCGCCCCGATTCCGACCAAATTCGGTAGCCCATCCTTCCCGGTTTATGGTTTCGATGTTCGCGTGATTGATGAACAGACCGGTCAGGATCTCGGGCCGAATAAAAAGGGCGTGGTTGCGATCGTGCCTCCTTTGCCGCCTGGCGCCATGTCCACCATCTGGAACGACGATGCGCGCTTTGTCGAAACCTATTTTTCCTCCATTCCCAATCGTCAGGTGTATTCGACCTTCGACTGGGGGTTGTATGACGATGATCAATATTGGTTCATTCTTGGACGCACCGACGATGTGATCAACGTTGCGGGTCACCGCCTGGGCACGCGCGAAATCGAAGAGTCGATCAATAGTCATCCGGCCGTCGCCGAGTGCGCGGTCGTTGGTGTGGCCGATCAGCTTAAAGGTCAGGTTGCGGTCGGTTTCGCTGTGCTTAAGGATGCAGGGTTGATCGACCAGCCTCAGGCCGCGATGCGCCTGGAGGGTGAAATCATGAAGGTGGTGGATGAACAACTGGGAGCCGTGGCGCGTCCGGCCCGGGTTCGCTTCGTGACAACACTGCCCAAGACGAGGTCTGGTAAAGTGCTGCGTCGGGCAATTGTTGCCGTCTGCGAGGGACGCGATCCGGGGGATTTGACTACGATCGAGGATCCGAGCGCACTTGAACAAATAAAGGATTCATTATGAAAACAAAAGCTGTCTTGACTGACGCCGATGTATCCAAGATGCTTGCTGCCGCAAAGGCGTGCGCAAATCAGAACAAATGGGCTGTGACGATTGCGATCGTAGATGATGGCGGTCATCTGCTTGGATTGCAGCGTTTGGATGGCGCGCCTCCTGTATCGTCCCACATCGCTCCGGCCAAGGCTAATACTGCTGCACTGGGTCAGCGTGAAACCAAAGTCTACGAGGATGTGATCAACAATGGTCGCATGGCTTTTCTGTCGGCTCCGACCATCTCGGGCATGCTGGAGGGTGGCGTGCCGATCGTGATCGATGGCATGGTGATCGGTGCGGTGGGAGTTTCTGGTGTGAAGTCCTCTGAGGATGCTGAAATCGCACGGGCCGGCATTGCGGCGTTGACAGCGTAAATTCGGCTGACATACCCCCGCCAAGTTTGTTTCTGTTAAGTGATGAGCAAGGTTCCCCGTACGCTTGCCCCTGGGGTGCGTGCGGTTGAAGTCTGGTCATGGGCTATGCTCGACTTCGCCAATTCCGGCTACACGACGGTCGTTCTGACCGCCGTCTTTAGCGCATACTTTGTCGGCGTTGTGGCGGGTGGTGCAGCTTGGGCAACCTTGGCCTGGACTGCTGCACTATCGGCATCCTATTTGCTGGTGATGATGACGCTTCCCAGGCTGGCTGCGCTTGCCGATGCACATGCGGCCAAGAGGCGACTGCTTTTTCTAAGCGTTCTGGGGTGCGTCTCAGGCACGCTGATTCTTTCGCGGGTGGGTGCGGGCAATGTCTGGCTTGCCGTGCTTGGCATTGTTTTTTCCAACTATTGTTTCAGCCTTGGCGAATCCGCGATTGCTTCATTTCTTCCTGAGCTTGCGCAGCGCGAAGCACTGGGTCGAGTCAGCGGATGGGGATGGGGCCTTGGTTACGTCGGAGGGCTTATCTCGCTTGCGATTGCACTGATGATCGTGACGCGAGGCTCAAATCTTGGCTTTGACGCAATCCATACAGTTCCTTGGGTCATGGTCGCGACTGCATGCCTTTTTTTATTGGCTACTGTGCCGGCCTGGTTTTTATTGAAAGAGCGCGCTGTTGCCACGGGTCAAAGTGCGCGTTCAACCCTGGGTGCGATCAAGCATGCGTGGATTGAGACGGGGGGCCGGTTTACGGAGTTTCGACGACTGCTTTTATGCATTGTGAGTTATCAGGCCGGGATTTCGGTTGTTATTACATTGGCTGCGGTCTACGCCGAGCAGGTAATGGGATTCGATATGCCGCGCACCATCCTCCTGATTGTTGCGGTCAATGTGACAGCCGGACTGGGCGCACTGCTTTTTGGTTCGTTTCAGGACAGGGTCGGCCATCGTTTAGCATTGCGTGTCACGCTGCTTGGCTGGATTTTGACAGCGTTCCTGGCGTTTCTGGCCGTGCAAGAGTGGTTGTTCTGGGTAGCGGCCTGTCTGGCAGGACTCTGTATGGGCACGAGTCAGAGTGCAGGGCGTGCTATGGTCGGGTTGATGGCGCCGTCGAGTAGACTTGCCGCGTTTTATGGTTTGTGGACATTTTCGACGCAACTAGCGGCCGCGACCGGCCCACTTGTTTACGGAATGATCACCTGGGTCAACAATGGCAACCAGCGGTTTGCCATGTTGTGTACTGGTGTTTTTTTTGTGTTCGCACTTTTTGTGTTGGGAAGATTATCATTAGACAAAGCAATCGCCGAGCGTGATGCCTCGGCGAGTACCGGGCATGTGTAAGGAAGAAGTAAGAGCGTCAGATTACTGTTTCCGGCAAACTCGGTACAAAATTAGAGACAAAATACAAAACGGCGATCATCGCCGATCCCGGTTATTCAGGAGACTCATCCATGTCAAATTCCATTCAGTCTGTTCTGGTCGAGACGCGTGTTTTTCCCCCACCCCAGGACTTTGCCAAACAAGCCAATGTGTCGGGCGCCGCGGGGTATCAGGCGTTACTCGATGAGGCCGACCAAAATCCTGAAGGATTTTGGGGGCGCATGGCACGTGAGAATCTGCAATGGACCAAACCGTTTACGCAGGTTCTCGATGAATCGCGCGCACCTTTTTATCGCTGGTTTGGCGACGGCGAATTGAATGTTTCGGCGAATTGTCTGGATGCGAATCTCAAAAATGGCAACGCGAACAAGATTGCGATCATTTTCGAGGCGGATGGCGGCGAAGTTAAAAAAGTCACCTATCAGCAGTTGCATGATCTTGTTTGTAAATTCGCCAATGGTTTGAAGTCTCTTGGCTATAAGCATGGCGATCGTTCCATTATCTATTTACCGATGTCGATCGAGGCTGTCGTCGCCATGCAGGCATGCGCCAGATTGGGTATCACGCATTCTGTCGTATTCGGCGGATTTTCCTCAAAAAGCTTGCATGAACGCATCACCGATGTTGGTGCAAGCCTGGTCATTACCGCGGATGAACAGATGCGCGGTGGTAAAGCCATTCCCCTGAAGCCGGCGGTCGATGAAGCGATTGCGATGGGCGGGTGCGAGGCTGTTCGCCATTGCATTGTTTACAAACGCACCGGTGGCAAAATCGCCTGGGATGCCAAGCGCGATATCTGGATGAGCGATTTGGCCGACAAACAGTCGCCCGTGTGCGAACCTGTCGCGGTCAATGCCGAACATCCTTTGTTCATCCTTTACACGTCCGGCTCGACCGGAAAGCCCAAAGGGGTGCAACACTCTTCGGGTGGCTATCTGCTCTGGGCTAAGCTGACGATGCAATGGACGTTCGATGCGAAACCAAGCGATATTTTCTGGTGTACGGCTGATGTGGGTTGGGTGACAGGTCACACCTACATCACCTACGGCCCACTTGCTGCAGGTATGACACAGATCGTGTTCGAGGGTGTGCCAACTTATCCGGATGCAGGTCGTTTCTGGAAAATGATTCAGGACCACAAGGTCACGACTTTTTACACGGCGCCCACCGCGATTCGTTCTCTGATCAAGGCGTCCGAAGCCAATGCCGCTCATCATCCCAAGTCGTACGACTTGTCCAGCCTGAGGCTGCTGGGTTCCGTTGGCGAGCCAATTAATCCGGAAGCGTGGATGTGGTATCACACCAACGTCGGCGGTGAACGATGCCCGATTGTAGATACCTGGTGGCAGACTGAAACCGGTGGTCACATGATTACGCCCTTGCCGGGTGCGACACCGCTTAAACCAGGTTCGTGCACGACGCGCTTGCCAGGAATCACCGCTGCGATCGTGGATGAAACCGGCGGAGACGTTGAGCCAGGCCATGGCGGATTCCTGGTAATCAAGCGCCCCTGGCCATCCATGATCCGAAATATCTGGGGTGATCCCGATCGTTTCGAAAAGAGTTACTTCCCTTCGGAGTTGCGTGGCTACTACCTCGCCGGGGATGGTGCGCAGTGCGATAAGGATGGTTGCTTCTGGATCATGGGTCGCATCGACGACGTGTTGAACGTTTCAGGTCACCGACTCGGAACGATGGAGGTCGAATCCGCACTGGTTGCACACGAGCTTGTGGCCGAAGCCGCCGTAGTCGGAAGACCCGACGATACAACCGGGGAAGCCGTTGTCGCATTCGTCGTTCTCAAACGCTCTCGTCCCGAAGGCGATGAGGCAACCGCGATTGGCAAGCAACTGCGTGACTGGGTCGCGAAAGAAATCGGTCCGATCGCCAAGCCGAAAGAAATCCGTTTCGGAGACAATTTACCCAAGACTCGTTCCGGAAAAATCATGCGTCGTTTATTGCGTGTGGTTGCCAAAGGCGAGCAAGTGACGCAGGACGTCTCGACGCTGGAGAATCCGGCGATTCTGGATCAGTTGTCCAAACCCGTTTAACTCGTATCGAATCCATGTTGCTCGCTTCGCTTTTTACCGTGCATGTTCTGTCCGCCCTGATCTGGGTGGGCGGAATGTTTTTTGCTCACATGGCATTGCGTCCTACTGTTGCGACCGTGCTGCAACCGCCAGAGCGATTAACCTTGCTGGTAGGCGTATTCGCAAGATTTTTCGTCTGGGTCAAGATATCAATCGTGTTGCTGTTTCTGACAGGCTTTTGGATCATCCATATCTACGGCAATTTCGCCAAGGCGGGATGGCATATCCATTCGATGCTGTTGATTGCAGTCATCATGACGATCATTTTCGGTGTGATTTACGCAGGGCCTTACAAAGCCCTGCGTTATGCGGTGAGCTTGCAGCAATGGCCCGCGGCCGGGGCTGCTATGGCAACGATCCGGCGTCTGGTCGGAATCAACCTCGTTCTGGGATTGATTACCGTTGTGATCGGAACGAGCGGGCGCTTTCTGGTTTAAGGATGTGCATCACTGCACGTTTTACATCACAGCGCCGACTTGCCACGGCACAAATTCATTTTGGCCATAACCATGCAACTCGCTTTTGGTGCGTTCGCCCGAGGCGACTTTGATGATTAATTCGAAGATCTGGGCGCCTTTTTCTTGAATCGACATGCCGCTGTCGACGATTTCGCCGCAATTGATATCGATATCCTCGCTTTGTCGCTGCCACAAGGCGTTGTTGGTCGATAATTTGATGGAAGGAGAAGGCGAACAGCCGTAAGCGGAACCCCGGCCTGTCGTGAAGCAGATCATGTTGGCTCCGCCCGCGACTTGTCCGGTGGCCGACACTGGATCATATCCGGGCGTGTCCATATAAACAAAGCCCTTTGCCGTTACGGGTTGCGCGTATTCGTATACCGCTTCCAGACGCATGGTTCCGCCTTTGGCGACCGCGCCGAGCGACTTTTCCAGAATGGTCGTCAATCCTCCGGCTTTGTTGCCTGCCGAGGGGTTGTTGTTCATCTCTCCCTGATTGCGTTCACAATAGTCTTCCCACCAGTGAATGCGCTCGATCAATTTTTCGGCGACTTCTTTCGATGCTGCGCGACGCGTCAATAAGTGTTCGGCTCCGTATATTTCGGGTGTTTCGGACAGAATGGCGGTCGCACCATGTTGCACCAGCATATCCACTGCCACACCGAGTGCCGGATTGGCCGAAATGCCTGAATAGCCGTCGGAGCCGCCACACTGCAAGCCCAGTGTCAAATGACTAATGGGCACTTCGGTGCGGACCACATTATTGGCATGAGGCAGCATCTGTTTGATCAATTCAATGCCTTTCTGCACTGTCTTTTTGGTGCCACCGCTTTCCTGGATGTTGAACGTGCGGAACAGGGGGTTTTCGGAAAGATGTTCGGCTGTCAATAGATCGCTGATCTGATTGGTTTCGCAACCAAGACCGACCATCAGAACTCCGCAAAAGTTGACATGACGCGCGTAACCGGACAAGGTTCTGCGCAGCATATCGATACCTTCACCTGTGTTGCCCATGCCGCAACCACTACCCATGGTAAGTGCAACAACGCCATCAACATTCGGAAATGCTGCCAGGGCTTCAGGATGGGTTTCGCGATCAAAGTGCGCGGCTATCGCACGCGCAGCCGTTGCCGAACAGTTCACGCTGGTGAGGATGCCAAGATAATTGCGCGTGGCGACACGTCCATCGGCACGAACAATCCCCTTGAATGTGCGTGGCGTTTTGACGTATTCGGTTGGTTTGGCATCCACGCCAATAGCGTAGTCGCGCTCGAATGCGCCGCCCTCGGCTCCCATGCCGAGATTCTGGATGTGAACATGCGTGCCGGGTTCGATATCCGCCGTTGCGAAACCAATGATCTGGTTATAGCGACGAACGGGTTCACCTTTGCCGATTTTTCGGGTCGCGATCTTGTGGCCGGGCGGGATGAGTCCACGCACAGTCAGATTCTCGGATTCGATCTTTACGCCGGATAAAAGTTGCTGGCGCGCAATGACGACGTCATCCTGAGGGTGAAGACGAATAATCGGGTCCATCTTGATTCCTATTCTTTTACCGAGCCGGTCATGCCGGACACGTAGTATTCAACAAAAAACGAGTACACGAAGGCAACCGGTAGTGAGCCCAGCAAGGCACCCGCCATCAACGATCCCCAATGATATACGTCTCCTTCGACCAGTTCGGTAATCACCCCGACAGGTACGGTTTTAATTTCGGAGGACGAAACAAATGTGAGCGCGTAGATGAATTCGTTCCACGACAGGGTGAAGGCGAAAATGCCGGCGGAAATCAGTCCCGGTACTGCCAGGGGCAGGATAATTCGCGTCAGAATCTGCCAGCGTGATGCCCCATCGATCATGGCGCATTCTTCAAGCTCGTAGGGGATCGACCTGAAATATCCCATCAGCAACCAGGTACAGAATGGAACAAGAAATGTCGGATACGTCAATATCAGGGCAAGGCGCGTGTCAAAAAGTCCGTACTGATAAACGATGCTGGCCAATGGGATGAAAATGATGGAGGGAGGCACCAGATAGGCAAAGAAAATCAGCATGCCAACAACTTTAGAGCCTTTGAATCGCAACCGTTCGATCGCGTAGGCGGCAAGCACCGAAGTGAACAGCGAGATGAACGTCGCGCATACCGACACGATCACCGTATTGAGTAACCATGATGGGTAGGATGTGTGAAACAACAGTTTCTTGAAATGCGCCAGGGTCGGATTGATCAGCCAGAATGGGTTGCCTGACTTGGAAATCAATTCTTCATTCGGTTTGAACGCGGTCATCCCCATCCAGTAAAAAGGAAAGAGAAGAATGATCAGCATCAGGATCAAAGGGATATAGACGGTCACCCATCGACGCGGTATCGAGGTCAGGAAATCCATACCCTGATTGTTCGTTTTGGACATTGCGATTTTCCCGAAAATTATTTGTCTGCGCCTTGCTGCCATGCGCGGCGCTGCAAGCCAAAGTAACTGAACATGATGGCAGCCAGAAGCAAGGGCACCATCATGGTGGCGATTGCCGCGCCTTCACCCATCGATCCGCCCGGTATGGCGCGCTGAAAAGCAAGTGTCGCCATCAAGTGCGTGGCGTTGAGCGGCCCGCCGCGCGTCAGCACATAGATCAGCTGAAAGTCAGTGAATGTGAACAGCACCGAAAAAGTCATCACAACAGCGATGATGGGCGTCAATAATGGCAATGTGATGAAGCGAAATTGTTGCCATGGTGTCGCGCCGTCAATCGATGCGGCTTCGTAATACGAAGGAGAAATGGTTTGCAGGCCGGCAAGCAGCGATATCGCGACAAATGGAATGCCGCGCCAGACGTTGGCGATGATGACCGACATGCGAGCCAGCCAGGGTTCGCCTAGAAAGTCGATATATGTGTCGATCAGGCCCATTTTGACCAGAGCCCAACTGACCACCGAAAATTGAGAGTCGTAAATCCACCAGAATGCGATTGCGCTCAACGCGGTCGGCACGATCCAAGGCAGCAGTACCACAGCCCTGAAAAAGGATTGAAAAGGCAGATTCTTATTCAAAATAAGAGCGAGCCATAAACCAAGCAGAAACTTGGCGATGCTGGCGACGATGGTGTAGAAAAGAGTATTGAATACCGAGAGTTGAAACACACTGTCTGTGATCAGGTATGTGAAATTCTCAATGCCGATCCAGCTGCCTGCGCGTCCGATTTTTGCATCGGTGAAGCCGAGCCATGTGCCCAGCCCCAAAGGGTAGGCAAGCAGTCCAATCAATAGAATCGCAGCCGGCAACATGAATGCGAAACCGAGCGCATGACGGTTGGACTGGAAGCGTTCCAGCAAAGAAAGGGATTTCATATCAGCCTGTACTGTCAACTTGAAAACAATGTCGACCTTCGAACGAATGTCGCTCGAAGGTCGCGTTCATGTGTTGCTTAGCTCTTGTAGTAACGCTTTGCCCGTTCGGCAGCGCGCGCAGCGGCCTCTTTGGGTGTGCGATTGCCGCTTGATGCTTCCGCAACCATATCGAGCACGATGTAATCGGCCAGACAAGCTGCCGATGCCGCACCCAGTGGTCCCGAGTAGCCGTGGTAAGTCATCATGGCAGGACCTTCGCCATAGACTTTTGCTTTCGGGTCGGCGGTCCAGATCGGATTCTTTTCGTAAGCCTTCAGGGTTTGCGCACCATAACCGATCGATTTTTCCAGCCATGGATTGTACTGATCAGCCTCCATCAGCCAGCGCGCAAGCTCTCGCGTGGCGTTCGGATACTTGGTGTAGGCAAACAGCATCATCTGGGTGATTTGCATCAGCTCCATCGGCTTGCCAACAGGGCCGACAGGGAAGTGCGCATGCTGAATGTCTTTCGCCATTTCCTGCATCTTGGGATCTTGGGACGTCTTGGCTGCGTAGTACACCGAAATGCCGTTGGCTGTCAGGCTGATCTGTCCATCCAGGAATGCTTTGTTGTTATTGGGATCCTGCCAGGACAACGTGCCGGGTACGAAGGTCTTGTAGAGTTGGGCAGCGTACTCGAGCGCCGCGATGGTCTCGGGAGAGTTCACGACAACGTTGCCTTTCTCGTCGACCAGGCGACCGCCGTGGGACCAGAGCAGCCAGTGCACCCAGTTATTGCCGTCACCGACGGCTTTGCCCAGGGCGAAGCCTGCTGGCGTACCCTTGGCCTTGAGTGCCTGGCAAAGCTTCAGAAAGCCAGCCGTATCTTTCGGCATTGTGTCGAATCCGGCCGCTTTCATGTGGCTTTCACGATAAACCATCGCATTGGCGATCACTGCCCATGGCACGGAAATCCATTTATCCTTGAGCATGCCGTATTGTTTCGAAACGTCATACCAGCCACCGTACTTGTTTCCAAGATAATTACAGAGTTCCGTCACATCGAGCAGCTTGGTCGGATACTGAAACGGATCATCAAACCATCCCATGATCATGTCCGGGCCGCTACCGACGTTTGCGCTAACCGCTGCTTTGGGACGGACATCTTCCCAGCCTTCATTATCAACCTTAACTTCGACTCCCGTTGCTTTGCTGAAAGCGGCAACGTTAGCCATGAATTGATCTTCGTCTCCTTGCACGAAGCGCTTCCAGCGCAATACGCGCAGCTTGGCGCCGGCTTCCGGCTTATATGACAGCGTAGGCGCCTGGGCGAGGCTCAAGGGGCTGTAACCGGCGATTGCAGAGGCGCCCGCAACGGCGGCACTGGTTCCGATAAATTCACGACGTGAAAAATGCTTCATCTCTGATCTCCTTTGGTACCGCAGTTAAGAGTGCTTCTTTAAAAAACAAACGCTGCTTGAATATTCAGGTACTTTCTAATCGAAGTACTTTCAACTATTTCATTACGTTGCCTGTAGCCGAATCAAAAAGATGGCACTGCGCAAAATCGGGGCGAAGTTTGATCATTTGTTCCGGTTGTATGTCGACACGATCCCTGAAGACAATTGTCATCTGGGTGCCGGCAAGTTCGCATGCGACGAACGTGTCGGCTCCGGTCGGTTCGATAACGTTAGCCTTGACTGTGATCGGACCGCTCGAGTCGATCATCAGATGCTCCGGACGTGTTCCGAGCAACACCTCCTGTCCCGCATTTCCGATCGCATGTTGCTTGACAGTGACAGTCGACCCGTCTCGCAACTCGACCGCGGTTTTGCCGTCTTGATGGATGATTTTCCCGGGCAGCATGTTCATGGCAGGCGATCCGATGAATCCAGCGACAAAGGTGTTGATCGGGTTTTCATATAGCTCAAGCGGGCCGCCGACTTGCTCGACGCGGCCATCTCGCATGACGACGATTTGGTCGCCCATGGTCATCGCTTCGATTTGATCGTGGGTGACATACACCGATGTTGTCTTGAGTCGCTGATGCAATGCTTTGATTTCGGTTCGCATTTGAACGCGAAGTTTGGCGTCAAGGTTCGATAGCGGCTCATCGAATAAAAACACCTGGGGATCCCGTACGATGGCGCGTCCCATGGCAACGCGCTGGCGTTGCCCGCCGGATAATTGTCGCGGGAAGCGGTCTAGCAATGCAGTCAGTCCCAGAATTTCGGCGGCGCGCTTGACGCGCGCGTCGCTGTCGGCTTTGTCCGCTTTTGCCAGCATCAGCGAAAACGCCATGTTGTCGCGAACTGTCATGTGCGGATACAAGGCGTAGTTCTGAAACACCATGGCGATGTCTCGCTCTTTGGGCTGCATGGTGTTGACGCATTTGTCGCCGATGAATATTTCGCCTCCGGTGACTTCCTCCAATCCCGCAAGCATCCTAAGCAAAGTCGATTTGCCGCATCCGGAAGGGCCAACCAGAACAGTGAAAGATCCTTCGGGAATGGAAATATCCACGCCATGCAGGATTTCGGTGTCCTGAAAGGACTTTTTGACGCCTCGCAGGGTAACGCTAGCCATTATCGTGTTCCTTGAATAACAACGTAATCGGGCTTGCCGGTCTTGGCAAAAGTAATGATGTTCTGCGCAGCCTTGCTTCGCAGTTCGATCTCCGCTTCACGCGAGAAGAAAGCGGCGTGCGGAGTCAGAATCGTGCGCGGATGGCTGACCAAGGGATGGTTTCCGGGCGGCTCGATCGGTAGTACATCCAGTGCAAGCCCGCCCAGTTGTCCGGAATTCAATGCGTCCAGGGCATCGTCCACGTCCACGATACCGCCGCGTGCGGTATTGACGATATAACTGCCGGGCTTCATGAGCTTAAGCACGTCCTTGTTGACGATGTTACGTGTCTCGTCGTTCAAGGGCGTGTGAATCGATATGATGTCGGCCGTCTTGAATAAAGTTTCCATGTCGACGCGCTCGACATACGGTGGAAAGTCGTAGGCCATGATATGAGGATCGCAGGCGATCACGCGGCCGAAAGTTTCACGAGCGATGTGCGCAAAACGCTTTCCGATTCGTCCGAGGCCAAGAATTCCGACCGTCATGTTCAATGGACGCTTGAGGACACCCGGAGTCAGGTAATGCCAATTGCCGGTACGGATGTCGCGATCGTAAAAACTCAAGTGACGGGTGAGGTTCAGGGCCATCGCGAATGCATGACTCGATACTTCATGCACTCCATAGTCGGGGGAGTTGCCTACCCATACGCCGCAAGCTTGCGCATCAGCCGTATTGATCGTATCGAAGCCTGCACCGTAGCGGCTGACGATTTTCAGTTTAGGCAGCGCTTCAAAAACCTTTCTGTTGGCAGGCGCGTATTGGAGCAAAAAAGCATCGACGTCGCGTCCGGCCGCGATCAGTTCGTCTTCAGTCTTGCACTGAGCAGTCACGACCTCGAGGCCGGCTTGTTTGAATAATCCAAGTTCGAGATCGACATTGGGAAAGTCGAAATCGGTGATCAATACTTTCATGAACTGAAGGTCTCCAGCGTTTTATGTTTGACTTGAGTGATTAAGGATATTATGGTTGTATGAACTGATCAATTGGTCTGACCAATTTTTTTTGCAAAATAACGGGAAAACCCCTAATTTTCTGAGGCAAACGATATGAGTAAACCAGCGATATACGATTTTTCCGGCAAACATGCGGTTGTGACCGGTGGGGCTGCCGGAATCGGCGAAGCTTGCGCGGCACGTTTGCTCGGTGGTGGGGCCAAAGTTTCAATCTGGGATCGCGATGCGGCTGCGCTCAAGGCCGCGCAGATTCGATTGGGCGGCAATGTGAATCCTGTTCAGGTGGATGTGTCGGATGAACAATCGGTGCTGCAAGCCCTGAGAGCGACACAAGCCTATGGCGAAAGGATCGATATTCTGGTCAATAGTGCCGGCATTACGGGACCGAACACTACTGTGATCGAGTATCCGGTCGAAGAGTGGAATCGTGTTTTCGATATCAATGTTCGCGGTACATTTCTGACATGTAAAAATATCGCGCCTGTCATGAAAAAATCGAATAATGGCGCGGGTTACGGACGCATCGTGAATATTGCTTCCGTTGCCGGCAAAGAAGGCAATCCCAATGCATCTGCCTATAGTGCGTCTAAAGCGGCGGTGATGGGGCTGACGAAGTCATTGGGTAAAGAGCTCGCTCAAACCGAAATCAAGGTGAATTGCATCACCCCGGCTGCAGTCAAGACCGGCATGTTCTCCCAAATGACGCAACAGCACATTGATTTCATGCTTTCGAAAATTCCGATGAATCGTTTCGGTGAAATTCAGGAAATCGCCAATCTGGTCGCCTGGCTGTCGTCCGATGAATGCAGCTTCTCGACCGGAGCCGTATTCGATATTTCCGGCGGTCGCGCTACCTATTGATTCTTTCATTGAACGGGACAAACATGAATCAGGCACTTGCTTCGCGCACGGCTTATCGTAGCGAAGACTTACTGGCATACGCTACCGAACTGCTTAAACATGCAGGTGCTGAACAACGTATCGCGCAAGTCGTTGCCAATACTTTGTTGCAAGGCGACTTGCTTGGCCATGATACGCATGGGCTTGCGCTGCTGCCTGGCTATCTAAAAGACCTTGTGGCCGGCGGGATGACTCCGACGGGTAAGCCACGCATTCTCAACGACAAACCAGCAGTTCAGTTATGGGATGGCATGCGTTTGCCGGGACCATGGCTGATCGAGCAGGGTATGGATATGTTGATTCCGCGTGCGCGCGAGTTGGGGGTGGCGTCGCTTGCGATTCGACGCAGTCATCATATCGCTTGCCTGGCCGTGTACCTGATGCGTGCGGCTAAAGAGGGCATGTTGATGGTGCTGGCTAGCTCTGATCCTGCATCGGCCAGTGTGGCACCGTTTGGCGGCACGCAGGCGGTGATGACGCCTAATCCTATCGCGATTGGGTTTCCTTGTTCGCTTGGCGATGTTCTGATCGATATCTCTGCCTCGATCACAACCAATGGAATGAGCAACCGCAAGGCAGCGGCAGGCGAAAAATTCGCCGAAGACTGGCTGATGGATGCCTCGGGTCACCCAACCAATGATCCCAGTGTATTTGCACAAAATCCGCCCGGCACCATTTTGCCGATAGGGGGGTTAAGCTATGGCCATAAAGGCTACGGACTCGGGCTGATGGTTGAGGCGCTTACGGGTGGTCTTGCCGGCTGGGGTCGTGCCGATCCGAAAGAAGGGTGGGGCGCAACGGTTCACATCACCATGTACGATCCGGATGCGTTTGGCGGTCGTGCCGACTTTTTGCGGCAGATGGACCATCTAGCGGGGTCTTGCTTGCATAATGTTCCGCGTCCGGGGGTATCCAAAGTGCGCTTGCCGGGGCAATCAGGTTTGGCGCTGCACAAGCAGCAACTGGCAGAAGGTGTGCGACTTCACCCGGGGATTTTGCCTGCCTTGGCTGACTTTGCGGATAAGGCGAGCTTGGATGCGCCAATCCCGCTTTGATCTGGCTGCCCGTTTTTCAGCCAGCTGGCTGAAAAACGCTTGTAGGCGCGCTCCATGTGATGGCGCATTGCCTGACGCGCCTTTTCGGGGTCGCGGGCTTTTACGGCGCGAACGATCGCACGGTGTTCTTTAATCGCTTGTTCCCAGGTGGTTCGCGTGTCGAAGTAATTAGACAAGCGTGAGAACAAAACTCCCATGCGCGCATCGAACATTTGTTCGACGATGCTGGTTAGCACTTGATTGCCGGTGGCACGGGCAAGCGTTGCGTGAAACTCCCGATCAGGATCAAGAGGATTACGGTTGTCGAATGAATGATCGATCATCTGCTGTAAAAGCGCTTCAAGTTGCTCGACGTCTTCGTCGTTTCGGCATGATGCAGCCTGCGCAGCGATTTCCGACTCGATTAGCAGACGCGCTTGAATCAATTCAAACGGGGCGAAATCCTTCACCGCGATATCGTTTTTCTTGCGCCCTTTCTGTTTGGCGTCTTCGGGCTTGCAGACGTAGACTCCCGAGCCCATTTTGATTTGCACAACGCCTATAACCTCAAGCGCGATTAGCGCTTCGCGCACCGAAGGGCGCGACACTTTGAATTTTTCGGCAAGATCGCGCTCGGAGGGCAGGCGGCTGTCAACCGGAAATTCTCCGGCCTCAATCAATTTGAGCAACTGATCGGCGATTTGTTGGTATACCCGGCGGGTATCGATGGATTGAATCGGCATTGTTGGATTTTGACACAATAACTGGTAAATTGGTAAAGCCAATTTTATGGAGACAACAAGCATGCGCTTGCAAGGGAAAACAATCGTCGTCACCGCGGCAGGTCAAGGCATCGGGCGGGCAACTGCGCTGGGTATGGCAAAAGAAGGGGCGACGGTTTGGGCAACTGACCTGAATCCGGATTTGCTCAAGGCTTACGAGGGTGTTGCGAATATTAAAACCAGCACATTGAATGTGCTCAAGACCGACGAGGTCAATGCTTTTGCGAAAAAGGTGGGCACCATCGACGTGCTGTTCAATTGCGCTGGTTTCGTCCATCAGGGCGACATCATGCATTTGAGCGAAGACGAATGGGACTTCAGCATGGATCTGAACGTCAAGTCCATGTATCGCACCATTCGCGCCTTTCTGCCCGGTATGCTCGAAAAGGGGCAAGGTAGCGTCATCAATATGGCTTCGGCCGCATCCACCATCAAAGGCGCTCCGAATCGAGTGATATACAGCGCGTCCAAGGCGGCTGTGATTGGTTTGACGCGCGCGCTTGCGGCCGATTATGTTTCGCGCAACATCCGGTTCAACTCGATTTGTCCCGGCACAATCGAGTCACCCTCGTTGGGCGAGAGGATTCAAGCGGTGTCCAGCCAAACCGGCAAGACTGTTCAGGAGGCTCGTGACCAGTTTATTGCCCGTCAACCGATTGGACGACTCGGCAAAGCGGAAGAAATCGCTTATCTTGCTATTTATCTGGCTTCGGATGAATCCGCTTTCACGACGGGCACGGCGCAAATCATCGATGGCGGCTGGTCGCTCTGATGCGGCCGATCTGACACAGACATCCATTCACAAAAGGAGTATTCATGAAACTTGTACGTTATGGCGCTAAAGGAAAAGAAAAACCGGGTCTGATTGATCGTGACGGTAAATTGCGCGATTTATCCAAAGTGATCGAAGACATTACGCCTGATCAATTATCGAAATCAGCTTTGGCCAAACTTGCCAAGCTTGATACCTCCAAGCTGCCGCTGGTTAAAGGCAAGCCACGCTTCGGTGTCCCCTTCACAGGTGTGGGCAAGTTTCTAGCGATCGGTCTGAACTATTCGGATCACGCAGCCGAAGCGGGCATGCCGATTCCGAAAGAGCCCATCATGTTCTTCAAAGCCGATACCAGCTTGTCCGGTCCGAACGATAAAGTCATGTTGCCGCAAGGCTCCAAGAAATCCGACTGGGAAGTTGAACTCGGCATCGTGATCGGTAAAAAGGCACGCTATGTCACCAAGAAAGACGCACTGAGCCATGTTGCCGGATATTGCGTGGTCAATGATGTGTCCGAGCGTGAATATCAACTTGAGCGAGGCGGTACGTGGGACAAGGGTAAGGGTTGCGACACCTTCGGTCCGGTCGGTCCATGGCTGGTCACGACCGACGAAATCAAGGATCCGCAAAAGCTTGATATGTGGCTGGATGTCAACGGCAAGCGCTTTCAGACCGGCAACACCAAGACCATGATTTTCGACGCAGCGACCATCATCAGTTATGTCAGCGAATTCATGACACTGATGCCCGGCGACATTATCACCACCGGTACGCCTCCCGGAGTGGGCATGGGCATCAAACCCAAGCCACGCTTCCTGAAAGCGGGCGATGTGATGACTCTGGGTATTCAAGGCCTGGGCGAGCAGCGCCAGGAAGTTGTTGCATTCAAGAAGTAATCCGCAGTTCCGATGGCGCCAAGTTAAAGGCGCCATCGTTGCCTAATGAACAGGGAGCCGATTGTGGCCAAGTCGAATAAAAAATCCGGGACAAACAAGAAACCTTCATGGAACAGCCGTTCAAGCCAATGGTTTTCACGCAACGACATTTATGGATTCATCTATCGTAGCTGGACCAAAAATCGCGGTATTCCTCATGATCAGTTCGATGGCCGCCCTGTCATTGGCATTTGCAATACATGGTCCGAGCTCACGCCTTGCAATACGCATTTTCGGGTGCTGGCCGATCAGGTTCGCCAAGGGATTCTGGAGGCCGGTGGATTTCCGCTTGAGTTTCCGGTGACTTCACTTGGCGAGACGCTGGTTCGTCCAACCGCGATGCTGTTGCGTAACCTTGCCAGTATGGATGTCGAAGAAACGATTCGCGCTAATCCGCTTGATGGCGTGGTGTTGCTTTTTGGTTGCGACAAGACCACGCCGTCTTTGCTGATGGGCGCGGCAAGCGTCAACATTCCTACGATTGGTGTTTCCGGCGGTCCGATGCTAAGCGGTAAATATCGTGGCCAGAATATTGGTTCAGGAACCAATACCTGGTCGATGTCGGAAGACGTGCGTGCCGGAAAAATGACACTTGATGAATTTCATGAGGCTGAATCATGCATGCATCGCTCCCATGGCAGTTGCATGGTGATGGGCACGGCATCCACGATGGCGAGCATGGTGGAGTCGCTCGGGGTGTCGTTGCCGGGCAATGCCGCGTATCCGGCAGTCGACGCGCGCCGCAACGTACTGGCGCGCGAATCGGGACGCCGTATCGTTCAAATGGTGAAAGACAATATTACGCTGGACAAGATTTTGACCCGCCAAGCTTTCGAGAACGCGATTCGCACCAATGCCGCTATTGGCGGTTCGACAAATGCCGTGATTCACTTGATTGCGATTGCGCGGCGTATTGGCATTGAACTGAGCGTCGATGACTGGGATAAATTTGGTCGCGATGTTCACACACTGCTCAACCTGATGCCAAGCGGCAAGTACCTGATGGAAGACTTCTGTTATGCCGGCGGATTGCCTGTGATCTTGCGCACACTGGGTGAACAGGGACTGCTGAACAAGAAAGCGTTAACCGTGACAGGAAATAGCATCTGGGATAACAACAAAAAAGCCGAGTGCTGGAACCGTGATGTGATTACCACTTGGGAAAAGCCATTCAAAAAGAATACCGGCATCGCTGTATTGCGCGGCAATTTGTGTCCCGATGGCGCAATCATCAAGCCATCGGCTGCGACACCTAAGCTTCTTAAGCATCGCGGCCGTGCAGTAGTTTTCGAAAATATCGAGGATTTCCACAAACGCATCGATAGTCCAAAACTGGACATCGATGAGAATTGCATTATGGTCCTGAAGAACTGCGGTCCCAAAGGCTATCCGGGTATGGCGGAAGTAGGTAACATGCCCTTGCCGCCAAAGATTTTGAAAAAGGGCATTACCGACATGATCCGCATTTCGGATGCGCGCATGAGCGGAACAGCCTACGGGACGGTGGTCTTGCACGTGGCTCCCGAAGCTGCCGCAGGTGGAGTGCTGGCCCTGGTTGAAAACGGCGACATGATCGAGCTGGATGTGGCCAAACGCCGCCTACATCTGGATGTTAGTGAAGAAGTGTTGGCCAAGCGCAAGCTCAAGTGGCAGCCTCCCAAGCCGCCACTCGATCGTGGTTATTACAAGCTGTATGTCGAGCATGTTAATCAGGCTAACGAGGGCGTGGACTTCGATTTCCTGGTGGGATGCAGCGGCAGTGCCGTGCCGAGGGACAATCACTAAGCATTTATGCTTGCGCCCCTGTTGACGCGGGGGCGTTATTCAGTGCGCTAGCCACTCCTTTTGGCGACTTAGAACGGATGCCGAAGTCTCTCCGACCAGTTGTCCATAAACCGAGGGAGCGGTAGCGCCTTCGGAGTTGATAACAAGTATGCGCGAGGCTTTGTCCAGGCCGACAAGCCTGGATGCCGATTGATCTTTCATCAATACGAGCAAACCTGCCAATCCCGCTGCACCGGATTCACCCGAAACAATCGGAATGTCTCGTTTATTGCCGGCTGCAAGCAGTTTCATTGCCTCAATTGCATCTTGATCTGAAACAGTCATGAAAAAATCGACGCCCTGATCGAGGAATTTCCAGGCAATTGGCGATGCCTCGCCGCAGGCCAGGCCGGCCATGACCGAATCAACAGAGCCAGTTGCTTTGGCTGCGTGGCCTTTAATGGCGCTTTGAAGCAGGCAATCTGCTTGTTGCGGTTCGACGACGATGAATCTTGGTCGGTTCGCACCCATGAATTCCCACATGTAGCTCATGATGCCGGCAGCCAGGCCGCCGACACCGCCCTGGAGAAATACGTGGGTAAACGGGCACTCATGGTCAGGGTTTGCCTGTGCCTGTTGCAACACTTCCGATCCAATTGCACTATAGCCCTGCATCACATCGCGGGGCACATCTTGATATCCTTCATATGAAGTATCCGAAACAACATCCCATCCATTCGATTTTGCCAAGCGCGCGGCTTCTTCGACGGACTCGTCGTAGTTGCCTGTAATACGGATGATCTTTGCCCCATATGCGGCTATCGCATCCTCACGCTCCTGACTGACATTCGCATGCAAAACGATTACGCAAGCGCATCCCGTCGCTTGAGCGGCGGCGGCAAGTGCTCGGCCGTGGTTTCCATCGGTTGCGCTTACCACAGTGAAATTTTTAAGTAGTTCGGCATGTTCGCCCTTGAATAGCGCGATCGGATCAAGCCGTTGGTTTTTCCAGCGACGCAAGATCAAGCGAATCAGCGCAATGGGCGCGCCCAAAGCCTTGAAGCTTTCCAGCGTAGACCGTACGGATTCATCTTTGACGAAAATTTTTCCAACTCCTAAATCGGATGCCAAATCCGGAAGGTCGTAGAGCGGAGTCGCGCTGTTGCGTATTTGATCCCATTGATAAAGCCATGAAAGGTTTTCATCGGCAATATCCATGTTCATGATGCATTTCAGATCGGTCGGATAATGTTCGCACGAGGCTTTTTTATTGGCGTGAATCATGTCAAGTCGCAAGCAAAAGTAGATTGATGGAAATAATATAAGCAGAGCCGCGCAATAATGTTGCAAATTTAGGTCGATAAAGGGTTCAAATTCGCAACCTGACATCGATCAAATCTGCAAAAATCATCCATCATCATTCTTGAATCTTCCCGCCAGCGTAGGACTTTTCACAAGAGATCAACTCATCATGCATCTGGATGCTTACGACCTGAAGCTTTTGCGTTTGTTACAGGTCGACAGCAAGCTTACTCAACGCCAACTGTCCGAATCGGTCAATTTATCGCCTTCAGCGGTGAATCGACGCATTGCTGCAATGGAAGGGGCTGGTGTCATCACATCAACAGTGGCTGTTGTCGACCCTGCTTTGGTGAATAGGCCGATTACGATCCTGGTTGAAGTCAAGCTTGAAAATGAACGTCTTGATCTTTTTGATGCCGTTAAAAAAAGATTTGTCGATTGTCCGCAAGTGCAACAGGTTTATTACGTCACGGGCGATTTTGATTTTATGCTGATCATGAATGTCAAAGACATGACTGAATACGAACAACTTACGCGAGAACTGTTCTTTGATTCCGGCAACATCAAAGGTTTCAAGACATATGTAGCAATGCAACGATCCAAAGCGACTTTTAACGTGCCTATTTAAATAAAGCCGGATTTACTGTTCAAATAAAACACCATGTCGGAAACTTCTCTTCAGTTGGATGCGCAAACTCTGCTTGAGCAGATTGAAATCTTGGGTGCGATTGGATTTGATGTCGACTTCGGAGGTCGGACACGGATTGCGTTAACTGATGACGAGAAGCGTGGTCGCGATCAACTGGTTCGCTGGATGAATGATCTTGATCTTGATGTGCGTATCGATGGCATCGGCAATATTTTCGGAATTATGCATTCTGAAAATCCTGAGATCAATCACACGTCGCTGATGATCGGTTCTCACATCGACTCCGTTCGTCATGCCGGTGCATTGGATGGATGTTACGGCGTTCTTGCCGGTTTGGCGGTCGTTCGAGCCTATCGTAGGGCAGGAGCGAAGCCCCGGCGCCCGATTATTGTGGCGGCATTCACAAACGAAGAGGGCGTGCGGTACCAGCCTGACATGATGGGGTCTCTTGTGTATGCCGGTGGCCTGGCGCTTGATGAGGCGCTCGATGCCATAGGTACGGATGGCACGCGTTTGGGAGATGAACTCTCGCGCATTGGCTATGCCGGGGATATGCGTCCCGGTGAAGTCCTTCCGCGAGAGTATCTTGAATTGCACATCGAACAAGGCCCCATCCTGGAAGCTGAAGGATATGAGATTGGAGTTGTCGACAATTTACAAGGAATATCCTGGCAAAAAATCACTGTGCAGGGCACGGCCAATCATGCCGGCACAACGCCTATCCGACTGCGGCATGATGCCGGGTATGTCGCAGCCGCTGTTGTAGCCTTTTTGCGCGAACAGGTTGCGAATACCTCGAATGGTACGACATTGGCGACAACGGGATCGATACGTTTTGAACCGGATTTGATCAATGTGATCCCTCGCAAGGCTGAGTTCACAGTTGATTTGCGCGATCCGGATGAACAAAAGCTTTTGGCAGCCGAAAAAAAATTAGCCGGATTTTTAGCCAGCATCTCCGAGCGAGAAGGCGTGAAGATCGAAAGCGAAAGGCTGGTGCGTTTCGAACCGGTGGAATTTGACCTTGATCTCAGAAATGAAATTGAAGCCTCATCGAAACGGCTTGGTTTTTCAACCATGCGGATCACCTCGGGCGCAGGTCACGATGCGCAGATGATTGCCCGGATCGCCCCGTCGGCTATGATTTTCGTGCCAAGTCGAGGCGGAGTGAGCCACAATCCGCGAGAACATACGGATGATGTGCAATTGATTCAAGGCGCCCAGGTTTTGCTTGACGTCGTGCATCACCTCCTGGTGCGGACTTGAGCTTCAATTTCCGAAGCGATCTCTCAATGCTTGCGCGCAAAGTTTGACTGCGGTGTTGGCCTCGGTGATGACGCGGCCCATCGGTACAAATCCATGGATTTGTCTTTCGAAGCAGATGTATTGAGTAGGCACACCGCTTGCCGAGAGCTTGTCGGCGTATTTGCTTCCCTCGTCTCGCAATGGATCGTAGCCTGCCGTGATGACAAAAGCGGGGGGCAGCCCTGCATGATCATCCGCCAGAAAGGGCGATCCCCGCCAGTCCTTGCGCATCCATTCTTCAGGCATATAGTGGCCCAGAAAATAATCCATCGAATCCTTGGTCAGCAAATAACCCTGCGCGTTGGTGATCATGGAGCCTTCTTTGGCGGTGGCATCGGTCATCGGATAGATCAGCAGTTGCAGTGCAGGCTTGAAGCTATTCGATTTTTTCAACCCCAATGCAACTGTGGCCGCCAATTGCCCACCGGCGCTATCGCCACCGATAGCGATTCGGGCCGGGTCTATTTTTAGCGAAGCGGCATTGACATGCACCCATTGCGTTGCGGCCAGACAATCATCAAAAGCTGCAGGAAAGATATGCTCCGGCGCCAGACGATAGTGGACGGCATAAACGGTGCAATGTGCGTAATTGGACAGATCACGGCAAAGCACATCGTGTGTGTCCAGGTCTCCGATGACGTGGCCGCCTCCATGGTAATAGACCAGACAGGGAAGAATCTGATCGGCAGTGCTGCCGATCGGACGGTAGCCGCGTAGCGTGATTTCACCGCCAGGACCCGGTACGCTCAGGTGGTGAACTTCGGCAACCTCGGCTGGATCGTTTTGTGCAAAAAAACGGCGCTGTGCATACGATTCGCGCGCGGCAGCCGGTGTCAGGGTGTGCGTTGGAGGGATGCCCTTTTCGATCACTAGGTCAATGATATTTTTACATTGTGGATCCAGCATGTCATGCCCCTTCAAATTTGAAATTTGTTAATTTTTTTGATCGCTTAATCATATCTTGAAAGCTGAAGTGGGGCATGTCACGCCATGCTGTCCCACAGAAGCTTGAGGCCGGACAAGCCCAGCGCAATCGTTGCGAAGTAAAAAAATGGGCGTTCCGGGATGAGTTTGAGTATGCGCATTCCAAGCCAGACACCAATTGGCACTAGTGGCATAAACATCAGCGACATCTTGAGTGTTTCGGCCGTGAAGAGGTTCAGTCCAATGTAAAAAGGCACCTTCGCCAGATTGATCACAGTGAAAAAAAATACGGTTGTGGCCACGAAGGTTTCACGACGCTGCTTCCACGACAATAGATAAATCATTATCGGAGGTCCACCAGCATGCGCAAGGGTACTGGTGAAGCCGGATCCGGCGCCGCATAGCCATCCAAATGGCTTGGATGGACGCGTGGTCGATTGTGCCTGCCCGCGCTGTCTGATCAATCGATCGAGACTGAAAAGTATGGCGATAGAGCCTATCATTCCCTTAACCAGTTGATCGGATAACACGCCAAATGCGAATGTTCCAATCACGATTCCGACCAATGCACCGGGTATCAGAACTTTTAAGTCATGCCAGTCAGCTTGACCGCGCCAGGCCCTGATACCAAACATATCCATGGCAATCAGGATTGGTAGCATGACCGCGGCCGCGTCACGCGGAGAAATCCACATTGCAAGAAACGGTACGGCTAAACCACCCAGCGCTCCACCTAGTCCTGATTTTGAAATGCCTGTAATCAGAACCGCAATTGCAGTCACCACCCAGGCGGCGGTGTTCATGTTTTCCATTTTTTTTTTACGATAGTGGCCGTTTTTATTATTTGGCCTTGTTGTCGTCCCTAGCGCGCGTGATTCAGGACAATGGGCTGTCCGTGCGGAGTATGCGACGCGGCATCGGCCCAATCTTGTTTTCGTTGAGCCAATGTTGCGGTATCCAGCAACTTTTTAAGTTTCACGATTCGCTCAAGTGCGGCAAGCCAATGCTGATAATACGTTTCGCCTGTATCGGGATCCCCATCGTTTTGTGCTTGTTTGATTGTTTGCGATAACGTGTCTGCCCATTCGTTCCAGCTAAATAGACCGCGTTCATGCAGCGCAAGGGTCATGGCAAATGCTTGAGCCTGCCAGGGGGCTGCAAACACGGGGCCCTCATCGTCAACCGGCAAGCCGGGAAGCGCAACTCGGATTTCATCGAGACTCATTAACGGAACCGAATTTTGATCACACTTCAGATTCATGCTGTCACCGCCATAAGATAAGGCTCCCAGCAGTCAACGCATATCGTTGATGCGGTTGTGTCTGCTCCCCATAACTCTTCGGCTTCGAATCTCACGGTATAAAGCCATTTCGGGTGTTCGCCCAGTCCCTGTCCGTTGGTGTCGGGATAAACGTGCGCACCATGGATGGCGGCAATCGTTCCGGTCTTGTCGCGACAGTAACGGGGCAAGCGGGTGTGGGTAGTGGGGTTCATTTGTCTGGTACGGACTTTTTGTCCGACAGCAAACAAAGCGTCGGTTTGTGCGGGTCGTGCAGTCGGGCCGCCTCGCGCCAGCGTGGCTGCGACATGATCTTTCGATAATGTGCGCACACCCTCTACAGGTGGTACGAGCGCATGCGTTGAATTGACTTCCTCCGGTGTGATCAAGCCCGTTTGGATGAGTAGTCTCTGCAGAGCTTCAATCCAGATTTGGTAGTAACTGATCGAGAGGTATTGAGCTGCCGGCAGACTTTCTCTTGTCGACCTGGCTTGATCGATATTCCATTTGCCTGTTGCACCCATTGCAAGGGTAATGGCGAGCGCACGGGCTTCCCAGGGATGATGAAACAGAGGCTCGTTGGCTTCAACAATAACCGGACCATAGCCTTGCATACCGCCCATGTCGTGAACGTTATTCATGCATCACTCCCTTAGGTCGGCCGGATCGATCGCCAATCCGCAGCCGATCATCGAATTGCGCGTCACGAGAGCCGATAGCTGTTCTTCAGTCCATCCTTGCGTTGCGTCTGGTCGCATCGGCAGGACGAGATAACGAATTTCAGCGGTGGAATCCCATACTGTGATTTTTGTACTGTCAGGTAGTTGGACGCCGAATTCTTTGAGAACGCCTCTCGGGTCGATGACAGACCGTGATCGGTAAGGTGCAGACTTGTACCAGACGGGGGGCAGTCCTAAAACGGGCCAGGGATAGCACGAGCACAGCGTGCAGACGACCATGTTGTGGGTATCGGGCGTATTTTCGACCACAACCATGTGTTCGCCCTGTCGCCCGACATAACCAAGCGAACCGATTGCGGCATCCGCATCGTCGAGTAGCCACTGTTTGAATTTCGGATCGTGCCAGGCTTTGGCCACGACATGAACGCCATTGCGCGGACCGACTTTGGTTTCGTATGTTTCGATCAGAACATCCAGTGCCTGAGGATCGATATAACCCTTGTCTATCAGGAGTGATTCAAGCGCCCGAACGCGCAGGTCGATGTCGGAAAGTTCGGACATTTCATGGTCGTGATCATGGTGGTGTCCATGCCCATGGTCATGGTGATGTCCGTGAGCATGCTCTTTGCGTTCGTTGCTCATGCCAGTCTCATCAGGTTGGTGACATTACGTGAATCACGCGCTCGGCGATCATCTCCTTTGTCTTGGCGCCGTAGGCGACCATGTGTGGCGCAGCGGCGTGCGCCTTAAGGGCTTCGCGGCTTTCCCATTTTTCGATCACGACAAAGGTATCGGGACCCCATTGCGCCAGCATAGCCGGCTCGGCATCCACCGCGGCACCGTATTCGATACAACCATCTTCTGCCCTGACAGCAGGAACGTTGGCGCGGAAATGGGTAAGAATTTGATCGCGCATGCCGGGTTTGGCGGTGATGATGGCCAGAACGTGAATCATAATTTGGTCTCCCTGATTTTAGTTTTGTATAAGTGCATTCTTGCATGGAACTGCTACTTCGGACAAACGTGCTTTAAACCAGGGTTTGATGCGAGTTTGACGCGACAAGCCATATCAATTCGTGATTCATTCAATCAGTTATTTTTATTTTACTAATAAATACATTACAAAATATGATTGAATCCTACCCAACTACTTTGGTTCAAAATCATGAGTGAAGAACAACCAACCAATCCTTGGCAAGAGTCCATCTATCAGGTGCTTAAAAGTGGCGGAATCAAGCAGGTTTCCTATGTTCCGGACGCGGGTCATGCGCATGTCATCCGTCGTGTGCACGCCGATCCCCAGATGCGCGGCATCGTGCTGACCACCGAAGAGGAAGGTGTGGCTGTCGCCAGTGGCGCCTGGCTTGGCGGACAACGTTCGACTTTGCTGATGCAAAGCAGCGGCGTGGGCAATTGCATCAATATGATGTCCTTGCTGCAGAGTTGCCGATTTCCCTTTTTGACTTTGGTCACGATGCGCGGCGAGTATGCCGAATTCAATCCATGGCAAGTACCCATGAGCAAAGCGACGCAAGGTTCTATGGAACTGATGGGAATCACGGTTTTGCGCGCCGAGCGCGCCGACGAAGTGGAGGATGTCGTCAGTGCCGCGCTTGATGCGGCTTTCGAAGGTGGCGAGCAAGTCGCGGTTTTGCTGTCGCAAAGCCTCATTGGCCGCAAAAAGTGGATCCGCAATTAAGGAGGCGAACATGACAACACGAGATACGACTGCAGCGACTATTGATCGCCGAGAATTTGTGAAGAAATTGATTGATCAATGTCCTGATGCATTGATTGTCACGGGCCTGGGCTCACCAACCTATGACGTTTTCGCAGCGGGTGATCGCGACAAAAACTTTTATCTCTGGGGAGCGATGGGAGGGGCTGCGCTAATCGGACTCGGGCTTGCGATTGCCCAGCCCGAAAAGCAGGTTGTCGTTGTGACGGGTGATGGCGAACAATTGATGGGTATCGGCGGACTTGCGACAATCAGTGCGCAAAAACCCGCTAATCTGACAATTGTTGTGCTGGATAACGGACATTTCGGCGAAACCGGCATGCAGTTGAGTCACACCAGTCACGGCACAAGCCTGGCTGCGGTGGCGCGAGCCTGTGGCATCGCAAATGCTTATGAAGTCCACGACATCAAGGATATTGCGACAGTGGTTGAAGGCGTGCATAAACGCGCCGGCGTCAATTTCGCTCAGGTCTTCATCAAGGCAATCGATTTACCGCGTGCGTTGCCATCGAGAGACGGGGTGCATGTAAAGAACCGTTTCCGTCAGGCACTCGGATTCGCGCCTTTCTAGCGGATTTCTATTTCCACGAAAATCACAACCTGATCGCTGGCATTGATCACGTTGTGATTCACGCCGGCGTTGCGTGTGTACGATTGTCCGGCGACTAATTCAAATGCTTTTAGCCCATCCGGCGTTTCAAGATGAAGCAGACCGTTGGTCATCGGCACAACAATGTAGTCGTGCCCGTGGGTATGCCAGCCTGTTTCGGCTCCGGGCGTGAATTTCCATTCTGTCACGATCGCACGATCGTTATCGATTTGTACTGTTGGCTGGGCTTGCGGACGTGCACTCATTTCAGTCTCCGGGGTCGATGAATATTTTCGACCGAAAGGTTTTTAATCGATTTTTGAATCAGCGTTTGACGCCGAATTTTCTGCCTGCGGCTACGACAAAAAACACTAAAATAGCAAATGCCAACGTCATCGTATCCAAATTTTCGCCAAGCAGCATAGCTGAAGCTATTAAGGTTAGAAAAGGCTGTACTAGCTGGGTTTGGCCGACTCTGGCGATCCCGCCCAGCGCCATGCCCTTGAACCAGGGAAGAAATCCTAAATACTGACTGATGAGTGCCGCATAGACAAAACCCGTCCAGCCTCGAATCGTCACATGACTGAAATCCGGTGCGTACATTGTCGCAATTACCACTAGCACTGGTGATGCGATCACCAGTGCCCAGGAAATGACTTGCAATCCACCCAGTGTTTTGGAGAGAAAACCGCCTGTTGCGTATGCGATCGATCCGGTTACGACCGCTAGTAAAAGAGCCAGATCAGCCCATTGCAAGGCTCCGCTTCCCCGAATCAGCGAAAACGCAATCACGAGTGCGCTTCCGATCAAGGCCATGACCCAGAAGCCTATTGAGGGCCTTTCCTTGAATAGCAAGGCACCCGCAGCCGCAGTGGTAAGCGGCATGATGCCAAGCATGACTCCCCCGTGGGATGCATCGACGTGCTTCATGGCGAGCGCGGTAAAAATCGGAAACCCAAAGCCCACGCCCAGGATCACGAGCAATAAGTATTTGAGCTCGCTCGGGTTTGGAAAACGATGTTTGCCCAGTATCAAAAACATCGCGGCAAGCAGAGCTGCAAGCGACGCACGACCTGTTGCAACGAACAGGGGGTCAAACGATTCAAGCGCAAGCCTGGTCGCGGGTAGCGTCAGGCTGAACAGAGCCACCGCCCATAACCCTAACAGCATGCCCTTGGTTTCTGTTTTCAAAGTATCACCAAATAAAAACGGCCCCGCATTTGAACGAGGCCGTAAGGAGCGTGAGGAGCTTACATGCTGCTGTAAACCGGACCTTCTCCGCCTTGCGGCGTGACCCAGACGATGTTCTGGGTCGGATCCTTAATGTCGCAGGTTTTGCAGTGCACGCAGTTCTGGGCATTGATTTGCAGGCGATCAGAACCATCGTCCTCCTTGACGAATTCGTACACGCCGGCAGGACAGTAACGAGCCTCCGGTCCGCCATACGTCTCAAGATTGACCTTGACCGGTACTGAAGCGTCTTTCAGTGTCAGATGAATCGGCTGGTTTTCTTCATGATTGGTATTGGAGATGAACACCGAGCTCAGGCGATCGAAAGTAAGCACGCCATCGGGTTTTGGATACTCGATCTTGGTGCACAGCGCTGCAGGTTGCAGACAGGCATGATCGGCCTTGGTGCGATGGATGGTCCAGGGCATGTTGCCTTTGAGCAACCACTGTTCTATGCCTGTCATGACAGTTGCAATCGTCCGGCCTTTCTTGAACCATTGCTTGAAATTGCGGGCCTTATTGAGCTCAGTGTGCAACCAGGATGTTTTGAAGGCTGCAGGGTAGGCGGGCAATTCATCGTGGCTGCGCTCTGCAACCAGTGCATCGAAAGCGGCTTCAGCCGCCATCATGCCGGACTTGATCGCTGCGTGACTGCCTTTAATGCGTGAAGCATTCAGGAATCCGGCTTCGCAACCCACGAGCGCGCCACCGGGGAACACTAATTTAGGCAGCGACAGCAATCCGCCCGCTGTGATCGCGCGTGCGCCGTAGGCAATGCGCTTGCCGCCTTCGAAAGTGGAGCGAATTGCGGGATGCGTTTTATAGCGCTGAAACTCTTCGAAAGGTGAAAGCCAGGGATTGGCGTAGTCCAATCCAACCACCATGCCAACGGCGACCTGGTTGTTATTCAGGTGGTAAAGAAACGATCCGCCGTAGGTGTCCGAGTCCAAAGGCCAGCCTGCGGTGTGTACCACCAGACCGGGGCGTGACTTGGAGGGATCGACTTCCCAGAGTTCTTTGATGCCTATGCCGTAGCTTTGGGGGTCGCGACCATCGTCGAGTTTGAATTTCTCGATCAGTTGGCGGCCGAGTTGCCCTCGCGCGCCCTCTGCAAAAATGGTGTACTTGGCCAGAAGCTCCATGCCTTGCTGGTAATGGTCCGTAGGTTGGCCATCGCGACCGACACCCATGTCACCGGTGGCTACGCCTCTCACGGCCCCCTTTTCGTCATAAAGCACTTCGGCTGCCGCAAAACCAGGGAAGATCTCCACACCCAGGGCCTCGGCCTGTTCTCCCAGCCATCGGGCAACCATGCCCAGGCTGACAATGTAATTTCCCTTGTTATGGAAACACTCGGGCAGCAACCAGTCGGGCGTCTTTTTTGCTCCGGTTTCACTCAGAAACAGGAATTCGTCCTCAATGACCGGCGTATCGAGCGGAGCACCTTTTTCCTTCCAGTCCGGAATCAGCTCGGTCAGCGCCTGGGGGTCCATGACAGCACCCGATAGAATGTGTGCGCCGATCTCGCTGCCTTTTTCAAGAACGCATACGGAAATGTCGTGATCACGTTCGGCGGCCAGCTGCTTGAGCCGGATGGCCGTCGCCAATCCGCCCGGGCCACCGCCCACGACGACGACGTCATATTCCATCGATTCACGTTCGGACATGAGGGTCTCCTAGCTTCAAAGTATGATGTTTAATCACGGGATTGTATTGCACAGGCCGTTGTCTTACCTAGTGTTTGCCTTGCAAAGATCCAAACCTATACTTTTGCAAATCTTGCGGAGAAGTTTGTGACAGCAGCGGAAAATGGTCCTCTAAGGGTCGGAGATACATACGAAATTGATGTTCCCATGCGCTGGGCGGATGCCGATGCCCTGAATCACCTGAATAATGCGGTTTATTTCCGCTATATGGAAGAAGGGCGTATCAGCATGTTCTATACCAGTCACGCCCCTCAGTCGAGTCAATTCGGCCCGGTCGTGGTGCATTGTTCTTGCGATTTCAAGAAATCGATTGTTTATCCCGCGACTGTGCGGGTGACTCACCGCTTGATCCGGATCGGGCGCTCCAGCATGGAGCATGAGGTGGATCTTTCGGTGGTTGACGGCGACAAGGCAGAACTCAGGGCCCAAGGCCGATCGGTGATGGTTTGGATGGATTTCAAGGCTGATAAGTCCCATCCCTGGCCGGCCGATGTGCTTGAAGCCTTGTCGCGGGTCATGAAACGCTGATAATCTCACTTATCTAATCAGAAGGAGCAGGATGCATGAATAAGATTTACCCAAGCGCCAAAGAAGCGCTGTCGGACATTCTTAAGGACGGGCAGACCCTGGGTGTGGGCGGATTCGGATTGTGCGGAATCCCCGAAGCTCTGATCGATGCCGTGCGCGATCTTGGCGTAAAAAACTTGACGTGCATCAGCAACAATGCCGGTGTAGACGATTTTGGTTTGGGTATTTTGCTCAAAACCCGCCAAGTCCGAAAAATGATTGCCAGCTATGTTGGCGAAAACAAGGAATTCGAGCGCCAGTATTTGTCAGGCGAGCTTGAGCTTGAATTTACGCCACAGGGCACGCTTGCTGAGCGGTTGCGTGCGGGCGGGGCAGGCATTCCGGCATTTTTCACCGCAACGGGGGTCGGTACGATTGTGGCCGACGGCAAGGACATTCGCGAGTTCGATGGCAAGAAATACGTCATGGAGCGTGCCTTGACGCCTGAAATTTCGCTGGTCAAGGCATACATCGCCGATAAGAGCGGCAACCTGATATTCCATAAAACAGCGCGCAACTTTAATCCTCCTGTGGCAATGGCCGGCAAACTGACCGTGGTCGAGGTTGAAAAGGTGGTTGAAAACGGTTCGCTGGATCCCGATCAGATCCATTTGCCGGGTATTTACGTTCATCGCATCGTGATTAACGCAAACCCTGAAAAACGCATCGAACAACGCACCGTTCGCCAGGCGAACTGAGGAGTCAAAAACATGGCATGGAATCGAGATGAAATGGCCGCACGCGCGGCCCGTGAATTGAAAGATGGTTATTACGTCAACCTTGGAATCGGCTTGCCGACGCTAGTGGCGAATCATGTGCCCAAGGGCATCGAAGTTTGGCTGCAGTCCGAAAACGGTTTGCTCGGTATCGGTCAGTTCCCCCTGGATAGCGAAGTCGATCCCGACTTGATTAATGCAGGCAAGCAGACGGTAACGACGCTGCCCGGGTCGTCGATATTCTCATCTGCCGACTCTTTCGCAATGATTCGCGGTGGCAAGATCAACCTGGCCATTCTAGGCGCTATGCAGGTTTCCGAAACAGGCGACCTGGCCAACTGGATGATCCCAGGCAAGATGGTCAAGGGCATGGGCGGAGCAATGGATCTGGTCGCCGGAGTCGGTCGCGTGATTGTTCTGATGGAACATGTCGCCCGTAAAAAAGACGGTACGGTTGATATGAAATTGCTACCCAAATGCACGTTGCCCCTCACTGGTGTTGGCGTCATCGATATGATCATTACCGACTTGGGTGTGATGGAAGTCACACCTCATGGCCTAAAGCTGATCGAGCTTGCGCCGGGCGTGACTGTCGATGAAATTCAGTCGCAAACGGGTGCAAAACTGGATGTGACTGGCGTAGCCGCATGAAACCGGTCATTGTGATACACGGCGGAGCTGGGGCGATCAGTCGCAGCGCGATGACGTCGGAAAAAGAGCGTGAGTATCATCAGGCGCTAGCCGACATATTGAGAAGCGGGCAAAAAATACTCGAGCAGGGCGGCTCCGCAGTCGAGGCTGTGACTGCGGCTGTAGTCGGTCTCGAGGATTGTCCCTTGTTTAACGCCGGGCGCGGCGCCGTGTTCACCAGTGATGCCACACATGAACTTGACGCGGCGATCATGGATGGCCTCACACTGAGAACCGGAGCGATCGCCAACGTGCATCGCATCCGCAATCCGATTCTTGCCGCACGTCAGGTCATGCTGGCGAGTCGCCATGTCTTTTTTGTCGGCGAAGGCGCCGAAAGATTCGCGGCGGCTCAAGGTCTTGAGCTCGTCGATCCTTCGTATTTTTCCACGCCATCGCGTCTTGAGCAGCTCGAGCGTGTGAGACGCGAAAACCCCGATGCGGCTGTGCTGGATCATGATGGCCAGTCGAAGGTCGAAAACCAGCCTGCTGCCGAGATTCATCCGCTGGATATGGATAAGAAGTTCGGAACCGTTGGTGCGGTTGCGCTGGATCAGCATGGCAATCTGGCTGCTGCGACATCGACGGGCGGTATTACGAACAAGCAAGTCGGACGTGTTGGTGATGCGCCCGTGATCGGGGCGGGCACTTACGCCAGCAATCAGACATGCGCGGTTTCCGCCACGGGGACCGGAGAAATGTATATTCGCAAAGTCGCTGCGTACGATATTGCCGCACGCATGCGGTACGCGGGTCAAACTTTAGAGCAGGCTTGCAACGCGGTCATGTTCGAAGAGCTTCCGTCCATAGGCGGCAAGGGAGGGCTGATTGCCGTGGACGCGCAAGGTCATTTCATCATGCCTTTTAATACCGAAGGGATGTATCGAGGTTATGCTCATCCTGGACAAGCTCCCGTGACGGAAATTTATCGTTCATGAATTCGTCTTTGACCATGCCCGACAATCGGGTTTTGCAAATATACGATTTGAGTGTTCGTTTCGAAGGGGCTGAGCGCACTGTCCAGGCCGTGCGCAATTTGACTTTTCATGTGGATCGTGGCGAAACATTGACCATTGTCGGTGAATCCGGTTCGGGAAAGTCCGTTACTTCTCTTGCACTAATGCGATTGATCGAACAAGGTGGCGGAAAGATCCATTCCGACGCAATGGCATTGCGCAGGCGCGATCAGTCAGTGATCGACTTGTATCGGGCGAATCCCGCAACGATGCGATCGGTTCGCGGCGCAGACATGGCGATGATCTTTCAAGAGCCGATGACATCGCTTAATCCCGTTTTTACTGCTGGCGAGCAGATCGCCGAATCGATTCGGTTGCACCAAAACGCGACGGTGACGGCTGCCCGCGCAGAAACATTGCGATTGCTTGAGCAAGTCCGGATTCCCGAAGCGCGATCTGTGATGGGCCGCTATCCGCATCAATTGTCCGGAGGAATGCGTCAGCGTGTCATGATTGCCATGGCGCTGGCATGCAAGCCTGCGCTTTTGATCGCGGACGAGCCGACCACCGCGCTGGATGTGACGATTCAAGCGCAGATTCTGCAGTTAATCAGGGACCTGCAAAAAGAAATGCAAATGGGCGTGATTTTGATCACGCATGACATGGGCGTGGTGGCCGAAGTCGCCGATCGCGTGCTTGTGATGTACCGAGGTCAAAAAGTCGAAGAGGGTTTGTCGACGCAGATTTTCCACGCGCCTGTTCATCCCTACACGAAAGCATTGCTTTCTGCCGTGCCCCAATTGGGTTCGATGCGGGATACGGATTTGCCTGCGAGATTCAAGCTGGTTGAGGTGGATAAGACTTCATCAGGTGGTGCAAGAAATGGGGGTGCCGGCCCTGATTCATCCAGCGCGCCGCAAAGCGCTCCGGAAATTCCTTTGCCGTACCATTCAAGTAAGCCAATACTGAGCGTACGCAAGCTCGTGACCCGCTTTGACCTGCGTGGCGGGATATTCAATCGCGTTCAGCGCAGGGTACATGCGGTTGAACAAGTCAGCTTCGATCTGTTTCCCGGCGAAACGCTAGGGCTTGTCGGGGAGTCCGGATGCGGCAAGTCCACGACCGGGCGAGCGCTGTTGCGGCTTGTCGATGCTCAGTCGGGTGAAATCGAATTCGATGGTCAAAATGTCGTGACGCTTGCAAATAACAAGCTCCAGTTTTTACGTCGCAATATCCAGTTTGTGTTCCAGGATCCGTTTGCATCGCTCGATCCGCGCATGACGGTCGGTTTTTCGATTATGGAGCCATTGCTGGTGCATCGTGTCGCAACGCCGGATGAAGCTCGTCAGCGGGTGGCCTCGTTGCTTGAGCGCGTCGGCTTGCACCCCGAGATGGCGCAACGTTATCCGCATGAATTTTCGGGCGGTCAGCGTCAGCGCATATGTATCGCTCGCGCGTTGGCGTTAAACCCCAAGGTTGTCATCGCCGATGAATCCGTTTCAGCGCTTGATGTGTCTATTCAGGCGCAGATCATCAATTTATTGATAGAACTCCAGCAGGATCTTGGGGTCGCTTTCCTGTTTATTTCGCATGATATGGCTGTGGTTGAACGCGTGAGTCACCGTGTCGCAGTCATGTACTTGGGTCAAATCGTCGAAATTGGTCCGCGCAGGGCGATTTTTCAGAACCCTCAGCATCCGTACACCCGTAAATTAATGTCGGCCGTACCTGTGGCTGATCCTGCGCGACGTCATTCAAAGCTCGATGTTTCTGCGGACGAATTGCCGAGTCCGATTCGGGGCTTGAATGATATGCCGGTTGTCGAGCCGCTTGTAAAGGTCGGTCCCGATCATTTCGTCGCGCGTCATCGAGTAGGTGGCGCGTATTAATTTTGTTTCAAGGCGTTGTTCGAGTATCTCAATCAAGTAGCACAACAAGATTTTTCAGGAGATGGATATGTTGAAAAGATTTTCCCCGTCGCGCACCTTGGCGGCATGTGCGTTGGCGTATGGCGTTCTTTCCGCCCCAATGGTTCTGGCGGCTAAGGATGTGACTTTCGCGGTTTCGATCGCGCTTGAAACGCTGGATCCCTACAATACCAACAGCACGTTGAATCAGGCCGCCGGCAAAGCGTATTACGAAGGCCTGTACGAATTCGACAAGAATTTGAAAATCCAGCCCAAGCTGGCGACTGAATACTCGGTTAGCCCGGATGGATTGGTCTATACGTTCAAGTTACGCAGTGGCGTGAAATTTCATGACGGCACCGATTTTGATGCCAATGCCGTCAAGGTTACGTTCGATCGCGTATCCAATCCCGAAAACAAGCTGGCGCGCTATACGCAGTTTAATCGCGTAGCAAAGACCGAAGTGGTCGACCCTCAAACCGTACGCATTACCTTGAAGGAACCGTTCTCGGCTTTCATCAACGCGATGGCTCATCCTTCAGCCATGATTATTTCACCCGCCGCATTGCAAAAATACGGCAAGGAAATCGGCCAGAACCCGGTCGGCACCGGCCCATTCAAGTTCGTCGAGTGGAAACCCTCCGAATACATGAAAGTAGCCAAGTTCGATGGTTACTGGAACAAGGGCTATCCCAAAGTAGACACATTGACTTTCCGCACAGTGCCTGACAACAATACCCGCGCAGCTGTGATGCAGACTGGCGAGGCGCAGTTCGCGTTTCCCATTCCCTACGAGCAAATCGCCGTTCTGGAAAAAAATCCCAAGCTTGATGTGATCGATGATTCGCAATCGATCATGGCGCGTTATCTTTCGATGAACACGCAGGTTAAGCCATTCAGTGATGTTCGCGTTCGCGAAGCAATCAATTATGCGATCAATAAACAGGCTTTGGCCAAAGTAGCGTTTTCTGGTTATGCGACTCCATTGGCGGGTGTTGTGCCGATGGGTGTTGATTACGCGGTCAAGATGGCACCCTGGCCCTATGACCCCAAAAAGGCAAAAGAGCTGCTCGCCCAGGCCGGCTATCCGAATGGCTTCGAAACAACGCTATGGTCCGCTTATAACGACGGCACCTCCGTCAAGGTTGTGCAGTTCCTGCAGCAGCAACTCAGTCAGGTCGGCATTAAAACGTCGATCGAGATCCTCGAGTCCGGCCAACGCGTGCAGCGCGTGAATCAGGTCCAAAAACCTGAAGACGCCAAAGTTCGCATTTATTATGCAGGATGGTCGTCTTCAACCGGCGAAGCTGATTGGGCATTGCGTCCGTTGCTCAGCACTCCAGCGTTTCCGCCTGTCATGAATAACACGGCTTATTACTCCAACCCCAAAGTGGACGCCAACATCATGCGCGCGTTGACCGTTAGCAACCGGGATGAAAAAACGGCACTTTACAAAGAAGCGCAGGAGCAAATCTGGAAAGATGCACCCTGGGCGTTTCTCGTGACAGCCAATAACGTGTATGTGCGTAGCAAGAACCTGTCCGGCGTCTACGTTGAGCCTGATACATCGTTGTGGTTTGGCGATATTGACCTGAAGTAATCGTCATCGCGCGGAACAAACACTCATGCTTTCATACTTGGTGCGACGACTACTGGGCATGATCCCGACACTGCTGATTGTGACGGTGATCGTGTTTCTGTTCGTTCATATGTTGCCGGGTGATCCGGCTCGATTGGTAGCCGGGCCCGATGCGGATCAGGCAACTGTCGAGCTGGTGCGTCAGGACCTTGGATTGGATCGGCCCATGCCTGAGCAGTTTGTCCGCTATTTTTACGATTTGCTTCACGCGGATCTGGGCAAGTCCATCCGGACCAAGCGCCCGGTCACGCGGGAAATCGCCGAGCGTTTCATGCCCACTCTCTGGCTTACCATATGGAGCATGCTCTGGTCCGTTTTGGTCGGAATGGCGCTTGGCATTTCTTCCGCGGTCTGGCGCAACAAATGGCCGGATCGACTTGGCATGACACTTGCTGTTTCCGGCATTTCCTTTCCGGCTTTCGCCCTGGGCATGATGCTGATGCAAGTTTTTTCGGTGAAACTCGGCTGGTTGCCTACTGTTGGTGCCGATGGCTGGAAGCACTTCATTTTGCCGTCGATCACCCTCGGCGCTGCGGTGGCTGCTGTGATGGCGCGGTTCACGCGCGCATCGTTTGTCGAGGTGATTCAAGACGATTTTGTGCGGACGGCACGTGCAAAAGGTTTGTCCGAGCCAGTTGTGATCTTCAAGCACACGTTGCGTAATGCCTTGATCCCGGTTGTCACGATGATGGGGCTGCAGTTCGGCTTCTTGCTTGGTGGTTCGATTGTCGTCGAAACCGTTTTCAATTGGCCCGGTATGGGGCGATTGTTGGTCGATGCGGTCAATCAGCGTGATTATCCGGTCATACAAGGCTTGGTCTTGCTGTTTTCGTTTGAATTCATTCTGATTAATCTCATGGTTGACGTGCTCTATGGTGCGATCAATCCCGCGATTCGTTTCAAATAGGGGGCACGATGTCACAAGCAGCGCGTCTGCGCACCCCATGGTCTGAGTTTTACCGCAAGTTTGGTAAGCAACGACTCGCGATGATTGCCGGTGCTTTCGTCATTTTTCTGGTGATTGTCGCCATACTGGCACCCTGGATCGTTCCTTTCGATCCGGAAGACTATTTCGACTATGACGCGTTGAACGACCCGCCATCCGCGACCCACTGGTTTGGGGTCGATGCATTGGGTCGCGATATTTTCAGTCGGGTATTAATGGGCGCGCGTATTTCGCTCGCGGCAGGTTTGCTGTCAGTGGCAATCGGTGCAATGATCGGATCGTTGATGGGCTTGATGGCCGGCTACTATCAGGGTTGGTGGGACCGCGTGACCATGCGGATTTCGGACGTGTTGCTCGCATTTCCGGGGATGCTGCTTGCGATTGGAGTCGTGGCGATCCTTGGTTCAAGCATGGTCAATGTGATTGTCGCCGTCGCAGTTTTTAGCGTGCCTGCCTTCGCCCGACTTGTTCGTGGCAATACGTTATCGCTCAAACACATGACCTATGTCGAGGCGGTAAGAAGCATTGGCGCATCCGACAGCACAATCATCTTGCGCCATATTTTGCCAGGCACGATTTCATCAATTGTGGTGTATGGAACAATGCGGATCGGCACCTCGATTATCACGGCGGCGAGTCTTTCGTTTCTGGGCATGGGCGCGCGGCCGCCGACGCCCGAATGGGGAGCAATGCTCAATGAAGCCCGGTCCGATATGGTGATTGCGCCGCATGTGGCGATTTTTCCGGCATTGGCGATTTTTTTGACTGTGCTGGCATTCAATCTGCTTGGCGATGGCCTGCGCGATGCACTTGATCCCAAGATAGACCGTAGATAAAAATGAACGCTCATTCGATACGATCAGATATGCCAAGGATCGGAACCTTGGGTTCGGGGCCACTGGATGCAATTACGGATGTACCGGGAGTGCGGGTTGGCCATTGCACATTGAACAATGGCCCCATACAAACGGGGGTGACTGTGGTCTACCCCCGTTCGGACTCATTGTTTTGGAACAAAGTTCCTGCCGCGGCCACAGTATTCAACGGTTTTGGAAAGTCAGTCGGGCTGATTCAAGTCGAAGAGCTTGGAGTGCTGGAGACGCCGATCGCATTGACCAACACCTTCAGTGTTTCGGCTGTGGCGCAGGCTCAAATTCAACAGGCGATCGGAATGCATCCCGAAATTGGACGCAGCCTGCCGACGGTCAATCCCCTTGTGTTTGAATGCAATGATGGTTTTCTCAATGACATACAGTCTTTTGCCGTTGAATCCGGACATTATTTACAGGCTTGCTCAGCCGCATCGGCCAAGTTTGAAGAAGGTGCGATCGGGGCCGGACGGGGGATGTCCTGTTTTGGTCTGAAGGGTGGGATCGGATCATCTTCCCGGGTTGTACAAGACCATACAGTTGGCGTGCTTGTATTGTCTAATTTTGGTCGTCTTCCTCATTTGACGATACGAGGCGAGCGCATTGGGTTGAACCTCTCGCATGATGCGGGACCGGAAAAAGGTTCCATCATCATGCTTGTGGCGACCGATGCTCCTCTTGATGCACGACAGTTGCGACGTCTCAGCGCGCGAGCCGGTGTTGGTTTGGCAAGAATGGGCTCTTTCATGGGGCACGGCAGTGGCGATATTTCTTTGGCCTTTTCGACTGCTTATACCATCGCCCAGGATCGCGAGACTGTAATGCCTGCTATTGCGATGCTGCATGAAACCCTGTTGGATGGATTGTTCGAAGCGACAGCCGATGCCTGCGAACAGGCGATCGTATCTTCGCTGTGGCATGCCGAAACCGTCGTGGGGCGCGATGGACATCGGCGCCGGGGTTTGCGCGACGTCTGGTCACCGTGCTGAGATATCTTTAACCCGGTTGGCTACAATGCTGCAATGCGAGCGAAATCATTCGTCGCTTTTTTTGAATCAAGGATTTGAATATGGATTTGCTGTCGACTCTACTGGATTTGCTGCTTCATATCGATAAGACGATGTTGCAGTTTATCGAGACGCATGGAGCCTGGATCTATGTTCTGCTTGTTCTGATCATTTTTTCGGAAACGGGCTTGGTGTTCGCCAATTTCCTGCCTGGTGATTCGCTTCTGTTTGTTGCTGGAGCCATTTGCGCGATGGGTAAGATGGACTTATATCTGTTGATGGGGCTGCTGACTGCCGCTGCCATTACGGGGGATGCGCTGAATTACGCTATTGGTCGGTGGTTTGGCGAAGCACTGATCCGCCGCACAAAAATCGTCAGCCCTGAGCGGATGGCTTACACACAGGGATTTTTCGATCGTTATGGTGCCCAGACGATTATCATCGCCCGTTTTCTGCCGATCGCACGCACCATGGCGCCATTTGTCGCTGGTTTTGCAAAAATGGATCCCAAGCGTTTTCTTTCCTACAACGTGTCGGGAGGAATTCTCTGGGTGGTTTCATTGACGCTGGCCGGTTACTGGTTCGGAAACCTTCCTTTCGTGCGCGACAATCTAACTGCCGTGATTCTGGGGATCATTATCGTTTCGTTGTTGCCGGGGATCATCGCGGTATTGCGCGCCAAAATGTCTGCGCGCAATTCGGGCAGATAAATTCACTTAACGGATTTCCCCATGAAAATACTGATCTCGGCCGATATCGAAGGTGTGGCGGGCGTATTTAATGTCGAGCAGACACGTCCGGGCAATTCGGAATACGAACGTGCCAGGCGCTGGATGACAGAAGAGACGAACGCGGCTATTCGGGGTGCTTTCAAAGGTGGTGCCCAGTCGGTTCTGGTCAATGATTCGCACGGCAGTTTCCGTAACTTGCTCGCGGACCAGTTGGATGCGCGAGCGCAGTTTGTGATGGGTAAGCCGAGATATCTCGGAATGATGTCCGGCCTGGAATTGGGTTGCGAAGCTGTGGTGCTGTTGGGGTATCATTCTCGCGCACAGGGGCGCGGCATCCTAGCCCACACCATCAACAGTTTTGCTTTTGCCCGCGTTGAAGTGAATGACCAAGTCATGGGTGAGGCCGGTCTTTACGGGTCGCTCGCAACCGAAATGGGCGTGCCCGTTCTGTTGGGGTCGGGCGATGATCAATTCATTTCCGAAAACACGCAACATTTTCCATCAGCCGTATGGGTGCAAACCAAAACGGCCTACGGACACTCTAGCGGTGTCACAAGATCGATGGTCGATGTGCAGCAGGAGCTCGAAGAGAAAACGGCCTTGGCGGTTCGCACTCATATCGAGGCCGCAAATCAGTCAGGACAGACGCTTGAAACTCAACTGCGTATGCAGGCTCCGATTCGATGCCGTCTAACGACGCAGGGCCCATCCATAGCCGATTTGTTCTGCACTCTTCCCACACTGACCAGAATTGACGGTGTAACGATCGGATTTACAAGCGCGACAATGCACGACCTGATCCGTACCCTCAATAGTTTGGCCGCCATGTCTTTCATGCTGCGATAGTCGATTACGGGATTTTGATTTATGTCGAAAAATGCTGCTTCTTTCACAACAGGCAGTCCACTAGAGAGATTGCGCGAAGCGATGCGATCGGCAGGAATTGATGCCTGTTTGATCCCTTCGGCCGATCCCCATTTGTCTGAATACTTGCCCGCTTATTGGCAGGTTCGGGCATGGTTGACTCCCTTTACCGGATCTGTCGGTACTGTTGTGGTGACGCAAGATTTTGCCGGCATTTGGGTTGATAGTCGTTATTGGGTGCAAGCCGAAACCGAACTGGCGGCAACAGAGTTTGTGTTGATGAAAATCGGCACTGCAGCGGATGCTGCACATACGACTTGGCTGGCCCAAAATATTCGTCCGCATGGCGTTGTCGCGGTGGATGGGCGTGCATTAGGCTTAGCTGCGCGAGATGTGTTGAAGTCCCTCTTTGCCGACAAGCATATTGAGCTTGAGCTTGGACTGGATTTGCCCGGTCAGTGCTGGACCGAGCGCCCAGCGTTGCCTGCCGACCCCGTATATGAATTTAGTATCGAATTTGCCGGAGAGTCTCGGCTGGAAAAGCTTAGGCGTGTGCGTCGGGTCATGAAAGAGCAAGGTGCGCAGTGGCATCTGATTTCAACCGTGGATGATATCGGTTGGTTGTTGAATTTGCGCGGCTCGGATGTCGCTTACAACCCTGTGTTTCTCTCGCATGTCCTGATCGGTGAGCAAAGCGCCCACTTGTTCGTATTGCCCGGAAAAATCGATACTGATCTTGAAACCAAGCTTGCCGTCGATCACATCCAAGTGCATCCCTACGATCTGGCGGTGCAATATGTAACAGAGCTGCCGGGTCAGGACGTATTGATGTTTGATCCTGTTCGTACGACATGTGCATTGATCGACCGTGTCAGTGCGCAGTTGTTGCCGACGATGAACCCAAGCACTTATTTCAAATCGCAAAAGACCCCTGCCGAGCTCGCCCATGTTAGACGTGTCATGGAGCAGGATGGCGCAGCGCTGTGCGCATTTTTCGCCTGGCTTGAGGATGCGATCGCGCTGGCTGAAACACAGCCTTTGCATGAGTTGATGATCGATGAGCGAATCACTCTTGAGCGCCGTGCGCGCCCCGGCTTTATTTCGCGCAGTTTTGGCACAATTGCCGCATTCAACTCCAACGGCGCCATGCCGCATTACCGGCCAACCCCGCAGTCCAATGCGCGAATTGAAGGCGCGGGATTGCTCCTGATCGATTCTGGAGGCCAATATCTGGGTGGCACGACCGACATCACGCGCGTTATACCGGTTGGAGAGATCACCGACGATCATAAAAATGATTACACGGCAGTTTTGCGCGCCATGATTTCTTTGTCTCGTTTGAAATTTCCGCGAGGCATCGCATCACCTATGATCGATGCGGTTGCCCGCGCTCCGATATGGGACAGATTGGCAGAGTATGGGCACGGTACCGGGCACGGTGTCGGCTATTTCATGAATGTGCACGAGGGGCCTCAAGTGATTTCATATCGCGCTGTGCCTGCTGTTCATACTGCCATGCAACCCGGAATGATCACATCCAATGAGCCTGGACTGTACAGGACGGGAAAATGGGGAATCCGAATCGAGAATCTGGTGTGCAACCAAACCGCGGGGGTGTCCGAATTCGGTGAATTTCTCCAATTTGAAACCTTGACACTGTGTCCGATCGATACACGTTGCATCAATCTGGATCAGATGCGGCAGGAAGAAATCGAATGGTTAAACACCTATCATGCCGAGGTCAGGCAGCGTTTATCCCCCTTGGTGTCCGGACCTGCGCTGAAATGGCTGCTTCTGCGTACCGAAGCCTTGGTTTAAGCACCATTTAACGTAAATTAGTCTTTTGCGTAAAAGTCCATGCGGATGACTACGCAAAAGCTACCGCTACGGCTATAATCCAAATTTCCCGCATGCGCTCCGTAAAAAGGGCGTTAATGACATGACCAAATTCGTATTTGTCACCGGTGGCGTGGTGTCCTCTCTCGGAAAGGGCATCGCTGCTGCGTCTTTGGCCGCCATTCTCGAATCGCGTGGCCTGAAGGTGACTCTCCTCAAGTTAGATCCCTACATTAACGTTGATCCGGGTACGATGAGCCCGTTCCAGCACGGTGAAGTATTCGTCACTGAAGACGGTGCTGAAACCGACCTCGATCTGGGCCATTACGAGCGCTTCATTTCCTCGAAGATGCGCAAGGTCAACAACTTCACGACCGGTCAGATTTACGAATCGGTTTTGCGCAAAGAGCGTCGTGGCGATTATCTGGGCAAGACCGTGCAGGTAATTCCACACATCACCAATGAAATTCAGGACTTCATCACTCGCGGTGCAGAGCAATCCTGGGATGGGCAAACCGATGTCGCCGTGGTCGAAATCGGCGGAACGGTGGGCGACATTGAGTCCCTGCCATTCCTTGAAGCTGCCCGCCAGATGAGCTTAAGGCTTGGTCGCAACCAGGCCGCGTTCATACATCTGACGCTTGTACCCTTCATTGCCTCGGCTGGCGAGCTAAAAACCAAACCGACCCAGCACTCCGTGCAAAAACTGCGTGAAATCGGCATTACGCCGCATGCGTTACTTTGTCGCGCCGATCGTCCGATCCCGGATGAGGAACGTGCCAAGATTTCGCTTTTCTCGAATGTCCCTCTGGATGCGGTCATTTCGGTCTGGGACGCAGATTCCATTTATAAAGTGCCTGGCATGTTGCACCAGCAAGGGCTGGATGATCTGGTTTGCGAGGCATTGGCAATCAATCCCCCCAAAGCCGATCTATCGATGTGGCAGGGCTTGATTGATGCGCTGGAACATCCTGAGCATCAGGTACGAATCGCAATGGTCGGCAAATATGTCGATTTGACCGAATCATACAAGTCCTTGACTGAAGCGCTCATTCACGCCGGTATCCATACGCGATCCAAAGTTGTTGTCGAATACATCGATTCCGAAGACATTGAGCAAAATGGCGTGGGTGTATTGAAATCATTCGATGCCATCCTGGTTCCGGGCGGTTTCGGCAAGCGCGGAACTGAAGGCAAGATCGCTGCGATTCGCTATGCGCGTGAAAATCAGGTTCCCTACTTGGGTATCTGTCTGGGCATGCAGTTAGCTGTGATTGAGTTCGCGCGTCACGTAGCAGGTCTGGATGGTGCGAACAGCACTGAGTTTTCTCCGGAAAATGCACACCCCGTAGTCGCGCTGATTACCGAGTGGATGGATCGGGAGGGGCGTACCGAAAAGCGGGATGAGTCCTCAGATCTTGGTGGTACGATGCGAAAAGGTTCGCAAAGCTGCCCAATTAAGCCCAATACGCTTGCGAGCAAAATTTATGGTCCGGTGGTGAATGAGCGCCATCGTCACCGTTATGAAGTGAATAACATTTACGTCCCACGTCTTGAAGAGGCCGGTCTTGTGATCAGTGCGCGCACCCCGACCGAAAATCTGCCCGAGATGATGGAGCTGCCGGATCATCCGTGGTTTGTGGGTGTTCAGTTTCACCCCGAGTTCACATCCACGCCCAGAAGCGGTCACCCCCTGTTTTCGAGTTATATCCGGGCTGCGCTGGCCAATCAAAACAAGCGTAAGGCATCGTGATGAAACTGTGCGGATTCGATATCGGTCTGGATCAGCGTTTTTTTCTGATCGCCGGACCCTGCGTGATCGAATCGCGCCAAATGGCCTTTGACACTGCGGGACAGTTGATCGAAATCACTTCAGCTTTGGGTATTCCGTTTATCTATAAAAGTTCTTTCGATAAGGCTAACCGCAGTTCGGGAACCTCCTATCGCGGCCCGGGCATGGATGAAGGATTGCAAATTCTGGCTGATGTCCGCTCCCAGTTAAATGTACCGGTGCTGACCGATGTGCATGATCGGGATCAGGTTAAACCAGTCGCTCAGGTGGTTGATGTTTTACAAACCCCGGCCTTTTTGTGTCGTCAGACCGACTTTATCCAGGCGTGCGCTGCGAGCGGAAAGCCGGTCAATATCAAAAAGGGGCAGTTTTTGGCGCCTCACGATATGGCTCAAGTCGTCAACAAGGCGCGACAGGCTGCACAGGCGGCAGGCGTTGCAGCCGATATTATGGTTTGCGAACGAGGCGTATCATTCGGCTACAACAATCTGGTTTCGGATATGCGCTCGCTGGCTATCATGCGAGAGACTCAATGCCCTGTCGTATTTGATGCCACGCATTCTGTGCAGCTTCCAGGCGGACAAGGCACATCGTCGGGTGGTCAACGTGAATTTGTGCCTGTTCTTGCACGTGCTGCCGTGGCCGCCGGGGTTTCCGGGCTATTTATGGAAACACATCCTGATCCGGCAAAGGCATTGTCTGATGGTCCTAATGCTGTGCCTCTTGGTCGCATGAAAGAGTTGCTGACCACCTTGGTTGATTTGGATCGAGTGGTCAAAAGCCAGGGTTTTCTCGAGTCAAGTTTTTAACGATTTAAACGAATTTTTATTTTTCAGGAAATGTAGACATGAGTTCAATCGTAGATATCATCGGTCGTGAAATCCTCGACTCGCGTGGCAACCCCACGGTTGAGTGTGATGTGCTGCTTGAATCTGGCGCAATGGGGCGCGCATCCGTTCCTTCCGGAGCGTCGACAGGCAGTCGCGAGGCGATTGAAATGCGCGATGGCGACAAAGGCCGTTATTTGGGCAAGGGTGTCCTTCGTGCCGTTGAAAATCTGAATACCGAAATTTCCGAAGCACTGATGGGGCTGGATGCACAAGAGCAAACATTTCTGGATCGTACTTTAATCGAACTGGATGGCACCGAAAGCAAGTCGCGCCTTGGCGCGAATGCCATTCTGGCCGCCTCGATGGCAGTTGCCCGTGCCGCAGCCGACGAGTCCGGTCTTTCACTGTACCGTTATTTCGGCGGAAGCGGTCCGATGAGCATGCCTGTGCCCATGATGAACGTTATCAATGGTGGTGCGCATGCCAACAACACGCTTGATCTTCAAGAGTTGATGATTTTGCCTATTGGCGCTACCAGCTTCCGTGAAGCAATGCGCATGGGAGCCGAGACTTTTCATGCGCTCAAAAAACTGATCAATGACCAGGGCATGTCTACGGCGGTGGGCGACGAGGGTGGATTCGCTCCTAACGTAGCCAATCACGAAGCTGCGATCCAGTTGATTTTGCGCGCGATCGAAAACGCCGGTTATGAGCCCGGTACGCAGATTGCGCTTGGATTGGACTGCGCCGCATCCGAGTTTTATCGCGACGGCAAATACAAGCTTGATGGTGAAGGTGGCATTTCCCTGTCTTCGCAAGAGTTCGCAAATCTGTTGGCCACATGGTGCGATAAGTATCCGATTATTTCGATCGAAGATGGAATGGCAGAAAACGATTGGGATGGTTGGAAGTTGTTGACCGAGCAGCTTGGCCGCAAGATCCAATTGGTTGGTGATGATCTTTTTGTGACCAACACCAAAATTCTCAAACAGGGCATCGATCAGGGCATTGCCAACTCGATTCTGATCAAGATCAATCAGATTGGCACCTTGACCGAAACTTTTGCTGCAATTGAAATGGCCAAGCGTGCCGGTTATACATCTGTTGTTTCGCACCGTTCCGGCGAAACCGAGGATTCGACTATTGCCGATATTGCAGTGGCGACCAATGCGATGCAAATCAAGACCGGTTCGCTTTCGCGCTCCGATCGCATGGCCAAGTACAACCAGTTGTTGCGTATCGAGGAAGAACTTGCAGATGTGGCGACCTATCCGGGTCGCGATGCTTTCTTTAATTTGCGTTAAACCTGTGTGACGGTGTGATGTTTCATCACACCGTTTTAGAGACGGTATGCGTCTATTACTCTTGCTGCTGATTGCTCTGGTCGGTCTGATCCAGTATCCATTGTGGATGGGTCGGGGCGGTTGGTTCGCTGTATGGGATTTACAGACGCAAGTCGCTTCTCAGAAAAGTATCAACGACGGCTTGCGTGCTCGCAATCAGGCGCTGGATGCAGAAGTTGTGGATTTGCGCGAAGGGACCGCTGCAGCGGAAGAAAAGGCACGCGCTGAACTCGGCATGATGCGACAAACTGAAGTCTATGTGCAGATTCTGCCTCCCGACGTCAATCCGCCGGAACTGAAAGCACAAGCTAAAGGCAAACCACAGGGTGCGCTGTCTGCACAACCGGCTCCTGCAGCTGCTACCAATAAGCCCGCCCAATCAAAGCCAACTACGCAGCCTGCTCAGCAAAAATCAACGACTCAGCCTGCGCAGCCAAAATCGACCCCCCAGTCCGGGCAGCAGAGGTAAGTTTTCGGTCTGGATTTACCACCAGTCCATTAAGTCGCTCTGCATCATTACCGAGTGCGTTATCACGATCGCAAACAGGCCTCGGCTCCACGCTTGTCCAGCATCATCCGTACGCAGTCGGCCTAGTAGTCGCAGCACTGCTTGCATGCCTGGTAAAAGCGGTTCATGAAAATAACTCAACTCTATTTCCAGCGTATTGGCCTGAAAGATTGTTTGTCCCGACTGGGGGCCTTGTCCGCCGGCCCAGCCTTGATTAATCTTTTTCTGATGTTGTTCTATCAGGTAATCATTGCGAATGGTTGGTTTGTTGTTGATGTTTGACATGTGACGGTTCGCAAAATCCTGAAAGCTCGCTTTTGTCGGAGCTAGCACTTTCAGTCTCCATGCAGGTAAGCCGGTACGCTTAACCTGCTGATGTAGCGCGAAATGCTGCCGGGCTTTTGCGGATGAGTGTGACCCCTGCGGAACATGCAGCGCGAGCATGTTCCGTTTGAATACTTCTTCATAGATTTTTGGATCTGCGTGCGACACGCTTGCGCTTCGGCCTGCCTCGTACAACGCAAGTCGTGCAATATTTTTGATTTGTTGGATGCGGGTAGCTTCGATAATGAATCCGGATGCAAACAGGATCGGAATGAGGACTAGTGTTGCCTCCATGATGAATGTGCCTCGCTGTCGCTGCAAAGCATCGTACTTTTTGCTTTTACGGTCGCTATGCGATCCGTACGAATAGGGAGAATTAAAAACCAAATTCGATATCCGTAAATTCCGTTCGTGATGCAAAATGAAATGCTCAACTGACAGAGGAGTAGTTTGAATGATTGATTGCTTCTATGTCTGCCCAGCGGGATAAATTCGACACGCTCAAGGCATTTCTTTGTCGTTTGATCTACGTGATTCGAGCGTTAGAATAAGCAATCTCTCAAGGACTTATATGAATTCAGCATCCACAACATTTCCACATATTCCGGGCGTTCGCGCATTGCACTCACCAGGCCCGTCAAATGTACCCAAGGCTGTCTTGGATGCAATGACGAATCAACCTATGGACATGGGCGATCCCCGTGTGGATGCTTTTATTGCGGGCTGTGAGCGTGGATTGCGCGGATTGCTTAAAACCAAGTCTGCTGAAGTGTTTCTTTATGCCGCCAATGGGCATGGGGTATGGGAAGCTTTGACCGTCAATGTTGCCGCGCCCGGACAGAAAGTTCTCATTCTTGGAACCGGTCACTTTTCGGATTCGTGGGCAGTGCTGACCGAGGCAATGGGCATCGAGGTTGTCCGAACGCCCTACGTCGAAGGATTCCCGATTGATCCCGATGTGCTTGAGAAGGCCTTGCGTGCTGATACGAAAAAAGAAATCGTTGCCGTCTTTGCCGTGCATACCGACACGGCCAGTTCAACAACTAGCGATATTCCGGCTTTGCGTCGCGCGATCGATGCGGCAGATCATCCCGCCTTATTTGTTGTCGACGTGGTCGCCTCTTTGGGCGCAACTAATTTCGAAATGGATGCGTGGGGCGTGAACGCAGTGCTTGGTGCATCACAAAAAGGATTAATGTCTCCTCCTGGCGTCGGTTTTTGCGTTGCCGACGAGAAGGCCATGGCGGTTTGCGAAAAAAATCCCGCTCCTCGATATTATTGGGACTGGCGATCACGCAGAAGCGAGCTTTCTTATCGCAAGTTCTGCGGCACTCCGCCACAGAACTTATTGATGGGCATGCAAGCAGCGTTTGGTCTGATCGAAAAGGAAGGATTGGAAAACGTTTTCGCGCGCCATCGTCTCTTGACCGGAGCGGTGCACGCCGCCGTATCCGCCTGGGCTGAAGAAGGAAATTTGCAATTCCTTTGCCAAGTGCCCGAAGCGCGTTCGGTTTCTGTGACGACTATTCTGGTTGCGCCAGGAATTGATCCTGAAAAAATCCGTAAAGTAGCGCGTGAAAAATTCCAGGTGATGATTGCGGGTGGCCTGGGTCCATTTTCCGGTCGCGTATTCAGAATCGGCCATCTTGGCGATTTGAACTCTGCAATGATTCTTGGGGCTTTGGGGGGAGTAGAAGCTGCGCTTGAATCGCTTGGAATTAGTGTCGGCTCTCAGGGCGTGCGCCGAGCCGTGCAATATCTGGCTGAGCACAGTTAAGCCAGATAGGTGCTCGGCGCAATCTTGCTAGTGCAGTGTTTTGCTTGCGGGTGTCGTGATGGCCTGGAACAGGCCATCGGCATCGATTGCGTCAAACAGGTACGGTTTTGCACAGAACTCGCAAGCGACCTCAATTTTTCCTTGTTCAAGCAAAATGCTTTCGACCTCTTGCTTACCTAGCATGCGCAGCATGTCCGCGACCTTTTCGCGGGTGCAAGAACATTTCCAGGTCACCGGATGCGGTTCGAAGGCTATAAGCGGCTCTTCCCAGAACAGTCGGTGCAGCAAGACGTCCTGATCCGCTTTCAACAGTTCTTCATGCTTAACTGTTTCGACCAGATGCAAGGCGCGATTCCACGATTCATCGGCTTGAGTGATTTCGGTCTGATTTGACCCGCCGTGTATCGGAAGTCGTTGAAGCAATAGCCCTGTGCATATTTGCGAATCAGCAGCCAACATGATTTTTGTATCAAGTTGTTCCGAGCGTTTCATGTACTGTTCGAGCGCCTCGGCGATCGTATCGCCTTCAAGAGGAACAATTCCCTGATAAGCCTGACGACCGGGCGTATTCTTTGGCGGATCAAGTACGACGATAAATTTTGCGGTGCCGCCCGGATTCAGCAAGGATTGCAAGTCGCCAGTTGGGTCAATGGGTTTGTCACGTAGTTTGACAGTCGCACGCACGCTCATGTCTGCACGACACTCGGCCACCATCAACGCGATCGCTCCATCGCCTTGCATCTGGAGGAGAAGTGAACCGTCAAACTTGAGATTGGCTGCTAGCAAGGTCGACGCCGCGACAAGCTCGCCAAGCAGGGCGGCGATAACAGGCGGGTAGGCATGATGTGATTGCGCATCGCGCCAGGTTTCACCCATGCGTACGGATTCGATGCGTACGCTCTTATCTTCGAGCAGATACTTTTTTAGATAATCTTGCATGTAGTGGATTTAGCCTAGACGTTTTAATTCTTTGCGATACATCTGGCCGCGCTTTGCGTAATGCTCGATGTTGTGTCGAATGCCGGCGATCTCTTCGTCGCTTAGTGTGCGCGTGACTTTGCCCACCCCGATCACCAAACTGTTGTCAGGAATTTCACGCCCTTCCGGAACGATCGCGCCTGCACCAATCAAACAATTGCGTCCGATTTTTGCTTTGTTCAAAATGATAGCCTGCATACCGATCAACGAGCCTGATCCGATGGTGCAACCGTGAAGCATGGCCTGATGTCCTACAGTGACATGATGATCGACAAAAAGTGGCATACCCGCATCGGAGTGCAAAACGCTACCTTCTTGCACGTTCGAATGGTGCGCGATCGTGATGCGGGTGTTGTCGCCACGAATGCTGACATTTGCCCAAATGCTGGCCTGTTCTTCGATCACGACATCACCAATGATGTCCGCCGACTCGAATATGAAGGCTGTGGGGTCGATTTGCGGAACCAGATTACCTAGTTGATAAATAGCCATTTTTCTCACTTGTGTCGTGTGATGTTCATACGAACAAGTGTACAGGTAGAACTACTTTAGGTAGATCAACTTGACAGGGTAAAAAAAGTCCTTCATAATCTCGTTTCTCTGCTGCTCAAACAGCAACAGAAAAAACCAAAAATCGTCAGACGCGATTTAAAGTAAATAGCTAGTTAAATAGTTGTTTGCTGCAAATAAGCGAAGATGTTGCGGTTTTAGTACCGAATTTGCAATACCTTGTTCTTTAAAAATTTGACAACCGATAAGTGTGGGCGCTTGGAATGAGTGCGCAGGTGCTGGGGCTGTAACAGGTCTTGGCGCTGCAAATGAAATCACAAGTGCTCACTT
>NZ_JAAGRN010000005.1 GCF_010499255.1 Sheuella amnicola
AGCTATTTACTTTAAATCGCGTCTGACGATTTTTGGTTTTTTCTGTTGCTGTTTGAGCAGCAGAGAAACGAGATTATGAAGGACTTTTTTTACCCTGTCAAGTTGATCTACCTAAAGTAGTTCTACCCAGGCAAAAACTAGTTTTTTAACTTGTCTGAAAACTGCTTCTTGAACTTGGATACCTTGGGCGCGATCACGAAATGGCAATAGCTTTGCTCGGGATGCAAGGCGAAATAATCGTCATGCATCTCTTCGGCCGGCCAAAAGGTTGCCGCCGGCAATAACTGGGTACAAACCGGATCCGCAAAACGACCGGAACGATTCAACTCGGCGATTGCCGCCTCGGCAGATGCAAGCTGCTCGGGCGATTGCACAAAAATGGCGGACTGATACTGGGGTCCCACATCATTGCCCTGACGTCCCGGAGTCGTTGGATCGTGGGTCGCGAAAAACACCTCCAACAAATCATCGTAGCGGACTAAGGCAGGATCAAATTCGATCCGCACAACCTCGATATGCCCGGTCTGCTTTGTACAGACCTGCTCGTAACTTGGATTTTGAACATGTCCGCCACAATAGCCCGACTTTACGGAAACAACCCCGGTCATCGAACCAAAAACAGCTTCGGTGCACCAGAAGCACCCACCACCAAATACGGCCACTTCATTTTGAATCGTCATGATCATTTCCAACTAACTAATCAGCAGGCTTGAGTGTCGTAATCCAACGCGCCAGCGTTAAAGCATCCTGCCTTGTCACGGACTGGGCAGGCATGGGAATCGCACCCCATCTACCCCGCCCACCTTGCATGATCGAATCTGCAAGGTATTCGACATCGGCCTGACTATTACCGTGGCGCCGGGCAATCTGCACAAAAGACGGACCAACCCTTTTGTCTTCGACCTGATGGCACCCCAAACAGGTTTTTGACTTGGCTAATGCAAATCCATCGACCGTCTGAGCCAAGGTCGGAGCGTGCAAAAAAAGACACGCTACCGATAAGGCCGTTGCATACAACTTTCTAGTCACGAAATCATTACTCGTCGAAACCGTCCGTGACCGCACCACGGCTAGCCGTACTTGCGAGACGACCAAACTTGGCAAGCACGCCACGCGTGTATTTGGGCTTGGGCTGTTTCCATACCTTGCGACGCTGCTCGATTTCCTGCTCGGACACATTCAGTTGCAACAAAAGCTTATGGGCATCGATCGTGACTGAATCACCCTCGTGGATCAAGCCGATCAATCCACCGACATATGCCTCGGGCGAAACGTGTCCGACAACCATTCCCCATGTGCCGCCGGAGAAGCGGCCATCGGTAATCAAGCCCACCGTTTCGCCAAGTCCCTGACCAACCAGCGCGGAAGTCGGGGCGAGCATTTCACGCATGCCGGGACCACCTTTCGGGCCTTCATAGCGAATCACAACGATATCGCCATCCTTAATCTGACGAGCCATGATCGCTTTCATCGCATCGTCTTCAGAGTCGAAAACACGGGCAGGCCCTGTTATTGCGGGGTTCTTCAATCCCGTAATTTTGGCAACCGCGCCCTCAGGCGAAAGATTACCCTTCAAAATCGCCAAATGCCCATGGTCATACATGGGGTTATCGATCGAACGAATAACCTGCTGACCGGCAGGAGGCTGATCCGGAACATCTTTCAACAATTCAGCAACGGTTTTGCCGGTAATCGTCATGCAATCGCCGTGAATCAAACCCGCGTTGAGCAAAATTTTCATGACTTGCGGAACACCACCGGCCTGATGCAAGTCAACAGCCAGAAATTGGCCCGACGGCTTCAGGTCGCACAATACCGGCACACGCTTGCGAATGCGTTCGAAGTCGTCAATCGTCCACTCTACCTGCGCGGCATGGGCGATCGCCAGAAAATGCAATACGGCGTTGGTCGAACCACCAAGCGCCATGATCACCGAAATGGCGTTTTCAAGCGACTTGCGCGTAATGATGTCGCGGGGGCGACGATTATTACGCACGGCATCAACCAAGACGCGCGCGGCCTCGCGAGCATTGGCGATTGCTTCACCATCCTCGTTGGCCAAGGTGCTTGAATATGGCAATGCCATACCCAACGCTTCGAAAGCAGAACTCATCGTGTTCGCTGTGTACATCCCGCCACACGAACCTGTTCCCGGAATTGCTTTTTGTTCGATCGCCTTGAAATCTTCCGTACTCATGCGCCCCATGGTGAACTCACCAACAGCCTCGAACACGGACACGATGTTGAGATCTTTGCCTTTGTAATGTCCGGGCTTGATGGTTCCGCCATAGACATAAATCCCGGGCACATTGGCGCGAGCCATGCCGATCATGCCGCCAGGCATATTCTTGTCACAACCACCAATCACGACAACACCATCCATCCACTGACCATTTACGGCGGTCTCGATGCAATCGGCAATCACTTCACGCGACACGAGCGAATATTTCATCCCTTCGGTACCCATAGACATGCCATCGGAAATGGTTGGCACGCCAAACACCTGGGGGTTTGCCTTGGACTCTCTGATCGCCTCGATTGCAGCGTCGGTCAAAGGCTGCAAACCGCTATTGCAAGGGGTAATCGTCGAGTGTCCATTCGCAACGCCAATCATAGGATTGGCAAAATCAGACTCCTTGTAGCCCATGCCGTAATACATCGCACGGTTCGGTGCACGCGTGATTCCCTCGGTAATATTTTTTGAACGATCGTTATTTGCCATGATGAATGAATATCCAGTGTTGTTTCACAAAAAACTGTGGACTAAAAGGTGAATCGTACTCTTCAGATGAGTCGCTGCAAACTGTCCGACCCGAAATACAAGAGTTATTATCGAACATCTTTAATTTGATGGCTTGACATGCTCCAGTTTCCTCAATTCGATCCGGTGGCGATTCGCCTTGGCCCCCTTGCCGTACATTGGTATGGATTAATGTACTTGCTGGCATTTGGTTCGGCCTGGGTACTTGGTCGCTGGAGAATTCAGCACGGCAAAACCCGCCTGACGCTACGCGACCTCGAGGATGTCATCTTTTACGGTGTATTGGGCGTCGTTGCAGGAGGGCGGTTAGGCTACGTCCTGTTTTACAAGCCAGGCTACTACCTGAGCCATCCTCTTGAAATCTTCTATCTTTGGGAAGGCGGCATGTCCTTTCATGGCGGGCTCATCGGTGTGCTGGTCATGATGCTCTGGTTTGCGCGCAGCCGTGGCTACAAGTGGCTTGAAGTCGGTGACTTTATCGCCCCACTCATCCCGACAGGACTTGCCGCAGGACGGCTTGGCAACTTCATCAATGGCGAACTGTGGGGGCGTCCAAGCGATTTGCCTTGGGCGATGATTTTTCCACAAAGCGGCGACGGAATCGCGCGACACCCATCCCAACTCTACAACATCGGACTTGAAGGGGTTTTCCTGTTTATTCTGCTCTGGTGGTTTGCGAATAAACCGAGACCAACCGGTCAAGTAAGCGCAATATTTTTGATTGGATACGGCAGCGTCCGATTCATAGAGGAATTCGCTCGGCAACCCGATGATTTTCTTGGGCTGCTTGCCGCAAACTTATCGATGGGCCAGTGGCTATCGATTCCGATGGTGATCGCCGGATTGTTGATGTTTGCGTTATGTGCAAAAAAAAGCTGATTCCCTTCTTGAGGAATCAGCTTCATTTACATCCAAACCAGTGACGCACTGCTCACTGGCTGGCTCTCGAATAATTGCCCCGCTTGTGCCGTTCAGGTCGGCATCTCGAACCTAAGGTTCAAGTCGGCCACGTTGTGTTGATTTCGAGTTCGTCTGACAAGAGACGAACATGCCCACTCAACAAGCTCGCAGCCTATGTATGCCATAAGCATTGGTTCAGAGAATATATGACCTGGTCACGAACACAGCAGGGACAAACTTTAAATTCAGCGCGATAGAGCGAATGCGGAATCCAAAATCGCGTTCATGTCGTCAATTTTACGCTTGAAGTCACCCACCGCCAAGCCCCCAAGCGGGCCATCGGGAGCACGCATCGATAAAAGCTCGACTGCGATCTGAATGGCCGCCATCACGGCAATTCTTTCATTGCCGGAAATTTTACCGCTGCCCTGAATACGGCCTGCCAACTGGCTGACATGCAGTGCTGCCGCATTCAAAGCCTCTTTTTCTTCAGGCGGACATGCCAAAGAGTATTCGCGCCCGAGAATGGAAATGTCGACACGTTCCATTAGTGCTGCTCCTCATGATGACCACCTGGCAAGCGCTCGAGAACGGCATCAATACGCTCTTTTGCCTGAATCGTCGCAGCACGCAAAGCACTCACCTCATGGTCACGAGACTGCAACTGAGCTTGCAAATTGGTGTGCTCTTGCTTGAAGAGATCAAGCGACCCCTGAAGCGCCTGATTTTTGGCTGTGCTTTGACTGCGCAACACCTCGATTTCGGCCTCGTAAGCATTGACTTTGATACCTAAAGCCTTGGCTTGCACATCCTCTTGAGCAAGCTTTTTTGCTAGAGCATCGCGCTCGGACTCGACCTGGGCAAGTCGAGTTTGCAAGGCTTTACGGTCGGCAACAAGCTGCTGAGTTTGCTCAACCAGCTTTTTCAGACGTTGGGATAAAAAATCGAGATCATCAAGCATGGCACTATCGTAAATCAAAAAATGCAAGCTTAGTTAAGGATTCAACATTTTGCATTTCGAAAAAATAGCAAAAATGAAAGAAATGACATTATTTACACCATCAGTCAGCTTCGAGTAAGAATTGTCTCATTTTGTACATAAACAAAATGTCATTTTGATGAGCAAGCTCAAACTCTTGCGCCTTTATTTGATTTTTCTGCCTTTCTCTAGGGAAAACCCCACTGATTAGGGGTTAGTTCAGGGTTTGCATTGTCGCTTCTCTCAATTACCATGCACTCCTCAGTTTATCGAGTGCATTAACCTGATCGGCTCAAGCCCTCGAAGTACAGAAAGAACACTCGGTGCAAAAACACCGAACTATCGATTTTCAACAAAACTCTGTTAGCAGCGCAGTCAAGGAGCTACTTACCATGCAGCTTAGAAATAAACAGGATTTCTGGTCGGGGGTGATGTTCATCCTGCTAGGGCTGGGATTTGCCTGGAAGGCAACCAGTTATTCAATGGGTACCGCCGCCCGAATGGGACCCGGTTATTTCCCGCACTGGCTTGGAATTCTCATGGCCATCCTTGGCTTCGTGATTCTTCTTTCCTCCTTGAGAAAAAAGGCGGAAAAAACTGAGGTCGACCGTTTCGACTTCAAGATTCTGGCCATTATCGTTGGCTCGATCGTTCTCTTCGGTTTCGTCCTGCGTCCTTTGGGCCTGGTTGTCTCCCTTTTCCTGTTGGTTGCCTGCAGTAGCTTGGCAAGCCACGAGCACAGCTGGAAAGTATCGATTCTCAACTCGATCTTTCTAACGCTTCTTTGCTGGTTGGCTTTTGTCAAAGGTCTCGGCTTGGTGTTCCCAATTTGGCCAGCTTTTCTCGGTATGAATTAAGGAGCCGACTTAAATGGACTTACTCAATAATCTAATCGTCGGTTTCGGCGTCGCGTTTACTCCCGAGAACCTCTTTTACGCACTGATGGGTTGCCTGTTGGGCACGCTCGTAGGCGTTTTGCCGGGCTTGGGTCCTGTGCCAACAATCGCAATGCTGCTGCCCATTACGTACCAGCTGCCCCCGATTGCCGGTCTGATCATGCTGGCCGGTATTTATTACGGCGCACAATACGGTGGATCAACCACAGCTATTCTGGTTAACCTGCCAGGTGAAACGTCATCTGTTGTGACGACGCTAGACGGTCACGCCATGGCGAAAAACGGTCGGGCCGGCGCGGCTCTGGCTATCGCCGGACTGGCTTCGTTCTTTGCCGGTAGCGTTGCCACGCTACTTTTGGCTGCGTTTGCACCTCCTCTGGCCGAAGTCGCTTTCAAGTTCGGCCCTGCCGAGTACTTCTCCCTAATGGTTCTTGGTCTAGTTGGTGCCGTGGTTCTGGCTTCCGGCTCGCTGATCAAGGCGATTTGCATGATCTTGCTCGGTCTGCTGCTGGGCATGGTCGGTACGGACGTTAACTCGGGTGTTGCACGCTTCGACTTTGGCGTACCTGAACTGCAAGACGGCCTGGACTTTGCGATCGTGGCGATGGGCGTATTCGGTTTTGCCGAAATCATGACCAACCTCGAACAGAAAGAGAACCGCGTTGATTTGACCAGCACGATGGGGTCGCTTTACCCGAACATGCAAGAGTTCAAAGAGTCTTGGCCTGCTGTTGTTCGTGGCACGGCGATCGGTTCGGCTTTGGGTATCCTGCCGGGTGGTGGCGCAGTACTTTCCTCGTTCGCCTCTTACACGATGGAAAAGAAACTGTCCAAGCATCCCGAGCGTTTCGGCAAAGGCCATCCTGCAGGTGTTGCAGGCCCTGAAGCCGCAAACAACGCTGGTGCGCAGACATCATTTATTCCTCTGTTGACCTTGGGCATTCCCGGCAACGCTGTGATGGCGCTGATGGTTGGCGCGATGACCATTCACAACATCCAGCCTGGCCCTCAGGTCATGACCAGCCACCCTCAGTTGTTCTGGGGTCTGATTGCCTCGATGTGGATCGGTAACCTGATGCTGGTGGTTCTGAACCTCCCGCTCGTCGGAATCTGGGTCAAATTGCTCAAAGTGCCCTATCGCATTCTGTTCCCTGCGATTCTGGTGTTCTGTACGATTGGCGTGTATTCGCTCAACTACAACACCTTTGACATTTTCACCACCTCTTGCTTCGGCATCATCGGCTACCTTTGGTCGAAACTGAAGTGTGAAGGCGCCCCGCTGTTGCTGGGTCTGGTGCTGGGTCCCCTGATGGAAGAAAATTTCCGACGCGCATTGTTGCTTTCACGCGGCAACTACATGACATTCCTGGATCGCGGTTTGTCGGCATCTCTGCTTGCAATCGCCGTTCTCTTGGTGATCATCGTTGCGCTGCCTTCGGTCAAGAAGAAACGCGAAGAAGCCTTCGTGGAAGAGGATTGATTCATGGCAAGCATCAACGCCAGAACGTACGAGCCATCAAAACCCCGCAAGGTCGCGTTTTTAGGCCTGGGGGTCATGGGCTTGCCCATGGCTGGCCATCTTGCCAAAGCAGGTCATCAGGTTACGGTGTACAACCGTAACGCGCAAAAGGCTCAATCATGGGTCAGCGAATTTGGCGGTCGTGCCGCTGCTACGCCTCGCGAAGCCGCTCAGGGCGCTGAAATCGTCTTTTCCTGTGTCGGCAACGACGATGACCTCAGAAGCGTAGTGCTCGGTGAGAATGGTGCGTTCGCGGGGATGCCGGCCGGATCAACTTATGTTGACCACACAACAGCGTCCGCTTCGGTTGCGCGAGAACTCCATGAGATTGCGAAATCGAAAGGCCTGCGGTTTATTGACGCCCCTGTTTCAGGTGGCCAAGCAGGCGCGGTCAATGGCATGCTCACCGTCATGTGCGGTGGGGATGCCGCCGAATTCGCGGCCGTTAGCGATGTCATCGCAGCCATGGCGCGTGCAGTGACACTTGTAGGTCCTGTCGGAGCTGGTCAACTAGCCAAGATGGTCAATCAAATCTGTATTGCCGGTCTTGTTCAGGGCTTATCCGAAGGCATCGCCTTTGGACAGGCTGCCGGCCTGGACATGAAACAGGTACTTGATGTCATCAGCAAGGGTGCAGCGCAAAGCTGGCAAATGGAAAACCGTGGCGCAACCATGGTGGACGATAAGTTCGAATTTGGCTTTGCAGTTGACTGGATGCGCAAGGATCTGAGCCTGGTCATGGACGAGGCGCGTCGTAATGGCGCCCGCGTCCCGGTAACCGCTTTAGTCGACCAGTTCTACGCGGATGTTCAAAAAATGGGTGGATCTCGTTGGGATACTTCCAGCTTGATCAAACGACTTCGTTAAAGTCCGCAGCCCAGTCATATGAAAAAAAGGCAGTGCAAGCGCACTGCCCTTTTTTTTGGATTGAACACAATTGAACTCAGCGAATAACACCCTCGTCCGGCATCAAGATACGCGAATCGGACTCAATTTGGCGCGCTTCTCCAGACCTTCTGAAAATCAGGGGTGCCAACTCGTTCAGGGCCTGCGTGTAAACACTGCGCTTGAACTCGATCACAGACTCAAGGGAAACCCAATAATGGCTCCAGCGCCACGCATCAAACTCGGGGTGAGGCGTAGCGCGCAGGCAGACATCATGATCCCGGCCAACCATGCGCAACAAAAACCAGATCTGCTTCTGGCCTTTGTAATGGCCACGCGACTCGCGCCGGATAAAGGTATCCGGCACGTCATAGCGCAACCATTCTCTAGTTCGTCCCAAAATCTGCACATGGTCGGGTTTCAAGCCGACCTCTTCGTGAAGCTCGCGAAACATGGCCTGCACCGGGCTTTCCCCGTGCTTGATGCCACCCTGAGGGAACTGCCAGGCATGTTCCCTGATACGCTTGCCCCAAAAGACCTCGTTTCTATGATTGACGAGGATGATACCGACGTTGGGACGGTAGCCTTCGCGATCAAGCATGGCTAGTTCCAACGAATTCAATACAATTGCACTTGATTATACGTACCTGTCGGCTTTTTTGCCCTAATCAAATTTAGTATTTACACATGCGCGCATCCGCTTTTCATCTCAATACCCTTAAAGAGGCTCCTAACGAGGCCGAAATCGCCAGCCATCAACTGATGTTGCGTGCGGGCATGATTCGCAAACTTGCAGGAGGTGTCTACAACTACATGCCAATGGGGCTGCGCGTGATTCGCAAGATCGAGCGCATTATCCGCGAAGAGATGGATGCCGCAGGTGCCCTCGAATTGCTCATGCCAGTGGTACAGCCCGCCGAACTTTGGATGGAGTCCGGACGCTGGACCGAGTACGGTCCCGAACTGCTTCGCATTAAAGACCGTCATGGCAGGGACTTTGTTCTGCAGCCAACATCCGAGGAAGTCATCACCGATATTGCTCGCAATGAAATTCAAAGCTGGCGCCAGCTACCAGTCAATTTCTACCATATCCAGACAAAATTCCGTGATGAGCGTCGTCCACGCTTTGGCGTGATGCGGGGACGCGAATTCACCATGAAAGACGCCTACTCTTTTGATCGCGATGTAGAGGGCGCCCAAAAGAGCTATCGCATCATGTACGACGCCTACATGAAGATCTTTAATCGCATGGGTTTGACCTTCCGCGCGGTCTCTGCGGATACGGGATCGATTGGCGGCTCGCAAAGCCACGAATTCCAGGTGATTGCCGACATCGGAGAGGATCTGATTGTTTATGACCCAGAGTCCGACTATGCAGCCAATATCGAATTGGCTGCCGCACCCTGTCTGATTGCGACGCGTTCACCGGCCAGCTCCCCCATGACATTGACCCCTACCCCTGGTGCAAGCAAATGCGAAGCTGTTGCCGAATTACTCGGAATACCGCTTGCCAGCACGATCAAATCCATCGTGCTGGCGACCGATCCCGAAAAGGGACCGGCTCAAATCTGGTTGCTTCTTTTGCGTGGAGATCATGAGCTCAATGAAATCAAAGCCGGAAAGATTGAGGGCCTGAATAAGGGTTTTCGGTTTGCAACCGAATCCGAAATCATTGACACTTTTGGCTGCAAACCCGGTTATCTCGGTCCGGTCGGTACAAAGCGATCCGTTAAAGTCATAGCAGATTTGACCGTTTCAAACATGCATGATTTCGTTGTCGGTGCGAACCAAGAAGACGCTCACCTCACGGGGGTGAACTGGGGTCGCGATCTACCCGAGCCGGATTTGATCACCGACTTGCGCAACGTGGTTGTCGGCGATACATCGCCCTCCGGCAAAAGCAAACTGGCCATCCAGCGGGGAATTGAGGTCGGTCATGTATTTTATTTAGGCACAAAGTACTCGAAGGCGCTTAACGCCACTTTCCTGGACGAGAGCGGCAAGCCCGCACTCATGGAAATGGGTTGCTACGGGATTGGCGTTACCCGCATTGCCGGCGCCGCTATCGAACAAAATCATGACGAACGAGGCATCGTGTGGCCACGTGCCATTGCACCCTTTGAAGTCGTTGTCTGTGGTCTCGGATGGGGTAAAAGCGAAGCCGTTCGGGAAGAATCCGAAAAGATTTACAACGCGCTCAAGACAGCGGGTGTCGACGTCATTCTTGACGATCGAGATCAACGCCCGGGGATTATGTTTGCCGAGTGGGAACTCATCGGAGTGCCGGTTCGAATTACGGTTGGCGACAGAGGCCTGAAAGATGGCATTGTGGAAGTGCTTTTGCGCAAGGAAACTGAAGCCGCACGGGTTAGCCTATCGGACTGCATCAACGAAACACTTGCTAAACTTGCATCCGTTTAATGACGCAAATCCCTTCACCCGCATTTCGTCATCGACTTGAGGTCCGTGTTTATTATGAAGACACGGACGCAGGGGGGGTCGTGTTTTATGCCAATTATCTGAAATTCATGGAGCGAGGTCGCACAGAATGGCTCAGATCGGTCGGCGTGAACCAATCCCAGGTGGCGAGAGATTTTGAGCGAATATTCATTGTCGCCGGACTAGATATCAAATATCTGAGACCGGCTCGACTCGATGATGTGCTTCAAATCGACAGTGCGGTCACACGAATGGGCCGAGCTTCGTTACACTTCGCACAGTCCGTTTCCCGAGATGGGGAACTTCTGGCTCAAAGCAACATCCAGATAGGTTGCGTGGATACGGTTAAGATGCGTCCCGCAGCGATTCCGGAAATTGTGAGATCCAAATTTGTAGTAACTACCCAGGAATAAGTCATGCCTTTTACCCCTGAGATGTTGGCACTATCACCACTACTGCTTGCAAACGCAAACGGCGCTCCGTCGGCATCGGATATGTCGATGCTATCGCTCGTGATGAACGCCAGCATTCCCGTACAACTGATCATGCTGATGTTGATCGTTATTTCGGTCATTTCCTGGACATTCATCTTCGCAAAACGTGCCACGATCAAAAAGTCACTGGTGCAAACGCGCCGCTTCGAGGATGATTTCTGGTCGGGCGGCGACTTGGCGATGTTGCATCAGTCCATATCCACTCGTCGGGCGGAACAAGGCGCATTAGCCAGAATCTTCGACTCGGGCATGACAGAGTTTTTGAAAGCCCGTCGCGCGGCCGGACCTACCGCCGATGTGTCGATTACCTTGGATGGGGCGCGACGTGCCATGCGCGCCGCCTATCAGCGCGAAATGGATGAACTGGAGTCGCACCTTAATTTTCTGGCCTCTGCAGGCTCAGTCAGCCCATACATCGGATTGTTGGGTACTGTATGGGGAATCATGCACGCCTTTGTAGGCTTGGCCAACGTTCAGCAAGCAACACTTGCCTCTGTTGCCCCCGGTATTGCCGAAGCCTTGATTGCAACGGCTATTGGCCTTTTTGCGGCGATCCCGGCGGTAGTCGCCTACAACCGCTATACACATGACATTGACCGTCTATCGATCAGATTCGAGACCTTTGTCGACGAGTTTCTGAACATTCTGCAACGGCAGGTGCGCTAATGTCCTCGGTTCGGTCAAGTTCCGGTCGATCAGGCCGGAAGCTTAAAAACGACATTAACGTCGTTCCCTATATCGATGTGATGCTTGTGCTGCTCGTGATCTTTATGGTCACAGCACCCTTGATCACTCCTGGAGTCATCGAATTGCCCTCGGTTGGTCAGGCTTCGAATGTGCCCCAAACTCCCATTGAGATACAGATTGCCGAAGATGGCAAAATTTCTTGGCGCAAACGAGAAGCCGGGTCAACATATCAACCGGTGGAACGCAGCTCTTTGGCTCAGACCATTTTGTCTGAACTCAAGCCGGATCAACCTGTGGTGATTGCCGCAGACGGTAAAGTGCCATACGAAACCGTCATGAAGGTCATGGACGATCTGCGCACCAACGGAGTGACAAAACTTGGCCTACTGGTTGATCAGAAAGGCAATTCGAATAACGCCCCGAAATCAGGCGGCAAATCCAATAAACGTTAAGGCTCATATGCGCATCCGATGCGCAACTTCACCAAATTAATGACTAAACACCAAGATATTGCCACTCGCGGCCCGATTTTGCCGCCCAGACAAACGCTGAACTGGCGTGCGTTGGGCATGGCTCTGGCTGCGCATGGACTGCTGGTGTTGGCGCTCGTGTTAAACCTTGACTGGAGAACGGAAGCGCAAGGGCCGATGCAAATCGAACTCTGGGCCGACGGCAATAGTCCTGTGAGCCCGCCGCCACAAGCTTCCAAGCCTGTCCCTCAACCCGAAGCCAAGCCCGAGCCACAGCCTGAGGCCGAGGTGCCACCGCCACCGCCACCACCTCCGCCACCTCCCCCACAGCCCCCTGCGCCGGCAGTGACCGAAACCCCCAAGGCTGAAATCGATCCTGAAATTGCGCTTGAAGATGAGCGCAAGAAGAAGCTCGAGAAAGAGCGCCTGGCCAAAGAGGCGGAAGAAAAGCGTAAAAAAGAAGAAGCTCGCAAAGAAGAGTTGAGAATCAAACGCGAAAAAGAATTGGCTGAAAAGAAGGAACGCGAGCGTCTGGAAAAAGAACGCCTGGAAGCTGAACGCCTTGAAAAGGAAAAGAAGGCTAAAGAAGAAGCCATAAAGAAAGCCGCTGCCGAAAAGAAGGAAAAAGAGGAAAAGGCCAAGAAAGAAGAAGCAGCCAAAAAAGCCGCCGAGGACAAGAAAGCCAAGGAGGCAAAGGCAGCGGCTGACGCAAAGGCCGCAGCCGATAAAAAAGCCGCAGCTGACAAGGCGCTGAAGGATGCATTCAGAAACGACGCAATGGGCGTAGCAGGCATCCCGGGTGGAACAGCGGATCGAAATCAATCCGGTGGCGGTCGTGATAGTGGCTATGCCGGGAAGGTCCGCCAGTGCATTCAGCCCCAGGTTTCATATCCGACCCCTGCCAGAAGCGGATCGGCAAATCCGACTGTTTCTTACATTGTGCGGTTAAAATCGGACGGAACAGTTTCCGGCCTTAACCTAAAGAAATCTTCAGGTATTGCCCAGTTTGATGAAGCAGTCGCTAAAGGCATCCGGCGCTGCGATCCATTTCCCAAGCCTAGCACGGGCGGCTATCCAGCCGATGGCATCGAAGTGATTTACCAGATGTACGACTGACAGGAGAAATGAATCCATGAAGTTTGACAGTCCCGTTACACCTCGTCTGGCAACCGCGCCAAACGTAGCTCAAATGATTCGAACCGTTTGGATGAAATTCCTTATGGTTTTGAGCGCTTGCCTGGCTTTGCCGGCGGCGCACGCGCAGTTACGCGTCGACATTTCCGGGGTGAGTGCCCAACAATATCCGGTAGCGATCGCTGACTTCAGTGGGGATCCGGCGGGGCGTCAGATTGCAGAAATCATTCGTGCCGACCTGACCAGAACCGGTCAGTTTCGTCTGATCAACGCAACTGGAGCCGCACTTACCGTAGACACTCCGATCGCATATGACGAATGGCGAGGCAAAGGTGCCGACTTTATCGCCTATGGCACGGTGGTTCGCAGCGGCGACGGTCGCTACGAAGTTAAGTACCGACTGGGTGATACAACCAAAAAGGGACAACTTGATGGTGTCGCATTTACCGGCACCGAGAAAGAGTTGCGTCGTATTTCCCACCAGATTGCCGATCGCATTTATGAAAAAATTACCGGCATCAAGGGCGTATTCTCAACCCGTATTGCTTACGTCTTGAAGCAAGGCGGGACATACGAATTGCAAATCGCCGATGCCGATGGCCAAAATCCCCAGGTTGCCCTGCGTTCCCGCGAGCCGATCATCTCGCCTGCTTGGTCGCCTGATGGCAGCCGTCTGGCTTACGTAAGCTTCGAATCCGGTAAGCCAGTCGTCTATGTCCATCACCTCGCAACCAGCAAGCGCCAGCCCGTTGCTAATTACAAAGGTAACAATTCGGCTCCTGCTTGGTCACCCGACGGCAAGTCCCTTGCCGTGGTGCTCACTCGCGATGGTTTATCCCAGATCTATGTCGTGAATTCCGCCGACGGCAGTGGGTTGCGCCGCATTACGCGGTCACCGCTCATTGATACCGAGCCGACTTTCAGCCCTGACGGCGGCTCGATTTACTTTACAAGTGACCGCAGCGGCAGCCCCCAAATTTATCAAGTTGGACTAGGTGGCGGCGAACCTCGTCGCGTCTCTTTCAACGGGGGTTACAATATCTCACCAAGAATTTCTCCAGATGGCAAAACGTTGCTTACTGTTACACGTCGAGACGGTTCATATCGTGTCGCGTCGCTGAATCTGGCAAATGGTTCTGAAACCCTTCTTACCGAAGGACGTGATGACCAATCACCCAGCTTCGCACCCAATGGTATGCAGGTGTTGTATGCCGCTGTTCAGGGCGGCCGTAGCGTTCTGGCAGGCGTATCCAGCGATGGACGCGTTCGCCAGACACTTTCGGTGCTGAACGGCGAAATACGCGAACCCACCTGGGGCCCGTTTCCCCAATAATTTGTTGAGTCTCCCCACGAAGGAAATATCATGACCTCGCGCATCACAAAAGCTCTTTCCATCGCTGCACTGACTGCCACGCTGGCTGCATGTAGCTCCGTCAATCTTGATGACAAAGCCGGTGCCGGTGGCGCAGGCAGCGCCGATGGTTCGGGCGTGATGGATCCCTTCAACCCGAACAGCGTGCTGGCAAAACAGCGTTCGGTTTACTTCGACTTCAACAGCTATACCGTTGGCGAGCAGTATCGCAACACGGTTGATCTGCATGGTAAATACCTGGTCGCCAATCCGCAGCAGCGTGTAACAATCGAAGGCAACACCGATGCCCGTGGCGGTGCGGAGTACAACTTGGCCTTGGGTCAGCGCCGCGCGGAGGCTGTTCGTCGCATGTTGACGCTGATCGGCGTGCCTGACACACAGGTCGAAACTATCAGCTTTGGTAAAGAGAAGCCCAAAGCACTGGGTGATACAGATGCCGACTACGCAGAAAACCGCCGTGCGGATTTCAGCTACAAGCGTTAATCTTCCGGTTGCTGTTTAGTTTTACATAAGGCGGCTCATGGCCGCCTTGTTGCTTTAACGAGGATGGACATCATGCGCTTTAAATCTTTTTCCTTACGAACTGCAAGCTCCAGCATTCTGCTAGCCTGCAGTTTCATGACTTTCACCCAGACTGCCATGGCTTTCGCCGATGACGATGCGCGCAAAGCAATCGTCGATTTACGCCAGCAAGTCAAAAACATGCAAGAAGCCAATCAGCGTGCCCGCATGCAACTGGCCGATCAAATCGAAGCACTCGAACAGGAAGTAGCTCGACTGCGAGGCGAAATGGAACAGCTTGGCCGCCCGGGTGGCTCGCAAGGAGGTCGTGCAGCTGAAGCCAAGGCAAATGATCCCCGCGAGCAAGCCGCTTACGACCAAGCGATGGAAGCCTATCGCAAAGGACAGTATAAAGAGGCTACGACAGGCCTGATGAACTTCATGGTGGACTTTCCGGATAGCCCTCTGACCCCATCAGCGCTGTTTTATCAGGGCAGTAGCCGATATGCCCAAAAGGACTTCAAAGGAGCGATTACGCAACTTCAAGGTATGGCGCAAAAATATCCTGACCATCCTCGTGCACCCGATGCACTCATGATCGTTGCTGGCTCGCAAATCGAACTGAACGATCGTGCCGCAGCCAAAGCGACACTACAGCGCATTGTCAAGACATATAAAGGCACGCCTGCGGCGGATACGGCAGCAAAACGCCTCCAGTTACTGCAGTAACTTCTTGCTTATCTTACGCGCCACCTGGGCCTGCTCAGGGGCGCGTCAAAAGCAAAATCGCCACACCGGCAACGATCAAAATTGTGCCGAACATTTCTTGACGCGTGCCTTTGTTCAAAAAGACACGCCACGACAAAATTTGGGCAAACAGAACTTCAACCAGTCCAAGCGTGCGCACGTTTGCCGCCGCGGTCAGGGCAAAGCCCAAAAACCAGCCCTCGGATGCCGAGGCGCCAAGCAATCCACCCCAGATAGAGATTCTCCATGCTTTGAGACACTGGATCATTGCCTCACGATGGAAAATGGTCATCCATGCACCAAGCATCACGGTCTGGATGCCTAATCCGCAAGCCAGTGTAAAAGACGAATGGGCTAGAAAATGTCCATCACCCAATGCAAGAATCGCACCACGGAAAGTCACGGCTGCCACGGCAAAACTTGCGCCAGCCAACAATCCCAGAACGACGGGTCGCCAGTTGCCTGTTTGATTTTCGGTTTTCGCGACGGGCTTGCGCGCCATGATCGTCACGCCCACTGTCGCCACCAAAATTGCAAACATGCCTAGCCAGGATATGTGGTCACCAAGCACAACCAATCCAAAAACAGCTACCTGCACCGGCTCAGTCTTGGTCCAGGCAGTGACCACCACAAACGCGCGCTGCCTCATCGCTGCGAGCATCAGCGCGGTTGCAGCTATCTGACTGACAGCACCTGCCAACGTAAACATCACAAAATCGGAATGAATGACAGGCCATTTCGAGCCGGTGGCCCATAGCGCCAATGCGGCAAATAGCACTGCGAAAGGAAAGCCGTACAGAAATCTCACCTGAGTTGCGCCTAGCGTTCCTAGCTTTTCCGTCAAACTGCGTTGAATTGCATTGCGCCCGGCTTGCGCTGCGGCGGCAAAGATCGATGCAGGAATCCAAAGCCAAGTCCATTCGTGCACAACAATCCCCTTATTATTTATTTTGAAATCACGCCAAGCCGCGCACTACATTCTACATACTTGTTCGTTCACCCATAAAAAAACGCCGGACGATTTGTCCGGCGTTTTTTTTCGGTATCGATCCGAACCGAGGTCCGGATCCGAAACAAGCGTAAAAGCTTAGAAGCCCATACCGCCCATTCCACCCATACCGCCCATGTCGCCACCGGGCATACCGCCTGGAGCGGGCTTGTCTTCAGCCAGTTCGCAAACAGCGGCTTCGGTCGTCAGCAACAAGCTAGCAACGGAGGCTGCATTTTGCAATGCTGTGCGGGTGACTTTGGTCGGATCCAGCACGCCCTGCTCCACCAGATCGCCGTACTCGCCGGTCGATGCGTTAAAGCCGTAGTTGCCTTTACCGTTTGCAACGTTGTTAACCACAACGCTTGGCTCATCGCCGGCGTTGGCAACGATCGTGCGCAGTGGCTCTTCGATTGCGCGCAACACCAGCTTGATACCGGCTTCCTGATCACCGTTGTCGCCCTTAACCTGAGCAACTGCGGCGCGGGTGCGAATCAGAGCAACGCCACCGCCGGGAACAATACCCTCTTCCACAGCAGCGCGAGTTGCGTGCAGCGCGTCTTCGACACGTGCTTTCTTCTCTTTCATTTCGACTTCGGTGGCAGCACCGACGCGAATCACGGCAACACCGCCAGCCAGCTTGGCCACGCGCTCTTGCAGTTTTTCACGATCGTAGTCGGAAGTGGCTTCTTCGATCTGGATACGAATCTGCTTGACACGTGCTTCGATCGATTTTGCATCACCGTAACCGTCGATGATGGTGGTGTTTTCTTTGCCAACTTCGATACGCTTAGCCTGACCGAGTTCAGCCAGTGTTGCTTTTTCAAGCGACATGCCGGTTTCTTCGGAAATAACAGTACCACCGGTGAGGATGGCGATATCTTCAAGCATGGCTTTACGACGATCACCAAAACCAGGCGCCTTGACAGCGGTAGTCTTCAGAATGCCGCGGATGTTGTTCACAACCAGCGTAGCGAGTGCTTCGCCTTCGACGTCTTCTGCAACGATCAGCAAAGGACGGCTCGACTTGGCAACCTGCTCGAGTACGGGCAACAGATCACGAATGTTGCTGATCTTCTTGTCGAAAATCAGAACATAAGGATCGTCCAGTGCCGACACTTGCTTGTCAGGATTGTTGATGAAGTAGGGCGACAGGTAGCCGCGGTCAAACTGCATACCTTCAACGACGTCGAGTTCGTTGTCGAGCGACTTGCCGTCTTCGACAGTGATCACGCCCTCTTTACCCACTTTGTCCATTGCGTCGGCAATGATCTGACCGATCGACAAATCGCTGTTAGCCGAGATCGAGCCGACTTGAGCGATTTCCTTGGTCGTGGTGCAGGGCTTGGACAGCTTCTTGAGCTCTTGTACGGCAACGGCAACAGCCTTGTCGATACCGCGCTTCAGATCCATTGGATTGATGCCGGCGGCAACGTACTTCATGCCTTCGACAACGATCGATTGAGCCAAAACGGTAGCAGTGGTCGTACCGTCACCGGCGTTGTCGGACGTCTTGGAAGCCACTTCCTTGACGAGCTGAGCGCCCATGTTTTCGAACTTGTCCTTCAGTTCGATTTCTTTCGCAACTGAAACGCCGTCCTTGGTGACGGTGGGGGCGCCGAACGAACGCTCGAGCACAACATTACGACCCTTCGGGCCGAGGGTGGTCTTAACAGCATTGGCGAGGGTGTTCACGCCACGGACGATACGTACGCGTGCGTCATCACCGAATAAAACTTGCTTGGCAGCCATTTGAATTTCCTTCGTATTCTGTCAATTACTGGATCACGGCGAGGATCTCTTCCTCGCGGATGACGAGAACTTCTTCGCCATCGACTTTTACGGTCTGGCCGGCGTATTTGCCGAACAGGACTTTGTCACCGACTTTGACGTCCATCTTCAGGACTTTGCCATCTTCGGTTTGCTTACCGGGACCAACAGCCAGCACTTCACCTTGGTCGGGCTTTTCAGCCGCGCTTTCAGGGATAACGATGCCCGAGGCAGTTTTGCGCTCGTTGTCCAGGCGTTTGACGATCACGCGATCGTGCAGGGGACGCAGGGCCATGTAGAACTCCTAAATTTCAGTAGTGATGGGTTGTAGAAAAATTTGGCGCGACGCTATTCAACGTTTAATTGTTAGCACTCACATCCATTGAGTGCTAATTATAGAGACTGTTTTATGCATTTCAAGGGGTATCGAAAGAAATTCCGACTAATTTACTCAACATTAAGTTAGTTTTTGTGCCGCAATGCGAATTCTGATACCGTATTGAGCAAAACAAAGGCCAACTGGAGACGCTTTTATGAATATCACTCGAAGACTGATGATGATCGGTTCTATATGTACCGCTCTAACGCATCAAACAATTTTTGCTCAAACTACCGAAGATTATCCAAATCGCCCCATCACTATCGTCGTGCCATTTACTCCGGGCGGCGTAACGGACATCACCACGCGACTGATTGGTCAAAAAATGAGCGAAAAACTCAACCAGACCGTCATCATCGAAAACAAGCCGGGAGCGGGAGGCAACATCGCGGCATCTTATGTCGCGAGATCACCTGCCAACGGGTACACCTTGTTTCTGGCTACGATCGGCACACATGCGATCAATCAGAATTTATATAAAACCATGCCCTATGATGGGGAGAAAGATTTCGCCCCCTTGTCAAGACTCGCGGTATTTCCGAACTTGCTGGTTGTACCCGCCAACTCGCCCTATCAGACCGTCAGCGATCTGATTATTTTTGGCAAAAACAATCCGGGCAAATTGACTTTCGGCTCCCCCGGAAATGGAACATCATCCCACCTGTCGGGCGAGTTGTTCAAACTCATGACAGGGGTGAACATGGAACATATTCCCTACAAGGGAAGTAGTCCGGCCAATGCAGACCTCATCAGCGGACAAATCAGCCTGATGTTCGATGCGATACCCTCTGCTTCAACCAATATCAAGGCAAACCGCACCCGCGCACTGGCGATTACATCAAAGGACCGCAATGCCCTACTCCCTGAAATTCCAACGCTGGATGAATCAGGGGTGAAAGGCTATGAACTGATTGCATGGGTCGGGCTAGTCGCGCCCGCCGGCACGCCTCAACCCATCGTTGACAAACTGTACAAGGTCATTGCAGAAGTACTGGCCAGTCAGGAAGTGAAGGACAAGCTGTTGTCGCTTGGTGCAAATGCAGCGCCACAAACCCCGAAGGAGTTTGCGGGCTACATCAAAGAAGAGGCGGCAAGATGGCGCAAAGTGATTTCAGAAGCGAAAATCTCAATCAACAACTGAGTGCTATTAATCGGGAATGATTTACTTTCTCGGAGACGTGCATGGCCGGTTTGATCATGTGCAAAATTTCATTCAAGAGCGAAGGGGGCACCAGGATGCGCCCTGCTCTTTGATCTTTCTTGGTGATATCGAAGCACCGCGTCCATTTGAAGATATGATTCGTCCACTCCTGGACGAAGGTGCCGCCGTCTGGTTTATTCACGGCAACCATGACACGAATCGATCGCAAAGCTGGGACAATCTGCAAGACTCACAGCACAGAAATCTGAACGGCCGCATCGAAATCATCGAGGGATTCAGGGTAGCGGGAGTCGGTGGCATATTCAGGGGAGAGGTTTGGTATCCCGGAATGAAATGCCATGAAAACACCGCTCAGTTTGAAGCGTCCCCTCAAAAAAAATTCACCTCCTATACAGAATATGCTGATCAATTACGCGCCAGTAGCTTGAAAAGCGAAGAGGTGCTTTCGGGTAAGCTGCTAAAGCATAAGAGTACGATCTTTCCGCAAACTATCGACTCATTGAGACGCAAGGTAGCGGATGTCATGGTGTCGCATGAGGCCCCCGACGGTCATCCGCACGGTTTTAGCGAACTTGGACGACTCGCGTCGGCAATGGGTGTGACGCATTATTTTCACGGACATCATCACGACAGTCTTGACTACACTGATTGGCGAAAAGCAACAGGCATCAATTTGCATGGCGTTGGATTCAGAGGCATTACGAATATGAACGGCGAAATCATCGTTCAAGGCACTACCTTATCAACCATGGAAACAATGCATCCATGAGCAACACTCCACTGCCCGCCGATTCAACGATCGGATCAGGTTCGCCTCCTTCCTCGGTATCATTTGGCGAAGCTTTTCTCTTTTGGCTCAAGCTTGGATTCATCAGTTTTGGTGGGCCCGCAGGTCAAATCGCCATCATGCATCAGGAACTGGTTGAGCGCAGGCGCTGGATTTCAGAGCGACGCTTTCTGCATGCGCTGAACTACTGCATGGTATTGCCCGGCCCCGAAGCGCAACAACTAGCCACGTATATAGGTTGGATGATGCACAAAACAAGGGGTGGCATTGTCGCCGGAGTACTTTTTGTACTGCCTTCGCTGTTGGTACTGATCGGCCTATCTTGGATTTATGTCGCTTTTGGTGATATGCCGCTTGTGAGCGGATTGTTTTACGGAATCAAGCCGGCGGTCACTGCGATTGTCGCTCAAGCGGCACATCGCATCGGATCGCGTGCTCTGAAAAACAATACGCTATGGGCAATCGCCGCCGCATCGTTCATCGCGATTTTCGCACTGGATGTCCCCTTCCCGATCATTGTGGCTGGTGCCGCCTGCATAGGTTACGTCGGAGGAAAATTGTCGCCGCAATCGTTCAAAACGGGTGGCGCTCAACACGAAAGCGATAAATCATATGGACCCGCATTCATAGACGACCACACCCCCACACCCGACCATGCGCTATTTAGCTGGATAAGGTTGTTGAAGGTGTTAATCATCGGCCTGTTACTTTGGCTCATGCCAATGGCGCTCATGACAGCTCATTACGGCTGGGATCATACTTTGACTCAAATGGGTTGGTTTTTCACCAAGGCGGCTTTGCTGACTTTTGGTGGAGCGTATGCAGTTCTGCCATACGTTTACCAAGGTGCGGTCGAACATTTCGGTTGGTTAAACGCGACGCAAATGATCGATGGATTGGCGCTTGGCGAAACCACGCCGGGGCCTTTGATCATGGTGGTCGCTTTTGTCGGATTTGTCGGCGGATATATCAAGGCGCTGTTCGGACCGGAAAGCCTTTTCCTCGCAGGAGCGGTCGCTGCCACAGTCGTCACCTGGTTTACCTTTCTGCCATCCTTCGTTTTTATTCTGACCGGCGGACCATTGGTCGAGACCACGCACAACAACCTGAAGTTCACCGCGCCATTGACCGCGATCACCGCTGCTGTGGTAGGGGTCATTTTGAATTTGGCGCTTTTTTTCGGATACCACGTCCTATGGCCAAATGGCCTTCAAGGCGGTTTCGACCCGGTCGCGGCACTGATTGCAACCGCGGCCGGAATCGCACTATTACGCTACAAGATAAATGTGATTCATGTTATTGCAGCGTGCGCCTTGCTTGGACTCTTGATTAGAAGTTTTTAACTTCTCTGTGCCCGACGTGCTGCCTTCTTGTCCATGAAATCCTTGACGATCGCGGCATGCTCTTCTGTTTTGTGCACAATCGCTTGATAGGCAGCAGACAACTCGAGCAAGTTGGCCAGTGATGACTGCTGACCCTCACGCAACAGCCGCTTGGTCATTCGCACAGCTGGAGCCGAATTAGTCGCCATTTTGCGGGCCAGGGTTTGAGCGGTCGACAACAATTGATCGGCGGGCACAACGCGCGAAACCATGCCCCAATCAAGTGCAGTCTGAGCATCGATCGCATCTCCCGTAAAAGACATTTCGGCCGCACGCGCCATGCCGATGACGCGGGGCAGGAACCAAGCCCCTCCGTCGCCCGGCACAATGCCGACCTTCACAAAGCTTTCGGCGAACGTCGCTGCCTCAGACGCGATGCGCAAATCGCACATGCACGCCAAGTCGCATCCAGCGCCAATAGCAGGTCCATTGACGGCGGCAATAGTCGGCACCTCAATCGCATGTACGGCCAGCGGCAAGCGCTGAATGCCGTGGCGATACTCTTGTCTTAAAACGGCGCTATTGAACTCCGGTCCGATCTGGCGTTGCATTTCATCGATTTTTCCTCCGGAGGAAAAAATCGGGCCATTCGCAGTGATGATGACCGCGGTAACAGTCGGATCGTGTTCAATGCGATCGCAAGCCTGGAGCATAGCTTCTACTATGCCGGTGCCGGTCAATGCATTGCGCGTTTCGGGGTGATTGAGTGTCAGCGTCACGACGCCGAGGTCGTCCTGTTCGTAAATAACCGGTGATGTCATGTTTTAACGATTCCGTATGGTTTATAAATTTGGGGTTGATGACTACAGAAGGCCGGGAAACAACCCGCCATCGATCAGGATGTTCTGGCCTGAGATGTATCCCGCTTGCCTACTGCATAAAAAGGCACACGCCTGACCAAATTCGTCCGCTACGCCGAGACGACGCGCAGGGATGTTTGCGACCTGCATTTCGACCTCCTGCTCGACAGTTCTGCCGGACAACTGGGCACGCTTCAAGTTATTGCTTCGCAAGCGATCGGTATCGAACCGCCCTGGCAGTGCATTATTGATAGTGACGTTGTGTCGCGCAACCTGTCGGGCAATGCTGCCAACCGCACCGGTGAGTCCGGCACGCGCGCCGTTGGACAAGATCAGCATATCGACAGGGGCTTTGACAGCGATGGACGTGATATTGACGATGCGGCCAAACCCACGCTCTATCATCGGGTCGATGACGAGATTGATAAGATCAAGCGGGGCAAGCATGTTGGTATCAAGCGCCGCCAGCCAGTCATCGCGGCTCAACTCCCTGAAATCCGCGGGTTTAGGTCCACCGGCGTTATTAATCAGAATATCGATTTGCGGCGCGGCCCGCACGGCCTGCAAGCGATCTTGCGCCTTCGAAACATCCGAGGCCAACGCGATGACCTCGACACCGGTCGCTTGCCTGATCCGGTCCGCACTCGCTGCCAGCGTGGACGCGGTGCGCGCAACCATGACGAGATTCACGCCTTCCTGGGCCAGGGAGTGGGCGCAAGCAAAACCAAGACCTGTGCTCGAACCGCACACCAGGGCCCATTTACCTTTTAATCCGAGATCCATGTCTAGCGACCCGCGGCCTTTGCGGTGCGTCCGCCGGCGACACCCATATCCGTTGACGGCGTATCGAAAATAATGGTTCGCACATTTTGGGTGGACAGGCCCAGTGCCTGCTCGGTTGCGTTAGCTAGAGCAAGCACCAGGGCGGCCTTGAGCTCTTCCGTACGACCCGATATTAATCCGGCGGTAATCAGCGCCATATCATGCCCCAACTCACCGGCAACAATCACGTTTTCGCGAGGAACTTCTTGAATCACGACGCGAATAGAAGCCAGTGGCGCAGCGATGCTGTCGACAACGGCTTGAGACAGCTTCTTGAGCAAGTCAGTTTTTTGCGCCGGGGTATATCCCTGAATAATTTGAACATTAAGTATGGGCATGGTGTGCTATCTTCTAAAATTAGTTTATGTATGTAATGTAATTTATGTGCCTGATCTCGGTCAGGTGAACTCTCTTTATAAACGAAGTTGCCCAACGTGTCCTCCCGTCATTCTCCGTTCAAAAGCAAAGGTGGCTTCAGTCGGATTCTGAATGCCGCACGCTATTCGGCGCAGGGATTAAGTGCGGCCATTCGTCATGAGGCAGCCTTCAGGCAGGAATTGCTTCTTGCCATCATCCTGACTCCCGCTGCTTTTTGGGTCGGACAAACTGCCATGCAGGTTATGCTTCTGCTGTGTTCGCTGCTGGTGGTACTGATTGTCGAGTTGCTAAACTCCGCAGTTGAAGCCGTGGCTGATGCAGTTTCGCTGGAAAACAATCAGTTGATCGGACGAGCAAAAGATCTCGGCAGCGCCGCGGTTTTGCTCAGTTTGCTCATGGCAGCCGGCTTATGGATCGTCTGCACGCTGAACCACTGGTATCGGATACTCTGAGGCAGCAAACAAACTGCGGTTTAAACTGTTAACGATATTTATTTCATCGAGTCGACATGTCCTTCATCAATAAACTGAACGCCGCCTGGGCAAGCTCAAACTCCCTGCTGATGGTCGGTCTCGATCCGGACATGCCACGCATCCCGGCCGAACTGCAAGGCAAGCCGGACACCATTTTCCAGTTTTGCAAAAAAATCGTTGATGCGACCGCGCCGTTCGTTTGCGGCTTCAAACCCCAAATCGCTTATTTCGCAGCCGAACGTGCGGAAGGCCAGCTTGAGGATCTCTGCGCCTACATTCGCGAAACTTATCCGCACTTGCCTATCATGCTGGATGCCAAACGCGGCGACATCGGGGCAACTGCGACGCAATACGCCCGAGAAGTTTTTGGGCGCTATGGTGCCGATGCAGTGACGGTCAGCCCTTACCTGGGGTCGGACTCTGTCGAGCCATACCTGGAATGGAATGATCGGGGCGTGATCGTGCTTTGCCGCACATCCAATCCGGGTGGATCGGATCTGCAATTTCTAGTCACCGATGGCGTCCCGCTTTACTTGCGTGTTGCCGACCTGGTGGCCAACAAGTGGAACACCAATGGTCAGTGCGGACTGGTTGTCGGCGCGACATTTCCGAATGAGCTGGCGGCTGTTCGCAAAGCAGTTGGCGACAACATTCCTCTGCTCGTACCCGGGGTGGGCGCTCAAGGTGGTGATGTGGCGGCAACATGCGCGGCCGGTTGCAACTCGAGCGGCACGGGCATGATGATTAATTCATCGCGTGCGATTTTGTATGCGCAAGGCCCGGGACACTGGACAGAGGCCGCAGCAGCTGTCGCCAAACAAACTCGCGACGAGATCAACGCGCATCGCTGACTTTCAATTCGAAATGTCTAATTCGACGACAGCCAATCGCATGCTGTTGCAAGAGAGAAGTGGACAGAAGATTGCCTGACTGCTCCACGATCACCCTCGAACACTTTGGCAACTGAACGAACCTCAATTCCGTTACTTGTCCGTCGGGCGAATCCAAAACATACCAGACCAACCGGTTTATCTGCGGTTCCACCACCGGGACCTGCGATACCGGTTGTCGCAAGCGCCAATTTTGCTCGGGGAGCCTGCGCAAGCGCACCTTGTGCCATCTCGCGAGCGACTTCTTCGCTCACCGCACCGAATTGATTCAGCGTCGCGGCACTAACGTTAAGCTCCTTGCGTTTTGCATCGTTGCTATAAGTAATCCACCCGCGATCAAACCACGCACTCGAACCGGCAATTGCTGTGATCGCTCCCGAAAGAAGGCCTCCCGTACAAGACTCGGCCGTGGTCAGCATTCCTTCATGTTGAATTAACAGCTGCCCTATTCGCACGGACAAAGCATCAATCTGAATTTGCATGTTTTTTATTACCGTATGAAATCAAAATGCGCCAATACCATCATCACTAGCAATGCATACCCGGCAGCCAGCAGGTCATCCGCCATCACGCCTATGCCGCCTTTAAAGCGTGCATCCACCACTTTGATCGGAGGTGGCTTGATCGTATCGAACAGCCTGAACAACACGAATGCGACCACTTGTGAAACCCAACCGTTCGGTGAGGCAATCGGTACGAAAAAAGGAATCAGCCAGAGCAACAACCAAAATGCGACAAACTCATCCCAGACAATACCCACATGGTCCTGCACACCAAGCTCTTGAGTAACACGGTCCACAGCCCAGCACCCATAAACCAAGCTGACAAAAAGAAATATACCGATGGCCAGGTCATTCGCTCCCGGGGCGGCAAAATTCCAAAGCACCCAGGCAAGACACGTTCCCCATGTGCCCGATCCGGGACGAATTAATCCGGAGCCGAGGCCAAACATCATGAATCGACCAGGGTCTGAAAAAACCCAGATTGGTTTAGGCCAAATCGTTCGATGTCGTTTGCTTACATCTGTCATTTCACGTCCTGAAGTGGTCAAAGCCGAACGGTAAATCAATCAAAGGACTACCGACAGAGTCGTAAACAATCAACTGTTGATTCGAGATGATGCTGCCGATTCGCGTGACCGGCGTCTGTAGTGTTTGCCCGATCTTCAGGATAGCCTCGCGCGCATCAATGGGTGCGGTCCAACAAAGCTCGTATACATCACCACCGGCAAGCGCAGCCTGCCTTAATCGCGCAGGGTCAATCCCCTGCAACACCGGCGCAATCGGCAGCAACGATTCATGTAACTGCGCCCCACATCGGCTAGCCTTGAGTATGTGCTGCAAATCCTGCGCCAACCCATCCGAAATGTCGATCGCTGCATGAGCATACGCACTCAATGCCTTTCCCAGATCGATACGGGGAACCGGTTGTTCTAATGCAAGTCGCGTGCGGTCCAGTAAAGCCAGGTCCATTGGCATTTGTCCAAGCATCATGCTGCATGCGATATCGGCTGCACCCAAATAGCCCGACACCCAGATATCGTCACCGATACAAGCCGAACTGCGTCGCATTGCCTTGGCAGGATCAACCGCACCGAATACAGTGACACTAATTGCGATATCGCTTTCACTGCGTGTCGTATCGCCACCAATCAAAGGACAAGCGTGACGATCGACCAAAGTATAAAACCCGTCCGCGAAAGCCTTGACCCAACCTTCATCGATGCGAGGCAAGGCAATGCCAAGCAAACAGCCAATCGGAGTTGCGCCCATGGCGGCCAAATCGGACAGATTCACCGCGAGCGCCTTGATGCCTAGCTTGAAAGGATCCACATCGGAGAAAAAATGTCGCGACTCGAGCAACAGATCCGTACTAGTCGCAACCTGCATACCTTCGGGCACAGCGAACAAAGCGCAATCATCGCCTCCACCCAACATGCCGGCAGGAACCGGACGCTTGAAATACCGTGCAATCAAATCGAATTCAGAAGCCACGGTATCGCGTATATCTGTCAACGTTTGGCTGGCACTTTGATTTCAGTGGCGCGAACAACGGCTGCGAGCTTGTCAAGCACACCATTGACGAACTTGAAACCATCCGTGCCGCCAAACGACTTGGCAAGTTCAACTGCCTCGTTAATTGCGACACGATAGGGAACTTCGATGTGATGCACTAATTCGTAGCTTCCGATCAAAAGAATACCGTGCTCGATCGGAGACAATTCGCCAATGGGACGGTCCACGAAAGGGGCGAATTTTTCGCGCAACTCGGGCGCATCGCGCATAGCGCCATGCAGCAATGTCTTGAACCAGACAGCATCAGCCTGATCAAACTCATCTTCATCGCGAAGATGCGCTTCGATCTCGCCGGCATCCTGCAGACTATCGCCACCACGAACCAACCACGCGTAAACGCCTTGCAAGGCCAACTCACGGGCCCGACGACGCGCACTGCGTGGTGGCTGAGCAGCCAATTCGGAATCAGCTTTATTCAAAATCAGATTTCCTCTTCTTCATCTTCGTCGGCTTCGGGCTCAAGCGCCGCGACGAGATTGGCCATTTCGACGGCGCACTGCGCACAATCTCGACCTTTATCAGCAGCTCGGGCTTCAGCCTGCTCATCCGTTTCAGTCGTCAAAACGCCGTTGGCGACAGGGATACCGGTTTCGATCGAAATACGCGTCATGGCGGCAGCACTTTCGTTGCTGACAATCTCGAAGTGATAGGTCTCGCCTCGAATGACGGCCCCAAGAGCAATCAACGCGTCGAACTCATATGTTTCGGCCATCTTGGCCAGTGTCACACCCAACTCAAGTGCGCCGGGGACGGTCACTACCATGATGTCGCGTTCGTCAACACCCAGGTTTTTAAGTTCTTGCAGACAAGTGTCTAGTTCAATTAAACCGATGTCTTCATTGAAGCGCGCACGGACGATCCCGATATGCAGACCCTCGCCGTTCAAATCGGGTGTAAGCGTGAATGGGCTCATTTGTGTGCTTCCTGATTAGTTTTGTGAAGTAGGTTCATTATCGTAACCCGTTACATCCAGACCGAAACCCGGCATGATGCTTGGCATCTTGCGGGGTTTGGCCAGCAATCGCATTTGTCCGACATTCAGATCACGCAAAATTTGCGCTCCCATGCCGTATGTACGCAAATCGAGACGATCCGGAGTTCTGGCTGCGGAAACACGCGGCTTGCCGGACCAGTCGGCAATCTGATCGAACAACAGGTCGGAAGATGCATCGCAGTTCAGAAGAACGACCACCCCGGCAGGTGCTTCCTTAATTGCAGCGAGCGCCTTTGCGATCCCCCAGCTATGTCCCGGACTATGAATATCCAGCACATCAAGAACCGATGTTGGCTCATGGACGCGCACCAACGTTTCAGAAACTGGATCGATTTTGCCGGATACAAGCGCCAGGTGCGGCCGTCCGGCAACGGTATCCCGGTAAGCCACTGCCTGAAATTGACCGCATGGGGTCTCGATGACGCGCTCGCCGACACGCTCAATGACGGACTCGTGTTCGCTGCGATACTGGATCAGATCCGCGATAGTGCCGATTTTTAGTTGATGCGTCCGGCTATATTCGATCAGGTCAGGCAACCTGGCCATCGTGCCATCGGGTTTCAGGATTTCGCAAATTACGGAGGCAGGCGTCAGACCGGCCATTGCAGTCAAGTCACAACCCGCTTCGGTATGGCCGGCACGAACAAGAACCCCGCCCGGTACGGCGCGCAACGGGAAAATATGCCCGGGCTGAACCAGATCGGTTGGCTTGGCATCCTTGGCCACGGCAACTTGAACCGTTTTTGCGCGATCGGCAACAGAGATCCCGGTTTCAACGCCCTCGGCCGCCTCGATCGAAACGGTGAAATTCGTGCCGTAAGGGGTGCCGTTGCGATTTGACATCAAGGGCAGATCAAGCTGACGACAACGCTCTTCGGTCAAAGTCAGACAAACCAGACCGCGCGCATGCGTGACCATGAAGTTGATCGCTTCTGGAGTGACAAACTCGGCTGCCATGACGAGATCGCCTTCATTTTCACGGTCTTCTTCGTCGACCAGGATGACCATACGGCCAGCCCTCAGTTCGTCGACTATTTCGGATACGGGTGAAATCGCCGCGGCGAGGTCTTCCGGCGTGATAGGCACAGAGGAGGTTTGAACAGACATGAGAGGTGTGGTTGAACGGATGTGTAAACGCCTATTATAGAATCGTTCCATTCTGACCGACGGTTCACCTTTATGCTTTCCCTTGAAACGCTTTCGCACGATCAAATTACCCAAATCCGATACGTCCTGACTGACATCGATGACACGGTTACGACTGAAGGACGCTTGACGGGTGAAGCCTATCTGGCTATCGAGCGCCTGACCCGGGCTGGCTTTACCGTTATCCCGATCACCGGCCGTCCCGCCGGCTGGTGCGATCATTTCGCCAGAATGTGGCCTGTTTATGCCGTTGTGGGTGAAAACGGAGCGTTTTATTTTCGCTACGATTCACATGCGCGCAAGATGCACAGCCACTATTGGGCAAGCGCTGAGCACAGGGCTGAAAATCGCCTGAAATTGAACCAATTAGCTAACAATATTTTAGCTTCTGTCCCCGGTTGTGCGCTGGCGAGCGATCAGGACTACCGGCAAGCGGATCTTGCGATTGATTTCTGCGAGGATGTCCCCCCCCTGCCCGAAGCGGACGTCCAGCGCATCGTGAATATGTTCGAAGCTGTGGGTGCACAAGCCAAGATCAGCTCAATCCACGTCAATGGCTGGTTTGGACATTACGACAAGCTATCGATGACTAAGACGCTTTTTGCTCGCGAATTCAACTTGTCACTGGAGCAAAATCTGGACAAAGTCCTCTTCATCGGGGATTCACCGAACGATGAGCCCATGTTCGGATTTTTCGACTACTCGGTCGGTGTGGCGAATATTCAAACACAACTGCACAGGCTTCATGATCGCCCCAAATATGTCACGACGTCCAAAGGGGGTTCGGGTTTTGTGGAAATGGCGAACCATATTTTGTCATTTCGCGGTCAAAAAAATTAATAGCAGTGCTTTATGACTTGTCATCATTTACCTGGGAGAGTACAGCTAAACTCAATATCCCTCGACCATGCGAGTCAACATGTCTGAACAAGAACTGAAATTGCATGTCCCTGCACATTCGAGGGCAGGGATCGTGAAAGAACTTACGCAACAACCTGTTACGCGTGTTCGGTTGCATGCGCTGTATTTCGATACACCTTCACGAGCGCTCGTAAAAGGTCGCATTGCGCTGCGTCTGCGCCAGGAAGGCCGCAAATGGGTCCAGACATTAAAAATGCCGGGCGACCATCCCTTGTCGCGAATCGAACTGAATCACCCTCGTCCGGGCCCCTCTCTCGATCTGACGCTTTATCACGGCACCGAAGCCGGCGATGCGCTTGCAAAAATCACCGAACAGCTTGAAGTTTGTTACGAAACAGATGTCAAACGCATGCTTCGCAAAGTCAGGAGCAGACAAGGCCTGGTCGAAATCGCTTACGATCAGGGCATACTGCGTGCGGGCTCGATCGAATTACCCATTTCGGAAATCGAGTTTGAATTGATCAGCGGTCGTATTGAAGCGATTTTTGTCGTCGGCAAACGCTGGCAAAAAGCGCATGGGCTCATCATGGATGCCCGTAGCAAAGCCGAACGCGGCGATAACCTTGCCATGCTTAACCAAACGCTGGATAGAATCAAATCGGGCAAGGTGGAGGATGCGGAGGGTTTAAACGCCAAAGCCATTGCGAAATTCTGGTCACCACGAAGCAGTCAACTGCCTTCGCTCAACAACCAGATGACAATCGCTCAGGCGTTAGTCCTGGTCACACACGAATGCCTGGATCAAATCATTCGCAATGCTGCCGTGTTAGCCGAAGTCGATACTTTGGGAATCATGCAAGCCGGTAAAGCCGAGCATGTGCATCAACTGCGCGTTGGCATTCGAAGACTCCGTTCCGCATGGTCATTATTCAACGGACTTACACCATTACCCCCAAGAGAAATGCGTGAAGCGATTAAACCGCTTTTTGCAAAACTCGGCGGCACCCGCGATCTTGATGTGTTGAATGAAACTCTTTTGCCTATTCTGAGGGCTGCAGGACAACCTCCACTCATTCTGGCTCAAGATTATGATGATGTCCCGGCAAACGAATTAGTGACAAGCCAGACATTTCAAGGGTGGTTACTTGACCTGATTGAATACACGATTGCTCCACCTAAAGAACTGCCCAACGCTTACGAATCAACCGAAGCAGAAGAAAACCCATTAACGACCCATTCAACTGCGTTGAGCAAAACGACCGTCCAAGTCGTGCCCTTGCATGCGGCATCCAACCTTGTCGCGCCCATTCAGGCACTCAAGGAACCTGCCTTGAAACACGCCCTGATCGGAAGACTTAAAAAATGGCACAAGCGCGTGATTCGCGAAGGCCTGAAGTTTGAGGAAATTGATATCGAAGCCCGACACGAATTGCGTAAACGCGCCAAACGCCTTCGCTATGGCCTTCAGTTTGCCGAAACACTTTTGCCCGAAGTGCGCTTGCGCAGTTACCGCAAAGAGTTGGCGAATGTGCAGGATATTCTGGGCGAAATGAATGACCTTGCGGTCGCACGCGAACACTTTGTCATTTTGCGAGATACGCAACCTAGTGCGTGGTTCGCGTGTGGATGGATCACTTCACGACTTGAAATACTGACTCATCGCGCTACGAGCGCTTTCAAGACTCTTTCAAAAACCGAGCCGTTTTGGCGCTGACCTAACCGACAAGCGCCGCAGCGAATTCGGAAGCCACAAACGGTTGCAAGTCTTCCATCCGTTCACCGACACCGATCCAGTAAACAGGAATAGGGCGCAACCCTTGACTACCGGCCGCAACAGCGGCCAATGTTCCACCTTTTGCCGTGCCATCAAGTTTGGTGACGATTAGGCCAGTCAAGCCGATCGCGGCGTCGAATGTACGAATTTGCGACAACACGTTCTGACCTGTATTGCCATCCACAACCAACAAGACTTCATGGGGCGCGGTCGAATCCGCTTTTGCAATCACACGGCGGATTTTTTTCAATTCGTCCATCAGATGAAGCTGAGTAGGCAACCGTCCGGCCGTATCCACCATCACGACATCCATCCCACGCGCACGTCCGGCGTGTACGGAATCGAATGCAACAGCCGCGGGATCTGCGCCGTCTTGAGCGATCACATTCACGTTATTGCGCTGCCCCCACTCGACAAGTTGCTGACGGGCAGCGGCCCGAAATGTATCGCCCGCAGCTAACAGCACGCTGGCGCCCCGCTGCTGGAATGCATGCGCAAGCTTGCCGATGGAAGTCGTTTTTCCGGCACCGTTTACACCCGCAATCATCACAACAAGTGGTTTGACTCGTCCTATTTCGAAGGGCTTTTCAAGTACCTTTAAATGCTCGGTCAGCACATCCCTCAACGCCTGACGAACTCCATCTGCCTGGTCAATCTTGTCCTTTTTAACCCGGGCCCGTAATTTGGCGAGTATCTGCTCAGTTGCCTCAACGCCGGTATCAGCCATGATTAAAGCGGTTTCGAGTTCGTCAAATAAAGCCTCATCGACTTTGACTCCGACAAAAATCGTACTGATGCTTTGTCCCGTCTTGGCCAACCCACTTTTAAGACGCGAAAACCAGGATGTCTTTGCCGCTTTTTCCTCTTGAGGTGCAGGCTCTTGCTCATCGGAATGCACTTCTGGTTGCGTAAGTGCGACAATATCCTCTGCGGGGAGCTGGCTAACCGGTTCCTCGACAACGGTTTGATCCGCCGCAGGCTCGATGGCCTCGACAGATTGTGAATCAGACTCAGATACCGGGATCTGATCTTGTGGCACCTCGATGGGTGCGGCAGGTTTTTTCTTGAAAAAGCGAAACATAATGAAGAAGTATATTCGCATCGTGGGAGGTCAATATCGACGCACACCGATTGAAGTGATCGATGCGCCCGGATTAAGGCCCACCCCCGATCGCGTCAGGGAAACCCTATTCAATTGGCTAAATTATTTTTGGGGCGGTCGTTTTGACGATAAACGTGTACTCGATTTGTTTGCCGGCAGTGGTGCATTGGGTTTCGAAGCGGCATCCAGAGGTGTTGCGCATGTACAGATGGTTGAGCAAAATCCCAAAGCTGCCGCCACGTTAAGAGCATTAAGAGACAAATTAGGCGCAAATGCCGTCCGAATACACATCGGAGACGCTTGTGTCGCGATCAAACGCCTTGAAGCGGCCAGATTTGATCTGATTTTTCTTGATCCCCCTTTTGGTGCAAACTGGCTGGATCGGCTCTGGAAAGACCTGCCGGATTTGTTAGAACCCAACGGTCTTGTATATATTGAGGCAGAAAAAGCGATTTCTCCACCCCAAGGCTTCACCTTATTGCGCCAAGATCGTGCAGGAGTCGTACACTACCAACTTATTCAAATTGATGCACTGCAAAAATGATCACAGCAATCTACCCCGGCACGTTTGATCCTCTCACCCGCGGCCATGAGGATTTGGTGCGCCGTGCAGCCAGCCTGTTCGACAAAGTTGTCGTTGGCGTGGCGCACAGCCGAAACAAACGCCCCTATTTCTCTATCGACGAACGCGTCGAGATCGCGCGTGAAGTACTTGGGCATTATCCCAACGTTAAAGTAGCCAGCTTTGCCGGTCTGCTGAAGGATTTTGTCAGGGAGCAAGAAGGCCGTGTCATCGTGCGCGGCTTGCGGGCGGTGTCGGATTTTGAATACGAATTCCAGATGGCCGGCATGAATCGCCATTTATTGCCTGAAGTTGAAACGCTCTTCATGACGCCTTCGGACCAATATCAATTCATTTCGGGCACGATTGTTCGCGAAATCGCCGAGCTTGGCGGAGACGTCAGCAAGTTCGTGTTTCCATCCGTCGAGCGCTGGTTGCAAGCGAAGGCTAAAGAGCGCCGCGCGCAGGCCGGCGCATAAGGTTTAAACAGATGGCATTACGCATTACCCTCGAATGCATCAACTGTGACGTTTGCGAACCGCAATGTCCAAACGATGCGATCAAAATGGGTGAAGAGATTTACGAGATCAACCCGAACGCATGCACAGAATGCGTCGGGCATCACGATGAGCCTCAATGCAAAGTGATTTGCCCCGTGGATTGCATCGAATTAAACCCCGACTGGATCGAGGGACAAGACGTGCTCATGGCAAAGTACCGCACGCTGACCGCTAAAAAAACCGAAAAAGTCTGACTCAATCCAGACGCTTGACCAGACGGCACGCCGCACCCGTCACGTTTTCGAACCACGCAGCAGCGACATCCCCCTCGTCCACGACGTGAACGATCGTTCCATTGATCGTGACCGTGCGCTTCACACTGTCATCATCCTCGATCACATCAAGCGGTATATCCATGCGCAACATACCTGGCGCACGAATAATCAAATCCCCCATCCGAATGTCTGTTGTGACTTGTTGCAACGCTGGAAACTGATCTGCGGTGACGCCGACACCTTGCGCATCAACAATCGACCAACGATGGTGATAATCAACAGCCATGCGGTTTTGGCAACCCGCGCAACCGGCGATCGGGAAATAAACAGCCGAATTCATCTTTTCATTCCTTGCACTGAGCCAGACGTTTTAACGAGACGATTGTAGATGCAGTATCCGCATGTGCATGTTTGTTATGCTCATGCTGAAAAATATTCATTATTTTCCGATAGGAATGTATCGCCATGAAAATAGATCGACTGGATCATCTTGTACTAACTGTTGCCAGCATTGAGCGCGCTTGCGAATTTTATTCCCGCGTCCTGGGATTCGAAGTCGTCACATTTCTGGGCGGACGCAAAGCCCTGCAATTCGGTCAACAAAAAATCAATCTTCATGAAGTCGGCAAGGAATTCGAACCTAAAGCTCTCAAACCAACGGCTGGATCCGGAGATTTGTGTTTCATCGCATCGACCCCGCTTGAAGAAATCATCAGGGAACTACGCGATGCTAATGTCGCAATCGAGATCGGGCCGGTCGACAGAACCGGAGCGATCGGCCAGCTTCGATCAGTATATGTTCGGGATCCCGATCAAAACCTCATCGAAATTTCAAACTACACAATCTGATTCGGGGTTTTCCCTGACAAGGTAGTTTGAGGGCGCAAGATGCGATAAGCTAAGCATCAATCAGTTCAATCAATACAATATTCAATCCGGCTTCTGCCGGTCTTATAAAAATTAGGGAGACAGTATGAGCAACAAGTTCACGAACAAGCTAGCGCAACCCGGACGTCGTAAATTGCTTCAAGGCGCCACTGCGGCCGCTGGCATGGCCACGCTCGGCATGCCCGGCCTGTCATTCGCGCAAAACAAGCCGATCAAGATCGGCATGCCTACGATTCTGTCAGGGCGCGTTGCCATTTTGGGCATTTCATCGCGCAACGCAGTGATGATGGAAGTGGAAAAGTTCAATGCGGCAGGTGGTCTTGGTGGCAGAAAGATCGAAATGGTTATTCGCGACTCCAAAGGCGCTCCTCAAGAGGCTGCACGCGTCGCACGCGAACTTGTCACAAGTGAAGGCTGCGAAATCCTGATCGACGCCGAGGCTTCTTCAGGCGCTTTTGCCGTGCATGAAGTGGCGCGCGATCTGGGCGTACTTTGTTTGCACACCTGTTCTGAAACGTCCTCCCTGACTGCTGATCCAAAGCTGCGTATCCCCAACGCATTCCGTGTCGCGCGACAGGGCATTCATGACGCAGTCGTTGGCGGCTCATATGGCGCAGGCTGGGCTCGCGCTAAAAAAATGAATAAGTGGATGACCATTTCGCCTGACTACGCCTACGGTCGCGACACAACAGCCGAATACGTGGAATATCTCAAACACTTCAATAAAGACATTGAGATCATCGGTGAAGTTTGGCCCAAACTATTCCAGGCAGATTACAGCGAGTCGATCACCCGACTTTTACAGGGCAAGCCACAAGCCATTTACTCATGCCTCTGGGGCGGCGACCTTGTTTCGTTCATCGATCAGGCCAACATTTATGCTCTCTTCAAAGGCCGTAACTTCCTGTCGGTCAACATGGCCGACTATCCGGTACTGGGCGCGATCAAGAAAATTCCCGAAAACGTTCTAGCTGCAACGCGTTATCTGAAAAGCTTCCCCAAAAACCCAGGCAACGCGGAATGGGGCGATGCTTATTTTGCCAAGTTCAAAGAAATGCCAACCAACTGGGCATGGCAAAACGCGGCTTGTGTCAGCTTTCTCACAACCGCAATGAAAAAGACCAACAGCGTCGACGGCAAAAAGCTTGCTGAAGCGCTCAAGGGCATGACAATCGATTCTCCTTTTGGTGCAAACGGCAAACTGACGCTACGCGCCGAAGACCATACGCTGGTCGAGTACGCTGACGCTTGGGGCGAGTTGATCACCAAAGAGCCCTACATCGAAAATCCGGTTCCTGCAGACTGGAAACAAATTTTCGAACTTGAACTCCAATGGAAAAAGCGCAAAGGCTGGGCATAAGCCAAAAGCGCTAACCACCAGTTAGGGCTTGCTTGCGCGCAATTGCAAGCAAGCCCGAAAGCCGCGGAAGCGTTACTGCGGTTTGATAACCGTAGCAACGTCCCGTTTGCACAATACACGCATTATCGCCACACTCGGAGATATCCTTGGATTCCACCGCTCTATTTGACTGCCTGTCTGATTTGTCATGCATCGTGACACAGACTAGCACCGGCCTGATTTCCGGAGCCCTGCTATTTTTGGTTGCTGCAGGCCTGACTTTAATTTTTGGCGTGTTACGCGTGATCAATTTCGGTCATGGCTCGCTCTATATGCTTGGCGCGTACATCGCACTGTCCGCATATCGCGTTTCGGGCAGCTTTACCATCGCCACATTATCAGCGGCGCTTGGGGTTGGCCTATTTGGCCTGGCTTTTGAGCGATTAATCATGCGTCGCGTATACAACGCTGATGTTTTGATGCAATTGCTGGTGTGTTACGCATTGATCCTGATTCTGGACGATGTAGTCAAGATCGTGTGGGGTGCCGAATTCCAGTCCATGGGTATGCCTGAGTATTTTCAGGCGCCCCCATTGTTTATTGGCGGCGGTATCGTCCCGGTGTTCTACCTGTTCCTGATCATTGCAGCTTTTCTGATTGCACTTGTTCTCTGGTATGTGTTGACTAAAACACATATGGGGAAAGTCGTTAGGGCTGCCGCCCATAATCCGACGATGACGTCAGTACTGGGACTGAATACGAACTGGATATATGCGGGCGTGTTTGCGTTTGGTGGCGCACTCGCAGGGTTGGCCGGAGCGCTTGCGGCACCGGTACGCTCCATGTCTCCAGGCGTAGGCTTTTCGATCCTGATCGAATCATTCATTGTGACAGTCATCGGAGGAATGGGATCTGTTAGCGGAGCGCTTGTCGGCGCACTACTGATCGGACTGATTCGATCCTTCGGTTCGATTGGTTTTCCCCTGTTTGTCGAAGGCATCATGTTTATTGCAATGGCGCTCATCCTGGTTCTTAAGCCAAGTGGCCTGTTGGGCAAGGAGCCACGTCCATGAAGAATCTCACTTTTAAAAATGAATTACTGATTGCGATATTGTGCCTGGCGATCCTAATTGCCATTCCTTTCATAACCGATTCGCGCATCACATTGGATTTTGTGATTCGCCTGGCGTCATATGGCATCTTTGCGGCGTCGCTCAACATCCTGGTTGGCTATGGAGGGATGGTGTCATTCGGGCATGCATTATTTTTTGGAGGCGGGGCCTATGCATTTGGCCTGCTGATGCAAAAAACTAGCACAAGCATTCCGGTGGCGCTGTTAGGAGCCATCGTGTTTTGCGCCCTGGTGAGTTTCATCGTGGGTGCGATATGCGTGCGCTTAAAGGAAATTTATTTTTCCTTCCTCACGCTGGCATTCCAGATGCTCTTCTACAGCATCATCGTGACATGGAGCGGACTAACCGGCGGCGATCAAGGCTTGACCGGAGGCATCCCGCGCACGCCGTTTTGGGGAATCAATCTGGGCGATACAACACACATGTATTGGTTTGCCAGTGTTCTCGGCATAGTCTGTCTTGTTCTGATGCGCTACATCCTGCAATCACCATTCGGCTACACGTTACGGATGGTTCGTGACAATCCGGATCGCGCGCGGTTTCTAGGTGTCGATGTCTGGCGCGTGAAGCTTTACGCATTCATCCTGGCAGCCTGCTTTGCCAGTGTAAGCGGCGTCATCATGGCATTATTTGTTTCTGGAGCATTTCCTGACTTCACATACTGGACAATGTCTGGTGAAGCCGTGTTCATGATCATGATGGGCGGCCTGAACTCATTTATCGGGCCGGTTGTCGGCGCTGCGCTGCTGATGATCTTCAACGACATCATTAGCCGCACGACTGAATACCATGGCCTGGCTCTTGGAGTCATCGTCCTGATATTCGCCCTCGGATTCAAAAAGGGCATCACAGACTTCATTCAACAGGCCTATCGTTTGGTCACCAACAAGGGAGCACAGTCATGACTCAACCATTCATCAGCGTCGTGACAGGCGGCTCAAGCGGTATTGGCGCGGCATGCGTCAGGCATCTTGCCAAGCGAGGAGATACGGTCATTCTTCTGGATCTACCCGGCACTTGGGATGACGAGAAACTGCGTAAGCTCGGCGCCCAGGCCGGATATGCCTGCGATGTCACCGATGAGAAGGCTGTGCGTGAAGTGGCAGCCATGATCGAAAAAAAGCACGGTCCGGTATCGGGATTGGTCAACAGTGCCGGCATCCTTCAGCACAAACTGCCACCCGATCAGCTCACCATGAAAGAATGGGATCGCGTGGTTGAAGTCGATCAACGTGGCACCTACTTGGCTTGCGCGGTCTTCGGTTCGCGCATGGCGGAGCTGGGCTCAGGTGCGATTGTCAACATCGCATCTGTGACCGGTTGGCGCTCTGTTCCGTTGCATGCATATGCCCCGGCCAAAGCTGCCGTGATTTCCATGACCGCATGCCTGGCTGCGGAATGGGGTCGATCCGGCGTCCGAGTCAATGCCATATCTCCCGGTTACACGCTTACCGAAGCGCTGCAAGCCGCAATCGATCGCGGCGACCGTCAACCTGAAGAGCTCACGATACAAGCGGCGATGGGGCGTATGGTTACACCGGATGAGATCGCGGACTCCGCGGGATTTCTGTTATCTAAAGCCGCATCGGCAATCACGGGAATCAACCTGCCTGTAGATGCCGGCTGGCTTGCGGGTGCGAACTGGATTACATATGGCGGCATGCCGGCATCCAGAGCCGTGAATTCTGGTGGAGCGCGCTAATGCTTAAGATTGAAAATCTTTGTAAATCGTTTGGTGGTGTCGTTGCCACTTCGAATGTATCGATACATTTCCCGACCGACTCGCTGCATGCAGTGATCGGTCCGAATGGAGCCGGTAAAACTACGTTCTTCAACCTGATTTCGGGTGCGCTCAAACCAGACTCAGGACGCATCTTGCTTGATGGGGAAGACATTGTCGGTCAATCCAGTCAGGTCATTGTGCAAAAAGGAATCGGCCGTGCGTTTCAAGTCGCCAAGCTTTTCAAAACGCTGACTGTAGAAGAATCCTTGCGTGGCGCGCTGATGTCACCCCTTGGACAATCCTTGCAATTGCATGGCCGTTTCCCTTTGGCCAAAACCCGTGATCGTGCCTACGAAGTCATGGAACAGCTTGGGCTTCACACCAAAGCCGATGTTATTAGCGGCAACCTTTCACACGGGGATCAAAAACTGCTGGACATGGCGCTTGCGCTCGTATTGAAGCCAAAAGTTCTGTTGCTCGACGAACCCGTGGCCGGCATGGGTCCGGAAGAGCGGGAGCAAATGATCGAAACCGTTTACGCGCTTTGGAAAAAAGGCGGACTCACTCTGGTTCTGATCGAACACGATATGGAAATCGTTTTTCGGATTTCGCAAAATATCCACGTGCTTTCATACGGCAAACTGTTGGCCGAAGGCAATCCCGAACAAATTCGTAACAACCCTGCCGTGATTGAAGCGTACCTGGGTACACCGCAGGAGGCACACGCATGAGCCATTCCGTTTTGCAAGTCGATAAAGTCAATGTGTTCTACGGCAGTAGCCAAGTTCTTTTCAATATGTCGCTTGACGTTAGGCAGGGCGAAACACTGGCCCTGCTCGGTCGCAATGGGGCCGGCAAAAGCACCACGATGAAGACGATTGCCGGTGTACTTACCCCGAAAAGTGGCGACATTCGCTTCAAGAACGCTTCGATTGCCGCACGCGCACCGCATCTCATTTCCCGTGCCGGCATCAGTTTCGTTCCGGAAGACAGGCAGATTTTTCCCGACCTCACCGTTGAAGATAATCTGACTATCGCAATCAAAAACAGCGCCGATGGAAAAAAGCCTTGGAATCTCGAGCGAGTCTACGACATGCTCCCGCTTCTCTCACCGCTGAAAAATCGCCTAGGTGGACAGTTGTCGGGCGGAGAGCAGCAAATGCTAACTGTTGGGCGGGCACTCATGGGCAACCCGGACGTCATCCTTCTGGACGAACCCAGCGAAGGCCTTGCACCAATCATGGTGCAAAAAATTGGTGATTTGATCAATGCGCTACGCAAGGTCGGCACGACAATTGTTCTCGCTGAGCAAAACCTACATTTTTGCCTGGGTTTAGCCGATCGTGCTGTGGTGATCGACAAAGGAGTTGATGTGTTTTGCGGCACGATTTCGGAACTCAACGCGAACGATGAAATCAAACAGCGCTACTTGTCAGTCTGATTTTCTGCCATTTTAGATACAACCCTGGAAGCCCGGAACATGTCTCAATCATCACCGAATACCCAATCAGTCGCGGCATTTGACATGTCCGGCACCAGGATGCTGATCACGGGAGCCGCGGGTGGAATCGGACAGGCCACGGCAAAACTTTGCGGCCAGCTTGGCGCAACCATCGTCCTGAGCGACTTTGTAGAATCATCCCGTCTTGACGAGATCGCCAATCAAATCAAAGGTGTGGTGGCTACCGAGCGTTGTGATGTCACAAAACGCGATGCTGTCGAGGCCATGGTTAAACGTCACGGTCCATTTACCGCGCTGGCGGATACCGCCGGAGTCTGTCCTTACGATGACGACTGGATGTCGCCTGACTGGAATGAAACAGCTTTCCAGAAAGTCATTCAAGTCAATGTCCTCGGGCCGATCAATTTGGCCCGGGCGGTCATGCCAGGCATGATCGAGAGGAAATATGGCAGGATCGCTTTATGCGGATCGATCGCGGGCTGGGCGGGCGGGCTTCGCGCCGGACCGCACTACGCCGCATCCAAAGGCGGTGTCCATGCACTCGTTCGCTGGCTGGCTCAGCGCGCGACGCCGCACAATGTGACAGTCAATGGCGTGGCTCCCGGCCCGATCGAAACCGGGATGACTGCAACGGGTGGCTACGATGTCAGCAAATACCCCATGAAGCGAATGGGGCAACCCGAAGAAATCGCAAGCATGCTGACGTACTTATGTTCTCCGGGTGCGGGTTTTGTTGCGGGCGCCATTATGGATGTGAATGGCGGCACATTGCTGCGATAAGCGCCAGCATTAGGCCTTTTCGGCAAATCCGTCCGCTACGATCACCTCGACCAAAGTGGGTTTGCCGCTTGCGATGGCGGCTTGCAACACTCGGCTCAAGTCGGAAGGATCCGTCACACAATGCGCATCCATGCCCAACCCTTTGGCGACACCGACGAAATCGATCGCGGGATCGTTCATATCCATCGCAACGAACGCATCGGTTCCGCGCATCGCCAATAAACGCTCTTTGATGATGCGATAGCTTCGATTATTGATGATCACATAGGTGATCGGCAATTTAAGATGCGCCGCCGTCCACAAAGCCTGTATGCCATACATGGAACTACCGTCCCCGATCGTAGCCACGACAGGTCTATCGGGTTGCGCGAGGCTCACGCCCACAGCGCCGGGCATACCAAACCCCAAACCACCGCTTGACAGGCCATAGTAGGCATTGGGATCTTGTGCGGGCAACATGCCGGCGATTGCGGGGGCTGCTGTCAAGGTTTCATCGACGACAATCGCGTTTGCAGGCAACACATCCACCAGCTGCTTTACGAGATAGCGTTGATCAATCGGCTGAGCTGCAGCTGCCGCCTGAACATCGGCGCGTAATTTCGCGCAGTTTGCCGACCAGTTACGCGTGCTCAAATCCTGAATGCGCTTGGTCGCCTGATCCTGGTATTGCCCATTACGAGCAGCACGCAATATAGGCAATAAGGCTCGCAACGTTTCTTTGACATCGGCTCGCACGGCATATTCAGTCGAATAGTTCTTGCCAAGCTCCCACTCTCGCTCCGAAATATGCATCACGGACATGCCGGGAGGCAGGGGCTCGACATCGCTCTTGGGTGACATGCGCAACAAGTCGGCTCCCAGACACAGCATGAAATCATACTGTTCAAGCGTCTGGCGGATTTTTTTCTGATTGCGCGTCAAATCACCCATACATGTGGGATGTGTCACGGGATAGCGCGCATTGTAAGGAACAGACTCCTGATAAACCGCTGCACCCAGCAATTCAGCCAATTCGGTCGCCTCTGCAAAGGCATCCGCATTTGCAATTTCACGACCGGCGATCATGACAGGATGCTTCGCTTGCAATAAACGGTTGGCCAAAATCTTCAACGTTTCATCGCTCGGACGAGTCGCGGCATCGATACGGGTCGGAAAACCGAAATCGATTTCAGCTTCTTCGTCCAGAACAGATCCAGGCAGGCTGATGAAAACAGGCCCCATAGGAGGCGTCATCGCGATTTTTGCGGCGCGACGCACAACACGCGGCAAGTCTTCAATGCGCGTGACCTCGAATGACCATTTCACCAAGGGTTTGGCAATTGTCACGAGATCATCGTACAGAAGCGGCTCTTGCAATCCATAACCAACTTCATACTGACCCGCCGTGATCAACAAGGGGGATCCCGAAAACTTGGCGCTATAAATCGCACCCATGGCGTGACCCAATCCCGGTGCGCAATGTAGATTCACGGCCGCCATTTTGTTGGAGGCACGAGCGTAACCGTCAGCCATACCGACAACGATAGACTCTTGCAGCCCTAAAACGTATTTCAGCTCAGGAAATTGCGGCACCACTTCCATGATTGCCAGTTCAGTCGTACCTGGATTGCCAAACAGATGAGTAATGCCTTCATCGAGCAATAGCTTGATGAATGCCTCGCGACCCGTCATTTTTTGAATTGCCATTTTTGCCCCTGTTTTATTGATTTTGTTTATAAATTTGATGCTTTGCCAAAATACCGACTATATGCCTGCCAGTCGTCGGACTTCGGCAGCATCCACGCCCAGCTTTTGCGCTGCGGTCAACATATCCTGCCAGGTATTCTCGTCTACCGGCACACCGTTGGCCAATCGCTCTGCGCGATACTCCCGCTCAGGTTCGCCCGCCACCCGGACGTGATCAATGCCAGGCGCAGGGGGTGAAGCTTTCACCCAGTCGATGAAGGCGTTCATCTCGCCACCAAACAAGCTCATATCGGACAATTTGGCCGGATCAATGATGATAGTCAACATGCCATTAAGAATGCGCTTCTTGCCATCGGCAGGCGTCGAGGTCGTCAGGCCACCAGCCAGCGCACCGCCCAACAATTCGCAAACTAAAGCCAGGCCAAATCCTTTGTGTCCACCAAATGTGCACAAAGCACCATAGGGTGGTTTAACCCCGTAAATCGGATCGGTTGTCGGGTGTCCTTTGTCATCGATCAGCATGCCAGGCGGCAACTGCTCGCGCTTGTTATGCGCCACGCGTGTTTTGCCTTGTGCGATCACACTGGTCGCAAAATCAAGCAATATCGGCTCTTTGCCTGCAACCGGAATACCAACCGAAAATGGGTTGGTGCCAAACCGGGCATCACCACCACCAAAAGGCGCAACGATCGGCCGCGAATAGGCATTGACGAAATGGATCGAAATCAGGTTTTGCGCCACAGCCATTTCCGCCCATGCACCAATACGGCATAAATGATGCGAATTACCCAGCGCCATCACGCAGCTGCCATGTTCTTTTGCTCTGGATATGCCTAACTCCATCGCCTCATGGCCGATCACCTGACCAAAACCAGCCTGGCCATCCAGACTGAGCATGGCTCCACTATCCATCTTGGTCGCAATGTGGGCGTTTGCCTTAAGCCCCCCTTCTAGAAAGGCTTCCGCATAACGGGGTAGCATGCCCACACCATGCGAATCATGCCCGGTCAGGTTAGCCTGCACCAGATTCTCGGTCACAAGTTCGATTTCTCTTTCCTGACTACCAAATCCACTAACAAGATAACGAACCGCTGCGCGCAAGCGGTCAGCATTAATGCGATACATCTGAGCCATGCATGTCTCCGAATTTATTGTTTCAATTTTGACATAGTCACAGCCAGTGAGTTTACTTTGAGATTGTGGTACTTTGAGGTTGTTTACTTTTAATGTTTCAACCTAAATGAAAAGTCTTTTCCGATCACTCAAACTATTCGTTTTCTCCTCCACCACAGCTTTGCTGACAATGAATAGCCATGCCCAGTCCACTCCCCCTGCATTGAAAAGCGGGGAGCAGGTGTATCAAAGTGTCTGCCTGCAGTGTCACGCTCAGGGTCAGGACAATGCGCCTAAATTCGGGGACAAGGAAGCCTGGGCACCATTGATTGAAGAAGGTCAGGCGGTTCTGACCGGTCACGCATGGGTTGGAGTGAGAAAAATGCCCCCAAAAGGCGGCAAGCCGGATTTGTCGCAAGAAGAATTTGCTCGAGCCGTTGCATACATGGCTCGAGCTGCCGGTGGCTCATGGCAGGACCCCGACCCCGCCATGATGATGAAAATTCGCGAAGAAGAGCAAGCCCGCCTGAAAGAACTCAATCGGGGCAAACAGTAATCATCAGGCATTCAATGCCGTTGTCACCGCTTGAGTTAAGTCAGCTAGCGAATGCTGTTCAAGATGCTGGATAACGTCTAGCAATTTCTGGACGGCATCCGGATTCAGATCGGTGACGTTTTGCTTGAATTTGCGGATGAAGTCCTCATCAGATGCGGGATTTTCCGGCTCGCCATTAGGTAGTGGCACGTCGATTGTCAAAATCTCGCCCTTGCGAGTCCGGATTTTCAACCCCGCTCCGCGTTCGCGAGGATAGGCTTTTTCCCAACGCTCGCTCGTGCCCGATGTGACTCGAGCGGCAAGCGAGCGAATCTCTTCGTTCATCACCGTAGCCTGGGTATAGCGAGACTCTCCGGCATCGCCAAAGTAGGCAGCCATCGCGCTTGAAAATGCCAGGCTGAATTTCGCACCTTCGGGCGTATCAGGTAAATCTTTTGATCCGCAAAAACTGACCGCAACAGGATACGTAGTGATATCGATCGAATCCAAATCCTGAAACTTCAACTGTCTATCACGCATCACAGACAGAAGGCCATCTATTGTCGGGTGAATGTGCCGGCACGCCGCATGAAACTTGATGTACTGACCTGAAATATAAAACTCGGTTCCAAGTCCATCGAACAAATGATCGACATTTACCTCATCAGCCATCGCCTTGAACAACCCTTTCTGGCCTTCAAGCGCAATGACTGGCCCTTTCGCGCCGCGCAGCGCAAACTCGGCCGACAGGACACCCGCCATCGCGGCTTTACCCGGATGCAAAGGCTTCACCATTGCGCCATCCGTCAAAATCTGAAGCAATCCCGCCGATTGCAAAGCCGACATGCCGATCGCATGCGCCATCTGTCGGTTATCCAGTCCCAGTATCACCGCGCAAGCCGCAGCGGCACCCAGCGAACCAATTGTTCCGGTGGTATGAAAACCACGTCCTAAATGTGATGGATTCATCGCCTTCGATATGCGATTGATGATTTCATAACCCATGACCATCGCAAGCAGGAATCGTTTACCGTCGAGATTTTTGGCCTCTCCCAATGCAAGAGCGGCAGGAATGACCGCAACACCCGCATGCACTCCGCCATAACGATAACCATCATCCATATCCAGGGCATGGCTGCTGATGCCATTGACCAGAGCCGCATGCAGCGCCGGAACTTTCTCACGGACACCGAATATCGTGGATTGCCTGACCCCTTCGAGACTCGATAAATAGTCGATCGCGATTTGGGGAAAGTCCATCCTGGTGCCGGGTAGCGCGACGCCTATCAAATCAATCGTCAGCATTTTCGCTTTATGCACGACCTCGGCGGGCAGGTCGTCGAATTTCACGCTACAAAAATAATCCGCAAATCGCTGAATAATGGATTCCATACTTGTCTCTTTATAAATTTGAATGGATTAAATCACGCCTTCGCTCTTGAGCTCGACAAGATCCTTTTCGTTCAGTCCGAGCCATTCGCCATAAACTTGTTGGTTATGCTGTCCGAGCTTCGGACTGGAAACCGTTTTGACTCGATCGGCACCATGAATGATGATCGGACTCGCCGCAAGCACGACACGTCCCAGCTCGTCGTCCTCGAACCACTCCAGTTGACCACGCGCATGCATATGCGGATCGTTCATCACCTCGGGCAAGCTGCGAACGGGAGCAGCTGGAAAACTATGCTTGCCGCTTAATGCGAAGAGCTCGTCCCTTGTGAGCGTTCGCGTCCAGTCTTCCACGAATCGATCTGTACGCTCTATTTCTGCAACTCTGGCTTTGTTAGTCGAAAATCGCTCGTCGTCAACGAGATCCTCGCGCCCCATCGCCGCCAGAATGTTTTGCCAATGACGCTCTGTCGCGCAAACGATCGCAATATGTCCGTCTTTTGCCTCGTAGACACTATATGGAGCTAGAGCCAAACCACCATGCCGGTTGCCCACGCGGGGAGGCACTGCGCCATCGTTTCTGTACAACAAGCCGATATTGGATGCTAGTGTCGGATAGGCGGTTTCTTGCATCGACACTTCAACAAGTCGACCTTTATTGGTGCGCGTTCTTTCGAACAATGCGGTCATGATGCCGGCATACAAATGCACGCCACTCAAAAAATCAACCAGCGAGGCGCCCGAACGCATGGGTGGACCATCCGCCATGCCTGTAACGCTCATAATGCCCGATGATGCCTGAATCGTCACATCCATCGCCAGATTATCCCGATCGGGCCCGGACAATCCGTAACCTGTGCCAGTGCCATAAACAAGCTTCGGATTAATCTGGTGCAACAGGTCCCATCCCAAGCCAAGCCGGTCCATCACTCCTGGAGCAAAATTTTCAATCAACACATCCGCCTTGGCGATCAATTTCTTGAAAATCTCTTTACCGCGCGGAGATTTCAAATTGAGTGTGATTCCCTTCTTATTGACATTAAGCATTGCCATCGGCAACGAAGCGCCACCATTCACCTTTGCGCGAATGCGGGTAGGCTCGCCCAAAATCGGTTCGATCTTAATGACATCCGCACCGGCTTTTGCCATCAGGAATGTGGCGTAAGGGCCTTGGTAAATCTGGGTGAGATCAATGACTTTTAAACCTGCAAGCGGCATGTTTTCGGTCGTGGAATCAGTTGTAATCGACATTGCTTGCTCCATGATCACCGCTTACCGAATGCCTTTGAGAATTTTTTTCGCCAAAGACATCCGATGCACTTCAGTGGGACCTTCGTAGACACGCATGACGCGAACGCGCTGAGCCATCAAGTGCAAGGGCAACTCCTTGGTCACGCCCATCGCACCGAATGTCTGCATGGCGTGATCTATGATTTCACTCGCCATTTCGGTTGCGTACACTTTTATCATCGATGCTTCGGTGCGAATATCCATCCCCGCATCCTGTTTTCTTGCGGCATCCAGCACCATCAGCCGACAAGCATGCATCTTGATCGCCGCATCCGCAATCCACCACTGGATAGCCTGACGATCGGACAACAACATGCCGAACGTTTTTCGTTGCTTGGCATGGGAGCCCATCATTTCAAGCGCGCGACGGCACATGCCCAAACACCATGCGCCGATCTGCAGGCGACGCACATTTAACCGCAATTGCATGGGTGCAAAACCCTCGCCTACTTTACCCAAAAGATTGGCGGCGGGAATTCGACAATCTTCAAAAGCGATCTCATAGGTACGATGTCCGGCTAGCATGGGGATCTCACGCAAGACATTGAAACCGGGCGTGCCGCGATCAACCAGAAACGCCGAGATGCCTTCATGCCCTTTGCCGCCACCGACACGCGCCATCACAACAGTGAAATCAGCCGAAGACATCCGGCTCACCCAGATTTTTCTTCCGTTGATCACCCATTCGTCACCGTCCAATTCGGCCCGTGTGATCATGCCTGAGGGATCTCCACCCGCATTCGGTTCGGAGATGGCGATCGCCGACTTGGCCGTCCCGGCTGCATAAGGCTCGAGGTATTTTTTTCTCTGCTCTTCGGTGACAGTTGCCATCAACATATGCAAGTTGGGCGAATCAGGTGGAAACGTGAAGGGAGTCACCGTACGACCGATTTCTTCGTTCAAGGCCATGAGTGTCACATTTGACAGTCCTGCGCCTCCCATTTCCTCCGGAGCATCCAGCGCCCATAAGCCAAGTTCTTTGCACTTGGCATTGAGCATCGCTTCTTCATCCTTGGTCAATGCGAGGTGTTGTCCTTTGATCTCTCGGTCAAGCACTGCCTGCTCAAGTGGCATCAACTCCTGATCCACAAACTTGGCAACCAAGTCCACCACCATGCGCGACTCTTCGTCCATTCCATCCAATGTATTCTGCAAATCCATGATATGTCCGCCTTACTAATTTCAAAAATGAAAATTCCGTACATGCCAACGATGCAATCGATTCGTTCGATGCATTCGATCCGTTCTGTTAGCGATTCTTAAATACCGCAGGTCGCTTATCGCGAAAGGCTGTGACCGCCTCTTTGTGGTCTTCGGTCGAATACATTGCAGCCATATGCGATGAGGCCATCTCTAAATGCGCGCGCAAGTCCATCGAAGCGCTCGCGCGTGCGGTGCGCTTCATCATGCGAACAGCCAGCTGTGGTTGCGCACTGATTTGACCTGCCATCTCATAGGCGCTTGGCATCAATTGATCATCATCAACGACTTTATTCACGATACCGAGTCGCTCGGCTTCATCGGACTCGACGAACCGAGCTGTCCAGAACAACTCAAGCGCCTTAGGCATTCCGACAAGCCTGGGCAAATACCAGGTGCCGCCATCGCCCGCAAATAGACCGACCTTGACGTACGTTTCGGCAAATCGCGCGCTGCGTGCCGCGATTCGAATATCGCCCATCAACGCCATATCCATTCCGGCCCCGGTAGCCACACCATTGACGGCCACAATGACAGGCTTATCCATTTTTTCGAGCGTTAATGGAATACGGTGAACATAATCCGCCAGAAACATTTTCCGACTGTAGGCGCTATCTTCTGATCGGTTCTTCATGTTGCCGACATCACCGCCCGAACAAAATCCTTTGCCCGTACCAGTCAAGACGATGACATTGACATCTTCACGAGCCTGGGATTCTTCAAGCGCGCTGGCCCATGCAGTCAGCATTTCGGCGGTAAACGCATTGTACTTATCGGGACGATTGAGCCGAATGGTCGCGATTTTGTCATGCACGTCAAATACGAGCTGGTCAGTCATCATTTCTCCGTTTTTTGTTTTTCGTTTGATTTTGCGATTAATATCGCTTTCATGTTTAAAATAGAATTGATGTCTATTCTAGCGAATTTATGAAAAGAGTGTCGAATGGCTCCTGAAAAAGAACCCGGCGTCGCAGCCGTCAATCGTGCCCTGTCTATCCTGATGGCATTCGAAGACAGCGTCGAAGGACTCACTTTGGCGGAATTGGCGACGGCCACAGGTCTTTATCACAGTACGATTCTGCGCATATGCGAGTCGCTTGAGAATTACGGCTTCCTGAACCGACTGGAGGATGGACGGTTCATGCTCGGGTCGACGCCATTCTATTTAGGGATGCTCTACCAAGATTCATTCAGAATCTGGGACTACGCTGCACCCGTGCTGCGAGAGCTCGTGCGAACCACGAAAGAAACGGCGGCGATATATATCCGCGACGGAAACGATCGTGTATGTCTACATCGCATGTCACAACCACGATCCGTTCGCATGTCCGTTCGCGAAGGCGAGCGAATCGAGCTGGACAAGGGCGCGGCAGGTAAAGTGTTGCTTGCTTTTTCCGGCGAAAAAGGTAAAAAGTTCGACATCATCCGGGAGTCGCACTACGCGGTATCACTATCCGAGCGGCTTTCCGAAACAGCGGCTATAGCCTGCCCCGTCTTCGGTGTGCGACAACAATTAATTTGCAGTATTTCGCTTGGTTTACCCCTATTCAGATTCAATCGGGAGGTATTCGAAGAGTTCTTACCACTCGTTATGCAAGCAGCAAAGGGAATGACAAAAAAACTTGGTGGTGACCCGACGGGGTTTGAACCGCCATACAAACATCTGGAAAAAGTCGTATTTCCGGACTAACCACGCTGACACCTCATCAAATCAACATGAACCATAACTACATCGACAACACGAAATTACCGCCCCCACCCGCTACGCAACCGGCATTCAAAGCTCCACCCGGTTCATGCGACTGTCACTGCCATGTCTTCGGTCCTTACGATCAGTTTCCATTGGCGCCCGATCGAACATACGGGCCTCCGCAGGCACCCGTGGGCACGTATCTTGCCATGCTCGATACCATCGGCATGGATCGAGGCGTACTGGTTCAGGCCTCTGCACACGGTATGGACAACAGTGCGATGCTCAATGCGATTGCGCAGCACCCGGATAGATTGCGCGGTGTCGCAGTGGTCAAGGGATCCATCACCAAACCGGAGTTAATCGATTTATATAAAAAAGGGATCAGGGGGCTGAGGTTTTCCAGACTACTAAACCCGGATGGGACACCACGATACAAAAATACTGTGGACGTTTCCGAAATGACTGGTTTGCTACCCACGTTGCGCGAACTTGGCATGCATGTTCAGCTCTGGATTGGCTTGGAGCAGTTACCTGAACTTGAACCCATGATCCGCACGGCCGGCATCCCCCTTGTCGTCGATCATATCGCAAGGCTTGAGGCGACGGTTGGCGTAGAAAACAAACACTTCCAGCAATTATGCCAACTGGTGAAAGAGGGATATCTCTGGGTCAAACTGACACCTTATCGATGCTCGACGCTTTACCCCGATTATCCCGACGTCAAGCCGTTTCACGACAAGTTGGTCGAGGCAAATCCGGATCGTTTGCTCTGGGGGAGTGACTGGCCTCATATCAACATGAGCCGTGACATTCCCGATCCGGGTTATCTGCTCGACTTGCTGGCAAAGTGGACTAAAGACCAGGACATCATTGAAAAGATTCTAGTTAAGAATCCGGCTCAACTTTACGGCTTTTAAAAAATCAGTATCAAATACGGAGTAGACATGCAAGCGGGAAAATTCTTAAAACATATCGGTCTCGGCTTGGTGGCATCCTGCTGCCTGCTGTCCGGATTGACGCAGGCACAACCTCAAGGTCTTCCGTCCGTCATCAAAATGATCGTGCCCTTCACGCCCGGCGCGAGCAACGATGTATTCGCACGCGCGCTCAGCGAGCAGCTTTCCGCAAAGCTTGGCGTGACCATGATTGTGGAAAACAAACCCGGAGCCGGCGGAATCATCGGATCGGCCGAAGTGGCGAGAGCCAAGCCGAATGGCGCAACGTTGCTATTCAGTTCAAACTCCTTTGTGACTCGTGCAGCAGTAGAAGAAAAGCTTCCTTTCTACCCCAGAAAATCATTTACGCCGATCGCGGTCGTTGCGCAAGGAGCAATGCTGCTTGTGGTCGGCAACGACACGCCTTTCAAAAACGTCAAAGAATTGATTGCAGCCGGTAAAAAGCAGCAGATCAACTATGGATCCGCGGGTATTGGATCGATCGGACAAATGGGTGCGGAGCTATTCAATTCGATGGCCAACGTAAACATGAATCACATTCCATACAAAGGCATTACCGGTGTTCTTACCGACATGATCGGCGGCAGGGTTGAAGCAATGATCACGGCTCCGGCATCGATTGGTGGTGCATTGAAAGGCAAACAGATTCGACCGTTGGCAGTCACATCCGCAGAGCCCTCGCCATTCTTCCCGGATTTACCCACTATTGCCCAGGACTTGCCGGGCTATCAAGTCGACGTCTGGTTCGGAGTCTACGGGCCGGCGGACATGCCGATTGCGATGGCGCAAGAGCTAAACCGTGCCATTCGCGAGGTTTCAGCCACACCCAAAATGCGTGAGCTATTCGCGAAGGAAGCCGTATCTCCCTCAAACATGGATGTGAAAGAGTTCGCATCTTACCTTGATCGCGAATTGAATCAGTGGCAAGCATTGGCTAAATCGCGCGGAATAAAGAGTAGCGAATAGGCATTCAAAACATACCCAAGAAAACTAAACCATCAAAACGGAGACAAGCATGAACAAACTTAAAAAAGCCCTTTTCAGTCTCATACTCAGTCCATTTGCGTTGATACCCTGGGGCGCACAAGCGCAGGCCGACTATCCAAACAAACCCATCACGATCGTCGTCCCGTTCGCCCCCGGCGGTAACCTGGATGTCAGCGCCAGAATTGTGACGCCTGAAATGTCTAAGATTCTTGGACAATCGATCATTATCGAAAACAAGGCAGGCGCAGGTGGTGCAATTGGTCACCAAGCCATTGCCCGAGCCAATCCTGATGGATATACGCTTGTGACGACCGCCAACGGTAGCTTTACCGTCACGCCCCGACTTCAACCGGGTAAGCGCCCATTCGAACCAGGCGAATTCACACCCGTTGGGATGATCGGAATCACTCCTTGCGTGATTGAAGTATTAGCAACAAGTAAATTTAAGAACCTTGACGACTTCATCAAGTATGCAAAAGCGAATCCCGGAAAAGTAACGGTTGGCCACTCCGGAAACGGTACAACTAATCACGTTGCGATTCTGCTGTTCGAAGAAGCTGCCGGCATCAAGTTGAATGTGATCCCATATAAGGGATCTGCTCCCGCGCTTTCGGATTTATTGGGCGGCCAGATCGACGCAGTGGTGGATCAACTGCCAAGCTCGTTAAATCACTTACGCGGCGGCAAACTAAAAGCACTCGCAATGACGGTACCAAAACGCTCGGTCGATCTGCCTGATGTTCCGACGCTTGATGAATCCGGTTTCAAGGGTTTTGATGTGGCGACAGCATCGGGCTTTCTTGCTCCCGCAAACACACCCGCGCCTGTCATAGAAAAATTGAATGCCGCCTTGAATCAATCCCTTGCAAACAAGGATGTACAAAACCGGTTGCTAGGTTTAGGTTCCGAACCATCGCCGATGACCACTGCGCAATATCGCGACTTTCTGATGCGTGAGGATGCTAAAGCCGAGGCTCTGCTTCAACGCGGCACGTTAAAACCCGAATAATCAAATTCAGTCAAATAAAACCGAACAACCCACGATCTTACTGGTGATAAAAATGGAAGCGAAAGACGGTTATTTACAAATTCCTTCACTTAAAGGCAAAGTGTCCGATGCCGAATGGCAAGCCCGTGTGAACCTTGCCGCATGCTACAGACTGGTCGACATGTATGGCTTGTCCGACATGATTGCGAACCATATCTCCGCCCGTATCCCCGGAGAAGATGGCGTATTTCTGATCAATCCTTATGGCATGATGTATGAAGAAATCACGGCATCAAGCCTTTTGAAATCCGATTTCCAGGGAAACATCGTCGGTGGTCCTGATTTCGGCGATCTGGGGTATGGCGTGAATCGCGCCGGTGCAGTCATCCATAGCGCGATCCACGAAGCGCGACACGATGTAGGCTGCGTTCTTCACACCCACAGCTGGGCATCGATGGCTGTTTCTTCCCTGGAGTGCGGAATATTGCCTTTAACGCAAACCGCAATGCGATTCCTGAAAGTTGCTTATCACGACTATCAAGGCGTTGTATTGAATGATTCCGAGAAAGTATCATTGGTCAATGACCTCGGAATGAATAACGTGCTCATTTTGAGAAACCATGGTGCATTGACAACGGGATCGACGATTGCCGAAGCTTTCAACTGGATGCATCGTCTCGAATTATCTTGCTACGCGCAACTCGCCTCCATGGCGTGTAACAGCCCATTAAGCAAGGTACCCCAAAAAGTTCTTGAAGAAACCTGGAACAACTACCAACCAGGAACACGCCGGCCTTTTGGCGTCATGGAATGGCCGGCCCTGCTTCGCAAGCTGGATCGCACCGACCCTTCATACAAGAATTAGCCCGGCGTTAATTCAGGTCGATCTTCATTGTCTTGCTCAAGGCTGTCACGCGTCGGATCTCGCTTTCGATGTGGGCAGCAAATTCAGCAGGCGTACTGCCAACGATGATAGCGGCCTGATCATCGAATGTTTTACGTACATCCGGATCCTTCAGGATTTTTGCCACTTCACGATAAAGTTTTTCTATAACAGGCTTGGGTGTGCCTGCCGGAGCGAACAACCCATTCCAGGTCGCCAACTCGAGATTGTTTAGGCCGGCTTCATCCATGGTGGGGATCGCTGGCAGTTGTGGCAAACGCTGCACAGACGTCACCGCCAAGGGGCGCACTTTACCGGATTGAATATGCGGAATCGCAGTCAATGCCGTCATAAAGAATATGTCTACCTGGCCACCCAGCAAATCATTTAACGCTAAACCACCGCCCTTATACGGAACATGCAGCAATTGAACTTGCGCACGAGTCTGAAACAACTCTGCCGAAATATGAGGCACACTCGCACTTCCGGTCGAGGCGAAACTTAACTGTCCTGGCTTGCTTTTAGCCAGACGGATCAACTCATCGACAGTCTTGACCTGCAAGCTTGGCCCGACCACCAGAACCGCGGGGGATGTCATGATTTCGGTAATCGGTTCGAAACTTTTTTGAGCATCAAATTTGATATCTTTAAAAAACACGCTGCTTGATATCAATTGCGATGCCGCAACCATTAAGGTGTAACCATCCGGAGGGCTTGCGGCGACAATTTCCGAGGCCCGATTCGAGCTAGCACCGGGTTTATTATCGACAATGAAAGCTTGACCCATCGCAGATTGGAGTTTGGATGCAATCAAGCGTGCAGTCAGATCCGTCGGGCCACCAGCCTGATAACCCACCACGATTCGAACTGTCTTGTTAGGATAATTATTTGCCGAGTCTTGCGCCGAAGCACTATTGGCAACACAGACCAGGACGGCGGTCAGCCATGCGATTAATTTCATTTTCAGAGTTTATATGCCTGGCGGGCTATCAACTTCCATTCGCCGGCAAGATATCGCCAGACATAAACCACATCGATCTCTACATGAACGATCGTGCCCTTTGCTCCCGGATCTGTATCGGCCGACACATGATTCCTGACAACTGCAGTATCGCCCTGCATATGGATGGTCTGTTTGGAAATATCCAGCGTTTTGAATACCGACTTCTTTTGCACTAACGCATCGATAAATTGAGTCTTTGTCTCGAGTCGCCCATTCGAATGGCCGTAGGTCAATTCAGGAATGGTTAGCTTATCCAGCTGCTGGGCATTTGCCGCTTTGATCGCAGCATTCAGTGCTTCTTGCGCTTTGACTACGCCGGCTTCATTCTGCTGGGCATAAGCATTTGCACCCAATCCCAGCAAAAATACCAAACAACACAATCTGATCATGCGAATCATTGAAGTCTCCAGGCGATTATTGTTATTTAAGATGCTTTTCACAAGACTAATGCGAACTGGTCTTAGCGACTAATGGTAGTTCAAAACAACCCTTTGCACTACAACACATTGAGAGGTGTACGCATTCATTTCAGCTGTTGACTCATATCAAATTATTCTTTACCTCTTTACTGGATAATTATCGAAGTGAAGACTTAAATTCAGGCAAAGATGACCATCGGCAAAATCTTACAGTCCGAAAAAAACATTCAGGCTAGTCGTTCCATTCGGGTACCGTCGCTCCTGATCGGTGCATTCTTAGCTTTCGCCATACACAATCTTTCTCAAGCGCAATTCATCTACAGCACCGATTACTCGAATCAGCCCGCTCTTGCCACGATCAACGCCTTGCCAGCCTATCAGCAAGGCATAACCGGCTCAAAGATACTGATCGGCATCATCGACTCGGGCATCACCCCAAATCATGCTTCATTTAATGGGTCAATCATGTCGGGCATAGGTTGGCGAAGAACGGATAGCCAACTTGATGTCGATAATTGGACGCCCTACTACGTGTCGCGTTCCGCAAACAACCTGAACTTGTTGACCGACCTGAAAACGGACTACTCTGCAACCGAAGGTCACGGGACATTTGTTTCCAGCATCGCCGCCGGTCGACCCACTGGCACACGCGACATGATCGGCGTGGCGTACAACGCTAACATCGCCTTGGGAACCGTCTATTTTCACAAAGAAGTCAATGGCGTGATCACGCAGCAAGGACTGTCGGACGAACAGTTTGCCCAAGCAATCCGTTTCGTTGCCGATCAGCGCCCCAAAGTCATTAACAATAGCTGGGGAGAAAGTGCCTCATGGAACATATCGATGGAGGCAAGAGCTCAAAAAAATATCGCTGATGGACCAAACACGATCAATGCACTGAAGTATGCTCAAGATAAAGGTGCGGTGATTGTTTTTGCGGCCGGCAACGATAGTGTCGGCTGGCCCGGGCCACCTGCAACATTGCCCAGCGTTGATGAAAGTGTCCGTCAAAAAGGGGGTTGGATTGTGGTTGCGGCTACAACAGTCAGAGGCGTCAACCCAAGCACAAATCAAATCGAAATGGCGCAGACACGTCCTGACTTGACGGCTCCGGCCGATGATGGCGATTACTACACCAACTACTGCGGTGCGGCTAAGCTGTACTGCATTAGCGCCCCGGGTGGGCTAAATGGCGTTCCTGACGATATCGCCATCAAAGATAAAGGAATCAAGGGCGCAACTGCACCAACAACCGATGGATATAGTTTCGGCAATGGAACGTCATATGCCTCTCCGCTTGTGGCGGGCGCGGTAGCTTTGGTTTCCGAAGTGTTCCCGTGGATGACAAACAAGAATCTGGCCACAACAATTTTGACAACCGGCACCACTGCGGAAAATCCCAGCGAGATCTGGGGACGCGGACTACTCGATGTCGGTCGCGCGATCAAAGGTCCCGGAATTTTCGAAGAAACCTTCGATGCGAATGTCACGGCAGAATTCAGCTCGACGTTCGGCAACAACATTTCCGGCACAGCCGGACTGGATAAACGCGGCGCCGGCCGACTGATCATGAGCGGTGCAAGCACCTACACTGGCGCAACAGGCATTTACGCCGGAACGCTCCAGGTAACCGGATCCATCTCTTCATCAACCGTAACGGTTTTTCGCGAAGGAACATTAACCGGATCGGGCACGGTGGGGCCGACAACAGTAGCCGGAACAATCGCACCGGGCAATTCCCCCGGAACACTCACGATCGCGGGTAATTATCTGCAACAGGCCGGTGGGATTTATGAGTACGAAATCGATGGACAGGGCAAGACTGATTTGATCAGCGTGCAAGGCAACGCGACGATCGAATCAGGTTCCATACTGCGCATGATGAATCCACTTAGAATGCGACTCAACACCGGCTATTCGTTATTGACCGCAACAGACGGAATTGTTGGTCAAAATAATTTTTCGACTCCGAACTACATACTATTGAATCAAAACTTTTCGATTACAACAAACGGCTCAACTTCCGATCTGCAATATCTGCTGACCCGCAACGACAAGCCCATGAGGTCATTCGGCACGCTCAGCAATCAACACAATATGGCCGATGCACTGGATCAACTTCAATCAAGTCATCCGCTTTTTACGCAAGTGATGCTGACTACCGATCGCTACGATCTGCGTAATACGCTGAATCGATTAAATGGAGAAATTTATGCAAGTACACTTTCGACATTAATCAATCAAAGCAACCTGGTTCTGCAGCCGGTCACAAACAGATTGCAAAATGCGTTTCATCGCACGGGATTATCCGATGGGGCGCAAACCCTCCGGGAATACGGTCCGGACAAAGCGGTTTGGGGTCAGGCGCTTGGCGGCTGGGGCAAACTATCGGGCGGCACAGTCGCTCAGGGTGTGAATAGCGGCATGGGTGGTCTGCTCATCGGTTCGGATGTAGCCTTGACACCCAATAGTCGACTCGGATTATCCGGTGGCGTCACATCCACCCGCGTCAGCAATGACGATGCCTCCTCATATACAACCGGTTATCACCTGCTAGCCTACGGTGGAATCCAGGGAAATCGTTTCGGTCTGCGTGGTGGAGTTGGTCAGTCATGGTATACAACTAGCGCCAACAGAAATTTGCCATTTGAATATGACCGTGTGTCAGGCAACACCAATTCGAATTCCACTCAACTGTTTGTGGAAACAGATATCAGCTACAGCATCGGTGCGACAAACTTCAGACCCTTCATCGGTCTGACTCAACTCTGGATGCGATCGAATGCCTTTTCAGAAGCGCAGACTAATTTTGTCCGGCTCAATGCCAATGCATCGCAAAACAATGTGACATTCTCGACAGTTGGCCTACGCGCCGATCGGACTTTCGAAACCAAAACCAATCAGATCAGTATTAACGGCATGCTCGGGTGGCGCAATGCCTCGGGAGCCGTGTCTCCATCGACAACCATGCAGCTTGATTTTTCGAATCCATACAGCGTGGCAGGTGCCCCCATCGCCAAAAATGCGCTGGTACTCGAATTAAGCATCGGCGCCGAAGTCGCACAGAATACAACGGTGAATCTAAGCTACGGCGGTCAATTCGGATCAGGGGCACAAAGCAACACCCTACAAGCGGGCTTGGTTTATCGATTTTAGAAAAATCATCACACAATGAATGTGTAACAGGCAGGTCCATACGTATTGCACATGCCCTCATCCCTGCATATCATGCCGATATATCCCTAGATTGAAAAATGGTACGCATACTGCATGGAAACACGTGTCACAACCTATGAACTCAAGCACTGAAACTTCCGACATCCATGACAGTTGGATAACAGGCCAACACGGCCGTTTATTTGTACGCACCTGGACGCCATCAGGCTCTCTCAGTCTTGCGCCCATAGTGTTGATGCATGACTCGCTTGGCAGCGTGGAGCTTTGGCGGAATTTTCCCGCAATCCTATCGCAAGCCACCGGCAGAAAAGTCGTCGCCTATGATCGCCTCGGATTCGGTAAATCCGACCCACACCCCTCAAATGTAGGACGGGATTTTGTAGAAAGCGAAGCCAAAAACGATTTTGCCTCTGTTATCGGACACTTGGGCATCGAACGTTTTATTGTCTTTGGTCACAGCGTGGGTGGAGGAATGGCAGTTCATTGTGCTGCGCATTTTTCTCATGCTTGCGTTGCGCTCATCACTGAATCTGCTCAAGCGTTTGTCGAGGACAGAACGATTGCAGGTATTGAGCAAGCCAAGGAGCAATTCGAAGACGAGGCCCAGGTTAATCGCCTGGCTAAATACCATGACGATAAAGCTCGCTGGGTGCTGGATGCGTGGATAGGTTCATGGCTACATCCGGATTTTTCGGATTGGTCACTCAAAGCCGTATTGCCGCAAGTCAAATCGCCAGCACTAGTGATTCATGGCAGTAACGATGAATACGGCTCGACAAAGCACCCCGCAATGATTGCCGAACTGTCCGGAGCTGCAGCACAACTGGCCATTATGGAGGACACAAAACATGTCCCTCACAAAGAGAAAGAGGCTGAGGTCGTTGGACTGGTCAGAAACCTCCTGACCTCATTGCCTTGATTGATTTCCTAGTTAGACGTTAAACAGGAAATTCATGACATCCCCATCGTGCACGACATATTCCTTACCTTCGGCACGCATCTTGCCTGCCTCTTTGGCACCGGCTTCGCCTTTGTAGGTAATGAAATCCTGATAAGCGATGGTCTGAGCTCGAATAAATCCGCGTTCGAAATCGGTATGAATCACACCGGCAGCCTGTGGGCCGGTCGCACCGATCGGGATAGTCCATGCACGGACTTCCTTAACGCCGGCTGTGAAATAAGTCTGCAATCCGAGAAGCTTGAATGCGGCACGAATCAAGCGATTCAGGCCAGGCTCTTCCATGCCCATATCGGCAAGAAATTCTTTTTTATCTTCGTCCGGCAATTCGGCGATTTCGGATTCGATCGACGCGCAGATCGCTACAACAGGGGCATTGCGTGCGCTGGCATACTCGGTCAAACGATCAAGCAAGGGATTATCTTTAAATCCGTGGTCGCTGACGTTGCCGACATACATCGCGGGCTTGGCTGTAATAAAGCACAAAGGCTGAACCAGTGCCATATCCTCGGACGATAAATCCAGGGCGCGAATCGGCTTAGCTTCATTCAGTTGGGCGATGCACTTTTCAAGAACGGCTACAACCTTTTGCGCATCCTTGTCACCGGATCTTGCCGTCTTCTGATAGCGCAGCAAAGCCTTTTCGGCTGTCTGCAAATCTGCCAGAGCCAATTCGGTTTCGATCACTTCAATATCTGCAATCGGATCCACACGACCGGAGACATGCACGACATTGTCATCCTCAAAACAGCGCACCACATTCACGATCGCATTCGTCTCGCGAATATGCGATAAAAATTGGTTGCCCAGACCTTCACCTTTACTTGCGCCTGCAACCAATCCGGCGATATCGACGAATTCGACGGTGGCGTGAAGGATGCGTTCGGGCTTGACGATTTCTGCTAACGCATCGAGACGAGGGTCGGGCACTTCCACCACACCGACATTGGGTTCGATCGTGCAAAACGGATAATTTTCGGCAGCGATGCCGGCCTTGGTGAGCGCGTTGAAGAGGGTCGATTTGCCGACGTTGGGCAAACCAACGATGCCGCATTGCAGAGCCATGAGAATCCCGAAATACAAGTAAAGTGGAGTGCCGAACCCAGAATAAAATAAAATTCGGCGTGTTAATTGTCCATTTTAACGGACTATGCGATCAGATCGCTCACCCTTTGCCCGTCAAGGTTAATGCAAGCCAGGCTACCGTCAACGGCCCTGCGTTGAACATGCCATGCAACAACATGGCAGATCCGATATTACGCGTCACCCGCATCCAGCCCAATACCAAACCGGTCACCCATTGAGGCAAAACCAGCACTACCATCATCCATCCTTCAATTTCGGTAAAAATGAAGTTTTTAAGATGAATCGCGGCAAACGCGATCGCAACAAGATGAAAAAAATGGCTAAACACTGAGCGGTAATGTCGCAATACGACCCAGGCTCTCAACCCGACTCCCTTAGATTGCACATTTACCCAAAAACTGAGCAATACCGTCAGAACAAGCAAAGAGCTCGCCCACCAGCTTGTACCACTTAGCAAAACGATCACTAACATGGGCACCATCCAGATCGCCTGAATCGGATGCCTGAGTCCATACCTGAACAATAATTCTTCAACGATCGGCGCCCAAACGATAGCCTGTATCCAGGGCAAATTATGCACATCGATCCGATGTTTGGCGCCACTGAGCTCAAACACTGCCAACACCAAAGGCCCCAGAGCTGCGATATTGATCAGCCAAAGCATGGCGGCCCAGGCGAATAACCTCTTCAGGTCGATTGCCGGAACCCAGTCCGCCGCCCATCCGGAAATCGGTGACGGATGCGGTAGCGTTCGCTTCAGAACAGGTTGACGAATGAATCTCAGGCAATCCTTAAGCTCATCCCCAAAACGCATAGGTTTCATGCAGGATTATCGCGATGTAATTGAGCTGTTGCCTTGGCAATATCGCCTGCGATAAACAATGGCATCACCGCCCTGCATCTTGTGATCGCTGCGTCAATTTGCGTCTGCTCTTCGCGGCGAGGTTGATGCAACACAAAATCCGCAACCTCTTGCTGCAAACCCAGAGTACGTGGATGGCCGATGCCAATCCTTAGACGCCAGAAGTTCGGGCTTCCCAAGGCGGATTGAATATCACGCAAGCCATTATGACCCGCGTGGCCACCGCCTTGCTTGACCTTGACAAGTCCCGGCATCAAATCGAGCTCATCATGCAACACCAGAATCGACTCCGGCGCCAACTTATAAAACCGAGCCAAAGCGCCTACGCACTGACCCGATCTATTCATGTAAGTTTGCGGCTTAGCCATTACGATCTGCTCAGACCCGACTCGCGCTTTAGCGACACTACCGAAAAATGCTTTCTCTTGGGCGAAGGTCGCTCGAAAATCGTTCGCAACCTCATCCACCAACCAAAAGCCGGCGTTATGACGCGTACGCTCATAGTCGTTGCCCGGATTCCCCAGACCCACGATCATTTTGATTGGAGTGTTGGATGACATGGTGTGATTAGAAAGCAAAAGCCCCACCAGCGCAAAGCAAGGTGGGGCTATAGTGCGAATCGAACGCTAATCGGCGAACAAGTCACCGATCGCAATCAACTTAAGCTGCAGGAGTTTCTGCTGCGGCCTCATCGTCCTTGGCACCGCCCTTAACAATGGCTGTAACCAATGCAGGGTTAGCATCGCCACCGTGCGAAACATATGTCACGCCCTTGGGCAAAGTGATGTCGGCCAGGTGAATCGAAGCACCGCCAACCAGTTTGGACAAATCGACTTCGATGAACTGGGGCAAGTTCGCAGGCAAGCAAGCGATTTCGAGTTCGTTATGAACATGCGAAATGATGGCTGCGCTCAGTTTCACAGCAGGTGAAATCTCGGCATTCACGAAGTGCAGCGGCACCTTGGTGTGCAATGCTTTGTTTGCATCAACGCGCTGGAAATCAACGTGCATGACGATTTGCTTGTATGGGTGCCACTGCACCGAACGAAGCAGAACTTGATGGCTTTTACCGTCGAGTTGCATATCGAGAATGGATGAGTGGAACTCTTCCTTGCGCAGGGCATGGTAGATTTCGTTGTGATCGAGCTCGATATTGACGGGCTTGTCTTGACCACCGTAAACGATGGCAGGAATCAGGCTCGCACGGCGCAGGCGGCGGCTCGCACTCGATCCCTGAACGCTACGTGAAGTTGCATTGAATTTCATGGAACTACTCCAAAATGGGTTGTTAAACCCGAGTTAAACACCAGTCGAAAACCGACTAGTGGTTTTGCAGGCCACCGCGACCAGTACCCCGCAAATTAGTAACACCGAACCGGCATATGCCGATCCGTCAAAGCATTCATTATTTAATCGACGAACAGAGAGCTGACTGATTCTGCGTTTGAAATACGCAAAATGGTTTCACCCAATAACGCCGCGCACGACAACTGACGAATCTTGCTGCTTGCACGACCGGATTCGGACAGCGGGATCGTATCGGTCACAACAAGCTCATCAAGCTCGGAGCCTTCGATACGCTCTACTGCGCCGCCCGACAAAACGGGATGTGTACAGTAGGCATAGACGGCTCCGGCGCCACGCTCTTTCAACGCTTGCGCCGCCTTGCAAAGTGTTCCGGCTGTATCGACCATGTCATCCATAATCAGACAAGTGCGACCATCCACATCACCAATGATGTTCATGACTTCGGAAACATTGGCGCGAGGACGACGCTTGTCGATAATGGCCAGATCGGCCTCGAGCTGCTTTGCAAGAGCACGGGCTCGTACCACTCCACCGATATCGGGGGACACCACTACCAGGTTGCTCAGATTACGGCGCCAAATATCGCCCAGCAAAATGGGACCTGCATAGATGTTATCAACGGGAATATCGAAAAAGCCCTGAATCTGGTCTGCATGCAAATCCATGGTCAGAACACGGTTAACTCCCGCGACCTGCAACATGTTTGCAACCACCTTGGCTGTGATCGCCACACGCGCCGAGCGTGGACGACGGTCCTGACGGGCATAACCAAAGTAAGGAATAGCAGCGGTGATGCGACCGGCAGACGCTCGGCGCAGCGCATCAACCATCACCATGATTTCCATCAAGTTATCGTTGGTGGGTGCACAGGTCGGCTGCAGAACGAAGACGTCTTTACCGCGAACGTTTTCGTTGATTTCAACCGAAACCTCACCATCCGAAAAACGTCCTACGGACATCTTGCCCAGGGACATATCGAGATGGTTCACCACATCGACGGCCAGCCGGGTATTGGCTGTACCGGTAAAGATCATGAAACTATCGTTGGCCATGGTAGGGGCTTTCGCAGACAGTAGAACCAGATGTGGAACAAAAAAGCTGCTGAACCTCAGTTGTTCAACAGCTTCTACATATTGGGCTGGGGAGGAAGGATTCGAACCTTCGCATGCCGGAATCAAAATCCGGTGCCTTAACCAGCTTGGCGACTCCCCAACTAGCTTTACAACCAATTACGCAACGGGTGTTCCGACAATCCATCGCAGATAAACAACTGCTTGATGGGTGACTGCGCACCTGCCGCTAAATCCTCAGAAAACTCTGAACGCATTTTAGCGAGCGTTTTCTCGTAAGCCAAGGCGGCCTGGTCTTGTTGCAAAAAAACGGCAAACAAACAAGAGCCCGATCCCGTCATACGAACATTCAATCCCGACCGTTGACACCAGTCGAAAGCCTGCCGAACGACAGGGTAGTGTTTGAGAACAACAGGTTGCAGATCGTTATGACCAAACAAACCTTTGCTTCCATCAGCACTACCGATCCCTGAACCTCTGGAAAAGTCCATAATTCTGACGGATTTCGTATCCCTTGTCAAATCAGGATCCTGGAAAATGCCTTGCGTCGGAACCTGCTGCGCAGGCTGAACGACCACAAAATACTGGGATTCAAGATCAATTGCCTGCAAGGCTTCGCCAACCCCTTCAGCAAACGCATTTTGTCCGAAAATGAAAAAAGGGACATCGGCACCAAGTTTCAAACCAATCTGCATCAGCTCGGTTCTGTTCAATTGCGTCTTCCAGAGTTTATTTAACGCAATCAATACGGTCGCAGCATCGCTTGATCCCCCGCCGAGTCCACCGCCGGCGGGTATGCGTTTGCGCACATGAATCTGCGCCCCGAAATGACTTCCCGTTGACTGCTGCAAAAGACGGGCTGCACGCACGACCAGATCATCATCATGTGCCACCCCGGGCATATCGGTCTCTCGTCCGATCACGCCATCGTGCCGCAAATCGATATCTAGGCTATCCGCAAGACTGATCAAGCGGAATGCGGATTGCAGCAGATGATAGCCATCTCCACGTCGACCAATGACATGCAAAAAGAGGTTCAATTTAGCCGGGGCGGGAAGATCGTAAAGCATGATTAGGGATTGTCGATGACCAGACGGATACTGATCGTCTTACTTTGATCCTGGCGATTCATCACCAGCAACAGCGGGCCAAGAGCATCGAAGCGCGATCGCTGCACGCGCCAGCCATGATGTTCAAAGCTTTGCACACGACCTTCGGAATCGCGCGATATCTGTGACATTGCGGCAAGTGACTGCTCATTCATACTCAAGCGAAGCCAATCCCGCAACCCTTGCACGGGGACAGACTGCCCCAACACCAATTCAACCAACGCATCCGGCGTGGCGGCTTGAAGCACCTCTCCATTCGAGCGCGTCAATGTCGCCCCATTCCGATCGACCACTACTCTTGCCAAAACCGACCCGAAGGGGTTGGTTAAATCAAGACTTAACCGCATACCGTTGTCATTCCAGGTAAAACCACCCTGAATCGCCTCGGGATCCTTGCCGAACTGTTCTGCCTTAAGCGCAAAACGTCCCGCCCTGGACAAGTCGGGTCCGGCTATCGTCGTTGAAACCGGCGGCTGCGTGGCGCAACCGGCCACAATGATCGACAGGGCAATCCATAGCAAAAAACGCCAAGCCGGAAACCTCAAATCTTGACTCCCAGCCTTTTGAGCGTTTCAATCAGGGTCGGGTTTTTAGGATCCTTGGAGCTGGCTTCCTTGAAATATTTCAACGCCTGTTCACGATCACCCTGAACCCAATAGACTTCACCGAGATGCGCGCCGATATCGGCTTCAGGTCGAATAGCATACGCCTTGGTCAGATACTCTATGGCGGCTTTCCTGTCGCCCATTCGAAACTTCACCCATCCCAGGCTATCCATGATGAAGGGATCTTTCGGCAAAATCTCATGCGCACGCTGGATCAACTTCAATGCTTCGGGCAAACGCTGATTACGATCGGCTAGTGAATAACCCAACGCATTGTGGGCGTGCGCATGACCGGGATCTAGCGCAATAATTTCGCGCAACAATCGTTCGGCATCCTTAATTTTATTTTGCCGCTCATAGAGCATTGCCAACTCGTACTTGATCTCCACCGAGTCCGGCTGCTTGTTGTCCGCGACACGCAACCGTCTGATCGCCTCGTCAATCCGATTGGCATCGCGCAACACTTGCGCGGCACTCAACACATTAGCCTGGTATTCCTCATCGGTTTCCGGACCGGCGCTATCAATAATAGCTAGCGCATCATCGAATCGATTCTGTTTGAGACGTATAAATGCCTGTCTGATCCTGGCGGGATGTCTTGCCGCGGGATCCTCGATCTGGGATAAATATTTGAATGCATCGTCCAGACGCCCTTGATCCTGAGCGATACGCGCCAACAACGAATAGGCCTCGGCCAACGCAGCGGCAGCATCCGTCGCCCCAGCCGGATTGGCGTTCATTCTCTGCGTCTGAACGCTCACGAATTGCTCAAGCATAGCCTGGGCCTGATCCAATCGCTTGGCTCGATACAGCACCTGGGCTTGCATGTACATCAAATCAAAATCTTCAGGAAACCGTTTGAGCATCGATGCCAGCTCGGCAAGAGCTGCATCGAACTGCTGCTTGTCAGCCAAATAACCTGTCAGCAAAAGGCGTACGCGACGTGCGCCCGGATGTGCGGAAATGAAGTTTCTGGCATCACGTACTGCCTGATCCGCATCCACGCCCAATCCGTATTCAAAAACACGCATGGCGGCATCCTCGGAACGAGGAGAAACTGCAAGGCCAGCCTTGGCTTCAGCCACCGCTCGCTTTTCATCCCCTGCCCCTTGTGCCACATCGGCCAGTGCCAAATGCGCGGCGAGCATGTTTTTAGCCGTGCTTTCATTGATTGCTTGATCAAGAATCACGAGCGCTTCGCGTCGATCGGGCATCCGGCTCAGCACACTCAGCGCATTGGCAATTGCGCCCTTTTTGTCCTGCGCCGCATCGATCTGCTTGCGCAGGGCAGTAGCTAGACCGCTGGTCTGGCCGGCAGCCGCAGCCAAGGCCATTTCGGTCGATGCCGCCTCGGCGTTATCAGGTGCCAGGCGCACCCAAACTCGCGACGCATCTAGCGCGCCGGCCAGATTACCGCCTGCCAGATAAAACTCGAGCGATCGCTTGGCCAGTCGGACATCGCCCACTTCACGCGCCAAATCCAGCATGGTTTTACCGGCCGGCAGAAAAACGCCACGCTGGGCAGAGAATTCTGATGCCAATATCCTGAACATCACACTCGAGGTCATCGTCACTTCAGGAAGCTCGCCCGCCCGAAGATAAATCTCCTCGGACTCCGGAGTTCGAGGCTTGACCTGCAAAGGCGCGTTCTGACTCACGCCCCCGGAAGGACGAATCGAAGGTGCCGTCTGCGCAATACTGGCAGAGGCCCAGAGGCTCGAAATTGCAATCGAACAACTCGCTGCAAATGTTAAAAACAAACCGGATTTTGACAAAGACTTCACGCGACCCGCCTAGTTGGTGGCACAATCAGCTCACTTAGTGTCAGGATGTTAGCACTCACCCATGCCGGAACTACCCGAAGTTGAAACAACTCGCCGTGGAATTGACGCGATTACCACAGGTCACACCCTAAAAAGAATGGTAATCCATGAATTCCGTATGCGCTGGCCTATTCCGACCGACCTTCCCGACCGGGTCAACGGACAAGTGATACGAGCTTGCCGTAGACGGGGTAAGTATCTGTTGATCGACTTCGATCAGGGTACCCAACTGATACACCTGGGAATGTCAGGCTCGCTGCGCAGCGTTGCGCCAGGTTCGTTGTTGCGCAATCATGACCACGTGGAATGGCAATTCGACCACGTCACCCTCAGGCTGCACGACCCCAGACGGTTCGGATCGGTACTGTGGCACGACAATCGAGATGGACCGGTCGAAAAGCATCCCCTGCTCCAAAAGCTTGGCATCGAACCATTCGACCCCAAATTCGATGCCCAATGGCTTCATCGTGGCCTGGCTGGCCGAACAATGTCGATTAAACAGGCATTACTGGCTGGCGATATTGTTGTAGGCGCGGGCAATATCTACGCTTCAGAGAGCTTGTTTCGAGCCAGAATCCACCCAAAAACAAAGGCGGGGCGCATCTCAATCGCACGCTGCGAACGACTGGTTCAAGCTATTCGCAGCACGTTGAACGACGCACTGACATCCGGTGGCAGTACGCTGAGAGACTATGTCGACGCAACCGGTCAACCGGGAGCCTATTTCACGCTGCATGCAGCGGTTTATGAGCGAGACGGCCAGCCCTGCCGCGTCTGCCAGACCTCGATCAAGCGCATTGTGCAGGGACAACGAGCCACATATTTTTGCCCGCACTGCCAAAAAGTCTAATCTTCGATCGATTCCGCCTCGGTCGACGCTACTTTTTTAGTGCCGGCAGCCCATAACGTTGTTCTCTGTAGGCCCAGCTTGGCCACAACACATGCGCGAGTGCCTCTTTCTCTTGTTCGCGATCCGGTTCGATTTGGGTATAAGTATCCGGAGCACGATAGCGACTCGTTCTGCCGGGCTTGCCTGGTTCCAGGACGACTAGCGTTTCTTCATTGCCGTCGCCGCTTTTGAGATAGCCGTAGTTATCGCCAAACTGCATCATGGCGCGTCCGCTAGCATGTCGGGTCAGATCGCGACCGATCATCGGGTGCACAGCATCTACCCCAATCAACGACAACAAAGTCGGCGCCAGATCGATCTGGCTGATAATCTGAGCATCCTTTTTGACCGGAACACCCGGCCCCAAAATCAGGGCGGGAATATGGAAGTGCTTAACCGGAACCAGATTGCCGGATACGCGTGCATCATGATCGGCAACCACCATGAAAATCGTATTGTTCCAGTACGGAGCCTGGCGCGCCTTTTTGAAAAAATCTCCAATTGCCCAATCCGCATAGCGGACCGTGTTGGTAACGGAGGCCGGATCCCCAACCGGCTCAATTCGGCCTTTCGGGTACTCCCACGGCGAATGGTTCGATACTGAAAAGGCCAATGTCAATGTCGGACGATCCCCATCAGAACGCAATAAGCGATCGATCTCGTTAAACATATCTTCATCCGATGCCCCCCAGGATCCGACAAATTTAGGCGACACGAATTTGGGTAAATCGATCACCTCATTAAACCCGTTACCCAGAAAAAAACCTCGCATATTGTCGAAATGCGCTTCACCGCCATAGATAAATCGCGAGACATAGCCCTGGCGCCCAAGTAATTCGGCAAGCGTAAAAAAGCCGGTCTCAGCACGCGGCAACGCCAAGACTGCTTGGGCGGGCGTTGGCAGAAAGCCCGTACTGATGGCTTCAAGTCCGCGTATGGATCGCGTTCCGGTCGCATAGGCGCGTTCGAACCACCAGCCATGCTGACCCAGCGCATCAAGCTCGGGAGTCAACCCTGCCCCACCCAATGCCTTCGAATATTGCGCACCAAGACTTTCCTGCAAGATGATCACAAGATTCAAAGGCTTGTCCCGCCTGATCGTAGCGGTTTGTTCGTGTAGCGTCGGAAAATATGGATCCATCATCTTGTCGGACAATCCGGCTGCCTGACGCACAACATGATTCATCTCTTCGACCGACATCTTGCCGTACATATCGAAGGAAGATTTTTCATTTGTCATCAGATAGGCCGCATTGGTGACGTTCCAAAAACTGTTGACCGCAAGCGTATTGACCATGGCATCGTTGCCAAATGCGACTGTCGAGGCATTGATGGGACGGTGATCTAGTGTGCCGCGTATCGACATCACGCAAAAAGCAATCAACGCCAGGCTAAGTAAAGGGCGCAACCACCAACGCATGGGGCGATCCGCAGGGCCCGCGGCAAACAGCTTGAAACCTACCCACATGCCGATGGCGATCAAAATGATCGCCCCTAAAATGACAAACTTATATCCTTCCCACAACATGCCGAACACTTCTTTCGGATGCCCAAGATACTCGAAATAAAGGCGATTCGGCCTCGAGTCGTATTCAGTGATGAACTGAGGTGTCGAAGCCTCCAGAAGCAAGAGGAGAAACCAGCAGGCTCTGAACCACCAGGCAGTGATCCTTTGCGCAATACCGAAATGTCCAAACCATGGTGAAAGCGCCGCGGGTAAAGCGATCATCATGCCAAGCATGACCAAATCCATGCGCAAACCACCGAACATCACCGGCCATATGCCATCGACAGCTGCTACACGCGGCCACTGCCATGCGACCAAAGCGATGCGCGACAAAGTCAGCAACAACAGCGCAGACCACCAGAACCTCCAGGTTAATCGCCGCACTCGCCCTCCCTGATTTTTAAGCCTGCAAAACCTTGCCTGGATTCATCAATCCCTTTGGATCCAACGCATCTTTGATTCGTTTCATCAACTTAAGTTCAAGCTCGGTCTTGTATCGAGGCAGTTGATCGCGCTTAAGTTGACCGACACCATGCTCGGCGCTAATCGATCCGCCAAAAGCATGCACGCTATCATGAACGAGCTCATAGACTTCATATTGCTTATCCATCAGCCCTTGCTCGGTCATATTGTCCGCCCGGACAACGTTGTAATGCAGATTGCCGTCACCGAGATGTCCGAAAACGACATGATGCACGCCCGGAAACTTGACTTGCAGTGCCGCATTAGTGGTTTCGACAAATTTGGCGATCAATGAAATCGGTATCGACACATCGTGTTTCACGCTCTTACCGATCTCGGCCTCGGCCAGCGGAATGCTTTCTCGCAGATGCCACATTGCCTTGCTTTGGGCAATATTTTCTGCAATTGCGGCATCCATGACCAAACCATCCTCGATCGCTTTACCCAACACTTCTTCAAAGCGTTGCTGTGCATGATCCGCACTTTCACTATCGGACAATTCGAGCAAAGCAAACCAGGCCGAATTTGCCGACTCGCCTTCAAAAGGAAGACGTTGCTGTGGAAACAATCGCACCACGGCCTGAAGCACACTGCCACCCATCACTTCGAACCCTGTCAATGACGCACCGAACCCCGCACGCGCGCGCGAAAGAACCTCGATCGCGTCCTCAAGGGAATTCAGAGCCAGCATGGCGGTACGTTGCGCAACGGGCAAAGGATATAACTTCATCGTTGCGGCGGTAATAATGCCCAGCGTGCCTTCGCTGCCGATATACAGGTCACGCAAGTCGTACCCGGTATTGTCCTTGCGCAGCCCGCGCAATCCATGCCAGATTTCGCCCTCTGCCGTCACCACCTCCAGACCCAAAGTCAGATCGCGCGTGTTGCCGTACCGTAACACTTGAGTGCCACCGGCATTGGTCGACAAATTACCACCGATCGTGCAACTGCCTTCCGCTGCCAAACTAAGCGGAAACAAGCGCCCGGCTTCTCGTGCAGCTTCCTGCAGCGACTGGAGTACGCAGCCGGCCTCGACTGTCATCGTATCGTTGTCGGTATCGATCGAGCGCACTTTATTCATGCGCTGCAAACTCATCACAATCGACTTTCCCGACTCATCGGGCGTGGCTGCGCCACACAAGCTTGTATTTCCACCCTGGGGAACCAAAGGGACATTATGTTGAACACAGAGTCGGACGACTCCGGCAACTTCCTCGGTTGAGCCGGGGCGCACCACGGCCAGCGCACTGCCCTGATAGCGATTTCGCCAATCCACCAGAAATGGGGCTGCCGCCTCCCCGGTCAGCACCTGACCGGCTCCGAGAAAACCCTCTAACTCTTTGATAATACTCATATTTATCCCCGAATATTGAATTGGCTCCGCATCATCGCATCAAAACGCCATCAATCGTATTGACTCTAACGCACAAAAATTGCGGAATTTAATGGGTCAAATTGTAGGATAGAACGTCGGCGCAGGCTTTCCGCAATTCGATTTGGCGAGGATAAGGGTCGGTTTCTGGGATAATGAGGGGAGATTAAAAACATTCTGCCGGAGCCATTCATCTTGACCACGACGCACCCGTTTCCCCATTCTTCGTTCAAGGCCTACGATATCCGGGGCATTGTGCCGACAGCGCTCAATCCGGAATTCGCGCGCGAGCTCGGACGAGGTCTTGCCGCGCGTGCCCGCGCAGCTGGCGTGAGCGCTCTGGTAGTGGGTCGAGACGGACGACTCAGCAGTCCCTCGCTATCTGCATCTCTTCAACAAGGCATTCGAGATGGCGGAGTCGATACGATCGATATTGGTCAAGTGCCCACTCCCCTTGTTTATTTTGCCGCTTACACTCTTAAGACCGGATCCGGAGTCGCCGTCACCGGTAGCCACAATCCTCCCGATTACAACGGGTTCAAAATGATGATGGGCGGTAGCGCTCTATATGGTGATGACATTCTGAAGCTGCGCGATGAAGTCGCAGCCGGAGTCGCTGTCGCAAAAGCACCCGGCCAGGGCAAAGAAGTCGACATCATGACGCCCTATCTGGCAAAAGTTCTGGGTGACATCAAATTAGCTCGTCCAATGAAAATTGCAATCGACTGCGGCAATGGAGTTGCCGGCGCGGTTGCCCCAAAACTTTTCCGTGGCCTGGGCTGCGAGGTGACAGAGTTGTTCTGTGAAGTGGATGGCACATTCCCGAACCACCACCCGGATCCCGCCGAGCCGCACAATCTGGAAGATTTGATTCACTGCGTTCAAACCACCGATTGTGAAATAGGCCTGGCCTTTGATGGTGATGGCGACCGTCTCGGTGTAGTGACCAAATCCGGTCAGATCATATGGCCGGATCGCCAACTGATTCTGTATGCGCGTGACGTGCTTGAGCGCTGCCCGGGCGAAACCATTATCTATGACGTCAAATGCAGTCGGCATGTCGCGGTCGAAATCCGCAAAGCCGGCGGTCAGGCATTGATGTGCCAGACCGGTCATTCCCTGGTCAAAGCCAAGCTTGCCGAAACAGGTGCCCCTCTTGCCGGAGAAATGAGTGGACACATTTTCTTTAAAGAGCGCTGGTTCGGCTTCGATGATGGCTTGTACACGGGCGCACGATTGCTTGAGATTCTCTCCAAGCAACGTGACCCTTCCGCTATTTTGGAGGCCTTGCCTCAGGGTGTCTCGACACCAGAACTCAAACTCGAAATGAAAGAAGGCGAACCGCATGCGCTGATCAAGCGCCTGCAATCGGAAGGCAAATTCGAAGGCGCAACCGAAATCATCAAAATCGATGGCTTGCGTGCCGACTATCCGGATGGGTTTGGCCTGGCTCGCGCATCGAACACGACTCCTGTCGTCGTGCTGCGTTTTGAGGGCGACTCGGATGCAGCTCTTGAACGTATCAAGCAATCGTTCCGAACCCAATTACTTGAGCTCGCGCCGCACGTCACACTTCCCTTCTAACACACGATCGACGAGCCGCAAGATGACCGCATTATCCAATCGCCCCGTATGGAAAACATTTTGCGAAGCGGCTCGGTCCAGCCCGCTGTCATCGGTTGATGTTCGCGTGATCCATGCTGCAGACATCGACGTCGACCTGAGTACGCAAAGACATTCGCCCGCACTCACGGATGCATCGACGGAGTTGCTTGCCCAACAAGGCTTTGAGCAGGCGCGTCGGGATCTGTTTGAAGGCGGCATCGTCAATTGGACGGAGAATCGCCCCGCCTGGCACACTGCTCTACGCGCAAAATCACCACCCGCGGCAGTTGCACAGGACATCCAGCTTGAACAAGCGAGGCTCGCGAGCTTTATCGAAAAAGCAAATTCCCATAATCTCTACCGTTATGTTGTGCACATTGGGATTGGCGGAAGCGACTGGGGTCCGCGACTTGCGGTGGAATCGCTTAAAGGCAGATCCAGCCGACGCACTATTCGATTTGCCTCGAACGTGGATGCGCATGCCATTACCGCGGCCCTGGAGGGGCTCGATCCTCACGACACATTAATCATCGTCTCATCCAAGTCTTTCACCACTACCGAATCCCTTGCCAATGCCGCCTGTGCGATCGACTGGCTACGCGCAAACAAGATCAAGAATCCACTCGATCAATTTGTGGCCGTAACCGCAAACCCCAAAGCCGCCCGTGACTTCGGCATCAGTGATGATCATATTTTCCGTTTCTGGGATTGGGTCGGCGGTCGCTACTCGATATGGTCTTCGATCGGCTTGCCCATCGCCCTCGGACTGGGGCAGGATGCATTGAACGATATGTTGGCCGGCGCTGCGGCCATGGATGAACATTTTCTGACGGCCCCCATCGAGCTCAATGCGCCGGTTCAAATGGCATTAAGTGCAGTTGTGAACTGTAGCGTTCTGGGATACGCGTCACTCGCATTGTGTCCCTATGATGCGCGCTTGCAAAATCTCGTGCCGTGGTTGCAACAACTCGAAATGGAGTCGCTAGGCAAGTCCACCATGCTTGACGGCAACAAACTGGATGTTCCGAGCAGCCCGGTGGTTTGGGGAATGCCCGGGACGGATGGCCAGCATACTTTCTTCCAGTGGCTGCATCAGGAAAGCAAAGGCGCCCCTGTCGATTTTGTTCTGTGTGCCAAACCGGATCACCGGCATAACCGTCACCATCGATTACTAATCGCCAACTGTTTGGCGCAAAGATCGGCACTGCTCGAAGGTAAATCGTTTGAGGAAGCATTGGCTGAAGTTCGGCGCACCGAATCGGATCCGCAACGAGCAGCCATACTGGCAAAACATCGCGTTCACCCCGGCGGGCGTCCTACGACACTGATCGTTCTGCCGCAGTTAAACGCGCGCCATCTTGGCGAGCTTCTTGCTCTTTATGAGCACAAAGTTTTTACCGAAGCGGTCCTTTGGGGCATCAACCCGTTTGATCAATGGGGCGTTGAATTCGGTAAAAAACTTGCCGGCGATATCGAACGCCGGCTCGATGCGTTGGGAAGCGACCCGGATGTCAGCCCATACGATGCATCAACTGCATACTGGGTCAAAAAACTGGCAAGCGGTTGATGCAGGAAAGTTAACGCAAAAACTGCGTATACCAAGGCATGGCAACCTCAAGTCCCTGCACGATGGTGTACAGTGGCTCGTAACCTAATAAGGTTTTCGCCTTGGTAATATCGGCTTGCGAATGCCTGACATCCCCTTCCCTGAAATCCCTATACCGTGGCTCTTTGGCATATTGCACGCCATGTTTGCCGAGCGTGACCGTTAAATACTTATACAGTTCATTCAAGCTGGTACGTGCATTCACGGCCACATTAAAGATCTGGCTTTCGCCATCGGGGTGAGACATTGCGGCCAGAATATTGGCTTGCACAGCATTCTCGACAAAACAGAAATCACGGCTGGTTTCGCCATCGCCATTGACATGAACGTCCTCGTTGCGAATCATCGCCGCAATCCACTTAGGAATCACCGCCGCATACGCACCTTCGGGATCCTGGCGCTTGCCGAACACATTGAAATATCTCAAGCCTACACTTCCGAAACCGTATGTGCGGGCAAAGACATCAGCATAAACCTCGTTCACATACTTGGTGACAGCATAGGGCGACAACGGCTTGCCGATTCGGTCTTCGACCTTTGGCAAACCAGGGTGATCACCATAAGTGGAACTTGAAGCCGCATAAACGAATGAAGCTACTTGCGCATCGCGTGCTGCTGTCAACACATTCAAAAAGCCGGAGATGTTCACTGCATTGGTAGTAATCGGATCCTTAATCGATCGCGGCACCGAACCAAGAGCTGCTTGGTGTAATACAAAATCCACACCGGTTACCGCTTTTTCGCATGTCGCAAGGTCGCGTATATCGCCTTCAATAAACTTGAATCGTTGCCATTGATCCTGAGAAACCGACTCCCGTACCTCATCAAGATTATGCTGATATCCGGTCGAAAAATTATCAAGTCCGATCACGTTCTGCTCAAGCTTGAGCAAGGTCTCGAGAATATTTGATCCGATGAAACCGGCGCAGCCCGTCACCAGCCATGTGCGTGGATTCTTGCGCAATTCGTTTTGTACTTGCTGATAGCGACTGGTCATGTTGCTTCTCCCGACTACAGCCTCAAATCCGATTGTTCGGCAGGCAGGATGTACTTCAAGTCATACAGTACATGCGCAGGCTTACCCAAAGCGCGAATCCCCGCTGCCCCCAGATCCGTAAACTGATGGTGCGCCACCGCCAACACTACCGCATCGTAAATCCCATTCTCGAGGATTTGCACAGGTGTCAGTCCATATTCGAGCTGCGCCTCTTTCAAATCCACCCACGGATCGTAAACATCTACGTCCATATCGTACTCTTTTAATTCGCTGACGATATCGACTACGCGCGTGTTGCGTAAATCCGGGCAGTTTTCCTTGAAGGTCAACCCCATGACTAAAACACGCGCTCCTTTGACGTTAATGCTTTTGCGCGTCATGGCTTTAACGAGTTGAGACACGACATACGACCCCATCGCATCATTCAGGCGTCGACCCGCCAATATGATCTCGGGGTGATAACCGATCGATTGCGCTTTATGCGTCAGGTAATAGGGATCCACTCCGATGCAATGCCCTCCAACCAGGCCGGGGCGAAACGGCAGAAAATTCCATTTGGTGCCAGCCGCCACAAGAACCGCTTCAGTATCGATATTCATCTTGTTGAATATCAAAGCCAACTCATTGATCAGCGCGATGTTGACATCGCGTTGCGTGTTCTCAATAACTTTGGCAGCTTCGGCTACGCGGATACTCGGGGCACGATGCGTGCCGGCGACAATGATCTGCTTATACAAATCATCAATCAACGCGGCAACTTCAGCAGTGGAGCCCGATGTTACTTTTTTAATCGTGCTGACCCGATGCGCCTTGTCCCCCGGATTGATACGCTCCGGACTGTAACCAGCATAAAAATCCCGATTAAAGACAAGCCCGGACATTCGCTCAAGCACCGGTACGCAATCCTCTTCAGTTGCACCGGGATACACCGTGGATTCGTAAATAACAATATCGCCCTTCTTAAGCACCCGGCCAATTGTCTCGCTCGCCTTGATCAATGGAGTCAAATCCGGTTGCTTATAGCGATCAATGGGCGTAGGCACCGTCACGATAAAGACATTCGCTTCACCTAATCTCTCAAGAGATGTTGTGAACTGCAAACCGGTGGCGGACTTCAATTCATCGTCATCCACTTCGAGGGTGTGGTCGTGTCCTTGCTTTAACTCCGCTATACGAGCTTCGTTGATATCAAAACCGATGACGCTGCGTTTCTTGCCGAATTCAACCGCAAGAGGCAGGCCGACGTAGCCCAAGCCGACAATTGCAAGTTTGATGTCGTTTATCTGCAAAATTTTCTCCGACTGCCTGATGCCTATTTGTACCACTAAAAAAAAAAGCCCAAGACTTTGCAGTCTTGGGCTAAATCCACCAAAGGAGGAGGGTGGAGGAGACAACCTTGGCAAGTTAAGGAATGTTTTACAACACTCAGTGTTTGAGTATTTGCTTGATTTCTCAGTTATTAGGGTTTTAACTAACCCAGCAACTGATTAAGCACTTACATTCAAAACACTATTGACTTAACTTCCATAAACGAATCATAGAACAAATTTTGAAGTGAAGCAAGAACTTTGTATCACTTTAAAAATAATCGATTAAATGTTGTTTTTGTGCAATGCACAATCGATGGGTATTGCGTGTTTCATCTCAAAAAATCCTTAAATTCGATAAGCTGTGGTTGTCATCACTTTCGACATGATTTTCATCAGTCCTTTAACAGGCACAGGCAAATCCGAGGCGCCGTTTCTCTCGGCTGTGAGCCGGTGTCCGATTTCATCCTGCTTCATTTGCTCCACGATTTTGCGGGATCTGACATCCTCGACAGGCAACCGTTTCAGATGATCATCCAAATGTGCTTCGACTTGACGCTCGGTCTCTGCCATGAATCCCAAATTACGGGCAGTACCGGCACGCCCCGCCAGCAACCCCAAACTGAATGAGCCGGCGTACCAAAGCGGATTCAAGAGACTTGGACGGCTACTAAGCTCGGACAATCTTTGCGAGCACCAAGCCAGATGATCAACCTCTTCGGCTGCAGCCTGATAGAGCAGCGAAGCGGTATCAGCGCGTTTGCAAACGGCAGCCTGCCCCCGATACAAGGCCTGCGCACAAACTTCACCGACATGATTGACCCGCATCAGCCCTGCGGCATGGCTCTTTTGTTCGCGATTCAGCTCATCCGGTTCTGCCTTGCGCGATCCGGCCGGATTGGGTCGAGTTCCAACAACCACCCCCGACAATACTTGCAGCGCGACGTCCACCTCTTCGATTAAAGGCTCGAACCAGCTGCGGCGACGTGCAAACGAAGAATGTCGTGCAGAACTGTGCATATGCTTCATCGATACGCTCCAACGGGCTTTAAATTTGATCAGTGTGTGAGCCTTGCATTTTAATACCGGCGCGCGTTTTCATCCTGCAGATTCAGGCAAAAACCCGACTAAAAGGGTTAAGATTCCTTGTTTACAGTCTGTGTTTAGCAAGGATTGATCATGGAAGTCAAAATCGACTGGGGCGGCCCCGAGGGCATGCTTTTTATCGGCAAAACCGGCACGGGACACATTGCAGCCATGGACGGTGCTCCCGAGGGTGGCGGTCACAATCTTGCACCGCGTCCAATGGAGATGGTGCTTGTCGGCACAGGCGGATGCACAGCCTACGATGTCGTTCTCATACTAAAGCGCGGCCGGCACCAGGTCACAGGTTGTTCGGTGGTGTTGCAAGCCGAGCGCGCGGACGTGGACCCGAAGGTCTTCACCAAGATCAATTTCGCATTCACCGTAACGGGTAAAAATCTGACTCGAGCCGCAGTCGAACGAGCAATCAGTCTGTCGCACGAAAAGTACTGCTCAGCTTCCGCCATGCTTGCCCACACCGCAGCCATCACATGGACAGCGGAAATTCGCGACGATGCCGCCGACCAGCCGGCCACCGCCTAACAGGACGATCAGAATGGATCAGTACGAAACCCTCATGCGCCATGTATACGAGCATGGCGTGAATAAAACCGATCGCACCGGCACAGGGACACGTTCGGTGTTCGGCTACCAGATGCGTTTCGATCTTTCGAAAGGGTTTCCGATGGTCACGACAAAGAAACTGCATACACGCAGCATCTTTGTCGAACTGCTCTGGTTTTTGCGTGGCGATTCCAACGTGAAATGGCTGCAGGAAAACGGCTGCACAATCTGGGACGAATGGGCCAGCCCCACCGGCGACCTGGGCCCCGTTTACGGCGTGCAGTGGCGCTCATGGCCAACGCCAGATGGTCAGCACATCGACCAGATCAGTCAGGTTGTCCAACAGATCAAACAAAACCCGGATTCGCGCCGTCTGATCGTATCAGCATGGAACGTCGGAGAAATCAAAAACATGGCGCTACCCCCTTGCCATGCTTTTTTTCAATTCTATGTAGCCGAAGGCAAACTTTCTTGCCAACTTTACCAACGAAGCGCGGATATTTTTTTAGGCGTCCCGTTCAACATCGCGAGTTATGCCTTGCTCACCCACATGGTTGCCCAGCAATGCAATCTGGAAGTTGGCGACTTCATTTGGACGGGTGGTGATTGCCACATATACAGCAATCACTTTGAGCAAGTCGAGTTGCAATTGTCGCGAACACCCTACCCTTATCCGAAACTCAAGATTGCACGTAAGCCCGATTCATTATTCGATTACCAGTACGAAGACTTTGTAATCGAGAATTATGAGCATCATCCTCACATCAAAGCACCCGTAGCGGTTTAGAAAATACCGGAAAAACCAACGCATGCAACTTAACCTGATTGTTGCCTACGCCAGAAACCGGACGATCGGGCGCAACAATACATTGCCCTGGAAATTGTCCGGAGATCTGGCTCACTTCAAGCGCACCACCACGGGTTGTCCAATCATCATGGGTCGCAAAACATGGGACTCGCTTGGACGCCCCCTACCCGGAAGACGCAATATTGTCATTACCCGCGATCCCGATTTATCGCACGACGGAGCCGAATTCGTCTCCAGTCTGCAATCGGCATTGGAATTGGTCCGTGATGCCGAGCAAGCGTTTGTGATTGGAGGCGCGCAAATTTATCGCGAAGCGCTACCCATCGCCGACTGCGTCATCGCAACCGAGATTCAGGCCGAAGTCGAAGGCGATGCTTTTTTTGCCGAACTTGATCCCGGAGTCTGGATTGAACGATCCAGAGCACCCCAGCCACCGGAAAATGGTTTGCCTTATGACATCGTTGTTTACCAACGCAGCAAATCGCAATCCGTCAATACGAATACAGATTAAATCAGATAGGAATCATCCCCGATGAAGCGTAAATTAGTCATTAGTGCCGGCGCACTTGCTGTCGTTTTTGCCGGCTATGCCGCAAGCAGTTGGTTATCGGGCTCACGAATCCAGTCGGAAACAGAAACCATCATCGATGCCGCAAACAGCTATCTGACCAAACAGTGGCCGGATCAAGTTCTGCTCACTCAGACAAATTATGAACGCGGCATTTTTACAAGCCGGGTGACCCTCTCATTGTCATTTCCGACTGCAGAAAACACCAACCCAAAGCCCGAAATTATCTTTGTTAATGACATCAAACATGGCCCCTTGCCGATTTCGGAGTTGATGAAAGGGCATTTCAATGTCATTGGTGCGTCGATTCAAACGACCATGGTGCGCAACCCCTTTACGGAAGAGCTGTTTAAATCTCTAAATGGCCAATCCCTGATCCAGGGACATACGATTGTTGATCGCACTGGCCGTGCCAGACTTGACTGGACTGCCCGCCCGGTGGACTTAAACCAAAACAATGTTCGCTCGAGCTTTGGCGGAGCAAGCCTGAAAACCGAACTTGGCGCCAGATTGTCCTCGACACGTGGAGAGCTCGTACTCAACAACCTGAAAATATCCGATGACCAATCCAGCCTCGAAATCCGGGATAGCCGAATCCATACCGATACAAAAAATGGGTCTTTCGATCTCAAACTAGGTTCGCACGGCGCCGATATTGGTAGCCTGACGGTCTCTTTACCTAAAGGCCTAAATCTCAAGGCCGAAAAAATCCAAAGCCGCTTTGAACTGAAAGAAAATGGTGCACTGGTCGATGGTTCGGCTCAGTACGAGGTCGGCGCGCTGTCGGTAAATAAAGTCGATCTTGGCGAACTCAAGTTCGCCGCTACATACGGCAATCTGGACGGAAAGGGATTAAAGTCGCTGATCGATTTATACGCCAACCTGATTTCGCGATCAATGAACAACCCGCAGGAGGCGGATCTCGTCAATGCATCGGATGTAAAACAATTCTGGCAGAGCTTGCATATCCTGTCCCAAGCGGCGCCAACCATACGCATCGCTCCAGTCTCATGGAAAACCAAGGATGGCACCAGTCAATTCGAGCTCAATGCCGCTTTCGGTCCTGCAAATGTCAAATCCAACGGTATCGGCTTGGCAAGCAACCCATTAACAAGCCTAGAAAGCACGCTTACGCTTTCACGTCCGATGATCTCCGCCCTCTTGATGCAATACATGCGAGCGACGGGATTGAGTGCCACACAAGCCAAATCGCGCTCGGATACGGAAATAAAAACCATGATGGATGCGGTTGCCCAATTTAAAGTCGGAAAGTTCGAGGGTGACAAGCTAACCGTTCACTTCGACTTCACGAAAGACAAATTCAAAATCAACGGACAGCAGATGTCTATTGATAAGATGTTCCAGTTTCTAGCGTCCGCGATTCCGTCCGCCTGGGTTGATGAAGAATCGACCAGACAGGAAAAACCGGATGAAACCGCCGAAATCAAACATCTCGATCCTTCTGTCCTAGCCTCGATATTGACAACATCGGATTACAACTTCGAGGAAACGAAAGACGATCAAGGCGATCCGGTACTCAAGATTCGTCCGGGCAGCACGGGTGCCGAAAAAATCGAATTTATCTTCATCGGATGCGCCACCGACCCAACCTGCGAAGATGTATTGTTGCGCGCCACATTCCTTCCAAACCGTCCGATCGCATTAAAAATTGTCAACAACTGGAACTTGCGTAATCGATGGGCTCGCGCCTACGTCAACGACCAGCGCGAGGCAGTGATTGAAATGGATATCAGCGCCTACGGTGGGATAGGACGAGATGCAGTCGAAGCCATGGTAAACATGTTCTTCAAAATCGTTGGAGATTTTTCTAAAGATTTAAGCGATTCAAAATAGTCGATAGCTAAGCAAAAAAAGCCGCTAAATAAATTAATTTATTTAGCGGCTTTTTAGTAAGGCCTTTATGCCGATCGGTTAATCAGTCAATTGATTATCAGACGTAAGCCTCGATCGGCAAACACGCGCACACCAGATTTCGGTCACCCCAGGCATTGTCCACACGACCAACCGGTGGCCAATACTTGTTGTCGCGCAAACCGGCAACCGGATAGGCGGCTTGTTGGCGCGGATAATCATGATGCCATTCTTCGGCCAACAACATCTGCGCGGTATGGGGCGCATTCTTCAGGACATTGTCTGTTTTATCGCGCTCACCACGCTCGATTTGCGCAATTTCCTGACGGATCGAAATCATGGCGTCGATGAAACGATCGAGCTCCACGAGACTTTCCGATTCTGTAGGTTCGACCATCAAAGTACCCGCAACCGGAAAGCTCATGGTTGGCGCATGAAAACCATAATCCATCAGACGCTTGGCGATATCTTCGGCTGTGACGCCGGAGCTTTCTTTAATGTCATGAATATCGAGAATGCATTCATGGGCTACACGACCTTGGGTACCGGTATATAGCACGGGATAATGTGACTCGAGCCTGCGCGCAACGTAGTTTGCATTCAGGATCGCGATCTCGGTTGCGCGACGCAACCCATCGGCACCCATCAAGGCGATGTAAACCATCGAGATCGGCAAAATACTGGCTGACCCGAAGGGTGCGGCTGAAACAGGGCCCACGGGAACTTCTTCCGACAGGAAACCTTGCTCACCAACCACGCCCGGCAAATACGGAGCCAAATGCGATCTCACTGCAACGGGGCCCACACCCGGACCACCACCACCATGGGGAATACAGAAAGTCTTGTGCAAATTCAAATGTGATACGTCCGAACCGAACTTGCCCGGCTGCGCCACGCCAACCATTGCGTTCATGTTGGCACCGTCCATATACACTTGACCACCTGCCTGATGAATCATGTCGCAAATGGTCGTGACGGTTTCTTCGAACACGCCGTGTGTTGAAGGATAGGTAATCATCAACGCGGCAAGGCGATCGCCGACCTTTTCGATTTTGGCTTTCAGGTCGACCACATCGACGTTTCCTTTCGCGTCGGAAGCAACAACGACAACCTCCATGCCGACCATATTGGCCGATGCGGGGTTGGTACCATGAGCCGAAGAGGGAATCAGGCAAACATCGCGTTGCGACTGACCGTTCGCACGGTGATAGGCACGAATTGCGAGCAGGCCCGCATACTCACCCTGCGCTCCGGAATTGGGCTGCAAACTGACGGCATCGTAACCGGTGATTTCACAAAGTGCCTTGGACAGGCGATCGATCATGGCCTGATAGCCTCGCGTCTGATCCGAAGGTGCAAAAGGATGAATCAGCGCGAATTCCGGCCAAGTGACCGGGATCATTTCCGCAGTCGCATTGAGTTTCATGGTGCACGATCCCAGCGGAATCATCGTGCGGTCAAGTGCCAAATCCTTATCGGACAACTTACGCAGATAGCGCAACATATCCGTCTCGGATTGAATGCTTGAAAATATCGGGTGCGACAAGATTGGGGACTTGCGCAACACCGAAGCGGGAACGCCCGGCAGGGCCGTACTTTGATTGGCCGTCAGATTCACCGCGGGAACGGGTTTAGCCATCACGTTTGCAAAGAGCCCGACAAGCTCGGATAAATCCTGCACGGTGACGGTTTCATCCAGAGACAACGCCACCTGGGTACCACCAACGATACGCAGGTTAATTTGCGCATGACGCGCTGCTTGCAGCAGTTGCGTGGTAAGCGCACCGGTGTCGAGCAATAACGTATCGAAGTATGTGTCGTTGACTACGTTCACACCCACCGATTTCAAAGCGTCGCGCAACGCAGCCGTCGATAAATGAACGCGACGGGCAATCGCGACAATACCCTTGGGGCCATGCCATAGCGCGTACATGCTGGCCATGACCGCAAGCAGTACCTGCGCCGTGCAGATATTCGAGGTGGCCTTTTCGCGGCGAATGTGTTGCTCGCGCGTTTGCAACGCAAGTCGCAATGCCGTATTGCCTTGGGCATCTTTCGACACCCCGACCAAGCGACCGGGCATGTTGCGCTTGAAACTGTCTTTACAGGACATGAAACCCGCATGCGGGCCACCGAAGCCGAACGGAACGCCAAATCGTTGCGCCGATCCGATCGCGATATCGGCACCCCAGTGTCCGGGAGGTTCGAGCAAAGCAAGCGCAAGCAGATCTGTCGCGCAAGCCACCACGCCACCCTTAGCATGGATCTCTTCGGTCAATGCGCGGTAATCGACAACACCGCCCAGGGAATGCGGATATTGAACCAGCAGTCCGAAACAATCCGGCACGCCTTGTGCCTCATCACCAACCACCACGTCGATATCCAGGCCATCCGCACGCGTGCGAATCACCTCAATCGTCTGGGGATGGCAATGGCTTGAGACAAAAAACACTTTGCTTTTCGATTGCGAGGCGCGTCTAGCCAGCGTCATCGCCTCTGCCGCGGCCGTTCCCTCATCCAGGAGGGAGGCATTGGCAATATCCAGTCCGGTCAAGTCGGCCACCATGGTCTGATAGTTCAGTATGGCTTCGAGACGACCTTGCGAAATCTCGGGCTGGTAGGGCGTGTAGGCGGTATACCAGGCAGGGTTTTCAAGGATGTTGCGCAAAATCACATTCGGTGTGTGCGTACCGTAATAACCTTGACCGATGTAATTGCGAAACACCTTGTTCTGGCTCGCAATTTCACGCAGCTCATTCAACACATCCGCTTCATCGCGTGGACCGGGCAGATTCAACGGGCCCGACATACGGATGTTGGCCGGAACGACCTCTTGCATCAGCGTCTCGATACTGCTTGCGCCAACCGCTTTAAGCATTTTCTGTTGATCCTGGAGTCCGGGACCGATGTGGCGAGGGATAAACGCTTCGGACGTATCGAAAGCCGAACCGCGGGGTGCTTGAGGAATGGAAGAATGAGACATCATGACCGCCTTAACCTGCATCCGCAACGCGCTGGTAGCCATCGGCATCCAGCAAGCCATTGATATCCGCTGCGTTAACAGGTTTGATCTTGAAAATCCAGGTACCGTAAGGATCGCTATTGATCTGATCCGGCGCATCGTTCAGGGATTCATTGAATGCGACGATTTCGCCGGCAACAGGGGCATAGATGTCGGACGCGGCTTTTACCGATTCGACCACGCCAGCGGTTTCGGCGGCTGCAAGATTTGCGCCGACGCGCACATCACCCACAAATACCAGATCACCGAGTTGTTCCTGCGCCGGGCCGGTGATGCCAACTTGCATGACATCGCCATCAGCCTTGATCCATTCGTGGCTGCTGACATACTTACGATCGTTAGGAATGCTCATGTTAAGTCTCCAGAAAATTCATTGCTATTGAAAATGATGGTGTCAACCGTGTTGAACAGGCTGTCCATTGCGAACAAAAGGCAGTTTGCAAACCCGGGCTGGAACCCACTTGCCCCGAATATCGATTTCGACTGTATCGCCTACCGTCACGCCTTGAGGCAAACGGGCAAATCCGATTGAATATCCCAGTGTCGGCGACATCGTGCCGCTGGTGACTTCGCCCATGCCCTGCGCGCAACGTACGGCCATGTGCGCACGCATCACGCCACGCTCAAGCAACTGTAGGCCGATAAATACCTTGGGATCGGCAAACTGCTCGATGGCATCGCGACCGATAAAGCGACGATCTGTATCCTTGAGCGAAACAGTCCAGGTCAAACCGGCCTGATTTGGATGAATCAACTCATCCATGTCCTGACCATACAAATTCATGCCGGCTTCCAGACGCAGCGTATCGCGCGCACCAAGGCCACAGGGCTGAACGGACTGCGCAACCAAGTCATGCCAGAGCTTGGCAACCTGATCTGCCGGCACAACGATTTCAAAACCATCCTCACCCGTATATCCCGTACGAGCCACCATGGCATCAGGCAGAATCGCCGCGCTAAATGGAATCAGGGATTCGGTCGATGCACGCCAAGCCGGACGCGCGGCCCAAACTTTCTCTCGCGCCTGGGGGCCCTGCACGGCAACCATCGCCAGATCACGACGGGGCGTCACCTTGACATCGAATTTTTTAGAGGTCGCCACACGCTGCATCCAGGCAATGTCTTTATCAGCCGTGCCTGCATTCACAACCAACCGCCACTGGGTAGACGTGAAGAAATAAATAATCAGATCGTCAATCACCCCACCCTGCGGATTGAGCATGCAGGAATACAAGGCGCGGCCGGGACTCGTCAGCCTGGAGACATCATTGGCAACCAGCAAACGTAAAAAGGCAGTTGCATCCGGTCCTTCAACATCGACGTTCAGCATGTGCGAGACATCGAAAATACCTGCTGCGCGTCGCACAGCATGATGCTCCTCGATCTGGGAGCCGTAATTGACAGGCATATCCCATCCGCCAAAGTCGACCATGCGCGCACCGGCGGCAACATGGACATCGGCAAGGGGGGTACGTTTGAGAGCATCAGACATCAGGCGACTCCAGCAAGGACAATGGGATAAGGGCAAAAGACAAGCAGCTCATGCATTGCATGCGCAACCAGCTATGCGCCCCTCTGTCCTTTTGCCTGAGAGTTGCCCCGCAAAACTTTGCGGGTGTGCACCTTCGGCGCCCGTGGTGACCTAAAGGTCGCGGGTCTCTCCAGAGTGCCATGCCGGTGTATGCGGGAGATAAACCGGTACGTATTGCGGTATAGGGGGCCTGAGCGATTCCGGGCGAATTGCGCCTTCGGCGGCAAACCTTTAAAGGTATGCACTCTCCCGCAACATGTATTCACAGCAATGCCAGCATAACGCGAAACCGCCTTTTATATCAACCTGTTATTCGTTTCGTGCCGGATAAGATCAAACTGTCTCGACCGCTAGCGGGGTGTAAGGCAAAGATTTTAAAGACTTCGCCCGCAGGCTACACCTGACGACCAGGCCCACTGAAAGTTATAGCCGCCAAGCCAGCCTGTGACATCCACCACTTCACCAATGAAATAAAGCCCCTGAACAGATTTTGCCTGCATAGAACGCTGATCCAGCCCTTTCGTGTCGACACCACCTCGCATCACCTCGGCTTTCTTGTAACCTGCTGTACCGTTCGGAATAATCGACCACGCTTGTATGCGCTGTCCCAGGTCCTTCAAAAATCGATCCGGTGCATCGGCCAGCCTCTTTGCAGCATCTTCGCCCAGCCATTGCTCAGCCAGGCGCTTGGGCCACAAGGTTCCGAGAAAAGTGCCCAACTGCTGGCGACTGCCGGACTTGGCCTCAATTAGCATGGCTGCCATCTCCTGACCGGGAGCCAAATCAAGCACAATTGGCTCGCCAGGCTGCCAATAACTGGAAATCTGCAAAATCCCCGGACCGGATAGGCCACGATGAGTGAACAAGACATCCTCTAAAAATGATTGAGTCTTTTTCCCTACTCCTGTCGAAATGCCGGCCTCGATCGCCAAGCCGGAAAGTTCGGCAAATGGCAACCATGTCGAGGTCTCGAATGTCAGCGGTACAAGCGCTGGTCGAGGTTCGATGACCTTCAAGCCAAACTGGCGGGCGACTTTCAAGCCAAAATCCGTCGCTCCCAGCTGAGGAATCGCCAATCCTCCCGTTGCAATGACGAGATTGGATGCATGAATAGGCCCTTGATCGGTTGCCAGTCTGTACTCTACGCCTTGGTTCGTTTCAGCACGCACAATTTCAGTAACTGCGCATGGCATGCACCAGTCCACGCCACCTTGATCACATTCGCGACGAAGCATCTCGATGATGTCCTCGCTACTGTGATCACAAAACAATTGACCCCGGTGTTTTTCATGCCAGGCAATGCCGTGACGCTTAATCAGCGCAAGAAAATCATCCGGTCCGTATCCCGCCAGTGCGGATCTGGCAAAGTGCGGATTAGCGGAGATGAAATTTTCCTGGGTGACGCGTCGATTTGTGAAATTGCATCGACCGCCTCCGGAAATTCTGATCTTTTCGGCGAGTTTCTCCGCGTGATCGATCAGAACAACCTTACGTCCTCGCTGCGCAGCCACTGCTGCGCACATCATGCCTGCGGCACCGGCTCCGATCACCACGACATCGACATGCCGCATGATCAATGACACCTCATGCAGAGCGTGGCCACCCTCATTCTTCGATCAGGCAGTCGACGTAGTAGCGCTTTTCGCCATTGGGCAACTCATCGATCGCCAAACCATGGATGTAGGTTTCGAAAGCCGGAAACTTCTCGTTGAACGAACGTGCAAACTGAAGGTACTGAACGATTGTCTTGTTAAATCGCTCTCCGGGAATCAGCAGAGGAATGCCGGGTGGATACGGGGTCAGCAAAACACCCGTGACACGACCTTCAAGCTGATCAATCGATACACGCTCGACCTGGCGGTGCGCCATTTTGGCAAAAGCATCCGATGGTTTCAGGGCAGGAACCATATCGCTGAGATACATCTCAGTCGTCAATTTAGCGACATCGTGCTGCCGATATTCCTCATGAATCATTTGGCAAAGATCGCGCAATCCCATCTTTTCATACCGGCGATGATCTTTGCAGAAATCAGGCAGGATTCTCCAGAGTGGCTGGTTGCGATCGTAATCATCCTTGAACTGCTGCAATGCGGTCAGAAGCGTATTCCAGCGCCCTTTAGTGATGCCAATCGTGAACATGATGAAAAACGAGTACAGGCCGGTTTTTTCGACCACCACGCCATGCTCAGTCAAAAACTTCGATACGAGTGCGGCAGGGATACCGGTTTCGCTAAACGTTCCGGACATATCCAGTCCAGGCGTCACGATGGTCGCCTTGATCGGATCCAGCATATTGAATCCTTCGGCCAGATCCCCGAAACCGTGCCAGTGATCGTTCGCTTCAAGAATCCAGTCCGACTGCTGGCCAATGCCTTCAGTCACCAGATGGTCCGGTCCCCAGACGGAGAACCACCAGTCGTCGTCACCATATTCGAGATCGACCTTGCGCATCGCGCGACGGAAGTCCATGGCTTCGCGAATACTTTCTTCAACCAGCGCCGTTCCGCCCGGCGCTTCCATCATCGCTGCAGCCACATCGCACGATGCAATGATCGAATACTGCGGCGACGTTGATGTATGCATCAAATACGCCTCATTGAAGATATTGCGATCCAGTTTACGGGTTTCGGGTTCTTGCACAATGATTTGCGAAGCCTGCGAAATTCCGGCAAGCAGCTTGTGAGTCGAATGCGTTGCAAACACCATCGATGTACGGCTACGGGGACGATTCTGTCCAATCGCATGCATGTCCTGATAGAACTCATGAAATGCAGCATGCGGCAACCAGGCTTCATCAAAATGCAAAGTGTCGATCGCGTCACCGAGCTTTTCTTTGATCATCTCGACGTTGTAAATCACTCCGTCGTAGGTGCTTTGAGTCAAAGTCAAAATACGAAGCTTCTTGTCTTTGATGTTGCGCGCAAATGGGTTGGCTTCAATTTTTTTCTTGATGTTTTCAAGATCGAATTCGCTTAGCGGAATCGGGCCGATGATCCCCATATGATTACGCGTTGGGCGCAAAAATACAGGAATAGCGCCCGTCATTGTGATCGCATGCAGAATCGACTTGTGGCAGTTGCGATCCACCACAACGATATCGTCGGCGGCAACGTTCGCATGCCAGACAACCTTGTTGGAAGTGGATGTGCCGTTGGTCACGAAAAAGCAATGATCGGCATGGAAAATACGCGCAGCATTCAACTCGGATTCAGCCACAGGGCCGGTGTGATCGAGCAGTTGTCCCAATTCTTCCACGGCGTTACACACATCCGCGCGGAGCATGTTTTCACCAAAAAACTGATGAAACATCTGACCGATCGGACTCTTCAAGAAGGCAACGCCGCCCGAGTGGCCCGGACAGTGCCAGGAATAGGAGCCGTCCTGGGCGTACTTGACCAATTCTCGGAAGAACGGTGGTGGCAAGCTATCCACATAGCTTTTGGCCTCGCGAATGATGTGACGCGCAACGAACTCCGGCGTATCTTCGAACATATGGATAAAACCATGCAATTCGCGCAGGATGTCATTAGGGATATGTTCAGAAGTCCGCGTTTCGCCATAAAGATAAATCGGAATGTCCGCGTTGCGAAACCTTAGCTCACCGATGAATGTGCGCAAGTTCTGAATCGCGCTTGCAACATCTTCTGGTGAATCGACATCAAACTCCTCATCATCGATCGAGAGAATGAATGCACTGGCTCGACTTTGCTGCTGTGCAAACGAACTCAGGTCGCCATAGCTGGTGACACCGATCACCTCCATGCCTTCGGCCTCGATCGCGGATGCCAGCGCTCGAACACCTAAACCTGAAGCGTTCTCGGAACGGTAGTCTTCGTCGATGATGAATATGGGGAAACGAAATTTCACGGCAATGGCTCCGCAAATGGGCTATGAGTGGAATCGGTCGAGTATAGGAGCCGATTGCGCAAATTTGATGACTGTTATGGGAATCAGGTACGCGGCAGCGTCACGCCCTGTTGCCCCTGATACTTGCCGCCACGATCCTTGTAGGATGTCGCGCAGACTTCATCGCTTTCGAAAAACAGCATCTGCGCGCAACCTTCGCCGGCATAGATTTTGGCCGGCAACGGTGTCGTATTCGAGAATTCTAGCGTCACATGTCCTTCCCACTCGGGCTCAAGTGGGGTCACATTGACGATGATGCCGCAGCGGGCATAGGTGCTTTTACCCAGGCAAACCGTCAAGACGCTTCGGGGGATGCGGAAATATTCGACCGTACGCGCCAGCGCGAACGAATTGGGCGGAATGATGCAGATATCGCCTTGGAAATCGACAAAAGATTTTTCGTCAAAATTCTTGGGGTCGACGATGGTCGAATTGATGTTGGTGAAAATCTTGAACTCGTTAGCGCAACGGACATCGTAGCCATAGCTGCTCGTGCCATAACTGACGATTTTTCCGTTTTCGTTCGACCGAACCTGGCCCGGCTCGAAGGGCTCGATCATGCCTGCGGTTTGTGCCTGACGGCGGATCCAGTGGTCGCTTTTAATGCTCATGGCTCAAGGTTCTCAATTCGTAAGTCAAGAGCGCGAATTTTACCCCCTGTCAGGAGGATTAGGTCCGTTTGACGGCAACGACACCGAATTTATCGCTGAGATCCTTGGGCAACAGAGAGATTTTGGCCGCCAGCTTGCGTGCGATGTCCCGATAAATCATTGCGGCTTGCCCCTGAGGATCCGAAACAACGATTGGCTGCCCGGCATCGGATTGCTCCCGGATGGATAAGGCTAGCGGCAAACTCCCCAGCCAATCCACCTGATAATCATCGGCCATTCGCTGCCCCCCACCTTCGCCGAAAATGTGTTCGGTATGCCCACACTTTGTACAGACATGCACCGCCATGTTTTCGACAATCCCCAGTAGGGGCACGCTCACTTTTTCGAACATTTTCAAACCCTTACGGGCATCAAGCAAAGCAATATCCTGCGGGGTGGTGACAATGACGGCGCCAACGACCGGCACTTTTTGCGACAACGTCAATGCGATATCGCCTGTGCCAGGGGGCATGTCGACAATCAAATAATCCAAATCGTTCCAGTTGGTTTGCCTGAGCAACTGCTCCAGGGCTTGTGTCACCATGGGGCCGCGCCAGATCGCCGGCGAATCTTCACTAATCAGATATCCGATCGAATTGGACTGGATTCCATGCCCGACGACCGGCGACATGGTTTTACCGTCAGCACTCTCGGGGCGCTGCTGAACGCCAAGCAACATCGGGATGCTAGGTCCATAAATATCGGCATCCAGAATACCGACCCGTGCGCCTTCAGCCTGTAAAGCCAGCGCCAGATTCACGGTGGTTGTGCTTTTGCCCACACCACCTTTGCCTGAAGCAACCGCAATAATGTTTCTGACGCCTGCAACCAGTTGCTGTCCGGGCTGAACAGCATGGGCGATGACTTTAAAGGTCACGGACACCTCAGGGGACGCCGCGCCGGCATCCACCAAAGCAGCCTGGATTCTGTTTCGCCATGCATCCAGCTGATTGCGGGCCGGGTAGCCGAGCACAACCTGCACACTGACGCGCACTCCAGCAACTTGAATCTGTGAATCCTTCACAATCGAACCTATTGATCGGCCGGTGTTTTCATCGATCAATCCATTCAGTACAGTCCGCACATCCGCTAGCGTTAAGCTCATTTTTGTTCCTGTTGTGACTTACAATCTTCCTTCATATTCACCAGTTTGACCGGATGAAAGAATTGATTCAACGCATATTTCGCGCTATTTTCCTTGCCTTGCTGGCCATGCTCGGGCTGATCATGGCGTTCGTGTTCACGATATCGACAGTGATCGCGATACTGATCTTGTCGATCGTTTCCGCAATTCGCGGAAAACCCTTCGCTGCCAAAGAATACTGGAGCAACCGCCAAGAGCGTAACAAATCCCTTCTCAACAAGGGCCCTTTGAGCCGAGGCGGCAATGCCGACATCACCGATGTCGAAGTCCGGGACATTCCCGGAGATTCACGCAAGACCCGTTAGGCTGGGCTTCATTAAAACTTTCCCGTCCATCACCCATGCTCCCAGAAGTCGCCACAGAATCCAAGCGCACAATCAGTCTGGGTGAGCTATTTCGCGGATTCGCCACGATTGGCGTACTCGGGTTCGGAGGCGTCGCGGTCATGGCCAGACACGTCATCGTCGAGAAATACAAATGGCTGTCCGAAAAAGAGTACGCCACCATTCTGGGCATGGGACAGGTGCTACCCGGCGCGAACGTTGTTAATGCATCGGTGATCATCGGCGATCGGTTCCAGGGTGTCAAAGGATCGATAGTCTGCGTACTGGCCATCATGACGCTACCCATCCTGATTCTGCTGGGGCTAGCCATGCTGTACAACCAGTTTGCCTACTTACCCGCAGTCAAAGTCGCCCTTTCGGGCGCCGGAGCGGCCGCTGCCGGCATGGTGATTGCAACCGGCCTGAAGATGGCGATCAAGGTCAAGCCCGGATTAGCGGGCTATCTGATCATTGGCATGGCAATCGTCGCCATCCTGTTTTACAGATTACCTTTGGTCTACAGCGTACTGGCCCTGCTACCAGTGGCTTTCATTCTGACGCTTCTGCTGAAAAAGAAAAAATGACCGATACAAGCGCACTCGGCCAACTCGCCAGGTCATTCGCAATGATTTCCCTGATCGCCATTGGCGGAATCAACGCCATTTTGCCTGCGATCCGTCACGAAGTCGTTGATGTCTTGAACTGGATGGATGATGCGACATTCATGCAACTTTTTGCAGTGACGCAAATCACCCCCGGACCGAATGTCGTCATTGTCAGCTTGGTTGGTTGGCAAGTCGCCGGCTTTTGGGGTTTATTAGTCGCCACTATAGCTATGCTATTGCCAGCCTGTCTGCTTGCCTATGCAGTGGGTCGACTGGCCAACAATCTTGCAGGCACGCCCGGTTTCAAACTTGCACAAAACGCATTGGTTCCGGTCGCGATCGGTTTGATCATTGCCGGAGGTCTCGACCTGGCTCAGGCGGCGTATCAAGGATGGTTCACTCCGATCCTCATCATCGGCAGTACCTGCTTTATTCTTTTTACGACCGCCAACCCGGTCTGGGCACTCGTAGCGAGCGCTCTGCTCGCACTCGGTGCGCATTACAGCGGGATTTTCACGGTCGTCAGCTAAAATAACCGGCTTGATTCAACCGTCCGGCACCGCTCATGTCCAGAACTCTGTTTGTCACCACCGCCCTGCCCTATGCCAATGGTTCTTTCCACATCGGCCATATCATGGAATACATTCAGGCCGATATTTGGGTGCGCTCCATGCGCATGGCGGGCCACACGGTTCACTTTGTCGGCGCCGATGATACCCACGGCGCACCGATCATGCTCAAGGCCGAAGCCGAAGGCATCACACCCCAGCAGCTCGTGGCGCGGATTGCTGCCGAACGCCCTCAATACCTGAACGGCTTTAAGATCCAATTCGATCACTGGCACTCGACCGACTCACCTGAAAACGTCGAACTGTCACAGGACATCTACCGCCAGTTGCGTAGCGCCGGCTTAATCGAAACACGATCGATCGAACAGTTTTACGATCCGGTCAAAGGCATGTTTTTGCCCGACCGATACATTAAGGGCGAATGCCCGAAGTGTCACGCCAAAGACCAGTACGGAGATTCGTGCGAAGTATGCGGCGCAGTCTACGCACCAACAGAGCTCATCGAACCCTACTCGACACTCACCAATGCCAAGCCGCTGTTAAAAACTTCCGAGCATTTTTTCTTCAAACTGTCCGACCCGCGTTGCGTCGAATTTTTGCAAAACTGGACAACAGGCGAAAACACCCGCGGCAACAAACGGCTTCAATCCGAGGTGCTCGCCAAGACCCGCGAATGGCTGGGCCATGGAGATGGCGAAGCCAACCTGGGTGACTGGGATATTTCACGCGATGCACCTTACTTCGGCATCGAAATACCTGATGCTCCGGGTAAATATTTTTATGTCTGGCTTGATGCCCCGGTCGGTTATCTCGCATCGCTTAAAGCCTATTGCAACAAGGTCGGCATCGATTTCAACACGCTGCTGGACCCGAACGGCTCAACCGAACAAGTGCATTTTATCGGCAAAGACATCGTTTATTTCCATGCGCTGTTCTGGCCCGCCATGCTTAAATTCGCTGGTCGCAAAACCCCGGACCAACTGAATGTCCATGGCTTTATCACCGTCAGCGGCGAAAAAATGTCCAAGAGTCGTGGCACTGGGATATCGCCTTTGCGCTATCTCGAAATCGGCATGAACGCCGAATGGCTTCGCTACTACATCGCAGCAAAACTGAATTCCCATGTTGAAGATATCGACTTCAATCCGGAAGACTTTATCGCACGCGTCAACAGCGATCTGGTCGGCAAATACATCAATATTGCCAGTCGTGCGGCCAACTTCATCAGCAAATACTTTGACGGCGAGTTGCGTTACCAGGGGGATACATCGGCGGTTCAGGCCAACTGGGCAGAGGCCGCAGAACGCATTCGCAACGATCTTGAAGCGCGCGAATATGGTCGCGCTATTCGCGACATCATGGCTCAGGCCGACTTGATCAATCAGGCTTTCGACACGGCGCAGCCGTGGATTGTCGCTAAAGGCCTCACCGATGCGGACACTGAAAAACGTACCCTCTTGCAAGACATTTGCTCAAAAGCTCTGGCTGGTTTTAAAGCACTGACTGTGATGCTGGCTCCGATTCTTCCGGCATTGTCCCATCGTGTGGCGACCGAACTGTTTGGCATGAATCGCGATTTCGTCTGGAGTGATGCAGCGGTTGCTCCCACCCGAATCAACGCATTCAAGCACTTGATGCAGCGTGTCGAACCTTCAATGCTCGACGCCTTATTTGAACCCCCCACAGTGGCCACCCCCGAACCGCAATCACATATCCCAGGTGGAGAACCCATTGCCGAAACCATCACGATCGATGATTTTGTCAAAATTGATTTGCGCGTCGCTCGCATCGTAAATTGCGAGCATGTTGAAGGCTCCACCAAGTTGCTGCGCCTGACTCTGGATGCAGGTGAAGGTCGCCATCGCAACGTGTTTTCAGGCATCAAATCGGCATACCAACCTGAAGCGCTGAATGGGCGACTGACTGTGCTGGTCGCCAATCTGGCACCACGCAAAATGAAGTTCGGCGTATCCGAGGGTATGGTGCTTGCGGCCAGTCACGCCGACGATAAAGTGGATGCGGGTATTTATCTTCTTGATCCGGCATCCGGGGCGCAGCCCGGAATGCGCGTTCGTTAAGCTGGCGTATACGAATCAACTGGCTGGGGAGCCAGTTGAGGGTCTAAGGTCTCGCGCTCATCAAAGACAAAGCAGTTACCGTCGTAATGGGGGCCACCGGTCAACTCGAAGTATTTCAGAATTCCGCCTTCAAGTTGATAAACGTTTTCAACGCCGGCTTCTTCCATGAAAATGGCGGCTTTTTCGCAGCGGATACCTCCGGTGCAAAAGCTCACAATCGTTTTACCTTCGAGCTCGGCCTTGTGCTCCAGCACCGCTGCGGGAAACTCGGTGAACTTGGTGATATGCCAGTTGATCGCGCCGCGGAATGTCCCGGCCTGGACTTCGAACTCATTGCGGGTATCCAGGGTGACAACCGGTCGGCCATTGTCATCCACGCCGTTTTCAAGCCAGCGCACCAGCGTATGCGCATCGACTGAAGGCGCACGACCGTCTTCGGGTCGGATCGTCGGATGATTCATCCTGATAATTTCATTCTTGATCTTGACCAGCATGCGCTTGAAAGGCACATCATCCGATACGCTGAATTTCACCTCAATATTGGTGAACGCGGGATCCTCGCGCAACCACTTCAAAAAGGCATCGATGCTAAGTTGCGTTCCAGCCAGGAAAATATTGATACCCTCGGGTGTCAGGATGATTTTGCCTTTGAGGGCGCACGCTTCGCAGCGGGCAAGCATCTGCTCGCGGCGCTCTTCCAGCCGGTCAAGCGAAATGAATTTGTAGGCGGCGATATTGATAATCTGGGTCATGATCTAAGTATCCGGCACCGCTGCAAACGGCACAGGCAAATGGAGCGGGTGATGGGAATCGAACCCACGCTTGAGGCTTGGGAAGCCGCCGTTCTACCATTGAACTACACCCGCGGACTAATCTTTAATACCCATTATACGAGATGGGGGTTTTGAAACTCCACTGACTCTCAAACCACTACAATAACGCTCATGGAAATCGTACTCAATGGCCAGCCTAAGACGCTCGCCGATCAAATCACTCTTGCGCAACTCGTTGAAGAACTGGGCTTTACGGGCAAACGCATCGCTGTCGAACGCAATGGCGATATCGTGCCTAAAAGTCTATACGCATCCGTCAATCTCGCCGCTGCGGATCGTCTCGAAATCGTTGTCGCAGTCGGAGGTGGTTAATGCAACCCGAACAAGCCCTGACCGGATCCGTCGACAAGCCGGACTTCCAATCCCAACACATTAAAAGCTTCGTCAACAGACGCAGCCACATAACACAAGGTCAGCAGGAAGCCATCGATGCCTGGTTGCCAAAATGGTCCAAACCCTACGCACCGAAATTGCTCGATCTGCAGGACACATTCGGACGCAACGCACCAACCATTCTGGAAATCGGTTTTGGCATGGGCGAAACAACCGAAAAAATTGCTCTCGCCCGACCGGATGATAATTTTCTGGGAGTTGAGGTCTTCAATGCGGGCGTGGGTGCTTTGCTCAAACGCATCGAAGGCTCCGGGCTGACCAACATTCGCATCATTCAACACGATGCAGTGGAAGTACTGCGCGATATGATCGCGCCGGGAACACTTGCGGGCGTTCACATTTACTTTCCGGATCCCTGGCCCAAAAAGCGCCATCACAAACGTCGCCTGATTCAGCCACCGTTAATCGCGTTGCTGGCTAGTCGCATGGCCTCAGGCGCATACATCCATTGTGCAACGGATTGGGAACACTATGCCTTGCAGATGCTAGAAGTGCTGGGTGGTGAGCCGACGTTGCAAAACACATGCGAGGGGTTCGCCCCGCGCCCGGATTACCGCCCCCTGACCAAATTCGAAAATCGCGGGTTACGACTTGGTCACGGCGTATGGGATTTGATTTTCAAGAAACGCTAGAAGAAGGTCGCTTTGTGAATTCGGCTGTTGGTCTTATCGACCAAAGCCGCCCAGTTTGCCTAGCCCTTTCAATCCGCCCATGGCTCGCATCATTTTCGCCATGCCGCCCTTTTTCATCTGCTTCATCATGCCCTGCATTTGCTCAAACTGGTTCAGCATACGGTTGACCTCTTGCACCGGCACGCCCGCACCGGCAGCGATACGACGCTTACGCGATGCCTTTAACAGCTCAGGCTTGCTTCTTTCGAGCGGCGTCATCGAATTGATGATGCCTTCAGTGCGACGCAATTGCTTTTCAGCTTGACCGCCCTGCAACTGGCCGGCAGCTTGCGCAAATTGAGCAGGCAGTTTTTCGAGCAGTGATCCCATGTCGCCCATTTTCTTGACCTGCATAAGCTGATCCTTGAAGTCATTGAGATCAAACTTATCGCCGGACTTGATTTTGGCAGCAAGCTTTTCAGCCTCTGCCATATCGATATTTTTCTGCGCCTGCTCGACCAGGGAAACAATATCGCCCATGCCCAGAACACGCTGAGCCATCCGTTCAGGATGAAAGGCCTCCAGGCCATCGAGCTTTTCGGACACACCAACAAATTTCAAAGGCTTGCCGGTGACATGGCGCACGGATAATGCGGCACCACCACGCGCATCGCCATCGATTTTGGTGAGCACCACGCCGGTCAGCGGCAAAGCTTCACCGAAGGCCTTCGCTGTATTGACCGCATCCTGGCCTTGCATGGCATCGACAACAAACAAAGTCTCGATCGGTTTAATCAGGTCATGCAGTGCGCGGATTTCACGCATCATGGCCTCATCAATACCCAAACGACCCGCCGTATCGACGATCAGGACATCAAAGTGTTGTTTACGGGCGAAATCCACCGCGTTTCGCGCGATATCCTCCGGCTTCTGGCTTGGATCAGAAGGAATCCATTCGACGCCAACCTGCGCGGCCACGGTTTTAAGCTGTTCGATCGCAGCGGGACGATAAACGTCGGCACTGACCACTGCAACCTTTTTTTTGCCGGTCTTTCGACCGTATTGGACGTGATTTCCCTCGGACAACCACTTGGCCAATTTACCTGTCGTAGTCGTTTTACCCGCACCTTGCAAACCCGCCATCAAAATAATCGCCGGGGGTTGCATCGCCAGGGACAATTCGCTTGCCTCCGGCCCAAGATCGCCCCCCATCAACGCCGTCAGTTCTTTATGCACGACACCGACAAGGGCTTGACCCGGCGACAAGCTGCCGACCACTTCCTCACCGAGGGCTTTTTCTTTTACCTGAGCGATGAAGTCACGAACCACAGGCAGGGAAACGTCCGCCTCGAGCAAGGCCAACCGGACCTCGCGAAGCATTTCCTGGGTATTGGATTCGGTCAGGCGGGCCTCCCCGCGCATTGTCTTGACGACTCGGGATAGGCGTTGAGTTAGATTTTCAAGCATGATCAGTTTCGCTTTACACTACACATATGTCTACAGGCATTGTATTTCACTCGCTGGCCGCTCTGTCATATGCCGTTTTGGCATTGATTCTCTGGCGTGCACTATCACTGGGCCAACCCGTCCTGCAGGTTGGCCGTTCCGTTCGCCTAGGCGTTCTGATTGCGTTGATTTTGCACGGAATCGGCCTGCATCAGTCGATTTTGCTTGAAAATCACCTGCACCTGAGCTGGGCACTCGCTTTTTCAGCCGCCGTCTGGCTGGGCATGATCGTTTTCTGGCTCGAAAGCCTGCTGATCCGCATTGACGGACTTTTACTGCTGCTTTTACCCGTCGGTGCCCTTTCGTGCCTGATGGCGGCGGTTTTTCCGAAGGCTCAGCTGATCGCCCATGCGGGTGAAACCGCTTTGCGCTTCCATTTGCTGATCGCACTGTGTGCATACGGCCTGATCACAATCGCAGCAGCCCAGGCCATGCTGATGTCGGCACTGGATCATCGACTGCGCTCACCCAGTGAAAACGCACGACAGTCCCGAGGACTGCTTGCGCAGGCCGGCAAGCTTCTGGATGCGCAACCACCTTTACTCGCGCAAGAGCAATTGCTTTTCAGATTGATCTGGGTGGCATTCGGAGCGCTGACGCTTGCGGTCATTTCGGGCTCGATGATCTCACTGGCCGCAACCGGCAAAGTATTGCCTCTGGACCATAAAACCGTCTTTACGCTGCTGTCCTGGCTGACCTTCGGTCTGCTTTTGCTCGGGCGCCACCTGCGCGGATGGCGCGGACGTATCGCCTTAAGGTATACGCTGACCGGATTTGCTTTTATTGTGCTGGCATATACCGGTAGCCGCTTCGTCGTCGAAGTCATTTTGCAGAGAAACTGAAATGGGTAAATATCTCTTCTGGGGTGTGGTCGCTCTCGGACTGTTGGTGGGCACCCGGATATTGGCGCGCAAGGCCGCAGGACAAGGCCCAAAACGATCAGCCTTCAAATTCAAAACTGCGCAAGATGATCAAAAAGCCGAATCAATGGTGCGATGCGCACATTGCGGAGTGCATCTACCCAGATCGGAGGCAACCTTGATCGGCGGCAACACATGGTGCAGCGACGATCATGCCAAACTGGGTGTTAAAAATTCGTGATGCAAATCGATTCTGAAGGCTGGCTCAAGCCGGAAGATTCCGTCAGACTATTGCCATCACCTAATTTCAATGATCGGCCCGATCCGGCAGATATCAGCCTGCTCGTTATACACAACATCAGTCTGCCACCCGGCAAGTTCGGCACACCCTACATCGCCGATTTATTTTTGAATCAACTCGATCTTGAGGCCGATCCATGGTTCGCCTGCCTGGATGGATTGAAGGTGTCCGCCCATTTTCTGATTGATCGCACAGGTTTCATTACTCAATTCGTATCCTGCAATATGCGCGCCTGGCATGCTGGCGTTTCGAATTTTGAAGGGCGCGAACAATGCAATGACTTTTCGCTTGGCATCGAGCTTGAAGGGACTGATACGCAGGCATATACAGAAGAGCAATACCAGGCGCTGGACTGCTTGACTGAAGCACTCAAGGCGCGCTATCCACTGCGAGCAGTCCAGGGGCACTGCCATATCGCCCCGATCAGGAAAACCGACCCTGGCCCATACTTTGACTGGGCCAGGTATACCGGCAAAACGGCTTGGGCGGTTAAGCCAACGGATCAACCCAAAAGCAGCTGATTGACACGACGAACAAACGCGGCCGGATCCTGCAACTGCGAGCCATCTGCCAACATAGCCTGCTCAAGCAACAAGGACGCCCAATCGGCAAACGCGTCATCCGATGCGGATTGAACACGTGCAACCAAAGGATGCTCGGGATTTATTTCCAGAACAGGCAAGACATTCGGCGCTTCCTGACCAGCCGCTTTAAGCATGCGCAACAAGTGCGGACTTAAATCGTTTTGCCCGACTACCACGCATGATGGCGAATCCACCAAACGAGCAGTCACGCGCACCTCCTTCACGCGGTCTTTGAGAGAATCTTGCAAACGCTCAACCAAGGGCTTGAACTGCTCAGCCACTTCGGATTGATGCTTTTTCTCCTGCTCGTCTGCAAGCGCTTCCAAGTCGAGGCCACCTTTAGCAACCGATATCAATTGCTTGCCATCAAACTCGCGCATGTGCGACAACATCCACTCATCGACGCGGTCCCACATGACCAGCACTTCAATCCCTTTTTTACGGAAGATTTCCAGGTGGGGACTGTTTTTGCCCGCAAGATAGCTATCAGCCGTGACGTAGTAAATCTTGTCCTGACCTTCTTTCATGCGCGACACATAATCAGTCAGGCTGACCACTTGCGCATCCGAATCGTCCTTGGTCGAAGCAAATCGCAACAACTTGGCGATGCGCTCGCGATTGGCTGGGTCCTCTCCGGTACCTTCCTTCAAAACCTGACCGAATTCGGTCCAGAACAAGGCGTAATCATCCTTGCGATCCTCAGCCATGGACTCAAGCAAGCTCAGCACGCGCTTGGCTGAGCCATCGGAAATCACTTTCACATCGCGACTTTCCTGCAGGATTTCACGCGAAACATTCAAGGGCAAATCGGCAGAGTCGATCACACCGCGCACAAAGCGCAGGTACGAGGGCAACAACTGTTCGGCATCGTCCATGATGAAAACGCGCTTGACGTACAACTTCACTCCGCGACGCGCATCCCTATCCCACATATCAAAAGGAGCATGCTTTGGGATGAACAATAGCTGCGTGTATTCGCTGCGACCCTCGACGCGATTGTGCGTCCATGCGAGCGGATCGTCGAAATCATGCGAGACGTGCTTATAAAACTCTTTGTACTGCTCGTCGGTGATGTCGGACTTATTGCGTGTCCACAAAGCGTTAGCCTGGTTGACAGCTTCCCACTCATCCGTCTTGACCTGCTCGGACTTATCTTTATCCCATTGCTCTTTACGCATCTCGACCGGAAGCGAAATGTGATCGGAATAACGGCGCAATACTTCACGCAACTTATGCCCGTTCAGGAACTCTTCGGAGTCTTCGCGCAAATGAAGGACAACTTCAGTACCGCGACCCGCTTTGTCGATCGAGGCGATCGTGAATTCGCCCTGGCCGTCGGAAACCCACTCAATGGCCTGCTCGGCGGGAGCACCGGCGCGACGGCTTCTTACGGTCACTTTGTCGGCGACGATGAACGATGAATAAAAACCGACACCGAATTGACCGATCAATTGCGCATCTTTTTGCTTGTCGCCAGTCAGTTTCGAAAAGAACTCTTTGGTACCCGACCGCGCGATCGTGCCAAGATTTGAAATCGCCTCTTCACGCGACATGCCAACGCCATTATCAGAGATCGTGATGGTACGCGCCTCTTTATCGTAGTCCACACGAACACGCAGTTCGGCATCCCCCTCAAAAAGAGCGGGCTGATCGATCGCTTCGAATCTGAGCTTGTCGCATGCATCAGACGCGTTCGATACCAGTTCTCGTAAAAAAATCTCTTTATTGCTGTATAGCGAATGGATCATCAAATGAAGCATCTGCTTGACTTCTGTTTGAAATCCGAGTGTTTCTGCACCAGTCGATTGATTTGTTTGACTCATCATGCTCACTTAAATCGGTTAGAGAGGCCAAATTAAGGCCGTTTTTGACGCAAAAAGATAAAGTGAAAGTTATTTGGAGGCAAAAATCGGGTTTTCAAGAGATGACGAAAATCAAGTTTTGCTTTAGATTGGCATATTGAGCCACCAACTCTCTACCATCAGGTCACCGCCATGCAATTTCAATCTTTTATCAATCTAGTCGGAGAAACAGGCGACATAATCGGAGTTGTGATTATTGCCACAGGATTCGTGTGGGGGTTGGCTAAATTCGTTCTGGCCACGCTCAAGGGACAAGGCAGTCAGGGGTACGACGCATTCAGGGTCCAGCTTGTCCGCGCCCTGCTCCTAGGCTTGGAAGTGCTCGTCGCGTCCGACATCATCCGAACGGTAGCCATCAGCCCATCACTGCAAAGCGTCAGCATTCTGGCCGCCATTGTTCTGATCAGAACGTTCTTAAGCTGGTCATTGATACTGGAAAGCGAAGGTCGTTGGCCATGGCAACCGGCAAAAAACGACGGCAGTAAAAAGGTTTAATCAAATTGAAACTTGGCTTAAAGCAAAATTTTTCAAACGCTTTATAATGTCGTTCTTCCTGCTTGAGTCATTGGCTCATGTCCCCCTTAGCCCGGGTGGTGAAATTGGTAGACGCAGGGGACTCAAAATCCCCCGCCGCAAGGCGTGCCGGTTCGATTCCGGCCCCGGGCACCAGCAATTGTACTTTTGAGATCCTCAGCTCTTGGCAGATAGTCCAAAAATCCTCATTCTTGCAGGTCCAAATGGTGCTGGCAAAACAACTTTTGCCAGAGAGATTGTTCGCAAAGAGTTAGGTTTCAAACATTTCATCAACGCAGATCTAATCGCAGCGGGAATGTCACCTTTTGAACCAGAGCTCGCCGCAATTGCCGCTGGACGGGTGATGCTGGATCAAATCAATCACCTGACTAAAGCCCGCGAAAATTTTGTACTTGAAACAACCCTGTCTGGATTAAGTTATGCCAGACACATCATCAAATGGAAAAAACTCGGTTACCAGGTTTCGCTAATTTTTCTTTCCTTGCCATCCGCCACTGTTGCGATTAGCAGGGTTAAAAATAGAGTGAAGCAGGGGGGGCACAGCATTCCTACGGAAGTAATCAAACGTAGATTTATGGCAGGGCGTAAAAATTTCAATACAATTTACAAACAGTTAGTTGATCACTGGATTCTTTTTGATAACGCTGATGACACTCCAGTAATTCTGGATCGCAAAGGTGGAATGAATGGTTAAGAAAAAGTTTGCGCAGCCCGATGATATTGATGCAATGATCAAAGCCTTAAAGCGCGCCCGTAAACTTGCACGAAAAGTATCTTTTGTGACGGGCACACCTTTCATACATGTCAAGAATGGCAAAATCATTAAAGAAATGGTCACTAAACCCTAAGTGATACTCCCCGCCGCACGGCGTACCGGTTCGATTGCGGCTCGAGCACCACTAAAAGTCAAGTTCGCCGATATATATACTAGGTATCTTTCTGAAACCTTTTAGATTTCACGTTTAGATACCAGATGACCCCCCTGTCAACATCTCGGCCAGCGTCGCTAAGTGATTTATTTTTTTCATTCAGCAGACTCGCAACACAAGGTTTCGGTGGCGTTCTAGCCTACATGGAGCGCGAACTCGTCGAACGTAAAAGATGGCTGACCCGTGAAGAGTTTCTAGGCGAATGGGCAGTGGCGCGCACCATGCCGGGGCCCGCCGCCCTGAATCTGACCATCATGGTGGGCGCACGTTACTTTGGGTTAATGGGAGCCATTGCTGCCATAGCAGGCATGTTCGCCATTCCAACCGTTCTGATCATAATCTTGGCAATCGGTTATGCAAATTTTGGTGAACATCCCCGAATTATCGGCGCATTGCATGGCATGGGATCTGTTGCTGCGGCATTATTTATCGCAACCGGTCTGAAACTCTTAACTGCGCTAAAAACAAATCCCCTTGGCCTGATCATTTGCGCAGCAATCTGCATCGTGACGTTCACAGGCATTGCCCTGCTTCACTGGAATGTCATTCATGGCATGCTGGGACTTGGTGGCTTAAGTTGCGTGATGGCCTATTTCAAGCTTAAGGCTAAAGCATGATGACCGCGCATAGTATCGCCATGTCAATGTCGGATTGGTTCGATCTTTTCAGACAGTATTTATATTACTCATTCGTGTCAATCAGCGGCCCTTTGGTTTTGTTACCCGAAATGAGAAATTTTCTGGTCAACGAACATCATTGGCTAACGGATGCCCAATTCAGCGCCTCGATAGTTCTAGCGCAAGCCGCTCCCGGACCAAACATCTTGTTTGTCGCTTTGATGGGATGGAACATTGGCTTGAATACCGGCAGTATTTTTGCTGCACTTGGCGGAGGCTTACTTTGTCTCGTTGGGATGTTGCTTCCCAGTTCGGCCATGGTGTTTGTCACGGCAAATTGGGTTCAGCGCAATAGTCACCTTCTTGCCATTAGAGCTTTCAAGCAAGGTATGGGACCGGTCGTGATCGCCCTGCTGATCGCTTCGGGATATTCGCTGGCCACAACCAACACCAGTGCGCAACATGATTGGCCATTGTGGCTTGTGACGGCTATTTCAACAATTCTTGTTTGGCGGACAAAGATACCAATGCTCTGGCTGTTGGCGGCTGGAGGCGTATTTGGCGCATTAGGAATACTGCATGTCTGATCTTAGAACCCCGACTCGAGAAGTCCCAAACATGCAAATCAGAACATTCAAACAAAGCGACACAGAAGATGTCGTTAAACTTTGGACCACCTGTGGTCTGACGCGACCATGGAATAACCCCTACCTCGACATCCAACGCAAACTTGAAGTTGATCCGCAATGGTTCGTTGTAGGTGAAGTCGATGGGAAAACCATGGCTAGTGCCATGTTTGGTTATGAAGGTCATCGTGGATGGGTGAATTATCTAGCGGTTTCACCCGAGTATCAACGTCGCGGTTATGCAAAGCAGTTGATGCAATATGGGGAAAATCTTTTGCTAGCGGTCGGTTGCCCGAAATTGAACCTTCAAGTTCGGGACACCAATACAGAAGCATTGGGGTTTTATGCCGCGCTAGGTTATAAAATCGACGCGGCAGTAAGCTTGGGAAAGCGACTGATCGCCGATGAGTGAAAAATTCGAAAACTCGTCAACACTTTCAATCTGCCTTGTTGCTGCATGCTGTCGAAGCTGGATTGATACGGCAGGATGGTAAAGTCAACGGACCCACCCGCCAAGACCTGCAACCAAGTATCCACCATCTTCGCCCAAACCATTTCCGAGTCTCACATACGAACCGTGACGGTGTTCGAGCATGTAGGCAAAATGCTCGCTGCACACTGCATCACATCAATACCATGGTGCGGCATCACTCCGCTATTTCGATATTGCCATCACTTTAGTAAACAACTCTGATTGCGTCCAATACTTTAACCACAACCTTGTCTTGCTCCACCGGCTTTGCTCAAACCAAGCCGAATCGACTGCGGCAAACTGCCTGATAAATGGAAATATCGCCACATCGGCAACGAAGGGCTGATCGCCACCTAAGAACAATCCTTTGGTCAGTTGCGCTTCAAGCTGGCTGATAAAGGCTTGCTCTGCCTGTTCGCGATACTGATTCTGAGACAACTCGGGATATCGTTCAAAATATTTATAGCGATCAAGCCAATGCTTGAAAGGGCCATCATTTGCTGAAATCAGTTGTTTAGAGTAATCCGATTCGTAGCCGAACAACCAATTTTCAGGATCGTTTTTCTCAAGTGCCCACACCATGATTTCCAGACTTTCTTCAATCACCTTGCCATCCGCGCAATGCAAAACTGGCACAGTCCCCTTTGGCGACAAAGCAAGCATAGTTTCAGGTTTATTTTTGAGGCTGACCTCATGAATTTGAACCGGGATACCGGAACAGGCAAGAGCCATGCGCGCCCTGATGGCATAGGGGCAACGTCTGAATGAGAAAAGTACTGTCGATGAGGATGCGTTCAAGAGTTGACCCGGCAAACAGAAAAATTTGCCTCAAAGCGTACCTGTGAATTGAATAAAAGGGAATGAACGGACTTAATGGTCAAAATTCCATTCTCTGCCATGCACCTCTGTAAATTAAATAAAGTTTAATTTTTTAATCGGTCTAGGTTTTTTATGCATTCCGTATGCTAAATTTGACCAATAAATCTACTCCAATAGGCATACGCCACTTTGTGTCATTAACGTCAATATTGTTTGGCCCTTACTGAGGTTTCTATGAAACGAATATTAAAAATAACTGCCTTAACCTCTATCGCGCTTTTGACAGGATGCTCCGGCATGGTCGGCACGACCAGCTTTAGCAATATGTCCTCGGCATATCGTGACGTACTTGAAAAATATGGTAATGACAATATTCTCTTAAACGTTGCGCGCGCATCAAAATCGATGCCAGTCAGCTTCCTGGATATGCCATCTGTGATGGGCACAGGCAATGTACAAAGTAGTGTTGGCTTGAGCGCATCCATATATGGTGTGAACCCGGGAAGCTCAATTGGTGGATTCTTTACGCCCGCTGCCGGGTCAAGTTATGCGCCAATGGCAACCATGTCAGTTGGCAATAGTTTTAACTTCACGCAATCCTCGCTAGACAATTCGAGTTTCATGGTTTCATTTCTCAGCGACATGAAGCCTGAAGTGATCGCAAGCTTAAGCAACAGCCAAACAGCAGCGAAAACAGTTCTGTACTCACTTGCCATCGAATCCCTTGAAGCTCAGGACGAGCAAGGCAAGACCCTCGTCAAGTTGGACAACAACCCATACTCTCCTGATTTTCCCGAGTTCCAGCGCGTGCTGTACACGCTGATCCGCGGTGGTATCAGTGTTGAGCAAATCACGTCCCCGATGCCACTTTCGGCACCTATGAATGCTGACGAAGTGAATAAAAACATGCTGGCGATCGCGACCGCATCAAACCAGCCCGGCACCGGACTGATGCCAGTCAAGCTTTCAAATGGCCAGCCTGGATATCAACTCGTCAAAATGCTTCCGCAGGCGCGAATCTGTCTGATTGAAAAAATGGCAGACAACACCTTGACATTCCGAGTGGATCAGTCGGCATACTGTAAAACAACCGCACCTGCGACTGCGGTAAAAGCCGATCCGAAGAGCTCAGCCGGAAAACCTGTCGCACAGACAGACAATCGGCCTTCTCGCATTCTGGTAATCAAGCTGCGCTCCGTCAGAAACGTGTTTGACTTCCTTGGCGCACTCGTCAATATGCAAAGTGAGCCGACACCAAAATATGTCTATGTGGTTGATCCAAGATCACTGCCACCAGATGCAACCGAAGCACAAGTAAAAGAAGCTGCATTGCCACTTTTCGTTGTCAAAAAAGGCGCCCCGATTAGCGACCCATTAATGACAGTGAGATACCAGGGTGACAATTATTCCATCCCTGCGGATTCAAACAGCTTTACCAGACAAGTTCTCGTGCTGGTTTCACAGATGTTGACCTTAACCAAGGTGCCTGGATCGATTCCGGTTTCACCAGCTGTTTTGATCAAGTAATCTGGATAGCATTCGGCAATAAGACTGAATGCAAAACCCCGGTAGATCAGCAGATCTCCGGGGTTTTAATTTATTCATACACAACCAACATACCATCGAGACATCATATCTATCTCTAGGTCATTAGGATGAACTCAGGTTTTTAATCCAGGCCAGAATGAACGACGCTTGGCTGCGTTGTTTAGTTCTTTATCTTTGTGTGTTTTGGCAGGGCGCAAGCCGAGGATTCCATAAAACACCACTACCGGCGTCACAATAGCCGAGAACAATAAGACGCCCCAGAATCCGATTCGGGATTTGCGTCCAAACAAGGCGACAGCAACACACAAAACAGCATAAGCAACAATTCCGGCTTCCATAGCGACTCCTTGGCATTCAACCTAGGCAATAAGATTCATCAAAAATTCAATTTATTCGTGTTTATTTTTTCTGTTTAGGATCATTCAAGATATTTTTCATACCATCTGATGACCCCACATCTCCCAACACCAAGGGAAGACCACCAGGTGACGAACCGAAAATGACAACCTTTGAATTGTTAGACTCGGACAGCTTCAAAGTCGCTTCAATGCCGCGTAACTTCAGGTAATTATCCGTCAATCCCGCATTCACAATATCTTGAAATTCCTTGATGCCTCTTGCTTCCAAAACTTTGCGTTCAGCTTCTTTCTTGGCGGCCTCAAGTTTGTATACATAACTTTCCGCAATTTGAGCCTCAACAAGCTTGTCTCGGATCGCCGCTTCGATTTGAGGAGGAAAAGACATCGATTCAAGCTGAACCGCGCTAATCCTAACCATTCTGACATTATCCAATCCGGGCGGACTCATTTTTTCAAGAATCACATCATTGGAGCCAATTTGGATTTCATTCACAACATTACCAAGTCTTTTGGTAAATGCCTCACCTGAAGTGACTCCTGCGAACATCACGCGAGATTTTCCCGTGACTTCGGGCAGAACAATTTTGTCGTAATAATCAGGGCCGACAAATTTATGCAAGAGCGGCAAGGCATTTTTACTGATTTGATACTGAAAGGTGACGATGACATTTGATGTGAGCTGATCTTGCGTCAACACTTCCATCTTGATTTTTTCAGCCTTCGTACGAGCGTCATACATCGTGACTGTATTCAGGGGAAACATCAGGTTGATGCCCTCGCCCAATACTTGGTCCATGACCACACCGCCTCCAAGTGGCCGGTATATCACGCCAACAAAACCTGCAGGAATGGTCACAACCACGCGATGCCACAAGACAACCACGGTACAAACCAGAAGTATCGAAACAAACAGGAGCGACAAAAGGTTGACAGCAAACCAATGTGCGATGAAAGCATAGATCAATCTGAAAGGTAATGCGATCAAACGCAAAACATAAACGATAAATTGCCAGATCTTTTGAAATATCTTGGTCATGCTGATTCTCTTACTGTGACCGGCTTGCCATTCGACATGTAAATCAACTGATCAGCCATACCGTAGTACTGATCATCATGTGTAATCGCAATGACTGTTTTACCCATCTCTTTAAGTTTGGGAATGATATGCTCATAAAACACTTGCCTAAATTCAGGATCCTGATCAGCAGCCCACTCGTCAAGAATAATGAATTGCTTCTTTTCAAGCAATGCCACCAAAAGAGCGAGTCTTTTTCTTTGGCCAGTCGAAAAATTCAAATCACTAAACACCCCATCCTCGATGGAAACTTTATCTTCCATCTTGAACAACTTCAGTAGATCTAGCGCTTCCTTTTCATCAAACGGAGGGATGCCATACATACGCTTGAATAGGTAAAAGTCGGTGAATACAACAGAAAATAAATTTCGATAATTCGCTGTGACCGGCTCGGCAACTTCCTTTCCGTTAACGAGTATCCTTCCGCTATTGGCCTGATACAAACCAATTAAAATACGCACCAAGGTTGTTTTGCCAGAGCCATTATCCCCGCGGATAAAATAAACCTGACCGGCCTCAAAGGTGTAATTGATCGGCCCGAGTACAAAAGTCCTCTTCCCATCCGATCCGCCGTGAGAGTAAGAAACATTGTCCAATGTGATTGACTGGATTTCCGAGAACTCGGTTTCACCGGGCTCCACGCGATCAGTTTCGTGAGAAGCCAGCTGCCTGGACAACTCCATAAGTGTTCTAGCAGAGACGTTAGCAAGGGAAAGCGTCGGAATATTCATAATCACGGCGCTAAGCGAACTGGCTAAAAACAGCGCTGTGGTCGCTGCAGTGGTCACGTGCGCAGCAAAAGAGGATGAAACCACCGGGACAATAAAAATGATCAGTCCCACTACCAGATACAACAAAATCTGCAGATAATTAAAGAAATTAGTGATTTTTAGAATCAGAAATGTTCTTGAATCATTGTTGCGTTTTGATTCAGCAACCATTTCGCGCGTAATATCCAAAGCGCGCTTGGAGTTCATTTTTATTTCTTTGTAACCACTTAGGAACGAAGTATAGATTCCGTTGACTTCTGCCTCTTTCTTAGACTCCTGCTGCAGCATATCGGTCAATTTAAACAGCTCGATCAATCCAACTGTAAATACGATGATGGCAGTAGCAAGAATAATTAAACAAGCAGCCAACGAAACCGTGCCCATGTAAATGGTCAAAAACAATAACGTGGAACAAGATTGAAATGCGGATACAAGAGCAGTCACCGAGTTTGTCACAAACTGCGTATCCCTGGTCATGACCTCCATAATGTAGTCACGGCCAATTCGATCTATTTTGAGCAAATTCGATTTGAACGCATTGTTCATTACTCGAATCTTAAAACGGTAAATCAAATTATTAGCACTACGAATATTGGCCTGATTCGCACGCTTGGTCACGATCAAAAATATGATCAACAACAAGGCAAATCCGAAAAACTGAATGGTGACTCCATCACCAGCCGATACATCTTTTGCCGCACCGTTGATCAATCCGATGAGCAATGTATTCACGATGCCGACAAAAACGGAAAGCGCGCCCAAGCGCTTAAGCTCTTTCGGCCCTTCACTTGAAAGAAATTCTAAAAGTTCGGATTTAAAATGAATACGCATCGAAAACTTATAATTAAGAAATATGAATCGCTAGAAATCGCGATTAAATAGCCGCCGTCTTCTTTTGTTTAAAAAAAGCTTTGCCTTTGTTTAGTTGCTCGGCAAAATAGTCTTTCATCGTCTCAGGATCGAAGTTGTGTAATGTTCCGCTCTTTTCAAAATGGCTGACAAAAGCCGTACCAATTGCATAGGTTGTACCATAGGCTAAAGCCGGCTCAAAGACCACAGTCATGATCGCTCCAACACCTGGCAAGTTTCGCGCAACGGCAAGCGTCGCATTCGAAGCGACGGTTTTAGTCAAGGTTCCGCTTGCCAATCCGGTTGCAACCGCCAATGCGATCTTGTGCTCGAAATCCACGTTATATAACTTGCACAAGTCGTGAATCATTTTGACTTGAGCACTAGACATAGCAAGCACACCCACTAGCGGCAAAGGCACCAAGCTTGCCACAACCGACCACTGCGACCATCTTTTAACGCATTTGATCGCGGCATCATTGAATACAGATCGCACACAGACTGGTTGACTCTGTTCTATGGTCAGCTCTTTTTCGAATATTGCTTCCGCAGTCACATACTCGACTTCTTGAGGTTGATTCTCAGGGTTATCACCCGGAAGCGAAATATTCTTGAGTGCCGCAGCGCTATCACCAATGGCTTCATTCATGACAGTTTCGGCATCGATTTCACGTTCGACCCGAGTGGAATGAACCGCTTTTGATTTCTGAGTCGGCGCTTTTTTTTCTTTTTTCAGTGATGGCGACTTTTCGCTTATTTTTTGTTTGACTTCAGGTGTTCTTTTTCTGACCGTTTTTTTAACCACAGGCTCCTCTTTAGCCGGACCAATATCATCCAGAGGATTCGACATCATTGTTTTACGTGCTCGGGTTGCCATAGCAATACCTGTATTAATGGGCCAAATTAATCACTTCTTGTGCAAGCATTCGAAAATCTTCTGCCGCACTAGATTTCGGTCTGTAATCAAAAATACTTTGCTTGAATGAAGGGGCCTCTGCTATGCGAACATTTTCGTGAATATGCGATTTCAGAACCTGATCGCCAAAACGCTCTGTCAATGCATCAAGAATGTCCTGCGAATGTCGCGTCCTCAAATCTACGCGGCACGGCAACAAACCTAATATTTTCAATTGGGGATTCAATACCTCTCGAACTTCTTCAAGGGTTTGAATTAACTGGGCCACTCCGGAGAGGGTCATCACATGCGTAGTAACCGGGATCAATACGCTATCGGCGGCCGACAACGCATTCAAAGTAATAAGACTGAGTGTTGGAGGCGTATCGATAATGACATAGTCATACTGATTCAGATCCATGCTTTTGAGTCTGCGTTTCAGCCGAGACTCGACAGCCAACTCGCCCGCTAGAGCTTTTTCCAAATTGGAAAGTTCACGAGCGCCTCTGATGATGGAAAGACCTTCAATGCCGGTCGTCTGAACAAGCGCCTGAACGTCGCTTTTTTCCGTGAGCAACTCAAAAACGCCACCCACATGATTATTCGCACCGATCCATTGACTGGTATTGGCCTGTGGATCCAAATCGATTAACAATACATTTTTTCCCGAGGCGACCAGGCCCGCAGACAAATTAACCGCCGTGGTCGTCTTGGCACATCCACCCTTCTGATTAGCTATCGCAATTGTTATCGTCATGATGGATCTTGAAGGTGATATAAAACGAACACGTCACAATGTGACGTGTTCGTTTGAGTCCAAACCTAAAACCAATAGGCCGGAATAACTTTCACGAGTTTACTATCAAGCGCGGCCGGCTTCTGAAGCGCTTGCAAATTCTTTTTTCAGGTCTGCTTGCACTTTTTCTGTAGAAAATGTCGAGAACGAACCGCCATTCTCAAAATGACGCACAAACACCTTGCCGATTGCGTAAGTGGCTGCCGAACCAAAGGCGGCCATGGAAGCCGCACCAATCACGGTGCCTGCGCCAGGGAACATTTTCACACCGCTGCTGACAACAGCACCCGTCACATTCTGTGGCACCAGCACACCCAATAGCACCGCAATTGCGCCGGAAACCGCTTGTTTTGATGGCTGCTGGCCATACAGCTTCGAGATATCGAGAATCAGCGATGTTTGAACAGCCGCCAATCCGGCCATATCAAGATAGGGAACAGGAATCAGCGTTGCAGCAACACTCCAGCGAGCAGCGCTGGAAATCAGTGCGCCAGCTTCGTCAAGGCGCGCCATTTTTGCATCTTCCGCAGCGTTCAATTCAGTTGCTTCATTCATGGTGGACATTATATTTTCCTTAGTAAGTTCAGGTTAAACACTAGACACCTGCAATCGAAATACGCTTGAATGCTAACACATGGAATGAAAAATAAAATGTATTTTTTAATTTTTCAATCTTCATGATGCATTGATTTATATGGATTTTCTTTATGAAAAATTATTTTGAACCACAAAGTGTTGATTTTTGATCGTCACATTCACCATTGTGAAGCAAGCGTTACTAAATGTGAAAAATTATCGTTTTTATGTATGGCGATTGGCGTATGCGGCATGATTTTTTTTAAGTTTTATGATCTATCCTCGGTGCACTTTTTTATTTGTCATTCTGTTAACTACCTGGTTTAGAAGTCCCTTACACATCATCAAAAAAACAACATAAAAAAGACAAACAGTTACAAGTAGCAGTATTTTTTGTGATCGATCCTCAATCAAATCCATTTCATGAATTGAAAAAGCGACCGAATCCTGCAGGCCAATTGCGGCACCGATACTGGATGCCAGGATCAAAATGGTGAAAATACGAAAACAATTTGGAATAAAAAGCATCGCCAAATGTAAATCACCGCTATCGAGTTTTTTCCAGCTATCGAGCATCGCATCCGAAACTGCAGTGACCGAATACGCGCTAAGCGCCAGAATCACAATGACCAGCTCCAAAAAATCAATGCCAAATGCATTCGTTATGAATTGATAACTCGATGCGTTGAAAAGAACATAAAGCAAAACAAAAACCGGAAATGCCCTGAAAAATGCAATCACTACTTCCGCAAGCGTGGCATACACACCCCGAATCCGGCGAACATACGTCAATGGAAGCGCGATCACTAATCCCAAAAGCAACGAACCAATCGCAGCCTCAAGATTAACGACGAAGGCGCTAAGAAATTCCTTGACAAAAATCATTGCCTCAAACTTTGACATTCTGAAGCCTTGAAGATATTCGATTGATGAAAATCACAACAGCCTGAACGATCAAAATATAAAAAATGGAAAGTATCAGATAGGTAGTGATGCGTTCGCCTGTAAAGGATGTCACATCCGTTAGTACGGACAACAATTCAGGTGCACCAATAATCGCCGCAACAGGACTCGTTTTTGCCGCATTAATTAAACTGGCGCGAATCGGTATAAACGTGTGCCGCACAATGCTCTGGACAGACGTATCGGGCGAAAGTCTCTTCGATGTGTCGAACATGGCTAATCCCGCATTACTTCCGTTGCTAAGTCCGATGACGACAGTCGCAACAAATATCGACAAGAATGGTGAATACGACACAAACAAGGAAGAAATCAAATACCCCAACACCAGTAGTAAAACGATCGGACTATTTATACAAAATTCACTGACAATCCGGCCAATAATCATGTACAGCAAGTTCTGGGATCTAAGCAAAAACTGGATACATAGGCCAGTCAAAAGCGTCATCACCAATGCACTGATCACTAAGAGAATCGATACCATCATCCCTTTTATAAACATGCTGCTGGCGACCTGGCCCGTAAGCATCGGGAATGAAAGTGTCCAACCTGTGTTTTTATTGAGCCAGCCTTGAAAAGTTAAAACATTTTTTGAAATGAGCGTTGGCTCGTCCTCGAGCGTGACCCCTTTAAGCATGCAATCTTCATTCAAGCCTGCATCCGCAACTAAACACTCCGACTGACCCCACATTTTCTTTTGTTGCAGCAAAAATTCATTTTGAACATTGAATTTTTTGGCAAGCGCTTCGATTGTTCCGTCTTGATGTAAATCCGCGATAATTTCAGATATCACTTTCCCCAAACTGGATGCATCCGCTTTTCTCACGCCTATGCCCCAGGGAACCTCCGTAGTGGTGAGCTTCTCTTCAAATTGGGACGACAATTCCCATGGTGCATCCGGCCCTGTCACTGTCGTGATCAATAAAGATCTGTCATGTGACAAGACTCGGCACGCACCTAAGCGCAAGGCGGTAATCATTCTGTCCGGACGATCGTAAATCATCAATCTGGCAGAGTGCTGGGAAAATACGACGTTGGAATAACTTCCTAACGGTACACAAATCGATACATTCTTTAAATCATCCAGACTCTGAATATTTGTCTTTTTTGGAGCAATCACAGCAGTCGGTGACGAATAGTAATGCGGCCGCACAAAGTCAATCGTTTTTTCGCGCTGAGCCGTGTGCGCCATCGTAGCCAAAACGATATCGACTTTAGAGTCCAGCAGTTTCTGAATGCGATCAGTGCTGGTCACAGTCTCCAAAATGACCTTGACGCCAAGCGCCTTGCCAATGAGACGAGCTAATTCAATTTCAAAGCCGTTGTACTCGCCTTGAGAGCTGTCATTTTCTTTGGAGCTAAAACCAAAGCCTTTGTAATTGTCGCGTACACCAATCCGTATTGATCCATCACATATTATTTTAGTCAGCTGATTTCCACCATCTGCACAGCCAAACTGACTCGCTTGCTCCAATTGCTGCTTGATTAAAGCCTGGTAGTTATTGGAGTAGGCGTTCGCCTGTAAGAAAAATGAAGCGCCAATCAGAATGAGAAAGGCAAATATCTTATTAACCGGCATTTTCACTCATGATCGTGAAGTTTATTTTTTATTTCTGTTTGGTTACTTTGACGATTTTGGCTTCTACAAAAACATAGCCACCATAGGCATATAAGTCCTGACTATCAAGTGTAAGGTACTTTTCTTCAACTGCTGCCATACGCTCCGGAGGTTCAAAAGCAGTCCATTGCTCGACAACCTGCCACGCCAACCCATTACGCTCAATCAATTCTTTGCTGTGCGCCCAACCGATCAGATCCTGATGCGAAAAATAGGCACAACCACCATCATTAAGGTGCGGGGCTAAGCCATTTATCCATTTATCCATGATTTCCCGGCCGTTGCCGCCCCCCCAACCACTAGGTCTTGTCGGGTCTTTAAAGTTACCCGGGAAGTGGGGAAGATTCGCCACCATGACATCAAACTTGTCTTGAGCCTGAAAAGGAGTCCACATGTCACTTTGATACAAGTTACATTTCAAGTTGGGATGTAATTGTTTCAAAAGAGCGGTCGTTGCTTCAATTGCCTGCGGATCGATATCCACTCCATACAACTCAGTCGCACCCAAGCCGGCAAGACAAGCTAAAAACAAGCCGCTTCCAGTACCGACATCCAAAACTTTGTGAATAGATTTCTGACTTAATTCCCGCCTTAAAACCCTTATCAGCGCACAGGTGTAGGGACTGGGCCTGAATTGCTGAAAATAAACATTTTCAGGATTGAAAAATCGATGATGACCCATGCTGCCCTATCTCATTTATGGATAAATAAATTCGAAACAATTACAAACGGTTTACTTCCCTTTAGTTTTTTCCAACTCACTTTCGTCAGCAATGATTCGGTATTTTTTCATTAATTGAAAGTAACTATATTCTCTAGACGCTTTCACCACCTCGGCGGCAAAAGCTTTAGCGATCGCCTCGTAACATTTGGATCGCTTCGAAAAAGCAAAATAGGTTTCAGCTTCATAGGGAAAGGTCGATATATATTCAACCTTGCTCGCTAAATTGCTCGAAAACACTTTGCTAGTAACCGTGTTTTCATATCCGAACGCAAAGTCAATTTTTCCTTCCAACAACATGTCAAATAATTCGTCCAGAGAGTTTGCTCTGGTCAAATTCAGATTCTTCTCGACATATTGGCCAAACTTGCTGTCGCCATATGCTTCGCCCTTGACCGCAGCACCCTTTTTACTTGCCAAATCTTCATATTTCAGAAGTGGAAATGTATGACCCTTTCTAACGACGACGTACAAAAACTGTGATGCGTAAGGCGGTTGTATATAGTTGAGATATCGTGCCCGATCAATTGACCAGGCCGCCGAAAAAATTAAATCCGTTTCGCCGCGATAAGTTGCTTCCAGAGCGTCATTCCAGGTCGGATATATTTTTGTTTCGACCTTTTTCACTCCAGCGCCATTTGCTACCCGCGTCACCAAATCTACAGACGCACCAACCATCTTTCCGTTCATCAGCCATGATGACGGTGGCGAGTTGGGAGGACCTGTCACAATCAACTTTTCACAAGTTTGTGCATGCGCATTCACCTGTGCGAGTGCCCCAAGCATCGTAAGTGCAATTAGAAATAACTTTAGATTTCTCATTAATTTCCTATTACCATCTATTCGTAATACGATTCACCAACTTGAACGGTTTAGCATTAAATTATTTCAATTGGCATTCGCCAATCGGCTTAGAATACTCTACTGTGACGTTTATAACTTGCATTCTCCTATTTTCATTCATCCAAACCTCTAATAACGTTAAATCTACTTATCTGAACTAAATTTGAATGATAATAAGGCTATCTAAAATTAAATTTCAGTACTTCATCCACAATTAAGTTAAAAATTATTTAGTCTAAATAATGAAAAAGCTACTCTCTTGCACATTGCTATGCTTGACGATTTTGACGACTAATAATTCGTTTGCATCCAATTCAGCACCTCCCGCAGCGACCAACACTCCACAGCAGCCAACGGCAACAACCAATAAGAAGGAACCTCCTCACTCTGATTATCGAGTCGATCCGAATGCTGCTATCTGTCAGATATACACGGGCGAACTCGACTTGTTAAGACTGCAATATTTGATCCGTATCTACTCGACTTTTAAAGTTGAGCCAAGTTGCGATGTCGCAAGCTACACAAAAATGACGATTGCGTCCTATTTTGCTCAGATTAAAACCGTACATAATGCCAGCGTGATTACCCGAGGTGGATACCATTACCTACTCATGTCGGTCAATTTATCTTCAATTTCAAATCCTTACTACGAATTAGGCAATCTGAAATTTAGTGAAGTTGCCTATATCCGCCTAAGTTTGATCGACGTGCTGCGAGGCAAAGTTCCCAACGTAAAAGCGGCGATGTCAGCGACCTATACCCCTTTTACCATCAACACCGACATGTACTACATCTGGAACATCGGTGACTTAGTGCATAGGTTGGTTTCCCCCACCGGGGAACAATATCTGATGCACAGCTACACCAACGAGGTAGCCGGATGGCTGACGCGCGACAGACTCGTTGAACTCGGAAATACCTTGAATCTACCGCCAAATTGGAAATATGAAAGCATTCTTCTCAATAAGACGATTACGGTCAGAACCAAAATAGAAGATAACTTTAGGGCAACATCTCTGGTTGACGAACTAAATAATTTTTATGTTAACTACGTCGACTGATCAATAGTTCGAGTCGACTTTTGAAGCAAAAGCGCACCAATTTGGTGCGCTTTTGCTTTTGTCATTAAGAATTTATTGACACACCCCCAACACATTTCGTAAAAATACCAATCCCGTACACCAATTAGCATATTTTTTTATGTATTACAGAAAAAATACGCTATCCAAGTGCTACATTGGGCTATCCCTGTTTTGCCACATATTGATCATCATTCATGAATCAAACACTTGCCATCCAGCACGGACAAAACCTTCCCGACCGTGTAGCCGAACTTGGAAATCTTCCAAATGCTTTACTCAAAGCAAACCCAAAGACAGCCATCGTTTTTATCGATAGCCAGGGAAAACAAGTTGACCAGAATTATGAATGGTTGATCAATCAGGCAAAGAAAATTGCGACGGGTTTTACAACCCTGGGCTTAAAGCCGAAAGACAAAATCTTGCTTCAGCTGATTCAGTCCGAGGATATTCTTCCTGCGTATTGGGGCGCACTATTTGCCGGCGTCGAACCTATTATCGTTCCAATGCCGGTCAGTTATGACATTCAGAGCCGACCGACAGAGCAGCTTGAGCATATCTGGAACACGCTGGATCGCCCCGTGATTTGCACGGTCGAAGCACAACTATCAACAATCAAAAACTCGTCCGCCATTCCGGCGTTTGAACAATGCCGACTGATCTCGATCGAGAATCTGAAAGAACATCAGGCGTGTAAACGAATCCACCAAGCCGAACCGGATGATGTCGCCTTTTACACCTTGTCCTCAGGTAGCACCGGACTGTCCAAAATCGTGCCGCTTACGCATAAAAACATGTTGTCCCGAGGAATCGGCACCAACTTGCTTTGTCGTAACAGTCAAGAAGATGTGATTCTGAGTTGGTTGCCATTCGACCATATCGGGAACATCTCGGCTTATCACATCAGCCCTGTGATTGAAGGCAGCAAGCTTGTTTACGCACAAAAAGAATACATCCTGCCCCATCCTCTGCGCTGGATGGAACTGATCGAAGAGCATCAAGTCACCCACAGTTGGGCGCCAAATTTTGCATTTGCCCTTGTAAGCAAGGCAATGAAGACATACACAGGTCGGCCATTTAACCTATCCAGCCTAAAAGGGCTGTTAAGTGCCGCCGAACTGATTGCTCAATCGACAACACACGAATTTCTTGAGGCCTTGCGCCCTCATAACATGCGACCGGAAGCGCTGATATCGGCCTTCGGCATGGCTGAAGTATGTTCAGGCATTACTTATCACTTGCCTGAACCAGGCAAATCGATCGGCTTTGCCCATATCGATCGAAACCACATGACTGGAAAGATACATCATGTCAGTCCAGACGATCCCACCTGCATTTCATTTGCAAAACTAGGCCCCGTCATTGCCGGCGTTTCCATCAGAATCGTGGATGAGCAGAATCAGCTCGTTCCTGAAGAAACAGTTGGGCGATTTCAAATTAAAGGCGCGGCTCTCATGCCGGGCTACTACCGCAATCCGGTCGCAAATGAAGCATTTGTGGGGGACGGATGGTTTGATACAGGCGATGCCGCTTTTATTACTCAAGGTGAGCTGGTCCTATTAGGCCGAGCAGGTCTAGGCATTATTGTGAATGGCGCCAACCTCTCAAACTCAGAAATTGAAGCTGCGGCGGAACAGATCACGGATCTTTCACCGTCTTTTACTGCAGCTTGCGCTGCCTTTGCGCCCGGATCCGACAAATTAAGCCTTGTTCTTTTTTTCCATTCGGAAATCAAAGAGGATCAAGCGTTATTGGATCTGCTAAAGCGTATTCAATCCACGTTGACCCAAACAGTAGGCATCAAGGCCGACTATCTGATCCCCCTGGATCGACAGTCCATTCCAAAAACAGAAATTGGAAAAATCCAGCATAAACGTCTCATTCAGATGTTTCAAAAGGGTGAGTACAACGACATCATTACTCGAATTGAACAATTGCGCCAAAACGAAGCAGCGTCTCGGCAAGTTCAGTCCGCATCCAGCCCATCATCCGAAATCGAACAACAAATTGCAGCCATTTGGCGCGATGTCCTTGATCTCGAATTTATAGATCTCAAGGACAATTTTTTCGAACTAGGGGGAGACTCTCTGTCGCTGGTTCAAGCGCACGAAAGACTGATGGAAGCGTTTGGATCCGATCTGACACTGGTCGATTTGTTTACTTCGCCAACTGTCGAATCGCTTGCCAAAAAAATCGCAGGCGACAAATCCCAGGCATCGCCGTTCACACAAGGCCAAGCGCGTGCACAAGCTCGCAATCAATCGCACGCTTCAGGCCGCTCCACTGACGTCGCAGTCATTGGCATGTCTTGCAGATTTCCCGGTGCGGACGATATTGACGCCTTCTGGAAAAACCTTGTTGATGGGGTTGAATCCATCACCTTTTTTGACGAAAAGGATCTGATCAACAATGGCTTTAGCAAATCATTAGTTGAAAAGCCGGACTATGTAAAAGCAAGTCCATTGCTCAATGACGCACGAGGTTTCGATGCGGAGTTCTTCGGTTATTCGGCGCGTGACGCTGAGCTCATGGATCCCCAGCATCGTCAGTTTCTGGAGTGTGCATGGGAAGCGTTCGAGAATGCCGGATACGATCCAACGACCTACCCGGGAGTAACTGGCGTATACGCAGGCGCCGCCATGAACACCTATCTGATGAACAATATCCTTCCCAACAAAAAGGATCTTGACCCGCAAGACGACTTTAATGTCGCAACGCTCGATTCAATGGGCGGGTTCATGATGATGGTTGCAAATGACAAAGACTATCTGACAACCCGAGTCTCTTACAAGCTGAATCTTTCCGGTCCAAGCGTCAACGTTCAAACGGCCTGTTCCACTGGCCTTGTCACTGTCCACATGGCATGTCAGTCGCTGCTTTCGGGCGAAACAGATTTATTCCTGACCGGTGGCGCCTCTATTCAGTCACCTGAACACGCGGGACATCTCTATCAGCCCGGATTGATTGTTTCGCCAGACGGTCACGTCAGATCATTTGATGCCCAGGCCCGTGGGACTATTTTCGGCAGCGGCGTGGGAGCCGTATTACTGAAGCGGCTCGATGATGCCATTCGTGATGGCGATCACATCTATGCAATTGTTAAAGGCTCCGCAGTGAATAATGATGCGGGCATGAAAGTCGGATACATGGCACCGAGTTCTGATGGTCAGGCAATTGCCGTGGCCGAGGCTATTTCGGTTGCAGGCATTGATCCTGACACCATCGGTTTTGTGGAGGCACACGGCACCGGCACGGAAATCGGCGATCCGATCGAGCTTGATGGCTTAACACAAGTGTTCCGCACGCAAACTCAAGAAACCCAATTTTGCGCACTGGGCTCGGTCAAAACGAACGTCGGGCATTTACAAATCACCTCCGGTACAGCGGGCTTCATCAAGACCGCATTGACTTTGCATCACAAAGTTATTCCGCCGCTGTTGAACTTCAATACCCCCAATCCCGGATTGCACATTGATCAAAGTCCGTTTTTTATCAATACGGAAGCAATCGAGTGGAAAAAGGGCAACCATCCTCGTCGAGCTGGCGTAAACTCGTTAGGTATAGGGGGAACGAATGCCCATGCCATTCTTGAAGAAGCTCCAGAACTTCCTCCCTTGATTAACCCACAGGAACGTCCTCTGCACATGCTTTTTTTGAGCGCGAGGACTGAGCCCGCACTCAAGCAACTGGCCGGACGCTACGCTAGACATTTTGAAGCGCACCCGGACATTGATCTGGCCAATGCTTGTCATACCGCTAATACCGGTCGCAAAACTTTTGATTATCGAGTCGCATTGACCGGTGCCACCGCGGCAGAAATGATTGCTCAGCTGCGATTGATTGAAAGTGATGGCTCAACATCAGGCTCTATCGAGGTTTATTCAGCAAGCAAGGCTCGACATCAGGTCGGATTTTTGTTTACTGGACAAGGATCGCAATACATCAACATGGGACGCGATCTCTACCAATCTCAAACGGTTTTTAAACAGCATGTTGATGATTGCGCGTCTTTGTTCGAGTCTTTAATCGGATCGAATTTGATCGATATTATTTATCCGACAGATGAGCAATCAGCACTGATTCATCAGACGGGTCTGGCTCAGCCGGCATTATTTACGATCGAATATGCCTTGGCCAAACTGTGGCAATCTTGGGGAGTGAATCCTGACTATGTCATGGGGCACAGTCTGGGGGAATACGCGGCTGCATGTATTGCCGGTGTATTTAGCCTTGAAGAGGCGATAAAACTCGTGGCAGCTAGGGCAACCCTGATGCAGTCATTGGAACAAACCGGAGAAATGTGGGCAGTCTCGGCACCAGTCGCTGTCGTTCGTTCATTATTGACTACCGGTAATTTAACGAAAGAAATTTCCATCGCTGCAGATAATGGCCCCGAAAGTGTGGTCGTTTCAGGTGAAACCGGCGCAATCAGTGCATTAATTAAGCAATTGACTGCGCAAGGCATTCGCACACAAAAGCTCAATACATCTCATGCATTCCATTCCAGCCTGATGGAACCGATGCTCGATGATTTCGAGCGTGTGGCGCAGACCATCACATATCGGCTTCCAAATATCAAGCTGGTTTCAAATTTGACAGGCACTGTCGCCTCCGACGAAATCACAATGCCTCAATATTGGCGGCAACATATTCGTCAGTCCGTCAAATTCCGCAGTGGCATTGAAAACATGGCCGAACAGGGATGCAATATCTTTATTGAGATCGGCCCTCGTCCCACGCTGATCGGCCTCGGATCACAATGCGTGACGGGCGAGCACCTCTGGTTGACCAGTATCAAGCCCGCACAGAACAATTGGCTCACTGCGCTACAAAGCATGGCTAAAGTTGCAGTCCGTATCAATCCAAATCTGAAAGGACTTGATCACGGATATCAACGGCGAAAAGTGGCACTTCCAACCTATCCGTTTCAGCACAAACCCTATTGGATGAAAGCGCCGAAACAGGCATCTGTCCAAGCCATGCTTCCAATGGGTTCGGATATGTTACTGGGAAAGAAGCTGCGACTACCCGGATTAACTGCCTCGATATTCGAAAATCAATTCAATACTGAAGCATTCCCGTTTCTGAATGATCATCTCATTGCATCAACCACAGTGGCATCTGGGGCATGTCATGTTGCAATGATGCTTGATGCGGTCGCTCAGCTTTTCAAGTCGCAGCCGATGAGTGTCTCGAACATTCATTTTCCTGCGCCATTGATCATTGACGGGGATCAAACAAGAACGGTGCAGCTCATCGTTGAACAAAATGGCGACGCGGGGCAATCAGCGCAAATCATTAGCTTTAATGCCGACGAGTCCCAGAACGACGTCTGGACATCACAACACGCTCAAGCCGATTTTGTGCCGTTCAAAGAAAGCTCAAGCAATCCGATCGATCTGAGCGCGATCGAAAAACGCTGTCAACAAAAGATTAACGTTGACGAGTTCTTTTCAATGCTGGCCACAAGAAAGATCAACCTGGGGCCCAGCTATAGATGGATCACATCCATCATGCGTGGCGACAAAGAAGCGCTCGGAATGTTAGGTGAGCCGGTGTCGCGAAGCGGGTTGCGCGCAGATCAATTGCACCCTGGCCTGCTGGATGCTGGATTTTCTCTGCTGCTTGCGATGGATATGCATAAAGCGGATGAAGTCTGGCTACCGTTTGCAATTGAAACTGCGAGACAAGTCGTCAGAAGTGAAAATACGCCGGCTGCCGTTTACATGAAATTGCGCGATGACAGCAGTGATGAGCATGCTATTGCCGACGTCACTTTCTGCGACACAAAAGGCAATGCGATCATTGAATTGCAAGGACTACAAGCTCGACGAGCCGATGTATCCAAATTCAATTCCGATCGATCCGGCAATATTTCAAAGCTGCTCTACGAAGAGAATTGGATTGAATTACCTGTAGTAGAGTTGGCAGCGAAAGAATCAAACCCTGCTCCATGGCTCATTTTTACAGACCAGGGCGAAACAGGATCCAATCTTGTCGATCACATCAAGCACCAAGGACAAACTTGTTTGTTGGTTCGCATTGGCGAAAGCACTTCAAGGCTTGGTGCTGATCAACTTGCAATTTCGCTCAACGACATCTCCGACACGCAACACCTAATCGATTTCGTCAAGCTTGCCACCGATGGAGCCGATACATTACAAGGAATCATTCATCTCTGTGCGCTTGATGAAAAGAACATGGATGATGAATCATCCATGCATCAAGCCCATTCGAGCGCATCCCTTCTCGGCTTGATTCAAGCCTGCCTGAAAGGCGAATGGACGATTAAGAATCGTATGGCGATTATTACGCGCGGCGTTCACGTACTACATGACGACACGCATTTGCCTAATATTCAACAAGCCACTGCGTGGGGAATCGGATTAACGATCAATTTAGAGCATCCCGAACTTAACGCAACTTGCATCGATCTTGCGCAATCCGGGGAAATTAGCGAAACGAAAGAATTGTTCGATTCGCTCAACATCAAGGACGATGAATACCGGATTGCGATTCGACATGGTCATCGATTCGGCGCTCGCCTGAAACCCGCAAAATCACTCGCTGCTGAACCGGTCGCTATTAACGACGAAAGTACATACTTGATTACCGGTGGCACAGGAGGCCTCGGTTTACTGACAGCAGCATGGCTCATTGTTCAAGGCGCACGGCATATTGCCTTGCTCAGTCGCAGTGCACCCTCTCCTCAGGTGATGGAAACCATTGGTACACTGAAAACACTGAATGTCGAAATTCGGCACATGGTTGTTGACATTGCCAACAAATCACAATTGGAGGAATGCCTCTCGACCATCGAAAAAGATATGCCTCCATTGAAAGGGGTATTGCATTGCGCGGGCGTCCTGGATGATCACTTGCTAATTGATCAAACCTGGAAAAACTTCACCAATGTGTATTCGGCCAAGATTGATGGCAGCTGGAATCTGCACCAACTGACCGATAGGCTTGCGCTGGATTTCTTTGTGCTATTTTCGTCGGCGGCCTCTTTGCTAGGCAATCAGGGACAGGCCAATTATGCCGCGGCAAATATGTTCATGGATGCGCTTGCAACATATCGAAAAATCCTTGGCCAAAAAGCCATCAGCATCCATTGGGGACCTTGGGCCGAAGTCGGGATGGCTCAATCGGATCAGCAAATTACGCGACATCTGTCCAGTCTGGGATTCACCGCTATTACTCCCGATACGGGACTGGCCGCGCTTTCCCTGTGTCTGAATAATCAAAATTCCAACATTGGAGTGATTGATTGCGTTTGGCAAAAATATGTTCAATTCGCAGCGTCTTGCGCCAAATATCTCTCTTCTCTCACTTCTTCTACAGATCAGACAAATCGACGCAAACAGTCGGGCAATCAATCGGACTTCATCAAAAAACTGCACGAATCCGATCGCACGCAAAAGACGGATCTGATCAAGCAAATTGTGATCGAGATCGTTCAGGATATTCTCGGTGTGGATGCGCATACGGACATTCCTCTTGAGGTCCCTATGACTGATCAGGGCTTTGACTCCTTAATGGCCGTTCAACTGACAAACGCGATTGGCAGGCGACTTGAACAGCGCTTGCCTGTCAGTTTGATATTCAATGCCCCTACAGTGAATGCCATGAGCGAGGCTCTCGCCGGCATGATTGAGGATGTAAAGGCCGAATCCGAAAAAACCTCATTGAATCAACCACAGGATACGGTTCAAAGTGCGCAATCCTTGCTTGATGAACTAGATAAACTGCTTGGATAGTACACATGACTAAATTCAATAATTGGATCACCTGCCCGCATCCCGAACCCAATGCTCAAGTCAGGCTATTTTGCTTGCCTTTTGCTGGAGGCGGCGCCTCAATATATCGCCCTTGGGGAAAGTTACTTGGCAGCGAGATCGAAGTCTGCCCTATTCAGCTCCCGGGGCGTGAAAATCGTTTCAGCGAGACACCGATCAAACAGGCTCAAGCGATGGCACAATCGCTCGCCAATCAAATTCAGCTTTACTCGAATAAACCATTTTTCATTTATGGCCACAGTATGGGAGCGCTTCTTGCGTTCGAACTTGCTCGCGCCCTGCAGGAAAATGGCATGGACATGCCTCAAGGCATCTTTTTAGCTGCCCACCGCGCCGCCCATCTGCCCAGAAAGCGCGAAGCGCTTTATGCCCTGCCTGACGATCAGTTCATTGATCGCCTGAAACGGTTTGGCGGTTTTCCCCAGGAGGTGCTTGATAGCAAGGAATTGCTGGCTTTCTTGATGCCAACGCTAAAGGCTGACTTCACACTTTGCGACACTTATCAGTTTCAATCCGGCACAGTATTACAGTGTCCGTTGCATCTTCTCGCCGGCAACGATGATATCGAAGCGTCTCCCGATGTCGTTGAGCCCTGGAGCCAACATACTGCTGACGTGGCAAAACTGCATGTACTTTCAGCAGGGCATTTTTTCCTTCGCACCCATCAGGACGAGCTGATTCAGATTTTGAAAAAAGTCATCTTGCCTGCAACCGAGAATGAATTAGCCAACATTCATGCCTGATCAGGACCTTTTTTCTTCCGAGTCCCAATCTGATAAAGAGATTGCGCTCAAGCAAGCACTGCGAAAGGCGGGGGACACTATTCGTCAGTTGCTGCAAGAGAATGCCGCCCTGAAGAAAAAAGAACGCATTGCCATAATCGGCATGGCATGTCGATTTCCAGGTGGAGCGAATAGCATTGAAGAATACTGGTCATTGCTCGAGTCCGGCAAAGATGCCATCAGTGAATTCCCTTTCGACCGGCGGAATAAAAATTCATTGTTTTCCTCCGATGATCATGGCACCGAAAAATTGCATTCAGCCAAAGGCGGCTTTCTCAACACATCCATAGACCAATTCGATGCGGCATTTTTTGGGATTTCACCCGATGAAGCGAAAAGCCTTGATCCGCAACAGCGACTTTTGCTTGAACTAGGCTGGGAAGCTCTTGAGCATGCAAGACTCATTCCTGAGCATTTGAAATCCACCCGGACAGCCGTATACATCGGCAGTTCCAACGCCACCGCCGGAATAATCTCACGCACCTTCGGATTCACCGGCCCTTCACTCGCATTGGATACGGCTTGCTCATCCTCACTCGTGGCATTACATCTGGCGACTAGAAGCTTGCATGCTCTAGAGTCGGACATGGCTATGGTTGGAGGAGTCAATTTAATTATCGATCCGGACAAGCTTATCGCCCATTCAAAGCCGAATACCATATCACCCGATGGTGCTTGCAGGGTATTTTCTGCTGATGCAAATGGATATGTGAGAAGTGAAGGTTGCGCCGTCATTATTTTGAAACGGGAATCCGACGCGAAGCGCGATGGTGACAATATCTTGGCCTATGTTTGCGGCACCGCAATCAACCAGGATGGAAAAACGGATGAGGTTGACGCACCAAATGGCCAATCACAACAAGCCGTCATTCATGCTGCATTGAACGATGCGGGTATTGAATCCTCGCAGTTAGACTATATAGAAGCGCATGGCATTGGCACATTGCTTGGTGATCCCATCGAACTTGAGGCCATCGGCAATGTGATGCACAACAGGAGTCAATCTGTTCTGAATGTAGGATCCTCCAAATCAAATATTGGTCATATGGAATCCGTAGCAGGCTTGGGAGGATTGATCAAAATCGTTCTATCTCTCCAGCATCAAAAAATCCCTGCCAACCTACATTTCAATACACCCAATACGCAACTGGACTGGGACAATCTGCCCATGAAAGTTGTTGCCACGCATACAGACTGGCCGCTCAAAAGCAATCCAAATGCATCTCGATATGCGGGGTTAAGCTCTTTCGGATTTGGTGGAACCAATGCTCATATTGTGATATCCGGCAATGATGTCACGCCAGTTGAGGTGATTGAAAAACCTGAACGCCCGATGCATGTGCTGACACTTTCAGCGCGCTCCGAACAAAGTCTTATCGAGCTTGCGCATCGTTACGCGCATCGAATAAAAAATACTTCATCATCCGAATTGGCTGACGTCTGCTTCTCATCCAATACGACAAGATCCCAATTTGAATTTCGGTTTGCCGTAAACGGCGCAAATTCAAATGCAATGGTTAAAAAACTCAATAATCTCAAGTCCGTATCAAAAGTAACCGGACAAACAAAGACGGCGTGGCTATTCTCAGGCCAAGGTTCGGAATACCCCGGAATGGGGCTAGAGCTTTATCAATCACTGCCAATATTCAAACAAACGATTGATCAATGCGCGGTCATTCTTGATCGTACCCTCCCACTGTCTTTGATTGAGATTCTATTTGATCCGGATAAAAACCATCTTCTGGAGACTCAATTTGCCCATCCAGCAATATTCGCGTTGGAATATTCACTGGCTAAAACCTGGCTTTCCTGGGGCGTTCGTCCGGACTACGTTGCCGGCAATGACATCGGTGAATATGTAGCGGCATGTATTGCAGAGATCTTTTCTTTAGAAGACGGATTGCTCATGCTTGCAGCACGGGCGAAAGTCTTGCAGAATCCACCCGACCATGTAGTCATGGCAGAACTCGAAACCTTTTTGAATAGCATCAGGTTTTCGTCGCCATCGATTCCTTTCATTTCGGGCTCCTCTGCAGACAACTCCGAACAGGAATTTACCCAATCGACCTATTGGATGCAGCATATTGGCAAGCATGCCAATCTGATCGAAAACATCAATCGATTAACCGACTTATCGGTTCGCACCTTTCTTGAAATCGGTCCTGATCAGTCCATCAGCGAATACATACGTTCTCATTCGTCAATGACGAATGATCTGACCTTGTGCAGTAGTTTGCATAGAAATTCTCCTCCTTGGGAAGTATTGACCAGCACGGTCGCACAACTTTATATGCACGGCATTCAGATCGACTGGAACGCTTTTGATGCTCCATACAAGCATCGGAAAGTAGATTTACCGACTTACGCATTTGATCGCAAGCGATATTGGATTGATGAATCACATCTAAAAGCAAAAAAAGTCCGAACCAATTTTCAATCCAATCATTCCACACAATATTCAACTTAATAAGCAGGATGAAAGCATGACGCGTCATCAACAAGTACTCAATAAATTGTGCGAATTATTCTCATCGCTTTTACGTATTTCCGTAGAAGAGATTGACGTGCATGCTCAATTAGTCGAAATGGGTGCGGACTCGCTCGTTCTTGTTTCTGGCGTAAGCGTGATCGAAGATCATTTCGGCGTCAAAATTGAAATACGACAATTTTTCGAAGAAATCACCAGTCTGGATGCCATTGCAACCTATCTTGAATCCAGATCGAACGCATTATTGGATGGCTCCGTAAACCACTCGGAAACACAAACCACCACACCAATACCCGCACCGGTAGTTTTAACTAATACAGCCACACTTTCGGCTCCAGCCAACTCTATACCACCGACCGCACCGATACAGCTGCCGGTCATACCGACCGGTATATCGTCTGATCCGGAACAAATGGATGCCATCGGTCAACTCATCTTTGCTCAGACTCAACTCATGGCCCAGCAACTGGCTATGCTCAGTGGTGCTCAGGTCACTCAACACATACCGGTTCAACCATCCCCGCCGGTCGAGAGTAATATTTCGCCCTCCCCGCGTCAAAGCCCGATCGCACCAAAACCACCCGAACAAGAGGACCGCTCCTCTCCATTACGCGCATTAAATGCCCCCATCAATCCCAATGCAAATAGTGGCCTATCTGAACAGCAAAGCAAGCATCTAGCGAATTTAATCGAGAGATTTCAAGCACGTACTGCCAAATCCAAAGAGTTGGCACAAGCGTGTCGTCCAACTTTGGCCGACAGCCGGGCCAGCATAGGATTCCGCTTTTCGACAAAAGAAATTCTGTATCCCATTACCGGTGTGGAATCAACCGGCTCGCGTCTTCGTGACATCGATGGTAATGAATACGTTGACCTGACGATGGGCTTTGGTGTTTTATTGTTCGGCAGTCGCCCCGAACATATGAAAGGCGTTCTGGAAGCTGAAATCAACCAGGGGTTTCAGCTTGGCCCCCGTTCCGAACATATGCTTGAAATCTCGAAACTATTCACCGAGATGACGGGCCACGAACGTGTTGCCTTTACCAATTCCGGTACCGAGGCCATCATGATTGCCCTTCGATTGGCTCGCGCCGCCACAGGCCGAGACAAAATCGTCATTTTTGATCGTGCCTACAATGGCCATTCCGATGGCACGTTGGCGAAAACAACGCGCGGAGCCCAGGGCGAGCTGATATCCGAACCAATTGCACCCGGCGTACCTGCCAATGTCGCCAAAGATGTCATCGTTCTGGATTATGGCGATCCGGAAGCACTCAACACAATTCGCAATCATGCTCATGAACTTGCAGCTGTTCTGGTTGAACCAGTTCAAAGCCGAAGACTGGATTTGCAACCCGTTGAATTTTTACGTGAATTGCGCAAAATCACAGAGCAAACAGATGTCGCACTGATTTTCGATGAAATGGTGAGTGGTTTCCGTGCCCATCCTGCGGGCGTTCAGGGATTATGGGACATTAAAGCCGACATTGCCACCTACGGAAAAATCGTCGGCGGCGGCACACCTGTTGGTGCAGTGGCCGGCAGCGCCAGGTATCTCGACGGAATTGATGGAGGAATGTGGCAATACGGTGATGCCTCGTATCCTTCCGCTAAACGCACGTATTTTGGCGGAACTTTTTGCCAGCATCCATTCTCGATGGCGGCCTGCCTTGCAACCTTGCGCCACATGAAAGCACAAGGACCAGCTCTTCAAGCAAATCTGAATGCAAGAACTGCGGCATTCGCCAAAAGAATGAATGACTACTTCGAAGAAGAAGGCCTCAGCATTCGAGTCGTTTATTTCGCTTCCACATTTGGCTTCAAATTTTCCGGAAATATTGAACTCTTTTTCTATCACCTTCTGTTGAAGGGTGTCTATATTTGGGAATGGCGCGCATGCTTCCTTTCCACGGCACATACGGACGCAGATATCGACTTCGTTGTCCAGGCAATCAAAGAAACCATTGAAGAAATGAGGGAAGGCGGTTTCTTGCCTGCGCGCGGCAATAAATCTACTCATCCAAGTCACGTAAGCAATAACAATACAACCACAACGGTCAGTCCGGCTGGTTCCAACAAAAGCGTCGCAGTTGCTGCCAAGTCGGCAATGACTTCCTTACCCGCGCGTGTATTTTCAAACAAGCCGGTTGCACTCCAATTCGGCATTTATTTTTTCGGCAATTACGATGCTGCTTTTTCGCAAGACAAGTATGACTTGCTCATGCAGGGCAGCTTGTATGCAGATAAAAATGGCTTTAACGCAATCTGGTTGCCGGAACGTCACTTTGATAAGTTTGGCGGTTTTTCACCAAATCCTGCAGTCCTTGCTGCCGCGCTCGCTCGCGAAACCGAAAATATCCAGTTGAGGGCAGGAAGTGTAGTGATGCCGTTACATCATCCACTTCGCGTCGCTGAGGAATGGTCTGTCGTGGATAATTTATCAAACGGTCGGGCCGGCGTGAGCTTTGCTGCCGGTTGGCACCCGAATGATTTTGCGCTTGCGCCGGATAACTTCAATAACAATCGCGAAATCACGTTTGACGGCATTGATAAAGTCAAGCGACTTTGGCGCGGAGAAAGCGTTGCATTCAGAGCCGGCAATAATAAACAGATACCGCTCAATATTTTCCCTCGTCCAAAACAGAATCATTTGCCGGCCTGGCTAACGGTTGTTGCAAATCCCGACACCTATCGCAAAGCGGGTGAAATGGGATTGGGCATTTTGACGAATCTTCTTGGTCAATCACTCGAAGAGTTGGAACAAAACATTGCGATCTATCGCCAGGCGCTGAAAGATCACGGTCACTCGCCTGATGTCGCCAGCGTTGCCATCTTGTTGCACACATACATTTGTGAAGACAATGAAACGGCGGTTGAGCAAGCTAGAAAACCTATGAGTGCCTACTTGCTTTCAAGTCTATCCTTGTTTCAGAAAATGGCAGAGAGCATGCCGCCTCATTTGCGTGATATCGATCGGGCGAGTGAAGAAGATAAAGCATTTATTATCGGCAAGGCGTATGAAAGATACATTGCCACGCGCGCACTGATCGGTTCGCCGGACCATTGCCGTCCAATTGTCGAACGCTTGATTGCAATGGGTGTCACTGAAATTTCCTGTTTCGTCGATTTTGGCATTGACGCTCATCTGGTTATTCAAAATCTTCCTCAAATCAAGGCATTCAAGGACTCGTTTCTGACAAAACAAGTCAGTTCAGATTCTTTCCCTCTTAGTGAAGCTCAGCAACAACTTTGGTTGATCGCAAAATTGCATGCCGATGGAAATCGCGCATATAACGATCCTGGCTGTATTGTGATCGAAGGGGACCTGAATCAATCCCTGCTTAAAGCCGCTGTGCAGCAAGTCATTGATCGTCATGAGTCGTTGCGAACCCGCATCGCAGATGATGGGCAGTCTCAAACCGTCATGCCCGCGTTCGAAATAGGGCTTGAATGCATCGATTTGACTCGTGAAGACAATCCTGAAGATGCCGCCCAGCAGTGGATGGTCAAGCAGTCGTCTATCACCCGCGACTTGGCGTTTGATGCATTATTTGAACCAACACTTCTCAAAATCGCCCCTCAACGACACATCCTCTTCGTTTACGGCCACCATATCATTAGTGACGGCCCGTCCATGGGAACAGTCATTCAGGAAATTTGTAGGCTATACGAGGCAGCGAAAACCGGCCGTCAGGATAAATTACCGCCGGTGGTTCAATATAGAGACTTCATCAGATGGCATGCGCAACATAAGAACTCGCCATCAATGCTTGCTCATGAAGCCTACTGGCTCAAGCAATTCGAAACGTCTATTCCCGCGCTAGAGTTGCCCACTGACCGGACAAGGCCGGAAATCAAAACATATCGAGGAAACCGCATTAGAAAGGTCATGCCGCAAAATCTTGCGCAAAGACTAAGGAACACTGCAAAAGAGCAAGGGTCAACGATGTTCATGCTGCTCTTTGCGGCATATTCTGCTTTACTGCACAGAATAAGCGGACAAGAACGCCTAGTAATCGGCGCACCCTACTCTGGCCGTGGAATTGATGGTGCTCAGGGACTTGTCGGTTATGGCATTCATCTATTGCCCGTCATCAGCACAATTCATGATGGTTCCTTTGCCGATCATCTTTCGCAAATTAAAAACACGTTATTAAATGCGTATTCGCATCAGGACTACCCTTTTTCACGATTGATCGACAAAATTGTTGTTCAGAGAGACCCTGGTAGATCACCGCTAGTGTCAACCATATTCAATCTGGAAAGGCTTCCGCAAGCTCAACCGGTCGCAGATTTGCTGGTCTCCCCTTATCAGCAACCTATTACGTATACGCGCGTTGAGCTGACTTTCACAGTCAATCTTCTTGGCAATGAAATCATTCTTGAGTGCGACTACAACACGGATCTATTCGATCAGGATCGCATGCATAAGGTGCTGGATAGCTATGAAAGTATTCTTGATGCGATCTGCACTGACATCCACGCCAATGTCATTCGACTTCCATTAGTCAATCAAGCTGAAAGTGAACGACAACTTAAGAATTGGAGCGCCGGGTCCGCTGCACTTTCACCCACATGCTTTCACAGTGCATTTGAAGACCAGGTACGACTTCAACCTGATCGGCCGGCACTGATCGAATACAACCAGAAGGGCAACACACTTACCTACGATCAACTGAATCGTCGCGCAAATCAACTGGCCAGAAGGCTTCGCGAAATGGGTATTCGGCCTGAAGACCGGGTCGGAGTCTGTTTGCCTCGCTCAAATGACATGGTCATTTCGATGCTGGCCATCCTAAAGGCTGGTGCTGCTTATGTGCCGATGGATCCATCCTACCCTTCGGCAAGGCTGGATTTTCTGGTGCGAGACGCACAAGTTTCGCTACTGATCGGCAACAAAGACTCTCTGAATCAAATCGGCACAACCGCCATTGCCACTTTTGACATTGAGAAAGAGCAGGCAAAAACCCTAGTCGAGGCCGAGGACAATCTTGATAACCTCGCAGTACCTGCAAACCTCGCTTACGTGATTTACACCTCGGGTTCGACTGGTACACCGAAGGGTGCCATGATTACCCACGAAGGCTTTATGAATTACCTCACTTGGGCTGTTCAAGAATACGAGGCCAAATCAGGTGATGGTTCACCCGTGCTTGGATCGATTGGGTTCGATGCCACAATCACTAGTATTTTCGTTCCTCTTCTAGCTGGCAATCAGGTCGTTCTTCTTCCTGAAGGCGCGGAACTCGAGGCGATTCAAGCGTTGACCAATTCACTCTATAAATATAGCTTCATCAAACTGACACCCGCTCATCTTGAAGCGCTCAACACATTAAGGGCCCAAAATCCCGAGGCTGATCCTGAACTGGCTAAATATCTCATTCTGGGTGGTGAAGCCCTATCCGGCGCATCTCTTGATCCATGGTTCGACCATACTCAAACGCTTGGCATTAATGAATATGGACCGACAGAAACCGTTGTGGGATGTTGCACTTTCACGGCCAGAGATCGTCTGACAGGTTCCGTTCCTATTGGCAAACCCATTCAAGGCACTCAACTTTATGTTCTTGATTCACATATGAATCAAGTTCCGCCGGGAGTCGATGGCGAACTATATATTGGCGGTGCGGGTGTCGCACGTGGTTACCTTGACCGTCCAGGCCAAACCGCAGCTGTTTTCGTACCCAATCCATTCGGCTCGCAAATGGGTACGCCGGGAGATCGGCTCTACAAAACCGGGGATCGCGTTCGTTATCTCGCTGATGGGTCACTCGTATTTCTGGGCAGGATGGATAACCAGATCAAACTCAATGGATTCCGAATCGAGCCCGGCGAGATTGAAGCGGCGATTGTCGATCAGCAAGATGTACGAGAAGCGGTCGTCATGTTGATTAAAGATGCCAACAATCAATCCAGATTAATTGCCTATCTCACGGCTGATGATCAGAAATCAATTGATATTTTGAACTTGAAAGAAGCATTACGCCGGGAACTTCCTGCACATATGATTCCATCCATGTTTACCGTTGTAGATGAAATGCCTTTGACCACACACGGCAAAGTGGATCGTAGTGCGCTGCCTGCTCCTGACTTCTCCACTTTTGAATCGAGTCAGCTCGATCATGCTCCATCTTCGGATATCGAGGAAAAGATCGCAGCCGCCTGGCGCAATACGCTATCGATGAACAAAGTCGGTATTCACCAGAACTTTTTTGATATTGGCGGCAATTCAATTCTTCTGCTTCAGGTATTCAAGCAACTTGAACCAATCCTGCCTGCCGGCTTCCTTGTGGTTGATCTCTTTCGTTTTCCCACAATTGCCAGCCTGGCCGAACGATTGGCGCACCCACCCGAAAAGCGAAATCAGGAATCGGCTGACATTGGCTCACGCGCAAGTCTGCAACGCGCCGCAGCCATGAATCAAGCCAATCGTCAGCGTGCATTAAAAACAGCGGCTAAACCACGTCGGAAAACCACATAGTCATTTTCAGGAAATCGAAATCGTGAATCAGGAACAAGATAATCAAGATCTCGTGGATTACATCGCGATTATCGGCATGTCGACCCGACTGCCTGGGGCGCCCAATTTGAAGGCCTATTGGGAATTGCTGCGTGATGGGCGAGAAGCCATCATCTCATCGACTAAGGAGGAGCTGGCTGCAAACGGCTATCCGGAAGACTTGATCAACAATCCAAACATGATTTCCGCCAGAGGCTTTCTTGCGGATGCGGATATGTTCGATGCTTCTTTTTTTGGCATATCGCCTCGCGAAGCTGAACTGGTGGATCCGCAGCATAGAGTCATGCTGGAATGCGCCTGGGAAGCCATGGAGCATGCCGGTTATGAACCGTCCTCCTATCCTGGTCGCGTCGCCATCCTGACCAGCGCCGGAATGAACACCTATCTGGCGTTCAACATCATGACTCACCCCGGCTTGATTGAAGAGATTGGTGGATTTCAACTGTCAATTTATAACGACAAGGATTTTGTTCCGACGCGTATCGCATACAGCATGAATACGCATGGTCCGGCCATTGATATAGGCACAGCATGTTCATCATCGCTTGTCGGGGTCCACATGGCATGCCAGCAACTGCTCACATATCAAGCAGACATGGTGCTAGTCGGCGGCGTGACCGTGCATTTTCCGCAACATAACGCCTACCTTCACGAAGGTGGGTCCGCATATTCACCGGATGGCCATTGCCGTCCCTTTGACGCCACGCCAAGCGGCCTGGTGGATGGCAATGGTGCGGCATGCGTCGTTTTGAAACGACTGAGCGAGGCGATTGAGGATGGCGACCATATTCACGCCATTATTCGCGGTTCAGCCATCAACAACGATGGATCCGACAAAATTGGATATTCAGCTCCATCGATTGAAGGTCAATCAGAGGTGATTCTTCAGGCGCAGGCTGCTGCAGGAGTGCAAGGTGCAGATATTACCTATATCGAAGCACATGGCACAGCCACGCCTCTCGGTGATCCGATTGAAGTTGCCGCATTGACACAAGCTTTTCGCGACTCGACTGATGCAAAGTCATATTGCGGAATTGGTTCGGTCAAGTCGAATATCGGACACGTGGACAAGGCAGCAGGGCTCGCGGGCCTGATTAAAACTGTCCTTTCTCTTGAAAACGAGCAATTAGCTCCTAATCTTCACTGGAAGGCGCCCAATCCCAAACTCGATCTACCAAATACCCCGTTCTATGTCGTCGATAAGCTTAAAGAATGGAAACGCGTCGAGAATAAACCCAGATTTGCCGGCATCAGCTCATTCGGAGTCGGTGGAACGAACTCTCACGCCATACTTGAAGAGGCTCCAATTCGTCCTGACGGCTCGCCATCCAGGCCGTCAAAATTAATCCTTTTATCTGCACGAACAGAAACCGCACTCGCGACATATGCTAAAAATCTTGAACAATATTTGTCTCAAGAACCAAGCATCGATTTGGCCGATGTCGCATACACATTACAGGTAGGTCGTAAGAAATTCGCCCATAGATTGGCCATTTCCTGCTCAACACCAGCTGAGGCCAGTGAAAAACTTCAATACGCAGCCTCCAGCTTTGTCGAACAAGACGCAACACATACGACCTTCATGTTCACCGGCCAGGGCAGTCAGTATGCCGGAATGGCAGAAGGTCTATATGCGAATGAACCCGCATTCAAAGAGACCGTTGATATCTGCGCTGATATCCTCAAGCCGATGATTGGACGCGATGTCCGTGAATTTATTCTGACCGACATCAAGACTAAAGATCAGTGCCAGGAAGATCTTCGCAATACTTGCTTTGCGCAGCCCGCTTTATTTGTCGTTGAATACGCCATCGCAAAGCTCTGGATAAGCTGGGGAGTAAAGCCCTCCGCAATGATCGGCCATAGTCTTGGCGAATATGTTGCTGCGTGCATTTCAGGTGTTATCGGCCTTGAAGATGCATTGAAAATAGTCAGCGCAAGAAGTCGCCTGATGCAGAGCATGCCGACCGGCTCAATGATGGCGGTTTCACTGCCAGAAACTGAAGTTCAACAGTTACTCAAAGCCGAGGGCATTGAACTTGATATCGCGGCAGTGAATGCAACTTCACTTTGCGTCGTATCCGGTGCGGATGACAAGATCAATGCATTGCGCGGCATTCTGGAAGGCCAATCCCGACAGTGCCGGTTGCTGCACACTTCGCATGCTTTCCATTCTTCCATGATGGAGCCGATGCTTTCCGACTTTGCTCAAGTCCTCGCCTCCGCTAAGCTCAATGCACCCGGCATTCCATATGTTTCGAACCTCACGGGAACTTGGATCACATCGCAGCAAGCCACAAGTCAACAATACTGGCTTGATCACCTTAGACACGCAGTGCGATTTGCAGATGGATTGAAAACCATCCTATCTAAAGACCCGCAATCAGTATTGCTTGAAGTCGGTCCGGGCAGAACGCTGACCTCACTTGCAAAAATGATTCAAGCCTCCCAAGATGGCGGGGCGACCTATATTTCCAGCCTCCCCCCGGCCGAAGCAACCACTTCCGCAGAGGCTTTCCTGACTCAAAGTCTGGGGCAGCTGTGGATGTCAGGCATATCAATTGACTGGGATGCTTATTATGCCGGGCAACGCAGATTGCGCCAGGCATTACCGACTTACCCATTTGAAAAATCTAAATTCTGGATCGAGCCACTCAGTCCGGGCAAGTCCATAAACCATGCCTTAGATCCATCAAGGCGGAAGAATCCTGAGGAATGGTTCTACACCCCGGCACTTGTGACCAGCCAGCTCACCCTTGCCCAAGAAGAAAGTCCCAAATCGATTGCAGTCATTTCCAATGAGCGTTTGCTTGCAACCGAATTGCAAAAATTATTAGCTGATCGAGGAAATTGTGTTTCGCTCATATCCCCTCAGTTGATCGGTGATGACACGTTTATAGAGTCATCAGATAAATTAATTTACATACCGGAACATACAGACGACGACCAGAGCATAGAATTACTGAACTTCATCCAGGCCATCAGGAAGGTTCGCTCAGACGATGAAATAGATTTAACCATCATTGTCAGCCATGCATTGGCCCACGGACCTGAATCGAAGATCAATCCGCACATGGCCGCCTTTTATGGTGCATTTAACGCAATACGCTTTGAATGCCCCGACCTGACGGTCAGAATGATTGACTGCGCCTTGCCGGATAACGCAAAGTCAACACAACGTTTGGCAAAAAAGGTTTGCAACGAATTGCGCAATCAGCTGTTGGAGCCTGTCGTTGTTTTGCGTGCCAATGGAAGATGGATTCCGGAATTGCAATCCATTCCGATGACCAAAAATAGCAAAACTCCTGGCTTGCTTCGCGAGCATGGCACATACGTAATCATTGGCGGAGTATCTGACATTGGCATACTGTTCGGCATACAACTGGCAAAAATTTGTCAGGCAAATATTATCCTGACAACAAGCGATTCCGGGTTTGAGCTGGATAAATCGACTTTCAAGGATCGTATCGATCAAATTAGTGCATCAGGCGGCAAAGTCGTCACTAGGATCACTTCGGACCTCACCCCTGATGGATTCAAAAAAATCATTGAAGAGGGAGTTGCGTTGTTTGGAAATGTCAATGGCGTGATCGATGCAACTGACATGCATGCAATTAAGCCTATTCAATCGATTCAAAACTTTGACTCAGACGCAGGAAAATCGTTTCTCAAAAGTACGGAATCGCATCTCAGCATGCTAAAAACCGCCATCGATGGACAAGATCTCGATTTTTGCTTGATCATGTCATCTTTGACTGCACAGATTGGTGGAGTCGGACAATTCATCTCATCATCTGCAGCGGCTTATGTGCAAGCATTCTCGCATCAGGCCAATCAAACATCCGAAACGCCCTGGATGGTTGCTCAATGGGATGCTTGGAAAGAAACCGACGAACCCGTTTCTGCTCGCACTCAGGACTACTCATTATCGCCAAGTGATGGCGCGCAAGCATTTTCGCTACTGACGCTTCAGATCATTGCACCTTGTGTTGTCATTGCAACTAATCCACCGCAGTTGCGGGTGGGAACGCAGCAACGAGCCACAGATGAAGCCATCGGGCAGTCAACAAAATCTGAGCGCAGGTATGACAGGCCTCATCTCGCAAATCCATATGTCGCTCCACGCAATGAGCATGAGCAGGCCATATCGGAGATTTGGCAAAGCACACTGGCAATTAATCAGATCGGGGTTGACGACAACTTCTTCGATCTGGGTGGGCATTCACTACTTGGAGCTCAACTCACTGCCGAAATTCAACAAAAATTTAAAACGCCTGTCGACATGAGCATGCTCTTTTCGCATCCGACTGTCGCGGCCCTTAGCAAGGCATTGCTTCAGAATCAAGTAAGCGACAGCGACGAAGATTTACTTGCGCAACAACTTGATCAGCTCGAACAAATGTCAGATGAAGAGGTACAGGCGCTTCTTGAGCGTAAAGACCTGCCTGCGGCCCTCGCCAAAGCGCTTGGTTTAGCGTAACTTAAATTAATTGAATTCATATTCTCTGGGAGTCAAGCATCATGTCTAACGAAAACACTGAGGTTCAGTACATCGTCGTGATCAATCACGAAGAGCAATACTCTATCTGGCCCGACTTCAAAGCGATACCGAATGGTTGGCGCGATGCAGGATTTAGAGGTCTTAAGCAGGCCTGTTTGGATCACATCAACACTGTATGGACTGATATGCGTCCATTGAGCTTAAGACAAAAAATGAACGCCTGATTGCCCGTATTTTTCAACTTAAATTAACAGGACTCGAAATGAACAGTACAAAACCATATGAAGCACTAGTTAGAAAATGCTGGGATGATCCGGAATTTAAAGCCCGCTTGCTGAAAGACCCCCAAGCCGTTTTGCTTGAAGCTGGCTTGCCTATCCCTGCCGGCATCAAATCAATTACAGCCATTGAAAATAGTCCTCAACAATTAACCATTGTCATCCCTCCAAATCCGGCCGATATGCCTGATGAAAAGGAATTGATCGCCGGCGGATTTTTCGTTTTCACACGAGGCGGCTTTTCTTGCGACTTTATTGTCCATAATCGTTAATTATTTACCGATGAATTCTGACATTACTTCAATCTCGGCGAGATAACAGGATCAAGTTTCATGAAGTCAGTTGCCGATAGGCTCGCCCATCTTTCCCCTGCTAAAAGAGCTTTGCTTCAACGTTTGCAGGCGCAAGAGCATTCGAATGATTTATCCGAAGTCATCACTCGCCATGAAGGTCAGAAGACTGGGTTGCCTCTTTCCTCATCCCAGCAACGATTATGGTTTCTTGATCAACTTGAAGGAGCAAATGCGACATACAACATGCCGGTTGCTGTCCGCCTTGAGGGACATCTTGACGTCGAAAAGCTTGAACGCGTTTTCAAGGAAATTCTGAAACGGCATGAATCGATACGAACAAACTTCACCTCCATCAATGGGGAGCCTGTTCAGTCCGTTTCAGATCATGCGGGCTGGGAACTTGGAAAAATTGACATCTCGGATACCCCCGTTGATGACCAGCAAGCCCGCATATCGAGAATATCCGCAGCCGAAGCTCAGCTTCCTTTTAATCTTGCCAAAGATTGTCTATTGCGCGCCACGCTGATCAAAGTAGCCATAGATGTTCATATTATTTTGATCACGATGCATCATATCGTCTCTGACGGATGGTCCATCGGCAATGTTTTATTGCGCGAATTAATCACGCTTTACTCGGATTTCACACAGGGTAAAGAATCTTCCCTTGAAGAACTACCAATTCAATACAGCGACTTCGCAATTTGGCAGCGAGAGTGGCTCAAAGGGGAAAATGTTTCCTCTCAATTGAATTACTGGACTAAACAGCTTGCGGGCATACCTGCTTTATTGGAATTTCCGACGGACCTGCCCCGGCCACCTGTTCAAAGCTTTAAGGGACAAGTCTATAACTTCACACTGGATAAGTCGCTCCTCGCAAAGCTCAAAGGATTAAGTCAAAAGTCAGGCGTCACTCTATTCATGACTCTCTTGGCTGGATTTTCCGCATTGCTTTCTCGATACAGCGGTCAGGATGATGTGCTGGTTGGATCGCCGATTGCGGGTCGAAATAGAAAGGAACTCGAACCTCTCATCGGTTTTTTTATTAACTCGCTTGTTTTCCGAACGACTTTTCATCCGGAACTAACTGGAACAGAATTATTGCTGAACACCCGTCAGACATGCCTTGATGCGTTCAAGCATCAGGATGTGCCATTTGATCGCGTGGTCGAGACGATCAAGCCTGAGCGAAACCCCAGCTTTTCTCCCCTGTTTCAGGTGATGTTCATTCTTCAGACACAGAATGCTGAACGAAGTGATCTGACTGCCGGCGATGTCAAATTGACTACATTGCCGATAGATGCCGGCACATCCATGTTTGATTTCACGCTCAAGCTGGAAGAGCAAGGCGGTACACTTGAAGGCGAGTTTGAATACAACACGTCACTTTTTAAGCACGACACAATAAAACGCTTTGTTAATCATTACATCTGTTTGCTTGAAAATTTATCAAACAATCCAGACCAGATTCTTTCCCAAATTCCGCTGATGCTCGATGATGAGCGTCAGCAAATTCTGGATGTTGTGAATCAAACCAACAGATCATTCAACTTTTCCGAAAACGTTCCGTCACTTTTTGCCAAACAGGCCGATCTTCGCCCCAATAGCATTGCCGTTCAGTGTGGCGATGAAGCACTGACATATTTTGAGTTGAATCGTCGAGCCACTCAGCTTGCCTTGCATCTGAAATCCCTTGGCGCCGGTACAGAGACACTCGTTGGTTTGTGCACCGAGCGCGGCATTCCGATGTTGGTCGGTTTACTTGGCATTCTTAAAGCTGGTGCAGCTTATGTACCGCTGGATCCAAGTTATCCGAAAGATCGAATTGGCACAATGATAGAAAGCTCAGGCCTCAGATTACTGATCACCGAGGATGCCTGCCTGAATGCATTGCCTGACAGCACCTGTACGAACATACTGATTGACCAGCATTGGCCACTCATCGAGCAGGCATCCGGAGTGCTATCCGATGCGTTTTTGCCTGATACCCTGGCCTATGTTATCTACACATCAGGTTCGACAGGAAAGCCCAAAGGGGTCCAGATCACTCATCGTGCATTGACAAACTTCTTGCTGACTATGCAAGAGCGTCCGGGCCTGACACATCAGGACGTATTACTGGCAGTGACAACCATATCTTTCGATATCGCCGGGCTTGAACTGTATTTGCCTCTCATTTCGGGGGCAAAAATCATATTGGCAAGTCGGGAAACCGCCATGGATGGTTTTGCTTTATTGGCAGCCATGCGGAATTCGAATGCGACTGTCATGCAGGCCACGCCTGCAACTTGGCGAATGTTGATGCTGACGAATCCGAAAAATCTGGGAGTCAAGCGAATATTCTGCGGTGGTGAAGCTCTCGATGCGGAGCTTGCCTCTTTATTGCAGGAAATGAATGCCGAAATATGGAATCTGTATGGGCCAACCGAAACAACAATCTGGTCAACGGCTTATCACGTCAACGCCAAATCGAACGATTCACTGGCATCAAGAAAATCGGCGGCGTCGATTGGTTCCCCCATCGGAAACACACGAGTCTATGTTCTGGATGAATTTCTGGAGCCTACGCCAATTGGCGTGCCGGGTGAACTCTATATAGGTGGGGCCGGGGTCAGTCGAGGTTATTTCAATCAAGCCGGATTAACCGCCGAACGGTTCATTCCAGATCCTTTTGGGAAAGGTGACAGCACCAGGCTCTATCGGACAGGGGATCGTTGTTATTTCAACGCTGAAGGTCAATTAATCTACTCAGGAAGAATCGACTTTCAAGTCAAGGTTCGAGGCTTTCGTATAGAGCTCGGTGAAATTGAATCGACACTTCTTCAACATGAAGCAGTTCAAAATGCTGTTGCCATAGTTAAAACCGATCAGGTGGATCAGGCCCAAATTGTCGCCTATGTTCAATTAGAACCAAACTGGACTCCTTCTAACGATCAGCATGAAGTGAACGATCGTCAAATCGATAAGTGGCAAACCGTTTGGAATGAAACATACAAAGCCAATCCTAAAAAGATCGAAGATGACCTGAGCGGCTGGTTGAGTACATACACCGGAAAATCCATTGAAAGAGCAGAAATGCTTCGATGGACTCAGGATACTGTTGATCGGATTCAAAAGCTCAAACCAACCAAAATCCTTGAGATTGGCTGCGGGACTGGTCTATTACTGACTCGATTGGCGCCTCATGTCGAACACTACACAGGCGTCGACTTTTCGGCCAACGTTTTAGGAAATCTTGCTGCCCGCCTTGATCAGATGGGAATCGGCAATGTCAATCTGGAGTGTCGTCAAGCAAATGCGCTTCCAGAAGAGTTCAATAGAAAATATGACACCGTCATTATTAACTCTGTTGCACAGTATTTTCCAAATATAGAATACTTGATCGATGTCCTGACCAAAGCCATAGATTCGATTTCGGATGGTGGACATTTATTTCTTGGTGACTTGCGGACCCAAGGCTTGCAAAGAATTCAACATCTTTCTGTTGCTCAATTCCAGCACCCTGAAGAAACATCAAATCAAGAACTGCGCAGAATTGCGGATGCATCCGTTCAGCGTGAAGAAGAGCTTGTGATTGATTTGGAATTACTTGCGCTATTGAAATCAAGAATAAACCGCATCAAGAATATTGAAAGCATCATTAAATACAACTCCGATGACAATGAAATGAGCAAATTCCGCTCGGACGTTATCATTCACATCGGAAATGCTGAATCTAATCACGCTTCGACATCCGTAGAAATTCTGGACTATTTGAGTCTGGACATGGATGAAGTTGGTCTGAAAGATTTATTATGCAATCGAAAGAGCAGTGTGATCATTCGCAACATGCCAAATACCAGGTTGCAAGATGATGCAATGTTGTTGGATCGAGTTTATCCATCGCCTCAGCCACATCCAGATTCGACACGAGCAAGTCAGTCGAATCTAAATTCCATTTCGATTTCACGCCTCCTCGAAATCGGAACAGCTTGCGATTTTGAGGTTTTTATTGCCTTTTCATCGACAGACCCGGAACATCGGTTGGATGTGTATTTTGATTTTGAATCAAAACATTCCAGATTTGGCGTACCGATTGAAATCAGCTACCCCGATTTCAGTCCCGCAGGCAAAGTGATATCACGGTTGGCAAATCACCCCGATCAAGTGATACACAATAGAATATTAGTAAGCTCATTACGCACATTACTTCAGGAACATTTACCCGCGTACATGATCCCCTCGGCCATCGTGTGCGTGGATCAGATGCCCATGACACCGAATGGAAAAATCGATCGCAAGGCCCTGCCTTCGCCCGATACGTTCGAACGCCAAGAAACCTACGTCGCGCCGCAGACTGAAGATGAGATTAAATTATGCGAAATCTGGTCCCAATTATTGGGCGCGCCCAAAGTAGGCGTGCATGACAACTTCTTCATGCTTGGCGGGCACTCGCTACTGGCGGTTCAAGTCATTTCGAAAATCAGGGATGTTTTTTCGATTGAGCTTTCAATACAAGCGCTGTTTGACTCACCTACGATTGCACAACTGGCAAAACTGATCGAATCGAACTCTCATCAAGCGCAATCGACAGCATCACCAATCACGCCAAGAGACACCTCTGATAGACGCTTTGCACCACTATCATTCTCGCAACAACGATTGTGGTTCCTGAGTCAACTTGAGGGACTGGCATCGACTTATCTTATCTCCGGCGCAGTTCGCGTAAGAGGAAATCTCAATATTGAGATTTTGGAAGCCGTATTTACTGAAATCGTTCGGCGTCACGAATCGCTGAGAACACGTTTTGTAGAAATCAACGGACATCCTCAAGCAGAAATACGACTGGCAAGTCCTTTTAAACTGACTCGGATTGACATCAGTCATCTTGAGGAAGCTTTAAAAATTCAACAAGAAAGTTTTCTCATCGCCCAAGAATCCAATCGACCTTTTGATCTAGCGGATGATCTGTTGTTCCGCGTCACTGTCATCAAAACCTCTAGTGATCTGCATACGATGGTGATGTCTTTACATCACATAATTTCCGATGAGTGGTCGATGGCACTACTTCAGCAGGAAATTGCCGACCTATATCGCGCTTACAGCCAGCACCAGCAATCACCTCTGACTGACCTAGCGATCCAATACGGAGACTTCGCGCATTGGCAAAGAGAATGGCTATCCAGTGATCAAATCGAGCATCAGCTCGGTTACTGGTCTAACCATCTCGCGAATGCACCAGCGCTGCTCGAGCTGCCTACAGACTTTCCCAGACCCGCAGTTGCGCGGCATATCGGCAAAACGCATACTTTTTCAATAAACCGAAATTCCGCAAACAGAATTCGACATCTTGCTCAAACGACCGGCTCAACCCTATTCATGACCATGCTGGCCGGTTGGGCATACCTACTAAGCAGACACGCCGGAACGAACGATATCGTCATTGGTTCACCCATGAGTAATCGTAATCGCTCCGAACTTGAAAAACTCATCGGATTTTTTGTCAATACTATTCCTTTACGCTTTAACTTAGGCGGGAATCCTAGCGCTCGCACACTTTTGGAGCATGCACGCCATGTCTCTTTAGGAGCCTTTGCAAATCAGGATGTTCCTTTCGACTCTATCGTCGAAACAGTTAAGCCCGAGCGCAATTTGAGTTACACGCCGATATTTCAAGCCATGTTCGTGATGCAAAACGCGCCGACTGCCGAACTTGCATTCAACGAGCTTGTTCTGGAGCCCATCAGGACAGAAACACTCGTCTCAAAATTTGATTTGACGCTGTCGGTTGAAGAAATCGATCACAATTTAATTTGCACTATCGAATACAGCACTGATCTTTTCAAGGATACGACGATTCAAAATCTGAGTGATCAGTATGCACACCTGCTGGACGAAATGACCGTTCATACAGACGCATCTCTTGCAAGCCTGTCGCTCATTTCACAATCAGCATGGAAAAAGCAGCAAGTTGAACTCTATCAGCCCGAGTCGGCATGGCTCGCTGATTGGGGCACCTCTTCTGTTCTTGAACTGTTCAATGAAGTCGTCAAAAGAGATCCGGAAAAAGTTGCGCTGACACATCTGGGCCGAGAACTGCGCTATAGCGAGCTAGACCATCTTTCGAATAGACTGGCTCACGCACTCAAACAACGCATAAGTTGCGATCAACCGGTCATTGGCCTGCATGCCGAACCCGATTTCAACATGATTATCGGAATGCTAGGGATTCTTAAGGCTGGAGCAGCCTACCTACCCCTTCTACCTGAAACGCCCGCTGAACGCATTCGGATGATGATCAACGAGACAAATGCACAATATGTCTTGAACGCAAATGCCGATCTGAATCTGGACAATCCAGGCTGTACTCAATTACTAATCGATGAATTAATCGAAAATCAGGAAAACTCAAGCAAAGGTGCATGGAACATACATCCTTCGAGCCTTGCTTATGTTATCTATACCTCCGGATCTACCGGTCAACCTAAAGGCGTGATGGTCAGCCATCAAAATCTTGCATGCTCGACAAGTGCAAGATTGCGATACTACAAAATGAACTTCACAAGCCTGATCCTGTTGCAGCCCTTTTCTTTTGATGTGGCTACCGGAAATATTTTCTGGACATTGTGTTCGGGCGCGAACCTTCACCTCGAACCTAGATCACTTGCTCAGGATCCGCATCTCTTATTACAAAAGATTCAAGAATATAAAAACTCGCATTTAGTGCTATTGCCTCTTTTGTACGGCCCGCTACTCGATTTAGCCAGCGCAGATGCTTTGTCATCCTTGCGCAATGTGATTGTGGGTGGCGAAAAGATGCCCATCGATTTAATTCAGAAACATTTTAAAATGTGTCCTGAATCTTCGCTGCATAATGAATACGGCCCTACTGAAGCAACCGTCATGTGCTGTGCGTATGATGCAAATCAACCGGACAATCTGGACAAGATCGTTCCTATTGGCAAGCCCATCGCCGCAAGCAGAATCTATCTGCTTGATCCTTACCTGAATCCTGTGCCTACAGGCATGCCCGGCGAACTTTGTATTGGCGGCCCGCAAGTTTCGCTAGGATATTTATCCCATCCTTCACTGAGTGCCGATAAATTTATTCCAGACCCATTTGATGCTCAGCCTGGAAGCAGACTTTATCGCTCGGGTGATATTGCCCGAATGTTGCCGGATGGGAACATTGAATTTGTCGGACGTGAAGATCAACAAGTCAAAATTCGCGGTTTCCGCGTTGAGCTTGGGGAAATTCAGGCAAAAATCAAATCATTTCCTTCCATCAAAGATTGTGTCGTTCTTGCCCTTGAGTTGGGCTCGAGCAAACGTCTGGTTACCTATGTCATTCCTGAGTCAAGCACATCATTTTCCGAAAAGGATTTAATCGCCTTCCTTTCGACTGAATTGCCCGAATACATGATACCCACCTCGTGTATTGCGCTTGAAGAGTTCCCCCTCACCAGCAACGGAAAGCTAGATCACCGGGCATTACCTTCTCCCGATCAAACGATTCAAGCTCAAAACCTTGCCGCACCTGTTAACAGGATAGAAAGTGAACTGCTGGATATCTGGATGACGGTTCTAGGCACCAAGCAGATCAGTGTTGAAGATAATTTCTTCACTCTGGGAGGTGATTCGATTTTAAGCATTCAGATCATCAGTCGGGCTAATCAGGCCGGATTCAGTCTCACCGTTAAACAACTGTTTCAGCATCAAACAATCAGAAAGCTTGCAACGTGCGTGAGAATGGGTCAAAGCGTTGCCGCAGACCAACAGCCGTACTTTGGATCGTTTGATACAAGTCCGATTCAAAAGTGGTTTCTGGACGAGAATCCAGCTCACCCGGATCACTTTAACCAATCGCTATTTCTCGAAATCAATCCATCCATCACGGATGATCAGCTCAAATCATCCATTCGAGCATTAGTGCATCATCACGATATGCTACGCGCCCGGTTTAATCGCGAATCAGATCTTGAATGGCAAGCTCGAATTTCGGATTCGATAGATGAGGACGCATTCACATCAGTCACAATGACTGCCCTGTCACAACAGGAGTGGTCCGCTGCGATTGACGATATAGCTAATCAGGCTCAACAAAGCCTGAGTCTGTCGAATGGCCCCATTTGGCGCGTCATTCGATTCAAGATGCCGGCAGGAACATCCGATAAGCTGCTCTGGATTATCCATCACCTTGCCGTTGACGGTATTTCATGGCGCATTCTGCTCGAAGACCTTGAGGCTTGCCTGAGCCAGTCAGTCAACGCACAACAAATAGCATTGCCGTTTAAAACAAGCTCTTTTCCACTCTGGAGCAAAAAACTTCAGACTTATGCAGCTGACGACAAGAATGTTTCCGTCTTAAATTACTGGTTGAAAATGGGCTCAAGCCAGGCGCCTGAATTAAATCGGGATTTCGAAATTACCCATACAAACCAAAACGATCTGTCGACATTACAAACATTGACGACTGCCTTACCCGCTGATCTCAGCCAAACAATCCTGACTGATGGGCTTAAAGCATTCCGGGCGCAAATCAACGATTTGCTACTCACCGCTCTGGCAAATACTTTTGAACAATGGACAGGGCACTCAAAGCTATTACTCACCCTGGAGGGCCATGGTAGAGAAGATCTGTTCAATGATGTTGATATTTCGAGAACTGTTGGATGGTTTACAAGCGGATTCCCTGTTCTTCTGGATCTGACCTCTACGCCATATACCGGTGATCATCAAATAGGCTCGAGGATTAATCAGGTTAAAAATACTCTGAGATCCATACCCGATCACGGTGTGGGATTTGGCATTTTCAGACGACTGCATCCAGATCCTGAAATCCGCAAGCAACTTGCATATGGCGACATGCCTGAGCTTAGTTTTAACTATCTGGGACAGTTTAATAAACCACCCTCAAATCGCTATGTATTGGGTGAAGCCACAGAATCAGCCGGTCGCGAACAAGCCTTGACCGGAAAGAGAACTGCGCTCATAGAAGTGAACGGAATCTTCCGTGGTGACGCACTGGAATTCACCTGGGGCTACAGCGATCAAATCCATCGATCCGAAACGGTTCAACATCTAGCCCAGTCTTTCATTGCTGAGTTAACCAAGCTAAGCAAGTTAAGTCAGCACGGTGCAGATGGCTACCATGATTACGCCGCTGTCGACTTTCCATTAGCTCACCTGGATCAAGAGTCGCTGGAAGTCATCACCCGTGAAACACCGGACCCCATTGAAGATATTTATCCTCTGTCACCCATGCAGCAGGGCATGCTCTTTCATAGTGAACTGGAAGAACATGCGGGAAATTACATCATTCAATTTACCTGCACACTGCGTGGAAACCTGAATGTCGAGCAGTTTGTTCGCGCCTGGCAAATGGTTCTGAATCGACACTCAAGCTTACGAGCCAAGATCTTTACCCTCCCCGGACGCGATCCTTTGCAAGTCGTTCTGCAAAATGTGGAACTACCCTGGATTTTTCACGACTGGCGTGGTCAACCTTTGCAGCAGCAATCTCTGAGCTGGACTGAAGCGATCAGTCATGATCGCACCCTCGGATTTAACCCGCAATCAGCGCCGATGATGCGCTGTACTCTTGCGCGAACCAGGGAAAATGAGTGGAAATTCCTCTGGAGCCATCACCATTTATTAACTGATGGTTGGTGTTTACCAATACTGTTGAATGATGCAATCTCAATCTATGAGTCCGAAAACTCGGGCTTAGCATACTCTCAACCGAAACCGAGGCCTTACCGAGACTATATTGAATGGCTTTCTGCGCGTGACCTTGATCAGGCTAGGCAATACTGGCGCAAAAATCTGGCCGGCTTTGACACACCTACGACGATCGGGACGTTACCAACACGCACGGACCTTGCGGAAACTTCATATCAAGATTATGCAGTCGAGTTAGATGAGAATACGAGCAATGAATTACGCACACTCTCAAAGCAGCACAGCCTGACACTCAGCATACTTATACAAGGCGCATGGTCGCTTGTCTTAAGCCGCTATAGTGGATCAGATGATGTGGTGTTCGGCGCAACCGTATCGGGACGCCCTCCCGAAATTGCCGAAGTGGACGGCATGGTTGGCTTATTCATCAATACGTTGCCTGTGAGGATAGCCGTTCATTCAAGCCAGACTCTGATCGACTTTCTAATTGACATCCGGGAACAACAATTAACCCGCGACGAATACGCTTATACCCCTCTGGTTGAAATTCATGCCTGTACCGATGTACCTGTGCGTCAGGCATTATTTGAATCGATTGTCATATTTGAAAATTATCCAGTTGACGAAATGCTGGATCAAAAGGCGGATGCCTTGCAGTTCGATGATGTCAAAGTGATGGAGCAAACCAGCTTCCCATTCACGATAACGGCCTCGCCTGGCAATAGAATACCCATTAAGCTGACTTGCGATACTTCACGGCTGGACAACGCTCAGGCTCAGCGACTTTTGAAGCACTTCACGAATCTGCTAAGTTCGATCTCAAACAAGATCAACGACACAGTCGAATCATGGCGTCGCACCATGCTTGGTTCGAGCGAACTGCTGGCCTTGATTCAAGATGAAAACCAAACCATCTGTCATACGGAACACCACGATCTGACTTTCCCAAGGCTCTTTGAGATTCAAGCCCAAAGGAATCCGGATCGAATTGCAGTGATGTTTGAAGATCAAAAACTGACCTATGCCGAGCTGAACTCCCTAGCCAACAAGGTGGCGAATCAGCTTCAATTACTCGGTATCGGTGAAGGTCAATCAGTTGCCATTTATATGCATCGCAGCGCAAACTTGCTTGCGGCTTTAATTGGAGTTCAGAAATCGGGAGCAACCTACATTCCCCTGGATCCATCCTATCCAGCCGACAGAATCGCCTATATGATTCAGGATAGCAAGGCAGGCATTGTTCTCACCGATGAAGATACATTCGATCAAATTCAGGCCGATCACGCAAAAACACTCAAACTGAATGATCTGCTTCAAAATACCGAATTGACTTCAATCAATCCGATGACATCGATTGATTCGAATGCATTGGCATATATCATCTATACATCCGGTTCGACAGGAAAGCCTAAAGGAGTTGAACTGTCGCATCGCGGTCTGACAAACTTCCTGCTGTCCATGGCGCACACGCCTGGATTGAGCGATACCGATACCCTTCTCGCGGTGACGACCATTTCTTTCGATATCGCAGCATTGGAGCTCTATCTACCCTTGCTGGTCGGAGCAAAGGTCGTGATAGCCAGTCGGGAAACAGCCGTTGATTCCACAAAGCTTCTGGAAGAAATCACAACCCGGAACATCTCCGTCATGCAGGCTACGCCGACGACTTGGCGCATGCTGATCGAAGCGGGTTGGCACGGCGTCTCTTCTCTAACGCGAGGATTTTGTGGTGGTGAAGGCTTTCCGCATGACTTGGCACAGGCCATGCTTTCCAACGGGCTGAATGTCTGGAATCTGTATGGTCCGACTGAAACAACCATCTGGTCCAGCGCCTATCAAGTTCCCGTCGATGATCAAGCGAAAGCCTATGAGGATATCGGACAACCTATCGACAATACCACCATGTATGTGGTTGATCAGTCGATGGATTTGTGTCCGAATGGCGTGGCGGGGGAACTTTTGATCGGAGGCGAAGGACTTGCGGTTGGGTATCGCGGCTTACCCGCCATGACAGCTGAAAAATTCATTCCCGATCCATTTGGTTCGAAACCAGGGGCTAGACTTTACCGAACCGGAGATCGAGCATTACGCCAATCCAATGGAATTTTGACTTGCCTTGGACGGATTGATCATCAAATCAAGGTCCGCGGCTTTAGAATCGAGCCCGGTGAAATTGAAGTCATCATCCAGCAACATCCTGCTGTCAGTCAGGCGGTCATTAGCGTGTGGGAGCCTGCGGTCGGAGACAAGCGAATCGCAGCCTACATGACTCGTCTGGATGATGCAGTCCAAGTTGAAACCATCCGAGACTGGGCACGCCAGCAACTACCACCGCATATGGTGCCGACCGAATGGATATTTGTAGAACAGTTTCCTTTGACTCCAAACGGAAAACTGGATCGCAAGTCTCTGCCCGACCCATCAGGATCGCAACAACACGATTTCTTACCTCCGGTCGGTTTAACTGAAACAACATTGGCCCAGTTAATGGCGGAAGTGCTCAATACCGTTCAAATAGGCCGTGACAATGATTTCTTCGACCTCGGAGGACATTCTCTGCTTGCCGGTCGACTTGTCACACAGATTGCGCAGGTCATGGAAATTCGCATTCCGTTGGCAACCCTGTTTGAGCGCCCCACGGTCAAACTTCTCGCGCAATACATCGAAACACAACGCTGGGCCGCACAACAGTCGGAGCGTCCTGAAGACTTATCGGATGATGAAGAGGAGTTCAAGCTGTGAACCCCATCGACAGCCTGATGGCCCGCCTCAGGGAGCTAGATGTCAAAATCAGATTGGAAGACGGTCAACTGAATGTCCGAGCTCCAAAAGGCGTCATGACCCAGGAGCTCGCAAGTGAGCTCAAGGCAAACAAGGAAGCAATCATCGAGTTCCTGAAGTTTGCACAATCACAAGTCGAAAAAAAATCTGCGCAAGAAATCACGCCGGTAAATAGAAATCAGCCTCTTGCACTTTCTTTCGGTCAGCAACGCCTATGGTTTCTTGATCGCTTGGAAGGTCCGTCAGCGACATACAACATGCCGCTGGCGATCAGGTTGCATGGCGAATTAAATATTGATGCTGCGCAATTTGCCGTTAACGCCATCGTAGCAAGACATGAAGGCTTAAGAGCAAATTTCCAACTTCAGGACCAAGCACCTCAAGTCACGATCCGAGCGGATGCGACTTGTCCCATACTGATTGTCCACGCTGACCACAATCAACCTCTGGAACAACAAATCAGAGAGCAAGTCCGATCTGCGGCAAATCATTGCTTTGACCTGACAAATGACTTACTCGTTCGAGCAATCATTGTCAGATTAAGTGATCAGTCTTCGCTTCTTCTTGTAACGATGCATCACATCGTCTCCGATGGCTGGTCGCTGGGCATATTTATTGATGAATTTACCCGGCTTTATCAGGACAGAGTCAATCATGTCGAATCGGTACTGACTCCTTTCAAGATCCAATATGCCGACTATGCCCAATGGCAAAGAAACAAATTACAAGGAGATTCGTTAGACGAGCTTCAGAACTACTGGAAAAAAAACCTCAATAATGCGCCTGAGCGTCTCAGCCTGCCGACAGATAGGCCCAGGCCTGCAGTCATGTCCTACCGCGGCGAAAGCAAACAATTTGAAATACCCCGCGCATTGATGACCTCGTTAAGCGAGCTCAGTCAAAAAAACGGTGGCACACTATTCATGACACTTCTGACGGGCTTCACCGTTCTGATGCGTCGACTCAGTGGTCAACTCGATCTTATGATCGGCACAACTGTCGCCAATCGCACTCACGCCGACATCGAATCACTTATTGGCTTGTTTATCAACACGCTTGTCTTAAGAATCAACGTAGAAGACACATCAAGTGTTGAACAACTGATCGGACACATTAAAACAGTTTGCTTAAATGCATTCGAGCACCAGGATCTTCCGTTTGAACAGCTGGTTGAGGTCATCAATCCACCAAGAAGCCTGAGTTATTCGCCATTAGTGCAGGTTTCATTTGACGTTCAAAATACCCCTGCCAGTCAACTTAAGATGGCGGGACTTACACTCGAACCGGTAAGCATTCCGGTCACATCATCGAAATTTGATCTCAGTCTTTCTATTGAAGCGGATGAGGGCAAGGACGTCGCTGTCTGGACTTGGAATCCCGACCTTTTTGCACAAGAGACTATTGATCGTTTAATGGGTCACTTTACCGCCCTGCTTCAAGGTATTGCGCGTGATCAGAAGCAATCCATCTACGATCTTTCACTGGACGATCAAGATGTACTTAACCGGATCCAATCCGCGTATAGCAATAACCAGCCAAAGCCACCAATCGAGACATGGCTGGAGTTATTCGATGAGCAAGTAAACAGTACGCCCGAAAAAGTCGCTGTCCGCTTTGGGGAAGATCATCTAACGTTCAAATCACTGCAGGAAAAAGTATCCAAACTGGCATCGGGGCTGCGAGGCTTAGGCGTCGTTTCGGAATCAAAGGTTGCGGTGTACGTTGAGCGATCTTTGGAAATGGTCATTGGCCTGCTCGCCATCATGCGCGCAGGCGGTACTTATATACCGCTGGACCCGAACTATCCGGAAGAAAGATTGAAGTGGGTGTTGGAAGATTCGCAACCACTTGTCATCCTGACCGAAGATTCATTGCGCCATAAAATCAATGCATCTGATGCTCAGATCTATTGCCTGGATCGACAACAAGATCTCCTTTTGCTGGATGAGGCGGCTAATCGATCCTATACGTTGCCCACCATCAAGATATTTGATCAGAATGCGGCATATGTCATCTTTACGTCAGGTTCAACCGGACGCCCCAAGGGTGTTCAAGTCACGCATGCCGGGTTGCTGAATTTTCTGCTCTCGATGCAAAAGGAGCCTGGACTTTCGCCTGACGATACGCTTCTGGCTGTCACGACCATTTCTTTTGATATTGCCGCACTGGAAATTTATTTACCTCTTATTACGGGTGCCGAGCTAGTGATTGCACCCCGGGAGGTCGCGCTCAACGCAGAAGCATTACAGGCTTTGATTAATCTGAGGGGCGTGACTCATATGCAGTCTACGCCAACCGCCTGGCGTCTTCTTTTGGATACGCATTGGACGCCGCCTGATGATTTTACGGTTCTGTGTGGCGGCGAAGCTTTACCCGTGGATTTGTCGCAACAATTATTGGCTCTGAACATCACGCTTTGGAATCTATACGGGCCGACAGAAACCACAATATGGTCTGCAGTCAGAAAAATCGATCAATCCACTCAAAACCTGACTGAAGGATCAGAACCAGTAGGCCTTCCTATACGCAATACCCAGATCTTCGCACTGGATGATCGGCTTAATTGCCAGCCAATCGGATTTGCGGGAGAGCTTGTTATTGGCGGTGATGGGCTTGCGCGTGGTTATTTGAATCGACCGGATCTGACTGCCGATCAATATCGGCCCGACCCCTTTTCACCGACTCCGGGAGCCCGCATTTACCGCACAGGCGACCTTGCACGCGCAAGACCGGACAATACGTTTGAATTTCTAGGTCGCATTGACGCCCAGGTCAAAATCCGAGGCTATCGGATTGAGCTTGGCGATATTGAAACAAGCCTCAGGCAAGTCGCCTCGCTAGTCGAGGCAATAGTCATTGCACGTGAAGACACGCCGGGTGACAAAAGGCTGGTCGCCTATGTATTGCCTCAAGCCGGTACTTCCATTAACGAACAAGCGATTAGAAGCGCATTAAAGCAACGCATCCCGGATTATATGGTGCCATCCCATATCATCGCGCTTGATCATTTACCGCAAACGCCAAATGGCAAGATCGATCGCAAGGCATTGCCTAAACCTGTAATCAAGCTTGAATCAGCCTCAAAGCGTTCGGCCACGGATCTTCAAACGAGCAATCAGACCGAAACGGCTGTATTGGAAATCTGGAGCGAAATACTTGGTCGCGATGAAATTGGACTGGACGAAAACTTCTTCGATATTGGCGGCCACTCGCTGTTATTGACCCGTGTATACGAAGCACTGAAAGGACAATACGGAAACCAGCTTTCACTCATTACCTTATTTCAATTCCCGACGATTCGCAGCTTATCATCCGCGCTATCCAGCCTGAGTGCTCCCCGAGACAATCACTCACGCAAGCAATCATTTCAGCATTCTGCTACGCAAGATATTGCTGTCATTGGCTTAAGCGGCCGCTACCCTGGAAGTCATAACCTTGATACGTTCTGGGATAATTTGCTTGAAGGTCGGGAATCTATCAGGTTTTATACGATTGATGAATTAATAGCGGCAGGCATCGATCCAGCGGAAGCTCAATCACCGAATTACGTTCCCGCACACGGTCAGTTAGACGGCATTGAGTATTTTGATGCGGAATTTTTCGGTTATACCCCGCTTGAAGCAAAAATCATCGATCCACAACAAAGGTTATTTCTCGAAACAGCTTGGCACACGTTAGAGCATGCGGGCTATGCGAAACACGATCCGTCATTATCGATCGGTGTATTTGCCGGATGCAGTCAAAATGACTATCTGATCAATCAAATTCTTCCGCATACTGAATCCAATACAGATGTGACTGCCTATCAGGCCATCCTTGGCAATGATAAGGACTTCATTTCCACTCGCGTTTCTTATACGTTAAACCTCACAGGCCCAAGTCTGAATATTCAAACAGCCTGTTCCACTTCGCTTGTTGCGGTTCATGCTGCATGCAGGAGCATTCTGGATGGAGAGTGCGATCTTGCCATTGCAGGCGGTGCGGGAATTCGCGTGCCTCAAATCAGCGGCCACACCTATGAAGATGGCATGATCACATCTCCCGATGGCCACTGCAGGGCTTTTGATGCGAATGCACAAGGTACGGTTTGGGGAAGTGGCGTAGGCGCGGTGTTGCTCAAGCGGCTGGATCAAGCGATTGCCGATCAAGATACGATTCATGCCGTCATCAAGGCAACGGCCATCAACAATGACGGGGCGATGAAGGTTGGCTTTACTGCGCCAAGCGTACAGGGGCAAACCGATGTGATTCGTCATGCCCAAACTCGCGCGGGGATTTCCCCCGGCAAAATCAGCTACATTGAAGCGCATGGCACCGGAACCGCCTTGGGTGATCTGATTGAAATTGGTGCACTGACCAATGTATTTAGTGAACAGCCTTTGCCCCACTCTTCCTGTGCTATTGGTTCAGTCAAAACAAACATTGGTCATTTGAATAGCGCCGCCGGTATTGCAGGCCTTACTAAAACCATTCTCGCGGTTAAATACGGAAAGATCCCTCCGACACTTCACTTCACCGCTCCAAATCCAAAATTAAATCTTCAAGCAACTCCGTTTTATGTCAGCGACAAAGTAATCGACTGGTCCAGTCATCATGACCCTCGCATTGCGGGGGTGAGTTCTTTTGGCATTGGCGGAACGAATGCACATGCCATCGTCGCTCAAGCTCCGGCTATGAAGCTGCCAACTGCGCACGATCATGCACGCGTGCTTGTCTTGTCGGCTAAATCCGCTGATTCGCTGGATATCATGCGCCAACAGCTTGCTGATCATCTTCGCATTCAACCGGATATTGAAATAGCTGATGTCGCCTGGACGCTGGCGCAAGGCAGAAAGTCGTTTCCGCATCGTTTGGCATTTTCTTGTAACTCTGTAAAACAGGCGATAGAAAAACTTGACGGCAAAGTCGGGCTATTCACAGGCAGTTTGGATAAAAGCCAACAATCCAAACCTCGTGTGATATTCATGTTCCCGGGGCAAGGAAGCCAGTTTATCGGCATGGCTGAACATCTTTTCAAATACGAACCGATCTTCAAACAAGCGATAGACACATGCGCTGAAACTCTGTTGCCGATCCTGGATGTCGATATCAGAACAGTTTTGTTTAGCGAGCATCGAATCCAGGAGGATACTCGCTTCGACATCAACGAAACCTGGCTCACGCAGCCAATCCTATTCGCAATTGAATATTCTCTTTCGAAGTTATGGATGTCCTACGGCATCGCTCCAGACGCCATGATCGGACATAGTCTAGGCGAATATGTCGCCGCGACCCTTGCCGGCATATTTGATCTCGAAAGCGCACTCAAACTTGTCAGCATGAGGGGCCAGTTAATCTGGAAGCTTGAACGAGGCTCCATGATTGCTCTTGCAGCAACTGAAGAACGATCTGCCAAGTATTTGACAAATACGTTATCACTTGCGGCGGTCAATTCCAACGACGCGTGTGTCATAGCGGGCCCGACTCCAGCGATTGACGAGTTATCGATCAAGCTTGAGCAAAACGGCATTACAGCCAAGAAGCTCATGACATCCCATGCGTTTCACTCATCCATGCTGGACCCAGTATTGGTTGAATTCGAGTCTCTTTTACAAAATATCCATATTCATGCGCCCACTTTGCCGATTGCATCCAATCTGACAGGCACATGGATCAGTAAAGAACAAGCCATGAGCCCTCAATACTGGGTTCAACACATGCGCAATACCGTTTTATTCAATCAAGGATTAGAAACCATTCTTGAACAAAAGGACGTCTTGCTCATTGAGGTTGGTCCAGGGGCAATTTTGAGTTCATTGGCCCGTAAACATGTTCGCTCTAAAAATATTCGGGCCATTGTCAATTCTGTACCTTTTGTCGGGCCAGCTGAAGATGATCGCGATGCTTTATTGTGGTCGGACAATCTTGCGAAAGTATGGTGTGCCGGCTTTGATCTGGATTGGGCATCGTTTTGGCCTGAAGAAAGACGCGCAAGAATACCACTTCCTGTCTACCCGTTTAAAAAGGTACGCCACTGGATTGATGTCAATCCTCGAAGTGTTCGAACTAATGATCCGGGTGCATTGGTTAAAAATCCAATGGACAAGTGGTTTTACTTACAAGACTGGGACCAAACGCCATGGCCGGCACCCGTTTCCCTTAGTTCGACAACGGCTACGAATCAGATCGCCCTCTTTTTTGCGAACGAAGGGTTACTTTCCGATCGCTTGATCTCAAAGTTGTCCGAAGAGGGCTATCGTGTTGTGAAGGTCGTTGCCGGAGAATCTTTCAGCAAGATTTCACCTGATGCATTCAAAATTAATCCAGAATCCTATTCCGACTACAAATTGCTTTTTGAGGAGTTGGACAAAACACAATTCAATCTGGTGGTGCACGCATGGCTATTAACTGACTCGTCAATTCCATATGCTCTAGGATTTCGATCACTTCAGCAAATTTCCACCAGAATTCGTACATCGCCGGACTCACCCATCAAGTTCTCGTTGATCAGCCTGGCCACCCAAAATGTAACCGGACAAGATCGAGTTGATCCGTTGCGCGCTGCTGCTAAAGGCATGGCAAAAGTCATTTCGCAAGAAATTCCGGACATACACATGCAATGTATCGACATTGATCATGTCGGCATAACTCAGGCATCGGAGCGACTTTCTCAAGCGTTATTTGCGGATATCACCCGATCGAAACTCGAGCCTTCAATCAATTACCGCAATCTACGCCGATACGTCGAAACGTTCAGGCCAATCACCCTTCCCGAATCCAAGAGCGCTGTGCCGCTGAATTTGAAAATGAACGGGGTGTACTGGATAACCGGCGGACTTGGACGATTGGGGCTAAAACTTGCCGCCTATCTTGCGCGGCAGGTTAGCGCAAGATTAGTATTGATAGGACGTCGGGCTGCAACGCCAGAGCAGGAAAAGGAAATAGATGCGCTCAAAAAACTTGGCGCAGATGTCATCGTCGTTGTGGCCGATGTTTCAAACCCTCAGGAAATGAGTTCCGTCTTAAATACGACAATGGATCGCTATTGCACTTTGAATGGCGTCATACATGCAGCTGGATCACCTTCCGCCGTTGCCTTTCTGGATAAGGACCAACCGGAAAACGATCTGCCCCATTATCAGAGCAAGATCGAAGGCACTCTTGTACTGCATCAAACAATCAAAGATCTCAAACTTGATTTCGTTGTGCTGATGTCATCTACTTCAGCCATTCTGGGTGGTCTTGGTTTTGCCGGGTATAGCGCAAGTAATATTTTCATGGATGCTTTCGCCGATCAAATAACGCTTCAAACTGCCCAGCCTTGGCTATCAATCAATTGGGATGCGCTGGACTTCGGGGATCAACTTGAAATTCCACAACAATCCGCGGCATTTTGGTTGAATTCCGACGAAACGATCGAGGTCTTTGCGAGAATCATGGATCAGCCTCTGGCAAGTCAAGTGATTGTCGCGACCGCAGACATTTCTCAAAGATATACGCTATGGCTCACCCCTAAAGACATCACTTCAAATTCGGACATAAATGAAGAGCGCCCGGAATTGGATGCTGAATACTCGGATGCCAGTAGCACTGAACGTTTATTGGCTGCAGTATGGTGCGACCTGCTCGGTTACAACCGGATAGGCTTGCATGATGATTTTTTCGAGTTAGGCGGCGACTCCATGCTGGGCATTCGTCTTGTAACGGCAATATCCCATCGACTGGGAAGCAAATTACCTCCGACGCTGCCACTCGAATATCCCACCATTCACAAAATGGCGCTTGCCATAGACAAAAAGCAGCAAGGCGAAAATTTCAATCCCCTAGTTGCCCTTCAAGTGAAAGGTCAAAAATCTTCATTCTTCTGCGTACCCGGAACCGGCGGTAGTGTTTTATATCTGAACGAATTGGCCCGACAGCTTGAAAAATTCGATCTTTCCTTCTATGGGCTGCAAGCACTTGGGTTGGATGGCGCTGCCACGCCGCTTGATCGCATCGAAGATATCGCCAGAATCAATATTCAAGCCCTGCTTGCCCAGCAACCACAGGGCCCATACTATTTAGGAGGCCACTCCTTTGGCAGCTGGGTAGCGCTCGAAATGGCCCGACAACTAGAGCAACAAGGCCATCAAGTTGCTCGTCTAATCATTCTTGATACCGGTGTCCCTTCATCTCGCAATCTCGATCATATGGGAGGGTGGGATAATACACGCTGGCTTCTGAATGTTGCGCAAACAATCGGTCAAATGTATGGAAAGGATTTGAACTTGGCAGAGGATTTGCTGACAGGTTTAGCCTGGGAAGATCAGGTTGCACTACTTGCCCAAGAACTGATTCATCATGAGTTGATCGCCCCGACTGATGATATTTCTCTGATTCGCGGCCTTGTCGAAGTGTTTAAAACTCAGGCTCAGATTAAATACATTCCACCCAACGACCAAAAATTCCCGATCGCCTTGATTCGAGCCGAAGAGCCAATGGAAATTTTTCTTGAAGGCATGCCTGAATCGATGCGCAGCGATCCGGCATGGGGTTGGAATGATTACGCATCACACAAAATTGCTGTCGAAATCACGCCGGGCAATCACTTGACAATGATTGCACAACCTCATGTTCAACAGCTTGCCGAATTGATTTCGAAATACTTTTAGGCGGTGTTATCAAAGTGGCTTCAATTTTGCAGTTTGCACCACCTTATTCCACTTTTCGATTTCATTGCGTATAAATGCCGCAAACTGGGCTGGAGTCTCCGGGGTAGGAATAGCTCCCTGTGCCTCAATTTGCTGCTGAACATCAGGCGTCTTCAAAATTTCAACGATTGCCTGGTTAAGTTTGTCGATAATCGGCTTGGGAGTATTGGCCGGCGCCAACAAACCAAACCAGGACATCACGTCATAACCGGGAACACCCGCTTCGACCATGGTAGGTACATTGGGCAGTTGTGGCACGCGCTGACTGGATGTTACCGCCAGTGCCTTGAGTTTTCCGGCTTTAATGTGAGGCAACGCCGAAGGTAAATTATCAAAAATCATTGAAATCTGGCTACCGAGCAGGTCGGCAATCGCCGGCGAACTTCCCTTGTAGGGAACATGCACAAGATCGACTTGAGAAATCACTTTCAATAGCTCACCGGACATTTGTAGTGTTGTTCCATGTCCGGAAGAACCAAATGTTAATTTGCCCGGATTCGCCTTTGCGTACGCGATCAGCTCTTTGACCGAGTTAAATGGCGCAGTCGCATTCACGACAAGAACATTGGGCACCATCGCTGCTCTTGTGATTGGCGAAAAGTCTTTCACCACATCGTACCGCATATTGGAATACATGCTTGGATTGATCGCATGCGTACCAATTGTGCCCATGACAAGGGTATAGCCATCCGGCTCGCTTCGCGCAACTTGAGCAGAACCGATATTCCCTCCCGCACCAGGCTTATTGTCCACAACAACCGGCACCTTCCAGCGATCGGACAATCGTTGACCGATCAAGCGAGCCAGAATGTCGGTCGTACCACCAGAGGTAAACGGAACGACAATCGTAATTGGCTTACTTGGATATTGAGCGGCACTTTCAGCTTGTACGGCTTGAACGCCAAACAACATCATGAAAAAAACATATACCGCTCTTAATATCTTCATTAAATCAACTCCACAATGGGTTGGCCTTCCTCAACGTTTTCACCTTCCTGAACCAGGATTCTGGCAACACTACCGTGCACTTCGCTTTCAACCGGAATTTCCATCTTCATGGACTCAATCTTAAGCACCTCGTCACCAGGACCAATCTGATCCCCTTCCGAAATCGTGCACTCAATCACACGCCCGGATACTGTTGCACAAATTTTTTTCATTTTCGACTCCAATATTTAAATTCAACCTAGGGGCGATAGCCGACCTTTGTTTCACCAGGCATTCTGAGTGGCGCAGCGAGCCGCACAAACTCCTCTAGCCGCGCGCGGGTTTGCGCCGGATCGATAATGTCTTCGATCACAAATGCTTCCGCACTTCTGAATGGTGACGTCAGGCCTCTCACGCGCGCTTCAATTTCCGCCGTTTTTGCCTCTGGATCATCCGCTGCTTCGATTTCGGCACGATACGCGACCTCCAATCCACCCTCGTACGGGCCGAGGACGTAGTCAATGCGTATCGCGAAAAAATCGGTAAGCGCTGCAAACTGTTATTCGTAGTGCCCGACTATTTTGAAGAACGGCCCAAGGCTTGCATGAACGGCTGGGGATCCATATTTCTGGATATTGCCCCGGATGGCGCAGCACTGCCCTGTCACAATGCGAGAGAACTTCCCGGGCTGAATATTCCGAACGTTAAAAATCATTCGATTCGCGAAATCTGGTATGAAAGCCAGGCGTTCAATTTCTTTCGTGGCGATGAATGGATGCAAGAACCTTGCAAATCATGTCCCGATAAAGAAAAAGACTTTGGTGGATGCCGCTGTCAGGCCTATATGCTGACAGGCGATGCGTCGGCTGCGGATCCTGTTTGCTCCAAATCTCCGGACCATGCCCTGATCAAACAGGCAATTCATGAATCGACTGGTGCGAGAGCATCACGAGGCGAATCCATTCCTGAGTTTCCCCTCATATTTCGCACCGACAAAAATTCGCATCAACTTTGAGCCCTTAACGCCTTTTTATCGACCTTGCCAAGCGGAGTCACAGGCAAAGTGTCGACAAATCGAACGGATTTCGGCGCAAGCACCGGCCCTTTTCTCTGCCTGACCAGTTGCATCAACTCATCAGCCGTCGCGACAGCTTCGGATTTGAGCACAACAACGGCTTGCACAGCCTCTCCCCATTTAGGGTCGGCCACCCCGATGACCGCGGCACTTGATACAGCGGGATGGGAAGTCAACACATCCTCAACTTCACGGGGATATACATTGAATCCGCCGCTAATGATCATGTCCTTTTTGCGGTCGACAATATAAAGACGGCCTTGCTCGTCTGATCGCGCGACGTCGCCGGTGTGTAGCCAGCCACCGGCAAAGGCGTCTCGTGTTTGCTCCGGTTGCTGCCAATATTGCTGCATCGCATGTGGTGCCCTGACGCAAATCTCGCCAGGCTCGCCCATCGCAACTTCGTTCCCATCTTGATCCAGTAAAACAACATTGGAAGTCGTGGTTGGATAACCGCAAGCAGACAATAACTCTGGACGCTTTACATCATGATCCGCCTTCGGCAATACGGCGATCGGATAGCATTCTGACTGGCCATAAAGTTGCGAAAATACAGAACCAATTCTTTCGATTCCTTCCGCCAGCCGACTCGGAGACATCGGCGATGCGCCATACAAGAGCAACTCTATGGAGGACAAGTCGAACCGGCTAAATGCGGGATGATCCATCAATGTATAAATCATTGTTGGCACAAGCAGGGAAAAATTAATCCGCTCTTTTTCAATCGTATGCATCAATTGTTCCGGATCAAATTTACCGAGCAGGTGAACCGATCCGCCACGCAATAACGTTGGCAGGACGTTGGTCCCGGAAACATGACTGATGGGTGCCGAAGCCAAATAACGCGGTTGGGTCGGCAACTCGAAATCGGCCAGAATCGAAAAGGTCGTGTGAGCCCCCGCGGCATTGGTTCGAACAACCCCTTTGGGCCGCCCCGTCGTACCTCCGGTGTAATTTAACGTACCAATCTCGTGTCCAATAGACAGGTCAACCGGACTCACGCTTCCAATTTTGTTTGCAAGATCAAACAGACTCTTGCCGTAGCCCGCCGCCCCCAAAGTCAGCACTGCAAGCTTGTCACTCATGGCGGCAAGCTCAGCACCCCTATCAAGGAACACATCCGCATCCACGATCAATAAAGCCGCCCCGGAATCCCCGAGCTGATAAAGATGCGAATCCAGTGAAGCCATGGGATGCAAATACGTGACGCCCGCACCCAATGCCTGAACGGCTACGCCGGCACACCAGGTTTCCCAGCGGTTGGCGCTGAGCAAGGCAACAATATCGCCTCGACCGATGCCACACGCCGACAATACGCCCTGCATGCGTCCCATCATGTCGGCCACACCCGAATACGTCACACTGCCTGAGGCGGACCTAAAGGCGGTTTTCTGCGGATACCTTGCGAACGCCCGAAGAGCCAAAGCGCTAAATGTCGGCCCGATATGCAAAGTCACTTCGAAACTCCTCTGTTCGAAAACGGCGGGATATGCGCAAACGCATCAAGCGCCGCCTTTTCGTATTCTTGCTTGATCGACGCGACAAGGGAAGCGACATCAGTTAACTGCGTCACACCAGATACGGTGTGACCCGCGCTCCAGATGTCCCGCCACCGCGTCGGTCCCTGAGCGCCAGCGCCGTACAAGGCTTTGGCGCGATCTTGGGACATATCCGTCGGCAATTGCGCCGGATCCAAGCCGGCGGCAACAATCGAAGGCCTGAGCATATTTGTTTCCAGACCGGTAAACGCCTTGGAAAGCAAAATATCGTCAAACTCGGCATCGACCACCATCTGCTTGTAAGCCGGGCTAGCCATGCTTTCGACCGTTGCGATGAAACGCGTACCCATATATCCAAGGTCACATCCCAGAACTTGGGCGGCAAGCAATGCGGCGCCATCAGAAATACCTCCGGCCAGTACAAGCGGGCCGTCAAAAAATTTTCTAACGGCCCGTGCAAACGACAAACCGTTCGCCCAACCTGTTTGTCCACCCGCACCTGCAGTCAACAGAATCAATCCATCCACTCCGGCATCAAGCGCTTTGTGCGCATGCGCAAGTGTTGCCACATCGGCCAACACAAGACAGCCAATATCATGCAAAGGCTTGACAGCAGGTTTTGGCGAGCCAACGCTTGTAATCACGACCTCCACGCCATGACGAATCAGACACGCAAGCTCCTCTTGCATCGTGTCTCGCTTCATGATGAGGTTGGGACAATATGGCGCAGCATCGGGAACAAGCGCAGCTTTAATTCGTTCAAGCCATGCATTCAGCTCATCGACGCTTCTGCAATTCGCAGTGGGAAAACTACCCATCACGCCCGCTAGACAGGCCTCGATCACCAAATCCGGGCCGGATACCCTGAACATGGGTGCCGCGATGAGCGGAACGCTTAAACGTGAGGCCAGGCTCGCCGGCAACCCCCGATGAACCTCACCTTCGCTATTCATTGTTCAAGCTTAATATTGCCCGATTTGATTACCTTGCCCCAAATGTCGTAATCCCTTAGCACGGTCTTCTGAAACTGCTCACCGATCATGCCGGACGGTTGAACGCCCAGGTCTTCGATTTTGGTCATATTGGCTGGCGTATGGATGATACGCGCCACCTCTTTACCTAATTTATCCACGATGGGTTGTGGGGTTCCTTTAGGTAAATACAGTGCGAAAAAAGGATAAGGCTCGAAATCCTTGAAACCCATTTCAGTCAGTGTGCGCACGTTTGGCAATATCTTCAGGCGTTCTTCGCCGGTGACCGCTATCAGCTTGATTTTGTCGGACTGAAGGGATGACCTTACGTTACCGATGTCGATAAACGCGGCGTCCAATTGACCACCCAACATATCCGTCATAAGTGGCGCACCTCCTTTGTAAGGCACGTGTGTCATGTCCAATCCGGCCTGACTCTTGAGTGTTTCGCCATGGATATGCGCAGTCGTGCCGGCTCCATATGATCCATAACTATATTTACCTGGATTGGCCTTGACGACTTTAACGAACTCTTCGAAATTATTCGCCGGGAATCGTGCGGGAATCACCAGAACGTTGGATGACTTCGCCACCAATGCCAGCGGTATGAAATCGCGCTTGAAGTCATATGGAATGGACGTAAACATATGCGGTCCTTGCAAAAGGGTCGCAATACCCATCAAGAGGGTATATCCATCGGGAGCGGCTTTAGCGACCAAATCGTTGCCGATCATTCCGCTCGCTCCGGATTTGTTTTCGACAATGACGCTTGTTTTCCAGGCAACTCCCAGATCGTTGCCAATCATCCTGGCCAACACATCAGTTGTCCCGCCCGCAGGATAAGGCACGATAATTCTGATGGGCTTGCTTGGATATGGCGCATTGCCAGCACTTGTCGTTTGTGCTTGCGTCACACCGGCAAAAACACTCACAATGGCGAGTGATGCGAAAAAAGTCCGAAACCCAAACCCTCTCATTCGATTATCTCCATAGCGCATGTCAGGTCACCCAGTATGCGTAGATCAGACGATATTGGTATTGGTGTTGTTACCTAGTTGTGAAAATAGTTACAACAGATAGCAAAGCGGGCCAACAGAAAAATCACATAACCCGTTGATTTAAAATATCTTTATTTTTAGACGGTTAATATACTTATTTTTTGAAGCCCCAAGGTAAAACCGAAGTGCAAAACAAGATCAATCTTAAAGCTTACCTGAGCGCTGCGGACAAATTCTGGATAGGCGGGCAGCTAAGAAGCCTGAGACAAGCTCAAGGCTTGGGGGTACCTGAAGTGGCGCGCCTTGCCAACTGTCCGCAGTCACAGATCTTGGCAATCGAATCCGGTAGCCAGGGACCGTTCGGAAACACAGAAAATTACGTCATGGGCATATTGAACTATGCCGATAAGATTGAAATTGCCCCAGATTCGGCACTCGGCGTCAAATTGGCCGAACTTGCAAATATCACTGACGGGGCTCTCAAGGATGAAACATCCGCTTCGGGAATCAATTCGCTCATGCAATCAAGCTTGACGAACGGATCAGCAGCATCTCAGCTGCGTGGAGTTGACGTCAAACGAGTCGCTCTAGTTGCAGCGGGACTTTGCGCGATTTTGCTTGCGGTGCTTCTGGCACTCGACATATTGCCGGGTGCGCAGCATATCAAATCAGCCATGGGCTTATCCCCGAAACTCAAGGACACCACCGAACATCAGACTGCAATTACCGAAAATACGACTACCGCGGCAACGCAAACCAAGCCCCAAAACCAAACGACTCTTTCTACACCACCGGAACCATCGACTGAAAAGCCAAACGTCAGTGCTACCCAAAAGACTGAAACGGCGACAAAATCTCAGGCAACAGATCAATCATTGCCAAAAATCCAAGAACAGGCCACTCGTTCAACAGCATCACTCAGCTTCAAATTCAGTGGATCCTGCTGGGTTCAGATCACCGGACTGGATGGCAAAGTTTCCGAAAAAGTTTACGGCAACTCCGATCAGCTTGAATTAGATCCTTCCAAAGTCAAATCGCTTGTCATTGGAAACGTCGAAGCAGTGACTGTGACCAACAGCTTGGGTAAACAAGTCAACCTCAAACCCTTTGCCAACCAGATCAGCAAAGTCGCTCGGTTCAAGGAGCAAGATCTTGGCACACTCATTCGAGATCGCAATTGATTATTTTCGATCCGGTTCGAGGCAAGAACCAAAGCAACAATACCTGGCTATCAGCCCATAAAACCCTCGATGTCGTTTTATTGGTCATAACCACCCTTCATGCGTCTTGGTTCTTCAAGCAATTGCCCTGGGGCAATTATTTGACATTGTTGATGTTGCCTCTTTTTGTTTTGGTTTCTGTCGATCTTGTCAGCCTGTATCGGCACAAACGCTTTTGGGTGAATTCCGTCATCGTCCCTATCGTGTTGATTCTGACGATCGCCGCCATAAATTGGACGCTTGAACCGTCAGTACCCGGTTGGCTCATGGGCACTGTATTCGTCACAATGATGCGAATGCCGCAACGCAATGCCATCGTTCTTTTGATCCTCTTTCTATTATCGTCATTAGCCGCAATGCGTTTTCATTGGGGGATTAGCCCCCTGACGATTATGCGGACCGTTGCGCCATCAATCCTGACGCTCCTGTTGATTCGAATTTTCTTTGCCGTGAATCTGCACTCACTGGAAAAGCTCGATCAAACATCGGAGTTATTGACAAACGCCCTGCAAACAATATCTCAAGGCATATGCGTCATCAATAAAGACGGGCGCTTTAAACTTTTCAACGAACGCGCTTGCGATTTGCTGGACCTACCGACGGAATTTCTCGAGTCAAATCCGCTTTTGTCCGAGGTCGTTCAGTTTCAGGCCAATCGGGGGGACTTCGGGCCCGACTTCTCTCACGTCGAACCTGATGCGCGCGACTATGTTGCTACGCTCGGTGTTCATGTCAACCAGTCGATCCCATCGCAATATCTTCGCAGGGACAAAAAAGGTCGATACATTGAGGTGCAATCCCATGTCATGCCGTCGGGAGATATCGTTCGCACTTACTCCGATGTCACGCAATATCAAACCATCAATAACGAATTGCAGAGATTATTAACAGAAGAAAAAGAGCACGTCGAACGACTCAAACAAATCACATCCGATCTGAAGCAGGCAAATATCCGGTTCAACACGACAGCCAATTCGCTTCCGGGGGCCATCTACGAAGCCAGGCAACATACTGACGGTACAACCGAGTTCATATATTTCAGCGATCAGATGTGCGAGATTTTCGAGCTCGACCGTGAACAACTTATCAAGAACCCTTCATTAGTCTTGACTTGCATTCATCCAGAAGAGCAGGAGAGACTTACTCTTGCAAACAAGATCGCATACGATCACGGTGGCCCTCTTTTTATTGAGCTTAGAATCCGCACACCATCCGGCAAAACAAAATGGATTCAACTCAGTTCTGCGCCACAGGACTTCGAGGACCCCGCCCATACAGTCTGGAGCGGATATGCCGTCGATATCACCGAACGAATCAGTCTTGAAGCCAAAGCGACAGAACTTAAAATCGCGAATGAACAAAATCAAATCATCAAAAACTTGCTCAGGGACAAAGAAGAGCTGATCCAATCGCTTTTGATCGCCAATCGTACTGCCGAAACCGGCGCATTATCCGCAGCATTGGCGCATGAACTCAATCAACCACTTTGCGCAATCGGTTTGCACACGGAAGTGTTGCAACAGAAACTGGGTGAAACCGCTGATCCGGAAACAAATGAAATCCTTGCATTTATCGCAGATGACAATAAGCGCGCATCGGGCATCATTAATTCTTTACGCAGGATTTTCCGGCAAGAAGCAACTCATTCTCAGAAGATCGATTTAAATGAGCTGATCAAATCCTTGCAGCCGTTGTATCAACCTCATGTAGTCGCAAAGAACATCGCCATCGATTACGAATTATGCAAAGACGGAATCGTTGAAATCGATTCAAACGAGTTCCAGCAAGTAGTCATTAACTTGATGAATAACGCCATTACTTCGTTTGACGGAATCGACGGCAAGATCAAAAAGGAAATCAAAGTCCAGACAAGACGAACGGAACGTACGCTCTCGTTCATTGTGTCGGACAATGGATGCGGCATTCCAACCGATATCGAACCCAAAATATTCACTCTGCTAAAAGTTTCAAGCAAATCCGGCATGGGACTGGGTCTATGGTTAAGCAAACACATCGTCGAACAGCACCGTGGAACCATACGTTTCGAACATATACCGACAGGTGGAACACGATTTATCGTGGAGCTCCCTGTATAAACGTATTTTTACTCTTCATTGAAATCATCTGAAACATTTCCCGGCCATCATGAAATCGGTTTGAAATGGTCAGGGTGAGAAGATATCCCTGCGTTAAACAAACAGGAGATAGCGCCATGAAACAGTCTTTAATCCGTGCTCTCGCTACAGCGGCAGGCCTGACTTTGGTCGCCTCAACCTGGGCACAGTCCTCCACCGCAACGACTCAGGCTCCCGCGACACAAGCGGCACCCGCACAACGACCTGCACAAGGTCCCGGAAATGGTCCGCAATCAGGCGCGGGCAAACATATGCAGCAAGGCCAACATCAAGGTGGCGAGTTTGGCATGGGTCAGTTGCCGCAACAGGTGATTGATCAGCTGGCCCTGTTGCCGGCGCAAAAATCACAACTCGATGCCGCCCAACAAGCCCGAAAGGACATGCATGCAGCGCGTAAATCAGCCATGGCTAACCAGCGAAAGGTCATGCAGGATCAATTGGCCAAGGATCAGTTGGATCCCCGGGCAATCATGACGCAAAGCAACCAGATGCATTCGGCCATGTCGGCTCAGCGAGAGGCCGTCCAACAGAAATGGCTTTCGTTCTGGGATGGCCTGTCTGCCGAACAGCGCAAAACAATGACAACTTACATGAAATCACGCATGGCAGGATCGGGCGACCGGCCGATGCAGCATGGACGTCATCACGGTTAATTGAACCGCCTACCGGCATTACACACACAGGCCTCGGGGAAACCCGGGGCTTTTTTGTCTAAAGTACTAAAATGGGGGACTATTCAAGGAGTCACCCATGTCTATAAACAGTCCCCTCGCTGGTCCGGTCAAACTTGGCGCAATTGAACTGAAGAATCGCGTGGTCATGGCACCGCTGACGCGCATGCGCGCCATTGCCGGCGAAGTTTCGAACCCCTTGGCAAAAACCTATTACAGCCAACGTGCTGGTGCAGGGTTGATTATTACGGAAGCAACTCAAATTTCGCGACTTGGGCAAGGCTACCCCGCAACACCCGGCATTTATAGCGACAATCAAACGCAAGCTTGGAAAGAAATTGTCGAGGCCGTCCATGCAAAGGGCGGCAAAATCGTCGCTCAACTCTGGCATGTCGGACGCATCTCGCACTCGTCCTTGCATCCCGACGAAGGACTCCCGATTGCGCCATCGGCCATTGCGCCAAGTGGTAAAACACTGGGAGCCGACTGGAAGATGCATGCCTATGAGGTGCCCGCTGCGATGACAGCCGGCGATATCGCAAACTTGAAAACCGAGTTTTTACAAGCTGCTCAAAACGCTAAAAAAGCCGGTTTCGACGGTATTGAAATTCATGCGGCAAATGGCTATTTACTGGATCAATTTTTACAAGACCATAGCAACAAGCGAACGGATGCCTACGGCGGATCTTTCGAAAACCGCGCCCGATTGCTTGTGGAAGTTCTGCAAACGGTCTCGACAGTGTTCCCTTTCGACAGGATAGGCGTTCGACTGTCTCCCTATGGCACATTCAATGACATGAAAGACAGCGATCCGATCGCACTATTCACTTCTGTCATTGAAAAATTGAACGAATTAGGCCTCGCCTATCTGCACATGATCGAGCCGCGCTCAACTACAGCCGGAGGCAATGAGGATATCAATACCGAAGCCCCCGTGACTGCGGACATATTCCGCAAAATATTCAAAGGCGCCTTCTTGAGCGCCGGAGGATTTACACGCGAACTGGGTGAACAAGCCATTTCGAATGGATCCGCCGATGCGATCGCGTATGGTCGTCTCTATATTTCTAACCCGGATCTGGCTGAGCGACTCGTGCAGCATGCGCCTTTAAACCCGTACGATCGCGCTACCTTTTATGGTGGGGCCGAAAAGGGCTACACGGACTATCCTTTCCTGAAGGCCTGACCATGCACCACTCATTGAAACTTGCAGCCACTTCGCTTGTGGCGATGATGCTTGTCGGTTGCGGCACCAAGGAGTCGTCTCAACCCGTCAAACAGGAGCCTGCCAAAATCGTCGAAGCGGTATTCAAGTCCACGACGATTTCTCAAGCGAAAAATATGCTGTTAGGCGCCTGCTCGAACAACAAGCTCGCCATTAAATCTGAAAGCAAGGTTGTGACGTGCGAAACCAGAAACCTGATCAGCAGGCGCGAACGCGAACTCACTTTGGCTATCGATGACGCATACGCATCCGACATCCGCGAGGTTTTCGAATTCACGCTAACCGAACAAGGCCCTGACGTTCAGGTGAAAGCCAATAGTTTCGCAAAATATCAAGCACCGATCAGCGTCATGAGCGCTAATCAAACCAGACAACGCAATCTGCTTGATGAAACAGCCGACGCAACTTTGAAAAAACTTCTCACCCAGGCTGGGGCCAAATATTGACCATGTATCAAGATAAAAATCCACACTCGCTTGACGTGCTTTTTGCGAATAATCGCGAATGGGTCGCTTCCGTAACCGATCAGGATCCCGATTTCTTTAAGCGACTAGCCAATCAGCAATCGCCCGAGTACATGTGGATCGGTTGCTCTGACTCGCGCGTGCCAGCCAATCAAATCACGGGACTGGCCCCCGGCGAGGTATTCGTTCACCGCAACATCGCAAACGTGGTGGTGCATACCGACTTGAATGCCTTATCGGTCATCCAGTTCGCGATCGACATGCTGAAAGTCAAACACATCATCGTTGTCGGACACTACGGATGCGTAGGCGTGCGTGCGGCGATGGAAAATTTCCGCGTCGGACTTGCCGACAACTGGATTCGCCATGTCAAGGACGTCAACGAAAAACACCAATCCTATTTGGGCAGCCTGGTCAATCGCAACGAACGCCTCGATCGTCTTTGTGAACTCAATGTGATCGAGCAAGTCGTCAACGTTTGCCAGACAACTAGCGTGCAGGATGCCTGGTCAAAAAATCAACCGGTCACCGTTCATGGCTGGGTTTATGGCGTTCACGATGGCATCGCGCGCGACATGGGCGTGAGCATCGCATGCAGCGAAGATCTGGAGCATCATTACCGCTCCGTGATTTCCAAAAGATTCACCGCCTGACAGTTTGGCGTGATGCGTCACGCCTTACGTAACTGCCCTCGCGGGACCAGGCCACCAAGCAGCATTCCGGACAGACTGGCGATCAACCCTGCGAGCTGGGGCGGAAGCGTGGCTTGTGGCGCCAGAATCTCGCAACTTATCCAAACGACCAGTCCGCAAATAATTGCAAGCAGGCCACCAAGCGAATTGGATCTGGACCAGTAAATGCCGAATGTAAGCGGAACAAATGCCGTTACCAACGTGATCTTGTAGGCACTTTCAACCATCTTGAAGATCGAGAGCTCGGAGTTGACCGCAAAAAAAGTGACGACCACGGTAAAGCTCAATACCGTGATTCGCATCACTTTAAGCAATTGCTTGTCACTCAAATGCTTGAACATGCCTTTGACAATGTTTTCCGCGAATGTGACCGACGGAGCGAGCAAGGTCGCACTGGCACAACTCTTGATCGCAGAAAGCAACGCGCCAAAAAACATCACCTGGGCAATTAAGGGTGCGTGGCCTAGGATCAACTTGGGCAAAATCATTTACGAATCTGTTTCAAGATATTGCTCGACCAAAGCCGGGTTGATCAACGTCGCCGAATAGGCAAGAAACAGTGGGATGAAGGCAAAGATGAAATACAGCACGCCTCCAAGAATAGCGGCTTGAACTGCGATATTGACGTTTTTAGAGGACGTGATCCGTTGAAAAACATCCTGCTGGGGAATGGAGCCCAACATCATTGTGAACAGCGCCGCCGTAAAACCCAGAATTGCCGTCAGATTCATTTCAGGCCAAAAATTCAGCTTACCCGCATCGGCCGCATGCTGGATCACCGCGACGACGCCTCCGCTTTGGGTGCTCATTTCACCACCGATATAAATCATGCCGATCACAATGATGATCATCTGAATGAAATCAGTCACGGCAACAGACCACATCCCACCGAACAGCGTATAGATCAGCACGCTTGCCGCACCGATCATCATGCCGACAGTTTGGGAAATCGATCCGTCCGACACCACGTTAAATACCAAACCAAGGGCTTTAATCTGCGCGGCGACCCAGCCGAGATAAGACGCCACGATACACAACGTAATCATGACCTCGACTGTGCGGCCGTATTTTTCGCGGAAAAAATCACCAATCGTAAGCATCTTTCGGTTGTACAAATGCTTGGCGAAAAACAACCCCACCAGAATCAGGCAGAGAGACGAGCCGAAGGGATCGGAAACAATTCCACCCAGCCCCTCTTTTAAAAATGTCGCCGGTATACCCAGCACCGTCTCAGAGCCGAACCAGGTCGCGAACACCGTGGCCGTGACGATAGGCAAAGGCAAACTATGGCCGGCAGCCGCGAAGTCGGCGGTATTTTTGACCCGCATCGCGGCCCACAAACCAATACCAACGGATATCACCCAATACGCAATCACGAAGCCAAGCAGCATGGCTCAACCCTCTAGTAAAAATTTTCGGGAATTATAGGGGTTTCTACTTCAAGGATTCCTGTTTTTTCACTCTGACAAACAACCAGGTGGCGATCGCCAGATTGAGCAGGTTCCAGACGACGCCGTTGATCATGGCGGCCTGATAGGATCCGGTCAAGTCGAAAAACTTGCCCGACATCCAGCCACCCAGCGCCATACCGAGCATCGTGGACATCATCACGGCGCCCACCCGCCTGCCGGCTTGGCTGGGAGGGAAGTATTCACGCACAACAATTGCGTATGAAGGCACAAGGCCTCCTTGAAACAAGCCGAAAAGCGCCGAAATCACATAAAGCGACACCAGGCCATCGAAAGGCAAAAAAAGCACCAGCGCAATACCTTGCAAGGCCGAGCCCAGCAAAAGCGTGCGCACACCTCCGATACGATCGCAGATCATTCCCGAAATCAAGCGGCTAGCGATCCCGCAGGCCAGCATCAAGGAAAGCATCTCCGCGCCCCGTGCGGGTCCATAACCCAGATCAGCGCAATAAGCGACGATATGCACTTGAGGCATCGCCATCGCAACACAGCATGCCAACCCTGCGACGCAAAGCAAAAACTGCGCGCGCCCGATCGAAACACCAAAGGGACGATCAGCCTGCTGCCCACCTCCGGCTTTGGGCACAGAAGCAGTAACCATGGGAGGCCGCGGGCGCATCAGCATCGCAAGTGCCGCCATCGACAGGCCGCACACGACACCCATCCAGATATATGTTTGGCGCCAGCCGATCGTGGACACGCCATATTGCGCAATGGAAGGCCAGATCGATCCGGCCAGATAGTTTCCGCTGGCGCAAACAGCAACCGCGATACCGCGTCGCTTATTCCACCAGAGGGATGTATCGGCAACCAGGGGGCTAAACGTTGCCGAAATCCCCAGAAAACCCAAAAAAATTCCATTGGCCAGAGTAAAGCCAAGAATGCCACCCGACATCCCTGCCCAAATAAAGCCAATCATTAAGCCGGCCGAACCGATCAACAAAACAGAATAGATTCCCCAGCGATCGGCCAATCGCCCCATATAGATCCCACCCACCCCGAAACCAATCGCCAGTACGGTATAGGGCAAGGAGGCATCCGATCTGGATACGCCGAATTCGGCCTGCACTTCCGGCAGAACAACGGCCACGACATATAAACAGCCGCTGCCCATCGTCATGATGGCCAGAGTGATCAATAGTCGTCTGAAAGCGTAGCTGGAATCGATTAAGTCGCTGGAGGAATAAGGAATCGTCATGAACGGATCGTAACTCGAATTACACTGTTGCCTTGAAATTCACCGACATCTCGGTTGAACTCGCACACATAAAACAACAATCATGAAGACAAGCAACTGGTTCGCTCCCATTTTCATCGTTCTCTGGAGCACCGGCTTTATCATCGCCCGCTACGGCATGCCCTACTCGGAGCCGATGACCTTCCTGTTCATCCGCTTTTCCGGCGTGGTCATCTGTTTGATTCCGGTCCTGCTCTGGCTCAAGCCTGTCTGGCCATCCGGCAAACAAGGCATGCATATAGTCGTTGCAGGCGCATTGATTCAATTCGGATACCTTGGCGGCGTCTGGGCGGCAGTCAAACTAGGCATGCCGGCCGGCCTGGCCGCCCTCATCGTCGGATTGCAACCCATTCTCACGGCCTTGCTCGCATCCACCGTATCCGAACGGGTGACTTCGCGCCAGTGGCTGGGCTTAGCGCTTGGGCTTGCCGGCGTCGCCTTGGTTCTGTTCGCGAAAATCCATCTTGAAGGCATTACATTTGCCAGCGTTTGCTTTGCGTTTGCCGGCATGTTTTCGATTACGTTCGGCACCCTTTATCAAAAACGGTTTTGCCCGAGTTTTGATTTACGCACCGGTTCAGTCATTCAATTCAGTATCAGCGCGTTTTTATGCCTGATTGCCATGATGATGTTCGAAACTCGTGAAATTCAATGGACCATGCCCATGATCGGGGCGCTTTTGTGGGGAATCATTCCAATTTCACTTGGGGCGATGAGTCTTTGGTTCATCCTTTTGCAAAGAGGCGACGCAACCAAAGTCAGCAGTGTGATGTACCTGACACCACCAACTACCGCCCTGATGGCATGGTTACTATTCGACGAAAAGCTCACCACTTCCATTATCCTAGGCACCTTGATTACGATGGTCGGGGTTTTGATCGTGAATCAAACCTCTTTTAAAGGCTGGTTCAAAACGAGAGACAACAATGCCCACAACTGAACAACCGTCACGCCGCCACACGCATCGATACTACGACCTGATATTGGTGGCTTTTGTCACCGTCCTCTTATGTTCGAATCTGATTGGCGCCGGCAAAGCCACTCAAATTGATCTTCCCGTTTTAGGATCGGTGGTTTTTAGCGCAGGGGTTATCTTTTTCCCGATCTCCTACATGTTCGGAGATATCCTGACCGAAGTTTACGGATACGCCTACGATAGAAGGGCCGTGTGGTGCGGTTTTGGCGCAATACTGTTCGCCGCAATCATGTCCCTGGCCGTTATCAGTATGCCCACCGCTCCCGGTGACTACAACACCAGTTTGCAAAAAGGATTGGAAACAGTCTTCGGCAATACCTGGCGGATTGTGGCAGGCTCGGTCATTGCATTCTGGAGCGGTGGCCTGGTCAATAGTTTCGTCATGGCCAAAATGAAGATCATGACCTCGGGCAAGCATCTCTGGGCTCGCATGCTCGGCTCGACCGCGGCAGGCGAGCTCATCGACTCTTCGCTGTTTTACTTTATCGCCTTCTATGGCATCTGGCCCACAGAGCAAGTCATCTCGGTCGCCATTGCCCAATACATACTCAAGTCAAGCTGGGAATTGGTCGCCATGCCATTTTCCTATCGCTTCATCCACTTCCTGAAGCGAAAGGAAAACCAGGACTACTACGACTACCACACCAACTTTTCTCCTTTCAAGCTCAAGGTTTAAAAGACTGGATCATCCGCGTCGTCATATACAGGCGCGGTTGAATCGACGATACCAACACATATTCGGCGTTGTCCGAGTGCGCACCGAACCCCTGCAAGCCAAAGCTTTCGATCACAGCACCTTTGGACTTGAGCGCAGCATAGGCGGCATCCGTACCTCCGCCGGTCGCCTTTTCCAGAACATCGATCTTCCAGCCTATTTCGCTGGCGATCTCGCGCGCCTGCATCGCCGCCGCTCGTCCTTTATCAGTCGGATTCAAGGCGGGTCGCCCTCTTGTCAAAACAAGACTGACTTCGGTATCCGGGATCAGCTTGTTTTTAATCCGTTCGTGCATAGTTTGTTCGACCGCATCAAAATCACTCATCTTTTCTGCCCTGACGTCGGCCGTGGCTACAGCTTCGGACGGAATCATGTTCGGTACCGTACCGGCGCGCGCCTGAGTCCAATTCAGTTTCAGGCCTTTATCGGGATTGGATAAATCGCGCATCTGCAAAATCTGGTGCGCCATTTCATACAAAGCATTGCGACCGAAATCAGGATTCGAGCCCGAATGCGATGCCCGTCCCTTTACGGTCAGTTGCGCGCGTGCAATGCTTGATGTGGCAAGCCGGACATAATCATTTTTAATGCCACTCCCTTCAAACGAAATGACCAGATCGTTTTGTTCGCCTAACTGAATAATGCGATCGCGTGAACCGGGCGAACCAATTTCCTCGTCACCATTGATCAGAATTGTGATTTCGCCGAATGAATCGATCTTCAAAGCCTGAAGCATCGCGATCGTATTCAGAATCACCGCGATGCCAGCTTTGTCGTCCGCAATGGCCAACCCGTACGCACGGTCTCCATCCACCCTGAATGGTTGCTTGGCCAGATCGCCCTTCTGGTAAACCGTGTCCATGTGCGCGATCAAAGCGATTTTCGACGTGCCGCGACCCTTTAGTTTGGCCTGGACCATCGATCCAGTTTTATCAGGGGCGGACGATGGGATCACTTCGGGAGTCAAGCCAAGTTTCTTCAGATCGTTTTCGATCAGATTTCTGATTTTCTCCAGACCTGCCAAATCTCGGCTACCCGATTCGATTTCAACCAGGCTTTGAAGCGTTTTAAGAGTCGGCGCAACAGTTTTGCCGGCAAGATCCCGTATAGTGGCATGGTCAGGGCTCTGTGCATAGGCAAACGACAAGCACGCCGATAATAAACCTGCGATCAAATAACGCTTCATGTTTTTATTCCACTCCCTTGAAAGTCTCTTTCGCGACATTCGATTCAAACAACGGCGAATCAAACCGAGCGGCAAGCATACCCCGCCAAAGACAAACGATTCAATGTCTTTAACAAGTCATGTTTTAGCTGTAATCTCTGGTAGACCATCAAACGCAGTCCAATAAAACAAAAAACGGAGACATCATGCAAAAACTCTCGGCAATCATCGCTTCAATGTTCATATCGACCGTCGCGGCGGCCCAAAGCACGACGCCGACCTCGACTCCGCTGCCTGCCGCCAGCCCCGATGCGGCGGGTTTCAGCAAAGAGGGCCTCGCCCGGATTGATGATTTTTTTGCACGAGAAATTCAGGCAAATCGCGTCCCCGGCGCGGTTCTCGCCATCGCTCGAGATGGCAAGATCGTCCATTACCAGGCCTATGGTTATCTGGATAAACCCAAAAACATTCCTATGCCCAAAGATGCCATCTTTGCATTGGCATCCATGACTAAAATCTTCACGACTGTGGGTGCGCTCAAGTTGACTGAAGAAGGCAAACTACCCCTGCAGTCGGCCTTGTCGACTTACTTTCCGACGTTTGCGAGCATGAAGGTGGGCGTCCCTCAGGCCGATGGGAGTTTGCGCCTTGACGATCAAAAACGGGCGATCACCATTCACGATTTGATGCGCCACACATCAGGCTTGACCTATGGCGGCCGCGGAGACCATCCGATCGCCAAACTTTATCCTGCCGGCGACGCTCCTCCCATCGACGGGAGCATCAGCGACTTCATCGAAAAAATCACGAAACTTCCCTTGGCACATCAACCCGGAACCGTATTCGAATACAGCTTCTCTTCGGACGTACTTGGCGCCGTAGTCGAAAAAGTTTCGGGCCAACGGCTTGGCCAGCACCTCGAAAAAACAGTCTGGCAGCCTCTAGGCATGAATGACACAACATTCAAGGTGCCGGACGACAAAAAATCGCGCGTCGCGCAGCCTTTCGCAAACAACCCGCTGAACAATCAACCGCAACGCGTACGATATCTGACCGAATCGCAAAAATTCGATTGCGGCGGCGCGTGTTCTTTCGGCACCGTGGGGGATTATTTGCGCTTTGGCCAAATGCTCATGAACGGAGGCGCACTGGATGGCAAACGCATTTTGAGCCCTCAAATCGTATCCTGGATGACATCGAACCATCTCGGCCCCGAAATTTTGAATCGTGTCGCGGTGGTCGAGCCTCACCGTGCCGGTTATGGATTCGGTCTTGGCGTGGCAGTCCGTATGCAACCCGGCCTGGCAGCCGTCCCCGGTAATGTAGGCGAATACTCCTGGAACGGAGCCTACGGCACGGCGTTTTTTGCAGACCCGAAAGAAAAACTCGTTGTGGTGCTAGGCACATCCGCGCCCGGCGATCTGCGTAAATATTATCGGGAGCAAGTGCAGGATCTGGTCTATGGCGCAATGTCTAAATAATCATTAGCCAACCTATTCTGCAAAAACGGTCTACTACCTTTAAACTTGGCGACCTTCAACCGGAGATTTCACCCATGACTGTCATTACCAACGTCGAAGATCTGCGCGTTATCGCAAAAAAACGCGTGCCACGCATGTTTTACGACTATGCTGATTCCGGTTCATGGACTGAAAGCACCTACCGTGCCAATGAAAGCGACTTTCAAAAGATCAAGCTGCGCCAGCGGATTTTGGTCAACATGGAAAATCGTTCCACTCGCACGACCATGATCGGCCAACCCGTAGCCATGCCGGTGGCCATTGCGCCTACGGGCCTGACAGGCATGCAGCATGCGGATGGAGAAATCCTTGCGGCGCGTGCCGCCAAGGAATTCGGCATTCCCTTCACGCTGTCCACTATGAGCATCTGCTCAATCGAAGACGTATCCAAAGGTACTGGTGGTCACCCGTTCTGGTTCCAGCTCTATGTAATGAAGGATCGCGACTTCATCAAACGGTTGATCGACCGCGCCAAGGCGGCGAACTGCTCGGCACTCGTACTGACACTGGATTTGCAGATTCTGGGACAACGTCACAAGGACCTGAAAAACGGCCTGTCCGCCCCCCCCAAGATGACCCTGGCAAACCTGATCGACATTGCCACCAAGCCCCGCTGGGCGCTCGGGATGCTGGGAACGCCTCGCCGCCAATTCGGCAACATCGTCGGGCATGTCAAAGGCGTCACGGACATGAGCAAACTTAGCGAATGGACAAGTTCGCAATTCGACCCGGCCCTGAACTGGGGTGACGTCGAATGGATCAAGAAGCGCTGGGGCGGCAAACTGATCCTCAAAGGGATTCAAGATGTCGAAGATGCCCGCATGGCACTGAACAGCGGCGCTGATGCCATCATCGTCAGCAACCACGGCGGACGTCAGCTTGACGGTGCCGAGTCCAGTATTCAATCACTGCCAGCCGTGGTCGATGCGGTTGGCAAACAAATCGAAATTCACATGGATGGCGGTGTACGCAGCGGCCAGGATGTCCTCAAAGCGCGCGCACTGGGCGCGCAAGGCTGCTACATCGGTCGCGCGTTTTTGTACGGCTTGGGCGCAATGGGTGGTCCAGGCGTCTCCAAGGTACTTGAAATTCTGCACAAAGAACTCGATTTAACAATGGCGTTCTGTGGACGCACGGATGTGGAAACCGTGGATAAAAGCATTCTGCTCCCCGGAACCTATCCGACTTGATTACATTCAAAACAACATATTGAAAACCTGATTAACGGATCACCTTACATGGCAAAAGTAAGTACACGCCAACCCGGAGAGCTACGCGCACTGCCGCGCTGGATATTCATGAGTCGCTGGTTACAGGCACCTTTGTATCTGGGCCTGATCGTGGCGCAAGGCATTTATGTCTGGCAGTTCTGGAAAGAACTCATCCATCTCATAGACATGATGTGGATGGCAAAAACCATTACCGAAACCGAACTGATGCTCATCGTTCTCGGTCTGATCGACGTGGTCATGATCTCCAACCTGCTGGTCATGGTGATTGTCGGGGGGTGGGAAACCTTCGTATCCCGACTTGACCTTGAGGACCATCCCGATCAACCTGAATGGTTATCCCATGTCAATGCCGGGGTGCTCAAAGTAAAACTCGCAACCGCGATTGTTGGCATCTCGTCGATTCATCTGCTTAAAACATTCATCAACGCGCCCAGCACAAGCGAGCCGACGCTGATGTGGCAAACAGTGATTCATCTAAGTTTTGTCATTTCGGCGCTTGCCATCGCGTACACCGAAAAAATCCTCAATCAAACTCATCAACACTAACTTTTTAATCCAACAGGTGCCTCATGTCCGGACACGGAGCTCACGCCGATCCTTCAAATAAAAAAATCGCTCTTCTGATTGCGATTCTTGCTCTATTTCTTGCCATAAGTGAAACACTCAGCAAAGCCTATCAAACCGAGGTCATCACCAAACAAGTTGAAGCGTCGAACCTGTGGGCTTTCTTCCAGGCTAAATCCATGCGTAAAACAACCACTGAAGTTGCAATGGACGCATTAAAAGCCTCCCCTCATGCCGACGACGCGAAATCCAAGGCTTTGATGGATAAGTGGGCCGCCGCCTCCAAGCGCTACGACTCGGAGCCCGAAACGGGAGAAGGCCGCAAAGAACTATCGGCCCGCGCCATACAAGCCCAGAAAAAAGCCGACCAAGCGAACCACAAATATCACAATCTTGAAATTTCATCGGGCATGCTTCAAGTCGCCATTGTTCTGGCTTCCTCGAGCATTATCACCAACGTCATGTTGCTCGGATGGGTAGCAGGCCTGCTTGGTGCGGTTGCCGTCGGTTTCGGTTTCTTCGCCATGTTCGGTGCGACCGCCCTGTTTTAAATATGCAACGCAGGCAGCTTCTTCAACTGGCCGCGAGCTCGGCGGCCCTGCTTGCTTTGCCGAAAACCGGCTGGGCGAAGCAAAAATGGTTTCATGATCCGTTTAGTTTAGGCATTGCCAGTGGTTCGCCAACAAGCGATTCCGTGGTTCTCTGGACCCGCCTGGGTCCGCAAGCCATCGAAGCAGCCAACTTGACGCATCGGGCCACCCCCGTCGTCTGGCAAGTCGCACATGATGAATCCTTTTCCAAAGTCGTGGCAAAGGGTACTGTTCAAGCCGAACCGTCTCTTGCCCATTCGGTTCATGCCGAAGTAACGGGCCTGGCTGCTGACAGACACTACTTTTACCGGTTTATCGCAGGCGATGCTGTGAGCCAAACTGGACGCACTCGCACATTTCCCCGGTCCGACTCGACACCGGGACGCTTGAGGCTCGCCTACGCCTCATGCCAGCAATGGGGTAACGGCTATTACAGCGCCTACAGACACATGCTTGGCGAAGATCTAGATGTTGTCATGTTTCTGGGCGACTACATGTACGAATATCCCTCATCGCGTCCGGTGGATATTAGACCAACAACGGGCGGATGGATCACAACACTCGAAGGCTATCGCAGCCGCTACGCACTGCATAAGTCGGATCGTGACCTGCAGGCGATTCATGCCGCATTTCCCTGGATAATGACTTGGGACGATCATGAGGTGCAGAACGACTATGCAGGCACGCGGCAAGGGGAGTCGGGGCCACCGGTCGCGGACTTCATGGCTAGACGCGCTGCTGCCTATCAAGCCTACTATGAACACATGCCGGTCAGGCGTGCCGACTTTGCACAGATCATAGGTAAATCAGGCGAAAACACCCGCATCTTCGGTGCGACCTCTTACGGGCGGCTGGCTAATCTTTATCTGCTCGATGATCGCCAGTTCCGGGATCCGCAGGTTTGCACCAACGGCAACCGTCCGGGCGCATCCCGAATCAACCCGAAGGACTGCGAACAACTTAATCAACCTTGGCGCACTCTGCTTGGGCAAGAACAAGAGGGGTGGCTCAAGCGACAGTTTGAGCACTCGCAAGCTCAGTGGAATATTTTGGGCCAGCAAACCCTACTCGGGCGTCGCAACTTCAACACCGATGGTGGAGTGCGGCTTTGGAATGACGGCTGGGATGGCTATCCCGCGGCGCGTCAACGCCTGATCGACTCGATGCAATCCACGCGCCTGTCCAATCCGGTCGTATTTGGTGGCGACGTGCACGAAAACTGGGTAGGCCACATTCTGAAGGACTACGAAGACCAGAACAGTGCCAAAATCGGCGTCGAATTCTGCGGAACCAGCATCACTTCGCTATCGCACACCAGCCAGAATAAAATTGAGCAAATACGGGCCGTTAATCCTCATTTCATCTTTGCAAACGCCGAATACAGAGGATATGGCGTTGCCGAATTCACGGCAAAATCGCTGACAACCACTCTTAAGGCGGTAAAAGACGCGACCGACCCAGGTTCCGACTCTTTCACTCTGGCCCAATTCACTGTTCAGGCCGGGCAGCCGGAAATCCTAAAAATTACCTAACTACTTTGGCGTACGCTATTGGGGTTATTGAACTATTGGCTTATAGTGTTCATCATTCGTCTTTAGTTTCAACTTAATTCCAGCCCGTAAGCACTTAATCAATGTCTGCAAATAATCCTACCCTCGGTCATATTTATCTTGTTGATGATGACCCCTCGATTCGTCGTGCGCTTTCAGGAACTCTCGAGCGCCTGGGTTACAGCGTCAATGCATACGAAAGTCGGGATGATTTCTTAACAAATGCCGTCCCGGTATCGCCCTCCGCAATTTTGATGGATATGCGGATGCCCGGTAAAAGCGGAGTCGAAATTCAAGCTGAAATGCTTGAGCACAAATGGATGACACCGATTATTTTCATCAGTGGCGAAAGTTTGCCGACGCAAATTATTCAGGCCATGAAGCAAGGCGCCGTTGATTTTCTGCTCAAACCATTCTCGATGGAAGCACTGCTTCGCGCAATCAACGCCGCCTTAAAGAAAGACACCGAAATTCACGCAGCGCTTCAACAAAAAATGAGCGTGCAGGAGCGTTTTTCATTGTTGACCCCGAGAGAAAAGGTCATTTGCGCCGAAATGGTATCGGGCAGATCCAACAAGGAAATCGCCACTGCAAGCGGATCTGCAGCCGCAACAGTCAAACTGCACCGCGCGCGCGTCCTAGCCAAAATGCAGGCCAAGTCGCTAAGCGACCTCATCGAACTCTTCGAATCGATCGATATCGCCGATTTGAATTAATCACTAATACGACGAACCCGAATGATGGTGCGACGTCGCTTTGACGTCCACTAGCCATTCGCGCCAGAGTGCGACAATCAATGCCATCAGTACAGGGCCGATAAAAAGGCCGATGAACCCCATTGTCTTGACCCCGCCGACCAAGCCGAAAAAGGTTGGCAGAAAGGGAAGTTTCACGGGGCCACCCACCAGCCTTGGACGCAAGGTCTTGTCCACGATAAAGAGCTCAATCGAGCCCCAGGCGAACAAACCCAACCCCGCGATGTGATGCCCGGATCCCACCAGATATAGCGAGACAAGCGTAAAGGACAAGGGTGCCCCACCCGGAATCATTGCCATGAAAGCGGTAATGACCCCTAACAGCACATGATTGGGAACGCCGGCAACCCAATACGCCACGCCCAGTACAACGCCCTCGCCGATCGCGATTAAACCCATTCCGGTCACTGTCGCACTGATGGTGGCCGGCACGACACGCGAAAATCTGTGCCACCGCAAGGGGAGAATCCGCTCGCCGAGAATATCCAGTTGACCGATCATTCGGTGCCCGTCCTTGTAGACAAACAACAAAGTAATCAACATGAATAGCACCGTCAGCATGATGTGAAACGCATTCCCGGTTGCTGACAAAACAACGCGATAGATGTTGCCCAAATGCTGGCCGCTGATCGCTTCTATCCAGGCCCCGAGCGCATGGGGTTGGCCGAGTAGCTCGACCCAATAACCGCCTATTTTTTCACCGACAACGGGCAAAGCGATCACCCATGCAGGCGCTTCGACGCCCGTGCGGTTTGCGGCCAATAACCATGCCCCCAGATTGCTCGCTTCTTGGAACGAGTACGACATCGCCACCGAAAGCGGCACCACCAGCACCAGGATAATAAAGACAAGTGCAAGGCTAGCGGCAAGCGTGTTGCGCCCGGAGCATACTTTCAGCCAGCGCGTGTAAAGCGGCCAGCTCGCGCAACCAATGATGAGAGCCGCAAGCACAGGAACGACAAAGTCGCTGAAAAAATAGACTCCTGCCGCCAGCAACAATATCAATAAAAATCTGGCGACAAGATGAACAGGCAAAATGGGATGCATCAGGTTAGCGTCCGAATTGGATTTCCGCGTCGATAGGCATCAATGGCCGCGACAACATTGGTGTAAAAAACCGCGAAATTTTCCGGAGTGGCGTAGCCCAGATGCGGGGTCAAAATTGTGCGCGGCACATTGCGCCAGCCATCATGCGCGGGCAACGGCTCGGTATCGAACACGTCAAGCCCGGCGCCACCGATCGTACCCTGCTCTAGTGCCTGCTTTAGCGCAACCTGATCCAACAACCCCGCGCGCGACGTATTGACGAGAAACGCAGTCGGCTTCATGGACCGGATGCTTGCGGCATCGACAATCCCCCTTGAGCGATCGCTTAACACCAGATGCACACTCACGGCATCCGACGAGGAAAACAATTCCTGCTTGGTCACCAGCTTGACTCCGGCTTGCTCGGCACGCTCTTGTGTCAAATTGGGACTCCACGCGACGACTTCCATGCCGAACGCATGCGCGACGCGCGCCACGCGCTGACCTAAGTGACCCGCTCCCAACAAGCCCAAACGTTTGCCTTCAATTGTTGGCGGCATGGCGGTTTGCCATAAACCTTGCTTCATATTCTGCGCCTCCAGCGGAATTCGCTTGAATAAGGCCAGCAATAAAGACCAGGTCAACTCGGCGGTTGCTCCGGTACTCTTGGGGTCGCCGGGGGCGCCGCAAACCAACACACCTTTGTCCCGGCAAGCTTGCAGATCGATCGAATTGTTGCGCATCCCCGTGGTGACAAGTAAGCGCAACTTGGGCAATGCCTGGATGACGCTCGCCGGAAAAGCCGAACGCTCGCGCATTGCGCAAATGACATCGAAATCGGCGAGGGTGTTCGCCAACTTGGCCGGCTCGATATACTCGGAAAAAAACACCACTTCAGACTCAAGCGACTTCCAATCGGCCATGCCGGCTGCCACTTTAAGATAATCATCCAACACCGCGATCCGCATTTTGGTCTCCATTTTTATTTATATGATTTATCAGTTCGATTTCGCCTGCTGCAAACGCTTTTCGATTTCTTCTTTTGGTATGGCGCCGCCTACTCGACTGCCGTCATAGAAGAATAAAGCGGGCGTTCCGCGCACCATTAATTTTTGACCGAGCTCCACCATCTTCTCAGTTGGCGCATCGCATTCGATCGTCGGGGGCACTTTGCCTTGCAGCATCCAGGCATCCCAGGTTGCGCCCTTATCGGCGGCGCACCAGATATTGCGAACCTTGATCGTCGAGTCCGGCGACAAGATCGGATAGGGGAACGTATAAAGGGTTACGTTATCGATTCCTTTCAAAGATTGCCTGAGCTGTTTGCAATAGCCACAGTTCGGATCCTCGAAAATCGCCAGCTTGCGCGAACCGTCCCCACGCACTTGCTTGAACGCCAGCTCGAACGGTAGTTGGTCGAAAGGCACCTTAGCCAACGCATCCTGACGTTCGCGCGTCACATCTCGCCGCGTTTTGGCATCGATCAGCGTCCCGTCCAGGACAAAAGTGACATTTTCATCGGTATAGACCAAATCCATTCCAAGCTGCACCTCATACAACCCATAAGGCGTCGGACGCACTGCGGTAATGGGCGGATTATTGAATCGCTCGGCAAACAGTTTTTGCACGGCTTGCGCTTTGGCATCCGAGGCTTCTGTCTGCGCAGATGCGCCAAACGAGGCGACACACAACACACACGATACGACTAAACCAACTGCGCCTTTCAATACTGATTTCAACATCAAAACTCCTAGCGGGATGCACCCTGAATGAGTTGCCTTTTGACGAACGGCAATTTTTCCACGAGATTCATTCCCATGTTTCTCAACCACGCCACCGGCGCGGATTCTGTAGCAAAAAGTTTGTGCAATCCGTCCGTGACTAAGCGCATCGCCAACACGGGCTCGGCTCGCGCGCGCCGGTAACGTCTTAACAACATCGGATCGCCGGGACTTCGAAAAGTTTCACGTCGGATCAGTGTCTCCACAAGCGACTGAACATCGCCCAAACCCAAATTCAAGCCTTGACCAGCCAGCGGATGCAGTCGATGCGCCGCATCCCCAACTAGCGCGACACCCTCTCCGATCATGGGCGTCAGATTCAGCGAAAGAGGAAATCCATGTACCGAACTACGCAAAGTCAACCGACCAAGCCGTCCAGCAGTCGCCTCATTCAGACGCGCTTCAAGATCACGATTTCTTTGCTCCACGGGCAATGCCAGCAAATCCTTTCCGATCGGATCGTTGAGCGACCAAACCATCGAGACTTGCGCTCCGGCTTGCGTATCGGGCATCGGCAACAAAGCCAGCACGCCGTCCCGACCAAACCACTGAACAGCCACGCCTTGATGAGGCAATTCGCAATTGAAGTGAGCCACCAATGCCGTCACGCCGTATGGTTTTTCATCGACGTCAATGCCTGCGGCCTTGCGCAGAGCTGATTGCGCACCATCGGCCGCTACGAAGAGCTCGGCCTGCATCACGCGGCCATGATCCGTAGTGATACAACCGGGAGCATAGGCAGCAAATTTTTCGGTCACCCAAGGCAAACCGAACACCTGGACTGCCTGAGAAAGCACACGCTCAATTTCATTGGACTCGACAATCCAAGCAAGCTCGGCGATAGCGCCCTGCCACGCATTCAGATTGACCAGTCCGTCCCCATCGCCATGAATCTCCATGGCCTCGACACGCGTCAGACGATCGGCAGGCAACATATCCCAAACACCAAGCGAGGCCAAAAACTGTTGCGTTGCAGGTGAAATCGCGTAAACACGCGGGTAGAACGCCTCGGGATCCGCAGGGGAAAACGTCGATTTGGGCCCCAATAAAGCAACGGACTGCCCGCCGCGCGCCAAAGCCAGGGCCGTAGCCAGGCCGACAATCCCGCCACCACAAACCACTATCGGTGCACTCACGCCCTGATCAGTCATCATGTCTCATTATCTCGCGGTGGGTGCGCCCGCCTGTTTTGGCCAAAGCGCCCACATCTGACCACTTTGTTTCATTCGACCCGCCATCGAACCGGCCGCCTCGCCAAAGCCCCAGTAAAAGTCAGCACGTGCAGCGCCTTTGATCGCCGTGCCGGTATCCTGGGCAAACACCAGACGATTCAAGGGCTGGGTAGACGCAGGTTGAGTGGTGGCAAGAAACACCGGTGTGCCCAGCGGCACAAACGACGTATCGATCGCAATAGACCGCTGCGCCATCAAAGGCACGCCATATGCACCTTTGGGGCCAATCTCGGGATCTGTGATCGGCTCTTCCTTGAAAAAGACTAGCGCCGGATTCGCGTTCAACATCTCTTGCACACGCGAAGGATTATTCTTCGCCCAGCCGCGAATGTTTTGCATCGAAGTCTGCGCCAGCGGCAACTCACCCTTATCCGCCAGCCACTTGCCGATGGATACATAGGGATGACCATTGTGATCTGCATAAGCGACACGAATCGTTTTGCCGGAGTCAGGGCCGTCGACTAATTGAACCCGGCCCGACCCCTGGACCTGCAAAAAGAAGTTATCGACCGGATCGTTCACATACACAACGGCAGGAGGGGTGCGACCTGACGCCTCCAGACTGGCACGACTGTCATAAGGAACAACTCGATTACCCTCAAGCTTGCCACGCACCCGTTTTCCGGCAAGCTCCGGATACACCTTGCCCAGATCGATGGTCAGCAAGTCTGAAGGCACCGTGTAAAGAGGCCATTGATGGGGGCCGCCCTTTTTGCGAGAACCCATGACCAGAGGTTCGTAGTAGCCTGTCACGATACTGCTTGCCTGCCTGCCATCGGCAGTTGTCAGGCGCCAAGGCGTCAGCCAAGTTTGAAGAAACTTGCGAACCGCTTCCGGACTTTGAGGATTAGGCGCACGCGCGGGGTCGACCGCAGCCGCACACACCGGCTGCCAGACACGGGGATTGGCACGGGCGGGTCCGGCAAGATTGGTTGCGATCGGTCTCATCAGGCCACGGCAGTTGCGGATAAATGTTGCCCAGACATTGCGCAAATCATCCCCACTCCAGCCCGGCAGCTCATTCCAGTCAGCCTGGACAAACTTACCGGCCAAGGGTCTGGCAGTTGTTTCAGGCAAAGCGGACAATGCCGGAACGGTCAATGGACCCTCTGGCGCGGTCACGCCTGCGCTACTGACTGCTCCCGTGTCCGTCACTTGACGCGATGGGCCGGAGCAGGCCGCGATGAGCGCAAGGGCACTCAACGCGATCACGCGTCTGACACGCATACGACCGATTACCGCCTGAAAAGAAATGCTATGCATAAACTCGACCTACTTGTTCAATGAAGCGTGCGTGGCATGGCCAGCACGAATTCGGAGATTTCAACATCAAAAGGCACGCCGTTTTCTCCGACACACAGAAATGTGCCCTTCATCGTACCGACCGGAGTGCCAAGCGGGCACCCACTGGTGTATTCGAAAGTTTCGCCGGGCGCCAGCAACGGCTGCTGACCCACCACCCCAAGGCCTCGCACTTCGTGCACTTTTTGATTGCCATCGGTAATGATCCAGTGTCGACTGATCACCTGCGCGGGCTTTTCGCCCGAATTCGTAATGCGCACTGTATAGGCGAACACAAATTGCTGCTTGCCCGGATCGGACTGATCCGGCACAAATTGCGGCGTGACCGCAACATTCATCTCATATGGTTTCAAAGCGTATCCATTCCAGGAAAAACAGGTAAACCGGGGGCCAACTGCGCAAGCGCGGCAAATCACTGCGATAATGCAATACTTCACGACTGACTTGGCCGTTTGCACATCATGCCAGAAACTCGCGCTTTGCCAACCGCTCGAATCGCTCCCAGCATTTTATCCGCCGACTTCGCCTGTTTAGGGCAGGAAGTTCGGGATGTCGCTGCAGCGGGGGCCGATTGGATCCACTTTGACGTCATGGACAACCATTATGTTCCCAATTTGACGATCGGTCCGATGGTTTGTGAAGCGATCAGGCCTCATGTTGACCTACCGATTGATGTGCATTTAATGGTCGAGCCAGTCGATTCGCTGGTTCCCATGTTCGCCAAGGCTGGCGCCAATATCATTACATTCCACCCCGAAGCGTCGCGCCACGTCGATCGCACGCTCGCTTTGATCAGGGACCAGGGTTGCCAGGCCGGACTGGTATTCAATCCGGCCACCCCGCTCGAATGGCTTAACCATGTGATGGACAAGGTCGATGTGATTCTGCTGATGTCGGTCAACCCCGGTTATGGGGGGCAAAGCTTCATCCCGGCCACCCTGGCCAAACTGCGCCAGGCGCGCACCCTGATTGACCGACATGTCCAGAGCGGTGGCCAGCCCATCGCCCTTGAAGTGGATGGCGGAGTCAAAATCGACAATATTCGCGAGATATATGCAGCCGGAGCCGACACATTTGTCGCCGGGTCGGCTATTTTTGGTCAACCCGATTACACAGACGTGATTCGCCGCATGCGCGAACAAATTGCCCTTGTTCAGGCTTGAACAGGCGACACGACTTCAGTTTTGACTATGGCTTCTCAAACAACGAAACGATCCTTCGATGCAGTCTTATTGGATCTGGACGGCACATTGATGGATACGATTCCGGATCTGGCCCATGCCACCAATGCAATGCGCATCGACCTGGCTTTACCCCCCCTTCCAGAGGCGCAAGTTGCCACTTACGTGGGAAAGGGGGTCGACAACCTGATTCACCGGGCGCTGTCGGCCGATCTGAATGGAACCGCGCCTTCGCAAGAATTGTTCGATCTTGGCCGGAAATCCTTTCACCGGCACTATCACCTTGTCAACGGCACCAAAAGCGTCGTTTTCGAGGGCGTCATTTCCGGCTTGCAAGCCATGCGCGACATGGGTTTACGCCTTGCGATCGTCACCAATAAGCCAACCGAATTTACGCTCCCTTTGCTCGAGCGCACGGGCATGGCGCAATACATGCAGGCCATTGTGTGCGGTGACACGCTTGAGCAAAGAAAACCGCATCCTGCCCCCATGCTACATGCCTGCGCGCTGCTCGATTGCCTCCCGGCCCGCAGTGTCGCGATCGGGGATTCGATTAATGACGCTCTATCGGCCCGTGCGGCCGGCTGCACCGTATTGGCGGTCCCTTATGGTTATAACGAAGGGCAAAGTGTGCAAACGCTCGATGTCGATGATATAGTAGACACCATTGAAGCGGCGGCCCATTGGGTCGCCACGCACTAAACCGGATTCGAAATGATGTCTCTGACCCGTATTCAACCCCTGACTGGCGCCTGGTGGCGCTGGTGGCGTTTGTCTTCCGGGTGAGGGTTCGTCGTGTTTCGGCTGCAAGGTAATACCAAAGCAGCCATGCTGTAAAAGTAAAAACCCAGCCCGCCCACACCATGGCCGGGCTTTTTTATTGATCAACCCGGTCTGCATATAGCGAGAACCGAGAAAAATATGACTGAAATCGAATTTAAAGCCCTCGCGGCACAAGGCTACAACCGAATCCCCTTGGTCGCGGAAACATATGCCGACCTGGATACGCCGTTGGCCATTTACATGAAACTTGCCCACCAGGGACCTCAAGGCGGCAAAAACACCTGCCTGCTGGAGTCTGTCGTCGGCGGTGAGCGATTCGGTCGATATTCCTTTATCGGCTTGCCGGCGCGTAACGTGATCCGGGTGCGCGGCACCACAACCGAAGTGCTGCGCGATGATAAGGTGGTCGAAACCCATCAAGGCGATCCGCTCACGTTCATCGAAAACTATCAAAAAAGATTCAAAGTCGCGATACGCCCCGGCATACCGCGCTTTGCGGGCGGCCTGGCCGGCTACTTCGGTTATGACACCGTGCGCCATATCGAACCCACGCTTGGACCGGCAACCAAACCCTATCCGGCGGGCATGGGTGAAGGACCGCCTGATATTCTGTTGCTTCAAACCGACGAAGTGGTGATCGTCGACAATCTGGCCGGACGTATCTACCTGATGGTGTATGCCGATCCGGCTGAGCCCGAAGCCTTCTCACGCGCGCAACAGCGCATCAAGGATTTGCGCATCAAATTGCGCAAGCCCGTCGATATCCCCTACAGCCACGCAAGCGTGGTCACCAAAGAAGAGCGCAACTTCGCCAAAGCGGATTACCTGGCCGCGGTCAGACGCGCCAAGGAATACATCGCCGCAGGCGACCTGATGCAGGTTCAAATCGGGCAGGTCATTAAAAAGCCCTTCAGCGACTCACCCCTATCGCTATACCGCTCGCTTCGCTCGCTGAACCCTTCGCCCTATATGTACTTCTGGAACTTCGGAGACTTTCACGTAGTTGGAGCATCCCCCGAAATTCTGGTGCGCCAGGAGGTGCTTCCCCTTGCCGAAGGACAAGCCAGCCCCGAAACCCGCATCACGATTCGTCCGCTGGCAGGCACGCGCAAGCGCGGCGGCACTCCCGAAGAAGACGCGGCGCTGGCCCAAGAGTTGCTGGCCGATCCCAAAGAGCGCGCCGAACACGTCATGCTGATCGATCTGGCACGCAACGACGTAGGCCGTGTAGCCAAAATCGGAACGGTCGAAGTCACCGACACCATGGTCATCGAACGCTATTCGCACGTCATGCATTTGGTATCCAACGTGGCCGCGACGTTAAATGACGGCATGAGCAACATGGATGTTTTACGAGCGTCGTTCCCGGCTGGCACCTTGACCGGAGCCCCTAAAGTGCGTGCGATGGAAATGATCGATGAGCTTGAGCCTGTTCGCCGCGGTATCTATGGCGGCGCAGCCGGCTACTTGAGTTATGGCGGCGAAATGGATGTCGCGATCGCGATTCGCACGGGCATCATCAAAGACGGCATGTTGTATGTGCAGGCCGCCGCCGGCATCGTAGCCGACTCTGATCCGGAAAAAGAATGGCTGGAAACCGAAGCCAAGGCCCGAGCTGTGTTGCGGGCGGCCGAACAAGTGCAAAACGGCCTGGACGAGCCGTTCTGAAAACAAACAGGATAGATGCCATGCTTTTAATGATCGACAACTACGACTCTTTTACCTATAACCTGGTTCAGTACTTCGGCGAACTTGGCGAGGATGTGCGCGTATTTCGCAACGACCAGATCACGCTTGAACAAATCGACGCACTCAAGCCCGATCACATCTGCATTTCACCCGGCCCGCGCTCACCCGCCGAAGCCGGCTTGTCCATCGATGTGATCAAACGCTACGCAGGCAAAATCCCGATTTTGGGCGTATGTCTCGGGCATCAGGCGATCGGCGCCGCTTTTGGCGGCGACATCATCCGCGCCAAAGAAATCATGCACGGCAAAACATCGGAAATCACCCACAAAGGCACCGACATTTTCAAAGGACTGCCTTCGCCCTATACCGTGATCCGTTACCACTCCTTAGCGATTGATCGCAACACGCTGCCGGATTGCCTTGAAATCACAGCCGAAACCGCCGACGGCGAGATCATGGGCGTACGTCACAAAACACTGCCTATTTATGGAGTACAGTTCCATCCCGAATCCGTACTGAGCGAGCACGGCCACGCACTGCTACGCAATTTTCTCGAGTTGGACGCAAGCAAAAAGGATGCGGCATGATCACCCCGGTCGAAGCATTGAATCGATGCATTGAGCATCGCGAAATTTTCCACGATGAGATGCTGCACCTGATGCGCATGCTCATGCGCAACGAGCTGTCGCCGACAATCGCCTCCGCCTTGCTCATGGGACTACGCGTCAAAAAAGAAACCGTCGGAGAGATCACCGCAGCAGCGCAAGTCATGCGTGAATTCGCCACCCCTGTCAATGTCGCTAATCCGCAAGATATGGTGGACATGTGTGGCACGGGGGGCGATGGCAGCAACACCTTTAATATCTCGACCACCGCCATGTTCGTAGCCGCTGCGGCGGGTGTACCGATCGCCAAACACGGCGGTCGCAGTTCATCCTCATCCTCCGGCAGCGCGGATGTGCTTGAAGCACTCGGTGCCAATCTGAATCTCACGCCCGATCAAGTGGCCCAATGCATACAGGAAGTCGGCATTGGATTCATGTTTGCCCCCGCGCACCATGGCGCCATGAAAAACATCGCTCCGATCCGCAAAGAACTCGGCGTGCGCACCATATTCAACATTCTGGGGCCGCTGACTAACCCGGCCGGTGCGGGCAACCAGTTGATGGGGGTGTTCCACCCGGATCTGGTCGGCATTCTCGTGCGGGTATTACAGCAGCTTGGTTCGCGTCACGTCATGATCGTTCACGGAAAAGATGGCATGGACGAGGCCTCGCTCGGCGCAGGCACATTGGTCGGTGAACTGAAAGACGGCGTGATCAGCGAGTATGAAATACATCCAGAAGACTTCGGTCTCACCATGATGTCCAATCGCACCATCAAAGTCGACGGCAAAGAGGAGTCGCGCGAACGCGTCCTCGAAGCGCTGAACAATCAACCCGGCACGGCTCGCGATATCGTCGCATTGAATGCGGGCCTCGCCATTTATGTCGGCAACAAGGCCGGAACGATCAAACAAGGTATCGACATGGCATTCGAAGCACTTGCCAGCGGTGCCGCGCGCCAGAAGCTCGATGCCTTTTGCGCGCTTACACGGAAGTTTGCAGCATGAGCGATATTCTCAAGAAAATTCTCGCAGTCAAAGCGGAAGAAGTAGCCGCCGCACGTAAATTGCGCAGCCAAGCCGATCTGCTGCGTGAAGCATTGGCTCGCAAGGATTTGCGAGGCTTTGCGCAAGCCATCGAAAACAAGATCTCACAGGGGCGTGCCGGCGTCATTGCCGAAATCAAAAAGGCATCGCCATCCAAAGGCATTCTGCGCGAAAACTTTCACCCCGCAGACATCGCAGTGACGTATGCCAAACACGGCGCAGCTTGCCTGTCGGTGTTGACCGATGTGCAGTTTTTCCATGGATCGCACGACTATCTGCGTCAGGCGCGGGCAGCTTGCGACCTGCCCGTGATTCGCAAAGATTTTATCGTCGATCCCTACCAGATCATTTCGGCACGCGCGATGGGAGCGGATTGCATTTTGTTGATCGTCTCGGCGCTCACGCGCGATCAACTGCTCGATTTCGAAGCGCTGGCGATCGAGCTGGGCATGGACGTACTCGTGGAAGTGCACGATGCCGACGAGCTCGCAATCGCACTCGACATGAAAACTACTCTTCTTGGCATCAACAACCGCAATTTGCGCACTTTTGAAACGTCACTTAAAAACACGCTTGATTTGCTGCCTCGCATCCCGGCAAACAAACGGGTTGTCACCGAGAGCGGCATCCTTCACCCCGAAGACGTCAAGCTCATGCGCGATCATGGTGTGCACGCCTTTCTGGTGGGCGAAGCCTTCATGCGCGCGGCGGACCCCGGCGTGGAGCTCGAAAGATTGTTCGCATAGCGATCCCGCCTTTTTAGATCTATGCTTGACTGATACTCAATCAAATCCGAGGCATCATGTTTCAGGAAGCGGAAGCGGATCCAAGTCTGTCTCAAGTCGAATTCAAGCGCCTTGAAGAGCAACTCAGGGTCAAACTCGTCAACGAGCAATATCGACATCTGAAACAGCGTGATCGGGCTTTGTTGATCATGGTGGCCGGTATCGATGGCGCAGGCAAGGGCGAAACCATCAACTTGCTCAACGAATGGATGGATCCCCGTCACATCCACACTATTGCGTTTCCCGAGCCGACAGAACATGACAACATGTATCCGGCCGCGAGGCGCTTCTGGATGAGGCTGCCGCAAAAAGGTGAAATCGCCATCGCATTCGGATCCGGCTACACCAGGCTTTTTCATCAAGCCGCAAAAAAGGATCTCGATCACGATCAGCTCGAGAAAAATATCCTCTTCATGCGCAGATTCGAATCGAATCTAGTGGCAAATGGCGTTCAAGTCATCAAGCTCTGGTTCCATCTTTCGCGCGATGCGCAACACGAACGATTCAAAACGCTGCTGGCTAACCCGTCAACGGCCTGGCAGGTCGATAAGCTGGATTTAAAAGCGCATAAAAAATTCAAGTCGATCCGCCGTGCTGGACAACTGATCATCGAATCGACCGATGCGCCGCACTCTCCCTGGATTATCATTCCCAGCGCCGACCCCAAAATACGCGCAGTACGCACTGCGCAAACCATCCTGCGCGCACTCAAAACGCCATCCGTCAAAGTCCCGCCATTTCACGATCCGGGCGCGCTTGCTCCGCTTAACAACCCTCGCAATCCGCTTGATCATTTGCCCGAAAGCGCAACCATTTCCAAGCCGGAATACGATACCGAAATCCTGCAATGGCAAAATCGGCTGGCACAAGCAGTTCGGAGCAAACGATTCAAAAACAAAGCGCTTGCTGTTGTCTTTGAGGGCATGGATGCAGCCGGCAAAGGCGGAGCGATCCGCCGCATCACCAGAGCAATCGATGCACGGCAATTCAACATCATGCCTGTATCCGCGCCCAATCCGACCGAGCATGCGCTGCCCTATCTGTGGCGATTCTGGAAGAATGTGCCCGGCCATGGGCGCATCTCCATTTTCGATCGATCATGGTATGGTCGTGTTCTGGTCGAAAGGGTTGAGAAGCTCATCCCTCGCCGCGACTGGACTCGCGCGTATGCTGAAATCAACGACTTCGAAACGCAATTGACGGATCATGGCATTCTCGTTTTGAAATTCTGGCTAGCCATTACGCCCGAAGAACAACTCAAGCGGTTCAAAGAGCGCGAACACTCGGAATACAAGCAATTTAAAATCACAAGCGAAGACTGGCGCAATCGACGCAAATGGAAATCCTACGAGCAAGCGGCACGAGACATGTTCACCCACACCGATACACCGACCGCACCCTGGCATGTCCTGGATGCCAATGACAAACGGCATGCCCGCGTTCAAGTGCTCAAGAAAATAGTGCAGGCATTAGAGAACGATCATGACTGACTGCGTGCTCTGCAATAGCGATGGTGGAACACTGCTCTGGCATAACGATACCTTGCGCGTGATCGACGCCTGCGATGCGGCATATCCGGCATTCACCCGCGTCATCTGGAAAGCGCATGTCGCCGAGATGACCGACCTGACCGTGCAACAGCAGCAAGAGTTGATGGCCATCGTTTTGCTTGTCGAAAAAACGCAGCGCGATGTCCTTCGACCCGATAAAATCAATCTCGCCGCATTCGGCAACATGGTGCCGCACCTGCACTGGCATATCATTCCGAGATGGCGGGACGACCTCCATTTCCCGCAGCCGGTCTGGGCCGAACCGCCCGCAGCAAATATCGCAAACAAGCAGGCCCAAGCGCAGCGGCTAGCGAGCACAACCGAACGGATGCACACATATCATCGAACGCTGATAGAAGCTTTAAACCAAAAAATCTAATCGCAAAAATTAATCACACAAATTAATCCGCATAATTAATCGCATAATTTCACGAATCAAACGGGAGTCCACATGAAACGTCGCATCTTCGCAAAGCAATGCTTGCAGACAGCCATCACTTTAGGCCTGTCTCTGTCAGGCGCGGTAGCATTGTCACCGATAGCCGTCGCACAAACTGCCGCCAAATTTCCAAATCAAGCCATTACCATGGTTGTCCCGCAAGCACCTGGCGGCACCAATGACATCGTTGCCAGACTCATCGCTGCGGAGCTTGCCGAAGAACTCAAGCAGCCTGTCATCGTGGCCAACAAGACTGGCGCCGGCGGCAATATCGGCACCGAACAAACCAAACGCGCGACCCCGGATGGATACACGCTGCTTATGACCGTCAACAGCGCGCAAGCGATTAACCCTTCGCTCTACAAATCGGTCGGTTTCGATCCAGTCAAAGACTTCGCACCGATCACGACAATCGGTTCGGTTCCGAATGTGCTTTTGGTCAATCCCAACTTTCCGGCCAAAACGCTGGATGAGTTCATCGCGTTGATCAAGGCCAACCCGGGCAAGTATCAATATGCCTCAGCAGGCAATGGCACGCTTAACCATCTTTTGGGCGCCATGCTTGATCAGCGCGCAGGCCTGAAGATGGAGCACATCCCTTACAAAGGTGTTGGCCCGGCGATGGTCGATGTACTCGGCGGCCAAGTGCCAATCGTCTTTGCCAGCCTGCCCTCATCGCTAGCCAACATTCGTGATGGCAAATTGCGTGCCCTTGGGGTCAGCACCGAAAAACGCAATCCTGCCCTGCCCGACGTGCCTGCCATTGGTGAAAAAATCCCCGGCTTCGGTGGCGATTTGTGGATTGCCTTGTTTGGCGTAGCCGGCACGTCGCCCGAGGTGATCAATACGCTGTATCAGGCTACTGCTCGCGTGATGCAAAAGCCTTCGGTGCAAAAGAAGCTTTCGGATCAAGGCGTCGAACTGGCTTTCGACACACCTGACCAACTGAAAGCTCGTCTCGAAAAAGACATCGTCAAATGGCGCGAAATCGTGAATGCTTCCGGCGCGCGTGTCGATTAACATTTTTAACAACAATTAAATTGGACCTATTTACGTAATGACTACTGCAACTCCCTTTAGCTGGCGTTCAATGCTGTTTGTGCCTGCAAGCAGCGATCGTTTTCTCGAAAGCGCTTTGCGCCGTCCAACCGACGCCATTCAACTCGATCTGGAAGACAGCGTTGCGCCCGACCTGAAAGATGGCGCGCGTGCCCGCATCGGCGAACTTGCCGATCGCGCCTCAGCCGCAGGCTATGACGTCATCGTCCGCATCAATCGCCCCTGGCGCATGATGGTGCGCGATATCGAAGCATGCGTTCGCCAGTCGGTTAAAGCCCTGACCCTGCCTAAAGTGCCTGACGGCTCTTTTATTCGCGCCGTATCTGAAATTCTGGACGAGTGCGAACTCGAAGCAGGTTTGCCGATTGGCCACACCCGCCTGATCGCCATGGTCGAAGATGCCGAAGGTCTGCACAACATGGACAATATCGCTCAGTCGCACCCACGGCTCTGCGCCATGATTGTCGGAGCCGAAGATCTGGCTGTATCGCTACGCATGGCGGTCGACAATGACGGACTGTATGTACCCAACGTGATGGCTGTCGCCGCCTGCCGTCGTGCCGGCATTGCGCCGATTGGTTTTGTCGGTTCCGTTGCGGATTTCGCAGACAAGGAAAAATTCCGTGCCACCGTGCAACGTGCCGCCAAGCTGGGATTCGAAGGCGCTTTTTGCATCCATCCATCACAAGTTGAGGCCGCTAACGAAGCCTTTAGTCCCCCTGCCGCAAGCGTCGAACGCGCCCGCGCCTTGCTTGAGGTATACGAGGCAGAATGCAAAGCCGGACGAGCAGCGTGCACGTTTGAAGGTCGCATGGTCGACGCCCCAGTCGCCATGCAGGCCAGACTGATTCTCCAGCGTCATTCGGCGCTCGAGGCAATGTTGGCGCGCAGACAATCGGTCAAATCTTAAACGACTCTTTGCCGATATGCCCGCCAATCAGTTGCTTGATCCTGACCTGCAGGCACAATGCATGACTCTTTGCGCCACATGGCGCAAAGTGCTTGCCGTCCCCACAGTCACTCAGGCTATTTCCGATCTCTGCCGGATGTTGAAATCCCGCTGCGAGGCCGGCGCCACGATCTATCCGCAAGATCCATTTCGCGCGTTACGCACCTTGAATCCTTCGGATATCAAGGTGGTGATCCTCGGGCAAGACCCTTACCACGGCCCCGGGCAAGCACAAGGGCTGGCGTTTTCGGTTCCGGATGACATGGCTCGTCCCCCGAGTCTTAGAAACATATTCCTCGAAATCGACCGCGAGTTTTCCGACACGATCCTAGCGGCGCCGGCACGCAATGACCTCACGCGCTGGGCTACACAAGGTGTTTTACTGTTAAACACAGTCCTGACAGTAGAAGACGGCAAACCGGCATCCCATGCCAAGATGGGCTGGGAGGTCGTGACCGATGCGCTCATCGAGGCGGTCGCAACCGACTCTGCGCCGAAAGTCTTCATGCTGTGGGGAAATCATGCGCAAGCTAAACGCAGTTTGATCGAAAACCGGGGACAACATCTGATTCTGATGGCCAACCATCCCTCGCCACTCTCAGCCAGGCGCCCCCCCGTCCCCTTCCTAGGTTGTGATCATTTCATGCAGGCAAATGAATGGCTTTTGCAACAAAATCGCCAACCCATTGACTGGAAAGAATAAATATTTTTACCAAAGGGTTTACCCCAATAAAAAAAGCAGGTATAGTTCGGGCACTGCAATTTTGTATTTGGCACCCGCGCAACCCTAGTTTGAAATTTTCAGCGCACCGCAGCTCTGATGGGCTTGACCCAATCAGGTGCCTTTCATCATCGATTCCTGACCTCCTTTCCTTTCGTGGGCAGCTTTTAATGATCCAGTCATCCTGGATCCACTAGCCCAGACGTTCGGTTGATTCGGTCGGCACGATGCTCGATTCAACCGACTACCGCCGGTCAACCAAAATCCCGGGCTGCGTCATGTAAGGCCATTTATGGCCCAAAGGAAAGTCATGTCCTTCAAATCGTTGGGGCTCGCCCCCGCTTTGTTATCTTCTATCGAAAAAACCGGTTTTACAACCCCGACACCTGTTCAGAAAGAAGCCATTCCCGCCGCATTAGCCGGTGCCGACCTGATGGTGTCCTCGCAAACCGGTAGCGGCAAAACGGCGGCTTTCATGCTGCCGGCCCTGAACCGCATCGCCGGCAAGCCAGCCAATAAGGGCCGTGGCGTGCAAGTGCTGGTTCTGTGCCCGACGCGCGAACTGGCGCTTCAGGTCAGTGAAGCCACCGCAATGTACGGCAGCAACCTCGAAGACCTGCGCATCGCAACCGTTGTAGGCGGCATGCCCTACGGTGCCCAGCTCAAGGCCCTGTCACGTCGCGTTGACGTGTTGGTGGCCACACCCGGTCGTCTGCTCGATCATCTCCAGGCGCGTCGTGTCGATCTGTCGACCGTTCACACCCTGGTCCTGGACGAAGCCGATCGCATGCTCGACATGGGATTTATCGACGACATCAACACGATCGTGGATCGTTGCCCGGAGTCGCGCCAGACATTGCTGTTCTCTGCGACGCTTGACGGCACTGTCGGCAAACTCGCCGCACGCATGATGCGCGACCCCAAGACCATCGAAATGGTGGCTCAAAGCGATCGCCATGCCAACATCACACAGACATTGCTGTATGCGGACAACGCCGGTCACAAACTGCAGCTGCTTGATCACCTGTTGCGCGATGCAAGTCTGGATCAGGCGATTGTCTTTACCGCCACCAAGCGCGGTGCCGATGATCTGGCCGAACATCTGCACGACCAGGGCTTCAAAGCCATGGCGCTGCACGGCGACATGAACCAGCGCCAGCGTTCGCGCACCTTGTCCAATGTTCAGGATGGACGCATCCGCATTTTGGTCGCAACCGACGTGGCCGCCCGCGGTATCGACGTCCCCACCATCAGCCATGCGATCAACTACGATCTGCCGATGCAGCCTGAAGATTATGTTCATCGCATCGGTCGTACAGGTCGTGCCGGTCGCGATGGCCTGGCGTTCACGCTGGCAGTCCACAGCGAAAGACACAAAGTGCGTCGTATCGAACATTTTGTCGGTTACACGATTGCCTCGGATGTGATCCCCGGACTCGAACCTCAAATTACTCCACGCGCACGCCCCGAGGGCGGCTCGTCGCGCAGCGGCAGTGGTCGCGGCGGTCGCTGGGGCAACAGCCGCAGCAGCGACCGTTTTGGTGAACGTCCTGCACCCCGTGGTGAAAAATCCTATGGTTCGCGTGGCGACAAACCGTCTTATGGCGACAGAAGCGATCGCAGTGATCGCGGATATGCGCCTCGTGCAGATAAGCCGTCCTACGCTGACCGCAGTGATCGCGGAGATCGCGGGTTTGCCGGTCGCGGCGACAAGCCGTCTTACGGTGGCCGCAGCGACAAAGCAGATCGTGGCTTCGCTCCACGCGGTGATCGTGGTGATCGTCCAGCGCGTAGCGACAATCCTTTCGCCGGCGATCGAGGCGAATCACGTCCTCCCTACGAGCAACGTGCAACACGCGCGCCGTCGGATCGACCCGCTTATGCCGGCAAGCCGGCCGGTAAATCCTCCGCGCCTCGCGGCGGCGCATCGACACGCTCGGGAGCACCCGCTCGCTCCGGCGCTCCAGCACGTTCGGGCGCGCCAGCCCGACCCGGCACTGCACCTCGTGCAGCCAAAAGCGGTGCACCTCGCCGTGGTGGCTTTAGCTTTGGCGGCGGTCGTTAATCTCTAGCCAAACCGATGGCAAGCGAAACGTCCATCAAAATCAGCGCTGACGCACTGGCTCACAGCCAGCGCGTCAGCGCTTTTTTGCTGCAGGAAATCGAGCGCGCCGGTGGTTGGGTTCCATTCAGTCAATGGATGGGCTCGGTACTTTACGCACCCGGACTGGGGTATTACTCGGCAGGCAGCATCAAGCTTGCAGGTTCGTCTGGTGATGATTCGCAACAAAATCCCAGGCAATTAAGCGGTGATTTCGTTACCGCCCCGCAACTGACGCCGCTATTTGGCTTCACATTGGCCAACCAAGTTGCCCAGATTCTGCATCAAAGCGAATCACTGAATATTCTCGAATTCGGTGCCGGCAGCGGTGCGCTAGCTGATGACATCCTCACTGCGCTCAGCGAGCAAGGTATCAACGCACGCTACAGCATTCTTGAAGTTTCGGGCGATCTAAAGCTACGTCAACAACAACGTCTCGCAAAATGGAACAATCGCGTAAATTGGCTTGACACCATCCCGACCGAATTTACGGGTTGCGTGGTCGCCAATGAAGTGCTGGACGCAATGCCTGCGGAGCTATTTGCCTGGTCTGCGGATGGTCAATTAATGCAGCGTGGCGTAATCTGGAACGGCCAACATTTTCAGTTTGAAGATCGTCCCGCCCCTGCGACACTTGCGGATCAAATTAAACACCGCATGCCCACCCTGCCCGACTATCGCTCGGAATTCAATCCACAAGCCGAAAGCTGGGTGCAAGGCATAGGAACATGGCTTACGCGCGGTGCCGCTTTGTTGGTCGACTACGGATTTCCACAGCACGAGTACTACCATCCGCAGCGCCATCGCGGCACATTAATGTGCCATATTCAGCATCTAGCGCATGATGACGCATTCATGGCACCCGGGCTGCAGGACATCACTGCGCACGTCGACTTCACCGCTATGGCCGATGCCGCTCTTGCCGGTGGCCTGGATGTGCTGGGATATACCTCGCAGGCGCGCTTTCTGCTCAACGCCGGCTTGCTCGATCACTTTGGACAACAAGCCCGAGATGCCGCCTCGCCGCGCGACCGGGCAAACTTTCAAACAGCCATTCAAAAACTCACTTCCGAGGCCGAGATGGGTGAACTGTTTAAAGTGCTTGCCGTAGGGCGGAATATCGATGGCGGCTTGATCGGATTTTCAAGTGGTGATCGCCGTCACAGGCTTTAACCATCCCTGCGCATTTAATATGCCATCCAGAGTGATGTCGTGCGGCTCCGGCTGGTAACCACCATGATCAAGGTTGATGCGACCTTCAAGCCAACCCACGCCAATGGTCAATAACCGCCCCGATTCGCGAAGCTGCGCAAGAGTGCGATCATAGTAGCCGCCGCCATAGCCCATGCGATCCCCATGACTGGTGTAACCAAGCGTGGGCACAAGAACGACGTTAGGACGCAGCACGATTTTGCTGGAAGGCTCTTTGACACCAAATACCCCGGAAACCATCTCCATCCCCGGCAGCCATTGATGGAATTCAAGCGGCGCATCCCGCTTCACCACAACAGGTAGCACCGTTGCGAAACCTTTTTCATGCACCTTTGTCATAAAAGGGATCAGATCCGGTTCGCCCTTTAACGGCCAGAAGGCGGCAAAGACTAAATCGGTTCGCGCATGATTTATACGTAACTGTGACACCGCTTGATCCAACCAATCTTCGAGATGAAGACAGATTTGCAAGCTTTGTTGTTGCTGCTGCGCGCCAGAAATCTCTTTGCGCGAAGCCAAAAGACGTTGACGGAGCTGGTCTGCGTTATTCTTTAGCATATGTAACGATGCGGACGAATAGAGGTGAGGCGTTTTTATGCGCTCAAGAGCAAAGTATCAGAATTCCAAGCTTAGTCGAAATCTTCTTGCAATACTCGGTGCGGCTGCGATGTCGGCATGGGTGCCTGCGGCTTGCTCTCAAGCGCAAGGTGATGGCCCGGCGCGTTTCATCATGCAACCTGATGGCACCCTTGTGCAACAAAATGCAACAAGTACAACAAATGCAACGAACTTAGCCAACCCTTCGGTTACACCCAGACTTGCCGATGGCATGCCGGATGTTGCGACACCCATTGTGTCATCCAGGACGGGTTCTTCGACTATACAACCCAACACCTCGGTTCGTCCGGGCCCCTCTATCGCCGCCCCCGACTCCACGCCTGCAGCCCAAGCTGTCGTACTTGCCCGACAGGCCATGAACAACAAGCAGTGGACTCAGCTTTCAAACCAGATCGGACCCGCTAGCGGCGATATCCTAGGCATCTATCCCGAGTACTGGTATCTGCGTACACAGATCGCAGCGGCAAACATGCCCGATACGCATCAGGCATTGATGCGCTTTCTGAAAAAAAACGAAGGCTCTTTTCTGGCTGATAAGTTGCGAGGCGAATGGCTTTTGCATGCCGCACGTTCCGGAGACTTCATCACTGTTCTCGAACTCAGTCCGGTTCTGAATGGCAACAGCCAAATCAGCTGCGCACAACTCGAAGCCAGGCATATGACAGCGCAACGGGCGACTGTAGCCGAAGCCACCAAGGTCTTTGCCCCCGTTGGCGCTTGCTGGAAACTATTCGATCAACTCGTTGCAGACAAAGTCCTCACGGGCAATGAGTTGCTCCCTTATCTGCAGGACTTTATCGAAAACAATAAAGTTACCGAAGCGCGTCGCTTTGCCGCCTATCTGTTCGACTCAAACGATCTGGCCACCTATGATGCCATGATGCGTGACCCGCAAAAATGGCTTGCAGCGCAGTCGGGGGATCGCTCAACGGCAGTCAATGACATCGTTGCCATTGCCCTGGCTCGTGTTGCACGCACCGATCTGAATAAAGCCGAAGAGCTCGTTCGCACCACTTGGGCCAACAAATTACCCAGATTGAATCTGCAGTGGGTCTACGGACAATTCGCTTCGCTGGCTGTGTTTAGTTTCGACCCACGCGCCTACGGCTGGTATCGCGAAACTTTTGGCATCAGACTATCGGATACAAACCACGCCTGGCGCGTTCGCGCATCGTTGCGCCAAGCCAAAGTGGACTGGGGTTGGGTACAGCGATCCATCGATCAGATGGGACTGCCGCAGCGCAATGATCCTACATGGGTGTACTGGAAAGCCCGGGCGCTTGCCGCACAAGGTAAAGAAAAAGATGCCCGGCAACTTTACGAATCGATTGCCCATCATTTTAATTTCTACGGACAACTCGCGTCCGAAGAACTGGGGCGCACAATTGTCGCACCCGAAAAACCTTCCCCCGTCACAGCAGAAGAAATCGAACAAGCACGCCAACACCTAGGCTTGCGGCGTGCGGTCACCTTGTTCAAACGAGGCTGGCGCGGTGATGCCGTGCCCGAATGGAACTTCGCACTGCGCGGCATGACAGATCGTCAATTGATGGCCGCCGCCGAGCTTGCCCGTCACGAACATATCTACGATCGTGTCGTGAACACCTCGGACAGAACATCCAAAGAATTCGATTTTTCGCAAAGATATATCGCCCCGTTCGAAGGACGTGTCACCGCGCAAGCACGAGAGATCGATGTCGATCCGGCATGGGTATACGGACTCATCAGACAAGAGTCGCGATTCATCATGGACGCACGATCCGTGGTGGGGGCATCGGGATTGATGCAACTCATGCCTGCGACAGCTAAATGGGTTGCCAAAAAAATCGGCATGACGGACTTCACGCCCCAAAAAGTCAATGATTTCGACACCAACACCAAGCTAGGTACAAACTATCTGAGCATGGTGTTGGCGGACCTTGGCGGCTCTCAGGTTCTGGCCAGTGCCGGCTACAATGCCGGCCCCGGTCGTCCGATGCTTTGGCGATCGAAACTTGACTCAACAGTTGAAGGCGCCATTTTTGCCGAAACCATCCCGTTTAACGAAACACGTGATTACGTCAAGAACGTACTTTCCAATGCAACCTATTACGCTGCGTTATTTACCGGGCAACCTCAATCATTAAAAGAGCGGCTCGGTCAGATCGCGCCTCAACCATACGGTCGCGCAAACGCGCAGTAATGGCACTTTGATGTCTCAAACGACCACGCAACCGGATCCTTACCTCAAGGGCCTCCAAGCCTACATCGTGGGTGGAGCCGTGCGCGATGGCCTACTTGGACTGCCCCACGGGGATCGTGACTGGGTTGTCGTCGCCTCCACGCCGGAAGATATGGTGCATAGGGGATTCATACCGGTAGGTGGTGACTTTCCGGTTTTTTTACACCCGATCACAAAAGAAGAATTCGCACTGGCCCGCACCGAGCGCAAATCCGGCCGTGGCTATAAGGGCTTCACTTTTTATACAGGTGCCGATGTCACGCTTGAAGATGATCTGAAACGACGTGATTTAACAGTCAATGCCATTGCCCAGAGCATTTCGGGCGAACTGATCGACCCATTGCACGGGGCGCAAGACGTGCGGGACAAAATCCTGCGCCATGTCGGCCCCGCATTTGAAGAGGATCCGGTGCGGATTTTGCGACTCGCCCGGTTTGCCGCTCGCTTTACGGACTTTCGCATCGCCCCGGAAACGCTCGAACTATGTCGCAAAATGGTTCGTCTGGGCGAAGTCGATCACCTCGTCCCCGAGCGCGTCTGGCAAGAGATCGCTCGCGGACTCATGAGTGAACAGCCCTCTCGCATGCTCAACATTTTGGCCGATACGGGTGCTGCAGCTCGGGTACTGGTCGACTGGGTAGATAGCAAGCGCGTCCGCACAGCCGTCGATTCCGCTTCCGAACTAGGCCTTGCCCTATCCTCGCGATACGCCTTGTTATGTGTCGAAACCATTGACTTGGCATCCCTTTCGAAACAGTTGCGGGCCCCAGCCGATTGCGGCGACATGGCACGGCTGTTGCAATTGGTATTGTCGAAACTGGATGCAATAGAAACCGCTCAAGACGAGGTTCATCCCGAAAAAAACGAAAACGTCGAACGCGTCCTGTCTCTTATGGAATCTTGCGACGCTTTGCGTAAACCCGATCGTTTCATCGGTTTGATTCATACTGTTAATGTGTTACGACCGTTACAAGTCCGTGACTGGCAAAGGTGGCTAAGTGCGATCCTATCCCTGGATGCCGGTGCCGCAGCCAAACTCGCCCCAACACCTCAGACAATCAGGGAAACCGTCCGTGAAGCTAGACGCCAAGCCTTGCTGGCGGACTTTTAGCAGTAAAATGACCGTTGGAAGTCATTTCTTTTTTTAAGCAGTAGTAACAAGTTCGTACTTGGAGAGTCCCTATGCAAATCGCAAAAACCGTTCGCGGCCTCGTTGCCGCCCTGGGTCTTGCCACAACCGTTCTAGCCACGTCAGCATCGGCTCAAACGTACCCGAGCAAGCCGATTTCCCTGATTGTTCCGTTTGCCGCAGGCGGTCCAACCGATGTACTGGCCCGTACACTGGCCGCATCCATGACCAAGAACCTGGGTCAGACCGTCGTGGTTGAAAACCGTGTTGGCGCTGGCGGTACTGTTGCCGCTGGAGCTGTTTCTAAAGCCGCCCCCGATGGTTATACGTTCCTGATCCATCACAATGGCATGGCGACCGCACCGACGCTCTATCGCAAGCTGCCTTACAACGTCGAGAAAGATTTCTCGTACGTCAGCCTGATCGCAGACGTCCCCATGACTCTGCTGGGCAGCAAAAACTTCCCTCCTAACAACATGGGCGAATTCATCGCTTATGCCAAAAAGGAAGGCGACAAGATCAACTTGGCGAACGCCGGTTTAGGCGCTGTTTCGCAATTGTGTGGCACCTTGTTGCAGCAATCACTGGGCACCAAGTTCACCGCGATTCCCTATTCGGGTACAGGTCCGGCCATGACAGCCTTGCTGGGCGGTCAGCTTGACGTACTGTGCGATCAGACAACCCAAACCTTGCCACAGATCAAGGCTGACAAGGTCAAGCTCTATGGTGTGACCACCAAGGATCGCCTGTCATACTTGCCTGATGCGCCCACGCTCAACGAAAGCGGCCTCAAAGGATTCGAGATCGTTGTCTGGCATGGTATCTATGGCCCCAAAGGCGTCCCACCCGAGGCAATCGCTCGCTTTAACGAAGCACTGAAAGCCGCTCTGAAAGATCCCGCCGTCATCCAGAAGATTAACGATCTGGGCGCCGTGATTGTTCCTGAATCCCAGCAGAATCCGGCCGCTCTTCAGGCTTGGTTGAGCTCAGAGATCAACAAGTGGGCTCCTCTGCTCAAAGCTGCGGGTCAGTACGCTGATTAAGCACAATTCATTAGCCTAAAAAAAAAGGAACTCATTTTGAGTTCCTTTTTTTTGCTCTTTATTTTCTGTTGTTAGTTCGACAATCCCTTCCAAATCGCCAACGTCGCCTCTGCATTATTCAACGTATAAAAATGCAACCCAGGCACATCATTATCCAGCAGTGTCTGGCACAAATCCGTCACCACTTCCGTACCGAACGCGCGAATCGATTCGCGATCGTCGCCCATTTCGGCTAAACGCAAACGCACCCAACGCGGGACTTCAGCACCACACATCTCTGAAAACCGCATCAATTGCGTGTAATTGGTGATCGGCATGATCCCCGGAATGATCGGGATATCGATACCCTGCGACTGCACCCGATCGACGAAATCGAAATACGCATCCGCATTGAAGAAGTATTGCGTGATTGCGCTGTTGGCGCCGGCGCGCACCTTTTGCACAAAATGCTGCAAATCCTTTTCCGGACCGGAGGCCTGGGGGTGCATTTCAGGATAAGCCGCGACTTCAATATGAAACCAGTCGCCCGTCTCGGCCCGAATCAATTCGACCAGGTCGCTTGCATGTCGCAAAGCGCCAGCCGACTCGATGCCCATGCCCGATGGCATATCGCCACGCAACGCAACAATGCGACGCACGCCCTCGTCGCGATAAGTCTGTAACAAGGCGCGCAAATCTTCGCGCGATGATCCAATGCACGACAGATGCGGTGCAGCGTCCCAGCCCATGCCGCGCATGGTACGCACGGTATCAAGCGTACCCTCACGCGTGGTGCCGCCCGCACCAAACGTCACGCTAACGTAATGCGGATTAATCACCGACATTTGTCGCGCACCATCGACCAGTCGAGCCTGGGCGGCCGCATCACGCGGAGGAAAAAACTCCAGGCTGAAAGCCGGGCGAGTAGAAGATGTCATTTAAACAACCTTGGTCATGCCCCGATCAAATTCATCAGAAGACCGGAAATCAATGTATACAGAATCGCGCCACCTACCGCCCACCAGAAACCGTCGACACGGAACCCGGAAAGCATTGAGCCAACCATCCAGAACAGCAGGCCGTTGATGACAAACAGAAACAAGCCCATTGTCACGATCGTGATCGGCAAGGTTAGCAACTGAAATACCGGCTTGACGATCGTGTTCACCAACCCTAGGATCAGAGCCGCCCACATCGCCGAGCCGAAGCCATTGATATGGATGCCGGACGACAACAGGTAACTCACCCCCAGTAAAGCAACCGCATTTAGTAACCAGACGAGAAGCAACATGCCCATGATGGACTCCGATCAAGTGAGGAAAGAAACCCGCCAGTCAAACTGGCGGGGCGTACAACACATCAATAACGATAGTGATCCGACTTGAATGGGCCTTCTTGCTTGACGCTGATGTAGGCAGCTTGCTGCGGAGTCAGTGTCGACAAGTTGGCGCCGATCTTCTTCAGGTGCAGACGTGCGACTTTCTCGTCCAAATGCTTGGGAAGGATATAAACCTGACCAGCTTTGTATTCGTCATTACGCGAGAACAATTCGATCTGCGCCATAGTCTGGTTGGTGAAGGAGGACGACATCACAAACGATGGGTGACCCGTTCCGCAACCAAGGTTCACCAGGCGACCCTTAGCCAACAGGATAATACGCTTGCCATCTGGGAAGATCACGTGATCAACCTGAGGCTTGATCTCTTCCCACTTCAAGTCCTCAATCCCGGCGACATCAATTTCATTATCGAAGTGACCGATGTTGCAAACGATGGCCTGATCTTTCATGCGCTCCATGTGGGCGCGCGTGATCACATTGAAGTTGCCGGTCGCGGTCACAAAGATGTCTGCCTTGTCGCAAGCCTCTTCCATGGTGACAACCTTGTAGCCTTCCATCGCGGCCTGCAGTGCGCAAATCGGATCGATTTCGGTGACCCAGACCTGGGCACGCAACGCTGCCATCGCCTGAGCCGAGCCTTTGCCCACATCGCCATAACCTGCGATCACGGCAATCTTGCCGGCAACCATCACGTCGGTTGCGCGCTTGACTGCGTCAACCAGCGATTCGCGGCAACCGTACAGGTTGTCGAACTTGGACTTGGTGACCGAGTCGTTGACGTTGATCGCGGCAAAAGCGAGCTCGCCTTTCTTGGACATGTTGTACAAGCGCAGCACGCCCGTGGTTGTTTCTTCGGTCACGCCCTTGATTTGTGCCAAGCGGGTCGAATACCACTTCGGATGATGCTTCAGTGTCTTTTTGATCGACGCGAAAAGGATTTCCTCTTCTTCGGACGATGGCTTGTCCAGAACAGACAGATCGGATTCGGCCTTGGTGCCCAGATGCAACAGCAATGTCGCATCGCCACCGTCATCCAGAATCATGTTGGCCTGATGCTCGCCCGGCCACTCGAAGATCTTGTGGGTATAGTCCCAGTATTCGACCAGCGATTCACCTTTTTTGGCGAACACCGGCGTGCCCGAGGCCGCAATCGCGGCGGCAGCGTGATCCTGGGTCGAAAAAATATTGCACGATGCCCAGCGAACGTCTGCGCCAAGCGCCTTTAGCGTCTCGATCAGGACAGCGGTCTGAATAGTCATGTGCAAACTACCCGCAATGCGGGCTCCCTTGAGGGGTTGCGTCATGACAAATTCTTCGCGCGTGGCCATCAAGCCAGGCATTTCGGTTTCGGCGATCTGGATTTCACGGCGACCCCAGTCGGCAAGGCTCATATCGGCGATCGCGTAGTCGTGGAATTTTTCTTTATGTGCATTCATGGCTTTGTAGGCTCCGGTAGGCCCGCAAAGCAGCAATAGGGGGGAAAGTGTATAGAACCACATATGCACCACCGCAACCGCTGCCTGGCAGGATTGGGTGAGCGCCGTTAAGGCCGGAATGATCCGGCGGTAACGAGAAGAAGCTTTTGAGCCTGGCAAGTCAGTCGCTTGTCGCAGCGCTCCTCAAAAGCTTTGCAATTATAACTCAGGCTTTCGGCGGCATGTGCAGCGCGATGATATCGTTGGCTGGGTCACCCCAGAACGGGTATTTGACGCGCACAAGCGGGTCATGCCCAGGCACGATATGGTCCTCTGAGTCGGCTAGGCTGCGCAGCTTGTCATATCCCGCAAGCATATCCCCCACATGAAACACGATCGGAAACGGCGATGGCTTGAGCATATTCTCGTAATAATGACTGGCATCCGACGCAAGCACGACCCAGCCACGCGCGGTGTGAACGCGCACGGATTGCAGGCCTTTTGTATGTCCGCCGATCTTCATCAGCTCGATTCCCGGCGCCAGCGTATGCGCACCATCATGAAACGACACGCGATCCGCATAGACCCGTCGCACCAGATCCACCACATTCTCGACATCGTACGCGTGCCTGAACAGGCCGTGGCACATATGTCGACCGCATGCGTAATCAACCTCGTCGTCCTGAATATGAAACTGCGCGCGCGGGATCAGATCGATATTTCCGGCGTGGTCATAATGCAAATGCGTGATGATGACATCATCGATTTGTTCGGGCGCAATGCCCAGCAATGACAGAGACTTCACCGGGCACCGTAGCAATGTGCGGCCACGCTCCGTTGCCTGCCTCTGGTTAAATCCGGTGTCCACCAAAATCACACGATCGGCATTGCGGATCACCCAAACGAAGTAATCCATCGGCATGTTCTCCTCGTGCGGATCATGCGCGATGAAATTTTCTCCACGCGGGCGCACTGCCATCGTGGCGTAGCGCAAAGCAAATATCTCGTAGTTCGGCAAAGTCATGCTGTCTCCCTGTTTTTGTTTGTCGTACCTATGGGGAACTATACTTGACACGAGGATTGCCGAACAGACACAATCGACGGATGGGGCGTCGATCACTGATCGATCATTCAACAATTCTCAATACTATTCATTACAAATACGGGAGCAAGACATGTCAGCAAAATCAGAAACCGCAAAACTGTTCAAAGAAGGCCTCGAGGTGCGTCGCGCTGTTCTCGGACCTGAATATGTAGACGGATCGATCGCCAAGGCAAACGACTTCACCATGGCGTTCCAGCACATCACCACCGAATGGTGCTGGGGCTATGCCTGGACCCGTGACGGCCTGTCGCGCAAAACACGCAGCATGCTGAATCTGGCCATGCTGACTGCCTTGAACCGCTCGGCTGAAATCAAGCTGCACGTCAAGGGCGCTCTGGCCAACGGCGTTTCCGTTGAAGAAATCAAGGAAGTCCTGTTGCACGCCACCGTGTATTGCGGCATTCCGGCAGGCCTGGACGCCTTCAAGGCTGCCAACGAAGTATTGACCGCCGAAGGCGCCTACGAAAAAGCTGCAAAAAAGGCTGCCAAGAAAGCCCCAGCCAAAAAAGCCGCAGCCAAAAAAGCGCCCGCCAAGAAAGCAGCTAAAAAGGCAGCTAAATAATGAGCGCCAAACAAACCATTGGTTTCATCGGCCTGGGTAGCATGGGTTGGCCGATGGCCTCCCTGCTGCACAAAGCCGGCTACCCTTTGCAAGTGATTGATGCCTCGGCCGAACGCACACAGGCTTTCGCAAAAGAAATCGGCGGCACCGCCGCCGCTTCAAACCGCGCCTTGGCTCAGGCATCCGACATCATTATCACCATCCTGCCCACCAGCGCGATCGTCGAAACCGTTCTGAATGGCCCGGATGGTGTCTTGGCCGGCCTGCGCCCCGGCACCATCGTGGTGGATATGACTTCAGGCGTGCCAACCATTACGCGCACACTGGCTGAGCAAGTCGCAAAAGCACAGGGTCATTTTGTCGATGCCCCGGTTTCGGGTGGCGTGCCCCGCGCCAAAACAGGCGAGCTCGCCATCATGTTCGGCGGCAGCGCCGACCTGCTTGAGCGCGTTCGTCCCGTGTTGTCGTGCATGGGAACCTCAATCACACATACTGGCGATGTGGGTTCGGCTCACGCCATGAAGGCACTGAACAATCTCGTTTCGGCAGGTGGTTTTCTGATCGGCGTCGAAGCGCTGCTGATCGGCAAGCGCTTCGGGCTGGACCCGGCAGCGATGGTGGATGTCCTGAATTCATCGACCGGCATGAACAATTCGACTCAGAAGAAATTCAAGCAATTCGTATTGTCGGGCAAGTACAACGCCGGCTTCGGCCTGGATCTGATGGTCAAGGATCTGAGCATCGCCTTGGGCATCGGCAAGGACACCAACACCCCCACGCCTTTCGCGTCACTATGCCGTGAGATGTGGGCCGCGTCGGCTGCCATGCTAGGACCGGGCCAGGATCATACGGCAATAGCAAAGCTGTCCGAAAAACTGGCGGGCACGACTCTGTCCGAAGAGTAATTAGTAAAAGTAAACACAAAAATGTCCGGGCTTCGTAGATACGCGGCTCCGACACACTAGAGACAATGATGAAAAAAATTATGACCGCCGCACTCTGCGCGGCCGCCCTCGCAGGCACAACCGCTCAGGCACAAAACTACCCGACCCGCCCCATTTCGATGGTCGTTGCCTACGCACCGGGCGGATCGACTGACGGCTTGGCTCGCATCGTCGCAGCCGCCATGTCCAAAGACCTCGGTCAGCAGATCGTTGTCGAAAACGTGGGTGGTGGCGGCGGCACAATCGGCACGCAAAAAGTCCTGAAGTCCAATCCGGACGGCTACACCATCACGTTCGGCAATATGGGTTCGCTTGCGATTGCCGCTCCGCTCTACCCCAACATCAAGTTTGACCCTGTCAAAGACCTGGCACCAATCGGTTTGGTCGCCGACGTACCGATGGTCATTTCGGTGAGCAAAAAGAGCGGCATACAGTCGCTCAACGAATTGCTCGCTAGACTGCGTAAAAACGATGGCTCAATCAACTTCGGCACCGCCGGCCCGGGCTCGACCGGACATATCGCCGCAGCCATGTTTCTCTACGTGACTAAAACCAACGGCACACTCATCTCGTATCGCGGAGCAGGTCCCGCGATTGCGGACCTGATGGCCGGCACCGTTGATGCCGTGATTGATCAGACCGTCACTATGATTCCGATCCATAAGGGCGATCGCGTCAAGTCCGTCGCGGTATCTGCAAAACAGCGTCTGCCCCAAATTCCGGACGTGCCAACCTTTGCCGAAGCCGGTGCGGCCGAGTTCGATTTAAGTGTATGGAATGGCATCGCGGCACCTGCAGGCACACCACCAGCCGTGGTCGAGCGTCTGGCCAAAGCGCTTTCGAATGCACTGAAAGATCCGGAAGTCATCGAAAAGTTCGACAAGATGGCAGCGGTCATTCCGCCCCCATCCGAGCAAGGTCCCAAAGCTTTCGCTGCTTTGATCGCAAGGGACGTGCCTCGCTTCACCAACTTGATCAAAGAAGCCAAGATCAAAGCTGAATAAGATCGAGCTTTCAGGAAGCGACCGGAGTCAAAAAACTCAGGGTCTGCGCGGATAACCTTCCGCGCGGATTCTGACCCAGACTTCCTTTTTTTCTTCTTCGGTCATGAACACCCAGTTCGAGACCTCCATCACCGTGCGACCGCAGCCACGGCAAACATCATCGAATAGAGTCGAACACACTGCCACGCACGGCGAATCGGCGTTCGCCCATTCATCGTCCGTGGCTGTGGTTTGATCGGTCATCAGACCGACTTTTTGAGTGCAGCAGCCTTGTCGGTTGCTTCCCAAGAGAACTCGGGCTCCGAGCGACCGAAGTGGCCATAGGCGGCCGTCTTGCTATAGATCGGACGCAGCAGGTCCAGCATGTTGACGATGCCTTTCGGACGCAAGTCGAAATGCTCGCGCACCAACTTGGCCAATTGCTCATCAGGAACCACGCCCGTGCCTTCGGTGTAAACGGTGATGTTGATCGGCTCGGCTACGCCGATTGCATAGCTGACCTGCACCTGGCACTGCTTGGCCAAACCTGCGGCAACGATGTTCTTGGCAACGTAACGGGCAGCATACGCGGCCGAGCGGTCAACCTTCGAAGGATCCTTGCCCGAGAACGCGCCACCACCATGCGGGCATGCGCCGCCATAGGTGTCGACAATAATCTTGCGGCCAGTCAGGCCACAATCACCCTGCGGGCCACCGATCACGAAACGACCGGTCGGGTTGATCAGGAACTTGGTCTTTGGGGTCAGCAACCCTTCGGGGAAGCTGGGGCGAATGATGTCTTCGATCACGGCTTCGTGAATTGTCGACTGCGAAATTTCCGGAGCGTGCTGGGTCGACAACACAACCGTATCGACTTCGACAGGCTTACCGTTGACGTAGCGGAAGGTCACCTGAGACTTGGCATCGGGACGCAACCATGGCAGACGACCGTCTTTGCGCAGCTCGCTCTGGCGCTGCACCAGGCGATGCGCGTACCAGATGGCCGCGGGCATCAAATCGGGAGTCTCGTCGCAAGCGTAGCCAAACATCAAACCCTGGTCGCCCGCACCCTGATTCAGATAATCTTCCGAAGAACGATCGACGCCTTGCGCAATGTCGGGCGACTGCTTGTCATAGGCGACCAGCACGGCGCAACCTTTATAGTCGATACCGTAGTCGGTGTTGTCGTAACCAATGCGCTTGATGGTGTCGCGAGCGACCTGGATGTAGTCCACGTTGGCAGTGGTGGTGATTTCACCTGCCAGCACGACCAGACCGGTATTGCACAGCGTTTCGGCGGCAACACGCGCATTGGGATCCTGGGTGAAGATCGCGTCCAGAATCGCATCAGAAACCTGGTCGGCTACTTTATCGGGATGGCCTTCGGAAACAGATTCCGAAGTGAAGAGATAGTCGGTTGACTTTGACATGATCACGTCCTTTTCCGGCAAAGCCGGGGATGGTTGAAGGAGGTGCGTTGCACCCCGAACCATCACCTGTATGAAATTGCCTGTCAGACGCTGGATTGGGCGCGACGCTTTAGCGGAATTATTTTTTGGTCGCCCCGCAAGTTGTCGCTTAACTCAGCGACTTTCATTATTTTAAGCGAAAATGATGCCTCTTGACCAGTGATTTCCAATTGACAAGCAGACTGGCCCCATCCCAAGATCTCATTTCACGCATGAATCAACAAGTAACCGCGGAACAAAAATCTGGCACAGACGTGCCCGACCTGAACACCACGACAGAGTGGGCAGAGACGATCGCGGCACTCAAAAAACGTTCATTCAAAATGCGCTTGCTGATCGGCTTGTTCCAGTGGCTGGCAAACCTCGGCACCCCGGCGCGTTTGCGCGTGGGGGCCTTTTTGACTCATGTCACGACCTTATTGGCGCGACGACGCGTCAAAATCGCAAAGCGCAATATCGACCTGTGCTTTCCAGAATTATCGGAACAAGCGCGCGCGCAAATCGTGCGCGACCATCTGCGCGCCTTCACACAGAGTTTTATCGACCGCAGTGTGTTTTGGTTCGGTACGGCAGACCAGGTCTGCGAACTTATTGTTTGCAAAGGTCATGAGCGCATGCCCGATTTACTTGCCAAACACGGGTCAATTATGCTGCTTGCGCCGCATTTCATCGGCCTGGATGCTGCAGCCACACGCCTGACTTACTTCAGTCCCGAAGGCGCCACGATATACAGTCCTCAGCGGGATCCGGATATTGATGCGCTCGTCAGGCTGGGCAGAGCGCGCTTTCATGCAGTTCATCTGGTCAGCCGCAAGGAAGGCTTTAGGGCATTGCTGCGCTATATCAATCAAGGCGTGCCGATTTATTACCTGCCGGACATGGACTTCGGCCGAACTGGCTCAGTATTTGTGCCTTTTTTCGGTGTTCAAGCGGCCACTCAAACCGCCACGGCGCAGATCGCACGGAAATGGAAATTGCCGGTGCTGCCGGTGTACTCCCAATGGGACCCCAAAACAGGGCGATATGACGTCGAAGTCGGTGCGCCATTAGAAGACTTCCCCAACTTACCAAAATCGAATGCTCCAGACACCAGTCAGGAACTGGACGACAGCATCGAAGCCGCCACTGCTCGCCTCAATCAGCACATCGAATCCTGGGTGCGACGCTGTCCCAGCCAGTATTACTGGGTACATCGTCGTTTTAAAACACGTCCTGAAGGCGAACCCAAGTTTTATTGATGCAAGTTTGATAGGTTTTGCACTGATCGATCCACAATTTGGCGATAATGTCGGCATGATTTGGAACTTCACAAAAATGCATGGGGCAGGCAACGACTTTGTCGTGCTGGATGGCGTTCGCGCCGCCATCGAAATGACCCCCGAGCGTGCGCGCGCGATTGCCCACCGACACTTCGGCATCGGTTGCGACCAGATATTGCTGGTCGACACACCGAGCCACCCCGAGGCCGATTTTCGCTACCGGATTTTCAATGCCGATGGCAGCGAAGTCGAGCATTGCGGCAATGGCGCCCGCTGCTTCGTCAAATTCGTCCATGAGCAAAAGCTGTCTGCCCGCAACCCACTGCGCGCCGAGATCGCAACGGGGCTCATCACCCTTGAAGCAAAACAAAATGGCGAGGTAGAGGTCGAAATGGGTCAAACCCGGTTCGACCCTGAAGCGCTGCCATTCGACCCCGACGGACTCGAAACCCGCTCGCTCAATAACGATACCCTGTATGGACTGCCGATCGGCGAGCAGACGGTCTGGCTATCGCTTGTCGCCATCTCCAATCCGCACGCAGTTCAAGTCGTGGACGACGTCGATCACGCGCCTGTCGCCACGATCGGCCCGGCCATCGAATCGCATCCCCGCTTTGCGAGACGCGTGAATGCCGGTTTTATGCAGATCATCGACCGCCATACCATTCACTTGCGCGTTTACGAGCGCGGCGCGGGTGAGACGCTTGCATGCGGCACCGGGGCTTGCGCTGCCGTTGCCGCCGGCATCCGTCGAGGCCTGCTCGACTCGCCTGTGCGCGTACGCACTCACGGCGGATGGCTCAGCATTGCCTGGGACGGCAAAGCGCTTCGCATGACCGGTCCGGCCGTCACCGTTTTTTCCGGCAGCATCGATATCGACAAGCTGCTTGCATCCATTCCAACCTGAAGAGCTTCCTGACATGCCCAATTCGCTGACCGCGCAGAACGTGGCCAAATTCCTGCAAGAAAATCCCGACTTTTTTGCGCGTCACGCAGAGCTTTTCTCCACGCTGGAAGTTCCCCACCCGCATCAGACCCATGCGATCTCGCTTGGCGAAAGACAAATTCTGATCCTGCGCGAGCGCGTGCGCGAATTCGAATTTCGTCTGGCGGATCTCGTGCGTAACGCATCATTTAATGACGCAACCGCACGCAACCTGAACGACTGGTGCGCCCGTATGCTGGCCGAGCAATCCCCTATTCGCCTGCCCGGCGAGGTGGCACTTGGCCTGGCCGAACAATTCAACCTCCAGGAAGTTGCCTTGCGCGTCTGGGGGCTGGACTTGCCGCCTGAAGGGGTCGGCGCACCCGTTGATGAGTCGGTGCACGCATATGCGAATGAATTGCGCACCCCTTACTGTGGCACCGATACCGAACAGGCTCCGGCAGCATGGTTAAACGCCAAGCCGGCTTCGCTTGCCATTATCCCTTTGCGCTCAGCTCGAGGCGAGTCGGCATTTGGATTGCTGGTGCTCGGATCCGATGATGCCGAACGCTTTTCACCGGACATGGGCACCGATTTTCTTGAAACAGTCGGTCGCCTGGCCAGTGCCGCTTTATCGCGACTCAAGCCGGTCTAAGCGCAAGCACCCTGCAGCCTCAAGTCTGATCTTCAGCCTACCGAGCGCACCATGTCACTCAAGGATGTCGATATCCCCGAACCGGTTGAGCAGTGGATTCAACACCTTGAGACGAACAGGCGCTATAGCGGCCATACACTGGCGGCCTATCGTCGCGACCTGCAACAGCTCGTGTTGCTTGCGGACGGCAAACAGCTGAATCAATTGGTCAATGGCAACATACGGCATTTTCTGGGACGACTGCATGCGCAGGGTCATGAACCTCGCAGTCTCGCGCGCATGCTGGCTGCCTGGCGAGGCTTTTACAAATGGTGGGCTCCTCAAATCAACATGGCGACCAATCCCGCCGCGGATGTGCGCGCACCGAAAGTAGCCCGCGCCTTGCCCAAAGCGCTATCGGTCGATCAAACACAAGCCCTACTCGATGCACCCGTCATGACTGCGCAAAATACACCGGCAGCATTACGCGACCGTGCCATGTTCGAGCTCTTTTATTCAAGCGGCTTGCGCTTATCCGAACTAGTCAGCCTTGATCTGGCCTATACCCAAACCAAAGATCACACCTCACAAAGCTGGATCAATCTGACGGACAAAGAGGTGCATGTTCTCGGTAAAGGTGGCAAGCGTCGCGCCGTACCCATTGGCACTCAGGCGCTGGAGGCTATCGGCCGCTGGCTTGAATTGCGACCGCAATTAGCCCTGCCTCACGGATCCGACTCGGACCAGGCGGCTTTATTTTTAGGGGCGCGTGGACGCAGAATCAGTCCGCGCATTGTGCAAATCCAACTAGGGCGCCTCGCTCAATTGGCAGGACTGCCGACTCATGTTCATCCCCACGTCCTCAGGCACAGTTTTGCCAGCCATGTACTGCAATCAGCTCAGGACTTGAGGGCGGTTCAGGAAATGCTTGGGCATGCCAACATTTCAACCACTCAGCTCTATACGCGGCTGGATTTTCAGCATCTTGCTAAAGCCTACGACTCGGCCCACCCCAGATCAAGACGAAAATCCTAAGTCATTTTGGCAATTATTTTTCCCTGGCACTTAAGAGATTGGTTGAGAAAATATTACAAAATCGTTACATAACAATAGGTTATGACGTTTTGGCTTGTTGAACTATTTCAATCACCCCTCTTGAATTACGGACGATCATCCCTATATAGTGGGAGGTTACTCACAGCACCCCACTCTGGTAAACCCATAGTTCACTAGTTTGCCGGATAAAGAGGGCTGTGCTGTAATCCGGCGTTCGTCTTAAGTCAGAACATTACCCGGTGCATGGCACCTTGACCCGTTTCAGAAGTTGATTGGCACATGAATTCCCCTAGCAGTCTGGACTCAATGGTCCCCGTCACCGTCCTCACCGGTTTTCTCGGTGCCGGTAAAACCACCCTGCTCAAGCGCATCCTGAGTGAGTATCACGGCAAACGAATCGCCGTGATCGAGAACGAATTCGGGCCCGAAAGCATCGACAACGATTTGCTGGTGACAGACCAGGAAGAAGAGATCATCGAGCTCTCCAATGGATGCGTCTGCTGTACCGTGCGTGGCGACCTGATGCGTACCCTGAATGATTTACGCACCCGTCGCCAGGCCGGCGAATTGAATTTCGAGCGCGTCATCATAGAAACCACCGGCATGGCTAACCCCGGCCCCGTCTGTCAGACGTTTTTCATGGATGACGACATCGCCGACTACTACCGCCTGGATGCGGTCGTCACCGTTGTGGATGCAAAGCACGGCATGCAAACACTGGACAAACAGGAAGAAGCCCAAAAGCAGGTGGGTTTTGCCGATCGCATTCTGGTATCCAAAAAAGATCTGGTGACAGATGCAGAATACGCCAACCTACGCCGCCGTCTGATTCACATCAACCCGCGCGCTGCAATCGAGGCCGTGCATTTCGGCGAAACTGACCTGAAAAAACTGATCGATATCAGTGGCTTCAATCTGAACACGATTCTGGACATTGATCCCCAGTTTCTGGCCGACGATCACCCCGATGCGCATGATCATTCGCATTGCGATCACGACCATGGCCACTGCGAGCATGACCACGGGCACGATCATGATCACGCCACCTGCGGCCACGATCACAGTCACGACCATGACCATGATCATGCTACTTGCACCGACCCAACGCACCATCATCACCATCATCATGCGCCCGCGCACAATGATGAGATTGGCGCGTTCGTATTCAAATCGGACAAAGCCTTCGACCCCGAGCGTCTTGAGGAATTTCTCGGCGGCGTGGTTCAAGTCTATGGTCCGGATCTGCTGCGCTACAAGGGCATTCTCTACATGAAAGGCATCAACCGACGCATGCTTTTTCAGGGAGTGCATCAAATGATGGGAGCCGAACCCGGCAAGCCCTGGCAAGCGAACGAAAAGAAATCGACAAAGATGGTTTTTATCGGACGCAAACTGCCACAAGAGATTTTTACAAAAGGTCTCGAACAGTGTCTGACTAAGTAAGTGTTTCGCGCACATGCGCGGAATTTAAATTTTTGGAGTATTTATGGCTACCAAGGCAGCAAAGAAAAATACCGAAGCGGCAGGCGATCTGTCCGAAAACAATCTGCCCACCGAAGCTGAGTTGTTGAAGATGCCCGAGTCGGACTACATGAACGAACGTCAACTGGGCTTCTTTCGTGACCGCCTGCGCCAACTGGAAACAGAGCTTCTGAGCAACGCCGGCGAGACCACCGAACACTTGCGCGAAACTCAGTTCGTACCCGATCCGGCCGATCGCGCCACCATCGAAGAAGAGCACGCACTTGAGTTGCGCACGCGGGATCGCGAACGCAAGCTGCTCAAAAAAGTTCAACAATCGATCGTGCGTATCGACTCGGGCGAATACGGCTGGTGTGAAGAGACCGGTGAGCCGATCGGCCTGCGCCGACTACTCGCTCGTCCAACCGCAACGCTATCGCTCGAAGCGCAAGAACGTCGCGAAATGCGCCAGAAAATGTTCGGCGACTGAGCATAAAAGGCAACACAGAATACGGACACGGAATACGAGCGAGATTGCCGCGCAAGTCGCGAACAGTCGCACCTCGACACCACGTCCACAAAATGATTGGAGGCACACTTTTTGCAAACGGCTTGCAGACAGTGTGCTTTCTTGTTTTTGAGTAAAGGCAACACAACAATGGAACAATTTCACGGCACAACGATCATCAGTGTGCGCCGAGGCGACCAAGTCGCGCTAGGTGGCGATGGTCAAGTCACGCTAGGCAATATCATCATCAAAGGTACGGCCCGCAAGATCCGTCGCCTGTATCACGACAAAATCCTGGCCGGATTCGCCGGTGCAACGGCCGACGCATTCACGCTGCAGGAAAGATTCGAGGGCAAACTCGAAAAGCATCAAGGCCATCTGATGCGCGCGGCCGTCGAGCTGACGCGTGACTGGCGCACCGATCGCGTACTGCGTCGTCTCGAAGCCATGCTGATTGTGGCTGATCGCGAACACACCTTGGTTTTAACGGGCAATGGCGACGTGCTTGAACCCGAAAACGGTATCGCCGCGATCGGATCGGGCGGTGCCTACGCTCAATCCGCCGCGCTTGCCCTCATGCGTCATACAGAATTGTCACCGGAAGCCATCGTCAAGCAATCGCTTGAAATCGCCGGCGACCTTTGCATCTACACCAACCAGCAACACCTGATCGAAACTCTACCGTAAGCCTATGTCCGCATCATCCATGACACCCGCAGAGATCGTTTCCGAACTCGACAAATTCATCGTCGGCCAACAAAAGGCCAAACGCTCGGTCGCCGTCGCGCTGCGCAATCGTTGGCGTCGCCAGCAGGTTGCCGAGCCGCTTCGCAGCGAGATTCACCCCAAAAACATTCTGATGATCGGCCCGACCGGTGTCGGCAAAACAGAAATCGCGCGACGCCTGGCCAAGCTTGCCGATGCACCTTTCATCAAAATCGAAGCGACCAAATTCACCGAAGTCGGCTATGTCGGTCGCGATGTCGACACCATCATCCGCGATCTGGCCGAAATCGCGGTCAAACAAACGCGTGAACTCGAAATGAAGCGTTGGCGCTCTCAAGCCGAAGATGCGGCCGAAGATCGCATCCTCGACGTCCTGATTGCACCCCCACGCGCCGCAGACGGCTCGCCCATTCGTGAAGAGACTGCCACACGCCAAACGTTTCGCAAGCGTTTGCGCGAAGGGCATCTGGACGCAACCGAAATCGAAATCGAAGTCGCGCAACCTGCTCCGCAAATGGACATTATGGGTCCACCCGGTATGGAAGACATGACCGAGCAACTCAAAGGCATGTTCGCCGGCATCGCCCGCGACAAAAAGAAATCGCGCAAGATGACCGTGAAAGAGGCCTTCAAGCTGCTGACTGACGAAGAAGCCGCCAAGCGCATCAACGAAGAAGATCTTCGCACGTTGGCTATCTCCAAAGTCGAACAGCATGGCATCGTGTTTCTGGATGAAATCGACAAGATCGCCGCACGCCAGGAATCCGGCGGCGCCGATGTGTCGCGTCAAGGTGTGCAGCGCGACTTGCTGCCACTGGTTGAAGGTACAACCGTGACAACCAAATATGGCATGGTTCGCACAGATCACATCCTGTTCATCGCGTCCGGTGCGTTCCATCTGTCGCGACCGTCCGACCTGATCCCCGAGCTGCAAGGTCGTTTTCCGATTCGTGTCGAACTCGATTCGTTAACAGCCAAAGACTTTGTACGCATTCTTTGCGACACTGACGCCTCGCTGACCAAGCAATACACGGCACTGCTCGCGACTGAAAACGTTCAATTGGACTTTACCGAAGACGGGATCGCCCGACTGGCCGAACTGGCGTACGAAGTCAACGAACGCACCGAGAATATCGGTGCGCGACGCCTATACACCGTGATGGAAAAACTGCTTGAAGACTTGTCGTTCGACGCGCAAGCCAGCAGTGGCCAAACCATCAGGCTCGATGCGAACTATGTGAACGACAAGCTTGCCGAAGCGGCAGGCAGTCAGGATCTGGCGCGCTACGTTCTTTAACCGCACCGTTACATCACCCGGAATACATCATGGGCTACCGACTCTCTGCAATTACGACACGCACTGGTGACGATGGCTCGACCGGTCTGGGTGATGGAACGCGCGTGGCAAAAGACAGCGCCCGCGTTCAAGCCATGGGTGATGTGGACGAACTCAATAGCTGCCTTGGCGTCTTGCTTGCCGAGCAGTTGCCTGAATCCATATCCACACCACTGCTTCGGGTACAAAATGTACTGTTCGATTTGGGCAGTGAACTGGCTGTGCCGGGGTATTCAGTCATGAAGCCCGAGCAAGTCGCTTACCTGGACGAACAAATCGCCGGCTTCAATGCAAACCTTCCTCCATTGAAAGAATTTATTCTTCCTGGCGGATCGCGTGGCGCATCGCTTGCTCACGTCGCTCGAAGCGTATGCCGCAGGGCCGAGCGGGCCATCGTCGCCCTGCACCATCAATCAGCAATGGGGCAGTTACCGCAGCAATATCTCAATCGGCTGTCCGATTTGCTGTTCATTCTGGCAAGAACCATCAACCGGGCAAACAATGTGCCCGACACCTTGTGGAAGCGCGACTAACCGCTTTTTAAATTTCCGGTTTAGCCTGCGCACCTTTTTTGTGCAGCAATAAGATTTCCCTATTAGGGGAATCCCTGTTTTTAGGGTAAAACTGATTCAATACTCGCAGCCCTGCGAGTACTATCACGCTTGCGATAATCGCTTCCTGCTTTCAACGGAGATCCATGATGTTGAACACATTCCATAAAGCCCTGCCTTTTGCCGCTGCACTGGCCATGCTCGCCGCCGGCAATGCCGCAACCGCCCAAGAGGTTGTCAAAATCGGTCACGCCGGCCCCCTGACGGGCGCCATTGCTCACCTCGGTAAAGACAACGAAAACGGCGCGCGCCTGGCTGTCGAAGAAATCAACAAAGCCGGTCTGACCATCAACGGTAAGGCAGTCAAGCTTGAACTGGTCGGTGAAGACGATGCGGGCGACCCCAAAACCGGGACGGCCGTCGCACAGAAGCTGGTCGATGCCAAAGTTGTCGGCGTAGTCGGCCACCTGAACTCAGGCGTGTCCATTCCGGCCGCGAAAATTTACAGCGATGCGGGTATCGTCCAGATTTCGCCGTCCTCAACCAATCCCGCCTACACACAGCAAGGCTTTAAAACCACATACCGCGTAGTCGCAACTGATGCGCAACAAGGTCCTGCCCTGGCCAACTACGCAGCCAAGTCGCTTAAAGCCAAAAACGTCGCCATCATCGATGATGCGACCGCCTACGGTAAAGGCCTGGCCGACGAATTCGAAAAAACCGCCAAAGCAAACGGCATGACGGTTGTATCGCGCGAAGCCACCAACGACAAGGCAACGGATTTCAAAGCGATTCTGACCAAAGTCAAAGGCAAGAAACCTGACGTCATCATGTACGGTGGCATGGATGCCACCGGTGGCCCCTTGGCCAAACAGGCCCGCGAACTTGGCATCACCGCCAAGATCGTCGGGGGTGACGGCATGTGTACCGACAAGGTGGCTGAGTTGTCCGGCCCCGCAGTCGGCAACATCATCTGCTCAGAAGCCGGCTTGGCATTGTCCAAGATGGCAAAAGGCGCCGACTTCTCCAAAAACTACCAGGCTCGTTTCAACACACCCGTGCAAATCTACGCACCTTTCACCTATGACTCTGTCTATGTGATCGTTGATGCCATGAAGCGCGCCAACTCGACAGACAAGGCCGCCATTCTGGCTCAAATCCCCAAGACCAACCTCAATGGCCTGATCGGCACCATCGCCTTTACCGATAAGGGCGACATGAAGGAAGGCATCATCACGCTGTATAACTTCCAGGACAAGAAGAAATCCGTACTTGATGTTGTCAAGATGTAATTCAGTCAAGATCGACTGACCAAACGGCACCGCAGCAATATCGCGGTGCCGTGTTTTTTAGAGAGTATTCATGGATATCTTCATCCAGCAGGTGATGAACGGCCTCGTGCTCGGCAGCATTTACGCACTGATCGCGCTTGGCTACACAATGGTTTACGGAATTCTGGGCATCATCAACTTTGCCCACGGAGAAGTCCTGATGGTTGGCGCCCTATCCGCCTTATCGACCATCGCCGGGCTCAAGGCCCTCGCTCCAGGGATGCCCGACTGGCTGACGCTTGTCATCGCAACGCTAGTCGGCATGACAATCTGCGGCGCACTGTCGTATTCAATCGAGCGCATCGCATACCGGCCGCTTCGCAATGCGCCAAGACTCGCCCCATTGATCACGGCGATCGGGGTGTCGATTATTCTTCAGACGCTGGCCATGATCATATGGTCGCGCAATCCGTTGATTTTTCCTGAGCTGCTCCCCTCGGATCCAATTGATGTGTTCAACACAGGCGCCACCATCACAGGTAAAGAAATCGTGATCATCATCATGGCGATTCTCGTCATGATCGGCCTGTTGATTCTAGTGAATCGGACCAAGCTTGGTCGCGCCATGCGCGCCACCGCCGAAAACCCCAAAGTAGCGGGCCTGATGGGCGTCAATCCCAACTTCGTCATCTCGGCAACCTTCGTGATCGGCGGCGCGCTAGCTGCCGTTGCAGGCGTCATGATGGCGACCAATTACGGCAATGCCCACTTTTACATGGGCTTCATCCCCGGACTGAAAGCGTTTACCGCAGCTGTACTCGGGGGCATCGGCAATCTCAAGGGCGCGATGGTAGGCGGCATTCTGCTGGGCCTGATCGAAGCCTTGGGCGCGGGTTATATCGGCGATCTGACCAACGATATTTTCGGATCGAACTACCAGGACGTTTTCGCCTTTATTGTGCTGATCACCGTACTTGTTTTCCGACCATCCGGAATCATGGGCGAACGCGTCGCGGATCGCGCGTAAGGACGGACACACATGAATATGACAACCAATACCTCCGCAGCTGCGCAAGCCGCCAGAACCAAAAACTCGATGCTTTCGCTCTTCGGGTTTCTGGCTATCGCATTGATCGCACCCGTGGTCGCTCAAACACTGGGCGGCAATTACTGGGTGCGTGTTCTGGACTTTGCCTTGCTGTACATCATGCTGGCCCTTGGCCTGAACATCGTGGTGGGCTTTGCAGGGCTACTTGATCTGGGTTATATCGCCTTTTACGCAGTGGGCGCCTATTTAATGGCGCTATTGAGCTCTCCGCACCTGACCTCACAGTTTGCGGCGCTAGCCCAGCTATTTCCCAATGGATTGCATCTAGGCTACTGGTGGATCGTGCTACTCGCAGCGCCTGTCGCAGCCTTATTTGGTGCGCTTCTCGGTGCGCCAACCTTGAAATTGCGCGGGGATTATCTGGCCATTGTCACTCTGGGTTTTGGCGAGATCATCCGGATTTTCATGAACAACCTGGATCGCCCGGTCAACATCACCAACGGTCCCAAAGGCATCACAGCAGTGGATTCGGTCAAGCTCTTTGGCGTGGATTTCGCAAAATCAATCGAGTTGTTTGGCTACACCGTGACGCCTGTCATGATGTATTACTACCTGATGATCGTTCTGGTGATTCTTGTCGTCATCGTCAGCTTGAGATTGCAGAATTCGCGCATCGGTCGAGCCTGGGTTGCCATCCGCGAAGACGAGATCGCAGCCAAAGCGATGGGCATCAACACTCGCAACGTCAAGCTACTTGCCTTCGCCATGGGTGCGGCGTTCGGTGGCGTATCGGGCGCGACCTTCGGCGCGTTTCAGGGGTTCGTATCACCCGAGTCCTTCGTGCTGTGGGAATCGATCTACGTTCTCGCCATCGTCGTACTCGGCGGCATGGGACATATTCCGGGAGTGATTCTGGGCGGTATTTTGCTGGTCGGATTCCAGGAGCTATTGCGCGAACTGGCCACGCCAGTTCAGAAGATGATATTCGGCCACGTGCTGATTGATGCCGAGGTTCTGCGCTCACTTCTCTTTGGCTTAGCGCTTGTTGTTGTCATGCTTTATCGTCCATCCGGTCTGTGGCCCGCTCCCAAGCGCGAAGACCGCCCCGTCACCGCCGACGCCCCCGGCGTCAACGCTTAATACGGAGGCAGACATGAGCGATCCGAAAATTCTTTTGTCCGTCCAGGGTGTCAACAAGCGTTTTGGCGGCCTGCAAGCCTTATCCGATGTCGGCCTGCATATCAATGCCGGCGAAATCTACGGACTGATCGGTCCCAACGGCGCCGGTAAAACGACCTTTTTCAACGTCATCACCGGACTTTACACGCCCGACTCGGGCAAATTCGTTTTTGGCGGCGCAGCCTATCAACCGACCGCCGTGCATGAAGTTGCCAAAGCCGGCATTGCGCGCACCTTCCAGAATATTCGCCTCTTTGGCGAAATGACCGCACTTGAAAACGTGATGGTCGGACGCCATGTGCGCACCCATGCAGGCATCTTCGGTGCGATCTTTCGTCCACAATCGGTACGGCAGGAAGAAGCCGAGGTCGTTGAGGTCGCACAAGGCCTGCTCGACTACGTCGGCATCGGTCGTTACGCAAACTTCACGGCACGCAATCTTTCCTACGGCCATCAACGACGGCTTGAAATCGCGCGCGCGCTGGCAACTGAACCCAAACTGCTGGCGTTGGACGAACCCGCCGCCGGCATGAACGCCACTGAAAAAGTCGAACTGCGCGCATTGCTCGACAAGATTCGTCAGGATGGAAAAACCATTTTGCTGATCGAGCACGACGTCAAACTGGTGATGGGCCTGTGCAATCGCCTGACCGTGCTGGATTACGGCAAAGTCATTGCGCAAGGCTTGCCACAGGATGTTCAAAAAAATCCCGCCGTGATCGAGGCCTACCTCGGCACACCCGCACACTGAGTATCGAGCAAGCGACATGAAAGACATTCTTCTCAAAATCTCGAACCTCAAAGTCGCCTATGGCGGCATCCACGCCATTAAAGGCATTGATCTCGAAATCCGCGACGGCGAACTCGTCACGCTGATTGGCGCAAACGGTGCCGGCAAAACAACCACCATGAAAGCGATCACCGGCCTGCAAAATTGGGCGGGCGGCGAGATCGAATATCTGGGCAAATCCATTAAAGGCGTACCCAGCCATGTCCTGCTGCAACAAGGGCTGGCGATGGTTCCAGAAGGGCGTGGCGTGTTCTCGCGCATGACCATCACAGAGAACCTGCAAATGGGAGCCTATTCGCGTAATGACAACGCAGGCATTGCGGATGACATCGAGCGCATGTTCCAAATATTTCCTCGCCTCAAGGAGCGTGCCGCCCAATTGGCCGGCACCATGTCTGGCGGCGAGCAGCAAATGCTGGCCATGGCGCGTGCACTGATGAGTCAACCGCGCCTGTTGCTGCTTGACGAGCCTTCGATGGGCCTGTCACCAATCATGGTGCAAAAGATCTTTGAAGTCGTACGCGACATTTCCGCTCAGGGCGTGACGGTATTGCTGGTCGAACAAAATGCCAGCCTAGCTTTGCAGGCAGCAGATCGCGCCTATGTGATGGACTCCGGGCTGATTACGATGAGTGGCGACGCAAAACAGATGCTTGATGATCCAAAAGTCAAAGAGGCCTATTTGGGTGAGTAAATCAGTTCGACTGCCATTGCCGATCCTTGCTTTAAACGGACTATTGTGCGGCCTAATATCAAGCGTGTCGAACGGACAGACACAAGTGCCTGCTCAAGCATCGGATCGACCTGAAATTCAATCTGCGGCAGCTAGTTTTGAAGGCTTCACCCTTCAGGCATCCGTTGGCTATCAACCGCATGTTGCGAACGTAACCAATGTCGGCGTTCGCAATACCAATCGACAACTGAGTGGCAGAACCATTTACAACCAGTCCGTCCCCTTTATCGTGAGCGCCGGATATACCTGGTCTATCGGCGAATCCGCGACAATCGGCACCCAGATCGAATTCAACCCGATCAATCAGCAAGTCGGCATAACTATTCTGCCGGGCTACGCATTTACGACCGAACTGCAAGGATATTTAAAACTAGGTGGCGTGGTCTCCAGAGTCTCCATCGATCAGGGGCCAAATCGGGACGACACCTCAGCCTCAATTAACGGCACAATGGTTGGACTTGGCATCAAACAGATGTGGACACAGAATCTGTATGGTTTTGCTGAAATGAACTACCTAAGATTCGGCAGCTTCGGATTCACCAGTTGGCGCGGCAATGTACCGATCCACGGCACATCGAATATCAGCGCTTATAACGCAATGGTGGGTGTGGGGTATAGGTTTTGAACTTGAATTAACCCACTGTTCTTTTCACAGACTGATTTCGCAGAGTTTCAATGAAATCGTCAGCGAAAAGAACTGTTAGGAGCAAAATGCAAATTAAACCCCGGCCGCATGCGCCTGCTGATCCGCATGGTACGAAGACCGCACCATTGCGCCCACCGCCGCATGACTAAACCCCATCTCGTAGGCTTTCTCTTCGAACATCTTGAACGTATCGGGATGCACGTAGCGCAGCACGGGCAAATGATGCGGTGAAGGCTGCAAATACTGACCGATCGTCAACATATCAATATCATGCGCACGCATGTCGCGCATGACTTCAAGAATCTCTTCGTCCGTTTCACCCAGCCCAACCATCAAGCCGGATTTGGTCGGCACTTTAGGCTGACGCTTTTTGAATTCTTGCAGCAATTTGAGTGAATGCATGTAATCCGCACCGGGTCTAGCCTGTTTATACAAGCGCGGCACGGTTTCAAGATTGTGATTCATCACATCAGGTGGAAAGGTATCCATAATATCTAGCGCGCGATCCAGACGGCCCCTGAAGTCAGGCACCAGGACTTCGATCTGTGTCTTGGGCGACAACTCGCGCGTCTTTTGAATGCATTCGATGTAATGTTTCGCACCGCCATCCAGCAAGTCGTCGCGATCGACTGACGTGATCACCACATAATTCAATTTCATGGCCGCGATCGTACGCGCCAGATTCATCGGCTCATCCACATCCAGCGGATCCGGCCGGCCGTGACCCACATCGCAAAACGGACAGCGACGCGTGCACTTGTCGCCCATGATCATGAAGGTGGCCGTACCTTTGCCGAAGCATTCGCCAATATTGGGGCAAGACGCCTCTTCGCAAACCGTATACAAATTGTGTTCGCGCAAAATCTTTTTGATTTCATAAAACCGCGAACCGGCAGGTGCTGTCTTGACGCGAATCCATTCCGGTTTTTTTAGTCGCTCGGCTGCGACCACCTTGATCGGTATGCGTGAAGTCTTGGCTTGCGACTTCTGCTTGGCAGTCGGATCATAAGCAGCTTCGCTTGCGGTTGTTTTACCGGGTTCTATGGGTGTCGAGGACATGTTTTCTCTGAAATCGAATAACTGCGGGCAAAATCACCGCAACAGGGGGCATTTTACTCTTTGCACCTTCGGATCCGGACACAAACCCTACTGGCAATAAGTCCGTCTAACCACACCCCTTCAATCGAGCTGCAGCCCGCAATGCCGGGTGATTTGCTCCGACAAGGTCTGTGCGACCTCTTCCCAGCTAGCCGTCACGCCATAATCGGCCATGCATACCGTCTGTAACCCTGCGTACCCGCAGGGATTTATGCCATTAAATGGGGACAACTCCATTGCCACATTCAGCGCCATACCGTGATAGGTGCAGCCGTTACGCACCTTGATCCCCAGCGCGGCAATTTTGGCCAGATCGTGCCCACTAGGCACATAAACCCCCGGGGCACCCTCCTTACGGCAAGCTTTTTTCAAGCCATAGACAGCCAAGGTGTCGATCGTGGCTTGCTCCAGCTGATTGACCATTGCTTTAATAAACCGATTGGCGCGTTTCAAATCCATCAGCACATAGGCCATGATCTGACCCGGACCGTGATAAGTCACCTGCCCGCCCCGATCTGTCTGCACCACCGGGATATTGCCTGGGTTCAACAAGTGCTCGGGCTTGCCTGCCTGACCCAATGTGTAGACTGGAGGGTGCTCGACCAACCAGATTTCGTCCGCAGTGTTCTCGTCACGCTCGGCGGTAAAACGCTGCATCGCCTCCCAGACCGTACGATAATCGCTGGGACGCGGCCAGTGCCTGATCACTAGAGCACCACGGATACCAGCTCATGACCGTGCAGGGCACGGTAAAGCGAGTCGAGTTGCTCGCGTGAGTTCACGCGCACGGTAAAAGTCAGTCCCATGTAGTTGCCCGCTTTACTCGGGCGCATTTCAACTGTCGCCGGATCAAAGCCGGGATCGAATTCGCGTACCAAATCCGATAGAACCTGCGCCATGTCCGGCACCTGTTTACCCATCACCTTGATCGGAAAATCGCACGGATATTTGATCAATGATTCGGATTCGGGGATATCACGCATTTTCGATCCTTGCTTCAATGATTACGCCAACGCCGCGATACGCGCATCGTACTGCGCCGCCAAACGACGGTACACATTGCCGGGCTTACCATCGGCGACAGGTTTACCGTCCACCTCGACAATCGGCAAAATCTCCCGCGTGGCGGATGACAGCATCAGTTCGTCGGCTGACTCGACCTCGGCACGCGTCACATTGCGCAATTCAAACGGGATGCCAGCCTCTTTAGCCAGCTCTTCCAGCAATCCGTAGCGAATACCCTCAAGAACCAGATTATTCTTAAGCGGCGCAATCAACTTGCCGCCCTTCACCACCCAGATATTGCACGAGGCGGCTTCTGTCAGATTACCGTCACGGTATTGAATGACTTCATCCACGCCTGCATCAACAGCCGCTTGCTTGGCCAGCACGTTGCCCAGCAACGAAACCGACTTGATATCGCAATGCAACCAACGCTCATCGGGGATGCTGACCACGCGCAGACCATGTTCCCGCGCAGCCGCACTCGGACGCGACATCGGTGCCACCATCGCAAATACGGTAGGTGTCACAGCAGGTACCGGATAAGCATGATCGCGCTTGGCCACGCCACGCGTCACCTGCAGATAGACCATGCAAGTTTCATCACCCGAACGCTTGATCAAATCCTGCACCAACGCTTCCCACTGCTCGCGCGTGTGGGGCGCGGCGATCTGGATTTTGGCCAGACTACGATCCAAACGGGTCAAATGCTGCGTCATGCGAAATGGTTTGCGATGATAAACAGGCACCACTTCATAAATACCATCGCCAAAAATAAAGCCGCGATCAAGCACGGAAATCTTGGCCTGCGACAGCGGACCGAATTCACCATTCAAATAAACGATGGGATCGCCCGAAACGCCTTGAATCAACATGTTCTGAACCATTTCACTTCTCTTATCGAAAGATTGATGACAACTATCGAATGAATTCGCATGAAAAAATCACGCGCCCCCATCAGTTAAACCAAAGCTTGACTGCATCCCAGCTACGGCCGAAGAACCCGGCGCGCTCAACCGGCGTCAATACCTCAAGCGGCGTCGTGCGCAACAGTTTGTTATCCAGCATCAAGGACAACGTGCCGACCTTCTGGCCTTCCGTCAAAGGGGCCAGCAAGGGGTCAGGGCGCTTGATCATCGGCTTGACGTCGGCGGCCTTGCCGCGCGGAACCGTCAACCATAATGGTTCGTTAACGCCCAGTTTGGCCATATTGGATTTACCCTGCCAGACGCGAGCTTCGACAGCAGGCGTACTCTTGTCAAACACCTTGACCGTTTCGAAGTTCTGAAAGCTCCAGTTCAACAACTTCAGACTTTCTTCGGCGCGCGTAGCCGAGCTATCGGCACCCACCAACACCGTAATCACGCGACGGTCACCACGCTTGGCGGTAGCAACCAGGCAATAACCAGCCGCATCCGTATGACCGGTCTTCATGCCATCGACCGAGGGGTCGGCCCACAGCAAACGATTGCGATTGGGTTGTTTGATTTTGTTGTAGGTGAATTCACGCATCGAATAGTAGGGAAAGTATTCCGCGTGATCGACAATCATGTGACGCGCAAGCGTTGCCAAGTCCCGCACGGTTGTCGTGTGCATCGGATCAGGCAGACCTGTCGCATTCAGAAAATTGGTATTGGTCATGCCAAGGCGCTTGGCCTCTTCGTTCATCTTGGCGACAAAAGCGTCTTCCGTACCAGAAACGGCTTCAGCCAAAGCGACTGAACCATCGTTACCCGACTGAATAATCACGCCCTTGAACAACTCGTCGATCGTCACTGGCTTGCGCGGCTCGATAAACATCCGCGAACCGCGCGTCTTCCAGGCGGTTTGCGACACATTTGCCTGCTGATCCATGGACAAGCGCTTATCCTTCACCGCACTAAACGCCACATACGCCGTCATGATCTTGGTCAGCGACGCGGGTTCGATCTTTAAATCAGGGTTGGATGCGGCAATCACCTGACCACTATTCACATCCAGCGTAATCCATGCCTTAGCCGCAATCGTCGGCGCGGGCACTGCACTCAACTCGCCAACCAAAACAGGACCGGTCGATGGCGGGGTGGTCGCTGCCACTGCGGCAGGTGAAGGTTGCTCTTCTTTAGCCGCCTTGTCCTTCTCGGCTTTTTCTGCTTTTTCCTTGTCGGCTTTGGTGTTTTTTGACGACTTTGTCGACTGGCTCTGCGCCATCACTGGCTCGACCGATGCGACCTGCACAACCAACAACGATACGGCCAGCGTACAGGCCAAGGGAAACGAACGCAAAAGTTGAGTAGTACTGCGCTTAAATTGATCCATCTTGAACTATCCAACTTAAAGAAACGATTATAGGCAAACCTGAAAGTGCACCCACACCAGACAGCACAAATATCAGGCAGCCGGCAACGCCTTCAGACGCGTTTGCACCAGATGGCGCAAGACCAGCAGTTTGCCATGGAAGAAATGCCCCGCCTCCGGCACGACGACTACCGGCATGCCGATGGGTCTGGCCCACTCCATCACCTCTGACAACGGCACCACCTCGTCATCCTCGCCATGAATCACCATGGCATCCTCAGGCGCCTTGGCATCGCCATGACGGAACCGTAATGCTGCCGAGCCGGTCAGAATCACGATATTGGGAAGATTCTTCCCGGCCGCTTGCCATTGCGCATACAACTGGACCGCAATGGATGTGCCAAATGAAAACCCACCCATCACCCATGGTTTGGAGGCGATCTCCGGGTAACGCACACGAAACTGCTCGACCAATGCGGCCATATCCAGCAACTCACCCTTACCATGATCGAATCCGCCTTCCGACTGCCCGATACCGCGAAAGTTCGGCCGCACTGCCAATAATCCGTGCTGAACGCATGCACGCGCCAAGGTCGTCACCACCTTGTTGTCACGCGACCCACCTTGAGAAGGGTTGGGGTGCAGGATCAACGCCCAGCCCGAGGGCGCATGCGCAGGCCAGTCCAGCGCGACATCAATCCGTCCGGCCACGCCGTCAAATGTGGTTACTTCGGTATGTGCTGACATGACGATCAATCACTCTATGACTATATGTTCAAATTGAAATTCAAGCTTAATTTGCAGCAGGCTTTTTAAGCTCGGCGGTCAGCCATTGTGCCACTTGATCGACCGTCTGATCGGTCGCTTCACGCAGAGCCTGCGCCCCGCCCAAAGCATCCTGGGACTTGGCCGGCACACTGACATCAATCATCAACTGATTCACGACTTTCGAACCCTTAACCAGTACAACCTGCATGGTCAAATGACCACGACTGGTTGAGCCATCCAGTGAAAAAGTTTGCTCGAATCGCTGCAAATTCGTTCTTAACTGGGGCAAATCGCCACCTACGTTTTGCGGCAAAACTGCCCCCTGTAACGACAAGCGATCCATCAACCTTTGCGTCACGAGCTTTGCCGGGGGCGCAATCCACTGAAAGGTCGAATAAGCCTGAGGCTGACCATGATCACCAACACGCCACACCACCATCGTTTCAGTCAATAATGATGCGGAACTTGCTGCAGGCACCGTAATTGGCGGATTAGATGGCAGATTTACAGTCGTGCGCTGTTGCGCCGCGCCAAGATCAAGCTGTGTTGGACTTTGAGTCGAGCGACCTGTGCCGCAGGCGCTCAATACCCCTGCCAGAGTAACGGCAGCCAGGACTCGCCAGGCGACTCCCCGACTCCGGCCGAATAAAAAATGCTTTGATGTCATTGCACTTGTAATCATTGCAGTTGTAATCATTCTTATTCCTTTTGCGCTGATCTGCGCATTTTTTGATCAGATCAGTCTGGATGAGCTTGAGCGAATCCGTGAATCAGCGAATTAACGAACTGGTGAACCGTTGCCGTTAAAACCGGCAAAACCGGGCTCTCCCGGTCCAGGGGCTTGACGCGGCAGACCAAAAATCAATGACTGCGGCGACTGTCCGATTTCGCGCGACGTCTTGTTAAAGGATCGGGCCGCATCGGTCAGACTCATAGACAACACCGAAACATCCGGCAGCGTCGAAGCACGTAATTGAATCGCCACCTCCTGCAAGCCGGTCAGACTTTTCGCGGCGGTTTGCATCGGGCCGTTCGGCGCATTGAGCAAGGTCACAGTGTCCTGTGCTGCCACCGCCAATTTGCCGATTTCAAGCGCAGCCGAATCAACCCGCTTACCCGTTGCCAACAATGTGTCCATCACGGCAGGTAATTTCTTCAGGCCAGGTTCCATGGCTTGCACAGACTTATTCAGTGATTCTGTCATTTGCGCCGAATGCTTGATCGCTGCATTGATTGCACTCAAATTGTCATCGGAAGCAATTTTTTCAACCTGGGTCAAGACACGTTCAAGCGATGCCAGCATGCCACCGCCTTGCGATTGCAGACGCTCGAAAAAACTGGGCCTGATCGGAATCTCGGCAAGATGCTGGGCCGAAGATTCCAGGCGATCATGGGTCTCGCCCTTGTCGCGCAGTTCGATGTTCGAAATACCGGTCACACCTGCAGTCACAATCTCCGCCCACGTCGCTGTCGTTATCGGTGTATTCGGAGCCACCCCAATCAAAATCCGCACCTGGCCCGGCTTGTCCTGAATAAAGCGCAAGGCATCGACCCGACCGACAGGCACCCCTTGATAGCGTACCTGCGACTGCACCGATAAGCCCGTCACGGGAGAGGTGGCGACCAGTTCGAAAGGCTTAAGCGGCACGTTCTTCTTGCTGATCCAGATCGCGGCAATCGCTGCGCCAATCAGCAGGATGATCATGAACAGCCCGGCCATCATGGCATGGCTACGATTTTCCATTTTTCACGTCCTTCACTTCGTTCTGCCCCAGAGCACGCTCTCCGCGCTCGCCATTAAAAAACGCCTCGATAAACGGATGCTTAGTTTGCCTGACTTGCTCAAGCGACCCTTCAACCAGCACCTTTTTTTCCGCCAATACCGCGACCCGGGTCGCCAGCGCACCAATCGTATCCAGATCGTGCGTCACCATCACAACGGTAAATCCCAGCTCTCTGTGCAGGGTTCGGATCAGGTCGCAAAATTCATCCGATCGCTGCGGATCCAGCCCGGCAGTCGGCTCATCCAGAAACAGCAACTCAGGATCCAATGCCAGAGCGCGCGCCAACGCGACACGCTTAATCATGCCGCCCGACAAATCTGAAGGCATCAGCGCGGCATCGCGCGACGACAACCCCATCCAGCTCAAGCGCATTAAGACCACATCCCGAATCAAGTCCTCGGGCAAGTGATGCAATTCACGCAATGGCAAAGCCACATTATCAAACACCGGCAAAGCCGAAAACAACGCGCCCGCCTGAAACAGCATGCCCCAACGATGCGTCAACGCAATGCGATCCGCACCCAGATAATCATGCACTGGCCGTCCAAACACCTTGACCTCACCCGCCTTGGGTTCATCCAGGCCCAGAATCTGGCGCAGCAGCGTAGTCTTGCCGGACCCTGACCCACCCACCAGAGCGAGAATCTCTTTGGGATAAACCTGCAAATTCAAATGCTGATGCACGACGTGGGTTCCGAACGCCGTGGTCAAGTCCTGCACATCGATAATCGGGGCGGCATCCATCAGATATTCATCTCGTTGAAAATGATGGCGTAAATAGCATCGATCAGAATGACTCCCGTGATCGCGGTCACCACCGATGCAGTCGTTCCCTTGCCCAGACTTTCCGTATTAGGTTCGATGCGCAAACCGAAATGACAAGCCACCAGGGCAATCCAAGCGCCGAATGTGACACCCTTGATGATGCCGATCCAATAATTCTTGATGCCGATCGCGTCGGGCAAGCGCTCGGCGAACCATACTACCGATAAACCGAGTTCGAACTTGGCTGCAAGCATGCCGCCGAGCAGCGCCATCGTATCGGTCCACAACACCAGCATGGGCATGGTCAACCCCAGCGCGATCACCCTGGGCAAAATCAAACGTTGACCTTCTGATATCCCCATCACCTGCATTGCATCCAGCTCTTGCGTGACCCGCATCACACCGATTTGTGCGGTAATGGATGAACCCGATCGACCCGCCACCAGTATCGCAGCCAGCACGGGACCCAGTTCGCGCACAATGGACACGCCAAGCAACTTGACGATGAACTGTCCGGCGCCGAATACGGCGAGCTGTTGAGCAGAAAGATACGACAAAACAATACCGATCAAAAATCCCACCAGCGCCGTGATACCAAGTGCCTGCGCACCGGTTCTGAACACTTGCGCAGAGATTTCCCGCCACGGGCCATGGATGGGGCGCTTGAGCATCCCCCAGAAATTCAGTAACAAGCCGCCAAGCAGGATCAGCAAACCGCGACCGTGATCCAGCGCAATGTAGAAACCCTTGCCTAAAGTCGCCACCCAACCAAACCAGTCGATCGGAGGGGGTGGCACAACGGGCTCGATGGGATGTTCGGCCAAAACCTTGAACAATGCCTGCTGACTATCCGTCAGTTGCAAACCATCCGGAAACTTTTGTCCCCAAAACTGCCAGAGAAGCTGAGCGCCAACAGCATCCAACCGTGTTATGCCGGTCAAATCCCAACCTTTGACTCCCCCGGCAGCACCAGTGGCGGCTGACATGGCTTGCCGTCGATGCTCAACCTCCGTACGCGCGGACAGGATCTGAACACCCCAATCCCCCACCAGACGGCACACCCCTGCCGCAAACACAACAGTTTGGGCGACATTTTGTCGACTTGTCTGGACTGGTACCGGCAACGCCATAAATAGCAAAAATTACTTAAATTTTCGATTGTTACATCATAAAGCACTGTGACAAACAATTGATTGTCGGAATTGAAGGAATTCGCTTTTAGAATGCGAAATATGCCATTTAAATCCCATTCTTATTCCCACTCTCAAACAGAGTTACCTGCGTCTTCATCCGAATCGGTATCTGCAGCCTTTGCCAACTCGCTGCGCACTCGCTTGTCCGGTTTTGGGACGATCGAGTGGGCTGATTCAACGCCATCGACCAACCAGGATCTCATTTTGCGCGCCCGCCAAGGGGTGACTGAATCAAATCCATTACCCTGGCTGCGTGGGGCAAGACAGCAGACCGCGGGCAAGGGACGGGCCGGTCGCCCCTGGAAAAACACTACGGACGCCACGCTGATGTTTTCTTGCGCGTTCGCACCGGACATTCCCCTGGCTCAACTACCCGGGCTCTCACCCGCACTGGGGGTCGCCGCCTGCGAAGCGCTTCGCCAGCTTGCTGGCACTCAAATCGATGACCGCGAGACATTGAAGCTGGGGTTGAAATGGCCCAATGATCTTCAATGGGGCAAACACAGCAAATTGGCCGGGATTCTTGTCGAGACCGCACCAACTGCCGGTCACAAACACCCCGTCATCGTTGCAGGCATTGGCATCAATCTGCGCGGCGCACGCCAACTCTCCCACGACCTTGACCGGCCGATTGCCGATTGGTCAGATGTCACGCGATCCGATGTGAGCGTCGATACTGCGTTAAATATCGTCAGCGCAATCGCGCAAGCCTGGCAACAAGCTATTCTCGTCTATGCAAAAGAAGGATTTGCCGCTTTCGTAGAACACTATGCACAGGTTGATGACTTGCAACATGTCGAGGTCAATCTGCTCGATCAGGGCAAAGTATTGCTTTCAGGCACGGCATGCGGCACTGACGTCACAGGTCGATTACAGGTTCGGACCGCCAAAGGACTCATTCCGGTCATGACCGGCGACATATCGGTTCGTCCGGTGTCATAATCCATAAAAACACCACAAAGGATGCCATGATCGTACTGATGGATGTGGGAAACAGTCGACTCAAGTTAGGCTGGCAACACCCGACGCTCGGACGCGAACCCGCCGTGCATGCGATCGCACTTAACCCATTGGCACAGGTACCGGACCTGTTGCGCAAATGGCTCAATACCCTGCCCATGCAACCGACCGAGGCACGCGGCGTCAATGTCGCCGGTACCGTCGTGGCGGAACTGCTCGAAAAGTCGTTCCAATTGATCGGTTGCTCAGTGCAGTGGCTCAGACCAACCGCAGAAAAACTCGGCATTCAAAACCGCTACAACCAGCCGGAACAACTTGGAGCAGATCGCTGGGCGGCGCTATTGGGCCTGGCTGGCCATTTTGCAAAACAAGCCACGGACAAGCCATCTCCGCTCGTGCTTGCCACCTTTGGGACCGCGACAACCATCGACACGCTCGGACCCGATCTGGTTTTCGAAGGTGGCCTGATTTTGCCCGGCCCAGCGCTGATGCGCCAATCGCTGGCACAGGGTACTGCGAACTTGCCTCTGGCCAGTGGCGCGGGCAATGACTTTCCCAAACACACGCTGCAAGCGATTTCGACCGGTGTTGTAGCCGCACAGGCGGGAGCAGTCTGGCGCCAATGCGCGGTTGTGGAAAGGCATTATGGACAGCCTCCGATACTTTGCGTGAGCGGCGGCGGCTGGCCCGAAGTCGAAGGCGAAGTCCGCAAAGTACTTGCGCATCTCGATATCCGGTTCTTTGCCAACCCTGTTCTGGACGGACTCGTGAGATCAAAGCTGGACGGCTGAAGCCCCGGCAACTAAGATAAAGCCATGCGCACCCTATTCTTCATCCTGATTGTGATCAACGTTGCTGTGTTCGCCACGGCGCAAGGCGTGTTTGGCGAGCCGCGTAGCCAAAAAGGCAAAACCGCCGCCACGCAAATCAAGCCCCAGATTCAGCCCGATGCAGTCAAGGTATCGCGCGCTCGTCTTGAAAATCGTTGATTTGTTGCAGCATTCTTGACGCCGCACCTGTGTGCTGCGACACCCAGTTTTTAGCGGCATGGGATCGTTGCTCAAGAGTGTGCTCGTCATTCAACCATTCAAGCGCAGTCGACACTGCACCCACGGCAGGGTCGACGAGATCTGATTCAGTCAACTGAATCGCCGCACCTGCTTGAACGGCGCCTTGCACAGCATCCTTGAAGTTACGGGTAAACGGTCCAACGATCACGGGCGTACCAACTGCACAAGCCTCGATCAGATTCTGTCCACCCAAGGGCGCAAAGCTGCCGCCCACAATCGCCACATCGCTAGCGGCATAAAAGAATGGCATTTCACCCAGCGTGTCGCACAAGACAACCTGAATTCGGTCCAGTGTTTCTTTTGCCTGAACATCATGACGGATGACAGACCATCGCACGAAATCGATTCCGGCCTGCTCAAGCAGGGCTGCCGCTTCATCAAAGCGTTGCGGATGACGTGGGATCAATAAAAACAACACGCCGGATCCGAAAGCGTCTTGCCGTGAAGTCAATGCAGGCACAAACATTGCATCCTCACCCTCGCGCGTACTTGCAATGGCGATGATGGGACGATTCAGTTTCACCCGCCAGGCACGGCCAGCCTCGACCGCTACGACGGGCAATTGCGCATCGAACTTCAAATTGCCCGAAACATTTACGTTGATCGCACCCGCTTCGAACAATCGGCCTGCGTCTTCTTGCGTCTGAGCAAGCGTCAAAGACAGGCCGGCATAAGCGCTCTTCATTAACGAGCCGAACAAGCGATCAATCTGACGCACATGCTTTAAAGCATTGGCGCTAAACCGGGCACTGACCAACATGGTCAGCACACCGGCCAGTCGACCCTGGGCGATTAGATTGGGCCAAACCTCGCGCTCGATCAGCAAACCCAAGCGGGGACGATAATGTGCAAAAAACTTTTTTGTCGCACCGGCAAAATCGTAAGGCAACCATTCCTGCCGCAGACGACCTGCCGCAATATCCGCCGCGAACAAGCGTGCGCCTTCGGCACGCCCTGTTGCCGTCATATGCGTCAACAGAACACGATCACCTCTGGCGATCAACCCTGCGATCAAGCTCTGCGCCGCACGCGTTTCGCCAAGGCTCACCGCATGCACCCAAACAGGAGGATCCCCATCCCAGGGTTGCGCATAGACACCAAAACGTTCGGACGCAAAGATCTGCCATTCACCACCCGCGCGACGCGCACGCCACCCCAGCCACAGCCAGATCAAGGGGGCAAATATGCGCAAAAGAATCGAATAAAAATTGAGTGCCATATCGTTTATCTTTTATCCGGTCGCCAGCGCCTGAGCCACTGCGGCCAACACAACATCACGCGAAGGCGATTGACCGCGATCACCCAAACTTGCAGTAAAGCCTGAACCCACCAAGGGAGTTCTGACAGGCGTCGATGCTTTATAAATCCCAACCGTCGGTCGACCCAAGGCCGCGCACAAATGCGTCAGGCCACTATCCAGACCCACCATCAGTCTGGCTGCCGCCAAACAACGCGCGACCTCGGTCAGATCCATACGCGGCAACACTATTGCATTGGAGCGATGGGCAATCAATGCCTCGGCGCGTGCGACTTCGCCTTTATTGCCGGCCAACAATTTCAATTGCAAACCTTGTTCGGTCAGCACATCGAATACGGCTTGCCAATCTTGCTCAGGCCACAACTTATCATCACGACTTGCCGAGGGCATGATGACGGCATAAGGATCCTCGTGCATACGCAACACGCGTGCCTCAGTCTCGAAGGCCTGCAACCCAAAGTCCGGATCGCCCCCATATTGATATCCGAACGTTGCACCGGCCAGTAAACGTTGACGCGTGACAGCGGGCTGCCAAAACTCGACGCGATGCTTTACATCGTAAAAAAGTGAGGCGAGAGGTTCGCGCGCCGATTTCCAATCCAGGCCATGCTTGACTCCTGTGGCCATCCTCACCAGCCAGACAGACTTCATCAAGGCCTGCATATCCAGCACGATATCGTACTGACGCGCGCGCAAATCCTGCTCAAGCGCGTTTCTTTCCCGGCGCACCTCTGTTGACCACCAGTTACGACGCCAACGGCGATGCGCGACACGGATCACTTCGTTGACCGCAGGATGCCAGGACGGAATTTGCGCAAACGAATCTTCGGCCAACCAATCGATACGGGCATCGGGCACATGACGCGCGATATCCGAAATCGCAGGCAACATATGGACTAGATCACCCAGGGACGATGTGCGAACGATCAGTATTTTTTTGGTCATATGCAATCAGTCTTTTAAAGCCGCTAGCACATCATCCACCCCGACCTGCCAAGACGGCAAAGCGATTCCGAACGTCTCGCGCAGCTTCGCAGTATTCAGCCTTGAGTTCAAAGGGCGCTTGGCCGCCACTGGATAATCTGCGGTTGCAATCGGCGTAATTGATTGCGGCGTCACTTTTAACTTCCAACCCATTTGATCGGCTTTTTCAAATACATAACGCGCATAATCGAACCAGCTTGTTTCTCCGGCGGCAACCAGATGACATGTGCCCCAACGCGTATCTTTCGCATCGATTTGCTGATCGAGCATAATCGCCAGCACCTTGGCAGTAACTCTGGCAATCAACTCTGCGCTCGTCGGCGCACCGATCTGATCGGAAACGATACGCAACGCATCGCGCTCCTGGCCAAGCTTGAGCATGGTCTTCAAAAAGTTACCGCCATGCGCACCGAATACCCAACTGGTCCTGAAAATCAGATGACGGTCGCAGGATGCGGCAACCGCCAATTCACCTTGCAGCTTGGTTGCGCCGTAAACGGACTGCGGGTTTGTCGAATCTGTCTCGACATAAGTGCCCTGCTTTGTTCCATCAAACACATAATCGGTCGAGTAATGCACCAGACAGGCACCCGTCTCTTGCGCAAGCTTGGCCAACCAGCCGGGAACTGAAGCATTCAGAAGCTCAGCTTGCACAGCGTCCGATTCGGCGCGATCAACTGCAGTGTAAGCCGCTGCATTGACAATGACGTCGGGCTGCACTGAGTGAACCAAATCTTTTAACGCAACCGGAATCGCGTCACCCACAGGCAAGCAAGACAAATCAAGTTGCGCACGCGTCAAGCATACAACTTGCCCGAGAGGGGCAAGCGCAGTCTGCAGCGCATAGCCAACCTGACCATTTGCGCCAAACAGCAGAATTTTTCTATTACTCATGAAGCTGATTGTAAGCGTGTCCGCTTAAATCGCCAGTGTCACAAACCCGACCAATAATAAAAACCAGAGCGAAATTCGCTTGATCAGATCGGCGCTTTTCTTAAGTGCCTTGGTGAACAAATACGTTCCCAATACCGTCGAGACAATATAGACGGGCAAAAACGATGCTGTGTACAGAATCTGCGCACGATTAATCAAGTCGTTGTACATGAAATACGCAACCGTCACGATCTGCATCATCGTGAAATACATCATGAAAAACGATCTCAGCACCACCGGCGACAAATCCTTGGCATTGAGCAGATAAAGTACCAGAGGCGGCCCACCCACACCGGCAATCGACGTCAACACGCCACTGGATACACCCACGATCCAATCACCGATCGGACCGCGTTGCCCCTTATATCTCCAGCCATACAGCATGATGGCCGCCAGACCCGCCACCAGCACACCCAACATGCGGCGAATCATACTAGGATCCAGCCACTCGACCAGCCAGGTACCAATCGGCACACCGAACATGGCCGGTAACGTTAGAGAAAACACCAACTTCCAGTCAGTTGTTTTCCATGTTCCGGGCAAAGTCTGAAACGACACCGCAAAGTTCAGCAACAGCAACACCACCACCATGTCCGCGGGTGCCATGAACATACTCAGCACGGGCGCCAGCACCAGCCCGGCGCCAAAACCGGTGAATGACCGGATCGTCCCCGCAAGCAGCACGCCCACGCACATCAAAGCAAACTGGGGAATTGAAGGAAACAACTGATGCCACAACCCGATATCCAGAAAATCAAACATCAATCCGCCTTAATCGGTGTACGCGCCAGCACATTGGCCCACTTGGTCAACTCTGACCGGATGAACGCTTTCAGCTCATCCGGCGTACTGGTCACTGGCGTCGCACCTTCGCCCTCAAACCGTTTGACCAATGCCGGCATCTGCATAGCCTTGACCACGGCCGCATTCAGCGTCGCGACCACTTCGGGCGGAGTGCCCTTGGGCGCCAACAATGCATTCCATGTATTGATCTCGAAGCCTTTTAACACCGGCGTTTCCTGCATCGCAGGTGTGTCGGGCAACTGATTCGATCTTGCCGCAGTCGTGACGGCCAAAGCCTTTAACTTACCCGCTGCGACTTGCGGCATTGCAGCCGGCATTGTCGCGAAGGTGTATTGCGTATCGCCGCTCATGACAGATGTATTGGCCAACGCACCGCCGCGATAAGGAACATGCACTGGATCGATTTTGGCCATATCGGCGAACATCGCACCGGCCAAATGATTCGGGGCGCCATTACCGCTGGATGCATAGTTCAGCATACCGGGATGTTTGGCAGCATAGGCAATCAAATCCTCCACCGTCTTAACGGGCAAGGTCGGACTCGTCACCAACAGCATCGGTATGGACGCAACCATCGAGATGGGCTCGAATCCAGTTAACGGATCGTATCCCAGCGCCTTTTTATACAGAGCCGGATTAATGCCATGGCTTGCCACGGTGGCCATGAACAAGACATAGCCATCCGGCTTGGATGCAGATACATATGCCGCAGCCAGGTTACCGGCGGCACCGGCCTTGTTTTCGATGATGACGGTCTGATTCAGGATTTTCGACAACTGCTCGCCGACTGATCTGGCCAGAATATCGGTTGTCCCACCCGCCGCGTATCCGATCACAATCTTGATCGGTTGAGTCGGATACTGTTGAGCCTGAACGACCGAAGTCGCAATCAGCGCACATGTCACGGCTCGCAATACCCACTTCAAAAGATTAGCCATGACATGCACAACCCGAAACAAAACCGCAAGCTTTCACCGGATACGCCATTACTTGCCGCGGAACACCGGGGCGCGCTTCTCCGCAAAAGCCTTTTTACCTTCCTGGTAGTCTTCACTGGCAAAACAACCCAGCACAAGCTTGGTGATGCCCTCGATGTCCACATGGGGCGGCACCTTCTGAAACTCGCGAATCGCTTTCTTGCCGGCTTGCAAGGTCAAGGGCGCGTTACCAGCGATGACTTGCAGGTACTCGTTCAATCTTGCATCCAGTTCATCTTTGGGCACGACATACTGTACCAAGCCCTTGGCCTGTGCATCTTTGGCCTTGAAGCGCGCTGCAGACAGCATGATGTCCAAAGCCTGGGGCGCACCAACCGTGGTCACCAAATTACGAATCGCCGTCAAACGATATCCCAGCCCCAGCTTTCCTGCCGGTACGGCAAACGAGCTGTCATCCGATGCGAATCGGATATCGCAGCACAGCGAGATATTCAGACCGCCGCCAATGCAATAACCATTGATACGAGCAATAACAGGTTTGACAAAGTTATAGATCGCGTTCTGGGCGTTTTCGCCGACACGCTCATATTCAGCAACCGCATCGGCGGTGGTGCGCAGCTTTTCAAACTGCGAGATATTGGCTCCGCTAACAAATGACTTGTCACCTGCGCCCGTCAATACGACTGCACGGATCTCATCGTCCTTTTCGAACAGTTCGAGCGCCTTGGGCACGCCCACCCACATGTCGTATGACATCGCATTATGGCGACCCGGATCATTAAACGTAATCCAACCGATCGCGCCTTTCTTTTCGACAATCAGGCTATCGGTAATTTCGCCCTGCAACAATCTGGTGGTGGTCATGCTCAAAGGTCTCCAAGTAGTTTTCTGTAACGCGCCATCGCGTTTTCGAGGTGCGTGCGCATAGCATTGCGCGCAGCAAGCGAATCCTGACGCGCGATCGCATCGACGATCAGCAAATGCTCATCGCCCAGCTCTTCAACACGTTCCGTACCCGTGATTCTAAAGCGGAATGTACGCACAGCATTATGAATCACATGGCTGAGGTGCCCCATGATTCGCACAAAGTAAGGATTATTCGCCGCATGCGCAACGGCAAGGTGGAAGTCTACTCCCGAATGCGCAGCCACTTCCCAGTCCTTGGAGTTCTGGTCAACGCGCTTGAGCGCCATCTGCAGATTCTCGAGCTGTGCCTTGGTGCGATGCGTCGCCGCCAGGCCTGCAGCACCCGATTCGATTTCCACGCGCAGTTGATGCACATGAATCAGTTGCGCCAAGTCCAGCAAATCATCATGCGACACCTCAAACGGCCGCATCGCGATGTCCGAACACACGAAGGTACCCACGCCATGACGCGTTTCGACCAGACCCGTCAGCTTGAGCCGCGCAATCGCCTCGCGCACCACATTTCGGCTCACACCGAATTGGGCGCCTAACTCCTGCTCGGTTGGCAGTCGCTGGCCCGGGGCCAGGCTTTCATTCAGGATTCTCGCGCGCAACTGCTGCGCGATTTCGTCCGGAAGATTTTCCGGGCGGCCCAGACTATCAAAAGCCGTCTTGGGCTTGGTTGAATTCAGAGATAGGGACGTTCGGCCGGACGCTGCCCCTCTGCTCGCCAACGGCTGCCTGCGCGCAGTGTAAACGGTAGAGGTCATAAAACTATTAGGGGGCATGGGATGTCTCCAACACAAAGAAGAGCAAATTCTGATTGTGATTATTTTCCAGAATTTGGGAATTAAACTTCGATGTTGGACATCTTACAAGAAAATGACAAAGCGGTTTGAATGACCATTTTATGGGTGTGGTTTAAGACGGGATTTCGGTTCAGACCCGCTCTGGCAGCGGGTCTGGGGGATGTAGATCGGGACTGACTATTCAGGTTTTAGTCAGGTTTTGCACCCGAATCCTGAATCACTTTTTTCCATTTGACTTGTTCGGCCTTGACTTCCTGTGCCATCTCTTGAGGCGTACTGGTCTTGGGGATCATTCCCATGGTAATCATGCGCTCTTGCAATGCCGGATCGGCCATCACAGCTACAACCGCTTTATTCAGCTTGTCGATGACTCCTGCAGGCGTGCCTGAAGGCGCGGTCAAATAATTCACCGCTGTCGCATCAAACCCTTTCAATGTATCCGACACAGGCGGCACATCCGGCAACAAAGGCGATCGTTGAGGCATGGCAATCGCCAATACACGCACCTGGCCGGACTTGATGTACGGCAGATATACCGACAGGCTGTCGATCACCATCTGCAGATTTCCTGCGACCAAATCCTGCACCGCCTGTCCCGTACCCTTGTATGGCACATGCGTGATATCGACTTTGGCGGCGGACTTGAACAGCTCGCCGGCTAGGTGACTGCTAGCTCCAATTCCCGCGCTACCGAAATTGACCTTACCCGGATTCTTGCGAGCGTACTCGATCAATTCGGCGACGTTATTCACCGGCAACTTCGGATTGACCACCAAAACATTCGGAAACCATGACAACCGCGTCACCGGGACTAAATCCTTGTCCGGATCGTAGGGCAGTTTGCTCATCAGATACGGATTGGTGATCTGAGGCCCCGGCGTGGTGTAAAGCAAGGTATAGCCATCGGCCGGCGAATTCGCCACGTAACTTGCACCAATCGTTGCGCCACCGCCCGGCTTGTTCTCGACAATCACAGGCTGACCCAGTTGCTTGGCCAGAGGCTCGCTCAATAACCGGGCTGTCGTATCCGCCGCACCGCCCGGAGCGAACGGAACAACAATCTTGATGGACTTATTCGGATAATCGCTTTGAGCCAGAGCGACGCTCGACGTTGTTGCCAACGCCAATAAAGCGATGGCATTGGCGGCAGCTGCTTTCAACAGCCTCATACCCACCGAAATGCCCTTATTCATGGGATGCGAGATTTGCAAACGCATATTCATCTATTCCACCTTGATATTCTGAGCTTTGATGACGGCACCCCAACGCGCAGCCTCTGCGTCCATGAACTTTTTGTATTCATCGGGTCCCAAGCCCGCAGGAATCAAACCAAACGATTTAAGCTTGTCCTGCACTTCTTTTTCGGACGAAAGTTTCATCAAAGCATCGGCAATTTGTTTGCGTCGCTCTGCAGGGGTGCTAGATGGAACAAAATAGCCAAACCAGCTGCTCGAAATCACGCCTGGCGCCACGCCAGATTCCTCAATCGTCGGCAAATCGGGAGCATCCGCCAAACGCTTTTCGGACGTCACACCCAACGCGCGCAATTTGCCTTCTTTCGCGTAATGAATCGACTGCATGGTGTCAAAAAAGATATTGACCTGACCACCCAGAAAGTCAGTCATCGCAGCACTCGTGCCCTTGTATGGCACATGCAACAACTTGATGCCTGCACTCGTCGCAAACAATTCAGCCGCCAAATGAGGACTTGATCCAAACCCCGTTGAAGCAAACGTCACCTTGCCTGGATTCTTCTTTGCATATTCGACCAATTCTTTCACGGTCTTGACCGGCAAACTATTGTTCACATAAAGAACGTTGGGAGCCAAGGCCACCAGCATCAAAGGACTCAAGTCGGTCGGCTTGTAGGGCAATTCCTTGAATAAAAACGGATTGGTCGCCATGCCTACACTGCCCACCAGCATGGTGTAACCATCCGGCGCAGCCTTGGCGACAATCCCCGCCCCAAGCGTTGCACTGGCACCCGGCTTGTTCTCAACCACAACAGGCTGCGACCAGACATCTTTAAGCTTGGCGGAAAAATAACGCGCAATGTTGTCAGTCAAGCCGCCCGGACCATATGGCACGATGACTTGTACAGGCTTGTCCGGATAGCTTTGTGCCGAAGCATTAGAAGCAAAGGTCGCAAACGTTGCGGATGCAATGACCGCCGCGCCAAGCACGATTGTGTTCAAAGCGCAGTTTGATGTTGTCATATGCTGCCATGCGCGCAGCAATGACCAGGTAGGCTTTTTAGCCATGTTTTGTCTCCCGTTCCACCCGATTGTGATTTTTTGGATATTCTATGTGTGTGAGTATTCAATGCGAACCTTGATCAGACGTCAAGTCTTATTAGGGAAAACGCATAGCATCGCAATCAAATCACCACTACAAACAACAAAAACAAACAGATCACAATTCAATTTTCTAGAGAAACCTGCAGCATGGACAATCTGACACAACTTAAATACGAACTCATCGGACACGTTGCCGTTTTGAGCATGAATAACGCTCCGGTCAACGCGCTATCCAAGACACTCAGCGACGAACTCACTGCCACTCTCGACTACATTTCCGAAATCGATGAAGTGCGCGCAGTCGTGCTGACCGGTGAAGGCAAAGTGTTCTGCGCAGGCGCGGATCTTAAAGGTCGTTCATCTGTCATTAAGGGCCCGGGCGATTTGCCAGCACACTCTCGTCGCACACGAGAATGTTTTCATGCAATCCGCGAATGCGCCAAGCCTGTCATCGTCGCCATCAACGGGCCTGCCCTGGGCGCGGGTCTTGCGATCGCAGCATCTGCGGACATCATCATCACATCGGACAAAGGCTCATTGGCGTTGCCCGAAATCGATGTAGGACTGCTGGGTGGCGGCAGTCATGCAGGACGCTTGTTTCCGCACTCGACAATTCGCCAGATGATGTTTACAGGTGTGCGAATCGGTGCCGATGAGCTGTATCGGCTTGGCGTAGTGACTCAAGTGACAACACCCGAAGAATTGCTGCCAGCCGCAATCGCACTGGCAACCAATATCGCTAGCAAAAGCCCGTTATCGATTCGTCTGGCCAAACAGACACTGAACGCCATCGAAGACATGAGCCTGCGTGACGGCTATCGCTACGAGCAGGACATGACTGCCGCGATCGCCAAAACAGAGGATGCCAAAGAAGCGCAACGCGCTTTTATAGAAAAGCGCGCACCGGTGTTTACGGGCAAGTAACGCGGGTAAGTGACGAAGGAGCTTAACTTGAACCCACCTAAGAATCCCCCAACTCCCCTCCGCTTTCCCGTCATCCCTCCCGAGCAGATGACACCACGCCAGAAGGAAGTTGCCGATACCATTGCGGGCGGTCCACGCGGAGGGTTGCGTGGGCCCTATCTTGCCTTGATTCATCATCCTGAACTGGCCGACAAGCTGCAAGCACTGGGTGGACATCTTCGCTATGGTGCCGCAATTTCGCCAACCAATATCGAAATGGTTATCCTGATCGTGGCGCGACACATGAACTGTCAATATGAATGGTTCGCACATGAGCGAATTGCACGCGATACGACCGACTTGTCGGACTCGATCATCAAATCATTGCAAATCGGTGTGGTGCCGTCCGAAATGAATGATGAGCAAACTACGCTTTATCGTTTTTGCAAAGAGATCATTGCTAAAGGGCAACCTACAGACAGCACATACGAACAAGCCATCAGACACTTCGGACGGGATGGTGTGCTCGACATCATCTCACTGGTTGGCTATTACAGTTTGATCGCTATGGTGTTGAACACTTCGCAAATCCCCTTGCCTCAAGGGGTCAACCCACCACTTTCTTAACCGATGGCCCTGGCCGGAAGTGCTACTACAGATTGATTCATTGCAATTCTCTGACTGACTTCCCGTGCGTTTTCGACCACTACAGGGGCAAAATCCTTAAATCGATCCGCACTGATTAATTTGTTGGAAGCGACCAGCGCAAGGCTACCCAAGACCTCGCCTTCAGCATTGAACAATGGGGAGGCAATGGAAATAATGCCCACGTTGTAATCGGCCACTGACATCGAATAGCCCGACTGTCTGATTTGCTTCAAAGAAGCCTTGAAAGCATCCCAGTCTCCTCCCAAACCGACAGATGCAATCGACTCAGCATGTTTGGCGTACAAAATGCGCAATTGATGCATGGGCAAATGTGCAAGGATCGCCTTGGCCGACGCACCCGCGACAAGCGGGCGTCGCTGACCGCGATTAAATAAGCCATCCGGCACATCCCGACCGCGCGCTTGTTGCACGCACATGATCGTGTCACTAAACAGAATACATAGCAAAGAACTGTGGCCGGTATCGTGAGTCATGCGTTGGCCAATCGGAGAACCAGCGATATAAACCGGGTCACTTTCGCGCGAAACCCGGTCAAGTTCCATGATCCGAGGCCCCAACACGTAGGAGCCATTCGCAACCCTCGCAAGATAACCCGCACTATGTAATACCTTTAGGTATCGGTAGCACGTTGATGCGGGCGCCCCAAGATTTTGTATCAAATCCTCAGAAGACCAAATCGGCTGTTCCGTCGTAAAGACATCCAGCAAGCCCAGCATTTTTTCAAGACTACTCATTTTTTGCGGCTACCCTACTCGCGGTCATTACAAAAGTCGACCATCATCGCAACCATCATAGCCTTATCGTGAAAAGTGGCAAATTTAGGCCGTTATTAGCCTAGGATCAAAATATAGCCATCCGAATATTAAAAAATTAATACTAAATTAATTATAGTTTCTCATAATAAGAGAGTTCTTATTACAGCAATCAAAAATTACAAACTATCCTCTCTGATGCTCAATAAAAATCATGACCGGAGCCCATGAGATGAGGTTTTTTCATTGGGGGAGAATACTTGTTGCCCTCAGCATGCTAGCAATGACGTCGAACATTGTTCACGCACTCACTCATGATGCCTGGCCATCCAAACCAATCCGGCTGATCGTTCCCTTCGCACTCGGCTCCTTTACCCACACAGCCGCTCGTAGTGTCGGAGCCGAGCTAACTGCCCTGCTAGGGCAGCCAGTACTTGTTGAAGCTAGGGCCGGCGCAGGTAGTTTCTTAGGAACCGATGTCGTTGCCAAGGCGGCTCCAGACGGATATACGTTTTTAGTGACAGACAACTCTTTTGCCGTCACTGCAATACTGCACGATCGACCTTCTTATTCACTGAAAGATTTTACTCAAGTATCACTGATAGCCGACGCACCGGCGGTCCTGGTTGCTCGCCCAACCCTGGCGGCCAGCACCCTGAGTGAAGTTGTCGAACTTGCTCGCAAGGAGCCGGGTCAATTGACGTTTGGATCTGGCGGAACGGGATCTTCAGCGCATTTGGCGATGGAAGCCTTTTTGTTGAAATACAAACTGGAAATGACGCATGTACCATTCAAAGGGGTTGCTGCGGCAATATTCGATGTATCGGCGGGTCGAGTTGACTTGGCCATTAGCAGTATCGGATCAACTGCAGGCTACATCAAAGACAGTCGTTTACGCGCTTTGGCCGTTACAGGTGCAAAACGTCTAGATGTTTTCCCCGACATCCCGACCTTTGCAGAAGCGGGTTTTCCAAACTACGACATGATGTACTGGTTTGGTCTGATGGCCCCGGCAGGCACTCCTGCCGAGATTGTTAATCGTATGCAAAAAGCAATTGCGAAAGCGATTGACTCAGAAAAAGTCAAAGAGATTTTTGTGGGCTCAGGCGTTCGTCCAATCGCGACAACGCCCGAGGCCTTTGCCCAAATAGTTCAAAACGAAACTAATCTATGGTCGGAAGTCATTCATCGAGGAAAGATTAAGGCGGAATAATTCTTGAACGATGTCCTCAAAAGTAGGACGTCGTTCAAGATTGATATCCAAACAGGCATCCCGCAAGAGGGACAAATCAGTTTCATGCGTCATGTCCGCGCACTTCATTCTTTGCAGCAGCTCCTCCAACAAACAACCAAACGCGCGCACTTCAATTTTTTCTAACACAAGTCGTTGCTTTTTATCCGTCGGCTTAAAGCATGCCGCACCAAAATCCCCTAATAACGCATGGCCATACTGACCAAGCAAAATATTGTGCGCATATAAATCGCCATGCATAATCCCGTTTGCGTGCAACTGCTTAGCGACTCTCGCCATACCCGAAGCGATATGCTTGACTTCAGACGGACTAAATTGAATATCAGCGGCATACACATCCCGGGTGCATGTTTCAAAACTGGGCGGCCCCGCCAAATTACGATAACTTGGATCAACCAAAGACATCACCAGACCGTTGGCATTTTCGGGATGCCCGTCAATTTTGCCTAATACTTCGATCAGATTTGGATGCACGCCTGCTTTCATGCAGGCTGCCATTTCGCTCACGGGCAAGCCATCACTCGTGATTTCGCCTTTAAAAAGTTTGACGGCCACCGGTATAGACTTGTCTATGCCCTGAGCATCTTTCGACAATTGCATTTGTGCGCGATAAATCACGCCGGAAGCACCCTCGCCAAGTTTTTGCTGCAGACTCAACAAAGACCAAGGGATGTGTTTGACAGGCGTTTCCTGCAAAGCAATTTGCTCATCCTGTGCGCAAAACGGGTTACCCGAATAACTTATCCATGACAGCCGTGGCAGGTTTAATAATTCAAAAGGGAATACCTCAAACCTATTGGCAGCAATACGAATCAATTCAAGATTCGTCGATGCGCTTAAGTCAGGCAAGGCTTTCAACCTGTTGCCTGCAATCATCAGCTTTTGCAAACGAGGCCGCTGGCCCAACTCTGCCGGCAAAGATTCAATCTGATTACCGGTCAAAATCAACCAGCGCAATAAAGGGGGTAATGACTGGCCAGGCACATGCGTGATTGGATTATTTCTAAATCCCACCATGCTCAATGATTTGCATTTTCCCAATACCGTGGGCAGCTCGGTGAATTGATTAAACGCGCAAAACAGGACTCTTAATTTGTGTAATTCTGGCAGTCGATCGGGCAGCTCTGTAAGTGCGTTACCCGACAAATCCAGAATCTCCAGCGTGTCAGCTAGCTCAAAGAGCTCTGAGGGAAATTCAGTCAGGCCACAAGACATTTGCAGACGGGTCGCCTGCGCCAACTGGCCGGATCGGATCTGTTCTTTTAACTGCTCTAGTGACTGTATGGTTGCATTCATAAGAGAAAGGTTAACAAATTCCCGAAATCCGATGATCTACCTGGATATCCTACAATTGAGACACTTAATAGAGCCATATACTCAAGGCTCATGCTAGATAGCCACATCGAATTATCTCTATAGCTGTTGAATACATTAATAATCACCGGATACGCAACATGATTCTCGTCACAGGATGCGCAGGTTTTATCGGCAGTAACTTCATCCACACTTGGCTGGCAAGTCAAGATGAACCTGTCGTCAATCTGGACAAGCTGACTTATGCCGGTAACCTGGAGAATTTGTCATCCCTTTCCGGCGACCCCCGCCACATCTTCGTTCAAGGCGATATTGGCGACAAAGATCTTGTATCCGGCCTGCTAGCCAAATACAAACCACGCTCCGTATTGAACTTTGCGGCTGAATCGCATGTGGATCGCTCGATCCTTGGCCCGGGTGAATTCATTCAAACCAATGTGGTTGGTACCTTTAACCTTCTCGAAGCCGTGCGAGCTTATTGGAATGAACTTCCTGCTGAAGGCGATAGCCTGACCAAATCAAACTTCCGCTTTCTGCATGTATCTACGGATGAAGTCTATGGCACGCTAGCACCCAATGATCCGCCCTTTGCGGAAACAAATCCTTACGAGCCCAATAGCCCTTATGCGGCAAGCAAAGCCTCATCAGATCACTTGGTACGTGCGTGGCACCACACATACGGGTTACCGGTTCTGACGACCAATTGCAGCAATAACTACGGCCCCTACCACTTCCCCGAAAAGCTGATCCCGCTGGTCATACTCAATGCATTAGATGGCAAACCCTTGCCTATTTATGGGGATGGGCAACAGGTTCGCGACTGGCTGTTTGTCCAAGACCATTGCCGCGCCATCATGCGCGTACTCGAAGCAGGTCGCGTGGGCGAGACCTACAACATCGGTGGCTGGAACGAAATGGCCAACATCGATGTGGTCAAAACAATCTGCAGCCGACTGGATGTTTTACGTCCCCGAACCGATGGACGCAAATACGCAGAACAAATCACTTTTGTGAAAGATCGCCCCGGCCATGATCGCCGCTACGCCATTGATGCACGCAAAATCGAAAAAGAACTTGGCTGGAAACCACAAGAGACCTTCGAATCCGGCATTCAAAAAACCGTTCAATGGTATCTGGATAACCCCGAGTGGGTTAAGGGAGTCACCAGCGGCGAATACCGTAAATGGCTCGGTAGGCAATATGGTTAAATTTATTGCTCCGCACAAAACTCATCTTTGAACGTCGCCCAAGTCCACACCGTAGCGGGCAGCACATAAATCAGCTGCACAAATAAAATCACGCCAATCACGCCGGGTGCAGCGTAGCGGTCTGCCGCCCATACCGCGAGAGGCACGATAACCGTGGCGCCCATCAACATGATGCGCATCAATGGCTCTTTCTGAAACGCCCTGAGCTGTGCGCCGAAAGTGCCTGTCAAATGATTCACAAAAGATATCGCCAGCAGTCCGACAAAGGGCCAAAACGGCAATAAACGCTGACCGAAACGTGTTGGCCAAAGTATGTGGTGGGCAAGAGAAAGCACCAATGCACAAGTAATAAAGAATGCGCAAGACCAAAGCAAATCATTTTTAAACAAACGATTCAACGCGAGCCAATTCTTCTCGCTAACCGCCTGAGCCATCTTGCCGACATGCCTGCTCGTCCATGAATTGGACAACACCGCCACCATATTGGCAATCGCAAACGAAATCCCCATCTGCCCCGCCACGACCGAACCGCTTAAATAAAACAAAATCGGCGTATAAATCTGCGTCAACATGTAGCTGGTGAACCAACCCACACCAAAACGCCACTGCAACGGCCAGACTTCTTTTGCCCAGCTGAGCGAGCTTTTGGTTGCGTGTCTGGCAACTTCTTTGGTGACGTCTCGCACTACACTAATTAAAACGGCAAATCTGACACGCAACCAAAGCCCCGTCACAATGGCACTCACCAAAGGAACCATGATCACAGCCCATAACCCCGCGCCCTGCCAAAGCAAAATCCAGCAGGCAACGGATCCCAATACACCTTGTGTCAGTTTAAGTACGGCAACCTCGGCAATGTTGCCCGCGCCTTCCAGCATTGAAAGAAAAGGCGTCAACATCATCACCACGCTGGTCACCAAAACCAGAGCGATCCACTGCCATAACCACTGATCGCGTGCTATCGGATCGACCTTGTTTCCCGACCAAAAGAACAAAACACCAGCCGGAATCATGATCAGAAAAAAGGTAGCAGCCAACCACCCATATTTACGCGCGGCCTGATACAGCAACGACTTGAACTGATCATTCGCAGGTAGTCCTCTGAACGATTGTTGCTCATCATCCGAATGATTCAACGATGATGAAACCGATACCAGCACCTGCGCCAACCCGAGATCGAAGAGCGAGTACAACATGACCATACCCATAAACGCGTAGTACCACCCCTGCAGTTGAGGCGTCAAGCAAAGCATCACCATGACTGTCGTTAACAGCCCTGACAAAGCTACCCATGATCGCTGGGCAAGTAAAGCGAATAGACTGCTCATACAATTTACGGATGAATCGGTGCTGAAATATACAGCGGTTGATCACGAAACTTAAGAAATGATGCGAATTAATTTGTTTTTTCGATTGCCAAATTGACTATATTTATCAAAAGCTTATGACTTTCGGTGTACGACTCTATCCACGCAAAAAACCACCGCACCTGCTGTTAGCCGTTTCATCGCATGGTTTTGGTCATTTATCGCAAGCAGCCCCAGTGGTTAATCAATTACGCAAACTGATTCCGGACCTGCGACTGACAGTCCGTGCCGCATTTCCTGAGTCGCAGATCAAAAAACGAATCTTCAATCCGGATGTCCTGCAACCGGTCGCCGACGATTTCGGCATGATCATGCGAGATGCGCTGACGATCGACCTGAGCGCCAGCCTGAAAGCTTATGAAACATTTCATGCATCAATGCCGGACAATATCAATCGCCTGGCACAGGATCTAATGAATCAGCAAGTCGATCTCGTTTTATCCGACATCCCCTACCTGACACTGGCTGCGGCGCAAAAGGCCGGTATCCCCTCGGTTGCACTGTGCTGCCTAAACTGGGCGGATATTCTTGAGTTCGCACTGACCCAGTTTCAACCCGATGACAACGGCATCCAAACCAACCAGGATTTCACTATCGAATCAGGTCTACGCATCGTCGATGCAATTCGCTCGATATACCGCAAGGCAGATCATTTTTTGCTGCCTGCTCCAAGTATGCCCATGACAACACTTGGCAATACTATTGAAATTGGTCCGATATGCGATCCCGGAATGAATCAACGAGTAACGCTAGCATCGCGAATCAACAATCAAATTCAACAAAATGATGAAAGTTGGCTGGTTTTAGTCGGCATGGGCGGCATGCCGTTCGAGCTGAACCCGAAAAACTGGCCCACTCACCTATCAGGTAAAACCATTCATTACATCGTTGCCAATCAAATTGCAGAGCAGTGTGCACGAGACCCGGCGCGACACCTCGGGCAATCACCATCTCTCTTCGCAGAAACCCAAACAGGGCTGAGCTACTCCGACCTGGTCGCATCCGTCGATCTCATCATCACCAAGCCAGGCTACGGCATGTTCGCCGAGGCCGCCGCCGCAGGCATGCCCGTCCTGTATGTCGAGCGCCTAAACTGGCCCGAGACCGAGGCGCTGACCGGATGGCTCAAATCGGTCGCGCATTGCTCAGAAATCTCTACTGAAACGCTACAACGTGGTGATTTCGGGCGACAGATGCAACATCTTTTGCAGCTTGGCCGATACACACCCGTACCGCCTTCTGGCAATCTGCAGGCAGCAACCCTTCTTGCCGGATATCTTCGAGTCACAAAATAACAGCTACACTTGGCGCAGATCGCTGTCAGACACCAAGGCCTATGCGCAACATCTCGACACTCTGGTCCCGTACGGTCAGCCGTATCAAACAACACCCTATCTCGCGCGTGGGGCCTGGATTGATCACGGGTGTCGCTGATGACGATCCAAGCGGCATCGTCACGTATTCTCAAGCCGGTGCACAATTTGGTCTGAACATGTTGTGGACCATGCCTCTGGCTTATCCGCTGATGTCGGCAATTCAATCCATCTGCGCACGCATCGGACGCGTCACGGGCCAAGGTCTTGCCGCCAACATCAAGCAAAGTTTCCACCCGGCGGTTTTATTCGGTGTCGTATTGTTATTGCTTGTGGCAAATACTTTGAACATCGCCGCAGATGTCGCCGCGATGGGCGAAGTTGCAGAACTTGTCACCGGCATCAATCGTTATGCGATGACAACCGTATTTGTATGCGGTTCAGTCCTGATGCAGATATTCATCCCTTATCACCGCTATGTTTTCTTTCTGAAGTGGTTGACGCTTTCATTGCTTGCGTATGCAGCCGTGCTTTTCACTGTGCAAGTGCCATGGGGTGAAGTGTTCGCTCGAACACTTTGGCCCAATCTAACCTTCGACGCCAGCGCCGCGGCTGTGGTGGTCGGGTTATTTGGCACCACCATCAGTCCTTATCTGTTTTTCTGGCAAGCCTCTGAAGAAGTTGAAGATATGCAAAATACAGATGCGACCGCGTTAATCCATGACGGCATGGTCGCCACCGAAGAGCTTCGTCGCATTTCCTGGGACACCTGGAGTGGGATGTTTTATTCAAACATCACGTCTTACTTCATCATCTTGGCTACCGCTGTCACCCTGCACAGCGCCGGCGTCACGGACATTCAAACCGCAGCTGACGCCGCTAACGCTCTTAGACCCATCGCAGGCGATTTTGCCTTCATGCTGTTCGCAATCGGCATTCTCGGTGTCGGACTGATCGGCGTGCCGGTGCTAGCCGGATCGGCCGCCTATGCATTAGCCGAAACGATGGGATGGGAGTGGGGCCTTGAGCGCGAATTTACGCAAGCCAAAGGATTCTATGGCGTCATCGCAATCAGCGTGATGTTGGCGCTCGTAATCCAGTTTTCGCCGATAAGTCCAATGAAAGCACTGTTCTGGAGTGCCGTCATCAACGGTATCGTCGCCGTCCCACTGATGGTTGTGATCCTGCTTTTGGTATCTAAAGAATCGGTGATGGGTAAATATGTCGCCCCGAGGTATTTGCGCGTACTGGGATGGATCGCAACGGGCGTGATGGCGTGCGCGGCAGGGTGGATGTTTGTACCGTAAGTCTTATTTACACTTCCCCAATATCCTCATTCCACAGCGTCGGCTTTTCACGAATAAATTCCTGCATCATCGCGATGCATGTTTCATCTTGCAATACGTCTAGCTTCACTCCCCGATCCCGAAGCAAAGCCTCTTCACCCATGAATGTCTTGTTTTCGCCGATGACAACCCTGGGGATACCGTACAACAAGATCGCACCCGAACACATGCTGCACGGCGAGAGGGTCGTATACAGAACGGACTCTTTATAGACTTGCGCAGGCAAACGCCCCGCATGCTCAAGCGCATCCATTTCACCATGCAAAACAGCGCTGCCTTTCTGAATCCGACGATTGTGGCCCCGACCGATGATTTTGCCTTGATGTACCAAAACAGAGCCGATCGGGATGCCGCCTTCGCGCAAACCCGCTTGAGCCTCATCGATAGCCGCCTGCATAAATGGATCCAAGTCGATCACCAATCCTTACTCAATCTTCACTCCCGCATCCTTCACCACCTGTCCCCACCTTTCATAATCTGCCTTCAACTGCTTGGCGAACTCTTCAGGCGGATTAGCCACCGGTTCAAACGATGCCTTCATATACTTTTCCCGGACCTCGGGTATCTTCATCACTTCAGCGATCTCACGCTGAAGCTTATCAACAATCGGCTTAGGCGTCTTGGCTGGAGCCAGCAACCCGTACCAGGATGACACATCAAAATCCTTCACGCCTGCCTCGGTAAACGTCTGCACATCCGGCAAGCTTTGAGCACGATGCGAGCCAGAAACCGCAATCGGCACTAATCTACCTTGGGTAATATGTGGCATCACCGTAGGCACTACCGTCAAAATCATGGGGATCTGCCCTGCCGCCACGTCCGTCACAGCCTGACCACCACCTTTGTAGGGAATATGCTGCAATTTCATCCCAGTTCGCATCGCCAACAACTCACCTGCCAGATGCGTACTTGACCCCTGCCCCGTTGAACCAAACTCCATTGGATTTGGCAGGGATTTAGCGTAGACAACAAGCTCCTGAAAATTCTTCGCAGGCACCTGCTTGTTCACTGCCATCACGATGGCGGCATCATTTAGCTTGGTAATCGGCGTAAAGTCGGTCAGCGTATTAAAAGGCGCCTTCAACAAGTGTGGTGCCACCGCAATCGTGCCGTCAAAGGCCATCAACAAGGTGTATCCATCAGGCGCAGCCGTCGCCACGATCTGGGCACCGATAAAACCAGACGCACCCGGACGATTATCCACAATGATTGGTTGCTTTAGACGTTCGGCGAGTTTATCGCTCATGTAACGCACTACAGCGTCACCGCCGCCACCAGGGGCGTAGGGCACCACGATTCTGATTGGCTTATTGGGATAATCCGTCTGCGCATGGGCCGAACCCACGCTCAGCGCTGAGGCAACCATACCGGCCAGTGCCAACGATTTTATTATGGAGGTCCTTAGTGCTTCTGACCATGTCACCTTCATGATTGTCTCCTCAACCGCTGCCGGCCTTTGCCGATCGTTTTACAACCCGGATTCTGTCTTTATCGATCCCACACTTCATCAGGTACCGGAAGTCCCGCCAAATCATCCATCGTCAATATTCCGTCCGGCTCAATGCCATAGGTCTGCAACATCAGGATCAACTGCCGGGTATGCTGGGCCGAATGCCAGGCTGTGCGCTCCAGCACGTCATGCATGGTGCGCTTGCCATAATAAGTCGGTACCAAGTACTGCAGAGTCTTGTCCTTTTCGCCGGCCCACCAGGCCAAGAACAGTTCGCGAATCCTCAGGCCCCAATCGGCAATATCCTTGCCCGCCCAATTATCCGGCGGTACGTCATTAAAGCCTTCGAATTCCAACGGGATCTGGTTGGCCGCTTGCATGCCCATTTCCACCACGCGAAATACATGAAAAGCCAAGCCGGCGGGTGTACGCTTGCGATCGCGAAACTCTTCGCGCAGGCTGTTCTCAGAAAACTGCTTCACGTAGCGCGCAGCGGCCTTTGTCACCACGTCGATTCGCGCCACTAGTCCCTCGGGTGGCAAGGGATCCATCAGCTTGGTCTTCAGATCCAGAAACTTCACCACATCGTTAAACGACTGGCAATACGTGAACTTTCCGCCCAACGCAACGATCGGCACGCTACGCGCACCCAGCGCCAGCAATTCCTCCATCCCGGCCGGATCGTTGTGGACGTCAATGGACTCGAACTCGATACCTTGCTTGGCCAGAAACTCTTTTGTTCTTAGACAAGAAGAACAGCCAGGCTGCCAAAACACTTTGATTCGTGCTGACTGGCCCGGCTCAATACGATCATGCTGCATTTGATCATCCTTTTATTGTTTTTCGACGTGAGCGACCTGCGTGGGTCTCTCTATCGTGCTCAATTATCTTTGCAAAATTTGTCCCGTCTGCAAATCATTCATTGATTAAGGCGCCATCGTAAAATACGATGACAGAAGATAAAGCTTCATTATCCATTAGGTAAATATGTCCCGACTCGATCCGACATCGTTAAAACTGTTCATCAGCGTCGTAGAGGAAAAAACCATCGGCGCCGCTGCCGCACGTGAACATATCGCAGCCGCTGCCGTCAGCAAACGCCTGAGCGATATCGAGCAAGCCTTGGGTACGCCTCTGTTAAGACGCACCAATCGTGGCGTTGAACCTACGGATGCCGGCCTGGCCCTGCTTGCCCTGGCACGCAACGCCCTACACGAACTGGATCAAATACCTGCACAAATGCAAAGCTACTCGTCCGGTACCCGTGGTCTTGTCAGGGTGTGTGCCAGCATGTCGTCCATCACACAGTTTTTACCAGGTGATATTCAAACCTTTTTAACCACGCATGAAGGGGTGCAGGTCAATCTGGATGAAAAAATCAGTAGCCTCGTGATCCAAAGCGTGCAGGAAAACGCCGCCGACATCGGTATCTACACCAACGTCCAAGATACAAAAGGGCTGGAAATTTATCCCTACCGTACCGATCACCTGGTTTTGATTATGCCAAAAGGACACCCATTGGGTACACGCAAAGCCTGGGCCTTTAACGACACGCTGCAACACGATTACGTGGGATGGCAAACCGGCAGCGCCATCAATCAACAACTTACCAACGCCGCTGCCGCCGCAAGGCAAGACTGGAGGTTAAAAATCCGCGTCAGCAGCTTTGACGCTCTATGCATGATGGTCTCGTCAGGGCTTGGTGTAGGCGTTCTACCTGAGGCAGTCGCACGTCGCAACGCCAACAACCTCAACATCGAAATCAGGCAACTCACCGACCCTTGGGCTACACGAGAATTCAAGATTTGCGTGCGATCCATCAGCGCACTGACTACTGCGGCGAAGATGATGGTTGATCACTTAACGCAAATCGGCTCAAGGTAAAATCAACGTCAGACTGACCACTTATATCCCCAATGAAAATCCTGATCGTTTTTGGTACACGGCCTGAAGCCATCAAAATGGCACCGCTTGTCCACGCATTCAAAGCCAACCCCAGGTTTGAGACCATCGTCTGCGTCACCGCCCAACATCGGCAAATGCTCGATCAGGTTTTGAATATTTTTGATATTCGGCCAGACATTGATTTGAACCTCATGAAAGCAGGTCAGGACTTGTACGATGTGACGAGTTTGGTTTTGCTCGGGATGCGCGATGTGCTCAAAACACATCAACCCGATGCCGTCCTCGTGCATGGCGACACCACCACAGCCTACGCTACTGCCATGGCTGCGTTTTATGCCGGCATACCTGTGGGACACATTGAGGCTGGGCTGCGCACGCACGATATCCGGTCACCGTTTCCAGAAGAATTCAATCGCCAAGTCGTCACTAAAGTTTCACACTGGCACTTTGCACCGACTGAATCCAGTAAACAGAATTTGCTTGATGAAGGTGTTGCGGCCAACACCATTACCGTCACTGGCAATACCGTGATTGATGCTTTGTTCTGGGTGCTAAAACGAATCGACTCTGAGCCAGTCAGACGAAACCAAATTACAAGTTTTTTGAATGATCGACTACCTTTTGTATGGCAAAGTCAGAAGTTTGTCTTGATTACTGGGCATCGTCGTGAGAATTTTGGTGCGGGATTTTTAGAAATTTGTGAGGCGATTAAACAACTGGCGATCAAATATCCCAAGGTGCATTTTGTTTACCCAGTGCATCTGAATCCGAATGTGCAAAAACCTGTGTTCGAATTGATCGACGGGATTTCAAATATTCATCTGATTGATCCGCTTGAATATGAGCCCTTCGTTTATCTGCTTAAGCACGCCTATCTTGTGTTGACTGATAGTGGCGGTATTCAGGAAGAAGCGCCAAGCCTTGGCAAGCCTGTGCTTGTTATGCGCGGTGTCACCGAACGCCCCGAAGCTGTTCAGGCTGGGACGGTTCGGTTGGTTGGGGCGGATACGGATAAGATCACTAGGAACGTATCGGAACTGCTTGATAATGAACAGAGTTATTTGATGATGTCGAAGGCACACAATCCTTATGGGGATGGCATCTCGTCGGAGAGGATTGTGGGGGTGTTTGGTGAGTAATGATTTGCCCTGAATGCGGCGGCTAGTTCATCTGGGGCGATACGGTACTCTCGTATATCCCGAACAATCGAATCAATTTCGATCTGACGTCTCTTGTTTTTTAGAAATAATGCTTGTTTTTTAAGTTTTTCTATCTCTTTACTAAGTTTTGCCTGCTTTGCCTTGTAATTCTCAAACGTCATGGATTTTTACCCTTTGAATCATTTCATCCTAGTGGAAAGAAGACGAAAGATTACGCCGGGTAAGAACCTATATAAACCTAAGTAGGATGTTTTAATCGCATATGATTATTTTGATCATTGGCGGTTTCAAGTACGAAGTGCAACACGGTCTAAGGACTGGTGAAACACTTGGTACGGAGTTTTAAAACCTAATCGTTTTCGTGGTCGATGATTAATACGATCTTGAATCATTTTAAGTTCATCCGAGGTCACGGTCGATAAGGGTCGTTTTTTAGGTATGTACTGGCGCAGTAAACCATTAAAGTTTTCATTCGTACCTCGTTGCCAACTGGCAAACGGATCTGCAAAGTAAGCCGTCGAGTTCAACGCCTCATCCACAACAGCATGATCAGCAAACTCTTTCCCGTTGTCGTAAGTCAATGTCTTGACGCAATGCGCCAGAGGTGCGAGACCCCTGATGATTGCTTGACTGACCATGCCAGACGTTTTGCGAGTGACATGGGCCAGAACGGCAAACCCACTTTTACGTTCAACCAGCGTCACGATAGCTTGCTTATGACCTGCGCCTATAACCGTATCTCCCTCCCAGTGACCGACCTGACTGCGGGTTTCAACCGAGGCAGGACGTTGGGCAATGGGGCGCCTGCCAATGATTTGGCCACGACGGCTTTTGCCACTGGCATAGCGCTTACGCCGTTTCTTCTGGCAACGAAGGTGTTTCCAAAGAGAACCGCCTTGAGCCTTGTCAGCATAAACATGCCGGTAAATCGTTTCGTGGCTGACAGGCAAGAAAGCTGCAATCTGCTCAGGGCTCCATTGGAGCTTAAGGTGCTCAGCGACCTGGTCTCTCGTCGTTTGATCAATTTGAAAGGCATTACGGCTCGATTGAGCGCGTTCCTGACAAAGCAGATCAGCTTGTCGGGGTCGATAACCCCGCAAACCAGAGTTACGCAAAACCTCCCGACTGATCGTCGACTTATGTCGACCCAGCATCTGAGCAATCGCTTGGAGGTTCTTTCCTGCTTTCATAAGCACGTAAATCTGATAACGTTCAGTTTGGCTGAGATGTTTATAGCTCATAAGGTAACTTTGACTTGCCGGTCTAGGAGCCTGAGATGCTAGAACATTCTCAGCCACCCACCTAATTAATCAAAGTTGCACTTCGTACTTGAAACCGCCATTTTTAATGTGCGGCAAATTCAGAATAATTTAAAAACTTAATTAGTTCTAAATGAAGACATCTCCACTCACTTCATCTTTGACTACTGAAAACCAACATAACAATCATAAATATCGTTCGGATATTGATGGTCTGCGTGCCATAGCAGTTCTTAGTGTTGTGGCGTTTCATGCCTTTCCTGAAAAAATCAAAGGAGGCTTCATTGGCGTTGATATCTTTTTTGTCATTTCCGGCTTTTTGATAACGAGCATCATTTTTCAAAGTCTGCAAGACGATAAATTTAGTTTTCTTGATTTTTACGCACGCCGCATTCGCAGAATATTTCCTGCTCTTATTCTTGTTCTAACGTTTTGTTATGCCGTTGGTTGGTTTGTCTTATTGCAAGACGAGTTCCAACAATTAGGTAAGCACATCGCCTCTGGGGCACTATTCATTTCGAACCTCACCCTTTGGAATGAAGTTGGCTATTTTGATCATGCCGCTGATACCAAGGTGCTTTTGCATTTGTGGAGCCTGGGCATCGAAGAACAATTCTATTTAGTTTGGCCGTTTCTCGCATATTTTGCATATAAGCGAAAATTTAATCTTTTAACAATTACGGTTTTAGTTTGTCTCATCTCATTCGTGAGCAATATTGCATTTTCAAGCACAAATAAAACACTCGACTTCTTTTCGCCTCAAACAAGATTTTGGGAGTTATTTGCAGGCTCAATTCTGGCATGGCTTGCGATATATCGTCCCTCCTCAAGTCAAAAATTTAAATACCATTTGAATGATTGGCTAAACAAAATCATCTTTAACGAAAAGGCCCAAAATTGCGAAAACACACTTAGCAACGTTTGTTCAATCATCGGAGCAGTTCTAATCATTACGGGAATTTTATGCATTAATAAAAATCTGATCTTCCCCGGATGGTGGGCGACACTACCTGTTCTAGGAGCTACTCTGATTATTATTGCAAGCCCTTTAGGATTCATAAACAAATCCATTCTATCCAACCCTGTTCTAGTATGGTTCGGCCTGATTAGCTACCCCCTGTATCTGTGGCATTGGCCATTATTATCATTTGGTCGAATTATCTTTAGTGATGCTCCTCCGCCTCTAGTCCGAGGAGCTTTAATTATTATTTCGTTCCTTTTGGCCTGGTTGACCTTTCAACTAATTGAAAAACCAATCAGATTTGGTACAAATAAAAATATCAAGGCATTCATCCTTGTAGGATTATTAGCACTCATCGGATACGTTGGCCTCAATACAGACTTACGGCAAGGACTACCTTTTAGAACTGTCGTTCTTGATCAAAAAGTTAATAGCGATTTATTGCAATGGGACAGTTTCAAATCATCAGGATGCACCAAGGAATTGGGAGTTGAATCAAATTTTTGCATCAAATTCGGTAATGAATCTAATATAAAAGTTGCAGTCATCGGCGACAGTACCGGAAACTCTATCGCACCAGGACTCGCCGATGCGCTTGCCCCCAAGGGTATCGGACTGATCAATATTGGGGGATGGACCTGCCCCCCCATTCGTGGGCTTGTTGAAACAGCTCACTGGGGAAGAATAAACAAGTGCCCTGAAATCATCAATAAGACCTATCAGTATCTGGCCTTACACAAAAATATCGAAACAGTTATTTTCGCTATCTTCGCTTCTGATTTGAAATATTGGGATATCCCTGGCACCTCCTTCAATGCAACGATTGAGGAAAAATTTACGGCGATCAAGCCATTTATTACCCAATCGATTAAAGAGCTACAAAGCCTCGGAAAGAAGGTCATTGTTACTTACGATGCCCCTTACTCAAACATCTCTGCTCGCGACTGCATCCCTAGGCCTGGACTAAACAAAACATCGCATGCTTGCAATATTCCAATTCAAGAGCTGCCCGATCGGGAACCAAATATTCATCTTTTTGACGTGCTGTTTAAAAACATAAAGGATATTTGTATTTTCAGTCAATCCCCAGTATTGCTGAATAATGGACATTTGAACTTTATCGATCAGACTGGACAGCTATTGTTGAGAGACACACATCACTTAAGTTATCGAGGTTCGCAAAAAATTGCAGAAAATTTAATATCATCCGATTGCCTTCCAAACTTTAAGACTAATTAGCTCTATTTCTAAAATCTAATAAATGGAAAAAAGAAGTGCAATTCCAATCTTGGACTTAACTGAGTCGAGTCACCTGAATTCTCTGGATGGATTTCGTGCATGCCTCGCATTATGGGTATATTTTGGACACCTTGCTGATGCATCCGGGTTTCAAACCCGCCTTTTATCTTTGCATCCCTTAGCTGTCGATCTTTTTATGGTGCTATCAGGCTTTTTAATGGTGCACACATGGAAACAAGATTTACAACAGACCAAGTTTTTAAGCCAATCGACTCTGAATTTCTATCTCATGAGATTTTTTAGAATCGCGCCCCTATATTATTTATTGTTGCTCATTTGTTATGCGTTTGGCCCCTCTCTGGCCATGATGCACGATTTTATTCTCAAGACATTGCCTCCACCTTGGGCACAGAACATTGAAAATTTTGATCCTCGGACCGATTGGAGCTTTATTAGTTTTCGCTGGATTTACTTTCATATCAGCTTTCTCTTTGGTCTGGTTCCAGGCATGGAAAACAGCACTCCCTTGCCGGACTGGAGTCTTTCTCTGGAGATGCAGTTTTATTTCGTGTTTCCTTTGTTACTGGTCTTATGGCGAAAAATTCCGACACTCCTGATTGCCATAGGATTGGCCGTATTAGCGTTTTGGGCACCTAAACTTTGGGGCAATTATTTGGATGCAGGCATACTCAGCCACTTTGGACAGCCTAGTTTTCTGCCATATCGACTGAACGCATTTTTCGCTGGAATGCTAGTCGCGCTTTGGTTACGTCAACGCAATACAGCACAGCCAATCAAGCGCTTGTCCAACATCCTTTTCCCATTAGCAGCTTGCATTTGCATCTTGCCGCTTTCAAAACCGGTCATTTTGGGATATTTATTTTTTGTAGCGATCTCATTTGAAAAGATGCCGCTTGTTTCACCTTTGTTGAGCTTGAAGCCTCTCCGTTTTTTAGGTGACATTTCTTATTCAATCTACTTATGTCATATCCTGATCGTCTATCCGATCGTGTATGTCTTGACACAAACCGCTGACTTTCTTCAACGATCTCCTATTGAGCGTTTTTCTATCAGCCTTTTTCTGACATTACCTCTGGTTATCTTGAGTTCTTATATTCTTTACCGCTTTGTCGAGCTGCCATCGATTCGCTTTGGAAAGAAAATATCTCGAGGTCCTCGTCAATCACCTTAATATCAATTCATCACCAAAATTACCTATAAATTTTGGTTTCATTGATTGTCTTCCATTCTTTCACTTGTCGCTTCGTCAGCTGATCAATGCTGCGCGAAGGCGGAACGACATAATACGTTCTACCAACTTCCTCATGCTCGCCATAACTGTAACTTGGCGCATTGAAGTACCAAAGATAGAAAAATAGAGTGAAGTTTTCTGGATCTGTCGCAACCATTCCATCCCCGGACTTCATCGTTGTTACGAGCGCTTTGGCAACCTCAGCAGAATCACCAAAAATTCCCGTATCGTTATATTTTGATATTGAGTCATTGAGCACGAGCCTGAAAGGGATTGTTAACGCACTTAAACACAGCACTACAGCAATCACATTCGCGACCTGCTTTGAATAGCTTTCCAAAATATCCGTGACGCCTTTATCGGTAAGGACTGCAAAGATAGGAATGAAATAGATCCATGTTCTTTCAAAGGGGATGCTGTGCTGTGCAAAAAACACGATGCCACCACCTAGCACGAGAGCACACAGCAGTGAAATTAGCCAATTCCCCTTTTCTTTTTTGCTTGCATAAAAACCGCGTAATACAGCGACGATACAAATCAGCAGAAAAAATAACGGCACATCACGAATAAAATGAAAAAGAGTATCCTCAAAATGCCAACGGATACCTTTTAGAAATACACCATATACCTGCGGTATGACCCAATCATTTGCAATGATTGCCTTCAGTCCAGACAGATAAACCACTGGCGCATAGATCAGAGTAGTGAGAAAGGCAATCTTTAATCCGCAGAGTAGATTAGATTGAATTAAATCAATCCGTCTGACATCTGCAGAGCGAAATCCTACGTAAGCAATCCAAAGCAAAAGTCCAAACAATGGAAATACCATGGTTGGTATAGCAAAAATTCCTAACGCAGATAGAATAGCAACGGCGGTGCCGGCGCCTTTGCTTGGACTTCGTGAATATAACGATCCCAAAATGACCAATGCAAGAAATACGCATACCAACAATGAATAACCGCGGGCATTTGTAGAAAACAAAATCATGTAGGGATTGGTCGCAACAACTGCGGCGGCAAACAAACCTCTGCCGCCAAAGTGGCGCGTCACACAAAAGACCAATACGATTGAAACCACACCAAACATGAATGCAGGCACTCGAATTGCCCACGGATCAGCACCGAATATCGAGGTCGATAGCTTGACGAAGATCGAGTGCAATACATGATTATTGGGGGTGGCATACGTTAGAACGCTCTTCCAGCCATCTTTGACCGAAGCCATGAACGTCCACGACTCATCCACACGCATGGGTTGATCCATAAAGTAGAGGCGAATAAATGCGCCTACCAAAACGATGGCAATTAACCAATTACGATCGCTTTGACTCTTGAAACAATCTTTAAAAAAAGGAAATAACTCAAGTTTCAAAAATTGAGTCATATTCTTATTCATACTGACTGCTTATCAAGAGCCGCATTGGGCCATCAATCCAGTTCGTATGCGTTTTTATAATCTTTGATCAGAGCTGGATTCTGATCTTCTTTACGCATAATCGAATTTCCAACGGCAAGGAATTCTATTTCCGTTCCCATTAAGCAATTAAAGGCGTCCTCTGGTGTGCAAACGATCGGTTCGCCACGTACATTGAAAGAGGTATTGACTAAGACAGGGCATCCAGTCAAAGACTTAAACCTTGAGATCAATTGATAATAGCGAGGATTGGTTTTCTCATGAACGGTCTGAACACGTGCGGAGTAATCAACATGTGTAATTGCCGGAATTTCAGACCGTGGCACGTTTAGCTTATCGATACCAAACAGTTTTTCCTGCTCCGCTGTCATTGGAAGCTGCTTATTCTTAGCCACTTCCGTTACAAGCAGCATATAGGGACTGTCTGTTTCAATATCAAACCACTCCGTGACGTCTTCACGCAATACGCTGGGAGCAAAGGGTCGAAATGACTCGCGATATTTAACTTTCAGATTCAATTGTTTTTGTAATGTTGGCGAACGGGGATCGGCAATAATCGATCGACCACCCAACGCGCGTGGTCCAAACTCCATGCGCCCCTGATGCCACCCCACCGCCTTGCCATCGGCCAGAGCCTGTGCGGTTTGTTCAATCAGTTCGTCGTCTGATACCGTGGTAAATACTGCACCTGCGGCACGCAAACGTGAATCAATATCACTTTGCTTATAACTTGGTCCCAGATAGGAGCCTTGCATTGCATCGGTTGGTTCGACAACACGCGGCTGATTCAACATCAGATGACACGCAGCCAAGGCGGCACCGACTGCACCGCCGGCATCACCCGCTGCCGGCTGAATCCAGATATTGTCAAAGATCTTTTCTTTGAGCAGCTTACCGTTCGCAACGCAGTTCAGTGCAACGCCACCTGCCAAGCATAAATTTCTTTGTCCGTTCGACTGACGAATACCTCGCGCCAGCTTGATCACAATCTCTTCAGTGACCGCTTGAACCGATGCCGCCAAATCCATCTCTTTCTGAGTCAAGGGGCTTTCGGCTTTTCTAGGTGGACCACCAAAAAGCTGATCAAACCGCTCGTTGGTCATTGTTAAACCAGTGCAATAGTTGAAGTAGCGCATATCCAGGTGGAATGTGCCATCTTCTTTAATATCGATCAGGTGTGTTTTAATTAAATCTGCATAGCGTGGCACACCATAAGGCGCCAAACCCATCACCTTGTACTCACCCGAATTCACTTTAAACCCGGTGTAATAAGTAATCGCTGAATAGAGCAAACCCAAGGAATGCGGAAAGTGTATTTCTTTTTGAACAGTGAGCTGATTTCCTTGGCCTATTGCCAAAGAAGTCGTCGTCCATTCGCCCACGCCATCCATAGTCAGGACGGCCGCCTCTTCAAAAGGCGACGGAAAAAATGCCGAGGCCGCATGACTCAAATGATGCTCTGAAAACAGCAACCTTTCAGCCCAGTTCACCTGGTCTCCAAACTGTTCTTTCAGCGCATCACTGATCATTCGCTTTTGAAATAGCTTGTCTTTCAACCAAACCGGCAAAGATGCGACAAAACTTTTAAACCCTCTTGGTGCAAACGCCAAATATGTTTCAAGCAATCGCTCAAATTTCAGGAAAGGCTTATCGTAAAAAACGACATAATCAATATTCTCAGGTTTGAGTCCTGCCTCAGCCAAACAATATTTCACTGCCTGTGCTGGAAATTCCGAATCATGTTTTTTGCGCGTAAAGCGTTCTTCTTGCGCAGCGGCAATGATTTTTCCATCGACAACCAGACAAGCTGCTGAGTCGTGATAGTAAGCAGAAAAACCTAAAATATTCATCTGTTAAAACAATGTGTAAATGAAAGGCGCAACAATCGAGCCTTGAGCAAAAATCAGCATAGCTCCTAAGATGACCATCAAAATAATGATCGGAGCTAACCACAATTTTTTGCGCGAACGCAGAAATGACCAGAGTTCTTTTAAGAATGACACGGTAGATCGCTCAAAATTGATTTTTAAAAGTTTCAGCAGGTGAGTGTTCGTTTGTTCGATCGATCCAGTACGAAGTGACCGGTTTACGTTTGAGTCGCAACTCGTCTCTTCCGAATAAGCGAGTCACTAAAGCGACAGGAGTCAGGATCAGAAAAAAAATCGCACCTAGAACGATTGGACTCACGATTCGACCCATTAACTGCCCAAGTTCAAACCATAGCCGGTTAAATGGCGCCAGCAGTTTGGGCGCGCTCAAGGTGATTAACGCGATAAAACCTGACAGACTGGCCAGGCTAAAGACCGCCGTTTGGCCCCATCCTTTTAGATGTGCATAAATTCCCACCACAGCAAAGACTGCAGTAAAGAGCAAACCAAAGCGTCTTTCTGATGGCAGTTGTTGGGGTTGGTTTTGACTCATGTGTTTAAGTTTTTTTGCCCAAAATTGATGCATAAACTTTAACATAGAGGCTATTTTTAAAATCTTCGATTTTTAACCCTTCACGATACTGAATGGATCTTGCCCTGAATCAGCTTAAGCAGTCTATCTTCAAGCAAGATTTTTTCTCGCTTGCGGGCAATCGTAAAACCATTGTCCTTTACAACCCCCTGTCTGGTAAGGGGCATTTTGATTCCTGGTGCGCACTCTTTACTCGAAGCTTGGTTGTTAAGGGTTGGTCCGTCTGTGTTTTGACACCCGATGCGAGTCGGATCCTTTCCGAGCTGCAAGACCTGAGCGAAGAGCGACGTCAACAGGTCTTGATACTTGACCCCCAAACCTGTTTACCCCTTTCGCCGCTAGCGCAGTATCTCACCAAAAACAAACTATCCCTTAATCTTCAACACTATCTCGTTACTACCCTGAGGAACAGAACGGATGTCCGTAGGGGTTTTGTGGACCGTCTTCATCGGATGGTTTGCAGAAAATTGCATGGATTCTTTCTGCGAAAACTAAACCCATCTTTCAAAGTCAGCCCTCACTCACCTATTGATTTTTATGATGATATTCAATTAGTTAGACAATTGATGTCTTCGCAACCTCAAATTATTTTGAATATGTATTTGGATATTTATTCAAACGTACAAACTGACTGGGAACCCTTTTATCGAAAAGTCGATTGGCATTGGACTGGCATTCATATCGATATCAACAATACGCTCCCAGCTATTTACAAAAGTAAGCTTAAAGGCCTGAAAAGTATTTTTTATATTAATGAAGACCTTGATCTTTCGAAACTCAAACAAATTGGACATATCGATCATCATTGGCTGCCAGACGTTGCCAGCACTGCCTTACCTGACCAACCCACGCCCCTCACTTTAAAAGCAACTAGCCTGGCCAAGGGACGAAAAATTATCTTTTTGGGAGGAGCGATCGGCGGAACTAAAAATATCGCAGCCTGGTGCGCTGTGATCCGCTTACTTGATCCTAGGGAATGGTTCTTTATTCAGGCGGGCGTGGTGGATCGGACGACGCTATCCATAAATGACTTAACCGCCTTGCAAGACATCGAATCTAATCCTCCAGAAAACCTGCTGACTTTTGATCATTATCTTAAAAATGATAGCGAATTCAATGAGTTAATTTCGATTTCAGATTTAATCTGGGGTATTTATCGTGATTTTGACCGTAGCAGCAACATTCTCGGAAAATCCGCCATGTTTCATAAGCCAATTTTAGTAAGCAACAAATTCCTGATGGGGCAACGTGTCAAAGAATATGGAATTGGTTTGGCTGTCGACGAAAACAGCGCCAAGCAGATTGCGGAATCCATCGCCTTTTTAATTTCTCACCCAGTTGATTCAAAGCATTTTGACCGTTATAGCCTTGAACATGGTCCTGAAGCTCTTTCAGACAAATTGGATCAGTCTTTAACCAAATATTGCCAAACTGAAAAACTCGATTAATTACCTCGAGTTAGCAGTTATTCATCCGTACTTGATTCAAAGCGATTCGCTGTAGGAATCGCTTTAACACCGTTACAATCACCCAAAAGCATAGTTTCAAACATCGAGGTGTTTCGCGTGTCCATTTCTCAGGCTTATAAAGACAAAACCATCCTGATCACAGGCGGCGCAGGTGCAATTGGTAGCAATCTTACCCGTGCACTCGCACAAGCAGGTGCAGCGAAGGTTGTCATTTTGGATGACTTGTCTGCATCCTACGAATGGAGCATCCCGAACTTACCCAATGTCCTGTTCGTTAAAGGCAGCATTACGAGCGATATCGATTTAAAGCGTGTTTTTCACGAAAAACCCGACTACATCTTTCATCTAGCCGCTTTCTTCGCGAATCAAAACTCCGTCGATTATCCTGAAAAAGATCTGATGGTCAGTCAGCTCGGCACCATCAAGATGCTAGAACACGCCGTACTGCAAAGCGGCATTAAACGCTTTGTTTATGCTGGGTCAGGTTGCGCCATTTACGGTGCACAGGCACCTCTTCCTCTCAAAGAAGAGTTTATGTCCATGCATCTGACAACCCCTTACCAAATTTCAAAAATGGCGGGCGAGTTGTATTGCAACTTCTACTGGCATCACTATGGTTTGCCAGTTGTCAAAACACGTTTCTTCAATTCCTATGGCCCTGGCGAAGTCCCCGGTCAATACCGTAACGTGATCCCAAATTTCATTTATTGGGCAATGAAAGGACAGCCTCTCCCTATCACGGGCGACGGAAAAATGACCCGCGACTTTACGTATGTCATGGATATCGTTGACGCGTTACTCAGAGCAGGCATTGTTGAAGAAGCCATTGGTGCCGAAATGAACATCGCATCAGCCCGTGAAATTGAAATCGTTCAAATGGCGGAAATGGTCAACGAACTCACTGGTAACAAGGCTGGTCTGCTCTACACCGATCGTCGAAAGTGGGATACCAAGTCACGTCTGCTTGCCAGCATCGACAAAGCAAAAGATCTACTCGGTTACGACCCTAAAACGACCTTTGAAGACGGTCTGCGCACGACAATCGACTGGTTCAAGAACAATTGGGACGATATCCGCCGCGATGCTGAGTTCCCCCCCGGAATGTCTTCAGCCGTCAAAAACTATGTGCTGCGCCAAGACTCTGAGAAGAAATGAAGCAAGTTGTTCAAAGCTATAAAACAGGTGATGTCACCCTGCGTGACGTTCCTGTGCCTCAGTGTGGCGGAAAACGTATTCTGGTCCGCAACACTTGTTCGCTGATCAGTTTAGGCACCGAGCGCTCAACGATTGAGTTGGGTCGAAAATCCTTAATGGGTAAAGCGGCTTCCAGACCCGATCTGGTACGCAGGGCTTGGGACAAAGCTAAAAAAGAAGGCTTTCTCAAAACATGGCAAGAAGCCATGGGCCGTCTTGATACACCGACCCCTTTAGGCTACAGCAGTGCTGGCATTGTTGAACAATGCGGTACGGCTGCGACAGAGTTTTCGCCTGGTGATCGCGTAGCTTGTATCGGACAAGGATTCGCCTCCCATGCAGATTTTGTCTCCATTCCTGTCAACCTGGCTTGTCGGGTTCCTGAGGGTGTCAGTGCAGAAGAAGCATCATTTGGCATGCTTGGAATTATTGCGCTGCACGGAATTCGCAGCGCGAATCTGACCTTTGGGTCTCGCGTAGTGGTGATGGGTCTCGGTCTTTTGGGCCTTCTCACCATCCAAATGTTGCGAGCGTATGGTTGCGAAGTGATCGCACTTGATCCTTCGCTCGACAAAATTGAACTCGCCAAAAAGTATGGCTTTCAGCAGGTCACGACAGACACTGAAGAGCTCACCCGCTTGTCCGACACTTTCACTGGCGGCTATGGTGCCGATGCAGTCATCATTACGGCAGCAAGCAAAGACCGCGGTCCGGTGGATCTGGCGGTACAGCTTTGTCGCCCCAAAGGCAGAATTGTGGTCGTCGGCACTGCAGACATCCATCCTGATCGTAATGAACTTTGGCTCAAAGAAATCGATCTGGTTGTCTCCAAAGCCGCTGGTCCTGGATCTCTTGATCCGCTTTACGAACTGGAAGGTCTCGAACTACCGATTGGTGAAGTTCGCTGGACACAAAAGCGTAACCTGCAAGAATTCCTGCGCTTGCTTGCCGATAAAAAAGTGGATGTTCAACCGCTGATTACACATCGCTTCATCATCGGCGAGGCTGAAAGCGTGTACGCTCAATTCATCGCGGGCAAACTGATTCAGCCCATTGGTGTCTTGCTTGAGTACCCGAGCAACACCATCATTGAGCGTTCGTTACCCTTGCCAGCGAGTCAGGCAAAGTCCAACACGTCAAAGGGTCACATACAAATCGGTGTCATCGGTGCGGGCCTGTTTGGCAAGGCCTTGTTATTACCCGCCTTACAAAAGCAGTCTGGGGTCTCTTTACACACCCTGGTTACTGGCTCAGGTGCAAGTGTTGAACACAGCGCACGCAAGTTTGGTTTCGCCAACCAAGCAACAGATAGTGCATCCCTTTGGTCTAACCCCGACGTTGATGGAATTGTTGGCATCACACCTCACAGTCAGCATGCCAGACTCGTTAGCGATGCGATTCAATATGGCAAAGCGCTGTTTATCGAAAAGCCGTTGTGTACAACCGAAGAGGAATTTAACGCTCTAAAAGCTCTTGCCACTCAAGCAACCAGCCTACCGATTCTGTTCGTTGGACACAACCGACGCTTTTCACCGCATGCTGTGCAGATGCGTCAATGGCTAGCGAGCCGTCAGTCCCCCTTAGTCATGCAGATGCGTATCAATACTGGATTTGTCCCTGCATCGCATTGGGTTCATTCTGACGATGAAGGTCGCAGCCGTGTCGTGGGTGAAATGTCTCATTTTATTGATCTGATCCAGTCGCTGGCTGGTGCCCTTATCGTTCGTGTATCTGCAGAACGCATTTCAGGCGATAACCGGACAAGCGTAAATAATGACAATATCGCCATCAGTTTCAAACTCTCAGACGGCTCTGTTGGCGCGCTGATTTACTCGGCTTCCGGGGATAAGGCGTTTTCGCGAGAAGCATTGGAAATTTTCTTTGACGGCAAAACCATCACCTCAAAAGATTTCCGCCTGAGCGAATTCCATCACAACGGAAAGACCGATACCTTTAAAACACGCAATCAAGAGATGGGTTACCTCGAAGAATTAAAACACTTCACCGACTGCGTTTCCGGTAAAGACTCCATCGCCGTCCCTCCAACTGAAGTATTTGCGACCATGGCGGTCATTTTCGGTATCGAGCGCGCCTTGGCGACTGCTCAGGTCATCAGTTTGGATATGCCGTGAACATTCTTCTCGTTACTGACTCATACCCGCCCGAGATTCGCTCAGCTTCACACTTGATGCTTGAGCTTGCCCAAGAGCTCAAATGCAGAGATCATCGGGTGACGGTTATCACCACCTGGCCTGAATACAATCTGGATCAGGATCAGGCTCTCCGGGATTTCAAAGAATTCGAAACGGAGGATGGCATTAACGTCATCCGTGTCAAAACGCTTCCGCACCACAATGTGAATTACCTTGTGCGAGGTCTGTCACAACTTTTAATGCCTGTGCAATTTTTGCTGAAGCTGCGCAAGTACAAGATCAAGCCCGACGCTGTGGTTGTCTATAGTCCACCCTTACCGCTCGCCTTAGTCGGTAGTTGGTTGCGCCGAAAAGGCGTGCGCAACTTGTTGAATGTGCAGGACTTGTTTCCACAGAATGCGATTGATCTGGGTATTTTGACCAGCAAAATGCAAATCAAGTTTTTTCAAGCAATTGAACGTTACGCTTATCGCACCGCAGACGTTGTGACCGTGCACTCAGACGGCAACAGAAAGATGGTTCTGCAACAACATCCCGAATTAGGATCCAAGTTACGGTTACTCCACAACTGGGTCGATATCGATCACCATAGCCATGAGGATGAATCGTCTTCGCGAACGCAAGTCGACTTTCGGCAGAAGTGGGGAATTAAACAAAAACATGTTGCGGTTTTTGCTGGGGTGATGGGACCATCGCAATATTTGGAATTGATTCTTGGCGTTGCTGAACGTTTGCAAGACCAGAACGATTTGCTGTTTTTACTCGTTGGTGACGGCAAAGAAAAAGAGAAGTTACAGGCCTTAGCCAAAGATAAAAATCTAAATAACATTCAATTCGAAGGCTTTATTTCAAGGGATGTTTATCCCGATTTGCTAAAGGCCTGCAGTATTGGTCTGGTTTGCCTCAGTCCGCAAAATAAAACACCTGTCGTCCCGGGAAAAATTCTTGGACACATGGCTTCCGGATTACCTGTGGTTGCTTTCCTGCATACCGCAAGCGATGGCCACGCAATGATCGCTGATGCCAAGTGCGGCGTCTCTGCCAATTCAGCCGACTGGGAGGACTGCGCTGAAGTTTTGCGGGCACTCATGCAGCGCAGTGATGAGTTCGAGTCCATCGGCCTTTCTGGCAAAAAATACGCCACCGAGCACTTCTCAAAAGAAGTTTGCGTGTCTCAATTAGAGGCCATGATTCTCTAAAAGGGACTTATGAGTACTCTTAAAAAAGTCATTTTCCTATTTATCGGCCTGTCCATCAGCCTAGTCATTGGCATTACTTTTTTAGAGCTCTTTTTTGGCAACTGGTGGAATAAAGACGATTGGCGCGACACGCGGTCTCTAAACATCGTTAGAAGTTTTACTCACGACTATCGCATCGATCGAATTTATGACGGCTGGGGACCAACCTCAACCTACACTCGGGATCACTACGGTTTACGCGGGCCGTGTACAGAAATAGACAAAATCAATATTCTGACGATTGGTGGTTCAACGACTGATCAGCGTTTTATTTCTGACGGCCTGACTTGGCAAGACTCTCTACAAAAAAATTTAAGAACCCTGAATCACCCCCACACCTGCATTGCGAACGCAGGCGTGGATGGTCACAGTACGTTTGGCCATATCGAAGCCTTCAATATCTGGTTTCCAAAAATTCAATCCCTCAAACCACAACTGATTCTTTTATATGTTGGGGTGAACGATGCCGGCTTTAGACTTGAACCTTTTGCAGGTTTTGATACTAAAGCAGGTGAAGAGGAATCGCGCTTAAAGATCTGGCTTAGAGAAAAATCTGCTCTATATGCCCTGCTCAGATTCATCCGCAATGCATTGACGCCTAAACCTAAAGCATCTTATGCAGAGCACACAAAACATCCATTCTCTCTGGATGAATATATACGTTCTGAAAATTCAACAGGTGCTTTAACTCTTGCTGAAGAAAACAAGCGAGCGTTCTCAAAGAGACTGAGTATTGTTTTGCAAACAATCAAAAAAATGGGTGCTTTACCTGTCTGCATTTCCCAACCACACCTTTATGTGAACTCGTCAACCGGCGTCAAAAAGGGGGTCCCTTTTGCCTTTGAATATAAAGGTGTTGTCTATAACGGACTAGATTACGATGCTTCAATCAATTTGTTAAATCAAGAGATGGCCTCGCTCTGTCCCTCCCAAGGCGGTTTTTATATCGATGCGGCAAGTAATACTTTTGCACCTGAAGATTTTTATGATCTTGTTCACATGACTCCTGTGGGTGCAAAAAAACTTGGCAATCTTATTGCTCAAGAAATGGTTAGGCAAAAAATTCCAATGGCTTTTTAATTAAAAACAAAAGAGAGCATGTCATTGCCCCCTGATCAACGCGCATCAAATACTGAGCACTTTGCCTATCGTCCCGATATCGATGGTTTGCGGGCTATCGCTGTACTGTCTGTACTTGGCTTTCACGCCTTTCCCCAGTGGGTGAAGGGAGGCTTTATTGGTGTCGATATTTTCTTCGTTATTTCAGGCTTTTTGATCACCACTATTCTGTATAAAAATCTCCAGACTGAGCGTTTCAGTCTTCTGGATTTCTATAGTCGTCGTATCAGAAGGATTTTCCCCGCCTTAATTCTTGTTCTGACGTGCTGTTTAATTTTTGGATGGTTTTCATTGCTCGCCGATGAGTTCGCGCTGCTTGGTAAACACATCGCGAGTGGAGCCGCCTTTGTTTCCAATTTAGTGCTTTGGCAAGAGAGCGGTTATTTTGACGTGGCCGCCGAAACAAAACCGTTGCTCCATCTATGGAGCCTCGGCATTGAAGAGCAGTTCTATATTTTTTGGCCACTTATTCTCTGGTTAAGTTGGCACAAAAAAATCAATCTTTTAAAAGTAACCCTCTACCTGCTCTTTCTATCGTTTGCACTCAATATCTGGTTGCATACGGATTCACGCATCGCCGATTTTTACTCGCCCTTGACCCGCGCTTGGGAACTGTTGGCTGGGGGTGCGTTGGCGCTCTACCGATCTAAGCAGCCGCCCTCACATTTTGATGATTTCGCTTCAAAATCCAAAGCCTTTCTTTCTGTTTTAGGACTTGTCTTATTAGTCTCTGGTTTTTTACTCATCACCAAGGAGCGTGATTTCCCCGGATATTGGGCCATCTTTCCTACTGCAGGTGCTTTATTACTTCTTTATGCAGGTGAGCATTCACTGATTAATAAATACCTCTTATCCAATCGAGTGCTAGTTTGGTTTGGGCTGATCAGCTTTCCACTTTATTTGTGGCACTGGCCTTTACTTTCCTTTGCACGGATTTTTTCCGATGGCGATGATCCTCCCCGTCACATCCGTATCGGTGCCTTAGTACTTTCTATTTTGCTAGCTTGGCTAACAAAAATTATTGTCGAGCAACACTTACGCTTTGGGCGACAGGCAAAGCTTAAATCAATCGTTCTGGCTGTCTTAATGCTACTCATAGGTGCGCTTGGTTATCTAACATATGCTAAAGACGGTTTTCCAGCTCGTCTCAAAAATATTCCTAACTCGATTGAAGTCGTAAAACTTGAAATACCTGCAGGATTCAAATCAGTCTTTGTAGATGGTTGGCCTTTTTATCAAAAAAATTCTGACAAAAAACAAACGAGTCTTTTTATTGGAGACAGTAACGCCCTGCATCTGTCGCCTCGAATTGACGAATTAATTAATCGCGCACCCAAAGAAACTAATTCTGCAATTTTTTCAATTGCAGTCGGTTGCCTCCCAATGCCGGAGACAAACTACACGGATGCCTCACGTGGCTGTAGTGCTCTCATGCCACGGTCTTTAAAGTTTGTCGAAGATCACCCTGAAATTCAAAAAGTCATTTTGTCAGGTAACTGGTATGAGCATCTTAGTGGTAATGGACATTACTTTGACAATGGCATTTCGCGTTATCCAATAACCTTGCAATCTACAGGCTACAAACTTGCCCTTGATGCTCTAGGACGATATATCAAAACGCTTCAACATGCTGGTAAAGAGGTTTATTTTGTTCTGAATATTCCAATCGGCTCTGAATTAAATCCCAAGCATCGAATTCAGCGCTCTATCCTTCATTTCCCAAATATATTAAGTACACGTGAAGGGGGATTAAGCTATCAGATGCTGAATAGTCGCTATGGTCAAATTCGGTCTGACCTGATTGAAATGGCTAATCAGAATGGTGCAATTTTGATCGATCCAGAAAAGTCACTTTGCAGTGAAGATCTTTGCCCCAGTGTTGATCGCTCTGGAACCGCGATTTATCTCGACTCAACGCACTTACACCCTACCTTCGCCCGCCAGCAAGCCAATTTCATTGATCAAACGGTTATTGAGACAGTGACGAAATAATGCAGCCACAAACTCACCCTAAATATCGTTCTGACATTGATGGTCTTCGCGCTGTTGCTGTGCTTTCAGTAGTCGGTTTTCATGCTTTTCCTTCCCTGATACCTGGGGGATTTATTGGTGTTGATATTTTTTTTGTCATTTCCGGCTTTTTGATTTCCAGCATTATTTTTCAAAACCTTGAACTCAATCAGTTCAATATTCTTGATTTTTATGTGCGTCGGATTAAACGGATTTTCCCTGCTTTATCACTTGTTCTTTTCGCTTGTCTTACCTTTGGGTGGTTTACACTTCTCGCTGATGAGTATGCACAACTTGGCAAACACACCGCAGCAGGTGCGGGATTTGTCTCTAACTTTGTTTTATTGAGCGAGAGTGGTTACTTCGATACAGCGTCCGATACCAAACCTTTACTCCATTTATGGAGTCTTGGTATTGAAGAACAGTTTTATATATTTTGGCCTTTATTAGCGTGGATCGCCTGGCGTTGTAATCGATCACTTTTAACGACGTTACTTTTTTGTGTGGCTGTTTCTTTTGGATTGAATGTCTTTACCATTCAGACTGATCAGGCATCAACCTTTTACCTTCCTCAGACACGTGTCTGGGAGCTTTGGATTGGCGCAGTGGTCGCCTGGTTAAATCTTTATCGAAAGAATCTTTGGCAGAGCTTATCTAATTCACAGACCAATTTTTTATCTTTTACTGGGTTTGCACTTATTTTTTTAGGCTTAGGTCTAACCAATAAGCAATCTTTATTCCCTGGGGCATGGTCCTTATTACCTTGCCTAGGTGCCGCCTTGATCATTTTTGCAGGCGAGCACACTTATCTGAATAAAATATTTTTAACATCTAGACCCGTTATTTGGTTTGGTTTAATCAGTTTTCCGCTCTATCTTTGGCATTGGCCTTTACTGTCCTTCGCTCATATTCTTGAAAATGAAACACCTTCTAGAGAAATTCGTCTAGCAGCAATTATTTTGGCCGTCATACTTGCATGGTTAACTTACAAACTCATTGAACGTCCTATTCGCTTTTCGCGTGCGAATAAATTTGTCACCATCACCTTGGTGGTCATCATATTTTGTCTTGGGACTTCTGGATATCTGATTTTCAAAGACGATGGAATCTCTTCTCGAGGGATTGTTGTTCGGCATAGCGATCCACGTCAAACAGCAGACTTTGCTTCATTTCCCGCCTCTTCTTGCCTTCCTGAAACGAGTCCATTTTTAGCTAATCAGTTTTGTACTAAGTACTCGCCCCCTCACCCCAGTAAAACCCTTCTTCTTTGGGGCGACTCGTCTACAGGTGCCTGGTTACCAGTATTTCAAAAAATTGGCTATGAACAAGGGTTTGCTGTTATCAACATCATGCACCCTTCATGCCCACCGATTTTGCACGCCAGGAAAACAAGATTTGATTATCCTGAAAGCAGAAAATATTGTGAAAACGGAAACACTCAAAGTGAAGTGATTGAACTCATTCGGAAGATTGAGCCTGATGAAATTATCGTCATTGCAGCTTGGAATTCTTATAGCGCTTATAGCAAACGCGAATTCTTGACTGACTCAAGAAGTAAAAGTGCCGACACTGCGACAACCTCAAAAGTTTTGGAAACTCGCATCCCGGAAACATTGAAGACACTCTCCAACATTGCTCCAACGATTATTTTTAAAAGCTGGCCGATCTTGCCTTACATGCCAATGAATAGGAACGTGGAGCTTCTTGGAACGCGCAAACGAATTGTTTATGTTAATAAAAATGAATTTATTCAAGATAATGCGCAGATCAATAGAATTTTTGATCAAATTCATGATCAGAATATTATATTTTTTGATCCCGCCTATAAAGTTTGCCAGTCCGATCAGTGCACTTCTGTTTTGAACGGCGTCAATCTATACACCGACAAATACCATATCACGCCTCAAGGTACGTTGCTATTTAAAACAGAAATTGAACAATTGCTTAACTCTAAACACCAGATAAATAAGTAATCACAATTCAGTAATTGATCTTCAGCGCCCGGGGATCAGAACTACTTGATCAATAATTGTTGTTCGAGATAACTAGCCTGCTCTTTCACAAAGAATGGTCGTAAGTGATGGCTATCCTTATATATCGGCTTTTTATCTTTCGTAAGACGCAGACATTGCCCCTGCGGACAGAGTGCTGCCTGCTGATCAATCACATTGACACGTGCTTGTTGCGCAATTTTTTTAAGTCTTTCGTTTAATTCGACCTGCTCAGGATCAAGTTGGATCTCTTCTTTTAAGTGTTGGTCCCCTTTAAAGTCAAGTCGATTTCCTATCAAATTACGAGGGTTATAAGACTCTCCAAAGGGGTTATCCAGCAACAAATAAACCTCATGGCCTTTTGAGAGCAATTTCAAAAATTGCTCAAGCTCCGCTATCGCCATATCAGCCCCAGCACCTCCTCTAAAAGGGTGGCGCACCTGTCCCTCATTGAAGTAATAATTCAGGCCTTTATCAGTTGAGTTTATTTTTTTAGTTTCGTGTAAAAAATAACAATTCCAACATCCACCCAGAACAACCTTCTTAATGGTTTTCGATTTTTTTAATACATCCAAAATCGAGTTGAAGGTGTCGTCACAACGCTTCAAACTGTCTTCTCGCACCTGAGGTATTAAAGGACAGCCTCCCCCAATCATGACGATGGTAGGTGGAAACTTTCCTTCTTCACTTAGCTTCTTGATACGCGGTAAAAACTGCTCAATATGTGAATCTCCAATCATAAGAATCTCAGGGGGCAAAGTTGAATTTGCCATCACTTGATGACCAAGATAATTCAAATCTTCTAAATTTCGTCCCCCCTCCCAGTCTTCTATTGCCTCAGAAACGTTTTTAAATTCTGCGGCAAAATTTCGTTCCGGATATCCGTCCGCACGATAGGTCTGATAACCAAGCACACCAACGAGGATCATGGCTACCGTCAGGAACGACGTCTTGAGTCGTGGAAACCTTCCAAATCTCAAGGGCTTTTCTATCAATAAATAAGTTGCGATCGCTAATATAAATGTAAAGGCAACAGCAATGAGGCGATGGAAAACAGAAGGTCTGGTTCCCTCAATGATTGTCGCAATTGACAATAACGGCCAGTGCCATAAATAAAGAGGGTAACTAATCAACCCTACCCACACAAGTATGGGATGTGTTAGTAAGGCTCGATTCACCCAGCCCCTAATACCAATCGCAATCAGTATGACTGCACCAACTGTTGGCAACAAGGCCCACCAGCCCGGAAAATCTTTTTGTGGATTGATGAAAATCAGACCCGAAATAACCGCTAACAAACCTACCATTGATAAGAGGTTGGCACGTTTTTCCAATGTATTGCTAACAATTTGAGAAAAACGAATATTGATCCATTGGTTTCTTGATTCTGTATGCTGGCACAACGCCAGAAGCGTTCCTAACAACAACTCCCACACGCGGGTTTGCGGCGAATAAAATTTTGTTGTCGGATCTGCCGTTGTGAATACATTCAAAAAAAACGAGACAACTGCCAGCAGTCCGACAATTTTGATCATGTTAGATTTTGATCGCCACAACAACCACAATAGTGGTGGTAAAAATATATAAAACTGTTCTTCTACGCCTAAAGACCACAAATGCAATAACGGTTTGGTCTCGCCAGATACATCGAAGTAACCACTTTCTTGCATATACGCGATATTTGAAAAGAACGCAGCTCCAGCAGCGATATGCTTTCCAAGTTGCTTGAATTCACTACCCGTAAATAAAAAATAGCCTGCCACATAGCAAGCAATCAACATACATAAAAGTGCTGGAAATATTCTCCTGATCCTTTTTTGATAAAACGTCTGCAAACTGTATGTGTTTGAGCTTAATGACTTAATCAGATTTGAAGAAATTAAATATCCAGAGATGATGAAGAAGACATCTACACCAACAAAACCACCTTTGAAAATACTCGGAAAGGCATGAAAACCGATCACCATCATCACCGCTATTGCACGTAGTCCATCGATATCTGAACGATAGGGGTGATCCAGCGGCATTTTGGGTGTCAACGCTGGTTTGTATTTTTTAAATAAATTCATTTCGTCGCTAATGCTTCTTCACATAATTTCGGAATATAAATACTCAGGGAAGCATCACGATATAAAAATGTTGTTTTAGGTGTTTTGTATTTTTTAAACAAAACAAAATCTTCAGGAATTTTTGCAATGTCTGAACCGTCATTTGCGAGTTCCTGAAGGATCAAAATATCTCGATCTTTTTTTAACTTTTGCTCAATATTCAAGTCCGGACGCAAATTACTAATCGCATCGGATGTCCAATGCGCAGCAATCTGATACCGTTCAAACGGACTAATCACGACTAAAAAACTGTCTTGCGTCATGTTGTAGTGATATTTCAGCTTGCATACAGCATGTACCTTTTTCAGATCTGCTTCAATTTCATTATAAAAACCTATTGCATCTGCTTCCCATTTCTGATTTCTGAAATAGCTGGGGGTGAAAACTGTTTTGGTATTTTTAATTTTATTTTCATTCGGCCAAAAATAATTAGTTGTACTGAAGCTATCACCTGACCCAGTTGGTGCAATCGTTATCGAAAGGGTGATGGCAAGAACAGCAAAAAGCGCGAACTGAGCCTTGATTTTTCGGCCAACCATGTAAACGTTCACCAGTCCAATCATTCCTCCAGTCGCAAGGCGAAAAATTTCGGGCAAATGCAACGCGCTCGATATCAATAACATAGACAGCAGCGCAACTTTAAAATTATTCGAATAACTTTGCCTGTACTGACTACTGAGTACCCCCAAGACGACAACCCCTCCATTGATCAGTACTGTCATGAGGATCAACATCCACCGCACATCCAGTCTCAAAACCCCACTCACAATTTGCTTGATAAACGGGACAATCAATCCCATTCCCTTCATGTGAGGAAAAAACTCTGCTGCATATAACTGAGGCAAGTTCCACGACATTGTTTTCCAGTAGTTAAGAATGTCGTGACTATATAAATACGCAATAAAAATGAGTATCGGTAGTACAAATCCCGCTAGGCTGACGAGCCCTTCTCTAATTTTTTTAATCTTGCTTTCTGATTCATTCAAAACATCAATAATGATCACCGCCACCAAGTACAAAAGCACTGGAGGCAATAAGCCTTCTCTTGTCAGTACAGCCAGTGCAAAGGCAAAGCCGCTAATAAAATATCTGATTGATTTTTGTTCTTTACTCAAACTATTGAATAGCCCAAGCATCAACAGAGGGAATGCCAGGTAGTTTGACCACGGATAAATAGCAAAGGGATGTACTAGAAAATAAGTCAGTACGATAGCAAGCGCAATTTTCTGATTTGATTCAACTCGCTCAGCTATGAAATAAACAAGCAAGAGCCCACACGCATAAAAAACCGAAGTCACTAAAATCAATGACTGTAAATTTGCACCTAAATATTTATATGCAAAGGCATGTATCGATGTCGTCAAAAAACCATACAAAATATAAATATTTTTGTATGGTGCTAGGCCCTCAGCCATATCTTTGGCATTGCTGATCATTGATCCCCAATGCGCATGATCAATACTGTATTGTCCTTGCCAGACGGCGCCAAAGACAGACAATGCAAACATGACAGCCAATGACAGATAAATTGTCTTGTTGAATTGGCTTTTCATCCAAATCCCTTTTCAAAGCAAGCTTACGCCAGTATCAGGCCGAAATCATTCTAGTAAGCTTGTTCGTTATTCGTGTTGCCAAAGACTTTTTTTCTTCGCTTTGAATCAGATATTTGTTCGTATCAGGGATTTTCTTTCGAGGTGATTCTAGAATGCCTTCAACAAAATTCGGGACGACCGATTGAACAACACCCGCTGCTTTCCATAATGCGTGGCGATATGGTTCGTAAATGCTGTAAGGAATAATTTCATTATCCATGTAAACACGGGGCATCGCCGTAAAGCCACCGTCTTCTATCATTTTGTACCCGTGGTAGTGGTAAAAAATTAATGGGTGTTCATTAATTGTGACTCGGCCATTATTTTCTGCGATCTGATAAGAAGCAAAGTTCCAGGGACCAACCCCTGCACCAAGGTGCTGTATGACGTGGACGCCATTAAAGTATGTTGTCCAGTTATCCAGATATTTTTGATCGCCAAAGCGCCCATCCTCTGAGCGATTGAAACACCACTCTAAACACTTTTCCCGCCACCAGTTTAGAGTTTTCAAACCATCTTGATCTCGTCGAAATCCAACCCACTGCACGTTGTATTTGCCATTGACGATCGACTCTTCGAAACCTTTTGAAAATCGATGCTCAATAATGCTGACCGAGGTTTGTCCCAACTCATCAAATATGGGCTGCGGATCACTAAAGAACAGCAGGTCTGCATCTAAATAGGTCAGATACTCGATGTCTGCGTGCTGATTCATGACGTAGCTAATAATACTTGGGGTGCATGTCCAGCAATACTCAGCTACAGATCGCTCCGACTTAACTGCAAGCAGCTCCGGACTTTCAAAGTCAATTCGTTTGATCAGCACTGCTTTTTCAAGCTTAAGTTTGTCAAGTATCTGATAGGTTGTTTCGTCCATGCACAACACAAACAAACACATATTCTTTGTATGTGCGGCAAGTGATTGATACATTGCCAGGCCTTTAATCAAATAGTTTTGATCAAATAGCGTACAAAACCATTTTTTATCGTGGGCCTGTATATTCATTCTGAATTCACTCTTCAGTCGTAAAGTCATTTACCGCAGCGATGACTGTCTGTACGTCACGGTCACTCATTTGAGGATGGCAGGGTAATGACAAACACGTATTAGCATGGCACTCACTGTGACCCAACCCTTGTGGATCACGAGCAACTTGTTGACACGGCACTTGGTTATGTATCGGAATCGGATAATGAATCAATGCCTGGATACCGTTCTTGTGCAGATGTGCTTGCAATTCATCACGCTTCTCACACAGCACGACAAATAAATGATACACATGCGCCGTTTTGAACTGAGGCTCTGCAAGCAAACGAACTGCTTTGTTATTCAGACCTACTCGATATAAGGCAGCAATCTCTTGACGGCGTTGGGTATTAGCCTCAAGCCACTTCAAACGCGTATGTAATATTGCGGCCTGCAACTCATCCAGCCGGCTATTCATGCCCAGTTCCGGATGCTGATAGCGAACACTTTGTCCATAATTTCTAAGACATTGTGCTCGCGTTGCAATTGTCTCTGTATTTGTAACAAGCATCCCCGCATCACCTGGCGCACCAAGATTTTTAGTCGGGTAGAAACTATACGCGCCTAAAACCCCAAAATGTCCTGCCACACGACCATTCATACTTGCAAGGTGTGATTGTGCACAATCTTCAACTAATGCAATTTTATTTTTATGACAAAAGTTGACCCAATTTTGCATGTCACGTATTTGTCCATACAAATGGACAAGAACAACTGCTTTTGTTTTTTCAGACAGACAACGGTTGACGCTTTCCAATGATAAGAGACCTGTTTCCGGGTCGATATCCGCAAGCACAGGCGTTGCACCGGCTCTAATCACCGCAAGTACAGTTGCAAAAGCCGTCATTGGTGTCGTGATAACTTCATCTCCCGGACCGATATCTAAACAGCGCAGACCGATTTCAATCGCATCGACCCCATTGCCTACACCGACACCAAAATCCACACCACACAGCTTTGCCCATGCAGCTTCAAACGCTGCAACTTCGGGCCCAAGAACATACCAACCTGAGTCGAATACTCGCTTAGCCGCCTCAAGCATTGCATCACGAACCTCTACCGGTTCGGCCTTGAAGTCATTCATTAAAATCATGACTGTATATCCCAGTAGTGTCTGTGGTGTTCTTTGTAATATTGAAGTGTCTTTTCAAGACCATTTTTCAGACTCGTTTTGGGTTGCCACCCAAGTTCATGACGAATCAACGAAAAATCACTGTAATAATCCCCAATATCAATCGCTTTACGCTCAGGAGGAAATGGAATCATCTTGTATTGTGCGCCAGGAGATATTCCTATCATCAGTTGCGCCAAACTCTTTAAATCTATGACTTCCTGACTGCCAAGGTTATAGACTTTTCCATTTGCTGTTTCACTTTGGCCAGCAAGCAATAAAGCCTCTACGCAATCATCGACGTGATTAAAGTCTCTTTTTTGTAATCCATCGCCAAATATCTCAATTGGATCCCCCTCGATCATGCGTCGAATCCAAATACCCAAAAATGTCTGCCGCGCGTCCTTGACGCGCATTCCGTTACCGTAGGTATTCGTTAGCCTCAAGGCACACGTTCTCAAACCGTAGACATTGTTGTAGAGCAAGTGATACCACTCACCGGCCAGCTTATTAATTCCATTGACATCAACCGGTCGGATGGGATGTTTTTCATCCACGGGAAGATAATCAGGTTTGCCGTACAACTGTCGCGTGCTGGCAAATATAATCTTTGTCTGGGGATTCTTGGCGCGACAGACTTCCAACAGACTCAACTGCGCAGCAGCATTAATATCCAGATCCGTTTTAGGATCTGTCATTGAATCTAGATGGCTAGTCTGTCCTGCTAAATTAAATACATATTCCTGATCTTTAATCAGATATTCCATCGCATAAGTATCGCGAACATCACTGATGTTGATGACGACTTCATTTTTAATATCATCAATATTGAAGTTATTACCGCCATACTGCGGAATCAGACTATCGATCAGGGTAACTTTGGCGCCCTGATTTACTAAGGATCGAGCAAGATTTGAACCAATAAAACCTAATCCTCCAGTAATTAAAATTTTTTTATTTAAGTAAAACATTACTTTAACCCTTATTCGTTTTACAAAAAATATGACCTTTCCATACTGCTCTATCGTCTAAATTATCTATTGCTAGGAAATCTTCAATTAAAGTATAGTTATTATTAACTAATAATTGGATTACTTTATTTTCAATTAAAAACCAGCACGGATACGTAGCAGAATATATACTGTCAGGAACAGTTTGGATTCTTAATAAATCAATTATTGAATTTTTATAATAACAAGTTCTATCTAAAACAATAACATCAGCATTTATTTTAATTAGATCTTTTAATATTTGGTATGGGTCAGGTAAATATTGCAATACGGAAGACAACAAAATTACATTTGGAATATTTTCCAATAAACAATTAGATAAATTATCATAAAAATTTATGGTTTTATTTTTAAAATATTTATTTCCAGCAACGACATAATTTGGTTGCTCAATCACGTTCCATTTAATAGTAGGCAGTAAATTAAGAAATTTTCTATTTTGATAATAACTACTACCTAAAGATCCACCATAGTCAATAACATTTAGATTTCCATTTGAACGCGAAGAGGCAAGTAATAGTCCAGCAAGCAAGGGCCATGAATATTCGATATGATCAAACAGCACTGAGTCTCTTTCATATACGGCAGCCCCACTCGCAACTAATTTAGTTGATGAAATGACCTTTTCTAAAATATCTGAACTATTGTATCCAATACAATTCTGAAGCGCATCTTCCCATTTAAAATATTCACCATTAAAGACAATTTGCTCCTGAGGTTCAGAGTTTTTAGTATCTTTAGTGCTTTTTTTTATTAGAAAAAAATTATTGTACAAAGTAAAAAAAATTGGGGGTGTAATTAATCTAATTATTGATTTTATTTTATTCTTGATTTGAGAGTTCGTTTGAATAAAGCCTTTATTTCTCATGAAATTTTCAAATGCAGTATATGCTCTTTTCGATACCTCAATTTTGATATCTTGAATTTCTATAGGATCACGACTCGTAATAGATTCGTATTTATCAGTCATGCCCGAGTGAGTGCCAGAATTATCATGTCCTATATTATTGACTAATGTTTTTCCAGGATATAAAGTCAACATATTCTCAAGATACATAGACGCATGCCAACGAATTGCCCAAGATTGATTTTGACCTTTCACCTGACTGGAAAGCATTTCTGAATAAGGATAAGCGCCATGAAAATCGAAATCTTCGATCAAATCACTATTTTTTAACTTTCTCAAAAGCTCCATACCATCGGGATTAAATTTTTGCCACGCTCTACGCCAAGTGGCCCATCCCCAACAATCGGCCCCCCTTAAAAAGAAAGTATTTGGTAATTTTTGTTCTACCGGATATACATATCCATGGATACTAGCTACTTGATTTTCATATTTATATTTCACTAATCCAGTATTCATGAAACGTAAAAAGTATGGTGAAGTTAAAATATCATCTTCTAAAACAATAATATTTTCATACTTTTCAAGAATTTCTGTAACCCCATTTATTATTGACTTTGCCAATCCATAATTAATATTACGTTCAATTATATGTATTGATTTAAAACCTCTTACAGTTCTTACGTAATCTCTTACCTGTGAAACCAATTCTAAATCCTGGTTTCCGCGCGGGCCATCACAATATATATATAATTCCGATTCACTTGCCTCTTTGTTTAAGAGTAAAGCATCTATTACTAATTTAGTATGATCAGGACGACGGAATGCAAATAAAGCTATTGGAGCAAACATTAATTCCATTCCCATTTAATCTAAAGATCGACTACTTCATTATTAATATTAGAAATATTCAATCTCGGCTTTCAAAAAATATTGTGTTATACACTTTGCAAATCGGATCATACCCAACACTACTTAAATACATTGACAAAGGACACTCACTTATTTTGTCAATATTCGTTCGAAGTGTTTCTGCCAAAATATACTTTGGTCTATATTTTAACCAATTATTAGACTGTAAAACTTCAAGATCTTTACCTTCAACATCTATTGACATGAAATCGATACTTTGACTTGGACTCAAATGAATATCTAATATCTCTTCAAGTCGCCTGACCTCAACCTTAACCACATTAATAATCTTGTATGGAGAAACACTTTTTATTTTTGCTTCTTCCTGATCAAATGTATTTAAAGCAGGTTCATTAAATTGATAATAATTTTCTTCTCCTTTCGATAGTCCAATTCCGCACTCTATATTTATGTCTCGAGGCCTATGTTTCTTAAAGACATCCATCGATTCAGGTTGAGCATCAACGTTAATACCACTCCAACCTCTTAAATAAAATAAATACGTATTTGAAAACCTTGTTGGGTGATGAGCGCCTATATCTATATAAAACCCTTTTTCATTATTTTCTAACAATCTTGCCAAAACCAAATCCTCACCATCTTGCGCATAACAAATTTGAGGTGGAGTTAATCCTGACTTTAATATCTCTATGGTTGTTTTTCCATTTGAATTTTGTTCCAAAATACTATTATCTTTTCCTTTAAAAAATTTTTTAAAAATAAAATCAATTTTTTTATATGCTTTCAAATCATTGGCCTTAATTTATAGTTATGTATTTATCAGATTAACGAAAAATTAAATAACATCACCAAAACTTGGTGATAATCTCTTAAAGAGTAAACTTCCAATTGACATAAAAATGATAACCAAGGACCAAAAATATAGCGTTGAAATAAAAAAATGCGGTCCAAAAGGCTCACCTAATATTGATGCGCGATAGCCATGGATTGGATAATAAAAAGGATTAGCGTACATCACGAAAGCAATTGCTTTGGGAAACCTCTCGGGTTCCCAAAATATTGGTGATATCCAAAAATCTAATTGTAAAAAAATACTAACTATGTGTCTCGTATCTTTCCAAAATACACCTAAAGTTGATACTATCCAACTAATTCCCAGCAGCAATGTACTAACACATATAAAGTAATAAATGACTCCAAAAATATTATATTTAATATTTAAATCAAATACTAAATATAGAACTATGATTACTCCAAGAATTAAAAATATGTGTATATATGTCGAGGCATAAATTTTTATAAGACCAAGTAGTCTCATATCAAATGATTTATGCCTATTTAAATAACCATACTCTCTTATCATGTTTACAGACGAGTTCATTGTCGCACTTATAAATGTCCAAAGAATAATCTGTGGTAACACCCACGCTACGAATGGAATGTCGCTTGTAGTAGTGTTTTTCATTGTGAATTGAAAAAATACTAACGTGACTAAAACACTAATAAGTGGATCAATAATCAGCCAAGCATTCCCAAACACCGAACCCGTGTAAGCCGATGACATATCACGTTTTGCCAATTCTACGATTAGAGTTCTCTTCGTTATTATGGACTTAAAGAATTCAAACATTTTTTACATACTCAAAATCACCTTGTGGAATCAAAACGTAGCCGCCTTGATTTTCTGTAATATGATTTTTCTTATGATTTATATAAATCGTTGAATCATAATCATATTTTTCTAACAAATGTCCATCATTACCTTCTGAACAACCAAGTGTAATAGAATAATCATCAGATGCTAGGAAAGGAATTTCAAATTTGAATTTTGCTATATTTAAACTTTGAGATTCAAATTTTTCTTTTGTTTGATTAAAGAATTCAGAGTTTATATGTATTGCAATCATACCTTGACGATTATGTATCGTTACACCAAAAGAGTGCATCTCAATAAATTCTTTCGTTCTGAATTCAATCTGAAACTCAACCCATTTACCTGCACATAACTCTGACAGGGACGATTCATTTTCAACATCATAAAATCTGTATTTAGTTATCTCTATCTTTGTACTTTTAACAGTATGTCTATTTTCGTTTGGTATGGTCCATAATTCTTCATTAATATCTCTATTATTTTGAATTTGAGACCCTTTTTTTTGAATTCTTGTACTCGGCATTGTGCCATGCATCATGTAACTTCTAAAATCTTCCGATACAGTTTTTGCATCGCCTGAAGATATTAAGTGACCTGAATTAATCCATGCTGCTTTATCACAAAAGGTTTTAACCGCATTGATGTCATGCGTTACCAGTACTATAGTTTTTCCAGCATTTTTAAATTCCCGCATTTTTGCTAGACATTTTTGCGTAAAACTAATGTCACCAACAGAAAGTACCTCATCGGCGATCAAAATATCAGGGTTACCTGCGATTGCTGTTGCGAATGCTAGTCTTGAATACATTCCTGATGAGTATGTTTTAACTGGATAGTCAATAAAATCTCCTAACTCAGAAAAATCTGTAACAAAGTCTGTGATCTGCTCGTGATCACTGACTAAATTTTGAGCCATTCTTGAGTACTTTATATTTTCTTTTCCTGTTAACTCAGGATCAAATCCTAAACCTAATTGCAATAATGCAACATTACCAACGCAATTAATTTCTCCGCTTGTCGCGCTTAATTGCCCTGCAATTATTTTTAATAAGGTTGACTTTCCAGATCCATTTTTACCTAATATTCCCCAAAATTCACCCTTATGAATTTCAAACGATACTGAATTTAATGCTTGAAATTCTTTAAATTTTACATTTAGTCCAAATGCCTCTTTTAATCGATCCTTGGGACTCGAATATATTTTATATTTTTTTGATACATCTCTAATATCTATCGCTAAATTATCAATTTTCATATTGGCCGCTAATTTAAATTTCAGTATCTGTATTTTGCCGATATAAATCAGTAGATATTTTATTAGTTTATTTACTTTATTTGTAATGTTTATTTTTTTATAAATATCGTTCGCCAGCCGTGATCATTGTACGGGCCTGGGCCCCAATATTCTTCAATTTTGAACCCACTAGATTTTGAAACTTCTTCAACAATTCGGTAAGCTTCTCGCTCTGCATTATCTAGTACGATATAACCACCATCCTTGATTTTCGGTAATGCATGCATGAAACACGAAGGTCTAGATCTTCCATCTATAAGAATTAAATCAAAATATTTATCTTCATATTGATCAATCGTTGTTACATAGTCTTTGAATGATTGGCCTGACATCGACTCATCTGTTGTTGTGTACAGAGAAGGATCTGCTCCATCACCAGTTATTGGTATTTCTGTGACTCTCGGTTGTTTCAAATAACCTGTCCATTTCAAATCTTTTACATCAGACATTACATTTTTAGTTCTTAAAAACCATTCTGAATCATGTTCAACGCTTATTAATTCCCCAACTCTCTTTGAAAAAAAGACTGTTGAGCCCCCGATTCCAAATTCGAAGACCTTACTTTCTTTATTTAATAATGTTTCCATGTACTCCATTGCATTAAATGGCACCCATGGATAACCATCCTGTAAAGGTCCACCAACAGATTGCTTTGTTATTAACCATTTTTTTTCATATTCTTTTGCTTTTTCTTGACTAACGCAATTTGGATGTTCTTTTAGTAATTCTGAAATAAATTGCCAATAATTGTTTTTTAGTTTTGTTTCTTGTTTTTTTTGCTTCAATATCTTTAATAATGCTGAAATCATTATCATTCCTCGTCTATTCAAGACGCTAAGTCTACTAATCTAATTAATATAGAAATTTTTATTTTGTTATCTCATAATAACTTCTAAATACTGGCCAGACGACCCCACCTTGCTTTATATTTTTTCTTGCCAACATTACCCACTCATCATTGCTTGTTGGAATTGTTATATTTTTTTTGTTTATTGCTTCATTATTTTCAAATAATTTATTTTTTTTAATATCTTCTATTTTTTCAATTACTTTTATTTTTACTTTTGGCTCAACTTCGGCCATAAGGTATCCCATTATAAGCAAACCCGATACGACGCTGATTATTTTATTTATTTTTTCAACCTTCTTCATTACAATTCCAACTATCCAAGCATAACCTAGTACAACTATTGCTTGTGATGCAATCCATTGTCTTGGTAATATCCAATATGATTGAGTGTATGATATAAATGCTAGTAGTGAAGAAATAATTAATGCGCCTATGATCATAATTGATGGCTCTACAAACTCTTTTATATTTATTTTATTTTTTCTTGGCAGAATTACATAAATCAATGGGCAGAATACCGCTAGAGAGATATATATCCGCGCATTACTTATAAATGCAAAGTGACTAAATGCCGTAAACTCCACCCATAATGTTTGTGTTATCCACTGAAATGGATCGAATTTAAATATTTCAGTTCTTGTTCTTAACCACGTCAAACTTCCCAAACCAATTGTCAGTACTAATACTGTACATGCTAATTGAACATTTATTAAATTAGCCAATTCCTTCATTTTCAAACGTTTTTGATTATTGAACCATTTACTCCATATCGAAAAAATACATACTGCGAACCAATATAAAATAAAATAGGGATGCATTAGAGCACCCCATAACACCGAACTCCAACCTAAAATATTTACTATTGCTTTATCTCTATTGTCTTCAGTTATCGAGTAATAGGCTAACACTCCCACTACTGAAGATGCCAATGGCATGTATGGCCTTGCCTCTCCAATATAATTCATCAAATTAACTTGTCCAAATAATGCAACTACATAAGCAATTTGACCTATCAACCCTATTTTTTTTGCCCTTAAAAAAATTATTCCTGCAATGATTAGTAAGCATCCGCTAATTAAACTTGGCAATCTCATTGCAAACGCATTTGCACCAAAAATTTTAAGCAAATAGTAATCAATTAACATATAAAAGCCAGTCTGGCCATGATTAAATGTTTTCGTGGTTTTATCGATTACTTTTAATACTTCTACTGTACTTTCAAATCCGCCGAGTGCAAAATGAAGGAACTCATCAATCCATATTGGCTTTGCGTAAGGAATATACAGCGCTAACAATGCTACTGAAATTATAAACAATATGCTGTTTGTGCACCAAGTATAAATTAAACGATTTCTCCTCGTTCTTTCTTTTATTAAGAATGAACTGATGTCATTTAATTTATTTTTTTTAATATTCATTCTCTTACTACATATAATTTAATTTTTTCATCTTCGAATACTGAATCAAAATTTCCACTTTTATTCAGTATATTCGCAATATTGATCCATTCAACATCATTACATTTGTCTATCAGAATATACTTCGGACGATATTTCTCAATAACTAATAATCGATCTTTTTCTTCCGTTTTTGGATTAAAAAATTCTTCTACATCACTAAATCTCTGATCGTGATCTTTTACAAACGCATGAGGCAATGTCAACGTAATAATCTTTGCACCAAATGTTGGCAGAATCCAACTTGTTCTTGCATTTGCTAAAATTAAATCATCTGGATTAATTTTATTTATTAATATATTTAAGTATCCAAAAGTTTGTTGATTCAGTATTTGTCGTCCGTGCACAATACTATTTGTTATTGTCAATAATCTCGTTATCGACGATTTTATCGTTGCGTAAAATGCCATGAATAAAATCGTGATTATTAAAATATGAATATATTTAACGATGTAACGATTTTTTTGGTATATATAGCTCTCTAGTTCCGCAATACGCAGGGCAAATATTATTTGAATCAACATGACGATATAACTTATAACTCGACCATATGAATATTTATTCGTAATCCACGCTAATATATATATTCCCATTAATAGCATTATTAATACTAAAATCTTTCTACTTTCTACCTTAAAGATTTTTTTTATAAAAATAGGGATTGTGATAAATACTGGCCATAATGTCAATATCACATTGTCATATACGCCTTTGTTTGAAAGGTGGTACACATTTGCTTCTCCTTTCAATAAATCTATAAGTGGGTAGTATGGCCACAACAAGGCTCCACACACAGCACAAAGGAGCAGGCTTATTAAAATTACTGTTTTTTGAGTCTTATTTTGATTATGAACTACTGTTCCGGCAACAACTCCAGTGCAAAGAAATATAAATGCAACCGCATGCGTTAATAAAACGCATATTGTTATCAGTAAAACTCCAATTAAATATTTGCTTTCTCTTGTCGTGTTTAATTTATTATTTAGTGCAATTCCTATTAATGCTAATCCTGTTGCAAATGATGAAGGATATGGAAGAGAAAAATTAATTATATTGCTGTGAAAAAAACCACTGTAATTCCACGGATTCTTGCCCCAGAAATATAGAATCAATAATAAACTATAGAAATAGGTGGCCCTTTTATGTTCTTGATAATTTGTACTAATAAATACTTTTACTCCGTAGAGCAGTAAGCTCAAATTTATAATCCCAAATAGGCTTAAACTTTCTACTGAGTTCAAATGACATAGCTTTGCCACCATTGCAACTAGCAAGCTATAGGGCGTAAGAAATACATGAGGTAAATCGATACCTAGCTGAGGATGATGCGGGTGCCACGGACGACGAATGAGTTCACTGACAGCAGCGCTGTGGTCCCAAAAATCATCTACCCACACCCCGTTGGATGCATGGAGTAGATAACCAAGAAAAACACCCGTTAGTAGTAATGGGGTGCGGAATCTATATAACCATTCGTCCATAACACCGCCAGTGTTTGATGGCAATGCTGCCATTACGGTGCAAAGTCACCCTTTTAAATGCTTCGCTCACTTCACAACCTTTTTGTACACACTCAAAATACTTTTACCTAGTGCGTGTCCAGTCAGAGGGTCAGTGATTCGTGAGACAGGTACCATCAGACGATCCCATATTTTTACTTGTCCCAGTGTTGGATTTCCTGATTTGAGCAACAATTTATTGCCCAAACTCGCTAGCATTCCAACGCTATCCATGTACTTCAAACAAACAATCTCGAGGCTATCAGGTTTGATTGCTTTTAGTTTCTGCTTGTTATAGCGGCGACAGTGTCCGACCTGTCGATCAAATTCTGTAAACAGGTATTGATGAGCAGGAGACAATACGATGACATGTCCACCCGGTTTTAAGTGCTTTGCAATATTTTCAAGCTCGGTTCTATCTTCTTCGATGTGCTCGAGCACATCGATATATAAAACAGTATCGAACAATTCGTCAGCGGACAAATCATGTGCAGTACCGACTCTCACCTCTATTGAAGACGGGATTGTTCCATTTTGTTGCCCTTGCACAATTCGTTCGACGAGCTTGGGGTCCGGTTCTAGTTCGACCCAAGTTTTGTATGTTCTTCTGCTCAGGTTAATTGCCGTCGCGCCAATTCCGGCACCGACATCCAACACTTCTTCTCCCAGATAGGGTGCAATCATTTTGGCCCAGTAGGCCTTCCAATTTTTGACATGACTGAACACATCAAGCTCAGAGCCAACGTAATCTATTTCTGTGCCCGAACGATTGGTCATGTATGGATATTCCTGTTTTTTTATTTCGTAAAAAGCAAAAATCTATTATTTACTTCTGGTTCATCACTTTGACGGTGTAGTAAAAATCGTTCGCGAGTCCAAACCGGTTCAAATTCAAAAATATATTCTTTTGCTTTGCTAAATTTTCATTAAATATTGATGCACATGGCAAAGCTTGATCCCAGCACTGGGCACCTGTTGTCGGTACCCAAACGGTCAATCCCGTTGATGTTGTCTTCCCTTCAACTGCTTGAGTTGGGATCTCTTTCCATCCGCTCAGTGATATTGAATTCAAGCCTGTCAATTTCAGTGAAGCTAGGCAAATACACACCATTCCTATGTTGATCAGTGCTTTTTGACTTCCACACCAAGTTTTGTGTGTCTGAACAAACAACAATCGAATACCTGCTGCCCAAAACCAAATAGACAATGCAATGCTTAACACCGGAATCGACCCTAGAAAACGGGGATCAGGTGCTGTTGTAAACCAAAAAATCAATGTGGCGATTAGCGGCAAATAAAGCGGAGATAAAACGCCCACGACTCGTCGCATTTTATCAACTAACAATAAAAGAAACGCCGCCAACATCAGGGTCACTGCTGAACCCAGAAAGAGCGACGTCCAAAAGGACATCGACTTAATCCAGATGGGTACCCACGCCCAACTTGCCAAAGCCCAGCTCGGATCCAGCACCCCAGGCATACGCGCCCAACTTTTGATCAGATCCGCCTCAAACCGGACAAACTCAACCGGCATGGACCAAGGTAAATCCGCTGCTCCGAAAATAATCCCTGGAAACAATGGAAATCCTGATAACAAATACCCTCGACTAAGGTGAACAACTGCCATCAGCAACAGAATGACGAGCAAAATCATCCACTTTACTAAATGTTGCTTTATTTCCGCTTGACACTTCCACATCAAGATTGCAATGCACGTCAGAGCAAATAAAGCGCCCGTCAGTTTAATTGTCGTCATTGTTAGGCAAAGCACCATCAACGTGCTGACATCTCTTAGCTTTTGTTCTTCTTCGTCCAATACTGGTCGTGCAGAACCGCCGAGTATTCTGAAAAGTAAAAGAAAGGCGGCTACCTGAACCAAGCCAATCACGCCATCAGGAGCCGGATTCGCTACACTGCTTGCAACATAGCCAAAGTAAATAAATAGCGTTCCGCCAAACACCCTCCGCCATATCCGGTCTTGTCTGAGCCCTACCTCAACGACTGTGGCTACCGACAAAAGCAGCAAAAACAATCCACCGCTGGCGTACCCCTTACCCCAGAAAGGTGCGAGATTTAATAAAGCCAAAAAATTAAAGTGGGATTGGTTAAACGCAAAACGCCAGTGGAGATTACCCAAACCTGGCACGAGTGGGTACTCGTTTAGCCAACGAATCGTTTCAAAATGGTACAGCCCAGAATCATAATTGTTTGGCACCCCCATCGCGCGCAAACACCACAAGAAAACAATCAAGCCACCCAACAGCGCGTAAAACCAATGTTTACGAATTGAATGCCTTATTGAGACGACTAATGACATGCAATGGAGGGGGGCGCCGGCCTTGCAGCCAATCAATCCAACCACGCCAATGCCTACTGTCATTTTCCAGTCAACCGGAAAAAATACGTGTAAAAAATCGATGAGACCTAGGACAATGCCAAAACCGAGCCATATGGTGACCGTGTCAGGGCGTGAACACAATTCAAAGCCGATTAGTTTGAGCGTCAGTCGACCCCACCCCAACAACACAACTGCAGTCAGGCCCAGCATCATCGCCAGGGGCAACAAACTCAGCAGAAGATTGACGATCTGCTCAATCACCTTTTTTATCCTGTACCGGTCGATTGTTTTGCTGACGGCTCTTTAGAGTATTCGTGAACAGATACTCGGCCATCATTGACGCGGCGACAGGCGTAATATGATTTTCATCGGCAGTCAGAAAATACGGGGTGAAGTTACCTTCTGCGATACGAGCCTCAAACGATGACCGCATATATTCCGTTGGATCGATCAACTCCACACCCAGGCTTTGGGCAAACTCTGCAAGCTTGGCTCTTGGATCAATGGTTGCACAACTAAAGTCATAGTTCAGATAGTTGTATTGCGGGTGATACCCCTTGCGATCAATATCAAATAAAAGCGGCGAGATCACAATGCTGAGCTTCGCTCCCTTTGCATCGGCGACACCTTTCAGCTCTTCGAGCGCTGTTCTGAAATTCTTCCACAACAACTGACTTTCTTCAGCGTATTTTTTGCTTCCGTACGTCCATGTATAAGGACCAAGAGCGTTTAAATCCCGTGCCATGCAGTCGCCCGACGTTTTACGTGTCATTTTGCCCGCATAGTGCTGAGCCACGCGCAGAAATACCGAATAATTCATGTATTCCGCACGAACTGATGATAAAAAGCGGGCCTTCTCCGACGTGTGAGATGCCGCCGCATCCGCATTCGTTGAGGTCACCGTGGTTGCAGCGCTATCCGATTTCGCAACCGGAGTAGTCTCATTTTTGGGGGGCTGTTGCGCCTGATGCAGTCCCTGGCGGCCATAGACTTCTGGCACGACATCATTGAAGTTGAATTGATAAATGATTTCTTTCAGTTCAAGCTTTTCATGCTGCTTTAAATATTTTTCTATCTGACCGACTGAATCCTGCAAATTATTACCGTAGTAAGAGAGAGATAGAAACTCTGGAGCCTGCTGACCTTGCTCAAGCTTCAACATCTGTTGCAGGCGAACCCAGTAGATATCCTCATAAGCCATCCCGTAACCATGGGATATTGAATCGCCCAGAATAATGACCAGAGGCTTTTCAATTTTTAAGGCGTAGTTTTTGGTAGGGATTCTGATCGGCGGATTTTCTGTCAGATAAAAGTTTTTACCGAGCGTCTTACTGGCCGAATGAACTTGCCCCTCAAACTCGGGAAACACTAAGCGAGCAACGATCTCTGCAAAACCAAATAAAACAAACGTGACGAATAACGTCGGTAGGCAGGCCTTAAGCAGGTTGATCAGTTTATTCATCGGGTATTTATTTTCGGCAGGATTTAATTAACAGATTCAAGAGTGACAACCTTGCCATCTCGTGAAATGATTTTGTAGACGCCTTGCTGACTATTTTGCGTATTTACCGGAAACAAGCCAGCATTGTCATTCCAAAAGCGCTGATCGGCATTATAAATTGCAAGATAAGCATAGCCCTTGATTAACTGTTCGAGCGGCTGATTGCAGGACCAGACGTCTGCTTCGCTGTATTTCGCCCCGACTGACCAACAATTATTCGGTAAAAACGGAATCATGGCGTAATCGAACATGTGCTTTTCGTAGCCATTTGTGTTCTGTGCAATGAAATAGACCTTTTCGCCGGTTTTAATGTGCTTTTTTACTTGTTCAGCTAGGGCGATTGCCTTTTTCTTCTGCGCTAAGGCATTGGGCTCAGACTGTATGCTTTTTAAATCAGCGTAAAACTTGCCAGGTACCAAATAGAGCGATACTGCGACCAGTAGTGCAGGCGCAATCCACTGCATGGGACCTGTTGTTTGTGCACGGCATCTGCCAAGCTGACATACCAACAATAGGGCCCAGGCGAGCATGTACGTCCACGAATAGCGCTCAAAAGAAGCTAACCTGACCCCTTCGTACTCCGTAAAATAGACCAGATAGGTCCACAAGAGAAACACATGGTAAGCCAACGCCCCTGTCACGATCGTCAAAAGTACGAGCAATTCCTTTCGGCGCTGACCATGCGGTGTCCAGGCAATCAGAAGGACGCCTAAGGCCGTCAGCCAGGCAAACAACTGAATCAAAGAAAGTTTGACGCCCAACGCCACCGGGCGGGACTCAAAATAGCCAGGTTGTTTGAGCGCCTCCAAAAGCTTGGCGACTGTTTTTTCGAGTCTGGGACGCAAGGCTTCTTGCCCGTAACTACTGAGACTCAAGGCCGGCATCCCATTGGGCTCAATCGCCAAGGTGTTCACATACCAGCGCCAGGAGAGCCAAACAAATACGATCGGCAAGGTAATCACGACAACAGCGACGCTTGTCGTCTTCAAGCGCGACCAAAAAGAGTGCAGCGGCTGTTTTTGACTAAGTAACCGCTTCAGTACGTAAACAGCTAAGACAATGGCTGTAAAAATGACGGCAACTTCTTTGATCAGTACAAAAGCACTCAAAACAAGCAGCAAGCTCAGATCATCCTGAGATGACTCGCTTTCTTTGGCTGCTAAAGCTAGCCCTACCGCAAAAAAGATCGCAACGAGTGAGTCTGAATAAATCGTGACGTAGTCGGCATGAAAGAAATAAATCAACGTCAGCGCGGCGACAAAGGTCAATAACGCCGGACCTTCTTTTTTAACAACGGTCGCAACTACTGCAAGCACTCCACTCAAAATAAAGAGATTCTGCGCAAACAGTATCTTTTTTTCGGACCAGCCTGCCATCACGGTCACGTAGTACTGGAATAGTTGCTGCCCGGGTGGATAGTTTTTAAAGCTAATCGGCGATTGGGCCTGAATCAAGGCATTTGAATCAAAGATCAAGCGCTGACTTCTGGCCCAAAATGACAGCTCATCCCAAATCAAAAACATGAAATCATTTGCGATAGCCTGAAACAACAGGACAAAAGGCACCAAAAAAAGCAAGTACAGCCAAGTTTTTTTGATGCTGAACCGTGCTGCGAGCTCATCTTTACCGGTAATAACGGCATAGATCCCCAAAACAAGTCCGGCGCCAGAGACAAACTGCACGCCTAACGCAAGCTGACCAAATAGGGCAAAACCATATAAGCCAACGACGATCAGACAAAAAGTCAAAAATGGGGCAACCAATGCACGCTGACCGCAACGCAACGTTAAAAACAGAACATAGCCCAGCGTAGAGGCGCTCAGTAAAGCTAGTTTCCAAATCATTTAGAAGTCTGACCTCTAGGTTGTTTGTTAAAATCGCATCGAATCAGGTTCACTCTGCAAAGCACCTTATAAAAGCACACTTCGAATGGACATATCCAAAGTCTGGCTGGTCATCGCTGCCTTCAACGAAGGCGGCATGATCACGGAAGTGATCAAACTATCAGGCGCCACTTTTCCGAATATTGTGGTGGTCGATGACGGTTCTAGTGACTCAACCGCTACTTTAGCCTGCGAAGCGGGCGCCACAGTTGTCTGCCACCCAATTAATCTGGGACAAGGCGCGGCGATTCAGACCGGAATCGACTTTGCCTTGCAATCCGGCGCGGATATTATTATCACCTTCGATGCCGATGGACAGCACCGCATCGAAGATGCATTAACACTTGCCAGAGCCGTCGCTCAGAATGAGGCAGATATTGTCTGCGGCAGCCGCTTCTTGGGGATCGAGTCCACTACGATGCCCAAAGCCAAGCGCCTGACTCTCAAACTCGCCGCCTTATTTACCCGATTTTCCTCAGGTGTCCCGGTGACGGATGCGCACAACGGCCTAAGGGCCATCTCCCGCAGCGCAGCAAAAAAACTCAGGATTACTCAAAACCGGATGGCGCATGCCTCGGAAATCATTTCCCAGATCAAAGCACTCAAATTACGCTACAAAGAATACCCCGTACAAATCCTTTATACCGACTATTCGATTGCAAAGGGACAGAAAATTTCAAATGCAATCAATATCCTGATTGACCTTTTGTTCGGACGAATCAGCAAATGATCTCTATCTTGATGGTTATCGCGCTGCTTTGTGTGGCGTTTTACGCATATCGCGTCATGGCCCAGGGCAATATGATGGCTTTGCTTCTGCTGGTGATTTCACTGGCTGCGATTTTCTTTGTTTTCTTTCCTGAAGAAACGATTGTGATCGCCAATATGCTTGGCGTCGGACGCGGCACGGACCTGCTGCTTTATTTCTGCTTTATCGCCGGGATCATTCTGATTTTGCTGATTCACGTCAAATTTAGACATCAGTCCATCATGATCACTGAATTGGCCCGCGCGCTAGCGTTGTCTAACCCCAAGCGCCCCGCAAAAGATTGCGCCAACCAAGCACCCAATCGCTTAGCCGAATAAGCGCCGGCCCAAGACACGTTGAATCCGCTGGTATTGCGTCAGCAATTTATCAAGCGTATTGCGCTTACGACCGAGGCTTTCTTCAAAAAGCTGATCCAGCTCTTTGTAATAACGCTCTTCAAGTCGCCCTGAACCTGAAATCGACCCTTGATAGAGCCTGAACACGGCAAGTTCTTGTTCAATCACCTGATGTGTGGCGCCTTGCAACAAAAATCTCAAGAACAACTCGTAATCCCAGCAAGTACTGTTTTGATCATTAAAGCCACCGGCTTTTTTATACAACTCAGCGGGGAAAAACGTCGACTGCTGAAAGACGACGCCAGAACGATGAAGCATGTTTGATGACGTCAGCCTGTTGGGATGAATAGGCGTTCTAACGCCATGCTCGTTCTCGGTATACCCCTGCCCTGTCACAAAAACATTGTTGCCATGCTTGGTAAAAAATTGCGTGACCGTTTTTAATGCCCCCGGCAAGAGATAATCATCTGAATTAATGAAACCGTAGATATCACCCGTTGCTCGCGCAAATCCTCTATTCAAACCATCCGCAGGACCGGCATCACGCTCAAACACTCTGACGATCCGGTCGCCGTAAGATTCGATAATTTGACGACTATCATCCGTGCTACCTGGATCAACCACAATGTATTCGAGCTCGCAATCTGTCTGAGACAAAATGGACTCAATGCAAGCAGGCAAGTATTGCTGCTGATTAAAGGAAATAGTAACGATCGAGATTTTCATTGATTGACGCGTGAAACACGCTGATAGGTTTGTACGATATAGCGCCAAGTCTCGCTCGCGCAACGCGACCAGGAATAAGATTCTGACAGCTTTCTGGCACGAGCGGCTAAATGCGCACGCTTGGCTGGGTCATCAATCAGCGTCTTAAGCGCCTGTGCGATTGAAGCATCGTCCCTTGGATTGAAATACTCGCCGCCATCCTGCAAAGTTTCGGGCAGACTACTTTGGTTGGAGCAAGCAATCGGCACTCCAACAGCCATCGCTTCAAGTAGTGATATTCCAAAGGTTTCGCAACCAGAAGCGAAGATAAAAATATCTGCCGCAGCAATCCTTCGGGGAATTTCTTCGTGCGGCAAAAACTCAAGGACCTCAACAAACTGATGATCGGGATCTGAAATTTCAATTTGTCTGGCCAGGCGCTGACGGGCACGCAGCCCCCCACCACCGAGCAAGGTCAACGTCACGTCCAGACCTTGATCGCGCAGACGCTTGATCGCCTGAACAACCACCCACTGATGCTTGTACTCAAGAATTGGCGAAACATACAGGCAGTGAATCGGTCGCTGGTTCTGCTCAGGCCACGTGCTGGTCACGGGTGATTGCTTGAAAACCTCGCCAACACCGTGTGGGATCACTGTATAGGCGGGAAGATTCCCGCTGTAGAGCTGAATTCGGGTCGCGGCATGCTGGGTCAGAAAAATCGAGGCATCAGCGAACTTAAAAGCGCGCTTCTGAACTTCAAGAATGAAGGCCTGTCGCAAGCGATCTTTAGAAAATCCGTACAAAGGCATAATCCCTTCTTCGTAGGGAAGCATGTTCTGGCTGAGCGCAACCATCGGACTAAACCGACAAACCGTACTGGCATCAGCAGAAAAAAGAATCTGGCAACCAGCCTGCTTGATTTCTTTTTCAAGCTGGATCGCCTGCCAGAGCAATTGGCGCGGCAAAGAGGCCTCTGTTTCAGGCGGATGATGCTTAATCAGCCAAGGCTTATCGGGAACCGCGTCCAACAGCTTTTGGTAGGACCACAAATGAATCTCTGCGATTCCGAAGAGATCGATCCGCTCTAGATCGAGAATGCCAATCAGGTGTGCAACACCTCCGCCCGACCGGACGCGCGAGGCATCGACGGCGACCTTTAACTTAACCATTCAGTCCTGCCCTGTTTTGCGCAGCCATCAAACTCGCGGCACTGATCTCTGGATTAATGTGAGCACCTAACTTGGCGCTCACCCGCCCCATCTCTAGAAGTTGCTCCGTCGTAATCGTTGCAATCTGGTGCATGTGCAAGGCGAGTTGCTCGGGTGAGTTCTGATGAAACGTGTAGCCATTCAGTCCATCAATCAAGAACTGAGGACGGGCGCCAACAAATTCAGACAAGATCAAAGGCAGCCCCGCGGTCGCAAACTCATGCACAACCACTCCCCAGGGATCTTCTCGACTGGGCAAAACAAAAGCACCCGCGTTCTGAGCCTGTTCAACCAAGTCGGCTTGTGATGAAAACGCTTTTAACGTGATTGCTTCCGGATTTTGCTGTTGCGCACTTTCAAGCAAATTTGCCATTGGACCGTTACCAATACAGGTCAACGTCCAGTCACCACGGTATTGCGTGCGATAAAGTGTAAAAGCCTCAAGCAGGATATCAATCCCTTTAGTCTGAGCGAAACGTCCAACATATAAAAAATTCTTCGGGTAGTTGACTTGCTTGTCATGCTGCAAACTTTCGGCCGCATGCTTAAACAAACGTGAATTCCCGGAGAGCAAGTTACATAAAATCTCATTTTTGCTAAAACCAATGCGAGCAGCATATTCATACTGCATCGGACCTGGTACTAAAGCATACGAAAAATAGCGTTTTTTATAAATCCATTTGATCAGGCGCGAACCAATCTGCTGCCGTAATGAGCCGGTCCACTGCGTATCCAGTCCGACAACGATGGGCGTCCCCAGCGCTTTTAACTTTTGAATGACCGGTAAATAACCCTTGTCCATCCAGCCCGACACATAAACTAAATCGGGTGATAACGATTCTGCAAAATCCAGCAATCCCTGCTGCGTGAAGGACGAGCGTTCATGATATTTCACACCGGATGCGGGGTCAGGTACAAAGGGGGTCAATTTGTTCTGATTCCAGTGCACGACATCGACAGATGCGTCGTAGTGCGAAACAAGCCGTTCAAAAATCGGCAAGTTATAGCCCATCACTTCGGTGTAAAGATAAAGGACTTTCATCTGTTCAATCCGTACCGCTTGAAAAAATCAACTCTTTATAGACACGCAAGGTTTCTTGCGCGCAGCGCTGCCAGGTGAACTCTTTCAGTCTGGCCTGTCCTTTTTGACGCAACTCATCCGCACGTTCCGTTGAAAAAAGCACCCGCTCAAGTGCGAAGGTCATTGCATCGATGCTTTCAGGATCAAAAAATTCTGCTGCTGAACCGATCACCTCCGGCATTGAACTGCGATGACTGCTCACCACAGGACAATTGTGCGCCATCGCCTCGAGTGGTGGCAAACCAAAGCCCTCATAAGTTGAAGGATAAACAAACGCGGCCGCTTCTGAATAAAGCCGGCTTAATTCCTGATCGCTTCCTGCCTGTTGCCTGATCTGCGACGGAGCAAAACCAAGCTGCTGAATCAGTGCTTGCTCTTGTTCTGAAAAAGCATCGCCTCCGAAGGCAATCAAATCAAATTCATGTCTGATTTGAGAAGAAGCCGCGATAGCCTTGACCAGTCGTGCGAAATTCTTATATCCACCTCGCAAACCTACATAGAGTAAATACGGACGAGGATGATTTTGGACCGCCACAGGATTTGTCTGAGCAAACTGTGGCACATCACATCCAAGGTGGATCACAGAGGTTTTTTGTTTAGGTATATTAAATAATCGCAACAAATCCTGTCTGGTGTGTTCTGAAATACAAATCACATGATCCGCCCGACTAACTGCTGCGAATTTAGCGCTTACTTCTAAGTCAGTCGCTGCTTCTTTTTTTGCTTCCAGTTCAAGTTCGCTAATCATGTCAAAAACAGTAACAACACGCGGACACGCTGCTTTAGCCCCAGAGACTAAAGGCGCCGGACCCGTTGCCTTGAACGAAAAGTAAGTCTCATGAACGACGTCCGGCTGCCAAGCGCGCATCAATGGACTCGACAGCATCGCATTCGCACCAACGAACAAGCCTGCAATCTTAGGAGGATAGTCGTTGACGGGATAACCGTGCACTAAAGCTTTAGACAGCGCTTTTAAATACTGATTACGATAGAAAGGCGCAAAGATCCCCACTTGCTGTGTCAAAGCAAGCTCTTCTGCGAGACGACAAAAATAGCGAGAGATTCCTCCCGTTTTTTGAAGACAAAATGCCTGGTGATCGTATGCAATACGCATTGCAGTTATCTTTTCAGTAACTTTCTGAGTTTGCGCAATTGCCTTTCAACGAAGGAGGGTGCGATCTGATCATCCGAAATAAACTGATCCCCATTAGGATCTGGCAAAACAAAATCGGGATGGACCAACGGAAACTGCATCGCCTGCGTCGGCATATTGGCGTGTATTCCGATTGCATGTGTATGCGTCGCGCCGGGACCGAAACCAATATTTGAAATCAGATTCACATTCGGTACGATTTGCAGCATGCCATTAATCAGTGCGGCAAATGTCCACTGGCAATCCCAGGTATCTAAGGATCCATCATGAACGGCATTGAAAGAATGGCGCCAGTAAGCCTGCTCGCCTGGTTTATTAAAAAAAGCCTCTAGCCAACCTTGCTCTCGAAAGGTTGGCCACAGCTTCATTTCGCGGTCATAGCGTTGCCACGCACGACGCCAGGTCGCCCAACCCCAAATATGGGTATACCGCGAAAAGTAATAACTCCCCGTGCCCCGCGTCCTGCCAAACTGGAGATTGCCTCCCGACACCATTCCGACTCGCTCGTTATCACGATATCGCGTCAGCATTTCTTCACAAAATCTGAAAAAACTGTGTTCAGGCAAGCAGTCGTCTTCGAGAATGATGGCTTCTTCGACTTGCTCAAAAATCCAGTCGATTCCACTTGATACACGCATTTTGCAACCCATATTGGTCGTCGCGAAATGTGTGATGACCTCACACTCCCAATCTACCTTTTGAATGATGGCGCGAGTCTGTGCGCATTTCTCAGCCTCTCCTGGCCGGTTGTCGCGCGGACCGTCAGCCACCACCAGTAATTTGGGCGGTTTGGCCTGAGCGATCGCATCAAACACGCGTTGAGTCGTATCGGGTCGATTAAAAATCAGTAGGGCAACTGGCGTGTTGAGCTTGAAATCCGGCATACGGCCTCGTTATTTTTGATTCGCTTCAGCTGTGATGCATTTCTGAATAAAAGATACCAATCTGTCCTGAACAGCTCGCGGGCTGACGTCCTGACGATAGGCTTCAAAATTGTTCGCAAGATCTGGCAAATGCTCGAGCGCTTCAAGTCCTTTGAGCATTGAGCGTGGATCATCTTGTTTTACTGCAAGCCCAATTCCATATTGTTGCACTCTGGTCGCCATTAAGGTGTCTTCAGTCACAAGAATCGTTTTTTCAAAATAAGCGGCCTTAGACAGCATGTTGCTACTACGACCAAAGTCACGATAAACAGCATAGATCACATCAGACAGAAAAATAATCTCATTAAACGACCGTTCATCGGGCAGATACTCTGACCAGATAAGCAGATTTTCAGGGAATTGGGCCTGAACTCTGCTCAACGCCTCATCATCTTCTGTCATCAGATTGTTTTTATTGATCCGTCCGATTTGTACAAAAAACCATTTGTCAGCATCCGCTAGTGCAACCAATTCAAGCCAGCGAGCAAGATTTTTTTGCTTGCCAATCGATCCGCCCAGAAAAACGATCTTTCTGCCTCGCGCGCGACGTTTAATCTGCTCTGCGAGAGCACTCGCCTTTTCAGGAAGGGCTGTCTCGGTGATGTCAGGTAAAAATTCAAAGTTTCGTCCTGGCATCCTTTGCTGATATTGAAGACGAACCGCCTCATCCAAAAACAAGGTGCCTTTGTAATTTTGCAACTGATAATAGGCCTCAACAGGCTCAGTACGAGGCGTGATGCATAACCCCATCCAGGGCAGGTTGTCTTTGAGACTAAAGTTCCGCCAACTTGTGAGGTCTGGCGAATACGCATCCACATACATGTTCAACACCCCGGCAATGTTGTCAGGATATTGTTCAATCAGTTGATTGACGCGATGACAAAACAGCTGTGGATCCAAATGTGTTGCGCTCGAGGGCGGATTGCTCATGATAACGGCTTGGGGTCCGCTATTTTTTCCCGAGTAGATTTGATGCAATAACTCAAAAATACGCTGAACAACCTTGAGCAACCATAACGGCAATAATTCGCCCTTTTGGCTTTGCTGAAAGCGTCTTGCATCACAATACGCATTCCATCTTTGCCAGAGTTGCCGCAATCGTGACCGTAGGCTCAGAGGCTTGTTCTCGATACCAAGTACGGTCAAGCCTTTCATAGAACATTTTTTTTGAGCCAGCTTTTGCTCAAGCCCCTTAGGATCGTTTGTTACGGCGATGACAGAGCAACCCGCTTGAAGCAGTAAATCGATAAACATGGCATGCCAAGAGTCAAGATGCCCTTCGTTTGATATTGGGTTAAAAACGATCAGTTGTTTCATTTTTATTTGCGACTCGTGCTTACTTTGCCAGACTGCTGACGCGCCGCTTCATAAACATTCAGATATTGCGCAACGATCACCTCTGGCGAATAACGGTCTAACGCGAGTTGCCTGGATGACTGAGACAGTGATTGCCAACGCTCTTGATCTTCAAGCAACCACAAGATGCCTTGAGCAAGCTGATCCGTATCGAAGGCGGGAGCTAGCCAGCCATTTTTCTGTTGCTGCACAATATCAGGCAAGCCACCAATATTAAAAGCGGCGACCGGTGTACCGCAGGCATTTGCTTCCACTGCCGTATTGGGTAAGTTATCCTGCCTTGACGGCACCGCCATGACATCGGCCGCCGAATAAATCAGTGCCATGATGTGATCATCGCGCACGGGACCAAGCCAATGTACGGGACAGGGCCATGGTTCGACACCTGCAGGTTGATATTGACCAAAAATCAATAGTTCAATTTGCTCAGACGGATTTTCTGCAGGCTTTCGATCTTTCTGAGACTGTTCGTACGCGATTTTTTCCATCGCACGCTTGAGCAAATCTTCACCTTTCAGATGCGGCATACCTCCTGCCGATCCCGACAGTACATATTTTTTGTTTGGATCCAGACCAAGCGAAGCACGCGCAAAGGCCTTGGGGTAAGGGCGCCATAGATGCTGCATTTCTAAGGGATTAGGAATTACATGCACTGGTGTCTCTTGAAACAAGACACTGTCTCGGACACAACCAGCCATCCAGTGGCCTGGTGTCACCAACTGAAACTTCTGCTGCGCCCAAGCCGCACGCTTCAATTCCCATGCCTGTCGATTCAAATCCGGACCGGCTTCACCTGCGGGTCGATTTCCGGCTAAATATCCTTGGCGAAAGCGCGATGTCGGCTCGTCCGGCGCAACATGCTCACCGCCACAAAAAGCCCACATATCGTGCAGCGTCCAGACAAGAGGCTTGGTCAGCTTACCAATATCTTGAATCGAAAGAAAGTTCACAATCCAGTGCAGATTCAGCACATCAGCCTGACTTTGATTGAGCTCTTGGACTAAACCTGCGCTGACTTGTCCGAAGGAGTGCATAATCGGATTATCAGTTTTAAAGCTGCGCGTCGAATATTCACGCCACTTCGTTTGCAGGCGATTTTTTATTTTCTCTTCTAGACTACGCGGCGCACGTCCCGCGACCACTCGATCATTTGCAGTTTGATGCCTCAGCACGCGCATCGTGCTTTCAACGTCTGTCAGAGAACACGCAACATGCAGACGATATGCCGCACGCGACGCACCGCCGCTGAAATCATCAGTCGAAAGCTGGGTGACTTTCATGAACGATCCTCGACGCGCTGGTTCAAACCATTCTTTAGATAATTCACAAACCGGTGCTGAAGCGCCTCAATACTAAAATCATTTCGATAGGATCGGAAGCGATCACGCATCTGCGCGATTTGTTCATCGCGGACGAGCATCTCGAGAGCTGCCTGCATTTGCGCGACATCGTCTTCCGGTACTGCAAGCCCAATTCCATAGGAAGTCACACGCTGGCCCATTAAATAATCTTTTGCAACCAGAATCGGTCGGTCAAATGCGGCCGCTTTCCCCGGCATATTGCTACTGATTCTAAAATTGCGATAGACCGCAAACAACACGTCCGACAATTGAATGATTTCATTAAAGGTTTTTTCGTCGGGTAAATATGCGGGATGGATAAACAGATTTTCTGGCATATCCTGCATGACGCGCTGACGAGCAGCGATATCTTCTGGCGTCAGGCTGTTCAGGTGTACTTCGCCAATCTGCAAAAAAAACCATTTCGCCGGGTCCGCGCGCTGAATTAATGCATACCAGCGAGCAAGATTTTTTCCGCCGCCAATCGTTCCACCAAGAAAAACGGTTTTTCGACCTTTCGCAAGCGCTTTGATTTTTTGTGCGATATCGCTTGGTTGCGAAGGCAATGCTGACTCAGTGATATCCGGTAAATATTCAAACGTCTTTTTCGGCAGGCTTGCGCGGTATTGCTCGCAAATACTTTCGTCAAGAAAACACATCCCGAACAGAGAAGGGCTTCGGTAGTAGGCCTCTGTCGGATCTTGCCTTGGCACAAATCGAATTCCAGACCAAGGAAGTTGGCAGATGGCATCAAACGCTTGCCAACTCGTCGCATCCGTTCTGTACAAATCCATGTACATGTTGAAGACAACCTCAGGCTGCCACTTTGTCTGTTTTAGTGCCTTTTTCACTCGCAGCGCAAACTCAAGAGGCTTCAGATAATTCGCTTCAGGATCATCCTGGCTGAGTGTCTTTTGCTGCTTAAAAAGCCGCTTCACGCGCCCAAGTATCCTCTGCACAAATGATCTACGTAACGCGTCCCACGGAAGAATCTGCAATGAAGAGCAAGCCGCCAAACCTTTGTCTGTTAAACGCACTCGCAAATCATCTACATCGGGAGTGAGCGCAATGACGCGCCAGCCCTCCTGAAGCAAGAATGAAACGAACAAGGCGTTCCATGAGTCAAGATGACCATGTCCGGAAATCGGGTTGTAAACGAGAATGCACGGACCGGATGGCTTCATGCGGCGACAACCTTCTGATACCAGAACTCAAGCAAAACCAACTTGTAAGTAAAGAATAGTTCCGTCCATCCCCGCTTGGGCAACTCAGTACACAGGAAATCAACTTTCGCGGCATCTAGAATGCCTGCGGACACCAGCTGACCATGACGCAAGACATGTCCATAGCGAGAGACGACGCCAGAGAGCCACTCTCGCACAGGGGGCTGGAAACCCGCCTTTGGCCTCGCTAGCACTTCATCAGGCACGACGCCTTTTAACGCAGCCCTCAACCATGCTTTTTGACTTAATTTGTGGTCGGGATGCGTTTTGCGCAAGTCCATCACAAGCTCAATTAAGTGCACATCCAAAAAAGGAACGCGCGTCTCAACCCCGACAGCCATACTGACACGATCCCCCAGAGACAAACAATTGGAAGTCAACCAAGTCTCAAACAACATGCGAATGACTGCTGCGGGAACCTTTTCACGCGACCGCAAGCCAATCGCTGTTGGCTTGAAAGGGTTAAAGGGATTGAGTACCTGCATCGCAGAACCATACACGGCCTTTTTAAGTTCGAAAGGACCATCAAACTCAGGATGCAGCATGTAGTACATCAACTGATCGTGCGGCTGATGCGTGTCCCCAAGCTTTTGCAAAATGCCTGCCCAGCGCCGGATTTCAGGATGAGCGTGCGGATAATGTGACACTTTCACCAGAAATTTTTGTGCGCTCGCCGAACCGAGCCAGTTCGCAATTTGTTTGATGCTGGGATGATCCATTACGCGCTGGTTCATCTGAACCGCTTGCGTCACATAGGGGTACCCCCAAAAAACTTCATCACCACCAATCCCCGACAGCATGACTTTGACACCTTGGTCAGCGGCAGCGCGCGGAACTGAATAGTGTCCAAAAGCAGCTGGGTCGGCGATTGGCTCATCCATAATGCCGACAAGTTCTGGAAAGAACTCAACGAAACTATCCACAGGCAATTCAACCTCGTGAACAATCATCCCTAGCGATTCGGCTAAGGCGCGCGCCTGTTCTCTTTCATCGTAGGGTGGTCGCCCAGGGTAGCCAACACAAAAAGCATGCATAGGTTCAGAATAGTTTTTCTGCGCAAATACGGCGATCGCACCTGAATCGACACCACCCGAGAGCGCAATACCGACCGGGACGTCGGATCGCAACGTCATCTTGACCGCATCTTCAATGCCATCGCGGATCAAAGTCAGGATCGCTTGCTGATCCGCATCTTTTGGCTGAATGCGATTTGATTTTTCAAGCACTAGCGAGTCTGGCATCTGTTGTGCTGCGGTCTCGACTGACCAGTATCGAACAGGCTCAGCCTGCCAATGTCCAACCTCAAGCAGCATCGTATGGCCCGCAGCCAACTTATGCACACCCTTCAATAAGGTATAGGGCTCAGGCACATACTGATAGTGCAGATACATATCAATCGCTGACGAATCCAACTCGGGACGCTGATCAAGCAAAGGTATTAACGCTTTTAACTCCGACCCGAACACCAGTCTTTGTTGATTGAAATGATAGAAAAGCGGCTTTTCTCCGCACCGGTCCCGGCCCAAGAATGCTGTCTGAGTCTGATGGTCCCAGATCACAAAGGCGAACATCCCCCTGAATCTGTCGACACACTTCTGCCCCCAGACTTTATAGGCACTGAGCAATACTTCTGTATCGGAGTGGCTTGTGAAAGTTTCACCTAGCGACTCAAGTTCTGCGCGCAACTCAAGATGGTTGTAAATCTCACCGTTATAAGTCACAACGAAGCGACCATCCTGACTCAACATCGGCTGGTGCCCGGCCTGCGTCAAATCAATAATCGATAATCTCGCGTGACCAAATTGCACGTGATCGTTTGTATAAACACCCGTGCCGTCCGGTCCCCTATGCGAGAGCCTGGATAAATCGCGTTCGGTTAAAGGCGCTCGCGTTGCGGCCTGGCGATGGATGATCCCAAGGATCCCGCACATATCAGCTCCATCGCCCTAAAATTTTTTGCATTGCCAGTCGAATTTTTTTGAGCAGCCATTGCGGTGATCTCAATAATTGGTCTCGGCGACGTCTGAGTCGGCTACGCATTCTGTCGGGATGATGACGTCCGCCAAAGTTCTGATTAAAAACATGGCGGTCAGCCACAGTATCCTGCCGAATCGAGACTGGGTGCGTGAGCGGACCAAGCGGCTGAACAGGCATCCCCTCTTCATCACCAGTCGATACCGTGTGCGTCGCATCGGGGCCAAAGCCAATATTCGTCACGAGATTGACATTAGGCGTGGCGGTTAAGCCACCGTAATACCAAACACACGCAGTCCATTGATAATCCCAGGTGTCGATCTCACCACGTGCTAAGCGATCCAGAAGATCAGTCCATACTTTACGTTCGACCGGATCAGGTGTCTTGAGACGCCAGTCATGCGACTTCTTCCATTCAGGCCAGAAGGGAATATCGACACGATAGTTTTGCCAACAACGACGCCAGGTGGCCCAACCCCAGCAATGGTTATATTTTGAAAAATAATACGCGGCTTCCCCGCGTTTTTTCCCATTTTGGAAGTTATTGCCAGTAATGACCCACACGCGAGAATCCTCGGCATAGCGATCCAGCAGCGCATCGCAATAAGGAAAGAAGTCGTCGTTGGGCACGCAATCATCCTCAAGAACGATGGCGCGTTCAACCTGCTCAAACACCCAGTCCAGACCACTACTGACCCGAAGCTTGCACCCCATATTTTTGTCTGCATAGTTGCGCAGGACTTCGCACGGCCAATCAATCTTCTCGACTATTTCCCTTGTCTCGCGACAACGTTCGGCATCGGTGGGATGCCCCTCTCTCGGACCATCTGCAATGATCAATAATTTTGATGGGCGTTGCGCGCGGATAATCGCAAAAGTTTCGCGCGTATGACGCGGTCGATTAAATATGATGTAAGCAATGGGAGTAGTTGTCATCGAGTATTCTGTTTGCGCAAGTGTCAGACTTACGCATTACGAGTCAGAAAATCCTGATATGCCACACTCAATCCAGTCTCTAGCTCAACCGTTGCTTTCCAGCCCAACGCATTCAAACGGCTGCTATCCATCAATTTGCGCGGTGTGCCATCCGGCTTACTCGTATCGAATGTGATTTGCCCAGGATAGCCAATAACCTTCCCGACTGTATGCGCCAATTCGGCAATCGTAATATCTGAACCAAAGCCCACATTGATATGGCTTTGCATCGGACTTGTATGCCGATCGTAAATATCTTTCGGAAGGTTCATCACATGAACACTTGCCGAAGCCATATCATCTACATACAAAAATTCCCTGAACGGTTTTCCAGAGCCCCAGATAGTAACGACTGGCGCTTTAGATACTTTTGCTTCGTGAAATCGACGGATCAGTGCAGGGATTACATGCGAATTTTCAGGATGATAGTTGTCACCCGGTCCATAAAGATTGGTTGGCATGACGCTGCGATAATCGACACCATATTCTGTGCCATATTGGCGATTGTAACTTTCACAGATTTTAATACCTGCAATTTTTGCAACGGCATAGGGTTCATTGGTTGGCTCAAGAAATCCAGTCAGCAGTGCACTTTCTGCCATAGGTTGCGGCGCGAGTTTCGGATAAATGCAGCTACTTCCAAGAAATAGTAATTTTTTTACACCGCTTCTAAACGCTGCATCAATTACATTTGCCTGAACCATTAGGTTGTCGTATATAAATTCAGCGGGGTAGGCATTGTTTGCGTGAATGCCACCAACCTTTGCAGCAGCCAGATATACCTGATCAGGTTTTTCCTGATTAAAAAATTGTCGGACAGCAGCCTGATCTGTTAAATCCAACTCCGCGTGGGTACGTCCAATAATTAATTCTGGATCATGGCCATGCCCAATAAGCTGACGTACTATTGCAGATCCCACCATTCCACGATGTCCTGCAACATAAATTTTGGGGATGCTGTTATGGTTAGTCATGATTGAGATAACTGAAAAGTTTTTTGTACAAATTGCATGAAACTGTCATAGCACAGCCAGCATCTAATTCGCAAGCCGCAGCTTTGGAACCACCCATTTAAAATGAACTAGTCTTGCGTAAACTAGTGCATAAATCAAGCCGCATGCGATGAATGCAACGATCAGGGTGGCCGTGTTTTTTCTGAATAGCAGTGACAGTGCAGAGGGTATGGCTGCGTATAGCATCATCAGAGGACAAACTGCAGCATTTTGCGTAATTGACGATTGGTGTATTAGCCATTTACGCGTCACACGTGACCATACCAAACTATGAAGATGCAACCGGTCTGGGCGACCAAGCTGAAGTGTTCTTGCTTTTCGTCTTGCCATCGAAAAGAGCACTTCAAATATGGGATATCCACAAGCAAGCATTGGCGCCCAAGGAGAAATTCCGGAATTACGCATCGCCACCATTACAGCTAACCAACCAAGTAAAAAGCCGAGCAAATAGGCCCCGCCGTCTCCGAGGAATATTTTCCCAGATGGGTAATTGAGCAGTAAAAATCCAAAAGTTGCTCCACCAACAATAAAACAAATTTTGGCCATTTCCGCATCGCCTGACAAATAGGACATCAGACTAAGCGTTGCCAAAGAGAGCAAGATTGTTGATCCAGCTAGTCCATTGAACCCATCAATGATGTTGATAGCATTTGCCACGCCGCCGACAGCAAAAGCAGTAAATACAATTGATACAGGCAAGAATACCAGTAAGGTATCTATACCAGACAAACCGATCCGAGTCAGACTGTAGCCTGTCAGCCACCAGGCAAGTAAACCGCTTGAAAATGTCGCAAGTAGTCTTTCGGTCACTCGTCCTCGTTTGGTAATGTCTTCAATGACCCCAGCAAAAAATGCTGGCAAAGCAGCTAAAAGCATCGGTCCGAACAACATCGTGACTTCGTGTGGCGTAAAAAACAAACTGACTGCCAGACCAATCAGAATTGCTAAGCCACCAATGCGCGGGGTCGGTTCAGCATGAACTTTTTGTACGCCAGATTCAAAGTCGAGGGTATGAAGCCCGTGCCACCTTTTCGTCAGCACAATACCCAGACAAATCGCGAAAGTCGCAATACCCGCGGTTGTTAGTGCAAGGTGTGGGATAGCAAAAACCACTGTTGTCATGCCTCAAGGTAAAACCCCATGATCATAACACGCTCAAATGCTTTTAAGGCTTATGTTTTTAATGTAGGTTATTGATTTATCGATATTTTATTGCCTCAACTATTGATTTATCGATATTTTATTGCCTCAACATCACATCCATTTTGGCTTAAGATCTTTAGCCAGAATTCTTCACCATATCTTTCCCAAGCATGGCATCCAAAAGGCAATTTTTTGCCGTTCAATTCATACAAAAGTTCGGGATGGGCTTCAAATGCAAATGCAATCGCTTCCTGTGGCATGGGTACTTTGAAGAAGTCGCACTGTGGAGAAACAAATAATCCCCAAAATACGTCTTCATTAACTTTTAAGTTAATTTGAGTATTTTGGTATATGAATGAATGATAATCCTTCAGATACCGATAAGTATTGGAAATAATATTTCCTGGCCAAGTTTGCATCAAAGTATTTTTAAAAATACGCGGTTTGGATAGCACTTTTAAAAAATCGCCAATATTACGTAATGAATAGCCCCCATTACCAACCGTTGTCAGGGTTAAAGGAGCGGTTGGCTTAGTAAAACCTTCAAACCACGGCGCACCAATATACGAATATCCTTTATCTGCCCATACATCGAGTTCATCTTTGAAAACCAGAGCATCAGTCTGAACTAGCAACATATAGCGATAAGAAGCGAACACCTGGTAAAACAATGCAGAAAGCATCAGCTTGTTGTAACCATCAATACTGGCGAAATAATGATTTTCGAAGGTTTTGCAATGCAATCGGCCTCGGTATTTGGTAATGAGATACTCAAAAAAATTAGTCATTTTTTTGGGACCAACCAAATAGATATCGTGAACGGCAAGGATGTCAATCGTCCTTCGAAGCGAATAAAGCTCCCTCACACTCATATCTGGCTTATAGATCGGGATGACAACAACATGGCGACTTTGCGTCATTTTTAAATTTGTAATTACAGCCACAATTTAAGGTTTGCCCTTCAGCATCCGAATAATCTTGTTTTTAATTCGAATCGGAAATTTCAACAACCGGCGAGGGAATTTTTGATAAAGTCCGCCAAGCAAATGGTCAAAAACATATTGATCGGCCGCTAGATTCTGAACAACCTCAGCTGGATGCGATATCAACCCAAGTGGCTTGACGGGCGTTCCAGGCTGATCCTCATCGGCAATCGTATGCGTTCCATCCGGACCGATACCAATATTTGTCACAAGATTGACCCTGGGTGTAACCGTCAATCCACCGTGGTACCAAAGGCAGGTCATCCACGGGTAAGCCCAGGAATCTATTTTTTTCAAGTAAATGCGATCAAAAATATCAATCCAGTAAGCTTGTTCATAAGGATCTGGAGTCTTTTGACGCCAGTCATCCGAGAGCTTCCACTCTGGCCAGAAACTGATATCGCCATCGAATTGCGACCAGGCTCGTTTCCAAGTCGCCCAACCCCAACAATGCCCGTATTTTGAAAAATAGTAAGAAGCATTACCTCTTTTTTTACCATTTTGGTAATTGTTCCCTGTAATAGTCCAAACTCGCTCATCATCTTCATATTGGTCGAGCATTTCCGCACAAAATGTAAAAAAATCCGGGTGCGGCAAGCAGTCATCCTCAAGAATAATGGCACGATCAACATGCTCAAACACCCAATCTAACCCGCTTGATATTCGATTTTTCAATCCAAGATTTTGTGAAGCAAAATTGCGATGCACCTCACAAGGCCAGTCAATAGAATCAACTATTTCCCTTACAGCCGCACAGCGCTCGACATCTGTCGGATGTCCAGGACGAGGCCCATCGGCAATCAAAAACAGACGAGCAGGTCGAGCAGTCCGAATCGCCTCGAAAGTTTCTCGAGTGTGCCGTGGCCGATTAAAAATAATATATGCAATAGATAAATCATTCATATGGAGATTGTAGCCTCTGGGTATTCACTCACTCTCGTTTGACTGCGTTTATACTCGCCACATTGATTGAATAATTCAAAAATCGCTTAAAGCAACAGCTATTATTCGTATAAATTAAATTTATAGTACTTAAAAAAAGTGAAATCAATTTGATGACTGCGCGATTTAGATCATTCACGGATATTGTTCGCTTAATGCTTTCTGTGATCGGTTTTAGTATTTCTTTCTTAACCTTGGCAGTTGTGATTTACAACGCCTATTCAAATTTAATGGCCCTGCAATCACCATTTCGAATCACCATTTCCACACTCCTTCTCTTATTTGCTTTTGTCATTACTTCCTTTAATAAAAGACTAGGCTTAATTTCTTGTGTATTTTTATTGCCCTTACTTCCCACTCTGACATTTCAAATACTTGCCTATACTGGCTACGGTCGAATTCTTCACCAAGACTCATCTGGATTAGATCTAATATGCGGCTTTGTCTTAGGCTGCATTATTAATCAGCATTTTGTGCAGCGAAAAAAATCCTTTAGTGCAACATTCCCTTGGCCGGCAGCTTTGCTCTTGCTCTTCATTACAATCTCCGTTGCCCTTGCCATCTTTAGAAATTTATCTCAAACCGCTTCGCCAATAAATTATTATGGATTTCTTTACTCTCTATCGGATATAAGAAGTCTGGACTGGCACGATGACTTCAGACCCATATTTGACTGGGTGGCGTACGGAACGTCAATAGCAGCATTTGTTTTTTCACTACCCGTTCTTAAATCCTCAAAAAATCGCAATGATCTTGTTTTTGTTCCATTAATCTTTAGTTTATTCATCTCTTCCGTGGTAGGACTCATTCAAAACAGATTTGGCATTGGACTGACGCCCTCACAACTTCAATTTCGAAGTAACAGGTTAATGTCCGGGTATGATGTGACTGGTTTTTCATCCGTTGGTTTTCAACCAGATATTCATTCCTACGCTGGTGTATTAATGATGGGTGCAATCGGACTTCTTGGTTATTGGTTTTACTCAAAAAACAAAACCCTGAAACAACTGATTCTTTTTGTAATCATGCCACTATCTTTATTGGCAATGCTAGCCAGTAAATCGAAATCAAGTATTGCGCTAACGATATTATTTTTAATTATTATTTTTTGTACTTTGCAATTCAGACACTCGCTAAATCTGAAGAAAACTTTCTTAGGGTTTGGCGTCGGAATTTTGGTGCTATTTGCAAGTTTTTATTTCTTTCAATATGCTTGGAAACTAATTTTTACATTCCTAGCACACAAGCTTGGATTTGCAGATCTCTATGCTCTGAATTACAGCATGGCATTTAGACCTGAAATCTTTTTGTCTGCGTTTCGAATGTTCGCAGAGTTCCCATTAATGGGATTAGGGCAAGGCGATTTTTATCGCCTCTCTTCCATTCCTGATTTTAGCCATTCTTACTTTCTAACACAGACTCTGAATGGTGAAAATTCGCATAATTATTTTATTCAAATTCTTGCTGAAAATGGTCTGATTGGATTTTCACTTTTTTGCTTACTTATTTTTTATCCAATTACAATCATAAAAAATAAGGCTCAAATTATTCCTGCTTTCATCGGTTTATGCAGTATTTTTTTAGGCAATATTTATTCTCATTCACTGTTGGTGAGAGAAAATTTAATACTTTGTGCTTTCCTAGTCTCTCTTATGTATGCATGGCAGGAAACGACTGAAAACACCACAACCAATACAAACTCAAAAAACAAAGTCATAAAATTTGTAATATTTTTAACGACGATATGTTGTTTTTTATATTTTGCATATAAAGAAGTTCGAGAGTCCTTTAAAACATTTCCTTTTACTGAAGATTATCAATGCGTTAAGGAAAGATCTCTAACTCCGGACGGTTGGACGTCTGGCTTATTTAAATTTAACGTTGAAAAAGATACTTCAACCATTGTTATTAATATAAAGGCCGCGCAACCGAATCCAAATCTTATGATTTTGAGTCAAATTGTACATCCCTCCCTAGGTGTCATTTCATCAGTCAAAACTCAATTATCCGGAAATGATAAGAATATAATCACGATTAACTTACCAGCAGACCATCAAATCACTGACCATCAATATCAAGCGATATTAATTTTGCAGCGTTGCTATATTCCAAAAAACTGGGGGATCAGCAATGACTCTCGCAGACTGGGCATACAGATCGAATCGATCAAAATGACCAAATAAAATGATCTACACAATATTTTTTATTTGCAAAGATAATCTACTGCACCAGTCTTATTTTCATTTCTGAAAGGATCGGTTAAATCATTTGAATACTGCCCCATTAATAACCGTTGCTTGGGCAAAAAATGATTTCTGAAGTATTTGCTAAATGTTGCCAATGTATTGCCCCATGGGGTTAACTTAACACAACCGTTCTTGATTTGTACTGTTCCCGATTGCTCTTGCTCTGTCAGTCGAACATCAACTAGTCGATGCTCTTTCATATACTCCTGAACATAGACGCGCTCAAACGCTGCAAGTTGTATACCCCCCCCGCGCTGTTGGATTTTTTCAAGGGTATAAAAAGACAAAGATCGATCGATTACTGTTGGAACTGAAATAGCAACTGCGTAACCGAGCAAAATCCAAATAAGGGTTAACAGGAGCTTTTCAAATTTAGAAAAGATATTGAACCAACTCATCAATGAAATTACAGTGAGCGTCAACATGCTTGCAATGAAAGCGTCGGCTAGGGCACTATAAAAAACAACATTTACCTTGAAATAGATAACGTGTACAAGATAGATTGCAATTAATACAACAATAAAAATCAGATTTGCAGTGAAGAATTTTAAATACTTCATAATTTAAATACCAATAATTTATTACCCCAGTAACTTAGTATGACTTGCACTATCATCGTCACAACAAATCCAATTGCATAATTTAAAACAAATACATCTACCCACCAATGCATTAATACGCCATGGAATATGGCAATCAATATGTAAAGCAGAAAAAAACGAGAGACTTGTTGATTAAGTGGTTCAGATGATTCCTGAAACACAAAATATCTGCTACCAACAAAAGAAAAAGTAATTCCAAAAAGTGAAGCAATTAAATTTGCCCAACCAGCTGATGACCAATTCAAAACCTTAAGGTTTAGTGTCAAAACTGAAAAATGTACACCCGCTGCAATAAGTCCATTAATTACGTATCGAACTGAACGGTTCTTTAATATTTGAAGCTTTCCTTCAAGTCTTTTGATTGACATGCTGGACTCGCTCGACGTAGGCCTGATAATTTATTTGATTGGGGGCACCACTACGCACCACACCGGTTAACATCAACGTCATCAAGGTTACAGCACCTGTTTGCAAAAACATTAACAGCAATATACCGAGCACTATTGAGAACCATCCCGGTGTGGCAATATTAGCTAGCTTTAAGCCTATCGCTAGAACACTTGCCAATACAGTCAGTGCAGCAACAAGTGCGCAAGCAATCCCCACTCGAACTAATACATCTTCAGCAAAAACCATTAATGCTCTAAATCCATGCAGAGCGAGGCCAACAAAATTCATTTTGCTCTTGCCCGCATACCTAGGACCTCGATCAATTAATACAGTTTTTACCCGAAGCTTGGAGGTCAGCACACAACCAGCAATATGCATCCACAATTCTTGCATTGCAGCTAATCGCTTTAGTGCCGAAGGTTTTAAAGCCATAAAATTACCAAAACTGATCCTTCGACCAGTAAACATCTGAAACAATGCCTTATAGATCAAATAGAACGATTTAAAGCGCAAAGTTTCCACTCTGCTTTTACGCTGAGCGACAACCACATCAATTTTTGGGGACTGCATAGAAGACACTAGTTCTCGTATGGACTGCGGCGTATCTTCACCATCTGAGTCCATGACCACCGTGCAAGGCATATCCGGAAAATGATCTGCAACATAATTAATGCCGATCGCTATCGCTCTTTGATGCCCTACATTGCGCTTTAACTGAATCACAACACCATTTAAGCCATTGGTTTGAAGCGCTTCAATGTGCACGGGTTGATTGATCGAACCATCATCTACAGCCACTACATAAACACGATCGCCGTATTCTGCAAAAAGCTCTCTGAAGAGCCTAGTCGATGCTTCTTGATCTTCATAGATCGGCATCACCACTGCAAATCGGGAATCTGTCATATTGGTCGTAGATTCAGTCATTACGCCACAACCCCTTTAAAATAATCTATTGTGCGCTGCAGACCTTGCTCAAGAGCAATAGTTGGCTCCCAACCTAATAACTGTTTTGCTTTGGTAATGTCCGGACGTCTTTGTTTTGGATCATCTTGTGGTAACGGCATATTAATAAGTTTACTTTTTGATCCTGTCAGTCTGAGAACCTTTTCGGCCAATTCAATCATGGTGAACTCGCCTGGGTTACCCATATTGATCGGCCCGACAACATCATCTCCAGAGCTCATCAATCGCAGGAAACCTTCGACGAGATCATCGGCATAACAAAAGCTACGAGTCTGTGAACCGTCACCGTAAACGGTGAGATCCTGACCTTTCAACGCTTGAACAATAAAATTGCTTACAACCCGACCATCATCAGCAGCCATACGCGGACCATACGTATTGAAAATACGTACAATTTTTATTTTTAGCTTGTATGTTCTTTGATAGTCAAAAAACAAGGTTTCGGCGGCCCTTTTGCCTTCATCATAACAACTGCGAATACCGATAGTATTTACATTTCCCCAGTAGTCTTCAGGCTGAGGATGTACTGATGGATCACCATAAACCTCTGATGTGGATGCCTGAAAAATCTTTGCACCTGTTTTCTTAGCAAGCTCAAGAACATTAAGTGCCCCAATCACCGATGTTTTCATCGTATGAATGGGATTGAACTGGTAATGAACCGGTGATGCTGGACAAGCCAAATTATAAATCTCGTCTACCTGTTGGACATTAATCGGATCCACTACATCGTGCTTGATAAACGTGAAGTTAGGATTCTTGGATAAGCTTTCGACATTTTTACGGTTACCGGTAAATAAACTATCCAGACACATCACACGATGACCTTGTTCGATCAATCGATCACACAGATGGGAGCCAAGAAATCCCGCTCCACCAGTCACTAATATTCTTTTCATATCAAGCACGACCTACGCCGGAATATGCAAAACCAATCGCCTTCAAAGCTGATGGATCCAGATGATTGCGACCATCGAAGATCACTGCTTGACGCACTGATTGTTTTACCTTGTTGAAATCAATTGTTTTGTACTGCACCCACTCTGTTACCAAGACAACTGCATCAGCATTTCGTGCTGCTATGACTGGGTCTTCGACGATTGTTAATTTTGCGTTACGCAACAAATCTGCAAACACATTCTCAGCAACTTCTTTAGCAACCGGATCATGTGCAGTGACTGTTGCGCCGGCAGCACACAAGGCGCGAATGAGGTCTATTGAGGATGCTTCGCGCATATCATCGGTATCTGGTTTAAACGCAAGACCCCAGACACAGATATGACGACCATCTAGGTCCTTACCCATTTTGGCGACAATTTGTTCAAACAAATATTGCTTTTGCTTTTTGTTACGCGCCTCTACACCATTCAAAACAATGGGATCCACGCCCACGCTTTGTGCAATTCGAACGAGTGCTTGAACATCTTTCGGAAAACATGATCCACCGTAGCCACAGCCGGGACGTAAGAATGCCGGGCCAATTCGAGAATCAGTTCCCATGCCAACACGAACATCTTCAACGTTGATTCCGAAACGATCGCACACATTTGCGATTTCGTTCATGAAAGAAATACGCGTAGCAAGCATTGCATTGGAAGCATATTTGATTAACTCAGCCTCTTTGACGCCAACTGTCAACAACTGACTGTCGTTTTTGACGTAGGGCTTATATAGCTTAAGTAACTGGTCACGTGTCTTATCTGATTGTGTACCGATGACAATTCGATCAGGATTGAAGAAATCATCAATTGCGGCGCCCTCTTTAAGAAACTCGGGATTACTTGCCACATCAAAATCAATAAAGCATTTACGGTTAAAAAGCTGCCAAGCAACTTCACCTTTGACCAGGTCAGCGGTACCTACAGGGACAGTTGATTTGTTGATAATAATGGCTGGTCCGGTTAAGGCTTGACCTATTTCTTTTGCTGCAGCCAAAACATACCTTAAATCAGCAGACCCATCTTCACCCTGAGGCGTACCAACAGCAATAAAAATCAAAGTCGGAACATCGGCTTCAGATGTCAGGAGAGTCAATCCTGATTTAATTCCGTCCGCAAACTTTAATCGTCCTGCTGCGATAGAAGCATCCACCACCTCTTTTAGTCCAGGCTCGTAAATTGGAATAATGCCTTTTTCAAGTCGAGCAATTTTGGATGGATCCGTATCGACACACACCACCGTATTGTCTTTACTGGAAAGACAAGCAGCAGTAACCAATCCAACATATCCGGCACCAACAACAAGAATATTCATATTTATATCTCAATCAAGTTTGAGCGCTAACTTTGAAAAAATCCGGAGCAATTTTATTCAACAATTGTTTCGAGCTTTGTTCCCAACTTTGCCATTTAATAGTTTTTGATTCTGGTATTTGATTTTCCTGCTTTAAAATCAACCAATTTTTGATCGCTGTTGCAAGCGAATCTGCATCATTACCTGCAAAATAGAAAGCACCATCTTGTGCAACCTCTCTAAATACAGGTATATCCCTCGCAATAATCGGTAACCCATGCTGCGCGGCCTCGATAAGAGGCAAACCAAATCCCTCGGCCTGGCTAGCTGCAATTAAACAGGATGATGCTTCATAGATTTTTTCAAGAAACTCGTCGCTTGCAACCTCGTACCAGAATAACGAGCTTCCGTACTTTTCGTGAGTTGTCATCCTGGTAGCCAATCTTTCGGTCAACCAACCATGTCGCCCAACGATCACTAAACTAACTTGTTGACCTTCATTCCATAATTGATCAAAAGCATCCAATATCTGCTCATGACATTTTCTGGGTTCCATCGTACCTACCGTTAAAAATGTCTTACCTGCTGAAATCAACTCTAAAGCTTCCTGCCCATTGAGTGGAATACCCGTTGTCGGTATCGAACTTTGGATATCAGCACCCAAATGAAACCAGTCGACTTTAAAGGAGCGTGCTCGATCAGGATAATGTTGTTCTACCCATTGTTGCAGCTCATTGGCTACTGTGCGCGAAATACAAATTGCGCCATCTTGTTTTGCGACAATTCTCAGCCAGTTTGAATAGTTTTCAACAACTTCTTCAGAGAATGTACTTTTAAGACTGATCGGGAGCAGGTCATAAACCACAAAATAAAACTTAATTCCTAGACTTCTAAAGTAGTCGTAGAACTCTTCATGGGTAATAGCAATTCTGTCCTGAAAATCCAAGCCCAGAAAAATATCGCCATCTTGCGGACAGATGACATCATCCTGAATATCGGCATCTTCGTTTTGTACCGAATCCAAAAGCCGATTTACAAATCCTGTAGCAAGTTTAAAAGTTTGAAACTCTGTCGCATAAACCAGTTCAACTCGATGTGAACCCGAGGTCCATTTCAATAGATAATGAATAATACTTCTGACAACTCTTTGAATTCCCGACTTGGAATCTCGCTCATGAAGCTCTGAAATATCGATATAAAGTCTAGGCCTTGGATCTTGCCGAGGCTGCAACTGTGACAAGATATTCGCAACTATTTTTAAGTCAGCCGACTCTATCGATTCATCTTTTGAAATTTCAGTCACGCGCCTGAATAGTTCTTGATTTATTTCATCAGATGAACGAATCAGCTCAAAAGGTTTGATCGTGCCATTCTCTTGCAGGGCACTCAGTGCCTCTAGCGCACGTATCGCCGTCAGGTTCCACGAAAAATTTTTGACCTGCCTGGAGCCATGCTCAAGCAATTCGTCCCGATATGTCTGATTGGATAAAACAAGACGAATTTTTTCAGTCATATCTTTGACAGAAAATGGATCAAATAGTGCTTTATCAAGTCCGATGACTTCAGGCACGCTTGATGCGTTTGATCCAATCACCGGAGCTCCGCAAGCCATTGCTTCAAGTGCAGTCAGTCCGAAACCCTCGTGATATGTCGGCAAAATATAAGCCTTACACATTCGATAAAGACTTGACAGCTCCTCATCCGAAATTCGATCGGTGATGATCACATCATCTCTATTTAAGCTCGTGGATAAGATCTTTTTTTTAATGGACTCTTTTTGCCAATCCTTGATACCACCAGCCAATACGAGTTGATGTGATCTTTTAATTTCTTCGGGAAGCCTGTCGTAAGCCTCGATCAAACGCTCAATATTCTTTCTAGGATCGAAAGCCCCGCTATACATTAAAAAGGGTTTCGTAATCTGAAGTTTCTGTTTAATTGCTACGCCTATCTCATTAGATACGGTATCTATATTGAACTCTTCTCCGATTGCTGCAGAAATATTAACAACCCGATCTTCTCTTAATCCCAAATGCTGAATACCCTCGGTTCGGGATGACTCAGAAATTGCGAACCAAAAATCCGCCTTTTTCAGTTCGTTGACGCGTTCTTCATACCAAGCAAGTGATGTAGGATGAGGTAAGTATTCCTTTTTGTAAATCAGCGGTATTAAGTCGTACAAAATTGCACTTGTGAATACTTTTGTGAATTTACCGATCGTAATGATGGCATTATCCGCACCACCTTCAACCACACTACTGATTAATAAAACATCAGGTTTTAAATTTTCTATAAATGCTTCGCGCAATAACTCCGAGACTTGTCTGCGCCAGTTGTTTCTTGAATCGAGATAAGCCGTGGGACCGATTCCGGACCAAACCTTAATGGAACAATGCTGTGCCTCTTCGCCCAGAGATTGTTTTGCTTGCTCAATGGATTCTGGAAATAAATCGCTTAATAAAACGATGATCTCATGATGGCCACGATGACGAATCAAAGCCTTTGCAAATGCAATTGAATAGCGACCAATACCGCGAAAACGACTATCGTTTTGTATGCCTTGGAGATCAATCACAATCCGCATTATTCGGATCCTTCTTTGTGTTGGATTGCATTCTTCAATTCAAAATACATGGCCTTTGCATTCGAATCCATATAATCTAGACGTAAATTGATTCGATTAGCCTCAATTTCTTCTTCAATTGTTGGCGGCAGAATTACGATCTCAATCGGAGCTTTAACAAGATATGTACATAATCTGTCATACAGACCAGATTTTTTAATGACCGCCGTTCCAATCTTGTAGACCTTTGGACGCGTCGCGGAGTAATTAAATCCTCGATTCACTATACTGGTGATCGCTCTTCGACCAAAAGCTTTAACACGGCCTGAAGGGCCGTGCACTTTCAATAATTTAATTTGATGATCAAGCCATCTCAAAGGCTTAGTTAAGCGCCAGGAAAGGGAACGATGAATATAGTCAAGTTTATTCTCGGCATCTTTTGCCAATTCAAGTGCACTGGTCGCAATAACTTTTAATTCGGCATACTGTTGATTCAAATGATGATCATAAGAATTCGTTAAAGCACTTAGCATTACGCCAGGCAAGGGTGCGATTGCATCTATATCCAAGCCTGTCAAGCCATCAGTCACCGACCTCTGTGCAACCACTGCATAAGTCGAACTCACTCCACTTAAAGCTTCATACAAAGACAAGTTTGGTTGATTAGAAGACTTGGCCTGCTCGTGCATTCTAAGGATTTTTATTTTAGAAAATCCGTAATACTCAGGCACAAAGGCCAACAATAATGGCGGAATAGGTTTGATATGTCTAGGATCAAAATAAAAACCATTACTACCAACAAACATGTTCTCGGGGTTTGGCGTCTCGAGTATAACGATGCCGCCGGGTTTTAACACTCTGAAAGCTTCTTTTATGATCGCCTTGAGATGGTCAAAGGGAATATGTTCGACAAGATGAAATCCTGAAACGAGAATTTGGCTTTGATCTTTAAGCGCTTTCAGGCCATCCAAGGGATCAATCTGGCGAACATTCAACCCACGTTGCTTGCATAACTCGACCAAACTTCGATCCGTATCGAAACCTAAGGTATCAAAACCAGCTTCATTCAGAATTTCTAACCATTCGCCTTTTGAGCAAGCCAAATCTACTGCAGCGCCATCTGGGCAGGTTACCCGCAATGTATCAACATAAGGCTGATACACCTGCAGTTGAGCTTTAATGTACGCTCTTGAACCGCGATATTTATCTTCAAATGCCTTATAGAATGCATCGCTCACTGGTCACACTCCATCGTGGTGGGCAACCAGGCCATCCCCACAAAACGATTTTTATCCGTATTAACAACGTTAAAAATGATGACCCGATCCCGCCATTCATAGTTGGCGCCAAGATGCGAGTCTTGGTTGTGTAACGAGAAGGAAATGGAATATGAGCCTTCACCGATATTGGCGGGGAATTTCAAAACGTAATTTACGATCTCGCCTGCATGAACATTTTCAAGCATCTGATGCATTAAAAATGTGTTCGTCCCGAATACAGGCTGGCCGAGTCGATCTTTAATCTGATATCCAAAAACCAGTTCAGGTAAATCTTGATTAATCTTGATCTGGGCGTGGATTTTTAACTGCTGACCAACATTGACTATCTCAACACGTTCGCCTTGTTCATTGAGCAGAGTAGCTTCTACCAGAGTAGCCTCTCCAGTGCCTGAAATAGTTTGCACTTTTCCGTCATCAGAAGCAATTTGGCGCACCGTCTCATCACTTTGATCCGTCAGCATGCCGTTATAGAAATCCATCACGGCTTCTGGATCTCCCTGCATAGCAAGCTTGCCGCCGTTGAGCAAAATCGCACGATCGCAAATGCCTTGAACGGCTCCCTTATCGTGAGAAACAATTAAAAGAGTGGTACCTAACTTGTTATACGTTCGGATACGTTCAAAACTTTTATGCTGAAAATACGTGTCACCAACTGACAAAGCTTCATCCACGATCAGAATATCTGGCCGATGTACCGTTGCCACGCTGAATGCCAGACGCATTTGCATTCCACTGGAATACACACGAACAGGTTGATCCAGATATTCACCGATCTCGGCAAACTCTTGAATTTCAGGCATTAATCGCTGCATTTCTTCGGCACTATAGCCCTGAAGCTGCCCGGCCATAATGGCGTTTTCGCGACCGGTAAAGTCGGGGTGAAACCCCATGCCTAGTTCCAGCAAAGCGGAAACTTTGCCCTCGACAGATACGGATCCTGTCGTGGGCATGGTTGTCCCCGTGATCATCTTGAGAAGCGTGCTTTTGCCCGCACCATTAATACCGACAATACCAACTGCTTCGCCCGCGCCGATGGTGAAATTAAGGTCTTGAAGCACCCATTTCTGAATATGTCTCGGCCGGCTAAAAGGGATGAGCCACTCCATCAGGCGAGACCATCTAGTTGGATATTGCCTAAAAGCTTTGCCTAAATGACGGACAACAATTGTGCTCATTAGAGTTCATCCACCATTTCGCCAACATGCTTACGGAAAAGATGAACACCCCAAAAGCATAAGAATATTGACAAGGCTGTCACCGGCCACAATGAATACCAATCAGGCCATTGCTGATTCACCAGGATGCCTTGATAGGCATTGATCAAATTCGTCATTGGATTAAGTTTGACCAGACCTTGAACAAACGATGGGAGAATGCTCATAGGATAGACCACAGGTGTTACCCAAAACCATAGCTGAAGGACAACCGCAAATAATTGGCCGATGTCGCGGAAAAATACATTCATCACGCCAATGGTGATACCTAGCCCTGCCGAAAACAGGATCTGAATTGCCAGCACAGGAAAGATTGCAAAATAAACAAGCCCGGGAAACGTCCCTGTCACGATCAGGAAGACCGTAAACAATCCAAAAATAATTGCAAAATTAATGCTGGCATTGGCAATCAAAATAACGGGCAAGCATAATCTGGGGAAATTGACCTTCTTGATGAGGTTTGCATTTTCGATAAAAATGTTTTCGGCTCGACCTACAATCTCTGAAAAAAATGACCAGGTCAAAATTCCAGCGCACAGATAAATACTGTAAGCGAATGGGGTATCTGCACCAGCAAGTTTCGCCCGCATGATTTGCGAGAAGACGACCGTATAAACAATGATCATCATCAGTGGACGGATCACCGTCCAGGCCGCACCTAACAATGAATTGCTATATTTCGACTGAAACTCTCGTTTGACGCTTCCGACGATGAAGCTTCGGTGCCCCCATAAGGCTTGAATCATTCGCATCGGCTATTCACTTTGATCGGGTTATGACGCATACCGTATCAAACACGCCCATAATGGTCTTCAAAACGAACGATATCGTCCTCTCCTAGATATTGTCCGCTTTGAACCTCAATCAGCACCAGATCAATCTTGCCCGGATTTTCAAGCCTATGCTTATGACCAGCAGGAATGAACGTCGATTCATTTGTTGCGATCAACAGGTCTTGCTCACCGTTCACCACTTTTGCCATACCATCGACAACAATCCAGTGCTCGCTGCGATGATGATGCATCTGTAGAGACAGAGAGGCGCCAGGTTTAACCACAATACGCTTCATCTTGAAATTGGGGCCTTCTTCAAGAACAGTGTACGTACCCCAAGGACGATGGACCGTACGGTGAAGGCGATAAGCTTCGTGACCAATTTTCTTTAACTGACCCACAATTTGCTTCACATCTTGGGAACGTGTTTTGTCGGCAATTAACAAGGCATCAGGTGTGTCGATGACGATCAGATTTTCGACACCAACCGCCGCAACGATACGATCATCTGCCTGTATGTAACAATTTTTAACGTCATGTAAAAACGCTTCGCCCTCAATGCTGTTGCCTTGGGCATCTGGAGGTACCAGATCACCCAACGCATTCCATGAGCCAATGTCACTCCATCCAATTGAACAGGATACGACGGCTGCCTGTTTAGTTTTTTCCATCAAGGCAAAATCGATTGAGATACTTTCGGCCTGAGAAAAGGTTTTAGCGTCCAACTCGATCTGATATTGACCACTACCTTCAACCCTACGCGAGACAGCTAGGCTATTCGATACAGCCGCCAATACTTCAGGCGCATATTTCTTTAACTCCGACATTGCGGTCGCAGTAGTCATGCAGAACATGCCTGAATTCCATAGATATTTACCGCTATCCACATACGATTGTGCAGTTTCGAGATTGGGCTTCTCGACAAAACGGCGCACCTCATGACCGTCGGCCTCGATATATCCGTAACCCGTCTCTGGAGATTCGGGCTGAATACCAAAAGTGGTCACTTTGCCCGACCCTGCCAACTTAACCGCCTGCTGAACTGCCTTCGTGAATGCAACCACATCTCCGATTAAATGGTCGGCAGTTAAAAACAGCATGATGGCATCGGAGCCATAAGCTTGGTTAATGGTTAATGCCGCTGCGGCTATCGCCGGTGCTGTATTGCGCCCTTCAGGTTCCAAAATAAACCCCAAAGGCATTGGGATTTCACCTGTTTCGCGATATTCATCCGCTGTTTTAAAAAATAAATCCCGATTTGTGACTGTTAATACTTCAACAACACCGGGCAAACCTTTTGCTCGCAAAAATGACTTCTGCAATAGGCTTTGTCCGTCTGCCAAACGAATAAATGGTTTCGGATGTAATTCACGAGATACCGGCCAAAGTCGCGTACCGGCACCACCAGAGAGAATCACAGGGACTAATTTCATACTTTTCACCAAGAATTAGTTAGCAAATGCTTTATGCCAGTTTGTCTAATAGTCTCACTTTAGAGACCCAAGCCATTATCATAACCAGACAATGCGAAGTGAAGCGGATATTGAAAATATCAAATAAATCAATCAAATACTGCTTTTTTCAATTGTTCGGCACTTTGTTGCCACGTTATGTACCGAACCCCATCACTTTTCGGGTGCTTATTTTCTTTATTCAGATCAATCCAAATTTTAAATTGATCGGCTATCGAGGACTTGGCTCGATCTGAGAAATAAAAAGCTGCATCTCCGGCAACTTCGCGAAACACTGGGATATCACGCGCAATAACCGGTATATGGTGGTGGGCAGCCTCAATTATCGGCAAACCAAACCCCTCTGCCTCGCTCGCCGCAATCAAGCAAGAACTGGCGGAGTAAATGCCTTCAAGATATTCATCACTAATACCTTGTAACCAATACAGACGCCGCCCCAATTCAGGATGTGTTGAAATTTTATCGACAAGATTCTGTATATTCCAACCTACCTTGCCCACAATCACCAAATTGACGTCTGCGCCTTCTGCCCATAATTGGGTAAAAGCCTGAAGCATTTGTCCATAACCCTTTCTGGGCTCGATGGTACCGACTAGCAAAAAGGTAGTTTTTGACTTTAGTTGCTTAAGTACTTCGGGTGCATCGGGTGGTAAACCTTTTGTCGGCGAAGAGTTACTTAGGTCAGATCCCAAATGGAAATGCTTAATTTTGAAGTCTTTATTGACTGAAATTCGTTTTTTATTAAGCCAGGCTTGATATTCATTAGCGATGGTTGCTGAAATACAGATTACACCGTCAAACTGCGAAATCGTTCGCAGCCATTTCGCATGAAAGCGATTGGATACTGGCGGAAAATAAGAAGGAAACTGCACAGGCAATAAATCGTAAACTACAAAGTAAACCTTTACACCGATTGAATGAATCTTGTTAAGGTAATTTTTTTCAAGAATGGTGGGGTAGCAAGCAAAATCCAGTCCCAAAAAAATATCGCCTGGGTGGATTGCAATCAACTCATCCGATTCTTGACTTCTTAATGAAAGACTTTCGAAGTTTTCACACTGAACTTGAGCAATTTTGTATCCAATATCCTTGTTCGCATAGACTACTTTGATGTCATAGCCCTCAGGCGGATTCGACAACAATTGCAGCAAGATGCTGCGAGATACGCGCTGAATACCTGTTTTTAAGTCTTCTTTAATTAAAAGTGAGGCATCAATAAATAATAATTTATCTGAGCCGGGTTTGCGTATTTTCAACTCATCCACTTTTCGCATCTGAAAATGGATGAAGGACAAACTTACACTCCGAAGCGCGCCTTCAACGAAGGCTGATTTAAGCGCCAAATTTTTAACGACTTTTTTGAGTGGAGAATTGAATAAGAATCGATACAGCGAGTGGCCAGCAGGTTTGATCGCATTTTCAAATAAATAATTCTTAATCCGTCCCCGTGTGGTTGGGGGCGCCGCTTTGTTCATATCACTCGCCAGATTTAAAACGATCGCAACTAAGCCTGTGACGCCCATCTGGCTAAAACTTCAGTGGACGCAGTTAAGCGTAAGTATAATAGGAGCTTAACTTAAATTAATAATGGGTCTCGGCGTGTCAAATCCAAGTTCAGCGTTAATTGCAGTCGTTACGGGTATTACAGGGCAAGATGGAGCCTATCTGTCGGAATTGCTTCTGTCTAAGGGTTACACGGTTTATGGTACATATCGTCGCACTAGTTCGGTCAACTTCTGGCGCATTGAAGAACTAGGAATCGAAAAGCACCCCAACTTGCATTTGGTCGAGTACGACCTGACTGATTTGTCATCTAGCATTCGTTTGCTGCAAACCACACAGGCTACAGAGGTATACAACCTTGCTGCCCAGAGCTTTGTAGGTGTTTCTTTCGACCAACCGCTGACAACCGCAGACATTACGGGTATTGGCCCAGTCAATCTGCTTGAAGCAATCCGTATCGTCAACCCCAAGATACGTTTTTATCAGGCCAGCACCTCCGAGATGTTTGGTAAGGTACAGGCGATCCCGCAGATCGAAAGCACACCTTTCTACCCACGCAGCCCCTACGGTGTAGCCAAACTGTACGCCCACTGGATGACTATCAACTACCGAGAAAGCTACGGCATTTTTGGCACAAGCGGTATTTTGTTTAATCACGAATCCCCACTACGCGGCCGTGAGTTTGTTACCCGCAAGATCACCGACTCGGTTGCCAAGATTAAACTCGGCAAGCTGGATGTACTTGAACTCGGCAACATGGATGCCAAGCGCGACTGGGGCTATGCCAAGGACTACGTCGAAGGAATGTGGCGTATGTTGCAGGCCGATGAGCCTGACACGTTTGTATTGGCCACCAACCGCACAGAAACCGTGCGTGACTTTGTAACCATGGCATTCAAAGCCGCCGACATTACACTGGACTGGAAAGGTAGCGCCGAAACCGAGCAAGGTATCGACACCAAGACCGGTAAAGCATTGGTCAAGATTAATCCTAAGTTTTACCGTCCTGCCGAAGTCGAGCTTTTAATCGGAAATCCAGAGAAAGCGAAAGCTAAATTGGGTTGGGTTCCGCACACAACTTTAGAAGAACTTTGTCGCATGATGGTTGTCGCGGACTTGGCACGTAACGAGCGCGGATTCTCGTTCTAAATGTCTCTTAACTCACGCGCTTTAAACTCTGGTGTTTTACCGCGCGTACTCATTACCGGTTTGCAGGGCTTTACCGGTCGCTATATGGCGGCCGAGCTTGAGCAAAATGGTTATGAGGTTTGGGGTATTGGGAGCTCAAATCCGGATGAACCTCGTACGCTTCAAGCCGACTTAACCGACACAGCCTCACTAATTGCTGCCATACAAAAAGTTCAACCACAATATGTGGTTCATCTTGCTGGGATTGCGTTTGTGGGGCATGGTCAGCCCAAAGCTTTTTACGACATCAATTTGGTGGGCACCCGCAACCTGCTTGAGGCTCTTGCACCCGTTTCTGACCAACTTAGGTGCGTATTACTTGCAAGCAGTGCCAATGTTTACGGCAACCTGCAAGGTGGATTGCTAAATGAAACCAATCCTACCAACCCCGCCAATGACTACGCTGTCAGCAAGCTGGCCATGGAATATATGGCCAAGATTTGGGCACCACATATCCCGGTTGTAATTGCTCGCCCGTTCAACTATACGGGAGTTGGGCAGTCGGATAGTTTTTTGATTCCAAAGATTGTTTCGCACTTTGTGCATAAGCGTGACACGATCGAGCTAGGCAATATGGATGTCTGGCGCGAATTTAATGACGTGCGTGACGTAGTGCATGCCTATCGCAAATTGATTGAGGCTGCTCCTGTCGAACAAACCATTAATGTGTGTTCGAGCAATCTGGTCTCTTTGCGCGATGCGTTGTCTTTGGCATCCGAAATGACAGGACACACTCTGAATGTCACGGTCAATCCAGCATTTGTCCGCCCCAATGAAGTTTTAAAGCTTGGTGGTGAAACTACTTTGCTTAAAACGTTTGTTCCTGATTGGAAACCGCGCGCCCTCAGAGAAACGCTCGCTTGGATGATAGACGCCGAATCCAAGCACTTATGCCAACTATGAGACGTATTGGTTTCGGGGTTACAGCACTGTGCAATGGATTAACCGGCGGCGGACTGGACGGCATCGGAAACTACACGCGCGAAATCATGTCACGGATTCAATCGAATCCGGAAGTTGAGTTGATACCGTTTGCATTTAGAACCGGTATTAGGCCGGAGATGGGAACAGGTGTTCAGCTAGGGCGATATTCTATAAATACTGCATGGTCTGTTGCGACTGGTTTGAATTTCTTCGGCATTAATCAGTTAGTCAAACGCGTAGATCTGATTCATGCGACTGATCATTATGTGCCCCGCTGTAAACCGGCGCCGATGGTGGCCACTCTGATGGATGCTATTCCCCTATCGCATCCGCAATGGTTGCGTAGCGAGTTTCGTCGAGTGAAAAATTATTTGTGGACACGGGCAGCTAATTGGGCTGACGAGGTCATCACGATATCGGAATATTCAAAGACTGAATTATCTAAATGGGCCGGGATATCGTTAGAAAAAATCACCGTCATCCCACTGGCCGTGGACGAGAGATGGTATAGACCTGTTGATAATAATGAGTTTGCCAGTATTAAGGCTCACTACCACTTACCAGAAACATTCTTTGTGTCGGTTGGTACGCTTCAGCCGAGGAAGAATGTTGAAAGCACAATTCGGGCTCATAGAGCGTTGAGTCATGCCGAGCGAGTACGTACGCCGTTGATCATTATTGGACGCGCTGGCTGGAAGTGCGATGAAGTCTTGCGAATGATTGAACAAGATTCGGCTTCGGGTACCGTGCGGTGGTTGAAGCACGTTCCTGATGTGGATTTGTTACCGGTGATAAAACTCGCCACTGCCTTGGTGTTTCCTTCACTAGGTGAAGGGTTTGGCTTACCTGTTCTAGAAGCCTTTGCTGCGGAAGTGCCGGTAATTACATCCAATACGACTTCGTTACCAGAAGTAGCAGGAGATGCCGCGATGATGGTTGATCCGATAAATGTGGATGCCATTGCAGAAGCGATGAAACGGTCACTGGAGGATAGTGCTCTGGTGGAGCTGCTGAGGCAACGTGGACTGGAGCGGGCTAAAAGTTTCACTTGGCAAGCTTGTGCTGAAAGTACGCTACAGGTTTATAAGCAAGTACTCCGTTAATTCGACTTCGGCATTTCAGGCCTAATCAGGATTCGAATGAAATTACTTATCACGGGCGCAACGGGATATATCGGTCTACGACTAGTGCGTGCTGCGCAGGCGAGTGGACATCAGGTTTTCATTGCGGGGCGGGCATCAGGCAATATATTTTTTGATTTATCAAAACCGCAACCAGTCGTTTTGCCGGAAAAATTTGACGCTATTCTTCATCTTGCTGCAATCACCTCGTCTAGCGCAACGAATCCTGATGCGGAAATTGGTGCTGCAGAACAACTGATTGACGCAGCAGTCTTGCAAAATTCGCGAGTTATTTTTGTTTCAAGTCAGGCTTCGCGCGAAGATGCGCCGACTGATTATGGGCGCACAAAATGGAAAATCGAACAACGAGTCCTTGCGGCCAATGGGCATGTGGTCCGCCCCGGTCAAGTTTATGGCGGATTTGAAAGCGGGCTCTTTGGTGTTCTCGCCACTGCCGTTCGTAAGTTACCTGCTTATCCAGCATTTATACCGGCGCCGAGTATTCAACCGGTACACGTCGATGATCTCGTTGCCGCATTATTAAGTTGCGCTTCAAATGGCGCGCTTCAGTCTTCTATATTTAACATTGGGGCAGAAACACCAATCTCATTTACGAGGTTTCTTCAATCAATTTCAAAATATTGGATTGGAAGATTAAGAGTTCCCATTCCTGTTCCAGTATTGCTTATTAGGCTTGTCATTACAGCTATAGGTGAAAAACTTCGTACCAAATTAGGTTTGGAACGATTAAATTCTCTGTTCGATCTTCAACCAATGCAGACGCAACATGACTTGCAACGACTCGGCATTAAGTTACGTAGTCTTGATAGCGGCATGCATCGATCAGGATTGCGCAAAAGACGTGACTTAGCGTTGGAGGGTCAAGCACTTTTAAGTTATGTATTTGGAACAAAAACCTCTTCAGAACTTATTCGTAAATACATTCGTTGTATTGAACAATTACGCAATGGTCGAGCAATAGGTCTCAAAGAACGATATCTGAATATCCCTAAACTTATTCATCTAATTGATTTAAAGAATATTAATAATATTGATTTAGGTCAGGAATTCATCTGGCGCTTAAATGCTGCTGTGCTCATTTCAGAGGCGAGTATTATTGGGGCAGAGCGATTTCTCGGAATAGGGCACTCATCGAATCTGATTAGTAACGGGTTTTGTATTTTTAGTGCTGTTGTTCAAGAAATACTTTGGCGTATTGTTCGCGTATTAATGATGCCGATTATTAAAAATCCATTTGCCCTTAAAACCGATAGCGAGAAACAAGCATGAACCAAAGCATGCCTGATTTCGATGTCATCATTGTAGGAAGCGGACCAGCTGGAGTTTCTGTCGCGTTTCCCCTAGTTCAAGCAGGGCTTAAGGTATTGATGGTTGATGGGGGACATGATTCAAATGTTTCCGCTCCAGATATGCCATATCTTGCAAGTAGGCAAACGGATAAAAATCAATCTGACTGGATGCTTGGGAAAGATTTTCATGCTCTTCGTTTTGCTGCAGCACCTTCACCCAAACTTCGAGCCCCGACCCATTCTTATGTTTTTGATAGCTTCGAAAAACTAAACAATATCGAAGGTGATAATTTTGTTACGACAGGCTCTCTTGCAAGCGGAGGCCTGTCAAATGCGTGGGGATGTGGTGTTGCAAGACTATCTCTTCAAGAACTGAAAGCATTTCCTTTCTCTTCCGAAGAAATTGAAGCATCGTATGCAGCAGTTGCAAATCGGATCGGTATTAGCGGGAAAAATGATGATGATTTATCTGATTACTTTAGATTAGATGAATATGCAGATCAACCTATTTCAATGGATGCCTTGCAAACAAAAATGCTTGCGAGATATCAGTCAAAAGCTTCAAATTTTCATGCGCTAGGAATTAAATTTGGTCGATCTCGCGTAGCTGTTTTAAGTGCCGATCGCAAAGATCGCCAAGCATGTGATTTATCCGGAAATTGTCTCTGGGGATGTCATCGAAAATCTTTATATTCATCCCGGAGTGATTTAAGTACGCTGAAAAAATTTACTAATTTTCATTATCGCCCAGGTTTTTTGGTCGAGAACGTTTTTTTGCATAATCATCGACCTACCGTTCAAGGGCGAAGTTTATCCAACCTACTTGGGGGAAATGCAACACTAAGCGCACATAAAGTCATGCTTGCCGCAGGTACGCTTGCGACTTCGCGACTGTCGATGATTGCACTCAAATTAAATCGCCTCCTCACGATGCAATCAACTCCGGTTGCTGCCTTTATGCTCTGGTTACCTACTATGCTTGGTACACCTCGCACAGCATCTTTTGGGCTTGGACAGCTATCCTTTGCTTTGTCGTTAAATCATGGGATTTCTGGTTTTGGCTCATTATTCAATACAACGGGTATACCAATTTCTGAGTTTTCAAAGTACATGCCTTTGAACAAACCCCTTGGGATTCAAGTGCTTAAGTCCTTGTTATCCTCGTGTGTGGTCGGGAATATATACTTGCCAGGATCTTTTACAGACGTATCACTTCAACTTGATCAGAACAAAGTGTTGAAAGTTAGTGGCAAATATAAAACTGAAGTATCGCGACTAATGGACGATGCAAAAAATCTTTTGCGTCGCAGCTTTATGAGATTGGGCGCATTAATGCTCCCGGGAAGTTTTACGTTAAGCAAACCTGGAGGTGATATTCATCATGCATGCAGCTTGCCGATGCGAGAAAATCCGACTTTAGGTGAAACAGATCGTAATGGGGAGTTGTTTGGTTTAGCTGGAGTGCATATAGTGGATGGGGCTAGCTTGTCAGCACTATCAGAGAAGTCGCATACGTTGACAATTATGGCTAATGCAGATCGGATTGGAAGATTGGTAGCTGAAGATATGGTTTTAGGTAAAAATTAACAATCCAATCTCTGCTGATGGTTTATCAAAAAATATGAGGCTGTAAATAATTCTGTGTAAATGCTGACGGAGTAATCATTGGTGATTGGTAACCCGATCGCCAAATTCAATCACAAATCGATTCAAAGCCGTTTTCCAATTTTGAATCGGCATAGTCCATTTCCTCGAAGCCTGTTCAATGTATGCGTCCGGCCAACCCATCTTGACCATCTGCCTGCGGTGCAAGTTTGGCAGTGACGGTTTTCGAAGCGTATCAGATCGTCTGTGGTTGCCAGTTGTGTGGCAGCAGATCCGTGATCTGGCGATA
>NZ_JAAGRN010000006.1 GCF_010499255.1 Sheuella amnicola
CCGTTTGGCGGGCGGTAAAGGCTCGGGCTTAGTGTCATCCAAGTTAAGTCCCCATTTAAGTTTACGTGGGGACCTATTTTGAAGATTTAGTGCACTAATAAAAAGACGGTATTAACCGGACCGTTACCGCGCAGATTATTTTCCCCTATAAAAGATTTATTCAAAAAGAATCAAACGACGCTTATAGGGAAAATAGTTACTTTCCTCTATAAAAGCATCAAATGAATTCATCAAATGGCACCAGCACAAAACGTTGGGCATTTCGCAGGGACTAGGGATTTGGCTATTTCTCAAAGAGCGGGTAACTGAGCACGAAATGCGCGTCTTAAATCTGTTTTTTCAGATTCCGTCAGGCTTCTGTTGTAGTGCCCACGTGCAGATGTTAATAATTCAGTATCAATTTCTTTTGGAATGCGCTTGGTTGTTTTATTTAATGCAAGCAATTGATTTGCATTAGGTCCGGACTTAATTTTCGTCATTGCATCCCGAGCTAAATCATCAGCGGTGATTCTGGAAGATTTGCCTGTTTCGGATGGAATTAAATCTACCGGTGGTGTTTTTACAATAGCGCCTTGCCCTGTTGTTACAGTTTGTCCGGAAAATTCTGAAGTTTTAGGCGTTGACGTGGTGCTAAGTTTCGCAAATGTCTGAACATCGCTAGCACTCCATGCTCGCTTTAGGTCAACTTCCGCTGCCAAGATTGGAGACGTTGCTTTTGAGGACCCAATACTTAGCAAGTGCACTCGCAACCCCATGCCTTGTGCTGCTATGACACCTGGTGCTATATCCGAATCACCAGATAACAATACTGCATGGGTTATTGCGCGCTGTTGAGTCAGGCTAATTAGGTCCGCAATTATTAAACCGTCGACACCCTTTTGCTGACCAGTGCCATTTCTAGTTCCTAAACGGAGCTTGAAATCGTCAAGTTGGTCTATAGCCTCATGTTCTTTTGTCTTTCCATTTTGACCTGGACCGTCGTACCAATAGACTCTAAGCAGGTGGCTAGCTGGAATTTGGCGTTCAATTTCTTGAATCATCCTGTTTCTAAGCGCAGGATAGTCAATTTGAACCTTAGAACGGGCAGTGTATTCCCCTTCAATTAGGTTCCCTACTTGAACCCGAAAATAACCAGCGTCTAAAAGTACAGCAATACGGTTCATAATTGCGCCAGAAAGTAAAAAGGGCGCCTAAGCGCCCTCGTAAGGTGTTTTTGGACACCAATGGTATAGGTGCTTTTGGGCACCAATGTAAAACACCGCATCACTGCAGTGGACTCAAAGATTACAACTTAAAGCAACGCCAGTCAACTAAATTGGTTTACAACAATCAGCTATGTTCGGCGAAACCTGCACAGCGCCTACATAAGGAAAAATTGCATAGCAAATAGCCAATATTTGAATTCCTTTTGAAAAAAAGGGAAAAAATCTCTGACTGTCTTGGATGGCGGTCTAGGATTTACAGGCTCACAGACTTTTCACCAGCCCCCTTATCAATAGTCCACGACGACAGAGGCAAGTTGAGGCGCGACCGGCACGAAGACAGACACTACCGGTAGAAGGTTTGGGTGACTCGCCAATATGAAAGGCGCTAGGCAATGTGATTTACATTTATCGAATTGGGTTACATAGTGGTTACACAGGATTTGAGCCGTTTAAAAACCGTCATTCAAAATCGCTAGAGAGCCTCATGAATACTAGGTTTATTTTATGTAACCAGCAAAATAAGAGGGTCTCAAAGCATTTCTGCCTTGAGACCCTTGGTATTTTTGGTGGCGCATCCCTGATTCGAACAGGGGACCTGCGGATTATGATTCCGTCGCTCTAACCGGCTGAGCTAATGCGCCGTGTGCATGTGACACACAATTCTTAAGTTTTGCTTTAATTTCATGCCCCAAAAGGCAAAAAAATTACAAAACCATCGAAGACAGCGATTCTAGCACTTTTTTTACTGTTCCGCAGTAGCGTACAAAGGTGTTGCGCCAAGTGCGCCGCATGTCAAAATGAATCGATAAAACATCAGAATTGACTATAAAGCCAAGAACAAAAGGGACAACACAAGAATGACTGCCCCCATCCTCACGTACATGCCCGACCCATCGTCAACCAAATTAAAACTACCGGCGGGATCTTGCGACTCGCATGTTCATATTTTCGGTCCCGCAAAACAATTCCCTTACGCACCTACCCGCAGCTTTACGCCAGTAGATGCGCCAAAGGAGGCATTGTTTGCATTGCATAAAAAACTGGGTATCGATCGATGCGTCATTGTCAATACGCTAATCCATGGACTGGACAATAGCGTGGTTGAGGATGCAATGCGTGCTGCACCGGGCCGTTACCTAGGCGTTGCGCTGGTTAAAGTCGATGTATCGGATACCGAACTCAAGCGTTTGGCAGCAGCCGGATTCAGGGGGGTGCGGTTTCATTTCATGCCAGGCCAAGCTGTGGATGAAACGCCTCAGGAAATCATCGCACTAAGTAAACGCCTTGCGCCCCTTGGCATGCACATACAAGTACAGTTACATGCTATGTATGCAAAAGAACTCATGCCGATTCTGAAAGAATCACCCGTACCAATTGTCATGGATCACATGGGTCGTGTTGATGCAAAGCTTGGCATTGAGCACGAATATTTTCAAGATTATTGTCGCCTGCTCGACCAGCCTGGCTTCATGGTCAAGGTCAGCGGCATCGATCGAATAGACTCTCAGCCACCGTACAAGCTCGGAATCGAATTCGCCCGCTATTTGGTGCGCAATTTCACCGAAAAATGTATTTGGGGTACCGATTGGCCTCATCCGAATCACACGCATATTCCAGATGACGGTATGTTGGTCGATTCATTGGCAAAGATCGCGCCTAAGCCCGATATTTTGCATCAGATCATGGTGGACAATCCACAACGCTTATATCGCTTTACAGCCTGAGGATTCGCCATGGCCGGTCGCATTGAAGGGAAAGTCGCATTGATCATCGGCGCAGGTTCGGTTGGACCGGGCTGGGGCAATGGTCGAGCGATCGCAACAAGATTTGCAGAGGAAGGCGCGAAAATTTTTGGCGTAGATTTCAAGCTTGAGCGAATGCAGGAAACCATTGAAAAAGTTCGCGCTTGCGGTGGTGAAATCGAGACCGGATTTTGCGACGTGACCAAACATCAAAGCATCATCGACACCGTAGCGACTTGCGTAAAAAAATTTGGACGTATTGATATTCTGGTTAACAACGTCGGCGGATCTGCAGCGGGTGGGCCAGTGGAAATGTCTGAAGATGTTTGGGATTCGCAGGTCGACACCAATCTCAAAAGCGTATTTCTCGCCTGCAAGCATGTGCTACCGATCATGGAAGCGCAAGGAAGCGGAGCAATCGTCAACATGGCATCCACCTCTGGGATACGCTGGACAGGATCGGCACAAGTCGCTTATGCCGCAACCAAGGCCGGCGTCATTCAGATGTCGAAGGTCATTGCAATTCAATACGCAAAGAAAGGGATACGCGTCAATACAGTCGTACCTGGTCAATTGCACACACCGATGGTAGAGGTGCGTCTTGCAGGACAACGTGCCGGCGGTGATGTCGAAAAACTTTTGGAACAACGCCAGGCACGGATACCCCTACCCTTTATGGGTGATGGGCGTGATACTGCGAACGCTGCGTTATATCTTGCCTCAGATGAGGCGCGCTTCATAACTGGCACTGAAATTGTCGTGGATGGCGGAATGTCTGTACGCTGCGGCTAGAATCTGAAGGTGAGGCAAAATGATTGCACGCAAATTTGATTGTTCGATGATGCACAAAACGCTACGAGTCGTCATCACGTCGATCTCAGCGGGATGTCTATCACTTGCAGCCCTCGGTGCAATGGCTCAACAAAAAACGACACGCATGATTGTCGCGTTTCCGCCTGGTGGACCCGTAGATTTTGTAGCGCGTAGCATCAGCGAAACGCTTGGGAAAGAACTCGGACAAACAATCATCGTGGAAAACAAACCCGGTGGCAATGGCATCATCGCTGCTGACTTTATTATCAAGTCACCTCCTGACGGATCCGTGATTTGGTTCACAAGTGTAGGGGCAGTCGCGATTAATCCCGCTTTGTACCCAAAACTTCCATACGATCCGCAAAAGGATCTGGCACCAATTTCCCTTGTCGCTCGCAATGACGAACTACTAGTTGTCAATCCGTCCAATCCGGCAACAGGCCCCAAAGATTTCGTGGAAAACGCAAAAAAACAGCGCACAACCATGGCTTCGTCCGGCACCGGAAGCGTGCCTCATCTTGCATCGGCATTATTGGCCGATGCCACAAAAGCCCAGTTAATGGACGTGCCTTATAAAGGCGCTGCTCCTGCCATCACGGATGTCATGGCAGGTCATGTGGATGCATTTTTTGGCGATGTGCCCGGATTGATCAACAATGTCCGTGCTGGAAAATTGAAGCCAATCGCAATGGCAGCAGATGCGCGTCACCCTTTATTGCCGGACGTAAAGACGTTCAAGGAGATCGGCATTAACGGGGTCGACTCCGATAATTGGTACGCGATCTTCACGACAAAAGGTACACCACCGGCCGAAATCAGCAAAATTCAACAAGCGTTGGTCAAAACACTGACCAACGATGCTGTTAAACAGAGACTATTGAATTCAGGCACCCTCCCCGCCAGCTCGACACCGCAAGAGTTGGCAGATCTGCTGAAAAAAGATTCAGCCAAATGGGCAAAACTCATCAAGGACAAAAATATTAAGCCGGAATAAATCGGGTTTTATTCCACTATCAAATCCGCACATGTTCGTGCGATCACTTTAGTCGCGCGACGTAGGTCTTCCAGGTCAAGTCTTTCATCCGGTTGTTTGGCGTGACTTTCTTCGACCGTACGGGGTCCGGCACCATACATCACGACCGGGATACCTGCTTCGCAATACAAGCGGGCGTCGGCATAAAGTGGCGTACCACAGGCCTCGATTTTTTGTCCAAACAGATGTTCGGCATGTTGTTTCAATGAGGACACGAGGGCATCACTACCCGGGAGGGGTTTTAAAGCGCGTGCCAACAGGATTCGGCGCGTTTCAACCTTCACGCCGGGAATCGTCTTCCACACTTGATCGATCGTTTCGCGAATGCTTTGTTCGACGACTGTCGGATCCTCCTCGGGAATCATACGACGATCCAGTTTGATCACTACTTTGCCGGGGATCACATTGGTATTGGTTCCGCCTTCGATCAAACCAATATTAATGTAAGGATGATTAATGCCTGGCACTTTGCTTTTGACCGATTTGTATTCATCGTTCAACTGGTACAGGGCATTCATAATTTTGACCGCAGCCTGCAGAGCATCTACGCCGGAGGTGGGAACAGCAGCGTGTCCCATCTTGCCATGCACGGTCAATTCGAGTTGCAGGCATCCGTTGTGTGCCGTGACGATCTGATAACTGAATCCAGCCGCAATGGCCAAATCGGGTTTGGTGAGATTATTCTTAAGCAACCAACCCGGCCCTAATTCGCCGCCGAATTCTTCGTCATAAGTGAACTGTAATTCGATTCGTCCCTTTAACGGCACACCCATGGCCTCAAGCGCACGCACCGCAAACACATAGGTCGAGAAATCACATTTACTAACGGCAGCGGCACGTCCGTAAAGCTTGCCATCATGTATTTCGCCTGAATAAGGCGGATACGTCCAGCCCTCTCCCGGAGGAACGACATCGCCGTGCGCGTTCAGAGCAAGCACTTTGCCGCCATCAGCATATTGACGTCGGACGATGAGATTCGTGATGGACTCCATTCCGGCAGCTTTGACTTCGGCATCTGGCACCGCGCAAGGTTCGGCAGTCATATCGTAAGCCGCTAGTAATTTGGAGGTGTGCAATGCATGTGGCGTATTGTTGCCGGGAGGCGTATCGGTCGGCACACTGATCAGAGATTGTAAAAACTGAATCTGCTCATCAAAATGCGCATCGATCCATTGATCCAATTTTCCATAAAGTTCGGTTTGATTGTTCTGGTTCATAGTCATTTGGAGAGTTCGTCGGATAAATCATTGATTAAACGAGAAAATGCTTGCACAGCAAGATCGGCATCTTCAGCAGAGATGATCTCGAGCGGATTGTGACTGATGCCACGATTGCCTCCACGCACAAACAACATAGCTTGCGGCATGATTTCATGCAATTTCATGGCGTCGTGACCTGCGCCACTGTTGAGTTTGAAAACAGGAATATCAAGCGATTGCACAGCCTTCTCCCAACGCGACTGCCATACTGGATCGGAAGGTGCAGCCGATGCTTTCATAATCACTTCGTGCTCAAAACTAACGTTTCTACGTTTCGCGATTAATGTTGCCTGTTCGAAAATATCCGATACCAAGGCGTCGCGTTGCGCATCCGTTGGCGCCCGCATGTCAAGCGTGAAATCACACTGGCCCGGAACCACATTGATCGATCCGCCAGGCACCTGCATTTGTCCTACAGTTGCCACTGAGTCTCCATCAGCCAAAGCACGCTTTTCAGCCATCAGACTGATTTCGGCCGCTGCCAGTAAAGCATCCTCGCGCATATGCATAGGTGTTGTGCCAGCGTGCTCGGCTCGACCGACTATATGACAGGTAGCGCGCAATCCGGCATTGATAGAGGTGACCACACCAAGCGGCAAGCCCTTTTCGACCAGTACGGGACCTTGTTCGATATGCACCTCGATAAAACCAAGGTATTTGGATTGATCTCGTTTAAGGGCTTGTATTGCCATTAAATCGCCCGGCAAACCTGCATCAATCATCGCCTGACGCATAGTGACACCGTTGCGATCGGTTTGCTCTAGCCATTCCGGCTTAAACGAACCGGTCAACGCGCCCGAAGCCAGAAAGGTAGCGGAAAAGCGCTGTCCTTCTTCCTCGGCAAATCCAACGACCTCAAGATGAAATGGTAAACGTCGTTTGTCACGCACAAGTTGCGCCACGCAGGCGATTGGAACAAAAATACCTAACCGGCCATCAAATTTACCGCCATTGCGCACCGTGTCGTAATGGGATCCTGTCAACAAGATGGGAACAGTCGAAACCGTCGATTCGGTAGTTGCGGCACGATACAGTCCGACTACATTTCCGACAGCATCTCGCGATACCTCATCGAAACCGACTTCACGCATCAAGCTTTCGAGAAATTGCGCGCAATCAAGATGAGCACCCGTCAAATACGTAACAGTCAATTGATCTTTTTCGGCCCATTCTGGTTCGCTAAAACGTGCGAGCAGATCCGACCAGTCTAGAATCATTCGACCTGCGCTTTTCTCCGAATCTTTAGATTTCATATAGATTGATTCCTATTGGTGCGCCACATCTTCAGGCAACAAAGCCAGGCGCATATCCGTCAAGGCAGAATCCAGTTGCAAACTGGCCTCAACGTTGCGCAGATGTTGATCCATCAACTCTCCAGCCAGATCGACTTGTTTAGCCTCGATCGCCGCAAGTAATTCAAGATGTTCGTTTGAAGAATGTTGCGCCGAAAAATTCGTCTGATACAGCATTGCCGCAAGCGATGTTCTGGACACGAGTTGAGATAAGAGTTCTGCCAAAACCAGATTGCCGGTCATCATGGCGATCTGAACATGAAAATCTGCCAACATTCTTGTGCGGCCTCGCACATCCACATACTGACATGCGCTCTGCTCCTTTTGCAGATGATTACTTAATTGTCTTATATCACCTGGGCGTGCGTTTCGAACAAACTCCCTGATCATCGGAATTTCGATGAGTCTTCGTGTTGCAAAAATCTGGCGCGTTTCTTCAACCGATGGCGTAGCGACAGAAGCACCTTTGGCGGGTTCGAGCTTGATCAGTTTTTCACGCTCCAGCCTAATCAATGCCTGCCTCACAATCGTGCGTGATACCCCAAACATCGTAGCCAGGCTTTGTTCGACCAATTTGGTGCCAGCAACAAGTCGATGCTGAATAATTGCATCAGTGATGGCTGCTGCGACTTTATCGGTCACACTGACATTTTCTTTAACCATCTCAAGCACATCTAAACATGAATGAAAGAGAGAATCTGTTTCAATTTGGATTTCATTATGACAATCCTAAAGATAAAATTTGTATACAAAATCGTATACAAAATATTTGAAAATAGCGATAGGGAAAACCCGATCGCTATAACTCATTGAAATCAATAAGTTTTATATGGCAAAAACTTACCGGACAATACCACATTGACTCGATCACCTTTGGGATCAGGCTCTCGCTTGATATCCATCGAAAAATCAATCGCACTCATGATGCCATCGCCAAACTCTTCATGGATGAGTTCTTTGATTGTGGTCCCGTATACGTTGATCATTTCGTACCAGCGATAAATCAGAGGATCGGTAGGTACTGCCGTAGGCAACGACCCCTTGTAAGGAACGGCCTGAAGTAATGCAATCGCCTCTGGGGGCAAAGAAAAAATCTTTCCGACAATCGTAGCTTGCTGTTTGTTCAATGTCATCTGACCCATGCATGCCGCAGTCACCCATTCCTTGGATAATTTGACCTTACCGGCGACATCAGCCCATTTGATTCCTTTCTGAACTTTTGTGTAATAAATCAGATCCGTTACATCTTCACGGGTCATTGGTTTTGTTACTGAACGATTAGTTGCCATGTTTAGCTCCTTTTAAAAATCATGCCGCGGCATAGGTCTTTGACCGATGAACCAAAAAATCAATCAAATGATTGCGTAACTTGTAGAAATCAGGTTCATGGTGCATCGTCGTGCGCGTGCGATCTTTTGATAGCGGGTTTTCGACGATTTCAGCCAGAACGGCGCGGGGCCCATTGCTCATCAGAAAAATCTTGTCCGATAGCAAAATAGCCTCATCCACGTCGTGCGTGATCATGAAAACCGTTTGCTGTGTCCTTCTGACTATGCCAACCAACTCATCCTGGATGTTGCCGCGAGTCAGTGCATCCAATGCACCAAACGGCTCGTCAAGCAATAACATCTTGGGCTGGATTGCGAATGCCCTAGCGATGCCCACTCGCTGCTTCATGCCTCCCGACAATTCTGAAGGTTTCTTATCCTCCGAACCTTGCAAGTGAACCATGTCTATAAACTGTTGCACATGCTGGTCGATTTGTTTTTTTGTCCAATCCGGCCATTTAGATTTGACAGCAAAGGCGATATTGCCCCTCACTGTCATCCAGGGCATGAGAGCATGCGACTGGAACACAACACCTCGATCCAAGCTAGGTCCTTTGATTTCGCGACCATCGATAAAGGCATGACCGTCTGTCGGTTCTTCAAGACCGGCTAGCACATTCAGAATCGTTGTCTTGCCGCAACCCGAATGACCAATAATGCACACAAAATCGCCACGCGATATTTCAAAGTTCACATTGTTGAAAACAATCAGTTCGTCCGTTCCGTTCGCTTTTGGATACGCCTTACGCAATCCTTGAATTTGAATAAAATTCTCAGTGAATTTTGATTCTGTCATGCTGTCGTCCTGTCTGATGAATTCTTTAACTATCGTGTTGATGCGATATCGGATGTATCAATATTTATAGGTTACGTATTTCTGTAATCGGGCGAATCCCATATCGAGCAACATCCCGATCACACCGATTAGAAACACCGCCACCAGAATGTTCGAGATCGAAAGGTTGTTCCACTCATTCCACACGAAGTAACCAATTCCAGTACCGCCCACCAGCATCTCGGCAGCGACTATGACAAGCCAGGCGATTCCGATCGAAATCCGCATCCCGGTCATGATGGTTGGCGCCGCGGCAGGCAAGATCACCCAAAAGGCTTTACGTAAAGGAGATACTTCAAGCGTGCGCGCCACGTCGATCCACTCTTTTCGGACAGCCGCAACACCAAAGGCGGTATTGATCAACATTGGCCACACCGAGCAAATGAAAATAACGAAAATCGCCGATACGCCGGAATCTTTCAATGTGAACAATGCCAAAGGCATCCAGGCCAAGGGTGAAATCGGTTTGAGCAACTGGATAAAAGGATCAAGCGCATCAAAGATCACTTTTGACATGCCGATCACAAATCCAAACGGTATCGCAACAACCGCTGCAAAACCAAATCCCAGAGCCACCCGTGCAACTGACCACGCCAATTGAATCCCGATACCCTTGTCGTTTGCGCCCTTGTCATAGAATGGATCGGATAGCTGTTCAAACAATTTCTTTCCAACTTCGAGTGGTGCCGGAAATGCAGACTTTTGTCCCGTGGATGCTGCAGCACCAACTAGCTTGGCATATTCATCATCGACAATTTGTGTGCCACTCGATGGCATTGAGGCAACCTGCCATACCGAAATAAAAATGACGAAAATCAACAAAGACAATAGAAACGAACGCAATTTTTCACTTTTCAACATGACTCAACTCCGCTTGATACCAAAACCATTCAGATACTCTTTAGGCTTAGCCGGATCGAATGTTTTTCCCATAATCACAAAGCTTTTGGTGGTGGCACTTGGCGGCACCAATCCGGCCTGTTCCATCAAACGCTTCGCATCTGTTGCTAAAAATATTTCGCTCGCGACCTTTTGATAATCGATTTCGGTTTTCAATTGACCCCAGCGTTGCATCTGCGTCATGATCCATACCGCAAATGACTCCCAGGGAAACGGATCAAATCCAACACGATCAGGTACTTTCTTGACGCTTCCCAGACCATCCGCATAGGTGCCGGTCAGCACCTGCTCAACTACGGTGAGCGGCTGATTTAGATAGTTGGGCGTTGAAATCGCGGCAGCAATTTCCTTTCGATTTTCTGTTTTTTGCGCATAGGCGGTGGCCTCAACCAGTGCACGTAGCAATGCTGCGTAGGTATTCGGATTTGTGGTGACAAACTCCTTACTCGCCGCGAACGCGCAACAAGGATGTCCATCCCAAAGTTCTTTGGATAAAAGATGAATAAAGCCAACTCCATCGTAAACGGCACGCTGATTAACAGGATCGGGGGCTAAGAATCCATCAATATTGTCTGCACGCAAATTGGCAACCATTTCAGGTGGAGGCACAACACGGATCTGCACATCACGATCCGGATCCAAGCCATTTTCAGCCAAGTAATAACGCAGCAAGTAGTTGTGCATCGAATAATCGAAAGGAACTGCCAACTTGAATCCTTTCCAATCCTTTGGATTACGCTTATCTTTGTGTTTAACGGCAAGCGTGATGGCCTGACCATTGATATTCTCGATAGCTGAGACCGCAAATGGCGTAGCACTCGCCCCTATCCCAAGTGACATGGCGATCGGCATAGGTGACAACATATGCGCAGCGTCGTATTCTTTATTTAGCGCCTTATCGCGTATCACTGCCCAACCGGCTGTTTTCACGACTTCTACATGCAAGCCCTGCTTTTTGTAAAAACCCATCGGGTCGGCCATGATGATTGGTGTAGCACAGGTGATCGGTATGAATCCGACTTTCAGTGAAGTTTTTTCCAGCTTGGCACTCGACTGTGCGAATGCTTCTTTGGCGACAGCCAACGGAAACACCGTTGAGATAGCCGCCATCGCGGTCGGCGTACCGACCGCCTGTAAAAAGCGACGGCGCATTGCATCTTGCGGAAATAGTGCTCGCATGACACCCTGCTCGACAATGCGTGAAAACCGATTTTCTTCTGAAGAAATGTTCGATTCGATCAGACTCTTCTGATGCTCCGCATCGCTTGCATGCTGGCCACAAGCACAACGAAGACGAATATTGGAATCAAATGGATTTGAAAAAATCGACATGGCACGCACCCCTTTTGAAATAGATATTGGGGTATACGCAAGTACCGTGCCAGGTTGATCAGATCACCTAAATACGCAGCGGTATACAGGATTGCACGCAACCCTGCATGCACAAATCAACTCAATGCACCTTTAGTGTGCACTCCTTGATTAGTTAGAATTCAATTCGCACCACTTGCGGGCAAACAAAGTTCTTTTGCACGCTCGGTCTTTCGGCATGAGAATTATTCGCCAAGCTCAAGCATCACCGGTTGATGATCGGACACCTTGGTTCCTTGATCAACAGCGAAACGTTTTACTCTATGCTTAAGTGATTCGCTGACAAAAAAGAAGTCGCAACCAACCGGTTCGGGACCATACTTTCGGTCATAAATGCGGAAAGTCGCAGGATGTGGTGCCCCTGCATTGAGCACATTCCAGGCATTGTGAAGCGAATGCACGGGATGTGGTCGTATCATATCTGCATGCTCGACACTGCCCTGCTCAAAATTGAAATCACCACAAAGGACAGTATCAGTAGTCAAGGGCTTGGGTTGATAAGGCGTACCCTCCTCGGTTACTGACGGAAAATCCGCTAGTGCGCAACCTTGTAAGTGCAAGTCTCGGCAAGCAACCGCCTGCGCATGTCTCATCACCTGGCTGTAATACTCGAGATGCGTAGTCATGATTCTGACCGGCCCCCATGGCGCCTGCACCGTCATCACCTGGCAGATTCTTTGCATGCTGGGCGTCGGATCTGAAATCACTGGGTTCGGATAAGGCAATGGCACATGCTCGATGGACTTAACCGCAAGCCTGGTGGCAATCAGGTTGCCGAATTTCTGTCGATAGGACCCGCAAGGCGACAATTCATCGATCGCCGCGCTGAAATAAACCTGAAATCCAGGCAGCAACTGTTGAACCTTTGCAGGCTGGTCCATATCTGTCAGGCCGCTTAGAGCAGGATAATTGACTGCAACCTCTTGCATACAAATCACGTCATAGTCGGCTAGCTCTCGCGCGACGCGTAAAACACGCTCAACTGAAACGACCTCATCCAGGCCTTTGAACCATTGCGTATTCCAGGTAACGATTTTCATTTGATCCCCGCGCGCATGAAAGACTGAACGAATTGACGTTGAAAAATCAGGAAACCAATCAATAAAGGAGCCGATGTCAGTAACGTGGCGGCAGTGATGATGGACCAGTCAATTCCTTGATCGGTGGAAGAAAAAACCTGCAAACCAACAGTTAAAGGTCGGGACTGAACAGAATTGCTCACCACCAGCGGCCAGAGAAAGTTGTTCCAGTGATAACTAACCGAGACAAGCGAAAATGCCAAATACACCGGCTTAGCGAGAGGAATATAGACGTGTCGAAGCACTTGCAATGCACTGGCTCCTTCCATCACCGCAGCCTCCACAAGCTCGCCCGGAATAGTCTTGAAGGTTTGTCGCAACAGAAATATCGCAAACGCAGACGCAAAATATGGCAGCCCCATGCCGAACAAGGTATCAACCAGACCCAAATGATTCAAGGTCTGATAATTGCGCACAATCAGAATCTCCGGCATCACCATCAGTTGAATCAACACCAGCGAAAATAAAATGTTTTTACCAAGAAATCTGTATCGCGCAAAAGCATAGGCCGCCAAAGTACAAACAACCAACTGGATCGCCAGAATACCCGTGACGAGAATCGTCGTATTTAAAAAATAACGCGCAAACGGAGCTGCGTTCCAAGCCGCAACAAAATTAGCCATCGTCAGAGGAGCATCCGGCACGAAGCGGGTTGCAAACTCGGATGGATGAATCGCTGCCCAAAGCGAATAAAGCAAAGGCATAATCCACAGTAGCGCAAGCAACCAGGCGGCACAGGTTGACAACCAGGGCCACACGGCAGATGGTTTGCCCCGATTGACTGCCGCAGATGGAGAAAGAGTCATCGCCATGAGTGAAACATCATTTCATTAGTAGTGCGTTTTACGATCAAGCACGAAAAACTGAAACAAACCGATTGAGGCCAAAATCAACAACAGAACAACTGTCAATGCAGAGGCCAGTCCCTGATCCCAAAACTTGAAGCCAACCTCGTACAAATAAAACAGAATCAGCGAAGATGCGTTATCCGGACCGCCCTTGGTCATCACAAAGATATGATCGACCATCCTGAATGCATTGATCAATGCGTTTACCAATACAAAGATTGTCGTCGGCATCAACAAAGGCCACTGAATTTTTCTGAAAAAATACCAGGCGCTGGCACCTTCGATATTGGCGGCCTCTTTATAACTCGGACTTAACGACTGTAAGGCTGCCAAATAAAAAATCATGAAAAATCCGGCTTCTTTCCAAATAGCCACGACCGTTACCGCACCCAGCGCTAGATCGGGATCGCCCAACCAATTACGGCTTTGTGCGCCAAATAGTCCGAGTACCTGGTTGATCAACCCATAGCCGGGGGTATAGAAAAAAATCCAGATATTTGCCACCGCGATCATAGGCAGCACAGTGGGCAAAAAATATGACATGCGTAAAAATTGCCGGCCTGCGATTTTGTCATTCACCCATAATGCCATTGCGATGGACAACCCGATCGAGGCAGGAATCGTCGCCAGCGCGAACCAGAGATTATTCTTGACCGACTTCCAGAAAATCGGATCGTCCAGCATCACCTGATAATTTTCCAGACCGACATACACGGATGGACGTGTTCCGCGCGGAGTCGACATAAAACTATCGATCAACGTCGCGACGGCCGGATAATGCGTAAATCCCACCAATAAAACCATGGCGGGAAGCAACAACAAATAGGCCTGAATAGTTCGTAAATCGCGATTCATCATATGGCGCGGCACCGATCAGCCGGTGCCGCCTTTTTGATACAAGTCTTATTTATAAGAACGCAGCAGACGATTGGCCTCTGCCTGAGCATCCTTCATAGCCTGCGCAGGCGTTTTAGCGCCTGTCAAAGCCGCCTGCAAGCCGTCATTCAGCGCTTTTGTGACGCGCTGATTGTCGTGCGTCGACAACTCTGCAACAGCAAAAGGCAACTGATCACGCGCAACGATTGCTTGCGGGAATCCGGCGACATACTTCTTGAGCTCATCGGTTTCGTAAGCAGCCGGTGACACGGCAACATAACCCGTCTCGATACTCCACTGGGCGGCGCGCTTAGGCTCGGTCAACCATTTGGCGAACTTATATGCACCCTCTTGCTCAGCTACCGAGGCCTTTTTGAAGATGAAGAAATTGCCGCCGCCGGTTGGGGATCCACGACGCTTACCTTCAGGCAACATCGCCACTCCAAAATCGAACTTCGCATTGGTGCGAATATTTGTGAGGTTACCGGTTGTAGTCCAGATCATCGCGGCTTTCTTTTCCATGAAGTCTCGCGGCGTGGTTCCCCACTCCACGACACCGGGAGGATGAATGCCATACTTTCTGGACAAATCAACCCAATAGCTCAACGCCTCAACCACAGCAGGATCGTCATATTTAACCTGCGTGCCTTCTGCATTGGCCAGAATGCCATTGTTTTGGGTGCTAAAGCCCTGGAACAGCCAGTACGGGAATCCGCTTGAAGGCACCTGGATACCCCACTGGGTCACGTTGCCGGCGGCATCCTTTTTGGTCAGCTTTTTGCCCATTTCAATGGTGTCAGCCCAGTTCTGTGGTGGCTTGTTCGGATCAAGACCGGCTTCCTTAAACAATTCCTTGTTCCAGTAAAGCACGACTGTCGATCGCTGAAACGGAACACCCCACGTTTTACCGCCAAACTGTCCGTTCAACATAAAGGCAGGGAAAAAACTCTTCATCCATTCACGATCGGCATCGGTTTTGACAAAATTGTCGATCGGCACGATCGCATCTTCATCGACCAGCGTAAAAGTATCGGTCGAAAGCAGGATCGATGCTGTAGGCGGCTTGCCGGATTTATGGGCCGTCAATACTTTGACGATCGTTTCCTGATAGGTGCCAGAGTAAACCGGAATCACGTTGTAATCGGGATTTTGCTGATTAAAGTCGGCGGCGTATTTATCGATGGTTTTAGTGATTGGACCGCCAACGGCGACAGGGAAATAAAACGTGATATCGGTTTTAGCCAAGGCAGCTGCGCTTAGGCATAAGCCTGCGGCAAGCACCGACATATTGGAAAGCAGTTTTTTCATAAAAGCTCCAGTGATAGAAGTAAAACTAAATACGCATTCCGTTTGCATCAAACCAATGCAAATGCAAGGGATCCCAGCCAAGCGACACTTGCGACTGTTCATCCAGGACATGCTTGCCATCGGCCCGCACGGCAAGCAATTGATCACCGGCGCGCGCATGCAGCAGCAAATCAGCACCGGTAAATTCAGTATGACTGACAGACATTTCGTATGGCCCACCGAGTCGAATATCTTCCGGACGCAATCCCACCGAAACCGCACCGAAAGGCGGGTTCAAGACGATCTGCGTACCCGCAATCCTGTTGCCGTCAAGCTTGAGGATGTTCATGCGCGAGCTACCGATAAACTGTGCGACAAAAAGCGAGGCGGGTGATTGATAAATTTCGTAAGGTGTCGCCACTTGCTGGATGTGACCATCTTTAAGCAGCACCACCCGATCCGCCATGCTCATCGCTTCAGTCTGGTCGTGTGTGACGTATACCACCGAAAGACCGAGCTTTTGCTGCAATGCTCTTAACTCATGGCGCATTTCCTGCCGCAACTGGGCATCCAGATTGGAAAGTGGTTCATCCATCAGACATAGCTTGGAATCTGCAACCAGGGCGCGCGCCAGGGCAACCCGCTGCTGTTGGCCGCCCGACAACTGGCCGGGCTTGCGCTCGCTATACTTGGACAAGCTCAATAAATCCAGAACGTGCTTGAGGCGGTCAGCCATCACGGACTTTGACACTCCCCTCACCCGTAAGCCGAAAACAATGTTTTCTGCAACAGTCAGATGCGGAAACAACGCATAATTCTGGAATACCATCGAAACACCTCGATGCGACGGCGCGATGTGAGTCACATCTTGTCCAAAAATCGAGATTTTCCCGGCCGAAGGTGTCTCCAGACCTGAAATCAGTCGCAGAGTCGTCGTCTTACCGCAGCCGGATGGCCCAAGCAGCACGGAAAACTGTCCGGCCGCCAAGCTAAGGTTAGTCGGATAGAGCGCAGTCGTGCTGTCCCATTGTTTGGTTACGTTTTCGAAAGTGACCGCTGTCATTGATAATATTGTTTTTAATGAGCTACGCTGTTAGATGGCAATCTTGACTATTAAATGAAATATTTCAAGTCATCTTAGCCTAAAGATCTTGACAAGAACATGACAACCAATCAAATTGCTGCGGCGCACACAAATTCTGCGCCAATCCGTATCTGGGACTTGCCCACGCGACTTTTTCACATGGCGTTCGCCATTAGCGTGATCGGAGCCATCGTGACAGTCAAGCTCGGTGGCTTATGGATGGACTGGCATGTTCGGCTAGGAATCATCAGCGTAGCTTTGCTGATTTTTAGAATAATCTGGGGATTGATCGGGCCGCGCTACGCCAGATTCAGTCAGTTCATTGTGCATCCGCTTCGCACCGTGCGATATTTATGCAGCCGTCGTCAAGCAAATAAAAGTTCTTTGATGCATGCCGGACATAACCCTCTGGGTGCTTGGGCCGTAATCGCAATGCTGCTGATTATCGGCATTCAGGCAATCACTGGGCTGTTCGCCAACGATGATATTTTGACTCAAGGACCTTTGGCCCAATTCGTTAGCGATTCAAACTCCGCGACGATGACAGGCCTGCACCAAGCCAATGAGCCGTTTGTCTATGCAATCATCGCGCTTCACCTGCTTGCTATTATTTTTTACGCAGCCAAGGGTCAACGCCTGATTCCTCCCATGATTCATGGCGATGTGCCCGGCAATCAGCTTGCTCCTGACACACCGGCTGCCCGGGACGACGTCGGCATCCGACTTCGCGCAGGCGTACTCGCGGCCCTGCTGGGATGGGGTGCTTGGTGGCTTATGCAATTGGCGGCCAATGCAGGTGGCAGTTTCAATTAAAGAGTTATGCAGATAAAGATTTAGTGGGTTAATTAGTTAATATTCAATAAGACCAATATAGAAGGGGACAATTATGCCTATCGTTACAAACGGATCGACCCGAATTTACTGGCGCGGTGATGGCGACCCATCCAAACCCGCACTTGTTTTGGGAAACTCCCTTGGGTGCGATTTTTCGATGTGGGACCCGATGCTCAATACGCTGATGAACGACTTTTATGTCGTGCGCTATGACATGCGCGGACACGGCGGATCAGATGCCCCTGAAGGCAACTACACTCTGAATCAACTGGCCGATGATGCGCAAGCCGTCATCGCCGCCGCGCGTCTGACCTCATACGACTTCTGGGGCATTTCGATGGGTGGCATGGTTGCGATGGAGCTTGCTGCACGCCGGGCTCCTGGATTGCGTCGCATCGTTCTATCCAATACGGCAGCCGAATTCGACCCAGGCATCTGGGACACACGCATCACTGCCATCAAGCAAGGTGGCATGCCGGCAATTGTGGATGGCGTGATCGGACGATTCTTTACTCCCGACTTCGTCGCAGAAAACAGTATTGCTCTGCGCCGCGTACGTAATACGGTTCTATCGCACGCTCCACATGGCTATGCCGGCTGCTGCGCCGCCATTCGCGACATGGATCTGTATCCACGCCTGGCGTTGATTCAAGTTCCGGCTTTGGTTGTTGTTGGCGACTTTGACATGTCGACACCACTTGCTCGAGGTCAAAAAATTGTCGATCACATTAAAGGGGCCAAGTTAATCACCGTCCCTGCTGCACATATTCCAACCACCGAAATTCCGGAAAAATACCTTCAGGCGGTACTACCCTTCCTGAAACCCTGACTCAACTGTTCAGAATTCATCCGCTTACACAATTCACAAATCTTATTTGAGGCACAACATGCTTTTCATGGTTCAAATGCAGGTCAATTTACCGCACGACATGGATCCAAAGAAGGCCGATGAAATCAAATTGGCCGAAAAAAATTACGCGCAAGAATTACAACGTCAAGGCAAGTGGTTGCATCTGTGGCGTGTTGTCGGTCGTTATGAAAATGTCAGTATTTTCGATGCGCCCGATAACGACGCGCTGCACACGATGCTATCAAGTCTGCCGCTCTATCCGTACATGGATATACATGTGACGGCTTTGGCCAAACACCCCTCGGCTATCTAACCCACACTGTCAAATAATCTGTCGACATATGAACTTCAATCCCCGGTCAGCCGTCCAGTATTTCAAAAGATACCTAACCAAGTTCTTGCCTAAAGAAGCACAAGGATGGGGGCAAGTCATCAGGTTTTACGGCTTGCCAGGGATTGTGGTTCTAGCTATTGCTATCGCTTTGGCGATACATATTTCCTTTTTACCCCCTAGCACGGTTTACCTTGCCACGGGCCAGGACGGAACATCCTATAAAGGTATTTCGGAAAAATTCGAGAAAAATTTCAGGGAAAAAGGCATTCGTCTCGAATTGGTTGCGACTTCAGGACTGGGTGAAGGGTTGCTCGACCTGAACAGTGAAAAATCGAACATTAGTGCCAGTTTTTTAACCGCTGGAGTAGAGACAGCGAAGGACTATCCTAACCTAGTGTCGTTAGGAAGCATTCAGTACGCCCCAATCTGGATTTTCTACAAAGGCGAGCCGATCGATACAAATGATCCATTCGAATACTTTTCGGACAAAAAAATCTCGATCGGCTCACCCGGAAACATCACCAACAAGATTTTTAAAAAGCTTTATGAACTGAATCAAAAAACGCTTCCCGCCACCAATAATTTTATTGAAGTTTCTTATAAAGAGGCGGCTGATCAGTTTATTGCAGGAAACCTGGACGCCGTATTCATTGTCGATAGCGTCCAATCCGAGACAGTGAGACGAATCCTTGCCACTCCAGGCGTTCAGATCATGAATTTCCCGCTTGCTGATGCATATCTAAAGAAAATGCCGGCCCTTCAAAAACTAGTTATTCCAAAAGGGTCCATTCGTCTTGACTCTGTTTATCCGCCGAAAGACATTACGATTCTCGCTTCGACAACAACTCTACTTGTAGAAAAAGATATGCACCCCGCTGTGCAGTGGGCATACCTGATATCGGCAAAAGAAGTCGGAAACCTGAACAATACATTTTTTGATACCCCTGGATATTTCCCCAAAGATATGGACGATAGTTTTCCATTAAGTCCGGTTGCAAAACGTTTTTATGCCCAAGGCACGCCAGTTATCTTTTCTTATCTCCCCTTCTGGCTAGCCAGCATCATCGAAGACGTGTGGGCCTACTTGCTCGCATTCTTTTTCCTCATTTATCCAGTCTACAAATTGCTGTACTCAATCAGAATGTACCCGGCCGAGCTCTTGATGAATAAGATGTTCGTTAATTTACGCGAGTTGGACGAAGCCATTGTTCAGGCGCAATCCGAACAAGATCTTCAAATAATTTTCGAAGCCCTCCGGATTTATGAACGAGATATTTATCAGAACTGGCTTTTCGAAAAAAATTCACGGTTTTATTTCAACTTGAAGAATGCCTTGGCGTCGGTCAAAAGAGATGCAGAATCAAAACTAGGACAAATTAAAAATGCTTGAAACCTTGTATCTCAAAACGAATTACATATCAATTATTCTGTTTTACAGCGGTTTAGGCCTCGCTGTGATGTATGGCTTTTATTTTTTATTCCGGCGGGTTTGGCCTAACCTTGTTCCCCAGGATATTGATTCCGATTTCATTGCCGGCCTGCATGCCGCCTTGTTCACGATCACGTTTTTGACGCTAGGCTACTCACTTGCAAACGTCAGCGAAACCATCGATAAATATCAGCAAGATGTCGCGAGCGAAGCCAACGATATTAAAGAGCTTGATCTATTACTCGCACTATATAGCGCAGAAAAAACGCAAAAGTTTCGGGAAGACTTGCGTGAATATGCGAATTCTATTGTTGTGGATGAATGGCCTGCATTATCCAAGCATCAAGGAAGTGATAAAACGCTTGAACTTCAAAGAACGTTACGTAAAGACATGCAGGATTTGAATCCCACTACCGGACGAGAACTTGCTGTCTACAGCGAGACTATCAAAGCGCTGGGCAAAGTCGTTCAGGATAGAAGCAACCGTATAGCAAACTCCAGCAATTCATTGAATAAACTGTTTTTCCTGACAAATAACATCGGCTATATCGGCGTTCTGATCATATCGGCACTGATGTTGACGCAATTCACCTGGATCCGTTTTGTTGCACTCAACATCCAGGTGATTAGCGTATCGTTTATTTTCGCTTCATCCATCGTTCTGGATCATCCATTCTCGGGTTCGGACAAAATATCGCCCGAACCCATTGAAATCATCGCCAAAACTCAAATACGACCTTATTGATTGTGAAGCCCTAAAACGGCTGCGGTATCGAGTCGAACTCGATTGCAAAGCGCCTCATTTTCGATAAGCGACTCACCATAAGACGGAATGATCGCTTTCATGCGATCTTTCCAGTCTGCCGGGAGCAACCCGGTTGGGGACATTTTCCCCACAACATCGATCATGATGGAAGCCGCAGTCGAGGCACCTGGCGAGGCGCCTAGCAGCGCGACAATGGATGAATCGGTCGACTCGACGATTTCGGTACCGAACTCCAGTATGCCGGTTTTCACTTTGTCTTTTTTAATGATCTGAACACGCTGTCCGGCGATCTTCAATGTCCAATCCTTGGGATCCACAGTCGGATAATATTGTCGTAGCGTATCAAACTGATCTTTTTTGGTCTGTAACACCTGCCCTACAAGATACTTCAAGAGATTCAGGTTCGAAACACCCACTGCAGCAAGTGGCAACAAGTTGCCGAAACGAATCGACTTAAATAAGTCGAGCCAGGACCCATACTTTAGAAACTTGGTAGAAAATCCTGCGTAAGGGCCAAAAAGCAAGGAACGCTTTCCGTCGATGACACGCGTATCGAGATGAGGCACAGACATGGGAGGCGAACCAACCGACGCCATGCCGTAGACCTTGGCTTCATGTTGACTTACGACATCCTGCACATCGCACCGCAACCATATACCACTGACGGGAAATCCGGCATAGCCGTCTGCCTGTGGGATGCCCGACTTTTGCAACAAAGGCAATGCCCCGCCACCGGCCCCCAGAAACACGAACTTCGCCCTGACTGTCCTAGTCTGTCCGGTCTGGGTATTTTTGATCGTCACGCACCAACGCTTGTCATAATCGCGCTTTAAGGTAGTCACCTCTTCCAGAAATGCAACTTTGAAACCACTTTGGGTCTTCAGATAGTTCAGCAAGTGGGACGTTAATGAGCCATAGCTCACATCGGCGCCCGAAATGATTCTTGTAGCGGCGATTTTTTGTTTTGGATCCCTGCCCTTAATCGTTAAAGGCGCCCACTTTGCAATCTGATCAAAGTCTTCGGAATATTCCATTCCATGAAAGCAATGATGTGCACTAAGCGCAGCATGCCTTTTCTTTAGGAAACTGACGTGATCATCACCCTCCACAAAACTCATGTGAGGGACCGGGTTGATAAAAGAAGCCGGATCCTTGATCGCGCCCTTTTTGACCAGATAAGACCAAAGCTGCCTTGATAGATCGAATTCGACATTGACCTCAAGGGCCTTGGAAATATTGACTGTGCCATCAGGCTCTAAAGGTGTGTAGTTCAACTCGCAGTTGGCGGCATGACCTGTACCGGCATTGTCCCAGCTATTGGAGCTTTCTTGCGCCTCTGAAGAGAGTTTCTCGACAAGTTCAACCGACAAGGACGGATGTATTTCTTTCAGAAACACGCCAAGTGTCGTGCTCATAATGCCCGCGCCAACCAATAGGCAGTCGACTTCAGTCACATTGTTCATCGTTTGACTCAATTTACGCCCCTTGAGCTGGTGAGGTAGTGAAGGCGATATCGGCGTCTGAATCCAGCACGACATAGACGCGTCGCCAGGGATCGTCTCCGATCAGTTTCCACGCGTGGCCGCCACCCGCGGTATCCTCGGCCAACAAGATATCGCCCGGGGTCAGAATGAAGTGTTCGCCCCTTCTCGTGACGAAATCGAGTGTGCCTCGAAGCGTAATGACGAATTGCTTAGCAGGAGCTGTATGCCAGTCAAGCGACGACCCCGCTTTGGTTTCTTCGAACGAAATGCTTTTAGTCGCGAACTTATCCGACAGAAGATTCACCGGCGAACCGGACTTCATCGCGATGCGACCTTCTTCAAAACAGGATTGACCTTCCGAATCGGTCCATAAACGGATACAGCGCATATCGAATTCCTTACTTTTGACACCATAACTGCCAAATGAGGAATATACCTGAATCCCTTTACAAAACCAGTGATGACATAGTGAGCTCTGTATCAAATAAAAGGGGGTATATCGATCGTGTATTTCATGGATGAAATTGCATTCACAACCAAACGGTGCTTGTCACCTTCAGTGTGAATTGACCAAACAGGAACCGACAGGCACAAAAAACTGATTAGTACCCTTTTCCAAAGTCATAAAATCCGGACGAAGGAATCATCGGCAGCACCAGCTTGGACGGGTACTCCCTGCCGTGATAAATAGTCTGATGCGCGATCGCCACATTGGCGGTTGTGCCGGGAGCATCGGCAACGTTTTGATTGCGCGCATACTTATCCATCTCGCTTGAAGTAATCTCTACGCGCATACGATGTCCTTTTTGAAACTTCACACCAATAGGCTGAAGCTTGAACTCGTACTTATATATCCTTCCGGGTTCGATCAACTTGCGTTCATGCAAGCCCTCGCGATACGTCACTCGCATCACACCATGAGTCAGAAATTGCGTATGTCCATCCGGATAAACATCGATCAGATTGACCATAAAGTCAGTATCTGGTGCGCTTGATGCGGCATAAAGCGTAGCTTCAATAATGCCGGTCACCTCCACATCATCCTGCAAAACCGCAGTGGTATAGACCAGCACATCGTCACGGGTTTCAATCGCATGACGATCGCCCATGTAATGATTGAAGTGCCAGATATTCAATCCCTCGAGCGAACGCACTGCATAGCTGCGTAAACATATGTTGTCGCGCATGGGCATCATGACACGCTCGATAACGATATCGTCATGCTCGACAGGCGATTCGAAGGGATAAGCGTCGTATGTCGGAAGTACTTCCTTACGCAAACGAGCCTCTTGCTGATCAGCTATTTTCTTCAGATCGTCGGCGCGTTGGTTAAACGCCAAGCGTTCCTCGCACGTTTTGGGTACGAATGTGATTTTTGTATTATTCACGCCAAGTGCCGGGATAAAATGAGAGTCAAGATGAAGACAACGTATTCAGCACATTTCGCGTAATCTGTTCGACAAACCAATTGCGACGCTGCAAACCGACAACCCAATCCGTTGTTCCGGCCACAAACATCGTGCCGTCACCTACGCCGGATCCTCTGTCGAAACTTGCGATCATGCCCGCCCCATACTTGGGATGACGCACACCCTCGTGCTCTACAAGGTGAGGCAACACCGCACCATCGCCTTTGATCGCAGGCGTCGACACCGAGTTCATCATGCTTGGGGAGGTTGCTTTGAAGTGATCTTCTTCGTGCTGGATGGCAGGTGCCATGGCAATAATTGATAGATTTTCTGGGGCCCCGTCCTTGCCTGTCGGAAAAGGAAGACCATCGCGCATCGTGAAATCGCAACCATCGATTTCGTACGCAGCGATACAGTCCGGACGACCTCCCAAAACATCGCCGTAGTACAAATCAGTATCTTTCAGACTCCAGTGCCATGGTCGATAAATCGTAAATCCTCCACTCGCTCTGGGCGCTGCGCCGCCAAACATTGCATGAATGACAGACGATCCAGTCAAACCAAACGTTTTTGTGACGGGCCACCCGCTATATGGAAGATCCCAGGCATTACTGAGAAATTTTTCTTTTTCGGTTCCCAGTACGGGATCAGTCGCTTCGTCCTTATGATTGACAAAAGTCGTACCGTTATCTTCTATACGAACCTGCCATATATTGTTGCCGGCAAAGCGACCATGATTTCCACCTGCCAAAATTTGGTTTTCAATTGCCTGACGCATATTCCAGCTGCTGTATTCGTCGTGACCGACTGCTATGGACAAGCGATAAGGAACCAGTGCTTGCGGATCCTTATCCAGATCATGTTGTGTGTAGTAATCAAGCTCATATCCATTCGCTTCTGCCCAGTCGATGAACAACTTTCCATACAGAGCCCAACTGGAATCCGCATAATCTCTGGCGAATCCGTAATGCCGGGCATATGGATGTGAAAGTAACTGCGGTGGAGCAAAAGGTGGTAACTCTGCAGTCGAAACCGCGCGTGGAGCACCAATAGGAAGCTTAATCATGCCCCGACTCCAGGGTCTGAGCAGTGAAGTGCGCGCATTGGGCTTTTTAAACCTGGGAGTACCGCCCTCGCCATGGTAGCTATTGCCGCCACCCCAATCGTTGTATGCGTTCATAGTTGCGGTCGAAACGATAAATGCAATGCTTGTATTCGCCGCAGGTTTTGAAGGCTTAACCACAAAAAAATGCTCTCGCTCGAACACGCCACCATCGTCATCCCGAACGCGCACTATCACGACATAAAATCCTGACCGCCACGAATCGGATACTTTTACCCGTAGCGCGACGGGCCATCCACATCCATTCACATGAGGTTTTTCTTGCGTCGGCACATTGGCTACGGCGATACCTGTCTCTTGAAACACCATTTCCTGCTGAGGGCCATCCCGATAGATATCGATTTCGGCATGGGCACGCGTGCTGTGCATGTGAAAGTCGATCGTCTCACCTGCAATGTAAGAGTAGCGAGGCGTATAACACCACACCTCTGCAATCTCAGGGTTATTCAACGGCTTCTCATATTCCCATCCATGTCGACTATCACTATGCGCTGCGGGCCCCGGCCCGGGTATCACACGCGGAATCCCCAGTAGGGATGGTCCATCGTTGAACAGTGAAGTTTTGTTGTTTTCGTTCGATTGCATGACATGTCCTTAAACTTTAAAAATCAATTCGCAATTATTTTTTATTACCAAGAACCGGATCAAAGATTGCGGCGAAAGGAATGACTAACCGATAATCTCCCGGCGTCCCCATTGCGGTCGCCATCCAAAATAGAACGAGATAATCCATCACCTGCAACATACAAAGCAAAACGACTCCGTATAAGGGCAGCTGAGGATAGGGTATCCACACATATTTGCTGATCAAGAAGACTGCCATGAAAAAAAGAAATAGCGAGGCTAACCACCAATCTTTTCTGGATTTTGATCTAACGCGAGGATCAAGTGCGTTTCTCTCGGCACGCCAAAGCCACCATATCTGAGTGATCAACACGCATACCAGGAAGGTCAAAAATGCGGGAGAAACATCATTTCTTAAAAATTTTCCGACATCGATTCCCGGCGCATCAAAGGCATCGTAAAAATATTTTTCGAATATGGCCGGAGCCATGATAAAGCTCCACAGCGGAGCAATGCTGTTAATGATGGTGATACGCAATAACGCTGACATATGGTTTTATTGGGTTTTATTGGGTTTTATTGGGTTTTATTGAAGTTATATCTAGGAAATAGTATACATTGTTTACTAATAAAGAGAATAAAAATCCTACTTTTATGAAGATCGGGATAACCCCCAAAATCATTTGGAAATGAGATCGTTCTATACTGGGCATATGGTGGCTTAGCTGGAAGTCAGAGAAAATCACTCACACATGACAGATAAATAAATGCACCCTCATGGCAGGTAGAAAACCCATCCTCACACGTGAGGCGTATGCTGATGCTTCGCTTAAGTTTATTGACCAGTATGGCTATGACGCACTCACAATGCGCTCGCTAGGCGAGGCGTTAGGTGTTCACGCCACCGCCTTATACCGCCACTTTCGTAACAAAAAAGAATTGATCGAAGCTGTTCTCATGCGAATGTTCGAGGTTGAAAACGTCGGCATTCCCGAATCCGGATCGCCCCGCGAACGACTTCTGGCTCTAATGAAATCGCTTAGGCGCGCTTTTTCTCGTCACACCAACTTGGCGCTACCGAATCTCACCCTTCATGACGAACAAGCTACTGCCGAATTTGTACGCGCAAGCCTATCGCTGCTGGGTGAAATGGGTCTGGAAGGTCGACAACTGATGATTGCATATCAAATGCTTGAAACCTTCTCAGTCGGCTCTAACGCATATGACTGGGTTGATTACCCGAAATCATTGGAAAACAAAAGACAAGGTCGTCGTCTTGTCGGTCACCCGGCGGCAGATCAGGCTGCTCGCAGCCTCGCATCGATGCGCAAGCTCAACGAAGAAACTTTCGAGGTTGCAGCAAACGCGTTGCTTGATGCATGCGAGTCAATGGGCCATAAAAAAATCCCTCGCTAGCCATAGCAAAAGATTGCGTTGCTTGCATCACCCTCTCATCAGGGAAAGCTAGCTGTAACAAGGTCATCTTTCATCACAGCTATACCGAAATTTTAACAATCGGTATATGTTTAAACACTTGATGATCGGTTAACTTAAAGCTGTGGGTTCGCTGGGATCGCCACAGAAAAACAATCCCGGAAGGCAGTAGTGAATGGATACCATTTCTACCGCCGGAAGCCTTGCACCTCCAACCTGCAAGGCTTCTTTTTTGATATCTATCGGTTGCACCAATTTAATTGCGGCGTTTCATAATAGCGATATCTGGAGAAAATGATGAAACCTCAACAAGTATTGCAATTCACAATTGTTTCTCTATTCTTTTTTTCTCCATTGTTTTCTAGTACTCATGTATTTGCCGCATCCGAAGCAACCGTCGACACGACTGAAACAACCGAGCTTTCTACAAAATCAAATGAACTCGGAAAGAAAGCAACCGAGGAAGCAAAGCAAGCTCTGCGGGATGCTCTCAAGGCGGCCGAGTTGATGCTTGAAAAAGCAGAAAACGCCATGATGAATACCACGCAAAAAACGGTTGAGGCCGCAAAGCTAGCCGCACAAGATAGCGAACGAGCATCAAAAAATGCAATGACAAAAATTTCTGCAACTTTAAAGCATGCGACAGAGGTATCAAAATCGCTCGCAAGCAAGACAGAAGCCACTGTAAAGAAATCAATCGTGGCAAGCAAGGAAACCATCAACAAAATGGAAGTAGCAACTGAAAGACTGGCTGATCGTGCTGAAGACGCGCTAAAGGGCGCACTCACTGAGGCCAGGAATCTGGCAAGAGAGGCTCTCGAGGATGCTAAAGATGCTGTAGAACAGAGCAAAACTTGGGGAATAAGTCCAGCCTACTGACATCTTCTGTAGTTTGTTAACTTGGTGTATGCCAACCCATACTACGTTGAGCACAGGGATGCATGTGAACAGATGTCAGACTCAGTTTGATTATCCCGGTAGATGTCGTTGATTGAGCTTGTAATCGACGGTAAAGCGCTGCTCGTCAAGATCAGTTCCGTGCAGTCGCACCTCTGGATTTAACAGACACTCCTTCTCAGTCCAATGCTTTTTATCATCTGCGCTGGACAGCAGAATTCTTGCCATTGATCCATTCGCGACGATGACCCAGTGTTTTCTTTTCACGAAAATTCCTTAAAAATGTCTCTCGACTTTTCAAAGCCAGGAAATGCCTTCCAGAGACTTATCAGGAAAAATCATAACGGCGTAGATGCTGACTGCAAATTGATCAACTGATCAGGATGTGTACATCGACTGGCATTCTGAGATAAGAACGCTTAACGTCCTGCGACACACTCTATTTGATTTGACGAAATTAAACGCTTGTCAGTAAACCGTCATTAGACGATCACAGCACCAACGGATGATACGAGTGCAAAGACTCTCAAGAACCTACAAAGTGCGTCTACTCCAAAATTTCTGGCTTTTCCATCTACACTGAGCAGTGTAATAAAAATCATGTCGCCTTAAGTATTCTAACCATAGTTGGTCTTGTTGCTCAGCATATTGCCTGATGTAAAAGTTACTCTTATCCAGTGCACTGTTTTTCTCAAGCTCTGACAACGCGTAGTGAATTAAATGACCTGCTTGACTTCCAGTCCTTAATGACTTGTCGATACCTTGCGATGACAATGGATCATATGCTTGCGCTGCGTCACCGACTGCCATCCATCCATCTCCGCAAAACTCCATTAAACGTTGACTATTCGCTGGAGCACCCCTTATTGAACCTTCGGACTGGTATCCCTTCTTTTGCAGTAAAGGACCTAGAAGGATCGATTCATTTAAAAGTAAGTCAAAACCCTTTGAGTGACTAGCCAATTTTGCTGCAGGTAAGTCTTTATCTGAGTGAAAAACAACCAATCGTTTGCTCTTGTTATTTTGTTTTGCAGGAATACGATTGGTGTACCACCATCCATTCGCCCCCGCTTCAATACGCGTATAGGTATCTTCATCCTCGACATTCGATGAAAACCATTGGGCATAAGCAAACAAACGATCATGACTCTTTATTGAAACGCCAAGTGATTGGGCTACGACCGCACGGCGACCAGAACAATCAACCAAATAATGAGCCCGATGTCTCTGGGTCTCAACATAAGAGCCTAGTGTGAGTTCCCAAAGGTAGTCTGCGCAAGTAACCTGTTGACAAGAGCGAAAACCAAAACCTCTCAACAGAGTGACACCAACCGCTTGGGCTTTAGTGCGTAAGGCTTCATCAAAGGCCAACCGATCAATACACAAACCGTAACCGGTCGTTGAAAAGAAGAAATCTCTTTGTTCGGGCTGCTCACTGTCCCATAAAGAGATGTTTCCTGATGTTTTAAAAAGACCGAAAGAGCTCTGATTTATATTTCCATCAAAATCTAAAAAATGTCTGACTAAATCAATTGAAGATGGCGGTAAAGACTCACCCAACTTGTATTGAGCGGCTACCCGCTCATCCACCAAAAGGACACTTTGACCGAGCTTCGCTAGAGTAATTGCAGTTGCTGCTCCAGCAGGACCAGCGCCAATGATGACGACATCCCATGTGACACCAGGAGAACTGATCTGCTGTGAAAACATAACTTACTTATTTTTAGCGGGTGGTCGATCTAGAATTGGACTTCGCTCTTTCTCAGTAAAAACTATCTGACCGTTGTCACGTAAAAAGTCTCCTCCTTCAGTTTTAGTCGGAAGCACCATTCCCAGCTTTGACCAAGCATAGGCCATTTGGTTGTAACCATCAGTTGCCGATAGTGGCTCACCTTTTTCATCATATCCACGGAACCATTCCCTATAGGTTCTGGACTTCGTCTTTGGATCGTAATCAAAAACCACATCCGGCCGCTGAGTTGGCCACCAGGCATCATTACATGACCAAAAATCTCCTTGCCACGGACTCGACATATACGCAGACAAGGCACCTGGTTCAATATTTTTACCTACACGGAATGCTTCAGCAAAAAAATCTCTATAAATAATGAGGTAAGGAAATTCAATACCGGGGTGAAAACCGCCACCAATGGTCGGCTCAAGGGCTGCGTAGTCTAATGCATGAGGCTGATCAGCCAAAGGCAGTTTTTCCAACGGAATCGGTGTTTGCATGGTGCCGACATCAAAATGACCATCTGCCCATTCCTTGATATGTTTTAGCTGTATTTGGGTCAATGCCAAAAATTGGTTTGGAAAATTATTTCCTAATTGTTGATTCTGCTTAGGCTTTCCAGCTGTACCCCAAAGCAGAGGCATTTTATAAACTTGCTCATCTCGTTTGAATTCATCACTCTTCCAGCTAGTTGGTCGCAGCGGAGGTGGAGGCAATAGCGAGTCCACCAACCTACCATTTTTACCTGCAGGGCTTCGCATCAAGGCATAGACCATCTGCCTCATCGGTTTACTGTTTTCCGAATTGTCCGTAAAAGCAGCCATGTACCCCTCGGACAGTAGATTACCCGGCTGATATGGTCCATGTGCTGAGTTTTTGTAAGTCTGAGTAACACCTGAGGCCTCTGCACTCACCCAACCGTAATTTACGGCGTTTGCAAATATTGGATAAACATCACGGTAAAAATTGGTTTTTTGATTTACGTAAGGATACGCCTCAGGAAATGCCTCATAGACGCGATCTGCAATCGAAACTACGTGATACATATAAGGAGAAAACTTCGGCGGTGCTGAAATAACCCACGCTCCAGCATGAGGATTTCTAATGCCTTCATCGGTCACTGACTTAACATTATCTCGAGTGCTGATGACAGTCCCATCCTTAAGTGTGACTGTGACATCAATTTCACCTCCACAAGTATCATCCCACCAACCAGGAACGTTGAAATATGCGAATTGGTTGGTTAATGGATTCTTTCCATCATCTGGACCATTAGGAGGATTTACATGTTCACTTGGATTAGATAAGGCGACCTTGGGAGTTGTCACGCACTCGCCCTTACCGGAAGCAGGAACAAACAAAAGACGATCTTCAGCATCTAAATGCAGTTGACCCAGCTCAATATCTCTTGCGGCCTTGTAGGTAACTTCAACATCTTTCGAGATATCTCTAGGTGTGAATCCTTCAAAGCGCAATTGACCCGGTAAGAAACCTTTTTCAATTCCTTCAAAGATGTCTCCCTTCATTACAACGGGACTGCGCTGTCCAGAGCCAATCGTATGGACGCCCGGATCAATGATTAACTTATCTCTCTCAATCGGTTTTTTACCAGGCTGTATAGATGGATTTCTTAACTGATCTGGATCAAATAAGTAGGCGCCCTGGAAAGCGTAATTAGCCGCTTTCATGTTGCGAACATGCACGCGCCATTGGAGTGATTTGACTGAATCTGATTTTGACGTGAGCTCCGCAATCACCTTGCCATTTTCATCATAGGCATATACTCGGTAACGTTGTGCCTGTCGCTTTAAGCGAGAATGACTATCTCGATAGGTGCCGCCCTTAGGACCAGGACCATTGCTTCCACCTGGATCAACAACCACCCCAGGTGCCTCTGGACCAATGAAAAATTCATCACTGTCACCTAATCGAGCAAGACCAATTCCTGGATGGATGCGAATACGTTTAATTTGTACGGACATCACTTAACTCCTCAACTAGCAAACTTTGACTGGTGACAAAGAAAAATAAACAATCATTTCTTTATAGAAGATTTAATAGTTTTCCAGTCGTATGAATTTTGTGAGATAACAGTAAATTGATTGCCAAAACTCTCAATCTGAGCAGTGACTAGACCATCAGATTTCGAATGCGATAACAAAACAAATCCACCGCCAAAAGCAGCCTTAATAGACTTTTCAATCTCAGTATTCGATGGTGAGTGGGGGGTGTTTTTTTGATTTTCTGCAGCAAATGCCAAATCAATCCCAGTGCCAAAAATTGCACTCGTAGTGAAGCATCCTTTAATAAAACTTCTGCGCTTTCTATCCACTTTTTGGTCCCCTGTCGCATCACATCGATAAATGCTCACTAACAAAAAACCCTCACCATTTCTGATGAGGGTTTGAATACTGGTGCCCCCCCCGTGAGTCGAACACGGCACCAACGGATTATGAGTCCGCTGCTCTAACCAAGCATGAGCTAGGGGGGCTGACTCGAAAACCTTACTGGTTTTCGAGGAAACTCTTCAACTTATCAGCACGGCTTGGGTGACGCAGTTTACGCAGCGCTTTAGCCTCTATTTGGCGAATGCGCTCGCGCGTGACATCAAACTGTTTACCAACCTCTTCCAATGTCTGATCAGTGCTCATTTCAATACCGAAACGCATGCGCAGCACTTTGGCTTCGCGTGGTGTCAGTGAATCAAGCACCTCTTTTACGACATTATGCATCGAACTGTGCAATGCTGCATCCGAAGGCGCTAATGTTAACGTATCTTCGATGAAATCGCCCAAGTGAGAATCGTCATCGTCACCGATCGGTGTTTCCATCGAAATCGGTTCTTTGGCGATTTTCAGGATCTTGCGGATCTTGTCTTCAGGCATATCCATCTTGGATGCCAGCGTTGCCGGATCAGGCTCGGCACCGGTCTCCTGCAAAATCTGGCGACTGATGCGATTCATCTTATTGATCGTTTCGATCATATGCACCGGGATACGGATGGTGCGCGCCTGATCGGCGATCGAGCGCGTGATGGCCTGACGGATCCACCAGGTCGCATAAGTCGAGAATTTGTAGCCGCGACGGTATTCGAATTTATCGACAGCTTTCATCAGACCAATGTTGCCTTCCTGAATCAGGTCCAGAAACTGCAAACCACGATTGGTGTACTTCTTGGCGATCGAGATCACCAGACGCAAGTTGGCTTCGGTCATCTCGCGTTTAGCCTTGCGGGCCTTAGCTTCACCGGTTGCCATCTTCTTGTTGACGTCTTTAAGGTCCTTCAAAGGCAACACGACACGCTCTTGCAGATCGATCAGCTTTTGCTGCAATTCCTGCACTGCGGGCACGTGACGCTTCAAGATGTTGGAATAGGAGCTCTCGGTCGCTATTTCGGTCATCACCCACTCGAGATTGGTTTCGTTACCCGGAAACACTTTGATGAAGTGTTCGCGCGGCATGCCGGCGCGATCCACGCAAGTATGCAGAATGGCACGCTCGATTTTGCGCACATCCTCAACTTGCGCACGCAATGTGTCGGCAAGACGCTCTACCATCTTCGCAGTGAAGCGAATTCCCATCAGCTCGCTCTGAATGGTCTCTTGCGCAGCCATATAGGCCTTGGAGCGATAACCATCCTGCTCGTACGCAGCCTTCATCTTGTTGAACTGGTCGGCAACAATATCGAACTTGGCCAAACCTTTCACGCGCAGATCTTCAAGCTGCTTGCTGCTCATGCCGCCTGCGGGACCATCGTCCTCTGCCTCATCGGCAACGCCGGCACCGGCATATTCTTCGCCATCATCCGGGTCGACAAGACCATCGACCACCTCGTCAATCTGTGCTTGCGCGTCACGCACACGCTGAACGTGCGCAATGATTTCGTTGATGGTGGTCGGACATGCCGAGATCGCCATCACCATGTGCTTCAGGCCGTCTTCGATACGCTTGGCGATTTCGATTTCGCCTTCGCGGGTCAGAAGCTCGACCGTACCCATTTCGCGCATATACATGCGAACGGGGTCGGTGGTACGACCAAAGTCGGAGTCTACAGTTGTCAGGGCGGCTTCGGCTTCGTCCTCGACATCGTCATCCGATGTGGCAACCGGAGCGTTTTCGCCTAGAAGCAAGGTCTCGGCATCGGGTGCCTGATCGTACACCGCGATACCCATATCGCTAAACGTACTGATAATGCCATCAATAGCTTCAGCATCGACCAGATCATCGGGCAAATGGTCGTTGATCTCGCCATACGTCAGATAGCCACGATCCTTACCGAGCTTGATCAACTGCTTGAGTCGATTGCGACGTGCTTCGTATTCTTCAGGGGTCACAGGACCGCGTGCGATCAGATCCTTGCCTTCACCCTTCGCACCACGCTTGCCCCGCTTGACCGGCTTGAAATCGGGAACGACTTCGGCTTCGCCATCGGCATCACCGACATCGAACTCGCCATCACCGCCATTATTAGGGTTCTTGGAAGGTCGGCCTGGACGTCGACCCGTACCACCCGGTGGACGTGCCGATGCCTTGACGGGCTTTTCATCGCCCTCGCCTTTGGCAGCTTTAGGGGGCTTGGTGACATCAACCTTGCCGGGAGCCTTGGCTGAAGATTGCGCAGCAGGCGCAACTTTGACGGGCGCATCGACTGCAGCTTTTTCAGCCACCTTGGCTGACTTGCCAGTCGACTTGGCAGCAGACTTGGCCGCAGGCTTTTCGCTCGCAGCCGCTGGCTTAACAGCTGGTTTCGAGGCAGGCGACTTGGAAGATTCTTTGCTTGTTTCTTTGGCCGCAGATTTGGCTGTGGGTTTAACCACCGGCTTTGCCGCAGGCTTAGCTGCGGGCTTTGCTGCAGATTTAGTTGCTGGCTTGGCGGGTGCTTTTTCAGTTGCCGCTTTTGCAGCAACCTTGGGTTTTGCCTTTGATACCGACTTCATTGATTCCTTCACTGACTTAACGACGGCAGTTTTTACTGCTGATTTTGAAACAGGCTTAACGCTGGGGGCGACCTTGGAAGACTTGGCTGCGGAAGCGGCACTTTTGCCTTTGGAGGATGCAGCAGTCTTGGTCGTGCCCTTCGCAGCGGATTTAAGCGGCGATTTGGCTGTACTCTTTGCAATCGGTTTTGGAGTTGGCTTTGCGGCTGGCTTGGCGGCGCCTTTAGAGGCGGCTTTGCCGACAGGGGCTGGTTTAGCCACAGCTTTGACAGATCCTTTAGCAGGCGTCTTTACCGGGGGCTTTGCAAGGTTTTTTGTAGGTGCTTTGGCTGGAGATTTCGCCGGAGTCTTTGATACTTTGACTGAAGCTTTCGAAGCAGATTTTGATGCTGCCATGGTTTTTTTAATGCCAGATACTTGGGTCATATTCGCTCTTTGTGGCGCCGAAAGGCTGTTAAGTCGCAGTTTTGACGAAGATTCAAACTAGTTTCAACTAGATATGCACGCCCAACCTCTGACACCATGGTCGCGCAAACCCCTGATTTTAACCGAATTAGCGCGACTTGCCTGACTCGATTGCCCTCATTAGACGGGCGATGCGTTGAGAAAGTTCCCGATATTTTTGCTGAGAATCAAAATTATTTAATCCCGACTGCACAAGCGCTTCCAACTCGAGCTTCAAATTCTGGAGTTCAATGCGTCTAAGCGCATCTTCCCACTCGATTTGGGGCGAAGGCAAGGATTCTTGAGCCATGACATCCGCAGCAAAAGAACTCAAAATGGATCCTAGATCGGTCTGCGTTCCCGCCGCTTCGATCAGTGCACCGATATGACGCGCGCCGCTCGATTGCGCTAAAACGATCAGGTCCCTGACCATTTCCAAATGGGGTCCGCGCTCGAGAACTTCAAGCTGTTGGTCTCCCATATGTTCAACCAACTCTGGGTGACTGAGCAGCAAACTCAACAATCGACGTGCAAGCGGCGTGACAGACCTGCGTGCAGGCCGTTGTGAGGGATGGATAGGCTGCTCTTCACGATTTCGATAGCCTTTACCCCCTCGTGCGCCGCTTTTGCCCGAATAAAGGCCAGCTCCGAGTCCGGAAAACCGGGGCCCCGCCTGAGCAGATGCCCTGCCCGATGGCATTCCGGATAGGCTGTGATCAGCAGATCCTTCATATCCTGCAATAGAAGTTTCATCACCGAACGGATAATCATCAGGTATGTATTGACTATCGTCGGGCGATATTTCGTCGTAACCATGCCCGCCCACATCCGGATCGGCCTGAGACACATCACGCACCGGTTCTTTGCGAACAACAATACCGTCCTGTCCTGAGGCCACTTGCGACTTACCTGCGACCACAGGCAACCCCGGCAACGCGGCAGGCGCATCTTTGGCAATCAATGCGGCCAGCTCTTCAGGCGTCAACTGCACCATCCTGGCCAATTCATTTTGCAACTGAACTTTTAGCGTAATTTCGGGGATCTGCGCCAATAATGGCTTGGCCTCATGGACAAGCGCAGAGCGTCCTTCCACTTCTTTGACTTTATGACGCGATGCCAGCTCATTCAAAAAAAATGTGGACAACGCATCCGACTCGGCAAGGCACGCACGAAAAGCCTCTTCACCAAATTCACGAATATAGCTATCCGGATCATGTTCGGCCGGCAAAAACAAAAACCGAATCGAAACGTCATCCCTCAGCAAGGGCAAACAAGTCTGAAGCGCTTTCCAGGCTGCACGCCGACCCGCCTTATCGCCATCGAAACTGAAAATAATCTTGTCGCTTGCCCGAAGCAACTTTTGAATATGCATGGGCGTAGTGGCAGTACCTAGCGTGGCAACTGCATTACCGATGCCGAGCTGAGCCAGCCCCACCACATCCATATAGCCTTCGACAACGATGACGCATCCTTCTTTACGAATCGCGGTCCGCGCCTCGTACAAGCCGTAAAGCTCGTTTCCTTTCGAAAACACAGGGGTTTCGGGAGAGTTCAGATACTTGGGCTCACCTTTGCCAATGATTCGACCGCCAAATCCGATCAGCTCACCCTTGACATTGCGGATCGGAAACATGATTCGCTCACGGAATCGATCATATCGCCTGCCGTCTTCGGACTCGATCACAAGTCCGGCTTCAACCAGAACCGGGTCGTTGTAGTTTTGAAAAACCTTGGCTAACGCCTGTCGATCGGAACCGGACCAGCCCAAACCAAAGTCACGCGCAATGGTTCCGGTTAATCCTCGCTGCTGTAAGTATCGAATTGCGGCAGGCGTTTCTCTTAACTGGGCAAGATAATGCGTTTGAGCAGCTTGCAACACCCGAGTATGCATCGAAACTTCTTCTTTGCGGCGAGCTGAAGCGGCTTTTTGCTGCGGCGAGCGCTCTTCCTCGGGTACACGCATGCCGACAGCATTTGCGAGCGTGCGGACTGCTTCCGGAAAGTTAGCCCCCGTGTGTTCCATCAAAAATGTGATGGCGCTACCATGCGCCCCGCAACCGAAACAGTGATAAAACTGTTTGGTGGGACTAACGGTAAATGAGGGAGATTTTTCGTTATGAAAGGGGCATAAACCTAGAAGGTTAACACCGCCCTTTCTTAACTGAACGTACTGGCCGACAACATCCGCTACATCAACGCGGGCAAGGAGATCCTGGATGAATGAATCAGGAATCACCGATCAGGCCGTACGAGTTTGACGCAAGTAGTTTGAGCCGGCTAATGTTTGAGCAAACGTTTGAGCAAACTTAAAACCGACGCACCACAAGCGACAATGATCAATACATGCGCGGAGGCAATTGCTGGCTGCGGATGCGCTTGTAGTGGCGCTTAACGGCAGCGGCTTGCTTACGCTTGCGCTCAGCAGTTGGCTTTTCGTAGAACTCGCGAGCACGCAATTCGGTCAACAGACCGGTTTTTTCGATTGTGCGCTTGAAGCGACGCAAAGCGGCTTCGAAGGGCTCGTTTTCTTTCAGACGAACGATAGGCATAGGATGCGTAAAGATAATAAAAAAACAGTTAAACCGAAACCGGTCAAAAATTAGCCTTTCATCATAGCACAAATACGCTATGAAGATGGGTTTTTTGCGCGAATTTCCGCTAAATCCCTGGGACGTTGATGATCGTAAGCCTCAAATGGCTGATGAATCCATGGATTGGTCGTTAAAAACCGGACGTAAAAGTCTGGAACGAACGAGGAAATCGCCTTAAACCAAATTACGGCGGACTTGACTGCAGTGATGTCCGGATACCGCTCTGGCAGCATTCGGACGACTTCGGCCAAAGTCACACCGCTATCCACCAGATCATCGACGACCAAAACCCGGCCAGACAATGGCCCCTGGGCCGAGGTCACAGAAGGAGCGACGTAAAGCTCGCCCTGCTCGGATCCTCCGGATGCCCGGTAGCTGCTCGTGGACAGAATAGCAAGGGGCCGATCCAGCACCCTGGAAATCACATCCCCTACTCTCAGGCCACCGCGTGCCAGACACAGCACATGATCGAACTCGATGCCCGATCGGGCAACAATAAGGACAAGCTGTTCGATCAAGTCGTGATATTCGTCCCAGCTAACCCACAAGTCGCGGTCGGTGCTTGGAGGAGTCTTTTGATCCTGCACAACCGAACGCAACCAGAAATCAGGATTTGAACGGATGGCGCAACATGATCGTTTCGGTACGATCAGGACCAGTGGAAACCATATCGATCGGAACGCCGCAAACCTCGGCCATACGCTTCAGATAGCGTTGCGCATTGACCGGAAGACGTTCGAACTCGGTTACACCGGCAGTCGACTCCGACCAGCCCGGCATTTCTTCAAGAATGGGTTCTGCGCGCGCCACTGCAGCCGCGCCGTAGGGCAAGACATCGACAACCTTGCCATCGAGCTTATAACCCACGCCCATCTTGATGGTTTCAAGCCCATCCAATACATCGAGCTTGGTGATGCAAAGACCGGAGATACCGTTCAAGCGAACCGAGCGTTTGAGCGCGGCGCCGTCAAACCAGCCACAGCGACGCGGACGGCCGGTGACGGAGCCAAATTCTTTGCCTACAGTTGCCAGGCGTGATCCGATCTCGTCGTGCAATTCGGTCGGGAAAGGCCCAGAACCAACTCGGGTAGCATAAGCCTTGGTAATACCAAGCACGTAGCTTAGTGTTTGCGGTCCCACACCGGCACCGGCAGCAGCGGCGCCGGCGATACAGTTACTGCTGGTAACATAAGGATAGGTACCGTGATCGACGTCCAGCAATGCGCCCTGCGCACCTTCAAACAATAGGCTTTGACCGGCCTGCTGAACCTCGTAAAGGGCGGAGCTGACATCACACACCATCGGGGCAATTGCCGGGGCCAGCGCCATAGCCTGTTCGACGACTTCGTCAACCGAAACAGCCGCGGCACCCAGATACTGGGTCAGAACGAAGTTGTGCAATTCGAGCACTTCTTCAACCTTGGTACGGAATCCAGCCGGATCAAACAGATCCTGGACGCGCAATGCGCGACGGGCAACTTTATCTTCATAGGCGGGACCGATGCCACGACCAGTGGTGCCAATCTTCGCATCGCCGCGACGAGCTTCGCGCGCCTGGTCCAGCGCAACGTGATAAGGCAAAATCAACGGACAAGCCTCGGAAATCTTCAGGCGCGAGCGCACATCAAGACCTGCGGCCTCGAGTTCGGAGATTTCTTTAAGCAATGCCTCTGGTGACAGGACAACCCCGTTACCGATGTAGCATGTCACTGAAGGATGCATGATGCCCGAAGGAATCAGACGCAAAATCGTCTTTTTGCCATTGATCCACAAGGTATGTCCGGCATTGTGGCCACCCTGAAAGCGAACGACGCCTTTCGCGGATTCGGCAAGCCAGTCAACAATCTTGCCCTTTCCTTCGTCGCCCCACTGGGTACCGATCACTACAATGTTCTTGCTCATATCAATTGATCATGTCTAAAAAAATCGGAAAACTTCCCTGACCCGCATACGGCCAATTAGCCGAAAACGCGGGGCCTAAGAAACCACTTGAACGACCCATTGACCATGGCTTTCGACAAGCTCACGGTCAAAAACAAATTCGTCATGCGTTGCCTGTTCACCCGGAAAAACCTGTACGACAATTTCACCTGCTTGACGCAAAGCGTGCATGGCTTGGCGCAGACGCACATCCTGAGCGAAATCCGCAGCCACGGGCGCACGTATGGCTGGAGCAGGAGCGGCAGGCATCAACCCACCTGCAAGTTTGCGCAAATCAAGGCTGAAACCAGTCGCCGGGCGCGCGCGGCCGAACGCGCGACCTACGTTGTCGTAGCGTCCACCTTGAACCAAGGCATCATGCCAACCTTCGGCATAGACAGAAAAAGTCACGCCCGAGTGATAACCATACGTACCGACATCAGCCAAGTCCACGCCCACAGATACATCATCCAGCGCACTCAAAAGCTTTTCAAGGGTGTCCAATGCCGACGTTACTCCCGGCAATGGGGGCAATTGCTTGCGCGCAGAAGCAATAACGGAAGCATCGCCGTACAGCAAAGGCAAGGCCGATAGAGCAGCAACGGTTTCGGATTTAAGTTTGTACTCGCCAGAAGCGAGATCGGCTATCCCCGGCAAATCTTTGTCACGCAACAAGGCCATGATCTCATCGGCTCGCGTTGCGGCCGCGGAATCCGCCTCGATCAGGCTGCGCACCAGTCCGGCATGACACACATCCAGGCGAACCGTATGAAGGCCAGCCAGGCGCGTGCTTTCAAGTGCCAGACGAATGATTTCCAGATCAGCCTCGATGCCTGCATGACCGAAAATCTCGGCGCCGATTTGCAACAGTTCGCGACTGGACAATAAACCGGCAGGCCGCGCATGCAATACAGGACCGCAATAACAAAGTCGCGTGACACCAGCGCGGTTCAAAAGATGGGCATCAATGCGCGTCACTTGCGTAGTCATATCCGCCCGGATCCCGAGCGTGCGCCCCGAAAGTTGATCGACCAGCTTGCTGGTTCTGAGATTCAAGTCTGTGCCGCCACCAGTCAAAAGCGAATCGATATATTCGACTAGCGGGGGTGCAACCAGCTCGAACCCATAGGTTCTGAATAGATCAAGCAGACCACGGCGCAAGTCTTCGATGCGTCGGGCTTCGGTCGGCAGAATATCGGCCAGACTTTCTGGCAACAACCAATTGCCTTTCATGATTGCGCAGTCAATAAGGATGAATTCATCGGGTAAGCGGCAGATACATAAATGCCGCCCAAACAAAAAGCGGCTTGGAGCGTAAGCCCGGCAAGCCGCCAAGATAATCAATAAAGCTTACATCGTATTATACCTATTTAATCATCACTTTCCCGTTGGCGATTTCAGGTATTTAAAGAAGTCTGAGCTGGGATCAACAACTAACAAATCGTTAGGCTTGCCAAAAGCGGCTCGATATCCTTCAAGACTCTTGTAGAAGCTGTAGAAGCCAAGATCTTCCCCGTAAGCTTTTGCATAAATGCCCGCGGCTTTGGCATCGCCCTCACCCATGACTGCCTGGGCACGTCCGTAGGCTTCAGCAAGAATCTGCTCGCGCTCGCGATCGGCCTCGGCTCGAATCCGCTCACTTTCTGCAGCACCCTTGGCGCGCGTTTCGTTCGCAACTTGCAAGCGCTCGGATTCCATGCGTCGATAAACCGACTCCGAAATCTCGGGAGCGAATTCGATCCGCTTAAGCCTGACATCGACAATCTCGACACCCAAGGGTTTAGCGCGACTCACCACACTATTGAGCACCTGGTTCATGACAGCAGCGCGTTCCAGCGAAACAACATCCTTAACCGTGCGCACGTTAACCGCGGCATTCAATCCATCCCGAATCAAGGCTTGCAGTCTTTCACGCGCGGCGCGCTCATTGCCTCCAAAAGTCACATAGAACAAGCGAGGATCTTCGATTCTCCATTTCACGAAAGAATCAATCAGCAGATTCTTTTTCTCTGAGGTCTGGATACGCTCGGCTTCCTGAACATCAATCGTCAGCAATCTTTTATCGAGAGTGACCACATTTTGAAAAGGCGGTGGCAGCTTGAAATACAAGCCCGGTTCGGATATCACCTTTTTGACTTCGCCCAAGGCGAAGACCAATGCATAGTCCCTTTCACGAACGATAAAAGCGGTTGATGACAGTACCCCAACCAAAACGGCCAGAGCGATCATTAAAGGTAGCAATCTTTTCATTTGAGTATCCTCTTAGCGATTCGCGCGGTCGCGGGTCAGTTGACCAGCCGATTGATTCGCACGCGATGTTGAGGAAGAAGTTACGGGAGCAACCGGAGTCGACACCGGTGCCGGCACGGACGCACCGGTGACTGGGGCGGCCTTGGCTGGATCTTGCGCGACTTGTTGCATGATCTTATCCAAAGGCAAGTAAAGCATGTTTCCGCTGCCACGCGTATCCACAAGCACTTTATTAGCGCCCGAATACATCTGCTGCATCGTTTCGAGATACATGCGCTCCCGAATCACTTGCGGTGACTTGCGATATTCGGCAAGCACGCTGCTAAAGCGAGCCGTATCACCGACGGCATTGCCTACCACTTTGGCGCGATAACCCTCGGCCTGTTCGATAATGCGTGAAGCTTGGCCACGCGCCATCGGCACAATCTGATTCAGATAAGCACGGCCTTCATTGCTTTGACGCTCGCTATCCTGCCCAGCCTTGACGGCATCATCGAACGCGGCCTGAACTTGTTCAGGTGGCTGCACGTTCTGGATCGCGACGCTACTGATCTGAATGCCGCTCTGGTAACTGTCCAGAATCTGCTGCATCAACTTCTGAACGGTGTTGGCAACATCAGTACGACTCTCATACAACACAGAATCCATCTTGCGGGTGCCCACAACTTCACGCATGCTGCTTTGGGCAGCCTGACGAACGGACTCGTCCGGATCTTTGAGCTTGAACAGATAATCCGGCGCACCATTTGCACGTAAACGGTATTGCACGACGAACTGAACATCGACAATGTTTTCGTCTTCGGTCAACATTAAGGCTTCGGGCAATACGCGGCTGCGCGCATTACCACGGAACCCGACATCCAAAGTACGCAACTGCGAAACATTGACGATCTCTTGTGACTCGATCGGATAAGGCAGGCGCCATTGAAAGCCTGCCTGAACAGTATTTTTGTATTTGCCGAACTGCGTCACAACGGCCACCTGACCGTCCTGGACGATAAAGAAGCCACTGCCGAGCCAGATGGCTGCCGCAATCAGCACGATGACACCCAGTCCAATGCGGGACTGACGAGCCGTAGGACCACCTAATCCACCGGGCCCCTGATCGCCCGAACCATGACCACCTTGTTTGCGGCCGAATAGGCTACCCAGACGCTGATTGAAATCGCGCCATACCTGATCCAGATCTGGAGGTCCGCTTTGTTGAGGCGGACGTTTAGGCGGCTGCTGACCACCCGAGGGCGGCTCAGACCCATTGGAACCTTGACCACGACCCCAACCAGGGTCATTCAGATTGAATATCTTCGTTAGAAATCGCATTGTTTTCCGGTAATAAAGCGAACTGGCTGATCGCTTGTCGCAACCCATCCAGCCCTAGACGCTGTTGGGCGCTGACAAAGACTCTGCAAATCGTACCATGTGCGTCTTGTTCAACGCGCGGATCCAACCCGACAGCATCGATTTTGTTGTAAACGAGAATTCTGGGGATGTCGGCGGCCCCGATATCAGCAAGAACTTTGTCAACTTCGGCAATTTGTTCGTCGCGCTGGGGACTTGACGCATCGACAACGTGCAAAAGTAGATCTGCGTGTATGGCCTCTTCAAGTGTTGCCCGAAAGGCCGCAATTAAAGTGTGGGGTAAATCACGAATGAATCCAACAGTATCGGAAAGCGTGATTTGTCCCGCCCCCTCAATCCACACACGTCGGGTGGTGGTATCCAGCGTGGCAAATAACTGATCGGCTGCATACGCACCGGCTCTGGTCATGGCGTTAAAAAGAGTCGATTTACCCGCATTGGTGTAACCAACAAGAGATACGGACATCGTTGCCCCTCTGGATCGGGAACGCCGCTGAGTCGCCCTTTGACGCTGGACTCGCTCAAGTCTTTCGCGAAGTACCCTTACCTTGGCGCCGATCATGCGCCGATCCATCTCAAGCTGGGATTCGCCCGGGCCTCGCATACCAATCCCCCCTCGCTGACGTTCAAGGTGAGACCACATGCGAGTCAGTCGCGTCGCCAGATGCTGTAACTGGGCAAGTTCGACCTGCAGTTTGCCTTCATGACTTTTTGCGCGTAAGGCGAAAATATCGAGAATCAAGGCGACTCGATCCACAACACGCAAATTGAATTGACGTTCAAGGTTTCGCTGCTGCGCGGGCGATAAGGGCTGATCGAAAAGAACCACTTCGGCATGGGTTTCTTGCGCAAGCAAGACGCCCTCTTCGAGCTTGCCGGTGCCGATGAAGTAAGCCGCATCCGGACGCGATCTCTTAGCAGTCAGCGTACCGACGATTTCAGCACCGGCGCCTTTTGCAAGCATGACGAACTCTTCGGCATGCGCCCCGTAGTCAGGGGAGCCGAGATCGACACTGATGATCAAAGCCCGCATGATTCATACCTCTCGTACGAGCAAACACGCCCCTCGAGGCTGCTGGTCCTGAGGGGCGCGTAATGTTCGTAAAACGAATTATTCAGCAGCGGGAATCTCCGAAGGCAGCGTGACTGCGCGAGCAGGAACCACTGTCGAAATCGCATGCTTATAAACCATCTGGGTCACAGTATTGCGAAGCAATACAACGTACTGATCGAATGATTCGACTTGACCCTGAAGTTTGATCCCGTTTACCAGATAAATAGACACCGGTATGTGCTCTTTACGCAAGGCGTTCAAGAAGGGGTCTTGCAAAGTTTGCCCTTTATTGCTCATTGGCAGGCTCCATATATTGTTGTTGTGGTTGACCCGCCTGAAGGCAGGAAATCCAATTAGCGAACTTTACAGGGTTTTCCCGAAGTCCGCCACATGAAATAACAATTTGTAACTACTTTTTAATCACTACTGCATGAACACAAACGATTCAGCACATGTATTTTTTATTGAGCAAGAATTTCTTGGCATGCCTGTAGCAATGTTTCAGTTTGCTCATCCGTTCCTACAGAGATTCGCATGAAATCGTATATGCGCTCTTTTTTGAAATGACGCACCAAAATGTTTCTGGCACGCAGTTCAGCTGCAAAGACTTCCCCGGCCACTCCCGGGGCACGCGCGAAAATGAAATTAGCTTTAGAAGGCAGTACTTCGAATCCTAGTTTTCGCAATCCTTGCGTCATGGACTCACGCGTATGGATCACTGCCTGACGCGTCTTCTCGAAGTGCGCATCATCTTCGAATGCTGCGATCGCCCCGGCTTGTGCCAGTCGATCCAATGGATAGGAATTAAAACTATTTTTGACCCGATCCAATCCTTGAATCAAATCGGGATGCCCCAAAGCAAAACCGACACGCAAGCCGGCAAGAGAGCGTGACTTGGACAGGGTGTGCACAACCAGCAAGTTCGGATATTTTGCAATCAGACTTGCCGCCGAGACACCACCGAAATCGATATAGGCCTCATCGATTACAACGACAATGTCGGGATTGGCTTTGACCACTTGCTCGATTGCATCGAGATCATGACAAATCCCCGTTGGTGCATTCGGATTGGGGAAAATGATCCCACCAGCCTTGGCTCCCGCTGAGGGCAGATAATCGTTCAATACGATTCTGAAATTTTGATCGAGGGGTACTGCCCGATATTCGATTTGGTACAGCCCGCAATAAACCGGATAAAAGCTGTATGAAATATCCGGAAATAAAACTGGAGCATCATGTTTGAGAAGCGCATTGAAAACATGCGCCAACACCTCATCGGACCCATTGCCGACAAACACGTGATCGACGCCCAGGCCAAAATATTTAGCAATCGTCTGGCTCAGCGCCAGAGAGGTCGGATCCGGATACAAGCGCAGATCTTCACCATTGGCACGGGCAATTGCCTCGATGACCTTTGGTGATGGACCATAAGGATGTTCATTCGTATTAAGTTTGATCAAATTCTGGACGCGCGGCTGCTCGCCCGGAACGTAAGGATCAAGTTTGGCGACCAGACTACTCCAGTAACGGCTCATAATGAATCTCAGGCTACAAGTAACGAACTACGTCGGCACTAATTATCGGCGTAGGGGTTGTAAGAAGATTTGAATTCGATTCTCAAAGGCGTACCGGCCAATTCGAATGCATCGCGGAACCGTCCTTCGAGATATCGACGATACGATTCGGGGATCTGATCCAGCGCGTTGCCGTGAATGATAATCAACGGCGGATTCTGGCCACCTTGATGGGCATAGCGCATCTTGGGACGGAAAATCCCCTTGCGTGGCGGAGGTTGCTGTTCGACAGCAGCTTGCAGCTCACGGGTCAATTTTGGCGTGGAAAGCTTGGCAAAAGCGGCCGCATGAGCTGCGTTCACGGAACGCAGCAACGTATTGACACCCTGACCGCGCAATGCCGATATCGTGTGCACCCGCGCGAAAGAAAGGAAACGCAACTTACGATCGAATTCGCGCTGAATTTTTTCACGCTGATCTTCGTCCAAACCATCCCATTTATTGATCGCGACAACTAGCGCGCGACCAGTTTCGAGAATAAAACCGGCGATATGCGCATCCTGATCGGACACCTCCTGCTGCGCATCGATCATCAGCAAGACTACATTGCTGGCCTCGATTGCCTGCAAGGTTTTAATGACGGAAAACTTCTCTATCGCTTCGAATACTTTTCCGCGCTTACGCAAACCAGCTGTATCGATCAGCGTGTATTGCTTGCCGGCGCGATCGAAATCGATTTCGATCGCATCACGCGTCGTGCCTGGCATATCAAAAGCGATGACCCGCTCCTCGCCCAGCAAGGTATTGATCAATGTTGACTTACCCACATTCGGGCGACCAACAATCGCTAATTTGATCCGGTGCTCATGAGGCTCTGCGTCCTCATCCGTATTCGCTTTGATCTGCTCCTCGGAGGGTTCGGCATCGTCGACATCGAATTCGTTCTCGGGCTCGGCAGGTTCGCCATAATCCCTCAACGCAAATTCGATCATATCGGCAATGCCATCACCATGCGCTGCAGAAATCGCGCAAGGCTCACCCAGACCGAGTTCGTGAAATTCAGCTACGGCACTACCGTGCTTCATCCCTTCCGCTTTGTTTACGCATAAGACGACTTTTCGACCAAGCTTTCGCAACAAACGGGCGATTTCATGATCATGAGCATTTAACCCGGCACGCGCATCAACCAGAAAAACAACGACATCCGCTTCCGCGATTGCCTGTTTGGTCTGTTGCGCCATGGCATGCAAAATTCCGCTTTTGGCAACAGGTTCGAATCCCCCCGTATCGACCACGATAAATGGCTTTTCGCCAACTCGACCCTCACCGTAGTGACGATCCCGGGTCAATCCCGAAAAATCGGCAACCAGCGCTGAGCGAGAACGCGTCAGTCGATTAAAAAGTGTGGATTTGCCAACGTTTGGCCGTCCAACCAGAGCGACTACAGGTTTAAATGACACGGAATTAATTCGTCACTATCATGATCAGGGATCCGTCGCCCGTCTGAACGAGTACACCCTGAGGGGTTGCCGTCAGCGGTGCGCGAATCGCGCCACCACCAACTGAAAGTCTTGCCAGCATGCGTCCATCTTCGCTTGAGATAAAGTGAACGAAACCATCATAATCACCGACAGCGATTGCACTACCTGTTGCAGCCGGAGCGGTCAATTTACGATTTCGTAATGCATCCTGCTTCCAGACGACTTTTCCATCCTGCAAAGCAAAAGCTGAAATCACATCCTGTGTATTTGGTGCATACGCAAACCGGTTATCGACCGCCATTCCGACATTGCTCGAGAATGGAACACTCCACACAGGTCGGCCGCCTTGCGAGATATCGAAACAGATCACGCGTCCCTGATGAGCGACCGCGCACAACAAGGGGCCGATCAAAGCGGGCGAGCCGACAACATCATTGACGCGTTCGAGATCAGTCGAGCCTTTAGGTGCAGCAACAATGCCTTCCCATTGGGTATCTCCGGACAGCGCATTCAGGGCGACAAGCTTTCCCCCCGGTATGCCGCTCAATACCAACCCCTCAACCAGCATCAGACGCGCCGGCGCACGCAAAGTAAGTGACGGTCCGGGTCGTTGCACATTCCAGATACGTTCGCCGTTTTCGGCATTGAACGCCTGAATACGATAATCACCGCTGCGCACAACCACGACACCAAAGCCCACTACCGGCGGAATCTGGACATCGCTACTTGCTTTGGTGCTCCATTTCACCTTGCCGCTATCATCAAGCGCAATGACAGTCCCATCTGTAGCGACGACTGCCGTCACCACGCCATCACTACCCGCGCCGGCGGATAACTTTTTATCGACGTTGACTTTCCATACGGGAGCACCGCTCGAAATATCGAACTTTCCTACCGTGCCATCGGCAGCAGCAGCATACACAGCATCTCGAACAACAGTCGGCGCAAATCCATAAGATCCTTTGATCGATCCGACTGACGCAGTCCATCCTATGCGGGCGGACAATCCTGCGGGATACTCCGTTAATTTGGAAGGATCGTTTCGCCCATCATCACCGGAAAAAACACTGCACGCAGTCAGTAAAGAAATGAGAGTTAAGGCGGATCCTATACGCTTGACACGCGAAAACAGTGAGACAGACATGTTAATCATGCTCCGAGTGCGTCGAGTTTGAGTTTGATCACTGGCACCAATGGATGACCTGCACCCAGAGTATCCATTGCTTTGATCCAGACTGCGCGAGCATCCGCGACCTTGCCTTGTGCCGCCAGAATGTCACCCTTGCGATCTTCATACAGGCCTGCAAACGCTTGGGGTGCATCGTTTAACTGGGCTAAAGCTGCGTCATAATCTTTTTGATCGAATAAAAGGCCGGCCAGACGCAAGCGTGCCACAGGGACCAACGCAGGATTCTTGGTTTGAATCAGCCATTCGAGTTGAGACTTTGCTCCGGCCATATCATCTCTCGCCTGAAGGGCAGAGGCGGCGACCAGGGCAGCGCGTCCCGCATAGTCGGTGGTACCGTATTCGGTTCTAAGCGTTTTTGCGGCTGCATTGATTCGGGCGATCGACTGATCGCCAGGAAGGCGCGTTGCTTCTTCCAGAGCTTCGAAGTAACCGCGAGCCTGACCTGCCTGGTGCCCCTGATACCACTGCCAACCGCGCCAGCTTGCGATCGCTACCAGGGCGATCAACAATACCGTCGTGACCAGAGTGCCATACTTGGCCCACCAGGCGCGTAACTGGTCAATCTGTTCCTGTTCTTCGAGATCGTAAGCCATTCTGTTAAACCTTATCTTTCAAAAAAGCCACCAAATCATTCAGCGGCACTTGTTGCTGCATCGACTCATTCGCCTGGTCGGATTGCCTGAGCATTTTGACCGAGGCCACACCTGCGAGGAGTTCATCGCCTGCAAGAATAACCGCAATCGCAGCCTGACTGGCATCGGCGCGCTTGAATTGCGATTTGAAACTTGCCGCTCCGGCATGAACAATCACCGAAATCCCGGTATCACGGAGATTTTCAGCTAAAACCGCCGCACGACGCTGTGCTTCGTCGCCTTGATGCACAATGTAAACATCACATTCGGCTGGTGTTTGCTCGGGTTGAAACTGGCCCCAGAGATCGATTAGTCGCTCCATGCCAATTGCAAATCCGACAGCCGGCGCGGGCTTACCACCCAGCAATTCGATCAAACCATCATAGCGCCCACCGCCGCAAACAGTAGCCTGCGCACCGAGCTTGTCGGTGATCCATTCGAATACAGTCAGATTGTAATAGTCGAGCCCACGCACCATACGTGTATTCAATGTATAAGCCACCCCGGCATCATCTAGCCGGGCGCAAACGCCTTCGTAGTGAGTCCTGGACTCGTCGCCAAGAAAATCGAATAGTTTGGGGGCAGAATCGGCCATAGCCTGCATCGCCGGATTTTTGGTATCCAGAACCCGCAATGGATTCGAATACATCCGGCGCAAGCCATCCTCATCCAGCACATCTTTGTGTTTTTCGAGATGGGCAATCAACGCCTCGCGGTGAGCTGCTCGCTCATGGGCCTGGCCAAGCGAATTGATTTCAAGTCTCACATCGGTGATACCCAATAACTTCCATAACCGGGCGACCATGATAATCATTTCGGCATCGATATCCGGACCGGTCATGCCAAGGGCTTCGACGTCGATCTGATGGAACTGGCGATAACGACCGCGCTGGGGACGCTCATGCCTGAACACAGGGCCCATGTTATAGACACGCTGAGCTCGATCATAAAGAAGGTTATGTTCGATCGCTGCACGCACCATACCTGCCGTGAACTCGGGTCGCATCGTCAGGGATTCGCCATTGAGCGAATCGGTGAAACTGTACATTTCCTTTTCAACTATATCGGTGACTTCTCCGATACCGCGCGTAAACAGTCGGGTATGTTCCAGTACAGGCGTACGCATATTGCGATAACCATAGGCTTTAAGCCAGTCCCTGACCAGAGCCTCAAGTTGCTCCCAGCGCGCGCTTGCTCCTGGCAGCGAATCGTTCATCCCGCGGATCGCGGTAAGTTTGGAAAAAGGTTGCGTCATCTAATCAACATCAATAAACAAAACGTTCATGCATCAAAACAAATCGGTCACATCAGCGCCTTTGCGCTTAAACCTGAACGGGCGCACCATAACGCCGGGCCACATAGTCCTGGACAATGACCTGAAACTCTTCAGCAATATTGTCGCCTTTTAAGGTGACGGATCGCTGGCCATCGATGAATACAGGCGCTGCAGGGACTTCACCGGTTCCGGGCAAACTGATCCCGATATCAGCATGGCGACTTTCGCCAGGCCCGTTTACCACGCACCCCATTACAGCGACATTCATGGATTCAACCCCGGGATATTGCGTTTTCCATACGGGCATCTGCTGCCGCAAAAATGTCTGGATTCGATCGGCAAGCTCTTGAAACACGGTGCTGCTCGTACGTCCGCAGCCAGGACAAGCCACAACCATCGGCGTAAAGGCCCGCAAACCCATTGTTTGCAGGATCTCCTGACCGACTACAACCTCACGGGTTCGGTCGCCACCGGGTTCGGGCGTCAGGGAAATACGAATGGTGTCGCCAATGCCTTCTTGCAGCAGCACACTCAAAGCAGCCGTGGACGCCACGATACCTTTGCTGCCCATTCCGGCTTCGGTCAGCCCGAGGTGCAAGGGATAATCGCAACGCGAGGCCAGATCTCTATAGACGGCAATCAGATCCTGCACATGACTGACCTTGCAGGACAAAATAATGGCATTGCCCGGCAATCCAAGCGCTTCAGCCCGTTGAGCATTGCTGATCGCCGAAACGACTAGCGCATCCCGCATCACAGCCTGGGCTTCGCGCGGTGCACTCAGCTTGCTGTTGTCGTCCATCATGCGCGCCAGGAGCTCATGATCCAGGCTTCCCCAGTTCACGCCGATACGAACCGGTTTTTTATGTCGGATCGCCACTTCGATCATTTGGGCGAAGTTGTCGTCCCTTTTTTTACCGCCACCCATGTTGCCCGGGTTGATCCGGTATTTGGATAGCGCTTGCGCACAGTCTGGAAATTGAGTCAGCAGCTTGTGTCCGTTGTAGTGAAAGTCGCCCACCAACGGCGTGTACACACCCATCTTGTCGAGTTGCTCGCGAATGGCAATGACCTCTTTGGCAGCCTCGGGCGTATTGACGGTTATACGGACGACTTCGGATCCGGCCAGCGCCAGCTCTTTGACCTGAATTGCCGTTGCGATCGCATCGGCAGTATCCGTATTGGTCATGGACTGGACAAGGATGGGCGCATCTCCACCAACATATACCGTTTTACCCGCCCACTCGATCGGAACCGATCGCGTGCGATGACGCGCCCCCGGACCAACAGGGACTGCGCCTTGGTCCTGCCCGACATCGACTTTTTGCTGACTCATTTAAACATTGCTCCTACCCATGCAGGCACCCAGGACTGCGGGATCATCCCCTGCCAGATCGCGACGCCTAAGGCAATTATCAGAACACCCAAGATCAGGACAAGCCAAAAAGCAGTCCCACCACCGGAAGTATGAGAAGTCTCATGCGCGCCAAGTGTCTTGATCGATGTATGTTGGGCAATGCCACCTGAAACGCTCCCGATCAGGGATTGCAATGAAGCAAGCATCTCGCTCGGATCAACATCCAGTAATTTTGCATAGTTTTTGACCATGCCTTTGAGCGCGATCCCTCTGGGCAATTTGTCGAAATCTTCCGCCTCGAGCCACTGAATCTGTCTGGCAGTAAATTTCAGACGTGTTGCCACATCTTCAACCGAGTAACCCTTAGCCTCGCGCAATGCGCGAAAAGTACCAGTACTCATGCTCGTATTTCCTTGATGGCGATCATTTTTTGTTCAGCCATTTTTTCTTTCAGGCGAGTGCGATCCTTGACTTCACCTGCCAATTGACCGCATGCGGCATCAATATCGTCACCCCGCGTTTTACGCACAGTCGTGACAATTCCGGCATCCATCAATTGTTGAGAAAAGATTCTGACTCTGGCAGCAGAAGAACGCTTCAAACCCGATTGGGGAAATGGATTGAAGGGAATCAGATTGAATTTGCAATGAACCTGACGCGCGATCTGTATGAGTTCGCGGGCATGCTGATCGGAATCATTGACGCCATCAAGCATGACATATTCGAATGTAATGAAATCACGCGGCGCAAAAGCAAGATAGCGCTCGCATGCCGCCAGCAATTCCTTAAGCGGATATTTCTTGTTCAGCGGAACCAACTCGTCACGCAACGCATCATTTGGCGCATGCAGCGATACAGCCAGAGCCACCGGGCAATCTTGAGACAACCTATCCATCATCGGGACTACGCCCGAAGTCGATACCGTGACACGACGGCGAGACAAGCCATATGCGTTGTCATCCAGCATCATCCGAACGGCAGTCAATACCGGATCGTAATTGAGCAAGGGTTCACCCATGCCCATCATGACCACATTGCTGATCACGCGCGTATCGGTCTGGGCAGAACGGTCACTCGAATGATTCACAGCAAACTGATCTGCCGAACCACTCTGGTCGGCGGGCTGCAGGCGGGACGAGGTTGCATCCTGCATCAATTCACGACGAGCCCACCAAAGCTGACCGATGATCTCGGCAGCAGTCAAATTACGGTTAAACCCCTGATGGCCCGTAGAGCAAAAACGGCACGCCACATTGCACCCGGCCTGGCTGGAAATGCAAAGCGTGCCACGGTCATCTTCAGGGATGAATACAGATTCGATCGCATTGCCCTGACCGACGTCGAATAACCACTTGCGTGTGCCATCGGTCGAGCGTTGTTGCGTCAGGACCGGAGGTGCGCACACCTCGCAATTCTGTGACAGCTGGCTGCGAAACTCGCGCGCCAGGTCTGTCATTTCGTCAAACTGGCTCACGCCCCTCTGGTGAATCCATCGCTGCAACTGACGAGCACGAAAGGGCTTGCCCCCCCACTGCCCAACCAGTTGGGTCAGTGCCGGAGCGTCAAGCCCAAGCAGATTGATCGGTTCAGCGTGCATAAAAAATGATTCACGTGAGGATTCACAAGCCAAACAACCGGATTAACGGCTGTGGATGTTGATTTCGGGGAAGAAGAATGCGATTTCAACAGCAGCGGTTTCGGGGGCGTCGGAGCCGTGGACGGCGTTAGCATCAATGCTGTCGGCGAAATCGGCGCGGATCGTGCCTTTGTCAGCTTTCTTCGGGTCGGTTGCGCCCATCAGGTCGCGGTTTTTCTGGATGGCGTTCTCACCCTCGAGCACCTGAACAAACACGGGACCGGAGATCATGAAGTCAACCAGATCCTTGAAGAAAGGACGTGCGCTGTGCACGGCATAAAAACGCTCGGCATCGGCACGCGAAAGCTGACGCAACTGAGCTGCAACGACTTTCAGGCCGGCTTGCTCAAAACGGGCAACGATTTGGCCAATGACGTTTTTAGCAACTGCATCAGGCTTGATGATCGACAGGGTACGTTGGACGGACATGTAAAACTCCAGTAGTGATTGATGCTTTGAATCCAAAGCTCGGAATTGATTCGGTGATTTAAAGCCAAAGATTGAAAGCCAACGGAAAAATCCGCGAAAACCATCTGCGAACTTCTTAACCGGACCCAAAATCCAGACAAATCATGTCTAGATAAATCCTAATAAAAACAGGGACTTTGCTTATATTCACCCTAACCCGGCATTCTAGCACGCCACACAGCCCAACAACACCCTAAAATAGAGGGCTTGAATATATATGGCACCCCCCCTTTTTTGAGGGCGGAGTTGCCGGCCCAACTACCGGACAATTAGATGAACCAACCGACGATGCCCCTTTTAGGAGAACTTTCCAAAAGCTTTGAGCCTGCCGACCTCGAGGCGCGCTGGTACAAAGAATGGGAGAGCCGGGGGTATTTTGCCGCCGGGCAACACGTCAAAGATGCCAATGCGACCGGTGCCCCTTACGTGATCCAGTTTCCTCCACCGAATGTGACGGGCACGCTTCACATGGGGCATGCGTTTAACCATACCATCATGGATGGGTTGATGCGCTACCACCGCATGCTGGGTGACGATACAGTTTTTGTTCCAGGCACGGATCACGCCGGCATTGCGACACAAATCGTGGTTGAGCGTCAACTGGACGCCCAAAAAATCTCGCGCCACGACCTTGGGCGCGAGAAATTTGTAGAAAAAGTCTGGGAATGGAAAGAGCTTTCAGGCAACACCATCACCAGCCAGATTCGCCGTCTGGGAGCATCGGCCGACTGGCCACGCGAATACTTCACCATGGACAAGCAGATGTCGGCCGGCGTGGTCGAAACTTTTGTCCGGCTTTTTAAACAGGGACTGATATACCGTGGCAAGCGCCTGGTTAACTGGGATCCTAAACTGCTGACCGCCGTCTCCGATCTCGAAGTCCAGTCCGTCGAAGCCGATGGACACCTCTGGCATATTCGATATCCCTTTGTGGACGGGCCGCAAACCATCACCCACGAAGATGGCACCACAGAAGTGATCACAGGCATGACGATTGCCACAACTCGTCCCGAGACCATGCTGGCCGACGGTGCGCTGTGTGTTCATCCCGATGACGTCCGATACAAGCATCTGGTCGGAAAATTGGTCGACCTGCCCCTGTGCGATCGTCAAATTCCGATCATCGCCGATGATTTCGTTGATCGCGAATTTGGCACCGGCTGCCTGAAGATCACCGGCGCGCACGACTTTAACGACTATGCCTGCTCGATGCGCCACAAGTTGCCGCTGATCGTTATTTTTACGCTGGATGCACGCATCAATGAGAATGGCCCCAAACAGTTCCAGGGCATGGACCGCTTTGTCGCGCGCAAGGCCGTCGTTGCCGAACTTGAAGCGCAGGGATTTCTAGTCAAGGTCGACGCACACAAAATGATGCAGCCTCGCGGCGACCGCACCAACGAAGTGCTCGAGCCCATGCTGACCGATCAGTGGTTCGTCGCGATGAGCAAGCCCGCGCCTGAAGGATCCATCCACCCCGGTAAAAGCATCACAGAAGTTGCACTGGATGTTGTCGCCAAAGGCGACATTCAGTTCTATCCACAAAACTGGACAACCACCTACAACCAGTGGCTCGAAAACATTCAGGACTGGTGCATTTCGCGTCAACTGTGGTGGGGGCACCAAATCCCTGCCTGGTATTCGGAAGATGGTCAGGTTTTTGTCGGACACAACGAAGAGGACGCCAAGGCACAGGCACTGGCAGCAGGCGTGACCGGGCTACTCAAGCGCGATCCTGATGTTCTGGACACCTGGTTTTCATCCGCTCTGGTCCCATTCACAACAATGGGCTGGCCCGAACAAACGCCCGACCTGAATCGCTACCTGCCCTCCAGTGTCCTTGTGACCGGCTTTGACATCATCTTCTTCTGGGTCGCACGCATGGTCATGATGACAACGCATCTGACCGGAAAAGTTCCTTTCAAACATGTATATGTGCATGGCTTGATTCGGGACGCCGAGGGCCAGAAAATGAGCAAGTCCAAGGGCAATACGCTTGACCCGGTTGACCTGATCGATGGCGTCGACCTTGAAACGCTCGTGGGCAAACGTACTTTCGGCTTGATGAATCCAAAACAAGCCGGACAAATCGAAAAGACGACGCGCAAACATTTCCCGGAGGGCATCCCGGCCTTTGGCGCCGATGCGTTGCGCTTTACGATGGCTGCCTACGCGACGCTTGGTCGCAATATCAATTTCGACCTGAAACGCTGCGAAGGCTATCGCAACTTCTGCAACAAGCTTTGGAACGCGACACGATTCGTTCTGATGAACACCGAAGGCCAGGACTTGTCCGAAGTCGACAATGCATCTCTGGGATTTGTGGATAAATGGATCATCAGCCAATTGCAGCTGCTTGAGCAAGATGTCGCAAAGGGTTTCGCAGATTATCGCTTCGATAACATCGCCAATGCGCTCTATCACTTCGTTTGGGACGAGTATTGCGACTGGTACCTTGAACTCGCCAAGGTGCGCATCCAGAACGGCACGCCCGATGAACAGCGCGCCACGCGCAGAACACTCATCCGCGTGCTTGAAGTTGTGTTGCGCCTGCTGCACCCGATCATGCCTTTCATCACTGAAGAACTTTGGCAAAAGGTTTCGGTTGTTGCAGGCAAGCGATCCCCCGATCAGGCAGCAAGCATTTCGGTTCAGCCTTATCCGCGCGCAAATCTGTCCGCGATCGATCAAGAGGCTTGCGCACAACTCGACCTGCTCAAGCAGCAAATCGACGCCGTTCGTGCTTTGCGAGGCGAAATGAATCTGTCGCCCGCTCTGCGTGCGCCTTTAATCGCGCAAGGCCCTCGCGAAATGTTGCTGCAAAACGCGCCCTATCTGCAATCGCTGGCCAAGTTATCCGCGGTAGATGTGGTCGATACGCTCGTCGAGGATGGCTCACCCGTTCAGGTCGTCGGAGATACCCGGTTGATGCTCAAGGTCGAGATTGACGTCGCGGCTGAAAAGGCGCGCCTGGACAAAGAAATCGCACGGCTTGAAGGCGAAATCGGTAAAGCCAGTGCCAAGCTCTCGAACGAATCGTTCGTCGCCCGTGCGCCGGCAGCCGTAGTCGAACAAGAAAAACTGAGAATGGCGCAATTTGCCGAGACTCTGGATAAGGTCAAGGCGCAGCGTGATCGCTTGAATTGATTGAAATTTCTTTCAGAAATCTCTCATCATCGCGGCTCAACAACCCGTTTTCGCGAGCCCGCGATATCAAGTCCGGGCGGTACTTTGCCGTGACCATCAAAGATTGCTGACGTCGCCATTTGGCGATGTTGGCATGATTTCCGGAAAGCAAAACGGGCGGAATCGGATCCGCCCCTTCCAGCGACTCGGGTCGCGTGTAATGCGGGCTATCCAGCAAACCTGAAAGAGAGTCCTGAAACGAGTCCTGCAAAGAAGAATCGCCATGGTGCAACGCCCCGGGCAATAAACGAACTGCGGCGTCAATCATTGCAATCGCGGCGATTTCGCCACCGGACAATACAAAATCACCCAAGGACCATTGCTCATCGACGTGCTTGTCTATAAAGCGTTGATCGATGCCCTCGTAACGACCACAGACAAAAATAGCACCGGCTGATGCAGCCAGGCGACTTGCGGTCGCTTGCTTGAACGGTTTTCCGATCGGGGATAACAAAACAACAGGCACATCCTGCGAATCGGACGCTGCCCGATCAATCCTGATCGCTTCAAGAGTCTTTTCGAGAGGCTCTGCCATCATCACCATGCCCGGACCACCTCCGTAGGGGCGATCATCAACCGTGCGATGCACATCATGAGTGAAGTCGCGTGGATTCCATGCATGCATGGACCACAGCTTTTGCGTATGCGCACGCCCGGTCACGCCAGAGTCGCGAACGATTCCGAACATATCGGGAAACAATGTCATGGCGTCGATACGCATGAGTTCAGGCCAGGAAAAGCTTAGTAATCCAGGGGCCAATTCGTTTCTATACGTCGTGCCGCGATATCAACATTGGGCACATGAGCTGAAACGAAAGGAATCAGAATATCCACAGGTCTACCCTTTGCGTCCAGCACTTCAGTGGCGGCAGCATCCTGATCAGGTTGCTTGAGCAGGTTGACCCGCAATAAAGCGTGGGCACCGTTGTCGACGACCTCAGACACCTGACCGTAAAGAATCAGGGAAGAATCGCTGGGAGAATCAGCAACGTCGTCGGAAATCATACCTGGGCCAAAAACCATGCAGCCCACCAGATCGATCCAATAGAACTCGTCCGACTTGGCTGCCGGAAAATCTTTGCGAGAGACATGTACTGTGAAGCCTCGCATGGCTTCAGCAATATCACGATCATCTACGCCGGACAGGCAGGCAACAACAGTCGCACCTTGGGGGCGAACCTGCTTAACAGGATATGCGTGGATGGTAGAAGCTCGTCCCGAAGACTTCCCGATTGAGGGAGGTGGCGCAGACGAGCAAAGCCACCATACGGGTGCAGCCCTTAAAACTTCAGCTTGAGCAGAATGAGGCTGCACCTTGATCCAACCCTTGACACCATAGGCTGATACGACACGACCCAGTTCAACCAGGTCATCAGGCGCTTTGTTCGCGCCAGCATCAGCCATGGATATCGGCCGGATCAATTAGGCTGCAACAGCAGCTTTTGCAGAGAACTCTTTAACCAGGCGAGCAACTGCTGGTGACAGTTGAGCACCAACACCAGTCCAGTAGCTAACTCGGTCAAGAGCGATACGCAGACCTTCTTCTTTTTCATTGGCGACAGGGTTGTAAAAACCAACTCGCTCGATGAAACGACCATCACGACGATCACGGGAATCGGTCGCAACGAGGTTGTAGAAAGGACGCTTTTTAGAGCCACCGCGGGCCAGGCGAATCACCACCATAATAGGTAATCCCTTGAAAATGTTCAGTAAAGCCGATGATTATAGCATCGTTTAAGAATATGGTCACATAGCCACTGCAAATCTTATGAAAAGCGGTTTAAAAAACGACAAACCGCGATCCTAAAGACGCTCTTCAGTAAGCACGACTCGCAAAAAAGTCGACTAAGAAATGCGAATGAACGAGAATGCGAATTAACGACGTCTCAGGTAGTGAAAAACCTTACCTTCTTGTTCTATCTGAGTTAAAAGCTCGTTACCGGTTTGCCGGCAAAACGCCTGAAAATCCCTGATCGCACCCCGATCAGTGGTGATAACCTGCAAAACCTCACCACTCTGTATAACGGCCAAGGCTTTTTTTGCACGCAAAATCGGCAACGGACACGCTAGTCCCGTTGCATCGACGGTATGATTGGACTCAGGATGGGTTTGGGCAGTCGAATCCATCTGTGCATCCGACTCCATATCAGGCTCGCCCTTCAACCCAGCTCTGAACACTAGCCAAAGCAGCCGGCAGCGCGGCAACATCCGTTCCGCCTCCCATGGCCATATCGGGACGACCGCCACCTTTGCCGCCAACCTGTCCTGCGACGAAACCAACCAGATCACCCGCCTTGACTTTAGCAGTCACGTCCGAAGTCACCCCGGCGACCAAGCTGATTTTTCCATCTGCAGCCTGCGCTGCCAGCAACACCACAGCAGACTTAAGACGATCTTTCAATTGATCCACCATGGAGCGCAAATCCTTGGGATCCACGCCTTTTACTTCAGTCACAAGCAGCTTGAAACCGGCCGATACCGCCACAGCCTGATCCGTAAGCGCTTGACCCGCACTCGAAGCAAGCTTGGCGCGCGCTTGCTCAAGTTCTTTTTCGAGTGACTTCATCTGCTCTTGCATTAAAGCAATACGTTCGGGCAACTCCGCAGGCAGGGTTTTCAATGCCGCAGCGGCGCGCTGAGCAGTCGCATTCAAGTTCTGCACCCAGGCCAAAGCATTTGTGCCGGTGACGGCCTCGATACGACGAACCCCTGCAGCCACGCCGCCCTCGGAAACCACTTTGAACAATCCGATATCCCCGGTGCGTGCAACGTGTGTACCACCGCACAACTCGCGAGAAAACCCGATGTCCAGCACACGAACCGTATCGCCATACTTTTCGCCGAATAACGCCATCGCCCCGCCCTTGACCGCATCGTCATAGGACATCACTTGAGCCTGTGTGGCGTGATTGGCGAGAATTTCTTCATTGACGATTTGCTCGACCTGCGCGATTTCCTGAGCCGAGAGCTGTGAATCATGGGCAAAGTCAAAACGGGTCTTATCCGGATCTACCAGCGATCCGCGCTGTTGTACATGACTGCCCAGCACCTGGCGCAATGCCTTGTGCATCAAGTGCGTAGCCGAATGATTCCGAATCGTGCGGGCGCGCAACCCGATATCGACAGCAGCTTTGACATGATCTCCCACGGACAGGGAGCCGGACTCAAGTTTGCCATGATGGCCAAACACGCCCGGTTGAATTTTCTGCGTATCCTGGACAACGAATTGGCCGGTCGATGCGGTTAATAAGCCCTGATCGCCAACCTGGCCACCGGATTCGGCATAAAAAGGAGTGACATCGAGAACAACAATGCCGTCCTGACCGGCTTGTAATCGATCAACCTGGCTACCCCCAACATACAGAGCAATAACTTTACCCTCGGCCTGCAGATGGTCGTAACCTTCAAATACGGTCTGGGGGCCGGAATAGGTCAAGCCTTCTGCCATCTTGAACTTGCCTGCCGCACGCGCCTGATCACGTTGCTTTTCCATTGCGGAATCGAATCCGGCCAGATCGACATCAACGTTGCGCTCCCGACAAATATCGGCAGTCAAGTCAACAGGGAATCCATAAGTGTCATACAGCGTGAACAGTGTCTGTCCGTCAAGAATCTGGCCCGAGCCGTCGGTCGACTTGGCGGCGGGTAACGCGGCAATCGCCGCATCCAGAATTTTCATGCCATGTTCGAGTGTTTCTCCAAAACGTTCTTCTTCCTGGCGCAGCACTTGTTCGACGCGCGCTGACGCTTTGACGAGCTCGGGATAGGCGTCACCCATTTCTTTCACCAGGTCGGCGACCAGGCGGTGAAAGAATGGCTTGGTCTGACCCAACTGGTAGCCGTGACGCAAGGCACGACGAATGATCCGGCGCAGCACATATCCCCTGCCCTCATTACTTGGAATCACGCCATCGACAATCAGGAAGCAGCAAGCGCGGATGTGGTCCGCGATCACTTTTAGCGAGTTGTTGCTCAGATCCTTGCATCCGGTTTCACGGGCAGCGGCTGCAATCAACGCTACAAACAAATCGATCTCGTAATTCGAATGAACGTGCTGCAAAACTGCAGCAATCCGCTCAAGTCCCATGCCGGTGTCAACGCAGGGCTTGGGTAGCGGTGTCATGTTGCCGGCTGCATCGCGCTCGAACTGCATGAACACGAGATTCCAGATCTCGATATAGCGATCACCATCTTCTTCTGGCGATCCGGGAGGGCCACCCCAGATATCGGGGCCATGGTCATAGAAAATCTCTGTACACGGGCCGCACGGACCGGTGTCGGCCATTTGCCAGAAGTTGTCGGATGCGTACCGGGCACCTTTATTGTCACCAATACGAATGATTCGTTCGGCCGGCACACCGATTTCGTTTTGCCAAATGCCATAGGCTTCGTCGTCTTCCTGGTAGACAGTAACCCAAAGCTTTTCTTTGGGAAGTCCGTACACTTCAGTCAGCAATGTCCAGGCAAAAGCAATGGCATCACGCTTGAAATAATCTCCGAAGCTGAAATTACCCAGCATTTCGAAAAAAGTATGGTGGCGCGCGGTATAGCCTACGTTCTCAAGATCGTTGTGTTTGCCGCCCGCGCGCACGCTGCGCTGGGAAGAAGTTGCCCGCGTATAGGGCCGGTTATCCTTGCCTGTAAAGACATCCTTGAACTGCACCATGCCAGAATTGGTAAACAGCAGCGTCGGATCGTTGGCGGGCACCAGCGACGACGAAGGCACGACGGTGTGCCCCTTGGACTGAAAATACTGCAGAAATTTCTGACGGATCTCGGACGTTTTCATCGTACTTTTCTTCGAGCGGTTAAATGGGCTTGTTAAGCAAGCCGATTAAATATGACTGGTTATCGGATTTGATCGAAACCCAGGCGAATTGCCGATTATAGTGTCTACGATGCCTTTGACGAGTCAGGTTCACTTCAGGCAGATAAACGTATGGACACGGTCATAGTCATCCATATATTGCTGCCAGCTTGAAACCTGCATGGGGCTATACCCCCTGGGGCAACTGCACCACCCGGTCAAGGGGTTAATCATTGCCACCTCTGTGCCCGAGTTCATGCAACCGTACATACCGTGCAGGATATAAGCGCCGCCGAAGCGTCCGCCCGGTGCGCTCCATCGCCCCTGGTTGCAGACGAGTAACTCTCCGTCCTCAGCCCGGGCGACCAATCCATCAGGCTGACATGCCGAAAATTCGCTCGCCTGCCCTTGAATTTGCAAATATTCGCCCGCCGATAAACGCCCCTTGACCGTTACCGATGTATCCAACTCGGTATGTCGCTTTTCATTTCGACGAACAAATTCGGTCGACACAGTTGAATCGTAAAAACTCTGCGTCACGATGCTCCCTGGCATTAAGGCAGGCATATCCGGCAAAGGCGGATTCGACACATCGATCTGCGCCCCCTTGATTCGTGAAGGCACAAGAGGATGGACGCTTGCACCCTGACCGTCCATCGCCATCAGAATCTTGCCAATCCTATTGAGATCCTGCGCATGCTCGGGCTTCATTCCGATCGGTTGCGCCAAAATCAAGGCTTCGAGTTTGCATCCATGGTCACGACACCCCTCTTGCGCCGGCAAGACGCGAATTCCGATTTCGAACTTTAATGGTGGTTGAAGCGTGAAATTTTTAGGTAAATGACCTGCTTCGATCAATTCGCCTACAGATGGTCGTCGCAAGTCTTGATAACGCGAACCGTCCGGACCGATATCGACAATGCCAGTCAACACATCAGCCTGTCCCTTCAGCATTTGATCCACAGCTTTTTTGACTGCATGGAGCCAAACGCCTGTTGCCTGGGCTGCCGCCTCGTCGATTTGCCGCATCCAGGTCGATGCACCCCAAATACCAATTAATGTAGTGATCATGATGACCAGCACAAGTTCGAATATGGCAAAACCACATTGCTGCTTAAATTGCTTCTTGCCCGACCTGTCGTGCAGCCTCTGAGGGCAACCCGGATTGTTTCGCATCCGATATCAGCGAATCGTAAAAACGAATGTATTGCGATCGCCCGAAGCACATTGCGCGTCAGCCAGAATCGAGTTGTAGGGCATAGGTGGTTCACTCGTTACGTTTTTGACTGTTGCCGGTCCAGACTGCCCCGATATCGTTACCGTTTCAGCGATACGTTGCAAGATGGAAGCCAATGCCGGACATGCGGCATGATTCACATCGTTGAAGGTCAGAGAAAAAGCAGATCCAATCGGTGCACCCAATGTTGATGAAGGTGAGGCTTCGATTACTCCGCGGCCATTTGTACCTATTCCTCCAAGCCCGTGAGCAACGCTTGCATCAGCCCCCTTCCCCGTCACAGACACCACACTCGAAGATCTCAGCGTGTTCACCAAGGTCGACGAATCAATTCCCGCATAGGGCATGGATCCAAATCCGTGGGTACTGGCTTTCAGCCTTGCGACAACGCGCTGAATTTCTTCAGCCACGCGAGGAACTTTGCTTTCGATCACATAGCCCTGAATTGCCGGAATTCCTACAATGGCTATCAACATCATGATAGTAGTAACGATTGATATTTCTATTAAAGAAAACCCGCGCTGGTTTGCGTACTGACATGCCTGCATAACAACTCCTTTGTGATTAACCGGCGTAATAAAGACTTAATCCCTGCCTGAGCTCTTCAAATACTCGGTAATGCCAAAAAGCAATCCCGAGCACGATTGCGATCGAAATGAACAGCATGCTCCATTGCAAAATCTGTGCTTGAGCGGCAAGCTTCTTGACGGTATGCACGGCCACCCTTTCGGCAGTGCGTTGCAATCCCACATCCAGGCCCAGCGTGCTGACCATATCGGTGAAGTACCACCAGAGTTGCGCATCCACCAATCCGGTATCCAGCGATTCTGTGACCCCCAATCCGAGATCGATGCGTTCCATCATGCAAGAGATGTGGTCGTTCATCCAGGGCGTTGATCCCACTTGCTGGATCAATAACGCGTCACGCAACCGTGCAGTCACATTGCCTCGAGGCTGAAGCAGGATCGCCAGCAAAGATAAAAATCTGATCGACTGAACAATCCGATACAAGCGCCAAATTCCCCATGTATCCAACCAGTTTCGTAATGGCCCGATCAGATTCGGCAATGACCAGAATCCGGACCAGGCAATGCCTGCCACCGCCGGCAACGCCATCCACCAAACATTTCGCAACACTGCAGCCGTCTTAAATAACCACTGAGACATCGGACCGTAATAATCCGGCGGCAATGAGGAAAACGCGCGTGTCAGTTGGTCGGCAGTAAAAAAGGGAATCAATAAAATCGCAACCAGTGCCACAAGCAGGCTCAGACCACCGGTCAGAACAGTTCGTAAAAATGTCCGCTGCGCCAGATCGGTTGCCCGGACCACTGCGGATAACTGCCGAAGGGTCTGCACCAGTGCGCCTGCGCCGGCATACTGTGCTGCCTGAATCGCAACCAGATCTTCCGTGGGAATGGTGCCGAACCACGTCGCGAATAAATCTCCCCCGGTTTGAGGAAACCTTTGCGCCCAGTGCCTGGATAAAACGCCTCTATTGTTGCTCGCGCCATACCGATCGGCATCGTCCTGAAATATCTGCAATAAGGTCTTTGCGCCACCGGTCACTGCAATGAGATCGGCAAGATAATCATAAAAATCGGCCCGTTGCGCCTTGAATCCCCGTGCAGCGACTGTCAACCTGAATTGATCAAACACTCGCACCACATCCTTGTCCGGAATTCAAGAATGAGCCGAATCTAATTTCCAGCTCGCGAGGATCAATCTGACCAATCAGCATTTTATAAATTGCAGCCTGGTGAACGGATTTTCCAGTCATGAGGGGATGGGACAAGGCGGTGCATTGCCTGGTGTTGAACCACCTGAGCAATCCCAAACCATTGTGTTTTTTAACGCCATCAAGGAATTCCATCTCCCGTTGCGGCTCGATCATTTCCGCCACCACCGTTCGACCGATTGTTCCGGGCAAAGCAAGCAATGATCGCGATTGACATGTATTGCAACCACTTGGGGAACGAAACCTCAATACCTGACGATCCGTCTGTGTCAAGGATTCGATTGCATCAAGCCAGCGATCAAGCCAATCCGCATCGCGTGTAAACCCCTCGAAGTCCCTTAGCTGTTGATGTGATTTCAAGCCTGAATAATCGATAGAACACATCGAACACAAGCGGGGCAGCAACATTTGATAAACCAGCAGCTTGAGAATGCCGGGCGTGGCGAGCAAATCGCGCGCGACTCCGATGAAGCTAGATGCCAGACGATCCGGAATCAACAAGACAGAACCAGCGTGCACCGTGGTGTACAAATTGACTCCGCATCCTGCAAGATCCATTAGCGCGCGTCCGCCCGCGGAGTCTCGGATTTCTCCAATCAGCAAATCATTCATTGCTGATCGCTTGATTGTCTTGAGCTTGATATCGAACGAGTTTCCGTCCCGATCGTCAAGCGTGCGACTAATCGTATTTTGCAACGCGTTGGGGATAGGATATTCGACCGGATCCTCGATCGTGATGACCTTACGGTCCGCTGGAATGTCGCGCATCAGCGTAGCGATTGTGGTTGACTTACCGGATCCGACCACCCCCGCCAAAATGACTGCACCACCTTGCAATGATCTTGCGCGATGCAAAGCATTTATCTGACAATCCAAATAACCTAGCGTGCGTAAATCGGGCGTCAACTCCAGTTGTTGGGACGCAAGCAAACGCAAACAAACAGAGGGTCCTGAATCAGTCGCCAATGAGGCCCAACGCAATGCTATCGATCGAGTGACGCCTGAAGATTCAACTAAATTCAGATTAAGCCTGCCCTGTTGCTCGATCATTGGATCGAAAACCGCCCCGTTACCACCTTGTACGCCCATCCAGGCAACGGATAACATTTCAAGCATGGTCGCAGTCGGAATATATCGATAGCGTTCCGGACATAGGTAGCGACCGCCAATCGTGAAATAAACCGATGAGTCCTGCTTGAACTTGTCGACATTTAAATGAACATCGCTTGCGGCATGCCGCACCGCCCAGGTGATCATTTCTTTAAACAATTCGCCAAGCGAGGAGCGTTGCGCAGGCGTATCCGACTGAACTGCGTATGAAGCGCCCTGTCGCTCCACATGATCGGTTCGATCAATTGCAATCAGAAGAGCCGAAGCAAGTACAAAAATGCTTGGCTCAACCAGTCGAAATCCCTTTTGCTCCAAAAGCTTCAATACGGCCTGCGTTTGATCGTCCTGACAATATTCAGCCACAACAAACACGCCTGCTCGACCATCCTCGAACAGAACGGGACAAACGCGTCCGGATAATGCCATCACGCCTAGCGAACGACTCAGGGTTCGGACAAAAGCAGGGTTCAAACGAGACAACTGCTCATGCGTATCGATCACTTGATGTGCGCGGGCGCGCCAACTCTGGTCGAGCGGCATGCGTTCGTACGCTGTCAGCTTCATGGGCGCACCTGCTGCAAACACAGAATTTCTTTTTGTTGATCTCTCTTGATATGCACGCAAGGGGGATCGATACGTTCCAACGTCAACGAATCATTTCCGCCACCTGATACGCGATGGTTGCGCTGACCAAGAACATGGACTTCTTGACCAAGCTGAACTTCCGCAGTCAGTGCGCGCCCTATTCCATAAATAGCTTGAACGACAGGCTTTGCGGATTGAGCCGAGGAATTGCTTGACGACATTTCGGCAGATGCACGAGAAGACATGCCTGGCGGGTTATCGAACTGATGCCGCCTGGCAAGACGTAATGCTGCCTGAGCGTCAAGCTGCATCAACTCCTCGACAGTCACGAGTCTGGGGTCCTGTTTGGTCATTTCGTTCTTGAGTTCCGATCCCGTTGCGAAAGTCGTGCAAAAAAACAGAATCAGACCCGAGAGCGATCTTGCGAGAATGCATGCATCAAGGTTTGGACGTTTCAAAAAGCTCCCCCGTCAATTCAAGATTCAATGCGGAATGACTTGCCGGTCCCTGACCTGAAAACGACCCGATCTCCAATCTGGCTCGTCGCCACCGAACAGGCACCTTTAACCCTTCAAGCATCACGACTGAACGCATAGGCCCTTTCACTGCAAAAGAGCGATAACGCCAGATCGGCAACTCTGTAGGCATGGGAATAACTCGTCCCTGAGAGTCCAAGGGAGCTTGAACGCCGAGCACGGCTCCGGTGCCGATACGAATATGATCAAAAGCCAAACTGATGCGCTGCAGATATGACATCCAGTCTTCTGGTTCGGATGCAACGACCCAATCATGAGGCGCTTGGCGATGCGGAACCTGCCAAATCCAGGAGGCACTTTCCAATGGCGAGGCATGCATAATCCACTGCGCGGGCAGATGACGTTCAAGGTCGCTGTTTAGGGAAAATTTATGCTGTCTGTCGAAATGGGCCGCACACTTCCAGCCCGGCATGGCCGCTTCGCATTCGATATTCCGAAGTTTCCAGCCTGCCGGATGCACCGGGACGTCATGCCATGTTCGAGTCAATTCAAGCAAACTTTGATAGTGATGGATCGGGATCTGTGAATCCAGTCGTCGCAAAGCTCTCTGCCACTCATGCCGAGCATCGGGCGCTTCCTGACGAGTCATGTCCGATGTATGGATTAAATATTTTTGCGAATAAATGCCTATGCATCCAAGTATCGAAAACAAAAAGATAGGGATAAAAAAATATTTTCGTAAGCGCTTGACCGGTTGCAATCGCGACAAAGGGGATAACTGTTCCAGCAACCAGGATGGCATCGCCTGATCTGTGAGAGTCGGCTCGGTTTGAATCTGTAGAAATGGAAATCGAGTTTGGATAGGCTCAATTGCCTCGTAGGCTGCGTTCAAGTCCGAAAACCAGCGATCCGTATTGGATAAAACCGCACCCGCATGACTTGCCACCATCCAGCATCCGTGACCTTCAAAAGGAATCAGACAGGCGAAAGCGCCTGCCGAATGCTTTTGCGCATAATGCGCAGCGGCTGAATGCATGCGCGACTTGCGCCCGGCCTGCTTCGATTTCAACCGAGTCATTCCCAGGGATCGCGCACCGACACCCGCAATGACGAAATGTGTCGCCCGCAACGCACGAGATTGTTTGATGCCTTGCTTATGCGGATTGATCCCCACCAATGGCGTCCAATCCAAACCGAACACAAGTTGTTGGCCTCCCGGATGAGTCAAAATCATTGCCGTTCTTGAATGATCCGGATGCAAACTTTGTTTTTTAACCGTGCCCATCGCGCGCTCAGAATCCATCTTCAGCTTGGGCAGTAATCATGATTAGCGTCGCGAGACGTGACTGGCCGGATTGATCCGATCCACCTAGCGCCAGAGGTAAATCAGGTGCCAGACGAGCTTTCCCCACTTCATCCTGTTTTCGTTCAAACCCCGAAATCAACATGGGCTGTCCGGGCTTGAGCGCGACTTGCTGAACCGAGCCATTTCCGTCAATCGTGATCTGCTGGATCTGAACACGTTGTCCCTGATCACCGAGCGTAATTGACTTGAGAGGCTGCGCAACTGTGTTGTCATACGCAATCGATAGCAAGATTTGTCCATCTTCTTGCGCATCCGGAACAAGAGTCAGAAAGGTTCCAACCGTCTCCTCCTTCTGACTCACCGACGAGGAGGCGAGTGATGAATTTGCATGTTTGGTCGAACCCGGCTCAAGCGCAGTCTTGATTTGATCGATATAGGTAAAAGTCGTACGCACCGCATGCGTGACAGGCCTTCGATTCAACGTCATGACAGGAACACTTGTGTGGCGCAAAACCGTACCGTATTGGGAAAGCGCTTTAAGAACGGCCTGACTGCCTTGGACTGCGCCATGCGATCCCGTCAGATTGATTCGGGCTGCATCCACCCCGACCCCAATCGCCGGACTCGCCAGGGATGCGGCTAGCGCCCCTTGATTCAAGACCGTTTCCCAATTTAGTCCGAGCTCGAGATTTTCTTTTGTTGCGAGCGTGATTTCCTCAAAAAGCAAGCGTACTCGCCTGGACATGATTCGATTTTCCTGCGCCAGGTATTGCGCAATCGCATTAAGTGCCTCCGGTGTATCGGTCACGACAATAGAAGTTAAGGCACCCGGCTGTGCAGCCACAATTGCCGCACGAGTCAGAAAGGGTTCGAGCCTGGCGCGAATGGCTTCGATTGAATGTTGCTGCGTCGAACTAAGCGAGGTACGTGAAGCATGATCGAATCCTCCCGCTTTATTTCCGGGAGATCTACCTAAATGCGCATCGGTCTGTGCCGTCAGCGTCAATACTTTGACATCGTAGATGCGAGTCTGCGTTCTGAAAAACTCGATGGCTTCATTGTGATAGCGCCAATAAATTCCCAGCCGTCTGGACAACGCATCAAGAACCTTGGACAAAGGTTGTGGTCCCTGAGCAAATGCCGCGGTCTGAGGCATGCTCGCAACGACCGCTTGACTGGAAACTGTCAATCTGGGCATGAAATTTTCAGCCGGCAATAATGCCTCGGGTTTGATGACTACCGGAATGCCTGTTGCCTGCGTAATGCGTTCAGCCAGAACAACAAGAGATTCCTTTGGTCCCCGGTACATCATTGTGGTGTCGACGTTTTTACGCAATGCCTGCGGCAATGTCGCCTCGCGCGCCAGCGGAACGGCGCGTCCTGCAAGCCACGGTTTGTTGACTCTTTGCGCATTACGTCTTACCTGGTCCCCGGTGATCGCTTGCCTGAAACCATGACGCGTGTCTTGAATGGCCTGATGTGTCCGCGATGCTTGATCCGACTGTTGCAACAAGCGGTCACGCAAGGAGCATCCATTCAGAAACGGCGCCGACAATGCCAGGAATAGGAACAAGACTCGCGACATCACGCCGGTGCTCCTGCCACTGCAGGTGTTGTCGTTCGGTCACAAGGCTCTGAAAGGGCAATAACGCGCAAAACCTGGTTAGCATAAAAGCACGGTTGCAAGGGCCGATCGGACAACTCGGTCGAACCGACCAGGCTCTGGACCGAAGTAATGAAGTCATCTCCGAACTTGGCACCACCGGCCAAAGGAATATCGACATCCACACCCCAATGCTCAGTCTGGAAATGCCAACCACTGATGCCTGCCCAACGCACCAATGTCTGACGTAAATTCTGATCTTCAGGCGTCACCGAGAATGTCACTGAACCGGATGTAAGACTGGCAGAATTCGCTTGATCAGTTTTCGGATTTTGATCAGCTGTCAATGTTGCAGCAATGGACTTTGAGTTCTGTGAAGCTGATGATGCTTTCACGCTTTCTTGCCCGGAGTCTTGTGTAGACTGGATATGTCGCGCCTGCGCTTTGAGCTGACCATGTCGAAAGGTCAGTCTGGGCCAGTGCCCGGCAATGATTGTGTATGGATTCTGTTGCGTGTAAGGCAGGACATGTTCACCTTCTTCATCTGTCGCCAGAATGATCGGTATAGTCTGCTGAGGTGACCATTGCAACCAAATCCGTGATGCGTCCGAAAACATCTGAACTGGTCCGATCGAACGTGCGCCGGATAGTTTCCAGCCGAAATCAAGCTTGCCGCTTGGACTCAATACGTTCGATTCATGCTCTCCGATTTTGGGGCGGCTCGATCCCGCGCATCCCTGAATCATCAGTCCACACAAAAGCAACCACGACACCCGTACGATCAACATAGATCATCAACCAAAAATCAAACGGCGATCATGTTGACGCGTGATCGTAGAGCAAACAATTGTGCCTACCACGCATGGATAAATCGGAAGCAAAAAAAACGGAGCCCGCTTGGGCTCCGTTATGTACTACGATCAAACTTCAATTCGATGCTTTGTCATTCGCATCGGATAATGAAAACTACTTCTTTCTGGCTGCGGGTGCGCTTTTTGCAGGAGCAGGATTCACCGGTGCCTTCGGATCTGTCATCAATGGCTTGGACTCTTCCATCGAAATGTTGAGTGCGGCAACCGGAGGCGTATTACCCTTGAGCGCAGAATTCAATTCACGATCCAGAATCGCCTCGACCTTCGGATAATTATTGATGCGGAAGCCTCGGCTATTTTTTTCAGTACCCGTGCTGAGGTCCTGGACAAGCTTGCGTGCCCCCGGAACACGATCATAGAAAGCCACATCGGCCGTGCGGAATGCCGCATCCGTCAAAGGTAGAAATCCTGTCTTCTGATGCCAGGCTGAAGCGATGACAGGCTTGGCAAGATAAGCCAGGAATGCAACCGTAGCTTTATTTTGCTCTTTGGAATGACCAGAGGCTGCCCACAAAGCCGAACCACTGACAAAAGGCTTACCCGGAACGCGGCTGACCTGCTCATAATGCGGCAGGCTTGCTACGGCAAATTTCAGGTCCCTTGTATTGAGCAACTGCCCGATCGAACCGGAGCCGGTGGTCAAAACAGCGCATTTTTTCTTGGCAAACATATCGTCGGCCGCATTGTCATTGGTATGGAATGTCAGCAGGTTCGATCGTGTCCAGCTCACCATGATCGACAAGTGGCGCATGTAGGTCGAATCAAAGTTCAACATAGGCTGCCTGACACTCACAAGGCCATTATCGGGCGTGACATATTGCGTGTCGTTCAGGGGAGCCAGGTTTTCGAGGTGAATCGTCACTTGCTGGCTAGTGGCATAAGGACAATCGAAAAAATCGGCCTTGTCGCGCACAGCGATCAGATCACCCTGAAGCGCAATCCACGTCACCGGGGGCTTGGCAGGATCAAGGCCTGCTTTTTTATATGCATCGGTGTTGTAAACCATCACCGGGATTTCGGCCATGAAGGGAAACGCCAAAAGACGCTGATTGCTGTCGCGCACGAAACCGGTTGCTGAAGGAAGGAACCACTTCTGGTCTGCGATCGGATATTGCTTCAACAGTTCATGCATTGGCATGAGCTCTTTATGTTGAGCCGTGTGTTCGGGTGAGCGGTTATCTTGCAACTGAATCAAATTAGGCTTGCGCGAGGCGGCTTGCGCACGGCCTTTCGGACCCGTCATGGCCTCTTGATTTTCGAATCGCTTCAAAACGACCCTGGTTTCATTTTGCTCATTGTTGAATTGTTTGGCGATCGATTCGAATTCTTTTGTATTCGAATCGTTCAATGTGTGCCAAACCTCGATTTCGACGGGATTGGCATGCGCCATGCCGGCCGCCATCAACGTTGAGGCCAATGCTGCGGAAATGCGATTGAAGTGTGACAAGCTGGCAGTCCTTTTAAAAATAGACATCATGAATTTTTTTGACCAAGAAAGGGAAATTCGGGCTCGGGTCGCACGCCGGAAATCAGGTCAGCCAGTGCTCTGGAAGAGCCGACTCCCATCGTCCAGCCAAGAGTGCCGTGACCGCTATTGAGATACAAATTCGAAATGGATGTTTGTCCGATCAGAGGAACGTTTGATGGCGTCGATGGGCGCAGCCCGGACCAGTACTGAACATTGTCAAAATCGAGGATATTGCCAAAAAGTTCACGTGCCTGCATCGTCATTGCTTCGCAGCGCGTGCGATTCAAGTCTCTGGAATATCCGGATAGCTCGGCAGTGCCCGCCATGCGAAGTACATTGCCAAGGCGAGTGTAAACAACCTTATGTCCACTGTCGGTGAGACTAACCGTTGGCGCGTCATCGGGATGCAAAATAGGGAAAGAAGCCGAATACCCTTTGGTCGGATAGATCAGGCAAGAAACACCCAGAGGATTCAGCAGCTTTGGAGAAAAACTTCCAAGTGCGACCACCACCGCATCGGCACGCATATTTCTATAGGCACCAGTCGGATCAATGACCTCCACACCCTTAGCCCGACCGGATTCAGTCAAGATCCTTGTAGCTTGACTTGAATACCTGAACTCGACGCCCGAAGATGCGGCCAACTTGGCAAGCTCGACGGTAAAGACATGTGCGTCACCGCTTTCGTCGTCAACAGTGTAGTCGCCTCCAACGATCGAAGATCGATGTGCGGCCAAAGCAGGTTCGATCGCGATGACTTCATCTGCCGAAACAATGCGACGATCAACACCAAAATCCCTCATCACATCAGCCGAGACCTGGGATGAGTCAAACTCTGCGTGATCGCGATAAAAATTCAAAATGCCGCGCTCGAGATGGTTATATTGAATGCCCAAATCCCGCCGCATCTGACGCAAAGTCGAATGGCTGTACTGCGCCATTCTGACCATCGCGCGAATGTTAGTCGTTAAGCGACCGGGCAAACATTCGCGCAGAAAAGCCGCGCCCCAGATCCATTGCCTCCAATCGAGCTGAGGCCTGAAGAGCAAAGGCGCGTCATCCTTGAACAACCATTTGAGAAGCTTGAGCGGGGCTTGCGGGTTGGCCCACGGCTCGGCGTAAGATACGGAAATCTGTCCACCATTGGCGAAACTGGTTTCCTGCGCCGGTCCGGTTGAGCGCTCGATCACAATCACCTCGTGCCCGGCCTGACTCAACCACCAAGCTGTCGAGACACCAATGACTCCTGCGCCGAGAACAATGATCTTCATGGTTAGGAAGTCCTATTCCATTATCCTTTGACCGCCACCGCATCTGCTTCGGATGTAAAGGAATCCGCAAAAAAAGCATCCGCAGGCAACTTGCATGATGCCGTGAATTCACGACGAGCGGAGTCGACCACAATCGGAGCTCCACATGCATAAACCTGATAACCGCTCAGGTCGCCATGATCTTGCATCACCGCTTTATGAACAAAGCCTGTTCGACCGGACCAACCATCCTCCGGTAACGCATCCGATATGACAGGTATGTATTTAAATCCGGACACAGTTTGCGACCATGACTGCGCCAGCTCGTGCATGTATAAATCCGCTGGCCTACGTCCGCCCCAGTAAAGCGTCACAGGGCGCTGGATACCCTGATGAATCATATGCTCAACGATTGACTTGATGGGAGCAAAACCGGTTCCGCTTGCCAGCATGATGATTGGCAAATCGCTGTCTTCCCTTAGATAGAAAGAGCCGTGTGGACCTTCGAGGCGAAGAATTTCCCGCTCTTTCATTTGCGTTGCACCGACCCCAAACACATGATCAGTGAACAAACCACCCGGTAAATGGCGAATATGCAATTCGAGCGCTTCGGCTGCGTGAGGCGGATTGGCCATCGAATAACTGCGGCGCTTGCCATCCTTCAGAAGAAGCTCGACGTACTGTCCGGCGTAAAAACGAAACGTTTCGGTGGCGGGCAATTGCAGTTTGAGCACGGCCACATCCGACGAAGGGCGTGTAATAGAGGTCACTCTTGAAGGCAGTTTCCGGATTTGGATGTCAGTAGCCAATCGCACGTCACGCGACTCAATCACCAGATCGGATGCCGCGTGCGCCTGGCAAAGAAGAGCGTAGCCCTGCTCGATTTCTTCAGGTGACAAGATTTGGGATGGCGCAGCACCTTCCTCAAGCTGACCCGATACGACTTTTGCCTTGCAAGTCGAGCAAGCTCCACTGCGGCAACTGTATGGCAACACGATTCCTGCTGCCAAAGCCGCATCCAGAACCGATTGATCCGGATTAGCCTGAAATTGATGCTGACTGGGTAAAACCGTGACCTGAAAAGACATGAAAACTGCCTGAAAAGAGTTAAAAATCAAGTAACTTCAACATTTTAACGTCAAAGTACGGGAGATAGAACGGGTTGTTTGGAGCGAACCGAAAGTTGTTTACCCTTGCGCGCGCGCTTGGAGATATAACCGGCCAGTTCGGAGCCGAACAAAATGTCTTCCACTTGCTTGTTGCGATAAGTTCCAGTCACACGCAGCCCTGCAACGGTAACCGGAACAGTCTGGGCCAGAACATCCGGAGGATCAATGCCCATCAGAATGGTGCCTCGTCCACCACCGGCCAGACTCTTGATCTCTTCGACCGGAATCACAAGAATGCGCTCTTTCGTTGTCAGGAAAGCAACATGTTTGGCATGATCGAACAAGGGTACCGGCCTGAGCAATCCGTCTTTATCTTCGATGGTTACAAACTGTTTACCAGCACGCTGACGGCTAGTCATATCGGAAATGCGGGCGGAGAAGCCGAATCCCTGACGCGTCGAAAGTAACCAGCGCGACGCCGGCGCCGCTGCAATCATGTGCTCGATACGCGAGCCCGGAGTCAGATCGATCATGGAAGTAATCGGTGCGCCATCCCCACGCGCAGAGGGCAATGAGGAAACCGCCACGGAGTAGACGCGACCGTTATCCCCGAATGCAATCAGGGTATCCGTGCTGCGGCATTCGAAAACGCCATAGCAGCCATCGCCCGCCTTGAACGAAAACTGGGTGGCATCATGTCCATGACCCTGTCTGGCACGCAGCCAACCCTTTTCCGAAACGATGACTGTCACAGGCTCATCAACTACGCGGACCTCCAGAACTGCGCGCTCTGCAGACTTGATCAACGTACGGCGATCATCGCCATATTGCTTGGCATCCGCTTCGATTTCCTTGACGATCAGGCGCTTGAGGGCGGCCGGCTGGTCGATCAGCTCTTGCAACTTGATCTGCTCTTGACGCTTGTCCGACAATTCCTGCTCGATTTTGATTCCTTCGAGTCGAGCCAGCTGGCGCAAACGCATTTCGAGGATATCGTCTGCCTGGCGCTCTGTCAGTTTGAAACGCTGCATTAAAGCTGCACGCGGTTCATCCGATTCGCGAATGGTGCGGATGACTTCGTCCACATTCAGATAGACCAGCATCCGGCCTTCGAGCACATGAATCCGGTCCGAAACCTTTTCGTGGCGATAGCGCGTACGACGCAACACCGTATCGGCCCTGAAACCGATCCACTCGATCAGGACATCGCGCAATCCTTTCTGACGCGGACGACTATCGGTTCCGATACACACCAGATTGATCGGAACACTGGTTTCCATGCTTGTTTGGGCCAACAGTGTGTTGACGAACTCATCACGGTCGATCTTGGATGTTTTCGGCTCGAACACCAATCGAACAGCAGCGTCCTTGCCCGACTCGTCCCGCACTGCATCAAGCAAAGCCAGCATCTGCGCTTTGGTTTGCTGCTGTTCGGGTGACAAACTTTTTTTGCCCGTCTTGATTTTGGGATTGGTCAAATCCTCGATTTCTTCAAGTACTTTTTGACAGGATGCTCCCGGGGGCAGCTCGTGCACCACCAGTTGCCACTGGCCTCGGGCCAACTCTTCGAATTGCCAGCGCGCGCGCGCTTTGAGTGAACCGCGACCTGACTGGTAAATATTCGCGATCTCTTCAGATGGGGTGATGATCTGGCCGCCACCGGCAAAATCCGGGCCCGGCACCATTGCATACAACTCTTCATCAGCCAAATTGGGCTGCTTGATCAGTGCGACACACGCGGCGGCAACTTCCCTGAGATTATGCGCGGGGATTTCAGTTGCCATGCCGACCGCGATTCCCGATGCACCATTGAGCAACATGACAGGCAGGCGCGCCGGCAGCATAGATGGCTCTTGGTGGCTGCCATCGTAATTAGGAATGAAATCGACCGTACCTTCATCCAGCTCATCAAGCAACAGACGCGCAAACGGTGTCAGGCGCGCTTCGGTGTAACGCATTGCAGCCGCATTATCGCCATCCCTGGATCCGAAGTTGCCTTGTCCGTCTATCAAGGGATAACGCAAACTAAACTGCTGAGCCATGCGAACCAATGCATCGTAGGCTGCCTGGTCTCCGTGAGGGTGATATTTACCGAGAACATCGCCGACCACCCGGGCCGACTTGACTGGTTTGGCCCCCGACTGCAGGCCCATCGCCTGCATCGCATAAAGAATGCGTCGTTGAACGGGTTTTTGACCATCGCCTACATCGGGAAGCGCACGACCACGCACCACCGAAACGGCATAATCAAGATAAGCCTGCTCGGCATAAAGCCCCAAAGTCAGCGAGGCATCACCGTCGCCTTGATCGAAAAGTCCCGGTTGTGAACTGTCAGACATATACTTTCACTTAAAAAATTATTTAGATATCGACTTCGGCAAGATTGCCCTTTTCTTCAAGCCATGTGCGACGCTGTCCGGACTCACCCTTACCCATCAGCATGTCGAACATTCGATTCGTCTGATCGGGATCCAGTTCTCCATACCCGACCGGCAACATCCTGCGCGTATCCGGATTCATGGTGGTTTCCCACAACTGCTCTGGACTCATTTCACCCAGACCTTTGAAACGGCTAATGTCCCACGATCCCTCCCGCACGCCTTCCTTGCGCAACTTATCCTGAATGACTTCAAGCTCCGCAGCATCCAGGCAGTAGATCTTGCGGGCAGGACGCTTGCCCAACGCAGGCACATCCACCCTGAATAAAGGTGGACGCGCGATATAAACATGACCGGATTCGACCAGCTTGGGGAAATGGCGGTAAAACAAGGTCAGCAATAGAACCTGGATGTGCGAGCCGTCCACATCCGCATCGGACAGGATACAGATTCGGCCATATCGCAGATTGGATAGGTCGGGTGCGTCATTCGGGCCATGTGGATCGACACCGATAGCGACCGAAATATCGTGAATCTCGTTATTGGCGAAAAGGCGGTCGCGATCGACTTCCCAAGAGTTGAGCACCTTGCCCCGCAAGGGTAAAACAGCCTGAAACTCTTTATCGCGCCCCATTTTGGCCGAACCACCGGCCGAATCGCCCTCAACCAGAAACACCTCGGTTCTGGCAGCGTCCGAAGACTCGCAATCGGTCAATTTGCCCGGCAAAACGGCGACGCCTGAGCTTTTACGCTTTTCGACCTTCTGGGCCGACCTTGCGCGCGCCTGAGCTTGCCGAATCGCAAGCTCGGCAAGTTTTTTACCGTACTCGACATGGGAGTTAAGCCAAAGATCAAGGGCCGACTTTACAAAACCACCCACCAAACGCACTGCATCGCGACTATTCAAACGCTCTTTGATCTGTCCCTGAAATTGGGGATCGAGCACTTTTGCCGAGAGTACAAAGCTGGTGCGCGCAAAAACGTCCTCGGGCAACAGCTTGACCCCTTTAGGCAGCAAACTGTGCATTTCGGCGAAACCTTTAACCGCGTTGAACAGTCCGTCACGTAATCCTGATTCGTGGGTGCCTCCCGCAGGCGTAGGAATCAGATTGACGTAGGATTCGCGTACGACATTACCTTCATCGTGCCATGCAACAACCCACTGGGCGCCTTCACCATCGGCAAAGCTTTCGTTGTCGGCGTTGGCAAATTGTTCACCCTCGAAAAGCGGGACCCGCAACTCTATGCCTTGCAGGGCTTCATTCAGATATCCCGCCAAGCCATCTTGATACTGCCAGGTGCGTGTATCGCCCGTTTTTTCATTGATTAGCGTCACCTTGACGCCCGCCATCAATACGGCCTTGCTACGCAGCAAGTGCATCAATTCGGCCTGAGGAATGACAGCCGAATCAAAGAACGAATGATCAGGCCATACACGAACCCGTGTTCCGGATTTTTTGCGGGATAACTCAGGGGCCTGGGCGAGCGGCTCGATCACATCCCCGTTGGCGAAAACCATTCGATGCGTGGCGCCTTCGCGCCAGACCACGAGTTCGAGCTTCTTGGCCAACGCATTGGTGACTGATACGCCGACACCATGCAGCCCCCCGGAAAATGCGTAGGCGCCACCGCCCTTTTTGTCGAACTTGCCTCCGGCGTGCAACCGCGTAAAAACCAGTTCGGCAACAGGCGCCTTTTCTTCGGGATGCATTCCGACCGGAATACCTCTGCCATCGTCTTCGACGGTGACACTGCCATCCGTGTTCAACGTCACCTGAATATGCTTGCCGAAGCCGGCAAGCGCCTCATCGGCTGCGTTGTCAATCACTTCCTGGATGATATGAAGCGGGTTTTCGGTTCGGGTATACATGCCCGGACGTTGTCTGACGGGCTCCAAGCCCTTCAGGACTCGGATGGAAGATTCGTTGTATGACTTAGTACTCAAGTTATCCCCAGCGGCTGTGGAAAAGATGGGCCATTTTACGGAAAATGCCAATATTGGCGCGGCAAGAGGTGCAAAGCGCAGAAATTGCGCATTCTACCTCCCCCCTAGCCCATGTATTGATGTTATGCTTTAATTCACTCAAGTGATCTCGCCCAAGGGGCCTGACACAATAACTACCGAGAAAAAAATGAGCGAACACATTAAAAACGTGAGCGATAGTAGCTTTGACGCGGACGTCATCAACTCGTCCACGCCTGTACTGGTTGATTACTGGGCCGCCTGGTGCGGTCCGTGCAAGCAGATTGCTCCCATGCTGGAAGAAGTTGCTGCCGAATATGCAGGCAAGGTCACAATCGCCAAGATGAACGTCGACGAAAACCAGGACATCCCTGTCAAGTACGGCATTCGCGGCATTCCTACCTTGATGCTTTTCAAAGACGGCAAAATCGCCGCGACCAAAGTGGGCGCGCTGTCTAAGGCACAGTTAACCTCTTTTCTCGATAGCGCAATCTGACCCGTTTCCACGCGCGGGCCCGTCCGTGGCCCGCCACTGGCACCTCTAGGCGCTAACGCTGCACAACCAGCAAAATTGCATAAATATCCCCTCCCTCCTGAAGTCACTTTTCTTTACAGACATCAATGCACCTGAACGAACTTAAGGCACTGCACGTTTCGCAGTTGCTCGAGATGGCCGCCGGCCTCGAAATAGAAAACGCCAACCGCTTACGCAAACAGGAACTGATGTTTGCGATCATGAAACGACGCGCCAAACAAGGCGAGCAGATTTTCGGGGATGGTGTACTCGAAGTATTACCCGATGGCTTCGGATTTTTGCGCTCTCCCGATACGTCCTATCTGGCCAGCACAGACGACATTTACATCTCGCCATCCCAGATCCGTCGCTTCAACTTGCACACCGGCGACTCCATCGAAGGCGAAGTACGTACACCTAAAGATGGCGAGCGCTATTTCGCTCTGGTGAAAGTGGACAAGGTCAATGGTTTTGCGCCTGAGGCGATCAAGCATCGCATCATGTTCGACAACCTGACCCCGTTGCATCCGGACAAAGTGATGCAGCTTGAGCGAGACATCAAAAGCGAAGAAAACCTGACCGGCAGAATCCTGGACATTTTCGCTCCGATCGGCAAAGGACAGCGCGGCCTGATCGTCGCCAGCCCCAAATCGGGTAAAACGGTGATGATGCAGCACATTGCCCATGCCATCACGACCAACTTTCCTGATGCGGTCATGATTGTGATGCTGGTGGACGAGCGTCCGGAAGAAGTGACCGAAATGCAACGCACCGTGCGCGGTGAGGTCGTGGCCTCGACATTTGATGAACCCGCCACACGTCACGTGCAGGTTGCCGAAATGGTGATCGAACGCGCGAAACGTCTGGTTGAAATGAAAAAAGATGTTGTCATTCTGCTCGACTCGATCACCCGGCTTGCGCGTGCCTACAACACGGTTGTTCCAACATCTGGCAAAGTGCTGACCGGTGGCGTGGATGCCAACGCATTGCAACGCCCGAAGCGATTCTTCGGCGCTGCCCGCAACCTTGAAGAAGGCGGCTCGCTCACCATCATCGGTACCGCCTTGATCGAAACCGGCAGTCGCATGGACGAGGTGATCTATGAAGAATTCAAGGGCACGGGCAACTCCGAAGTGCACCTCGAGCGCCGCCTGGCCGAAAAACGCGTCTATCCGGCCATCAATCTGAACAAGTCAGGCACACGTCGCGAAGAGCTTCTGATCAAGCCTGATGTATTACAAAAAGTCTGGGTGCTTCGCAAGTTCATCCACGACATGGATGAGATCGAATCGATGGAATTTATTCTGGACAAGATGCGTGCCACCAAGAATAACCACGAATTCTTCGACATGATGAAGAAGTAATATCTGCAGGTGATCGCCTAACTGGCGATCACCAATTTCAATTACCTCCGTTGGAAAACAGGCTTCCTTCTGGTGGGGCCGCTTTAGGTGCCTCAATAGGCTCAAGCGTAGGATCATCCCAAGGACCGCGCACCTGATATTTAACCGTCATCGCACGCTCGATCGGATTTCTCAATAGAAACTGCGTCACCAGAGCGCTCACACCGACAATGGGATTCACGACAAAGCCTGTCGCCACTGCTGTGCCACTCATATCAAAACGTGGCTTGACATCGGCATCCATGTTCCACGTTTTGTGATTAAGATCAGAGCTACCAACCATCGAAATCGTAGCCACAGGACTTGCAACAACCAGATTCGACGTACTGGCCACCCCTTCCTCGATTTCGAAAGACCCCGAAATTTCATTCCAGGGATAACCGTCTTTAAACGCATTGCCCGGACTGAAATTAAAGCTCAAGATGCGTTGTAAAGACTGCAAAGACAACAATTCGAGCAGGCGGGCACTGCGCGAATTGACATGCTCGAATACACCTTTCTCAAGATCAATCGTCGCCTTGCCATTCATCCCCTCATAGGAAAATACCCAAGGGAAATTGATCCAGTTGATTTGAGCCTTGATCGTACCTTTGCCGTCCCTCACTCGATCGACATGACCCATAAGCTCGGATAACTTGCCCAGGTCGGAGATGGCCAGATCGGCATCCAGATGAATGCCCCGATTGCCGCCCTTTAGTCTCCATTGCCCTTTAGCGTTCAGTTTTGCGAACGGATTTTTAATCTCCAGACTTTCAATGTTCCACGACTGTCCGCGCTGGATGTTGTCTCCGCGCAAATAAAGGCTACCTAAACGGCTGCCGTAAAGTTTGAAATCATCGATGATCAAATCAATGGCGGGGATGTCGGACCATTGGCTTTCGTTCATGTTTTGAATTTTGGGAGGCACTTCAGCCGATGTCGAAGGGGCGCCCAGTTCAAGCTTCGAAAATTTGGCCCTGACACGACCAGCCAATGCGCCGGAGGCGAGTTGCCAGCTAAATGAACCCTCAGTTTCTTCAGAGCGCAACAACACCTGCCACTGCCCGATGTCCGGTTGACTTCCCGATACGGTCAAATCGGAAAAAACCAACTCATCAAACACCAAACGCGGTGATTTGAGTGAAAAGCGATCAATTGGCGGAAAAATCGGAATGTTTGTAACACCGGATTTAGATTTTTTATCAGCCGAGACTCGATCAATCAAGTCGCTCCAGTCACTCCACTCTATAGGGCCCAAAGCCAGGTCGACCTTCATCCCCTTTGATGGTAATTCAGCCTGAGTCCCCATCGCGATGACTGCCTGGGAAAAATATGATTTACCCCGAAAACCGGCCGCCCTTTCAAGTCGGCCATTGATTAAATCACCTAAGGAGAAATAAATGGAGTGTCTGTAATCATTTTTCTGCTTTTGCGAAGACCAGCGGAAGGTCAGAGGCGCTTTGTCCGTCGCACCTTTACCCAAAGGTGCCGGCAAAGCAACAGCAAGCCCCTCTAACGACGTGGTGAGCGAAACATCGACACCTTCTTTATTGTTTTGCGCGATTTGAGCCCGGTATTTTGTTCGCCCTTTCAGAACACTTAAAGCCGGTAAGTTGGCATATTCGCGCATGCCATCAACAATCGCATTGCCTTCAATGATGATTTTCCCTCCGGGTTCACCAACGGCGCCGTCAATCACGATATCACCGCCAAGAAAGCGAGCGGCAATGTTGTTGGCCCGAAACACCGCATTCGAAAAATCCAATGTTCCTTGAATATTTTCTAGTTTGGGCAAGTCTTCACCGAAATTTACCGAGCTGCCGGCAAAAACAATCTGGCCTTTAGCTTTAGTTTCATCAGGCTTGTCTAGATCGATTTCAAGTTCGAGTGGAACCTTCCACAAGCCTGTAGCGCCCAACTTATCGAAAATATCGCCAATTGCGGCGTTCAGAGGCGTGTGACGCAGCACACCAAGATAATCCTCGGCTTGTCCCTCTGTCTGCGTGCTGATCGACAACACCGGCTTGAGCATCAGATCCGGAATTTTGGCCTGGATCGATTTGGCATACACTCTTTCGCCTTTCGTTCCGAGTAGCGTAGCCGAGTCGATATCCAGAGACAAGGCAAGCTTATTCAGGGCAATTCGTCCCGTTGCCTCGATCAAGGGCGGCCAACCAAGCTCTTTTGCCTGAGGTGGGCCGTAATCGATCGATAAATCCTGAAATCGACCTTGTATATCGAACACACCTGTTTGATCCGGTTGATTGAAAGGTACCTGACTTAATCCACCGTTCATAGTGAAAGTCAGTTGTTCGAACTGGCCCTTAGTCAACGCGTCCCTGAGCCAATGACGCGTTTCAATATCTATCACCGGGGTCAGATACTGATGCAAAGACTGGGCCGACAGCTTTGGAAATGAGGCCTTCAAATCAATCATCCCCAGATGATCCTGCGATGAGGCTTTCCAGGATCCGGCCAGGTTTAATTGCAGATCAGTTTGATCAATTTGCAATGAGTCGATTTTCAGATAGTCGATCGCATCACTCGATCTGAAAAGCTGCAAAGTGCTCTTAACACTGCCAAGCGCAAGTTTGGAGGGCTCAAAAAACGAACTTTCAATATTCAAGTCATTGAAAGAAACGGTAGTCTTGATCGGTTGCCCGCTCTGGCCGATCAATAAGTAGTCGCTGTTCGACTGCGGTAAAAAATCGGACAGCAAACCAGTCATTCGCAAATCGAATTTAGTGGCATCGAATCCTGTGAGCGATCCTGAAGTATCGTCCGGCATCAGGAATCCCGGCTTATTGCCTGACAGCTCGAATATGGTTTGACCGAGTTTGCCATCCGCCACATCGATCCATGTTCGCGCGGCAAAGCGCCCTTTTACTGCCGGTACATCCAGCCAGGGTGCAAGCGCCAAAGGCTCAAGATCCTGTATTTCTGCGTAGATTTCCGCTTCCCGTTTGTTTTTTGACGCAATCTGATTAAACAAATGATTAGTCTGAACAATCAGCTCGAACCGATTACCGACGTTGTCAGGTAATTTGGCATTCATCAGGAAACGATGAGTGAATAATCCATTGTTCAATGCAAAATCAACTTTGGTCAGAACGAATTCGGGTGCATTGCGCTGAGCGTCCGACCAACGGATGATCGCATCACTCACCTGAACCTTGCCTTGACTGAGTAACCAGTGAACTAAAGGTGTATCGGCATCGAATTTAATTTTGCTATTCGGATGCGACTCGATCTTGATTCCGGCTACCGAAAGAGCGCCCTGTGCATCCCTGGAAACAGACAAATCGATTCCATTGATTTCGAGACGTTGTAATCTCAAGTCCCAATTCATTAAGCTTTGCCATGATACGGAGGCAAAAGCATGAGGCACTCTGAGCAGGTCGGCGTCTTGCTCGTCGCGCATAGTCAGATCTTGGACAGTAAGCGTGGGGGATAACCCCGCCCACCCCGCAGCAAGGCTTCCGATTTTGACTTGCATGCCCAAGTCTGACGAAAGATGGTGCTCGATTGCCGGACGCCACTCGTCGATGCGAGGAATCACCCAAAAACGTACCGTAAGCATCACCACTGCCGCGGCGAAATACACCAACAGCAAGGTAGCCAACACCCAACGAAGCAATTTCTTGAAAAAACTCAAAGTCTTCAACAAACTAATCTAGTAATCTTGAATTATCGTTCAAAAATCGATCATCCTAACCTGTCACGTTACTCAGGCCGCGATTTAAATGTCCCAATCCTACCTCACTCATGCTCGTGAATGGTCATCAGCACTCCAACGCACCTTGAATGCCTCCGCAGCATTTGGCGAGTGGCTGGATAATGAAAGTCACCAGCCAATCACCTTAGAGCGTATAACCAAATGGTTCGAAGAATTGGCTGGGCAACCTAGAAGTCAAGCGCGCCTGGACTTGGCCACTTGTAAAAAAGTGCTCAGGACACTTCGGAAAAGAGTTTTCTATCTTGCGATGGTGAGGGATTTGGCGGGAATTGCGCCTCTGCTGGAGGTGGTGCAAGCCATGTCCGATCTGGCTGATCTTGCCGTGGAACAAGCCTATCGCACCATCATGGCGGAACTGGTCGAAGTACATGGAATTCCCCGAAACAGCGCCGGAATGCCTCAAGAAATGATTGTTATCGGCATGGGCAAACTGGGGGGACGTGAATTGAATGTCTCTTCCGATATAGATCTGGTGATGCTGTATGACGAGGAAGGTGAGACCGATGGGGGCAGGTGCATTTCCAATCACGAGTTCTACGCCAAACTGACTCAACGGATGATGCCCGTCATCTCGGAACAAAATGGCGATGGTCAAGTATTCAGAACCGATTTAAGGCTCAGACCCGACGGCGATTCGGGTCCTTTGGCCTGGAGCCTGGAGGCCTTCGAGAAGTATCTCTTCACCCAGGGAAGGGAGTGGGAGAGATATGCCTGGCTCAAGGGACGGGTTATGCCGACTAAAGCTTTTGAAGACAGCAATTCGACCGACACGATTCGTCATATCGAAAGCATGCGCCTGCCATTCGTATATCGTAAATATTTCGACTTTGACGCGTTGGATGCATTGCGAGTGCTGCGTGAACGCATCCGCCAGGACTGGCAACGCAAAGTTTTGGCTCGACGAGGACAAGAAAGTCAGAACAACATCAAACTGGGTGAAGGCGGTATACGCGAAATCGAATTTGTCGTCCAACTTTCCCAATTGATCAGGGGGGGCAGAATGCCCGCCTTGCAGCAACGCGGACTGCTGGATGCACTATCCGCGCAGCAGCGCGCCGGAATTATTGAACATCACACAGCGGAAAGACTCGCGGACGCATACTGTTTTTTAAGGCAAACCGAGCATGCTTTGCAATATTACGATGATGCGCAAACGCATATGCTGCCCAACGAGCCCCTTCGCAGACAAGCATTGGCGCAAGCAATGCGCTTAAGTCCGGAAGCGTTCGAACAAACACTCCGGGATCACAGGACTTTTGTGGCCGAGACATTTCGCAATGCTTTCAGAATGGCTGGTTTGCTGGACGATGCTTCGACACATGACGCAAAACAACCTGGAGAAACGTCGGATGAGAACGATGGCGAGGCATTGACCGAACTCGAAAAAACAATTTCTTCCTTCGGGCAACAGGCGCCGGAACTGACGCGCCGTGTCGAATCATTCTTAGAAAGCCACAGGATCAGGAGCCTTGCGACAGTCAGCCGCAATCGTGTCGATGCCGTATTGCCCAATGCGTTGCGCGCCGCATTGAAAACACCCGTTCCCATGGTTGCCGCGATCAAACTCATGGACTTGGTCGAGAGCATTGCCCAGCGCAGTGCCTATCTTGCGCTGCTTGCCGAATATCCCGAAACATTGGCGCGTGTCGCGAGAATGCTAGCGGCCAGTCCGACTGCCGCACAATACCTGATTCAACATCCTGTCGTACTTGATAGTTTGATTGCCTGGCGAACCTTGATGGAGCCGGTCGATTTCGAAAAGATTGCCCAAAGCTTGAGAGCCGATCTGGATGGTTGTGTTTTGCCGGACGGCACGCCGGATGTCGAACAGCAAATGAATCTGATGCGTGACTTGCAACGACAGATCAGTTTCCAATTGCTCGCGCAGGATATTGAAGGTCGATTGACTGTCGAAGCACTAGCGGATCAGTTATCCGCCTTGGCAGACATGATGCTCAACGAGACAATCCATCGCGTCTGGCCACTGGTTGCAAAACCTGAAAAAGATGCGCCGCTCAGACCGCCACTTTTTGCGGTGATTGCTTATGGACGGTTAGGCGGCAAAGAGTTGGGTTATGCCTCCGATCTTGATGTGGTCTATTTGTACGATGACCCATCGGAGGATGCGGCCGAACTTTACGCTAAGCTCGGCCGTCGCATGACCTCCTGGCTATCAACGATGACCTCATCCGGTCGACTCTATGAAATCGATTTGCGTCTGCGACCCAATGGCGATGCAGGTTTGTTGGCAGTGTCCGTCCAGGCGTTCGAAACCTATCAACTTGAGCATGCCTGGCCCTGGGAACACCAAGCCCTGACTCGCGCCCGCTTTGCTGCCGGCGACCCCGCTGTAGGCGTTGCATTCGAAAATGTACGCCGCAAGGTGTTGACTAAGCATCGCGACCAGATCGCGTTCAAAGCCGAAGTTTGTGCGATGCGCGACAAAATGTCCGCTGGCCATCCCAACAAAACGGAATTGTTCGACATCAAGCATGACAAAGGCGGCATGGTTGATCTGGAGTTCGTCACGCAATATCTTGTTCTCACGCACGCCGACAAATATCCTCAATTGATCGGAAATTTGGGCAACATCGCCCTTTTACGCATTGCAGGCGAAGTCGGATTAATAGACAAGGATCTTTCGGTACGCGCCGGTGATGCCTATCGAAACCTGCGCCGTCGGCAACATGCCGTAAGACTTCAAGGAGCCGAGCACGCCAGAGTCGAGCAAAGTGAGCTGATCCCTGAACGCGATACGGTTAAAACGCTATGGGCTCAAGTTCTTGGCTAAAATAAGGCCATGAAAGATCCCCTACGCCCCAGCCTCTCGCTTCCCGAAGGAAGCTCGAAAGTTCTCATGCACTCTTGCTGTGCGCCGTGCTCCGGCGAAGTGATGGAGGCAATGCTTGCATCCGGAATCAACTATTCGATTTTCTTCTACAACCCGAATATTCATCCCGTCAAAGAGTATGAAATTCGTAAAAACGAAAACATCCGTTTTGCCGAGGCCAATGGAATTGAATTCATCGATGCCGATTACGACGTCGACAACTGGTTCGATCGGGTAAAAGGTCTCGAAAACTCACCGGAACGCGGCGAGCGCTGCACAAAATGCTTCGATATGCGTTTTGAGCGCACCGCACTCTATGCACACGAGCATGGCTTCGACACGATTACGAGCTCCCTGGGCATATCACGCTGGAAAGATATGAATCAGATCAATGGCTGTGGCGAGCGCGCGGCGGCTCGCTACGATGATCTGACTTACTGGACTTACAACTGGCGCAAACATGGCGGATCGGCCAGGATGATCGAGATCAGTAAACGCGAAGAGTTTTATCAGCAAGAATATTGCGGGTGCGTTTACTCGTTAAGGGACACCAATAGGCATCGTCGAGACCAAGGGCGCGACCGCATCAAAATCGGAATCAAGTATTACGGTCGCGATAATGTGATCGAAGAAATCAGGCGTCCGGTTACCGACCCCACAGAGCCGATCGAAAATTCGCCAACAAGTACTGCAGGGTCAGACACAAAGTTCTAACCTGCGCATCAATCCATCTCGGACATCCGTTTAATCACGAGCTGATGCTGATCCAGCAATAGCGTAAATAGCTCGCTGGACAGCACCCGGAATTCTTCGACCCGATCCTGGCCGAACGCATCCCCCTGGCTAACATACTTTGCCGGATGCGCCATGATTAATGTCCCGTGTTGAGCCTTGGAAAACCAGGCATCCAGCATGGTCGCATACATGGGGTGTGGCTTGGTGAAATCATATGCACCCATGAAATCACGATTAAAGCGCATACCGCTCTGCTCTGCCATACGCGTAAATGCACGCGCACCCAGAACACCAATCACGCCTGCCTTGAATCTCTGCATAAAAGGTAACGCAGTAGACAGCGCTCCGGGCCATGTATTACGTACCCATGGCCGACGATGGCTATACCGCAGAGTCAGCTGTTTGATCAAAGCGCCTCGAATCACCGGAAACTGATGCACGTGCAAATGTCCATCGATAAAATCCGGAGCACGTCCAAGTTGATTTTCGAATGCATCGAGCTGACGACCTATTTGTGCCTCCACTTCTTCAGAGTCAAGTTGCTGCAAATAGGATTTCAGAATCAACCTGGGTAAAGGAAGGTAAATACCGGGAGATCCGAGAAATTCGGTGAAATTCAGGTGAACACCCAGATCGACCTGCAAAGTCTTAAGCCCTTGGGCACGGTCGGTAAATCCATTTGCTGTTGTCAGGCAACTGGTGGCGCTTAAGCGCCCTTTTTGAGACAACTCGATAATTGCCTCGTCGACACCCGGTTCGATTCCGAAATCATCGGCACAGATCGAAATGGGGATCAGTGGCGTACCTTGCCCCATCAGTCCGAACGCTCTGTAATGGAAGGCATGCCCGTTGCAACAGGCTGGTGCGAATGGCCGGTCGACTGCCTGACAATATAAAGGGGGCGCCCTTTGACTTCATCGAAAATGCGAGCAATGTACTCGCCGACAATACCGAGTGAAATCAAATTAATTCCGGAGAAAAACAGCAAAATCGTGACTATGGTGGGCCACCCGTCAACGGGGTTTCGGAACAACAAATATTCGATCACGATGTAAATACCGTAACTGAATGAACATAAAGAAACCAGAAATCCGACCAGACTCACCGCACGCAATGGCCAAGTCGTAAAAGCGGTCAGTCCGGCAAAAGCCAGACGCAGCAACTTCAGCGCGCTGAAATGACTTTGTCCGAAAGGCCTGCTGTCGGGGGTATATTGAATCGCCTCGGAACTGAATCCCACCCAGGCATACAGCCCCTTCATGAAACGATTTCTTTCCGGCATCTGCAGCAACGCATTCACCACGGCACGATCCATCAGGCGGAAGTCTCCTGCATGTGCAGGCACTTCAACTCCACGCGTACCGCATAAAAGCGAATAAAACAATTTAGTGCCCAGGCGCTTGCCAAAACTTTCATCATCGCGATTTTCACGAACGGCATAAACCATATCGACACCGGCCTGCCACCTGGCGATCATCTGAGGTAGAAAATCAGGTGGGTGTTGCAGATCAGCATCCATGATGATGACTGCATCGCCTCGAGCGGCCTCAAGTCCGGCGGTAATCGCGGGTTCTTTTCCAAAGTTGCGCGAAAGTTGAACATACCTAAAACCCGGAATTTGCGTCCAGGTCGACATCAGAACCGATGTAGGATCCCGACTGCCATCATCCACAACCACGACTTCCCAATTCTGACAGGCTTGCGTCAATACTGCTTGCAAGCGCGGCAGCAACAAACCGAGATTTTCATGTTCATTGAACGCCGGAACCACGCATGAAATCATGGCTTGAGGTGCACAACGGGCATCAGGCCGGAGCGGAATCGAAGCGGATGGGTAACTTTGGTCTAAAGTCGTCATGCGTAACATACAACCAATTGGAATTACGACATCATAACTTTGCTTAAAGGGAGAAGCATGTATTTAATTGATACGATTGTTAATTCTGTTTCCGCACTGCAAAACTGGCACTGATAATAGCCAGAATCATGATGGTTCCACCTGCAATTGTTCTCAAACCCGGGACTTGAGAAAATAAAATCCAAGCAAAAACAATGGCATAGACCGGTTCAAGGGCAACGACCAAACCAGCCGTCCTGGCATGCAAATGCCGCAATCCTGATACAAACAGGAGATGAGCCAATCCGGTACAGACAACGCCCAGCAATAAAATCCAGAACCAACTCTGTACGCTCACAGCCCCCAGATGGGGAATCGCCCATGGACTGAGCAAGAAAAACACGATCAAATTCTGCAACCCTGCCACTTGAAACGCATCAATCGAGGCAAGATATCGGCGATTCAGCACTGCCAAAACACCGAAACTTGCCCCTGACAATACTCCCCAAATCAACCCCTCTGTCACGGAATCCGTCAGGTCTATTGAGGGCGTAACCAGCACCAGACCGAATGTGACACAAATCAATCTGATCCATTCGGCCCTGGCCACACGCTCACGTAGCACACTCCACTCGATCAGAGTAATGAAAGCCGGAAATGTTGCAAAACCAAGCGTAGCAACTGCAATGCCCCCTACTTTGACCGAGACGAAAAACGTTACCCAATGAATCGAAAGCATGGCTCCGGAAAAAAGCAAGGCAAGCCAGCGCCCATGTTGAAACATTCCGGAAAAGCTCATTGATTGCGGTGTTGACCGACCCGCGACCCAAAATCCTCCGATGGTTAGGGCGATGACCGCAAACATCGCGCGCCCCCAGGTAATCACATCGGCTCCGGCCTGAATCAATTCGCCAAGAATTCCGCAGGTGCCGAACAGGACTGCAACAAGATGAACAGAGAATAAGGCCTGCTTTCTGGTCATGCTCCGGGCCAACCCAGCGGTGCGGCCCAGCCTGTATAGACTTTAGGCAATGGTTCGGCATAGTCACCATGTTTGCTGGTGCCCAACCCCAGATAAGCAAGCGTTTCGGCAAACTTGACTGCAACCGCGACACCATCGATAACCGGTACACCAAGACGCTGGGTCAAGGTATTGCATAAACCCGTCATTCCGGCGCAACCCAGCACAATTGCCGAGCTTCGATCCCTGCTAAGCGCCTGGCGCGCGGTGTCTTCGATCTGGTCGGCGATGTGTGTACCTGTTTCCTCCAGCGCTAAAACCGGAATGTCAGTTCCATGCACGCCGCGGCATTGATGTTCAAAGCCGTAACGCTGGACAAGCCTTTCGGCAATGATGCATGTACGCGTCATGGTCGTCACGACCGAAAAACCCGTAGAAATCATCGAAGCTGCGTGAAAGGCCGCCTCCGCAATGCCCAAAACCGGTGCACGGGTCGCTTCGCGGGCCGCTTCCAACCCAGGGTCGCCGAAGCAGGCAATCACGACTGCACTTGGATTCAAGCTTGAGGACAGCTTGACCTGCTCAGCCACCCCCGCTGCCGCGAACGCTTCGTCATAATGTCCTTCTATCGATAATGGTCCAAAACTGGGCTGGACTGGCACAATTTCGGTGCCTGCGGCCGCAACCAAACGAGCCCCTTTCGCGATCGCCTGGGTCATGGAAGTCGATGTATTAGGGTTTATGAGAAGTAGTTTCATCATGGTGGATTGGTTTAGATTGTGGGGACACAAGTTTTATAAATATTAAAAAACACTACTGGCACAATTTTTGCTTAGGTGTTGAGACAGCGCAATGACTCGGTTTTTGTTTTTAAGCGTTACAACTGCTTTCAGACATGACAGATCATTATTGATAAATTTGATACGCTTAGTATTGCATCCAAACCTTTTTTGTTGGAGAACTCATGAAACAGCATAAGTCGTTTACCCGTCTGATGTCCAAACCATTGGCACTATCGCTCGTTTATACCGCAATCGCCTTAGGTAGCGCCACACCTGCCGCTGCCCAGGAAAAAGTTCTTCGAATCGGCATGACGGCTGCTGACATTCCTCGCACGCTCGGTCAACCGGACCAGGGCTTTGAAGGGAATCGATTCACCGGGATCCCAATGTATGACTCACTGACCCAGTGGGATTTGTCCAAGGCTGATGTACCCAGTGTGGTCATTCCGGGACTGGCCACGTCATGGTCAATCAATCCAGATGACAAGACAAAATGGATTTTCAAGCTACGCCCCGGCGTCAAATTCCATGATGGTTCGGATGTCAATGCTGATGCAATCGTTTGGAACGTGCAGAAAGTACTCGATAAGGATGCCCCTCATTTCGACCCATCCCAGGTTGGCGTGACCGCTTCGCGTATGCCCACATTGCGCAGCGCTAAGAAAATCGACGATATGACGGTTGAACTGACCACCAGCGAACCCGATGCCTTCCTTCCGATCAACCTGACCAATCTCTTCATCGCCTCGCCCAAGCACTGGGAAGCCAAATTGGCTGCCGTTCCCGCCTCTGTTACTGCACCTGCTGAACGCGCAAAAGCAGCTTGGACGGCTTTTGCTGCCGATGCCTCAGGCAGCGGCCCATTCAAGATGGCGCGATTTGTTCCGCGCGAACGCCTCGAAATGGTCGCAAACAAGTCTTACTGGGATCCGAAACGGATGGCCAAAATTGACCGAGTTGTTTTGCTGCCCATTCCTGAGGCCAATGCACGCACCGCTGCCTTGCTTTCGGGCCAGGTCGACTGGATTGAAGCACCTGCCCCGGACTCCCTGCCCCAAATCAAACAACGTGGCTTCACCCTCTACAGCAACCCTCAGCCCCACGTCTGGCCATGGCAACTCTCATTTGCCGAGGGCTCACCCTGGCTGGACAAGCGGGTGCGCCATGCTGCCAACCTCTGCGTGGACCGTGCCGGCCTAAAAACACTGCTCGGCGACCTGATGGGTATTCCAAAGGGTACGATGGCGGCGGACCATCCCTGGTTCGGCAAACCAACCTTCGACATCAAATACGATGTGGATAGCGCCAAGAAACTCATGACCGAAGCCGGCTATTCCGCAGCCAAACCACTGAAGACGAAGGTACAGATTTCTGCGTCAGGTTCGGGCCAGATGATGCCATTACCCATGAACGAATTCGTTCAGCAGTCGTTAAAACAGTGTTTCTTCGATATTGACTTTGACGTGATCGAATGGAACACCCTGTTCAACAACTGGCGCAAAGGAGCAAAGGATCCTTCTGCCAACGGCGCGACAGCGACCAACGTCAGCTTCTCGTCCATGGATCCGTTCTTTGGTCTGGTTCGATTTACCAGCACCAAGACCTTCCCGCCCGTTTCGAATAACTGGGGTTTGTTCGGCAATCCCGAGTTCGATCAGTTGATTCAGAATGCCCGTACGACATTTGATGATAAGCCTCGCGATGAAGCGCTTGCAAAACTGCATACCCGCATTGTCGAAGAAGCTCCATTCATCTGGGTGGCACATGACGTGGGTCCCCGCGCGATGAGCCCTAAGGTCAAGGGCGTAGTTCAGCCCAAGAACTGGTTCATCGATATCGCACCGATGTCAATTCAGTAATGTTGTATCAGCAGGCTGCGTCCTCTCGGGCGCAGCCTGTCTCATTTTGTGCATCGCACTTCAATGCGGTTGATGCGCTATTCAATAATTTGCGAGATTTGATTGCATGCTGAGTTTTTTGCTGCGACGTTTGATTTATACCTTGCCCATCATGCTGGGCGTGGCTCTGGTGTGTTTTGCTTTAGTGCATCTTGCCCCGGGCGATCCACTTGTCTCCATCCTCCCTCCGGATGCATCCCAAGAGTTGCAGAAACAACTCATGGAGCTTTATGGCTTTAACCGCTCATACCCAGAGCAGTTTGTCAGCTGGGTCTGGCGTGCGCTTCATGGCGACCTGGGCACTTCGATCGCAACCGGTCGACCTGTCACTGAAGAAGTATTCAAAGCAGTTGGAAATACCTTGCGTCTTTCTGTTTTTGCGACGTTGATCGGTTTTATTTTCGGATGCCTATTCGGCTTTGTCGCAGGCTACTTCCAAAACTCATGGGTGGATAAGGCGGCATCGCTTACCTCGGTTTTAGGCGTAAGCGTTCCGCATTACTGGCTGGGCATGGTTTTGGTCATCATATTCAGCTCGACGCTAATGTGGTTGCCACCTAGCGGCGCCGGTCCCGGTGGCTCGAGTGAATGGGCCTGGGACTGGGAACACGTCAAACACCTGATTCTTCCGGCAGTCACAATGAGCGTGATACCAATGGGGATCATTTCGCGCACAGTACGCGCGCTGGTTGCCGACATTCTTGCCCAAGAGTTTATCGTCGGGCTACGTGCAAAAGGAATGACTAATCTGGGAATTTTCCTGCATGTCGTCAAAAATGCCGCACCAACCGCATTGGCTGTCATGGGTCTTCAACTTGGTTATCTGCTTGGCGGATCCATTTTGATCGAAACCGTCTTCTCCTGGCCCGGTACAGGATTTCTGTTGAACGCGGCGATTTTCCAGCGCGACTTACCCTTGCTCCAAGGAACCATACTAGTGCTTGCCATGTTCTTTGTGATTCTGAACATGATCGTAGACGTCATCCAGACGCTGCTTGATCCACGAATCGCACGTAGCTGAGGAACATATCCATGTTGAATGTTGCTGTTAATCCGGCCAAAGTGCCTACCCTTCCGGTGGAAAAATCCACTGGCTACTGGAAGAACGTTGGTCAGCGCTTTATGCGCGATCGAGTCGCCGTCTTTGCCGCCATAGTCATTCTGCTATTGTTGGCGATGGCTGTTTTTGGTTCATATATCGCACCTTATGATCCATTTGCCTCATCGATCATGAAACGCCTCAAACCAATCGGCTTTACCGGCCATATTTTAGGCACGGACGAACTTGGTCGAGACATGCTTTCACGCCTGATTGTCGGCACAAAGCTATCGTTGTTCATGGGGATCACTCCTGTTGTTTGCGCCTTTGTGATTGGCTCGGTGATCGGCATCGTGGCAGGTTACGCAGGCGGTGCGGTGAATACAGTGATCATGCGCACGATCGACGTTTTCTACGCCTTCCCTTCTGTCCTGCTCGCCATTGCACTATCGGGGGTCCTGGGAGCCGGCATTACCAACTCCCTGATATCGCTCACGATAGTGTTCATTCCACCGATTGCCCGTGTCGCCGAAAGTGTGACCACGCAAATTCGTAGCCGAGATTATGTGGATGCGGCAAGGGCTTCTGGCGCGGATGCCTTTACGATCGTTCGCGTACATGTATTGGGTAACGTGCTTGGCCCAATTTTCGTCTACGCAACAAGCCTCATCGCCGTGTCGATGATTTTGGCTTCGGGACTGAGCTTTCTCGGACTTGGCGTCAAACCACCTGAACCCGAGTGGGGTTTGATGCTCAACACCTTGCGCACGGCAATCTATGTTCAGCCTTGGATTGCGGCATTGCCGGGCGTAATGATTTTTGTGACCTCGATCGCGTTCAATCTGCTTTCGGATGGCCTGCGTACTGCGATGGAAATCAAGAACTGATGGATAAGTTAAACACTCAAAATAGTCATGACGTAGGGGGGACAGCTCAACCCCTGCTCATGGTCAAGAATCTGATCAAGCACTTTGCGCTGAAAAAAGACTTATGGGGTCGCGGTGGTGGAGTGGTTCGCGCTGTCGATGGCATCGACTTCATGGTTCGTAAGGGAGAAACGCTGGGTGTAGTCGGTGAATCCGGTTGCGGCAAATCCACTACCGCGCGTTTATTGATGAACCTGACCACGCCGGACAATGGCGATATTATTTTCGACGGTCAGTCCGTCGGATCACGCGAACTCACTTTGAAGGAGTTTCGACGTCAAGCCCAAATGGTGTTTCAGGATAGCTATGCTTCCCTCAATCCCAGATTAACGATTGAAGATTCAATCGCGTTCGCCCCACAAGTGCATGGAGTAAAAAAAGACGAAGCGATCGAGCGTGCAAGGGATTTGCTTGCCAAGGTCGGTTTGGATCCAAGGCGTTTTGCAGAACGTTATCCGCATGAGCTATCCGGGGGGCAGCGCCAACGCGTCAATATCGCACGTGCGCTTGCATTGCAGCCACGCCTGATCATTCTGGATGAAGCCGTGTCGGCACTGGATAAATCGGTCGAAGCGCAAGTACTGAATTTGCTTCTGGATTTAAAACAGGAATTCGGACTGACATATGTTTTCATCAGTCACGACTTGAATGTTGTCCGATATATTTCTGATCGTGTAATGGTGATGTATCTGGGTGAGGTCGTAGAAATCGGAGACTGCGAAAAACTGTTCAGCGATCCGAAACATCCCTATACCCGCGCCCTGCTATCCTCGGTTCCATCAATGGATCCGGATCATCGTACCGAAAAACCACCGCTGACAGGTGATCCGCCCAATCCGATCAATCCGCCCACCGGATGCCGTTTTCATACGAGATGCTCGCATGTTCAGGCTGTTTGCAAAACCACTGCCCCTGCTTTGGTGACAAACCGTGAAGGCGATGGCGTAGCATGTCTAATGCATGTGGCCGGCAGCGGTCACACTGAGGCACCTATCTCCTTGCCAAAATCAACCAAGGAGGCCGCATGAGCACTCTGCATAACGACGCATTTCTGGACATTCAGAATTTGAATGTCACCTTTACCGGTGGTCGTAAGCCCGTACGAGCTGTGTCGGGGGTGAATCTTCGCGTCAAGAAAGGTGAAGTGGTCGCTCTCATTGGCGAATCTGGTTCCGGCAAAAGCGTAACCTTGCGTTCAATTTTGCGTCTACACCCGCCAGGCCGATCAAAGATCGAAGGCAAGATTCTTGTTGATGGGCGTGATGTTGTATCCATGCCAAACGCCGAACTTACAAACTTTAGGGGCAAAGTTGCTTCGATGATTTTCCAGGAGCCATTGTTGGCTCTGGATCCGGTTTATACCGTTGGCGAGCAAATAATCGAGGCGATCAGACGACACGAGAACATCAGCAAAGATGAGGCCCGAAAACGCGCCCTATCGCTATTTGAACGTGTCCGCATTCCTAGTCCCGAGCGTAGGCTGGATGCCTATCCTCATGAAATGTCAGGCGGTATGCGTCAGCGCGCCATGATTTCATTGGCACTTGCCAGCGAGCCAAAACTGCTGTTGGCTGACGAACCTACAACGGCATTGGATGCTACGGTACAAATTCAGATCTTGTTGCTGCTACGTGAATTACAGCGTGAGTTGGGACTGTCTGTTGTATTCGTCACCCATGATCTGGGCGCAGCCGTTGAAGTTGCCGACAGGATTGCGGTGATGTATGCAGGACGCATCGTAGAAGAAGGCAGCACACGCACTTTGATGAGGTCGCCTCGCCACCCTTATACCCGTGCCCTTCTCAAGAGCCTGGCACATGGATCGGTATCGAAGGGAACCCGGCTTGAAACTATTCCGGGTTCGCCGCCGGATCTCAGTGCCTTGCCCCCGGGATGTACATTTGCAGATAGATGTTCACTGGCGCAAGATGCTTGCCGGGAATCCATACCCGAAATATCTCAAATCAATCCTGAACATAGCGCACGTTGTTTCAGGCTGGAGCAAACGACCGAGGCAATCTGACATACAAAAGCCCTTGCCGTAACAAGGCGGCAAGGGCTTTAAATGTCAAAAGCTATTACTGCAGAACCCTTTCGAACACGAATTGACCATCTCGGTAATCGACAGGTACAACATCTCTGGGACCGAATTTGCCTTCGAGAATCAGCTTGGCGATCGGGTTTTCGAGCAACTGCTGAATAGACCGCTTAAGTGGTCTCGCCCCGAATACCGGATCAAAACCGGTGCGAGCCAGTTCAGCCAATGCTGCATCCGAAACTTCCAGAACCATTTCCTGCTGTGCCATACGCTTGGCAAGGCGCTTGATCTGCACGCCGGCAATCTTTTCGATATGAGCGTTCTGCAAGGCGTGGAACACAACCACTTCATCGATTCGGTTCAAAAACTCGGGACGGAAATGAGTCTTGAGTTCATCCCACACCACTTCCTTGATCGCCTCATAGGGTTTACCGACCATGGCCTGTATGTGCTGCGACCCCAGGTTTGAAGTCATGACAATCACAGTATTACGGAAATCAACCGTGCGACCCTGACCGTCCGTCAAGCGCCCATCATCAAGCACCTGCAACAACACGTTGAAAACATCCGGATGCGCCTTTTCGACTTCATCAAGCAGTACGACGCTGTAAGGCTTGCGACGAACCGCCTCGGTGAGATAACCACCCTCTTCATAACCGACATATCCAGGAGGCGCACCAATGAGGCGTGCAACGGAATGCTTCTCCATGAATTCGCTCATGTCGATACGAATCAGATGCTCATCCGAGTCGAACAGGAAATCAGCCAGCGCTTTGGTTAACTCGGTCTTACCCACACCGGTTGGTCCAAGGAACAGGAACGACCCGTATGGGCGCGATTCATCGGACAAGCCTGCACGCGAACGACGTATTGCATCTGCAACCAGACCGACCGCTTCATCCTGTCCGACCACACGTTGATGCAGACGATCTTCCATGTGCAACAGTTTGTCGCGCTCGCCTTGCATCATCTTGGATACCGGAATGCCGGTCGCACGCGAAACCACCTCTGCAATCTCTTCGGCACCGACTTGAGTGCGCAACAAGCGAGGCTTTTCTGTCGTCTTGTCACCCGCGCCTTCAGCGGCTTTCAAACGAGACTCGAGCTCAGGTAGCTTGCCGTACTGAAGTTCGGCAAGCTTATCGAACTGACCTTTACGCTGCAATTCGGCCATCTCGGCGCGCGCACGCTCGATCTCTTCCTTGATCGATTGCGTACCCTGCACGGCGGCTTTCTCGCTTTTCCAGATCACCTCGAAATCGTTGTACTCGCGCTGAAGCTTCTCGAGCTCTTCTTCAATAATCTGCAAGCGACGTTTCGAAGCTTCGTCATTTTCTTTCTTGACCGCTTCACGCTCGATTTTGAGCTGGATGATGCGTCTGTCTAGCTTGTCCATGACTTCAGGCTTGGAGTCGATCTCCATCCGGATGCGGGCAGCCGCTTCGTCAATCAGATCAATAGCCTTGTCCGGTAAAAAACGATCCGTAATATAGCGATTCGATAATTCAGCAGCAGCAACAATCGCAGGATCGGTAATTTCAACCCCATGATGAAGCTCATAACGCTCTTGCAAACCGCGCAAGATTGCAATGGTCGACTCGACATCGGGCTCATCGACCATGACTTTCTGGAAACGACGCTCCAAGGCGGCATCTTTCTCGATGTACTTACGGTATTCATCCAGCGTAGTTGCGCCGATGCAATGCAACTCGCCACGCGCAAGCGCGGGCTTGAGCATATTGCCCGCATCCATGGCACCTTCGGCTTTACCTGCACCGACCATCGTGTGAATTTCGTCGATGAAGAGAATGATGCCACCATCATCCTGAGCGAGCTCCTTAAGGACAGCCTTCAGGCGCTCCTCGAACTCGCCGCGAAACTTTGCACCGGCCAATAAGCTTGCCAAATCAAGGGATAAGACCTTTTTGCCGCGCAAAGTTTCAGGCACCTCGTCATTGACGATTCGCTGCGCCAAGCCTTCTACGATCGCAGTCTTGCCCACGCCGGGCTCACCGATCAATACCGGATTATTTTTTGTGCGTCGCTGCAAGATCTGAATCGCACGACGGATTTCGTCATCACGACCGATGACTGGGTCAAGTTTGCCCGAGCGCGCACGCTCAGTCAGATCCAGCGTATATTTACTTAACGCTTCGCGATTGGACTCGCCTTCCTGATCGTTCACAGTTGAACCTCCGCGCACCGCATCAATCGCGGCTTCAAGAGCCTGACGCTGCAAGCCGGCCTCCTTGAGGGCACGACCGGCATCGCCTTTGTCTTCAGCCAAAGCCAGCAAAAAAAGCTCACTCGGGATGTATGTGTCGCCGCGCTTGGCAGCCTCTTTGTCCGTACGATTGAAGACGGACTGCAAGTCACGACTGACCTGAATGTTGTCTTCCGCGCCTTGCACCTGAGGCAGTCCCTTCAGGATTGTCTGCAAAGAGGCTTGAAGTTTGTTAACCGCAACACCCGCACGCGAAAGTAAGCTACCGGAGCCACTTTCGGCATCGGCCAATAAAGCCGACAAAACGTGTACGGGTTCTATATAGGGATTGTCATTACGCGCCGCCAGACTTTGGGCGTCGGCAATCGCTTGCTGAAACTTGGTCGTCAGTTTGTCAAAACGCATGGTGTGGTTCCTGATAGGTTGGCGTGGCCGCCTAAATTTTGATAGCTACTAAATGTGGGCACTTAGTGACTTTTCAATACCTGAAACCCGAAATTAATTCAGCTTGCCGTCAGAATGGGACGTTTTGAGCCTCCGCAAGTTCATCTTCGCATTTTTTGTTGTAACACGTTGTTTTTAAATCTCTTTTATTTGATTTGCATCAAATCAGACCATATTAGGGTTAATAGGGATACAATTAGAGGCTGATGTACTAGTGAATTCTTAGCAAAGGTAGCTGAATAAACATGCAAAAAAGAGTTCCGGTCGGAATCGAGTCGGCGCATTGCTCAAACTGCATGATGGGCCACGTATGTTTACCAGTGGGCATGCCTAGTCACGAAGTCGAACAACTGGATACGCTGGTCAAAGAGCGCATTCGTGTCGAAAAAGGCGATGCCCTTTATCGGCACGGCGATAAATTGGATGCGCTATATGGACTTCGCCTGGGATCGATGAAATCCCTGCTCGAAGACGAAAATGGTCAGCATCAGATTACCGGTTTCTATTTACCCGGCGAAATCATCGGACTAGACGGTATGGTTGAAGGCTTACACAGCTCGACAGCTATCGCGATGGAAGACACCGAAGTATGCGTCGTTCGCCTACAAGATATCGACGAAATCAGCCGGTATGTTCCGTCTCTTCAGCACCAGGTTCGACGTCTGATGAGTAAGGAAATAGCGCGATCGCACCAGGTGCTTCTCGCGCTGGGGTCGATGCGATCAGAACAGCGCCTTGCTTCTTTTTTGATCAATATGTCGCAACGCCTGTCAGCACTGGGATATTCGCCAACCGACTTCATTATGCGCATGGGGCGCGAAGAGATCGGCAACTATCTGGGCCTGACGATCGAAACTGTCAGCAGGCTATTTTCGAGATTCGCGCGTGAGGGGCTCATCAGAGTCAGCCAGCGCGAGGTCAAAATCCTCGATCTGGCTGCCTTGCACGAACTAGTTGACAAGCCCTGCGGCTAACCCGCATGTTCAAACGCTTGATTCGGCAAAAAGCCCGGTTCGTATAAAGTCGACGGAAGATTTGCCTGAATCAAGAGCATTTCTACCCAAAACACCAGCCCAGTACTGGCTGCCTCCTCCGGCACGGGCCCACTCTTGCAAACGACGAGTGTAAAGGTGCAGATCGAACTCATAAGTCACCCCGATCGCGCCGTGCACGGCGTGCGCAACAGATGTCACGCGGGCAACAACAGCACTGGTTTGTGACTTCGCCAAAGCGCACAGCATCGCCTGTGGTTGCCAACCACTACTTTGACATGACATTTCCGCAGCCATGCGAGCTCCGAAAACCAGCTCAGCCACTTCGCTGATCTGCTGCTGAAGAGCCTGAAACTTGCCGATTGGCTTACCAAACTGCGAACGCTGGTTAGCATAATCAAGCGTCATCTCGAATACGCGATCCAGGCCACCGGCGATCAAGATGCTCAGAGACAACGCCAGCAAGTCTTTTAATGGTGTGGAGGCAGGCGTGGCAACAAATGAAGATTGCGCAACGCTTGCAGGCCAAGTCAAATCGGCATCCAGAGACCCATAGCCGCCGGATCCCTGCACATGCGCTAACTTTGTGTCCAACAACCAAACGCGATCCTCGGATTGGGCAAGCACCCAGGATGCCGTCCTGCCGAAGTTGACCGCACGGGCCGTCAACCCTTGGGCATCGCTTGTCACCTGAAATGATGCAATCGTAATCGGCCCTTCAGGCAACGCTTGACCAGCCTGATGCAGCCAGGCACGGGCAAGCAAGGTATGGGCATAAGGCACAGGCAGGGCGTGGCGTCCCATACAAAACAAAATGGGCCAGACATCGGAAAGCGTCAAACCTGCGCCATCAGCGTCCTCGGGAAGCAAAGCATCGGAAAATCCGGCCTCAACCAGGGTCTTCCACATAGCGTCACGATCACGCCCTTGCTCAACCTGACGAATCAATGCAGGCGTACATTCTTGCGCAAACAATTTATCGGCTGAATCATATAAAGAATTTTGCATCTCAATCTCACCTTAATCCCAGACCGCGGGCAATTATGCCTCGCAAGATTTCACGGGTACCGCCCCTCAGTGTGAACGTTGCGCACATTTGCTCCAGATAGGCGAGCGTTTGCAACATATCAGCAGGAATCACAACATCCGGGCGCGAACCAATCCATGCGCCGATTTGTCTGATCAACTTTTGCTCATAATCAGTGCCGTAATCCTTCACGACCGAAGCATCGGTTGCGGGACTTTCACCATCCACCAGTTTTTGTGTCACCGCCAAAGACAAGGCGCGAAGAACTGCCATCTCGGCAATCAGACTTCCAAGCAGAGCCAGGGAAGCTTCGTCCTGAATGGACTGATCGCGCAACAACTTGATCCAGCATTCGAGCAACGCGATGCTGGAGTAAATCCGTTCAGGACCGCTGCGCTCAAACGCCAGTTCGGCGTTGACTTGCTCCCAGCCCTGCCCTTCAGATCCGACCAGGGCATCAGAAGACAGTTGAACATTATCGAAAAAGACTTCATTAAAGTGGGCATCGCCAGCCATATCGACGATCGGCCTGACTGTCACACCAGGCAAACTCAGGTCGACAATGAGTTGCGACAATCCTTTTTGCCGATCGGAGGATTCGCCCGAAGTGCGCACCAGAGCGATCATGTACTGACAGTGCTGGGCATTGGTTGTCCATATTTTGCTGCCATTGAGCAACCAGCCTTGATCGTTTCGGGTAGCGCGCGTGCGGATACTGGCTAAATCAGAACCCGAATTGGGTTCGCTCATGCCTATGCAAAAGAAAGCTTCGCCGCGACAGATGCGAGGGATATAAAAATTGCGCTGCGCATCCGTGCCATAGCGCAAAATCAACGGCCCGCTTTGACGGTCGGCAATCCAATGCGCCGCAACCGGCGCACCCGATGCAAGAAGCTCTTCGGATAAAACGAAACGAGGGAAAAAACCCTTTCCCGAACCACCATACTCTTTAGGTATCGTGAGTCCAAGCCACCCTCGGGCAGCAAGTTTACGACTGAAGGATTCGTCAGATCCCATCCAGGATCGCGCCCGGACATGAGAAGGAACATCCTTAAGCGCCTCGTTCAGAAAAGCCCGAATTTCAAGGCGAAACGAATGCTCATCGGCCGGGACTTGCGTATATTCAAGTGCTGTCAACATATTGATTGTTTCCTGACGTTCGCAGTCAAGCAATGCCCCCGACATGGTAACGTCTTGTTAGTTATTGGTCTTATTGATTCATATCCATTGAATACTTTACCAGTCTTAGTACAACTTTTCTTTTTGCCATTTAAACATTCAAAAATCCATGCAAACCAGTACAAAGCCCACCAGCCAGCCCCAGACATCCTCCGCCTTGGAAGGCATCAAAATACTGGACCTGACTTCAGTGGTGTTCGGGCCCTACGCCAGTCAGATTCTGGCCGATTATGGTGCCGAGGTCATCAAGGTTGAATCTCCCGAGGGGGATTCAACGCGTAACACCGGCCCACGCCTAGAAGAAGGCTTATCCGCAATATTTCTGGGGGTTAATCGAAATAAAAAAAGCATCTGCTTAAATCTGAAAGATCCACAAGCCCGTGATGCTTTGCTCAAACTAGCCGATACAGCCGATGTGCTTATGCATAGCGTGAGGCCGCAAAAAATGGCTGCGCTCGGGCTGGATCACGAAACCCTGCTTGCCCGCAATCCGAAGTTAATCTACGCGGGCTTGCATGGATTCGGCAATGGCGGAGCCTATGCAGGCCGACCCGCATACGATGACATTATCCAGGGACTGTCAGGCATTGCCGACATCATGACGATCCAATCCGGCACACCACGCTATCTGCCGACCATTGCGGCGGATAAAACCTGTGGCGTCGCGGCCGCCCACGCTATTTTGGCGGCCTTGTTTCAACGCGAAAGAACCGGACGCGGGCAATTCATAGAAATTCCGATGTTCGAAACGATGACATCCTATGTGCTAGTCGAACACCTGTATGGACACCACCTGCCGGGCCACTCGGATGAAATAGGCTATCCGCGGGTGTTGACCGAATGGCGCAAACCCTACCGCACCTCCGATGGGTTTGTCTGCATGATGCCTTACACGGATAAACATTGGAGAACTTTTTTCAGCCAAAGCGGGTATCCGCAACACGCTGCCGATGAGCGATTTACCTCGATCAGCATGCGCACGCGCCATATCGCCGAACTTTACGAACTGGCAGGTCAAATTGTCTCAAAGCACCCCACTGCTCACTGGCTGGATTTTTGCGATACGCATGAAATTCCTGCAGCTGCCGCAAACAAGCTGGCCGACCTTGAGTCCGACCCACATTTGAAAAGTGTCGATTTCTTTACCGATATCCAAAATGATGCCGGACACCGCTATCGCTTCACCCGAAGTCCGATTCGCATGGAGCACTCGCGCGTCGATCCGGTCATGGCGCCTCGACTCGGGGAGCACACCAGGGCTGAACTGATCCGCGCAGGCCTATCGGTGGAGATCGTGGATAAAATGCTGTCAAGCGGGGCCGCAAAACAGCATGCGGGATCTTCAGATAAAAATTAATTTCTTTTCAGGAGGCAGTCCATGTCGCAAGCCAAACTTCTCGGCCAAGGCTACATCTGGCAAGAGTTGTCGGTCGGCGATCGTTTTCAGACGTTTCGCCGCACAATCACCGAAACAGATTTAGTTAACTTTGTTAGTGTCACAGGCATGCTGGAAGCGATCTTCATCGACAAGACCTTTTCGCACGGCGCTATGAAAGGACGCCCCGTTCCAGGTGCATTGACCTATACAATCATCGAAGGTTTTGTGTTGCAGGGCATGGCGCAAAATACCGGGCTGGCATTACTTGAAGTACATCAAAAGATTTTGGCTCCCGTTGTGACGGGGGACACGATCTGGGCCGAAGTCGAAATCACCGCGATACGTCCGACGTCCAAGAATAATCGTGCCATTGTCACATCGCGCATTGATGTCAAAAATCAGGACAATGTGGATGTCATGACGTACACCGCAGTGCGTATGCTTGCTGGCGATCGACACTAATATCATTCAATCTGACTATTTGAACCTATGAAAAATAAAATATTCTTGTCTCTGCGCATTGCCTCTGTGGCTTTGCTCGCCTGCGTTGCAACGCATCAAGCCTTAGCGCAAAAAGCACCTCAGAATGCCGAAAAAACAATTGACTGGCCTACTCGTCCCGTGACGCTAGTCGTTCCGTTTCCTCCGGGTGGTCCAACAGATCTGATCGCTCGGGTACTGGCAAAACAATTGACCGAACAACTTGGACAATCTTTTCTGATCGACAACAAAGGTGGCGCCAATGGAAACATCGGGGGGCAATTTGTTGCGCAAGCCAAGCCCGACGGATACACCGCGCTTTACAACACCTCCTCGCTTGCCTTGAGTCCCAGCCTCTACAAAGACATGTCGTTTAATCCCCAAAAGGATTTCACGCCGGTGACCACGACTGCTGTCGTGCCTCTTGTTTTGCTTGTCAATCCAAAGCTGCCAGTTAAAAGCATTCAGGAATTCATCGATTACGCCAAAAAGAATCCCGGCAAATTATCCTATGCCTCTTCCGGAAACGGAAACATCACACATCTTGGGGCGTTTCTGCTAAATCAGGCAACCGGCATCGATGCCGTTCACGTTCCCTACCGCGGCAGCGCACCAGCCATGACTGACCTGGTTGGGGGGCAGGTTCATTACGACACCAACACATTGAATGATTCTGTTCAATATGTGAAAGACAATCGCCTGCGTGCGCTGGCCGTGACCAGCGCCAAGCGCAGCCCCGTTCTACCCGATGTACCAACCGTTGCAGAGACGGTGGTCCCCGGATTTGATATGGGTGCATGGCAGGGCATCGTCATGCCGGCCAAAACCAATCCGGCGATCGTTAAAAAATTCAATGCCGAGGTTTTGAAAGCGCTTCAATCGCCGGAAGTTCTTAAGCAACTCGAAGCACAAGGTGCTCAGGTGCTGGGTTCATCGCCCGAAGAATACAAAGCCTATCTTGATAGCGAAATCAAGCGATTTGCAAAAATCGTCAAAGATGCCGGCGTCACGCTGAACTGACCTCAAAAAACGACGTATGGCCTGATCCGCTGGGGTCAGGCCTCAATGGGCACTGCCCAATCATCCTCTCAAATTAAAAAAGATTGACAACGCATTTCACTTGATATTAAATAATAATATATAATTTTATATATTATCTATAAATATACTAAGGTGGTGCGAAATGAATCAATCAGTCCATCCTCTCTCCCCGAAACCATTTTGGCCCCCTCTGATTTCAGGTCTGTTGCTCGGTGCGGTATTGCTGGCAACTTTTGTCATCACAGGGCATGGGCTGGGTGCGACTGGTTTCACCACCAGACTAACCGCGTGGATCGGCATGGAAATCGCGCCGGTGGCGACCTCCGCCAATGATTACCTGGGTGGTCTGATTGAAGACGGTCAACCGTTGAGTTCATGGATCACTTGGCAAGTCATCGGGGTAGCAATTGGTGCCCTGATATCTGCTTGGTTGGCACACCGTATCCGCTTCCAAATGGACGGTCGACACATTCTGGGAGGCAGCCAACGACCAATCACTGCCTTGACTGGGGGGATTCTGGCTGGATTCGGGGCACGCGTCGCAGCCGGATGTACAAGCGGAATGGGGCTGTCGGGTGCAGCTACGCTCAGTTTGGCGGGATTTGTTTTTCTAATCACATTTTTTAGTGCCGGACTTATCGCAAGTCGCCTATTCAAAAATCAAAAAGGGAATTCATCATGCTGAACACAATACTTTCCGGACTTTTGTTGGGAGCCGGTTTCGGGTTTGTTCTCGAGCGTGCGGGTTTTGGCAGTCCCTGCAAGCTGACTGCTCAATTTCGTTTATCTGATTGGTCCGTATTCAAAGTGATGTTTACAGCAATTGTCTTCACAGCTGTAGGTCTCATGATTCTGGAAAAAACCGGTGTCATTCAAGCGGAAAATCTTTTCGTGCCACCCGCCTTTCTGGGAGCTGCCGCTTTGGGTGGGGCACTGGTTGGAATCGGATTTGCGGTTGGAGGCTACTGTCCGGGCACCTCAGTCGTCGGCTTTGTCTCAGGTCGGCTTGATGCGGGGATATTTTTAATCGGCCTTTTGATCGGTACATGGATTTTTGCCGGGTTATTCGATCAGACAGAGTTCCTCACCACTATGGGCGAATACGTCAAAGCCGAAACGCTACCCGAGGCTTTCAATGCATCGGATTTAACTATAAACACTGTGATGATTCTTGCAGCAGTTGGCGTTTTCTTGCTGGGTTCCTATATGGAAAAACACTCACGAGGCCCTGTTACCGCAGAAGAAGCCGTTAACGGTCCCAAAAGCTAACCTGATCTATTCATTGAAAATCAATTCAATTACTGGAGATTGAAATGTCCAAAAAATCGACTATTGCAGCCTTTGCTCTTGCCATGTCAACTATCGCAGGCGCACCATCGGCGCAGCCTGCCGATACAACTGCGACCCAACAAAGTGGCTCTGGCTCGAACCAAATGGCCCCCTCTTCAAACGCAAACGCCGCGTCCAAAACTCCGGGGGATGCCGGCAAACAACAACCCGCAAATCCATGCGGCCCTTCAAAGAAAAAGAAGGCCAGCAATCCATGCGGTCCTTCCAATCCCTGCGGCCCAAAGAAGCGTGGATCCGCGGATTAACCTGAACACCTAAAGATCCGGTGAATATCGACCATGAAAGCAACTCTTGCAGATCAGATTGAATACGCATCCAGCGTTTTGATGCAAATTCAAACCGAATACGCCAGCAAGGGATTTACCCTTTGCCAGGCAGCGTTAGGCGGATCTCGAGAGTTCATTGCATGGAAACACTACCCGGAACAAGACTATGTTGATTCTGTATCCGGATATGAATTTTATTATCACGCTCATGATGGATTTGAAATGCCTGAAGGCGAGCATGGACACTTCCATCTGTTCAAGCGTAGTGACAGGCATCCAAAAAAATTCATGCATCTGATCGGCGTTGCACTTGATTCAAAAGGGTTGCCTGTGCGTCTTTTCACCACAAACCAGTGGGTGACGGGTGAAACCATGGCTCAAGGTAAACATGTCATCCGCGAGTTGACCGGATTCACCATTCGTGCCAGGGGTCGATTGGCCCCCATCGCTAAATGGCTTAAAGCGTTGCTAATCATCTATGCGGATGAAATAGCTTCACTTATAGCCAGACGCGATCAGTGGATTAGCCGAAATATTGATCTCGGGACACACAAATCGATTTTGTTGCAAGACCGGAATCATCATGTTCTGAGCGAATGTCCGATCAATCTGATAGAAAAACTCTCATTTATTTCAATAAATAACCGCAAGGGAACGTCATCATGAAATTCAAGCAAGTCGCAGTCGCAATTTCTCTGAGCGCACTCGCTACGCTGGCGCAAGCGATCACCTTACCCGGATCTGTTGTCAATGCCGATTGGCTGTCGAAACATCAATCCGAAGTACAAGTCATAGAGGTGACCAGTGACGTTGCCTCTTTCACGCGACAGCCTGAGATTGAAACAAACGCTAAAACAGGCAAAAAAGTTTTAACCGAAATAGGTGGTCATATTGAGGGATCTGGCTTGATTGACTTCACCAAAGTTCGAGCTGAGCGAATGATTGATGGAAAAAAAGTTAAATACCTGATTCCTGAAAAGGTCGACTTCGAAAAACTGGTTCAAGCTGCGGGAGTCAAGCGCGATCAACCGATTGTTCTGGTGCCGATTGGCCTGGACATCGCGGATGTCGATGAAGCTTTAAGAGTATTGTGGCAATTCAAGGTTTATGGAGAGTCCAATATTGCGGTTCTGGACGGAGGATTGGCAGGATGGATCATGGATGGAAAAACATTTTCCACAGCTAAAGCCGAAAAGCCTATCGGCAATTGGATTGCCAAAGGAGAACGCAAAGATCTGATCGCCTCCTCTAGTGATGTCGAGCAGGCATCGAAATCTGGTAAGACGACATTGATAGATTCACGCCCTCCCTCACAGTATTTCGGAATTTCCAAGCGAGATTATGTCGGTGACTACGGACATATTGCCGGTGCCAAAAATTTTGCTCCAGAATTATTAACTCGATCGCAAAACGGGGCGCTCTACTTTCTGAGCAAAAAGTCTTATGAAGAATTGTTGACACAAAACGGCATCATGCCCGCAACACCCGCAATCAGCTATTGCAACAGCGGACACTTCGCAGCAGGCTCGTGGTTTGTCGCTTCGGAAATAGTCGGCAACCCTGCGGTAAAGCTATATGATGGCTCATTGCATCTGTGGACGATAGAAGGACGCCCGCTTGTAAGCGTTACCCGTTAATTCGACACTTGGGGATTGGCTCTGATGGATGGTAAAAAATCCCACTGGGAAAACGTATATGAGACCAAACCGGCAGACTCGGTCAGCTGGTTTCAGCCTCATGCGGACCAATCGCTCAAAATCATCGAATCTTCCGGGCTTGGAAAAAAGGTAAGTTTGATTGATGTGGGAGGCGGGGCATCTACGCTTGTGGATGATTTGCTTGACCGCGGTTACGATGATGTATCAGTTCTCGATCTATCTGCATCGGCGTTGAAGGTCGCGCAAACACGACTCGGCACCAAAGCGGATAAAGTAAAGTGGTTAGTCGGCGATATAACAAGTATCGAATTACCGGCCAACGCTTATGACATCTGGCATGATCGAGCAGTATTTCACTTCTTAACGGATGAAAAAGATCGTCATGCCTACGTTGAACAAGTCATGCGAAGCGTACGGCCCAATGGTCTGGTTATCGTTGCCACCTTTGCTGAAGATGGACCCGAAAAATGCAGTGGTTTGCCTGTCATGCGTTACAACGCCGAAACTTTGCATCATGAATTCGGCGATGAGTTCGAGTTATTAGGAAAAGAAAAAGAAGTCCATCACACCCCGTTTGGAACCGATCAGCAATTTATTTATTGTTATTGCCGTAAACCCTGACGGGGACTTAAAACCCGATATCGTTGCGATCATCGCCCGGCTGCGGAACGATGTATAACGACAGCAAGCTGGACAAAGCGCAAATAAACCAGAAAAAGAAAAAGCCCGCAGCGTAGAGAACTTCGCGTTGCGGACGCAGGTAACCGAAAATCGCAACATCCAGCGGGTCGATTAAGGCGAACACCACTGCGCTTGCCATACCGGCCATCAAAAAAGATGGCCATAAAATCCACATCAATGAACGCCATTTCATGTGGCTGCCCCTTTTATCGCGTGACGGATTCAGAAGTTGGCTTGGTTAGATTCTTTTCAACCACAAGTCCACGCTTCATGCCGCCATCCAACAAGGGTTGATCGGAAAAATTCTTGAATGCGAATGAAATTGTAATGGCACAGCCAATGATGGCAATCACCGGTCCCGCCATCAATATCCAAGGCCAAGGCTGGCGATACCATGGGCCGTTATCAAGTTGCGACTCCGTTTTCAATTGTTTGTCCACAGTGTCTCCTTAATTGGGAAAGATAAAACTGGATGCTTCCTGCACGACCGATTCGATCGTGCCATCCGGTTTGATGGAAGTCGTAACGATACGAATCGGTTGGGATCCGGGCTTACCGGATTCGACAGGTGCGCGAACAACGACAGGCAACATTCTATTCGAGGCGGCGGGGACTTCTATCCGCGATGAATCCCAAGGCGTTGAATGAGCAGACTGAGCCTGATCTTGCTGACGAATGCCTAATTGATCCGCAACCTTCATCGTGATGCCAGGCAGTCCTTCAGCCTTGAACGACAGGGTCAAAGGATGTTCGGATGCATTCATAATCTGCAACCGATAAACGTTTTCTATCATGCCGCCTGCAACCTCGCGACTCAACACGCCTCGATCCCGGATGACATCGACGCGCAAGGTTTCCCTTGTTGCGAGCGCACCAATGAAAATGGAAACCAGAATCAGCATGATCAAGCTGTATATCAAGACACGAGGCCTGAACAAATGCCTACGCACTTGCGAAACCGAAAGTCGCTCGAGCATGCCACGCTCGGATGTATAACGAATCAAACCACGCGGATAAGATACCTTATCCATGACCTCGTTACAGGCATCGACACAGGCTCCGCAGCCAATGCACATGTACTGCAATCCCTGTCGGATATCAATACCGGTCGGACAAACCTGAACGCAAATGCTGCAATCGATGCAATCCCCCAATCCGGCGGCTTTATGATCGATTTTGCGTGAGCGTCCGCCACGCGGCTCTCCGCGCACGGTATCGTATGTCACGATCAAGGTGTCGCGATCGACCATCACGCTTTGAAAGCGTGCGTAGGGGCACATGTATTTGCAAACCTGCTCGCGCAAGAAGCCGGCATTACCCCAAGTTGCAAAACTGTAAAAAATTAACCAGAACCACTGCCACGGGCCAAGCGTTAACGCAATCAGATCCGCGCCAAGACTACGTATTGGGGAGAAAAATCCCACGAACGTAAAACCTGTCCAGCAGGCAACAATCAACCACAAAACGTGCTTAGTGGTCTTAATGCGCAACTTGCGAAATGAGAATGGAGACTCGTCCAGACGAATCCGCGCCACTCGATCACCTTCCACACGGCGCTCGATCCACATGAAGATTTCGGTATAGACGGTCTGAGGACATGCATAACCGCAAAACAAACGACCAGCGACTGCGGTAAACAGAAAAAGTCCCAGCGCGGAGATGATTAGCAACAGGGTCAGATAAATCACATCCTGTGGCCAAAGCACCATGCCGAAAATATAAAACTTACGCGCCCCAAGATCGAACAGAACTGCCTGGCGATCGTTCCAATTCAACCAGGGCAAGCCGTAAAACAATAACTGCGTCAGAGCAACAAAAACAATACGCCAGCTGGCGAACCATCCTTTGACTGATCTCGAATAGATTTTTTGCCTAACATCGACAATCTGTTCTTCGATCGTTTCGGCGCCGGCAGGCACAACTTTCGCCCCGGCCGGTCGCCATGCTGGAGGTTCCGATGAAGAACCTCCCTGATCAGACTTTGAATGAATCGCCATTCAGATTACTCGCTTACTTTGCTACATTCGTAGTTGAAGACGCCACATCTTTACCGCCGGTCAGACCCCACACCCAAGCCGTCAACATTCTGATCTGCTCGGGAGTCAATTTCTGGGCCTGCGCGGGCATACGGTTATTACGGCCGTTCAGAATGCCATTGACGATCTCGTTTTCTGAACTACCGTACAACCAAACGTCATCGGTCAGGTTTGGCGCGCCAAGCGCCTTGTTACCCTTGCCTTCTGCGCCGTGACAAGCCACACAGAAGTTCTGATATTCGCGTTTGCCGCGGATCGCTCTAATCGAATCGCTGGCAAGACCTGACATCGAACGAACATACTGGGCGATATCACCGGCAACCTGAGGAGACATGGACTCCTTGAATCCGGGCATCACACCGTTACGGCCATTCGTGATGGTTTCTTGAATAACAGCGGGTTCGCGTCCATACATCGAGTCACCTTCGACCAGATTGGGAAACGATTTGCTGCCCCTGGCATCCGAACCATGGCACTGTGCGCAGTTGTTCAAAAACAGACGCTGGCCGATCACTTGTGCATCCTTGTCCGCTGCGATGGCTGGGATGTCCATGGCAGCATACTTTGCAAACACAGGCTTGACTGCGGCATCATGGGCCGACTGATCCTGCTGGATTTCCTGCTGGGTCGTATAGCCAAGCTTGCCGGCGTAAAAGCCAAGTCCCGGATAAAGAATCAGGTAGCCCAGACCGAAGATACACATACCCACATACATGATGGTCCACCAACGCGGAACTGGATTGTTCAACTCGCGCAGATTGCCATCCCATACGTGGCCAGTATCCTCAACTTTAACCGTGCGGGATCCCAGCCACTTGCGCTGCGAAAAAATCAGCCACAAGCACCAGATAATGCCAAGCACCGCAATGCTGCCAACGTAATAGCCCCAAAAGCCGTCAACGAAATCGCTCATGGCTGTATGTCCTTTTTAATTTGCGAATATTCAATCCCTTCATCAGGCAAAGCGAAGGGCAGCATGGCTGCTTCTTTGTTCGCCTGCTTGCGGCCACTGGAGAATGCCCACCAGATGATGCCGAAAAAAGTGATCATCGCTAAAACTGTCGAAAACGCGTTCAGATAGGCCAACATTATTTTTTGCCTCCAGCTGCAGCGGCTGCGTCTTTCGCATCCTTGATCTGAGCCTTGCGTGCGGCCGAAACCAAGCTCTGCAAATAAGCAACCAGAGCATCTTCTTCGGTCTTGCCCTTCAGGAGTGCAGGTGCTGCGGCGATCTCGTCATCCTTGTACGGCACGCCGACAACACGCAAAGCACGCATGCGGTCACCAATGTCGTTGGTTTGAACCGGAGTTTTTTCAAGCCATGGATAGCCAGGCATATTGGATTCAGGAACAACCGTGCGAGGATTACGCAAATGGATGCGATGCCAGTCGTCTGAATAACGCTCACCCACGCGTGCCAGATCAGGACCTGTACGCTTTGAGCCCCACTGGAACGGGTGGTCATACACCGACTCGCCGGCGATGGAGTAATCGCCGTAACGTTGAACCTCGGCGCGCAGCATGCGAACTTGCTGGGAATGGCAGTTGTAGCAACCTTCGCGGATATAAATATCGCGCCCGATCAGTTGCAGGGCACCATAAGGTTCAACGCCTTTAGGTGCCTCGGTCGTCGAGTGTTGGAAGAACAACGGAACGATCTGAACCAGGCCGGCGAACAGCACGACCAGGATACTGCAGATGATCATCAAACCGATATTCTTCTCAAGGGTTTGATGCGAGAAGAAAGAATGCTTTTCATTTGCCATGACGATCTCCTCAGGCGTGTGCCGACGTGGCGGTTGATGACTGGACAACAGCGGGAATCTCTGGATTCACCACTTTATTGCCCACCACGGTCTTGAACACGTTGTATCCCATCAGCACTATTCCGCCGAGGTACAAGGTGCCGCCCAACAAGCGAATCGCGTAGAACGGATAGGTCGACTTCACGGATTCAACGAAGCTATACACCAACGAACCGTCAGCTTCGGTTGCGCGCCACATCAAGCCTTGCATGACACCCGCAATCCACATCGAAGCGATGTAGAGTACGACGCCGATCGTCGCGACCCAGAAATGCACTTCAACCAAACGGGTGCTGTACATTTTGTCGCGTCCCCACAAACGAGGGATCAGGTAGTACAGCATACCGAATGTGATCATCGCGACCCAACCAAGGGCGCCAGAATGCACGTGTCCAACCGTCCAGTCGGTATAGTGCGACAAGGCGTTCACAGTACGGATCGACATCATCGACCCTTCGAAAGTCGACATACCGTAGAAGGAAAGCGATACGACCATGAACTTCAGGATCGGATCGGTGCGAAGCTTGTTCCATGCTCCGGACAAGGTCATGATGCCGTTGATCATGCCACCCCATGAAGGCGCCAGCAAAATCAGCGAAAACACCATACCGAGCGACTGAGTCCAGTCAGGCAGGGAGGTATACAGGAGATGGTGCGGACCAGCCCACATATAGGTGAAAGCCAAAGCCCAGAAGTGAACGATCGACAGGCGATACGAGTAAATGGGGCGATCGGCCTGTTTAGGAATGAAGTAATACATCATGCCCAAAAAGCTGGTAGTCAGGAAAAAACCGACAGCGTTGTGGCCATACCACCACTGAACCATCGCATCCTGGACGCCGGCGTAAGCCGAGTATGACTTGAAAGGTCCCCAGGGAATTTCGATGTTATTTACGATATGCAAAACGGCGATCGTCAAAATGTACGAACCGAAAAACCAATTGGCGACGTAAATATGCTTGACGCGACGCTTGACGATGGTCCCGAAGAACACGATGGCGTAGGCAACCCAGACCAGTGTAATCAGAATGTCGATGGGCCATTCAAGTTCTGCGTATTCTTTACCGGAGGTAAACCCCAGCGGCAATGAAACGGCGGCACCGACAATGATCAGTTGCCACCCCCAGAATGTAAACGCAGCCAACCAACCGGCAAATAAACGTGCCTGACAAGTACGCTGCACCACGTAGTAGGAAGCAGCAAACAAGGCGCTACCGCCAAAAGCAAAAATCACCGCATTGGTATGCAATGGACGCAGGCGACCATATGTCAGCCATGGAATATCAAAATTCAATTGCGGCCACAGCAATTGCGCTGCGATCACAACACCGACGAGCATGCCAACGATTCCCCATACGACCGTCATGATGGCGAATTGCCTCACAACGGTGTAGTTGAAAGTATCGGCTTTTGCAACAGGCGAACTAGCCATGATGTGCGTTCCTTTTTTCAAACGTTTTTCTATAGGCGTATCATGCCGTCATAGTGGAAAACCCCACTTGATCTGGATCAAGTGGCGAGCGGATGGTTGGAACTTTTAGTACTTAACACGGGAATGTTGCAAAATCGCTCTAATCGTCGTCTTCGAGAATCGATCTGGCAGCCTGGTCCGGATCATCGTACTGACCGGAAAATACGGCCCACCACAAGACAGCGCCGATTCCGGCCACGACGACCAGACTTAGCGGTAGAAGCAGGTAAAGGATTTCCACGGATTAGGTTTAACGGCTTAAACGGGTTCACCCGCACGCACAGGTGCGGAGCAAGCTGACCCATCGTCCCGAACGTCATGCGGAATCCGATATAAGCGCCAGGCATTGAAAACCACGGCCGCGGAGGACAGAAACATCGCTAGCGCAGCAACCCAGGGGGTCACAAGGCCGACCGCGGCAACGGGCATGGTCAAAACATGCCAGATCAGTGAACCATACAGATTCTGGCGGGTAACCTTGCGCGTCTGCTCAAACAATGCAAGCCTTTGCCCCCCGGTCATGGAAGGATAAGCTGCAATAGTGGCGTGAGCGGCGGCGAGCGAAATCGGAGCGGCTAGGGACAATGCGCAAGGGCAACTCATCACCAGCATGGAAACAAGAACAGTCAGGGCATGATCAGGACTCAATTTGAACCAAACCATTCCAATCATCAGGGAAAAAGCCAATTGAACAAGAATGAACAGGGTCGCAACACGATCGGATCGATTCAGCAACGGATCGCATAGTTGGGATTGCATTTGGCCGGACTCTATCAGGTCGACGGACTGGCGGGCACGTGTCTCGAAATAGCGCGCGGTCAGCAAGAAGGCCACAAACATGGTGACGGAATCGAAATAAACCTCGCCGGATCCGGTCATGGTCGCGATCGCGCTAGGGACAAAGGCTGCGATGATACTAATGGTGACAGGCACATCCATATTGATGCGGCGCTGGGATATTGCCTTGGCCAAGCCCCGCCACATCGGCCACGCCGCATACAGCACTACCGGCACTGTCATGACGAAACTGGCCCAATTCATCAGGAAAATCGCCCAATCGAGGACTTCGAGACTGTCATTTGGACCGGCATCGACACGCAAATAACCCGGCAAGGCAAACATCATGACTTGCATCATGGCCAGCCAAGCCAGCCCCAACCGCACTAGCGTGCGACGCCTTTCGACCAATTCCTGGGGCGTGAGGGGTCGATTGAGCGCAAAGATGGATTTAGCCATAATGAGGCAAATGATATGTCAATAACGAAAAATCGGACTTGATAAAAGTCAATTTTGCAGGGATTCGATAAAATTTGTCATCATTCTCGGATCGACTCATGACAGACTTCCTGCAACATGCCCCTCTTGGGCAGACAGTACTTTATCCATCTCAATACGATGCTGGTCTGCTGTTTCCGATCCCGCGTGCCGAGGCGCGAAGCCAGATAGGGATCGCGGACTCGGCCCTGCCCTTTACGGGATGGGATTTGTGGAATGCCTATGAAATGTCGTGGCTAAACGCAAAAGGACTGCCCCAGGTAGGTATCCTTCGTGCACGCGTGCCGCTCGACAGCGCCAATATTATCGAATCCAAGTCATTCAAGCTTTATCTAAACAGTTTTAATCAAACCCGGTTCGATCACCCACAAGCTGTTATCGATCTTCTAACAAAAGATTTATCAGATGCCGCTGCCGGCACGGTCGAAATCGACTTGATTGGACCCGAACGGTTTGGCCTTGAAATTTTTGGCGAGTTCGATGGTATCAATCTGGATTTGCAGGACGTCGAAATCGATCAATATCAAACCGATCCGACCCTGCTTGAGCTAGATAGGCATCCCAAGTCGAATGAGGCAGGCCACGTCACGGAACAATTATTTTCCAGACTACTGAAATCGAACTGTCCCGTAACCGGCCAACCCGACTGGGCTTGTGTGCAAATTATTTACTCGGGCAAACCGATCGATCACGCCGGCTTATTGAAGTACATCGTCTCTTTCAGGATGCACAGCGGATTTCATGAAAATTGTGTTGAAAGAATTTTTTCAGACATCATGAACCGATGCGCGCCTGCCACTCTGTCGGTTTTCGCTCGCTACACCCGTCGAGGCGGTCTGGACATCAATCCATGGCGTGCCACCCCCGGAATGCCGGCTCCACAGTGGCGCCGTAGCGCCCGCCAGTAGTGATTCACGCATCAAATCGCTTTTTCGCGAATGATCGGCCAGGCTTTGCGAAGGTAATACAACATCGACCATACTGTCAGGACGGCGGCGATCAGGATCAGCAACTGACCAATCGGCTTAAGATTAATGCCAAAGAGGCTTTGGCTGTATAGCAGACAAGGGATCGCGACCATTTGAGCCGCTGTTTTGACTTTACCCAGGGAATGAACAGCGACGCTTGCGCTTGCGCCCAGCTTGGCCATCCATTCACGCAAGGCCGAAATGGTGATCTCCCGACCGATAATGATCAAGGCAATAGCGGCATCCACCCTGCCGAGCTCAAGCAAGATCAACAGGGCGGCGGACACCATCAATTTGTCCGCGACCGGATCCAGAAACGCACCAAAAGAGGAAGTCTGATTCAAGCGACGCGCCAACCAGCCATCAAACCAGTCGGTCAGGGCGGCGATGATGAAGGCAAGCGCAGCCCAGAGATCACGGCTAGAGGTCGAAAGCCAGGAGTCCGGCAAATAAAACAGCCCGACAACGAGCGGGATCATGGCTATGCGCAGCCAAGTCAGGAAGATGGGAAGATTAAATGGCATACCCGTATGCTAACTCAGATCAAGCGAAATATTTCTGTCATGAAACACGCTGGAATTCGAAACAAACCGATCGAATCGTACGCGCTACCGTAAAGCAAAATAAATCCGCTCGGCCAGCTCGGGAGAAATACCCTCTACGGACGCAAGATCTTCTATGCCTGCGTTAGCAACACCGGAAAACCCTCCAAAGCGTGCCAGCAGGCGCTGACGCCGTTTCGCCCCCACTCCGTCGATGTCTTCGAGCCTGGAGACGTTTCGCGTTTTGGCACGCTTGGCGCGCATTCCGGTAATTGCAAACCGGTGGGCTTCATCGCGGATTTGGGCAATCAGCATCAACGCTGCGGACTCCTGCCCTAAAACCAGCGGTTTGCGCTCGTCGGCAAAAATCAGGGTTTCTAGTCCGACTTTGCGGTTTTCGCCCTTAGCCACCCCCACCAAAACGGCGATATCCAAGCCTAGCTCGGAGAATACCTGGCGGGCAATCTCGACTTGCCCTTTCCCGCCATCAATCAGCACCAATCCGGGCAAAGTCGCCTGACCATCGGCCACTTTGCCAAAGCGACGCGTCAATACCTGTCTCATGGCGGCATAGTCGTCGCCCGGAGTGATTCCGGCTATGTTGTAGCGGCGATAAAGTGAAGGTTGCATCGCATGGTGGGAATACACCACACAGGAAGCCTGAGTCGCCTCGCCGGCTGTGTGGCTAATGTCGAAACACTCGATCTGCAGCGCCTCGAGCGCCAGCGGGTCGCAATCCAGGTCAAGCACCTCGGCCAAAGCCAACGTGCGTGCACTTCGGGCCCCTGATTCGGACAAAGCGTTAGCCAATGCCATCTCGGCGTTACGAACCGCTTGCTCAAGCCACGCCCTGCGCATGCCTTGAGGCCGACTGACGTAGTTTGCCTTGGCACCACGTGATTCGCTCAGCAATGAAATCAACTCATCATCGGGCAAAGGATGCGAGCCAATAATCGAGGCCGGCAGAGGATTGTCGAGATAGTGCTGGGCAATGAACACCTCAAGTACCTCGGCTGGGGAGTCTCCATCGGTGTGGGTTGGAAAAAAGGCGCGATCCCCTAAATGGCGACCACCACGCACCATTGCAAGATTGACACACACTTTGCCTCCTGATGAAGCGACGGCGATGATGTCTGTGTCCCGACTATCTGCATCCTCCATGGTCTGCTGATGCAGTACTTTGGCAAGCGCACCCATCTGATCCCTCAAGGCGGCCGCCTGTTCGAACTCGAGCGCCTCGGATGCAGCCAGCATGCGTGATTCGATATCACCCATGATTTCCTGCGTTTCGCCATTCAGAAAACGAGCTGCACGTTGCGCATCTTCGGCGTAATCCTCAAGAGCAATTTCCTTGACGCACGGTGCCGAGCAACGACCGATCTGAAACAACAGACAGGGGCGAGAGCGATTTGCATACACTGTATCTTCGCAGGTGCGAAGCCGAAAAACTTTTTGCAGAATCTGAATGGTTTCCCGTACCGCCCAGGCACTCGGGTAGGGTCCGAAAAATTGTCCTTTTTTCTGAGTCGAGCCCCTGTAGTATGCAATGCGAGGTGCGGCATGCGCCGACAACATCAAATACGGATAAGACTTGTCATCGCGAAACAGAATGTTGTAGCGCGGACGCAGACTTTTAATGAGATTATTTTCAAGAATCAGCGCTTCGGCTTCGGAGCGCGTGACAGTCACTTCGATTTTGACAACCCGGGCCACCATGTGTCCGATGCGCGGACTGGAAATGGTCTTCTGAAAATACGAGGAGACACGCTTTTTAAGGTCGCGCGCTTTGCCAACATAGAGAACCTCACCATCGGCATCGATGTGGCGGTACACACCCGGCAAATGGGGCAGCCGGGCCAGGTACGATTTAATATCGAATATCGGTGATTCAGGGTCGTTCATTGAGCTCGCGCACCGACTTGAGCGCTTGCCGATAAGCCAGCGAGGCTTGCAAGGCCTTCCATCTCAACGGTTTGTTTTTTGGCATCAAGCGCTCTATTCGCGCAGCAGAAACCGGGTCAGCTTTGTGTTGCAAGCGACCCAGCAGGTCGTCAGCCAAATCCGAACGATTGCACACCAGCGCCATATCGCAGCCTGCACCGAGCGCAGCTTTGGCTCGGGCCAGAATGTCACCGGCAACCGAGGCGCCTTCCATCGTGAGGTCATCGGAGAACACCACGCCGTCGTAGGACAGTTTCGTGCGTAGGATTTCCTGTATCCACTTTTCCGAAAAACCAGCCGGCTTGCTATCGACTTTCGGGTAAATCACATGCGCAGGCATGACCGATGCAATCACCTGGTCGCCCAACCATTCATATGGTGCGGCATCTTCACGCAAAATTCGTGTCAGTGTGCGCGGGTCGCGGGGAATTTCATGATGCGAATCGGCTGCAACTGCACCATGGCCCGGAAAATGCTTGCCACAAGACGACATGCCGGCGAGTGACAAGCCTTGCGATAACGCTCTGGCCAACATGGCTACAACTCGCGGATCACGGTGAAAAGATCGATCACCTATGACGCGGCTCACGCCATAGTCCAAGTCGAGAACAGGCGTGAAACTGAGATCGACACCACATGCCCTGAGCTCGGAACCAAGCACATAACCTACATCTGTTGCCATCCGCATCGCAAGCATCGGATCATTCATCCAGGCTTCGCCAATTTTGCGCATAGATGGCAGGACGGTAAAACCATCAGTGCGAAAACGTTGCACCCGCCCGCCTTCGTGGTCCACCGCGATCAACAATCTGGGGCTGCGTAACTTATGAATTTTGCGCGTCAAATCGACCAACTGCTCGCGGCTCTCGAAGTTTCGGGCAAACAGAATAACTGCTCCGACCAAAGGGTGACGCAGCCGTTGTTTTTCATCATCAGTCAACGTACACCCAGCCACATCAACCATCAAAGGACCACGAGTGACGATTTCATTTTTTTTGCTAGACACGATCAACGCGCTCCTTGAGATTCCACTACAACATAGGCGGCACCGTATTCCAACTCATCCGTTATCGATACGTGCGCCGCTCCAAAACGATTTTCATACCACTCGGCCAGCGGGGAAGACAACACAACGCGAGGCCGCCCACCGGGCGCATTTAAAGTTTGCATGCGGGTCCACCACATAGGCGCGTGCATGCCAAGTCCGATCGCCTTCGAAAAAGCCTCTTTGGCGGCAAAACGCGTCGCCAGGTAACGCACCCCGCGCAAGCGATCCCGTGCCGCACGTGCGCGAAACACCTTAAGCTCGTCCTGTCCGAGTATTTTTTCGGGAAATCTTTCGGGATGGCGTTGCCAGGCGCGATCTATACGATCCATCTTGATCAGGTCGATGCCTATTCCCGCTATCGCATCCATCAAAGCAACCTCAATCTTGTCGCGGCGAAAGCAATGCGCCCCGGTCTGCCTGCAATGAGGCTTGAACCATGCGGGCCTTCATATTACGGATCGTCTGCTCCCAACCATCGAAAACAGCCTGAGCGACCAATGCATGTCCGATATTGAGCTCGGAAATTCCCTCCATGGCGGCAATCGGGTCAACATTATCGAAATGCAGCCCATGGCCGGCATTGACTCGCAGTCCTTGGCCCACTGCAAAAGCCGTCGCGCGACGCAAACGCATGAGCTCGTGCTCGACTTGATCTGCAGGCGCTTCGGCGTAAGCACCAGTATGCAGTTCGATCACCCGCGCACCGCAATCGACCGCGGCACGAATCTGTGACTCTTCGGGATCGATGAAGAGAGAGACGCGGATTGCGTTCGATTCGAGTTGACGAACCGCAGCTTGAACCGCTGCAAATCCACCAATGACATCCAAGCCACCCTCGGTAGTCAATTCGGTGCGCTTTTCCGGCACCAGGCACACATCCTGAGGCTGCACTTTGCATGCAATATCCAGCATTTCAGCGGTGACGGCGCACTCTAGATTCATGCGGGTACGCAACAACGGCCTCAACTTGAACACATCGGCATCCTGGATGTGACGTCGATCTTCACGCAGATGCAAAGTGATCAGGTCCGCCCCCGCGTCCTCGGCGCGCAATGCAGCGACGATCGGATCGGGATAGGTTGTATGGCGCTGCTGACGCAAGGTCGCAACGTGATCGATATTAACGCCGAGATCTATCATGTATTCACACCGCAGTTGACTTCGAAACTTTGCCCGCTGAAACTTTGATTCAATCGCGCATATCCAGCAGATTATCACGGCCTCGCGATCGTTAACGGAGGATTTCCCCCGCGCTTTTGATTAATGCATCTGAAACCACAACTCCCTGCTTTTGCGCAGCGTTCAGGTTAAGCATCAAAAGAGGTCTGGCGATCTCCGGCTTGATATTGACCGGAGTTGTTCCGCGCAAAATTCTTGTCAGCATTTTGCCCGCCTGAACACCCAGATCCCTATCCGTGACGACAATCGCCGCCGTGGCACCTTGACGCACACCATTCACGTTGGAGGCGATCAAGGGCAGCTTCGCATCATTCGCAACCTTGACCAAAGCGGCGTAGGACTTTGTCACGTTGACGTCATCAAACGAATAAAAGGCATCCACCCGGCTAATCAGGCTTCGTGCGGCTGCGCCGACATCCCCCGGACGAGCTGCGGAAGCGTCCAATAGCGCCAAACCGAGTTTAGCCATTTGCTCCTGCAACTCTTTGATTTTAGATACTGAAGCTGGATCGTTGGGGTTGTAAACCACTCCAACTTTACGTGCACCGGGAACCAATTGCTTGATGACCGCAATCTGACGGGCGATCGGAACATTACTTGTTAATCCGGTGACATTGGAAGCATTTGTATCCTCGGGACTGAATGTAATCGCATCAACTGAATCGGCAACATTTATGTATACAACGGGATAGTGACGTGTAGTCGACACCGCAGCCTGAATTGCCGAAGGCGCGATCGCAACAATTGCGTCGGGTTTTGACGTTATGGCCTTGCTCATGATCATTTTCAGACGCTCGGGTTCGGCTTCTTCAAAGGTTAACTTGAATGCCTTGCCTTCAAAGAAGCCCCCCCATTTGAGCCCTTCGCGCAATCCATCCCGGATGTCGTCATTCGCAGCGACATCCTGCACGCCTAGAACAAAAACACTTTTTTGCTGCGCAAATGCCGTAGATTGGGACAACGCAATCCAAACAAGCAAAAACCCGGACAGCGCATATCCGGCGATCGATATCAAATAGCGCGACAGGCGCTGAATCCAATTCACGTGCTTGATTCCACAAACTTGATGATTTTTAGTCAAACGATTCGATTACGCTTAAGTGGCGAGATCGCATAGCATCCCATTTTAGATGGACAGCACTCCATTGGTTGCGCGCCCTGCAAATGAGCGTACCCAGCGTCTGGCCGGCAAGCGATATATCGACTCGACCTGTTCGGCCCGTTCAAGAAGCTGGTTCAAGGAAACCTCGATCGCCGGACCTTTGAAGGCGAGCACCACCTGGTTGCCGGCATCAATTTGCGGCAAACACAGGATGCGCCCATCGAAAGCCTTGCCCAAATTTCTGATGTTGCGCGCAAAACTTTCATGAGCTCCGAACAAATTGACAGTCAAGACCCCCACCTCTTCGAGTGCGTTGCGGCAACCCTCATAAAAAGCCAACGAGTCTCGCACAGGGCCCTGCGCTTGAGCATCGTAGAGATCAACCATCAATATGGACTGGGTTGCATGATTTCCGGGATCTTGGACCCACAGGCCGGCATCTTCATGCGTGACGCTCAGTCTGGCCGGGCTTGGCAACTTGAAATACATCCGGCACGCGGCAGTCACCTGAGGATTCCACTCGACAACTTGCAAGAAATTCTGAGTATTTTTCAGGCAAAATCTGGCCAGTGATCCGGCACCAAGGCCCAGCATCCCGATCGACTTACTGCGTGAAGGCTCCAGAAACAGCAGCCAAGCCATCATCTGGGCGGTGTATTCAATCACGAGATCCGCCGGACGCTTCACGCTCATCGCCCCCTGTACCCACTCGGTGCCGAAGTGAAGGTAGCGCACACCCGAAAACTCCGAAATCGTCGGGCAGTCCTCCACTGATGGGGCATGGCCCGATTTTCGCGACTTTGAGGGTTTGGACAAGAATATTCTCCATTTGAAGGGGGAATTATCGCCGGTATTGCGGTAAACCCATAGTCACTGTAGAATAACGGGTTGATCTGGATACGTGGCAGATGTCTAAACCAATACTGCTCTAATTGGTATTGGGCGTTAACTAACCTACGCTGCTGGCGACCCGAGTAACCTAAAGGATAAATGATGAAAGAAGGCATTCACCCCGAATATCGCGATGTTGTATTCGTTGACCTGCAAACCGGCAACAAATTCATTACTCGCTCCACCCTGAACAGCCGCGAAACGATTGAAATGGATGGCAAGACCTATCCTTTGTTCAAGTGTGACGTTACTTCGGAATCACACCCCTTCTATACCGGCGCTCAGACACGTATCGTCGAGACTGGTCGCGTCGAAAAGTTCCGCGCCCGTTTTGCCCGTACGACCGGTACCAAAAAGGCTTAACGCACACTATTCATACCGAATCGCTTTCCAATTCGGATATGATCCAAGGCAGCCTTTGGCTGCCTTTTTTGTGCCTTTTTTTGTACCTGTTTCATCTTTGATGGTCGCCTGCGAAACGTGTCTCCCAACTCTCAGTCCACCCCCGCCCGCCTGACAGCTCCGGCCACGGTCAAATTGCCGCGCCTGATGTTGTTCGTGTTGGCCTTTGCCTACATTGTGGCCGGACTTTTTGGACGCGATCCATGGAAGACTGATGACGTGGTCGGACTGGCAACCATGCTGACCGCATTCAATGCGCAGGGGCATTCCTGGTTACTCCCCCATATCGGTTCCTTCGAATTAACTCAGGACGGACCTTTGGTGATGTGGGTCGGTGCGGCCATGATCAGGATATTCGGCCCCATGATTGGCGTCATCCACGCAGCTCAATTGGCAACGACACTCTGGTTCGCCATGACACTGGGATTTGTCTGGTACGGCACCTACCTGCTTGGTCGGCGTGCGGAAGCGCAACCGCTCGCGCTTCCCTTTGGCGGCGAGCCCACCGTCAAGGATTACGGTCGTCTGATTGCTGATGCGGCGAGCCTGCTGTTGATCGCAACTGCAGGCGTTTTGCTGCGTCTGCATGAAACTTCTTTCGTGCCTGCCCTAATTGCCTGCTACTCCCTTGGTTTTTATGCCATGGCGCGCATGTTGGACAAGCCTCTTGTCGGATCGACCATGCTCGGAATCGCGCTGGCTGGCGCATTTCTGACTCGTGCCTGGCCAGGCGTACTGGCGCTGTTGTTCGCCATTCCAATCGCTTTTCTTCCCCGCGGTGCGCTTTGGGTCAGGCGATTCTGGCTGATCTGGACTTTGCTGCTTGCAATTGGTCTTGGAATGGGATGGTGGCTAGCAGGCATGCATATCGATCCCGACTGGATGAGCGAATGGATGCACTGGAATCGTCAGGCATTCGGCTTGCCGGACTCGAGTGTCGCCCTGCGTCCCTTTAGCGACTTACCCTGGTTTTTATGGCCGATCTGGCCTCTTGCGATTCTGGCCTTGTGGCAATGGCGCCGCTGGATGACGGCCCCGCACATTTTGATTCCGGCCTCTCTCGTTTTGGGATTATTTTTGTTGTTACCCATTTTGAGCGAATCTGGCGAACACGAATTTGTGTTGCTAGTCGCACCGATGGCGGTTCTTGCATCCTTTGCCCTGCCTACGATGCGTCGTGGCGTCATCAACACGCTGGACTGGTTTGCCCTGATGTGTTTTTCGGTGACGGCTGTTTGCGCCTGGATCGGCTGGGTCGCTTTGCATTTCGGAATTCCGCACGGAATTCAATTAAACATCCAACGCCAGACGGCTGGATTCGAACCGGTACTGGAATGGTGGCGTGTCATCGCAGCCGTATTTGTCACCATGATCTGGGTGGGAATGGTCATCTGGCGATTGCGCCGCCACCCCAGCGTGCTGTGGAGGGGTGCGGTACTCTGCGCCGCAGGGATCACGACGACTTGGCTGCTGCTTGTCCTGCTATGGATGCCTGCAGTGGATTACGTACGCAGCTACCGCCCCATGTCCGCGCAAATCAAAACCGTCCTGGACAAGATTTCAAATAACGGGGGGCCGAATTGTGTGCGCGCCCAGGGCCTATCATTGGGACCACAGGCTTCACTATACGTATTCGACAACATCAACTTCACCTACGACTCGTCTTGTCCCTTTGTCCTGCAGCAAACCACGCGCAAACAGCTCGAAAACGATACTGCCGGCTACAGCGATGGCGCCACGGTACTTTGGATAGGCTCCCGGGGTGCGGATCGGTTTGATCGGTACCGCCTGTTGCGAGTCAAAAATAAATGAGCATTGTCGACACGTCACCACGCACAATCGGCGGCACATTGCGACACATCCTGAAACACGCCTGGCCGATCCTGATCAGTCAGTGGGCCAGCATGGCCTTCGGCGTGGTGGATACCGCGATGACGGGACATTCGAGCCCTGCAGACCTTGCAACGATGGCTTTGTCCATATCAATCTACATCACGGTTTTTGTCGGTTTAATGGGTGTCATGCACGCATTGATACCGATCCAAGCACAATACGTCGGGGCCGGTGATCTTAAACGAGTTGGCCAGTCCTGGGGGCAAGGGATATGGGTTGCCTTGATTCTTTCAATCCTGGGCGGCGCCGTGATGGTGAACCCGGATATGTGGCTACGCTTTTCCGGCGACATCTCTCCCGAAGTCAGAGTCAAGGTAGGTGATTATCTGCTTGCCCTGACTTTTGCGTTGCCGGCCGGACTCATGTTCAGAACAGTCTATGCCCTATCGAACGCCGTATCGCGGCCCAAGCTGATCATGATGATCAATCTGGTCGGCATTGCCTTGAAAGTATTCTTCAACTGGTTACTGATTTTCGGACACTGGGGATTACCTGCGATGGGCGCAACGGGCGCGGGCATCTCTTCGGCAATCGTAACCTGGATTACGCTGGGAGCCGGTCTCTGGGTTGTGCTGCGCAATCCGTCCTACAAACCCTTCGAACTCAGGATCGGGCGCCCGGATCTGAAAGCAATCTGGAGCATTCTCAGGCTGGGATTGCCCATGGGTGGGTCTTATCTAATCGAAGTCAGCGCTTTCACATTCATGGCGTTGCTAGTCGCGCAAGAGGGCACGGCAGTCATCGGCGGACATCAAATCATGTCAAACCTTGCAGCGCTCGCTTACATGATGCCGATGTCGATCGGGGTGGCCACTTCGGCGCTGGCCGCGCAGTCTATCGGGGCTCAAAATATGCAGCAAGCGCATCGCACCAGCATGATGGGGCTTGTGATCGGACTATGCGGCGCGGTGATTACTGCACTGTTGCTGTTTTTCGGTCGAGAGTTGATTGTGGCTACCTACACAAACAATCCCGAAGTCGCCGCGGTCGCCTTGTCTTTACTCGTGCTATTACCGTTTTTTCATATTGTCGACACGATGCAATGCATCAACAGCTATTTGCTTCGCGCCCACAAAGTCGCGATGGTTCCTATGCTGTTGCAAATTTTTGCGCTGATGCTGATCGGGCTGGGCGGTGGCTGGTTCATGGGATTCGGCCCCGGACGCGTACTGATGGAGCCTTTGCGCAACTACCTTTTGGCCGGATCGCCCGTTGGGGCCGGCAGCATGTGGATGATGGCAACAATCGGTTTATCCGTCTCTGCCGCCTTATTACATAGCTGGTATCGCTATATCACCCAAAAAGAAAGAGCCTGAGGCGGTTACAACTCAGGCTCTTGTAATCACGCATTCGCGACTCAACGTTGACGCTTATCAATCACGCGTCGGGCTTTGCCTGTCAACGACCTTTCCACCTTACCCGAGTCAGTCACGCGAATCGCAGCCGAGACTCCGATAAACGATTTGACCGCATGGCGCAGTTGCCCGGCAATCTGCTCGCGCTCGGAAGCATTCAGATAATCAAACTCAGGACGGACTTCAGTCATGATTTCCACCTCGTCGAGATTGCCGCTTCGCGTTAAAACAATCTGGTAATGGGGGCCAAGCTGAGCGATCTTCAACACAAGTTCTTCAACCTGGGCGGGGAAGACGTTGACACCGCGAATGATCAACATGTCATCGCTTCGACCCGTGATCTTGTCCATTCTGCGCATGCTACGCGAGGTTGGAGGCAACAGGCGCGTCAGATCCCGCGTGCGATATCGGATGACCGGAAACGCCTCTTTGGCCAGTGAGGTGAACACCAACTCACCCTGCTCTCCGTCGGGCAGAACCTCACCAGTCTCCGGATTAATAATTTCCGGATAGAAATAATCCTCCCAGATCACCGGACCGTCTTTGGTCTCGACGCATTCACAAGCAACACCAGGCCCCATGACTTCGGACAAACCATAAATATCAACAGCGTCCACCCCCGAATTGGCTTCGATGTCAGCCCGCATCTGCCCGGTCCAGGGTTCTGCCCCGAAAATACCGATTCGCAAAGAACTCTGGCGCGGGTCGATACCCTGGCGCTTCATCTCATCCAAAATATTGCAGAAGTAAGATGGGGTCACCATGATGATATCGGGACGAAAATCCTGAATCAATTGAACTTGCTTTTCGGTCTGGCCCCCAGACATCGGTATCACGGTACAACCCAAGCGCTCGGCACCGTAGTGCGCGCCTAGGCCCCCCGTGAACAAACCATAACCATAGGCAACGTGCACGATATCGCCCGGCCGACCACCCGCAGCGCGAATCGATCGTGCGACCAAATTTGCCCAATTGTCCAAATCCTTAAGCGTGTAACCAACCACAGTCGGCTTACCGGTGGTACCCGAACTTGCATGAATACGCGCCACATCTTTACGCGGAACGGCAAACATTCCGAACGGATAGTTGTCTCGCAAATCGGATTTGGTCGTGAATGGAAACTTGGAAAGGTCGGACAACTGTTTCAAATCATCCGGATGAACCCCGGCAGCATCGAAAGACTTCCGATAATGCGGAACGTTTTCATATGCATGCTTTAAGGACCACTTCATGCGTTCAAGCTGCAGAGCCTGAATCTCATCGCGACTTGCATGCTCGATCGGTTCGAGTCCGGCGCCTTGTTGGTTCATTATCATCGGATCGTCTCCTGTATCTTTAAAATATGCCTAAAAGTGGTATGCCTAGAAAGTCAGACTTCCGGGGTTTGACCAATCACCTGGCCCTTGATGCGATACGAACGTCCCCTGAACAAGGCGATCGACTTGCCCGCCTCATTGGTAATGGTCACGTCATATATTCCGGTGCGCCCAGCCAGCGAACGCTCTTTCGCATGCGAGGTTAAAACCTCGCCTTCAAATGCCGGAGCCAGATAATCGATCGTGCAACCCGATGCAACCGTATTGAGGTTTCGGGAATTGCATGCGAATGCGAACGTACTATCGGCAAACGCAAATAGAAATCCCCCGTGACATGTTTGATGTCCATTCAACATGTCTCGACGCACTTTCATGGTCATCTTGCATTCGCCTGGAGTAATCGACACCATCTCGATCCCCATCGCTTGCGAAGCAGGATCCACGCTGTACATGCTTTGACCAACCGCTTCGGCCAATGCTTGCGGGTCGGCCGGCGGATCGATCAAAAGTAAAGCTGAACGAGGCATGCTTACTCTCCCTTGAAAACAGGTGGACGTTTAGCCAGGAACGCAGCCACGCCTTCGGCGTAATCCTTAGTACGCCCAAGCTCGCGCATCAGATCGCGCTCGAGATCAAGTTGCTCATCCAGCTGATTGGTAAAGCTTGCGTTGATGGCTTGCTTGGTAAAAGCAAGACCGCGCGTGGGAGCCTGCGCGAAATGTCGCGCCAGGCGATCAAGTTCAGCGTCGAAAGCATCATCGGCCACGCATTGCCAGATCAACCCCCAATCCTGGGCCTGGCGTGCGGTTAGCTTGTCCCCAAGCAGTGACAAGCCCATCGCTCGCGCATGCCCAACCAAGCGGGGCAAAATATAAGTACCGCCCGTATCGGGCAACAACCCTAGCCGACAAAATGCTTGAATGAAAGAAGCCGACTCCTTAGCGATTACGATGTCGCCTGCCAATGCGATGTTCGCACCCGCCCCGGCCGCCACGCCGTTGACACCAACAACGATAGGACAGGCCAACGCACGCATGCGCATGACCAGTGGCGCGTAATAGCGTTCGATCGTTTCCCCAAGATCGGGGGGGGCATCCTCGGTCGACATCTGTCTGTCGTTCAAGTCCTGTCCGGCGCAAAACCCACGACCGGCTCCGGTCAAAACAAGCACGCGCGCATTGTTTTCGGCAACCTGAATCAGCGCATCAGCCAATTCGCCATGCATTTGAGCGGTAAAGCTATTGAGTTTCTCGGGGCGATTGAGCGTGATTCGCGCAATACCGGCGTCAAGAGAAAAAAGTATGTCTTGATATGACATGATGAATCGCCTCAGACGTGATAGCGGGTTTGCACGACTCGGAAACGATTCGCGACAAATGCGGAATCCGACAAAGCCGCATTGGCCGCCGGATTAGCTCCCGTTCCATGAAAGTCACTAAAGGCGGCAGTCTGATTCACGAAAACCGCACCGGTCAAATTGAGCGACAACGCAACGCCAGCAAACTCGGCCGCATCCTGAAGCTGTTTTAGAACGGTCGGATTTGTTGAATAAGCTCCGAACGACAACGCACCATGTTTCTGAACAAAATCCGTTGCTAACGCAATCGAGTGGTCGGTCGATTCGGTCGCAACAACAAAAGCAATAGGACCAAACCACTCCTTTTGAATGGCAGGTTCAGTCGCATCGGCTCGCAACACCAATGGACTACGCACATTGGCCTGAGCGAATTGAGGATGCACTAACGCGACACTATCGGCAAGGATAGGTAAACCCAGGGCACGGGCCTGTTCGATTCTGGCTTCAGTCACACTGTTCTGGATCGCTCCGGTGATTTCGACTGCTTTGGACGGATCCGCCGTGAGTTTTTGAACCGCAGTGGCAATAGCGGTAGCGACCTCATCAAATGAAACATGTCCGGCGGAAGTTTCGATCCCGCCGGCAGGGACATAAATATTTTGAGGTGCCGTACACATCTGACCGGAGTAAAGCGCCAGCGAAAAGGCGATATTTCGTGCAACACCTTTCAAATCATCTGCCGAATCAATCACGATCTGATTGACACCGGACTTTTCTGTATAGACCTGCGCCTGTCTTGCGTGATTTTCAAGCCACGTTCCATTGGCATTGCTGCCGGTAAAGTCAATGATCTTGACCTCTGGGCGAAGCGCCAACTCCTGAGCAGTGGCCTCGTTGGCATCATGCACGGCAAGGGTGACGACATCCGGATTGAATCCTGCTTCGCGCAATACTTCGCGCGCAATGCGAACGGTGATCGCAAGCGGCAAAATCGCACCAGGGTGCGGCTTGACGATCACCGCATTGCCAGTGGCCAGACTGGCAAACATACCGGGGTAGCTATTCCAGGTTGGAAACGTAGAACATCCAATCATCAGAGACAACCCGCGCGGCACAATCGAAAAGTGCTTGTGCATGCTAATCGGGTCGTTTTTGCCTTGAGGCTTGACCCACTGAACATCCGTTGGAATGCGCGACATTTCCTGCCACGCGTAGGCAACAGCTTCCACGCCACGATCCTGTGCATGTGGACCACCCGCCTGAAAGGCCATCATGAACCCTTGGCCTGTCGTGAAATGAATCGCGTAGGCGATTTCAAAACTGGCGCGATTCAGGCGAGACAAAATCTCGAGTGACACGCCAACCCATGTCTTGGGGCCGGCGCGACGCCAGTCCTGCCATGCATTACCTGCTGCTTGTACGACCTGATCAACGGTGAGTTTCGGGTACGTCACACCTAGCGCGCCATCCAGGGGCGAGATTTCAGCCCCACCCATGACTTTGTTATCGACGCCTTCAAGAATGAATGGCTTGTTACGCTGCGCGTCGAAAGCGGCCCGACCATCATCATTTGCGGTTTCGCCATACGCGCGCGGGCTGGGCATTTCGGTAAATGGGCTCCAGTAACCGCGTGTGGCTGCAGCAGCCACGGCCTGGTTCAACAACGCTTCATGACGCGCAAAAAAATCAGCAGACACTTGTGAAATCTCCGTTTAATTTATGTTTCCTGATCGAAATCGATCACGACTTTATCGGTTACCGGATAGCTTTGGCAGGTCAATACAAACCCGCGGGCAACTTCATAATCTTCAAGCGCGAAATTGATATCCATATCAACTTCGCCTTCAGTCACTTTACAACGGCATGTCGAACAAACGCCACCCTTACATGAATAGGGCAATTCAAGCCCTTGGGCCAAAGCGGCATCAAGCAGGTTTTCGCTATTTTTCTCGACCATCAGCGTACGGCTATGGCCATCCTGAATGACTGTCAGTTCGCACTGCCCTTTGCCTGGCGCGGTACGGGCATCATGTCCGGTTCGAACGGCGCGAGGCCCCTTTGGAGCGCCAAACAATTCGAACTTGATATGGTCTTTCGCAATACCCTTGTCTTCCAAAGCCTTGACCACATCCTCCGTCATGGTCTGGGGCCCGCAAACAAAAGCGTAATCGATATCCTGCGGATCCATCCAGACGGATAAAAGCTGGTTCACCTTGGAGCCATCGAGACGACCATTGAACAACTCGATGTCCTGGTTTTCGCGACTCATGATGAACACGGCCGAAAACCTGTTCATGTAAAGATTTTTCAAGTCTTCGATTTCTTCTCGAAACAGCACTGCGGATGAAGCCCGATTACCGAAAAACAGCGTAAAACTGCTTTCAGGCTCGGTGCCGAGGGCGGATTTAATCAGGGAAAAAATCGGGGTGATACCACTGCCAACAGCGAAGGCAACATAGTGACGGCGATTGGAAGGCGCAAAATCGATCGTGAAATTACCGGCAGGCGGCATGACATCAAGCTTTTGCCCGGACTCGAGGGACTGATTGGCCCAGGTGGAAAATGCGCCATCATCCAATCGCTTGATGGCCACGCGCAACACACCGTCGCTTGGCGCCGAACAGATGGAATACGAACGTCGCAACTCTTCACCGGCAATCTGTGTGCGCAAGGTTAAATACTGACCCGGACGAAAAGAAAATGCCTCTTTAAGATTAGTCGGCACGTCAAAGGTCACCACCACGGCATCGCGAGTATTGCGGGCGACGGAAGAAACATTTAAAGAATGAAATTGACTCATGCATGCACCTTGTCGTTAGCGCTTGAAGCTAGTGCGTTTTAAAGTAGTCGAAGGGTTCGCGGCAACTGCTGCATCGGTAAAGTGCCTTGCAGGAAGTAGAGCCGAAATCACTGATTAATCTGGTTGATGCCGACCCGCAATGGGGGCACGCAACAGCCGGGGCCCGATGGTTGCGGCTGATACCTGATATGTCGATCGCGGCTTGGGCGGGTGGCGCAATGCCGTAGCCCTTGAGCGCATTGCGACCCCGCTCAGTCATCCAGTCTGTCGTCCACGCCGGTGCCAATCGAGTATCGACGCGATAGGATTCGATTCCGTGCTGCTCAAGGCATGTCCCGATCGCATTCGTGATTTCGTACATCGCAGGGCATCCCGAATAGGTCGGCGTAATCGTCACAACGCATACACCATCTTGCCAGGACACTTCACGAACCACCCCTAGATCAACCACCGACAAAACAGGAATTTCGGGATCGGCGACTGACTGTAGCCAGTCCATGACGACCTCAGGAGCCACCAGCAGCGAACTCACCAGGAGGCTCCGGGATAGGCGCGGGGCAGGAATTGCATTTCTGCAAGCAGATACCCTAGTTGCTCGGTGTGACGGCCGCTACGGCCACCTCTGAAAGCTTGATGCATCGCCCCTTCCAGAGGCGGCAATTTGAGCGTAGCCTCGGCGAACACTTGCTCGACATGCGATAACCAGGATGTCTGCAATGAAGAAGGCAGCGGCCCCCAGCCCTGTTTGTTCCATTCCTGATCGATCGCATCATCCACAAACATTTCGCCCACATAGGGCCAGAACAACTCGATGGCGTCTTGCATGCGCTGATGGCTTTCATCGGTACCATCGCCCAGACGCACCACCATATCGGATGATCTTCTCACGTGGTAAGCAACTTCCTTGATGGACTTGGAGGCGATCGCGGCAATATCCGCATCAGTGGATTGCGATAGTCGCTCCAGCAGAAAATAGTGCCAAACATCGAATAGAAACTGCCTCACCATTGTCTGAGCGTAATCATCATCCGCACGCTCGACCAGAAGCAAATTGCGAAAATGGTGGGAGTCGCGCAGATAGGCCAGCGCATCTTCATCGCGCCCCTGCCCTTCGATACGACCGGCCAGGCTGAACCACATGCGCGCCTGTCCAAGCAGGTCAAGCGCGGTATTGGTCAAAGCCATGTCTTCCTCGATAACGGGACCATGGCCGCACCAAGCCGACAAGCGCTGGGACAAAATCAGAGCGTTGTCGCCTAGTCTCAACAGACCGTCCACCAAAGGTGTGGCGGCAGAGGCAAGTTGATTCGCGGTGGGAGGTGTCATTTGTGCAGCAGTCATCTATCCCACCTTACATGTGTTTGACTTCTTCGGGCATCGGAAAAAAGGTCGGGTGACGATAGACCTTGCTGTTAGATGGTTCGAATAATGAATCCTTATCCGATGGGCTGCTTGCGGTGATATCCGCCGCGCGCACCACCCAGATGCTTAACCCTTCATTGCGGCGCGTGTACACATCACGCGCATGGTTGACCGCCATCTCGGCATCGGACGCATGCAGGCTGCCGACATGCTTGTGTGCCAGTCCATGCTGGCTGCGGATGAAAACTTCCCAGAGTGGCCAATTTTTGTTCGACATATTGTTCTCGCATCAAAATGTGTTGAATAAGCGCGCTTACGCTGCTGCGCGTGCTTCTTTTTTGGCTGCATAGGCGGACAAAGCATCGCGCACCCAAGCTCCTTTTGCGTGAGCGTCGCGACGCGCCTTTAAACGGTCTCGATTGCAAGGGCCATTGCCCTTCAGAACCTCCTGAAACTCCGACCAGTCGATCTTGCCGAAATCGTAATGACCGCGCTGTGGATTCCATTTGAGATCCGGATCAGGCAAGGTCAAACCGAGATATTCCGCCTGCGGAACGGTTTGATCGACCATTTTTTGGCGCAAATCATCGTTGGAAAACAATTTGATTTTCCACGCCATAGACTGGGCACTGTTAACCGATTCGGCATCCGAAGGACCGAACATCATCAACGCCGGCCACCACCAGCGATTAATGGCGTCCTGACACATCTCTTTCTGTTCAGGCGTGCCATCCTTGCACATGGCCAGCAACAAGTCGTATCCCTGTCGCTGATGAAACGACTCTTCCTTGCAAACGCGAACCATCGCTCGCGCGTAGGGGCCATAGGAGCAACGGCATAGCGGAATCTGATTGATGATGGCCGAACCGTCGACCAACCAACCAATCATCCCGATATCGGCCCAGTTCAACGTTGGATAGTTGAAGATGCTTGAATATTTAGCTTTACCAGCCAGCAAATCGTCGACCAGGTCATCACGCGATACCCCAAGCGTTTCGGCCGCGCTATAGAGGTACAAGCCATGCCCGCCCTCATCCTGAATTTTGGCCAGCAAGATGGCCTTGCGTTTCAGGGAGGGGGCACGCGTCACCCAGTTGCCTTCGGGCAGCATGCCGACGATTTCGGAATGGGCGTGTTGCGAAATCTGACGCACCAGCGTTTTGCGGTAGGCCTCGGGCATCCAGTCTTTGGGTTCGATTTTGATTCCGTCATCGATGCGGCGCTGAAAAGCCTGATCGGCACCCGATAGTTGCTCGGCGCTTTTGACCTGGGTCACACCCGTCTCGACCAATTGAGCGTACATGGAATGTCTCCGAAAAATTGACGAAGTTTTGCGATGGATCAAATTGATCATGCATTATTTAATACAAAAAAATGCATGTCAACACAATTTCTGTATCGTTTTCCATTATATGTATCATGTGGGTTACGTCGATTACGGCCACTCATCAATTCTTATTGTTTGCATGAAAACAAGTCTTTCGCCCTCTTTCGAATCACATTTGCAATCACTGCTTACTCTGGACCCTCCCCGCGCTAAATCCTTGTGCGTGACGATTTTGGGCGATGCAATCGGCCCTCATGGCGGCGTTGCCTGGCTGGGTGACCTGATCACCCTGCTTGAACCACTGGGCATCAACGAAAGGCTGTTGCGCACAAGCGTTTTCAGGCTGGTAGCACAGGGATGGCTTAAATCCGAGCGACTAGGTCGTCGATCAAGATACGAATTGGCCGAGCAAGGCCTCAAGCTCACGGCTCGGGCTTCTAAACGCATTTATGTCGGACCGCCGACTCAGTGGGACGGATCGTGGACAGTCGTAATCCTGCCTAAAATCGGCAACCATGGGTTGGCCGAGCGCAACGCGCTGCGCGATCAACTCGTCTGGGAAGGGTTCGGCGTCCTCGCACAAGGCGTATTCGCCCATCCTCACGCCAATCCACAAATTGCGCACGATATTCTCGGCAAGCTCGGCATTGCGGATTTAGCTTTGGTTTTGCACGCAACCGACAATGCGATTGCCGGCGGCCTACCGATTGCAAGCCTGGCGGATCAATGCTGGAACCTGAACGAACTATCCGCCCAATACGAATTGTTTTTTAACCGCTTCGCCCCATTCGAATCTTTTGTTCAAAAAGGTATCGAACCTAAGCAGGCTTTTGCGCTCAGGGCGTTGATGGTGCATGCATGGCGGCGGGTCGTTCTTCACGACCCCCAACTGCCTAGCGCCATGTTGCCGGCAAACTGGCCGGGACAAAGCTCGCGTGCGCTTTGCGAACGCTTGTATTGGCAGATTTTCGATCTCAGCGAAGCTTACATGAAAGAGCAACTGGAGCCGGATCCCGCTGCAATCCATACGCTCGACCCATCCGTGTTCGAACGCTTTGGCGGCGCGCCTGACAAAATCGCCAAACAAGCTGTGATCAAACCTTGATGAAATGCTCGCGGTAGTACTTGAGCTCTTCTATAGACTCCATGATATCGGCCAGCGCTTCATGTTTGCTGTGCTTTTCGAACCCCTTGAGCAAAGCAGGATTCCAGCGCCGGGCAAGCTCCTTGATCGTACTGACGTCAATCGTGCGATAGTGAAAAAACTGTTCAAGTCTTGGCATGTACTTGAACATGAACCGGCGATCCTGACTGACGGTGTTTCCGCACAGAGGTGATTTACCTGCGGGAACGTACTTAAGCATAAAAGCAATCAGCTCGTCCTGTGCCTGTTCCTCTGTCGTCGTTGAAGCCCTGACTTTATCGATCAGACCACTTTTGCCGTGGGTGCCGCGATTCCAGCTATCCATCGCGTCCAGAATCGCATCGGGTTGATGGATCACCAGGACCGGGCCTTCGGCCACAACGGTCAAATCGGGCTCAGTGATGACAATCGCCACTTCGATGATGCGTTCCTTTTCCGGATCAAGCCCGGTCATCTCCATGTCAAGCCAGACCAGGCGAAACTCATTGGTGGTGGTCGGAACCGATGCCGAGCCAGGGCTTGAGTCATTTAAAGAAGCGTCGGCGCTAGTGTTAGCCATATAATCCATCCAGTTAAAACACGATTTTCTCATATGCGGCTGACAAGCCGACACAGGGTCTATGCTCACCATTCTTTTTGTCGTCTTTTTGTTGTCCTCACTCATGGTTCGCCTCTGGCTGGCTTATCGTCAGACCAATCATGTTTTTTGGAACCGAACCCAGGTGCCCGTGGAGTTCGAGGAAAAAATCGGATTGGCCAGTCATCAGCGCGCAGCCAACTACACCATCGCAAAAGTCAGGCTGGCAGTATTCGAAACCATTTTCGATGCGGCCGTTCTTGCGGGCCTGACATTGATGGGGGGGCTGCAACTGTTAGACACCTGGGTCGGCAGCTTGACCTCCAACGACTTGTTGCGCCAAATGCTGCTAATCGTATCCGTAGTGCTGGTGCTAGGCATTCTTGGCATGCCTTTTTCGATTTACAGACAATTCGTGCTGGAAGCTAAATTCGGCTTCAACCGGATGACACCCGGGCTATTTGTCATGGATACGATCAAAGGCCTGATTCTGGGCGCTCTGCTCGGGTTACCTCTGATGGCCGCCGTTCTCTGGCTGATGGCCGAAGCGGGTGCCTATTGGTGGCTGTGGGCCTGGGGATTGCTGTCGCTTTTTTCCCTTCTGATTCAATACATCTACCCCACATGGATTTCACCACTATTCAACAAATTCAAGCCGCTTGAAGATGAAGATTTAGCCCAAAGCATTCAGGCTCTTGCCAATCGCTGCGACTTCACTTTGTCGGGCCTGCTCGTGATGGATGGATCGAAGCGCTCTGCTCACGGCAATGCCTACTTTACAGGGTTCGGACGCAATCGCCGCATTGTCTTTTTCGATACTTTGCTTTCGCGACTGACCAAAGACGAAATCATCGCCGTGCTCGCGCATGAGCTCGGTCATTTCAAACACCACCACGTCACCAAGCGGTTGATCATGAGTTTCACCGGTTCGCTGATCTTTTTCGCGATTCTGGGCTGGCTGGCTCAACAGGTCTGGTTTTACACTGATCTGGGCGTCGAACCCAGACTGGGTTCGCGCAACGATGCGATGGCATTATTGCTGTTTTTCATGGTGATGCCTGTATTTACCTTTGCGCTCACGCCGTTCTTCAGCTGGATGTCGCGTAAAGACGAATTCGAAGCAGACAGGTTTGCAGCTAAACAAAGTTCGGCAGATGATCTGGTTTCCGCGTTGGTCAAGCTTTATAACGACAACGCATCCACACTCACTCCCGATCCTGTTCATTCCGCGTTTTACGATAGCCATCCGCCCGCATCGATTCGTATCCGTCACTTAAAGCGGGCAGTATGAGCCAACTCGCCCAGGGACGCGTCATTGCGGCACATGGACGACATTACACGGTCGAGTTGCCTACGGGAGAGCTGATCAAATGCTTTCCGCGCGGCAAAAAAAACGATGCCGCCGTAGGCGATCGTGTCGAGATCTCACGGCAAGGACAGGATGAAGGCGCGCTTGAAAAAATCCTGCCGCGTAAAAACCTGCTCTACAGATCGGACGAGAACCGAAGCAAGCAATTTGCGGCTAACGTAGATCAATTGTTATTTGTCGTGGCAGTGGAGCCTGCGTTTTCTGAGGATTTATTGGGACGGGCACTGACCGGTGCTTGGTCGGCCGACATTACACCGATCATCCTTTTGAACAAAGTCGATATTGCTTCGGGGTTGGAAGCGGCTCGCGAAAAGCTAGCCCCTTTTCGCAATCTGGGCGTGCGCATCATCGATATTTGCGCCCACGATAAAAAGCAGGTGCAAGAGCGCATCCTGCCGTTATTGAAAGATAAAACGTCCCTGCTGCTCGGACAAAGCGCGATGGGCAAGTCTACCCTGCTCAATACGCTGGTGCCGCTGGCATTAGCTGCAACACAAGAACACTCCGTTGCATTGGGTGCCGGCAAACACACCACAACCAGTACACGGCTTTATCATTTACCGAATGAAGGTGGCGACCTGATCGACTCGCCCGGATTTCAGGCTTTCGGTCTGCTGCATCTGACGCGTGAAGAAATAGAGCGCGGATTTCCCGAGTTTCGGGATCACGTTGCGAAATGTCGTTTTTACAACTGCACCCACCAGCATGAACCAAGCTGCGGAATACTCGCCGCGCTTGAGCGCCATGAAATCGACGCAGCCAGGCATGCTTTATATGTCAGGCTAATCCAGGCAAAAGCTGCGCACGATTCCTACAGCTGAGCCGACTCCGACAGCACCTGACTCAAGCCTAACAGCATGGCTGCCGTCGCCCCCCATATGAAGTACTGATTCCAGGGCGCGGAGTAATATTGTCTGGTCGAGCCATCCGCAAGCGTTGCCCGATGCAGGCGATAGTGCACGGGGTTTGTCAGAAAGCTCAGCGGCACTTCGAAGACTTCGGCAACTTCAAAGGAGTCCGGATTCAATTCAAAATCCGGCTTGACCAGTGCCGTAATCGGATTGATTGCAAAACCCGTGGCGGTAAGGTAGCGCGGCAATGTGCCCAGCACTTCGATGTATTGATGCATCAATCCCGTTTCTTCTTCTGTTTCGCGAATTGCGGCAGCGACGGCATCAGCGTCGGAGGCTTCGATCCGTCCACCGGGAAAACTGATCTGCCCTGCATGGTCATTCAAGTGAGCAGTGCGTTGGGTCAATAACACCGTCACACCTTGAGGCCGCATGACAAAGGGAACCAGCACGGCAGCCTCGACAGGCGTGCCCTCGCGGCCGGGATATCGCCTAACCGACTCGTCCGGAATATCAACTCTGCCTTTGATGTCGGAAGTCAGAACCTGCCGCAACCAGGCCGGCTGAAGAATCGACTCAGGCACAGCCTCAAACGCATGCGTTGTACTGATGATCGGTTGGATAAAAGGATCGAATGCCGCTTTAACGGGGGGGCGTCGGGTACGTGTTTCAGGAGGAGAACTGGCGGACATATGGTAATGATTTACATCAGACAGCCTCCTTTTTAACCGAAACTTCGCCACATTGTGGAATAATCATCATCAATTTAAGATCACTAAATACAACTAAAGACAAAATGACCTCCATACTGATTCAAGGTGGAAACGTCCTGGACGTTGATTCGCTTACCTTTACTGCAGCTGACGTTCTGATCGAAAATGGACTGATCTCCCGAGTGGGCCCGAACCTGTCGGCTCCCGCAGGTGCCGAAACAATCCAGGCCAAAGGGCTAACCGTGATGCCCGGGATGATCGACTGCCACACTCATGTGGTTGCCTCCCAACTCAACCTGGGACAAAACGCGATCTTGCCCAATGCTTTGGCCACGCTTCGCGCAGTCCCTATTCTGTCGGGCATTCTGATGCGCGGATTCACGACGGTTCGCGATGCCGGTGGCGCGGACTTCAGTCTGGCCGAAGCGATTCGTACCGATGTGATCGATGGTCCGCGCATCTTTCCTGCCGGACATGCCTTATCCCAAACAGGTGGCCATGGAGACTTTCGCCAGCGTAACGACCTGATCGAACCTTGTGCTTGCTCCCTGAAAGTCGGCAATATCGGCCGGGTGGTCGATGGCGAAGATGATGTGCGCCTGGCAATTCGCGAAGAAATCATGAAGGGCGCCACGCAGATCAAAATCATGGCTTCGGGTGGCGTAGCATCGCCTAACGACCCTATTCATTTTCTCGGTTTTTCCGAAAAGGAAATCCGTGCAGCTGTCGAAGAAGCCGGCAACGCAGGCACCTACGTCATGGCGCATGCCTATACGCCACGCGCAATCAGCCGTGCGGTCCAATGTGGTGTTCGCACTATCGAGCATGGCAACTTGGTGGATGCGACAACCGCTCAGATCATGAAAGAACACAATGCTTTCATGGTACCGACCCTGATCACCTACGAAGCGCTTGCCAATGAGGGTGCGGGCCTCGGATTTCCGGCCGAGTCTGTCGCCAAAATCGAAGCTGTTCGCGGAGATGGTAAAAAAGCCCTCGAGATTCTGGCCAAGGCTGGAGTCAAAATGGGCCTGGGCACAGATCTACTGGGCGCGCTGCATCGCCATCAATCCGAAGAACTCAAGCTGCGTGCCGATATCCTGGGTAACGGGATGACACTGCAGCAAGCCACCCTTGTCGGCGCAGAAATCATTGGCATGACCGACAAGCTCGGCATCATCAAGGCTGGCGCGATCGCCGACGTTTTATTGGTCGATGGCAATCCTTTAACCGACATCTCGTGCCTGCTCGGACAAGGTGAACACATTCGCACCATCATCAAAGATGGCAAAACCTATAAAAACTAACCCTGGAGAACCATGCAATGAACCGCAGAAATCTATTTAAACTGTCCGCAGCCACAGCCGCGTTGCAAATGTTGCCGGGCTTTGTGCTCGCTCAGCAAAGCGGCGTGTTTCGCGTGGGTTCATTGTGCCCGGTGACCGGTGCGGGTAGCCCATACGGCCCCGGCATGCAGCAAGCGATCCGCATGGCGGTTGACGAAGTCAACGCGGCTGGCGGGGCTGGCGGCGTCAAGCTTGAGTTGTTCTCAGAAGATAGTCAGACCAAACCGGATGCAGCTGTTCTGGCTGCCAAAAAGCTGATCGAAGTCAACAAGGTACAAGCCTTGCTCGGCACATGGGCCTCAGGCGTGACACTTGCCGTCATGCCACTGACCGATGCGGCCGGTATCATCGAAATGAATACCTCGGGTGCTCCCGCCATTTCGACTCAGGACACCAAGGATCTGGTTTGGCGCTATCAGGCAACCAATGACCGCTTTGGCCAGGCTTTTGCTGAAATCTGCAAAAAGAACGGCTGGAAACGCCCTGCCACCATGGCTTTCAACAACGCCTCCGGTCTGGGCAACACCCAGGGCTTTACCAAAGCATGGGAAGCGGCTGGCGGCAAAGTAGTGGCGCACGTCACATACGAACCCAATCGCCCCAGTTACCGTAGCGAACTGCAGAAAATCCTGGATGCCAAGCCCGACGTCATCGTGACAGGCTCATACTTGCCGGATACCACCATCATCCTGAGAGAATGGTTCCAGTCCGGCGTACCGGTCAAGTGGGTGATGCCCGGATGGGCAGCCAGCCCCGATCTGGTCAAGGCGCTTGGTCCGGAAGTCACGGAAGGCATCATTTCGGTCGACAGTATCTCGAATGAAAAGAGCAAGTCCTATGAGCATTTCGATGCCATGTACAAAAAGGCCACTGGAAAGGATGGCTCAACCAACGTTTACGCCGCCATGACCTATGACATGGTTGTGGTGCTGGCTTTGGCAATTGAGGCCGCAGGTCCGGGCGCCACCGTGGCCCAAGTCAATGCGAAGATACGCGAAGTCGGTAACCCTGCAGGCACGCCGGTCTTCACATTTGCCGAAGGCAAAGCGCTTCTAGCCAAGAAACAAAAGATCAATTACGAAGGTGCTTCAAGCAAACTGGATTTCGACAAGTACGGCGATGTCACCCCGGACTTCGGCGTATATGTCATCGAAAAAGGACAACTTGTCCGCCGTGATGTGGTTTCGATTCCTCCGGGTGTCTAAATCATTATTCTGTTGTAGTTCTTATTAAACCCTGCGCCGGTTTCCCACCGGCGCGGTGTTTTTAAGACAAGCGAGATTTATCGAGATCATTTAACCAACGCCTGTTCATTTTGATTCAAATTATTAATCTTCTGATCAATGGGATCACCGAGGGGTTGGTCGTCGCCCTTCCCGCTCTTGCAATGACTCTGGTCATGGGCGTAAACCGGTTTCCCAATGCAGCGACCGGTGATTTCATGACGACCGGTGCCTATCTTGCGATTGCGTCACAACTGATGGGATTGCAGTCTCTGGTCCTCGCAACAATCTCCGGGATGATTTTGACTGCAATTCTTTCCGCGGCATCATATGAGTTGATATTCAAGAAGCTGGCACGCCAGCCCATGATCGCTTCGCTGCTTGCCGCAATCGGCCTTGGCTTTCTGATGCGCAGCGTACTATCTTTTTTTGCAGGACACGATCAGCGCACATTCAATTTGCCGCTAGTGCGCGCATGGAATTTCGACGGCATTCGCATACTGCCGACCGATCTGTGGCTCGCACTGACCGCGCTTGGCTGTCTATTCGTCGTTTTTGTTCTGCTTTACCGCACGAGTTTTGGCAGACAGCTGCGAGCCGTGTCGGACAATCCCGATCTGGCGCGCGCAAGCGGAATTCGCGCACGCGCACTCATGATTGGTCTCTGGCTACTTGTTGGCGCATTAAGTGCCATTGGTGGCGTATTGCTCGGAATGAAAGCCGTTGTCATGCCGGAACTGGGTTGGGATCATCTTATACCTGCCTTCGCTGCGATGGTTCTAGGTGGAATCGGCAGTCCAGTGGGAGCAGTCATCGGTGCATTGCTTATGTCGATCGCTCAAGAGCTCTCCGTTCCCCTTCTCGGCCCTTCATATAAGCTGGTGCTCTCATTTGCCGTGCTCGCGCTCGTGCTGCTTGTGCGCCCCTCCGGCCTGATGGGCCGCAAAGATCTGATCAGGTAGACACATGACCGCTTATCTTATTGCCATCGGCATTGTTGCTTTGATCTATGCGCTACTCGCGCTCGGTTTGAACTTGCAATTCGGCCTGACCAAGTTAGTCAACTTCGGAATTGTCGCTTTTTTTGCGATCGGCGCTTATACATCCGCCCTGATGTCATTAAACGGTGTTCCGATCGTCTTTGGTTTCGTGGCGGCGACCTTATTGGCAGGCTGTTGCGCCCTACCCCTTGGCCTGCTGTCACTTCGACTGCGTGAGGACTATCTCGCCATCGTGACGCTGGGATTCTCCGAGGCGGTTCGCATCACAATTCAGCAGGAAGAATGGCTAACCAAGGGTGTGCAAGGATTGCCCGGCATCCCCAAACTCTTTGCATCATTTGGTCCGGCCACATCGGATACCCTTCTATTTTTTGTCCTGATCATCATCACCGCGCTCGTTGCCTGGGGGACGGTGCGTCTCACCCGCAGTCCGCTCGGGCGGTTATTGAGGGCGATCGGCGATGACGAGCCCGCGCTGATGGCATTGGGAAAAAATCCGACTCGCTTCAAAGTTCAAATCTTTATGGTGGGTGCGGCGTTAGCCGGCTTGGCGGGTGCCTTTTACGCACACTTCATCACCTTCATCAGTCCCGAGCAATTTATTCCCCTCGTGACCTTTTATGTCTGGATGGGGTTGATCATGGGAGGATCGGGAACCGTTCGCGGCGCACTTGGCGGTGCGGTGCTATTGATGATTTTCCTCGAAGGTTCGCGTTTCATGAAGGACTGGATTCCGGGCGTATCCGAAGTGCAGATGGCCAGCGTACGTTTGGCCGTTGTGGGCCTCGCACTGATTCTGGTTACGCTTTATCGCCCCAACGGCGTGTTTAACCGGAGTACTTCGACATGATGCTTGCAGTTGAAAACGTCAGCTGTCGATATGGTGGATTTACTGCTGTCGACTCAGTCAGCCTAACATTGCATCCAGGTGAAATCCTGGGAATCGCCGGAACAAATGGTGCAGGTAAAAGTACTCTTTTTGCTGCAATCGCGGGTCAGCAACAAGCTAGCACGGGCAAAATCGTGTTCAATGACTCGGACATCACTCACGATGCGCCCTACATCCGGGCCAAGCGTGGACTCGTTCGTACATTTCAAGTGCCGCGTGAATTCAAGTCCCTGACTGTGCTGGAAAATTTACTGGCGGCCGCCCCCAACCCAGAGGGCGAACAAATGCTTGCCGCTCTGGTCAATACTTTTTCCCGACGCCGCAAAGAGCGGGAGCTTATCGAAAAGGCTGATCACATTCTGTCTTTTCTGAACCTGGCAAAAGTGCGCGATACACAGGCGCATAATTTATCCGGCGGCCAAAAGAAACTTCTTGAGCTTGGACGCGTGCTCATGCTTGATCCACAATGCATTTTGTTGGATGAACCCTTTGCCGGCGTCAATCCTGTGTTGATCGAAGAAATCTGTGAGCATGTTCAAACATTGAATGCGCAAGGGATTGCGTTCATCGTCATAGAACACCATTTGCAAGCTCTTAAATCACTCACCAAACGATTGATCGTGATGGATCGCGGCATTGTTCTAGCTGAGGGAGATCCTCAATCCGTTCTGGATGATCCGCGCGTACAAGAAGCGTACATGGGAGGCGTCGCATGAGTCTGCTTAAACTTTCCGGTATTCGTGGCGGATACAGCGATGTAGACATCATTCACGGCATCAACCTTGAAGTAAATTCCGGAGAAATCGTCACGATCGCAGGTACAAACGGCGCCGGAAAATCGACGCTTGTGAAGGCATTGCTAGGATTGTTGCCTAGAGTCAATGGTGCGATTTCGCTGGATGGTCGTGATCTCTCAAAACTTGCGGCGGAAGACCGCTTTTATGCAGGCCTAGCCTATGTTCCCCAGGTCGCCAACGTCTTCGGATCATTAACGGTGCGGGAAAACCTGCAAGTTGTCCGTGGTGTTAAAAATATTCACATGCGAATGCAGAATGTGCTTGAAGCGTTTCCCGCATTGACCGAAAAACTGTCGCAACGCGCAGGAAATCTATCGGGTGGTGAGCGCCAACAGCTCGCTTTTGCACGCGCGCTCATGCCATCCCCAAAATTGATGGTACTTGACGAACCCACTGCGGCCCTGGCGCCGCTATTGGTTGAAAAAGTCTTTGAACTGGTTGCAGATTTGCCCAAGTCGGGTGTAGCGGTATTAATGGTAGAGCAACGTGCCCGTCAAGCGCTTGAGATCAGTGATCAGGGATATATTCTGGATCAGGGACGTTGCGTGCTATCGGGTCAGGCTCAGGCCTTGTTATCCGATAGCAAGATGACGCAGTTGTATTTGGGTAACCACTAGCACCGTGTCCAGCTCGTGGACAAACACTGTATTGATGGCTAGTGTTAAGCGAATTGATCAGTGAATGTTGCGTGCAATCCAGTAAACAATACCGACAAGAGCTGATCCAGCGCCTACTCCAAAGCCTATCAGTCTCATGCTCAAGGCATGCAACTCGCGATGAAGATCCTCCTTGGTGGCAAAGGTGTCCAACCGTGTCTCTATCCGGGTTAACTGGTCACGCGTTTCGATAGCAAAATTTTCGAGTGCGGTGACTCTTGCTTCCATAAGTTCCTGCCTAATCAAATATTAAAAACGCAGAAATTATCTCAAGGTAAACAATACCAAACAAGCATAAAACCACTAAAATAATCTTTGAAATTGTAAGTAAAAGAGTCAAAAAAAATGCACCCTTTCGGGTGCATTTTTGCCAGCCACGTTAAGTGAATTAAGCGGCAGCAACGTTCTTGCGAACGAGTTTTTCTTTAATACGTGCAGACTTACCTGAACGATTACGCAGATAGTAAAGCTTGGCACGACGCACATCACCACGACGCTTGACTTCAATCGAAGCGATCTGTGGCGAGTACAGTTGGAACGTACGCTCAACAGCTTCGCCTGAAGAAATCTTGCGAACTGTAAAAGCCGAGTTCAGACCACGATTGCGGCGAGCAATCACAACGCCTTCAAAAGCTTGGGCGCGCTTACGTGTGCCTTCGACAACGTTAACGCTGACAACGACCGTATCGCCAGGTGCGAATTCAACAACAGGCTTGCCGCCGGTCAGACGGGCGATTTCTTCTTGCTCAAGAATGGCAATCAGGTTCATAACAACTCCAAATCATCTTGCTCTCGGTTCGGATCGGCTTTAACTTCGCTATGACAACAAAATCGTCATCAACAATGTTTGACCATCCGGGTTAATTTTTTTGCACACGACTGACCAATTCAGAAGGTACCACCGGGCAGAGGATGAAAACGTTAGCCCATGATTCTACTACATTTTTGTAGTTAGAGGGCAATCCGAATCATAGATGTAAATCTCAAGCCTGCGGCTTAAAACTTCATCAGAAACCTGCAGCGGCACCCAGCCACAGTACGGCCGGAACCATGGCACCCCAGAAAGCGATCACCAGGACATCATTGCATAGGCTGCAACCGTTTGACCCGGTGGTGTTGCCAGTTTCGGCAAAATGCTTGTTTTCAGACATATTTGCAAAGGACAATGAGTAGGTGTGACGAAGTTCGCGTTGCATGGTGTGGCTCCCTTTGTTCATTTATCGTGCTTTTGTTAGACCCACCTCTCCCCGAAGGGAAGGAGGTGGTTAGTCGGACCCTAAACCGACAAAACTTTTTGGATGAACTGTATCCATAAACAGTACTGTACATGGATACAGTACTGTTTGCAAGCACAGTCTCTGTTTTGTTGTTTTTTAAGACCATATTGCTACGCCCACAGGGGCATCGACCTCGCGAACGTGCTATTTTTAGCCTTCAAAAAATAACGATCTCAGAGGCAGCGTTCAATGAAAAACTACACTTCCAGCCATGCTCTTTTTCAGGTTTTCGCCGATCACGGCATGGACAGGGTGTTTCTAGTTCCGGGGGAAAGTTATCTGGGACTGCTCGATGCAGTCGTGGACTTTCCGCAAATCGATGTGGTGACCTGCCGCCATGAAGGGGGCGCAGGCTATATGGCTGTTGCGGATGGGCGTCTGACGCGCCGTCCGGGCGTTGCCCTGGTCAGTCGCGGACCGGGTGCTTCAAATGCGGCGATTGCTGTTCATACCGCCCAGCAAGACGCGGTACCCATGATTTTGATCGTCGGTCAGATTGCCGCTCGCGATCTGCGACGCGAAGCGTTTCAGGAAATCGATTACCAAAAAATGTTCGGCTCGATCGCAAAGTGGGTTTTCGAATGTCGGACCCCTGATGAACTGGGTGAGGCCGCATTTAAAGCCATCCGCATGGCAACTTCAGGCACCCCGGGACCGGTCGTGCTTGTGATTCCCGAAGACATTCAACAGCAAACCGTCGAAAAACCCGCTTTCAAGAATCATCCCCAGGTCTGTGGCCTGCCTAATGCATCTGTCATGGCCGACATTACGCTGCGCCTGGCCCGCGCAAACAAACCGGTAGTCATCGCCGGTGGGATGTTCGACCGTCCTGGTGGCCGTGAAGCGCTTAAGGCCTTTGCGCATCACTGGAACTTACCCGTTCTTGTTTCCTTCCGTCGCCATGATATTTACGACAACCAAGACCCACTTTTCGTAGGCGATCTGGGGCTGTCGAATCCAGGCGCGCAAATGAAGACGCTCGCCGAAAGCGATTTCATCATTGCTTTAGGAACACGACTGGGTGACATCACGACGCAAAACTATTCGTTTCCACAATACGCCCAAACCACGCAACCATTTTTGCATTGTTATCCGGATTCGCGCATCGTCAATTTCGATACCGTAGCCGATTACCCTCTGGTTTGCGACCCTGTCGAGCTGGTTGAAGCACTGACCGTAACTGCGGCGCCCGCACTGTCGAACGCGAGAGCGCAATGGATCGCCACACTGCGCCAGCATGCGCAAACCTGGGCAGCCTGGCCAAACAAAGAACCTAAAAAAGGCGTCAACTTTACCGAGGTGGTTCGTTCGGTGGCGAACCTTGCGTCAAGCGGGACGACGATTTGCCTGGATGCGGGCACTTTCGCCGCACCAGTTTATCGTCACTTCGGTTTCAAAACCGGTCAGCGCCTGATGGCACCGCTTGCGGGCGCCATGGGTTACGGCACGCCTGCCGCACTGGCTTGCGCAATGCGCGAGCCTTCACGAAAAACGGTTTGCATGGTCGGGGATGGCGGCTTTCTGATGACTGGCAACGAAATGATTCTCGCCGTCGAACGACAGTTACCGATTGTTTTCATTGTTTCGAACAATGGTTCTTATGGATCGATCCGGTTACATCAGGAAAGAGGCTATCCGGGTCGCGTCAGCGGCACAAGCTTGTTCAATCCGGATTTTCACGACATGGCACGCAGCTTCGGAATGGAGTCCGTACGCATCACAAATAAAGATCACATCGATCAGATCATTCGGTCAGCTCTGGCAAGCGACAAGCCTGTACTGATCGAAGTGAATTCGAGCCTGGACGCCATACTGCCTTGATCAGACAGTCGGACTTGCTTGGCCGCAAGTCCGATGTCCAAACCGAATCAGTTATTAGGCTGAGGCGTGATGCGCAAGTATGGGCGAATTTCCTTGTAGCCTTTCGGAAACTTCTTGCTGATGATCGCCTCGTCTTTAAGAGATGGGACGATGATGACATCGTCGCCGTCTTCCCAATTGACTGGTGTGGCGACTGAATAATGGTCGGTCAATTGCAGAGAATCGATCACACGCAGGATTTCGTTGAAATTGCGACCGGTACTGGCAGGATAGGTCAATGTCAGGCGAACCTTTTTGGAAGGGTCGATGATGAACACCGAGCGAACCGTCAATGTTGCATTGGCATTGGGGTGAATCATGTCGTAAAGCGTGGAAACTTTACGGTCCTCATCAGCCAGAATCGGAAAATGAACTTCCGTATGCTGGGTTTCGTTGATATCGGGGATCCACTTGTTATGCGAAGCTGCGCTATCGACGGACAAGGCAATAACCTTGACGTTACGTTGCGCAAACTCATTGGACAACTTGGCGGTCATCCCCAACTCGGTCGTGCATACAGGGGTGAAATCGGCAGGATGCGAAAACAGTACACCCCAGCTATCCCCTAGCCATTCATGAAAACGAATGCGGCCAACGGAAGAATCCTGTTCAAAATCAGGGGCGGTATCGCCCAAACGAAGTGTTGCCATGGTTATCTCCAGCTAAGAATCGGTATATCCGATTTTGTCATGTATTCAAGGCAAAATCATTTTGCTTTAAGACTCTTTAATCATATGCTTATTTTTCGATTTTGGGCCAATTACTCAACCCGCCACCAGGTCGGAATGTGTCGCAAACTGCATCACCATGGCACCAGCCTGCATTGCGGCAAGTTGCGCCTGCACTCTGGGCAAAATATGGCCGGCATAAAAAACAGCCGTTGCGAGCTTATTCTGCATGAATCCGTCTGATACGTTTGCAGGATCAACACAGACCAAGGCGGCTCGTGCCATATGCCAGCCGCCCAAAACATAACCGGTCAGCATCAAATTAGGCACACTGCCCGCAAAGACCGCGCGCGTATCGGATTTGGTATTCTCGAGAACATAACGCACAGCGGTACGATACGAGCCCAAAGCCAGCGACAACTGAGTCTTGATCAAATCGATGGCCGCTTGATGCTCCTGATTCGCAGTCGCCATGGCAGTGGACAACTGGTCAATCGTCTCCTGAATCGAGTCGGCCAGGAAACCTGCAACCGCACCGCCATCACGCACCGTTTTGCGTCCAATCAAATCATTGGCCTGAATCGCCGTTGTGCCTTCATAGATCGTCAAAATTCGAGCATCGCGATAAAACTGGGCAGCACCTGTTTCTTCTATAAAGCCCATGCCGCCGTGCACTTGCACGCCCAGTGAGGACACTTCAAGCGAGCATTCGGTCGAGAAACCTTTCACAATTGGAACGAGGTATTCGTAAAGCGCTTGATTGCTTTTACGAACGTGCGCATCTGGGTGGTCTTCAGCCAGATCGCCCACCTGCGCGGCTACACAGGCAATTGAACGCGTCGCTTCAGTCAAGGATCGCATGGTCAAGAGCATGCGCTGAACATCGGGATGCTGAGCAATCGCAACCGGGCCCGAGGACCCCTCGACCGCACGGCTCTGTATACGATCGCGCGCGTAAGCCAGCGCCTTTTGCGTAGCGGCTTCACTGACGCCGATGCCCTGCACTCCTACGGCAAAGCGCGCGGCGTTCATCATGATGAACATATACTCCAGCCCGCGGTTCTCCTCGCCAACCAGGGTGCCGATCGCCCCCGCCCCGACCTCGCCCTTGTCATCACCAAACAGCAGCACCGCAGTCGGACTGCCATGTATGCCAAGCTTATGTTCGAGTGAAGCGCAAAACACGTCGTTTCGGGCCCCGAGAGAACCGTCTTCATTCACCAAAAACTTGGGCACGACAAATAGAGACAAGCCTTTAACGCCTTCAGGGGCACCCGCCGTACGCGCCAGCACCAGATGAACGATGTTTTCCGCCAGATCATGCTCGCCAAACGTAATAAAAATTTTCTGTCCAAAAACACGGTAGGTGCCATCGAGTTGCGGCACGGCCCGCGCTTTGACCATGGACAGATCGGAACCCGCCTGAGATTCAGTCAGATTCATTGTCCCGGTCCATTGTCCCGAAACCAGTTGCTCGATATAGCGCTGCTTAACCTGATCAGAACCGGACAAAAGCAAAGCCTCAATCACACCATCAGTCAGCATGGGACAAAGTGAGAAGGCCACGTTCGCTGCGTACAGATTTTCGGTTGTAGCGGTTGCTAGTAATCGGGGCAATCCCTGACCACCCCATTTCTCCGGATGACGCAGGCCTTGCCAGCCACCCTCGACGAAATGTCCGAAGGCTTTATGAATCTCTTCGGGCATCTGAACAGTGCCATTGTCATACTTGGGCGAATTGAGATCTGAAATCCGGTTAGTTGGCGCAACGACTTCAGAGGTGAATCGTGCGTTTTCTTCCAGCACTGCGTCTATCAGATCCGACTCAATAGAGGAAAATGCAGGCAGCTTCAGCAAATCAGGCATACCTGCAATATGTTCGAAAACAAATCTGAAATCGGGTACAGGGGCGCGATAGGTCATGGTTTTAAATTTGAATGGTTAATCTGAATATCGATTCGGAGGATTCAATCGCTTAATCGTACTACCTGCAACATACAAAACACTGACATCCGGATGACAAAATACAAACCCCCTGATACTGGACGTCAAGATCCAAAATCAGGGGGTTTGCCATACCCGGTGAGCGCGTTACGCTCTCATCAGGGATTTAAAGCGCGGATACGAGCTCGGGTACAGTCGTGAACAAATCTGCCACGAGACCATAATCGGCCACACCGAAAATCGGTGCCTCTGCGTCCTTGTTAACTGCAACGATGACTTTAGAGTCCTTCATGCCGGCCAAATGCTGAATAGCGCCGGAAATACCGATTGCCACATACAACTGGGGAGCAACGATCTTGCCGGTCTGGCCGACCTGCCAGTCATTGGGCGCATAGCCTGCATCAACAGCCGCACGCGATGCACCCAACGCTGCACCCAGCTTGTCAGCCAAAGGATCCAGAATTTTGAAATTCTCGGCACTACCCATTCCACGGCCACCAGACACGACTACGCGTGCGCCTGCCAACTCGGGACGATCACTCTTGGCGACTTCGCGACCCACAAAGGTCGACAAGCCGGCGCCGGCAACCGCAGTCACAGCCTCGACTGCAGCGCTACCGCCATCGGCAGCAGCGTCAAAACCAGTCGTACGGACAGTAATCACCTTGACGGGATCTGTCGACTGGACCGTGGCGATAGCGTTGCCTGCATAAATCGGACGCTGGAACGTATCGGGCGCGTCGACGGCAACGATTTCAGAGATTTGTGCAACATCCAGGCGTGCGGCTACACGTGGAGATACGTTTTTACCCGAGGCAGTTGCCGCAAACAAAATATGGCTGTAACCACCGGCCAGCGCGAGGACCTGGTCCGCAACGTTTTCGGCCAGACCGTCAGCAAGGACTGGAGAGTCGGCAAGCAATACTTTCGACACACCGGCAATTTTAGCGGCCTCGTCCGCGGCTGCACGAGCGTTCGCTCCTGCAACCAGCACATGGATATCACCACCGATACGTGCAGCGGCTGCCACAACGTTACGGGTTGCGCCCTTGAGCTGGGCGTTATCGTGTTCTGCAATGACAAGTACTGACATGGTTAGACCACCTTCGCTTCGTTCTTGAGTTTATCGACCAATGCCGCGACATCAGGCACCTTCACACCGGCCGAGCGTGCTGCAGGCTCGGCAACCTTCAGCGTCTTCAGGCGCGGGGTGACGTCCACACCTAAATCAGCAGGCGATACCGTATCGAGCGGTTTTTTCTTGGCTTTCATGATGTTGGGCAACGTCACATAGCGCGGCTCGTTCAGGCGCAAATCCGTAGTGATGATCGCAGGCAGTTTGAGTTCAAGGGTTTCCAGGCCGCCATCGACTTCACGCGTCACGCGCGCGACGCCATCGCCCAGTTCGACCTTGCTTGCGAATGTCGCTTGCGACCAGCCCAGCAAGGCAGCCAACATCTGACCGGTCTGGTTGGCATCGTCATCGATCGCCTGCTTGCCCAAAATGATCAACTGGGGCTGCTCTTTCTCGGCCAAAACCTTCAGTAACTTGGCAACGGCAAGCGGCTGAAGATCGACATCGGTCTGAACCAGAATACCGCGATCGGCACCAATGGCCATCGCCGTACGCAAGGTTTCCTGGCATTGGGCTACGCCGCAAGATACTGCAATCACTTCCGTGGCCGAACCCTTCTCTTTGAGACGGGTAGCCTCTTCCACAGCGATTTCATCAAACGGGTTCATCGACATCTTGACGTTTGCGATATCCACACCCGACTGATCCGACTTGACGCGCACTTTCACGTTGTAATCAACGACGCGCTTAACAGGCACAAGCACCTTCATCCAGCGATCTCCAAATATAAAAAAAGCTCGACCCCTGAGGAATCGACCCATATCAAAAAATCTTCAATACGCCATTCTACCTCTCCGAGAAAATTTCGTTCGCTCAGAGGCTAATTGACATCAAAAATCCCTAAATTCAGGGAATTCATCACTAAAGTTGCGATAGTGCCCTGATGTGGGCCACAACACTCCTGCCTAATGCGGAGAGGTTGTAACCGCCTTCGAGAGTGCTCACGACACGACCGCCCGCATATTTGTCGGCGATTTGCACCAGCTGCTCGGTAATCCAGGCGTAATCCGACTCAACCAGTCTGAGTTGAGCAATATCGTCTTCGCGATGGGCATCGAACCCAGCCGAAATCAGAATCAACTCGGGTCGATGCGCCTCAAGTTTGGGGATCCACCGGTTGCGCACCAGGTCACGGATGGCCTCTCCATCCGTATACGAGGGGACCGGCACGTTGACCATATTATCGGAGCGCGATTGCGCACCGGTATTGGGAAACAACGGGTGCTGAAAAAAACTGCACATCAATACACCCGGATTGTCGGCAAACATCGCTTCGGTTCCGTTGCCATGATGGACATCGAAGTCAATAATCGCCAATCGTTTGATTCCATAAACAGTCATCGCGTGCGCCGCAGCGATTCCAATGTTGTTCAAAAAACAAAACCCCATTGCATGATCCGGCATTGCGTGATGTCCCGGAGGCCTCACACTGCAAAACACGGTTTTCGCTTCCTGTTGCATCACCGCATCCACTCCGGCAATCACTGCACCCGCCGCATGCTTGGCTGCCTCCAACGTATGCGAGTTCATCAAGGTGTCTGGATCGATCTCATGCATACCGGATACCGGAGAATCATTCTCGAGGCTATCCAGATATGCCTCTGTATGCACGCGAGTCAACGCCTCACGGGATGCAGGCTTGAAATGATTCAATTCGTGCACGAACTGGGCAATGCCGCTAGACAGCATCTGATCCGAAATGGCATCCAGACGATCCGGCGACTCGGGATGCCAATTTCCCATTTCGTGCAATCGGCACGTCGGGTGGGTAATATAGAGTGTCTGCATAGGAAAAATTATGTCACTCCGTTGGCGTTTTGTACAAATCATTCTTGCAAGCTCAATGCTCGCGGCTTGCTCAACCACATCCGATTCTGCGTCCGGAAGCGCGACCGGCGCATCCGGCTCAACATCAACACCACCGGCCACGAATCAATCCAAATCAAAGGATGCGGGCAGCAACGCTAAAAACACCGTTTCGACAGATTCTAAATCGACCGGACAAGGTCTCGCACCCAAGCGCGAAGCAATCGAACAGTTCGGTCATGATTTGGCAGTTTCGCGCAAACTGAACGAGGCCGAGGTACAAAAACTGTTGGCTGAAGCCCGCTACAACCCGACTGTCTATAGACTGCTCGCACCGCCCGCCCCGGGACAAAAGCGTCCCCTGCGCAGTTGGCAAACCTATCGTGGACGGGTTGTCGAACCTGTGCGGATTTCTCAAGGTAAACAATTCATGCAAGAGTACGAGGCTGAGCTGAATCGCGCATCCGCCCGATATGGCGTGCCCAAAGAAATCATTGCCGCCATTATCGGCGTCGAAACGGGATTTGGACGAAACCAGGGAAACTTCCGGGTACTGGATGCCCTGACAACGCTGGCCTTTGATTATCCCGACCCGAATCGCCCGGATCGAATCGAAATGTTTCGCAATCAACTGGCCGATCTGATCGAGCTGGACCAGAAAGGCAAGGTCGACGCGCGCACATTGAAAGGATCTTTTGCAGGTGCTGTCGGTATTCCGCAATTCATGCCAACGAGCATCAAGTTATTTGCCGTCAGCGCACAAGGCCGCAACAATGTCGACCTGAATAACAACTTTGATGATGCAATTCTGTCCGTTGCAAATTTTCTGGTCGAGCATGGCTGGCAACCGGGCATTCCGGTGTTTGCTCCTGTCAAATTACCGTCGAATCCCGGCAAACTGGTCGATGGTGGCTTGAAGCCAACTCTGGACTGGACGCAGCTAAAAGCTGCCGGATCAAGCGTGATCGACTCCGGATCCCAGCCCAAGTCCCGTTCTGCAGACAAACCACCCTCATGGATGTACATGGGGCTAGGTGTGATCGATCTGCCTGAAGAGGCCGCAGGCACAACTGAATTCAGAGTCGCCACGCCTAACTTCTTCACGATCACGCAATACAACCGCAGCTACTTTTATGCAGCATCGGTCGCCGATCTCGCAGCGGCACTTTCCAAGCGGAATTAACGTTCGTCAAACAGTCCGGTCGAGAGGTAGCGATCACCTCGATCGCATACGATGAAGGCGATCGTTGCATTGCTCACCGTCTGCGCAATACGCATTGCGGCAACCAATGCGCCGGCCGCAGACACTCCCGCGCATATTCCTTCTTCGGCGGCTAACCTACGAGCCATGTTTTCGGCATCCTTCTGGTCAATCAATTCGATTTGGTCAACTAGACTCGGATCATAAATCGACGGCAAATAAGCCTCGGGCCACTTACGGATCCCTGCGATTTGAGAGCCTTCAGTCGGTTGTGCACCGATGATTCGAATATCCGGATTGCGCGACTTCAAATAGCGTGACACACCCGTGATGGTTCCCGTAGTCCCCATTGCGCTGACAAAATGCGTGATTCGCCCTTGTGTCTGATCCCAGAGTTCAGGACCCGTTGTCTTGAAATGTGCCAGAGGATTATCCGGATTGGAGAACTGATCCAGCACCTTGCCTTCACCGCGGGCCTGCATAGCGGTCGCAAGGTCTCGGGCATATTCCATGCCGCCTTGGCTTGCAGGGGTCAAAATCAATTTTGCGCCATAGGCCGCCATCGAGGCGCGACGCTCTACCGATAAATTGTCCGGCATGATCAGAATCATCTTATAGCCGCGAATCGCTGCTACCATCGCCAACGCAATCCCGGTATTACCGCTGGTGGCTTCGATCAGCGTGTCACCCGGCTTGATCTCGCCGCGGGACTCGGCACCCAGAATCATGGCAAGCGCAGGACGATCCTTGACCGAACCTGCGGGATTATTGCCTTCGAGCTTTCCGAGAATGACGTTTCCGCGAGGCGCGCCAACAGCGCCCGGCAGGCGCTGCAAGCGCACAAGAGGCGTGTTTCCGACTGTATCCTGCAGTGTTTTATATGTATCCATAACTGAAGATCATACTAAAAAGAGCCGGCATTTGTCGGTTAGCAGTCACTAAACCCTAGACATTCAAGGGATTTCATTTAAATTTCGAAAGACGAAATCTCAGCGAAGCATGTTCAATCCACATCCGTCACAATCGGATCTACTCGCTCCAACGCTGGCGTCCCCTTGACTTGCGGGGCTCGATTTCGCTGACCCGGCTTCACATTCACCGCAAGGCCGGCTTGTTGCATCGCTTGGAGTTTTTTAAGACCAATGCCGCGAACACGCTCAGACAGATCTTGCAGCGATTCGAAATTTCCGGCTCGCTGGCGCTCTTGCACAATGATCTGGGCGGTGCGAGGCCCCACTCCTTTGATCGTTTGCAATTCCGACTGCGTTGCGACGTTCACATCAAGCGCTTGCGCCGAAAATGAACTCATCCCGGCAGCGGCCACTAAAGCAATCACCCCAGCCCGACGTGACTTGACACGATGTGACAATAAAGCCAAACCGGACTCGGACAAGGGCTTGGCGACGGTATCGTAAAGAAATGGATTCATAGCGCTCCTGCGAAGATGACGACTCGGCCCTCACCGGATGGCAAGGGTCATCGTAAGCGCTATGTTGAAGATTATGGTGTCGCGTGCACAGGACGGCGCAACGGAAGATCCACTCGCAACTTTACGAGTGGATTGAACAGGCTATTTTGAATGCAGTGCGCGGACGTATTCGGACACGCCCGTTTGAACATCACGCATTCGATTGGTGAACCCCGCCGCACGCAACTGAGTGACGTCAGCCTGCGTGTAACTTTGATAGCGACCTTTCAGATCATCCGGAAACTGGATGTAACGCAGCAATCCCTGCGCCACCAATTCGGGCAAGGACAATGTCGATTCACCGCGCAAGCTGCGCATGGTGTTGACAACCGATGCCGCGACATCATTGAACGGTTGTGCTCGACCCGTTCCGCAATTGAAAATTCCCGACGTCCCGGGATGATCCAGAAAGTGAAGGTTGACATCAACTACATCATCCACGTGAATGAAGTCGCGCGTCTGACCGCCATCTGCATAACCATCCCAACCGCCAAACAGTCTGACATGGCCTTCGGCGATAAACTGATTCATGTTATGAAAAGCAACCGATGCCATCCGACCCTTGTGTTGCTCATGGGGTCCGTAGACATTGAAATAACGCAGTCCCACTACCTGGGCGGTAAGCGAGCCCATGCGGGCGCGCAAAACCTGGTCGAATAAAAACTTCGAATAGCCATAAACATTCAATGGATTTTCGTTAACAAGATTTTCGACATAGACTGGGCCCGGGCCATACACCGCTGCAGACGAGGCATAGATCAGAGGGACCTTTTTAGACTGACAGAATTCGAACAGCTCAAGCGTCACACGATAGTTGTTATCCATCATGAAGTGTCCGTTGCGTTCAGTCGTATCCGAACAGGCACCTTGATGAAACACCGCCCGCACTGAATTAAGCGACCCCGCAAGCACGCGTGCGCGAAACTCGTCCTTATGCATGTAATCGGCGATTTGCGCACCCACCAGATTAATGAATTTGTCGCCATCAGTCAGATCATCCACGGCGAGAATATCGTTGATGCCGCGACGATTCAAACCGCGAACAATGTTACTGCCGATAAAGCCGGCTGCTCCGGTCACGATAATCATGCCAATTCCTCCTGTGTCACGATGGATGTTCCTAGTTTACCCACTACGATACCCCCAGCGCGATTGGCCCAGCGCATCGCTTGCGGCCAATCCATACCGCATGCGCGCATCACCGCTAAAGTCGCAAGCACCGTATCGCCCGCCCCGGAAACATCAAACACTTCATGCGCCTGTGCGTCCACATGGTCTCGACCATGGCCGGTGAACAATGTCATGCCTTGTTCGGACCTTGTCACCAGCAACGCTTCGAGACTCAGTTGATCGCGAAGCTTCTGCGCTCGCGATTGCAAATCGTCCTCGCTTTGCCATTGACCAACTGCCTGCTGCATTTCGCTGCGATTGGGGGTGACGAGTGTCGCGCCACGGTACCGTCCATAATGACTGCCTTTGGGATCAACCAGAACGGGGAGATTTTTGGCTCGAGCCATTTCAATCAAATCTTCAACCTTGGCTAAAGCGCCCTTTGCGTAATCGGACAACACAACAACATCATGTTGATCCAAAAGTGGCGAGATTTCATCGCGCATTCTGTCTATCAAAGTCGTATCGGGCTTTTCTTCAAAATCGATTCGCAACAATTGTTGCTGACGACCCAACACGCGCATTTTCAATGTGGTCGGATGATGGGGATCCGCAACCAAATGCGTTTGCACGCCGGCTTGAGTCAATAGTTCGCGAACCTTAGCGCCAGCCTCGTCTTGACCGACGACACCGGCCAGAGTGACTTTCGCGCCAAGTGACACCACATTACGCGCAACGTTTGCCGCTCCGCCGAGCCGATCTTCCCGCTTGGCCACATGGACGACCGGTACAGGCGCTTCGGGCGAAATGCGCTCGACCTCGCCAAACCAATAACGATCAAGCATGACATCGCCCACAACCAATACGCGGGCCTTGGAAACGGCTTCTTTAGGAAAAGTACTCATTCAAGTTCTTCTAATCGACGTGGCTTGTATGTTTCCCAGGCATTGCAACCCGGACACTGCCAATAAAAACGACGCGCCTGAAATCCACAAGCACGGCAGGAATAGCGATCCAATCGCTGCGTATGCTTTTGAATCAATCGACGCAACAAACCCATGTCATCCGCACTTAAAGGGCGCTCAACCTGAGCCTGACCTTCTGCGGCTTGCGCAAGCTCAACCTCCAGCAATCGATCCAAACCCAGCAAAGACGGATGAGACTGCAATGCGCTACGCGCAAAACTCCAGGCAAAAGCCGTTCCCCTCTGAGTTCGTGCGGCACGAAACACCACATTGAACAAGTCAAGCGAGGGGTGTTGCTCGTAATGTCCAAGCAAAATCTCAAGGCCTTCTTCGGATTGTCCGGCCTGTATAAAGTTGTTCAACAAATCATTGGCAACCAGGCCAACAAACTCGGGAGCCTCAGTCAACACTGATAAGAGTTGCTTGCGCTGAGCGTCAAAATCCTGCTGGGAGGCTGCAATCATCGCACTTAACATCGCAACCCGCACATGAGACGCACCTGCTTGGACGCCCTGTTGAGCATTAGCCGCACGCTTGGCAACCGACAAAGCCTGCTTGGCGCGCTCGATGTCGGGAGTCTTTGCCGACATGGCCGACTGGGCAAGCTCACAGTAATAATGCACAAGCTGGGGCACTGGCTCATCGATAAGTTTGCGCAAACTATCCACTGCCTCAATGGCACGCGGCCAATCATGCTCCGACTCATAAATCCGAATCAAAGCACGCAATGCAGGCAAGGCAAAGCTCGTATCCTTTAGTAAAGCAAACGTTTCTTCTGCACGGTCGAGCATACCGGCTTTGAGATAGTCCTGCGCCAACTCATGCTGAGCATGTTCACGCTGAGCCACCGGTAAATCTGCGCGTGAAAGCAAACTTAAATGAACGCGTATCGCTCTCTCCATCTCTCCGCGACGACGGAACAAACTACCGAGGGCGAAGTGCAGCTCGGTCGTTTCGGGATCAAGCTTGGCGACCTCGACAAATGCGTCGATCGCGCGATCGGGTTGCTCATTGAGCAGAAAATTCAATCCCCGAAAGTACGAATCAGGCAAATTGCGCGTTTCGGAAAGCATCTGTTTAATGTCAAAACGGGCGGCAATCCACCCCAGACCGAACAGCAAAGGCAAAAATATCAACCACCAGGACTCAAAATCCACGTGCGTCTATTCCGAAAAAACAAATCAAAGGGGTGACAGCGGAACAACCGCCTCAGCGGCCGCCAGTTTCGCCGCGGCTCCGGGATTGACCGCCTCTTGGATTCGATCAATCTCTTTGCGCAATCTGGCGACTTCGCGGCGTCGCTTTAACGATGCAGGCACAGTAAGCAACAAGCCAAACAAAGTACCCAGGACAAAAGTCGACAACATCACGACGATCAGGGGTACGTTATCTATTCCTTTATCCGCGTAGAAAACGACCTTAACGGCTTCGGTGTTTTTAAGCGCAAACATCAAAACAACGACAAAGACGATCAGTCGTAATGCCCAGACAAGATAACGCATGAATTCTCTCCCGTATGCAAAAGAAGATTGTAAGCGGTCTGGCCCGATCCTCCATAAAAAAACCGCCATTGAAGGCGGTTTATATCAAAGCAAGAGGATTTTAGCCCACTGCCCGATTCACGACTTGCTCACTTTCGTCAGCGTTCAAATCCACACGTTCGCGCAACTCTTTGCCGGCTTTGAAGTGAGGCACCTGTTTGCCGGGCACCATCACTTGCTCACCAGACTTGGGATTGCGACCGATACGCGGCGCACGTTCAGACAACGAAAAACTGCCAAAACCGCGAATTTCGATGCGTTGACCTTCGGCAAGTGCCTGGGTCATTGCATCAAGAACGGTCTTGACGGCATAGTCGGTGTCACGGGCGGTCAGCTGAGAGTAGCGCGCCGCCAGTGCAGCAATCAGTTCAGACTTGGTCACCGTGATTATTCAGTGTCACGAGCCTGATCGAGCTTGGCCTTGAGCAAAGCGCCCAAATTGGTTGTGCCCGACGAAGCGCTGGCTTCGGAAAGACGTGCCATCGAATCTGCGGTCTCGGCATTGTCACGTGCCTTGATCGACAACTGGATCGAGCGCGCTTTGCGATCGACGTTGATGATCATGGCTTCGATATTGTCACCGACCTTGATTGCAGTGGTTGCATCTTCAACGCGACCCGAAGAAATTTCGGATGCGCGCAGATAGCCTTCAACGTCCAGCGACAGGGTCACGACAGCACCCTTGGGCTCGACCGACTTGACGGTACCGGGAACAACAGCGCCCTTGTCGTAAGTGGCAACGAAGTTATTGAACGGATCACCTTCGAGTTGCTTGACACCGAGCGAAATACGCTCTTTGTCGGTATCGATACCGAGAACGACCGCGTCGAGTTCGTCACCCTTTTTGAAGTTGCGAACGGCCTCTTCACCGGTTTCGGTCCAGGACAAGTCAGACAGATGAACCAGGCCATCGATGCCACCAGCCAAGCCGACAAACACGCCAAAGTCGGTGATCGACTTGATCGCACCACGGACTTTATCGCCACGCTTGAAGTTGGCGGCAAACTCTTCCCATGGATTCTGGCGGCACTGCTTCATGCCCAACGAAATGCGGCGACGGTCTTCGTCGATCTCGAGGACCATGACTTCGACTTCTTCACCCAAAGTCACGACCTTGCGTGGATCAACGTTCTTGTTGGTCCAGTCCATTTCGGACACGTGAACCAAACCTTCAATACCGGCTTCGACTTCAACGAATGAACCGTAATCGGTCAGGTTGGTAACTTTACCGAACAGGCGAGTGCCCTGTGGGTAGCGACGTGCGAGACCCACCCATGGATCTTCGCCCAGTTGCTTGACGCCCAGAGAGACGCGGCTCTTCTCTTGATCGAACTTCAGAACCTTGGCTTCGACTTCCTGGCCAACCGTCAGAACTTCGGATGGATGACGTACACGGCGCCATGCCATGTCGGTGATGTGCAACAGGCCATCGATGCCGCCGAGGTCGACGAACGCACCGTAATCGGTGATGTTCTTGACTACGCCGCGAACAACCGAACCTTCCTGCAGGTTTTCGAGCAACTTCTGGCGCTCTTCACCCATGCTGGCTTCAAGCACTGCACGACGCGACAATACGACGTTGTTGCGCTTGCGATCAAGCTTGATGACCTTGAATTCCATGGTCTTGCCTTCGAACGGGGTCGTATCCTTGACAGGACGCAAATCGACCAGCGAGCCGGGCAAGAAAGCACGGATACCGGCTGTCATGACGGTCAAACCGCCCTTGACTTTGCCTGTGATCGTGCCGGTGACGAGTTCGTTCTTTTCGAGCGACTGTTCAAGTGACAGCCAAGCCGACAAGCGCTTGGCGCGATCGCGGGACAGCACGGTGTCACCGTAGCCGTTTTCGAGCGAATCAATTGCAACCGAGACGAAATCGCCCGGCTGGACTTCAAGCTCGCCCTGATCGTTCAGGAATTCTTCGAGGGGAATGAGGGCTTCTGATTTCAGACCTGCATTCACAACCACAAAATTGTGGTCGATACGGACGACTTCGGCGGAAATAACCTCGCCGGATTTCATGTCCTGTTTTTCGATACTTTCTGCAAACAGCGCGGCAAAGCTTTCGCCGGCTTGGGTTGAAGTTTGTTGAGTTGACATGTAAAGAAGATCCAAATGGCTCAAAGAGCCGGGTAACACACCATCCGCCAGCAAGGACATCAGGTGGAGTTTAAAAAACCTGCATTCAAATCATTTGATTGACAGGCACCTATCAAAACGACGCACGCCAGAGATCCAGTATGGCCTGAACAGTTTGATCTATGGTCAGGTTGGAAGAATCTACTGTGTGGGCGCCTTGCGCCGGAACAAGTGGTGCGACGGCACGCCGCGTATCACGCGCGTCCCGCTCACGCATATCGCGAAGCAAGTCTGCTAGATTAGCAGAAATTCCCTTTTCGATCAATTGGTTACATCTTCGCTGCGCGCGCGCCTCCGCACTGGCAACTAAGAATATTTTTAATTTCGCATCCGGAAAGACAATCGTACCCATATCACGACCATCCGCCACCAGTCCGGGAAATCGCCTGAAAGCGCGTTGCCTATCGAGCAGAGCAGCCCGCAAGGCCGGATTAGGAGCTATCCGAGAAGCCAGATTGCCGACTTGCTCCTGACGAATCAGCTCGGACACCTCTTGCCCAGCCAATCGCACGCCGTTCTGATGAAACTCGACCTGCAGGACTTGAGCGGCACCTGCAACAGCATTTGCATCGTCAGGGTCAATCTGCTGATTCAGTATCGATAACGCGGTCAGTCTGTATAGTGCTCCACTATCCAGCACACTAAATCCAAGTGCGGAGGCGACGCGGTGTGCCACCGTACCCTTGCCTGATGCAGTTGGACCATCAATCGTAATAACCGGGGCAAGTTGCGTCATTTGGTCAAATCCCGATACACATCGAAATATGTCGGAAAGGTTTTGCTGACGCAGTCTGGATCCATAATTCTGACCGAAGCTGATCCAAAAGCGGCCAACGAGAAGCACATCGCCATGCGATGATCATCATATGTATCGATCACAGCGTCGTGCCACTGCCCCTTGGCAATAGGCGAAACACGAAGCCAATCCGGTCCGCTTGAAACCTCGGCTCCCAATTTACGCAATTCGGTCTGCATCGCGTGAATGCGATCAGTTTCTTTGACGCGCCAACTTGCGATGTTGCGAAGGGTGCACGGCCCGTCGGCAAATAATGCAAGTGCTGCCGCAGTCATGGCGGCGTCAGGGATGAGGTTGAAATCCGCATCAAAAGACTTCAGTCTTTGTCCTTCAGAAACATTTATCCCAGTGACTTCGATAGATGAACCGTCGCGCTTGACCTGGGCGCCCATTGCTTCGATCGTATCGGCAAAAGCCACGTCGCCCTGGATGCTCTGATCCCCTACACCAATCACTTTTACAGGGCCACCACCGATCGCACCAAGCGCCAGGAAATACGATGCAGATGAAGCATCTCCTTCAACGAAGATTCTCCCTGGTGATACATATCGGCTATCCGAAGCGACGATAAATTTCTGCCAGCCATGTCGTTCAACCCGCACTCCAAATCGCATCATCAGATTCAGAGTGATGTCAATGTAGGGTTTGGAAATCAAATCGCCAACAACGTCAATCGTCAAGGCGCGCCCAGTCTTGGCCACAACGAGCGGCGCGGACATCAACACGGCAGTCAGAAACTGACTGGAGACAGAGCCCTGAACGCTGACGCGATCCATTAAGGCTTTAGCAGGACTGATTTGCAAAGGCGGATAGCCGTTTTGGCCAAGGTAATCGATCTGAGCGCCCATTTCGCGCAACCCGTCGACCAGATCACCTATCGGTCGCTCGTGCATGCGCGGCACACCGCTCAACTTGTAATGACCACCCATGACTGTCAACGCCGCAGTCAATGGGCGAATCGCCGTGGCGGCATTGCCCATAAAAAGATCTGCCTGCTTGACAGGGAATGATTCGACTCCGCTCACCGTAACCGAATCACTGGCATGTCGTTCAATCTGAACACCCAGCGTCTGCAAAGCGGCAAGCATCACTTTTGTGTCATCCGACTGCAGCAAGCCGTCGATGCGAGTCTGTCCCGCCGCTAACGCCGAGAGTAGTAAGACGCGATTGGAAATACTTTTAGAACCCGGCAGCGTCACTGTCCCGTTTGCCCGGGTGACTGCGGGCAAGTCCAAAAATGGCACATGGCTCATGACTGGTTTCCCGTCCAATTGGCGCGCGCATGCGCCGAAGTTTCGAGCATATCCATCAGCCAGGCTTCATCGCTTTCTTGCAAAGCCTGTTCAGCACGATCCAGCACCTTGCGAAAGGCTGCGATCTCGGAGAGCATCGCGGGGCGATTGGCGATGAAAATATCACGCCACATTTCACCCGAACCCTGCGCGACACGTGTGAAATCTCGAAAACCGGTCCCGGCGGTTTGCAGCTTGGTCTCGACATCCTCGCTTTGGATAATGTGCTGCATGAACAGTGCGGCAAAGCTTTCGCCGGCTTGGGTTGAAGTTTGTTGAGTTGACATGTAAAGAAGATCCAAATGGCTCAAAGAGCCGGGTAACACACCATCCGCCAGCAAGGACATCAGGTGGAGTTTAAAAAACCTGCATTCAAATCATTTGATTGACAGGCACCTATCAAAACGACGCACGCCAGAGATCCAGTATGGCCTGAACAGTTTGATCTATGGTCAGGTTGGAAGAATCTACTGTGTGGGCGCCTTGCGCCGGAACAAGTGGTGCGACGGCACGCCGCGTATCACGCGCGTCCCGCTCACGCATATCGCGAAGCAAGTCTGCTAGATTAGCAGAAATTCCCTTTTCGATCAATTGGTTACATCTTCGCTGCGCGCGCGCCTCCGCACTGGCAACTAAGAATATTTTTAATTTCGCATCCGGAAAGACAATCGTACCCATATCACGACCATCCGCCACCAGTCCGGGAAATCGCCTGAAAGCGCGTTGCCTATCGAGCAGAGCAGCCCGCAAGGCCGGATTAGGAGCTATCCGAGAAGCCAGATTGCCGACTTGCTCCTGACGAATCAGCTCGGACACCTCTTGCCCAGCCAATCGCACGCCGTTCTGATGAAACTCGACCTGCAGGACTTGAGCGGCACCTGCAACAGCATTTGCATCGTCAGGGTCAATCTGCTGATTCAGTATCGATAACGCGGTCAGTCTGTATAGTGCTCCACTATCCAGCACACTAAATCCAAGTGCGGAGGCGACGCGGTGTGCCACCGTACCCTTGCCTGATGCAGTTGGACCATCAATCGTAATAACCGGGGCAAGTTGCGTCATTTGGTCAAATCCCGATACACATCGAAATATGTCGGAAAGGTTTTGCTGACGCAGTCTGGATCCATAATTCTGACCGAAGCTGATCCAAAAGCGGCCAACGAGAAGCACATCGCCATGCGATGATCATCATATGTATCGATCACAGCGTCGTGCCACTGCCCCTTGGCAATAGGCGAAACACGAAGCCAATCCGGTCCGCTTGAAACCTCGGCTCCCAATTTACGCAATTCGGTCTGCATCGCGTGAATGCGATCAGTTTCTTTGACGCGCCAACTTGCGATGTTGCGAAGGGTGCACGGCCCGTCGGCAAATAATGCAAGTGCTGCCGCAGTCATGGCGGCGTCAGGGATGAGGTTGAAATCCGCATCAAAAGACTTCAGTCTTTGTCCTTCAGAAACATTTATCCCAGTGACTTCGATAGATGAACCGTCGCGCTTGACCTGGGCGCCCATTGCTTCGATCGTATCGGCAAAAGCCACGTCGCCCTGGATGCTCTGATCCCCTACACCAATCACTTTTACAGGGCCACCACCGATCGCACCAAGCGCCAGGAAATACGATGCAGATGAAGCATCTCCTTCAACGAAGATTCTCCCTGGTGATACATATCGGCTATCCGAAGCGACGATAAATTTCTGCCAGCCATGTCGTTCAACCCGCACTCCAAATCGCATCATCAGATTCAGAGTGATGTCAATGTAGGGTTTGGAAATCAAATCGCCAACAACGTCAATCGTCAAGGCGCGCCCAGTCTTGGCCACAACGAGCGGCGCGGACATCAACACGGCAGTCAGAAACTGACTGGAGACAGAGCCCTGAACGCTGACGCGATCCATTAAGGCTTTAGCAGGACTGATTTGCAAAGGCGGATAGCCGTTTTGGCCAAGGTAATCGATCTGAGCGCCCATTTCGCGCAACCCGTCGACCAGATCACCTATCGGTCGCTCGTGCATGCGCGGCACACCGCTCAACTTGTAATGACCACCCATGACTGTCAACGCCGCAGTCAATGGGCGAATCGCCGTGGCGGCATTGCCCATAAAAAGATCTGCCTGCTTGACAGGGAATGATTCGACTCCGCTCACCGTAACCGAATCACTGGCATGTCGTTCAATCTGAACACCCAGCGTCTGCAAAGCGGCAAGCATCACTTTTGTGTCATCCGACTGCAGCAAGCCGTCGATGCGAGTCTGTCCCGCCGCTAACGCCGAGAGTAGCAAGACGCGATTGGAAATACTTTTAGAACCCGGCAGCGTCACCGTCCCGTTAGCCCGGGTGACTGCGGGCAAGTCCAAAAATGGCAGATGGCTCATGACTGGTTTCCCGTCCAATTGGCACGCGCATGCGCCGAAGTTTCGAGCATATCCATCAGCCAGGCTTCATCGCTTTCTTGCAAAGCCTGTTCGGCACGATCCAGCACCTTGCGAAAGGCTGCGATCTCGGAGAGCATCGCCGAGCGATTGGCGATGAAAATATCACGCCACATTTCACCCGAGCCTTGCGCGACACGCGTGAAATCTCGAAAACCGGTCCCGGCGGTTTGCAGCTTGGTCTCGACATCTTCGCTCTGGATAATGTGCTGCATGAACAGTGCGGCAATCCAGTGGGGCATATGACTGACGGCAGCTACCGCTTTGTCATGCTGGGCAGGCTCAAGTGAGACAACTTTGGCTCCGCAACCTTGCCAGATGTTTCTGATCAATTCGACGCTTTTGGAGTCATTTTCAGGCAAAGGGGTCAAGATCACGCGCCGCCCCTTATATAAATTGGCATCTGCTGCTTGCGGCCCCTTTTCATGCGATCCTGCCATAGGATGCGAGGGAACAAACTGACCAATGCGATCCTTCAATCCCAGCCGCGCGGCATCGACAACATTTTGTTTAGTGCTGCCGCCATCGGTCAATAAACTGCCGGCCTTCAACCAAGGGGCAAGTTCGCTGAAAATTGTCGCAAAAGCGCCAACGGGAGCTGCGATGAAAATCAGATCAGCTCGCTCGGCAGCCTCTTTCAAACTCACTGCCTCGTCGATCAATCCAAGTTCTACAGCAGTAGCCAGGGTTTCGGGACGACGTCCCGCGCCCAGAATGCGCTTGACCAGACCCGCCTCGCGGCAAGCCGCAGCAAATGAACCACCGATCAACCCAACGCCGACAATGGCTAATGTGTCGACATGTGCGATGGGGCGTTGGGACTGCGCGCTCATTTATGAGACGTTTTCAAAATTGCAGTCAACGCATCGATGAATTTCTGATTTTCCTCAGGCAATCCGATCGATACACGCAACCACTCAGGCAATCCGTCGCCTGCAACAGGACGCACGATCACGCCACGCTTGAGCAATTCGAGATTGATGCGAGCGGCATCACCCACATGCACCAAAACGAAATTCGCAAAGCTAGGCACAAACTTCAGGCCTAATTGAGTGAAGGCATTCTGCAATTGTTTTTTGCCGTCGCGATTCACCGCAAAACTGCGTGCAAGAAAATCCTGATCTTTCAAAGCTGCAATCGCAGCTGCCTGAGCCAAAGAGTTCACGTTAAAAGGCTGACGCACACGATTAAGCAAGTCGGTCAGTACCGGCTGGGCAACGGCAAAACCCACACGCAAACCGGCTAGTCCATATGCCTTCGAAAATGAACGTGACACCAACAGATTCGGATATTTTTTGACAAGTCCGATGCTATCGACACGCAGTTCAGGTTCGAGAAATTCGTTGTATGCCTCATCCAGAACAACCGTCACTCGTGTGCCATGACGCTTGGCAACCTCTGCCAAAAATGACTCGAGTGCTGCATTGGACAAGTAAGTACCGGTGGGATTGTTCGGATTCGCGATAAAGACCAGGCGAGTTGTATCATCAATCGCTTCAAGCATCGCCGAAAGGTCATGACCATACTCGCGAGCCGGCACAACAATATGGCGGGCGCCACGCGCCTGAGTCGACAACTTGTAGACAACAAAAGCATGCTGCGAATACACGCAGGAAGTACCCGGTTCGAGCAAGGCCATCGCGACAAGCTCGAGAATATCGTTTGAACCGTTACCCAATGTCAACCAGGATTGAGGGACGTCATAGCGATCCGATAAAGCCTGCTTCAGTTCAAAGCCGGCAGGATCGGGATAGCGGCCTAAACCATTAATCGCCGCAGTCACCGCCTTTTGAGCAGAGGGTGGCATCCCAAGCGGATTCTCATTCGAAGCAAGCTTCACGATTTCAGCGGGATCGATACCGAACTCGCGCGCCAGCTCCTCGATGGGCTTGCCCGCCTGATACGGAGCGATAGCGGAGATGTGCGAGGGCGCGACTAGGGCCGAATGATTTGATGACATAGTTGAAAACCTTATTGCGAATTACTGCGCAGGGTAAGAGCCCAAGACCTTGAAGAATGCACACTTCTGTTCGAGTGCGGTCAACGCATTCTTAACGCGCGCATCTTCGCAATGTCCTTCGATATCGACGTAGAAGTAGTATTCCCATTGCCCGGTGCGTGCGGGACGCGATTCGAACCGCGTCATCGACACTCCGTTTTCGGATAAGGGGGAAAGCATCTCGTACACTGCCCCGGCGCGATTGGGCACAGCCAAAATCAAACTGGTCTTGTCGCGACCACTCGGCAATGTCGGGATATGGCCAATGGCAAGGAATCTGGTGCGGTTTTGCGGATCATCCTGAATACCGGCGGCAATCATGTTCAGGCCCCAGGTTTCAGCTGCGGCATCGCTTGCGATCGCAGCGACGGTCGGATCCTGAGACGCGATTCGTGCGGCTTCGGAATTGCTGGATACGGGTTCACGCGGCAGATTGGGATGATTGCGACTAAGCCATCCCTGACACTGAGCCAAAGCCTGAGGATGCGCAAGCACACGCGTCACGCCATTCAAATCAGGATTCAATGCCAACAGGCAATGACGAATCGGAATCGAACGCTCACCGATGATTTTCAGGGGCGATCCCAACAGCAGATCCAGCGTGCGGTTGACAGCACCTTCAGTGGAATTTTCGACGGGCACCATACCGACATTTGCGGCTCCGGCTTCGACAGAACGGAAAACCTCATCAAACGAAGGACATGGCACGCCCGTCACGGCATGCCCAAAATGAAGCAAAGCAGCCTGCTCGGAGAACGAACCGACCGGACCGAGAAATGCAACAGCCAACGCCTGCTCAAGACCGCGACATCCGGATATGATTTGCGTCCAGACAGCCTCTACCCCTTCAGACGGAAAAGGTCCGCGATTTTTTGCCTGTAACTGACGAATCACCTGAGATTCACGCTCAGGGCGCAACACCGGCCCCTCGGCATGAAAAGCATGCTTGACCTCGCCGACTTGCTGCGCAGTTTTGGCGCGCTGATTCAGCAGATCAAGAATTTCAGCATCAATCTGATCGATACGATCCCGCAAAGGGATCAACTTTGCTTGTAATGACTCATCCATGCGTACGCTCGAAATCTTTGAGGTAATCAATCAATGCCTGGACACCAGCCATCGGCATCGCATTGTAAATGGAGGCGCGCATTCCACCGACACTCTTATGCCCCTTTAACTGCATCAAGCCTCGCGCTTCGGCTCCTTTAAGAAACTCGGCATCCAGCGATGCGTCATTCAAAAAGAAAGGAGCATTCATGCGCGAGCGGGCAGACACTTCGACAGGAACTCGATAAAAATCGCTACGATCAAAAAAGCCATACAACGCTTGCGCCTTGGCGATATTCTGCTTTTCGAGAGCCGCCACTCCTCCCTGTTGCAATACCCACTTGAATACCAATCCGGCGATATAAATCGCATAGGCGGGTGGCGTATTGAACATGGAGCGTTCGGCAGCCACATTGGCATAGTTAAACGCAGAGGGGCAAATCGGCAAAGCATGTCCGATCAAGTCACGGCGTACGATCACAATCGTCACGCCTGCCGGGCCGGCATTTTTCTGCGCACCGGCAAAAATCATTCCGGTTTTGGATACATCCATAGGGCGCGACAAAAAATGTGAAGAGGCGTCTACCACCAATGGCACGCCGGGCGCGCCTAAATCAGCCGTGTTCGGCCAATCCATGGTTTCGACGCCACCGATGGTTTCATTACTGCAGATATGCAAATAAGATGCGTCTTTGCGCACTTGCCAAGACGATAACGGCGGGACCCACGTCCAGGGGTCGTACTGTTTGCCATTGATTTGCGTCGTTTCACCACCGGATGCGGCAATGTGAGCATCACCATATCGCAAACATTCTTTCTGTGACTTGACCGACCAAATTCCGGTCAACACAAAATCAGCCTTGTGCTGCGGGTTTAAACCCAACAGATTCATCGGAATGATGGCATTTTCTGCAGATGCGCCACCTTGCATGAACAACACCGCATAATCATCCGAAATCCCCACCAGACGACGTAAATCGTCTTCAGCCTCAGTGCAGATCTGAACAAATTGTTTGCCGCGATGGCTCATTTCCATCACGGACATACCGCTGCCATGCCAATCAAGCATCTCTGCAGCGGCTTGTTGCAACACGGCTTCTGGCATGGCCGACGGCCCGGCAGAAAAATTCCAGGGGCGCGTCGTCATATCAGGATTCCGATGCGGACTCGTCGGTGGTGTCCGTTCCGGTTACATCGCTTTCGGTATCTTCGCCATCCGCATCGCTTTCAACGACTCGACGCACACCTGAGAGCATGCTGCCATCGTCCACATTGATCAAGGTCACGCCTTGCGTGGCGCGACCCATCTCGCGAATTTCGGCAACCCGTGTACGCACGAGGACGCCACCGGTGGTAATCAGCATGATCTCATCCGTGGAGTTGGCCAAAACAGCTCCAACCACTTTACCGTTGCGCGCCGAGGTCTGGATGGCGATCATGCCCTTGGTGCCACGACCATGACGCGTGTATTCGGTAATCGGCGTACGCTTTCCAAAGCCGTTTTGCGTCGCGGTCAACACGGTTTGCGACTCGTCTCCGGACACCAGCATCGCGATCACGGACTGACCTTCCTCAAGCATCATACCTCGGACACCGCGGGCGTTACGTCCCATCGGACGCACATCGTTCTCGTCAAAACGCACGGCCTTTCCGGAATCCGAGAACAGCATGACATCATGCTTGCCATCTGTCAGTTCGGCTCCAATCAGGAAATCACCTTCATCCAAGTCGACCGCGATAATGCCGGCCTTACGAGGATTGGAGAAGTCAGACAACGGGGTCTTCTTCACAGTTCCACGCGAGGTAGCCATGAATACGGTCTGCACATCACTGAATTCCTTGATCGGCAGAACGACCGTAATCTTCTCTCCGTCGACCAACGGGAACATATTGACGATCGGCTTGCCGCGCGAGCTGCGCGTACCTTGCGGCACTTCCCATACCTTGAGCCAATACACACGGCCACGGTCCGAGAAACACAACAAATAATTGTGGGTATTCGCCACGAACAACTGGTCGATCCAGTCGTCTTCTTTAGTCGCCGCAGCCTGCTTACCGCGACCGCCACGACGCTGCGCGCGGTACTCGGACAACGGCTGGCTCTTGATGTAGCCGGCATGCGAAAGCGTCACGACCATATCGGCAGGCGTGATCAAATCCTCGGTGTCGAGCTCGGTCGCATTCAGTTCGATGTCCGAGCGACGGGTATCCTTAGCGTTGGTCGAGAATTCGGTCTTGATTGCCTGTAGTTCATCGCCGATGATCGCAGTGATACGCTCGGGCTTGGCCAGAATATCCAGCAGATCGGAAATCATATCCATGACGGACTTGTATTCGCCAACAATTTTGTCCTGCTCAAGGCCGGTCAGGCGTTGCAAGCGCATGTTCAGGATTTCCTGAGCCTGCGTCTCGGACAAGCGATACAAACCATCACCTTGCAAACCGAATTTATCCGGAAGATTATCAGGACGATACGCAGCGCGACCGCCTACCGCTTGCGCATCCGCACGCGACAGCATTTCGCGCACAAGGGATGAATCCCATGCCTTGTCCATCAAGTCCTGACGCGCAACGGGTGGGGTCGGAGCAGCCTTGATGATCGCGATGAATTCATCAATATTGGCCAACGCTACGGCAAGGCCCTCGAGCACATGTCCGCGTTCCCGTGCTTTACGCAACTGGAATACTGTTCGACGCGTGACAACCTCGCGGCGGTGGGACAGGAAGTATTCCACCATCTGCTTGAGATTGAGCAGACGAGGCTGCCCATCCACCAGCGCAACCAGGTTCATGCCGAACGTGTCTTGCAACTGCGTATGCTTGTACAGGTTGTTCAGTACAACCTCCGGTACCTCGCCGCGCTTGAGTTCGATGACCAGACGCATGCCGTCCTTATCGGACTCGTCACGAATATCGGAGATGCCTTCGATCTTCTTGTCGTTAACAAGCTCGGCGATGCGTTCTTGCAGAGTCTTCTTGTTGACTTGATAAGGCAAGGCATCGACCACGATCTGCTGTCGATTGCCCTTCTCCATATCTTCGAAGTGGGTTTTGGCGCGCATGATGACGCGACCACGCCCGGTGCGATAACCTTCACGCACGCCAACGATGCCGTAAATGATGCCGCCGGTCGGAAAATCGGGTGCGGGGATCAGTTCGATCAGCTCATCAACCGAGCAACCAGGATTGCGCAAGCAATACAGACAGCCATCCACCACCTCAGCCAGATTGTGCGGGGGAATATTAGTTGCCATACCCACGGCGATACCCGAACTTCCGTTGACCAGCAGATTGGGAAGCCGAGACGGCAGCAACAGCGGTTCGTTTTCGCTACCGTCGTAGTTGGGCCCGAAATCAACGGTTTCCTGGTCGATATCGGTAAGAAGCTCGTGAGCGATTTTGGCCAGACGGATTTCGGTGTAACGCATCGCCGCTGCGCTGTCACCGTCAACTGAACCAAAGTTACCCTGACCGTCAACCAGCATATAGCGCAGGGAAAAGTCCTGGGCCATACGCACGATGGTGTCGTATACAGCCTGGTCGCCGTGGGGATGGTATTTACCGATCACATCACCGACGATACGCGCGGACTTCTTGTAGGCGCGGTTCCAGTCGTTATTCAATTCATGCATCGCATACAAGACGCGGCGATGCACAGGCTTCAGACCATCCCGGACATCCGGGAGGGCGCGCCCGACGATCACGCTCATTGCGTAATCGAGATAACTGCGGCGCATTTCTTCTTCCAGTGAGATCGGAAGAGTTTCCTTGGCAAAGGAATCCATATAGTTCGCGGTAAAAGACAGCGGTTGATCACCCCGGTTCGGGGGCTAAAGGTCAACCTCGAATTCTACACCGACCCCTGCCTTTGTATGTTGCGCGAAATCCCCCTTTATATGTATACACTGGTGAACTATGACAGTTCGCGTCATATATCAGCCGCAAGGCGGACTACCTGGATCAATTCGACACTTCAAACTGAGCACAATTGAGTCCGAATGTAAATGGTGCAAAAAACTGACACTTGAGGATCAAATCAAGTCAGCTTGTTGCCAAAAACCAACATGAAACAGCCTTTAAACGTAGAAATGCTGATATCCATGCCCCTGTGACGCCATAAGAAAGACAAAAGTTCACTAAATGCCTTAAGATTCGTTCAGCACGCAGGAAACAATGTTGGTAATTTCTTTGAGGTTGCCACTGGGTGTTGATATACTTGCCCTGTTTTCTGAATGGTTTATTTTTTTATTTGCGGCGGGGGTTCGCTGCGAGTCACTTATCCAGCTTCAAGCTCAAACGAGGAGAAACATGAACAAACCCTCCAAATTCGCTCTGGCACTCGCCTTTGCTGCCATTACGGCAACCGGCGCAGCTTCCGCGCAAACGGTAGACAATTGGAAGAACGGCTCAAACGAGCTCATTTGGAAGAACGGTACCAATGAGCTCTGCTGGCGCGATGCATTCTGGACACCTGCTACGGGTGCTCAGGGTTGCGATGGCGTTGCTAAGCCAGTTGCTGCCAACCCAATGGCTGACAAGATTTCGATCAAAGCTGAAGCCCTCTTCGACTTTGACAAAGCTATCGTCAAACCAGAAGGCAAGAAGCTGCTTGACCAGGTTGTCGCTCAGACCCAGGCCATCAAGCTCGAGACCATCATTGCTGTTGGCTACACCGACTCGATCGGTACGGTTGACTACAACATCAAGCTGTCACAGCGTCGCGCTGCTGCAGTTAAGGCCTACTTGGTTTCGAAAGGTATCGATCCTAACCGTGTGACCACGGAAGGTAAAGGTAAGTCGAACCCAGTTGCTGACAACAAAACAGCTGCTGGTCGCGCCAAGAACCGCCGCGTTGAAGTCGAAATCATCGGCAGCAAGAAGTAATTCTTGTTAACGATTAGTGAATAGTGCCTAGGCACTGTTCACATCGACAAAAAGACCTCGCTTGCGAGGTCTTTTTTATTGCTTTTTTTGTTTTCGTTAAAGATTTAGAATCATCCCAGATTGCCGCCTATTTAATGCAATCTTGATTGACACCCCTATTTTCCGCCTTTTTAAGAATTAGCTGATTTTTATGTCGCTACACACCCCTACTCCCCCTGCTTCCGGCAATGTTGATCAGGCTGAAATCGATAAATTCAGTGCATTGGCTTCGCGCTGGTGGGATCCAAACAGCGAATTCAAGCCTTTACACGCAATTAATCCACTGCGTCTGGATTGGATCAAAGAGCTTACAGGTGGGATCGCCGGTAAAAACGTCATTGATATCGGTTGTGGCGGAGGCATTCTGGCAGAAAGCATGGCAGTCGCCGGTGCGACAGTCACTGGAATCGATTTAGCCGAAAAATCACTCAAAGTCGCTAAATTGCACGGACTGGAATCAGGAGTGCCGGTGACTTACCGCAATATCAGTGCCGAGGACATGGCTGCAGAACATCCAGGACAATTCGAGATTGTCACTTGCATGGAAATGCTTGAGCACGTACCTGATCCGGGATCCATCGTTCGAGCCTGCTCGACATTGGTCAAACCTGGTGGCTGGGTGTTTTTTTCCACGATCAACAGAAATCCGAAATCTTTCATGTTCGCAATTGTGGGTGCCGAATATATCTTGCGCCTGCTCCCACGCGGCACGCACAGCTGGAAAAATTTTATCCGCCCGAGCGAACTGGCCACATCAACCCGTGATGCGGGACTGGAACCAGTCGATATGCGTGGCATGGGTTACAACCCGATCACCGAGCACTATTCACTGAATCACGACACTAGCGTCAACTACCTGATGGCAACACGCAAATGAGCGCACTTGTTTTGTTTGATTTTGACGGGACTTTGGCAGATACCGCGCCGGATTTAGCCGCTGCGGCAAACAAGCAACGCATGCGTCGCGGCCTTGAACCGTTACCGGTCGATATTTTGCGCCCTTATGCTTCCGCTGGTGCACGCGGCTTGCTGCGCTGCGCATTGGACATGGCGACTGACCATCCTGAATACGAAGCGACACGCGTACAGTTTTTGAAAGACTATGAAGCGGCGATGACAGTCGATACCAGCTTATTTGATGGAGTGCCGGAGCTGTTGTCACAAATCAAATCCGAAGGCATGAAGTGGGGAATCGTCACTAATAAGGTGACCTACTTGGCGGCACCAATCGTTCAAGCACTTGGTCTGGCGGATGATTGCGCCGTCCTAGTCTGCGGTGATACGACTGCGCACGCCAAACCACATCCGCTTCCGCTTCTGCATGCCGCATCACAAGCCGGTTTTGATATCGAACGCTGCATGTATGTGGGCGATGACATTCGTGACATTCAGGCCGCCAAAGCTGCCGGCATGCCTTCAATCGCAGCCGCCTATGGCTATTGCGGACCTGATCATCCGGTTGAAACCTGGCAGGCGGACCACTGTGTTCAATCAGCGCGCGAGATGTGGCCGGCTATTCGGAAGTTAGTCCGCCAATGATCGCTATGACGTCAGTTGAAGCCAACTTATTCGCGCAAAACGGACTTGAATTTTTTCATTCTTGCCCTATTTAGGCTGTATGACAAAAGTTGTAACCGAAGATTGAACTCTTTTACGATTAAGTTGTCTTAACCCTTAGATTGTTCGTCTACAATCCAACTACTGGGGCCGATCCGGATTCGACGTGGGTCGCGACACAGTGCAGGGCATGTCGAGCACCAGTTCGCTCGTAAATCCACTGGAAAACTATAAACGCCAACGACGAGCGTTTCGCTCTGGCCGCTTAAGCGGTGAGCCGCTGCACTGATTTGTCTTTGGGTCAGGTGGGGTAACCCACAGCAGCGTCATTTACAAGGAATCGGGGTTGTCTGGGTCACACAGCCAATTCTTAAAACTATGTGAATCGCCAAGGTCCGGCCTGTCGGTTGGCTAAGTCCGAGGTTAAACAAAAAATAAATCGACTACACATGTAGAACTGCCTGCAGAGGTCTCGCGGACGGGGGTTCAATTCCCCCCGGCTCCACCAATACCGCACATACCAACCCTTCGGGGTTGGTATTTTTTTGCCTACAGATTTGGGTTCATGCGAGCTCCCGCGGGGTGTTACGGACTGTAGAGAATATGGTTCAGGGCCGTAAAAGGGAGCGTTTTGTCTCTGGGGGCGGAATGTCTCTGAATTTCACAGCCTTAGATACTGATCGAAGTCCGCAAGTGTCTTATACAAATACTATAAAAATCAATATGTTACTTGCGGACTAAGCGAGTGTTTTTTTATTTAGCATTGGTAAGTAAATCGGAGAGCTGTAAAGCTGTGTGGCGTCTGTTGAGACACTCATCTGCTCATAATATTCATCAACAGCATGTTCAAACCTTTATATGTAAAACTGAATTTGTCTCGCCAAAGAAAACACTTTTTAAACTGGCGAGTATTATGTAAGTAACCAATAATTTTAGGTAGTCCTTCACATGAAAACATTTCGTTTGTGTTTGCTGCTAACAGCAATGGCGTTTGTTTCGGGGTGTGCTGTACAAACACCACCAATCGCGCAAAAAGAAGCCCCACAATCAGCACAAGCACAAAGGGAAGCTCAAGCTGCCGTCAAGGCTCAGGCGCCAGCCACTCCCACCTTAAAACGCAAAATTGCTCTTGGTCGAGTGACCAACGAAACCGTCTACGGTCGATCGCTTCTTCGAGACCAATTCAACGACCCACTCGGAAAACAAGTCACTGACATGATGAGTAAGGCTCTTACAGAGTCTGGTGCCTACTTGGTGTTTGAGCGCCCTGATATTGGACGAGTTCAGAGCGAGAGCCAATTAACTGGATCAAAATTGAATCTGATTGGTGTTGATACCCTGATTGTTGGATCACTTACAGAATTTGGTCGAAAAACGGTAGGTCAGAGCGGTTTTGTATCTGCTAGCAAAAAACAAGTCGCCTTTGCCAAAATTGATATACGGTTGGTAGACACCAGCAACGGACATGTTTACTTTGCCACGTCAGGCGCCGGCGAAGCATCTAATGAAGCTTCTTCCACCTTTGGCTTCGGCTCAAGAGCCGATTACGATGGAACACTAGGAGATGCAGCTATCAGTCAAGCCGTCGGTGATGCCATCAGCAAGATGACCATGGAAATCAACACCAAGCCTTGGCAAACTTATATTCTAAAAGCTGAAGGTTCTCGCATTTTCATTGGCGGAGGCAAGAGTCAAGGCATCAAGCCCGGTATGACATTTTCAGTTCTGACAGCAGGCGAAACTATTAAATCACCTCAAACTGGCGCCAACATTACATTGCCAGGGCAAGCGATTGCGACGATTAGGGTGGACTCCTTGTTTGGGGAGGGTGAACTCAACGAAGGATCTGTAGCCAGCGTCGTCAGCGGCTCGATTGGAAATAAAAAAATTCGCGACATGGTGATACGCTTTGATGGAGCGCAATAAAAATGATTAAAAAATCTCTCAAATTTTTAATGCTCGCTTTCATCTCGTGTACGGTTTTATCTGCATGCACACAGTGGCCTACCGAAAAGCGTAGCACTGTAGATACAAGACCAGGGATTTCTTTTAAAGCCCCAAATGATGCAATGCTAGATGCAACGGTGAAAGTTGATGGTTTGGATGTGGGAGTGGCGCGTAACTACAAAGATGGCGAAGCAGCCCTCAGATTACTTCCTGGACCTCACATTATCAGCATTTACCTTGATAACAAAAAAATTATTGAAGAAAAAATCTATGCCGGCGACGGCATCAATCAAACTTTCGTGATTAGGTAATCTTCGCATGCGCCTTGCTCTGATTCTTTCGCTTGCAGTACTCGTGGGGCTATCTGGCTGCGCGACTAAAAAATACCAATGGAATGATTATGAGCGAAAGCTCTATGAAGCCTATAAGGATCCTAGTCAGGTTGAAGCATTAAAAATCAGGCTTGAAGAAACAACTTCAGCACTCGAAGCAAGTGATCAAAAAGTTCCCCCGGGTCTTTATGCAGAACTTGGCACTCTTTATCTAGAAGAAGGCTCAGTTGATAAGGCAAAGATCTACTACGCAAAAGAAAGAGATGCCTGGCCAGAAAGCAAAACGTTGATGGATTCGTTGATCAACAACCTCAACAGCAGAGAAAAGAAATTAGGACAGGATAAAAAATGAGACGAATTCTATCGATGGCATTCCTAATTCTTCTGACTGGGTGTGCAGGTGTTCAAAAAAAGGATATGTCAGCTTTCAATACTGCTGCCCCCAGATCGATTCTGGTGGTGCCTGTTGTAAACAAGTCGCTTGATCTTGATGCGCCCTCCTACGCGCTAGCAACCTTACCCATCCCGTTGGCAGAAAAGGGATACTACGTTTTTCCTGTTCATACAACCAAAGTGGTTCTCGAGCAGGAGGGATTTTACGAAAGCGACCGAATCCACAAGGAAGATGCCGCTCACTTAGCCAGCATATTTGGTGCAGACTCCGTCCTTTTCGTAACTATCAATCGATGGGATGCGCAGTACGCATTCATCACAACTACCGTAACAGTTGAAATTAATTATCGACTGGTTAGCAAAGACAATGTTGAACTCTGGAATGAAGATAAAAAACTAGTTTATTCGCCTAGCAACAGCAGCGGTGGACACCCTCTCGCTATGTTGATAGTCGCAGCCATTAACGCTGCAGTCACGCGTGCGGCACCAAATTACATTCCGTTGGTTCAACAGGCACACGCACAAGTTTTTTTGATGGGGCCTAATGCACTTCCTGATGGCCCCTACACTGACATAAAAAAATAGTTCTAACTTGCGAATGATTATCTGGCTAGCACGTAATTTCTAATTTTACTTGCCATGAAAAACCACAAACCGAAGGACTATTATTACTAATGGAAAAACTTAAAGGGTATCTTGGTCTTTTGCTAGCTTTAGCCATGTTAATTTTATTTAAAACATTACCAAGTAATTACCCATACTCAACCACCTTAACTCCGTTTGATAACAACGCAGTTACGCGACTTGCACTCCAAGGGAGCTCAGATCTAAAACTTTGGCAAAATGCAACAAACGCCCTGGGATTTTGCCGCGGCAAAGAAAACGGTAAATCACAAAGTTCTTATTATTATGGAAGCTACGATTGTGCAAAGCAGTTATCACAAAATATTTATGCTTATCCTTACCTAGGTAACCTTTACAAACTGAATCCCGAACTAGCAGCTCTAACTAGCGATTATTTGAGAGATTTTTCTGCAAAAAATGAGGAAAAATATCCGAACGAGCCCTCAATTGTTTTTTATCATCGCGAATTTAGTTCAACAATTTTGGAATATATCAAAAGCACTCAATCAAAGTTACGCTTTCAGATATATTTAATAAATACCCTATACATAGGATTAATTATCCTAACTTTTGTTTTTAGAAGACGCGTTGGAGCGGCATTAATATATCCATTTATGATCTTCTGGATTTTGACTGGCAAGATTTGGGGACTAGCAAAAAAAGCACACAAAAAAATCTAATTTATCTATTCAATAACTATCGCTAACTGTCGTCAATAATGGCATATGTTGAATTACGATAAAAGACAATGCGAATTTTTAGAGCTCTATATGCTGGCATCAAAAAATTTCTTTCCTTTATTTGATCATCCCAAAGCGACAACCGATTTACAGCAATATCAAACAAAGTCAGGTGATCAGGTAAACTCATCATCCAAAATTGCTTCAAAGATATCAGGCGCAAGCACCGTCAAGTTCATCATGCGACTGACGTAACTATTGTTGACTCCCTCATGGGCAGCGATCTCTCGCAGTGAACTTACCTGTCCTGATTCCAGCATCGCAAGCTAGCGATGCCCCCTTGCCAACGCAAGCGAAGATCCACTCAGCAATCTGTCGGGCCGAGAATTTCTCATCAGGATGCGAGGTCAGGTAGTCGACGATCGATTTGCCAAGGTTAAGCGCCTTTTTTCTATCTTCCGTTCGTATTGCACTCAAGCCGGTACCGCATTGAAACTCTCGACCTGGGTTGCGTTGCTGTTCTTGCCGACGAAGATCGACTCCAGTTGCGGGAAAACTGGGAGCTTCAGACGACGCTCCTTGAGGCAAAACGGCAGCACCCAGAGCCGCATTCCGCTGGACTTCGGAAAAACAAACACGGGCAGCGGGTCGTCGAATGCATCCGTTCTGGGGTAGATCAAAACAACATCCCCGGTGCCGTCCAGATAACTTAATCCATAGGCTTGCAGCTGGTAAAAGTCGCTCTGGGACAAACCGTATTTGTCCGTTCCGTTCGCCTTCAGACCATCGAGCAGCTTCCACTTGGTGTCGAGCACCAGTAAATCTCGATCTGAATCCCGAATCAGCAAATCTGGCTTCAACCGAAACCAATTCATTTCGCAGTGGCGAACCAGGTGATGACTGCGTGCCTGGGTCTTCAAGATGAGAGGTGGAGTCAGCTGCCGTACAAGATGCGTGGCCACATACGCTTCAAAGACCGCCTCCATCGGAAACAACAATGATGGAGCGGTGTATCGCCCCGAGCCCGTCAGAGGAGATTCTTCGTTCAAGATGAGGCGTGCCCAAGCAAGGGCATCGACATAGTAGCCCATGCCTCTGTCCAGTCGCACCTGCTGGAAATCGATCAGGGTTTGCGTGGAAGGCGGAACGTCCGCAAAAACGAAATCCAGTTCTCGGGCTAGCTGCTGGTTGGCATTCATTCCAGTCAGAATCAACACGCGCCGTAACGCCGTGTGTAGCAGGCGGTTTTCTGGTCGATCCGTCGAAAACTCATCTTGCTCAGTGAAAAAGCGGTCTGCCCGGAACATGTTCTGCCGCAAGTGTGGTGACATCAGAAGTTTGCCACGCAAGGCAAACAAGTTGTCCTGCCGCTGGCGGTAGTCACTCCGAAGACCACGCTTGACGATGTGCTCGACAGCGCGCAGAAACTCGCTGATGAAAATTTCCAATAGCGGCATCCGCGCCGCAGAAAGTTGGGCTCTATTGGTCAGCACATGCCTAAAGGCATCCAGACAGCACAGCATTTCAATCAGCAACTGACGCGCCTCGACCGCACCGCCACCGATGGCCTTGCCGACTTTCGGCAGCACCTCTATCTGGTATCCGTCCGGTGCACGAATGACGCCGACAAAGCTGGTCACTTGGATGACACGGCGTCCACGACGCTGTGCCCAGCGCAGCCAGGCGGCATCTCCCGCGTCTGCAGCGCGCAGGCACTGCTCCTCAAGCCAGCCAAATACGCTGGCAGGAACCTGGTGCACGTCATCGATAACCGTGAAGTCCGCCTCCGCTGACGCAAGTGCATCAAACTCGTAAATCGTCAAGCCATTCATCAGACTGGCAGCGTCTGGTAGATGCCAATGTAGGCATCCGGGTTGGTGAACGCCGCATCCTGAACCACGTAGCGCTGCTTGGTGGCATAGGTGTCCAGGCCGTGATCGCTGCCGAACAAACGCGCCAGATCCTCTTCATGGTCCTGGCTCTCAATCACAAACCTCGACGCCTCGGGTTTCTGGTTGTCTGCCAACACAAGCCGGATTTTTTGCCAGTCTTCGAAGAAGTATTCCTCGAGCAAGGGAACGATGCGATTACTGAAGACCTGCGACAACGCCACGAGCCGTTCGTCTCCGTCAGGGACTTGTACAAGCGACGTGAAGTAAGCATGACCGATGCAGTGATCGCGGTCGTAAAGTGCCTCGACACGCTGATTGATGACGGACAGCATTCGCGGGATGTCGATCACCTGCCCACCCAATGTCACCCGCAGACCAAAAAGTGGCGTACCCGCCTCATCACGCGCGTCCGGCAGCACAGGCACAAAGTCGAACCTGCGGCGCAGCGCTGTATCAAGCAGGGCAAGCGACCGATCCGCTGTGTTCATCGTGCCGATGATGTCAACGTTGGGTGGTACCGAGAATGATTCGCCCGAGTACGGCAACGTGACCGAGATGGTGTTTTCCGCACCCTCACGCTTGTCCGGTTCGATCAATGTGATCAGTTCGCCGAAAATCTTGCTGATGTTGCCCCGGTTGATCTCGTCGATGACCATGGCAAAGCGCTGCTCCGGTGCGAGGCGTGCCTTGCGGCACAGATCCTTGAATGCGCCTGGGCGTATTTCGTACTTGATCGCGCCCGATTCTGTGCCGTCATCCAACACCGGACGCAGGCCTTCCACGAACTCCTCGTAACTATACGATTGATGGAACGTGACAAAGCTGTAGTGACGAAGGATTTCCGAAGACTGGGCGCCAGCCCGGTACTCCTTGAGCAAGGCAACGAGGTCGGCGCAAGCTTCTTCACATTCACCGGCCAGTTGCCAAACGGACTCCTCGCTCTTGTCGAATACCTGCGGGCTAAAGCGCAGCTTCTGTTTGACAGTCGTGGATTCATCAACTGTGCGTTCCTGCAGCGTCGTCCAGATTGTCTGTCGCAGGTTGTCCTTGCGGCCCTTGGCCGTCGCCAGTGCATCGATGAAGGGGTGCGCCAATAGCTGGCTCACGTTGGCTTTTCCGCCAAGGTCAATCAACGCCAATACGGCAGCTTCCCACCATTTGAGCGGAGCGATCCTGTCAGCGATAAATTGGCTCTGCCATTCCGCCGCAGACACCGACGTCATTGCTTGCTCATAGTCTCGCCGCAGCAATTTGGAAACTTCGTATGTCTTGCCTGTCCCGGGCGGCCCGTAGTAGATGCGATTGAAGGCTTGCGTGACAGCGGCATCCATCGGTGGCTCCTCGTCATCTGATTCCTCATCGGACTCCGTCGGGTCATCCCGTAGTTGGTCAGGCCACAGACCTGGGCGTTCGGTTTCCAACACCAACCACTCGTCCAACGTTTCACGCTCGGCGACAAAGGCGGCTTCGATTTTCGCCACCAGATCATCGGTCAGTGGCTCCCGGTTCAACTTTGGCACGGCACCGACATCGCGTGTCCAGGATATTTTTCGAGTGCGGGTGCCACGGATCACACCGAGCACACCGATCGCACGCTCACTGCCAGGGTTCTTGCGGCCAAAGCGGACCTGAATCCCTTTGCCCATGTGCCACCAATCCAGCCCCGCCGCGTGAACGGCTCTGGCCAACCGGCAAAACCTAGCCTTGTCCTGCGCCGACCACGAAGCCCGGAAGGTCTTGAAGGTGGGCTTGCCATCGAAGTGCTTGAGCAGGTCTTCGTCGCTGAGTTTTTCACCCAAATCCAGCTTGGCCACCACCTCGTCATAGCGGACGCCGAATTTGCGAATGGCCTCGATGCTCCAATCGACCAATTCAGCCAGCGATTTGCCCAGCCCTTCTGACGCCGGCAGCATCGCGACGATGGGCGACCCGTTGTCGTAGTCGCCGCGCAGCGCAAGGTAGTTACGGCGCACGGGTGCACCCTCATCAAGCCCGACCGTGTCGATCTTGACCACAAAGCCATCATCAGCCCCAATCCCCACGGTATAAGCCAGTTCCTTGGGGGAATCCGCTGCCGGGTAGATGCGCGCCCAGTTGTACGGCAGGAAGGAATTTGCCTGACTGGTCGGGCGCTTGCGAACCTTGATCACACCCGTCGGGAACAACTTGGTCTTCACCTCGTTGGCCCACGCCTCGGTGACCTCGTAGGCCTTCTTCAATTCCTCGTAGGCGCGGTTCTGCTCGGGGTTGGATTCGTCCCGCTTTTGCCCCTTCCACTTGTTAAGCAGTTTGAAGTGGTCACTGGTGAAATAGTCGGCCATGCTTTCTTATATCCCCTCAACATCAATTCCGTGTTCGGCCAGCCAGGCCTTCCGCTGCGCATAGTCCGGCATTGCACGCTCAACGCGCAGCCAGAAGGCAGGAGTGTGGTGTGGCTCGTGCAGGTGGGCAATTTCGTGCACCACCACATATTCCGCAATGCGGGCGGGCAGCAAGATTGTTTTCCAGTGGAAGTAAAGCCAATCGCCCTTGCCGCAAGAACCCCAGCGATAGCCCAGGTCCTGCACCTTCACGCCAGTCGGAGCCACCTCCATGCGTGACTGGTAGTCGGCCACCCTACCCGACAGCCAGACCCGAGCCTTTTCGCTATACCAACGGATGAAGTGCTCCCGTGCGCCTGCCTGCGCATCGGGGCGCAGCGCAAAGCGGCCATTCACTAACTTCAAGGGGAAGTCTTGGTCATCGACCAATTTCAGCCGATGGCTGCGCCCGAGGTACAGGAAGCCCTCGCCGCCAACGAACTCTTTGCGCGGCACTTTGCGTTGCAGCCGGTCTTTCTCGGCCAGTTTGGTATAGATCCAGAAGCGCTTCTCGCTGACAAAGTCACCGAGTTGGTCGATGCCCACCTCGGGCGGTGCGCTCAGAATCAGTTCCCCCGTTCTTTCGACCGTGATTTGCATCGTCCGGCGCCGGGCACTGCGCCGTATCGTGAATTGCAAGTCGTCCACCTGGATGCAAGCCTCTGCCTCGGCTCCACGGCTGTCCACGTGGTGGTTGGTAGATTTCAGGGACGCCAGCATGGATTTACACCTGCACCAGATTGTCGTGACTGGCGCGCGCCTGCTCCATCAACTTGTCTGTCAGCACACCCGCCTTGTCAGTGTCCACCAAGGGTGGCCGTAGGCGCATCAAGTGCTCGAACAGTTGTGTGTTCAGGTCTTCCTGAGCCGCACGTTTATGGGGGCTCCAGATATCGCGGTTACCTTGCAGTTCCTGCACCAGCAGGTCCACCAGTTCCACGGTCACATCCTTCAATCGCAGCAACTCGGCTGCGGTTGGCGTCTGGCCAGCACACACCACGTCCAGAACGGTGCGCAGGAAGGGCGCGCAATGCTCGGGCAAGTCGCTTGGCGCATCGGCACTGCCTGCCTTGCCCGTGCGCAGCTCGTCGATGATCTTTTGCAGTTGCGAGATCACCTCGTTCCATTTTTCGCCCAGCGTTTTGAGAATGTCGTTCAAGTGCTCCGACAGCTTGCGGTACAGCACTGGGTCTTCATCGGTGTGCTTGCGGATGTGCGAGCGAATTGCGTGCTCCATTTCGGACGCCTTGGCGCGGTCGTTCGCGGCCCGGGCCACGTGCGTGTCGAACTGGGCATCGGTCAACTGAATCGGCGGGATCTTCGGGTCGATTCCCAGCGAGATCACATGGTCGTCGATCAGCTTGCGCACCTTGGCGCCGACATCCTTGCCCAGTACCGGAGTATCCTTGTAGCGGTTGCGGGCGCGGGCGTAGATGTAGGCCAGGCGCTTGGCGTCGCCGGAATAGGGCAAGCCTTCCGGTCGCGGCAGCACCGTGTCCAGTGATCCCAAGAAAGCCTTGAGCTTGACGGCAAACTCGGCCCGCAACTTCTCATTGCGCAGTGCCTCGACGCAGGCTTCGCTGTCCTCCAGCGATTCGATGCCCCGTTGGCGGAACAGATCCACCACGCGCAGATGCCGGTCGCGCAGTACCGGCATCTCGTCCTTCAGGCTGGCCAACGCGCCTTCCACGTCCTCATCGGCGTAGGCCGCCAGCGCCTCCTTCAAATGCTGCGCCACGCCGTAGTAATCCACCACGATGCCGCAGCGCTTGCCAAAGCCGGTACGGTTGACGCGGGCAATCGCCTGCAGCAATTCCGCCTCACGGATCGGGCGGTCGAGGTACATCACGCCCTCAATCGGCGCATCAAAGCCGGTGAGTAACATCGACTTCACCACCAGGAAGGCCAGCGGATCGGTCTTCTCGGGCTTGACATGGAACAGCGGATTCTTGAAGCGCTTGATCAGCTGCTCGTGTGCCGCGCCATCGGTCCACTGCTTCCACGCCGGGTCGTCGTTGTTGCTGCCCGAGATGATGGGTGCGAATTCAATCCGCGCCAGCGTGTCGCGGTAGCGCCATGCCTGCACCACCGCCTGCACGCTCACAGGACGCTGACACAGCGCCTCGTCATCCAGCGCCTTGTCCTCGGGCGAGAGCCCGTGGGCCTCGGCCAGCAACTCATCACGGGCGACACGCAGGGCCTCGAAATAACGAATTGCCGCCAAGCGGCTGTAGGCCACCACCTGCGCCTTGTAGCCGTTGGGCAGGATGTTGGTGACGTAATGGCGAAGGATGTCGCGCGCCTTGTCGGCGATCAACGCCGGGGCATCAAAGATGTGGCCCTTGGTGGCGTACTTTTTCTTGATCGCCTCCAGCTCTTCCGGCGAGTGCTGGCGAAACAGGTCCTCGAACAGCTCGTCCAGGCTGGCGCCGTCCTTGATCGCACCGTTGGCTGTACGGCCCTCGTAGAGCACCGGCACCGTGGCACCATCGGCCTCGGCTTCCTTGATGGTGTAGCGGTCAATGAACTCGCCAAAGATCTCATGGGTACGCTTCTTGTCGCCCATGATGATCGGCGTGCCGGTAAAGCCAATGCGTGCGCAGTTGGGCAGGCCCGCCAGCAAGTTGGCGTGCAGGTCCCCCGCCTGGGTGCGGTGCGCCTCGTCCACCAGCACGAGGATGCTGTCATCCTCGTTCAGTACCTCAAACCTCTCGTCAGATTTGTCGTTTTTGCCATAGACGGCCTTAGGTTCCTCCACCTTGGGCAGATCGTCCGCCGTCAACGGCGCATCACCCGCGCTGTCCGGGTCGCGGTATTTCTGAATGGTGGCAAAGATCAGCCCCGGCCCTTTGCGCCAAGCCAGCGCTTTCACACCGTTGGTGCTCTCAGCCACGTCCACCACCTCGCCGGTCAGCGTGGCGGTCACGGACAACTGGCCCTGCAAGTCCTTACGATCGGTGACGACGATGACCTTGAAGCGCCGTAAGTCAGCATCCGCGCGCATCTTGCGCACCAGGAACACCATGGTCAGGCTCTTGCCCGAACCCTGGGTGTGCCAGATGATGCCGCCACGCTTGTCGTGTTCACTGTTCTGCAGCCGCGTCTGACCGGTTTTCAGGCGCACAATCGCTCGGTTCACCGCCCGGTACTGCTGGTAGCGGCACACCGTCTTGATGGTCTGACCGCCTGCTTGCATGAACAACATGAAGCTCTTCACCACATCCAGCAAATGTGCGGGGGCCAGCAGCCCGGCAATCAGCCGTTCCTGCTCGGAAATTGCCGCCTTACCCAGCGTCTGCGCCACCTCAATCTCGCTACCGGAACCCTCCGGACCGATCACCGTCTTCCACTGCGCGTAGTGCTCAAAGGCTGCGCCCACGCATCCCACGCGTGCCTCGTCAAAGCTGGTGGCCACCAGCAACTGGTTGGTGGCAAACAGGGGCTCGTTGCCCTCGTTGTCATCTACTTCGAACGCAGCCTTCCGCTGGTTGCTGTAGCGTCGCAGTTGGTCCACCGCCTCGGCCAGCGGCTCAGGCACGGACGGGCTCTTGCATTCCACAACCACCAGCGGAATGCCGTTCACCAGCAGCACCAGATCGGGCACGATGAACTGCTTGGCGCTATTGAAGCCTGGCGGACAATCGACGCGGTACTGGTTGATCACCGTGAAGCGGTTGTTGGCCGGGGAGTCCCAGTCGATAAAGCGGATCGTCTGGCCGCGCCCGCCGTCCCAGCCGGGCAGGCCGTCCACGGTCAGGCCACGGATCAACAGGGCGGTGGCTTTTTCATTGGCCTCCATCAGCTTGTGCGTGCCCAGACGGCTGATGGCAGATACGGCTTGATCCAGCCGCGCCTCGTCCAGCCAGGGCGCGCCATCAGGACCAAGGTTCAGCGCGCAAAGTTTTTCACGTAGCAGCACTTCTTGGATCACTTCGGCAAAGCCGGTGCGGCCAGTCACCGACGGATCGTCAATGCTGCCTTCAATGTGCGTCCAACCGAGAGCCTGCAATTGGGCTACGAATGGTTTTTCGACATCTTCGAGTTCCCAGCCCATCAGGCGCTCCCTTGTTGTTGTGCAGCTTCGGCCAGCAGTGGCGTAACGCGGACGCGGCCAGTGAGCAGGTCGTCCATTAGGCCAGCCTTGAGTTCTCGCAGCTTGGCGGATTCAGTCGTCGCGTTCTGTATGCGGTTATCGATTTCATCCAAGCGTGCGGCAATCTGATCTTGTTCGGGACGAAGTGGCATTGCCGTCACCAAACCCCGAATAGTCGGCAAGTTCAGTCCAGCTTTTGCCCCCGCATCGTTCAGTTTGCTGATGTAGGTTTGTGCAACTGGCCCAGCCAGGTAATGGCCAACGAATCGCGAATTGACCGCCTCAAGGTCCGGGCGTACCAGTGCAATGTGCTGGTTGATGTAGGTCTCGCCCAATCCATCTGGAACAACGCCGATGATGCCCAGGTCGGCCGTAATGGAAATCAGAATGTCGCCAGACTCTAGCCGTGTCCGCTGCCCGTCCGCGTTCCGTGGTGGACGCACATACATCGTCGATTCATAGCGGAAGTTGATGTGCTCGCGCGTCAAATTGCCAATGCGAACGAATAACGCACCGCTGTCCGAATAGAAGCGGGCCCAATCTCGAGAACCGCTGGTCACCGTATTGGACACCGACTCCAGTGTGACGACATCCCACTCCTTCGGAATCCACCCCAGCGGTGACTCCTTGTAGAGATGCGGCACCTCGGTCTGGGGCAGGCGCAGTTCACCGTTGGCATCGATGCCACGCGTCAGCAGGTCATGCAGCAGGCCCTGCTTGACGGCCTTGAGCTTGACAATGATCGCCTCGGTTTCGTGGATCGCGGTGTCGAGGGTGTCGAGGATTTGGGCAATCTTGGCTTGCTCTTCTGGAGGCGGAAGATTCAGAGTCATCTCCGCCATCTTGGCTTTGTTTAGCGTTGCGCCCTTGACCGCAGTATCAGTAACAACGCTCGTGGCTGCCCTCGGAAGCGCGTGATACAGCCACTGCCCGTTTAAGCGATCGTCTTTTGGTTGAAAAATCGCTATCGCCTCATTACAGAACATTTCTATGCCTGTAATTGCAGTGCGACCGACGGTCAATTTGAAACTCATCACCGTCGTGTTTGCAGGGATCAGCTTCACATTGCTAGACCGAACCCCGAGAGCTGTGATGTGCTCTTTGGTCTCGCAAACGTACTTCCCCTTCAAGTCTGCGATCGATATCCAAGCGTAACCGGCCGATTTTTCTGCCCAAAATGAAGGAATAGCTCGTGACGGTGTACCGCCAATGTCGATAGTTGAAAGTTCGGAAATGCGGACCTCGCGCCAATCAGACATAACGCAACCCTTTCAAGAAACCTTGCAGCGCCTTCGCGGCTTCATCGCGCTTGCCCTCAATCTCGGTAAGCGTCATCCGGTACTTATCCCACCAGTTTTCGAAAGTGGCCACGATTTGCTTGCGCTGCGCGCTCATGTAGCGATCCACAATGGCCTGCATGTCGTTGTGCAAGATGCTCAGTAGTAAGTCGGCGGCGGCTTCGGGCGTCAGCCCCTCAACAGCAGTGCCAATGTGCTGCTTGAAGCTGTTGTTCTTGGCCTTGAGCTGCTTCTTGACGGCGGTAAGTTCCTTTTTCCAGGCTTTGAGCTGGGCTTCGTCCACGGCGTTTTCTTCGTCCGCATCGCCCTCTGCTGCCTCGGCGGCTTCACCATCCTCGCCCTCGGCATCTTTCGGACTAGCGGCCTTGATCTGGTTGTCCAGTTCGGCCTTCTTGGCTTCCAGCTCGGTGATGGCCTCGACGAAATCGCTCATCAGGAACTTGACCAGCTTGTGCTCCAGCGGGCTTTCCTTGCTGGCCTTATCTTCCAGCGCGGTGACGATGCTGGTGCGCCAGGCGTCGGCCACACCCTTGGCGCCGCGCGCCATCAGGGTGAGGAAGTCGTACTTGGTCTGGTACCAGAAACCGGCCACGATGCCGCGCACCTGGAAAGGGTCGAGCAGACCAATGGCCTCCAGGCTCTGGCTGAAGCTGGCCAGCAGGTCGTTGCGCAGGGCCACCAGACTGGCTGCGTTGTCCATCTGCCCCGAGAGTGCCGTAATACGGGCGCTGTGGTCTTGCCACCATTGCTCGAACGCGGTGCGGATGGCCGCTTCCTTGGCAACCAGGCCGGCATTGGTCTCGATGGTCGGCTTGAGGGCCTGCCGCCTGTCGAGGTCCGGCGCGAAGTCGAAATACTTGGCGTCGCGCTCCACCAGCAGGTCCATCGGGTTCAGCCCGTGGGCGCTGAACAGTCCGGCTTTGTCGGCCACCTCGGCCTTGGGGATGCCGCCCACCAGATGGGCGCGTACGTCATGCGGCTCGGGCGGCGGCGCATTATCGGCGTAACGGCGGATGTTGAGGTTGTAGTCGTTGGCCTTGAGCGTGGCGTTCTCCACAATGGCCGAGAAGCCGTCGATGGCGCGGAACTCGTCGAAGGTGGTGACGATCTTCTCAATGTGCTCAGGCAGCAGGTAGTTCTGGGCGCGGCCTTCGAAGAACTCGCGGTCGGCATTGATGAACAGCACCTTGCCTTGGCGTTCGGCGGGCTTGCCGCTGACACGGTTGGCACCGTTCTGCACACGCTGGCGCAGTACCAGAATGCAGGCCGGAATGCCGGTGCCGTAGAACAGATTGGGCGCGACGCCGATGACGGCTTCGAGCAGGTCGTCCTCAATGATGCCGGCGCGGATGTTTTTTTCCTCGCCACCCCGGAACAGCACGCCGTGGGGCAACACCGTGGCCACCATGCCCCCGTCACGAGTGACGGCCAGCATATGTTGCAAAAACATCAGGTCGGCTTTTTTGGCACCCAGCGGCACCTGCCCGTAGGGGAAGCGCTCGGCCTCGAATTTGGGCTTCCAGGCGGCATTGCCGTAAGCATCCTTCTCGGTATTCCCCCAGTGGATAGAGAACGGCGGATTGGTGAGCACGCGGTCGAAATGCATCAACTCGCCACCCTCGACGTGCTGCGGCTCGGCCAGGGTGTCTTCGTTTTGCAGGTTGGCGGTGCTGATGCCGTGCAGCAGCATGTTCATCTTGGCGATGGACCACACGGTGCCGTTGAACTCCTGTCCGAACAGGTTGGCCTTGCGGCCGTCTTCGCCGTGCTCGTCAATGTATTCCTTGGCCGCGATCAGCATACCCCCAGAGCCGCAGCACGGGTCGTAGATGTCATGCTTGAGCTCAGGCTTGATCAGCCGCACCATCATCCGCACCACCGATCGTGGCGTATAGAACTCGCCGCCTTTTTTGCCCGCCGAATCGGCGAACTCGCCAATCAGGTATTCGTAGGCGGCACCGAGGAGATCGGGGAATTCGAAGTCTTCATTACGCAAACGGTGCAGGCTAAAATGCGTGATGAGTTGCTGCAGCTTGATATCAGGGATCTTGCTCTGGCCGATCCTGCGGGTGAAGTCGATGTGCTCCAGTACGTCGTATAGGCTGACGTTGTCGCCTTCAATTCCGGCCAGCGCCTTGCTCAGTAGGCTGCCGACGTTGGCCTGCCGCGAGTTGTCGAGCAAGTAACTATAGCGCGACTCCTTCGGCACCCAGAAATAGCCGTCCTTCTTGTACCAACGCTTGTTCTCGGCCGAGGTTTCTGCTTCGGCGGGCGTCTTGCCCGCATCAATTTCGAGCTGGATCACTTCGGCCCGACGCTGCTCGAACACGTCTGAGCAGCGCTTGAGGAAGAGCATCCCGAAGATGTATTCCTTGAATTCGGAGGCATCCATCTTGCCGCGCAGGATGTCGGCGGCTTTGAAGAGGTGGCGTTCTAGCTGCGGTAGGGTTAAGGGCATCGAGTCATTCCTAATCTGATTCGGTCAAACGATTTGTTCTGGCATTTCTTGTCATCGCTCACTCGAATAGACTCGACTGCTTGACGACGTAACCTGCTGGCTTCTTCCGTTTCTCGATCACGCCTTCTTCGACGAGACGCTGCAACCACACCTTGGCCTGCGCGTTGGACACGTCCAGCGCGGCCGCCACTCCGGCTTCCTTCATCGGCGAACTCAAGAGTTGCTGAATCGCTGCGCGCACGGCAGCGAAGATCACTTCGGCAGGGGTCGATTCCGACTGCGCAGGTTCATTGGCCTCGTCTATCGACGCCACGAACTCTGTTGTGACTGAAGGCAGTTTTTCCGATGTCTCAGCGGTTGGCTGCGCATCGCAAACAACGTCGACCGGTGCCGATGACTCCCCCTCGGCCTGAGGCGCTGGCGCAGCGTCGCGTGGAATGGCCGCCGTTGGTTCTTCGTTCGAAAACAGCGCAAAACCAACCTGTGGCGATGCCATCGGCGTTGGCATCGCTAGGTTAAACACATCTTCGAAGGAATCCACGTCTTGCGGGTTCGGCCAGGGCAGTGCGCCCTTCTTTCGCAAACCATCCAATCCGGATGACGACTCACCCGTCGATCGAATAAAGACCGGAACGAACTTGAGTTTGTCGAGCTGTTCGACAGCACCCGCCCAGGTACCACCTTTGTTGAGGTCGGAACTCACCACCAGTGAGGTGTCTGCCAATGCATAAATCAGCTTGTTCCGCTGCATGGCATGGCCGACATTGAACCCGGCGCTTGGGTCGTAGGGAGAAATCAGCACCAGTTGACCATCGAGCAGCAGATTGCGGTGTTCGCGGTTCATGGTGGTCTTTTCCAGACTGTCCGCCAGCACTCCACAAACTTTTCCACCTCCCTCAAGCGCACCCCGCATGGCGGCCTGATCGATGCCCTTGGCGCCACCGGAGACAAGCGTGCTACCTGCCCGAGCAGCGAGCCGGCCAACTGCCATGGTGTAGTCGATGAGGGCGTCGTCCACATGGCGCGATCCAACAACGGCAAGCCCGCCGGTTTCGAGCAAAGCCATGTCGCCACAGCCGTAGAGCACTGCCGGGGCGTCTTCGCGCATGCGGGCCTTCAGGCGACGCGGGTACTCTGCATCGGCACGGCTTACTACCCAGATGGCACGTGCCTGCCAGCGCTCGATCACTTGGCTCAGCAGGAATCCGCGGCCCAACAATTTCTGCAGGCGGCTCTCGTCAATCACCGGATGACACTCAAGCAGGATCTCAGCTGCATACGGCGAGAGGAGATCCGCAGGCTGACGCTGGATGTCGCGCAAATGACGCGCGAGACGTTTGTATTCGCCGGGCGAGAGCAGATCCGATGACGCAGTGCCTCGTCCGGCAATGAGCGGCGCAGTCAGCAGCAGAATCGCCTGGGTGTTGGGTGAGAGGACTGGCGTCATTCGTCGTACCCCGTCTGTGAAAGGGCCATAGGCCAGACCGCGCCGCTGCCGCTTTTGCGCAGCAGCCATGCAGACACCGTCAGCGTCCAGCGCGAGTCGACCATGTCATCCACCAAGAGAACTGGTCCGGGAGGAATGGCCTGACCGTTGAGTGCGAGCGAACCATCTATGTTGCGCGCCTGTTGTGTACTATTTGCCATTGTTTTCTGTTCGGGCCTTGCGTCTGTTTTTGCGATGACCATATGAAACGGCAGACCCAGCGCAGCCGACAAGCGTTGTGCGAAATTCGGTACCAATTCGGGATGCCGGAGTGAAGGGACGCAAGTCACCCAGGTCGGGCTCGGCTGCGGATTCCACTCATGAATCATCTTCACGCACGCAGCAACGAGATCATCGGAAAAGTGGCTGTCGTAGTATTTACCCTGTCGGACCAAACCACCCCAACCGGCATCGCCCCAGACGCATAGCGCCTTGCCGGATTCAGCCTGATGGGCAGGGGCGATGAATCCCTTGGCGCCGTACTGGGGCATTCCACCATCGGGCCATTTCTTGCGCGGCTCGATAGGCAAGCTGGTGCGACGGAGAAATTCGACGGCAGCTTTTACCAGCTCAGCATCCACGGTTACGGGCAGCGGCGGTAAGGTAGGTTCTTTGACAACACTTGGATCGCCGTCGAGCGCACCAATCAAAAAGCCCATGTGCTCACCAAACGGCAGGCTAACGTAGTCCTGCATCTGCTGGTGCTCGTCTCGCCGCATCGCGGTGAGGCGTTCCGCTCGATCCCAGAACGCTTCACTCAGCGTTGCCGCTGTGAGCTGCCACTTGCTGCCTTGCTTAGCGATGGGTGCCGGCGCTTCGAGCGAAAGCAGTACAATCGTCTTGTCGACACGTCCTTTGCTCAAATTGAGTCGACTCAGCAGCTCCGGAACGGACAAGCCATTGGGCTCTTCTTCAAGCGCCCCAAGGACATCGGCAACTTCCTGTCGGGTCGGGAAGGCGCTCCGGATAAACCAGTCGGTGATGTCAGACTCTTCCTGACCACTTAGGAGTACTCCATACGCAGAGTCCAGTGCGCGTCCCGCGCGACCAACCTGCTGGTAGTAAGCAACAACCGATCCCGGCATTTGGTAATGGATGACAAACGCCAGATCCGGCTTGTCGTAACCCATGCCTAGCGCTGTTGTGGCAACCAGCGCTTTGACTTGGTTGTTGAGCAGCGCCTGTTCAAGCTGTTCTCGGCGATCGCCTGTTTCACCGGTGTAGGCTTCCACGTTGAAGCCTTGTGTCTTCAGCCATTGCGCCACTAGATTGGCATCACGAACTGTCAGCGTGTAGATGATGCCGTGGCCCTGCAGCGTGGCCAGTTGCTCTGCCAGCCAGGCAAGGCGCTCGGCCTGGCTGGGTATGCGGATAGTTTGCAGGGAAAGCGAAGTCCGATTCAAGTCACCACGCGAAACCTCCAACTTCGGACCCAACACGGCAGCAAGGTCATCCATCACGCGGTTATTCGCTGTTGCCGTGGTTGCGAGTAAGCGAAGGTTTGGCGGCAGCGTTTTGACAATCCGCTCTAACAGGCGATAGTGAGGACGGAAGTCGTGGCCCCAGTCGGAAATGCAATGTGCCTCATCGATTACCAGCATCGAGATCTGTGCAGCGATGCCGGCCATAACTTGCGTCCGAAAGCGCTCGTTTGCCAGGCGCTCCGGCGAGATCAAGAGAATGTCGATCTCTCCCTTGGCCAGCTTGCCCTCGACTGCCGTCCAGTCATCCATGTTGTCGGAGTTGATGGTGGCGGCGCGAACCCCCATCCGCTCTGCCGCTGCGATCTGGTTTCGCATCAGTGCCAGCAGCGGCGAGATCAGTAACGCAGGGCCGGCTCCAGCTTCCCGCAGCAACTTGGTCGCGATGAAGTAGACAAAGCTCTTACCCCACCCAGTCTTCTGCACGACCAGCAAGCGGCCTTTGCCGTCGACGATGTGACGAATGGCATCTTCTTGGCCGTCGCGGAAAGTGGCATCGGCGCGTCCGGAGCCGATGCGGAGAAGTTCCAGCGCGCGTTTTGGGTCGTAGGCCACGTTATTGCTCTTCCTTGTTTGGGTCGGGCGAGCGGTACCCCGGCGCCAACACAGCGTTCTTGACGCCGTACAGCGCCAGGTGATCTTTCAGCCAGAGCCTGAATTCATAACCGCGCAGACTGTGGTCCGGAGAGCAGTCCACACTCCACTGCCGCAAGATGTATCCGGCGGTGGCAGCACGCAGCTTCATCCGCAGTGATCCGCGAACCATGCCGTAATCCATCTCCGTAATTTCAGGGCGAGGCTGGTCCGGGTGCGGCACTAGCTCTAACTCCACTATCCGGGTCCATTGGATGTCCTGATCACTGCGCTCATGGGGCTGCACATCTGCATCCCCCATAAGGACCGGGTGCTTGATCCGGGTGATGACGAAATCCCGGAACTCTTGGGACTTCCGATCGAAAGCTCGGACATGCCAACGGAGGCCGTTGTCGATCAGCGCGAACGGGACGATCTTCCGCTCGGTGGGACCACTAGAGATGGAGTGGTACTCGATTCCTAGCGGACATTCCTGATGGATCGCCCGGGTTACGCTCGCCAGCACATCTAGATCCGGATGCGTTAACCGCGAAGGGCTCTCGCTAGCCACCCATGCCTTGAGCCGCATCGGCTCACCATCGCCAAAGCCCTGGGTCAGCCACGACAACACCCGCTCCGGTGGGAAGTCGAATACGGGGCGAAACTTCGGCCCCAGGACGTACGACTTGCCCTTGGAGTCGTAGTCGATGTTGCCTGGGGCCAACTCCTTGTACAGCGCCAGATCTCTGGATGCGGCAGCGGACTGGATGCCAAACCGTGTGACCAAGTCCTGACGGCGTATTTCCCCTATGAAGCGCACTCGCAACTCCACGAACGCGAGCCGGTCGCGTTGTGGCTGGGTTAAATCTGCAAGCGGTTCGTTCGACATCTTGGCTGGCTCGTTCGGGTTAGCAAATACTTGTACGGGATATTGCAGAAAGTATATGGTCTGCTTTAAAATCCGTCCATGACTTCATTTTAATTTGTGTATGCACTGCATTGTGATAACCACAAGCCGCGCAACGTGAAAAGGATCAGCAGTGGCGCCATGGAAAATTTCCCAGAGCTTCACTTCACGCCAAAAACGCTGGCGCGGTTCGGGCTACCGAACATCGCGTACCTCGTTCCAGCATTAAATCTGAAGTCGACTTTGCTCGAAAACGAGAAACTGTCGCTGGCCGTGAACCATGATGGCGATTCCGATTCAACCGCAGCGATCGTCTGCAACCTGCTAGGCGCAATGCATGGCATGAAGGCTATCTATGCCGAGTGGCTGAATCCGCTCGAACTACGTGACGTCATCACCGAACTGGCGGAAGACCTCTACGCATTCAAAGAGTGGAGAATCGGTGAGTACAGTGACAACAAAAAGCTAAACCAGCGGATCTGACGGAAGTACCTGGGATTCTGAGATGGAGTGATTTGGCATGAGTGGAAATCGATGGGACCAGCCGGGCGTGCCACACAAGGGGTGGCACTGCGTGGACGTGGTCGACCTGCGGGCCGACGGCGAGTCGGCAGACGAAACTGACTATGCGACCTGCCAGATGTGCGGCAACGAGAAGATCCGCTTCGTCCACATCATGCATCACACGGATCTCAACGATAACTTCGAAGTCGGGTGTGTCTGTGCCGAGAAGATGACCGACGACTTCTTGGGGCCCAAGCGACGGGAGTCTAGGCTGCGTAATAGGGCAGCACGACGGGCCCGCTGGCTGCAACGTACTTGGCGGAGGTCGGCCAAGGGCAACAGCTTCCTCAACCTTGAAGGCTACAACCTGGTGGTGTATCCAACTAAGACGGGGCGCTGGGGTTACAAGATCGGGGACCGATTCGGTCCGAGTACGTACCCGACGGTAAACAAAGCCAAGCTGGCGCTGTTCGATGACTTCTGGACGGCGACTCAGGACAATGAGCGACTATGGGCATCAGACTGAGATATGGGCTCGGGTTCAACTTCTTCGGAGGGAAATTGAACTGGCGTCCTGCATGAAGTATTGGGCGGGTGATTTTGCCCAGGCTGTACTGAATGCATTGCCGAAGTAAAAGAAGACTGGATTTCGCACCTTCCAGCTTGCGTTCGCAGGGGTTCTAAGGCGCTGAGCACAAACATGTAAGTAAAAAAGTCAAAGATTAGAGAAAAACAGGAGTTGAAAAAATGACCAAACGCGATTTCGAAAAAATAAAACGATCAAATTATGGCCCTTTCTATCCAGACCCAAATCCTCACAATGAAGTATCTCCATCTAAGGATAATAGAGAGGAGTTTGTTTGCTCAGTTCCCAATGATCAAGCAATTGATCCGGACTTTCGATCGCGTGTGAAATACCTAGAAAGTTTAGTCAAACACGTTGCTAGCGAAAAATTTTCGATTAAATCATCTGACAGTCAAAAAAAGATTTTTTTTGAACTACGAGATCTTCACGAAACAATCTTTATTGACAACTATGTCAAAAATTACCTTGGCTCCGAACTTTATCGAAAAGTCATCAAAATAATTGAAATGTATGGGCTTTGGGAAAGAGACTGGCGAAGATCCAGGAACATTCGTATTGTCTAGTGGCCAGAAGATTTGGTCGACGTGGACAGACACGACTCCTCGTAGGCCTCGATATCTATTTGCCGATAAAGTACTCGGCCAGGGAGCTTCAGCTTAAGAAATTTTGGTCCAATCCCTTCGCAACGCCAACGTTCGAGAGTAATATCCGCACCGGTGCGTTGCTCAAGAGCGTGCGAATCCGCTTTGTTCGCAAGAGTGAGAAGAAATACGGATGGGTCAGAGCCAATCTGATCGCAGGCAACAAAGAGGCTTGGTACGCGCACCTCATTGAGTTTGGAACGGGCAGTTATTACACGGGCACAGGCTCAAAGTCTAAGAAACAACCCTACGAGATCAGGCCTAAGAACAAAAAAAGTCTCTTTTTTGCGGGAGTCATGCGAGAAGTGATTGTGCATCCTGGCATCAAACCACAATCGTTTATGCGAAGCGCCTTTGATGCAAGTAGCGACCGGGCCATTCGTGCCTTTGCCGATTACATCAGAGTGCGACTGCCTAAAGAGATTAAAAAGTTAAACCCATAAGTATCCATCCATGATTACCGCCCCATGAGTACCCGCTCCATCAATGCAGAGTTAATTATTGCCATCATGCTCAACACCCCCGCCGTTGTTGCGCTGGTGGGTAACCGCCGGGCGCTTGCACAACTGCCGCCCAACACCCCGATGCCGGCGCTTGTTTACACCGTTATTGACAGTAAGCCCACCCCCAATTTGAATTACCAAATAGGTGAGCAGCGAGCACTTGCCAGAATACAAATCAACCCATTGGCCTCAACCATTGGCGAAGTCAAAGCCATCCATGAAGCAGTGCGTGCCGCGCTTGACTTTAAGCACCAAACCATTGTGGTGGATCAAAAGGTCATCTCCTGTCGACTCGACTTGATGGGGCCGGTCGATAAAGACACCGATGCAGGCCTCTGGACTCAACCCTATGACTACTTATTAAATTTCGTGGAATTTTCCACAGACTAATACTGCTGCGCGCAGGTGAGTCGTGCCCGCCCAGGCGACTGGTGGCGGGCATTTTTATTTCTAACCCACAAATTTGTGGGTATTTTTTTATGAGGAAATCATCATGACAGTTCGTACCAGTGCGGGAACCATTTTTAAAGTATCCGCGGCCACCCCTGCCTCCTTTGATGTAACGGGATATGGGGCACTCACCTACACCCCAGTAGGAGAGATCACCGATCTGGGTGAATTTGGTCGCGAGTATTCGCTTGTGACCCACCAGCCCGTGGGATCACGTGGCACACAAAAGTTCAAAGGCTCATTTAACGAGGGCTCTATTACGCTCTCAATTGGCCTGGATACCGATGATGCCGGTCAAATCCTCATGAAAGCGGCAAGCCTTTCGGACAACAACTACACGTTTCGCGTTGAAACACAGAATGGCGACAAGTATTTCTTTCAAGCCAAAGTCATGTCCTGGAAAGTCAATATCGGATCGGTGGACAACATCACGACTGCCTCGTGCTCGCTTGAGTTAACGACGAGCGCCAACGGTGCGGGCATCGTTGAAGACCTCTTTGCCTGATGTCAGCCCTCATGACCGCTCTTAAAATCCGCGAAGGAATACAAATGAATAAGACGCAAGATTTTTCAAGCTTCTTTCTGGCTGAAACGTCTGTGGTGGAGCTCGATCTGCCCAATGGCGAGCCTATGCTCTACCAAGGCAGTCCTGTGCGCGTGTATGTCCATGGACCGGCTACCGCTCGCTTTACGAAAGCCAATGAGGCAATGCAAAAGGAGGCGGCTAAGCGTGTGATGGCCGCCATTGGCAATAAAGGCAAAAAGGAAGCTGAGGATAAAGACGCAGATGCCAAATTCCTGGTTGCGATTACCGAGCGAATCGAGAACTTCCCCTACCCTGGCGGAATCGATGCGATTTACCGTGAGCCTAAGCTCAAATACGTAGCGGACCAGGTGCGCACCTTTGTAGGGGATGCGGGAAACTTCTTTGGGGTTGGCGAGAAGCCCTAATCCTTTATGCCCGTCAATTGGGCTGGATGCACGCGACTCCTCAAGACAAATCTGTCCGACGGGATTCCGACCCGCAGCTTAATCGCGCCGAGCAAATCATCGCTCAGGGCGGTGAACCTCTCTTGCCAGAGGTGGGCGAGGTCTCGTACCTACTTAGCTACTGGCAGGACATTGGGCTCGTGGGGTCAGGTGCAATGGGAGCTGTCAGATTAAGTGCGCTTGAACTCATTGCCTGGCAAGAAGGTTGTTGCGTCACGCTTGCGCCCTGGGAGTTTGCGGTATTGCGCGAGATGTCTGCGCAGTACATCGCAAGCCTGCATGAGGCATCCAAACCTGAGTGCCCGGCACCATATGGCGATCCATTACATCATTCATTACATCAACTTGATCGCGATGTGATTCAAAAGAAAGTGGTCGGGCAATTCAAAGCCTTCATGCTCGCGCAGTCTAGTCAGTCAAAACAGTCAAACGCAAATAGCTCAACAGAGATTCATCCATGCAAGTAGCAAACCTTGGGCATTATTTGATACCTCAGTCAGTACCTCGACTGCGCAGCCCAACAATATCACTTATGTCCTGGAGCCTGGGCAGGTGATCAATACGATTGCAGCGTTGAACTTAAACAACGCGACTGAGATCAAGGTCACGATGTATAGCGCGATTTCTGGTGCATTAGAAATCGTCTACGCCAAAACGATTGACCTCTCGGCTCTGCCCACAGGTTCAGACTGGTGGAGCTGGTTCTATAGCGCGCGCACCGTACCAACACAAAACATTCAAACAGATTTGCCCTCCTATGGGGATGGCGTCATTAAGTTCGAGTTGCTGGGAGGCGCGGACCTTTCTGTGGGCGTTCTTCTGATTGGACAGGAACGATCCTTTGGCCTGGGGGTGCAGCTTGGCGCGCGAGTCGGGATTCAGGATTACTCCAGAAAAGAGACAAACGATTTCGGGGACACGATTCTTGTGCGCCGAGCGTTTGCTAAACGAGCCAACTTCAATCTACTCATTGAGAAAAGCGAAGTCGATGCGTTTCAACTCTTTTTAACCGAGATTCGCGCCACGCCCTGCTTATGGATCGGGAGTACTGAATACGAGTCCACCACGCTCTTCGGGTTTTACAAGAACTTTGAAGCACTGATTAGTTACCCGGACTATGCGGATTTTGAATTAGAAATTGAAGGATTGACCTGATGGCCATTACCCCTCTACCCTCAGCCCCCCTTCCAACCGATGGGGCATCGGAATTTAACCGTAAGGCCTTTGCCCTCATTGGTGCACTGGATGCGTTTGTTTCAGAGACAAACGATGTAGCAGATTTGGTTGATACCGCATCAAAGACATCTATGTCACAGGTGGAATTTATGCGGCTTCCTTTTTAATTGGAACGAATGGGATTTTGTATGCTGCGGGAGAGACTAACTCTTCGCTCCTGACATCAAACTCCTCCACCCACCAGCCCGTCATGCCTTGGGGCTGGAATAAGACCGTCAAAAAGATCTTCTCCTGCGAGACGCCTGGAACGTGGGACGGCGCGGGGACTTATCGTCGATATGGAGCCGTACTGGATAACGGTGAGCTTTGGATGTGGGGTGATCAGGGCGGTTATGTCGGAGATGGCTTTGGGATTGGCTATGGTCCTGCATCGTTTCAAGGCAACACGATTTTCCCCATCAAATGCCTGGATGGCGTCAAAGACGCGCAAGCTGTAGCTGCGGGATACCACATGAGTCTTGCACTCATGAATGACGGCACGGTGAAATGGACCGGATACAACGGTCAATATATTGGTGGAAGCTCCGGCGTTTCCAGAAATACCTGGGAAACACTCGGTGGAAGTTACCTCACCAATGTCACCAAGCTGCGCCTCTACGGCTACTCAACTTATCAGACTGCGGTGGCATTGCGAAGCGATGGCAAAGTCGTGGTCTGGGGCTTTGGAGGATCAGGTCAGGTTGGCAATGGCAACAACCTCACACCGAATGCGCCCAACTCCTTTTTGCTCCTGGATAAAACAGTCGTTGACTTTAGTGTCTCCGGCTATTTCGGTGCAGGCTCGGGCGCTCTTTATTGCCTGACCACCGACGGTCAAGTCATGGTCAACGGGTATGGCGCGTACTCCATGGACGGGGATGACGACAAAGAAAGTCGCTTTGCTCCCTCACCCATCATTTTTTAAAGGAATCAACAGATGACAACCATCTCGCTTGGCAAAATCGCCTTTACGTGGCGATCAACTTACAACGCCAGTACCACCTATATGAAGCAGGACGTGGTTTCTTATAACGGGGACAGTTTTGTATGCGTGCTCGATAACACCTTGGGCGTCATTCCCACGGATGCATCGCCCGCCTGGGATCTCTTTGCCCAGGGAAGCACCGGAATTTCTAATAGTTCCGGGCAAATTATTTATAACAATGGCACGGGACTCGTGGCGCTGCCCGCGGGCACGCTTGGTCAAGTCTTAACAGTGGGACCAACGGGGCTACCCGTCTGGGCGACACCTGAAATCCGATCGGGTACCAAGGCATTAAGGTTTCCAGAAAATACGGCCAACACCCAATCGAATCTATACCGCACAATGGGTGTCATCATGACCGATGGGAGCGTGCGCGCCTGGGGTCAAAATTCAAACTTTAGGATTGGAGACGGAACTGAGTATTCGCGCTCCTACCCTGCGCGTGCGGCTTTTCCTCCCGGGTTTCCGGGTGCATCAAAACTTTACTACACAGCCCAAACGCATACCTATTGCATCGACAATAACGGTCAACTCTGGATCTGGGGCCTAAACGATTACGGTCAATGCGCCAATGGCAACACGAACGTGCAACGCGTGCCTTTTAACGCCAGTGCAGATTCTGCCAACTCGATTTATGGCAAAACGGTCACTCAAGTGGCGCTTGCCTGTGGTGAACAAAATGCCAATAGCTCATTAGTGTTGTGTAGTGATGGCACCGTGCACTCCTGTGGATACAACGGATATGGACAGCTGGGGCACGGTGATACCACCTATCGAACCCGCTTTGTGCAATTGCCCGTACTCTCAGGAATTACGCAACTCGCCGCAGGACGCGAAGCGTATCAGTCCTGCTATGCCGTAAAGAGTGACGGAACTCTTTACTCATGGGGCTATAACGGGGATGGTCAGCTGGGAGATGGGACCACAACCAATTCAACGATTGCCATGCCTCGCACTGGCGGCTCATTAAGTGGAAAAACAATCGTCAAGGTGTTTGCTGGCTACCTTCATGCCATGGCCCTCGATAGCCTGGGCAATTTACATGCGTGGGGTACGAACCAATACGGCCAGCTGGGTAATGGTAATTACGCTCAACAGTTAACCCCTGTTATGGCTGTGGGCACAGGCGTTGCAGATGTCTATCTTGGAGGTTACGACTACCCTGTCACCTATATCAAGAAAACAGACAACACGCTCTGGGCTTGTGGATATGGAGATTACTGGGCCAATGGCGTCTCACCAGCGGGCACAACAACTGCGACCTTTACTCAGATCCCGCTTGGAGGAACTCTAGTTAAAGCCGTGCGAGGAGGTTCTGGCTCTTACAACTTTGGCGCAGCGCTTCTCACTAACGGTCAGGTACGAGTCTGGGGATATAACGGCAACGGTGCGTTAGGTGTGGGAGATACGACCAATCGATACTCTGTCAACACCATGCTCACAGGCAATCGCCTGGTCACAGACATCTGCGCACTAGGCACTTCTAGCCAACAAGGCATTGCGTTACTTCTGGATGATGGTCAGGTCTGGCAAACAGGATATGCCGGAGGATCTCAGTTACCTGAAAACGACTCAGAATCGACCTGGACACCGATGCCGGTTGTATTTTGATTAAACGAAACACGCCCTAAAAAACACGCACTTATTCCACCAGCCACATTTAGCCGCCAGAAGGCGGTTTTTTTACATCTGCACACATCAAATACTAAATACATAACTACTAAGGAACATCATGGACGAAGAAATCACCCATAAAGAGATCTACGAACGACTCGTCTCAGTAGAGGACAAGGTCGATCGCATCGATGAGAACACAAAGGAAGTCACCGCTGCCTTTTCTGCTGCAAAAGGCGCATTCATTGTTCTTGAAGTGATGGGAAAGATAGCCAAGCCGATCCTTTGGATTACAGGCGTGTGCTCAGCTATTGCAGTGCTTTGGAATGAGTTTTGGAAAAGATGATTACTTTTAATGATGCTTTTGATCGTCTGATCTCACATGAAGGGGGCTTTAGCGATGACCAACGCGACTCGGGCAATTGGACTGGTGGTGCACCAGGTGTGGGGCAATTAAAAGGCACCAAGTTTGGGATTGCGGCAAGCTCCTACGGATATCTCGATATTAAAAACCTCTCTCTTGATAAGGCAAAGGCCATCTATCAGCGTGACTTTTGGGATGTTTGTGGCGAGGCCCACCCCGCGATCAAATTTCAACTGTTTGATGCGTCAGTCAATCATGGCCGCAGTAACGCGATTCGTTTTTTACAGCGTGCTGTGAAGGTGGCCGATGATGGAGAGTGGGGTGCGATATCTCAAGCGGCACTCAATCGCATGGATCCCAATGATGTGTTGCTGCGGTTTCTAGCCTATCGCTTGAAGTTTTGGGCATCGCTTCAAAAGTTCGATATTTATGGACGGGGCTGGACTAATCGGGGAGCCGAAAATCTTATTTATGCGGCAGAGGATAACTAAATGCGGATGCAAACTCATGACTAATCGATCTGATCGTTGGCGTAACCGCCGCAAGATGGCCTGGCTCTCTATGCTTGCGGGACTCCTTTTTCCACTACTCATACTCGTCACTGAATCAGCTCAACTCGGACAGATTGCCCCACCCTTTTATGTTTTTGTTGGAATGGTCGTGACTGCCTATATTGGTGGAGCCGTGGTCGATGACCGTTGGCAACAGGGGGTGAAATGATTGCACTACTAACCAACCGATACATTCTGATCGCACTTGCCATGGTCGCTGGCATGTCGGGGCTATGGGGCTACGGAAAGTATCAATTTCACGTGGGCTACCAAGCCGCTGAAAACATTCGTCATCTCGCAGATCTCGAATCATTTAAATCAGAGTCATTTCGGTTGCAAGGTTTATCCCAAAACCTCGAAGCGCAGCTATCTGGGCTGCGCGAGGCTCAACCCAAAATCATCGAAAGGTATAACCGTGTCGTTATTGAAAAACCTCTCTCCAGCGATTGCATTATTGATACTGAGCGGCTGCGCGAGCTCAACGCCGCCATCTCGGCCGCCAATTCCAGCAAACTTAAATAAACCATGCCCATCTCTAGCCACTTTCAACTCGAAATCTTGGGATGATCTGCTAACGACACACATTAGCTTAACTTTTATGTATGGTGAATGCGCTAATAAACTTGAAGCTTTGCTCCTCTACCTTGAACCACGTTAAATCATCAATTTCTTTGCCCTCAGTTTTTGGCCACACATCCCCTGGGTCAGTTTTAAGTGATTTTCAACAAACTTTCAAGAAAAGTCCGAGATCGATAAAACGAGCATTTGGGTTATCTTAGTTGAAGCTCTCTTTCAGAAAAGTAGCCTAAGCCCGTCATATACGGCATATTAGACAAATATGGCGACTTTACCGACCCATCATGTAGTTCTGTTGAAACATCATGTGATTCATCATTTGTTGCTGCATGCCAAGGTATTGGTCCGTCATGTATTGACGTTGCTTAAGCTGTTCAGGTGTGAGCCGCGAGTAATACCCCCCCATGCCATGCCATCCCATCATGCCTGTGCTACCCATATGCCATCCTCCGGATGTGTTACTAGCCCCACAACAGCCCATCATGCCCTGACCCCACATGCTCTGCATCAATCTCATGTTGTTCTGCATGGTTACCCAATGATCCTGAAGCAATTTCTGCCTTTCCTGTGGATCCTGCGTCTGACGGACCTTGTCCATCTGCGCCTGCATCGTCTTAATGTTTTCCTGAATTTGGGCAACCTGCTTGTCGAACTCGACGACATCGGGTGCTTCATGTTGCGCTTTCGCGCTCTTGTCGGAGGTGTTTGTCGGCTGGGCATTCACAGGCACGCCAGTGACTATAACCATGGAAATTGCCGCGGTTAAAAATATGTTTTTCATCTCACGGGCCCCTTGAAAACCCTGATTGAAGTTTAAAGTTAATACTGTTTTGAAATGACGTCAATTAATCATTGGATTTATATGAGAGATAGCTCAAATTTAACTCACAGTCTAAAGAGCAAGGTTCTATAAGTTGTAATAGAGAAGCATGGCGTGCATTGACTCTATCTGGCCCTAAACGACTAGAAGATGAGAATAAGAAGCTTACGAGACTAGTCGCAGATTGGATGCTATACGGACGGCAACTTACTTCACAACGGCCGCCTCTGTTGGCTCGGCAGTTGTATTGCTACACGGCGGCTCGATTAACTCCTCTTTCTGAATTGCTTCCGGCATTATGTGAATAAGAGAATAGGTGCAATTAACAGAACTGCATACACATGAACACATTGAGCACCAGCAACATCAACACGATAAACATGCACCTATTCCCGACCCATATGTTTATTGGCATAGGCACAAATCATTCACATCCAGGCATCCACATTATCCAGATATTCATTATCAACATCTTCACTCACTTCAGTACTCCGTAGCAATAAACGATTAAATGGTTGATGCTAAGTAGCAAAGCATCTTATTTGTTAAGCAACAATCACTGCAATCTTAATAAGTCTGTTGCAATTACTGCATCACAAGTCGGACCGTCGACTGTTTGCCGTTATTTATAATAATTGCAACAACTTTAGTGCCTGCGCCAACTTTAAACGACCCTGTGGCTTCAAGCTTTTCACCGTTTGGTTTGAGTTCGATCTCCTGCCTTTCTGATCCCGTGAGTAACGTCAGGTTGGCCATTGCTTTAGATATATCAACTGGCTTGCCATGATCTCTGATATAAAGCACCAAGGTTGTGGAGTTCACAACTAACTCATAGTCAATGTCCTTGACCACCACTAGTTGTCCGCCATACAACGGTTTGTGCTCTTTGTCGTCAGGAGCCGACCAGCTCAGATTGCTAACAGCCAGCGCAAATGAAATCAGAATAATTCGCAGTTTCATTAGTTTTCCTTTGAGGGTGAGTTGATAACATCAAAACGCATCGGCGTTCTTGTCTTGCAATAGTGTCTCGACAGATTTACGGCCGAACAGCCAAAACATTATTGGAGTGAGGAAAGTATCCAATAACGTCGAGCTGATCAATCCCGAAAAAATCACTACCGCTACCGGATGAAGTACCTCCGTTCCGGGTCGCTCTGCTTCGAAGAGCAAAGGTGCCAGTGCAAATGCGGTCACCAAAGCTGTCATCAACACAGGGCTGAGTCGCTCTAAGGAACCCCGGACAATCATCCGCGTGCTGAAAGACTCTCCCTCAAATCTCATCAAATTAATATAGTGGCTAACCTTAAGGATACCGTTCCGCACTGAGATGCCCGCCAGCGTAATGAACCCAATCAATGCGGCCACGGAAAGCGGTTGACCCGAAATCCATAAGCCAATCACTGCGCCAACCAAGGCAAGCGGAATATTCATCATGATCATGACAGACAACACGATCGTCTGGTATCGGCTGTAGAGGACAATAAACATCAACACAATAGAAATTAGTGAAAGCAACGCAATTAAGCGCGATGCCCCCTCCTGTGCCTGGAATTGCCCTCCCAGGGTAATAAAGTAACCCTCTGGCAAACGAGTCTCAAGCACAGTCTTGCGTATGTCTCCTACCACCTCGGACAATGGTCGTCCTGAGGCATTAGCTGAAATCACAATGCGCCGTTTACCGTTGTCTCGACTGATTTGATTAGGGCCATCTGCATCTTCAATTGTGGCGATCTTGGATAAAGGAATCCGCCCAAGAGGTGAATCAATCAGTATCTGCCCAAGTCCTTCAATCGATCTAGCAGATTCTGGCAAACGCACCACTAAAGCAAAGCGCCGGCTACCTTCAACGATCTGCGTCACACGCTCGCCTTCTACTAGTGCTTGCAGTGTGGTGAGCACCTGTGCCCCCGACAAACCATATTGGGCTGCAGCCGAGTAGTCAACACGAACCTTGATCTGAGGGGAAAGCACTTGCTTTTCAATTTGCAAATCCGCAATACCAGGGATTTTGGCTAAGCGCGTTCGCAGGGCATCAGCTTGACCTCGCAACGCATCGAGATCCTCACCAAAAATCTTAATTGCAATCTGAGACCGGACTCCGGAAAGCATATGATCTATACGGTGGGATATGGGCTGCCCAACCTCAATAGCCGCAGGCAAGTTCGCCAAGCGAGATCGAATATCAGCTCTGACTTCTTCCATCGAACGAGTAAGTTTTTCTGAAGACACTATGCCTACATCCAGTTCACTTACATGAACACCTTCGGCATGTTCATCCAGCTCAGCTCTACCGCTGCGCCGTCCAACATGCAACACCTCAGGAACTTGCTTAACCAAAATCTCAGCTTGCCTAGCCAGTGCAGAAGATTCAGTCAGTGTTACCCCCGGATTCAGACGCAAGCCCACTAGCAGCGTGCCTTCGTTGAATGGTGGCAAAAATGTGGTTGGGAAAAACGGTACAGTTGCAACAGCGACGAGCACAGCCAAGGATGCAGAGACGAGTGCTAGACGAGGTTTCTCTAATAGAGCCTGCAAACTTGTTTGGTATATTTTCTTAAGCCATGACAATGCCTTTGTGTCGCCGTGATCCAGATTCTTCATTCCGGGGAGTAAGTAATAACTTAGTACTGGTGTTACCGTCACCGATACCAGCAGCGAAGCAAGCGTAGAGACGATAAAAGCGATTCCCAACGGAACGAACAGCTTACCTTCAAGGCCAGGGAGAGCAAAAAGCGGCATAAACACGAGCACGATGATCACTGTGGCATATAAGATAGCCGAACGAACTTCCATCGATGCCTTTGTTACCAATGCAATCAAAGACTGGCGCTGGGTTGAATCTTTCGCTCGGTCTTCCTTGATTCGACGTAGAATATTTTCCACATCCACTACGGCATCATCTACTAAGCCACCAATGGCGATCGCTAGCCCTCCTAGTGTCATCGTGTTTATCGAAAGTCCAAAGTATTTGAAAATTAAAGCAGTGATGAAAATTGAGACGGGTATCGCTGTGAGCGCAATAATTGTTGGCCGAATAGTGCCCAGAAAGAAAAACAGAATTACAGCGACAAAGATTGAAGCCCCGATCAGCTTCCCTTGCAAGGTAGAAATTGATGCCTCGATGAAGCTTGCTTGCCGGAAGGTCACACGCGGCGCTTCCATCCCTTCAGGTAAAGAAGATTTGAGACCTAAGATCGCTTCCTCAATTGACTGAGTCAGCTTGATTGTGTCTGCTGCAGGCTGCTTTTGAACCCCCAAGATAACTGCAGGCTTGCCTTCAAAACCTGCATCACCACGTTTAATAGCAGGTGCAAAGTTCACTTCGGCTATCTGACGCAGCAAAATTGGTTGTCCGTTTTTGGTAGACAGTGCCAGATTTCTCAGATCATCAAGACGCGATGTGCGGCCTAAATTGCGTATCAGATACTCACGCCCGTTGAGCTCTAAAAAACCGCCTGATGTGTTGGCTGAAAAGCCCTTCAGCGCTACTTCCAGTTGATCAAAGGTAATTCCCAACTCGGCCATGCGAGCAGTGTTGGGTTGCACCTGAAACTGCCGTACTTCGCCTCCGATCGGAATAATTTGAGCCACGCCAGGAATTGAAAGCAATCGTGGCCTGAGAACCCAATCTGCGTACTCTCTCACCGCCATAGGTGAAATTTTTTGAGGGTCTAGGGGAATGGCGATTTGCATGATTTCGCCCATAATTGAACTAATCGGCCCCATCTTCGGCAGTATTCCCAAAGGTAAACCTTGCTCCATGGACGACAGCCGTTCGGAGACAAGTTGACGCGCACGAAAAATATCAGTATCCCAATTGAAGGTCACATAGAGAAATGACAAGCCAGCCGACGAAACTGAGCGAACAGTCTCCACTCCCGGCAAACCATTCATGGCTGTTTCCAGTGGGAATGTGATCAGTTGCTCGACCTCCTCGGCGGCCATGCCGCCAGCCTCGGTCATCACAGTCACAGTGGGCTTATTGAGGTCAGGAAAAACATCGACTGGAGTTTGGATCAAGGTGAACGCACCGTAACCCATCAGAACGAGACCTGCAATAATGACAAGTAGTCGATTAGCCAAACTGTTATTAAGTAGCCACTTAAACATACTGACTCCTCAACGAATCTGGTTGATTAATGTTGCACCATGTGTCGCAACACGGTCACCGACTTTGATACCCGATGTGACAGCGACCTGTGTTCCATTCAATGGCTCAAACGTCACCGTGCGAGGAGTGAATTGCTCAGCACCAGTCTTAACCCAGACTACAGTTTGATTTGAAGAATTTTTCATCAATGATGCCATGGGTACAGGAATACCTCGCGTTTGTCGCTTGGTTTGAATGTAAACCTTCACGGGTTGCCCTAGCGCTAAATCGAGCATCTGAGGGTTACTAGCCAGGAAATTCAAGGGTAGTGCCTGTTCGCGCAGACTTCGTGCTGCACCTAGGTATGTCAATGGAACTCGCTGCTCGCCTACAAGCAGAAAAGCACCACCAACGTTATTTGCCAAAGTTGGATCAAATGTCAGGGCTTCAATTCGCAAGCGCTGGGGGTCAATAATCTCGAACAATAACTCTCTTGCATCGACCACTTGCCCGGACACGGCTTGCGCAGTAGCAATCACGCCAGTCACCGGAGCCATCAACGCTTCTCGGCTACTAAGACCGGCATCCACCACCGAGATACGATCGGTCAAGCTCAGAAGTTCGCTTTCTGCTGCATCCAAGTCTTTACGGGGGATGGTATCTGCAAGTTTACGCAAGCGATTAACACGTTTTTCTGCCAAAGTCTGTGCTGCCCGCAGTTCAGCCAATTGCGCCGATTGACTTGCTTTCTCCAGAGGTGCAACGGCCGTAACTACATAAGCAAGTAAATCACCTTTACTTACAGATTGTCCGGCATTGGGCAAGCCTTGAGGCCCAGGTTCGATGCGTCCAGCATTGAGCGGCTGCACCTTACCTCCAGCATTTGGATCCATTAGGACGCGAGCATTGAGCTCAAACGATAGTGGGAGGGTCTGTTCTTCAACAACTATGGTACGCACCATCAGCTGTCTTTGAGCCTGCTTAGGCAAAAAGACGCTGCCATCTGGATTTCGTTGTGGACCGTTGGTGTTCGCGGTAGCTGGAGCGTTTCCATGGTCATGGCCTTCACCAGCACTCACTTCGCTCACTGGTGCTGAAAAAATTAGAAGGCTCGTTAGCACTAATCGTTGGAGTCGCGTTGAAAATATAAATTTCTTCATGTTGATCTCCGACTTATGTTGCTGTGCGTTGCGCACGTTTACGCAGAAAATGGACGAATGCTAGAGATACCAATATCACTACTCCCAACCATAAAATCAGGTTTTTCCATGTCCAATTTCTAACGTTGATATTTTGTTCCTCGTGCAAATCAAGTTCTGCTGCGAGTATATCTGTCACACTCTCAGAAATGATGCTGGCAGTTACTGCAGTCACACCTGGCTTAAGAGGCTCTTTTAGAGTTATCTCATATTCCCCCTCCCCATGCGGTTTTGCTTTGAACTTATTGCCATTAATTTCTATCTCAAGCTGTACATTATTTACAGGTGAGTTGTCTGCGAAGTGGTCCAGATAAAGGGTCATTTCCTTGTCATTCACAATACCTACCAACTCAAATAATTCTGAATCAGCAGAAAATCGTGGCAGTACAGAGCTCATTTTTGAGGGATTGGCATCGTCATGATCATGTCCTGCACCAGCTAACACCAAACTGCTGATACTAAATAAAATCAAAGCTGAGAGCAGCGTAGTTGTAACTTTTGAAATATTCATGGCACTCCAATTAGTTATAAACTTTGTTGAACTCATTCGGGAAGCAAGCCCGTGGTTTGACGTAATGCAGAGATAGCGGCCCCGAGTTCGATACGAGTACGAGCTTCTTGACGTTCTGCTTCAATTGCTTCGGTTTCTATTCGCAGTCGGGTCGGGAGATCGGACTCTCCTAAACGAAAAGATTTGTCAAAAAATCCTCTTGACTCCCGCGCAAGTTGCGCTCGACGCTGTGAGGCTTGCAACTGGACGCGAACAGACTCGACTCTTGAACGTGCAGCTTGCTGATCAGCAATAAGTCGAGCTTTTTCTAACTGCAGCTGAGCATGAACTTCTATTGCTTCAGCCTGTGCATTCGCTACACGTGCATCGTATCTGGGCCCATCGCCAAATGGAAAACGCACACCAACCAAAATGCTTTGTCCGTAGTTCTCACCGTAGGTACTTCGATCACGTTTGGCTCCAATCGTCAACTGTGGATTACTGCGGTTTTGAGAGCTGACTAAAGATACTGTTCGTTCTGCAACGATAATGCGATCTTGCAACTCTTTAAGTAAAGGATGCGGTGAGTCGTGTCCTTTAGGTGGTTCTGGCTCGCTTACACTCGTTCGATTTGATTCAGAAGGTGTCGCACCGCCTGTCAACATCTGAACTTGAGCCAATGCTAGAGCAAACGATGCTTGAGATTGAGCCAAATTGGCTTTCGCTGCTTGTACAGCACCCTCAGCCTGATGTTGATCTGCCCGCGCCAGCTCGCCAGCTTGTACTCGTCTGTTCACATCAACAGCCAGGCGACTGGCATTGACCAACTGTAACCGCGCCAACTCGTTGTCAATTCTCGTTCGTTGCCAGTTCCACCAAGCATCACGCACGGCAAAGGCAACTCGCAATTGCGCAGACAACTGTTTACTTTCAACAAATGAAATTTCCGCCTGCGCTAACTGACCAGTTGCATCGCGTTGTCCTGGCAGCCAAATCGGTATCGCCAAACCCACGTATGTTTCACTTGATCCGTAGTTACCAGTCATTTGATCGCCTCTCTGGATAATTTCCAAAGCCGCGGGCTCAGGCGACAGTTGACTAGCTACCTTAGCTTGGGCTTGTGCCGCATCACGACGTAGGTTAATGGCCCGAGCTTCAGGCTGTCTTAACCACGCAGCATCAAAAACCTCCTTGAGAGTTGTTAGTGAGGCTGACCCTGCTGCGTCGGGATTTTTCGCGTGAGTCAATGCAGTCGCGAAAATTAAGGCGATAGTAGAAAATACAATTTGATAGGTATTAACTTTTCTTTTTGAGAAAAACATCTCTCATCTCCAAGGTTGAATAATTCCAGGGAGATCGACGAGCGACGACTCAAGACGCTTGATGCGTCATTGTGATCGTCGAAAAAAATTAAAGGATAGAGAATCCCAACTCGCCGATCAAGCGAGTGAGGACCATTGGGGGCGGTCTGGACGTTCTGAAAGAGTGGGAAGGTCTCTATCAAAAAAGAGGAAATATAGGGTGTCTGCACTTACAACCGCGGACGTAGTCAGATTACCCAAAAGCGCAACTGCACACCCGAAATGACATACTGCGCAATCTTGATCCAAACTACTCAACTTCACAGGCTCATTAGACGACTCTTGGGGGTCGAAAGATTGATGATTATGGCTGTGATGACCAAAGTGCTTAGCAGTCACACCTGTTTCGTGCTGACAATAGCCAGAAACGGCTGCCCAACTGAATTGCAGAGGCAACAACACAAGCGCGAATATGATTAAGCATCTTTTCATCAAATTCATTATAACAGTAATTGCACCAATTCAGAGTTATATCAAGATTTTTAATATGAAACCTATTATTAAATGAAAAATTCATTACATTTAAGTAATGAACAATGAACAATTATTTTTTTGTTTGAAGGAGTCTTAATCCATTAACAACAACCAGTAAGCTTGCTCCCATGTCGGCGAAGACTGCCATCCACATGGATGCATCATCAAAGATTGCAAGTAACAAAAATATACCTTTGATTCCTAATGCAAGAGTAATGTTTTGCCACAGCACGGCATGAGTTCGCTTAGAAAGTCGAATGGTTTCGGGTAACCGTCGTAGATCATCATTCATGACAACAACATCAGCCGCTTCCATAGCCGTGTGCGTACCAGCTGCTCCCATTGCAAATCCTATGTCCGACTTAGCAAGTGCCGGAGCATCGTTTATACCATCACCTGTCATAGCCGTTAAGCCATAGATACGTTGAAACTCTCCAATCGCCTGTAATTTTTCTTCCGGCAAAAGATTACCTCGAATTTCTGAAATACCTGCTTGAGAACCAACGAAGTGAGCGGTTGCAATGTTGTCGCCAGTTAACATTATCGGTGTCAAACCTAGGGACTTCATATCTGCAATCGCTTCGATTGATGACTGCTTGATTGTGTCGGCTACTGCACAAACAGCCAAAGCGCGATCTCGATCAGCTAAGATCGTGACGGTACATCCCGCCTTCTCATGAGAGGCAAGTAGTACTTCTAATTGATCTGAACATTGACTCCGCTCTTCAATCCATCGATGATTTGCCAACACATATGGATGCCCATTAACCAAGCCCTGCACGCCACGTCCAGCCACTGCTTGAAAATCGCCCACAACCTGCTCATTCGATGAAAGTCCTTGTGCAATGGCTTTTGAAACTGGATGATCAGAGCGAACAGCAAGACTCTTTGCTAGTTGTTCCAATTGATGACGTGGTAGGTCCCTTACTAGTGCATCAAATGCAACCAGCTTGGGTTTGCCTTCCGTGATGGTCCCAGTTTTGTCAAGAGCAACAGCCTTGATTTTACGAGCTTGCTCTAAATAAACACCACCCTTGATCAAAATGCCTCGCCGCGCTCCGGCAGCTAGCCCGCTCACAACAGTCACCGGTGTGGAGATCACCAGCGCGCAAGGGCATGCGATCACCAATAAGACCAAGGCTTTGTAAATAGCTTGCAACCACGTCAAGTCTGTGACCCATGGCATGAATAAAGCAATCGATAAAGCAAGAACAAAAACTGACGGAGTGTATATTGCGGCAAAGCTATCGACAAAGCGCTGGGTCGGCGCGCGTGAAGACTGCGCTTGCTCAACAGCATGGACGATCCGTGATAATGTGCTGTCAGAAGCGGGAGCCGTGACTCGAATTTCAAGTCCTGCAGCTTGATTGATGGTGCCAGAGTAGACTTCATTCCCCGGCGCTTTCTCCACGGGAAGGCTCTCTCCGGTCACAGGTGACTGGTCGATGGCACTTTGACCGAGTGTCACGATTCCATCCAATGGAACACGCTCACCTGGGCGAATACGCACAATTGAGCCTACAGTAACTGTGCTGATCCCAATTCGAGACCAACTACCATCATCTTGCCGAACTTCGGCTTGTTCCGGTGTAAGTGCCAACAAACTCTTAATTGCATTGCGTGCTCGATCTACTGCCCGCGCTTCAATTGCCTCAGCAAGTGAATACAATGCCATCACCATTGCAGCCTCTGGCCATTGACCGATGAGAAAAGCGCCAGTTACAGCAACTGTCATCAACGCACTGATGTTTAGACGCAATTGACGCAATGCCACTAAACCTTTGCCGTATACTGAAAAACCTGCCAATAAAATAGCCGTTGCAGCTAGCACAACTCCAGCAATCTTCGCAAGGAAAATCTCTGGCAAAGCAAATGCCAGCCCCTCTGCCATAATCGCAAGAACCAAGGACAAAATTAACTTACCCCATGATCTCCAAAAAAAAGTTGTTGTTGTCGCTGCACTACTTTCCAATTTCTCTTTATCAATAGCTATTGGCTCAGGCTTGAAGCCAGCGTCTCGTATAGCACTAAGTGCTAACTCCAGCACTTGTGCATCAGCAGAAATATTCAATTGTCGAGCAGTTAAATTGAACTGTAACCCTCGAATGCCTTCTACATCTCTCAAAGCTCGGCGAATTTCCGACTCTTCCGAAGCGCAATCCATATTAGAGATTTGAAATCGATGCAACCCGGTAATCGGTACATCAGCACTGTCTGACCCTCGTTCAGCAGCTAAAGTGGTGCAGCAGTTTCCACAACCAAGATCGTTGCAACTTTGTTGGTATTTGTCATCAGGCTTCATATTTTTCTCCGTATGAGTTAAATTAAAAACCCTAAAGTCACTACAGAGTCAAGGACAATAAAAAATGTGAGTTCTTACGCTTGAAAATGTCAATTCTTAAGCTTGGCACTATTTATGGTGAAATCATGAAAATCGGCGACTTGGCCAAGGCCACGCATACCAAGGTTGAAACTATTCGATACTATGAGCGAGAAGGTTTGCTTCATGAAGCCGTACGAACTATGGGGAACTACAGAGTTTATAACGTAGAGCATTTAGATCGACTGTCATTTATCCGACACTGCCGGAGCCTGGATATGACATTAGAAGAAATTAAAACCTTGCTTAGGTATAAAGATTTTCCTCCAGAAGACTGTTCGAACGTCAATGCATTGATTGACGAACATATCGAACATGTTGCCGTGCGAATCAAAGAGTTGAAACACTTACAAAAACAACTCATTGACTTGAGAAAGAATTGCTCTGGAACAGGCCTAGTCAATCAGTGCGGAGTTCTTACAGAACTATCAAAGGCTTCTCGTGCCGAACAGGGATCAAATAATCTTGAGTTCAACCATGTAAATGGGACCCACAAATTCTCACACAAGTAACGATGAGAATCTGAGAATCAATGATAGAAAATTAGTCTGAAAAATGAGAAAAATTCACTATTTAAGATTTAGCTTAAATGTAATTTTTAAAAACTTTAGGTCTATTTGCATTGACTGCTATTGCAGAAATTATTGGCTGTTACCTTCCTTGGCTTGTATTAAATAATTAAATAATAATCGCACCCCGTGGTTGTTGATTCCCGCTGCAATATCTTTAGAATCGTTTGTATGAATCGCTACCAATTTCCTAGACACTTGCTAGCTTCTGATTGAACTGCATTTCGTATTTTATTGGTGACAGACCGTTGTTATGACTGTGACGGCGTATTGGGTTATAAAACATCTCGATGTAATCA
>NZ_JAAGRN010000007.1 GCF_010499255.1 Sheuella amnicola
TGACGTTTAAGGCTTCGCCGAATTACGAAGCCCCCGCCGATAGCGGTGGCAATAACGTATACGACATTGTGGTGAGCGCCTCGGATGGCACGAACATCACGACCCAGGCGGTCGCGATTACGGTGACGAACGCCAACGAAGCCCCGACGTTTACCTCGGGTGCCACGGCCTCCGTTGAGGAAAACGTCTCGACTTCAACCGTGGTCTATACGGCTGTGGCGAGCGATGTGGATCAGGGTGCGACCCTGACGTACTCCCTCAGCGGAACGGATGCGGACAAGTTCAACATCAATACGTCTACGGGTGAGGTGACGTTTAAGGCTTCGCCGAATTACGAAGCCCCCGCCGATAGCGGTGGCAATAACGTATACGACATTGTGGTGAGCGCCTCGGATGGCACGAACATCACGACCCAGGCGGTCGCGATTACGGTGACAGATGTCAGTGAAGTTATACCTGGTTCGACATTTACAGCGACATCGACAGCAAATGAAACATTCACCGGCACGTATGGAGTGGATACCTTTAATTTTGCCAACGGGACTTCATCATTCACCATTGGAGGATCAGGAAATTCGGGAACTATTACTGGCTATGACACGATCGTTGGCTATCAATCGTCAAATGGGTTGCCAGGAAGTGCTGATATATTAAATTTGCCAACAAACACGGTATCTGTGATGGCTGATATAAACAAGGGGAATTTTTCTGATTCAATCTTAACGATTAATGGCGCGAAAGTACAGTCTCATTCCGTTAATTCTGGGGTAATCACTTTTGTAACAGGTAATAATGATGCGACATTGGGAAATCCAGTCGTTGTTGATTCAACAGCCAAATTGGCTGCAGTCGTTCAATATTTGAATAAAAATGATATTGGTAACGCAGGAACAACCGCGATATTTAAAGCCAATATTGGTGATGGAGACTCAACTTTTGTATACACGCAGCCCACGAAGAACGCGGGTGGGCAACTGTATTATCTCAAAGCATTTGCCGATCCTACCAATCTCTTGACTTCGAATACCTTCACAACAAATAAAACAATCTACGCAACGCCCATCAGTTTTGATATGGACGGCAACGGTGTTCATTATCTTGACCAGAGTTTTGGTGTGACTTATGACTACAACAAAGATGGCATCGCTGAATCGACCGCTTGGGTTGGGCAAGGAGATGGCTTGTTAGCTAATTTGGATGAGAATGGAAAAATTAATATTGTCTTTTCTACTGAAGATGGCGAAACAGATCTCGAGGGATTGGCAAAAGTCTATGACATAAACAAAGACGGGGTCTTTGACTCTAAGGATGCTGCTTTTTCCCAGTTTGGCGTTTGGCAAGACTCCGACTCAAATGGCACCGTAGCAGGTGGTGAATTTAAATCTTTGGCAGAAGTAGGCATAACTAGTATTTCACTCCAATCATCTGGCGAGACAACAGAGGCAGCAAACGGCGATGTAATTATTTATGGGCACACGACCTATACAATGGCTGACGGCAAAACCTATTTGGCTGAAGATGTCGCTTTTGCCACAAGTCAGAATCTGACGGATGAGACAACAGCTGGTCTAGTGAATCCGAACGAGACTCAAAGTGCTCATTCAGTCGTATCGATGGATCAAACGAGCATGACATGTGTTCTTGAACCTGCGATCAGTAGTTCAGAGCCACTTTATCTTGAGTTGGGTGGTGTGACCTATACCATCGAACCAAATCAGGAAACAACGATCAATCCACAAACTGTGGTTGTAGATACGTCCTATCACGTTGGGGATCCTGCTCCACTGGTCGCTGGTGCCTGGACGGAGGTTGTTGTGTCCTCAGCCGCGGTGGATGCTCCCTTGGTTGCTACGGCATGGACGGATGTGGTTGATGGCGCAACAGATGTGGCAGCACAGACAGGCGTTTCAGCAACATCGGATCCTGTCGTCGCCGCGGATCCTATTGTGACATCGTCCTCAGAGCCCCAAGTTGATCCAACTCTGAGTAATCCAATTATTCACAATCCATAAAGCTCAAAGAAAAGGTGAGTGCCTTTAAAGCACTCCCTATTGGTTATATTATGTGAATCTTTCAGTAATTCTGTTTGTACGCGGCAATGTAGACCTGCTGGCTGCAAAGATTTTGAAAGAGGCCAGCAGCGCTACCCATTTACATAGTCAAGCGCCACAGCTTCTGCTACGCGAATTCCGTCGACACCGGCTGACATAATGCCACCGGCATAGCCGGCACCCTCCCCAGCAGGGTACAAGCCTTTTATATTGACACTTTGATAGTTCTCGCTCCGTTTAATTCTCAAAGGCGACGAGGTTCGTGTTTCAACGCCTGTCAGTACGGCATCAGGCATTGAAAAGCCTTTGATTTTTTTTTCAAACGCAGGAATGGCTTCACGAATCGCTTGAATAGCGTAGTCCGGCAAACTTGTTGCCAGATCGGTTAAATGTACGCCTGGTTTGTAAGAAGGAATCACACTGGCGATCTGGGTTGAGGGCTTGCCTTTTAAAAAATCACCTACGAGCTGACCGGGTGCTTCATAGGTGCCGCCCCCGAGTACAAAGGCGCGAGATTCAAGTGCGCGTTGAAATTCGATTCCTGCAAGCGGCCCGCCAGGGTAGTCCTCTGGAGTGATGCCAACAACGATACCTGCATTGGCATTGCGCTCGTTGCGAGAATACTGGCTCATGCCATTGGTGACGACGCGATTGGGTTCGGAGGTCGCGGCAACAACAGTGCCACCTGGGCACATGCAGAAGCTGTAAACAGTGCGCCCGTTGCTGGCATGATGGACTAATTTATAGTCCGCTGCACCAATCAGTTCATTACCTGCATGCGGCCCTAGTCTGGCGCGATCAATCATTGACTGAGGATGTTCGATTCGAAAGCCGACAGAGAAAGGTTTTGCCTCCATGTAGACGCCCGCGTCATGCAGTACCTTGAAAGTGTCACGAGCACTGTGTCCTAGTGCCAGCACGACGTGATCGGTAAAGATTGTTTCACCATTCTCAAGTCGAATCGCCTGAATTTGATGATTTTCTATGTCAAATCCAGTGACTTTTTGCGAAAAGCGTATCTCTCCGCCTAGATCAATGATTTCCTGTCGCATTTTTTCAACCACGCCGACCAGTCGGAATGTGCCGATGTGTGGTTTTGCGACGTAGGTGATTTCTTCTGGCGCACCAGCTTTGACAAATTCCTGAATGACCTTGCGGCCATAAAATTTCGGATCTTTAATCTGGCTGTACAGTTTGCCATCGGAAAATGTGCCTGCACCCCCCTCTCCGAACTGTACATTCGACTCGGGGTTGAGTTTGTTTTTTCGCCATAGTCCCCAGGTGTCCTGGGTGCGTTCCCGTACGGCTTTGCCCCTTTCGAGCACGAGCGGTTTAAACCCCATTTGGGCAAGCGTCAGTGCGGCAAAAATTCCACAGGGTCCAAAACCGATCACCACCGGTCTGAGTTTGGATGAAAAGTTCTTTACTTGAGAAGCGTTCGCAACAAAATGATACTCGGTGTCAGGAGAAGGTTTGACGTGCGCATCATGACTAAACTTTCTTAAGATATCTTGCTCGTTTTTGACTTCCACATCAACGGTATAGATGAAAGACAGCGCGGAATTTTTGCGTGCATCGTAGCTGCGCTTAAAGACGATGAAGCTAAGCAGGTCACCGCTTCGTAGGTTTAGCCGTTGGATAATGGCCTGTTTCAGCTCTTCTGGGCTGTGATGAACGGGCAGGCGTAATTCAGTGATATGGATCATAGATGTGAACGATACACAAATCAGACGTAAAAATCCTGATAAGCTGGGGGGGAACGGACTTAGTTTGCCCAGAGAAAGGTATTTTTTATGAGCAAAAGAACTTTTAAGGATAAAGATTAGAAGCTCATGGCCCTACGCGCAACCATTTTTAAAACAGAACTGAATATCGCTGATTCCGATCGGCACTATTACGCGACACATTCATTGACGCTGGCCAGGCATCCGTCTGAAACTGATGAAAGAATGATGGTCAGGTTGCTTGCATTCGCTTTAAATGGACATGAATATCTGACGTTTACAAAAGGCTTAAGCGAGGTGGATGAGCCAGATGTTTGGCTAAAAGATCTGACTGGTGCGATTCAGTTATGGATTGACGTTGGTCAGCCAGAAGAAAAGCGCATATTGAAGGCCTGTGGTCGTGCCGATCTGGTTGTCATCTATTGCTATAACGGTCACGCTAGCAAAATCTGGTGGGATGGGGTCCGTAACAAGCTTGAACGAGTCAAAAATCTGAAGGTGATCTACTTGCCATCGGAGGAAACAAAAGCCCTAGCTGCCTACGCCGAAAGAAATATGACTTTGCATGTGAATATTCAGGATGGTGAAGTTTTTATTTCGAACGCCAATGGACAACTGACGGTTCAACAAGAGGTTTGGCGATAACGAAGTCGAGGTGCATCATGAGCGAACGCATTGGTTTGTTTGCCGATATACACAGTAATCTTGAGGCGTTGGATGCCTGTTTGGAACGGGCTGGCGAACTCGGCGTGAGTCGCATGGTTTTCCTCGGAGACTTGGTCGGTTATAACGCTGACCCCGCCGCCGTTGTGGATCGGATTGCTGCACTGGTTGCCTCTGGCCGAGCAGTCGCAGTGATGGGCAATCATGATCAGGCGATATTTACCGACCATAGCCGGTTAATGAATCCCGCTGCTTGGACAGCAACAGAGTGGACTCGTGCGCAACTCAATGCACAACAGCTTGATTTTTTAAAACAGCTTCCCCTGATCCTGAAAGACGGGGATGCTTGTTATGTTCATGCTTCAGCATATCAGCCAGAGAGCTGGCGTTACGTAAATAATGATGTCAGTGCTTGGCAGTGTGCAGAGCATTCCGGGGAGATCTATACCTTTGTTGGGCATGAGCATGATCCAATGCTGTTCTATCAGACTGAAATTGGTAAGCTCAGACGTTTTAAACCTCACGCAGGTAAAGAAGTCCCGATGCCTAGTCATCGTCGTTGGGTGGCGGTGGTTGGTTCCGTGGGTCAGCCTCGAGATGGTTTGCCAGAAGCGTGCTTCGCGGTATTCGACCCGCGCGAGCAACACATGAGTTTTCAGCGTGTCCCCTATGATTATTACACCGCGGCGGAAAAGGTTCGGCGAGCGGGGTTGCCCGATAGTCTTGCGGATCGTTTGATTACGGCCGACTAGTGCGAGGTAGTGCTCCATGAGTAAGGCTTCAGACATTCCGGCCGTTGATGAAGCGTTTCAGGCTGGTAAGGTAATAGATGGTTTTGTGCTCGGTGAAGAAGTTCATCGTGGTGGGATGGCCGTCCTGATCAGCGCTACAAAAGAGGGAATCGATCTGCCGATTCTTTTAAAAATTCCTAGAGTGGGACGCAATCAACCGGTTGAAAGCCTGATCGGCTTTGAGACTGAACTCAATATCATGAGTGTGTTGGATAGTCCCGATGTTCCCAAGTTTTTGGGTGGTGGCACGATAGCGACGCATCCTTATATTGCGATGGAACGCGTTGCCGGCACGTCCTTGGAAGAGCTCGGTGAACAGGTTGGACGATTCCCGATCTCTGAGGTGATTCGGATCGGTGCAACTTTGGCGCAAGCTGTGCAGTCTTTGCACGCGCAGGATGTCATTCATCTTGATCTGAAGCCGGAAAATATTTTGCTTGATGCATCCGGCAAATTAACTTTGATTGATTTCGGATTAGCTCACCATGCGCATTTTCCGGATTTACTAGCCGAAGAAATGCGTAAGGGAGTTGGTTCGGCTCCTTATGTTTCTCCTGAGCAGATCATGGGTGTCAGAGAAGATAGTCGTAGCGACATATTTTCAATTGGCGTGATTTTGTATGAAATGCTGACTGATGAATTGCCTTTTGGTAATCCTCAGTCCATGGGTGGTTTACGTAGACGTCTCTGGGCTCAGCCTACTGCACCACGGGCATTGCGGCCCGATACGCCTCCCTGGTTGCAAGAGGTGGTGCTGCGTTGCCTGGAGGCCAGAGCGGTGGATCGCTATCAAAGCGCTAGCCGCTTGAGGCAGTGTTTGCTTGAGCCTGAGAGCGTGAAATTAACCGAACGCGCCGAAAGATTGAAGTCTTTAGGTTTCTTAAATAGCGTTAAGCGTTGGTGGCGCGCCGCAGGCTATGTGCCATCATCATGCCCTGCGCCTAGTGTTGAGCAGGATGCAACTCCTTTGATTATCGCAGCAATCGATACAAGGCAGTCGGATGCTCGCCTTCGCGAGAGAATGCTGAGCGCAGCTTCGCTTTTAATGCAAGTTGATCCTGAAAGTCGTCTGATCTGCTTAAGTACGATTCCCGGAACGCCTGCGATCGATGGTCAGCAAGAAGCGCAGTCTGCCAGTGGAATTGTGCGGGGGCACTTGGTGCAACTGATGAAATGGGCAGAACCTCTGAAGCTTCCACCTGAGCGTTTTTCCTGCCATGTACTAGAGGCCATGGATCCGGCCGCCCGAATCGTCGAGTTTGCGCAAGATAACGCCGCATCGCTTATTTTGATTGGCGCGTCACGCCAAGTTCCGAATAAGGTCGTGCCTTGGAGAACCTCAATGACTAAAATTGTCGAAGAGGCTCCCTGTAGTGTCCATATCGTTCGAAGTTGAGCGATCCATTATCAAATTGAACCTGATGTATTTAATCTGACTTAGACACCCATTTGACGAGCGAGGTCTCGAATATCCTTGGCCACGATATCCCAACTTTCCGTTGCTTGAAGATTGGTTGTCTGATCTGGTCCGTGCTCAGTAGGGCGAGGCCAGAATGCCGTTTTCAGACCAACCCGACGAGCGGCCAACAAGTCGTCATTGTGCGCAGCGCACATCATGACTTCATCAGGACGAAGTTGCAGTGCCGCACACACTCCAAGATATGACTGAGGCTGGGGTTTGTAGCACTTGAACACCTCTGTGGATAAATTCAAATCCCAAGGTAGTCCGGCGTATTTGGCCATGTTTGTCAGTAGAGAGATATTTCCATTGGATAGTGGAGCGATGATGTACTTGCTTTTGAGACGCAAAAGACCACCAATCGAGTCGGGCCATGCGTCTAGTCTGTGCCAAACTTTATTTACATGCTGTCTCTGATTTTCGGTCAATGATTGAAGACCGAACTCCGGTAAAAGAGCATCAAGCGACTCTCGATGCAATACGTCAAGTATGGTCCACTCGCGTTCACCGGATCTGACTTTTTCCATTTGGGGCTGGTAAAGCGATCGCCACTGATCTGCTAGCTTTGCCCAGTCCGCAGTGATTCCATTCGCAAGCCCCCACTGGCTGAGATCACGAATGATGCTGCCGCGCCAATCAACGACGGATCCGAATGTATCGAACACCATCGCTTTTACGGTTGATGTGCTCACTTTTTTGCTCCCCGAAATTGTTTTGAAACATGATCTTGCATGGTACGTCAAGAGCACAGGTCGATGCTAGTTGATTGGATCGGAGGATCGGATTTACCCATGATTTTCAATATTTCCGCCAAGAGAGTACTCCCTTGAGGGAATTTACAGGGATTGGCGTGCGTGAAAAAATTTCTAAAAAATTTAAATAGTTAGCTAAGTTTCATAAAGTTAAAAGTTAGATTTTATGCAAGTTTCACGCCTGCTGAAGTACACCCCTTGGTTAGCATTGTTTGCGCTGGCAGGCGTAGCGCATGCTCAAACGATGACCGAGGCAGTCTATATCGCGCTAGAGCAATATCCCTCAATATTGGCTTCTCGCGCAAAGTCGGCAGCGGCCGATGCGGACATTACTCGTGCGCAAGGTGCACACTACCCCCAGGTCTCGTGGAGTGGTACCCAGAGTACGTATGGCAATGGAAATTCCGGAGCAAACTCCTGGATTCAGTCTCCGACAGTCAACATGAACGTATGGGCCGGGGGCAAGATTCAGGCTGACGTTGATCGATCCAAAGCATTGTCTTCTGCAAGTCAGCAGCAGCAAAAAATCACCAAGGACGAAGTTGCCCTTTTAGTGATCGAGGCTTATTTGAATTGGTCGCGCGGACTGGATCTTGTGAAGTTAGCCAAGGAGAATGTGGCTACACACCAAAAAATCATGAACGATATCAAAAAAATCAGTGATGTCGATCGTGGTCGAGGCGCCGATTTAAGTCAGGCGCGCGTGCGGTATGAAAACGCAACATTATCTTTACAGCAAAGGGAAGCAGAGCTTGGGATTGCAGCGCAGAGATTGAACAGAATGCTACTTGGCAAAATGCCGTCAAAACCGACAGGTATGAATGATATGCCCGGCACGATTCCTGCCAAGGCCGAGCAGGCCGCAGCAGAGATAAACGACAGGCATCCTGTGATCGCGCAAAAAATTGCTGAAATGGAAGCAGCACGAGCGAATGTCGATAACGCGAAATCACAATACTCACCCACGGTTAATGTCAGTTACGGCAAACAAACAACCCAAGGTTCGGGGCAAGGTGACTACATTGCCCAATTGACAGTGAATATGCCGATTTTTTCCGGAGGCTCCACTGTGGGGGCGGTGGATCAGGCTCAGGGACAATTGAGAGCACTCGAGTTTGAAGTGAAAGAAGCACGACTTACTCAAAGGGAAAAACTATTATCGGCCTGGTCGGACTGGAAGACTGCCCAAGAGCGCAGCAAGATCGGTAAAGGTCAGAGTGCGACTGGACAGTCAGTTGTCGACAGCTATCTTAAACAGTTCATGATCGGGAAGAGGTCTTTGCTCGATGTATTGAACGTACAGGCGGATCAGTATTCCTATAAAAGCAATGCGATTATTGCTTCGTACGACGAAAAGGCGTATCGAGCCAGAGTGCTGGCAGCGATGGGTAAGTTGGCTATTTCGTACCAGATTAAACAATTTCAAAAAAAATCGGGTTAAAGACCCGCTTCAATAATCATATCTATGAATGTAGCCCACTCTCCTGTTGCCAACCCATCCCAAGCATCGGATGACCCGCTACTGACTTGTCTGGCTTTAATTTCGGTATTGTTGAACTGTCCTGCTCATTTGCCAGCGCTGAGGACCGGTTTTGCAGTTAATGAAGAAGGCAGAATTCCGCTTGAGGCATTTCCTGATTTAGCACTTAAGCATGGCATGCGCGCGGCCTGGTCGCGTGCACGTCCCAAGTCCGTTCCAAATTATGCAATGCCAATCATTGTTCCGTTTATTGACGGACGTGCTTGCATTTTGAGATCGATCAAGGGGGGTGAAGCAACCGTATTGATGCCAGAGACAGGCATGGAAGAGCTCACCATACTTGTAGATGAAATTGAGGCGTTATCGACAGGAGAGATTCTTCATGTTCGTGTTGCTCCTCAAACAGGACAGCAGCAGCTCGTTCCTTATGGGGGTGATGCATTCGCCTGGTTCTGGGGGACATTATGGAGATTCAAGGGATATTACGTTGATTCGATGGTCGCCACGCTTGTGGCAAACATACTCACCCTTGCATTGGTATTTTTCTCGATGAACGTTTATGACAGGGTTGTCCCGACACAAGCGTATACCTCCTTATGGACATTGGCGATTGGTACATCAGTAGCGATTTTTCTTGAATTTATCATGCGCTGGCTCAAGGCGCGCCTAGTGGATTTAGGCGGTAAAAAAGCCGACTTGGCGATCAATGCGTTGTTATTGCGCGAAATTATGTCGATCAGGTTGGAGCATCGACCACAGTCGATCGGAATTTTTGCCAGCTCCATGCGAGATTTCGAATCCTTGCGGGACTTCTTTTCATCGGCCTCGCTCGTGCTTCTTGCGGATTTGCCTTTCGCCATTATGTTCATCGCATTGATAGGCGTGATTGCCTGGCCCTTGATGTTGATTCCGGCAGTCATCGCATTGCTGCTTGTCATCATTGGGTTGGCTGCGCAGCATCCCATGCTTAAGGCGATGCGAACCAACATGAAAGAGTCCGGTGATCGGCAAAGTGTTCTGGTCGAATCGGTGTTGAATCTTGAATTGCTCAAGGCACACAATGCCGAAAGCTACTTGCAACGTCGCTGGGAAGTGGCAAACGTGGCCGCGTCCGAATCATACAAACAGACCCGAGCGCTCTCTAATTTAATCACCGGATTGACAACGGCATTGACTCAATTCGTGACGGTGGCAATGATTGTGATCGGGGTTTATCTCATTCACTCGAATATGTTGACGCTGGGTGGTTTGATCGCTTCTGTCATTCTTGCCGGTCGTGCGATTGGTCCGATGGGGTCCATCATGTCATTAGCATCCCGGTATCAGCAAGCGGTTATTTCTCTTGAAACACTGGAAGGCCTAATGAAGCGGCCTAGGGATCGGGACAATAACAAACGTTATGTACCTCTCACTCAACTTCACGGCAGTTTGTCCGCAGAAGATCTGGAATTCGCTTATCCGGGGGAGCACAAGATACCGATTATTCGAAGAGTGACGATGAAGATCGAAGCCGGTGAACACGTTGCCCTGCTGGGTCGAATCGGTAGCGGAAAAAGCACATACCTGAGATTGTTGGCTGGTTTGTATACGCCTCTGGGTGGTAGTTTGCGTGTTGATGATATTGAAGTTCAACAGATCGATCCTGCGGAATTGCGCGGATTCATCGGATACGTTGGACAGGATGATCAGTTGTTCATGGGTACATTGCGTGAAAATTTGGTGCTGTCCGATTCGTGGATTAGCGACGTTTCAATTTTGAATGTACTGAAACAACTCGGAATGTATGAAGTGGTTGCAAGCCATCCGCGGGGGATGGATATGCCGCTGACTGAAGCCGGCGGCGGGATGTCGGGAGGACAGCGGCAGATGCTTGCCATTGCCAGAATGATGTTGCGTGAACCGTCGATAGTTTTCATGGATGAGCCGACATCGCACATGGATCAGAATTCCGAAGCCTGTGTGATTGAAGTGATGTCAACTTGGCTTAAGGGTAGAACGCTTGTTCTGGCTACGCATCGTCCCCAATTGCTTTCGCTTGTCGATACGATTGCTGTTTTGGAACGAGGTGTCATTGTGACTCAAGGGCCAAAAGAAAACGTACTGGCGCAACTTTCAAGAGGTGTTCCCATGCAGGACACCAAACAGGCGCAGGCTTGAAATGAATCGCTACCCCCAATTAATCGAGAATTTCAGGTGTTTGTATGGCTCGTTTTAATCATCGAATGTCATTCAAGTCGGTCGAGGATGATGAGCGCCGGGCAGGTCGCCACTTGATTTGGGCTGTCGGCCTGACATTATTGATCGCTTTGATTTGGGCCTCCAACTTTCATTTGGATGAAATCACAAAAGGTCAAGGAAAGGTCATTCCATCCAGTCGCGAGCAGGTCATCCAAAGTCTGGATGCCGGAATTTTGGCTGAAATGTATGTGCATGAAGGTGATTCAGTCGAAAAGGATCAGATCCTGTTACGAATCGATGACAATCGTTCCGGCCCTGTATATCGCGAAGCAAGGGAAAAATGGTTGGCACTTTCGGCTCAAGCAGCCAGATTGCGGGCAGAGTCTTATGGCACCGAATTGGTGTTTCCCGAAGAGATTAAAGAGTTTCCTCAAATTGTCGATAGAGAAACGCAGGCATATAAGGCACGAAAGCAGGCCGTCAATGAGCATATTGCGGCAATGGAGCGATCACTCGCCGCATTGACTCGTGAAATATCTCTTACTGCGCCCTTGGTTAATGAGGGAGTGGTTTCCGAAGTTGAATTGTTGAGACTTAAACGGCAGCAAGCCGATTTGATGGGGCAAATCGTAGAACGACGCAATCGATATTTAACTGATGCGAATAATGAATTGATTCGTGTTGAGGCCGAGTTGTCGCAGACCAAAGAAAATGCTCTGGCCAGAGAGGATGCATATAAAAGAACGGTGATACGTTCACCGATGAAGGGGGTTGTCAAGAATGTGCAGGTCAATACCATTGGTGGAGTCATTCAGGCTGGACAGAATATTTTGGAAATTGTTCCAGTTGACGATGAAATGCTGGTTGAAGCTTACGTTAAACCATCCGAGGTTGCGTTCTTGAAGGTCGGTCAGGCAGCGGTGGTTAAATTGACTGCTTATGATTTCAATAAATACGGCGGACTTGATGGCGTGCTTGAGCACTTAAGTCCCGATACATTGAAGGATGAAAACAAGGTTAAGAAGCCAGGGGCCAATCAAGCGGATTTGGAGGAGGGGTATTACCGCATTTTGGTGCGTATTCTCAACTCTAAAGTTGAACGCGCGGGGCGTGTGCTTGAACCTTTGCCTGGCATGACCGCGACCGTCGATATCAGAACAGGAGAAAAAACTGTTTTGGAATATCTTTTTAGGCCATTGCAATCGGTTAGCCAGGCTTTGAGAGAGCGCTGATTTGCGTTACATGACGCCTGATGTGCCTCCATCTAGGTTAATGCTGCTTCCAGTCACGTAGCTTGCAGCTTCGGATGACAGAAAGGCTGCCACGTTTGCGACCTCTTCAGCGCGACCAACACGTCCAAGTGGGACATTTTTTCCAAGGGTTTCATACAGTTGTTCAACTGGAATGCCGGCTTTAGCAGCCTTAGTTTCATGTTGACCAGCTTTAATCAAGCCGATGCAAATGCTGTTAACCAGAATATTGTTCGGAGCAAACTCTTTCGATAAAGCTTTTGTCAAGGCGAGACCAGCCGCTCGAGTGACAGTTGTCGGCATAGATTTGGCCGCCGGTTGTTTAGCGCCAATATTGGTGAGGTTGATGATTCGCCCCCAGTTTTGTTTTTTCATGAAGGGTATCGCTAAGCGGGACAGACGTATGGCAGCGAATAGTTTCAAGTCAAAATCGGCTTGCCAGATATCGTCCGAAGCAGCTTCAAACTCACCAGTTGCGGAGGTGCCTGCGTTATTGATCAGAATGTCGATTTTTCCGTATGTATCGACGGTGTATTGAATCAAGCGTTCGCAATCCTCTTTTTTGCTCACGTCGGCAGCAATTCCTACAGCTTTGCCTCCTGCTGCGCGAATTTCACTGACAACCTGATTAAGTCTATCTTCGCCACGAGCGGTCAATACGACGCTTGCACCTTCTTGAGCTAGTTTTGCAGCGATAGCTTTGCCTATTCCCTGAGATGCGCCAGTGACCAGTGCGACACGTTGATTAAGTCCAAGATCCACAATGAGTCTCCATTATTGGTTGAGGGTAGAATCTTTAAACAATACATTAACTTTGATTACACAGGTTGATTTCCATGAATTCGAACAAGATTCTCCAAAAAACGATAGAACTGCTCAAGGCACTGGTTGCGTTCGATACGACAAGTCGTGAATCAAACCTGGGCTTGATACAGTTTGTGCAAAATTATTTAGCCGACTTGGGAATCGATTCCAGATTGTCCTACGATGCCGACAAGCGGAAAGCTAATTTGTTCGCGACGATAGGCAATCAATCGGGTCGCGGTATTGTCCTATGCGGTCATACTGATGTCGTGCCGGTTGATGGACAGGCATGGGATACAAACCCTTTTGAAGCTCATATCGCAGATGGCAAAATTTACGGTCGAGGCGCAGTCGATATGAAAGGGTTTATCGCTGCAACCCTTGCGATGTTGCCTTCCTATCAATCCAGCGCGTTGAAGCAACCTTTGCACTTGGCCTTAACTTACGATGAAGAGGTCGGTTGCGTTGGAGTTCAGACTTTGATTCGCGACTTGCAAGCATTGGACATACACCCTGCGGGTTGTTTTGTGGGCGAACCCACTAGAATGCAAGTGATGACAGCCCATAAAGGCATTAGAGTGACAAGATGTCACGTGCGAGGATTGGAGGCCCATTCCTCTTTGGCTCCAGAGGCAGTCAATGCGATTGAATATGCCGGACGAATCATCGAGCAAATACGCCAGGTGGCCGTTGACTTGAGAACCCACGGTCCCTTTGATTCGGGATTCAAGGTTGCGCATACTACGATGCAGACTGGATTGATTAAAGGTGGAACCGCGCCGAATATCGTTCCGAAGGATTGCGAATTTGTATTCGATTGCAGGCCATTGCCTCAAAGCAATGCAGATGAGTTGATTGGCAAAATCCAGTCATATGCCGAGAAAATAAAAGTTGAAATGCGCAATATTTATTCTCAGGCGGACATCACTTTCGAAACACTCGCAAATGCTGCGCCATTGAATACCCCTGATGAAGCGCCCATCTCATACCTGGGACGTGCCTTAGCCAGAAACAATTTATTGGGAAGAGTTTCCTTTGCAACCGATGCAGGATGGTTGCATCAGGCAGGTATTCCTTGCGTCGTTGTCGGTCCGGGGGATATTGATGTTGCCCATAAACCTAACGAATACGTTGAAGTCAGTCAACTTGAAGAGTGTCTGGGCTTTCTTGATCGTCTGCGCGAAAGAATGACTCAGGAAGTACTGCTCTGCTGAGCAGCGAGTTGACGTAGCGCTTGCACTAAAGAGTCGACTGGTTGAGCGCCCTGAAGCAGGTATTTTTGATTGAAAATCAATGACGGGACTGAGTTGATTCCCATTCCGGTGTATTTTCGCTCAGTGGTACGTACGTCATCGGCATATGCACCGGACTCAAGAACTTGTCCGGCACGTTCAATATCAAGCCCAGCCCTTTGAACGGCATCAATCAAATTGGATTGATCATCCAGGTTCACAGCCAAAGTGAAGTAGGTCGCGAGCAGTTCTTTTTTCAGTCGATATTGTTCGAGAGGTCCGTATTCCGTTAACGCCCAATGTAAAAGGCGATGGGAGTCGAAAGTGTTGTAGACATGCTTTCGCCCTTCAGGATGAAAGTGAAATCCGACAGCTGCTGCTCGATTGTAGATATTTGCCTGGTTACGCCTGATTTGTTCTTCCGGCATTCCATACTTTTGCATTAAATGCTCAATCACTTCCTGACCACCTTGTGGCATATCAGGATTGAGTTCGAAAGGCTGGAAGCGGATCTCTATCTTGATTTCGTCTTCAACTTGTTTGACCGCTTGTTCAAGAGAGCCAAGACCGACCGCGCACCAAGGGCATGCAATGTCGGAGACTACATCGATAATGATTTTCTCGTTCATGACACTCTCGTTTGGGTTGAAGTGTTGACTTTACCAGGAGCTTTCGGATTCTGGAGTGGCAGACACGTGGTGAATGCTGAGGTCGGCGCCTGCATGCTCTTCTTCCTGACTCAATCTTAAGCCCACAGTTACTTTGAGCAGCCCGTAAACCACATAGCCGCCAACAAGCGCGATCGTCACTGCCAAAACCGTTCCAATCAACTGCGCGACGACACTCACACCACCAAGGCCACCTAATGCCTGTTGACCGAAGATACCTGCAGCAATACCTCCCCAAACACCACATAAGCCATGAAGGGGCCAAACTCCCAGGACATCATCTATTTTCCATCGATTTTGTTCTCGGATGAACACCATGACGAATAACGCTCCCGCCACCAGTCCTACAACAAGTGCACCCAAAGGATGCATCACATCAGAGCCTGCGCACACAGCAACCAAGCCTGCAAGAGGGCCGTTGTAACTAAAGCCCGCGTCATTTTTACCAATAAACCACCCGGATAATGTTCCGCCAACCATGGCCATCAATGAGTTGATCGCAACCAGGCCGCTCATTTTGTCTATGGTTTGCGCACTCATGACGTTAAACCCAAACCAGCCTACAGTCAGTATCCATGCACCTAAAGCGAGAAAGGGCACATTCGATGGTGGATGAGCGGAAATGCGGCCGTCTTTACGATATCGTCCCATTCTGGCGCCTAACAGCAAGATAGCTGGTAATGCGATCCAACCACCCATCGCGTGAACGACAACTGAGCCCGCAAAATCATGAAATTCTTCACCTGTTAGCGCCTTGATCCACGGTTGAAAGCCGAAAGGATGTGTCGGATTCCAGACAATGCCTTCGAATAGGGGATAAATCAAACCAACCAGCAAAAAAGTTGCCAGAAGTTGAGGGTTGAATTTAGACCGCTCGGCAATGCCGCCTGAAATAATCGCAGGAATGGCCGCTGCAAAAGTTAAAAGAAAAAAGAATTTCACCAACTCGAAGCCACTCTTTTGCGCAAGAACGTCTGCGCTGGACCAGAAGTTGGTTCCGTAGGCGATCGAGTAACCAATGAAGAAATAGGCAATGGTTGAAACTGAAAAGTCGACGAGAATTTTGACCAAGGCGTTCACTTGGTTTTTTTCGCGCACAGTGCCTAACTCAAGAAATGCGAAGCCGGCATGCATAGCGAGAATCATGATCGCGCCAAGCAGTATAAATAAGGCGTCAATGCCTGTTTGAATATTTTCCACGATAGCCTTGTCGGTTGACAATAGAAATACTTCAACAAAATGTGGAAAAAATCTTAACGGAATTAAGAGGCATAATGGCCCACTATAAAACATGATTTGCACCAAAATGGGGACGAGAGAATGGCTAAGTATCAAATAGCAACAATAGAAGGCGACGGTATTGGACCGGAGGTTTGTCAGTCAGCTGTGACGGTGTTGCAAGAGACTTGTGGTGCAGGGGTACTGGACTTTAATCAGTATCCGGGCGGTGCAACACATTATGTCCGATCGGGATTCGTGTTGCCGGAGGATACTTTCCAAGCATGCCGCGACTCGCATGCAATCTTTCATGGTGCTGCGGGAATGCCTGATGTGACCTATCCAGATGGCACCGAAGTGGGGAATGATTTGCACCTTCAGCTTCGTTTCAAGCTCGATTTGTATGCAAATGTTAGGCCAATCCGGTTGTACCAGGGCGATTTTTCACCATTGAAAAATCGTGCATCCGGTGAGATCGACTATGTCATCGTTCGCGAAAATACCGAAGGCTTGTATGCAAGTAGAGGAGCAGGTGTTTCATTGAGAGGCGAAGTCGTGACGGATACGCTGGTCATGACTCGAAAGGGTATTGAGCGAGTTGCTCGTTTTGCTTTCGATCTTTCGCGTAAGCGCAATGGTGCTCCAAGAGACGGTAAACGTCGCCTGACGGTTTGTGACAAAGCAAATATCCTGCGCAGCTATGCCTTTTTCAGATCGGTCTGTGATGAAGTTTCAAAAGACTATCCCGATGTGGAAATCGATTATGCATATGCTGATGCGATCACGGTGCATATGGTTAAAAAACCTGATTTTTATGATGTCATCGTTGCCGAAAATATGTTTGGAGACATTATTTCGGATTTGGGGGCTGCGACAGTGGGTGGGATGGGAATTGCTCCGTCAGGAGAGGTTGGCGATACGCATGGCCTTTTTCAGGGAGCGCATGGATCGGCCCCCGACATTGCCGGACAAAATATCGCTAGCCCTCTAGCCACAGTTTTATCAGGTGCCTTGATGTTGCGATGGTTAAGTGATCGACATTCTGATTCTTCGCTTCTTGCCTCGGCACAGAGAGTCGAAAGAGCGGTAGAAGCCATGTTGAGTGAAAAAATCGCGATACCAAGGGATTTGGGCGGGAATGCAAGCTGTACCGATGTAACTGAGGCCATTCTGAAGCATCTAACATAAGTGATAGAACTGATGCCCTTATATTCATATAAGGGCATTTAATGTTTTTAAGGGTTATCCCATATAAAATGAATACATTCAAGAATTCGATTGGGATATCCGGATGTTTTCATCTGTGCGTAAAGTCGCCGATTCGGGCGGGAATGTTTTGCTGCGTTCGTTTTTTTCAGTGTTCGGAGTGGCGTCAGTCCTTTTGAGCGGGTTGTTGCTCGTTTCGCCTTCACGAGCTCAAGGCAATGCCGGCAAACCTCCTGCACTGCCTGTATCAGTGATTGAGGTTTCATCGGTGACTTTGCCGAACATTCTTGAGGTGACTGCTCAGGCTGAAGGCGCAAAAGAAACCGAGGTTCGTTCGCGAGTCGGCGGAATTTTGATCAAGCGCCTGTATGAAGAAGGCGCTTGGGTCAAAGAGGGGCAGCCTCTTTTTCAAATTGATCCTGAACCTTTCAAGATAACCCTGGAAGAGGCGCAAGCCAAGGCAAAACAGACCGCGCGCGAGGCTGCTCGGTTAAAAATGTTGTTCGCCCAACAAGCCGTCAGTCGAAAAGAATATGATGATGCCACGACTGCCAATGAGATTGCGCAGGCCAATCTAAAGACTGCCCGGCTGAATTTAAAGTGGTCGACAGTGACTGCTCCAATGAGTGGAGTCAGTGGGCGTGCACAGCGATCTGAGGGTAACCTGATCACGACGACGAGTGATGGCAGTTTGTTGACCTCTATCTACGAAATTAACCCGATTTGGGTGAGGTTCGGTCTTTCGAGCAGTGAAACTGCCAGACTTCCGGGCGGACGTCTCAACCCCGAGCAGACAAGCCAGGTGGAAATTTACTTGCCTAATGGCAAGTTATATCCCTATCCGGGAAAGTTGAATTTCCTCTCTACTTTCATTGATCAAAAATTAGGTACTCAACAATTTCGTGCCGAGTTCCCAAATCCGGACCAACAAATTTTGCCGGGACAATTTTTGAAGGTCAGACTTACCACCGGTAAACAGGAAAATGTTTATTTGGTGCCCCAAGCTGCTGTCATTCAGTCCGAACGCGGATTTATGGTCTGGAAACTGGATGCGGACAACAAGGTCGTGCCAGCTCCTTTGCAAATGGGAATGTGGCACGGCAAGAACTGGATCGTCTTATCCGGTTTGAAAGCAGGTGATCGTGTCGTCATCGATAACATCATCAAGATCCGCCCTGGTACTACGGTTACACCCACAGTTGTTCCGCTTGAACCAGCGGCAAAAGGAAGTGATCAGCAGAAGAACGGCAAGGAAGGTTGATGAGTTTTTCCAGTTTCTTTATTAGTCGGCCGATTTTTTCATCTGTCATCTCGATCACGATCGTGATCGCAGGATTAATGGCATTGCGAGTATTGCCGATTGCGCAATACCCGGAAATTGCACCACCGACAGTCGTGATTTCCGCCAATTATCCCGGTGCTTCGACCGAGACATTGACAAAAACAGTGGCAGGTCCGATCGAAGAGCAATTGGCGGGTGTTGAAAACCTGTTGTATTTCAATTCCACGGCCGCTTCCAACGGGCAATTGACGATATCCGCGACTTTTGAAGTCGGTACAAATATCGATATCGCGACAGTCAACGTGAATAATCGCGTGAAGATTGCAGAACCTCGCTTGCCTGATGTTGTTCGTCAATATGGAGTGACGGTACAAAAACGTTCAAACGATATTTTGCTGGCCACGGCGATCACATCGACACAGGGGGAATATTCTGCTTTATATCTCTCGAATTACGCGCTTATTAATGTTCTGGATGATTTAAAACGAATTCCCGGAGTAGGGGACGCCCAGATTTTCGGTGCCAAAGATTACTCGATGCGGATATGGCTGAATCCGGATCGTATGGCGCAATTGGGGGTGACGACAAGTGATGTCGCCAATGCGATTGCATCCCAAAATAAGCAAAACGTAGCCGGAAAAATCGGACAAGAGCCAGCTCCTCAAGGGCAGCAGTTGACTTATACCGTTACGGCAAAAGGGCGGTTGATGACCCCCGAGCAGTTTGGCGACATTGTCATTCGATCAAACGGCCCCGGTGGTGTCCTAAGAGTCAAGGATGTTGCCAGAGTCGAGCTTGATGCCGCCAATTACGATGCTTTCACCACCATGCTCGGACAACCTGCAGCTGTGATCGGCATCTTTTTGCAATCCGGCGCAAATGCACTGGATGTTGCACAACGGGTTTACAGTACGCTGGAGTCGCTCAAGAAAAGATTTCCGCCTGGTGTCGATTATGTCATTCCTTTCGATACGACCAAGTTTGTAGATGCTTCGATCAGCGAGGTTGTGAAGACATTGCTTGAGGCAATGGTTCTGGTTGCGCTGGTGGTTTACCTGTTTCTGCAAAATTGGCGTGCGACCCTGATTCCGCTCATAGCGGTTCCCGTATCCCTGATTGGCACTTTTGCCGGATTATGGTTGTTCGGTTTTTCGATTAATACCTTGACGCTTTTTGCGATGGTACTCGCGATCGGTATTGTCGTTGATGATGCGATCGTTGTGCTGGAGAACGTCGAGCGCTTGATGACAGAACATCGTTTGCCTCCCAGGGAAGCGGCTTACGAGGCCATGCGAGAGGTATCCGGTGCGGTGGTCGCGATCGTGTTGGTGCTAGCGGCCGTATTTATTCCGGTCGCATTTCTTGGTGGAATTGCCGGCAAGCTTTATCAGCAGTTTGCGGTAACTGTGGCTTTGTCCGTATTTTTATCCGGGATTGTCGCTTTAACGTTGACCCCTGCTTTGTGCGCCGTCTTGTTGAAGCCCACGCATACTGAACCTAATCGTTTTTTCAAGTGGTTTAATCGGAAATTCAACACACTCACCGAGAAATACAGTTTGATTGTCGATAAGACCTTGCATCACCGTTTGATTGGGACAAGTGTTTTTGCTTTAGTGATTGTTGGTAGCATCGTAATGTTCAGGGCCGTTCCCGGTGGATTTGTGCCTGCCGAGGATCAGGGCTATTTGATTAGTGCGCTTGTTTTGCCAGACGGCGCAAGCATTCAACGTACACAAAACACGGGTGAATCTTTTCAGCGCGCGGTTGTGCAAGATCCTGCCGTCGCTCGGGTATTTGTTATTGCTGGCAATGACATCATAGGCGGCGGTGTCAAGACGAACGCAGGCACAATATTCATACCATTGAAAGATTGGAAAGAAAGAACGACCAGTGCCGAGACGCTAGCTAAAAAATTCACTGGTATTGGAATGAGTTTTCCTGATGGCATGGCTCTGGTATTTAATCCTCCACCCATCAGGGGATTGGGTAGTGCTGGCGGATTCGAGTTTTATGTTCAATCCAAGGGTGAGCCTAATCCAGCTAAATTGGCAGAGGTGATTAATAACTTTACGGATGCTCTTCGAAATCGTCCCGAATTGACAGGTATTAATACTTTTTTCAGGCCGACCGCTCCTCAATTATTCCTTGAGGTCGATGAAGCTAAATCGCTTTCCCTGGATATACCGGTTGCCGATGTTTATCAGAGTCTGCAGGCAATGATGGGGTCGTTATATGTAAACGACTTCAACCTCAGCGGAAGAACCTATCGCGTCCAGTTGCAAGCCGATTCCCAGTACCGTACCGATCCTACTGACATTGGGCAGATTTATGTAAGAGCCGGTAACGGCAGCATGGTTCCTGTTTCGGCTCTGGTGTCCGTTAAGCAAGTTGTCGGTCCTGAGCAACTTGAACGTTTCAATGGTTTTCTTGCCGCCAAGGTGTTAGGTAGTGCCGCTCCGGGATTGAGCTCCGGAGATGCCATTCGCGTCGTGCGGGAGGTGGCTGGTCAAGTCCTTCCGCCTTCATATGATCTTGCATGGTCCGGACAGGCTTTTCAGGAAATCCGCACTGGGACAACTTCTGCAGTGGCATTTGTTTTTGGTTTGATCATGGTGTTTTTGATCCTCTCGGCGCAGTATGAGAAGTGGTCTTTACCGATCGCAGTTCTGCTGGCAGTGCCTTTTGCCTTGATGGGGGCGTTGATGGCGGTCATGATTAGAGGCATGCCCAACGATATTTACTTTCAGATCGGACTAGTGGTGCTTGTTGGACTATCAGCTAAAAATGCGATTCTGATCGTTGAGTTCGCAGCGCAGAAACGCGAACAGGGAATGAGCAGCATGCAGGCGGCACTTGTTGCTGCCAAGTTGCGATTCAGACCGATTGTGATGACTTCTCTGGCGTTCATCCTTGGAGTGTTTCCGTTGGTGATCTCTTCAGGGGCGGGCGCAGCGGCGCGTCGCTCAATGGGAACCGGGGTGTTCGGTGGCATGGTTGCGTCCACGTTTATTGCGACTATTTTTGTACCTATGTTCTTTACTTGGCTTTCGCGCGACAAGCACGGCAAAAAAGGTACTCCCGATTCGGGACATGCTATTGCAGAGGTGGTGTCCTCAAAACCTGAGGATCGGTCATGATGAAGTCGTTATATTCGTTACAGCCGCTGACTGCAAAGTTAAAAGTTGCAGCAATAGTCCTTGTCGCATCAAGCTTGTCAGGTTGCCTGCTCGGACCCGACTACGAACGTCCCGACATGAAGTTGCCGGATGCATACCGTTCTGCGCAATCGATAAATGATCCGGCTGCGACAGCCTCGGGATCGAATGCCGCAGCATTGCAAGCATCCGCCGCGATTCGACCCGACTGGTGGGATCTATTCAATGATCCACAACTTAATGAATTAATGCGCAGGGCGCATCAGGATAATGCCGATGTCATGATTGCTATGGCACGGCTTGGGCAGGCTGAGGCACTTGCCAAACAGGCAGGAGCGGCTCTTTATCCGACATTGAATCTTGCAGCCGGTGGAGTCAGGTCTTCATCGGGATCTGTGGCGACCGTATCAGGTGTGAGCGTTCTTGCAAATACAACGCAAGCAGCGCTTACGACTTCTTACGAAATAGATGTGTGGGGACGTGTGCGTCGCAATATCGAATCCGCCACTTCCCTGGTCAATGCAAGTGTTTACGATCAGGCAAGCGTTCGACTGACGCTATCCGGACTGGTGGCAAACACATATTTGCGCTTGCGCTCATTGGATGCACAGATTAATGTTTTAGAGGATTCTGTTCGCACCAGAGGCGATTCGTTGCGTATTGCGAAAGCCAAACTCGAAGGGGGTTTGGTATCTCCGATCGATTTGAATCAAGCTTTGGCGGCGCAGGCTAGCGCTCAGGCCTTGTTGTCTGAACAGAAAAGAGTGCGGGCCGTCGTGCAGAATCAATTGGCTGTACTGACCGGAAAACTTGATCTGGTTATTTCGCCTGGTGATGTTCGCGCATTGCCGATCCCTCCACTGCCGCCTGAAGGCTTGCCTTCATCCTTGCTTGAAAATCGTCCTGATGTGAATCGTGCAGAACAGGAGTTGCGCGCTGCTAATGCCAGAATTGGCGTAGCGACAGCCGGGCTGTTGCCAACGTTTTCGTTGACTGGGCTGCTAGGTGCGCAAAGTGTCGACTTCAGCGCCTTTTTGTCCGGACAAAGTTTGGTCTGGTCCGCTGGTTTGGGGCTGGTTCAACCGATTTTTTCCGGCGGACTCTTGCAAGGGCGTTTGGATTTTGCACGCGCTCAGCAACAGGAATCTCTAGGTAACTATGTCAAGGTCGTTCGCGGTGCCTACGGCGAGGTGAGTGACGCATTGGTATCAGTAAGTCAAACCTATCAAACAGAAATGTATTTGAATACTCAAGTCGCGGCGGCCTCCAAAGCTCAGGAGCTCGCTTTAACCCGCTATGAAGCAGGTTATGTCGACTTTTTGAGTGTGCTGGAGTCGCAACGTGCTGCAAACGAGGCTAAGTTGGCATTTGTCGTGAATAGATCCGCGCGGTTGCAGGCAAGCGTCGATCTTTTCAAAGCGCTGGGTGGTGGCTGGGTAAGACAGTGATCGCATGACTAATGATTAGGAGGGCAATCGGTTTTATTCAGATCGATTTGCCAACGGATCTGGCGAACACCACTTCTCCTTGATTGAATTTCTCATGATTTTCCTCCACCTCATCCAGATCATATAAATAATTGACCATGAGTCCGGCGGATTCTTTTAGACCTTTTTTCGATAAATCGGCCGCCCAATTAATTCGGTTTAGTCTGGCGCCGTTGCCGAGGTGAAATTTAGCGACAGGACTCCCGGATCGATGCGTCGAAAAATAGATCAAATAGGTTGCACAAAGAGTTTGCAAAGCATTTTTTTCAGCATCTGTCGAAGTCGCGGGTGTCCATCCTTCAGTCAGCCGTTGCACCCATGTTTTACCTTTGAGACTGATCAGTTGAAGAGCTTTTTCGTATTTTTCCGCCACGCCGGGGTGTTTTTCGAACACAGCGTGGTCAGCCGGTTTTGACATCCAGTCCACAAATCCGGGTATGGGTGAAAGCGTGACAAATGTCTTTAAGCTTGGAAATTCGGCTTTAAGTTGATCGGCCACCCGTTTGATCAGGAAATTCCCTAATGAAACGCCACGCAATCCGGGTTCGCAGTTACTGATCGAATAGAAAACAGCCACTTTGAATTTCGTTGCTTCATTGGGTTCCGATTTTTTATCGACCAGCGGGCCGATTGCATCCGGAATGTCCCCTAGCAAAGCAACTTCGACAAAAATCAGTGGCTCATCGGGTAATTGAGGGTGAAAAAAAGCAAAACAACGGCGGTCGGGTTGAAGACGTCTCCTTAAATCATCCCAACCATCAATGGCATGAACCGCTTCATGATGGATAATTTTTTCGAGTACATGCGCAGGCGACTGCCAGTCGACGCGATGCATTTTAAGAAAACCGGGATTAAACCAGGAAGACAGTAAATGCCTGATGTCGTAGTCCAACGCCGCTAGGTCGCGACGTTTTTCGAGTAATTTAAGAATTTCCCGGCGCATCGTCAGAATGATTTTCGTGCCGCCTGGTGCGCGATTTAATCTTCTGAGCAATTCTTGTCTGGGGGACTCTGTAATACGGGTCAGAGCAATCAGATTCCGCGCATCGGGTTGCTCTGCATAGGCTAGCGCAGCCTGCATCACGCTTTTTGGATCAGGATTGAATTTTTCTGCGAGTAAAGAGTAAAAGTCCAGGCGTCCGCCATCGTCCAGCGCCTGGTAGTGCCGAATGACATCTTGAGCCATGCTTGAACTGTTGGCTTCGCCAGGTCCGGACATCAAGCGTTTGACGGCTTGATTTATTTTGGATTGATGTCTTGATTGAACAATTTTTTCCAGCAGAATCATCGCAAGCTCCAAATGAGGATGGAATTGCCATCCGGGACATCATAGCGGGAATCTTTGCGATGAAATTATTTTTTGTTCAATCTCCGTCTTTTACTGACCCCAAAATGTCCGCATCCGCCGGCATGCTTAGTTTGGGGGCTGGTTTTGTCATGCCTTCCCAGTCACCGCCCAAAGCTTTGATCAGAGCAACATTGGCTAAAAATTGAGCGCCGTGGAGTTGCCATTTGATTCGAAGCGCTGTCAGGGAGTTTTGTTGGATTAAAGCAAGCGTCTGAGCGTTATCCAAACCTTCCTGATAGCGAATCAAGCTGGTCTGGTAGGCTTTAATGTAATTTTTAACACCCTCGTCTTGTTTGATTCTGGCCCGATCGTATTGTTGAATGTTGCTCATTGCATCCTGTGTTTCTTGAATGGCAACGAGAACGGATTGTTTATAGTTCGCAACTGTTCCGGCGTAACCTGCTTGTGCGAAGCGATAGTTTGCGCTGATTCTTCCCCCATCGAACAAGGTTTGTGTCGCAGTCAGTCCGATTGACCAAATCATGGAAGGCGCATTCAGTAGCGTTGCCATATTTGTGGAGTCTGTGCCGAAAAAGGCAGGTGCGATCAACAGTGACGGGAAGAATGCCGCTTTTGCGACACCGATTTGGGCGTTGGCTGCAGCCATTGCCCGTTCGGCGGCGGCAACATCCGGCCGACGTTCAAGCAGACTAGACGGCAAGCTGACTGGAAATGCCGGTAAATGCGCAGGTAACTTACCGACGGGGATGCTGAAATTGGCAGCGGGTGTCCCCGTAAGTGTTGCGAGCAAGTTTTCCTGCACATTACGCTGTGACTTCAGAACCTCGAGTTGAGCACCCGTCGTTTCAGTTAATGCCATTTGTTGGGCGAGTTCAGTGCGTCCGGCGGCACCTTCGTTGTAGCGTTTTTCGACAAGACTGCGTAGCTTTTCCTGAAGTGAAACAACAATCGATAGAACGCGTATCTCCTCGTCATATTGTCTGAGCAAGAAGTACGATGATGCGACCTGGGCACTAATAAGAAGCTTGACGTTTTCCGTATCGGCTCGGGCTTGCTCTGCGGTGTAATTGGCGGCCTCTACATCGCGACGAACCTTTCCTAGCCAGTCGATCTCATAGGTCATGATCGCGACTGGCCGATAGTCGTTTTGAACGGTTTGGACGTTCACTGAATCATAAGTCGTTCCGGGTCGGTTGGCTGATGTCAGTGTTCGAGACGCAGTAGCGCCCGCGGTGATAGTCGGCAGGAGCGCGGCGCCACGCGCTTCGCTTTGCGCGATCGCTTGATCTAGTCTGGCAAGCGATGCCTTCAACGTGAAATTGTTGTCCAGGGCCTTGGAAACGAGTTCGTTGAGCGTTTCATCACCAAATGCAGTCCACCACTTGCCTTTGGGAATTTCATCCGCAGGCTCAGCTTGCTTCCATAGAGCCGGATTTGCGCTGGGAAGTGACTTCCAGTTATCGGGCAGATCCAAGGCCGGCCTTTCATAGTCCGGTCCTATTGGCGAGCACCCGACGCAAGCCAATCCTATCAAGCCAAGAAGGATCAAGCGTTTCATGATCCCTTTTTACCCGATTCTTTTGTGGTTTCTACAACGACAGGCTGACCATCCATGATCGAATCGCGAGGATTGAGGATGATCTGATCTTGCGCCGAAACCCCGCTTTTGATTTCAACGGTCATGCCGTAATCAATTCCGAGTTTGACTTTTTTCTTTTCGATTTTACCGTCCACGACAGCCGCAACGTAAGGGCCGCCTGCACCAAAAATCAGTGTGTTAGTGGGCAGAATCAACGTATCGCCGGTATTGATTTTCATCGCGACTTCGACATAAGAACCCGGAAGAAGCGCTTTATCCTTGTTCGGAACTTCAACATCCACCTGGAGTGTTCGCGTATTGGTGTCAATAGCGCCGGCGGTACGAGCGACACGTCCTATGTAAGGCTTGTCCGGTGAGCTGATCTGAAAGATTTCGACTTCCTCGCCGACTCGCACTTGAGATGCGCGATCTTGAGGCATATAAACATACACATGCAGGTTATCCGTGCGAGCGATGGTGAACATAGCTTGAGCCGTTCCGGTGTTGCCTGCGTTAACAAGGTCACCCATATTTATGTTGCGACGGGTGACGTTGCCGTCAAAGGGGGCGACAACCGTTCCGAAGCTTTGTTGATCGCGCAGCCTTTTCAATACAGCCTCGGTTTGTTTGTATATTCCTGTTTTTTCGTCCAGTTCCTGTTGAGAGACCGCGTCTTGCGCACGCAGTCTCTTCCACCGTTCGTAGGCAGTTTTAGCCAGTTCATGATTGGCAGTCGCTTCTTCGACTTGTTTATTGATTTCGGGGATATCCAGAATTGCGAGTGTTTCCCCTTTTTTGACCGGGTCGCCAATATCTTTTAGCCATTTACTGACATATCCATTCACACGGGAATATATTTGTGCTTCATTGATGCCAAGCAAGGTTCCGGGTAGAACAAGTTTTGCTGTCGCCCCGTTTTTGTTGGCCGGAACCGGACTCGTGACCAGTACGTGCATGATGCCGTTCTTTTGGGCACGATCTGCTAGGACGTTGCTGTATGACCAACGTGACAAGAGGGTGGCGCCTAATCCGATCAGCATCAGGATCACAAGCAGGAGCGCCGCATTGCGCGTTATCTTTACGACTCGATTGCGACTCTGATCATTGTCGGGGCCGTGCAGATGAAATTCCGGCAAGCCTTGGTGCGCATGGCGTTGTTCGGTCATGTTGATGCTTTCCTATGATCGTTGCGTATTGCGAGCCAGCGGTGAAACGATGCAAAAACGACCGGCACGAATAAGATAGTCGAAACGGTTGCGAATAACAGTCCGCCAATCACGGCGCGACCTAGCGGGGCATTTTGCTCTGACCCTTCGCCGATACCGATCGCCATCGGAATCATGCCGATAATCATTGCAAGAGCTGTCATCAGAACAGGGCGCAACCGCGTCGAACCCGCCTCTAAAGCCGCGGACAGGGGAGGCAACCCGTCGTTCAACCGCTGTCTGGCGAAAGAAATGACAAGTACGCTGTTGGCCGTTGCCACCCCCATGGTCATGATTGCACCAGTCAAGGCCGGTACGCTCAAATTCGTTCTGGTTAGGATCAACATCCAAGCAATTCCGGCCAATGCGGCAATCAGGGCCGAAATAATGATGAACGGATCCAGCCACGATTGGAAATTCACCACGATCAACAGATAAACCAGAATGATGGCGCCGATTAGACCGATTCCAAGACCAATATACGAGTTGTACATTGTTTCGATCTGTCCGCGCATAACAATGCGACTACCGCGAGGCAATTCGCTTTTTGCTTCATCGATGATGACTTGAATTTCTTTGGCGACAGACGCCAGATCACGTCCCCGAACATTCGTGTAAATGTTTATGGAAGGAAGGATGTTGTATCGGGTGAGTATCGAAAACTCGACGGTTGGCGAAGGGGAAACAAGGTTGCCCAATAATTGAGGGCCTTTGCCGCTGGCTGTATTCAATGCCGAATAGGCGGCTGATTGTGCAGCGTTGGATGGTCCTACCGGTAGACGCATCAAGTCGTCTAAAGATTCTATACTGGCTTGAGGCGCTTGCACCTGAATCGAGTAATTGATGTTGTTAGCCGGGTTCAACCAGAATGAGGGCGAGGTTTGGGCGCTGCCTGACAAGGGCAGAAGCACGTTTTGCGCAAGATCGGCCGGCGTCAGGCCTATGCCTTGCATTCGGGCGCGGTCCATTTTCAATGCAATGGATGGCGTATCGAGTCGCTGATGAATGTGCGAATCAGCTGCTCCTTTGATAGCCGAAATTTTGTTGACAAGCTTTCCGGCAAGTTGTTGATTGGCTGCATAGTTATTACCCACGATCTGAACGTCGATCGCGGCTGGTATGCCGAAGTTCAAAATTTGCGTAACGATATCGGCCGGCTGGAAAAAGAACTCGATTCCGGGAAAATTTTTACGCAAAACCGGCAGCAACTCTTCGATGTAATACTCGCTTGGGCGATGCCCCGGTTTAAGTGAAATCAGAATATCTGCATCAAAGGATCCGATTGTTCCCGAGCTACTGTAAGATAAGTTAATGCCGCTGTTCGGTAATCCGATATTGTCCAGTATCGAATCGATTTCTTTTTCTGGAATCACTTGCCGAATGACGGCCTGAACTTCATCGGCGATGAGCGCTGTCTTTTCCACGCGCGTCCCGCTTGGTGCACGCATGTGAAGTTTGATTTGACCAGTATCCACATTTGGAAACAAGTCACGACCTAGAATGAAGAAAATGCCGCAAGACAGGATACAGAAACCCAGAAAGCTGGCAATGAATTGTTTGCGATGCGTCAGAAGGTGGCTGAGCAGCAATACGTAATGAGTTCGTAGTTTTTCAAAGTGATGATTGAATTTTTCGTGGATATCATGAATCCACAGGGTGATGCGCCCCGGATTGCCTTGGTTTTTGAGCAGCAAAAGCGCCATGGTGGGGACCAGTGTGCGAGAAAGCACATACGAAGCGAGCATGGCAAAAATGACCGCTTCGGCAAGTGGAACGAACAGATATCGCGCCACGCCGCCCAAGAAAAACATCGGGACAAAAACGATACAAATGCAAAGCGTGGAGACAAAGGCGGGAACGGCGATTTCTCCGGCGCCATCCATGATCGATTCATATAGCCCTTTACCCATATGCAAGTGACGCTCGATGTTTTCGATCGTGACGGTTGCGTCGTCCACCAGAATGCCCACAGCGAGGGCAAGTCCGCCAAGCGTCATGATGTTGATGGTTTCGCCCAGAAGCTGCAGGACGATCAGGGAAGTGAATATCGACAGGGGAATCGAGATTGCGATAATAGTGGTGGTTCGCCAGTTTCCGAGAAATAGCAAGAGCATGAGGGCTGTCAGCAATGCCGCAATCAATGCTTCATGGATAACACCGGCGATCGCCTCCTTCACGAAAACGGATTGATCCGCAAGAAGTTTGACTTCGATGCCCTCGGGAAGTAGCGGGAGCAGGGAGGGGAGTTTTGCTTTGAGGTTGTTGACAACATCCAGCGTGGACGCACCGCCATTTTTGAGTGCAGTCAACAGTAGTCCGCGTTGTCCATTTTGTCGGACGATATTGATTTGCGGCGAGAAGCCATCACGGACATGCGCCACTTCACGCAGATAAGTTGTTGCCCCGTTGATGGTTTTTACGGGTATGTCATTCAAGCCTTGAATCGAGGTTGGCGACGCATTCAACGAGATGTTGAATTCGGTATCGCCAATTTTCGTCGTGCCTGATGGGAGCGTGAGGTTTTGGGACGTGATGGCATTGATCACATCCGAAGATGTCATTCCTTTGGCAAGTAGGGCCTGGGGATTGATATCCACTGAAACCGCACGAACCTTGCCGCCGTAAGGAAACGGCATTGCAATGCCTGGAATCGTGACAAGCTGAGGCCGCAAAATATTCAACGCCGAATCGAATAGCTCTTTTTCGGAAAGTGTCGTGCTGGACATGCCTAACTGGATGACGGGGACCGAAGAGGCGGTGTATTTGATGACAAGTGGAGGAGTGATCCCGGGAGGCATTTGCCGCAACACGGACTGGGACGATGCAACAACTTGCGCAATCGCAGTTTGAATATTGACGTTAGGCTGAAAATAAATTTTGATGATCGCGATGCCGCCTAACGACTGCGACTCGATATGCTCGATGTCACTGACCGTCGTGGTCAGTGATCTTTCATGGCTTTGGGTGATACGGTTACCCATTTGCTGAGCGGATAACCCGTTATAACTCCAGATGACGCTAACGACGGGGATATTGATTTCAGGCAGCACATCCATTGGAGTGCGCATGAGTGACAGAGGCGTCGAAAGCAGAATGAGAATCGCCATCACGATAAACGTGTATGGCTTTTCTAGTGCCGTCCTTACAATCCACATCCGAATTTACCTAGTTAAGCTTTGTAAAAATTTAGGAAAAGATAGATCCGGAAATATAGGATTTATCATCAATTGATAAAAGTTTTGAGTATAGATGAACGCTTTTCAAATTCAACATATTGATTTATGGATGATTTTTTAACCGGAAGGTTCAATGTATACATATAAAACCGAGTTTTTCATTCATATCAAAATTATTAACAAATTTATCATTTTTACGCTCATTGGCTAAGTATTGTTTTATTTTTTCGAGTGTTAAATTTGATATTTCAACAGCCGGTCTGCTTACCCTAGGACTAACACTAGGTATGTCAGCTCGATACAGTCAATGTTGTTGAATTACAAAAACAATTCATTTCGAATTCAAAAATGTCGGTGGATTGAATTTAAAAAATTTTCAAGTTCTGATTCTGAAATATCTACATATACGCCGCAGAGCTAATATGAATCGATTCATTGATCAAGTAGATTTCCTATATTGATTTTTTGAGCTAGAGTTCAAATGAATGAGCGCGCCGGCCATATTTTTTTGATTGATGACGACAATTCGATGCGGTTTTCGCTTTCGAGGATGTTGGTTGAGCTTGGATACAGTGTCCAGGAATTTTCGAGCGCCAGGGAGTTTCTTGAGAACTCCTTGCCCATTTCTCCAGCTGCGATTTTGCTGGATATGGCCATGCCGGATATGACTGGTTTGCAATTGCAGGAAAAACTTCTTGAAGTAGGTCGCCAAACGCCCATCTTGTTCATCAGTGGCCAGAGTCATCCACAACAGATCGTCAAGGGATTGAAGAATGGAGCTTTTGATTTTCTGTTCAAGCCCTTCAATCTGGAAGAGCTGATCAATGCGTTGAACTCGGCAATCCAGTTGGATCAGAACCAGCTGAAAAAGATAACAAGCGATATTCATGCCCGCAGACGCTTTGATAGTTTGACCGCACGCGAAAAAGAAACTTGCCATTTACTTGTTAAGGGGTTGTCAAACAAGGAAATCGCCCAGCAGCTTGGCATTACTGATGCAACCATCAAAATCCACAAGGCGAGAGTGCTGCAAAAAATGCAACTCGATTCAATTCCCACCTTAGTTAAGGTGTATTTTGAATCAGATTTAAATAAGGACGAGGGTTAGCTGACCCAGCACATACTTGCTTTACACTTGGTCACCTATTTAATTAAGGTGATCGATGTGATGCAAAATCAGAAATTACTGGCTTTTGTGCAAGGCTTGAGCCGGCTGCTGCAGAGCAATCCCGCGGAAGATATCATCCTCAAAGAGGGGGGGGGCCTGTTGGCGACATTGGTCGCCCAAGATGACTGGTTGCCGGAGCTATTCACCCAACCCCATCCCCAGTTTTATCAGCAGTACCTGCTGTATGCCGATCCCTTGGATCGCTTTTCCATTGTTAGTTTTGTCTGGGGACCCGGTCAAAAAACACCGGTTCACGATCATATGACCTGGGGACTGATCGGGATGCTGCGTGGACAGGAAATCGATACGCACTATTTCAGACAAGCCGATCAGACTTTTAGGCGTGGTGATAGCCATATCCTCAAACCGGGAGATATCGGCTCTGTATCGCCTGCGACTCATGATGTTCATGAAGTTGCGAATTTTTATCAGGATAGGGTTTCCATTAGCATTCATGTTTATGGAGGGAACATTGGGCGAATCCAACGACATGTTTTTAATCCCGGGACCGGAGAGTCAAAGGATTTTGTGTCGGGGTACTCGAACAATGTGGTGCCTAATTTGTGGTCTTAAGAATTAGATTGTTGAAGCTGGAAAAATGACGAATTCAAACATTTCAATGCCCATTGCGCGCGTTCATTATCAGGACGTGCGCGCACGATTACTCGCTAAACAGGAAATCGCATTGCTTGATGTGCGTGAGGAGGATCCTCATGCGCAATCTCATCCATTATTCGCGGCCAATTTTCCGTTGTCGCGATTGGAGCAGGATGCTTTTTCCAAGCTTCCACGCCATGATGTCCACATCGTGACATTCGATGATGGTGTGACGAAAAATAAGGACGGATTGACTGATGCGGAACTTGCTGCAGCACGTTTAATCAGTCTGGGCTATACCGATGTTTCTATTTTTGATGGCGGGCTAGTGGCATGGCAACAGGCAGGTGGCGAGCTTTTCAAGGACGTAAACGTACCGAGCAAGTCTTTTGGTGAGCTTGTCGAAGCGCGCGCCCATACCCCATCATTGGCGGCAGAGCAGGTTCAAGCATTGATAAATGAAAAGGCCGATATAGTCATTGTTGATGCGCGCCGATTCGATGAATACAACACAATGAGTATTCCGACCGCGATCAGTTGTCCGGGAGCTGAACTGGTGCTGCGAATCGCCGAACTCGCGCCACGTCCTGAAACCAGAGTGATTGTCAATTGTGCAGGGCGAACCCGAAGCATTATCGGAACACAATCCTTGATCAATGCCGGAATTCCAAATCAAGTCAGCGCATTGCGAAATGGCACGATTGGCTGGACGCTGGCTGGTCAGACTCTTGATCGTGGCCAGGTTCGCAAATTCGGTGATGTTTCAAATGAAACCAAATCGAATGCCGCAAAACGAGCTCGGGATGTTGCTGATCGTGCGGGGGTCAAACGTGCACAGTTTTCTGATATTCAGAGTTGGCGACAGCAGATTGGTAGAACAACTTATTTTCTGGATACGCGAACACCTGAAGAGTACGCAGCAGGACATTTGCCCGGCTTCCGTTCAACCCCTGGCGGGCAGCTTGTGCAGGAAACCGAAATGGTTGCACCGGTGCGTGGAGCAAGAATTGTGCTCGCAGATACCGATGGCGTCCGTTCTAACATGACCGCATCCTGGTTGGCTCAGATGGCTTGGGATGTGCATGTCCTCGATGGTGTGGACGTATCGCAACTGACTGAGCTCGGTGCGTGGCAGCCAGTCTTGCCAAAGATGCCGGTCGTGCCTGAACTTGATGCGGTCGCTTTAAAGAGTGAAATCGGAAAAGTTGTTTCAGGATCAGTTGTCGTGATTGATCTAGCCAAGCATGCGCAGTATGTCCAGGGCCATATTCCAGGTGCATATTACGTCCTGAGATCTCAGTTCGATTCAGCAGTGAAGTCCTTGCCCAAGTCATCACGCTATGTGCTGACGTGCCCGGACGGCGTGCAGTCCATGTTTGCTTTCGAAGAGATCAAAGCTTTACTTCAGTCGCAGAATAGCGATGGACCTGAAATTGATCTTCGCGTGCTTAAAGGAGGTACGCAAGCCTGGAAATCGGCGGGGCAAGCGCTGGAGACAGGTCCGCAGCGGCTGATCAGCGAACCACTCGACAGGTACAAACGTCCCTACGAAGGTACTGAGGTACCTCGTGAGGCAATGCAGGCATATCTTGATTGGGAATTCGGTTTGATCGAACAATTGAGGCGCGATGGAACCCATCACTTCTGGGTGTTGTGATCAAGGTTCGCGTGGCGATCGGTTACATCGCCGCGCATGGTCTTTGTAACGGGCTTCAAGCGGAGCATCAAGCAATACAACGGGTACACCTCCAAGTTCATTGCCGTTTTCATCAACTTTTGGCGCGAACATTTGCATTAGACGAGTCTTTCGAGTTCCTCCAGAAATAAATCTTCTCCGTGGTTGACCTTATCAGACCACTCCTTGCCTGATTCATGATTGGCTTGATCGGTCACATATTTGTATGCAAGCCAGGGTAATTTGTGTTCATGCGCAACGCTTGCGATTGCAAAAAGCTCCATGTCGACAACATCGATATTTTGTTCATGCAGCCAAGGGTCATGGCTGGTGACGAAACTGTCTCCGGATCCACAAGAAAATTGGCCCTTTTTAGAAAAGTACTCATGTGGGCGCTCACAAAATGGTACACGTCCCCGAGGTGAAAGTGGTTCAGCCAGTATGTCGCGTTGAACGACGCGCGAAATGCCCAAAAGCCCGCCAATTTCCGGTCGCAGACCGCCAGCAGTGCCGAAGTTGATGATCAAGTCCGGCGCATATCGGGTCACCGCACGCATGGTTGCAATCGTTGCATTGATTTTTCCGACACCCGAATAAACAAGTTTGATTCGAGTGGGGAGCTTTTTTGCGTCGAGCTCAAGGTCAAGTGCCGTGATTACGACAATTTTGCTGTTGGAGTGTTGAGTCACAGTGCTTTCTAGAGGCCTTTGTTTGAAGTGATGAGAATTGTCAGCTAAGCTACGTGCATCATGATTCGCCAGATTTCAACTCTTTGCAGACGAATGGTCAATATAAGATTGATCCTGATTTCGTTCGCCTTATTATCCTTTATGGCGATGCAGCATAGTTTGATCTGGCATGCTGTGGAGCACATCGCTCTGCAGACCAAACCGTCTTCAGGAGCCACAATCCCACAATCGAAAGGATCCTTGAGCGCGTCGCTGGAAAAAAACTCTAATAATGAAATGACTTGCTTGAAATGCCTTGAGGATACTGCCCATGCATTCGCGTTGATTTCCGATGCGCGGTTGCCGTATTTGCATACGAATCATGTTCTTTCTATGGCTGATCTTGCCTTGGGAGATGTTTTTTTGTCTCCGGAACGTGCAAATCAGAGGGGGCCTCCTACTCGCCTTGTTTAAGTTTTCTTTGAAGCACTTCGCTTCGATTCATGAAACCTATTCAAGGAACGTACATGCCTGTCACCAGGAAAATCGGCCATTCTATTGCCGCGCTATTTATTTCTGCCTCTTTTGCCCAGCTTAGCCTGGCGCAAACGGTCACGCCACAAGATCTTGCCCAAATTCAGGCAAGCCTGAACGAAATGCGTGCTTTTTATGAAAAGCGGATCGAGTCGCTCGAAAAAAAAGTGGATGTTCTGCAACAACAGAACTCTGCCCTAAACCAGCAAGTATCAGCTGCATCGTCCAAATTATCCGGGGAGAAAAACACCATCGTTTCGACCTCCTCGTCCACAGCCCCTGTGTCTGTGGGGGTAGCAACTGCAGCATCTCCCGCAACCCCTACTGCGCAAGCGGCCTCGAACAATCAGACTCAATCGCAGCCTTCGTTGTCCCGGGGAATCACGCTTCCCAAAATCGGCCCCCTGACGCCTGAAATATCCCTGATTTTGGACGGAAAGTATTCTGCGCAAAGTCAGAATCCGGATCTGCCGATGCGTGGATTTCTATCTTCGGGTGCCGAGAATATTCCGCGCGGGTTTTCTCTCGGAGAGTCTGAGTTGGCATTGGCCGGAACCGTCGATAACTTATTTCGCGCTGAAGCGCGTTTCGTCTTTTCGCAAGATGGATCCGGTACCGGGATCAGCTTGGAAGAAGCTTTCTTTGAAACACTCGGTTTACCTTCGGGTTTCAAGGTCAAAGGAGGTAAATTCTTTTCCGATGTGGGTTATTTGAATAATCGCCATCCGCACGAGTGGGACTTTGTCGATTTACCTCTGGCTTATAAAGCATTTTTCGGCGGCCAACTCAATAACACCGGCGGTCAAATCAAGTGGCTTGCTCCGCTTGATGAAATGTACTTCAGAGTGGGTGGCGAGTATGCTCAAGGCTCCGGATTTCCAAGCGGCGATAATTACAACAACAATAAACCATTGGTTGGGACTGTCTTCGCCAAAGCGGGAGGAGATCTGGGGATTTCTTCATCCTGGCAGGGGGGGCTATCCTATGTACGCGCTTCGACCGGCAATCGACCTCGTGTCTCGACACTTAGCGACACCGATACATTCGACTTCACCGGCACGACCAATGTTTACATCGCCGATTTTGTATACAAATGGGCTCCAAATGGTAATGCTTCAAATCAAAATTTGAAATTGCAGGGAGAGTTTTTCTGGAATGCCCAAAACGGTTCCGGTGTTTTGAATTCTTCGGCATCGAATCCCGTCTGTGAAACACCTTGCTTCGGAAATATTTACACCAATACACAGAAGGGTTTTTATGTTCAGGCGATTTATCAATTCATGCCACGTTGGCGTGTGGGATATCGTTATGATCAACTTTACAGTGGCAGCTCCAGTTATGGCTTGGCTTATGGCGCGCTGGCTGGCACTACGCTTGAACCCTGGAATCCCAACCGCAATACGGTGATGCTTGATTGGGCCAATAGCGAATACTCGATGTTCCGCTTGCAACTGGCGCGTGATACAACATTTGGTCCCGGTTTGACGAATAACCAGGTTTATCTGCAATACATCATGAGCCTTGGCGCGCATAGTGCCCATCGCTATTGATCAGGAGAGGCTGCCATGCCACGTCGATTTCGTCTGATTCGTTTTTTCTTTTGTGTTTCTTTGATTGGAGGACTTTTCTGGACCTCCGTCACAAGAGCGGAAATCAATATTTTTGCCACTGTTCCCGAATGGGGCGCTTTGGCCCAGGAGCTAGGCGGCGATAAAGTCAAGGTTTTTGTTGCGACCGTCGCTGCACAGGATCCACACCATATACAAGCAAGGCCTGCATTGATTTCAAGGGCACGCAATGCTCAGCTGCTCATTTCGACTGGAGCGGATCTCGAGGTTGGTTGGTTGCCGATTGTGCAAAGAGATTCCGGTAATCCCGCGATTCAACCGGGTCAGCCCGGAGAATTTGTAGCGTCTAAGTTTGTCACGTTGCGGGATATACCGAAATCGATTGATCGCAGCATGGGGGATGTACATGCTGAAGGGAATCCACATATCCAGACCGATCCGCGTTTACTTATGCCAGTTGCCAAGGCGCTTTCGGCACGAATGATCGACCTGGATCCTGACAATCGATCTTATTTTGAGTCGAGACTCAATCAGTTCATCGAATCATGGCAGGCCAATTTGAAACGATGGGATTCCGAGGCTGCGCCTTTGCGGGGAGTCAAGATATGGGCTCAGCATGATGGGTTTCCATATATGAACGATTGGCTCGGGTTGGCGCAAGTGGGAACGCTTGAACCAAAGCCCGGTGTGGAGCCTTCAGTCGCTTATCTGACGCAAGTGTTGGCCAGACAAAAGACCGAGCACGCACGAATGATTGTTGTGGCCGCATATTTAAGTGCCAGCCCTTCAAAATGGCTGAGCGAAAAAACCGGTTTGCCTGTTGCGACGTTGCCGTTTACCGTTGGCGGTTCTTCCGATGCGAAATCCTTGACTGCGTTGTATGACGACACGGTGAATCGTTTGCTCAAGGCCTTGCAACAAAGTCCGAAAAATTGAAATCATCATGACCTTCTCAATCGGAGATGTTCCCCTTGATATCCTGGTTCCGGCGCTTTGTGCAGGACTTCTGGTGATTGCCACCCATGTTCCGCTTGGTGTGCAAGTGCTAAATAGAGGAATCATTTTTATTGACTTGGCAATTGCACAAGTGGCCGGCCTGGGGGCATATCTTGTCACTATGCTTTGGGGGCAGGATGTGTCTACTTTCTGGATGCAGTTCGGAGCCGTGCTACTGGCGTTGGTTGCTTCATGGTTATTGGTGGCAACCGAGCGGCTGAGTCAGCGTTATCAGGAGCCTTTGATTGGTATTGTGTTTGTCCTGTCGGCCACCGCGGTGATTCTGCTTTTAGCTAAAGATCCGCATGGTGGTCAGCACTTGTCGGATCTCCTGGCCGGACAAATTCTCTGGATCAGTCAAGACCAGATCCTCTATTCGGCTGTGGCAACTGCGTTCATTCTCGTCGCAATTGGATTGTTGCGTCACCGGCGAAATGCTTTCTACAGCGTGTTCGCAATCGCCATCACAGTTTCAGTCCAGTTGGTAGGCGTGTATCTCGTGTTTGCCACATTGATTATTCCGGCATTGTCGACGGTATTGCTTCGAAATTCTCGGGTGCGATTAGGGGCGGGTTATTTGATGGCCGGATTGAGTTATGCCATCGGTCTGCTTGGGTCGGCATACTTCGATTTGCCAACCGGTCCATTGATTGTCTGGTCATTGGCGTTGACCGGATTAATATCAGCCCTCGTACTTCGAATGCGCTGAATTCTCGGTGTCGTGTTCACCATTTGTAGGACGATTTTTGACGAAACGGCTCAATATGGTCTCCAGCGGACCTCCAATCAGTAACGTCAACATCATCATTGCCAATGCTGTGATGGCAAGTGAGAATGCGCCGGCACCAAAAGCGGCGCCAAGTAATGCGCAAGTCCAGATACTGGCTGCCGTTGTTAGTCCATGAACACGTTTGGAAGAGTTTTCACGAATGATCACACCTGCTCCGAGAAAACCGATCCCTGTCACGATACCTTGCAGGACACGGCTTTGAGCTTGCGCGTCCGTGTAGGAGTGCTGGCTGATTAGCAGCATTGCGACAGAGGCGCCGAGCGCAACCATTGAGTGGGTTCTTATTCCAGCCGATTTATGGTGCATCCAGCGATTTAATCCGATGATGATGCCTGCCAGTAGGGCTAACCCGAGTCGGGAAATAATGTCTAACGGAATTTCAATCATGATCGTTCACCAAAATTTCCTTGTAACGATTTTAGACGTTTTAGTTATATAGACAAGCTTCAGAGCTATATAAGCCCTTTCGCTTAGAATTGGACGAAATATGCGCGAGTGAGGCGAAAGCCCGTTTCATTTCTACATTCATGGAGTTTACTGTGAGCAACAATTCATCAACCCCCGGTACAGTCAAAGCCTATCTGCGCCCGATTGATCGCGAAGGCCTGCTTGGCTTCGCCGAGAAGGGGCGAGCCGATCCGACACGTCGCGGAACCAACAAAGTTCATACAGTGACCGAAGGCCAATATCGTACGCTGAGTTATGTTGGCAACCATGCACCGGTAGTTGTGGATGAGCCACCTCATTTGTTCGGCCAGGATACTGCACCGGCTCCCGGTGAAATCGTGTTGTCGGCACTCGGTGGTTGTCTTGCTGTCGGGATCACCGCGGTCGCCACCTGGAAGCAAGTCAAACTGAGCAAGCTTGAGTTATTTTTGGAAGGTGATATTGGTAATCCTGCTGCCTGGGGCGCAGGAGGTGCCGAAATGTTGCCTGCTCAAATGGGCTTTCAGGCAATTCGCGTCAAAGTGCTGGTCGAGGGCGACGCTACGCGCGAGCAACTCGACGAAATTGTTCGTCACGCGAACATGTATTCCCCGGTTGCTAACACTATGCGCAATCCCGTTCCTTTCGAAATCGGTCTTGTTGATTAATGACGTCTATGCTGGCGCAAGTCACTGAAGTTTCCGACAACGTTCTAGCCAAGGCAGCGTGTCGCATCGATCACGAGGGATATTATCCCCTCGATATCCTGACAAAATTTGCGCAGGCTGGTGCTTTCGGTGCCCACCTCGATCGCAATGGCGCACGATTCGATATCGCTATCGATGCGATGCGTGCCATTAGCCGAAATTGCGGCTCCACTGGTTTTTTGACCTGGTGTCACGATGTCTGTGGCCTTTATATGGAGCAATCCGGCAATCCCGCCCTGATGGGAGAGGCGCTGGATAAGCATATTCGGGGCGATACTTTTGGCGGAACGGCCCTGTCGAATCCGATGAAAACTTTCGCCGGCATAGAAAAAATGCTCCTTCGTGCAAAGAAGGTGCCAGGCGGATATCTGGTCAGTGGTGCGCTGCCCTGGGTCAGTCACATTGCACCGGGACAATATTGTGGCGCAATCGCGAGTGTTTATCGGGACGACGAGACTGCTTCGCACGAGATTATGTTTCTGCTGCGTTGCACGCCTGAAGTTGTGTTGCGACAGTGCCCGGAATTCTCGGGTATGGAAGGTACAAGCACTTGGGGCGTGAGGCTCGAAAATTATTTCGTGGGCGAGGATTCGCTGATTGCCGACCCCGCAAAGCCCTTCATCGCGAGGATTCGCGCAGCATTTATCCTGTTGCAAACAGGGATTGCCGCAGGCGTAGCGCAAGGCAGTATCGATTCCATGCGTGAAGTAGAACCATTATTGGGGCATGTGAATCAATATCTCGATAATCGGCCTGATCAACTTCAGTTCGAGTTTGAAGAGTTGACCAAGCGCATCATGAAGCTTGCTCAAAACCCCTACGATGGCAGTACGGATTATTTGCTTGATGTGCTTGATGTGCGCGCGCATGGTGCCGAGTTTGTTTTGCGTGCAACTCAATCATCTTTAATGCATCAAGGCGCCAGGGGTTATTTGATGAGTTCGGCTCCGCAAAGGCGCATTAGAGAGGCGCATTTTGTGGCCATTGTGACACCTGCAATCAAACATCTTCGATCGGAAATGGCCCGTCTTTCGCGGCAGGAAATGCCTGCATGACAAGCAAGCAATGGAAACAGTTTATTTGTCGTGCGTGTGGGTTGATATACGACGAACAGGTCGGCGATCCCGATAGTGGGATTGCACCCGGTACGCGCTTCGAAGACATCCCGCAGGATTGGGTTTGTCCATTGTGTGGCGTGGTGAAATCCGATTTCGAACCCTATGAAATCCAGCCTGATGACCCTCGACGAAAATCATTGCCTTCAGTCGGGTATTGTGCAAAAGGTCGAGAGGTCGTGATCGTAGGTGCCGGACATGCGGGTTGGACCGCCGCTCAAGCATTGAGAAGCCTTGATCCTGACATCGGAATCACGATGGTGACGGCATGTAGCGGGGATCGTTATCTGAAACCGGAACTGTCGATTGCGATGAGTCGTGGCGCCACACGTGAAACTCTTGTGCGCGAATCTGCAATCGAAGCATCGCGAAAACTGGATATTCGATTAGTGCCAGACACTTTCGTTGTCGGTATTTCACCCGAGTTGCGTCAGGTGCGCACAACGCGAGGCACTCTTTCCTACTCCAGCCTGATCCTTGCTCAGGGCGCGCGACCTGCTTTGCCGGCGACACTACCTGCCAGTCAGTGCTGGCGTGTGAATGATCTGGAAGGATGGTCCGGTCTACAAAAGAAAATCCATGGTGATTCCAGAAGAATCATCATCATAGGTGCCGGACTCGTTGGTTGCGAACTAGCCGATGATTTCGCTCGCGCAGGTCATCAGGTGGTATTGATGGATGTGCAGGCGTTGCCTTTGGCTTCTTTACTACCAGAGATTGCGTCCAAGAGACTTTTGCAAAATTTTGAACAGGCCGGAATTCAGTTTTGCGGTGGTGAGAGCGTTTCGGGCGTGATGCAATCACCTGATGGTCAAAGGGTGGTCACCACTCAGTCCGGTCGAACGTTGGCTGCGGATGAAGTGGTTGCAGCAACCGGATTAATCACGGATGAAAGACTGGCCCGCGGCGCAGGTTTGCAATTTAATCGCGGTATCGTGGTTGACCCCTCGACATTGCGCACGAGTGCTCGGGATGTATATGCGTTAGGGGATTGCGTGAGCTTTGAAGGCATCCCTTGTCGTTTTATCGAGCCCATCGCCAAACAGGCCGATTCGATAGCGCACGCTGTCCTGAATCGAGCGCATCCCGGTTATAGTCATCAGCCTCCCGTGATTCGGGTCAAAACAAAATCCTTACCGATTCTTTTGCATGGTGCCCCTCGGCCTAATGGTTGCTGGTCCGTGCTGGAAGATTCGCCGGATGTTTTGGTGATGCATCAAACCGAAAATGGCCAAGTCATTTCTATGCTGGAGATTGGCCCGTTGGCGGGTCGCAGGCGTAAATCTTCGAAGATTGCTTCAGTTTCTTGACTCAGGTCGGGAAGGTTGGCAAGATGATCCTCATTCAAACGAGGAGACAGCATGAAATTCAGTGTTCAGCATGCAGCGGATTCGAGCTTCAAGCATGATGGCTTGCGCAAGTATTTCGACTATCGTGATTTAGGTATTCTCGAAGCAACGGATGGCAAGGCGGTCATGCATGTTATCCGTGCCCATGAGGGAACCAACGCAACCGGCGAATGGCACAAGCACAACATACAGTTGCAACTGGTTTATGTTCTGAAAGGGTGGGCGATATTCGAATACGAGGGACATGGCCAGCATAAATTGGTTGCCGGTACCTGTGTGCATCAACCCCCAGGTATTCGTCATCGTGAAATCGCGCACTCCGAAGATCTCGAATTGATTGAAATCGTGCTGCCCGGTCATTTCGAAACAATTTCGCTGCCGGACTAAAGCCATGAAAATAGTTGTGATTGCCGGGGATGGCATCGGTCCCGAGACCATGTCCGTCGCAACAGATGTCCTTGGTGTCCTCTCGGATTGTTTCGGATTGAATTTGGTTCTGCAGCCGGAATTAGGCGGACACGATAGCCTGAAAAAATACGGAACGACTATTCGAAATGGCTTGCTCGATGACGTTAAGCAAGCTGATGGATTGATATTGGGTCCGATGTCCACATACGATTTCAAGGACGAGTCTAAAGGAGAAATCAATCCTTCCAAGTTTTTTCGTAAAGAGCTGGATTTGTTCGCCAACATCCGACCGGCAAAAACTTATGTTGGCAGCGGCAACGTATACAAACCACTCGACTTGGTGGTCGTGCGCGAAAACACCGAAGGATTCTATGCCGACAGAAACATGGAATCTGGTGGCAGCGAAATGTTGGTGACACACGATGTTGTCGTTTCGCTTCGCAGGATTACGCGCGAATGTTGCGAGCGGATCGCTCGTGCCGCATTCGATCTGGCGATGACGCGCAGAAAACATGTAACGATTGTGCACAAGGCTAATGTTTTGCGAATCGGAGATGGCATGTTCATAGATTCATGCCATCATGTCGCGAAGGCTTATCCCGAGGTGCGTGTAGATGATGTGATCGTGGACGCGATGATGGCCCACGTAGTGCGAACGCCCGAGCGGTACGATGTATTGGTTACTACAAATATGTTCGGTGATATTTTGTCCGACCTCACCGCTGAGCTTGCCGGCAGTCTGGGTATGGCGGGCTCTATCAATGCCGGAGCGCGTTATGCCATGGCGCAAGCTGCGCATGGTTCTGCGCCTGATATTGCCGGAAAAAATATTGCGAATCCATTTTCTCAAGTGATTTCTGCAGCGATGTTGCTAGCCTGGTATGGTCAGCAACAAAAGCGTTCCGAATTCATTCGCGCAAGCGAGGCTCTGCATGTCGCAATTGCAAAGACAATTGCCGCGGGTGAGGGTACTGCTGATGTCGGTGGAAGTCATGGCACGAGACAAGCCGGTGATGCCTTGGTTAAACACCTGAAACAGTCACTTTAAACAGCCTCGTATTGAACAGTCTTGATCTAAACAGCGGAGTGATTGTTAAGGTTCGCTCAGTGCGAACATTGCGATTGCCCTCTGTATGTCCGGTTGTTCGCCGATGGCTGTTGTTGTGTAGATGTTTATCCCTGGGTGTTCTTCCTGAGCCTGATTAATTAGCCTGGGAAGATCTTGACGCACATGGCTGCCGACCGCCAGAAAGACTGGTATGACCCGTATTGATTCAACATGTTTCGATGCCATATCGGCGATGGCCCCTGCCAGATCCGGTTCCATGCACTCTAAAAACGCAAGCGCGACGGGTCCCTGGTGATGAGCCTGTGTTTGTCGAAGAATTGCCTCGAATGGCAAACGCCACTGTGGATCGCGGGATCCATGCGCAAACAGGATAAGGCCGGTTTTTTCATTTAAATCCATGCGGACCATTTTACCAAGTAATACTTTAATTTATCGAGTGTACGAGTGTGGTTAGGGGTTGTACGCCTAAAAGGCTAAAATTATGTTTATCCGTGTTTATTTTTACAACTATTTTGATATAGATGGCGCCTGCTGTCGTTTTGAGATTGGGCTACTGAAGTCATGAAGGCTAAGTTCGAACGTTTATTGTTGATTTTTGGAATGTCTTTTTTTGTTTCTTCACTTGCTCACGCGCAGGATGCCTGGTACGACCAGGCCATGAATAGCGTTTCCAAGACTTGGCGCGACGGTGCCGTCGAAGCATACGTTCCATTTTTGTCGTATCACATGCCCTTTGCCTATTCTGCCGAAAAGCGCAGTCAGTACACCGAAAATCCATTGGGTTTCGGTTTGGGCAAAGGTCGTTACAACGCCAGTGGCAATTATGAAGGCATATACGGGATGGTGTTCCAGGACTCGCATGGGCAGCCTCAGTACATGTTGGGGTACGGCTGGATTCCCTCTTGGCAAATCGACAACACGGACTTAAAGGTTGGCGTCGGTGTCGTCGGATTTCTGACTGCCCGAGCCGATATCGGTCATTACACGCCTTTTCCGGGGATACTTCCGGTGGCATCCTTAACCATCAGTCGTTTTAGCCTTCAGGCGGCTTATGTTCCCGGGGGCCAAGGCAATGGAAACGTTCTATTCGCCTGGGGTAAATGGACCTTCGATTGATACGGTTCAGCCGATTTTTTTCAACGCTCCGGCGATTGCATCTCCGGATAAATTGATCGCCGGAATGCCCCTGAAAACGAAGGCGATGCCTGCAACCGCTTGAAGTTCCTCTACGCTTGCACCTGCTCGCAACGCGGCTACCGCATGATTTTCTGCTGCTTGGGATAAATTCATCAATAGCATGCCAAACGCCATTAACTGACTCGTTTTCAAATCCAGTGCCGCGGGTTCGAGCAGCTGCGCGCGCAGCTTTTCAACTCCCTCAGTCATTTCCGGCGCTGTTTGAACCCCAAGGGTAATGCGTGAGTGAATCCTGTCGGGAACAAAGCCCAGAACATGATGATAGTTCGCTTCAAGCGCTTCTATTTTTTTTTGTTCCGATTCGTTTAGTGTTGACATGAGGCTTTCCAAATCTAGGCTTGATAGGGTTTGAAGCCGTAAAGTTTTTCGGCGTTCGTGACAAATAATTTTTGCCGTGTCGCTTCATCGGGTATCCATGACTCCAGCAGATCGAGCAAATCGATGTCGTTGAGCATATTTTTTTGAATACCCGGATGCGGCCAATTGGTACCCCAGACACAACGGTCGGCATGATGCGTCAGGAGTGTTTGCGCAAAAGGTTTCATGTCAGGATACAGCGGCATGCCAGTTGCCGGTACGGGAGCATCCGACATCCGGTACCAGCTTGAAATCTTTACCCAGGTGTTGTTCTTTTGATCCAGCAACCGTCGAATTACTGCGAACTCGGGAGAGTCGATGCCTGTATTGCCTCGGATGCGTCCCATGTGATCGAAAACGAGCCCGACCGGGCAATCCATTAATCGTTTTTCCAAGCCAATCCAGTCCGCGCCATTCAGAATATTGATTTCGATGTGCCAGCCGAACTCGGCAACAATATCGACAATTTTTTCCAGATCGCGCGTCGTGGCTCCGTTCGGATACTGATCCATGAGCCTGGCTGCCCTGAACCCGGCTTCATGCAACTTTGCAATATGCGATCGACTTGTGCCGGGCGCGATGGCGCCAACCGCTCTGAATCGATCAGGGTCGGTACGAATAAAGTCTTCCGTGATTGAATTATCAAATGCGTAAGTTGATCCATGAACTTGCACGCCTCTATGCACACCCATGATGCGATGCATATTCAGCCATGACTCGCGAGTGCAAAGAGGTGGAGTGTATTTTCTGTCGGGGTCCATGGGGTACTTATCGAACTGATCGAAAATATGTGCGTGACAGTCGATCGTGCCCGCGGGTACTTGACGTTTTGGAGAGCGTAGGTCCAGAACAGGTCCCAGTAAATGTGTAGACATTGATGTGTTATTCATTGATGACGATGTTTGCCGCTTTGCCGATCGCTTGCGAGTTGGCAAAGTCCTTGTTGACGTCTTGTTGAAAAGTTGCGCGATCTACAGTGATGATGTCGACCCCCAAACCTGCAAATCGTTCTTTCACGTCAGCGCGCGTCAAGGTTGTTTTTAATGCCTCGGTTAACTTATCCAAAACTGGTTGCGAAATACCCGTCGGACCGAAAATTCCGGTGTAAGTGACCATTTCGAAATCTTTGATGCCGAGTTCACCAAATGTGGGCACATTGGGTAGCAGAGGGGAACGCGTTTTACCGGTTTGGGCGATCGGAATGATTGTGCCGTTTCGGATATGACTGATTGAAGCAGTCAGTTGATCCATCATCATATCGATCTGCCCACCAACCACATCGTTCAGTGCAGGGCCACTTCCTTTATACGGAATGTGGTTGAGCTTGATTCCCATGCGCAATGCCAGCAATTCAAGTGCGAGATGCTGGCTCGATCCATTGCCTGCAGATCCGATCGATATCAGATCTTTAGACGTAGTAGCCTTCTTTTTGAAGTCATCGAAATTTTTGATGTTGCCCTTCGCCGATGCGGACATGACTATTGGTACGGAATGAATCGGACCGATCGCAACCAGATCCTTGGTGGGGTCATAAGGGGGCTTTCTGGCAAGAGCCGGACCGACGGAGATCGAACCGCTCGAACCCAACATAAGCGTGTAGCCATCGGGTGGCGAACGAACTACACCGGTTGTGCCGATGAATCCACCCGCTCCAGGCTTGTTTTCAACAACGACCTGTTGTCCCAATATTTCGGACATGGCAGGCGCGACAGCGCGTGCCGTAATGTCGACATTACCGCCAGGTGCCCAGGGGACGATTAGCTTGATAGGTTGTTTTGGAAAATCCTCAGTCTGCGCTTGTATTCCCGTACCAATACAGGACGCACAGCCCAAAGCCAGGGCAATCGCTTTTTTAATGGATATCATGTTGTCTCACTCCGGTCGAATCTGTTTTAGCCCGACATCAGTTTTATAGATCTAGACTATTGTCTAACAGTAGGATTTGCAAGTGATTTGTCTTGTTAGATCAATGTGATAACGTTACACAAGCAGTTTTTTAAAAAATTTGACAGGGACATATTGTGAGTACATTTAACGAGACAGCATCCGGCGTATATCTCATCACCGTCACTCCGTTCAAGGACAATGGCGAACTGGATTTGGTCAGCACCGATCGGATGGTCGACTTTTGCCTGGAGCGCGGCGTCACCGGGCTAACGATTTTGGGCATCATGGGTGAAGCAACGAAGCTCACTGCAGATGAATCTCGAGTTTTTGTCAAACAGGTTCTGAATCGTGTTGCCGGCAAGGTGCCTGTAGTCGTTGGTGCTTCTGCAGCCGGTTTTGCCCCGATGGGTGAACTGACTAAGAGCGTGATGGACATGGGAGCTGCCGGGGTGATGATTGCGCCGGCGCCAACTGTTCGTACGGACGACCAGATCTGCGGTTATTTCGACATGGTCAATGAAACACTGGGTTCGGATGTTCCGTGGTGTTTGCAGGATCACCCCGTGTCGACCGGTGTCCAAATGTCGACTGCCGTGATTTTGCGCATACTTGCTAATTCGCCTCGATGCGTCATGCTCAAGCATGAGGACTGGCCTGGTCTTGCCAAATTGACTGCGATTCGAAATGCGATCGAACAGGGTAAGCTCAAGCCGACTTCCATTTTAACTGGCAATGGTGGAGGCCTCTTCTTGCCTGAAGAACTGGTGCGTGGTGCAAATGGTGCGATGACGGGGTTTGCATATCCTGAAATGATGGTCGACGTGGTGCGCGAGCACGCTGCAGGCAATGTCGAACGAGCGTTTGATATTTTCGATGCCTACTTGCCGTTGGCCAAATACGAACAACAGGCAGGCATTGGTCTGGCAGTCAGAAAGCACTTGTTAGCCAAGCGTGGCGCGATCGCATCAGCTGCGATTCGCAAGCCTGGTCCGAAGCTTTCGGCCCTTGATATCGCTGATATCGATCGACTGATCGCCCGTCAGGAAGCAAAACTCGCCAAGTTAGGTTGAACGACCTCTGAGCGTGGCCGGAATAAAGAAAAGTATGCTGATGAAGATAACGACCGAGGCAGCATACTGAAACGGCCACGATTCGACAAAGTCCATTTGATTCGTCAGCAACATATACAGGCAGAGCAGGGCGCTTGCTCCGATTAGCCGAATTAACCAGCTAGACGGTGATGTTGTTGCATTTGCGGGCAGGCGTTGGGCCAATGCCGCCCCAATGATTCCACCAAAGAGTCCAATCGCAGCTCCGGCCATGACATCGGCCGGCCAGTGCGCGCCGACGGCGATCCGAGCTAACCCGGCACCGATTGCTATCAGAAACACCCAGATAAATGGTTTTCTTTTTTCGGGTGATGCGCTGAAATACAAGGCCGTCGCAAGTGAAAAAGCAGTTAATGTGTGTCCAGAAGGCATCGATAGCGAAGTTAGGGGTTTGCCGATGATATGGAACGTGCTTGGATCCAGTACCGAAGCGGGTCGCGGCATTTCCAGCGTCAGTTTGATTGAGCGACTGAGCGCGCCAGTGATCGCACCTCCGATTACGCCGGCCACAAGTAATCTGGGCGCTAAAACCAAAAGCGGGGCTGTCAACGCAAACACGAACCAGCCGTTACCGAACAAATTCAGAAAAACCCAGACAGTGTCCGGTACCACTCTTGCATCTTGATTGATGCGAAGGAAAAGTTCGGATGGGTTGGTAGTTAAAGAAACCGCCAGCCAAAGCATGAGAGGCAAAACCCACAATCCCCATGCCCAAGGGGGAATACGCACCGATTGATTAATCATGGGTTAGTGCAGCGTGGTATTGAATCGCGATTTTATCTAGTACCTGATCCACACGGATAGACTTCATGCAGACATTATCCGAACAAGGTGTTTTGCGATGATTGGCGGCGCTTACGCACGGCGAGCACGCGAGTTGTGCCGTGATGGGTATCGATTTGCCCAGCGATCCATAAAGTGCCGGCGTCTCAGGCCCGAACAATACAACCGTGTGAAGCTTGGTCACGGCCGAGAAGTGTCCCGGGCCGGAATCATTAGTTACCATCACGTCGGCTAGATCATATAGAGCAGGCAGTTCTGAAAACTTAACCTGGCCTGCAAAGTTCAATGCCCGAGCAACATTGGCTTTTGCCCGAACACGTTCTACGTACTCATGTTCTGAAGGAGATCCGGTAATCAGAATCAGGCTATCCGGCCACTTGCGGCTCATTTCAACGATCAGTTCAGAAAAACTGTCCGGAGCCCAGCGACGCTGAACCAGAAGTTCGCTTGCATTAGGGTTGACCAGAAAAAGAGCATGTCGTCCCAGTTCAAAATCATGTCCCTGATTTTGCGCAAGTTGCACGATACGCTCAAGAACGGATTGCTTCATGTCAGGTGAAATTGTTGCCTGGGCAAGCTTGATCGCAGAGTCTGGAATCTGGATTTTGCTGAACGGAGTTTCCTGTCTGTTTGAAAATGCCGCGTGCACCAGTGACATGAAATTTTTGGCGATGTGGATATGAGGGTTGTAATGGACACGATGGGTCAGCATGGTGCCGCGCCACAAGCCTTCGCCGTGGAAGATGTGATATCCGACTCGTCGATTCGCACCGCACAGACCGGTCAGTAGGGCAGTGAAACGCGAAAACAGTTCCAGGTCGATGACGCAGTCGATTCCGCGTCTGCGAGCTTGTACGAGAAAACTGAGCGTATCCTTGATCAGCGAGCCGATACTCGAGGCATCGATCGTAAAAATATTTTCCGGTGGAACCGTATTGAGCAGAGTCAGGCTTGCCTGATTACTTTTGAAAATAAGAAAAAATATTTCGGCCCCGCGTTTTTGCGCGTCACGCATGGCAGGGTCGACAATGATGGCGCTTCCCATTTCGGATAGCTCGATGAAAAGCAGCTTGCGAGGCTGGGTTTGAATCGAACCGAACAGTTTCTTGATTCCATCGATCAATGCGACAAAAGGACTGACCAAAGCGCATAGAGGCACACCGACCCATCGGTCGATTGTGCGCATGGTGTCTACACTTAAACTCATGATTTAGAAGGTAGCCTATTGTTGGTTAGTGAGCGGATTTTTTACGTCGCTTGAGTAAAGCGATGGCGCTAGGCAAATAAACAATGACGGTGATCAGGCCAAAGCTGACCGAAGCCATCACACATACACTCGGGTCCACGCCCCAAAGGGCGAGTGCCGCCGAGAGAGTCGCTTCGCGCAAGCCCCAGCCCGAAATGCTGATCGGCAACATGGTCAAGAGACCCAGTGCCGGAAGTCCCACCATCAGTGCATCCATAGGCGCGGATACTCCATAGGCACGCAAACAGCACCAGAACGCAATCGTAGTAAGAAAGTGGATCAGAGTGGAATTGATGGTCTGGGGAATCACATCAGGCCATCCAAAGGCATGATCAAGCGCGGCAACGCCGCCGGGCATGCCCAGTTTGTTGAATACAGCCTGTACCAATTTACGGGTTCGGGCGATACGAAGTGTCAAGTAAGCGATCACGATAATCGACAACATTCCGATCAGGGCCAGCCATCCGGCATCTTGCCCCCAGGGCGCAATCATTGCGCCACCCAGAATCAGGCCGATTGCGCCGAGGATGTTATTGCCGAACAGTCCCAGGCCACGATCAAGTCCGGTTGCGACAAAACTTAATCTGAGTCTGGGCGGTGCTTTATTCAGGTCGACTTTTTGATGCAGTTCTTCAGAAATCGAGGGTAGAGGCTCTTTAGATTTGGAGTCGATACGGCTGCCTTCGATTGCACGGTAGCTGTCTCCGCCGATCGTACTGGGCAAGCCTTGGTTGATCAGCCCTCCGGTGAAATAAAGGGTGACATATTCGAAACCAGTGCGATAAAGTCCGACGCTGCGCATCAACCAACCCCAACGTAATGTCGCCATCAGGTTGCCCAGGATCATGATCGCAATAGCCAACAAAAGCCAGGCGGGTTGAATCGAGATGTCGGATTCTTTTAGAGCCTTGAAGTCGATGTTGCGTACTGCCAGCCAAAGCAGCAGGACGGACAAGACGACTCGTAAATAGGGCCAAGCGGATTTAAGTGTTTTTTTCAACGGGTTTTGCCTGTATCGGAGGGCGCACCAATTGCACCCCAGTTGCGGCAATGATAGAAGCCGAAGTCTGAAATGACACGTCCCAGACGATTGAATTCAAACGTCTGAAGTTGCGTACACGATTCAAAACGACCGGCTTGGGTTGGTAAATCAAAGCGCATTTGTGACCAGTTTACAAAAAGACTGTCACTGCCTGCAGGAATTTGTCCGAACCATAGGTCGAATTGATCAAAACGGTTATCCAGAACATAAACGGGGGTCGGGCGCGCATACCAGGCCAATCTGCTGGCCAGCGTCCAGTTGGAGACTGAAATCGAAGGGATTTTGTGCTTTTGAGCGAGTTGACGGGCAATATCGCCAGCCGTTTCCCAGCCCCACAGGTCTGCGATCGGATTCTTTTTACCCCAAGTATGCTGCTGACTGATGCCGGGGATGCCGGCAAAAAACAGAACGGCAAACGCAAGCACGCAGATTACGCCTTGAATCCAGATTAAAGCTCGAATCAGCCGGTGCCTGCCTTGATGCCAGCGTTGGGCAAGTGCATTTGCGGCAAAAGGCGTGATGGCCAACCAAGCCGGAGCGGTCCAATGGGGAAGGCTACCACCTCCGCCAGCCAGAAATGCGGTGACAGCAAAGGGAATGAAGAAAAATAATAAGAATCCCCCAGCTATCCAGGCTCGATTTTTCAGAACCTGACGCACCCCTGCTACGGACCCAAGGATGAGCAGCGGACCATACGCAGCGATTTGTATGCCTGTAAACGCGGCTAATCGCGTTGCCCTCCACTTGCCGCCTGCGCCATGATTGATTTGATAGGAGAAAGAAATCCAATCATGTTGGGCGTTCCAGTAAAAGACAGGTAGCACCATAAACGCAGCAATCATCACAGCCAGCCATGGTCCGGGTTGCCATAGGACAGCCCAGCCGAAGCGCCAACTCACGATCAGGATAATAGCGGTTGCAGGCAGAACGGCCGTGTATTTGGACAGACCTGCCAATCCGAGCAAAAAACCGAGCAGGCACCAGAGTGATATGGATCCTGCGGGTTTTGTTCTCAGATTAGTCGAACCCGCTGCCGATGCAATGGGTGGAATCAGTCTGAGAGTCACCAGCATCAGGGCCAGAGTCAAAGTCATCAGGAGGGTATCGGGCAATAAACCGACCGCAAGCACATGCATTAATGGTGCAAGCAGCACGAGGCCGATCGCCCATAATCCCGCCGATTCGCGTAAGCGAGGGACGTTCCAGTCCGGCACGAGGGTAGCGATTTCATAGGCGAGCTGCCGGGCAAGCAGGCAGGAAATGAACCAAAGGGATTCCGGAACGATCCGAATTAGTCCATCTGGCGCCCCTAGTGCGACTAGAGGCCACTGAACCCATCCCACCAGAGGAGGATGATCAAAATAACTCCAGTCCAGCTTGACCGCGTAGTAAGCGTAATGCGCTTCGTCGACCGAAAATGTCAGTAGCCAGCCAAATCCAAGATGAATCAGAATGCCAAGGGTGAGCAACCCCCATAACCGCTTGTAGGGCGATTCGGGTGAAAAGGCGGGGGGGCGGTTTGTGGTGTGCAAAAAGGATTCCTCAAGACTCCGCAAGTATAAATGCCCTAGTAACTTGGCGCAGAAACCTTTGGTATTCCTTAGAAGCTCCATACTTTGCTTTGAGGGATTGCAAGCGTTTGCATCCTCATTGCATAATTTGACGATCAATTCGGACTTTTATCCTGCTCATGGAGTGAATGCTGTGAAAACACCAAGTTTTAGATTGGATGGTCGACGTGCCTTGGTTACCGGAGGCAGTCGCGGAATTGGTCAAGCAGCTGTTTTCGCTTTGGCCGAGGCTGGTGCACATGTAGTTGTGGCCGCCCGAAACGCAGCGGAGGTTAACGAAGTGTGCGCGCGCGTTCACGCCCTAGGTGGCAAAGCGTCCGCCTGGGTGATCGACGTCACCGACTCGGCGGCGGTTAAAAAAGGGATTGCCAGTCATGGCCCCTTCCAGATTCTTGTCAATAATGCCGGAATGAATCGCCCGACATTACTTACCGAAATGGAAGACAGTGATCTGGATGCGGTGCTGGATTTGAACGTCAAGGCCGCTTTTTACGTTGCACGTGAGGTGGTCCGCGGCCTGCTTGAGGCAGGTTTGCCCGGAAGTTTGATCAACGTTTCTTCCCAGATGGGACATGTGGGTGGCTTCAAGCGAACGGTGTATTGCGCGACCAAACATGCAATCGAAGGCATGACCAAGGCGTTGGCATGGGAAGTAGGTCCTGCAGGCATTCGGGTCAATACGATTTGTCCGACATTTATCGCAACCGATATGACGCGCGGAATGCTTCAGGACACGGCATTTATGGATTCTGTGCTGTCCAAGATCGCGCTGGGTCGAGTAGGTCAGCCTCAGGACCTGATGGGCGCGATGGTGTTTCTGGCTAGCGATGCCTCGGCGATGGTGACGGGATCTTCGCTGATGGTGGATGGCGGCTGGACAGCTGCGTGAGTCAAATCAAAACAGTTACTTTGAGCGAGGTTGCCCAGCTTGCTCAGGTGAGCACCTCGGCAGTTAGTCGTACATTCACGCCGGGAGCCAGCGTCGCGCCGGCTACCCGCGAAAAGGTCATGCAGGCAGCCCGCAAGCTGGGATATCGTCCCAATGCCATCGCGCGTACATTGACCACCAAGCGCTCCCGCATCATTGGCGTGGTCGTGTCATATCTGCAAAATCAGTTTTACCCTGTGGTGATCGAAAAGCTGTCGCAGGCGCTTCAAAGACATGGTTATCACGTGTTGTTGTTCATCAGCGATGGGCATGAAACCGGTGCCGACGTAGACGATCAATTGATGGATGTCATGCAGTATCAAGTCGATGGGCTAGTCCTTGCCAGCGTCACTTTGTCTTCCGCGCTAGCGCAAGGGTGTCAGGCTGCAGGTGTTCCTGTTGTTTTATTCAATCGGGTTGTTCCGCTCGAGGGGGTGCATGCGGTCGCCTCAGATAATGTGGCTGGTGGTCGTATGGCCGCGCAGGCATTGATCGAAGCGGGTTGCAGGAAAATCGCTTACATAGCCGGACTTGAAGATGCATCCACGCAAATCGAGCGCGAACAAGGGTTGATTGCCAGGCTGCAAGAGGCAGGACTCAGTCTGTTTGCCCGCGCCTCGGGCGATTACAGTTATCAAGGTGCGTGCAACGCGGCACGCACGCTTTTTGGTGGCAAGAATCGTCCTGATGGAGTTTTTGTTGCCAATGACCACATGGCGCTTGCCGTGATGGACACATTGCGCAGCGAGTTGAATTTGAGGATTCCGGAAGATGTTGCTGTGATCGGCTTTGATAATGTTCCGCAGTCGGCTTGGCCGGCTTATGCACTCACGACGATCGAGCAGGATGCGACTGGAATGGTCGATGCGACAGTTGAAGTTTTAATGAAGTCGGTCAATCAATCGGATCTATCAGTCTGCCGAATCGTCAAGCCTGTGAGGTTGATTCGACGCGGCAGTATCTGAGTGTTCTAATCCCGAAAATTATTTCAAGAAATCTATTTTTGTTGCACGATCATCAGGCGCCAGGTGACCTGTTTCTTTCCGCCGGCATCCATCACCTTGACATTGACGCGCTTTGCGCTGAATCCTTCGGGTAGTTCGGCTTGACCGGATATGGGTGAATAATGTCCGAGTTTGACCGGGATGGCGGGCAGATTAATCGTCTCGTGTCGACCATTTGCATGAATGCCTTCAACTGCGAGGTCCAGAAAACCGGAGAACTCGGGCCTGTCCGGTTTATCCTGCATTAACAGCACGGTGTAGTTAAGTTTTTCGCCGGGTTTGGATTGGGCAAAACTCGCCATGCTAATGCCTAATGGACCATAGCGCGAGTCGTAAGGCAGTGTTTGGATGAGCGAGCCCAACTGAGCTTTCAAAGGGGCAAGTTGTGCTTGCGTGTCTTTAAGTTCGGTTTCTATCGATGTCCGAATGCTTGCGTTTTCGGCCCGTTCGGATTCCAGGGTGCGCTTGACTTCATCCACTTCACTTTGCAAGCGCTGTTTATCCTGACTTAGGCCATTGAGTTCGGTCAGGATTTTCTGAGACTCGGCGATAGATAGGAGTTTGGGACCATAGCTATGCTGCAATAAAAGAAGTCCGGCTGATCCGATCAGGATACCGATAGAGAGCAGAATTAACCAGTTGGGTATTCGTCTGGAGCGACGACTGGTTTCGTAAGGAGATGGTTTGAAAACCGGACGTTTGGTTTGTACTCGAATCACCATGAGAATTTCCTGAAATAACGTATCGATATATATGTTTGCGATTCAACCGAGTGCGAGTCGATCATTTAATTTGGTTAGCCGTTCGGGCGTACCGACATCCACCCAGATGCCGGCGTGTTTTGCTCCAAGGACCTTTCTGTCCGACATCGCCAATCGAAGCAGCGGAGCTAGCTTGGCCGGTTGCCCGGTGGCCGTTTCGGCGAATAAAGCAGGTCGGTATAGTCCGATGCCTGCAAATGTAAGGCGGTTTACGCCAGTATCACTAACTTGTCCGTTAGGATCAAGTGCAAAGTCTCCGTCCGGATGATGCTCAGGATTATCGACCATCAACAGCCAGGCAAGCCCGGCTTGTGCTTCGAGGTTGGCGGCAACACCGATAGCCTGCTTGAAGTCCCAGTCGCACCATACGTCACCGTTGACCACCAGAAATGGCTGATCGCCCAACAATGGTAGTGCGGTTGCGATTCCGCCAGCGGTTTCCAGCGCGGTGACTTCGGCTGAGTATTGAATCGACAATCCCCATGCGGATCCACTACCCAGATAGGCTTCGATTTGTTGACCAAGCCATGCATGATTGATGACGACATCCTTAAATCCGGCTTGTGCAAGATTTTCGAGATGCCATACGATTAACGGTTTACCTCCGGCGGGGATGAGAGGTTTGGGCATGGTATCCGTAATCGGCTTCATGCGTTCGCCTCGTCCGGCGGCAAGAATCATTGCTCGCATCTTGCTTTCCGTTAAAAAGTGTATCCGGCCTTAGCCTGAATGCCGTCAAGCCGATCCAGGATTTTGACCAAAGGTTTGAATGCCAGATAGCGATTAGCAACCTGACGAACGTATTGATTGACTCGAGGCATATGCGCTAGGTAGGCAGCCTTGCCGTCACGATGATTGAGCCTTGCAAAGACGCCAAGTATGCGTAGGTTGCGTTGCAAACCCATCCATTCGTAATCTCTATGGAAGTCGGCAAAATCGGTTGGTACCGGCAATCCCTTTTGTCGAGCCAGTTCCCAGTATCTGATCGCCCAGTCCAGCTGTTGCGGCTCTTCCCATGTGGTGCGCGCATCCACCACAAGTGAAGCCAAGTCATATGTGATCGGACCGGCTACGGCATCCTGAAAATCCAGAATGCCGGGGTTGGTTCCATGCTCAGGTTTCTCGCACACCATAAGATTCGGCGAGTGGAAGTCTCGATGAACCAATACAACCGGTTGTTTGACGTTGTGAGCGACGAGCATATCGAAAACAGTATCCAGGGCCTGCATGTCAGTCACGCTCAGGGCGGATTGGCAGTGCTTGTCGGCATACCATTGCGGAAATAATCCAAGTTCGGTTTTGAGTCTTTCGGCATCGTAGGCGGGCAATCCCCGATGGTCGGCCGTCTGCATTTGAACCAGGGCGGCAATCGCCTCACGGTAAAGCTTTTGCAGCGTGGCATCGTCGATGCCTTGTTGAATCCGTGCGTAATAAGTTGTCGGCCCCAAGTCGGATAAAAGCAAAAAGCCATTCTCTATGTCTTGAGCCAGAATTTTTGGAACATTCAGGCCGACCTGAAGCAGGCGCTCATCTACATTGATAAAAGGGCGGCAGTCCTCGTTCGGGGGGGGAGCATCCATAACCACGAGCGTCCCTGCGCAGGCCGTCAGCCTGAAATATCGTCTGAAACTTGCATCGCTCGAGGCGGGCGCAAGAGAGCTCGTCACCAGCCCAAGTTCAGATGGTAGGGACTCAAGCCATTTGAGCAGGCTGTCTAAGCGAAGATCCGGTTCGAGTGTTTGCATATTTAAAAAAATCAATAAAATCAATGGTTTTTGGTAAATTCAGCGATTATTCAACTGATCTGACGCAATACCGTAGGCTTCTCTATAATACTGGTACAACGCATTTATATTGTGTCCTTCTTTGACACGGGTAGTGTGTTGCCCTAAGTGTCATGTATTAAGGTTAATTTGCTGAGCGTGCGCATTCTCCCCTGGTTGTTGCTTCTGCTAAGTTCAAGTTTTGCGCCAGCACTGGCGCAGGATGTGCAGTTGCTTGGCCTGAAGGTTTCTCCGGCATTAGGCCGCTCGGGTGTGTCTGATAATCAGATGCCTGCCTTTCTTGAAGCCGTGAATATGCGTGGCGATGCCGAAAATAATCTTCGGATGACCGGAAATGCATCCGCCAGACGCCAGGATTCGGTGCTAAAGGCCAATATCATCGACTACAACAAAAAAGCGGGCATCATGGATGCACAGGTTAATGCCCGCCTGATTCGCGATGGAAACATCGTGACCGGTCCCAGCATCACATACAACATCGAAGACGGAACGGCCACAGTTGATCAACCCAATTTCTGGCTTGAAAGTGGTGGGGCCGGGGTCGGATCCTGGGCCGATGTCTATAACCGCAATCAGATGAGTCTGACCGATGTGACTTATAGCGGTTGCCCATGTCCTCAGCCATCTTGGTATTTGCAGTCCGATAAGTTGGATCTTGATTTTCAGGAAAACGAAGGTGTGGCCAGAAATGCAGTGCTGTACTTCAAGGAAGTACCGATTCTCGCATCTCCATATTTGACTTTCCCCCTGAAAAAAGAGCGCAAATCCGGCTTTCTGCTTCCGACATTTGGGTCGACGACCAATACCGGTATCGATTACACGCAGCCGTATTATTTCAACCTTGCGCCCAATTACGATATGACGATGCAGTTGCGCGCGATGAGCAAGCACGGTCTGCAGCTTGGCGATGAATTCCGTTACATGGGTGAAAGTTATTCGGGGTTGATGGCCGGTACCTATTTGCCTAACGACATCAAGACCGGAACCGATCGCTGGTTGTACACGGCACAGCATGGACAGCGCTTTGGCAATGGATTTTTTGCTGGCTATAACGTCAGCGGCGTGTCCGACGATAATTATTTCAAGGACTTCTCCAGCATCGCCGTCAATCAGGCAATGATCAGTTACTTGCCGCGCCAGGTTGGCGGTGGCTGGGCTAACGAGTACTGGACCACAGGTGTTCAGGTCATGACGTTTCAGACGATTTCCCCTCCGGGAAGTCTAGTTGCGCCGCAGTACAACAAGGTGCCGGAATATACCTTCAATGGCCAGCGATTCGATTTCGGCGGTTTTGATGTTCAGTCACAAAATACCCTGACCTCCTTCCAGATGCCTGAGGACAAAAGGTTTGCGCTTGGTCCCAACGGCTCGCTTCGATGGAAACCCGACGGACAGCGCGCGCTGTCCTACAACTCGATTGCCTATCCGATCGTGCGTCCGGGCTGGTATGTGACTCCCAAGGTTGCAATGACCCTGGCTCAATATCAGACTGATTGGTATGGTCTTGATAGGTATTACGGCTACGGCCAGGATTCAAACACCCGCGCGTTGCCCATTATGTCTGTTGACTCGGGAATGACATTTGACCGGCAAACGACGTTTTTCGGTAAAGATGCTTTGCAGACATTTGAACCCAGAGCTTATTACCTGCGAGTTCCCTACCAGGACCAATCCCAACTTCCGGTTTATGACACGACGCTTGCGGATTTGAACTTTTCGCAAATTTTCCAGGAAAATATTTTTGCCGGCTACGATCGTATCAGCAATGCGAATCAGACAACTGTTGCCTTGACAACACGCTGGCTGGACGCAGATTCCGGCTTTGAGCGCCTGAGCTTGTCTCTGGCTCAGCAGTACTACTTCGAAGATCAATACGTCACATTGCCCTATCAACGAGCTCGCACAGATACACGATCGGTGTATTTGTTGGGCGGTAACGCTGCGCTGACCGATACGACGAATACTGCGGCAACTTTCCAGTACAACCCTTACACCAACCAATGGGATCGTGCACAAGTTGTTGCACGCTGGCGCCCCCAGCGTCTGGCAATGATGTCTTTGTCTTATCGCTATCAAATTAACCCGCCTCCGACAGCGATTTATCAGACGCCTGGTCAAAACCAGATTAGTGCCGCTTTCCAGTGGCCACTGACCAATCGCTGGTACTCGGTGGGCCGTGTCGATTATTCGTTCAATCGCGTGGATGCGCCAAGTATTATCGATCCGACAGTGATCGTTGCAATGCCTAAAGTGACCCAGGCGATTCTGGGACTCGAGTACAAAGGCGATTGCTGTTGGAGCGGCAGAGTGGTGTTCCAGAGATATGTCGTTAGCGCAGACCAGACAAACACCGGAGTGTTTTTCCAGCTTGAGCTTGGTGGATTGGGCGCGCTTGGACAAAATCCTATGGGCTTGCTGGGTAAAAGCATTCCGGATTATCAGAACATCAACCCGCCAATACCGTCTGTCAGTAAATTTGAAAGGTACGAATAATGCAAGGTGCGATCGTTTTAAGCCGACTTTTAGCTGCATTCATTGTGTGCGCAGGATGTGGTGCGGCATGGAACGCCGGGGCACAGGCAAGTCAGACCGGTAAGGCTAAGCCAGCGGCCGCGCCCAAGGCTCAGCAATCCACCTCTTCCGCCGACCAGGAAGCGGATACGATCGTAGCCGTTGTCAATAAAGACATCATTACCCAGCGTGAGTTATCTGTTCGTTTAGCGCAAATCCGACAAGAGTTATCCAGACAAAAAGCCCCCTTGCCGTCTGACGACATCTTGCAGCGTGAAGTGCTGCAAAGGTTGATACAAGAACGTTTGGAGCAGCAGGAAGCCAAGCGTCAAAAAATTGAAGTGACCGATCAGATGCTCAATAGGGCGATCGAGAGTATTGCTCAGCGTAACAAAACGACAGTACAGAATATGCGTAAGCAGGTTGAAGCTTCAGGCATGTCCTGGGATCAGTACAGCAGCATGATCCGTCGCGAAGTGATGCTTGAAGGATTGCGTCAGCGAGTTGTCGATAGCACTATCTTGATTTCCGATGCCGAGGTGGATGCCTATCTCAAAGATCAAACCGCTCGTCAATCCGGCGGCTTGGCTGCATTAGCGCAACAAGGAATGCAGCAGCAGGCTGCCCAACAGCAGGCCGCTCAACAGGCGGCGCAACAAGCTGCGGCTCAACGGCAGGCCGCCCAAAGCGCTCCCAATCAACCACCCATCCTGGGGCTTGCACAAATTCTGATACGAGTGCCCGAGGGGACTTCGAAAGATCAGTTAAAACAGTATCGCGCACGTGCAGATGCGATCATGGCTAGATTACGGGCTGGTGAAAGTTTCGAGGCTGTCGCACAGTCTTCATCTGACGGTCCCGAGTCAAATCGAGGTGGAGAGCTTGGTGTGCGGCCTTTAGAGGGTTGGCCTGATTTGTTTTTGAAGGCTGTTGCCAATGTTAAAGACGGTCAGGTCAGCGGGGTGATTCAAAGCCCGAACGGGTTCCATATTTTGAAAGTACTAGGTCGTGCCGGTGGTCAACAGTCCGCACCACCACCTGCGGCCAGAAATCAGAATGCGCCTCAACAGCCAGGCCCCGGTCCCGTCCCGGGCCGTGCGCAAGGCGATGCTGCAACCGCAAAGCAGGGGCCAATGCCAGTTCAGCAAACCAAGGCACGACATATTCTGATCAAGACTTCGCAAGTCGTATCCGATGAGATTGCGCAGCAAAAACTTGAGCAAATACGATCGCGTCTGGTTGATGGCAAAGAATCATTCTCCGATTTGGCGAAACGTTTCTCTAACGATAGTTCAGCTCCATCGGGCGGAGATTTGGGTTGGTTGAATCCCGGCGAAACAGTGCCTCCTTTCGAGAAAGCAATGAATGCTCTCAAAATCGGCGAGATAAGTCAGCCCGTGCAGTCTCAATTCGGATGGCATTTGATTATTGTTGATGATCGACGTACCGAAGATATCGCCGAGCAGTTCCAGCGCAATCAGGTGCGACAGAAATTGTTCCAGCAACGATCGGATGCCGCTTTCGAAAACTGGTTGCAACAGATTCGAAATCAGTCCTATATAGATAATCGTCTCGAGAAACGTCAGCGTCAGTCCAAGGAATAGTCGGTGGCCAACCATCAGGCGCGTAAAAGGTTTGGCCAGAATTTTCTGGTGGATCAATCCGTAATTGATTCGATCATTCGTGCGATTGCACCCCAGCGCTCCGACCGCATGATCGAGATTGGTCCGGGCTTGTCCGCGCTGACGGCACCTTTGCTCGATCGCTTGGATCATTTGACCGCCATAGAAATCGATCGCGATCTCGCCGCGCGCTTGACGCAAAAATATCCTGCCGATCGTTTAACGGTGGTGAATGAGGACGTGTTGCAGATTGATTTTTCTCAATTCGGATCAGGGCTGCGAATTGTGGGAAATTTGCCTTACAACATTTCAAGTCCCTTGCTTTTTGCTTTAACCAATCATGCCGAGCAAGTGATTGATCAGCATTTCATGCTTCAGCGCGAGGTTGTCGATCGCATGGTCGCAGACCCGGGCAGCGGTGATTACAGTCGCCTGAGCGTCATGTTGCAATCACGCTGGCGCATGCACAAGCTGTTTGATGTGTCGCCCGATGCATTCGATCCCCCTCCCAGAGTGACGTCATCGATCGTTCGGATGATTCCATTGGGAGCCGATCGACTTCGCGCCGTCAACGAAGACCTTTTTTCGCGTCTTGTGCAAAAGGCATTTTCTCAACGCCGCAAAATGTTGCGTGGTGTTTTGGGTGAATGGACTTCACTCATCCCCTGGAGCGATCTCGGCGTTGAGCCCACCTGGCGGGCCGAACAAGTTTCGGTAGCTGGTTTTATCGGTATGTCGGATGCTTTAAGCGCTGCCGGAGTAGTCTGAAATACTAGATGACGTGATGTCGTGCGGCAAGCCAGAGGCGCATGATGTCTCGGGTGCGATCTTCAAGAAGCTCTGCGGCGTTTTCGCAGGCATGCTGTAGCGTCATAGGGCCGGATGTCAAACTAAAAGCAGCCTGAATACCGGCGGTATATAAGTTTTGATAACCCGCACCTAGTGACCCGGCTATAGCGATGACAGGCACACCTGCCTGTTTGGCAATAGTGGCGACACCCATGGGGGTTTTGCCCAGTAAAGTCTGCGCATCCATACGACCTTCACCAGTGATGACCAGGCTTGCCCCTTGCACTGCATTAGCTAGTCCACCTATGCCTGCAACAACTTCGATTCCTGGCCTGAAACGCGCTTGCAGCCATGCATGCGCTGCAAAGCCCAGGCCGCCGGCAGCACCAGAGCCCGGTGCATCGCGCTTGTCATAACCAAGTTTTTTAGCGCTCAGATCTGCAAAGTGACTCAATGCGGCATCAAGTTGTTTAATCTGTTGAGGGGTTGCGCCTTTTTGTGGTCCAAAAATAGCGGATGCGCCCTTGTCACCGCATAATGGATTATTGACATCGGAGGCGATGGTGACCGTGACGTTACGAAGTCTTTCATCAAAAAGCGTGTCATCGATGGATGCAAGATTAGCGAGAGCCGCGCCGCCTTGAGTGATTTGTTTTCCATTGCCATCAAGTAGTTTCAAGCCCAATGCTTGAAGCATGCCTGCGCCGGCATCGTTTGTCGCTGAACCGCCCAGTCCGAGGACGATGTGTTTAGCACCTGCATTCAGAGCGTGCACGATGAGTTCACCAACACCGGCGCTAGTGGCGCGCATCGGATCACGCATTTCAGGCCGGATGTGTTCAAGGCCGGCGGCGGCAGCCATTTCAATTACGGCAGTTTCATTGTCCAACCACCCCCATGCTGCATCAATCGGCTCGCCTAAAGCGTTTTGAACTCGCTCAATACGCCTCTCTCCATTGGTTGCGGCAAGCACCGCATCGACAGTGCCTTCGCCACCGTCAGCCATCGGAATGCAAATAACATGGGTGTCCGGAGCTGCACTTTTAATGCCTCTTTCAATCGCTGAGGCCACCTCAGGAGCGGATAGGCTTTCTTTGAACGAATCGGGTGCGATGATGATTTTCATGAAAAACTCAACCAAAGAACCAATAGCAGACCGCGATGGAAGCAATTACGCCGGCAAGATCCGCGAGCAGGGCGCATCCAACCGTGTGACGCGCACGTTGTACTCCGATCGCACCGTAATAAACAGCTAGTACATAGAATGTCGGCTCAGTGCTGCCCTGTACGGTTGCAGCGACTAGCGCGGGGAAACTATCCACGCCATGATGTTGCATGGTTTCGATCAGTAATGCCCTTGCGGCACTGCCTGAGAAAGGCTTGACGAGAGCGGTTGGCAAAGCATCTACAAACCGGTCATCACCGCTGAAAGCATGCACGATCCAGCGAATTCCGTCCAATGCGATATCAAGCGCGCCGGATGCACGCAACACTCCAACAGCGCACAACATTGCAACCAGATATGGCAATAAATCTTTAGCGATATCGAAACCTTCTCGCGCACCTGAAACGAAAGTTTCATAAACGTCGATTTTGCGCCAAGCGCCAAACCCTACAAAAATGATGATGATTCCGAACAAGACTAAATTGCCGGTAAGTGCGGAAACCTGAGAGAGCGCTGCTGCGCTCAAGCTTAACGCTCCGGCCATAATTGACCCTAGAAAGAGTGTGATTCCGAGCATCCACATCAGTACAACCGGGTCGCGCAAGGGAATCCGCTGCATAAAGGCGACACTCAGAAACCCTGTCAGTGTCGAAGCGCTGGTTGCCAGCAAAATCGGTAAAAATACAAGTGTCGGGTCCGGGGCTCCTTGTTGCAAACGGTACATGAATATGCTGACAGGTATCAATGTCAGCGAGGATGCATTGAGAACCAGAAACAGAATCTGAGCATTCGTCGCGGTCAGAGGATCCGGATTAAGAGTTTGTAGTTCGCGCATTGCGCGAAGGCCGATCGGCGTGGCTGCGTTATCCAGTCCAAGTCCATTTGCGGCAAAGTTCAATGTGATCAGACCGATGGCGGGGTGGCCGCGCGGAACGCCCGGCATCAATCTGGCAAATAAGGGACCTAGCCAGCGCGCGAGGGTGTTCACCAGCCCCGCATGCTCGGCAATACGAAGAAATCCTAGCCAAAGCGTCAATGTTCCGAACAGCACGATCATGATCTGAACAGAGAGAGTGGCCATTTCGAACAGACTTGCCACGATCTGGCTGAAAATCTGATGATTGCCGAGAACCGCCCATTGAATCAGTGCTGAAGCGGCGGCAATCAAAAAGAAGCCTAGCCAGAGGATATTGAGCATGATCGGGTTGGACGTTTAGAGTGATTTTTTCTGGATGAGTTCGATCTTATAGCCGTCCGGATCCTCGACAAAGGCGATTACGGTGGTGCCATGTTTCATCGGACCGGCTTCGCGAACAACGTTTCCGCCGAGTTTGCGAATTTTGTCGCAAGCGGCATATGCGTCATCAACTTCCAAGGCAATATGACCGTAGGCCGTTCCAAGGTCGTATTTATCCGTATCCCAGTTATATGTCAGTTCAAGTACAGGACCTTCGGATTCGCTTTGATAGCCGACAAATGTGTTGGTGAAACGTCCTGTCGGATATTCTGTGCTGCGCAGCACGCGCATGCCCAGCACGTTTGTATAAAACGCAATCGAACGATCAAGATTGCCGACTCGAAGCATGGTGTGAAGAATACGCATAATATGATCCGAAAATAATAGGATTGAAGATTGTTTGCTCAATCATAACAACGGAGTTGACCGGACGCTTATATTTCGGGAACACCGTCCGGGGAATGGCGATTCAGCATTTTCCGGGCAGTCTGGTAGTCCGGAAACAGTTGTTCAACTTCGCTCCAGAAGTTTTGACTATGATTCATTTCGCGCAAATGTGAAAGTTCGTGAGCGATCACATAGTCAATCACGATTGGAGAGAAGTGAATCAAGCGCCAGTTCAGCATGATATTTCCATCGCTAGTGCAAGACCCCCAGCGCGTTGCAGCCGATGAAAGTCGCCATTGGCGGATTGTCAGGCCAGTCAGGGATAGAAAATGGTTGATTCGATTGTCAAAAAAAACACGGGCCCGCGATTGAAGCCACGCTTGTGTCATATCCCGTATGCGATTGGTGTCGGCATCATTCGGTAAGGGCAGCCATAACGTCTGACCATCCTGCGGGGAATCCGGATTTCCGTCGAAATAGGTTGTCCCGGGTTGAATATGAGGTCCGGGTACTCCGCTGTTCAGGACTATTTTGCAGCCCAGGTAAGGAAGTTGTCCACCCGGCTGCCATCGCGTGTGCGATAGTGCAAGCTGTTCTTTGCGTGCTTGCCAATCTTTTAGTTTCGAGAGAATCCAGGACATCTTCTCGATGACCGCGGCATCGATTTGACTCAATGTGACCCAGTAGGGAGCTGTCACGCGCAATCCTTCATCGCCGATCACGAAACCAATACTGCGTCTTCGGGACCGCATGAGCACGAAGCCTACTGTGTGATCGCCATGCTTGACCAATCTCCACTTTGTATCCGGCGCAAGCTTAGCCGGCGGAATAACCCAGTCCGGTATCGGTGTATTGTCATCCGTAAGCAGGAGGTCCAGCTGACTCATGGCTATTGGAGGCTTTTCTCGTGGGGTTTTGCGCCCTTTTTTTTGGAATAACGTTCAGGGTTGAGGCGGTGCATTTCAGCTTCGATCCAGCTTTGAACACGTTCGTTAAGCTCTTCGGGAGTGAGTCCCGAGGATTCGATGGGTTGTCCGATCGATACAGTGATCAATCCGGGGCGTTTGATGAAAGCGTTACGAGCCCAGCATTCTCCGGCGTTGTGGGCAATTGGTACAACCGGTGCGCCTGTTCTGGTCGCTAACAGCGCGCCTCCCATTTTGAACCGGCCTGTTTTGCCGGGGGCTATACGCGTGCCTTCGGGAAACAGAATCGGCCAGCGTCCTTCGTTTAGTCGTTGCTGACCTATTTTGACAACTTGTTCAAAGGCGTCGCGACCTTTTGCTCGATCAATCGGAATCATGTTCAGCATCGCAAGCCCCCACCCGAAAAAAGGAACACGATGCAACTCTCTCTTGTAAACAAAGCATACCTCACGGGGAAGGTACGCCGGAAGAAATAAGGTTTCCCAAGCGGACTGATGCTTGGAAAGAATAATCGCTTGTCCTTCGGGTAAATTCTCCCACCCTTCGAATTTCCATTTGATGCCGCAAATCACCTTTGCACCCCAGATAGCCATTCGCGGCCAGCCCATGGTGAGTTTGAAGCGCCAGTGCAAAGGCATGGGAAGCCACAACAGACATGCAAAAGCATATGGAATGACTGTGACAATCAAAAATAGTGCGTAGAGGCTGGACCGGAGAAAAAGCATATATTCTTTTAATGTCCGGAAAGAATTTGATCAACAGCGTCTGCCAGATTCTCGGCGAAACGTGTTCCGGGTGGGATATCGTCTTGTTTGATTGTCTTGGCTCCATTGCCGGTTTGAACAAGCCAAGGCGAACAGCCAGCCTCATAAGAAGCTTTCAGGTCGCGCATCGAGTCGCCGATGGCCGGCACGTTTTCCAGTGAAATATCGTAGCGGCGCGCGATGTCGTGAAACAGGCCGGGCAGTGGCTTGCGACAACTGCAATGATCATCAGGGCCATGTGGGCAAACAAAAATAGCGTCAATGGATCCGCCCAGGTTCGCAAGCTCTTTGCGCATTTTGCGATGAATGGCAGTCAGGGTCGTCATGTCGAAGTATCCACGCGCCAGGCCTGACTGATTCGATGCAATCGCAACCGTCCAGCCCGCCTGATGTAATCTCGCTATAGCCTGAAGGCTACCCGGTATGGGAATCCATTCATCGGGATGTTTGATGTACGCAGCGCTATCTTCATTGATGACGCCATCGCGATCCAGGATGATCAGCTTCATTGTTCGAGCCTTGAAATGTCAGCGACCTGGTTCATCAGATCATGCAGCTGAGCCAACAGAAGCAATCGATTGTTGCGCACTGCCGGATCATCCGACATGACCATGATGTCATTGAAAAAGGCATCGACAGGCTCGCGCACTTTTGCAAGCGTTAACATGGCCGAGCGGTAGTCACCTGTTTCGAAATACATCTGTGCAATCGGCTGAAGCTCGGCAATCTTGTTCGCAAGAGCTTGTTCTGCGGGCTCGGTCAATAAGGCGGTATTGATTTGCCCGCTTAGTTGATCTTCTGCTTTTTTGAGCAGATTTCCGATGCGCTTGTTTGCTGCAGCCAAGCTTAACGCCGCGGGGTCTTTTGCGAAGTCTGTCACGGCTAGAATTCGTGAGGCGACTTGATGCAAGGGCGGTCTAATGGCAAGCACTGCTTCGACTGCATTGCGATCATGAAGTTGAATCAATTGATTGCGCAAACGTTCGATTACAAAGGCATGGACTTCATCGACAGTACTTTTATCAAGAGATCCTTCCTTGAACGTCAGAGCCGCAGCCCCCATTAGGCCTTCGATGGTCAAAGGACTTTCCTGCTGCGGTTGGAGTACGTTTCCGGCGGTCAATTGTTCAAAAGCGCTGATCAATCCCAAAGCCGCCCGACGCAATCCGAATGGGTCGCGCTCTCCGGTTGGTGCCAAACCTATGCCCCAGATTCCGACAAGAGTTTCAGCGCGTTCTGCCATGAAAAGTACGGTAGGCGTGAGGTTGTCGGCCGTAACCGGTTGATCCAATCTGATCTTGTACTGCTCGGCAATTGCTTGAACGACCGCAGCGGACTCTTGATCTTCTTTGGCATAGTATGAGCCGATAATGCCTTGAAGTTCGGGAAATTCACCGACCATGTTTGTAGTCAGATCCGCCTTGGCCAGAAGTGCGGCCCGATCCGCTTGTGCCGGATTGATGCCAAGAGCATGTGAGATCCATGCGGCAATTTTGCGCACGCGTTCGGTTCGCTCGAGTTGTGTTCCCAGCTTATTGTGATAAACGATGGATCCCAACTGCTGAACACGATCTCGAAGGGGAATTTTTCGATCAGTATCGAAAAAGAACTGCGCATCCGCCAGGCGCGGACGCACAACGCGTTCGTTGCCTTCGATAATCGCTTGAGGTGTATCGGTCGGCATATTGCTCACAATCAGAAACTGATGGGTAAGTGCGCCGCTGAGGGGGTTAAAGAGGGGGAAGTATTTTTGATTAAGACGCATGGTCAGAATCAGGCATTCCTGAGGTACGTCAAGAAAACGTTTCTCGAAAGATCCAACATAAACAATCGGCTCTTCGACCAAGGCCGTGACTTCATCGAGCAATGCATCGACCGCGGGGTCATCGCCGAGACTAGCGCCAAGGCGGGCCGCTTCGGTGGAGAGCAAGTCCGAAATGCGAGTGCGTCTTTTGGTGAAAGAGGCGACCACGCGACCTTCGGCCGCGAGTTGATTTTCGTATGTATCAGCCGAGATGATCGTAATCGGCCCGGGGTGTAAAAATCGGTGTCCGTGCGTAATGTTGCCACTCTTTAATCCGAGAATTTCCGCCGGTATGATCTCGTCGCCATGCAAGGCAATCAATGCATGGGCAGGACGGACGAACTTGACTGTCGTGACGCCATCGTCAAGCTGGTAACGCATGACTTTTGGAATTGGCAGTGCATTGATCGCTGATTCGATCGCGCCTTGAAGAACCGTGCGCAGATTTGCACCGGGTGCCCTGCCGCTTGCGATCAAATATTCTTGTTTGCCATCCGACTCTCGTCCAAGCGAAGAAATATCAAGATTTTCCCAACCTTTAGCGGCAAGTTTTTTGAGCAGTGCGGGTGTGGGAGCACCGTTGGCATCAAGTCCTACTTTGACCGGCATTAGTTTTTCGGTAAAGCTTTGCTCGGGGGCGATGGACAACACTTGGCTTAAGCGAACGGCAAGGCGTCTTGGTGTCGCAAATGCTTCGACCTGATTTTGACTTGCCAGTAGTCCATGCGCTTGCAGTGCGTCGTGAATGCCCTGTGCAAAAGCCTGGCCGAGTTTAGGCAAGGCTTTTGGAGGAAGTTCCTCGGTAAAAAGTTCGATGAGAAGTGGGCGGGAGGACATCAGCGCGCCTCCTGTTTTGACTGAAGCATAGGAAAACCAAGTTTTTCGCGGGATTCGTAGTAGGCCTGAGCAACGGCACGGGACAGATTGCGGATGCGGCCGATGTAGGCGGCGCGTTCGGTGACGCTAATTGCTCCCCGCGCATCAAGCATGTTGAATGTGTGCGCAGCTTTTAGCGCAGCTTCGTATGCGGGAAGCGCGAGGGGGACTTTCATGAGTCGTTTGGCGTTTTCTTCATGATCCGCAAAATGGCGGAACAATGTTTCGGCGTCCGAATGCTCGAAGTTGTAGGTTGACTGTTCCACTTCGTTTTGATGGAACACATCGCGATAGAGTACGCGGCCTTTCGGGCCATCGGTCCAAACAAGGTCATATACGCTCTCGACGCCTTGCAGGTACATGGCAAGACGTTCAAGGCCGTAGGTGATTTCACCGGTTGTCGGGGTGCAATCCAATCCACCTACTTGCTGAAAATAAGTGAATTGAGTGACTTCCATGCCATTTAGCCAAACTTCCCAGCCTAACCCCCACGCTCCGAGTGTCGGATTTTCCCAGTCGTCTTCAACGAATCGGATGTCATGCTCCGTCGGGCGGATACCCAGTACTTCCAGAGACCCGATATACAGATCGAGAATGTCGGGGGGGGCGGGTTTCAGTACAACCTGATACTGATAATAGTGCTGAAGGCGGTTCGGATTTTCGCCGTAGCGCCCGTCTTTAGGGCGTCGGGAAGGTTGAACATAAGCTGCGCGCCAAGGTTCCGGGCCGATGGCGCGTAGAAAAGTCGCGGTATGGGATGTTCCGGCCCCGACTTCCATGTCGATGGGCTGCAGGAGGGCGCAGCCTTGCTGGTCCCAGTATTCTTGAAGTCGCAGGATGATTTGCTGAAATGTAAGCATGGAGGCTCGCGTGCTTGATAAGCGGATTAACCAGTCATTTTAGCTTGGGGCAGACCTAAGCGGTGACCTGATCCCGAATCGCCTATGATTCCGAGATCCTTTTAATTTTTAAGCTTGAATTCCGGGAGTTCTCATGTCAAAACTGGTCAATGTGGATTTCACAGATGGCATCTTGATTATTACGATCAATCGTCCTGAGGCGCGAAATGCGATTTCGGTCGAAACAGCGCATCAGATGTCGGCCGCCTTCGATGAAATGGATAGTAGAGAGGATGTCAGAATCGGCATTCTGACCGGTGCTGGCGGCACTTTCAGTTCCGGCATGGATCTGAAGGATTTCTCTCAAACTCGCAAGCGCGCCTTGGTGGAGGGCAAAGGTTTTGGAGGCCTAAATGAAGCCCCCCCAAAAAAGCCGCTAATTGCCGCAGTCGAGGGATATGCGCTCGCCGGGGGGTTCGAAATGATGCTGGCATGCGATTTGGTGGTTGCTGCCGATAACGCCAAATTCGGGCTACCTGAAGTTAAGCGTGGTTTAGTGGCGGGATCGGGCGGGTTGCTCCGGTTACCCAGACAGATTCCCTACCATATCGCAATGGAAGTCATTCTGACTGGCGATATGTTCACCGCTCAACGTGCGAATCAATTCGGTTTGATCAACGTGCTGACAGCACCCGGAGAGGCCCTGGAGCAGGCGATTCAACTTGCCCGTCGAATCTGCGAAAATGGTCCCTTGGCAGTGCAAACGGCTAAAAGTGTGGTGAATCAAGGGCTGGACTTTCCCGGCGATAAAATGTTCGAAATGCAACGACCGCTGATCGATCACATTTTTCGCTCGGACGATGCCAAGGAAGGTTCGACCGCTTTTGCAGAAAAGCGCAAACCGATCTGGACCGGCAAGTAGTTGGACTCAGGCCCGCATGCATAAGTCATGCGCGGCATGAGAGCACGGAATTCTTATTAAGACACATACAGGTAGACACATTATGTCCGTCACGATTCAGGAAGAAGATTTCATCGCGTCGATTGCCGATGCGGTTCAATTCATAAGTTATTACCATCCGGCCGATTACATCAAGCATTTGGCCCGTGCATACGAGCGCGAAGAAAGCCCGGCGGCCAAGGATGCGATGGCTCAGATTTTGACCAACTCGCGCATGAGCGCCGAAGGACGTCGTCCGATTTGTCAGGATACCGGTATCGTCAATGTGTTTTTGAAGATTGGCATGGATGTGCGCTTCAATACCAAGAAGAGCATTCAAGAGTTGTGCGACGAGGGTGTGCGTCGCGGCTATTTGAATCCGGAAAACCCTTTGCGTGCCTCGGTTTTGGATGATCCGATTTTTGCCCGCAAGAACACTAAGGACAATACCCCCTGCATCGTTAATGTCGAACTGGTTCAAGGCGCTAAAGTCGATGTGCAAGTCGCAGCCAAGGGGGGTGGCTCCGAGAACAAGTCCAAGCTGGCGATGCTTAATCCGAATGATTCGATTGTCGACTGGGTTCTGAAGACGGTCCCGACAATGGGAGCCGGTTGGTGTCCGCCCGGTATGTTGGGAATTGGCATAGGCGGTACGGCAGAAAAGGCCGTATTGATGGCCAAGCAGGCATTGATGGAAGATCTGGACATGTACGAACTACTCGAGCGTGGCCCGAAAAGCAAACTGGAGGAGTTACGAATCGAGCTCTATCAGAAAGTGAACGGCCTGGGCATTGGTGCCCAAGGCTTGGGTGGCTTGACGACGGTTCTGGATGTCAAAATCAAAACATTCGCAACGCATGCTGCATCTTTCCCGGTCGCCATGATCCCTAATTGCGCAGCGACTCGCCATGCCCATTTCGAGCTGGATGGTTCGGGCCCCGCACACTTGCATCGTCCGTCACTATCCGATTGGCCGGATGTGCACTGGGCACCTGATTACAAATCTTCCAAGCAAGTTGACTTGAATAATTTGACTAAGGCGGAAGTCGAAAGCTGGAAGCCGGGTCAAACCTTGTTGCTCAACGGAAAAATGTTGACGGGTCGTGATGCAGCGCATAAGCGCATTCAGGACATGCTTGCCAAGGGTGAAAAACTACCGGTCGATTTCCATGGCCGTACGATTTATTACGTAGGCCCTGTTGATCCTGTTGGTGACGAGGTGGTGGGACCTGCCGGCCCGACTACATCGACCCGCATGGATAAGTTCACCGACATGATGCTTGAGAAAGCAGGGTTGTTTGCCATGGTTGGCAAGGCTGAACGTGGTCCGGCAACGGTTGAGTCGATTCGCAAGAATGGTTCGGCTTACTTGATGGCTGTTGGCGGCGCCGCCTACCTTGTGTCTAAGGCGATTAAAGGCTCGAAAGTTGTCGCATTCGAAGATTTGGGTATGGAAGCCATTTACGAATTCGATGTGGTTGATATGCCCGTGACGGTGGCTGTTGATTCGAAGGGTACGTCAGTGCATACTACCGGCCCCAAAGAGTGGTCGGCCAAGATTGCGGGAATACCTGTTGTGACAAAGTGATTTCGATCGCTTTGTATTTTGAAAAAGGTCGCAATCGCGGCCTTTTTCTTTTGATGCCTTTTCGGTCCCTGGTGGCTTACTTTAAATTCAGCTTCTGCAGGTTGAGTGACTCAGGCGTGGCTAAGGCTTTCCTGCTTGAGTTTTTCCAACGCCATATCCCGAAGTTTGACGCGCTGGAATTTGAGGCCATTCGCGCTTGCTGTCGCGGGAAATTCGTCTACAAACCATAAACGCGCCGGCACTTTGAATTTGGCTAGTTGCTTACTAACATTATTGAGAATGTGAGTGACAGAAGGCGTATCTGTCGTCTTTTTGATGACGAAAGCGACAGGCCGAAGTTTTCCGTCGATTTCCACACCCACAACCTGGGCGCTTCTGATCTCGGGCTGTTCGGCTAGCACGTGCTCGATTTCCGATGGATCAACTAGAAAACCACCAATTCGCATCGTGTCACCCATGCGTGACTGATATACAAAACTGCCGTCTTCACGCAAAAAACCCATGTCTCCGGTTTTGAAATAACCGTCATCGGTAAATGCGTCGGCTGTCGCATTCGGGTTATTGAAATATCCGCGAAACAGAGTGGGCGATTTTATTTCGATAGCACCCGTGACGCCGGGCGCGCAGATTTCATTCGTATCGGGGTCGCGCGCTCGGATATGAGCAAGGCTTCGTGCTGCCGGGTAGCCGCCGCCTTGGGCGCGCTCTTCGATTGGCAAGTCTGCTTTTTGAAGCGAGAACAATGCGTGTACTTCGCTCGAGCCGTACAAGCCTCGCATTGGAAATCCACGCGGAATGAGTTCGTTGGCTAGATCGACGTATCGCGGGCTGAAGGAAGCAAAACCGAATAGCTTAAGCGACGGGAATGGGACTGCAGGGTTGCCTATTTTGGCGACCTGTTGAACAAACAGGCGCAACATTTCGTCGCTACCAAATATGTGCGTAACTTTGTGTCGTCTAATGAGCTCGGTGGCCGTGGCGACATCGAAGAAATCCATAATGACCACAGGTATTCCGGCTTTTATCGCAGCCAAAGCGCTATTTAGACCAAAAACACCGCAAAAGGGCAGGCCTGCGATGAGCTTGTTGTCGGCATGGGCAAGTTCATAACTAGTGGCAACGTGTTCGGCATGCGTACTCAATGTACGTTGCGAATGCATCACCAGTTTTGGTCCTTTAGTTGTGCCGGATGTCGTGAAAAAAATCGCCGCTGAATCTACGTCGAGATCTGGCAATTCAAGGGTATCCGATTTTTTTTCCGTTACGCCGGTCGGCATCGCAATCGTTTTACGCCCAAGTAAGGACGAAGGCGTATCTGTATCGGCATCGACAATGAATATTTTTTGAAGATGGGGTAAAGATTGTGCGTCGACATCTGCAACGATTTGAGCGAAATCGATTTTTAGAAAATTCAGTTGCAGTATTAGCGTGCTCGCCTGTGAGTTGGAAAGAATGTAATGAAGCTCGTGACTACGATATTTGGTGTTTACGGCAACAAGTGTCGCGCCCAAGCGCGCAAGGGCGAATAAGAGGACCAGCCAATCAGTTCGATTCACAAGCCAGACAGCGACACGATCACCTGATCGAATGCCTTGTTCACTCAACCACTGTGCGCAGTTGATGACTTGATCATGAAAATTTCTATAGCTGACAATCTGATCATTCTCGATCAGCATCGTCTGATCCGGTGAGCGCTCGAGGTGCGACTGGTAAATCGAGTAAAGACTGCTCACCTGCGACATGACTACTACACCTTTATTAATAAAGATCCATCAAGTCCGCATTGCTGCTGAACTGTTCCGGCGTACCTTCGCGGATGATCTGACCGGATTTCATGACGATCACGCGATCCGAAATTTTGAGCGCCTCGCGAACGTTTTGCTCGACGATCAGAATTGACATCTTGCGCTCTTTTTGCAGTTCACGGATCGGGCCGACAAGATCCTGAAAAAGCTTTGGAGCCAAACCGATGGAAGGTTCATCAAGCAGCAGACATCTGGGTTGACTGAGCAATGCTCTGCCAAGTGAAACCATCTGTTGTTGTCCGCCAGAAAGCGTGCCGGCGCGTTGCTGATAAAACTTTTTAACCATGGGAAGCACGCCCATGACCCAGTCCAGCCTGGCTGCATGTTCGCCTGCCGGAATGTTATTGGCGTAGAAGCCTAATCTCATGATCTCGGCTACTGTCAGGCCGGGAAATACGCCACGCCCTTCCGGAACCATCGCCACACCAGCGGCATTCATGACTTTCGGGTCAGGTTTGTTGATGGTTTTGCCTTCAAGTTCAATGCTGCCTTGTTCAAGCGCAACAAGGCCGAACAACGACTTCACTAGCGTCGATTTGCCTGCGCCGTTATGGCCGATCAGGCAGAGTACTTCGTTATGCCTGAGGCTGATATTGAAGTTTTCCAAAACGGGGCGACCACCGTAGCCGACACGCAGATTTTTTGCTTCGAGAAAAGGTGTCGTGCTCACGAACGGTCTCCAAAGTAAATGGCGGCCAGGTGCGGATCCTTCAAAATATCCTGTGAACTTCCCTGAGCAAGAAGTTTTCCCTGATCCAGGAAGGCCACACGATCCGAAAGTTTGATCACGATGTCGAGATTGTGCTCGATGATGCAAATCGTGATCCCGCGGGATGCATAGTCGCGCAACAGGGCGACAAAGCGTTCGAAGGATCGTGGATCAAGTCCGGATGCAGGTTCATCCAATAACCAAAGCTTTGCTTCGCTGGCCATGATGCGTGCCAGGCTCAGGAATTTGCGTTCTGCGTACGCGAGATCGACTGCGCGCTCTAAGCGTTTTTCGGTCAATTGGGTTTCGGCCAGAATTTCATTGACACGTTTTTCAGCTGCGGCACGCCCGCCTTGCCAGAGCCAACTGCTTCGCTCCATCACGGACATAATATTTTCTTCGACCGTCATGTGACTGAACAATCGCAAGTCCTGAAATGTCCGTGCAATTCCCATGCGGGCAATGCGCCACGGCTCGATGCCTTTAAGCGGTTGACCTAACCAGTGAACGGTGCCGCTTGTTGGCACTAGATGACCGGTAATCAGGTTGAACAAAGTCGTTTTGCCGGCGCCATTCGGTCCGACTAAAGTCGTGATTACACCGGCGGGTAAATCCATAGTTACATCTTGAATCGCTTTGAGACCTCCAAAGTTTTTGTTCAAGTTGCGGATTTGCAGCAGAATGTCGTGTTGTTGGGTAGGGGTTGTCATGCTGACTTCTCCCGGCTACGGCCACCAATCAGTCCGCCTGGACGGAACATCATCAGCAAGACCATTGCAATGCCGTAGATGATTTGTTGGATGGTGCCAAGTTCACTTGGTGGCAGGAAGGGCAAGTAGGTCAGGGCGGCAGGCAGGGACATCAATAACGCTGCGCCCACTACGGGTCCGAACAATGTGCCCGTACCACCAATGATCACCATCGCCATCAACAGGATCGAGAATTCCAGCATGAAACTTTCAACGTTGATAAAGCTCATGTAAAACGCATAAAGAGTGCCTGCTACGCCTGCCAAGCCTGCGGAAACGGAAACGGACAATGTTTTGATCGCGTTGACATGTTTGCCATAGGCTTGCGCTGCCGACTCGCTATCGCGAATTGCCATGAGACTTCTGCCAAAACTTCCTCTCACGAGTAGCGCAGTGATGTAAATCACGAGCAGAAGAATGACAATGCACAGGGCAAGAAATGCCAGATCGTCATTGAATGTAAACCCCAGGAATTTCGGACGCGGGATGCCGATCATGCCACCAAGCCCGCCGGTCACTGATTTCCATTCGGAAAATATCGTCACGCCGATAACTTGCAGCCCCATGGATGCAGCAACGAAATATTCGCCACGTACACGCAAGGCCGGCAAGGCGAGCGCCATTGATAGCAAGGCCGAAAGACCGGCAGAAGCCGCCATGCAAAGCAATAAGGAGTCGGAGTAGTGCAGGGCAATAAAAGCCGTCGTATATGCGCCGACCCCAAAGAAAATGGCATGAGCAAGTGAAAAAATACCTGCATAACCCATGATGAAATTCAAGGTCAGGGCCAGAATCGCATTGATGCAAAAAAGTACTGCTATGTTTTGAAGATAAGCAATCATGATCTGTTCCTTTTAAGACACGATGGCTCGTCCGAACACACCACTTGGGCGGAACAGGATGAAGAGGAAAAGAATCACGAACGTCACTGCTTCGCTCCACTGCGGATCGATCACGGCCAGACAGAGGTTCTCGGCAAGTCCTAGCAACAGGCCCGCAAGAGCCGCGCCACGCAAACTTCCGACGCCACCCACAATTGTTGCGGCAACGCTAATGAGCATCACGTGGTTGCCCATGGCAGGATTCAGCCCCGAGGTCGTCGCGGTCAGAATTGCGGATGGGACGGCAAGAATGGAACCTATCAGGAAAACATATTGGGACAGACGTCTTGGGGTGAGTCCGTAGACTTCAATTAATGCTGGGTTTTCACCCAAAGCACGCAAGGCGATTCCCAGATTGGTTTTGGTAAGAAGCCATTGCAACAAGGCAAAAGAGATCAAGGCGCAAACAATGATCACGCCCGCGATTGGGGCAATGAACAGGCCAGGAACTACTTCGATACTTTTGCTTAGTGGCGTGGTAACAGTGACAAGACCACGACCGAACATGATCGAAATCAGATTCTGCACAACGATCGCTGCACCAAACGATGCAGCAAACACTGTAAAGAAAGATCCCTCATGACGCTGAATTGTTGCGTATACCCAGCGGTCAAGCAGGATACCGAAAATACTGGCAGCAACTGCCGCAGCCAGAACAGCGAACGGCCATGCCCATTGCAGGATCGAATAGCATTCGTAAAAGATAAAACCCGCAATGGTGAAGGTCGCCCCATGCGCGGCATGAAAAATACGGGTCATGCCGAAGATCAGCGAAAACCCGGCTGCGATCAGCGCGTATAACGCGCCGGTCTGCAGCCCATTGACCAATAGTTGGATGAACAGCATGAGACGACTCTCTTTTTAGGCAGCGCGAACGCGGTTACTTGATAACTTTCAAGACCTTGGAGTTGCCTTCGCCGACAATCTCATTGATTTGAATCGGAGATTGAATCGTGCCGTTGGGAGCGAATGAAACGGTTGCGCCAACAAACGGGAAGGTTGCAGTTGCTTTACGCTGTGCCAACAGGTTTTCGCCGGTAACCGGTTTGCCCGCCTTTTCAAGGGCTGCAGCCAATTCAGCAAACAGCAGTACGGAGTTGTAATAGTTCACAACATACGCACCAGGCTCTTTGTTGTATTTAGCCTTGTAATCGTTATACAGACGCATTGCCTTGGCATCGTCTTTATTCCATTCCATTTGTTGACCCGTGAAGATCAGACCCTTTGCTTCGGGCAGCGCCATCATGGAAGGCAGGCTAGCCGCTGAATAGCTTACGAGTGGTTGGCTAATTCCGTTGTCACGCAATTGCTTGACCAGTTGAACCTGCTGGTTGCCGTAGGTGGCAAAGTAGACGGCATCAGGCTTGGTGTCGCGCACGCGGGCGGCTACTCCAGAAAACTGCTGCTGCGTGGTCGGGATTGAAAATGAGCCAACCAGCTCTCCGCCATTAGCCTTGAGCTCTTTGCCCAATTCCGAAACGACAGACTGACCCAGGGGATCATCAACATAGATCAGGGCGATTTTCTTCAGACCCTTTTCTTTGACCAGGTAAGGAGTGATGGCGCGCACTTCAAAGTCGACCAATGGAATGACGTTCCAGAAGTAATCGCCCAAAGAGGCGAGGTCTGGACCAACGCCACCGCCGTTGACCATGACGGTTTTAGTGCGTGCACCGATCGGAGCAACCGCTTTGGAGACGCCTGTAAATGCAGACAGTGCATAAGGGACTTTGCTGACGTTGATCAGTTTGTTTGCTGCAATCACGCCCTGTGCGGGGAGGCCCTGGCTGTCTTCATAGACCACAGTCAGTTTGCCCGAAAGTTTTTTGTCGGCGTTGATATGGTCGGCTGCCATATTGGCTGCTGATCCGAACACCTCGCCATATTCGGCATTGGGTCCGCTCATGGGGAACGCTGCGCCGATCGTATAGTCAGCCGCAAACGCGGGCATGACAAAAGCAGCTTGAGCCAGGGTGATGGCCGCAATGATTTTCTTCATTGAAAGTCTCCGTTGAATATTTTCAAAATACCGCTTATTAGGCTGCGGCTTAAGAGTGAACATGCGTTCGGGAACGCTTACTTGGGTGCTTATCCTAACACTGTTTAGCTATTGTTTTTTCTTATGGTTGGCAAGTTCTTGCAAAATTTCTTCCGTATGCTGACCAAGCGTGGGCGGTGCGCGACGATATTCAACCGGTGTGGCTGAAAAACGCATCGGACTGGCCGTAGTCGGGGTGGTTCCACCTAGTGGATGTGGAATGTTTTGCCAAATGCCGCGGTGGATAACCTGAGGGTGAGAAAAGACCTGATCAATTGTCTGAATAGGGCCGCAGGGCACTCCAGCGGATTCGAATTTAGCGATCCATGCGTCACGTTCTCCGGTTGCCATGATTTTTTCGAGCATGGGAATGAGTTCGTCGCGGTTGATGATGCGCTGGCTATTCGTCGCGAACTTAGGATCGGTTCCAAGCTCCGGTTTTCCGATAGCCTGGCAGTAAGACCTGAACTGGGAGTCATTGCCCACTGCGACGATCATGAAGCCATCTGATGTTTTGAAAACCTGATAAGGCACGACGTTCTGGTGCGCATTGCCCGCACGCGTTGGCGCCACGCCCGATGTCATGAAGTTCAGCGGTTGATTGGCGAGCATGGCGATATGGCTGTCCAGAAGAGCGATGTCGAGATGCTGTCCTAGGCCGCTTTTTTGACGTTCTTGCAATGCGGCCATAATGGCCAGCGAAGCGTACATGCCGGTGATGATATCGGTAACCGCCACACCTGCCTTTTGGGGGCCGGCGCCGGGTAAGCCGTCGCGCTCCCCGGTGATGCTCATCAGGCCACCCATACCTTGAATCATAAAGTCATAGCCCGGACGCTCGGCGAAAGGACCGGTTTGACCAAAACCGGTAATCGAACAGTAAATCAAATGCGGGCATTCATCTTTCAGGCTGCCATAGTCCAGACCGTATTGTTGCAGGCCGCCCACTTTGAAGTTCTCGACAAGAATATCGCAGTATTTAGCCAGGTCCTTGATCAGTTTGATTCCTTCAGGACTGGCGATGTCGACTTCGATCGAACGCTTGTTTCGATTCGCGCTCAGGTAATAGGCGGCCTCGGTCGTGTCATGACCTTCTTCATCTTTCAAAAAGGGCGGACCCCAGGCGCGAGTGTCATCGCCATATTTTGGGCGCTCGACTTTGATGACGTCTGCTCCAAGATCCGCCAGATTTTGAGTACACCAGGGACCGGCAAGCACTCGCGATAAATCGAGAATGCGAATGCCTGTCAATGGTGCTTGTCGTGCTTGAGTCATGCTTTTTTGATTCCTGCGTAGCCGTGCGAAAGCACGACAATATCTCTTTCAGCGACTTTTGCGCGAAAGCGAACCGCTTCGTCACCATCGCGCCAAATTTCGCAAACTATGGTTTCACCTGGAAAGACCGGCGACGAAAAGCGAGTGTTCATCGACAATAGTCGTGATGTGTCGTTACCGCATGCCGCCTGAACGATGGCTCGCGCGGCAACACCATAGGTGCACAATCCGTGCAGAATCGGACGAGGATAGCCCGCCTTTTCCGCAACTGCCGGATCGGCATGAAGTGGATTGTTATCCGCACAAAGACGATATATCAATGCCGCCTGAGGCAATGTGGGTAACGCGCAGGTCATATCAGGTGCGCGATCCGGTGTGGCTTCAAGCTGAATCGGACTTTCGTCGCTTTGTGTCAGTCCACCATCACCGCGACAGAAAGTTGTTTGCGCAATCGTGATCAGCAGATTGCCATCCCCGTCGTGCAAAGTCCTTTCGGTAATGACCAGCGCGCCTTTGTCGGCACCTTTGTCGATCACATGAGAAATTCGGGAGCGACCAATGACGCGACCGGAAGGGGGCAGTTGACGATGAATAGTCATGCGCTGCTCGCCGTGAACCAGTTTGACCCAGTTGATTCCGGCTTTTGGATCTTTCATCCAGAAGCCGGGGTAGCCGAGCACGACCGCCATCGTCGGAAACGCCTGCAAATCCTGCTCATAAACGAATTTCAGGTGATCCGGGTTGGTCGGTTCCTGGCCGAAACCGATCCCCAGCGCATACAAAATGCTGTCGTTTTCCGTGTAAGTCTGATCGACTTCAGGGAACTTCCAGTTTTTGATGTTGTTGTAATCCATGATTAGATCGGATCCCAGTCGATGGCATCGGGTGAGCGCTCGAGTGCCATGAAGTGATGCTTCATGGCGGGTGCGGCGATATCCGCAATTGCTTCGGCGGTCCAGCCTTCGCTCATATGAACGGAGCGAACGGGACGTGGCTGGCTGAACAACATGATTTCGTTGGCCCGCACACCAAAGATTTGTGCATTGACGTCTTTTGCCTTGTCGCTGGCAAGGAATACGGCCATCGGGGCAATCTTTCCGGCTTCCATTTTTTGGAGTTTTGCCACACGCGCCTTTTCTTCGGGGGTATTGGCCGGAATCGAGCTAGTCATGCGGCTCCATGCAAAAGGAGCGATACAGTTCGATCTCACGTTATAGCGATTCATGTCCAGGGCAATCGACTTGGAAAGCGCAGCGATGCCTAATTTGGCAGCCGAGTAGTTTGCTTGCCCGAAGTTGCCGATCAGGCCGGAAGTGGATGTCATATGCACGAAGGCGCCGGATTCCTGTTCGCGGAAGTAGTTGGCTGCCGCACGGCTGACGAAAAAAGTTCCGTTCAGATGCACATCAATCACTTGACGCCATTCTTCTTCGCTCATTTTGTGGAAAACGCGATCGCGAAGGTTACCTGCGTTGTTGACCACGATGTCGATCTTGCCGAAGGTTTTAACAGCTGTTTCAACAATACTGTTAGCCGAAGCATAGGTTGAAACGCTATCCGTGCAAGGTACCGCTTGGCCGCCGGCTTTAATGATTTCCTCAGTCACTTGCTGAGCGGGACCTGCGCTGGTGCTTTCGCCAGTAAGGCTCGCGCCGATGTCGTTGACAACCACTTTGGCGCCGGCTGCAGCCATGGCCAAGGCGATTCCACGTCCAATGCCACCACCTGCGCCGGTGACGATTGCAACTTTACCTGCCAACATTCCGCTCATGAAACATCTCCCTTATTTTTGGATGAAAATACCCGTGGCAAGAAATCTCGCCAAAGGTTTGATAGTAGATTGAAACCGGTTAAACAGGTATTCAGATTTTAAAATGTGAGACTTTGGATAGTTGGAACAGACGCTTTGCGCGCATGGGTTATCGTTATCAAAGTTGTTTCAGTTGACGATCATATCGCCATTTAAGGGATAACCCTTAATCAAAATAAATTTCCAAATGACTTCGACGGTGTGCGAAGTACATTTCGCTTTGGAGAAATGCCTTGAAAAAATACCTGTCCCGTGTTGCTTGTTTACTTGGCTTGGCTACCTTTAGCCTAGCTGTGGCGCCGTCCGCCTATGCGCAGCAGGCTTGGCCGGACAAACCGGTCAATTTCATCGTGCCATTTCCTCCTGGCGGTCCCGTTGATACGGCGGCACGCTTAACGACTCAACCGTTATCCAAGTTATGGAATGTGACGGCACCGATCGATAACAAAGCCGGTGCGGGTGGAATCGTCGGTGCTCAGGCTGCGGTCAAAGCTCCCGCCGATGGCTACCATTACTTTTTTGCGGCGATTCATCATTCTGTCTTGCCCAGCCTGAAAAATAATTTAAGTTACGACATTCAAAAAGATTTTGTACCGGTTGGATTGACGGCGCGTTTTCCGATCGTGTTGGTCGTGAATCCTTCGCTGCCGGTTAATACCGTTGCCGAGTTGATCGCTTATGCGAAGGCGAACCCGAATAAATTAGCGTATAGCTCCTCTGGTACGGGCGGCGGCACCCACCTTGCGGGCGAGCTGTTCAATAGCCAGGCTAAGACAACGATGCAGCATATTCCCTACAAAGGAAGTGCACCCGCGATGCAGGATCTGGTCGGCGGTCAGGTGCAGGTTATGTTCGCCGATGGCCCTTCTGCCTTGCCCTTCATCAAGGCAGGCAAAATTCGCGCCTTGGGCGTAGGCAATCCAACTCCATCGGCATTCTTTCCGGGAGTCCCGACGATCGCATCAGCCGGACTGCCTGATTACGAGGCTTATTCCTGGACTGGTGTTGTGGCTCCGGCCGGAACGCCTGATGCTATCGTCAAGCGCCTGAATGCCGACATGGTCAAAGTATTGAAAGATCCGAAAACGATTGAATCGCTTATGGCAGCCGGCGCAGAGCCCATGCCAGGCACGCCTGAAGAATTTCGCGCGTTTTTGAATAATGAAATCAAAAAGTGGGGCGATATCATTAGAACCGCGAAAATTACTGTCGACTAAATTAATTTAGGTGGCGCAGACAGCTCTGCGCCACCAGTCTGCTTAGCCGAGTAGGCGCTTGCGAGTTGCCTGATATTCTTCAATCATCTCATCGATGACTTCGCGCACAGTCTGAATTTTTTGAATCGAACCAACGCCTTGACCCGCGCCCCAAATATCCTTCCAGGTCTTGGGGCGCGCGTCTTTGTTCAAGTTGACCGCACCACCGTTTGATCCGCCGGTTTTGGCTTCTCTCACTACTTCCGGATCGATTCCGGCGGCAACGATACTTGGTTTGAGATAGTTGCCCGGCACGCCGGTAAAGAATGGCGAGTAAATGATGTCGGTCGAGTCAGCGTCGATGATCATTTGCTGATAAGCAGCTTGCGCGGAAGACTCCTTGGTCGGGATGAATCGGGTGCCCAAGTATGCGAAATCGCATCCCAGTGCTTGCGCGGCCAACACATCCTTTCCACGGGACATACAGCCGGACAAAATAATCGGGCCATCGTAGAAGCTTTTGATTTCGTTGATGAGCGCTATTGGATTGATTGTTCCGGCATGTCCGCCCGCGCCGTTCGAAACCAGAATCAGACCATCCACACCTGCATCGATCGCTTTGCGGGCATGTTTAGCATTGGTCACATCATGCAAGACGATGCCGCCATAAGGGTGAACCCGTTCGACAACCTTATTGGGCGCATGCAGGGATGTGATGTAAAGCGGCACTTGATGCTGCGCGCAAATTTCCAGATCGCCCTCCCATCGCGGATTCGATGGGTGAACAATCAAGTTGACACCGAAAGGGGAAACAATTTCGTTGGGATGTTCGGCTTTGTAGGCTGCCAGGCGTGACTTGATTTCTTCAATCCATTTTGGCAATTCCTCCTGCGGTCTGGCATTCAAGCTCGGGAATGTGCCAATGATGCCTGCAGTGCATTGCGCTACGACAAGATCGATTCCCGACACCAGAAATAGTGGTGAACCGATAATGGGTATACGCGTTTGCGAAAGCAGTTTTTGCATGACAGGAGTTGTCGCCATCGTGATGCCTTTGTGACCGAATGAATAGATAAACGGAATTGCTTGACAGGTTATGAAAAATTAAAGGATTCGATTTTTAGTTGTTCTGGATATTGCCTTTCGTGACAACGTTTTGCCATAGAATCAATTCATTGTTGATTCGATCCAGAAGCTGCGTTTTGTCGGCCATTTCCACTGTGTAGCCAGCCTCCTCGACGGCTTTGCGGAAGTCGGGGTTTTTTCGAACCTCATTCAGGCCGCTAATCAATTTTTCCGTCACGTTGTCCGGCATTCCTTTAGGGCCGACAAGAGCAAACCAGCCGATCACTTCATAGTCCGCAATGCCTGCCTCGATCATGGTTGGAACGTTTGGCATGCTTGGGTTTCGTGTCTTGGACGTCACTGCCAAGCCACGCGCCTGCCCATTATCGACGAACACTTTGCCGGTACCGACAATGTCAAACATAAAAGTGATTTTGCCGCTGACGACATCCATCATGGCAGGGGAGTTGCCTTTATAGGGCACATGCAACATCTGCACATCAGCCGACTGTCTGAGCAACTCTGCGGATAAGTGATTGGATGCGCCCACGCCAGCCGAGCCGAATGCGACTTTATCCGGATTGGCTTTAGCGTAATCAATCAATTCCTTGACTGAGTTTGCCTTGATTTGCGGGCCAATCAATAAGATATTGGCGTAATTCACCACCGGGCCGATCAATGTGAAGTCTTTACGTGGATCGAACAATTTGCTGCGTTGAACAACCGGTGCGATGGTCATGCTCGGGCTGGCGATAAAGTTCAGTGTGTATCCGTCCGGCGTCGCTTTGGCCGTGGCATCGGCGGCAATCATTCCGCTTGCGCCTCCCCGGTTCTCGACTACGACGTTTTGCTTGAGTTGTTCGCCTAGGTATTTTGCGAATACTCGTGCAGTCACGTCAACCGGACCGCCGGCAGCGTAGCCCACCAACAGCTTGATAGGCCGTTCCGGCCAATTCGTCTGTGCCTGAACGGATGCGTTGGCAAATACTCCAAGCAATGCTGAGCAGGACAGGGCGAGAGTACCTAAGAGTTGACGACGTTTCATGATTGGCGTTCCGATTGATTGCGACAAAAAATTGAATGAATTGAAATGGTGTCCGTATTACTGGATTTTGGCCCCGGAATCTTTCACTGCCTTTTCCCAGCGGGTGAGTTCGGATTCGATATGTTTGCCGAAAAACTCTGGAGTTGATCCGACGATTTCATAGCCACTGTCGTTAAGTTGTGCCTTGACCTTGGGATCGTTGGCGGCTTCGATCAGTGCTTTGTTGAGTTTTTCGATCGCTGCCGGTGGTGTGCCTGCAGGAGCCAAAATGCCATACCAGCCATCAACAACAAAGCCGGGAACGGTTTCAGAGATGGTCGGGACATTGGGGAGCAAAGGTGACCGCTTGGCGCCACTGACTGCCAACGCTTTCAGCTTGCCATTCTTGATTTGTTGGTACGACGTTGAGATGCTGTCGAACATGAAAGACACTTCGTTGCCAAGCATGGCGACAACCGCGGGACCGCTGCCTTTGTATGGAATGTGCAGCATCTTCGTGCCTGTTTCGGCTTTGAACATTTCCACCGCCAAATGGCTTGTGTTGCCGTTTCCCGCGGAAGCATATGTGAGCTTGTCGGGATTGGCTTTTGCATAGGCGATCAGTTCCTGCATGTTATTTGCAGGCGTTGCCAAAGGGGCGGCAACTACGAGGGGGAGTGTGGCGACAAGCGATACAGGTGCAAAGTCTTTGCGCGTGTTGTAGGGAAGGGAAGGGTAAAGCGAGTTGTTGATGGCATGAGCGGCAAGCACCATCAAAATAGTATTGCCATCAGGTTTAGCTTTGGCCAGAGCGGAGGTTGCGATCGTGCCACCTGCTCCCGCCTTGTAATCCAAGACAACGGTGCGTCCCAGTTTCTTTTGCAGTTCAGGCAGCATGGGTCGTGCCAGCATATCGGCACTTCCGCCGGGAGGGTAGGGGATGATCAGCGTGAGGGGTTGGGCGTCCGATTGCGCATAGGTTGAGCCTGATACCATCAGGGCGGCTATGCACAGGGCGCGGCGAATGCGATTGAATCGTTTTGAATCCTGCATGCGAAACTCCTTCGGATAATTAATAGATGGGATTGCCATTCGAATCGCGACGGATCCGGGCGAGATGAGGTGATGCTTTCAGGGGGGCTTCGGTGCGAGCCTGAAGCGCTTCGACAGTCAGACCGTCAACAATGGCGCGAATAACAAAACCCTCGTTTGTCACGTCGATGATGGCCAGATCGGTGTACACGTGATTCACCACGCCGGCCCCCGTCAATGGATATGTGCATGCGTTCAGCAGCTTGGGCGTGCCATCCTTGGCGACATGTTCCATCATCACGATGACATTGCGAGCGCCGATCGCCAAATCCATTGCTCCACCGATTGCGGCAATCGCATCAGGTCCGGACGTGATCCAGTTGGCCAGATCTCCGTTACTGGCGACCTGGAAACCACCCAGTATCGAGTAGTCGAGATGGCCACCGCGCATCATGGCGAAGGATACCGTGTGTTCCGTGATGGATGCACCCGGTAGAAGCGTGATTGGCGTGCGACTCGCGTTAATCAGATCCAGATCGATTTGATCCCCGGTTGCGGCTACTCCCATGCCGAGAATACCGTTTTCGCTGTGCAAAATAATTTCACGGTCTTCGGGAAGAAAGTCGCCAACTTGAGTCGGCATGCCGATGCCCAGATTGACGTAGGATCCGTCGGGAATATCGTGCGCGACAAGATAGGCGATGTCCGCGCGTGTTAATGGCGTGAAGGAGCCGGTATGCGTGTTGCTCATCGCTCGCCTCCGATTGCTACGACGGATTTAACAAAGATGCCGGGTGTCATGACGTGTTCCGGAGCAAGTTCACCTAAGGGGACAATGCGATTGACTTGAGCGATCGAGTGTTTGGATGCCATGCACATGACGGGGCCGAAATTGCGCGCAGCCCAGCGGTAAGTCAGATTGCCCCACCGATCGCCCAAGTGAGCGCGCACAAGTGCAAAGTCACCATGCAGGGGTTGTTCGAGGATGTAGCCTTTGCCATCAATCACGCGTTGCTCTTTACCCTCGGCGACGAGTGTGCCGTAACCGGTTGGAGTGAAAAAAGGTCCAAGACCCGCACCGGCAGCACGGAGCCGTTCTGCAAGCGTGCCCTGAGGCATGCATTCCAGTTCGAGCTGTCCGGCTCGGTAGGCATTTGCGAAAACATCCGATTTCGGAGGGCGTGGATGCGAACATACGATCTTGCGAACTCGACCGGCCTTGATCAGGCCGGCGATACCAGTTTCTTGCGTTCCGGCGTTGTTGCTGACGATTGTCAGTTCACGTAACCCCTTGTCCATGATGGCGCTCATCAATTCGAACGGAATACCGGCTTCGCCAAATCCGCTGACGAGCAGTACTGCACCGTCCTGAATAGGAGCGACTGCGTCTTCCAGGGATGCGGAAATCTTGTTCAGCATGATTACTCCATCGAAAGCTTTGCGGCTTCTACCGTCTGTTTCCAGCTTTCGCGCTCTTTGTCGATCATGGCTGCAAATTCTGCAGGCGTGTTTCCGCCGGGAGTGCCGCCCATTTCGGCAAAGCGTTTTTGCACTTCAGGTGTGGCAAGTACTTTTTTGGTGGCTTGCTGAATTTTCTGGATGATTTCAGGTGGTGTGCCGGCGGGGGCGATAAATCCGAACCAGGCTGTCACGACCATGTTCTGAATACCTGCTTCGGCCATGGTGGGCACATCGGGTAGTTCAGGCGAGCGGGTGTTTCCGGTAATGGCCAATGCGCGCAACTGTCCAGACTTGATGAATGGCATCGAGCTAGGCAAATTGTCGATCATGAAAGTGAATTGTTGTCCAAGCAATGCAGTCACGGCAGGACCCGCACCCTTGTAGGGGATGTGAGGCACGCTGATACCCGCGCGCTGCATGAACATTTCGCCAGACAGGTGGGGGGATTGGCCGGCTCCGGATGATCCGAAGGCGAAATTTCCTTTTGGATCTTTTTTGATCGCATCCACTAGCTCTTTCACACTCTTGTAGGGTGATGCGCCATTAACGACCAGAATATTCGGTACCGAAATCACCAATGTGATGGGTGCGAAATCGGTTGGCTTGTAGGGCAACTTTTTATACAAGCTGTAGTTGATTGCGTTTGGACCGATATTGCCCATGGCGATCGTATAGCCGTCAGGCGCGGCGCGTGTCAGTGCCTGCGTACCGATGATGCCGGCCGCACCTGCTTTGTTTTCAATAATGAGTGTTGTTCCGAGTTCGGCCCCGATTTTGTCGCTAAGGAACCGCGCCGCAATATCGGTCGTACCACCGGGGGCGGCCGGTACGATCACCGTAATAGGTTTGTCTGGCCATGCCGCCATTGTTGCCGTGCTTGTTACTGCCGTGGTCATGGCAAGCAGTGTGCTGCAAAGAATTTTTTTCATGATTCGTCCCCGAATAGGATTTTTAAAGTCAATGACGTCGATTGTAAGGGGGGTAATCATTCTTCGGTTTGGGGTTTACCCTTCTCTACCCTTTTGATTGCCCGAACCATGGTTTTGTCTGTGCGGAATGCAGGGTTTCAAAATGCGAGAAACGGCGGATAGTCGACAGCGTTAACATTGCGATACTAGGAGAAAAGCCATGGATCTGACCTGGACAACTGAAGAGCGTGCATTTCGCGAGGAAGTGCAAGATTTTTTGAAGTCGAAATTGCCTGCCGATTTAAAAGCGAAGGCATTTGCCCATCACCATCTCGTACGCGAAGATTATGTTCGCTGGCATCTGCTTCTGGCAGAACGGGGATGGGGTGCACCCGCCTGGCCAAAAGAATATGGCGGTACCGGTTGGAATCCCATGCAACGACTGATTTTCGAGATTGAGTCGTTCAAGGCTGGCGCACCGCGACTGTTGCCGTTTGGCTTGAGCATGATCGGCCCCGTTTTGATGAAATACGGCAATCAGAAACAAAAAGATCACTACCTGCCACGTATCATCCAGATGAAGGACTGGTGGTGTCAGGGATATTCAGAGCCCGGATCAGGCTCGGATCTTGCTTCACTCAAGACCAAAGCTGAGCGAGTTGGAGATCGTTACATCATCAATGGCCAGAAAACCTGGACCACACTTGCGCACTACGCGGACTGGATGTTTTGTCTCGTGCGAACAGACCCAACGGCAAAAGCGCAACGAGGCATATCGATGGTGCTCATCGATATGAAGCAACCGGGCGTCACAGTGCGTCCGATCAAGACACTGAACGGTAGTCACGACGTCAACGAGGTCTGGCTCGAGAACGTCGAAGCCCCCATTGAAAATCTGATCGGGGAAGAGAATCAGGGTTGGACCTACGCCAAGTATCTGCTGGGTCACGAACGAACCGGTATTGCCGGCATTGGACACTGCCATCGCGAACTTGCCATATTGAAGTCCTTGGCTGAACGCACGATGGCAAGTGGTGAATCGCTTAGTCTGGATTCTCGTGTGCGCGACAGTATCAACCGGATTGAAGCGCAGGTGCTGGCGCTGGAGATGATGTTGTTGCGCGTGGCGTCCGATAGCTCGGATCCTGGCCCCAAAGCGTCAATTTTGAAAATCCGCGGTTCCGAGTTGCAAATGGAACTGGCTCGTTTGCAAATGCAGGTGGCTGGTGCCGACTCATGGCCCTACGCTCCCGAATGGTTGTATGCGGATTCGGATTTTCATGGACCCGGGCCTGAATACTCTGCCGCAGCGTCGGCAGGTTACTTCGATATGCGTAAGACCGCTATTTATGGTGGCACCAACGAAGTGCAGAAGGGCATCATCGCTAAACAGATCATCGGCGTTTAATCGGCGCAAACGGGAATAATCATGGATTTTGCATATTCAGAAGAACAACGGATGCTGACGGACAGTTTGCGCCGTTTGGTGACCGACAACTGGACCTATGCCAAGCGTCGCGAAAGGCAGCGCGCAGGTGTGATGGACCAATCGGCGTGGAACAGTCTTGTCGAACTAGGGGTGGCAGGCTTAATGGTTCCTCAGGATTTTGGCGGTTTTGGCGAGTCGCCCGCCACGATGCTGGTCGTTCATTATGAGCTTGGCCGCGGATTGGTGAGTGAGCCTGCTATTTCGAGCGCTGTGATGGGCACCACGCTTTTGGCAAATAGTCATAATGAAACGCTCAAGTCGCAGTGGCTTGGCGCTCTTGCTGAGGGTGAAGCGATTCTGTCTGTTGCCTGGCAAGAGGAAGGTGAACGTTATGCTTTGCGACCACTTTGCACCCGGGCTACGGCTACAGAAAAAGGATTTTCGATTGATGGCCGCAAAGTGCTTGTATGGCATGCTGCATGTTCCCAGGCTTTGATTGTTTCCGCAGTGCTTGACGGTGAAATCGCTTTATTTTTAGTCCCTTCCGATTCGAAAGGATTGTCGATTTCCGACTATCCCACTTTCGATGGCGCACGTGCTTCGACAGTCGGTTTCGAAAGCGTTTCCTTGAGCAGCGAGCATCTGATAGCCAAGGGTGAAGAAGCGCTCGCATTGCTGACTCAAACATTGGATTTTGGCATTACCGCTCTGTGCGCACAAGCGTGTGGAGCCATGCAGGCCTTGACCGATATCACGATCCAATATTTGAAAACACGCAAGCAGTTCGGGCAACCGCTTGCCAATTTCCAGGTGCTGCAACACAGGTTGGCGGATATGCTGACGCATGCGGAAATGGCGCTATCCTCAACTTATGTTGCCGTGGCGGGTCTGGATGAAAAAGACGCAGCAAAACGCAGCAGGCTTGTATCCATGGCAAAAGTCGAAGTTGCCGCTGCCGGGCGATTTGTGGGCGAATCCGCAGTGCAATTGCATGGCGGTATGGGTATGACCGATGAGCTTGATGTCGGAGACTACTTCAAGCGCTTGTCGTTTGCCGATCAGTTGCTGGGTGATACGAATTATCACTTGCAACGGATGCAGGACTTGGGTCACTAATTGTTGTTTTAAGGATTAAAGATGTCTACGAATGATCTCAGTGCGTGGCTAGGCAAGTCCCAGACCGTTACTGATCGCCTGGATCCCAATCATGCGGCATGCATTGCCGTTACGTTGGGCGAACCGGTTCCGGCTTCAGGCAAGCCGTTGCCTGCACTTTGGCATTGGGCATACTTTCTCGAGACTGTGCCGATTGCGCAAACCGGTACGGATGGCCACCCTGCTCGGGGTAGCTTTTTGCCTCCTGCCGATAATCGAAATCGTATGTGGGCCGGAGGGCGAGTAACGTTTAATGGACCGCTGCTAGTTGGTGTTGAGGCACATAAAACCTCTACGGTGACCGCGATTCAGGAGAAAAAGGGGCGAACCGGCTCTCTTTTGTTCGTGACGGTCAAACACGAGATTGTTCAAAATGGCGTAATGGTCGTCAGCGAAGAGCAGGATATCGTTTATCGGGAACCCAGTCCTCCCAAGCTTGTCGGCACCGAGCCTGCACCCGTCTCGCAGTGGAAAGAAGCCGTTGACCCGACCCCTGTCTTGCTGTTCCGATATTCTGCAGTGACTTTCAATAGCCATCGTATTCATTACGATCATCCCTATGTCACCGAAAAAGAAGGGTACCCCGGACTGGTTGTGCACGGCCCCATGATTGCGACATTGATGTGCCAAGCCTTTGCGCATGCGAATCCCCAGGCCAGGCTGCGTCAATTAAGTTATCGCGGACTTCGCCCCTTGATTGCTCCAACGCCTTTTGCAGTTGCCGGGCACGTGACGCAAGCGGGATTGGCGCAACTTTGGGCCGAGCAGGATGGTACGCTGGCCCACCAAGCTGAATTGAGGTTTGAAGCATGATGAAACAAGATAAAAGTCAATCGCCGCGCCCGCTTGACGGTATAACTGTCGTCAGTCTGGAGCATGCGATTGCGGCCCCTTTTTGCACACGTCAGTTGGCGGATATGGGCGCACGCGTGATTAAGGTCGAGCGCCCTGGTGTCGGTGATTTCGCACGCAAATACGATGAGCGCACTCGCGGCATGGCTTCGCATTTTGTCTGGACCAACAGATCAAAAGAAAGTCTGACGCTTGATCTCAAGAACGCCGACGCTATGTCTGCGCTCGAAAAATTGCTTGAGAAGGCAGACGTTCTTGTGCAGAACCTTGCGCCAGGCGCAGCCGCGCGGATGGGCTTGTCGTTTGATGCGTTGCATGCCCGTTTCCCGCGCCTGATCGTTTGCGATATTTCCGGGTACGGTGATGGTGGCCCTTACGAAACAAAGAAAGCTTACGACTTGTTGATTCAGAGCGAAAGCGGTTTTGTTTCCGTGACAGGCTCTCCCGATGAGCCTGCCAAAGCAGGCTGTTCGATTGCGGATATTGCCGCGGGTATGTATGCGTACTCGGGTATATTGAACGCATTGCTTTTGCGCGGCAAAACAGGCTTGGGAAGTCGCCTCGACGTTTCGATGCTGGAAAGCATGGTCGAGTGGATGAGTTTTCCGATGTATTACGCGTTTGATGGTGCTTCTCCTCCACCAAGAGCAGGCGCGGCCCATGCAACCATTTACCCTTACGGACCATTTCCTGTTGGCGATGGCAGCAACGTCATGCTGGGCTTGCAAAACGAACGTGAGTGGCGCGTGTTCTGCGAAAAGGTTCTTAAACAGCCTGACTTGGCAGATGAGCCAGACTTCGCGTCCAATTCTTTGCGCGTCAAAAATCGTGATCGTCTGAGAGGTTTGATTGTTGGGGCTTTTGCGAAGATGACAATCGATCAGGTCGTTCAGTATCTTGAAGATGCACAGATCGCCAATGCCCGTGTCAATGAGATGAAAGACGTATGGGCTCATCCGCAACTCAAGGCGCGGGACCGCTGGACGAATATCGATAGTCCTGTTGGCGCATTGCCTGCGCTGATTCCGCCTGCCACAAACAATCAGTTCGATGCGCGCATGGATCGGATTCCGGATATCGGAGAGCATACGCATGCCATATTGAAAGAGTTGGGAGTTACTGCTGACATCATCTCACGACTTGAAGCCGACAAGGCAATCTAGTCTGCTCGAAGATCGCTGTCCTTAAAGATCCGATCCGTTCAATGCGGTCGGATCTTTGATTTTTAGTGGGCGTATATTCTGGTCTCGGCAGTTTTCGAGCCATGCGTGCAATGATCGGCCAGCAATTTTGGCATCGGGTGCCAAATCTTGCAGTGGCTTTAAAACAAATGCCCGAAGATGCATTCTCGGGTGTGGCAAAGTTAATCGTGGCGTATTGATTGTCAGCTTGTCGTACAAAAGCAGATCCATGTCTAGCGTACGAGGCGCATTGCGATAAGGACGCAATCTTCCGAATCGATTTTCGATGCGCTGCAACTCATCCAGTAAGTTAAGCGGCGCCAGACTGGTTTCAAGATGCGCAACCGCGTTGACGAATGTCGGTCCGGTTGCATCGATTGGGTCACTTGCATAAAAAGGGGATACGACGCATCGGAATATGCCGCTTGTGGTTCTAAGCGAGTCTACGGCATCCAGAAGTGTTTGTTTGGCATCACCCAGATTGGCGCCAAGACCGATATAGGCACTGGCGTTCATTGTGAATTAATCGATTGTTGGCGCATTGGAGTGTTCAGGTATGCCGGGTCTGGGGCCGCGACGGCGCCTGCGTGTCCGCGATTTGGATGCGCCGGAGCCCAACTCACGGGGAAGCTTCCCCAGATCTTCAACCATCCGAGCGCGTGTCGAATCGTCTGCGTTGACCAGATCCATCCACCACTGAGCGAGCACGCTGTCGAATTCATGTGCTGCCGCGCGCAATTGCAGAAAGTCGACAGCGGCGCGGATTCTGGGTTGCTCGAGGATGCGCCAAATCGCTTTTGGTAGGCGCTTCTCGAATCGTGGTTGCATGAACCAGATTTCGCGCATGTCCGAACTGAAGCGTTTTTGGATTGCGAGTTTTTCGGTTTGTTCGTCAAGAACGGAGTCGGCTGCCTGCATGATGGCTTGGATGGTGGGCTCGCCATTCTTGATGCGTTGTTTCCAACGGAGATCAACCTGATGCCACAGTAATGCCGCAAACAAGAAGCTCGGACTGACGGTTTTTCCGGCTCGAACGCGATGGTCGGTTCTGTCCAGGGCTAGCTCGATAAAAGCCTGACCGCCCGGTTGTTCAAGCACCACATCAAGTAGCGGCAACATGCCATGGTGCAAGCCATCCTGACGCAATTGTTGAAGGCATTCCATGGCGTGCCCACAAGTCAGAAGCTTGAGCATTTCATCGAAAAGTCTGGATGCAGGAACGTTCTCGATAAGATTCGCCATCGATTGCAACGGTTCACGCGTTGCGGGTGAAATCTTGCCATTGAGTTTGACCGCGAAGCGAACGGCTCTCAACATTCTGACGGGATCTTCACGGTATCGAGTACGGGGGTCGCCAATCATGTTGACCGTTCGTTTTTTGAGGTCTTCCACACCTCGATGGAAGTCGATCACTGTTTCGGTGGTGGGGTCGTAATAAAGTGCGTTGATCGTGAAATCGCGACGTGCAGCATCCTGCTCATGTGTGCCGAATTCGTTGTCACGCAATATCCGGCCATGGTCGTCGGTGGTGTTCAAGATCGATGCCGGAGCGCGAAACGTTGAAGTTTCTATGATTTCCTGACCGAATACGACATGAACGAGCTGGAATCTGCGACCGATGATTCTGGCTCGCCTGAATAGAGGACGAATCTGTTCGGGAGTGGCATTTGTCGCCACATCGAAGTCTTTTGGTTCGAGACCGACAATCAGATCCCGAACGGCACCACCGACGATATAGGCTTGATAACCTTCGTGTTGAAGAACTTCGCAGACTTTGATGGCGTGTCTTGAAACATTGCGTCGATCAATGCCATGCTTTTCTTTCGGAATATGCTGAGCGCCATGCGAGCGTTGCTTGAAAAGTTGGCCGACGAAGCGCTTGATCGTGTCTGTAATCATCAGGATTTGTTATCAGCCAGTTTCGGGAACAGATTCAGTACGGGCCATTTGCGTTGCTCTGCGATTTGCAAAAGGCTTGGGCTTGGATTGGTCACGATCGGATGCGTGACAACTTCAAGAAGTGGTAAATCATTGATAGAGTCGCTGTAAAAATAGGACTCCTCGAAATCGACAATTTTTTTGTTCATGCCGGCCAGCCAGTCGTTCACGCGCAAAACCTTGCCATGTTTGAAGCTGGGCGTACCTGCGATTTTTCCGGTGTAACGGCCACCGATATATTCGGGATCAGTCGCGATCAATGTCGGGACGCCAAAAGCGCGCGCAATAGGCGCTGTGACGAAACTGTTTGTTGCAGTAACCAGGGCGCATAGGTCTCCGGCGGCCAGGTGGCGCTGAACTAGTTCGATAGCCTGAGGTTTCATGGCAGGACGAATCACCCGTTGCATGAAGTCTTCGTGCCAGGCGGCAAGCAGGTGCGGGGGGTGTGCCGCCAAGAGGCCGAGCATGAACTCTGCAGCCTGCTCGGCGGTCAGGTCACCCGCGTTGTAGCGGTTCATCAGATCCTCATTGCGACGCAATGCTTCGGCAGGATCGCCGGCTCGCCCTGATTCAGCCATGTAGACGGCCCATTGATGATCGCTATCAAGAGGTAGCAATGTGTGGTCAAGATCGAAAAGGGCAAGTCGTCTGGAGGTCATGATTGCAAAAACTCACGATCGGAAAGCATCGTACGCATCAAGGGTACGGTGACTGCCCGGTGTTTAGACAGTGAATACCGGTCGATCGCATCGACCAGTGCGAATAGTTGGCGAATATCGCGGGAATAATGTGTCAGCATCCAGTCAAGTACATCGTCCGATAAGGGCAACCCAAGCTGACGGGCATGGGTTTTGAGGGCGGCATACTTATCGGCATCGGATAGAGGCTCAAGTCTGAAAACCAAATCCCAACCCAGCCTGGTGCGTAAATCCTCACGTAAAGACATCATCATCGGCGCGCGATCGCCAGTTACCGCCAGCGCAAAGGCCGAAGATGTCGTAGCCGACTCTCGCCAGTGATTGTACAAGGCAAATACCCCAGCCAACTGGGCATCATCCATCAATTGAATGTCATCGACCGCAACCAGTTTGATTTCTTGTGCCAGGGCCGAGGACGTTGCCATTGAGAGGATATCGGCCGAATTTGTTTCGGAATTGACCAGAACGGATGGTCTCCCGCCCGCCATCGCTCGTAAAAGGTGACTGCGTCCTGCCCCCGGAGGACCCCATAAGTAGAGTGCCCGACCCGGCTGCAAGGCGCGCGCAGCATCGATTGCAGCCCCATTTTGTCCGACCAGAGTATTGTCTAATGTCGGGTCCGGGGCGGGAATGATCTCCAGAAGTAATTGCCTGCTCATTGACTCGTCGTAAAATTAGTGAAAACTACGTATAAAACCCCGCAATTGTCACACAACAACGGCATTTTCCTATGACTCAACAACAAGCCCCCCTGACTTACCGTGATGCTGGCGTCGATATCGATGCCGGAGACGCCCTGGTTGATCGCATCAAGCCTTTGGCCGCCCGAACGATGCGGGAAGGTGTTCTTGCCGGTATTGGCGGTTTTGGTGCACTGTTCGAAGTACCCAAACGCTACAAAGAGCCGGTTTTGGTGTCAGGTACGGACGGGGTGGGCACCAAGCTTAAATTGGCTTTCGACTGGCAGCGCCACGACACGGTCGGTATCGACCTGGTTGCGATGAGCGTGAACGATATTTTGGTGCAAGGTGCCGAACCCTTGTTTTTTCTGGATTATTTCGCCTGCGGCAAACTTTCGGTGGATGTGGCCGCACAAGTCGTGGGCGGCATTGCCAAAGGCTGCGAACTCTCCGGTTGCGCGTTGATCGGTGGTGAAACCGCCGAGATGCCCGGTATGTATCCTGACGGCGAGTATGATTTAGCCGGTTTTGCGGTTGGCGCAGCAGAAAAGTCCAAGCTGATCGACGGCAAATCCATCGTTCCCGGTGACGTGGTGTTGGGGCTGGCTTCAAGCGGCGCCCATTCAAATGGTTATTCGTTGTTGCGCAAAATCCTTCAACGCGCCAATGCACGCCCCGAGCAGGATTTTCATGGCCGTCCATTAGGTGATGTGGTGATGGCGCCGACACGCTTGTATGTCAAGCCTGTTTTGGCTGTTTTGAAAGAATTCGGTAGTGATATCAAAGGGTTGGCTCACATTACCGGTGGTGGCTTGCTGGACAACGTTCCGCGTATCTTGCAACCAGGCCTGCAGGCGCATTTAAATCGGGATGCTTGGACCATGCCAGAGCTGTTCTCCTGGTTGCAACAGCAGGGCGGGGTTGCGGACACTGAAATGCATCGTGTGTTTAATTGCGGTATCGGCATGGTAGTTGTTGTACCGGCCGCCCGTGCGCAAGAGATCATGAAGGCATTCCGTGATCAGGGCGAAACCGTTTATCAGTTAGGTGATATTCGTTCCGCCGCTGTTGATCAACCCCAGACGGTTGTGGTTTAAAACCCCGTAATTTCGCGTGCCTGTTTTTGGACGCATTGCAGCACCTGTTGCAATGCGTCCGGTGAGAGCGAATCAACAATTTGCCTGCCTGGTAGGCTTCTCAGCCATGTGAGTTGACGCTTTGCCAGTTGGCGCGTAGCAGCGATTGCCTGTTCTCGAGCGGTTTGCATATTGACCTCTCCATCAAGCATTGACCATAGCTGGCGATAGCCGACGCATCGAATGGAGGGCAGTCCGGGATGCAAGTCGGGTAGCTTGTGAAGATTTTCGACTTCCGCAAGAAGTCCTTGCTCGAGCATTTCATCAAATCTGTGTGCAATTCGCATGTGCAAAATGCTTCGGTCACTCGGTTCCAGGCTAATGGTCAAGGTCGCAACGGGTGCATCGGAAGGGTTTGCTTTGCCAATTAACTCTGACATCGGGAGACCGCTGATGTGCCATATTTCCAGTGCGCGTTGTATTCGCTGGCTGTCATTGGGAGCCAGCCGGTGAGCGGTGACTGGATCGATGCGAGTTAACTCGGCATGCATGCCGGGCCAACCGATTTTTTGAGCCTGTACTTCTAGTGCTTGTCTTACTTCGGGGTTCGCTGACGGTAAGTCATTCAGGCCTTCGCGAAGCGCCTTGAAATAAAGCATCGTTCCACCGGCCAGTAATGGCAGGTGTCCTCTTTCGCGAATTTCGGCGACACACTTCAGCGCGTCATGTCTGAATGCGGCTGCGGAATAGGATTGCGTAGGGTCCCGAATATCAAGTAAGTGATGTCTGACGGCTTTGCGTTCTTCGAGAGTTGGTTTTGCTGTGCCGATGTCCATGCCTCGATAGATCGTGGCTGAATCGACGTTGATGATTTCTGTCGGCCAACGCTCGGCGATAGCTCGGGCGATCGCGCTCTTGCCTGAGGCAGTCGGGCCCGCGAGACAGAGTATTGGTTGCATGCCGAAGGTGGTCGAATCCTTCATTGGCCACGCAGAAAAAGCTTATCGAGATCAGAAACGGTCCAGTGCACCCAGGTCGGACGACCATGATTGCATTGATCTGCGCGCTCGGTTTGTTCCATTTGACGCAGTAGCGCATTCATCTCTTCGATCGACAGCTGCCGGTTTGCGCGTACTGCGCCATGACACGCCATTGTTGCAAGCAAGGTGTTGCGCTGTTCCGTCAAAAGCTTGCTTGCACCGACCTGATCCAGATCCCGTAATACCCCACGAGCCAGTGCTTCCAGATCGCCTCGTGCAAGAATCGCGGGGACGGCGCGTAGTGTCATCGATTGCGGACCGCCCGGTGTCATTTCGAAACCAAGCTCGAGTAGTTGATCTCTGAATTCATCGGCCAAGGCCAGCTCTTTATCCGTCACTCTAAAGACGACCGGAACGAGCAATGTCTGCTGCGGCAATGTGTGTGCATCTAGCGCCTGTTTAAGTTGCTCGTAGACAACGCGTTCATGCGCTGCATGCATGTCAATCAGGGCAAGTCCCTTGGCGGTTTGGGACAAAATATAAACGCCATGTACTTGCGCGAGCGCACGTCCAAGAGGCCATGTTGTTGTTTCCTCCGGAAGAGGGGCATAGGCTTGTTGCCAGACAGTCGTGCCGGCCTTGCTCTGATAAGTTTCGTATTGGCGCTCTCGAAGGTGCAGCGGCTGTTGTGTCGAGTGTTGCCAGCCAGGTCGAGCAGCCGATTCAGAGAAAGATGTCTGGGCGTGATGCAGTGGTGAACCGGATGAGTGAGTCGATAAAGCTGTAGGGGTTGACTCATTCGGGGACGCGTAGCGGCTATCGGCGGCCTGAAGACTCGCCGAACCTGATAATGCTTGCGTAACTGTGTGTGCAACGAAACGGTGCACCGCGCCGGAGTCCCGGAATCTGACTTCATGTTTTGCCGGGTGAACATTGACATCAACCGCTGCAGGGTCAATGTTCAAGAACAATACAAACGATGGCTGTCGATCTCCGTGAAGTACATCGGCATATGCACTGCGAATCGCATGCGATACCGTTCGGTCGCGAACGTGTCGTCCATTGACGAAGAGAAACTGACGATCGGCACGCGCGCGTGCAGCCGTTGGCCTTGTGATTACGCCAAGCAATGAGATTAATCCGCTTTGTGCATTGATTTCGATGCCATGCTCATTGAATTCCTGGCCTAGCACATCACTGATCCGTTGCAATACTGTTGTTGGCAGCCATTGCCTGACCGCCCGATCATTGTGGAATACTCGAAAACCCACCTCGGGAAACGCAAGGGCGATTCGCTCGATTGCATCGATGCAATGACCAAATTCAGTCGCTTCCGCGCGCAGGAATTTGCGTCTGGCCGGAACCATGTCGAACAAATAACGAACGTCTACGGTTGTGCCTGGAGCACCTGCCGCGGCAACTGGTTCGGGCATGCCTGATTCGAAGCTCCATGCATGTTGGTCATCGCGCGTTCTGGACGTTAAAGTCAGTGATGCGACCGATGCAATCGAGGCTAATGCTTCGCCCCTAAATCCCATCGACTCGACTGATTCGAGTTCATCGAGCGATGTGATTTTGCTGGTGGCATGTCGTGTTAACGCCAGAGACAGTTCATTTGAAGGAATTCCGATCCCATCATCAATGACGGCTATGCGTCGTATACCGCCTGCTTCGAGACGAACTTCGATAGTTTGGGAACCGGCGTCAACCGCATTTTCAACAAGCTCTTTGAGAACGGAGGCGGGGCGTTCGATGACTTCGCCGGCCGCAATTTGGCTGATCAGCAGATCGGGTAACTGATGGATGGAGCGACGGTTGGACATAGCGACCACTGCGGAAGATGACCCCACATTTTAGGGCTTTTGCAGTGGTCTTTGTTGCGGTTCTTAGTTCGCCATGGCCAAGTGCGGGTTGGCTTTGAAGAATTGCCGTATGCCGCCGTGCAACGCTTGGGCGAACTTCTCCTGATCGGTTCCGGATCGGAGCATGCGTTCTTCGTCGGGATTGCTGATAAATGCAGTTTCGACCAGAATGGATGGCATATCGGGTGCTTTGAGCACCGCGAAAGCGGCTTGCTCTGTTTGCGGTTTGTGCAGTCGATACACGTTTTTCAATTGACTCAACATGGTATCGGCCAAAAGCCTGGAGTCCTTGATTTGAGCGGATGTCGACATGTCGAGCATGATTTGGGCAACCTGCTTGTTTTGCACATTCAGGTTGATACCTCCGATCAGATCGGCTGCGTTTTCCTTATCCGCCAACCAGCGCGCCGCAGTACTCGATGCGCCGCTTTGTGACAAAACATACACCGAGCTTCCGCCGGCAGTTGGGCGAACGAAAGCATCCGCGTGTATGGAGACGAACAGGTCGGCTTTCACGCGCCTGGCTTTTTCGACGCGAACATGCAGCGGTACAAAGTAGTCACCATCCCGCGTCAAGTATGCCCTCATGCCCGGTGTCGCATCGATACGGGCTTTTAGCTTGAGTGCGATCGCTAGAACAACGTCTTTTTCCCGCGTTCCGCCTTTGCCGATTGCACCAGGATCTTCCCCGCCGTGGCCTGGGTCAAGTGCAATCGTCACGACGCGTTTGTTACGGCCAAGTCGTTGCTGAGCCGTATCTGGCGATTCGATGCCGGAAGCTGGAGGTGCAATGGTCGGCACTACTCGCTCCGGAATGACCGGCATGCTTGCCATGCCCGTTCCTTGTGGATTTCGACCGATATCCTCGAGCACACGAGCCAAAGGATCGTCATCGTTTTTCTGGGGCGATTTTTTGAGTAAAGCGGTCAGCGGATCCTGCATCGCTTTGGGATAGAGATCAAGCACAAGTCTGAACTTGTAGTCACCAACAGGCTTGAGTGTGAATACTTGTGGCGCAATGGCCTGCTTCAGATCAAATACAAGGCGAACAATATTCGGTCGATTTTGCGCGACTCGCAAAGAACTGATGTATGGATCATCTGTTCTGACTTTGCGAACCAAATCGTTCAATGCCGGACTCATATCCAGCCCCTGAATGTCCACGACCATACGGTGGGGAGATTCAAGAGTGAAATGTTCAGCTTTCAGTTCACTATCAAGCTCAAGGGTGACGCGAGTGTATTCATCCGCAGGCCAAGTACGAACAGCCAATAATTTTGCCGCCATGGCGACGCGTGGAATAACGGGCAAAAGCAATAGGGTAGAGACCGCGCTGATTAGCTGGCGGCGTTTTGGCGCTCTGACGTTGGACGCTGTTCCGTCCGTTGAAGATTTAGAGCGGTGAGCCATATGAGGCCTTTCCCTGTCCTTGCATCTATCGTGGCGTGTCGACCGGTTTCGGCATATCTCAGGTTAATTAATATATCCGGATCGCCTATAAAACCTTCCGCGCGCTCTGGCCACTCAATCAAAATTAGCGCGTTTTCTTGCATCAAATCTCTAAACCCAGCATCTAACCATTCGGTTGGGTCGCTAAATCTATAGAAATCAAGATGATACAAGTATAAGTTAAAAACTTCATAAGATTCAAGTAAAGCATAACTTGGACTTTTAATTCGACCGGAAACCCCACAATGTCGTAAAAAAGCTCTAACTAAGGATGTTTTACCCGCCCCTAAGTCACCTTGAAGGTGGATACGTCCGCCCGCCCCGTCGCCAGGTATAAGCCTGCCGGATGCATCCGGATGCAATTTGGCAGCGATAACAGCTAATTGCCTACCTAAGGCTTCGGTAGCCGACTCATCCGGCAAATCTATGGAGAGAGTTAAGAGTGGGGGCGTTTTTGTCATGATTTCGGGGTAATCCGGATTGCCCTTTGTCGCTGAATGCCAAGCGCAAGTGCGGCAGTACTTGATTCAAAATACTGCTATTGTGACGCATGCGCAATCAACTGCGTGCAATTGCTGGTGGTTAAAGGTGACGCGAAAAACCGCGCGAACAGAATCTGCTGCTGTTTCTGCATTTATCGATTCGGTATGGTTGGAAGACGGATTGGCTGCCAATTCGCTTGCGGCGTACCGTCGGGATTTGGTCGCGTTCGAGCAGTGGCTGAAAGAGGAGCGTGCTCTTGAAATCGATGCCGCGACTGCCGCTGATATAGAAGCTTGGTTCGCGGCCAGGCACAAAGACTCCAAGCCTAGCACCGCCAACAGAAGGCTTGCGGTCTTGCGCCGATACTATTTATGGGCCATCCGTCATCAACGCGTGTCAGTCGATCCATGCTTGAGGATGGTGACTGCACGGCAACCTTTGCGAGTTCCCAAAACTTTATCCGAGTCGCAAGTCGAGGCGCTGTTGCTTGCGCCCTCGATTCATGTCGCACGAGGTTTGCGCGATCGCGCAATGCTTGAAGTGTTGTATGCAACCGGGCTGCGCGTTTCCGAGCTCGTCAGCATTGGAGTGCTTGAGGTGAGTTTGACGGATGGCGTTGTGCGAGTCGTGCAGGGCAAGGGAGGAAAGGATCGACTCGTCCCTTTGGGAGCCGAAGCCGCTCACTGGGTAACCCAGTACATGACTCAGTCCAGGCCGGAACTACTGGGGACCCGAACAAGTCCCGCGTTATTCGTCACCGCCCGTGGCGAAGCGATGACCCGACAATCTTTCTGGTTGCTGATTAAGAAATACGCCATCATTGCCGGCATTAACGCACCCCTATCTCCGCATGTTTTACGTCACGCCTTTGCGACACACTTGTTGAATCACGGGGCGGATCTGCGCGTGGTTCAAATGCTGCTTGGGCATGCCGACATTTCCACTACACAGATTTACACGCATGTGGCGCGCGAACGGCTCAAGAGTCTTCACGCGCAACATCATCCTCGCGGGTAGCGTGCGGATTGTGTCTGCGGTATTTCGCCAGCCTTGCTAAACTAGCGCTCTTGCCGCCGTAACTCAGTGGATAGAGTACCTTCCTCCTAAGAAGGGAGTCGCACGTTCGATTCGTGTCGGCGGTGCCACTTATTTCCAGGCGTAGGACTCCATGGATAGTACTCCGTGGTCTACGCCTCCATCCAGCACAGTGACTTGATCCTGCTTGCTTGTCGCACCCATTGCGATGAGCAGCGGCAAAAAGTGTTCATCAGTCGGATGCGCGCGCTGCGCATGTGGAGCAAGGCTACGATAATCCCGAAGTTTGACGGTGTCGTGATTGATCACAGTGCCGCGTACCCAGTCAGTGAATTCTGTTGCATATGAATCCGGTCGGGCGTCCCCATACCGGAATTCATACAGGTTGTGCGTCATGCTGCCAGAGGCCAGAATCATAATGCCTTGACCACGCAAGGGTTCCAATGCCTGACCAAGGGCGAATGCGGTCTTGGCATCCAGATCGTGCGGCATGGATACCTGAAAAACCGGAATATCGGCATGAGGCAGCAGATGCATCAACGGTACCCATGCCCCATGATCCAGGCCTCGTGATTCGTCCTGGCGAGTTGGCCAGCCCGCAAGCGTGAGGAGTTCGATCACTTCCTTTGCAATTTCCGGTGCGCCTGTGGCCGGATATTGCAATTTGTACAGGGTGGCTGGAAAGCCTCCGAAATCGTGAATCGTTTCGGGCGTGCTGGTGGTGCCGACCTTGACTCCTTGAGATTGCCAATGGGGAGATACAACCAAAATCGCACGCACAGTGCTCAATGTCTTACCTAGCGCATTGAGTTGAGGCGTCAGTTTGCTGGGTTCGATTGCAAAAGTTGGTGCGCCATGCGATACGAAAATGACAGGGGCTTTTGTAGTGGATGTCATGATGACTCCCGAAAGTAAAGAGTTAGTTCTGGATAATTCTATGGGGATACCTTAATTGTTCTAGAATCAAAGATAAATACACTTAATTGGCGATGAGTGTTCCAAAAATGAGAAGAATCGAACCCAAATGAAATTAATCAAAAGCACATCGTTTTATCTCTTAATCTGTTCAATCGGTTTAATTGCTGGTTGCGCTTCGGACCAATCTTCAGTCCTCAATAGCGCAGACATAACGGCATCTAACAAGATGGGCATGACACATACGGGATTTTTGACTGATTACGCTCGACTCAAGCCTACGACCTGGGGTGAAGGAATCGAGTGCTGGAGTGCGCCTAATTTGAAAGTCAGGAACTACAACAAGGTTGTGATTCCGCGCATTGTCGTTTCAATTGCACCACCCAAAACCAAGGATGCAGAGCAGGGTAGCAACCAGACAATCGATCCGACAGACCTCAAGATGCTGACGGATTACTTCCATGATGCTTTAGTTAAAAACCTGAATCCTGTGATGAAGGTAGTCGACAAGCCCGGCCCCGGCGTGGCGGTGTTAAGAGTTGCGTTGACCGATCTGGTTCCGACGACTGTTGCCGAAAGTGTGGCTGGCACCCTGATCCCATATGCATTCATTGCAGAGGCTAGCTCCGGAACCGCAACCGGCCGCCCGGCGGGATCTACGCCGTATCTTGGTCAAACTGGCATGGAGTTGCAGTTTCGGGATGGCGTGACGGGAGCCATTCTCGCAGAATGCAGGGATGCCGAAATCGGTCGCAAGTATGCGGCTGATCTAGATTCCGGTGTCCTGGGTGCTGCCAAGACATGGGCGGGTGGTTATTTGAACTCATTCCAATCCTGGTCATACGCAAAAAACGCGTTTGATAAGTGGTCTGTATTGGTGGCGCAACGCATCACACAGATGCGAGCCAACGAAACCGCACAAAAGAAGTAAAGTACAGTCACCTTCTCAGTATCCTGCCGGCTTGAAAGCGTCATGACACAAATTACCGCATCCGAAGAAAGCACCAATTCCGTTCGCACCATCTTGGTCGGCACGTTCATAGTGTTACTTGCAATGGGGACACGTGCAACATTCGGATTGTTCATGCAGCCAATGGGACTTGAGTACGGTTGGCAGCGCGAAGTGTTTTCGATGGCTTTCGCGATTCAGAATCTGGTCTGGGGTGCTGCGGCAATCGGTGCGGGCATGATGGCCGATCGCTTCGGGTCGGCGCGCACCATTGCTATGTGCGCGTTGTTTTATGCAGCTGGATTAATAGGCGCAAGGTTGTCCACCAGCGAGTTTCAGCTTTACATGACGGCAGGTGTTTTGATCGGCCTGGGACAGGCGGGGACGACCTTTGCTGTGATTTTGCCTGTGATTGCGCGCACGGTTCCACTTTCATCCCGTTCGACGGCGATGGGCATCGCGAGTGCAGGCGGATCACTCGGTCAATTTCTCGTTGTGCCGACAGGGCAATTATTGATCGATACTTTCGAATGGACGGGTGCTTTCTGGATTTTGTCTGTCGTTCTAGCGGCAACGCTTCCTTTAACCTGGTTCTTGCGAGGCAAGCCCGCCGCAAGCTCTGGTCCTCAGCAATCCATGCTGTCAGCGATTCGGCAGGCGCTTAAACATCCCACGTTTCATTTCTTGTTTTGGAGTTATTTTGTTTGCGGATTTCATACCGCTTTCATTACATTGCATCTGCCTGCATTTGTCATCGATTCGGGATTGAATCAAAAGGTTGGAGCAATGGCGATTGCCTTGATCGGATTATTCAATGTTTTCGGTTCGTTTACTGCCGGAAAAATGGGCGGTAAATACAGCAAAAAAAATCTGCTCGCCTTTCTTTATGCCATGCGGGCCTTCGGCATTCTGTGGATTCTGTACATGCCCACGACAGATTTTGTCGTTTACGTCTTTGCAGGATGGATGGGATTGTTCTGGCTTGGGACTGTGCCCCTGACTCAGGGGTTGATTGCCCAGGTATATGGTTTGCGTTATGCGGCAACCTTATCGGGTATGGTTTTTCTCGGACACCAGTTGGGTAGCTTTGTCGGGGTTTATCTGGGCGGTCGTGTTCAGGCAATGACTGGCAGCTATGATCTGGTTTGGTGGATGGGTGTCGTGCTGGCCCTGATCGCAGCCGCACTTTGTTTACCGGTTCGGGAGAAGCCCTTGACCATGCCGGCTGTCGCTGCTGCGGCGTGATGCTTCGATGATGGCGCTCAATTCAATGAACAAACCATCCCGACTGCTTCGGTTCGGCTTGTGGTTGCTTCTTGTTTTGGTGCTGGGGATCGGCTTTTTGGGATACCTCCATCCCAGCATGCAGTTGCAGTGGGAAACCATTGCGACAATGTGCGGATTTTGAAGCCTGCTAAAATGCTGTTCGGCGGGCCCCTTCGCATGGTTCGGCGGTCAATCTGGTCAGGTCGGGAACGAAGCAGCCACAGCCGTGCAGAAACAGTGCCGAAGTCAGGCTCGCCTTTCTAATTTCAGTCGGTGGTTCATACGTCCATGACTTATCTGGTTCTTGCGCGCAAATGGCGTCCCCGTTCGTTTGATACCCTGGTGGGACAAGACCACGTTGTCCGCGCCCTGACTCATGCCTTAACTACACAGCGATTGCATCATGCCTGGCTTTTCACGGGTACGCGTGGCGTAGGCAAGACGACACTGTCTCGCATACTCGCCAAATCCTTGAACTGCGAAACCGGTATCACCGCCACACCTTGCGGCGTGTGTCAGGCCTGTACCGAGATTGATGCCGGTCGTTTCGTCGATTACCTTGAGCTCGATGCCGCATCCAATCGTGGTGTTGAAGAAATGACCCAGTTGCTTGAGCAGGCTGTCTATTCGCCTAGCGCCGGTCGTTTCAAGGTCTATATGATCGACGAAGTTCATATGCTTACCGGGCATGCCTTTAATGCTATGCTCAAAACGCTCGAAGAACCGCCACCCCACGTCAAGTTTATTCTGGCTACGACCGACCCGCAAAAAATTCCCGTGACGGTGCTTTCTCGCTGTCTGCAGTTCAACCTGAAACAGATGGCGGGCGATTCGATTGTCGGGCATCTTCAATCCGTATTGAATCAGGAACATATTCCTTTTGAAGTGCCTGCATTGCGCATGCTAGGGCAAGCGGCACAGGGTTCGATGCGTGATGCCCTGTCATTGACGGACCAGGCGATTGCCTACAGCGCCGGCAATTTGACTGAAGAAGCTGTTCGCGGGATGTTGGGCACGATTGATCAACGCCACTTGATACGACTGATTGATGCATTGCACTCAGGTCAGGCAAGTGCTGTGCTGGAAGTCGCCGACGAATTATCGACTAGAGGCCTGTCTTATAGAGCCGCCTTGGGAGATCTTGCTGTTTTGTTGTCGCGGATAGCGATCATGCAGAGAGTGGCGCAGGCGGCGGATGATTCGGATCCCATGATTGAGGATCTCAGACGCCTCTCGCAGTCACTGCATCCTGATGCGCTCCAGTTGTTTTATACGGTCGCAGTGCACAGTCGCTCCGAACTTTCTATTGCCCCGGATGAATATGCCGGTTTTGTCATGGCATGTTTACGCATGTTGTCTGTTTATGCGGACAGCTCGGCTGGCTCTCGTCCCATTTCCTCCAGCGCGGCTCCAGTTGCCTCGGGCACTGCATTGACGCCTGTCGAATCGCAAACGACACAGAACGGTTCTATCCCTTTAAAGGCACTCGCCCAGCCCGCCGCCACGACTCAATCCGTTCCGGTGCAAGCCTCAAGAATTGAGGCTGTGCCCACGCCGTCAGTACCGATTCCAACGGCACCGATATCTGAAAAGGCTTCCGAAAGTGTGACGCCGCCATGGGAGGATGAGCCGGAGTCATATGCCAGAGATTTGGATGATGCTTCTTCACAAGATCAGATGTCCATGGCGATGCCGATTGATGATGGCTTCGATTTTGTCCCGGATCAAGTTCCCGAACCTGGTCCGACGTCGCGAGTTGTACCCCATGCACCGTCAGAATCAATCGTATTGCCTGAGCCATGGCCTGCGTTTGCTGCCAAGTTGCCCTTGTCGGGTTTGGCCTCTCAGCTCGCGCGCCAGTCTGAATGCTTAGGGGTGGCAGGCAAGGTGATCTCGCTTCGCGTGCCGACTCGCGCACTGACTGAGGGACCACATACGGATCGGCTTCGTACAGTATTGACCGAGTTCTTTGGTTTTCCCGTTCAGTTTCAGTTTGAAATCGCTGCGGGATTGGGGCAGTCAGCTCATGCCATCGATGAAGCGGAAAAGCAGATGCGGCAGAAAGCCGCTGAACAATCCGTTCATGCCGATCCATTTGTTCAAACGCTTGTGGCCGAATTCGGCGCTCAAGTGATCCCGGGTACGATTCGCCCCGGTGTCCAGATTTAAATATTCTCTTTAATTCAAACATCACATTCAGGAATTCAAGTCATGATGAAAGGTCAAATTGCGGGTCTGATGCGCCAGGCGCAACAGATGCAGGAAAACATGAAAAAAGCGCAGGACGCGCTTGCCGAGATCATTGTCGAAGGTGCGGCCGGAGGCGGTTTGGTTAAGGTGTCCATGACTTGCCGCCATGATGTCAAGCGGCTCACTATTGATCCAAGCTTATTGGCCGACGATAAAGACATGCTTGAAGATCTTGTCGCCGCCGCATTCAACGACGCACTGCGTAAGGCGGAGGCAACTTCCTCCGAAAAAATGGCTGCTGTGACTGCCGGTATGCCACTGCCTCCCGGCATGAAATTGCCTTTCTGATGTCAAATCTTTCGTCTGAACCCCAGCCACTGCTTGAGCTAGTCGAAGCGTTGCGTCGCTTGCCCGGCGTTGGAGTACGAACGGCACGACGCATGGCTTACCATTTGTTGCAGCACGATTTGAAGTCCGCCGAACAGCTTGGTTTGGCGTTAACTCATGCGGTCGAGCGTTTGCAGCATTGCCAAAAGTGCAATGGGTTCACCGAAGTCGCTATTTGCGCAATGTGCGCCCATCCCGAGCGGGATCATAGTTTGCTTTGCATAGTCGAAACTCCCGCCGATCAAAACACTATCGAGGCCACACACGGCTATCAAGGCCTGTATTACGTGTTGATGGGCAGGCTTGCACCACTTGAGGGTACGGGGCCTGATGAATTGGATTTTCGAAGAGTTTTGGAACGGGCAGGTGATGGGGTCGTTCAGGAAGTGATTCTCGCCACCAACTTTACTGCCGAGGGCGAGACCACTGCGCATTATCTGTCGGAAGCGCTGCGCGCGCGCGGCGTGAAAGTCACTCGACTTGCCCGGGGCGTGCCTGCCGGCAGCGAGATCGAGTATGTGGATGCCGGTACGGTCGCCTGGGCGTTGATGGAGCGCAGGCCGACCTGAGTAGCTTTCTTAACTTTGACGCAAGTTCGCAATCAATTGATCGAGTTTGCGGGCATCGGCAACAAAAGCGCGAATCCCCTCCGATAGCTTTTCGCTTGCCATTGCATCTTCGTTCAGCATGAATCTGAAGTTTTTTTCTGAAGCATCAATTGCGGCGATATCGCTATTCTGAGCTGATGCCGAGTTGAGGCGGGCATTTAAATTACCCTCTGTTGCGGCAAGGTTCGAGAGTAGGTCAGGGCTGATGGTGAGCAGGTCGCAGCCGGCCAAAGCCAGGATTTGCCCTGTATTTCGGAAGCTTGCTCCCATGATTTCGGTCGGGATGCCGAATTTTTTGTAGTAGGCGTATATACGTGACACCGAAAGTACGCCAGGATCCATCTCGCCGCTGTTTGCGGCTTCATCCCATGCCGATCCCTGCTGTTTTTTATGCCAGTCGTAGATTCGTCCGACAAAAGGGGAGATCAGCCTGACTTTGGCATCTGCACAGGCCACGGCCTGCGACAAGGAAAAGAGCAAAGTCAGGTTGCAACGTATTCCCTCCGACTCGAGTTGACGCGCGGCCTGGATACCTTCCCATGTGGCGGCAATCTTGATGAGCACCCTGTCGCGATCAAAGCCAGCCGCACGGTACAGAGAAATCAACCGGCGAGCGCGTTCGATGGTTGCGCGTGTATCAAACGACAGGCGCGCATCCACTTCAGTCGAGACACGACCGGGCACGATATTCAGAATTTCACGTCCGAACGACACAAGCAGTCGATCGACTAGCATTTTGGCGTCGGCAAGGGGGTAGTCTTTTACGCAACGTTCAAGAAGAGGCCGGTATGCATCCTGCTGTACCGCCTTGAGGATGAGCGACGGGTTGGTTGTCGCATCGGTTGGTTTGTAAAGTTTCATGCTCTCGAAGTCGCCCGTATCGGCGACGACGGTGGTATGAATGCGAAGGGATTCTAGAAGATTGGCCATCGGGTTATACTTCCAAGGTTTGCTTACTGATTTTTATTGCCGGGGTTGATCGTGCTGCCAAATATATTTCCTGAGGCTACCGCAGGTGGTGCCATAAATAGCCCCCAAACAGCCATTCTAGCCTTGGCGGACGGAACGATCTTCAGAGGTCTGTCCATAGGTGCGCCAGGCCATACCGTTGCCGAGGTTGTTTTCAACACGGCCATGACAGGATACCAAGAAATCCTTACTGATCCTAGTTATAGCGGTCAAATGGTGACACTGACTTACCCGCATATCGGTAATACCGGTATTAACCCCGAAGATATCGAATCTTCAAAAGTGTTTGCAGCAGGGCTGATCGTACGAAATTGTCCGGCGCGCCTGTCAAATTTTCGCTCCACTCAATCACTGCCGGATTATCTCAAGGCCAACGGTATTGTTGCGATTTCCGATATCGATACGCGTAAATTGACCAGAATTCTGCGCGAGGGCGGCGCTCAAGGCGGTTGCATCCTTGTTGGTGATGATGCGGATCGGGCACTGGAGTTGGCTCGCGGTTTTCCGGGAATGACCGGTCAGGATCTCGCTAAAGTCGTCTCTGCTCCCAAGTCCGTGAACTGGACGCAGTCCACATGGACTTTAGGCAAAGGTTACGGCAAAACGGACAGCAAAAAACCGCATGTCGTCGCGTATGACTTCGGTGTCAAATTCAATATCCTGCGCTTGCTGGCAGAGCGTGGTTGTCATATCACGGTGGTTCCAGCGCAGACTTCCGCAGAAGAAGTGTTCAAGCTTAATCCGGACGGCATTTTCCTTTCCAATGGCCCGGGCGATCCCGACCCCTGCGATTATGCGATTGCGGCCACGAGAACCTTTCTCGACCGTAAATTGCCTGTCTTCGGTATTTGTCTCGGTCACCAGATCATGGGTTTGGCGGTTGGTGCCAAAACCGTCAAAATGAAAACCGGTCACCACGGGTCGAATCATCCCGTTCAAGAACTCTCGAGCGGTCGCGTATTCATCACCGCGCAAAACCATGGTTTTGCAGTTGATGCCTCCACGCTGCCTTCAAATGCAAGGGCAACGCACGTGTCGCTGTTTGATGGCACGTTGCAGGGATTCGAGTTGACGGATCGCCCCGCATTCTGTTTTCAGGGACACCCTGAAGCAAGTCCTGGCCCGCACGACATAGTCGTGCTGTTCGATAAATTCATGAGCCAGATGGCCGGTCAAAAATAAAGAGTCACCATGCCAAAGCGTACAGACCTAAAAAGTATTCTCATTATCGGCGCAGGCCCCATCATCATCGGGCAAGCTTGCGAATTCGACTATTCCGGCGCACAAGCCTGTAAAGCCCTGAAGGCTGAGGGTTACCGAACCATTTTGGTCAATAGCAATCCTGCGACGATCATGACCGATCCCGAGACGGCTGATGTCACGTACATCGAACCGATCACCTGGCAGGTTGTTGAAAAAATCATCGAAAAAGAACGTCCCGATGCCGTATTGCCAACCATGGGTGGACAGACCGCATTGAACTGCGCACTAGATCTGGACAAGCATGGGGTTCTGAAAAAGTTTGGTGTCGAATTAATCGGTGCGAATGCGCATGCGATCGAAAAGGCCGAAGACCGTCAGAAGTTCAAGGTCGCCATGGAGGCGATTGGTCTTGAGTCGGCTAAGTCCGGCGTTGCACATTCGCTTGAAGAGGCCTGGGAGGTTCAGCGCCGTATCGCCGCCGAGGTTGGCACGTCAGGCTTTCCCGCTGTGATTCGCCCCAGTTTTACGCTTGGGGGCAGTGGTGGCGGTATTGCTTATAACGCCGAAGAGTTCGAGACGATTTGCCGTCGCGGGTTGGAAGCCTCTCCCACCAGCGAGCTTTTGATTGAAGAGTCCTTGCTTGGCTGGAAAGAGTTCGAAATGGAGGTGGTGCGCGACACCGCCGACAATTGCATCATCGTCTGTTCTATCGAAAACCTCGACCCGATGGGCGTGCATACCGGAGATTCGATTACGGTTGCGCCGGCGCAGACCTTGACGGACAAAGAATATCAAATCATGCGTAACGCATCGATCGCCGTTTTGCGCGAAATTGGTGTGGACACAGGTGGTTCAAACGTGCAGTTTGCCTTGAATCCGCACAACGGACGCATGATCGTGATCGAGATGAATCCTCGTGTTTCCCGTTCATCCGCATTGGCTTCCAAAGCGACCGGGTTTCCGATCGCAAAAGTGGCCGCCCGCCTGGCTGTCGGTTATACGCTTGATGAACTCAAGAACGAAATTACCGGCGGAGCGACACCGGCCTCATTCGAGCCTACCATCGACTACGTAGTCACAAAAGTACCGCGTTTTGCTTTCGAAAAATTCCCGACAGCTGATGCGCGCTTGACGACGCAAATGAAATCCGTTGGCGAAGTGATGGCGATTGGTCGCACTTTCCAGGAGTCCTTCCAAAAAGCCCTGCGCGGTCTGGAAGTCGGCGTTGATGGTTTGAATCAGAAAACCACCGATCGGGAAAAGATTCAGGTCGAACTTGGCGAGCCGGGGCCTGAGCGTATCTGGTATGTAGGTGACGCGTTCGCTCAAGGTTTCACGCTTGATGAAGTGCATCAGCTGACCAAGATCGACCCCTGGTTCCTTTCGCAGATCAAAGAGATTGTCGATATTGAACTGGCTTTGGAGCAAAGGACACTCGCTGACCTTGATGCAGAAACACTATTCCAGTTGAAGCGTCGTGGCTTTTCGGATCGTCGCCTGGGCTTCTTGCTCGACACGGTCGAGGCTGAGGTGCGTAAGTTGCGTCATCAGTACAACGTTCGACCCGTTTTCAAGCGCGTGGATACCTGTGCTGCGGAATTCGCCACGAATACCGCCTATCTTTATTCGACTTACGAAGAAGAGTGCGAATCCAAACCTACCGATCGCAAGAAAATCATTGTGCTTGGTGGTGGCCCGAACCGGATTGGCCAAGGCATCGAATTCGATTATTGTTGCGTTCACGCAGCGTTGGCGTTGCGCGAGGATGGTTATGAAACCATCATGGTCAACTGTAATCCCGAAACTGTTTCGACCGATTACGACACTTCAGATCGTTTGTATTTCGAGCCGTTGACGCTTGAAGATGTTCTCGAAATCGTTCATATCGAAAAACCCGTCGGAATGATCGTTCAGTATGGCGGTCAGACTCCCTTGAAACTGGCGCGTGCCCTTGAAGCGAATGGCGTACCCATTATCGGCACAAGTCCCGAATCGATTGACGTTGCCGAAGATCGTGAGCGTTTCCAGAAGCTGCTGAATAAGCTGAATTTGCGTCAGCCGCCTAACCGTACCGCCCGAACCGAAAGCGAAGCTTTGGCTCATGCCCAGGAAATCGGTTATCCCCTCGTTGTTCGCCCCAGCTATGTGCTCGGCGGACGAGCCATGGAAATCGTTCATGAGCAGACGGATCTGGAGCGCTACATGCGCGAGGCCGTCAAGGTCAGCAATGATTCTCCTGTTTTGCTCGATCGCTTTTTGAATAACGCGATTGAAATCGATGTCGATTGCCTTTGTGATGGGCAGACCGTTTTTATCGGTGGCGTGATGGAACACATCGAACAGGCCGGTGTGCACTCGGGCGATTCGGCATGCTGTCTGCCGCCGTACTCGTTATCGGCTGAAATGACTGAAGAAATCAAGCGCCAGACAGCGTTGATGGCTCGCGCCTTGAACGTTAAGGGTCTGATGAACGTGCAGTTCGCCGTGCAAAATGGCGATGTGTATGTGCTTGAGGTCAATCCTCGCGCATCGCGAACCGTTCCGTTTGTTTCGAAAGCCACGGGCTTGCAGCTTGCCAAAATCGCTGCGCGCGCGATGGCCGGTCAGACATTCGAAGCCCAAGGCATTAAAAATGAAGTGGTGCCTCAGTACTTCTCCGTTAAGGAAGCTGTGTTTCCTTTCGTCAAGTTCCCGGGCGTTGACACGATTCTCGGACCCGAAATGAAGTCTACGGGTGAGGTAATGGGCGTTGGCGTGACTTTTGGCGAGGCATTCGTGAAGTCGCAGATGGCAGCGAGCGTGAATTTGCCCGAATCCGGTACGGCATTCATAAGCGTCAAAAATCAAGATAAACCGAAGGCGGTGGAAGTCGCCCGCGTATTGCATACTCTTGGTTTCAAGATAGTTGCTTCGCGCGGTACTGCTGCTGCGATTGAGCAGGCCGGCATACCGGTTTCGATCGTCAATAAAGTAGCCGAAGGCCGTCCCCACATTGTCGACATGCTGAAAAACGGCGAAGTGTCGCTGGTGATCAACACAGTGGAAGAGCGTCGCAACGCGATTACAGACTCGCGTGCGATTCGAACCCAGGCGTTAGCTGCACGGGTGACTTACTACACTACGATCGCGGGTGCGCGTGCTGCGGTAGAAGGTATGCAGTATTTGCGCGAAGGTCTTGGTATCAAGGTCTACGCGCTGCAGGATCTGCACCGGTCAATCAAGCAGGCTTAATCTCTAGCGAAGTCTCCCGAAAGAGGGCAAGCATGACAACTAATCTCCCTCTTCCCTATCAAGGTCTGCGTGTTTTGGATATCAGCCAAGGCATCGCAGGCCCGTACTGCGCGCATATTCTTTGGCAGCAAGGGGCCGATGTCATTAAGGTCGAGCCGCCCGCGGGTGACTGGATTCGTTTCGTTGGTGTCACCAGCGGTAAACAAAGCGCGCTTTCCATACAGTTCAATGCCGGAAAAAAAGGGCTGGCACTTGATGCGCGAACCGAAGATGGAAAAAAAATATTGCGTGATCTCGCCATGCAGGCTGACGTGATCGTGCAAAATTTTCGTCCGGGAGTTGCAGACAGAATGGGAGTTGGTTATGACGCATTGTCAAAACTGAAGCCTGAACTGGTCTATGTTTCGGTGAGCGGTTACGGTCCGGATGGTCCTTACGCAGATGCTCCGGCAACGGATTCTGTGATGCAGGCCGATAGCGGATTGATGTTTTCCAATCAGGACGATCAAGGCGTGCCAAGACGTTTTGGTGTGCTTGCCGCCGATATCGTGACCGGCATGTACGCGGCGCAAGGTGCGGCGACAGCGCTGTATCAGCGCTTAGCCCGCCATGTTGGCACACACGTTCAAGTGAGTCTCTTTGAAGCCTGTGCAGCCTTTCAGGCGCCTTGTTTCATAGAAGAAGCCATGGCTGGCAAGCGTCGTTTCGGTGCTGTGAGTGCTCCCAATGCGGTGTTTGCCACTTCTGATGGCGCGATTTCGATTGTCGTGCTGAATGATGATCAGTTCGCTAAACTTTGTCGGGCACTTGATCGCCCGAACTGGCTGACGGATTCCCGTTTCATGGACAATTCTCAGCGTATGGCGCATCGGGATATCCTGCATGATGCATTGCGTGAATTAACTCGAACCAATACGACGCAGCATTGGTCCGAGTTATTTAAAAAACATGATGTTTTGCATGCGCCTGTACGAGACTATCAAGGCGTCTTGAATCATCCACAGTCTTTGCACCTGAACATGACGCAGTATCTTGAACAGGGTGGAATAGGGACGTTGCCTTACATCGGATTGCCGACTCATCCGTATCGTCGACCGGTTGAATCTGCTCCGGTGATCGGCGAACATTCCGAACATATTTTGCAACATGCGGGACTGTCGGACGAGATGGTTCGAACACTGATTCAAAAGGGCGTTGTGCTTCAAGCCTGAAAAGTAGATGGAGACAAGATGAAAATTCAAAAACAAAACAGCATTAGAAAGACCTCGATTGTTTGGTCATTGGCCACTTTTGTGTCGATGTCCGCCATGATGTCCCCGATTCTTGCGCACGCGCAAACAACCACCTATCCCAATAAGCAGATCCGGATGGTTGTTCCTTATCCCCCCGGAGGTCCGACCGATCTGACCGCGCGTGTCGTTGCGGCTGAAATGAGCAATGCTTTGGGCCAATCCATTGTCGTCGATAACCGTCCGGGCGCCAGTGGGATGATTGGTGCCGAAATGGTGGCCCGTGCAGAGCCCGATGGCTATACTTTTTTGGCAAATGCATCCCTGCATGTCATTAACAGTTATATCTATCCGGACATGCGGTTTGATGCATTGAAAGATTTCGAACCAATTACTCAATTGGCAGCTGTTCCACTTGTGCTGGTTGTACCGGTATCTTCCCCGATCAAGACTGTGAAGGATCTGGTCGAATTCGGCAAAAAAAATCCGGGTAAATTAAATTTCGGATCAGCCGGAAACGCATCTGCACAGCAATTGGCCGGAGAGTCATTTAAAAGTGTCGCCGGCATCGAAATGCAACACGTGCCCTACAAAGGAAGTGCACCTGCATTGGCTGACCTGGTCGGAGGACAAATTCAGCTGATGTTTGATTCCATGCCATCGGCCATGCCCTTCATCAAATCCGGAAAGTTGCGTCCCATTGCAGTGACAACCGTCAAGCGTGCTCAGGCACTGCCCGATTTGCCGACATTAGCCGAGTCCGGTTATCCCGGTTTCGATATAGCAACCTGGTATGGATACTGGGCGCCAAAGGGCACTCCCGCAGCCATTGTCGAAAAATTATCTCAAGCTGCATCCACGGCTCTGAAGAAACAAAATGTGATCGAACAATATGCAGGCATGGGGGCTGAGCCTGTTGGTTCGACTCCCGCCGAGTTTGCCCGTTATAACGCAGCCGAAGCGGTGAAATGGGAAGAAATCGTCCGCAAGTCGGGAGCCAAGGCGAATTAATGGCGGTATTCATTACCGGTGCAAGTAGCGGTTTAGGTGAGGCGCTGGCGCGACATTACGCATCGATCGGTCACTCGTTGGGACTTGTCGCCAGACGTCGTGAACGACTCGAGCGCCTGGCGGCAGATTTGCCGGGACAGCACCGCATCTACGTGCTTGATGTTTGTGATCGGGATGCGCTTCATCGAGCTGCCAATGACTTTTTGACGCAGTCCGGTGGTCATGTCGATATCGTGATAGCGAGTGCGGGTATCAGTGCGGGCACGTTGACTGAAATAGCTGATGACTACCAAGTGTTCAAGTCGATTTTCGAAACCAATGTTTTGGCTACGGTTGCAACCTTCGAGCCCTTCATCGCCGGCATGATCGAAAGACGCAAAGGAACACTGGTCGGAATAGCCAGCGTTGCCGGTGTGCGTGGATTGCCTGGAGCAGGGGCGTACAGCGCGTCCAAGGCCTCGGTTGCAACCTATTGCGAAAGCTTGCGCCTCGAACTCATGCCCAGAGGGGTTGGCGTTGTCACGATCGCCCCGGGCTATGTGCGCACCGAGATGACAGCCAAAAATCCTTATGCCATGCCTTTTTTAATGGACGCGGAAGACTTCGCGATTCGAGCGGCAAAAGCCATTGATCAGCAGAGAACATATAAGGTCATACCTTGGCAAATGGGCTGGGTCGCAAGATGTATGCGCATTTTGCCTGATTGGTTGTACGACAGGCTTGCCGTGAATGCTCCCCGTAAACCGCGCAAACTTTCCTGAATGACTTTCTCATTAGCTAGGCAGTGACGTCATCATCAGACTCACGCGATAAATGGCTGACATCGCCCCAATCGATAATGCGCCATCCATTCGGAGAGACTTCTATTCGATTGATGCTGGCATTTTGCATCGGTGTTTGTCGCGCAGCCCTGAGATCCACCTGACTGGCATGACGCCAGATAATATCCATCGCTCCGCCATGACTTACAACCATGACGCGTTGACCGACGTGTTTAGCAGCGATGTTATCAAGCGCCTTGACAACGCGGCGATGAAAAGTACCAAGCGATTCGCCTTCGGGCAGGTCGGCTTCCGGATCACGACTGCGCCAGATTTTGGCAGCCTCGGGCTGGTGTTCGTCCATGGTATGAAAAATAAGGCCTTGCAAGACGCCGAAATGACGTTCGCGCACCCCTTTTTCGATGATGGGGGTCAAACCTATTGCCTGGCCGGCGATTTGCGCAGTGTGGTGTGCTCGGGTGAGATCGCTACTGTAAATCGCATTGATCAACGGCCCGTCGCGATGCAATCGGGCCAAATGTCTGCCCAGTGCATGGGCTTGATTGATCCCGTTTTCATTAAGAGGGGTATCTTGCCATCCCTGAACACGCCTTTCGACGTTCCAGGGCGTTTCCCCGTGCCTGACTACCCAGATTTCCGTCATACCTTACTTTTTCCGGTTAATCCCCGGAAAAAGTCCGGGGTGGTTCATTGTTCTACAAAAGCTCGCTCAATCACGAAGTCACCGGGAGATGATGTATTGCCTTCATTGAATCCACGTGCTTCGAGCATTGTTTTCAAGTCCCTCAGCAATCCGGGGCTTCCGCAAATCATGATTCGGTCCTGTTCACGATCAAGGGCGGGAACGCCTAAATCGGAAAAGAGTTTACCGTTTTCGATCAAATCCGTGATTCGGCCTTTCTGGTGGAAGTCTTCCCTCGTCACAGTCGGGTAATAGCGTAACTGCTTGCTGATCATTTCACCGAGAAATTCGTGTTCGGGCAGGTTTTTTGTGATGAAGTCGTGATACGCAAGTTCGGCGACTTCACGTACGCCGTGCACAAGGATGACTTCTTCGAATTTTTCATACGTTTCCGGATCGCGGATCACACTGAGAAATGGTGCCAGCCCCGTTCCGGACGAAAGCAGGTAAAGGCGTTTACCAGGAAGTAAATAGTCGATCAGCAGCGTACCGGTCGGCTTTCGACCAACGATAATGGTGTCACCTACTTGGATATGCTGCAATTTCGAGGTCAGGGGACCATCCGGTACCTTGATGCTCAGAAATTCGAGATGCTCCTCGTAATTGGCGCTGGCGATGCTATAGGCTCGCAAAAGGGGTTTGCCGTTTTCACCGCGCAGTCCGATCATGGTGAAGTGACCGTTACTAAACCGTAGTGCGGAGTCCCTGGTGGTCGTGAAGCTGAAAAGTCGATCTGTCCAGTGGTGAACAGACAAAACACGTTCTTCTAGAAAAGCACTCATTTTGAATCAATATCGAGAGGGGGCCGGCAGGGAGAATCCGTGCGGCAGGTCATGCTACAGCGGTCTGACGGTCGAAAACAACAATCTTAACGTTATAAGCTTCCAACCACTAAATGGCTTGAGCATATTGTTTGCTCTAGATCATGTGTATGATCATCCTTCATTGCGCTTTTGTCCGGTTGGTCCCGAGTATGCTCTTTGAAATACTTTGTCGGTGCATATTTGAAGCAAAAGTTAAAAAATATTGAGTATTCGTCAGGTGAATAAGTTGAAAATGAATAACTTCGGATTTTTTCGTGGTCGTCGAATTGTTATGGCTTCCGCTATTCTGGCTTGTTTTGGCGGGTTGTTTTCATCTTCCGCATTTGCTCAAGGCACGATCAAAATCGGTGAAATCAACAGCTATAAAGCCCAGCCGGCTTTTCTGGAACCCTACAAAAAAGGGATGGAACTCGCCGTCGAGCAGATCAATGCATCCGGTGGATTAAACGGAAAAAAAGTCGAGCTGATTACCCGGGATGACAATGCGAATCCCGGAGACGCCGTTCGGGTGGCGGAAGAACTACTCACCCGCGATAAAGTGGATGTGTTGACTGGTTCGTTTTTATCGCACATTGGCCTTGCCCTGACGGATTTCGCTAAACAGAAAAAAGTATTTTTTCTCGCAAGCGAGCCTTTGACCGATAAGATCGTCTGGCAAAACGGCAATCGATATACGTTCAGACTAAGAACTTCAACTTACATGCAAGTCGCGATGCTTGTGCCCGAGGCAGTCGCCATGAAGAAAAAACGTTGGGCAATCGTTTATCCCAATTACGAATATGGGCAATCGGCGGTTGCCACTTTCAAGGCTCTCATGAAAGAGGCACAGCCTGATATCGAATTCGTCGTCGAACAGGCACCTGCGCTGGGTAAAGTGGATGCCGGCAGCGTGGTTCAGGCGATTGCCGATGCAAAACCCGATGCGATTTTCAATGTATTGTTCGCCACCGACCTCGCCAAGTTCGTGCGTGAAGGCCATACCCGTGATTTGTTCAAAGGTCGTGAAGTGGTTAGTTTGTTGACCGGCGAGCCTGAATACCTGGATCCTCTGAAGGAAGAAACCCCGAATGGCTGGCTTGTAACCGGTTACCCATGGTATGGGATTCAGACTCCCGAACATCAAGCTTTTGTGAAAGCCTACCAGGAGCGCTTTAAAGACTATCCAAGACAAGGTTCGATCATTGGCTACAGTGCGATCATGTCTTTGGCCGCTGGCATTAAAAAAGCGCAAAGCACTGATACCGAAAAATTGATTGCTGCATTCAAAGGGTTGACATTACCTTCTCCTGTTGGCCCCATCACTTATCGTGCGCTGGATCATCAGTCCACGATGGGTAGTTATGTCGGACGCACGAAAAACGTTGACGGCAAAGGGGTGATGGAAGGATTCCGTTATATGGACGGTGCTAAATTTCTTCCAAGCGACAAGCAAGTGCAGCAATGGCGTCCTCAGGACTGATGTTGATCTCAAATGGATCTTTCGGGCTTTCTCGTTCAGTTACTTAACGGACTGGCCTCAGCGTCATCTCTATTTCTGGTGTCGGCAGGCCTTTCGCTCATTTTTGGCGTGACCCGAATCGTCAATTTTGCCCATGGCTCCTTTTTCATGCTGGGCACTTACATCGCCTATTCGATGGTCAAACAATTCGAGCCTGTTTTGGGTTTTTGGCCAGCATTACTTCTTGCGCCACTGGTCGTGGGATTGATTGGCGTAGTCATTGAAATGTCGCTAATGCGACGTGTTTATCCCGCTCCCGAATTATTCCAATTGCTGGCGACCTTTGCCCTGGTGCTGGTGCTGAAGGATGTGGTGTTGTGGATCTGGGGGCCGCAAGAACTGCTTGGCCCTCGTGCGCCCGGATTGAAGGGGTCTGTCGAAATATTAGGGCGCCGGTTTCCTCAATACGATTTGTTTCTGATCCTGATCGGGCCTGTTTTACTAATGCTGCTTTGGATCTTATTGAGACGGACGCGGTGGGGTACGCTGATTCGTGCCGCAACACAGGATCGCACAATGGTCGCTGCACTAGGCGTGAATCAGGCCTGGTTGTTTACCGGGGTATTTGCGTTAGGTGCCTTATTGGCTGGGCTGGGTGGAGCACTGCAACTACCGCGCGAACCAGCCAATCTGGATATGGACATGACAACGATTGGCGCGGCCTTTGTTGTTGTAGTTGTGGGAGGGATGGGGTCCATTCCCGGCGCTTTCGTTGCTTCATTATTGATTTCCGAAATCAAGGCTGTCTGCATCTGGTTGGGTATCGTGAATGTATTCGGTATCGATATTTCGTTTTCGAAATTGACGCTTGTCGTTGAGTTTCTTGTGATGGCTGCAGTACTAGTATGGCGACCCTGGGGATTGATGGGGCGTGAGCAGGCGGCAACCAGAAATGTAGGAATGCCTGAACCTGCGTTGAGAGCTTCAGGGGTTGCCTTCAAAGTCTGGGTAGGCGTGTTGTTTGTTGTTCTGTTCGCGATGCCATGGCTAACGGCATCGACACCTTATTTGATGGTATTGGGAATCGATTTGCTTGTCGCGGTTTTATTCGCGACAAGCCTGCATTTCATCATGGGGCCGGGCGGAATGCATTCTTTTGGCCATGCCGCATATTTCGGTTTGGGCGCCTATGGCGCCGCGTTGATGTTGCGCTCGGCAGGCGTCAGCATGGAGTTCGCTTTACTGGCTGGTCCGATCGCCGCTGTTTTAGGGGCAGTGCTTTTCGGCTGGTTTAGCGTGAGATTGACTGGAGTCTATCTGGCTATGCTGACATTGGCGTTTGCCCAGATTACTTGGTCGATTGTCTTTCAATGGGATGATTTCACCGGGGGCTCCAACGGCCTGACGGGGATATGGCCGTCAACATGGTTGTCGGATAAAAATCGCTATTACTTGTTGACCTTAATGTTTGTTGGTGCAAGCGTCTGGTTGTTGAGGCGTATCTTGTTCGCTCCATTTGGCCTGGCCTTGCGCGCTGCGCGAGATTCATCCATTCGCGCCGAAGCTATCGGAATCGATGTCAAAACGGTGCAATGGGTGGCGTTCATATTGGCGGGATTATTCGCCGGCCTTGCCGGTGCGCTCTACGTATTTTCAAAGGGGGGGATTTCCCCCGAAAGTTTGCATGTCGGAAAATCAGTCGATGCGCTTGTCATGGTTTTGCTTGGCGGAATCCAGAGCTTGTCGGGACCCGTGGTGGGGGCGGTTGGCTTCACTTGGCTTCATGATACCGTTGCCCGTCATGCGGAGTATTGGCGAGCTTTGTTGGGTGGATTGATTTTGTTGCTGGTTTTGTTGTTTCCGCAAGGGATCGCCGGTTATGCCAAGTCGCTCAGGCATTATGCGGCACGGGGCGACTCATGAGCCTTCTGATTGTTGAGCATGTCTCCAAATTTTTTGGAGGCGTCCGGGCTGTGGATGATGTCAGCTTCGAATTAAAGGCCGGAGAGATGCTGGCGTTGATCGGTCCGAACGGTGCCGGAAAGTCTACCCTTTTCAATATGATCAATGGACAGATTCGCGCCGATCAAGGCTCGATCCGTTTGCTGAAAAATGAATTGATTGGTCGATCGACCAGAGGAATCTGGCGTCTTGGAGTGGGTCGAACCTTTCAGATCGCGCACACCTTTTCCAGCTTGACCGTAGTTGAAAATGTACAGATCGCATTGCTGTCTCATGAAAGAAAAGTATTCGGATTCCTGCGCTCAGCTGCGGGTTTATATCGGGGGCGTGCGCTGGCCTTGCTTGAGCAAGTGGGCATGGTCGATCAGGCCGATCGGGCTTGTCATGAATTGGCCTATAGCGACAATAAGCGTGTGGAACTCGCGATTGCGTTAAGTAATGATCCGGCTTTGTTGCTGATGGATGAACCCACCGCCGGCATGGCATCCAGGGAGCGGAGTGATCTAATGATTTTGACGCGTCGACTGGCCACTGAGCGCAACATCGCAGTCCTGTTTACTGAACACAGTATGGATGTTGTGTTTGCACATGCTGATCGAATGATTGTTTTGGCCCGAGGTCGATTGATTGCTCAGGGTTCGCCTGAGGCTGTGCGTGAAAATGCTTTGGTGCGGGAAGTGTATTTCGGCAGTGGTGTCGTAAGTGGATTGAAATCGGCAACCGCTCGGGGCGTGAGTGATGAATAATCAACCGATTCTCGCTGTGAGTGATTTGTGCGCGTGGCACGGACCGGCGCAATCTCTGTTCAATGTGAATCTTCAAATTTACCGAGGCGAGGTTGTAGCTTTACTTGGATCGAATGGCGCGGGTAAATCCACGCTGTTCAAGGCAATCATGGGGTTGACTGATCGGCGAAACGGTCAGGTGTCCTGGCTGGGGCAAGATGTTTCCCGCTGGCCAACGCACCGAATAGCAGCTTGCGGGCTGGGTTATGTACCTGAGGATCGTCGAATATTCACGGATCTGACAGTGCTTGAAAATCTGGAAGTGGGGCGTCAGCCTCAAAGGTTTTGGCCCGATGGTTCAGTAGCACCATTCTGGGATAAGGAAAAATTGTTTGAATTATTTCCGAATCTTGAAAAGATGCCGACAAGACCGGGTGGGCGGATGAGTGGCGGAGAGCAACAAATGTTGAGCGTAGCGCGCACACTCATGGGTAACCCTTTACTTCTTCTTTTGGATGAGCCATCTGAAGGGGTGGCACCTGTGATTGTGGAGCAAATGGTTCAAATGGTCTTGAGCCTCAAGAAACAAGGTGTGAGTATTTTGCTTTCCGAGCAAAATCTGCCTTTTGCCGGGCTAGTCTGTGATCGTGGCTATGTTCTTGAGAAAGGTGAAATTATTTCTGCTGGTTCGATGTCCGATATTTCCAGCGATTTTGCATAGTCTCGCTCCCTTCAACTGCATTCGAACCTAAGCGCAAATCAGAGTGAACTTGCAATTGCTTGCAAGATTGCTCACAATAGAGACTTCTAGTCTCTGCCCCGGTTCCGACCCGAGCCGGGGTTTTGCTTTTTTTGGGAAATAATCATGTCCACTCTTCCTCTTACTGTGCGCGGGGCCGAGCGTTTGCAAGCTGAATTACATCGACTCAAGCATGTCGAACGTCCTGCCGTGATTAATGCGATCGCCGAGGCGCGCGCCCAAGGCGACTTGTCTGAAAACGCCGAATACGATGCTGCTCGCGAACGTCAGGGCTTTATTGAAGGTCGTATCGCAGAGCTCGACAGCACGCTTTCGAATGCCCAGTTGATTGATCCGACTTCAATTGATGCCGACGGTCGTGTTGTTTTTGGCGCTACAGTCGAAATCGAGGATCTGGAAACTGGCGAAAAAGTGACGTATCAAATCGTAGGTGATCTCGAGGCCGATATTCGTCACAATCTGATTTCGGTATCGAGTCCGGTCGCCCGCTCTTTGATTGGCAAACACGAAGGTGATGTTGTAGATGTCAAAGCACCTTCGGGAGTGCGCGAGTATGAAGTGATTAGCGTTAAATATATTTGACGTTAACGCTTGACCGGGGCCCGACGACGCGTTGTGGCCCCCAGTGTGCCGCGGCGAGCACCGGCACGCAAAGACAAGGCGCTACGTCTCGGTATGCCGTGACCGGGATCTTTGGTCGCACGGGTGGTTGGCCGTGCAGGCCTGTCCGAGCTGAAAACCGTTGGCCGGCCTTTGGTTTCTTCAATAGGGGCATCGCGTTCGGCACGGGTGCGCCGGGTCGGCTTTTCAAGTTTTTTACCTTGTGCCGCCAGTTTTTTGGGCGTGTGCGGTTCACTTGCCTTGCGTTTTGATGGATCCGCAGTCTTGGCTTCGGGTTTAAGATATGTGCCTTTGGAGCCGAAACGGTACAAAATCAGCATTTTGCCAAGATGATGCACGGCTGCGCAAGATAGCGTTTCGCAAATCGTGGCGAGCATTTCATCACGAGCCTGGCGATCGGCGGTACCCGCGCGAACCTTGATCAGTTCGTGGACGGAAAGGTTTAAGTCGATTTCTTTGAGCACGGCCTCTGTCAGTCCGTTATCCCCGATCAGGACAACCGGGCGCAACGGATGGGCTGCGGCACGAAGCGCGCTGCGCTCGCGAGGGGTAAGTTCCATAGTAGTCATAGGGGTTATTGTACGGTAATGGCTAAAAACAAATTTTCCAAAGAATGGGTCATGCAGCATATTAATGACCCATTCGTAAAGTTGGCCCAACAAAAGGGCTATCGGGCGCGTGCCGCCTTCAAACTGACTGAAATTCTGGATGCCGAGAAGCTTTTACGCAAGGGGAATGTCGTGGTGGATCTGGGATCGACTCCCGGAAGCTGGTCTCAGGTTGCCAGAGAGCGTCTGGTCGGAAAAGAGGGGGTCATTGATGGCCGAATCCTGGCAATGGATATTTTGCCGATGGAGCCGATTGCCGGGGTGGAGTTTATTCAGGGTGATTTCACCGAGGATGAGGTGCTGGAGCAGATGAATAAGACTCTGGAAGGATGTCCCGTTGACCTGGTGATGTCCGATATGGCTCCGAACTTGTCCGGTGTTGGCAGCGCAGACTCGGCCAGAATTCAACATATTTGCGATTTGGCTCTTGAATTTTCGCTTTTGCACCTCAAACCTGAAGGTGCATTGATTGTCAAAGCCTTTCATGGAAGTGGTTTTTCTCAGATTGTTGAAAGTTTTAAGCGGCATTTCAAGCGAGTGGTTGAACTTAAGCCAAAAGCCTCTAGACCTCGGTCTTCCGAAACTTTCCTGATCGCAAAAGGTCTTAAAAGGCAATGAAGGATAGATAAGAGTTTGTTACTTGAATAACCCGGCATCGCTCGGTGATCCCTCGGATAAAGGGTAGAATCAAGCTATTGCTAATTTGCGAAATTCCCTGTAGGCCAATAGGGTTATCGCTTGTCGGAATTACAAGCAGGAGATCGGCCTTGAACAATTCCTTTTCAAAAGTTGCGGTCTGGATCGTGATCGGTCTGGTGCTGTTCACGGTTTTTAAACAATTCGATGGACGCAGCCAGTCTCAGGACGGCGTGAGCTATACACAGTTCATGGACGACGCCAAAGCCGGCAAAGTGCGCCGGGTGGACGTCCAGGGCGATGTATTGCATGTCACACCTGATTCTGGTCGCTCTTACACGTTGACGTCCCCGGGCGATTTGTGGATGGTGTCTGATCTGATGAAGGCCGGCGTGCAAGTGTCAGGCAAGTCGCGCGAAGAGCCATCGTTTCTGATGAGTATTTTTGTCTCGTGGTTTCCGATGTTGTTGCTGATCGGCGTTTGGGTGTTTTTCATGCGCCAGATGCAGGGTGGTGGCAAGGGCGGGGCGTTTAGTTTTGGCAAATCCCGTGCCCGCATGCTTGACGAGAGCAGCAACTCCATCACGTTTGCGGATGTGGCCGGATGCGATGAGGCAAAAGAGGATGTGCAGGAACTCGTCGATTTTCTTCGTGATCCAAGCAAATTTCAGAAGCTCGGTGGTCGCATCCCCCGAGGCGTGCTGATGGTGGGTTCGCCCGGTACCGGTAAAACATTGCTCGCCAAAGCGATTGCCGGAGAAGCCAAGGTTCCGTTCTTCAGCATTTCGGGTTCCGACTTCGTCGAAATGTTCGTTGGTGTCGGTGCCGCGCGAGTGCGCGACATGTTCGAAAACGCAAAGAAGCATTCCCCTTGCATTATCTTCATTGATGAAATCGATGCGGTTGGTCGTCAACGCGGTGCAGGCTTGGGTGGTGGCAATGACGAACGTGAGCAGACTCTGAACCAGATGCTGGTCGAGATGGATGGCTTCGAGTCGGGTGTAGGCGTTATCGTGATCGCTGCGACAAACCGTCCGGACGTGCTTGATCCGGCGCTGTTGCGCCCAGGCCGCTTTGATCGTCAGGTAGTGGTGCCGCTTCCCGATATTCGTGGTCGTGAGCAGATCCTCAAAGTGCACATGCGTAAGGTTCCGATTGCCCAAAACGTCGATGCACATGTGTTGGCGCGTGGTTGCCCCGGCTTTTCGGGCGCCGATCTGGCAAACCTGGTCAACGAAGCAGCATTGTTCGCGGCGCGCCGTAATGGTCGCACTGTCGACATGTCCGACTTCGAAAAAGCTAAGGACAAGATCATCATGGGTGCAGAGCGTCGCTCGATCGTGATGCCCGAAGAAGAACGTCGCAATACGGCCTACCATGAGTCGGGTCATGCGATTGTTGCACGCATGTTGCCCAAGACCGATCCTGTACATAAGGTCACGATCATCCCCCGCGGGCGTGCTCTTGGCGTGACCATGCAGTTGCCCGAAGGTGATCGCTACAGCATGGACAAAGAGCGCTTGCTTTGCACGATTGCCGTGTTGTTTGGTGGACGTATCGCTGAAGAACTGTTCATGAATCAGATGACTACAGGTGCTTCAAACGATTTTGAACGCGCGACCGCCATTGCCCGTGACATTGTGACCCGTTATGGCATGACGACCGAGCTTGGTCCAATGGTTTATGCCGAAAACGAAGGCGAAGTGTTTTTGGGTCGTAGCGTCACCAAGACGACAAACATGTCCGAGGCGACCCTGCAAAAAGTCGACGCCCAGATTCGCAAAATCATCGATGAGCAGTATGCGGTGGCACGTTCGATTCTCGAAGCTCAGCGTGACAAAGTCGAAATTATGACTAAAGCGTTGCTTGAATGGGAAACAATCGATTCGGATCAGATCAACGACATTATCGAGGGGCGTCCTCCACGTCCTCCCAAAGTTCCGCAAGGTCCCTCCGACTCTTCGGATACGCCTACCGGAACCGCTCCGGGTGCGACTTCCAGCGACACGGCTGCTGCAGTCTGATCGCTCCGGGGTTTGACCTGAATGTCGGATAAGTGGTTATGCGGGCGCTTCGAGTTCATGCTCAAGCGCCCGCTTTTAATGGGCATCGTGAATGTCACGCCGGATTCCTTTTCGGATGGTGGTGAACATGCGACCGTGCAGAGTGCAATCGATCATGCGCATGCCTTGATAAAAGAAGGCGCCGATATGATCGATATCGGTGGTGAATCCACCCGACCCGGCGCTAGCGCTGTTTCGATTGATGACGAGCTTGCGCGCGTTGTCCCGGTGGTTCGCGCACTACGCGACGAACCTGTGGCGCTATCAGTCGACACCTGCAAACCCGAAGTGATGCGCGCCGTTCTGGATGCCGGTGCGGACATGATTAATGATGTGACCGGCTTCAGTGATTCGCGATCTCAAGCCATCGTGGCGAAACACGCAAACTGCGGCGTCTGTATCATGCATATGCAAGGCGAGCCAAGAACGATGCAAGTGAATCCTCAGTACGGAGACGTTGTGGCTGAGGTCGAGCAATACTTGCTTGGGCAGGCACATCAGTTGATCGAGCTTGGGGTGCAGAAAAATAGATTGACGCTGGATCCCGGCTTTGGATTCGGCAAGACGGTTCGGCAGAACTATGTGTTGCTTCGCGAATTGAATCGAATCGTGAAGCTTTCGTATCCTGTTCTTTTGGGTGTTTCTCGTAAATCGATGATAGGCGCAATCACCGGCCGATCGGTTGATCAAAGGCTGGCCGGTAGCATCGCCGCAGCTTTGGCGGGTGTTGCGCGTGGTGCGGCGATCATTCGTGTGCATGATGTGGCAGCGACAAAGGATGCGCTGGATGTCTGGCAAGCGGTGGAAGAAAGAGGCGATAACAATGAGTAAGAAAAAATATTTCGGTACTGATGGCGTGCGCGGTCTGGTGGGTGGCGATGTCATCAATGCCGAATTCGCATTAAGGCTAGGATATGCCGCCGGCAAAGTATTAGCCAAAGAGCACTCGACCAAACGCGGGCGTCCTACAGTACTAATCGGTAAAGATACCCGTATCAGCGGCTATATGCTCGAATCGGCGCTGGAAGCAGGGTTCGCCTCTGCTGGCGTTGAAGTTTTATTGGCCGGACCGTTACCGACTCCCGCAGTCGCTTATCTGACAAGGACTTGGCGCCTTGCAGCAGGGATTGTGATTAGCGCATCCCACAATCCTTATCATGACAACGGTATCAAGTTCTTTTCGTCCCAGGGGATGAAGTTGCCCGATGCAACGCAAGAGGCGATTGAAGCCGCACTGGATGAGCCGATGCAGTGCGTGAGTTCGGAGCAGGTTGGTCGGGCCCGTCGTATCGATGATGCCCCCGGGCGCTACATCGAGTTTTGCAAAAGCACTTTTCCTTCCGATCTGGATTTGGATGGACTCAAGCTGGTCGTCGATGCAGCTAACGGTGCCGCGTATCATATTGCCCCACATGTGTTCAGAGAGCTGGGTGCGCAGGTGCATGCAGTGGGCGTTTCACCCAATGGCTTTAACATCAATGAAGGTGTCGGCGCTTTGCATCCGGATAGTCTGGCTCAGGAAGTGAAGGCACAGGGCGCGGATTTGGGTATAGCACTGGATGGAGATGCCGACCGGATTCAGATGGTGGACGCGCAGGGTCGTGTTTATAACGGTGACGAGCTTTTATATGCCGTTGTTCGCGAGCGCATGATGAGAGGACCCGTCGAGGGGGTAGTGGGCACCTTGATGACCAATTATGGTTTTGAGCGCCAGATCAAAAAGCTGGGTATCGGATTCGAGCGCGCTCAAGTCGGTGATCGTTATGTGCTGGAGCAGTTGCGTCAGCGCGGGTGGCTTTACGGTGGAGAGAGCTCCGGACATCTGCTTTGTCTGGACTGTCATACAACGGGTGACGGTATTATCGCTGGCCTTCAAGTGCTGGCTGCTTTAAAACGCAGCGGCGAATCTTTATCGCAATGGTTGTCCGATCTGCGCATGTATCCACAACTGATGGTCAATGTGCCGTTAACCGAAGGTGTCGATTGGAAAAATCACGCAGGATTGATGTCCGCCCAGCAAGCAGTCGAAACCATGCTGGGTGACTCCGGGCGCGTGCTCATACGCGCTTCCGGTACGGAGCCTAAGTTGAGACTCATGGTTGAAGCCGAGAGTCAGGAATTGGCTAACAGAGGCATAGAGATGCTCACTGCAGTCGATTTGAGTCGATAAATCCGCGGCCTCGGATCGAGAGCGTTTCCGAACTTCATTTAATAAAACCTTCATTTTTCTGTCACCCTCCTGCAATGTCGATTGTTCAAACTGTCGACATGACAGGAGGACGGTGACATGCTCGAACTCGTACGCAGTACATCCAGTTTTTTTACCATTCCGAATGCCAGTGAGGCTCAGGGTGGCTTGGTTGTTGGGTTGGCCCGAACATCCGAAGAAATCGAGTCTATCCAACGGCTTCGTTTTGATGTGTTCAGCACCGAGTACGGTGCGATGATTGGCGATGCTTCCGAAGGAATCGATCGTGATGATTTCGACCCTTGGTGCGAGCATCTGATGGTTCGTGAACTTGGCTCTGATCGCATTGTCGGAACATATCGTGTTTTGACTCCCTTGCAGGCAAAGCAAGCTGGTGGTTACTACTCAGAGCAGGAGTTTAATTTGGATGGGTTGGGCGATATTCGTCAGAATCTAGTGGAGTTCGGTCGCGCCTGTATCGATCCAGAATATAGAAAAGGCGGCGTTCTGATGATGCTGTGGAGTGGACTGGCGGAAATTCTCAAGCAAGGACGTTACGAGCACATTTTCGGTTGTGCCAGCGTGAGCTTGCGCGATGATGGCGTCACTGCTGCGCGCGTGTGGCGCGAGGTACGTGAAAAGACTTTGCATACGACGAAAGCGAAAGTTGTTCCATTGCATAAATATCCGGTCGAAATGTTAGATAGCGACCTGCCGGCGGAGATGCCGGCTCTGTTGAATGGTTATCTGAAGCTGGGGGCGAGAATATGCGGTGAGCCCGCATGGGATCCCGATTTCAATACAGCTGATTTTCCGATGCTATTGTCGGTGAGCAATATGGGTAGCCGATATCGCCGTCATTTCGGCTTTGACAAATTGACTAACCAGAGTTGAGAGTGATTCCGATCATTCGGTTCAGACCGGAATCAGTTCGAAGTCGAATCCCACTTTGCTCCATTCTGATTCCTCGTTGTGAAGTGAGAAGTCCGTCAAAGGATGTGTGGCCAGCCACTTCTTGTCAACACGCGTGACGATCGAATTGCCCTTGACTGCAACGGTTAAGGGCAGCTTCGCTATATCGACTCGACGACGACACAGCAAGACTGCAAGTCGCAAGCACAGGATAAGAAGCCACTGGTCGCGCGTCTTGACCAAAGCCTGGGCCTTTCCGAGTTTTCCGGTATGTACCAGTGTCAACAAGCCGAGCTGGGATTGGTCGACTCTGGAGAAGCCCGGCATGTCCGCATTATTTAGAATGTAGGCGCTGTGCTTGTGGTAGCCGTTCAGGGCAATCGACATGCCAACTTCGTGCAAATCGGCAGCCCAACTGAGGGCGTGTCGCATTTCATCCAAAGCTTTTTTATCAGGATAGATACTGTCGTACAGGCTGAGGGCGCACTTTTTGACGCGTAACGCCTGGCGGGGATCCACGTGGTAGCGTTTCATGAACGCTTTGACGGACTCGTCCCGGCGATCGTGCTCTTCTTCGCGACCGGCCAAATCGACGAGTACACCAAGTCTCAGCGCGCCATCACCGGGTTTCATGACGTCGACGCCCATTTCATCGAAAAACGCGCTCATGATGGCGAGTCCACCGGTCAGAACGTCTGCCCGCTCAAGCTTGATTCCGGGCAAATCATGAGGCACGACTTTGCCCGCGCGAATCAGTTTCGTTTTGAGTCTTTCCAGCCCTTCGCGGGTGATGCCATCTTTAGACAGGCCCCCTTCGGTCAGAATGGCATAGAGTGCTTTTGCAGTTCCGGATGATCCGATAGCCGTGTCCCAGCCTTGTTTGCGATATGGCTTGGTGATGACTTCGATTTCACGGCGCGCGGCGACTTCCGCCATTTTCATGGATTGAGCGTCGATCACGCCATTCGGAAAAAACTGGCGGCTGTAGCTGACGCAACCCATGTAAAGAGATGAAAGCAGTATAGGGTCATCCCCCTTGCCGATGATGACCTCGGTCGAGCCGCCTCCGATATCGATCACCAGACGTTTTTCGGCATTGATCGGCAAGGTATGGCTGACACCCGCATAAATGAGACGAGCTTCTTCGCGCCCGGCGATGACTTCGATCGGAAAACCAAGCGCTTCTTCTGCACGCGGAAGAAAATCGGCCACGTTACGCGCAACTCGAAATGTATTGGTTGCAACCGCACGCACGCGGTCAGGATGAAAGCTGCGCAGTCTATCGCCAAATAATTTCAATACTTCGACGCAACGGGAGATGGATTCTTCGTTAAGCATCTTGGCTGCATCCAGACCCGCCGCCAATCGAACGGTTTCCTTCATCCGGTCGATTTGATAGATATGCTTTGCTCCGTTTTGTTCGGCAACCCGCCCGATAGATAGCCTAAAACTATTTGAGCCTAAATCGACTGCGGCCAGAAGGTGTTCCATGCTGTGCAACCAAAAATACGATGGAGCCTATTATAAAAGGGTATCTTGTTATATATCTGTCATCTGAGTAGAGTACAAGAAGAACAGAATCAACTTAACAATTGAAATCGAAAGTGAATACTTCAGAAATAAAAACTGCACCCATACGCAAAAAATCCGAACCTTTGCTGCTGAATCGCGAATTGTCCTTGCTCAAGTTCAACGAGCGCGTTCTGGCGATGGCGGAGCATCCCGACACGCCGCTGCTGGAAAAATTGCGTTATGTCTGTATTGTCAGTTCGAATCTGGATGAGTTTTTCGAGATCAGAGTCTCCAGTTTGAAGGCTCAACAGGCGCAGGAACCCAATTTAAAAGGTCCGGACGGACTCACCGCGGCGGAGGCGTTCGAACAGGTGCAGTTGGTGGTGCATGAGATGGTGACCAAGCAGTATTCGGTACTCAATGATCACATTTATCCCTTGTTGAAAGCCGAGGGGGTCATATTGCACCATGCGTCCGAATGGGATGAAGCGCAGTCTGCTTGGGCGCATGAAGTGTTTATGCGCGATGTCATGCCACTATTGACTCCAATCGGACTGGATCCTGCTCATCCTTTTCCAAGGGTTTACAACAAAAGTCTGAATTTCATTGTGCCGTTGTCCGGAGAGGATGCCTTCGGTCGAAAGTCGACCATCGCAATCGTTCAGGCGCCACGAGCCTTGCCGCGGCTGATGAAAATGCCGCCGGCTATTTCGGGTGTTCCAAACGGATTCATCCTGCTGACTTCGCTATTGAGAGCGTTTGTCGGCGAGTTGTTTCCGGGCATGGAGATGCAGGGCTGCTATCAGTGGCGCGTCACCAGAAACAGCGATTTGTTCGTGGACGAAGAAGAAGTCACCAATTTGCGCCAGGCCTTGCAAGGAGAATTATCACAGCGCAACTTTGGTATGGCGGTGCGACTGGAAATCGATCAGTTGACTCCTCCTCATATCGAGGCCTTTCTTCAGAAGGAGTTTTCCTTGACGCGTGAAGATACGTATCGCGTCAACGGACCCGCAAATTTGATGCGCCTGATGCAGCTGTGCACGTTGGTTAAGCGTCCGGACCTGTTGTTTCCCGAGTTCCGCGGCCCGGTGCCTGCGCCTTTTGATGCATTGGCTAATCGCCCCTCTGCGATTTTCGAAGCAATCGCCAAAGCGGATCGACTTTTGCACCATCCTTACCAATCCTTCCAGCCGGTCATCGATTTTTTGACCGCCGCCGCATTTGATCCGGATGTTGTCGCGATCAAGCAGACGATTTATAGAACCGGTGAAGATTCCGAATTGATGCGATTGTTGCTTGTAGCCGCTAAAGCAGGCAAGGAAGTGACCGTGGTGGTGGAGTTGATGGCGCGTTTCGATGAACAGACGAATATCAACTGGGCGTCCAAGCTTGAAGAGGTCGGTGCGCATGTGATTTACGGTGTCGTCGGACACAAAACTCACGCAAAGATGGCGCTGGTATTACGTCGCGAAAAAGGTCGTATCCGTCGATACGGACATCTCGGAACCGGCAATTACCACCCCCGCACCGCAAGCTTGTATACCGATTTCGGTTTGCTGACGGCCGAGCCCAAGCTGTGCGAGGATATGGATAAAGTGTTTTCGCAATTAACTGGGCTGGGGGCGAGACGTTCACTTAAATATCTATTGCAGTCTCCATTCACATTGCATGAATCAGTGGTAGCGATGATCCGGGCTGAGGCCAGGGCCGCCAGGGCCGGTAAAAAGTCGCGCATCATGGCCAAAATGAATTCACTACTTGAGCCTACCGTTATTCAGGAGCTTTATAAAGCCAGTCAGGCGGGCGTAAAAATTGATTTGATTATCCGTGGCGTTTGCGCTTTGCGCGCCGGCGTGCCGGGACTGTCAGAAAACATCACTGTGAGATCGATCATCGGCCGTTTTCTTGAGCACTCAAGGGTGTTTTATTTCTATGACAACGGTCAGGAATCTGTTTACCTTTCCTCTGCCGACTGGATGGATCGAAACTTTTTTCGCCGAGTTGAACTTGCCTTTCCCGTGTTGGATAAGGCACTTAAAAAACGCGTCATCGACGAGGCTTTTACCTATGCGCTCAAAGACAATCGCTTGGCATGGCTGCAACAACCCGACGGAGACTACGCAAAGTTACGCAGCCGGCGGCAAGCCTTTAATTTGCACCAAAAATTAATGAATTTGTTGGGTAATCATAATTAAATCAATTGGTTACGACTTAATTTGCTTAAAACTAAAAAAGCCTCAATGAGGCTTTTTTAGTTTGTGACTGTCATAATCCCGTCACTTTTGACACATATGATGTCTTCATTCTTGTAGTTTCTGTTTTTTTTCGAACGAAAAGGTAACGCAAATGATGAAGCGCGCAATACTCAAAATTTCAGCTGGCTTGTTGTTAGGTGCTGCTGTTTTTTCCGCCAATGCAACCGATATTACTGGCGCAGGTGCGACATTTCCTTTCCCGATCTATGCAAAGTGGGCTGCCGACTATAAATCTGCCACCGGCAAGGCAGTCAACTATCAGTCGATCGGTTCAGGCGGTGGTGTTCAGCAGATCACGGCCAAGACAGTCGACTTTGGCGCAACGGACGATCCGATGAAAGGTGAGCAACTCGACAAGATCGGTTTGTTGCAGTTTCCCGCAGTCATTGGCGGAACGGTTCCCGTGGTCAATATTGAAGGCGTCAAGCCTGGTCAGCTTAAGTTGACCGGCACGGTGATTGCTGACATCTATCTTGGCAAAATCAAAATGTGGAACGACCCGGCCATCCAGTCTTTGAACCCGGATGTGAAGTTGCCCTCAAGCGCGATTGTGGTGGTACACCGTTCGGATGGTTCGGGCACAACTTTCGGTTGGACTAATTATCTCGCCAAGGTTTCACCCGACTGGAAAGAAAAAGTTGGCGAAGGCAAAGCGGTCAAGTGGCCCGCAGGTCAGGGTGGCAAGGGTAACGAAGGCGTTGCTGCGTATGTAAAACAATTGAAGAATTCGATCGGCTATGTCGAATACGCCTATGCCAAGCAAAACGCATTGTCCTGGACGCAAGTTAAGAACCAGGCCGGCAACTTCGTTCAGCCTGAACAGAAGTCGTTTGCCGCCGCAGCCGCAAACGCAAAATGGGAAAGTCAGCCCGGCATGGGTGTTGTACTGACCGACCAGCCTGGTGCGGATTCATGGCCGGTTACGAGTGCCACTTTTATCGTGATGTACAAGGATCAGGCCAAAGCCGATAATGGACGCGCCACCGTTGCCTTCTTTGACTGGGCGTTCGAGAAAGGCGCCAAGACCGCCGCTGATCTGGATTATGTCCCTCTGCCCAAGGACGTGACCGACAAGATCCGTGCCGCCTGGAAAGCAAATCTTAAAGCTGATGGCCAGCCATTGTTGAAGTAAATGATCCGCCCATGAAAATCCTCTCACAAACCTTGCAAGATGCACTTTTCAAGCATGTGACGCGTATTTTTGCGTTTCTGGTGTTCAGCCTGCTGGCTGCCATCATGATTTCGCTGATATACGGAAGCCAGGAAACGCTGTCCAAGTACGGTCTTTCGTTTCTCTGGACCAACGAATGGGATCCGGTTCAGGGTGAGTTTGGCGCACTCGTTCCGGTCATGGGCACATTGTTGACTTCTTTTGTGGCTCTGTCAGTCGCTATACCGGTTTCTTTCGGTATAGCGATGTTTTTGACCGAATTAGCCCCTGCCTGGATGAGACGGCCAATTGGCACAGCGATTGAAATGCTTGCCGCGATTCCATCGATCATCTACGGCATGTGGGGTTTGTTTGTTTTTGTTCCTTTTTTTCAGGAATACGTTCAACCAGGCTTGATCAGTGTATTAAGTCCCTTGCCTGGAATTGGCTGGATGTTTTCCGGCGCACCTTTCGGTATCGGTATTTTTACGGCCGGATTGATCCTGTCGATCATGATTACGCCATTTATTGCTGCGGTGATGCGTGATGTGTTCGAAATCGTCCCGCCCATGCTCAAAGAGTCTGCATATGGTCTGGGCGGATCTACCTGGGAAGTGATGTGGAAGGTCGTGTTGCCGTTTACGCGTTCTGGCGTCATCGGGGGCATCATGCTTGGCCTGGGCAGAGCGCTTGGCGAAACGATGGCGGTGACCTTTGTTATCGGTAACGCTTTCCGTATGCCGGGCTCGTTTTTCGATCCGGGCAATTCGATCGCCTCCGCATTGGCTAACGAGTTCAACGAAGCAGGTGGCCTGCAAAAATCAGCCCTGATCGAACTGGGTCTGATTCTATTTCTGATCACTACGATTGTTTTGGCATTGGCAAAGATGATGTTGTTGCGCATGGAAAAATCTGAAGGCAAGAAGTCATGAATATCACCATCAAAACGACTCTCAAACCGCCGGCGTCCGCCATTAATTCAGACAATTGGGTATATAGAGGGCGTCGCCTGACCAATCGGATTATGATCGGCTTGTCGATGGCGGCCCTTATATTCGGACTGTTCTGGTTGTGCTGGATTTTGCTTGTGCTGCTCATCAAAGGTGGAAGCGCGATTTCGCTTTCGCTGCTGACAGAAAGCACACCTCCTCCGGGGCAGGCAGGCGGTCTGCTCAACGCGATCCTGGGCAGTTTGGTCATGGTGGGAATGGGTACGCTGATAGGGACGCCAATCGGAATTCTCGCCGGTACTTATCTGGCCGAATACGGTCAGCGAGGCTGGTTGGCTCCTGCCACCCGATTCTTGAATGATGTGTTGCTCTCGGCGCCATCGATTGTGATCGGTCTGTTTATTTATGCTGTTTATGTTTCTCAGGTCGGTCATTATTCCGGTTGGGCGGGTGCATTTGCCCTGGCTATTCTGGTGATACCCGTCGTGGTCCGCACGACCGACAACATGCTGATGCTGGTGCCTAACGGATTGCGTGAGGCCTGCTTTGCTCTCGGGTGTCCCAAGTGGCGCATGATTGTGATGGTTTGTTATCGCGCCGCGCGTTCGGGCATCATTACCGGAGTGTTGCTTGCTGTTGCGCGTGTTGCGGGAGAGACGGCTCCATTGTTGTTTACCGCATTAAATAACCAGTTCATGTCGTTCGATATGAACAAGCCACTTGCCAATTTACCGGTTGTGATTTTCCAGTTCGCCGCCAGTCCCTTCAAAGATTGGAACACGCTGGCCTGGGCGGGTGCGACGCTGATCACGCTAGCCGTGCTCGTGCTCAATATCATCGCTCGTAACTTATTCCGTAAACACTGATGATTGATCAAAATCAGTTAACCAAAACGATACTGAACATGGATACCATTGCAAACAACGTAGCGAACCGTTCGAAAATCGAGGTCAACAACCTGAATTTTTATTACGGCCAATTTCACGCTCTGCGCAACATCAACATGTCGATTGCGGAAAATAAAGTGACGGCATTTATCGGACCTTCCGGTTGCGGTAAATCGACACTATTGCGCACATTCAACCGCATGTTTGAGCTGTACCCCGGACAGCGCGCCGAGGGCGAAATCGTATTGGATGGCGAGAATCTGCTGACGACCAAAACGGATATTTCCTTGTTGCGTGCGAAAGTGGGCATGGTGTTTCAAAAACCGACTCCTTTCCCCATGAGCATTTTCGATAACATCGCTTTCGGGGTGAAGTTGTTCGAACGTTTGAGCAAAGGCCAGATGGAAGAACGTGTCGAATGGGCCTTGACCAAGGCTGCCCTATGGAATGAAGTGAAAGACAAGTTGCACCAAAGTGGAAATAGTTTGTCCGGGGGGCAACAGCAGCGTTTATGCATTGCGCGTGGCGTGGCGATCAAGCCTGAAGTTCTTTTGCTCGATGAGCCTTGTTCGGCTCTTGACCCTATTTCGACCGCCAAAATCGAAGAACTCATTGCAGAGCTCAAAAAAGACTATACGGTCGTGATCGTCACCCACAATATGCAACAGGCTGCCCGCTGCTCGGACTTCACCGCATATATGTACCTGGGTGAACTGATGGAGTTTGGCGAAACCAGCCAGATTTTCATCAAACCGCGCAAGAAGGAAACTGAAGACTACATTACCGGTCGATTTGGCTAATCGGAGGATTTCTCCGGTTAGCGGAGAATCACGAATTCTGTTATGATCTTTGTCTTCGGGGCGTAGCGCAGCCTGGTAGCGCATCTGCTTTGGGAGCAGAGGGTCGTGAGTTCGAATCCCACCGCCCCGACCAGTTTTGATAAAAAGCCAACTCTTGCAGTTGGCTTTTTTATTTTCATCCTTCCTCTCTGTCTTTTTTCGCGCCGTAAGCGTGTAAAGTACTAGAAATCAATCAGTTAGCAACAATATGACCTCTTACGCCGACGTCTCCCTGTTCCCGCGTGATGCCAAACCATTGGGCAGCTACAGGAAGTTCTGGGCGGCACGTTTTGGTGTAGCCCCGTTTTTACCCATGAGTCGCGAAGAAATGACTCAATTAGGGTGGGACAGTTGCGACATCATCATTGTTACGGGCGATGCCTATGTAGATCATCCGAGCTTTGGAATGGCGGTCATTGGCCGGATGCTTGAAAACCAGGGATTTCGAGTAGGGATCATTGCACAGCCGGATTGGCAAAGTGCCGATCCTTTCAAAGTACTGGGCAAGCCGAATCTGTTTTTTGGTGTCACGGCCGGAAACATGGATTCGATGATCAATCGATATACAGCGGATCGCAAAATACGAAGTGACGATGCCTATACGCCGGGCGATATCGGCGGCAAGCGTCCGGACCGTGCCGCGCTTGTCTATAGTCAGCGCTGCCGCGAGGCCTACAAGGACGTTCCGATCATATTAGGTGGCATTGAAGGTTCGCTTCGTCGCATCGCGCACTATGACTATTGGTCCGATAAAGTGCGTCGATCAGTTGTCGTCGATAGCAAGTGCGACTTGCTGCTGTATGGCAATGCCGAGAGAGCAATCGTCGAAATCGCACATCGTCTTGCCGCCAAAGAACCCGTTCATCAAATCACCGATGTGCGTGGCACTGCGTTTGTCAGACGTGAAACACCCGAGGGCTGGTTCGAAATCGATTCGACCAGCATTGATTTGCCTGGTCGTGTCGAAGCGCACGTTAATCCTTATTTGATGGTGAGCGAGCAGGCCGCATCGCTTGGTGAAACTTGCGCGCGCGAACAAGAGGCCCGTGAAGTTGCAGTGGCGGCGAATGCCAAAAGTAGTGCGGCATCGTCCGTGAAATCTTCAGGTACTAAGCCTTTGAATTTTGTGCCAAACCCTGCATTGCGCGGAAAGGGCAGTTTCAAAGTCCCGCCAAGAGATCGTAGCGTCATCAGGCTACCATCCTACGAGCAAGTGAAGTCTGATCCTGTTCTCTACGCCCACGCAAACCGGGTGCTGCATCTGGAGACCAATCCCGGTAATGCTCGCGCTTTGGTGCAAGCTCATGGAACAGGGCACATTGCACGTGATGTGTGGGTCAATCCCCCCCCGATTCCCTTATCCACCGAAGAGATGGATCTGGTATTCGATCTGCCCTATGCCCGTAGTCCTCATCCCGCTTATGCCGATCAAAATGGCAGTCATGACGGCGAGACGAAGATTCCCGCCTGGGAAATGATCCGCTTTAGCGTCAATATCATGCGAGGATGTTTTGGCGGATGCACATTCTGCTCGATCACCGAGCACGAAGGTCGCATTATTCAGAGTCGAAGCGAAGACTCGGTCATTCGGGAAATTGAAGAAATACGCGACAAAGTCACGGGCTTTACCGGGGTGATTTCGGATCTGGGTGGGCCTACTGCCAATATGTATCGGATCGGATGCAAGAGCCCCGAGATTGAAAGTGCTTGTCGCAAGCCAAGTTGCGTGTATCCGGATATTTGCCAGAATCTGAATACCGATCATGGTCCGCTTATTCATATGTATCGCCGCGCCCGAGCACTGCGCGGGATTAAGAAAATCCTGATCGGATCCGGTTTACGGTACGACTTAGCCGTGAAATCGCCCGAATATGTCAAAGAGCTTGTGACACATCACGTGGGCGGTTATTTAAAGATCGCACCGGAGCATACCGAAGTCGGACCTTTATCCAAAATGATGAAGCCGGGAATTGGCAGCTATGACAAGTTTAAGCAGATGTTCGAGAAGTACAGTCTGGCTGCCGGTAAAAAGCAGTTTCTCGTGCCGTATTTCATCGCCGCCCATCCCGGCACCAGCGATGAGGACATGATGTATCTGGCTTTGTGGCTCAAGCGCAATGGATTCAGGGCGGATCAAGTACAGACCTTTTATCCTAGTCCGATGGCGACCGCGACAGCGATGTACCATTCCGGACGCAATCCCTTGGGGCGCATTACCCGCACGAGCGAGTCTGTCGATATTGTCCGCGGCGAGCGACGCCGTAGGCTGCACAAGGCATTTTTGCGCTATCACGACCCTAATAATTGGCCATTATTGAGAGAAGCCTTAAAAATGATGGGACGTGCCGATCTGATTGGCAATGGTAAAAACCATTTGATTCCGTTTTATCAACCTCAAACCGATGGTAGCTACACCAGTACTCGTCGCAAAAACAGCACAATCGCCACTAAATCAGTCGGTGTGAAGAAAGTGCATACAGGTTCCGCCGGCAAATCATCCGGGGTGACAAGAGGGCGTGTGCTCACACAACACACCGGATTGCCGCCTCGCCGTAAAAAATAACCATGAATAATGGATTGAACATCATGCAATATTTGGTATTCGGTCTTTATGTATTGGCGTTGATTGCGCAAGGCGCTGCGGTCCTGATCTGTATTTCGGGCTTCAGGTATCTGAAGCGTTTCCGAATGAGCTGGGCTGTGTTGTCGCTCGGTTTGTTATTGATGCTAGGTCGACGCTTTGGTGCGATCTGGATATTTCACGAGCCTCCAGTGCCTAGTTTTGCGCTTTTCGATTCTGGCGCATCCTTCGTGATTTCTTTGTTGTTGTTTTTCGGATTATTTACGGTTCGACGCGCTTTAATTGAATTGAACAATAAAAACAAGGAACTGGATGCGTTGAACCGGTTGGATTCATTGACGCATGCGATCAGCCGTTCAGAAATCATGCGTTTGGGAGTATTGGAAATCGAGCGATCGCTTCGAACCAGAATGCCCATGGCTGTGATCGAATTGGATATCGATCATTTCAAGCACATCAATGATCAGTATGGGCATCAAGTAGGCGATGAAATTCTTAAAAGCCTGACTCAATCCTGTCAGACCATGTTGCGTGCGAATGATTTTTTTGGACGAGTGGGGGGCGAGGAGTTTGTGATCTTATTGCCTGACACCACTCAAAGTCGCGCGATGGACGCGGCAGAAAGAATCCGCGCTTCAGTTGCGGCAATCGAACATATTACTTCGGCCGCCCAGCCAATCAGAATCACGATTAGTCTGGGCGTTTCGATATTTGAACCGGCTCAAATCCAGTCATTCAATCAGGAGAGCTTGTTCAAGCAGCAACTGGAACGTGCCGATCAAGCCATGTACAGGGCAAAGCATGCCGGTCGAAACTGTGTCAGCATCTGGGATGACTGTGCTGCAATCGATGAAGCGACTTCGAAAGGTACTGCCTGAGGACTTTCAATACTTGCTGCGAAACACTTCCACGCCTACGCCATTGCAATCCGGATAGACATCGGGCTTTTCTGTCGATACGCGCGTAGCATGCACCAGAGGATGGGCAAGCATGCGAGAGACGATTTCATCGCAGAGCGTTTCTTGCAAATGAATATGGCCTGACGCGATGATGTCGGAAATTGTCTGGCGCATGAAATCGTAATCCACGACTTCTTTCAGGTCATCATTGGTCGGAGTATTCAATTCCAGCGGTACATAGAGATCGACATTGACGACGACGCGTTGCTCGCCCTTTTTTTCGAATTCATGTACGCCAATGTTCATGTTGATGACATAGTCCTTGAGAAAGAGTCGTCGACAGTTGGCGAGTGCGGCGGTGGGCAGGGTATTGAAGGTCATTGAAGGTTTCAAGATGTCAGGAACATGACATCACGTTCCGATGGTTGCAGGTGCTGACCTCCGTCGACATATAGCGTGGTGCCAGTGATGGCGTGGGCAGTGGCTAGGTATAGCACTGCCGCGCTGATGTCGTTCGGGGTGGATGAGCGCCCTAGAGGCGTCATTTTATGCGATTGTGCGAAGCTGTCTGGTGATTGATCGCCGGAAATCAAGGTAATGCCCGGGGCAAGCCCGACAACACGCACGTGCGGCGCAAGCGCTTGGGCCAATAAAGTGGTCGCTTCGTGCAAGGCTGCTTTGGATAGGGTGTAGGATAAAAAGTCGGGATTCGGGTTTGCCAGCTTTTGGTCCAGTAAATTGATGACTACGGCGGGATGCGAACCAGATGGACTGCGGGCGTTTCGAAGCCGTGCCTGGTGCAGGTCGCGTGCAAGCGCGATCGGGGCTGCCGTATTGATGCGCATGTGCCGTTCCAGTTGGCCATACGAGAAATCGTTCGCAGTATCGTAGTCGAATAGCGAGGCATTATTGACGATGCAGTCCGGTATGCCCAAAGCTTTTTCACATCGGGTGATCAGGCCATTCACTTGATCTTCAAAGCCAAGGTCGGCTTGAATTTCAACCGCGCTGCGACCCATCCGACGGATGAGTTCGGTTGTTTCCCTGGCCTGCTCAAGGGATTGACCATAATGCACGATGATGTCCCAGCCGGCTTGAGCCAGTTCCAGTGCGATATGTCGCCCCAGACGTTTTCCCGCTCCGGTGACAAGTGCAATTTTTCGAGACTCAGTCATATTAGTTTCGCGCAATGCGGTCGCATGCCTTGTAGTTTTGCTTGATGCACTGTCGAGCCATTTTTTGAGCTAATGCGATATCTTTCTTGGACATTTTGTCGGCCAATAGCTGAGTAGCCTGAATAGCTACAGGTTCATCCATTCCGCCCGCGATTTCAAGCCACATATAACCAAGTACAACATCCTGTCTAATCCCATAACCATTGGCTAGCATGGTACCCAATTGAAGCTGTGCTTGAGAGTCGCCTTGCGCGGATGCCTGCTTAAACCAGATAAAGGCCTGCTGCGGATTGACCGGTTCGCCCTGTCCCTTGAGTGCCTGCATGCCAAGTTGGTATTGAGCGTTCGAGCTACCATTGACCGCTGCACGCCTGAACCATTTCAGTGCTTCAACATGCGATTGCTGCACGCCCATTCCGCGAGCGTACAACATGCCGATGTGAAACTGTGCGCTATCGTTGTCTTGAGCGGCGGCAAGTTCATACCAGGATAAAGCCTGTTTGTAGTCCACATCAACGCCTTGGCCATTTTCATACATGACACCTAGTGCATTCTGGGCTTGCGAGTCTCCGTCCTGGCCAAGGCTTTTTAAAATGCCGATCGCGTTTTTATACTCGCCCGCATCATAATAGGCGAGGCCTTCGGCCACAGTGCCGGACTGCAAGGCGCATCCGGAAATCGTCAGTGAAAGCGCCACGGTGACCACGGCACAGAAAAATCTATTGTTCATGCTCAATCCAGAAGTGGGCTGCGCATTTTGGCAAAACCACTTGCCTGATCATACGCATGACCCATTTGTAACACCGACCAGTCCGCTTGCGGCGGACCAATCAACTGAATGCCTGCAGGCAGGCCGTTCGGACCGAATCCGGCCGGTGCCGCCAAAGTTGGAAGACCGAGCATCGTCACGGGGACAACCGACTCCATCCAGCGATGGTAAGTATCCATTTTTTTACCGGCTATCTCAGCAGGCCAATGCAATTCGGCTGTGAAAGGAAAGACTTGCGTTGCCGGCATCACAAAATAATCGAATCGCTCGAATAGAAGACGTAACGTTTGATGCCAGGCGGATCGTACTTTGGATGCATTAAATACATCCAGGCCCGATAGTTTGAGACCGCGCTCGATCTCCCACACGGCTTCAGGCTTCAGAAGCGCGCGCTTTTCGGGATTGTCGTAAAGCGCGAAATTTGTGCCTGAAAAGGTAAAGCTGCGCAGGTTCAACCAGGCCTGGAACAGTTTTTCGAAATCGAATTGTGGCGTGATTTCTTCAACAGAACAGCCCACTTGTTTAAAGTAATCGAGGGATTTTCTAGTGACCTCCAGCAGGCCGTCTTCCATCGGTAAATGCCCGCCCAGATCGCCCAGCCATCCGATGCGCTTGCCGCTTAGATCAGTTTCTAGCGGCTGCAGAAACTGTTTTGGATCATCCTGACGACGAGTCAGAGGAAGTCTGGGATCAAATCCAGCCTGAACCGAAAGTAACATGGCCAAATCCGGAATGTTGCGAGCCATCGGCCCGACTACGCTGAACTGTTGCATGAACACTTCTTCGCCCGGACCGCTTGGCACGCAGCCAACTGATGTTCTGAAACCGAATACGTTGTTGAACGCGGCAGGCGTGCGCAAAGAGCCCATCATGTCCGAACCGTCAGCTACGGGCAGCATATTGAGCGCCACGGCGACACCGGCTCCACCGCTGCTGCCACCGGCCGATTTGGCTTGATTGAACGCATTGCGGGTGATGCCATAGATCGGATTGAAGGTATGCCCACCTAGGCCAAACTCGGGTGAATTGGTTCGACCGATAAAGACAGCGCCTGCGCAGCGCAATCGGCCGTTGCCGGCGGAGTCGGTTGTCGTGATTTGTCCCTTAAAAATGGGAGAGCCGTTAGTCGTCACCATTCCGGCGACAGGCGAGATATCCTTAGGCGCTTGCGGAAAACCATGCAGTGGCCCCATGCTTTGGTTTCTATCGAGTTGAGCGTCGCGTTCGGCGGCAAGTTTGCGGACTTCATCCCGATCAGTCATGGCTACGATCGCGTTAACTTTCGGGTTGATCCGGTCTATTTGCGTGAGGAAAGCGTCAGTAACCTCCACGCAGGATACTTTTCTTTCGTGAATCGCGCGAGATAGCGCGCAGGCATCCATCGATACGATCTCGTTTGCACCGGAGACGGAAGAGGAGTGAACTGATGCGGACATGAGACAACCAGCCTTTAAAAGTCGAAATTTCTATGCATGACAGCATAAAGCAATAGAATCGTCAGTGCCACCGACCACTTGGTCCACTTGTCGAAAAGTAAGGAATGTTAAGAATGTTTTCGCTTCAGGGAAAAACTGCGTTGATAACCGGTAGTGCCAGGGGGCTTGGGTTGGAAATAGCCTACGGACTGGCTTCTCAAGGGGCTAAAGTCGTTTTGAACGGTCGTCGCGACGAGGCGTTGGATGCCGCGCTTGCCCACTTGGAGAGTCGTGGAGTTCAAGCACAATGCTGGCGATATGACGTGTCCGAGGAATCGGGCTTGACCGATGCATTCAAGTCCCTGATCGATCGGATCGGTCCGGTCGATATCCTCGTCAATAATGTGGGCAAACGAGATCGCCGGGGTCTGTTCGACTTTTCACATGAAGATATCCTCGACATACTCAATACCAACTTGATCGGTCCGTTCATGTTGTGTCGCCTCGTTGCCGGGCATTTGATTGATGCCGGCAAGCCCGGACGTTTAATCAACATCACGTCAATTGCAGGATCGATTTCAAACTCGGGCGATGCGGCTTATACGGCTTCAAAGGGGGGATTGGCTGCGTTGACTCGAGCAATGGCCGCCGATCTTGGCAAGCATCGCATTACGGTAAACGGTGTTGCTCCCGGTTTTTTTGCCACTGAAACCAATGCCAAAGTAGTCGCCGATCAATCTGTTGCACAAATGCTCGAAAAGCGCACATCTCTCGGACGCTGGGGCGAGCCCAGTGAAATCGCCGGCGCAGTGGCATTTCTCGCCTCCGACGCAGCATCCTATGTCACGGGGGAAATTATCCACGTCGATGGCGGGTACATGTCACATTTTTGATTGTGGGCGTTGGCTGGCCTGATTGGCGGCCCAGAATGTCAGCGCAAGCAATAGTGAGGACCAGAGGATAGCCTCGTACACTGTTTGATAGTCCTGGCTAATGGCCCAAAGCCAGGCTGCAATGACCGGTCCCATTGCCCTGGCGATCGTGACCGGAATCGTCAACAGGCCATTGAGTGCACCGTAAGCATGCTGGCTAAGCATTTCAGGGACAACCTGACTACGTACGATCGTAAAGATGCCGTTGGTGATTCCGTATAGGCCAAAAATACCGGCAAGAAACCACACATTTTGCGAGTCGGTCATCAGCATTGCAAACGGAATGGGAAACAATCCGACCAGTATGGATCCCATGGCCCGCATCGATACGCTGGTCGCAAACATGCTGATTAAAACGCGTCCAAGTACTTGAGCCGGGCCGATGACGGCAATGACTTGAACGACTTCGACAGTAGAAATGCCTTTTTCCTGCAGCATGGGATACATGTGGAAAGTAAAGGTCGACATCATGCACGCATAGATGGTGAGCGCAATCATCAGCAGCCAGAAGGTAGGACCGCGCAAAGCTTGATGGACTATGCTTTTATCACGCGCCTTGTTTTCGGCACGTGCGGTTGAATGTGTGGCATGGATCACATCAAGTTCCGGACGAATAAAGTACAGAAAACCTACGGCGCATGCCAAATAGACGCCGGCCAACACCCAGAGCGATTCTCGCCATCCCCAGTGGTTGAGCAAAAACTGTTCGATCGGAATGAAAACTGTGCTGGCAAAACCGCCCCATAGCGTGATTGATGTGATTCCCTTTCGGGAATTCAGCGGCCCGACTCGACGCGCCAGTACCGCAAAGGCAGGTTCGTACAGAATGGCTGATTGCAGCGCGCCCAGGGCGGATGCGACCAGATAGAAGAGGGTCAGATCGTGAATGAAAGACCACGCAACCATCAACGCAGCCGTGCCAAGAGATGCCAGCATCATGACTTGGCGGCCGTATCCCCGATCGATTGCGAGGCCGACAGGATAGGTGAGGCATGCCGACAAAAGTAAGCCTGCCGTGAGTGCGCCGTACAAGTCGGATTTTGACCAACCAAGTTCATTCTGCATCACCACTGCGATCAGCGGAAACGCATAATAGAATGCCCCCCAAGTGCAAATCTGGCTGATGCCCAGAAAATGCGTAAGCGCTTTCGGGCTCGCTTCTGCAGGTGGGATGGATTGATTCACCTTTTAACCTAATCTGATGAGTCCATCGACGGCAATGACCTTGTCTTTCTGAACAAAAAGAGGGTTGATTTCCGCTTCCTGGATATCCACTTCGGAAATTGCGGCCAATTTCGAGAAAGCGACTACAGTTTGGGCAAGCGCATTGATGTCGCCGGTGGGTAAGCCTCTGAAACCTTTTATGAGTGCCGTGATGCGAACCTCGTCGATCATCGCGCGTGCCTGTTCGATGGTGACCGGAGCAAGCCTGATGGCGAAGTCGGGTGAAATCTCGGCTGTTATGCCTCCCGCACCCAAAATGATGGTCGGGCCTACCAAGGCATCGTTGCGGTATCCGAGAATCAACTCCAGTAATCTACCTTCCATTTGCTGTACAAGCAGTCCATCAAGCTGCGCATTGGGGGCGTACTTGCGAACATTTTCGCGTATCTCAGATACGGCTTGTCCGAACTCCTGATCATCCTTGATTCCGACTCGTACGCCGCCGGCTTCGGTCTTGTGTGGAATGTCGCGTGAAGAAATCTTGACCACGACAGGGTAGGGAACCTGATGGGATGTCTGGTCGACTGGGATTACTTGCGATTTGGCGGTCGTTAAACCAAGTGCGGTAAAGGCACGACTCGCTTCATATTCCGTTAATAATCCGTGCTTGGGTAAATCCGATGGCCATGAGATTGTTGCGATTTCAGGAGGCGCGGGATCACGGTTTCTGAAAAATACCGATAACGCATCCGCGCATGATTCAGGCGTGCGAAATGCGGCAATACCTGCCTTCTGAAGCAAGCCCAGTGATGCAGTCGCTTCCGGAGCCAGGAAAACAGCCAAAGGTTTGTTGTCGGATTTCACAGATTCGACCAGAGGCTTAACAGCTAGCTCGGGATGAAACTGGGCTGAAGACCCCACCACGCTTAGGACAGCATCGCACCAATCGGTTTGCAGTAGTTGCTCGAGCAGGTCTTTGTACTGCGCGCTCGTTGCCGCAAGCGTCAAGTCGATAATGGCGGTTTCCCGAATCTTGATATCCCTGCTTGCCATATGGTCGATAAAAGCCGGCGGTGGCGCCACCGCGACCATGCCCATCAGTCCGAGGTTGTCGACAACAGTTGCTGCGGCTCCTCCGGTGGTGGTGATGACTGCCACGCGTGCGGGCTTAGGATGGGAGCCGGCTTTGCCGAGATATTTCTGGGCAAGCGGGGCCAGTTCAAACAGCGTTTCGAGATTGCGCACTCGCATCACGCCATGTGCCTGCAAAAAGGCATCGACTGCTACATCGTTACCTGCCAAGGCTCCGGTATGAGATTGTGCCAGCGAGTCGCCTTGTTCTGAGCGTCCGATTTTGTACGCAATCACGGGTTTGTTGTGCGCACGGGCCCGCTCGAGCGCCGCCGCCATCACCGCAGCGTTGCGAATAGTTTCGAGAAACAGCAGAATCGTTTTGGTGTCCGGATCGTCGACTAGCGCATTGATGATGTCGCCGACCGTAACGTCGCTTTCATTGCCGACAGAAACTGATTTGGCGAAACCGAATCCGCGAGCCGCCGCACGCGCCAACAGTGAGCCCATCATCGAGCCGCTTTGAGACACCAGGCTGAGCTCGCCGGCAATCAGTGACTCAGCTTCGAATGCGGCATTGACCGAAAGGATCATGCCGCTATGTAAATCCGCCAGGCCAATACTATTCGGTCCGATGACGCGCATGCCAAGTTCGCGTGCGCGTGCAATCAGCGCGTTCTGTACGACCATGCCTTCAGGGCCTGTTTCGCCGAATCCGTCGGAATATATGGTCACGACTTTTGCGCCCGCTTTGGCGATCGGTTCAAGCATCGGCAAAACCAGATCACTTGCGACCATGACGAAGGCCTGATCGATCGGACCCGGCAGGTCGGCCAGATCGGCATAGGCCTGCTCGCCCATGATTTCACTTTGCGAGCGATTGATTGGGTAGATCTTTCCTGTAAAGCCGTGTTTGCGCATGAAACGCATCGGTCTGGCCGTATTTTTCTTTAGGTTGCCCGAGGCGCCAACAAGCGCGATCGCACGGGGTGAAAACAAGGCTTGAGCGAATTCTTTGTCTGTCATGCTGCGTTTCTGCTAATGGAGCTTTTTAAATTGATTACTAAGGATAATAGGAAACAGGATTCCGTTGTGTCCAGTCATCTTCGGCAAAAATGGCTTAAGATGGACAAATAAATATAAATAAACAGCCATGTTAATGGCCTCATCCAAAGGGAGACAATCATCATGTTCAAACTATCGGCAATTTCTGCCTTGATCGCGGCTGCAGCAATCGGAGTCGCGCCAGTACACGCCCAGGACAAGATTTCCGGAGGCGTTGTCAAGATCGGTGTGTTGACAGACATGTCGGGTGCATACTCGGGCAACGTCGGGCCGGGTTCGGTGCTCGCGACCAAATTGGCGATCGAGGACTTTGGCGGCAAAGTTTTGGGTAAACCGATTGAAATGGTGAGTGCGGATCACCTGAACAAGGCAGATGTAGGCGCTTCGAGAGCGCGCGAATGGCTTGATCGCGATGGCGTGGATGTAGTGAGCGAGCTGGGTAATAGTGCTGTTGCTCTGGCTGTGATGAACATCGCAGCGGAAAAGAAGAAAATGACTTTGGTTACGGGTGCGGGCGCAAGTCGCATTACCGGCGAGGATTGCAAGCCCGGCAACGTGATGTGGGTCTATGACACTTATGCCCTAGCTAAGGTCGGAACCTTGCCTTTAGTACAAGCAGGTGCCAAAAAATGGTATTTCGTCACTGCCGATTATGCCTTCGGCCATTCGCTTGAAGGCGATGGCATGCGCTTTGTGAAGGAAGGTGGCGGAACGGTCGCAGGATCTTCGCGTTATCCTTTTCCCGGAAATGACTTTTCTTCCTTCCTGATTTCAGCGCAGTCTAGCGGCGCCGATGCAGTGGCTTTCGCCAGTGCGGGTGCGGATTTGCAAAATGAGATCAAGCAGGCAAATGAATTCGGCCTGGGCAAAAAGCAAAAGCTTGTCGCTATGTTGATGAGCATCACCGATGTCCATGGTGTTGGGTTGCAGGCAGCACAAGGCATGAATTTTGCGGAAACCTTTTACTGGGATATGGATGATGAAACCCGCAAGTTCGCACAACGGTTCCATAAAGAGCTGGGCAAAATGCCTACCGCGTTACAGGCCGGCCAATACTCTGCGGTTCTGAATTATCTGCGTGCAGTCGAAAAGTCGAAAAGTGACCATGTTGATGATGTCATCGCGACTCTGCGCGAGATGCCCATTCGCGATGCGTTTGCACGTAACGCGAAGCTGCGTCCGGATGGCAAGCTGATTCATGATACCTATCTGGTTTCGGTAAAGAGCCCCCAGGAATCCAAAGGTCCCTGGGATTACTACAAAATCGTCAAAACCGTTCCCGGCGATCAGGCTTTCAACCCGTTGTCTGAAAGCAAATGTCCTTTGGTGGCAAAGAAATAATTACGCCCGGGATATCGCTATGCATGATGATATTTTGTTGACGCGACTGTCTCGCTTAGTGAATCAGAACGAGCGTCTGGTTTGGCGGGGCCGTCACGTCGACACAACTTTTCTGTTTCAAACCGGCGACGATCAGTTTTTGATCGTCATCCATGAAGGTCGTATCACTTCCGTAAGAAAGGGTCCCTTTGTGCAGGCCAATTGGCAATTTGCGATGCGTGCGTCCAGCGATGCATGGTCCGCTTTTTGGCAGGCGATGCCTGCGCCGGGGTTTCACGACCTGATGGCGATGGTCAAGTTCAAGTATCTGAAGATGGAAGGCGACCTTTATCCCATCATGTCTCATTTGCTTTATTTCAAGGATGTGCTGGCATCCGTGCGTCAGGCGGAAACATCAAAGTGAATTCAGTCAATCACCCGGCAAAAGTGCGCGTGGAGCCGATTACAGGGCGGTATCTGCATCTGGACATTCAAGGAAAAGCGCATCGTGTTTATGTGGAGGAGTCAGGATCCGGTGTGCCATTGTTGTGTTTGCACACTGCGGGTTCGGATACAAGACAGTATCGAGCGATTCAAAATGATCCGCAGATTCTTGACCGTTTCAGGGTAATCGCATTTGACTTGCCTTGGCATGGCAAGTCATCGCCACCGATTGGTTGGCAGGACGCAAGCTACAAATTATCTTCCAAGGATTATGCCGAGGCGATTTTGGCCGTTGCTGATGCGTTGGAACTGGATCAACCTATCGTAATGGGTTGTTCGATCGGGGGCAGAATCGTCCTGCATCTGGCGCTGGAGCATCCGGAAAGGTTTGGGGCGGCAATCGGCTTGCAGTCTGGTGCACATGTCGACCCCTACTACGATCTGGAGTGGTTGCATCGTTCGGATGTGCATGGTGGCGAGGTCTGTGCCGGCATAGTGTCCGGACTCATCGGTCCGGCAAGTCCGTCAGGCCATCGTTGGGAAACACTTTGGCACTATATGCAAGGTGGTCCGGGTGTTTTCAAGGGTGACCTGTTTTTTTACACCGAGGATGGCGATATTCGGGACCGGGTAAAAAAAATCGACACCAAAAAATGTCCCCTTTGGCTACTGACAGGGGAGTACGACTATTCCTGCACGCCTCAAGATACGGAGTTTCTGGGCAATACGATCGAGGGGGCCCGATGGCAGATCATGCGCGGCATGGGGCATTTCCCGATGAGCGAAGATCCTGAAACCTTTAAAACTTATCTTCTTCCAGTGCTTGAGCAAGCAATGCTTGCTCGGTCAAAGGCGGCTTGAACATCGGACGGCTCCCAAGTTTGTGCGGAACACCCTACAATCGCACTAGCTTTGTCATCTTACTTGTTCATGAATAAATTACTTTGCCGCCTGTGGGGGTTTGCCCTGCAACCCCGGGCGATCCCCTGGGTTGTGCTTGGCTCCGGCTTTTGGCTGGGGTTTCTTGCTTGGGTGCGTCAATTACATCTTCCTGATGAGGGGCGCTATGTAGGTGTCGCTTACGACATGCTGCGCTCCGACAGTTTTTGGGTCCCGCTGTTGAACGGGATGCCTTATTTTCATAAACCACCGCTTTTCTACTGGCTAAATGAAATAGCCTTCATGGTATTCGGTGTGCATGAATGGTCTGCGCGCCTGCCGTCGGTTCTTGCCGCCTGGTTCAGTGCATTGGCCCTCTATTTTTTCATGCGCAAACATCGAGGAGTCGAGCAAGCCACGCTGGCGCTTGTGGTTCTGGTCACCATGCCCTATTTCTATGGGGGTGCCCAATACGCGAATCTGGATATGCTGGTTGCCGGCATGATCAGCCTGACCGTAATTGCGGGCGCAGAGGCCGTGCTTCGCTCTCTGGCCGGCGAACCTTATCGAATGATGTCGCTTGGTGCCGCAGCATGCGCGGCTTTGGCTGTGCTTTCAAAGGGCTTGATCGGACTTGTTCTGCCTGGTGGCGTGCTGTTTTTCTGGCTTGTGCTGACCGGCCGATGGCGCAAACTGGGCGTGTTGTTGTGGCCAGCAGCCATTTTGATGTTTCTGGTCGTTGCCGTGCCATGGTTCTGGTACATGCAGCACAAATTCCCCGACTTCTTCGACTATTACTTCGTTCATCAACAGTTTGAGCGTTTTGTTGGCCAGTCCTTCAATAATCCTCAGCCGATTTGGTTTTACGCGCCGGTTCTGTTGGGGATGACATTGCCTTGGTCTTTTGTTTTGCCTTGGTTGTTCAAGCCGGACTTCTGGAAAAAAGACGGAAGTGAATTGAAATTTCTGATGTTGATCTGGATTTTGATTATCACGGTCTTCTTTTCCATTCCTGCATCGAAGTTGATCGGCTACACCTTGCCGGCCCTTGCGCCGATGGCTGCGCTGATAGCTGAAGTGTTGTACCGAGGGATTCATGGCGCGAAAGGCTCGACGACCATGCGCCTGATCGGTGGTTTTGTGGTTGCCTCAGTCATAGTGTGCCTGATTTCAATCGGCATTTTCCGCTTTATCCAGTCTGACAGCGCTCAAGAGACCGGGCAGAGGATCTCTGCCGAATTCAAGCCTGAAGATACGATGGTTTATCTGATGAATTACCCCTTCGACCTGGCTTTTTATGCGGACTCTAAAAAGCCGGCGTGGGTAGTTGAAAATTGGCCCGGACTGACGAAACGGGATAATTGGCGCAACGAACTCGCGGATGCAGCACAGTTCGATCCGGTGACGGGTAAGCAGACGTTGATTAATATTGACGGATTGCTGCCCGGTATGTGCAAGACGGACAATCAGGTCTTCTGGATACGAGGAGATCACCAAATGCCGATTTACTGGGATATCCTGAAAGAACGCGAACCCTTTTTTGTGCAGCAAAATCAAGGTACGACCTGGAAAATCGTGACGGATGCGAAATTCAAGTCCAAATTTTGCCCGGCCGGTTAAATGGTTACATCTAAAAATCAATGACGTGTGTAGGTGACAAATGAGTAAACGAATTAAAACTCCAGAGACGTTGCGTAGCGCACGCTGGTTTGCTCCCGATGATCTTCGTGCGTTCGGACACCGTTCGCGCGCGATGCAGATGGGCTATGCCCCTGAAGACTGGGCCGGCAAGCCGGTTGTCGGGATTATCAATACGTGGTCCGATATCAATCCCTGTCACACTCACTTCAAGCAGCGCGTTGAAGACGTCAAGCGTGGCGTTCTACAGGCTGGCGGGTTTCCGATCGAGTTGCCTGCCCAGTCGGTCGCGGAGGTTTTCGTCAAGCCGACAACAATGCTTTATCGCAACATGCTTGCCATGGATGTGGAAGAACTGTTGCGTTGCCATCCCATAGATGGGGTGGTGTTGCTTGGAGGTTGCGACAAGTCCACTCCCGCTCTATTGATGGGTGCGACAAGTGTTGGCCTACCCGCCATTTATGTTCCGGCGGGTCCCATGCTGCGCGGTAACTGGCATGGCAAAGTGCTGGGATCCGGATCGGATACATGGAAGTATTGGGATGATCGGCGCGCAGGGTTGATCAATAAAAAAGACTGGATCGAAATCGAAGGCGGCATCGCGCGTAGCCATGGCACTTGCATGACCATGGGGACGGCCAGCACCATGACTGCGATTGCCGAAGCTTTGGGCATGACTTTACCTGGCGCTTCATCGATCCCCGCCCCGGATTCGAATCATGTGCGCATGAGTGCCGAATCCGGACGTCGCATTGTCGACATGATCTGGGAGGATCTCACCCCAGCAAAGATCCAGACGCATGCGGCATTTGAAAACGCGATTGCAGTGGCCATGGCGATGGGATGTTCGACTAATGCGATCATTCACGTGATTGCTCAGGCAAAACGCGCAGGTGTCGATATTGGATTAGATGATTTTGATCGATTCAGCCGCATCGTTCCGGTGATTGCGAACGTGCGTCCGAGCGGCGACACGTATTTGATGGAAGACTTCTTCTACGCCGGGGGGTTGCCGGGCTTGATGAACCGGATTCGCCAGCATTTGCATCTGGACACCTTGACCGTCACCGGCAAGACGCTTGGCCAAAATATTGAAGGCGCAGGTGTTTATAACGATGATGTGATCCGTACGGTGGATAACCCGATTTATGCTGAAGGTGCCTTGGCCGTGCTCAAAGGCAACCTTGCGCCGGATGGTTGTGTGATCAAGCCGAGTGCTTGTCCGCCTCATTTGCATAAGCACACTGGACCGGCCATCGTGTTCGATGATTATCCATCCATGAAGGCTGTTATCGACAATGATGATTTGGATGTGACCCCTGATCATGTCATGGTGTTGCGCAACGCCGGCCCTCAGGGCGGACCCGGCATGCCGGAATGGGGCATGTTGCCGATGCCTAAAAAACTGGTCAAGCAAGGGGTGCGGGATATGTTGCGTCTTTCCGATTCGCGCATGAGCGGAACGAGCTATGGTGCCTGCGTGCTTCACATCGCACCCGAATCCTATATCGGTGGGCCCTTGGCCTTGGTGAAAACCGGGGACATGATTACGGTGGATGTACCGGCACGAAGCATCCGGCTTGAAATCTCGGATGAAGAGATGGCGCGTCGCAAAGCCGCATGGACACCGCCTGCACCGAAGTATGAGCGTGGGTATGGCTGGATGTTTTCAAAACATATCCAGCAGGCTAACGAGGGGTGCGATTTTGACTTTTTACGCACCGACTTTGGTGCTCCGGTGCCGGAGCCTGATATCTACTGACGAAAAAAGGGCGGCAAATGCCGCCCTTTAAATCGGTGGGGTGACTGATGGGGCTCGAACCCACGACAACCGGAATCACAATCCGGGGCTCTACCAGCTGAGCTACAGCCACCGCAGGACTGCAAGTTTAGCATGTTTGGAAAAAAATTGATTCGGGACCATGACTGAAGCGAAAGAACTGTTTTTGATCTACTGGCCGCACATACTTTTTGTGCTTTCGGGGCTACTAAGTGCTGTTGCTGCGGTGCATGCCGCCATGACCAAGCAAGATGTCCGGGCAGCGATTGGCTGGGTTGGCGTGGTGCTGTTTTCACCCTTTCTCGGGCCGTTTTTGTATGCGGTGGCAGGGATCAACAGGATCCGAAAAGAGCGTGTATCCCAACTGCGCTCAAGCAATATGTATCCCGAAGAGGTGATCGACCGCGTGCTCGCTCACGATGTTGTCGATGTTTCCGGTCCCCAGTTCGCTGCGCTCAGGCAGCTTGGCGATCGTGTTACTGATTTCCGATTGCTTGGATTTAATCGGATTAAATTGCTCAATGGTGGTGATGAAACTTACCCGGCCATGCTGGAAGCGATCGAATCGGCTCAAAAATCGATCGCCTTGCAAAGCTACATTTTTGATCATGATCCGATAGGCGAGAAAATTGCCGGGGCATTGATCGATGCAGTCAAGCGTGGTGTACAAGTCAGGGTTTTGATCGATGCGGTTGGATCCAAATATTCCCATCCGCCTATTGTTCGAATGCTGGAAAAGGGGGGGGTGAGAACAGCATTGTTCATGCGCCCGGTTATTGGCCTCAGGCTTGTTTATGCCAATTTGCGTAGCCATCGTAAATTATTGGTCATCGATGGCATGCATGGATTTACCGGAGGCATGAATATTCGTGCGGGGTTCATGACGGCCATTGCCAAAGAGCACGTTACGCATGACACTCATTTCCAGGTTGGTGGTCCGATTATTCATCAGTTGATGGTTAATTTTGCGCACGATTGGCATTTCACAACGCAAGAGAAAATCACCGGCGATGCCTGGTTTTCCAATGTGTTGGCCAATGAGCTTGAGCCCGGCGTTCCGATTCGATGCGTGCCTTCGGGTCCGGACAGCACGATTGGCAATACGCACAAAATGCTCATGGGTGCTTTGTCCGTCGCGCAAACCCACGTCAGAATCCAGTCGCCGTATTTTTTGCCTGATCAGCCTTTGATTGCCGCACTAGCGACTGCTGCACGTCGTGGTGTGATTGTCGATATCGTGATCCCTGGCGCAAATAATCTCAAGCTCGTCAGCGCGGCGATGTCTGCCCAGTTCGATCAGTTGCTGCAAACCGGTTGTCGAATCTGGCGATCTTCCGGCACGTTTGATCATTCGAAATTATTTACGGTCGATGGCAGTTGGTCCTATGTCGGATCGTCGAATCTTGATCCGCGAAGCCTGAGATTGAATTTCGAGCTGGATATCGAGGTTTATGATCGACAACTGGCGCAACAGTTGGATGCGCGCATCGATGCTGCGATTTCCACGTCAACACTCGTTACGCTGGACGCAGAGCGTCGTCAGCCTTTCCTGATCAGATTGCGCAATAGGGTAGTCTGGCTAGCCTCGCCATACTTGTGATTCGCTCGCCGGATTAGGTTTTGCGTGTTGCCGTCGCAGCGCAACCCGCTGCGGCAATGATGATGCAAAGGATCGCCACCCATTGCATCCTCTCCAGATGCTCTTGCAAAAGAACAGCCGCCGTTAACGCACCAATGGCGGGCTCCATGGATAACATCATGCCGAATGTTTTAGCCGAAAGTCCCTTCAGCGCATTCATTTCGAGTGAGTAAGGCAAAGCGCTCGACAGAATACCCACCCCAAGTCCTGCAACAAGGTAAACAGGATCGATCAGCTTGACACCTGCTTCCGCGATCCCGAATGGCAAAACACATAGTGCGGCCATCACCAGTCCCAACGATGTCGACTGTCCTGATGGCAAACCACCCAGACGTTTGCCGAACAAAATATAAAGCACCCAGAACATCCCCCCGGCCAATGCGTATATCACGCCTAGTGGATCGAGCTCACTTCCGAGGTCAGTGATTGGTAGTAGAAGGGACAGGCCAAACAAAGCGAAAAAAATCCAGAGAAAATCGATCGCTTTGCGGGAAAGCACGATCGATAGCGTCAACGGTCCGGCTAATTCGAGTGCAATCGAAATGCCCAGCGGCAGTGTTCGCAATGACATATAGAAAACCAGGTTCATCAAGCCCAGCGATGCTGCATAGAGGAATATTCTGAAGGCGGCATTGGCGTCCAAGGCCCATCTCCAGGGCCGTTGCCAGATCACCAGAATCAGAGCGCCCAATACAAGTCGATAGGTTGTTGTCCCGGCCGCCCCGACTTCAGGAAAGAGCGACTTTGCGAATGATGTTCCGACACAGAGGGACAGGATGGCTGCAAGTAGGGATAAAACCGGAAGCAGAACAGTGCGTGGAGAATGCGAGTTCGAAAGAGACATACATCACATTAGAGCATAGAGCTTCATTCTATAATTTGAGGTCAATTTACTTCTCTAGCGGGTAAGCTCAAGCCATGTCTGTTTCCAAATTTTTCAAAGGATTTGCCGCGGTTGTCGTGTTGACGGCATGTGCGCCTGCGGCCTATGCTCAAGGCAAAACAACGGCTTCGTTTGCTAAAGTTAATGGCGTTGCCATCCCCGAAAGTCTGCTGGATCAAAACGTGCGGATCAATGTCAGCCAGGGCGCGAAAGATTCGCCGGAGTTGCGTCAGGTGATCAAAGAGGAATTGATTACCCGCGAAGTCCTTGCTCAAGAAGCATCGAAAAAGAAGCTGGACAAAACCCCTGATGCTCAAGAGCAGTTTGCGCAGTTGCGCCAGACTTTTCTGATCGAGTTGCTTCTTGCGGATTATTTCAAGAACAACCCCGTGACTGACGCCGAGATTAAAGCGGATTACGATCGTCAGATTGCCGCAATGGCCGATGCCAAACAATATCGATTAAGTCTGATCGTTGTGAAGACTGAAGATGAGGCAAAAAATTTACTGGCTCGTTTGCGTAAAGGCGAACCCTTTTCGAAGCTGGCCACCGAAAAGTCGATTGATCCCAGCAAAAAAGATGGTGGTAATGTCGGTTGGGTCATGCCTGGACAAATCCTGCCTGTGATCTCGAACGTGATGGTGAATTTGAACAAAGGCAGCTTGGCCGCCGCGCCGATTCAAACACCTGCGGGATGGAACATTATTAAAGTGGAGGATGTTCGCCCTTTTCAGGCTCCAACGCTTGAAGAGAGCAGGGAAAATATCCGCCAGATGATCACCCAGCAAAAGCGCATTGATTTCGCTAAAAAGCTTCGGGCTGCGGCGAAAGTAACGGAGTAGGGCCTGGTGGGGAGGACCGGAGTCGGGCAGGTTGACTCCTGTGTGGGGATGGTGCCCCCGGCGAGAATCGAACTCACAACCACCCGCTTAGAAGGCGGGTGCTCTATCCAATTGAGCTACGGGGACATCCGGGCGCTATTCTAACCTCAGCCGGCAAGACTTCATAACTCAGAGGGCAAATAAGCGTTTTCGGGGCATTTCGTTGTATCGTGTCAGCTATGTCTCAATTATTTGTTGTTCATCCTGAAAATCCGCAACCTCGTCTGCTGAAGCAGGCAGCTCAGTTTTTGCAAGAGGGCGGTTTGGTGGCTGTTCCCACCGACTCCAGTTATGCCGTTGTTGCACGTCTTGACGACAAGGCAGCTGCAGATCGTTTGCGCAAGTTGCGAGGTCTGGATGAACGGCATCACCTGACCGTTCTATGTCAGGACATGGCCGGCATCAGCCAGTTCGCCCACGTTGATAACGCACAGTTTCGTCTGCTCAAGCACGCCACCCCGGGTCCCTGGACTTTCATTCTGGAAGCGTCTCGAGAGGTTCCCCGGCGGGTGTCGCATCCGTCGCGCAAAACCATCGGAATCAGGGTGCCGGATCATCCAGTAGCACTGGCTTTGCTCAAAACGGTCGAATCCCCTTTGTTATCCACCACACTGATTCCGCCGGGCGAGGATGAACCCTTAAATGATCCGGAGGAGATCCGGACCCGCTTTCAACATCAACTGGCTGCGGTGATCGATGCGGGAAGCTGTTCGCTCGAGCCGACAACGATCATCGATCTATCCGGTTCTGAGCCGGTTACTGTTCGCAGGGGACGGGGAGATCCCTCCGTTCTAGGACTGGATTAGTTCATTTTGCGATGATTCGGTCCGGCTCAAAATAAAGTAAAACTTATGAATGAAATCATCCAAACGATTTGCGTACTGGCACTGCCGGTCATATTTGCTATTACGCTTCACGAGGCTGCCCACGCGTATGTGGCTAGATTATTTGGCGACCCGACAGCATCCCAGCTTGGCCGGGTCAGCCTGAATCCGGCCAAGCATATTGATCCAGTTGGCACGATTCTGGTGCCTGTGGGCATTTTATTGATGTCCAAACTGCTGGGCGGGTCTCCTTTGCTGTTTGGCTGGGCCAAACCGGTGCCGGTTGACTTCGGTCGATTGCATCGTCCCAAGCAGGATATGTTGTGGGTGGCACTTGCCGGCCCCGGCGCCAATCTACTGATGGCATTGATCTGGGCCTTTGTGTGCGGGATGTTGATTTCCAGGGGTATCAGGGATGGATTCATGTTTGAAGTCTCCCTAGTCGGTATTCAGATCAATTTGTCCCTGATGGCGCTGAATTTGCTCCCGGTTTTACCTCTGGATGGCGGCCGCGTTCTGTTTAGCTTGCTGCCAAATAGATACGCCTGGCAATTCGGTCGCCTCGAGCCTTATGGCATGTTAATTGTGATCGTCCTTTTGTTTTCGGGCATCCTGGATGCGCTCATGTATCCTGTCATGAGCCTGGCTCCATGGCTTGTTAGGATCTTTGTGTGATTTTGGGTACGAAGGTAAAAAAGTTTCAAGTCGTTCCAGGTTACGCATTTCTCTTGCAATCCAGTAAACTTAAGCACTTTTATGACACGTGGCGCAGTCGCGTCTCCACTAGTAAGCGTTTTGGATCTCAATATGTCCTCGATCTCATCTTCGCAAGGCCCCCGTTTTCAGGGAAGCATGGTGGCTCTTGTCACCCCGATGCACCCTGATGGTAGTCTGGATTACGACAGTTTTCGAAAACTGATCGATTGGCATGCCCAGGAAGGTACAGACGCACTTGTGGTGGTCGGTACATCCGGCGAGTCTCCCACTGTCGATGTCGACGAGCATGCGGAATTGATTCGTGTCGCCGTGACGCATGCCGCCGGCCGCATGCCCGTGATTGCCGGTGTCGGTGCAAACTCGACCAGCGAAGCGATTCATCTAGCCGAACATGCCCGCAAGGTTGGCGCGCAGGCCGGTTTGTCGGTTGTTCCCTACTACAACAAGCCTTCCCAGGAAGGCATGTACCAGCACTTTAAAACCATTCAAGAGGCGGTTGATCTGCCCACCATTCTTTACAACGTGCCCGGACGAACAGTTGCCGACTTGTCGCATGAAACTGTATTGCGGCTGGCGCAAGTTCCCGGCATTGTCGGTATCAAGGATGCGACCGGGGATATCGGTCGCGGCGCGCTGCTGATTCGCGATGTGCCCGAACACTTCCAGGTGCTCAGCGGTGACGATGCCACCGCCGCGGCTTTGATTCTGCTGGGCGGACGCGGCAATATTTCCGTGACCGCTAACATCGCACCGCGTGCGATGCATGAAATGTGTGCGGCTGCGCTCAAAGGCGATGTTGCGCAAGTTAGAAAAATCAACAATTTACTGGGACCTTTGAACAAGCTGCTGTTTGTCGAAGGTAATCCGGTGCCAGTTAAGTGGGCGCTTGCCCAGATGGGACGTACTCCGTTGGGATACCGTTTACCACTAGTCGAGTTAAGTGCACAGTTTCACGCACCGTTGCGTGCAGCAATGGTCCAGGCGGGGTTGCTCTGAAATGAAAAGTTTTGTTGGTCGCAAGACCGTATGGTTCGCAGGTTTTCTTGCAGCGTTATTGACCCTTCAGGGTTGTAGTGGTATCCGGGAAGCACTAAGCGGTGATGATTCTGTTGATTACAAGAGCGTTGTTCGCACAGATCCACTAAGCATTCCACCTGATTTGACTCAGGCTGCGAATGACCCGCGCTATCGTGCGCCGGCTTCGGGCACGACGACTTATTCTCAGTTCCAACAGCAGGGCCAGGCGCTGGCTGCCGCTAAAGGGGCACCTCAAAACACGAATCAGGCCTCCGTGTTGCCGACGCGCTCCGATATGCGCGTCATGCGAGATGGCGATTTACGTTGGTTGGTGGTCGATATGCCGGCCGACAAGGTATTTTCGATGGCGGCCGACTTCTGGACGGAAAGCGGCTTTACCCTTGATGTGACCGATCCCAAGGCGGGTTTGCTAGTGACCAATTGGGCCGAAAATCGGGCAAAGATTCCGGAAAGTTTCATCCGGCAGGCCTTGGGCAAAGTCCTCGAAGGGCTGTGGGACAGTGGCACGCGCGACAAGTTCAGCACACGCGTCGAGCGTGTTGGTCCGAACCGCACCGAGGTGTACATTTCCCATAAGCACATGGAAGAGAAAGACTACAGTACCCAAGGTCAGGTCAACGTGCGTTGGTTTAACGGCAAGGAAGATCCCGGCCTGAACTCCGCCATGCTCGCTCGCATGATGGTTTTCTTCGGTGAAGATGTCGATGGCGCACGCAAGAAAATGGCTCAGGCCCAGGCACCTGCAGAGGCCGCCAAGGTGATTGCAACCGGCGATAAAACATCGTTGAATCTGGCTGAACCTTTTGACCGGGCATGGCGCAGAGTTGGTGTGGCTCTGGATTCTGGTGGTTTTGCCGTGGATGATCGCGATCGCTCGGCGGGTGATTTCTATGTTCGCTATGTTGATACAGATACAGGCGCCAAGCGTGAAGAGCCCGGATTCTTCAGCCGGCTTTTCGGTGCCAAGGATCCGGCTAAGGCGCCGACATATCGCTTGCACTTGACCCAGAAGGGCAACGAAACCGAAGTCACGGTTCTGGATGCCGATGGCAAACGTGATACTAGTTCAACCGCGCAACGGATGCTGGATGTGCTGGCTGGCAAGTTGAAGTGATACGTCTATAAAATCACGGCCTCAAATGAAAAACCTCCGGTGCCTTAAAACACCGGAGGTTTTTTTATGAAGATTACTTGCGGATCAGATGAATCCAGCCATCTTCCAGCCATTCTGTGAGCGCATCTTTTGCCTCATCAGAAAGCTTATTTGCGGCGGGGTGGTCACCACGCAGCTCACGTTCATCGGCCAGAATCTTCAAGGCAGGCTCCGCACGCACGGAGGCTACTTCGCCATTAATGAACAACTGTTGGCCCCGGTAGAGCATGCGGGTTCTACGATCAAGTGACCAATGGGTATAAGGCTCTAGCTGGCCATCCGAGTCCTCATTGAAGTCGAAGGCATCAAACACGGCTGCTTGATTAGGTTCTGTGAGCCAGCAGCCAAGAAATCGATTGGCGAGTGCTTCGTTGAACTGAATCTTCGCAGCTGCCTTTATTGCGGCATCGATCATGCGATCGGGGATTTGTGCCGGATTTTTAGTAGCACTTTGTCCGGGGTCACGATAAATCGCATCCAGTTTGGGGCCGGGCAATGCCGGTTCACCATAGGGACCACTTGCGATACCGGCTCGGGCAAAAATTTGGTCCGCCGCGGCTTCAAGCATGCCTCTGGCCAGCGCTGCCTCATCCGGGGCGCGAAATCCGATTGAAATCGTCATGCAATCATCCAAGGCGACGCCATCATGTGCCGCTTGAGGCGGCAGATAAAGCATGTCACCGGGTTCGAGCACGAATTCTTGCTCAGGAGCAAAGTTTTTCAAAATCTTTAGCGGTAAATTCGGTACTAGCGTTAAATCCTTTTGCTGTCCGAATTGCCAGCGACGACGCCCATGCGCTTGCAATAGAAAAACATCGTAACTGTCAAAGTGCGGTCCGACGCCGCCGCCGGCAGTTGCCAGGCTGATCATCATGTCATCCAGACGAACATCCGGGATAAACCGAAATTGATTCATCAGTTCGCAGGCCCCATCGTTGTGGATGTCAACGCTTTGCACCAATAATGTCCAGTCCGGCTCGGTTGCTTTCGGCAGGCGTGCGAACGGCCCGCATTCCATTTGCCATTGTTTATTTTCACGCCAGATCAGTCGCGATTCGACTTCATCGCGTTTACTCATTTTTTTGAGTTCAGTTATGGAAAGCGGAGACTTGAAATTGGAAAAGGCCTGTCTCACAAGCAAAGGTTTTCGTTGCCAGTAAGTTTTCATGAACTCGGCAGGCGTGATGCCACCCAGCATTGCCAAAGGTTTATTCGGATTCATGGCAGAAGATTTTTCAGTTGATAGAGCGCTTCGAGTGCTTCGCGCGGACTTAAGGTGTCGGGATCCAGTTCGAAAATCGCCTGGCTAAGCGTGTTAAGCGCTTCGGATGTTCGAGCGGCTTCCTGGGCTTTTGCATCCTGTTCGATCACATCGCCAAAAAGCCCGAGTTGTGGTGTGGGGGCGCCTTGCGACTCCAGTCTTTCGAGTTCGCGCGTGGCGTGTCGAATGACCGCCGCGGGTATGCCGGCGCGCTGCGCAACCTGAATCCCGTAACTTCGACTGGCCGGACCTTCCTTGACCTCGTGCAAAAACACAATGCCTGAGGGCGATTCAGTCGCGGCGAGATGCACGTTGGCCGTATTCGGTTGTTCGTTGGGCAGGCGGGTGATTTCGAAGTAATGGGTCGCAAAGAGGGTGAGGGCACGGTTATGCGTAACCAGCCTCTGCGCGATTGACCAGGCCAGTGCCAAACCGTCGTAGGTTGAAGTTCCTCGGCCGATTTCATCCATCAAGACCAGGCTGTTTGCCGTACTGGAGGCAAGAATCGCTGCGGCTTCGGTCATTTCCATCATGAAGGTGGATCGTCCGCCCGCCAGGTCGTCGGCTGCGCCGATGCGGGTGAAAATTCTGTCCAGCGGCCCGATTGTCGCGGCCTTTGCAGGCACGAAGCTACCGATTCGTGCGAGCAGTGCGATCAGCGCAACTTGTCGCATGTAAGTGGATTTACCACCCATGTTCGGACCTGTGATGACCAGTAGTGCCCGATGCGAATTCAAGACGCAATTGTTCGGAGTGAATCGCTCGATCGCGCGCTCTACGACCGGATGACGGCCGGCTTCGATGACGATGCCCGGTTGATCTCCCAGTTCGGGAGCAACCCATTGGTGGTGTTGAGCATGGTGCGCAAGCGCAACGATGGCATCCAGTTCAGCACAAGCTGATGCGGTATCAGCCAGACTGGTCATCATGGGTGCAAGCTGGTCCAGTAACTGCTCGAACAACCATTTCTCGCGAGCGAGCGAGCGATCCTGCGCGGACAGAACTTTGTCCTCCCATGCTTTAAGCTCGGGCGTGATGTATCGCTCCGCATTTTTGAGAGTTTGTCTTCTGCGATAGTCTTCGGGAACTTTGTCCGATTGCGCTCGGCTGACTTCTATGAAGAATCCATGCACACGATTGAATTCGACTCGCAACGTGGACAGGCCAGTTCTTTCACGCTCGCGCGCTTCCAGTTCAAGCAGAAAGCTGCCGTTGTCCGTGGAAATTGCTCGCAACTCATCAAGTTCCGCATCAAAACCGGTAGCGATTACGCCGCCGTCGCGCACCATGGATGCGGGCTCTTGCGCGATCGCGCGCATCAGCAAATCGTGCATGCCATCCGGTGGGGTTAGTCTCGCGGATATATTGCCTAGCAGCGTTGCTTGCTGATCGGTGTGGGCTGCTTGCTCAACTTGCTGCTGAATCACGGGTAGGGCGGATAGCGCATCGCGCAAACTCGCTAATTCCCTTGGACGCACCGATAGCAGAGCAATGCGGGTGGCGATGCGTTCGAGGTCGGGCAGTTTGTTGAGCTCACCGCGCAGCGATTGCAACAATGCAGTGGCATGCAGCACATCCGTTCGTTGATCGTTGGCGCTTATCAGCGTTCCTACAGCACGTTGTCTTGCAAGCACCGGTGCGTTGTCCCGCAGCGGGTGATGCAACCAACGACGCAATAATCGACTGCCCATCGGTGTGCAACATGTATCGATAATAGAAAACAGAGTGGGCGCCTCTTCTCCGGATAATGTTCTGGTCAATTCGAGATTTCGGCGCGTAGCCGGATCCATCAACACATATTGACTGGCGCGATCAGCCACAATCGAGTGGATGTGGGATAGTGCATGCGCCTGCGTTCTTCCTGCATAGCGCAATAATGCCCCAGCAGCGCAAATCGCCGCTGGCATATCGTCAACATCGAATCCGGAAAGTGATTGTGTTTTGAAGTGCGCAAGCAAATGCGCTTGAGCCTGTTCGGTTTCGAAATGCCAGGGAGGGATGTTAGTGGTCGCACAATGAATGGTCAGATTCAACCCGGCATCTTCCGGGATCAGCACCTCGGCCGGATCGATTCGGTGCAGCTCGGAGTCCAGTGCGTCGATCGCGCATTCAGAAACCTTGAATTCGCCGCTAGCCAGATTCAGCCAGGCTATGCCTGCGCGAGCGGCTTTGTTTGCCTTTCTAGGGACGAAAACCGCTGCGATTGAACGATCTGCTTTGGCCGGCAACAACGCCTCATCGGTGAGTGTGCCCGGCGTGACGATGCGAACGATTTTGCGTTCGACCGGTCCTTTGCTTGTGGCTGGATCACCTATTTGTTCGCATATCGCCACGGATACGCCTTGAGCCACGAGTTTTGCCAGGTATTGTTCGGCGGCGTGGAAAGGGACGCCCGCCATTGGAATTGGGGTGCCGTTGGAGCTGCCGCGTCTGGTAAGGGTCAGTGAAAGCAGTTTTGCTCCGCGTTCGGCATCCTCGTAGAACATTTCATAAAAATCACCCATCCGGTATAGAAGCAGCAAGGGGCCGGCCTCAGCCTTGAGCCGCAGATATTGCTGCATCATCGGGGTGTGGTTGCTCAGATCCGTTGCGAGCGAACTATTTTCGCCTTGAGTTTTCAAGGTGGATTCTCTGTCTGCAAAGTATCTAGTTTAATGGCAACCTTAATTAGGGTAATTACTTATAATGAAAGGATTGTTTTGTTTTTCTCCGAGGTTGAGTCATGCAAGTATCAAAGATTTCCCGTATTCGTCGCGCATCAGTCCTTTTACTGACGGGGTTGGCAACTGCTTTGCCTTTTTCCGTCTCTGCGCAAGCTAATTATCCTGATAAGTCGGTGCGTATTGTTGTCGGGTTTTCGGCTGGCGGATCCACTGACGTTGTGGCACGCCTGCTTGCCAAGGAGTTGGGCGAGGAGTTCGGTCAGAGCTTCATCGTCGAAAACAAGCCCGGTGCCGGCAGCAATATCGCGGCGGAATATGTGGCCCGCGCCCCTGCAGATGGCTACACCCTGTTGATGATGGCCGTGACAAGCACGATCAATCAGACTCTTTATCCGAATCTCAAGTTCGATATCCTGAAGGATCTCACCCCTGTTGCTTTGGGCGCTAAAGTCCCGAATTTGTTGGTCGTCAATCCTAAAGTGCCAGTTAATTCGGTTAAAGAGTTGGTCGCGTATGCCAATAAAAATCCGGGCAAGTTGAATTTTGCTTCATCCGGAAGCGGTACGTCGATTCACATGACGGGCGAACTTTTCAAAATCAACACCAAAATCGATGTCTCCCACATTCCCTACAAAGGAAGTTCGCCGGCCATGACCGATCTGGTTGGCGGGCAGGTGCAGTTCATGTTCGACAACATGCCTTCTGCGCTTCCGTTGGTGCAGTCGGGTAAGTTGCGTGCGCTGGCTGTGACTTCGCCCCAGCGTTCTGCCGCCGTGCCGGACGTTCCGACCATGGCTGAAGCAGGGTTTCCCGGTTTTGACGTGTCATCTTGGTTCGGCTTGATGGCGCCTGCCAAAACCCCGGATGCCGTGGTGCAAAAACTCAACGCCGCCGTTGCTAAGGCCCTGGCCAGTCCCGAATTGAAGAAGAGACTGGCAGATCTTGGTGCAACTTCCCAGTCGATGACCACGGCCGAATTCGGCGATTTCGTCAAAAACGAAGTCAAAGTGTGGGGTGACGTTGTGAAGGCGTCGGGTGCTCAGGTAGACTAACCCCTTATACGCCCCGCTTTCAGTGGGGCGTTTTTTGAGACATATCCAATACACATACGGGCAAAACATGATTTCAAAAATCGTCCCTGATTTGCAAGCAGCTTTAGCAGGTGTCAAAGACGGGTCCACCGTCTTGATCGGTGGTTTTGGCGGTGCGGGGCAACCCCATCAACTGATTGACGCATTAATCGAGCAGGGTGCGCGCGATTTAACGATCGTGAGCAACAATGCGGGCTCCGGCGAGACAGGCATTGCAGCGTTGCTTGCTGCCGGTCAGGTCCGCAAGATCGTTTGTTCTTTCCCCCGGCAGGCCGATTCGCATCATTTCGACAACCTCTATCGCGCCGGAAAGCTTGAGCTTGAACTGGTTCCGCAAGGCACGTTGGCCGAGCGTATCCGTGCGGGTGGTGCCGGAATCGGCGGCTTTTTTACGCGTACAGCGGTAGGAACGCAGTTGGCGCAGGGCAAGGAAATCCGTAACCTCGACGGCGAGGATTATGTTTTCGAATTGCCGATTAAAGCCGATGTGGCCTTGATCAAGGCACTGAAGGCTGATCGCTGGGGCAATCTGATCTACAACAAAACAGCGCGTAACTTCTGTCCGGTCATGGCTACTGCAGCCAAGATGACTATCGTCCAGGTCGACGAAATCGTCGAACTCGGTGAGCTGGATCCGGAGGCGATTGTGACGCCAAGTCTTTACGTCAAGCGAGTCGTGCGTGTTGCCAAGGGAGCGAAATAATGAAACGAGTCTCTAGAGATGAAATTGCAGCGCGCGTTGCCCGTGACATTCCGGAAGGCGCAGTCGTTAACCTCGGTATTGGTTTGCCAACCCGCGTAGGCAACTATCTGCCTGCCGATAAAGATATCTTTTTGCAAAGCGAAAATGGCGTATTGGGTATGGGACCAGCGCCTGCTCCTGGCCAAGAGGATTACGACCTCATTAACGCAGGTAAACAGCCTGTAACGCTTCTGAAGGGTGGAAGCTACTTCCATCACGCCGATTCCTTCGCGATGATGCGTGGCGGACATCTGGATATTTGCGTACTAGGCGCTTTCCAAGTGTCCCGCTTCGGCGATCTGGCCAACTGGTCGACCGGGGAAGAAGGTGCCATTCCGGCAGTAGGTGGTGCAATGGATTTGGCTGCCGGCGCAAAAGATGTGTTCGTGATGATGGATTTGCAAACCAAGGAAGGCGTCAGCAAGCTGGTCGATCAGTGCACGTATCCTTTGACGGGATTGCGTTGTGTTTCGCGCGTTTACACCGATGTGGCCGTGTTTCAGATCGAACCCGGTGGCGTGGTTCGGGTCGTGGATGATATGGCCGGTGCCGGACAAGAGGAACTGCGTCGGATGACGGGGCTCGACTTGGTGTTTTAAGTTTTAGATTTAAAACACCAAGCCCTATTCATCGACCAGTTTGTTGAGTCGCTGCGCATCGAAGGGCTTGGTCGAGTCGTTGACTTTCGAGCCCATCGACTCGATTGTTTTGCACAAGTTGGCGATGCGTGCGTCTTGCTCTTCGGCGTGCGTGATCAATTCGTGAAGCACTTTAACCAAGGGATCGCTCGCACCGGGGTCGACCGCATAGGCGGTGAACGATGCGTCGCGGCCTGCGGTGCGAGTTGTTTCGCCTTTGTTCAGAATCGCCTGCAACGGCGCTGCATCCCAGTCTGAATCGCATGGCGATTTGCCGCCGGCAGACTTGTTTGCGTTGTTGGAACCAAGTGCCGATTCACCACAGGGGCTTGTCTTGGCGTCGGCTGCGGCTTCGTTGTTCGTGTTCGAGGCTTGTTGACCTTGGTCTGCCTCAATGATGCGCGCGGGATTGCCCACGGCAGTGGCTCCGGCGGGTACCGGCTTGACGACTACAGCATTTGAGCCAATGCGCGCACCATCCCCTACAGTAAAGCCGCCAAGCACTTGCGCACCCGCACCGACAACGACACCCTTGCCCAAGGTCGGGTGGCGCTTCGTGCCTTTGTATAGCCGCGTTCCACCAAGGGTGACACCTTGGTAAATGGTGCAATCATCACCGATCACGGCAGTTTCACCAATCACGACACCAAATCCGTGATCGATAAAAACGCGACGACCAATTTGTGCGCCGGGATGGATTTCGATGCCAGTCAAGACTCGGCCAAGATGCGAAACCAGTCGACCAAGCCAGTAAAGCCTTACTTGCCAAAGCCAGTGGGCCAGGCTGTGCGTCATCAGGGCGTGCAGGCCCGGATAGCACGTGACGACTTCAAGTTTGCTGCGCGCTGCCGGATCGCGTTCCAGAATGCAGTTGATGTTTTCGCGTATTTTTTTAAACATAACGTTCATCGTAGCGCAGAGTTTGCATCACGATCGCATTAACCTGTGAACTAGAGTGGATTCGATCAACTATCGGATCAACTCTTTTTTCTGACACCGAATTTTGCAGTCTGGATCATCGCTGAACACACTCCCCTCATCATATCGACCTCGTCTTGCGTCAAGTTATTGCGAGTAAAGAGGTGTCGCATGCGCGGCATGAGTTTTTTTGGATGAGCCGGATTGAGGAACTCGACGGCCTCGAGTGCCTCTTGCCAGTGCGTGATTAAGGCAAGGATAGACTCGGTGCTGGCGGGCTGGCGCCCGGGGTCGGTGTCCGCTAAGACAACGGGCGTCGGGGGTTTAGCCTGCAATAAAGCATATCTGAACTCCCATGCGGCCAATTGCATGGCCTGCGATACATTTAATGAGCTGTATTCGGGATTAGCGGGTATGTGGCAGACGCGATGACATAAGCCGATCTGTTCATTAGTCAAACCGGATCGCTCGGTACCGAGAACAATTGCGATGCGCGCATTGGCGTGTTCGAGCAAATGTTGGCGACCGATTTCGGCTGCCTGGCGAATATCGCATACCGGTGGCCCGAGATCCCGCTGACGAGCGGTCAGTGCAAAGGCCAGCGTCACGGGCGACAGTGCATCACCCAGTGAATTCAAAATCCGCGTCTTATTAAGAACATCTGAGGCTCCGCTCGCTAGCGAAATGGCTTCTGGCTGAGTCGTGATGTCGTCAATCTTGGGCGAGACGAGAACCAGTTCGCTAAATCCCATGGTTTTGATTGCCCGGGCTGCGGAACCGACGTTTCCGGGGTGGCTTGGCTCGGTCATGATGAACCGGATGCGTGAAAAATCAGGAGTCATTTAAAATCACACTTTAGCCAATTAAAAAATCCACTTATATGCACCCAATGCTTAATACCGCCATCAAGGCGGCCCGGCGCGCCGGATCCATCATCAACCGCGCGAGCATTGATCTGGACCGTGTTCAGGTTTCCCGAAAAGGTCCCCGCGATTATGTCACGGAAGTCGATCATGCCGCTGAAGAGGCCATCATCGATGTGTTGCGCACCGCCTATCCGGATCACGCCTTTCTGGGCGAAGAGTCCGGCCAGATCGGTCACCCCGAAAGCGGCGATTTTCCAGAAAATGAATGGGTGATCGACCCACTCGATGGTACGACCAACTTCATTCATGGATTTCCGACGTATGCCGTGTCGATCGCCTTGCGCCAGCGCGGTCAAATCATGCATTCCGTGATTTTTGATCCGACTCGCAATGAACTGTTTACGGCCAGTCGTGGCGGTGGGGCATTTCTGAACGATAGACGGGTACGCGTATCGTCTCAGACGCGATTTCATGATGCATTGCTAGGCGCGCGCTGGCCGGGCTCAAAAGTCCCTGATGATCTGGCTGCGCCGAGATTTGCCGAAATGGCGCAAACTGCCGCAGGCGTTCGTCGAACCGGATCTTGCGTGCTTGATCTCGCATACGTTGCCGTCGGTCGTCTGGATGGCTTTTGTGGCTTTGGACTCAAGCAGTGGGATATGGCCGCCGCCAGCCTGCTGGTTCTCGAGGCCGGCGGTTTGATCGCAGATCTGGAAGGCGAGCAGACCTGGATGGAGTCGGGCAACGTTCTGGCCGCTACTCCGAAAATCTTTACCCAGATGCTGGCTCACCTGCAAGGACAGGCGAACAAGTAACACTGTCACAAATATCCGTTACCATTAAGGGCTCTACAACTACTGGAGCCCTCAATGGAGTGGCTGCTTGACCCGACAATCTGGGTCGGCCTTTTTACCCTGGTCGTACTTGAAATCGTCCTGGGTATCGATAACCTGATTTTTATCGCCATTCTGGCCGATAAGCTACCGCCAGCCCAGCGCGACCGGGCCCGAATCATAGGGCTATCCCTTGCGCTGATCATGCGACTTGGCCTGCTGGCCGGCATGTCCTGGCTAGTCCAGTTAAAACAGCCTTGGCTGGCGATTGCCGGCTTCGAGTTCTCCGGCCGGGACCTGATCCTGATGGTTGGAGGGTTCTTCCTGTTGTTCAAGGGAACCCTTGAGCTTCATGAGCGTCTTGAAGGCAACCGCAACGAGCACTCCGCAACCCGCGTGTATGCCGACTTTTGGGTGATCGTGACCCAGATCGTGGTTCTTGATGCGGTTTTCTCGCTCGATGCCGTGATTACCGCTGTCGGCATGGTCGAGCATTTAAGCGTGATGATGGCTGCAGTGGTGATTGCTGTTGGCATTATGCTGCTTGCATCCAAACCGCTGACCCGATTCGTTAACGCGCATCCCACCGTAGTCGTATTGTGTTTGGGCTTCTTGTTGATGATTGGCTTTTCGCTCGTCGCGGAAAGCTTCGGGTTTAAAGTGCCCAAGGGCTATCTGTATGCCGCCATCGGTTTTTCGGTGCTAATCGAACTGCTCAACCAGATTGCGCGCCTTCAGGGCATCAAGCTCGAGGCCAAGCGTCCAATGCGTGAGCGTACCGCAGAAGCGGTGTTGCGCATGCTCGGCAAAAAACTACCGGATGAGATGGCTGACTCCGCCGTAACCGCAAAAGATAATTTATCTGACATCACATTCGGAGTCGAAGAGCGCAACATGGTCAGTGGAGTACTCACATTGGCCGAAAGATCGATCCATTCAGTGATGACGCCTCGTACCGAAGTGTCCTGGGTCAATCTGGACGATGATCCTGCAGAGATTCAGAAGCAGATTGCCATGGCGCCTCATAGCTTTTTTCCCGTCTGTCGCGAATCGCTTGACGACGTGAAAGGGATCGGTCGTGCGAAGGACATGATTGCCGACCTGATTACGCATGGCCATATCCGTAAAGCCAGCTTGCGCGAACCGATTATCGTGCACGACACGATAGGCATCATCAGGTTGATGGACACGCTTAAACGATCGCGTGGCCAACTCGTATTGGTCGCTGACGAGTTCGGAACGATTCAGGGCTTGGTTACCCCCATTGATGTGTTCGAAGCGATTGCGGGCGAGTTTCCAGATGAGGACGAGACGCCTGACATCATCAGCGATGGCGATCATCAATGGACGGTCGATGGCGCGGCTGATTTGCACCATTTGGAGCAGGTGCTCGAAACCGAAGGATTGGTGGATGAGGACCAGGACTTCACCACCATGGCCGGGTATTTACTATCGCGCTTCGGTCAGTTGCCCAAGCCGGGTGATAGTTGCGAATATGCAGGGCCCCATGCGACCTTCAAGTTCGAAGTCCAGAAGATTGATGGACGCAGAATCGCATTGGTTAAGATTCGGAAACTAGACGCTATGCCCGACGCATCCAGTGCGCCGGATCATGCCTAATCTGCGCGATTCAGATCGAACAGGGCAGGCCCATCCTCATCGATCACCATCCATCCGCCACGATCGTTTTGACCGCCTTCCTTGTGATCGCAATCCCAATCGGGTAACACCCAGCGTTCGCAGATTTTTCCGTCGACCGACATGACGTTGCGACCGGGGCGGTGCGTGTGGCCATGGACAACGATGGAAACACCGGAATTTCGAACGGCTTTTGCTACAGCATCGGCATTGACGTCCATGATTTCGCTGGACTTGGTTTGATTGGCCACCATGCTTTCGCCACGGGCCTGCGCAGCGAGAGTTAAACGTTCCGGAATGCTTCTAGCCAGAAAACCCGCTTGCCAGGCCGGGTTGCGAACCATGGCGCGAAATTGCTGATACGCGACATCATCCGTGCAATATTCATCACCATGACTGAGAAGCATGGTGCGGGGGCCGACCGAAATCAGCACCTCTTCAGGAAGCAGGCGCGCGCCCAGTCCGGCAGCTAGCGCTTCACCCATCAGAAAGTCCCGGTTGCCTCTTCCGAGCCAGACCGGAATCTTCGCGGCTGCGGCTTTGATTGCCATCAAGTCCTGGGCCAGCCAGGGAGGCGCCATCACGGCCACATCGTCGCCAATCCACGCGTCGAAAATGTCACCTGGCAGCAACAAGGCTTTCGCCTCGCTAGCCGCCAGCTTGAGAAATTCGCGAAAAGCTTCTGAGGTGCCAACAGTGTGCTGGCCCAGATGTACATCTGATGCCAGCCACACAGGGCCTTCGAGAGTGATTTTATTCAACGACAACCGCCTTGGTGATCACAATGTCTTGAACGGGAACGTTCTGGTGAAAACCGCTGTTGCCGGTTTTGACCGCTTTCATTTTATCGATGACATCCTGGCCTTCGACGACTTCGCCAAATACTGCATAGCCCCAGCCATTGGAAGTGGGCGCAGTGTGGTTCAGAAAGTCGTTGTTGGCGACGTTGATGAAAAACTGAGCCGTTGCCGAGTGGGGGTCGCTGGTGCGAGCCATCGCCAGGGTGTACTTGTTGTTCTTCAAGCCATTGTTTGCTTCGTTTTCAACTGGAGCTTTGGTGGGCTTTTGTTTCAGGCCGGGTTCAAAGCCACCACCCTGAACCATGAAACCGTCAATCACACGGTGAAAGATCGTGCCATCATAAAAGCCGTCTTTGACATAAGCCAGAAAGTTGGCAACGGTCTTTGGTGCTTTCGCAGCATCGAGGGAGATGACGATGTCGCCCATGTTCGTGGTCATTTTGACGCGAGGATTCGTGCTCATTGATTTAACGCCTTGTTGAGTTGTCGAGTTGGAGGGGGGAGCGGCCAGTGCGCTGGTCGATATCATCGGAATGATACTGGCGAGAATCAGATTGCGCATCAGGCGCAAAAGTTGGAAAAAAATCATTTTGTCTTAGTTGTTGCAGGTAGTGTGGATAAAGTGTTCTGTTCTTCGATTAACGCCTTGATTGCCCGAATTTTTGCGCGTGCGTTAACTGCACCGGCATCGGCGGCGTTTTGATAGGCCTTTAGCGCCAAACCTAGCTCGATATCACCCATATTCGACTGAGCAAAAGAATATTTAGGGTTAATCATGATCGCCATTTCGATCGCACGACGTGCCTGCTCGAGTTCTCCGCGTTGAGCGTAGATGACAGCCAGGTTATTCCAGGGTTCGGGCAGTTCGGGAAAGCGCATGGTCATCCGTTGATAAATGGCCTCAGCCTCGCTGGTGCGCTTGAGCTCAGTCAGGACGCGGGCGTGCAAGAACATCAGTTGCACATCCACACCGGGGGTTTGGCGGTCTGCTTCGACGGCTTGCCTTGCCTCGACCTCTTTCAGTGCTTCCTGCAGGCGATCCGCACGGATCAGCCCTTCGATGCGACGCGTGATTTCAGAGGGTGAAAGCGGTACGCGCGTATCGACTGAGGGGGCAATTGCGTCCAGAAGTTTTGCCAGACCTTCCCAGCCACCTTCCTTAACCTTGTCGCCGTAGACATATCCCGGTTTTTCGCCAGTCGCCGAGGGCATGGCAGCCGTGCCCGAGGTTGGGCGTTCGGGGAGGGTGGGCGCCAAAGGGTTGACCTGCTGCACTGAGGTTGCCGTGCCCGGATAGCCTTGGGCACAAGCAAATCCGACAGCAACACTCGTCGCATAAATTGCAAACGTGGCACGACCGATCATTTTAGAAAGCTTCAAGACGTGGAGTCCTCAATTGCTATACTTATCGATCCGCATTTTAGCCCTGCTTTTGGCTTTTAGATCGCATGCTCCAGATTTACGATTCCCTTTCGCGCACCAAACGTCCTTTTGTCCCGGTTCGGGAGGGTAAGGTCGGCCTTTACGTCTGTGGGATGACGGTCTATGACTGGTGTCATCTCGGGCATGCGCGCATGCTCGTCAGCTTTGATCTGGTTCAGCGCTGGTTGCGTGTGAGCGGCTATCAGGTGACCTATGTTCGCAATATTACCGATATTGATGACAAGATTATTAAGCGTGCCGTGGAATCGAATCGCCGGATTGGCGAAGTCACCGAGTTTTTTATCGATGCCATGCATGCCGATGAGCGTGCTCTGGGCGTGCAGGCCCCGGATCACCAGCCCCGGGCAACCGAGTACGTTGGCGATATGCTCGATATCATCGCCCAGCTCGAAAAAAATGGCCTGGCGTACCACGCCGATGATGGTGACGTGAATTTTGCCGTGCGCGAGTTTGCGGGCTATGGCAAATTGTCAGGCAAATCACTGGACGACTTGCGTGCAGGTGAACGCGTGGCCGTATCGAGCAGCAAGCGTGATCCGATGGACTTTGTACTCTGGAAGTCCGCCAAAGAGCATGAGCCGGCCGATACGCGCTGGAATTCTCCATATGGGTGGGGACGTCCCGGCTGGCATATCGAGTGTTCAGCCATGAGCAAGGCCCTGCTGGGCCTGCCTCTGGATATTCATGGTGGCGGACCGGATCTGAAGTTTCCGCATCACGAAAACGAAATCGCACAAACCGAAGGCGCTTACGGCGGGGTGTTGGCCAACAATTGGATGCATTGCGGACCGTTAATGGTTGATGCGGACAAAATGTCCAAATCCCTGGGTAATTTCCGTACGATTCGCCAGACGATAGGCCTGCCGGCTCAACCTGACAGTTCGGCAACGTATCAGGTCAACCCGCGTGAAGCTGAAATGCTGCGCTTCTTTATCGCGCGTAATCATTATCGTAGCCCTCAAAATTATGCGCCCGACAATCTGGTCGATGCGCAATTGTCGCTCGATCGTTTTTATCAGACGCTTCAAAACGTGGTGCCTGCAGAAGGTGTTCAAGTCGATTGGTCTTCGCCCCAGGCTCAGGCGTTTCGCGAAGCCATGGATGATGATTTCAATACCGCCGGCGCAATCGCCGCGATGTTCGAGCTCGCAACGATAGCCAATCGCAATCGTGATTCGCAAGCGTGCGGACAAATGAAAGCTTTGGGTGCCATTCTCGGACTGTTGCAGCAGGATCCGGTCGTATATTTTCAAAGCCCGACCCGTTATACGCGTCGCGCGATTGAAAACGCCGAGCAGGGTCAAGCAGCTGATGTCGGCACCGCGATGACTGAGCAACAAATCGAAGCTTTGATTCAGGAGCGCTTGGCGGCCAAACAGGCAAAGAATTTTGCCCAGGCCGACAGCATTCGCGCAACGCTTAAGGCTGCCGGTATCGAAATCGATGACAAACCGGGTGGTTTGACCCAATGGCGTCGTGCCTGAGATCAGTGTAAAAGAGCACGATGGACATCACCACCAAGCCTGAGTATTGGGATAGTGCGATCGCGCATTTGATACGCCGCGATCGTATTCTCAAAAAACTGATTCCGAAACATCCGGATATCTGGTTAACGACACGCGGCAACCCCTTCATCACGTTGGCGCGCTCAATTGTCGGACAGCAGATTTCGGTCAAGGCCGCAGAATCCGTTTGGCAGCGATTGCTGCTTGTCTGCGGTAAAAAGCCCACTCCCGCTTCAGTTCAGAAAGTAGGCATCGAGAAGTTGCGCGAAGCCGGACTCTCGATGCGCAAAGCCGAGTATGTGCTTGATTTGTCGGCTCATTTCACAGACAAGCTGGTTCATCCGGCCAAATGGGCCAAGATGGAAGACGAAGAGGTCATTGCCGAATTGACTGCGATCAGAGGGATTGGTCGCTGGACGGCAGAGATGTTTTTGATTTTTAATCTGCAGCGTCCCGATGTGTTGCCACTGGATGATGTAGGACTATTGAATGCAATATCGTTACACTACTTCAGTGGCGAGCCCGTGTCCCGTTTCGAGGCACGAGAAGTTTCACAGGCGTGGCAGCCTTGGCGTACAGTAGCAACCTGGTATCTGTGGCGCAGTCTGGACCCGGTGCCGGTCGAATACTAATACGGAAGCAATATCGTTATGCGCAACACCTTTCTCGAATTTGAACAACCGCTGGGCGATCTTGAAGGCAAGATCGAACAATTGCGCTACATGCAGGCTGATTCCGCCGTCGACATCTCCGATGAAATCAGTCGCTTGCAGCAAAAAAGCCAGAGTCTGGCCAAAGAAATCTATTCCAAACTGACCCCCTGGCAGACGGCCCTGGTCGCGCGTCATCCGCAGCGACCCTACACGCTTGATTATGTTCGCGAGATTTTCACCGACTTTCACGAGCTGCACGGTGATCGCATGTATGCGGATGATCTGTCGATCGTTGGGGGCATGGCACGATTCAATGGCACGCCTTGCATGGTGATCGGGCATCAGAAAGGTCGCGACACCAAAGAGCGTGCCGCACGAAACTTTGGCATGCCACGACCCGAAGGCTATCGCAAAGCGTTGCGCTTGATGCGTCTGGCTGAAAAATTCAATCTGCCCGTTTTCACTTTCGTGGACACGCCCGGTGCATACCCCGGTATCGGCGCCGAAGAACGCGGACAGTCCGAGGCCATCGGCCACAACTTGTATGCGATGGCCGAGCTTAAAGTGCCGATCATCTCGACCATCATCGGCGAAGGTGGCTCCGGTGGTGCCTTGGCGATTGCAGTGGGCAACGTGGTGTTGATGTTGCAGTATTCGACTTATGCGGTGATTTCTCCCGAAGGTTGTGCATCGATTTTGTGGCGCAGTGCAGAGAAAGCTTCGGAAGCTGCTGCCGCCCTGGCTATCACCGCTCCGCGCCTAAAGGACTTAGGCCTGATCGATCGGGTGGTCAATGAGCCGATCGGTGGCGCGCATCGGGACCCCCGCGTGATGGCCCGCTTGTTGCGTCGATCGCTCAGCGATGCCTTGCGCCAGTTGTCAGGAATGACGCCGCAACAATTGATTGATCATCGTCTCGAGCGCTTGCTTTCGTATGGACGATTCCAGGAAGTCCGTGCCTGATCTGTCCGGGTCCGGTGAATCCGGATCCGCTTCCGGGGCGTTGGCCGTTGAATTGTTCGACCGGCAACAATTTGCCGAATTGACCCGGACGCTTTCTCATTCGTTAGCGAATTTACCTTCGCAAGAACCAGTTGCTGTCGCACTAAGCGGCGGAGCAGACTCTTCGGCGCTGGCCTTGATTGCAGCCGATTTATGCAAATCACAAGCCAGACCTCTTTATCTGTTTCATATTCATCACGGCCTATTTGCAGAAGCCGATGAATGGTTGCGTCGCGTCGAAGTTCTGGCTTCACACCTTGACGCGCCTCTCGTAGTTAAGCACGTCGAAGTGCAAACCGATTCCGGAAAAGGCATCGAAGCAGCCGCCCGTCAGGCACGCTATGAGGCGCTCTCGTCAATGTCCGCCGAATGCAAGCTCAATGTCGTGTTGTTGGCGCATCATCGTCAGGATCAAGCCGAGACCGTTTTATTGCGACTGTTGCGCGGAGCCGGTGTTCAGGGCTTGGCTGCCATGCGCACAGAGAGTCAACGGGAAGGGCTGCGTTTGTTCAGGCCATGGCTGGATGTCGATCGCGCTGAAATGCTGGCGCTTGTTTCCGACTTTGGTCGGCGAGCAGGCTGGTTGCCCGTTGCCGACCCGAGCAATGCGGATCCCCGCTATGCGCGAGGAGCCTTGAGACGGGATGTGCTGCCGGCGATTCAAGCCCATTGGCCAGCCTGGCAACAGACCCTGGCCCGGCATGCACGTCAGGCGCAGGATGCGATCGAGGTCCTTGACGAGGTGGCTGCGTCTGATCTGGAAGGTTTGGATCCCGATGCGAATGACGGCAGTTTTAGCTTGAAGTTGTGGCGCCTGCTGAGCCCAGCACGTCAGGCGTTGGTCTTGCGGTACTGGATACAAAAGCAAGGTATCGCCATGCCGGGTGACCGCAAATTAAATGAACTACTGCGTCAACTGCGTCAGTTGCATCAGATGGGGTCGGATCGTGACCTTCTTTGGCGGCACGATCCTTATTCCGTTCGTTGCAGGCAGGCAAGGGTGTTTTTAGAGCCGAATTCGCCCTGAGATTGTCCCGTAACGGCTTGTCAGCAAGACTGATCGCGGGTTCGCGCTAAAATAATGCGGTTTGTCCGAATTTGACCGTTTAATTTCAACTCTATGTCTATCATTGTTCATAAGTACGGCGGTACGTCGATGGGCTCAGTCGAGCGCATTAAAAACGTCGCGCGTCGAGTCGCCAAATGGCATGCTGCCGGCCATCAAGTCGTGGTCGTGCCCTCTGCGATGTCGGGTGAGACCAATCGTTTGCTGGGCCTGGCCCGCGAGATTTCAAGCATGCCCGATGGCCGCGAGCTTGACATGATTGCCGCAACCGGTGAGCAGGCCTCCAGCGGTTTGCTGGCGTTAGCTTTGCAGGCTGAAGGCTTGCAGGCGCGCAGTTACGCCGGCTGGCAGGTGCCTGTCCATACCGATTCGTCCTATACCAAAGCTCGCATTACCGCGATTGATGACAAGCGCATTCGAGCGGATCTGGATGCAGGTCGAGTTGTCGTAGTGACGGGTTTTCAAGGTGTGGACGAAACCGGCAACATTACGACACTAGGTCGTGGTGGTTCCGATACCTCGGCCGTGGCTGTGGCTGCGGCGCTTAAGGCCGATGAATGCCTGATTTACACCGACGTCGATGGCGTCTACACCACCGACCCGCGTGTCGAACCTGATGCGCGTCGCTTGAGTGTGATTTCATTCGAAGAAATGCTTGAGATGGCATCGCTCGGATCCAAGGTTCTGCAGATCCGTTCGGTCGAATTCGCCGGTAAATACCGCGTGCCAACCCGTGTTCTGTCATCCCTGACCGACCCCAACATGCCGCTGGACGAGGAAATGAAGTCCGGCACCCTGATTACTTTTGAGGAAGACGAAAAAATGGAAGCAGCAGTGGTCTCGGGCATCGCCTTTAGCCGCGACGAAGCCAAAATCACCCTGTTGGGCGTACCTGATAAGCCCGGCATCGCTTATGCGATTCTGGGTAAAGTCGCCGACGCCAATATCGATGTGGACATGATTGTTCAAAACCAGTCCGTGTCGGGCACAACCGATTTTTCGTTCACAGTGCCTCGCACCGAGTTCGCTCGCGCCAAGGTGTTGCTTGATACAACCATTGTCCCGGCCGTGGGTGCGCGCGAAGTCAATTACGACGAGAAGGTTGCCAAGGTTTCGATCGTTGGTATCGGTATGCGTTCGCACGCCGGCGTTGCCAGCTTGATGTTCCGCACGCTTGCTGAAGAGAGCATCAACATTCAGATGATCAGCACCAGCGAAATCAAGACCTCGGTCCTGATCGACGACAAGTACATGGAACTGGCTGTTCGCGCCTTGCATAAAGCCTTCGGTCTGGAAAAAGCGCCTGCGACCAAGGTTTAAGTGTCTCGTGCTAGAATATCGGCTTGGTTTGGAGGCGTGCCCGAGAGGCTGAAGGGGCTCCCCTGCTAAGGGAGTATGTGAGCTAAAACTTGCATCCAGGGTTCGAATCCCTGCGCCTCCGCCAGATAACTAGTAAATATGCGCCTTTCGAGGCGCTTTTTTATTCTGCATACCCAAAAGCATATCCAAGAATATTGGCTTGATACTCTGATAATCCGATCGGTTTGTTCGTTCACTCGTTAACTCGTGTTGCTTGGCGTCAGATACACGAGAAAATAATTCGAATGCGATCGAATAACTTAGGCCCCCACCCCTGTCGATTTCGGCTTAGCGTTACCCCACCGTACCCCCACCCCCCAATTTTGGTTTGATGGTACCTAAATCACTTACGCACTGTATTTTGCTCGAACAATGGGTATAAATTCGAGGAGTGTATTGTCCGTATCGGTCGAGCAAATGGGTAGGCGGTTAGCTTTCTGGAGAGCCAGGTCTACGGCAGTCAGGATTTTCGGAATGGCGTTGCTAAATTTTTAAAGAAATAATTTAAAGATTAGTCTTTTAGTGTTTCACGTACAAAATTCTTGAAAATTTCAATTCCTGTCGTTTCGGTGCGGGCTTTTAGCGTGATAATTCCGAAAGTGGCACCAAAATCCAATGATGGCGTAACGGACAGTTCTTTTAGCGACCCATTGGACAACGCATCACGTGCGGCAGCGGCTACGCCAAAGTACACTGCGTCGCATTCCTTTACGGTTTGCAATAAGTTATCAATTTCTTCGCAGCGTAGTTTGACTGCTCCCGCTATATCGATTTCGGCACCATATCGATTTACAAATCGTCGGATCACTTCATCTGTAAGCTTGGTTGTTGCCAGCGGATACTTCAAAATTGTGGACAAGTTGAAGTCCTTTTGACGTTTTTTAAACAGGGGATGTGAGGCGCGTGCGATGAGTGCACCTCGCATTTGGTTTAATGCCTCGATCTTTAGATCCGTTGACGGTACGACGCTACGTAGATCGACAACAAGCGCATCGAGTGACCGCTCTCGCAAACGCTGGATTTGTTGTTCAACGGGTCCGCGGGTAATGGTCAATGTCATATCGGGATGATGCTGATTAACATAGCGCATCAGTCGTGTAGACAGAATACTTGCAGGCCCTGATCCAAGACCCACTGAAAGTGGGCCCATTAAGCCTGTTTGCATATGTTGCACGATCCGGCGAATTTCCTCCGCCTCAAGTATCAGGTGCCGTGCACGTTCGGCAACGATATGTCCTAAGTTGGTCAATTCATTTCGACGGCCGTTACGGTCAATTAACCTTGCTTCTAAGTCTTGCTCTAATTGTTGGATGCTTCGGCTTAAGGCCGGTTGAGTCAAGTGGACTTGATTCGCTGCCTGGCTGAATGAACCAGTATCAGCCAGCGCTAAGAGGTGTTCTAGTTGTTTCAGGTTCATTTTTGCAAAAATAAATATATAAATTAAATGCATAGATTATTAATAAATTATGCATTAGACAAATGTATTTTGGATTTTTATGATGTGAGTGGCATTTCCTCCACTTCATTCAATCTTTAAAAGCCTTGAAAATAATGAAGATATTTATCAAAAGAATCATCGCGTTATTAGCTGGCGTCCTATTGATCAGTGTCGCTTGGGCTTCCGAGTCTTATCCAGTCAAAACGGTCAGTTTGGTCATTCCTTACCCCCCAGGTGGTTTGTCTGACATTCTGGCCCGCATCGTTAACCAACCGCTCAGTAAACAATTGGGTAGAACCGTCATTGTCGAAAACGTAGCCGGCGCAAGCGGTTCGATTGGTGCTCAAAAGGTTTTGAATGCACCTGCGAATGGACAATATGTATTCCAAGGTTCACCTAATGAATTGATCCTGGCACCAATGGCGATTGCGTCTATCCGTTTTAAGCCTGAGGATTTCCGTTTAGTGCAAATGCTGGGCACAGCGCACCTAGCCATTTATGGCAGGCCTGATTTACCAGCAAAAACTGTTGATGAACTTATCGACTATGCCAAAGCACAGGCAGCGGCAGGCAAACCACTTACTTACGCAAGTGTGGGTACTGGATCAATGTATCACTTGCTTGGTGAGCAATTTTCACAAACAATTGGAGCACCCTTGGTGCATGTGCCCTACAAAGGAGGTGCTCAGGCAAACCAGGATTTGATGGGCAGTCAGGTTGATATCTTTATTACCGTTTATGCAAAATATTATGAAGACTTGGCCAATAGCGGCAAAATACGACTAATCGCCTTACTTAACGAAAAGCGTGAAGAGGGTGTGAAACATTTACCTACTGTAGGTGAGAGCACAAAGATCAAGAGATTTACTTACAATCTTTCGACCGGATATTTTGTAAAAAAAGATACACCAGACTTTATTCTGCAATCATTGCATGATGCACTTCAGGTCGCTTTAACTGAATCTGCCGTGCGAGAAGGTTTAAAAGCTAATAATTTGCAAGCCGCTAAACCACTCAGTCTGGAAGAGTCCGCAGAACTTTACGCGCAAGATATCTCAAGATATCAATCGATTATTAAATCGATCAATCTTCAGCCCCAATAATCCAATGAAGGGAAAATATGAATGCCTCCGCTGGGTCGTTCACTCAGGATCTGTTGAAAACATTTCAGAATCAGTCTGAGGAATTTGTCGCTGTTCGACGCGATATCCATCGACATCCCGAAATGGGATTTCAGGAGCATCGAACCAGCGAATTGGTGGCAAATTTACTTGAAACATGGGGCTATACGGTCACCCGCGGAATAGGTGGCACGGGAGTCGTCGGTCAGCTCAAGCGCGGGACAGGTCATCAAGCAGTTGGTCTCCGCGCGGATATGGATGCGCTACCTATCCAGGAAAATACCGGATTACCCTATGCCAGTTGCCACGCTGGCGTTATGCATGCTTGCGGCCATGACGGTCATACAGCAATGCTCTTGGCGGCTGCCAAACATATTGCTGATCAAGTGGAGTTTTCTGGCACGCTAAATTTGATCTTCCAGCCGGCCGAAGAAGGTTTGGGCGGCGCGAAAAAAATGATGGAAGATGGATTATTCAAGCAATTCCCTTGTGATGCGGTATTTGGTATGCATAACATGCCGGGCTATCGGCAAGGTCAACTAGTTTTTCGCGATGGGCCTTTTATGGCTTCGTCGGATCTGGTAACCATCACGATTGAGGGCACGGGTGGGCATGGTGCAGTTCCGCAAAAGGCGGCTGATCCAATTGTGGCAGGCTCAGCGATTGTGATGGGGTTGCAGAGCATCGTTTCGCGCAATGTTGATCCGCAGGAAATGGCTGTCATTACCGTCGGTGCATTCCATGCCGGTATGGCAAATAACGTGATTCCACAATCGGCAACCTTAAGTTTAAGTGTGAGGGCATTGAATAGTCGTGTGCGAGATCTACTTGAAAATCGAATCAAGGTATTGGCAGAGTCCCAGGCAATCAGCTACGGAGTCAAGGCACAGGTTGAATATCGGCGCAATTATCCGGTTCTGGTCAATCATCTAAGAGAAACGGACTTCGCTCGCGAAGTGGCGAAAGAGTTGGTGGGTGAAAAGAGTGTGGTACTTCAGGGTCGAGCGCTGACCGGCAGTGAAGATTTTGCTTTCTTCCTGGAAGAAGTCCCAGGTTGCTATTTACTGGTTGGAAATGGCGATGGAGAAGGGGACGGACACGGCGCGTGCATGGTCCACAACCCCGGCTATGATTTTCATGATGGAAATATCCCAATTGGCGCCGCTTTCTGGGCACTACTGGTTAGGCGATATCTCAGCTAATTTGGAAGCCTAATCAAATGCCAAAACTTGTTTGTAAGTCAGTACTCAATGTGTGCTATTGCGAATACTGAAGATGGGACAAATAAAAACCAACCTAAGAGCTGAGCGTATTTTATTTGATGGCCTTGGGGCGTAATCGAAGTACTGACGCATGGATTTAATTGAAGTAGTTTCGATTTGATCTGACAATTATGCCTTGCCAAAGGGTGAGGTTACCCAGTTTGATATAGGTGCGAATCTTTATCAAACAGCGCGAAAGCGCAACGGAGTAACCTCATGAATAGTGTTAACCATAATGTAATCAAACACAAGGTAGGCTTGTTAAATCTCGCAGCTGAACTTGGCAATGTATCCCGTGCCTGCAAGGTGATGGGTTTTTCCAGAGACACCTTTTATCGATACCAGGCCGCTCTGGCTGATGGTGGAGTTGAAGCTCTACTGGATGCGAACCGTAAAAAACCAAATATACGCAATCGAATTGAGCAAAGTATTGAGATTGCGGTGAAGGCATTTGCACTCGAACAACCCGCATTTGGACAGGTCTGAATCGCTACCAATTTCCTAGACACTTGCTAGCTTCTGATTGAACTGCATTTCGTATTTTATTGGTGACAGACCGTTGTTATGACTGTGACGGCGTATTGGGTTATAAAACATCTCGATGTAATCA
>NZ_JAAGRN010000008.1 GCF_010499255.1 Sheuella amnicola
GAGCACTTGTGATTTCATTTGCAGCGCCAAGACCTGTTACAGCCCCAGCACCTGCGCACTCATTCCAAGCGCCCACACTTATCGGTTGTCAAATTTTTAAAGAACAAGGTATTGCAAATTCGGTACTGCTTTTCTGTTATCTGAATCAATTTTGTTTCAGAAGCAGAGAAACGAGATTATGAAGGACTTTTTTATCACTGTCAAACTGAACCTGAAGATTTTTACGACTTCATGACAATTCGGCGTGAAAGAAAAAATCAATGAACAGATCTTTTCAACACAATCAAGCAAGCCCGCTAATATAGCAGAAATTTTAAAAGCTTTTTGGATGCATCCAAGCATGACCGAAGATATCCTGATCAATGTCACCCCCTTCGAAACACGCGTCGCGCTCGTGTCCCAAGGTGCTGTGCAGGAACTGCACATGGAACGCACGATTCAGCGCGGCAAAGTGGGCAACGTTTATCTGGGTAAAGTGGTCAGAGTATTGCCCGGCATGCAAAGCGCTTTCATCGATATCGGACTGGAAAAGGCTGCCTTTCTGCACATTGCGGATCTGCGAGAAAATCGCAGCGAGCGCAATCATGCCCTACCGAGCACACCGATCGAAAAGCTGCTTTTCGAAGGCCAAAGCCTAATGGTGCAAGTCATCAAGGATCCTCTCGGAACAAAGGGCGCACGCCTGTCGACGCAAATCAGCATCGCGGGCAGAATGCTTGTCTATCTCCCGCATGAACCTCATATTGGAATTTCGCAAAAAATCGGATCAGAGGCCGATCGACAAATTCTGCGTGATCGCGTCCAGGCGATGGTGCCAAAGGACGAGAAAGGCGGATTCATTGTCAGGACACAAGCCGAAGGCGCGTCAGATGAAGAGCTAGCAGCCGATCTCGATTATCTGAAAATCTTATGGGCCGCGGTTCAGTCTGCGGCGCGCACTCGTCCTGCTCCGTGTTTGCTACATCAAGATCTGACGCTGGCACAGCGCGTGTTGCGCGACATGGCCAACACATCGACCAACCAGATTCTGGTGGATTCGCGCAGCACTTGCGCAAACCTCAAAACCTGGGCACAAACCTACACGCCGTCAGTCGTCGATCGCATCAAGCATTACAGCGGCGAGCGCGCGCTATTCGATACTGCGAACATCGAGGATGAAATCAAGCGCGCGCTATCGCGACGCGTCGACCTGAAGTCCGGCGGATATTTGATCATCGATCAAACCGAGGCGCTGACCACGGTCGACGTCAACACGGGCGGGTTTGTCGGCGGACGCAATTTCGACGACACGATTTTCAAAACCAATCTGGAAGCGGCGCAAGCCATCGCAAGGCAACTCAGGCTTCGCAATCTGGGCGGCATTATCATCCTGGACTTTATCGACATGGAGGACCCCGATCATAGGGAGTCGGTTTTAGCGGAACTGAATAAAGCCCTATCGCACGATCGCACCCGCGTGACGGTCAACGGGTTTTCGCAACTAGGCCTGGTTGAAATGACACGCAAGCGCACACGGGACTCTCTCGCGCATCAATTGTGCGAGCCCTGCCCGACCTGCCAGAGCCGTGGCAACGTACGCACGAGTCGCAGCGTCTGTTATGAAATCCTGCGCGAAATCCTGCGCGAAGCGAAGCAGTTCAATCCACGAGAATTCAGGATTCTGGCCGCTCAAAGCGTTGTTGACTTGCTGCTTGAAGAGGAAAGCCAGCATCTCGCGATGCTGGGTGATTTTATCGGCAAACCGATTTCGCTCGAGGTGGCAACCGACTATACGCAAGAGCAATACGACATCGTTTTGGTGTGATTTTTCTCACTCGTCTGACAAAAGTTTCTTTTCGAACGCGCGTATCTTATCCAGGCCAAGCGCGTTGTTGGTTTGCTCAAGTGATGCCATTTTGTCGACCCAACTGCGCGAATCGCCGGTCTTTTTGAGATCGGACAGAAAATCTCCCACTGCCTTGATCGTAATCCTGACCGTGCTGCTGGGAAAAAGCGCGATCGAAAAACCCATATCCTGCAACTCGCTTGCCGATCGCAATGGAGTCAGGCCTGTTTCGGACATATTGGCAATCAGCGGTCCGGGTAATTCGCGACCGATCTGTATAAGCTCGTCGAGCGACTGAGGCCCGTCGACAAACAACATGTCGGCGCCGGCTTTTTTAAAGAGCATGCAGCGATCAAGCGCCTCTTGCATGCCCATGGGACCGCGCGCGTCTGTGCGGGCGACAATGAGTGTATCGGGATTCGTCCTGGCAGCGACGGCAGCTTTGATTTTGCGAACGGCAATATCGCGAGGTTCGACGATCTTGTTATCCATATGTCCGCAACGCTTGGGCCAGGCTTGATCCTCAAGCTGAATCGCCGCGACGCCCAACCGCTCCATCCCCCTCACGGTACGAACGACGTTGGCGATATCGCCGTAGCCCGTATCGCAATCGACGATCAACGGGATATCCGTGACACGACGAATCGACAGCACGGCATCTTCGATATCAGCATAGGCAACCAGGCCGATATCCGGCTCAGCGTAGCGTGCGGCTGCTGTGGCGTAACCACTGACATAACCTGCCTCAAAGCCGGTGGCCTCTATTTGCCTGAGTTCAAGCGGAGACCCTCCCCCAGGCACGACAATGATTTCGGATTGCGCGAGACGTTTGCGTAAGATTGCTGCTGGATTCATATTGTCCTACAATTTTGTATGTAACATATGTAGGATAATATGAATCGATTCTGATGTTGTCAAACATTAAGTTGCCCGGTTTCAATCTGTCGCACCCATGAAATCAAACACCAACAATCGAACAAAAATAAGCAAAAGTCGCAGTGGCGAGACTGTGGACAATATCGTCAGTCTGATCAAGGATCAGATTCTGGACGGTAGGCTGGCACCCGGCCAAAGGCTGATCTCCACGGATTTGGTCGAGCAACTTGGCGTCAGTCGCGGACCGTTGCGCGAAGCATTTCGACAACTGGATGCGGAGGGCCTGATTGATGTCGAGCCTAATCGCGGCGCAATTGTTCGACGATTAGGTGCCGACGAAGTAAAGAATCTGTATGAAATCAGGATTGCGCTCGAGGGTTTTGCGGCGCGCCTGGCGGCTGAAAAAATCAATGAAGGTGATAACCGCGCGTTCCTGGAGAACGTATTGCATCGCGGCCGGCGTCACAGAAAGGATCCGGTTTTTTCTGCCTTCGTGAACGACAACCGGGAGTTTCACCAAGCCATTGTCCATTTATGCGGCAATCCCGAACTGGGCAAACTGATCGATAAATATCAACAACCGGTTTTCATGATTCAACTTAGGCAAATCATAGGAACCAGTCAAGTCATTGCGCATGCATTGGACGAGCACGAAAAAATCGCGGAAGGGATTTTGTCCGGGTCGCCTGAAGCGGCCTATCTGGCTATGCGCGAACATCTTATTCATTCTTCGGAGCAGATTTTGAATTCGCCTGCATTAATCAACCCCAAACACGGGAGCAAGTCATGGGCTTAACAATGACTGAAAAGATCTTCTCCTCGCACGCAAAATCCGGCCCGGTTCGCGCAGGAGAAATCGCAGTCCTCGTTCCGGATGTGGTTCTGCTGAATGACACGAGCGGATCGATCACCGTCAATCAACTCGATCTGATGGGAGTCAAACATTTGCACGATCCGGAAAAGGTTGTATTGGTTGCTGATCACTTTTCACCGCCCAAGGATGTCACGAGCGCGGAATCGATCGGATTGCTCAGAGGATTCGGCAAAAAATTCGGCATCGAGAAATTTTATGATTCAGGACGCTCGGGAATCGAGCATGCTTTGCTGCCTGAGCTGGGCAAGGTCGGCCCCGGCGGCTTGATTTTCGGAGCTGATTCCCACACCTGCACAGCAGGTGCGCTCAATGCCTGCGGGGTCGGATTCGGCTCGACCGATCTGGCTGCCGTGATCGCGACTGGCGAACTGTGGGCCAAAGTCCCCGCATCGATCCGGGTCGAACTGATCGGCAAGCCAAGTCCGTATGTGACGGGCAAGGACATCATATTGTCCCTGATCGCAAAAATAGGCGTGGACGGAGCACTGAATAGTGCCCTGGAGTTTGGTGGCCCCGGATTGACGCACTTGAATGTCGACGAGCGTTTTGCTGTTGCGAACATGGCAGTCGAAGCTGGTGCCGACACATGCGTCTTCGAATGCGATGCACAAACCTTGAAATACGTCGAACGGTCGGGATGGCAGCGCAATCAACCGATTGTCGCGGACAACGATGCAACATATCTCGCCCGCCATGAAATTCATCTGGATAAGCTTGAGCCTTTGGTTGCGGTCCCGCCCTCGCCCGCTAACGGTTCATCGTTATCCAAGATCATCGGCACGCGCATCGATCAGGTCTATATCGGCAATTGCTCAAACGGAACGATCACCGATATCCGGCAAGCTGCACACATACTCAAAGGCAGAACGGTTGCTCAGGATGTTCGTCTGGTTGTTGTGCCGGCTACCAGCGCAATCTATCGCCAGGCTTCTCGCGAAGGGTTACTCGAAATGATTTCACAAGCGGGTGGCAGTATATCCATGCCGACATGCGGAGCATGCTTTGGCGGGCACATGGGTATTCTTGCCAAAGGCGAATCTGCCATTTCGACCACGAACCGAAACTATAGGGGGCGCATGGGGCATCCGGAGTCCAAAGTCTATCTGGCCAACGCATGGGTTGCAGCGGCTGCAGCCATCGCCGGCAAAATCATTGACCCGGCAACCCTTGAGCCGACACCAAACGAACCGGCCCCACACGAGCACGCCCCACACAAGCAGGCCTCACAAAACAAGGAGCTTCTATGATGTCTTGCGGAAGCATCCATCTTTTTGGCGATCACATCGATACGGATGTGATTTTGCCTGGCAAATATCTGAATCTTTACACACCGCAGGATCTCGGCCCTCACTGCATGGAAGGTATCGATCCTTCTTTCTCCCGAAGGGTTAAAGCGGGCGATATCCTGATCGGCGGAAAAAATTTCGGCACCGGCTCATCACGTGAGCATGCTCCCATTGCGATCAAAGCTGTCGGAATATCTTGTATTGTCGCGGTCAGTTTTGCACGGATTTTTTACCGCAATGCAATCAACATCGGATTGCCCGTGTTCGAATGTCCGGAACTTGTCCAAGCCGCAGTCGATGGCGCCGCAATCACTGCGGATTTAAAAGACGGTGTATTCGAGACAGCCGGTGTTCGCTATCAAGCCAAAGCATTTCCACCCTACATCCAGCAAATCATGGAAACAGGTGGACTCGTTAATTTTGTCAGAGCACAATTGAGATAAATAACTACTCCAGGAGGCAATATGTTCAAACCACTCTTTAGCAAAGTAACCCGCAGGACATGGCTAGGATTACTAGCCTGCGCGCTGTCGTTTTCGGTCACGGCGCAAACGCAGAATAATTTTCCGAACAAGCCTATCCGTTTGATCGTGCCTTTCGCACCCGGTGGTGTGACCGACACCAGCGGAAGATTAATAGCCGATCAATTGTCCAGACGTATCGGACAGCAAGTGATTGTGGAAAACAAGCCGGGCGCATCCGGCAACATCGGATCGGCGATGGTGGTCAATTCAGAACCGGATGGTTATACGCTTGTGCTTGGGTTTGACGGCACCATGGCAATCAATCCGCACTTGTTTCCCAACATGCCATTCGATACGGTCAAGGACTTGACCCCGATCGGCAAAATAGGCAACACCATACTGATCTTGCTGGCTTATCCAAAGTTTGAAGCCCAGACGCTAAAGGAGATCATCGCCCTGTCCAAACAGCCCGGCAAAACAATCAACTTCGGCTCATCCGGAGTCGCTAGTCCGCAACACATTGCGATGGAGCTATTGAATCAGCAAACCGGGGCAAAGCTCGTGCACGTCCCTTACAAGGGTGGCGGCCAGGCGATGATCGATGCTCAAGCCGGGGTCATTCCGCTTGTGTATACCGCGGTGGCTGGAGGCTATGCCTATGTGAAGTCGGAGCGCCTTAAGCCTATTGCCGTATCCAGCAAGGAAAGAGCGGCATCTTTGCCGGATGTACCTACTTTCATCGAAAGCGGTGTCCCCGATTTTGTGGTCAATGGCTGGGTAGCGATTTTTGCGCCATCCAAAACGCCTCAACCCGTCATCGATTACCTGAACAAAGAGCTCAATGCAGTACTGATGTTGCCCGAGGTGAAAGCCAAGCTTGAAACGCTGGGTATTGAAGCCACTCCAGGCACTCCGGCTCAGTTTTCAAAAGAGTTGGCTAGCGATCTGGCACGCTATGGCAAAGTGATCAAAGACGCGAATATCAAGGCCGAACAGTAATGTGGTGAATGTCAGGATCTCACGAGCAGACTCTTGAAGTCTTGAGTTCATCGAACAGCCGGTCATGCGCATCTGACCGGCTGTTGCTTTTTAAGCATCCCTGAATTGCATTTGATACAAAGCTGCATAGGCTCCATTGGCTGCAAGCAGCTCAGAATGAGAGCCTTGCTCAATGATCCGGCCGTGATCCATCACGACGATCTTGTCGGCGTTCTGGACTGTGGACAAGCGATGCGCAATCACGAGCGTCGTGCGACCCTGCATGAGAATCTCGAGAGAAGCCTGCACCTGTCGCTCGGATTCATTGTCCAGCGCGGAGGTTGCCTCATCCAGAATCAGGATAGGCGCATCCTTGATCAGTGCGCGCGCGATGGCAAGGCGCTGACGCTGCCCGCCGGAAAGACGGGTGGCGTTTTCGCCGACGTGCGTTTGCAGCCCCAGGGGCAGGCTATCGACAAACTCAAGCAGATTGGCAGCCTTGAGCGCGTTGCGGATCTCCTGCTCGGACGCATCATGCAGTGCGCCATATCCGACATTGACAGCAATCGTGTCATCAAACAAGACGACATCCTGACTAACTAGCGACAACTGTTCGCGCAAATTTTTCAGCGAAAGTTGCTGGATATCCCGACCATCGATTAGAACGGTTCCGGCGGTGGGAAGGATAAAACGAGGCAACATATTGACCAGCGTCGTTTTGCCGCTACCCGAGCGCCCCACCAAAGCGACGGTTTGCCCGGGCTGAATATCCAGCGTGACTTGTTTGAGGGTATCGTGCTCGCCATCGGGGAAACGATGCGAAACATCTTGAAACTGAACATGACCGAATGCTCGGCCGGGCAAGGTCAGTTGAGCGTTTTCCGTTTCCGGATCCTGATCGATCAAAGTAAAAACGCTTTCGGCCGAGACCAGCATTTTTTGCATCCGGCTCGCCACTTTGGTCAATCGCTTGATCGGATCGAAAATCTGGGCAAGTGCGGCCATGAACGAGGCAAAACTACCCACTGTCAAAGTGCCCGTATTGGCCTGATTCAAAGCAACAGCGATCACGGCAGCGACTGCGCAGGCCGTAACCACTTGCGTGATCGGAGTCATGGCCGCATCCGCGGTCGCCGCGCGCATGTCAAAGCGGCGAAGCCGGCCACTGACATAGGCAAAGCGCTTGCGCTCGAAGTTGTAACCATCGAATAGTTTAATGACGCGTTGCCCGTCGATGCCTTCGCCGACAACCCGCGTAAGCTCAGCGTTCATATTCACCATGTCGCGATTGATGCGACGCAGCCGATTGATGAAGGCACGCGAGATCAAGACGGATATCGGCATGGTCACGATGATGATCAGCGTGAGTTGCCATGACATGTAAAGCAATACGCAGATCATCGCCAGCACGATCAGGGATTCGCGCACCACCACAGTCAACACGTCCGTGGCATACCCGGTCATGTAGCCGGCATCCACGGTGAATCGATTAAGCAATCGACCGGTATCGCCTTTTTTGAACTCGCTATCGGGCAAGGCAAGCAGTTTTTCGAACATTTCGCCGCGCACGCGAAGCAAAACATTATTGGCAACCCAGGCGAGCAAGTAGTCGCTGAAAAAATTGCACAGTCCGCGCAGAAATATCAATCCGATAATCGCCAGAGGCACCTGCCAGACATATTCTGGCTTGGCACCCGAAAAGCCCTCATCGAGCAAGGGCTTCATCGCAACAGCCAGGGTCGGCTGGGTTGCGGCAGCCCCCGCCATGAACAATACCGCCAGAGCCAGCCCCTTCCAGTAGGAGCCGACGCGAGAATAGATGCGGTGCCAGATATTGAGATTTAGCGGTCGGTCTGATGCAGCGTGTTCGGACGTGGTCAAGATGACACTCGGAATAAAATGGATCGTCGATTTTAACCCCTGCCCCCTTCGTCAGGCTTGGGCATAGGCGGCGAATGTCGTATCCTTCGCATCAATGAAATCAATTTCGCAACATTTTCGGCATGCCCCCGTGATGATTCGCCTACCCAATTGGGTTGGTGACGTATGCATGTGCCTGCCCGCACTCAGACTTCTTGAGTCAAGTGGAGTTCCGTATGCGGTATCAGCCCGGCCATGGGCGCGCGATCTTCTAAGCGGTATGCCTTTGCTGGATTTTGTTCCCGCGACGGGCAAGTATCTGGATGATTTAAAAATGCTGCGCCAGTGGCACCGAGCCCATCCCGAAACCGAACGCGCCATCTTGATGCCGGACTCGTTTTCCACTGCCATAATCTTCAGGCTAGCGGGATTCGATGCAGCAGGCTATCGGGACGATGGGCGCAGTCTTTTGCTCAAATGGCCGGTCGACAAGCCTGTGCCTCGTCCCCACGCTGTGCGGTCTTGGTTCGGACTCGCCCTCACCGCCTTGCATCGCTGGAATATCGCGCCGGCCTCTTCCATGCCGCACGACAAACTCGAGCTCACGCTGACGCAAACGCACAAACAGCACGCGACGCAGGTGATGATGGATGCCGGGCTAGGTTCCACCCCGTTTGTCCTGATCGCCCCGACTGCGGTCGGACGTCATCATGGTCAAATCAAAGTATGGCCTCATTTTGATGTGCTGACGCGTCGACTGCAGCAGCTTGGCTTGCGTGTGGCGATGTGTCCTCCACCAGCGGAAAGAGAAGCTGCAAAAATCGCAGCCCCCACTGCCGACTTGCTCGACCCACTGAGTCCGGGCGCTTTTTGCGCCCTCACCCGCCTGTGCGCTCTAGTCATTTGTAATGACTCTGGTGTGTCGCATCTGAGTGCCGCAGCAAACGCAAGGCAATTGACTCTTTTTGGCGTCACGGACCCTGCCAGAACAGGGCCCTGGACGCTTAACTCGGTCAATTTAGGGCAAAATGGACACTGGCCTGCTGTAGACGAGGTGTTGCAACACACGCAGCAGATTCTGTCCTTGCATGGTTGATTGGCGCATTGCTGGCTCAAATACCCTTTTCTAATCTTTTGCTCTATCCGCCCACGCTCTGCATGATTCTGCTCGTGTGCGCGGTGCTGGCCGCCCTGTTGCAACACAAACGTATCGCGATCGGATTAACCGCATCGGGATTGTTATGGGTACTCGTATGGTCTTTGCCGATCACGACACTGTATTTCGGCGGCAAGCTGGAATCCATGTATGAGTATCAACCCGCCGAATCCCAGGAAAAAGGCGATGTGATCATGGTGCTTGGCGGCAACACGCAGGCTAATCGAGCAAACTGGTTCGAGCCCTACAATCGGGCGACAGCCACGGATCGTATTGATCGTGCGCAGGCGTTGTATCTGAATGGTCGGGCACCAAAAATCCTGTTGTCCGGAGGTGCCCTGCACGGCAAGGTCAGCGAAGCTCAGGGAATGGCTCAGGTGTTAAAGCATCGCGGATTGCCCGAGAATGCTTTATTGCTTGAAAATGAAAGTCGCAACACCTATGAGAATGTCACGCTCAGTCAACCGATGCTTGAGCAGCTCGGACACCCTAAAGTACTAGTCGTCACCTCCGCCCTACATATGCCCAGAGCCATGGCGGTATTCAAAAGCAAGGGTATCAATGCGATCGCGGCTCCGGTTGCCCCGCAAATCGTTCCGCCTGATGATTACACGCTTTATCCATGGCTGCCGCATACACGAAGCCTGGAGGCGAGCCGCAGCATCATCAAAGAGTACTTCGGTCTGCTAGGGTACTGGATCAGGGACTGGATTTGAACCTGAGTGTATCGGCGTAGAGCGTTTCGTATTTTTCTGCCACCACATGCCAGGACAACGACTGCACAAGCAGCGCGCTATGTCGCAGCAGGTGCTCACGCGTTTCGGTAGACAGGCCAAGCTCGTACAAACCCTTGGCGATTTCACCCGGATCTTCCGGATCCTGCAAGACCCAGGCATCATGCATATGGGTGACATACTGCCCAAAACCACAATGCTTCGGTCCACTGACGACAACCGGCAATCCGTGCGCCATAGCTTCGAGCGGGGCCATGCCAAAACTATCCAGCAAAGTCGGATGCACATATACATCGGCTGCCTGATAGTATTCGGACACATTCGATGTAGGTGGAATCAAGCTGATTCGATCGGCTAGCTCAGGATGATGCGCATCCAGATAGTCATGAACGTCGGGCTCGGCCCCAACCACCGCCAGACGGAATGAAACCGGCAAAAGCGCCATCGCATCCAGGACAGCGGCAAATCCTTTGCGTAAAGGATTTCTGGCGACCAGCAGGCATCCGATGTCGGTGGGTGCCCATCCAAGTCGATGACGAACATGCTCGCGCACGTCAGGACTGAAATCCACCGGGTTCGCGCCTGGAGGAATCACAACAAGCGGCAATCCGGTCCCATATGCATCAACCAAGCGATCCCGCAACCACGGAGACACTGCGACAACATGCCGTCCCGGTTTGGGCCGCACGGCAGCGGCCTCAAGCAACAGATAGGCAATATTGCTGGGCTGGCACCACACCCACAACCGCTTGAGCAACGATCGTCCGAACAAACGACGATAACGGATCGGCGCGACATGGATGACATGGATATCACCTGCACCGCCGTACATGTGTGAATGTACGATGTCGTAACCGGACTTAGTGAGTTTTTTGGCTTGTCTGGCAAAGTGCCAGACACGGATCCAGCTTGGCCAAAAGCTTCGATACTTGATCAATTCTTCTTTGACCGGTAGATCGTGATCAAACTCGTGAGCGATCACAGTCACATCGTGACGTGCCGAAAGAATCTCGAACAGGTTCACGCCATACGCTTCTGCGCCGCCAAACTTGCGCCCAAATCGATCCACCAGAAACGCAATGCGCAAACGCTCAGACACGGCGGCGATCCTCATGCTTGGTCAGGGTCTTTTGAAAAAATCTCAAAAGATGGGTTGTGCGCCAGATGCCGACTCTAGGCAATTCAAACAAATCATCATGCGCACCGGCTAGTCCGCGTGCGGTAGTCGTGGCATTGGTGTAGCCGGCAAGCCTGGCGATCTCGCAATGGTCGGAATGGAATTCCCCGAAAGGATAGCAAAACGCGGTGACATCGACATCCACTGCCTGACTGAGTTTGGCGCGTGAATCGCTGATCTGACGCACCGCCTCCTGGCGATCGATTTTGGGCAAATGAACATGATCCAAAGTGTGCGAACCAACCTCTTGACCTGCGCGTGCCCATTGTCTGATTTCGTCTAGCGACATCAGCGGCGAAAAAGGAACATTGTTGTCGGCGTCCCATACGTTGCCGCCATCGAACTGATTCGCGACAAAATAATTGGTGGCTGTAAAGCCCGTCTCTTTCAATACCGGCAAGGCGTGCTTGAATACGTTTCGAAAACCATCATCGAACGTTATTCCGAAAACTTTTCCTTGCTTCTCGCCCGTAAGATATGGCATCAGGTCATGCATACTCAGTCCGGTGTACCCGAGCCGATGCATCCAGATCATCTGTCGGCGAAATGCGGCGGGATGCACCGTCAGTCCGCGAAAACGCGTGCCTCTCGGTGCGGGCAAATCGATCTGGTGATACATCAGGATAGGAATCGACATGCTGATATGGTTTCGGATGAATGATTCAGGCTTGTTGATAAACGGAAACCGTGCGTGCAACAAAGTCGTGCAAATTAAACTCTTTCAGTGCGCGAGATCGGGCCGCTTGCCCCATGGTAATCAATAGATCAGGTTTTGCGAGTATCTTTTTTAACACTTCGGCAATGGCATGCGAGTTTTTAACCGGCACGATCCAGCCTTCAACTCCGTCAGTCAAGTTTTCAGGCAACCCTCCGGCATTGGTAATCAACACCGGCAGGCCCATGGACATCAATTCGCGGCATGCAAAAGACAGAGCCTCCTGATACGACAAAACGAAGCCTGCATCACAAGCGGCGAGAATGTCGCGCACATCATCGGTCAATCCGGGAAAGCTGACTTGATCCAACATTGCGGCCGATGCGACTTGGGCCATTTTGGCCTCATTGGGAATATCTCCGGCCACGATCAGATGAAAACGATCGCGCAGCGTTGGATCAAGACTGCCGACAGCTTGAACCAGATCGAGCCATCCCTTTTCGTAATCCGTGCCACCGGCACTACCTAAAACAATCTTGTGCTCATAGCCCTGACCCAAAAATCGGATACGCGCCGCCATTTTTTGCGCATGGGTGACCGGAGCATAAAAGTCCGTGTCAATTCCATGTCGAACCGTGACGATTCCGCACCGACGATAGGGTGAACGCATCATGAGTTTATTGACGTGATCACTCACTGCGATCACGCGATCCGTTGCAAGACGAGCGCGCAACTGATGGCCGAAGCTGGTGACTGCGTGTTCATTGTGCTTGGTGAAAATAACCTTGGGACGATGGCGCATACCGAGCAAAGCAAGCATGACCTGCTTATGATCGGCCGAACCGTTGGCATGCACGATGTCGTATCCGTCTTGTTTGATCAACTTACGCAATTGCGCGCGTGGCCCAAGCCATGAAGACGGCCTGGTCGTGTAATGCATATCCACCATCTTCACGCCGGGGATCATTTGCGCATGACGGTAAAGCCTGCTGCTTTTGGGAGTGGCGACTGTCACTTGATGTTGCCCGACCAATCCCTGAAGCAAATTAACGATGTAGGTGACATGACCACCACCGTTGCGACCATGAAAATTGGTGAACAGGATTTTCATGGTTTGTTGTCCCGATCTTTATCCAGATTCAAAAACATCAACTTCGAATATCTGAAAAAACTGCCCGATGCCGCGGCAACAGCAAGGACAAAGCCATGCCGACCATCGAGAAATCCCCGACGGATGATGTAGATGCGGATAAAAGTCCAAATGCTATGCAACATCAGACCGGGAATCCCCACGCGCTTGCCTTTGGCCGACATCGCTGCGGCGGCTTCGCCGGAATAACGATTGATCTTGGTGATCAGCGCATCCATGTTTTCATATGGATAATGCATGAACCAGGACTTCAGTCGCGCGACCTTCGCCGTTGTCTGTACGCGTTCATGCACGGCGACATCGGTAAAGCGGCCCGCATCCCGTTTGAACAATCGCAGCACATAGTCCGGCCACCAACCACTATGTCGAATCGGCTTGCCGCAAAAGCTTGATAACCGGGGGATTTCGAAAGCCTGATATTGATCTGCACGCATGACCTGCAGGATTTCAGCCTGAAGTTCAGGTGTCACGCGTTCATCGGCGTCTATCGACAATACCCAGGGCTGGGTAGCCTCCTCGAGTGCCCGATTTTTTTGCGGACCGAATCCGGGCCAGTCGGAGGTTTGAGTGACCTTGGCGCCAAACGCTTGTGCAATCTCCACCGTACGATCAGTGCTGCCGGAATCTACCACGATGATTTCATCGGCGAAAAGGACCGACTCCAAACACGCTTGCAAGTGTTTTTCCTCGTTCTTGGTGATCAGAATGACACTGACACCCAAGCCTAGGCCCGTTTTGATCGTTTCCATAGCTTCCAACGGTTGTAAAGTGGTCCGATCACGGGATGCGATGCGAGAAAAATCCGCTGACAAAGCCAGTAAAACCCTCTATTGCGCACTGCGAAGCGATAAATATGCGCCGGATCGCCTCCGGCCACATTTTGCCCATGGGCAATGGTGGTGTACAGGTAGCGAAAACCGTGATCTTGCGCCAGTTTGACGTAATCGTCTTCAAAGTAACCCTGGGGCCAGCAAAAATGCTCGGAAACCGAACCGATTTGATTTTTAAGTACCTCACGCGAACGCAACAACTCGACACTCATCCGGTCCAGGCAATCCTGCCGGTTTTCGCAGTTGCGGTCCCAACGCGTATGCGTATCGGTATGACTATGAAACTCGAAAGTGCCGGCCTGGCGCATCGCATGCACCTCACTCCAGCGAACCATGACGGGATCCGCGTTGCCGGCTTCGACCATTGCCTTGGCGCGCTTGTGCGGAATCATTTCCGGCAAGGCCTGCTTGTCGCCCCATACCGGACGCGCAGGTCCATCACCAATCACACCGGTCACAATGAACATCGTGGCCCGCATGTTGTACTTTTTCAGGATAGGATGCGCGTAGACCCAGTTATCCAGATAACCATCATCGAAGGTAATCAGAATCGACTTGGCCGCAACAGGTTTGCCAGAAAGAAAATCGGCAAACTCTTGCGTCGATAGCGCGCGGTAGCCGTTTTTTGCCAAGCCTCTAATTTGCCGCTCAAAATTCTCGGGCGAAGTGGTAATCATGTCCTTCGCGGGAGAGACGTGGTGATACATCAACACGGGTACGCTATGCGCGTGCTTGAAGGGTATTGTCATCTTTTAACGAACTTTTTTCTTTCGCGTAACCATCGTCCATAAACGGTTTGCGTGCGCTCTACCAACTGTCGGGTTGAAAAGGCACCTTCCTTCCAAATCATATCCGAACCGGCTTGCCCCATTTTTTTGCGCAAGGTCGGATCATCGATTAAACGAGCCAACGCCTCACGCATCGCCTGCATATCGCCGCGGGCGACAAGCAGGCAGTTTTCATCACGACGAACGACCTCGGACACGCCGCCCACATCGGTAGCGACAATCGGTACGCCACTGGCAGCCGCTTCCAGAAACACGGTCCCGCTGGCTTCTTCACGCGTAGCCAAAGCAAAAATATCGAATCCCGCCAACAGATTGGGCACATCCTTACGGGCGCCTGTCATATGAATCCGATGCTCCAGGCCCAACTGCGCGATGTAATCCTGGGTGTTTTCGAATGTCGGCGATCCGCCTCCCACCAATACCAGATGCAAGTCATCGTGCGACTTGAACAAGGGCGCAACGGCATCTATCAGGTCGCGATGCCCTTTGTTCGGACGCATCACAGCAACGCATCCAATGACCGTGTCGGTATTCTTCAAGCCAAGCTCTTGTCTTAACGTCGAATGCTCGACAGGCGGCGGGAATAAAAGCGGCGTATATATGGTTTCCACACGATCAGGCGCGACACCACGATCGATCAGATGCCTGCGAACATAATCGCTGACTGTAGTGACCGCATGCGGCAGCCATGTATAGGTCAACAGCGAATTGACCTTGCTGGACAAGTGTCTGGTACGTACGATCAGGGACGTGCCCGCCAATCGTCCGGCTGGCGCAGCAATGATCGTGTCCTGACGACTATGGGTATTGACGACATCGAAACGACCGCGTCGCAGGATGCGCGCTATTTTTAAAATGCCACTGATGATATTGAAAAATCCGTCCATATACATGGTGTGGACGGTGAATCCAGCTTCACGCAACCGTGTGGTGAGTTCGGCATCGGGCTGACAGATCGCCTCGAGGTGATGCCCCTGGTCGCGCATGGCGACCATTTCCTTGAAAATACGGTACTCCTGGCCGCCAAAACTTGTCGCGGCCTCTGTATGCACAATTCGCAAATGCTTAAAATCGGACATCAGTAGGATACTTCCACGTCCGATGGGGACACCCAGCTCGAAAGTTGTTCGACTAAGGTATCGGGGAGCCTGACCCGCCATTGCTCACCCAGTCGGATCGTGCATGCGTGCTGTTTGCTTTCGTAGACAACTTCCACGGGTGTGCCGGGAAAGCCGTTTTCAGGCGCGGCGCGATAAGGATTGAGCATGTTTTTCAATTTTGCTGCATCGGCGTTGCCATTGAGTTTGATGCGCAACGCACGCGCACGCATTTCGCGAGCAAGCTGCAAATCATAGATGTTTTCGGCAAAAACCTTCATCCCGCCCTGATATTCGTTATTCGAAACCTTGGCCTGAATAATCAGCAACTGATCTTCCTTTAAACGATTGGCATGCTTTTCGATCATCTCGGCATTGATACCGATCTCGACCTGTGCCGAACCGTCATCCAGCACCAAAAACATCATTTTGGCACCCGTGCGTGTCATCATCGTGCGTGAACTTGAAATCACCCCGGCAATCCACTGCAGATCACGAAGAGGCTCCAGACGCGACAGGGGTTTACCGGCAAACCGCCTGACCTCGTCACGCCAGGCATCAAATAAATGGGCACTGAAAAAGAAACCAAGCGCAACCTTTTCTTCCATCAGGACGGTATGCAAATCCCAGGCGGGCACTTTAGTGAGCTCGATATTGACGACATCATCACTATCGTCCCCGAATAAAGATACCTGGTTGGCACTACGCTCAGCCTGTTCGGCTGCCTCGATTGCCGTGGAAAGCGATGCGATCAACGCGGCGCGATTGGGTTCGATGACGTCGAAAGCGCCGGCACGGATCAGCGCCTCTATGCTGCGACGATTGACCGTATGCCGATCCACCCGACGGCAAAAGTCGAACAAGGAGGTAAAGGGTCCGGCCTGACGCGCGCGGATGATTTCTTCGACTGCGCTTTGTCCGGTCCCCTTGACCGCACCGAGACCGTAGCGGATGGTGCGTGGCGGGCGCCCTTTGGCCATTTCATCGTCGGCTACCGGCTCGAAACGAAAGCCGGAAGCATTGACATCCGGAGGCAAAACCTTGACACCATTGGCAAGGCAGTCGCGCCAGAATGTTTCGACTTTGTCGGTGTCATCCATATCGGACGACAAGGTGGCGGCGAGAAACTCTGCAGGATGATGGACCTTGAGCCACGCGGTCTGATAGGAAATCAATGCATAAGCGGCCGAATGCGACTTGTTAAAGCCATAGCCTGCGAAGTGCTCCATCAAATCGAATAGCCTGACGGCAACTTCGGGGTCGTAGCCTTTTTTGACCGCGCCCTGTTCGAACAGAGCGCGATGCTCGGCCATTTCTTCGGCCTTTTTCTTGCCCATCGCCCGTCGAAGCAAGTCAGCACCGCCCAGCGAATATCCACCAATGATCTGAGAGATCAGCATCACCTGCTCTTGGTACACGATCACGCCATACGTGCTTTTAAGCGTGGGTTCGAGATCAGGATGGAAATAATCCACCGAGGCACGGCCGTGCTTACGATTGACAAAGTCATCGACCATGCCCGATTCGAGCGGACCGGGACGGAAAAGCGCCAGCACGGCCACCACGTCTTCGAAAGTATTGGGCCGAAGTTTTTTAAGCAGTTCTTTCATGCCCCGCGATTCAAGCTGAAAAACCGCAGTCGTATTCGCATCGGACAGCAACTGGTAAGTCGCCGGATCATCCAGTGGGACGGTCATGATGTCAAAGTCGCGCAGATTTTCATTGCAATTGCGCACAAAACGAACGGCCCAGTCCAGAATCGTCAGGTTGCGCAACCCCAGAAAGTCGAACTTGACCAAACCGGCTGCCTCGACATCGTCCTTGTCAAACTGGGAAACTGCGCTACCTTCCTGGCCGGGTTGGCAATATAGCGGACAGAAGTCGGTGAGCTTATTGGGAGCAATCAGCACGCCACCCGCATGCATGCCGATGTTGCGTGTCAGGCCCTCGAGAGGCCGCGCCAGATCGACCAGCGCACGCACTTCTTCTTCGCTTTCGTAACGCAACTTGAACGTGGCCTCATCCTTAAGGGCACGATCCAGAGTCCAGGGATCCGCCGGCGTATTAGGGATGAGTTTGGACAGGCCATCGCACATCATGTAAGGCATATCCAGCACGCGACCTGCGTCGCGCAACACTGCCTTGGCACCCAAAGTTCCGAAGGTCGCGATCTGGCTGACTGCCTCGCGCCCATAGGTTTGCTTGACGTATTCAATCACGCGCTCGCGATTGTCCTGACAAAAATCGATATCGAAGTCAGGCATGGAAACTCGTTCGGGGTTCAGAAAACGCTCGAACAGCAAATCGTATTTAAGCGGATCCAGATCGGTAATGCCCAGCGAATAGGCCACAAGCGAACCTGCTCCGGAGCCCCGACCGGGGCCGACCGGAACACCATTTTGCTTACCCCAGTTGATGAAATCCTGAACGATCAGAAAGTATCCGGGAAATCCCATCTGGATAATGGTCTTGCACTCGAGAGCCAGCCGATCCGAATATTGCTGCCAATTCGCTTTGCGCACCTCAGGATCCGGGTATAGCTGAAGCATCCGGCGCTCCAGGCCTTCTTTCGAAAGCTGCACCAGATAGTCATCGAGCGAAACCCCTTCGGGCGTTGGAAAATTCGGTAAACGCGGCTGGCCGAGTGTCAGCGTCAAATTACATCGCTTGGCGATTTCGACCGCATTGGCAAGCGCCGAGGGCACATCCTCAAAGCGCTTGACCATTTCTTCGGTCGATAAAAGATATTGATCTTCGGTAAATAGTCTGGGGCGTCGCGGGTTGGTCAAAATCTGACCCTCGGCGATACAGACCCTGGCTTCGTGCGCCTGAAAATCATCCTCGGTCAGAAACTGAACGGGATGGGTGGCGACAACCGGCATTGCGCATTCGGCCGCAATCGTCAACGCTGCCCGTGTGTAGGATTGGTCGGCTTCGTTGCGGGTGCGCTGCAGCTCGATGAAAAATGAATTACCGAATAACCGCTTCCATTGCCTGGCAAGAGACTTTGCCGCTTCCAGGTTGCCGGCCATGATGGCCTGGCCGATATCGCCCGCCCGGGCGCCGGACAGGACAATCAGCCCTTTCGCATCAGTCAGCCATTCTCGACGAATTTCGCCCCTGCCCCGATGCGCGTTGGTCAGCCAGGCGCGCGTCAGCAGATCGCACAAAGTCAACCAGCCGGCATGATCAGCCACGAGCAGTAAAATACGATATGGTTTGTCCCGGTCGTCATCGTTGGTCAGCCAGACATCGCTGCCTGCGATTGGCTTGATGCCTGCCGAGCGCGCTGTTTTGTAAAATTTGATCAGACCGAATACATTGGACAAATCGGTCAGGGCGACAGCGGGTTGGCCGAGCGCGCCGGCGCGCTTGATCAGATCCGGGATACGGACTGTGCCATCCACCACCGAGAATTCGGAATGGACGCGCAGATGGACGAATGGCTGGGACGAGATGGTTTCTGACATGTGTGGATTGTACCCATTTGCGGGTCTTGCCAGCGCTGTCGAAAGCCTTCTCTAAGTAAGAATTTGCATCAAATTGCAGTACTGGAAACAACAGGAATACGATATGAAATGGATCATTCTGGGAATCTGGCTGGGATCAATCCTGTTTGCCCACTTCAGGGGCCGCGTCAGGCTCCCGTTGGGACGACAGTTACTGGATCATTCGATCCTGCTTGCTCCAATCAACGCTTTCATGGTTCTTTTATCCAAAGTACCGACCACGCCCTATATTCCGAACTCGACGATGCCGGAACTCAAATTACTTGAGGACAACTGGGAGGTCATCCGCGACGAGGCGTTGCATCTAGCCGAACTGCGACAGATCAAAGCACCTGAACTACATAATGACATCGGTTTCAATTCGTTTTTCAAATACGGATGGAAACGTTTTTACCTGAAGTGGTACGACGCCAAGCACCCTTCATCCGAGGCGCTGTGCCCCAAAACGGTCGAATTGCTCAATCGGATTCCGAGCGTCAAGGCAGCCATGTTCGCCGAGCTGCCTCCGGGTGGTCAGCTCAATCCGCACCGTGACCCCTTTGCCGGATCCTTGCGTTTTCATCTCGGTTTGTCCACACCCAATGATGACCGCTGCTACATCGATGTCGACGGAATCCGTCACAGTTGGCGCGATGGCCAGGGCGTCATCTTTGACGAAACATACGTCCATGACGCGTACAACCGTAGCGACAAGAACCGCATCATTCTGTTTTGCGATGTCGAGCGTCCTTTGATCTGGCGCTGGGCCGAAGCGTTCAATCACTGGTTCGGTCGTGTCGCGATGTCGGCCGCAAGTTCACCCAATGCGGATTCGGATCAGACGGGGTTCATCAACAAACTGACGCATTATCACTGGGTCATCGACCAGAAACGCAGAGCGTTCAAAAAGGCCAACCGTCCGCTCTATAAGGCGACCAAGTTCGGCCTGATTGCCCTTGCGATCTACCTGTTTCTGGTAAGCTGACGAAACCTGCCGCTTGAGGCAGCGTCACGGACGACTTAGCGGACGACTTAGCGCTGCATCGCCTCCCAGGACTTCTGCAACCGCTTGACCGATACGGGCATGGGTGTGCGAAGCTCCTGGGCAAAAAGCGCCACCCTCAACTCTTCAAGCATCCACCTGAATTCATCAAGCCCTGCGTCAGGTGCGCCTTTCAAGGCGCCACGCGCTCTGGCATACTGAGTCATCAACGGCGCCATCTCGGACATTAATCGCGTATCGCGTGAGGGATCGGCACGTAACTTGTCGATGCGCGCAACGGCCGCTTTCATGTAGCGCGGCAGATGCACCAGTTGCGCGTATGGAATCCTGTCGATGAAATCGGCACGCATCAACTGGCTCATCTGAAACTGTAGGTCTTCATAGGATGCCTTGTGAGGCTTGGCTTGCGGTAATTTTCTCATCACGGCGGCCCAGCCTTCCAAAATCGTGCCGGCCAGCCTGGCGACTTCCTGCGCCAGCAAACCGAGCTTGGCGCGACCATCCTGCTTGCGCGATTCGAACTCATCGGCATTGACCGGCCAAGGCTCTTGCAAACAGGCCCGATCCAACGCGCAATCGATGATTTGGTCGCGCAGTTTTTCCTGGGTGCCTAGCGGCAGATACATCATGCCGAGCTTGGTCAGGTCATGGAGGTTTTTTTCCAGAAACTTGACCTGGTCGCGCAATGCGATCCTGAAGAGTCGCCTTAAACCCAAATGATGAGCGGTTTGTGCGGTATGAATTTCATCGAACACATCCAGTGCGCAATGCGTGGCCTGATCGACCAGTGCGGGATAACCGATCACGCTGTGATTCTTGCGCTTGATCTCCATCAGTTCGGGCAATACGCCAAAGCTCCACTCTGTGATTTCGTCATGCGCAAGCGCAGTTGCCACCTCCTGATCCTTGGTGGCCAACTGCTGGAAGGTGGCTACGGCCTGCTTGCCCAACTCAGCCTTAAGCTGTGCCAAATTGCGACCGGCGCCAAGCATGCGACCATGCTCATCGACCACCTTGAAGGACATGAATAAGTGGGCGGGCAGCGTCTCAGGCTTGAAGTCGGACACAACGGGACGGATCTTCAACTGCTCCCACATATCCTGAATAATGGCGTCAATCAATCCGCCCGGGGGTGTGCTCAAGCGGTCAAACCAGCGATCATAAAAACCCGCAGCATAGTCCGGCAACGGAACACAGTGCCGCCGTAATTTCTGGGGCAAAGATTTCAGCAACATCTGGACTTTTTCTTTGAGCATGCCGGGTACCAACCATTCGCACCGGGCGGCATCGACCTGGTTCAGGAAATAAAGGGGCACGGTGACGGTCACCCCATCCTTGGGCGAACCCGGTTCAAAGTGATAGTCCACGGCGAGCTTGACGCCCTGCCAATCGAAAGTCTTTGGAAAGACATCGGTCGTGACGCCGGAAGCTTCGTGACGCATCAAGGCGTCGCGCGTGAGCAATAAGTCGGCGGCAGCCTCTTTGGTCAGTCCTTTGACCCAGTGCTCAAGTGTCGCAGTCTGATGAATATTCTCGGGCAGATGCCGATCGTAAAACGCATGGATCAAACTGTCATCGACCAGGATATCGGGGCGACGCGCCTGATGCTCCAGGCGTTCGATCTGCGCGATCAGTTTGCGATTGTGCGTAATGAAGGCCAGACTAGAGTCGATCTCTCCCGGGACAAGCGCTTGCAAAATAAAGATTTCGCGCGCGCGAACCGGATCAATCGGACCGTAATGGACGCGGCGTCCGGAGTAAACCGTCAATCCATACAACGTGCCTTTCTCGTTTGCGACAACCTGCCCGAGTTTCTTTTCCCATCGCGGATCGGACCATGTCTTGCGGATCAGATGACCGGCAACGCGCTCAATCCAGACAGGATCGATACGCGCCACACAACGAGCGTAAAGCTTGCTGGTGTCGACCAGTTCGGCTGCCATGATCCACTTGCCGGCCTTTTTGAGCATGCGCGAACCGGGGTGGATCCAGAACCGGATATCGCGCGCCCCAAGATAATTGCCGGACTCTTCGGATTTAAGTCCAAGGTTGCCTAACAGTCCCGACATGAGGGCCAAATGAACCTGCTCGTAGGTCGCATCGGTTTTGTTCGAACGCCAGCCTTGCTCGGCGACCAGCTCGTGCAGTTGCCGATGAATATCGTGCCATTCGCGCAAACGCAGCGGAGATAGATATTGCTGTCGCAACAAGGCCACCAGTTTGCGCTGGGAACCTTTGTGCGCAACCTGTTCGTGGTACCAGCGCCAGAGTTTGATGTACGAATTGAATTCGGATTTGTCGTCAGCAAACTTGGCATGGGCTTGCTCTGCGGCCTCCCGGGCGTGCATGGGCCGGTCGCGAGGATCCTGAACCGACAGAGCTGCCGCGATAATCAGCATCTCGGTCATGCAGTGCTGGTCGCGCGCGGCCAGAATCATGCGGCCGATCCGGGGATCCAGCGGTAATTTGGCCAGAGCGCGTCCTGTTGCGGTTAGCACCCCGGGGCTGCTCGACTCGGGATCAAGCGCTCCAAGTTCCTGCAAAAGATGATATCCGTCTGCAATCGCGCGTCCGGTCGGCGGATCAACAAACGGGAAGTCTTCGATATCGTTTAATCGAAGGGCTTTCATGCGCAAAATCACACTGGCGAGCGACGAGCGCAAAATTTCAGGGTCCGTGAAGGCTGGCCTATCGCGAAAATCCTGTTCGCTGTAGAGACGGATGCAAATTCCGGGGCCCAGTCGACCACAACGACCGGCACGCTGATTAGCTGATGCCTGACTGATAGGCTCGATTCTGAGCTGCTCGACCTTATTGCGCCACGAATAACGCTTGACGCGCGCCAGTCCCGTGTCGATCACGAATCGAATGCCGGGAACCGTCAAAGAGGTTTCGGCAACGTTCGTAGCCAATACTATTCGGCGTGCGTTGGTTTTAGGCTTGAAGATTTCTTCCTGCTCGGCCTGGGTCAGCCTGGCATACAAGGGCAACACTTGCGTGGAGGGAGGATGATGTTTGCGCAGCGCTTCTACGGCTTCACGAATTTCGCGCTCACCTGGCAAGAAAACCAGAATATCCCCCGGCCCGGCCAGCGCGCACTCATCCACCGCATCGACTAGGGCATCGATCAGATCACGCTCCTCGTCACGCGCAAGCCCACGATCGGACTGGGAGGCGCTGCCCGAAGACGATGCACCCTGACTGGTCTTTCCTGCGTCATCCGAATCGGGGTCAAGTACCGGGCGATAGCGGGTTTCGACCGGATACAGGCGACCTGAAACCTCAATCACCGGAGCAGGTTTACCCGACCGATCTGCGAAATGCCCTGCGAATCGCTTGGCATCGATCGTGGCCGAGGTGATGATGACTTTCAAATCCTGACGGCGCGGGAGCAACTGCTTGAGATAGCCCAATAGAAAATCGATATTCAGGCTGCGTTCGTGCGCTTCGTCGATGATGATGGTGTCATAACGCCGCAGCAGCGGATCGCGTTGCGACTCTGCCAGCAAAATACCGTCGGTCATGAGCTTGATCGACGTGATGGCGCTGCTTCGGTCCTGAAAGCGGACTTGATAACCCACCCATTCACCAAGCGGGGAGCTCAGCTCTTCGGCAATCCGTCGGGCAACCGAGCTGGCTGCAAGCCTGCGCGGTTGGGTGTGGCCAATCATCTTGTCCAGCCCACGGCCGAGTTCGAGGCAGATTTTGGGTAATTGCGTGGTTTTACCCGAACCGGTCTCGCCGCTGACAATCACAACCTGATGGCGCGCGATCGCACGCGCGATTTCATCGCGGCGACTGCTGACCGGCAGGTCTTCAGGATACGTAATTGGAGGAGCCTGGCGTGGGGATTTGACAACGCTTTGAGGTGTTATCCCGTCCAATAGCTTTGATTCGGGCATATTTTGGGATCCGTCTAAGGGACCATTATAAAATAACGACTTCGCCCAAGCCTTTCACGCAAGATTAAAGCAAGATCTCCAATGTCAGATACCCAGGAACCCGATACCGTCTCCGCGCTCGAAGCGCCGGAGTTTGCCGCTGCCCAGTTCGTACGCTGGTTTCGCGAGGTCGCGCCTTATGTGCATGCATTCCGGGGCAAGACATTTGTCGTTGCTTTCGGTGGTGAACTGGTTCAGGCCAACGCCCTGAACACGCTGGTTCAGGACTTGTCGCTTCTGTCGGCGCTGGGAATCAAGTTGGTTCTGGTGCATGGATCCTTGCCCCAGGTTAACGAGCAGATGCGACTCAAGGGCATCAATCAGCATTTTCACCGCAGCCGCTCGCCGATGGACGCAGATGCGCTCGAATGCGCAAAAGAAGCGGCCGGCGAAATCCGTCTGGATATCGAGGCTGCTTTCAGTCAGGGCCTGCCGAACACGCCCATGTCACATGCCCAGATCCGCGTGATTTCGGGCAACTTCGTCACGGCCCGACCCACAGGGATCATCGACGGTATCGATTACAAGCATACAGGCCAAGTCCGCAAAATCGATGTGGATGCGCTGAAGTTCGCAATCGAGCGTGGTTCGATCGTTCTGCTTTCTCCGCTTGGATTCTCCCCCACTGGCGAGGCATTCAACCTGTCGATGGAAGAACTCGCCACAAGCGTTGCCACTGCCCTGCGGGCCGAGAAACTGATTTTCCTGACCGAAACGCCGGGGGTCATCTCTCCTGACGGCACGGTCGATACCGAATTGGCCCGACTGGATGCCGATGCATTGCTGGCTTCGGGCGAACTCGATGCGGACACCGCGTTTTATCTGCACTATGCTTCACGCGCCGTGAAGCGCGGCGTATCTCGCGCCCACCTGGTCCCCTTTTCACTCGATGGCGTGGTGCTCCTCGAGATTTTCACCCACGATGGCGTGGGCACCATGGTGGTCGAAGATACCCTGGATGATCTACGCCCGGCGACAATCGACGATGTGGGCGCGATTCTCAAGCTCATCGAACCTCTCGAGCAGGACGGCACGCTGGTAACACGCGGGCGCGCGGTGATCGAACGCGATGTCGAAAACTTCACCGTGCTCGAGCACGACGGTGTGATTTATGGTTGCGCCACGTTGCACGATTTCCCCAAAGATCAGATGGCCGAAATGGGTTGCCTGATTGTTCACCCCGAATGGCAAGGGACGGGCGAGGGTGAAATGCTTTTACGCCACATGGAGTCGCGTGCACGGGCGCTGGGTGCCAAGAGACTATTCGTTCTGACGACACGTACCTCGCACTGGTTCATCAAGCGTGGATTCGTACAGGGCGGTGTAGCCGACCTGCCGAAAGACAAACAGGCCCACTACAACCGGTCCCGCAACAGTCTTATTTTCATTAAACGACTTTAGGAATATCACATGAGCCGCACTGTTCAATGCGTCAAGCTTAAAAAGGAAGCTCCAGGACTGGACTTCCCTCCCTACCCTGGTGACCTAGGCACCAAAATCTGGCGCAGCATCTCCAAAGAAGCTTGGGAAGAATGGATGGGGATCCAGACGCGTCTTGTCAATGAAAACCGGCTAAATCTGGCCGACACACGTGCGCGCAAGTACTTGAAAGAACAGATGGAAAACTTCCTGTTCAACGACGCATCCGTCGAGGCTCAGGGTTTTGTTCCACCCGCTAATTAATTTCGGCACCAGAGTCCTGCGGGCATCTGCCCGCAGGTAACCTTATTTGTCTTCTTCGGTTTCCTCGGGGGTAGGAATCTCTTCACCCCGAACCAGTCGCTCTGCCATTTTGACGCCCTTGTGGCGAACATCCGCTCCGTGCACCATGTAGATCACGCGCTCGGCCATATTCTTGCAATGATCCCCAATTCGCTCCATGGAGCGGGCAATGAACAGAAGATCGATCGAACGAGAAATCGTTCGCGGATCTTCTATCATGTATGTGATCAAGCTGCGCAGTGCCGACTTCCATTCCTTATCGACTTCCTTGTCGCTGCGCACGACTGCGGCGGCCAGCACCGAATCATTGCGCGCGAAGGCATCCATCACCTGGCGCATCATGGTGACAACTGAATTGGCCATATGACGCAACTCGATCACCGGAATGAAGCGACGATCGTCCTCATGAATGCGTCGCGCCATCGATGCGATCTTGTCGGCTTCGTCACCGGATCGCTCCATATCCGTCAACATTTTCGTCACGGCAAGCAGTGTCCGCAAATCGATGGCGGCCGGTTGATGACGCGCCAGAATGGTTGTCACGCGGTCATCGATTTCGACTTCCAGGCGATTCACATCCTTTTCGCGCTCTTTTACTCGATCGACCAGCGATATATCGCCCGTAGCAAGGGCGTCCATGCTGTCCTGGATCATGGACTCGACCAAGCCGCCCATTTGCAGCAGCTCGGTGCGAATGCGTTGAAGATCTGCGTCAAACTGTTTATTGGTATGCTCGGACATGCGATCACTCTTTCAAAAATTGAATCAATGACAAGGATTTGCCGTTTTTTGGAAGTTTAAGACCGAACTGTGACAGTTTTGTGAATCAGAGCCGGCGAATGCCATTTTGTGTGGCCAACAACGCCACATCGGCACCACGCATGGCGAATAATCCGTTTGTCACGACTCCGGGAACATTATTCAAGGTTTGTTCGAGCGCGACTGCATCGGTAATGCGCAAACCCGACACATCAATGATCTGATTGCCATTGTCGGTGACAAACCCGGCGCGAACGAGCGGCTGCCCCCCCAAACTGCTCGCTATGCGCGACACCGCTTCACGCGCGATCGGCAACACTTCAATTGGCAAAGGAAACTTTCCAAGTGTGTCGACCAGCTTGGATTCATCAGCGATGCAAACAAAGACTTTGGCGACTGAGGCAACGATTTTTTCTCGGGTTAATGCACCTCCCCCCCCTTTGACCATATGCAAGCCTGCATTGATTTCATCGGCGCCGTCCACATACACCGGCATAGATTGAACCTGATTCAGGTCCAGCACCACGATGCCGGCATCGGTCAACCGCTTGGCGCTTCTTTCAGAGCTTGCAACTGCCGCGCGAAATCGACCCTTGAGTTTTGCCAAGCCATCGATGAACAGATCGGCTGTTGAGCCCGTTCCGACTCCGATCACCGCATCGGGGGTCAGCATCGGAATAATATATTGCAATGCCGCATCAGCGGCTTGCTGCTTGAGTTCTTGTTGCGAAAGCATTTTTGTTCCAAATTTGAAAATTAAATCGATGGCTCGGACTCGTCAAAGTCATCGATAGCCTGTCCTAGCAAAGAGACTGTCTCATCCTCAGGCATGGCCTCGACGTTCTTAAGACTTTTTAGCATGACGCGCGTGCGGGTCTCGGTCTGTCCGATTTTATTGCTGGCAGTTTCGAGTGATTTCTTCACAGTGGCCAGCGCATCTCCAAACTTGCCAAACTCGGTCTTCACCGCGCGCAATACGCGCCATACCTCGGAAGACCGCTCCTGTATCGCCAGCGTTCTGAATCCCATCTGCAAACTGTTGAGCAATGCGGCCAGATTGGCCGGCCCCGCCACGTTCACCCTCATGTCATGCAACTTGTCGAGCAAGCCTGGTTGACGCAACACCTCTGCGTAAAGCCCTTCACTAGGCAAAAACATGATGGCAAAATCGGTGGTGTGAGGTGGCGACACATACTTGGCAACAATCTGCGAAGCCTGTTTCTCAACCGCGCGCGCAAGCGCGGCACCCGATGTCTTGACGCCCTCGCGATCCGCATTATCTTGCGCGTCCATCAAGCGCTCATATTCCTCTTTCGGAAACTTCGCATCGATCGGCAACCAGACCGGGTGATCAAGGTCGCCCGATCCGGGCAACCTGATGGCAAATTCGACCTGCGCATCACTACCCGGAACTGTTTTCACATTCTGCGCATACTGTTCGGGTGTCATGGTGTCTTCTATCAGTCGGGCCAACTGAACTTCACCCCATGTACCTCGCGTCTTGACGTTTGTCAGCACACGTTTCAGGTCACCGACACCGGCGGCCAGAGATTGCATTTCGCCCAGGCCTTTCTGAACAGATTCAAGCCTGTCGGAAACCTGCTTGAACGACTCCCCAAGTCTTTGCTCCAGCGTGGCATGCAATTTTTCATCCACTGTGCGGCGCATCTCTTCGAGTTTGGTCGCATTATCCGTTTGCAATGCCCGCAGACGCTCTTCTACAGCAGAGCGCAGCTCGGTGATTCGTCGCTCATTTGCTTGCGTCAGCATGTCAAGCCGCTCGGCAAACCCCGCTGCGAATCTCGCAAGCGACTCTGCACTTTCGCTACGACCGGCTGCGGCATCGCGCGAAATCGCTCCCCTGAACTCGGCATCGCTTTGCGCGAGTTCGGTGCGCAAAGCGCGCGAGGACTCCGCGAATTCAGCACGCATTTGTCTCTGGCTTTCGGCCTGTTCGTGACGCAAAGCATGCTCAAGCCGATCCTGACCGGCAAGCAACTGGTCCAGTCTCGGGTCTTGAATTGCAGTGCCGAATGAGCGGGCACGAAACCATCCCATTACTGAAAAAACAAGGGCGAGCGTCGAGATGACGATCAGTAAGGGCAACAAGAATGAAGAGTCCAAATTATTCATCCGAAAAAATCATGTCATTTTCTTTTAAGCACAAACGCGCATTTGGAGCGTGTTCAGCCAAATTGCGCGGCATAGCGTTTTTCGTTGAATCCCACGCTGACAGCTCCGCTCGCATCAACCAGAACCGGTCGGCGCACCATGGCCGGATAATCGGCAATCAGCGCAAGCCATTGGGCATCAGAGTCAGGTGTTTTAAGGCTTTCATCCAGGTTACGCCACGTCATCGACGCGCGATTGACGAGTTTTTCCCATCCGCCCAACTCTTTGGCCCATTTTTTCAGCGTTGCGGGTGGCACAGGCACGGCCCGATAGTCCTGAAACTCATATTGGACACTATGCGCATCCAACCAAGCCTTCGCCTTGGCTACTGTGCTGCATTGGTTCAGGCCATATAGTTTGATTGTCATTTCGACTCCGGATTCAAGGATTGCCACGATTGTTGATAACCGGCGGTCAGGGCGGACCAACAAGTCGCCTCGAGCGGTGCAGCGACTTTACGCACGGATCGCAGTAAGCGGGATATATTTTCTGTGCGCAAACCGGAATTCATTTTAATTCGACGGCTTCGGTCAAAATCGATCAGCCAGACTTTGCGTGTCGCGTCGACAAGGATATTGAACACGTTTAAATCTGCATGCCAAACTCCCGCATCATGCATGCGGGCGATCACCTGCCCGGCATTGCTCCACACCTCCGGATCAGTGAAGGAAAGCAGTGGATGTGCTGCCGGAATGCGTTGCGTAATCAATGCCGCTCTGTATATCAGACCTTTTCTCTGTACCATGGCCGCAAGCGGGCGAGGCACAGGCAACCCCATCTTCAGCATGGCCTGAAGCAAAGAAAATTCGGCAAAGGACCTGGCGGATTGTGCACCCTGCCATACATATTGATCACGAAAAAAATGCGCGGCCATTCCACCACGACGATATTGCCTCAATACAGCATCCGTATCGCCCAGCCTGATAAACCAGGCCGCAGCTCGTCCACCTTCTTTAACGGGTAGAGATTCGAGCATGGGCAAACCGGGGTCGAACCATTCGGATGGCTGTGATGATTTAGCCAAGTTATCCAGCAGTACATCGTAATGAACTTCACGACGGGCCAGCGGATCAATCCAAACCCGGCATGACGAAGCCACAGATTGCGTAAAGGCTTGATCAACCATCGCGATTTCGCATCCAGTCGGCCACGCCAAAAAAAATCTCAAGCAGGCGATCGGATAGTTCAGGCGGATAACTCAGGTCTTGCATGGCTCTGCCCATGCACAGCAGCCACTGATCCCGCTCACGTACGCCGATCGAAAAAGGCAAATGTCGGGCCCTGAGGCGTGGATGCCCGAATCTTTCGATATAGTGCTGAGGGCCGCCAAAATATCCGCATAAATAGAGAAATAATTTCTCCCGAGCAGGTTCGAGCGTTGTGCCGTGCGTATCACGCAATGCTTTGAGATCGGCATCCATGTCCATGATGTCGTAAAACCGCTCGACAAGCGCTCGCACTCCAGGTTCACCACCGATTACCTCAAAAATCGTCGTCTGTTCGGATGTGGAATTCGTATCTGTATCTGTCATGATCAGGATTGACGCAAAATAACAAGAGGCGGTGTTTGCAACACCCCGCGCAAGGCAAAGATTCCGGCTAACCAGGCTCCAAGCATACATACACTGACGCCAATAAGCCATGGCCAAACCGTAAAGCGCATATCAAAATCGAATACCCAGTATGACAGCGCCCAAGCTGCCAGTGTGGCACCTGTTGCCGCAAGCAACCCGGCCAGCGCGCCGACTGCCAGTAACTCGAATCTTTGAGCCCTGGCCAACTGCAAGCGACTGGCCCCGAAGGATCGCAGCAACGCCGCCTCACGCACTCTTTCGTCTCGTGTCGCAGACAAAGCAGCAACCAAAACAATTGCTCCCGCCATAAGCGAGAATAGAAACAAGCCCTGTACAGCCACGGAAACTTTGTCCAGAATGGACTGTAACTGGGACATGATCGCACCGACATCGAAAATGGTCAGGTTGGGAAATTCACGCACAAGATCCTGTAAGCCATCTGCGTGTCGGGAAGGCAAATGAAATGCGGTCATCCAGGTTCTTGGCGCTTCGGTCAGCGACTTTGATGTCATGATGGCGAAAAAATTCGCGCGCATGGAATCCCAATCCACTTTGCGCAAACTCGTCACGCGAACAACAACAGGCTGTCCGGCCACATCGAATTCAAGCTTATCGCCGAGGCTCAACTGAAGCGACTTGGCTAATCCGATCTCGAGCGACACTTCGTTTTCTTTGGGATCAAGATCTCGACCACTTGCCACCTGGCCGGGCTCGGACAACCGGTCAGCATACGAGAGATTGAACTCGCGATCGATCAATCGCTTGGCGCGCGCGTCTTCGTAGTCTGCGGACCCGATTGGCACGTCGTTACGCGCAACGAGCCGTCCTCGCACCATGGGCGACATGGACAAAGTTGCGAGCCCGATGGAGCGAAGGCGCTGCTCAACGGATTCACGCTGATCGTCCAGCACATTGATCAAAAAACGATTAGGCGCATCGGGCGGCAGCGTGCGCTGCCAGCCCGCCAGCAAATCGGTCCTGACGATCGTCAGCAACAAAATCGCCATCATGCCGATCGCAAGTGCGCTGACCTGGGCGATGGTGGCGCCACGTCTTCTGACCACGCCCGCTAGCGCAAAGCGCAACACCGGATATCGGACCAACCGATCGCGCAACTTGGATACGAACAACAGCGCGACTGCGCCCAAACCGCTGAACATCAACGTGGCAACAACAAACCCAACAGCCAATCCCAGTCCAAGCTTGATGTCTCGGGCCACCCACCACATCAACAGGCAAAACCCCGACAGACCCAGCAGCACTCCCATCCAGCTTTGCAAAGGAAACCGGGTCGGTTGTTGCCTCAAAATCTGCCAGGGCGCAACATGCCTGAGTGCGGTCAAGGGTGGCCAGGAAAAAGCCAACAACAGCCACAACCCCGCGAACAATCCCTGCAATGCAGGAACAGGACCCGAAACCGGCAACGCTGCGCCAAGCAGGCCAGCGAGCATCCTGACAAGAAACACTTGAGTTGCCCAACCCAACAAGACACCGATCACACTGCCCAGTATTGCCACCAAAACGAACTCGGTCAGCAGGATGAAGGTAATATCCGACTGGGTGGCGCCCAAACTGCGCATGATGGCCACGCTATGACGATGGCGTTGACCAAAACGCCTTGACGCAAGAGCCACGGCAACTGCAGCAATTAGAACAGCCAACATGGCCACGAGAGCAAGAAACTGCTGCGCGCGATCAAGTGAGCGACGAACTTCCGGTCGCCCCGACTCAACAGTAACTAATTTCTGACCCGGCTTGATCTGTCCTTCAAGCCATTGGCGATAGGTATCAATGGCGGCATCAGCCCCTGCAACCAGCAATGCGTAACCGATTCGGCTTCCCGGAGCGATCAGTCCGGTGCGCTCAAGATCTTCGGCACTTAACATGACGCGAGGTGCAAGATTGACGAACTGGGGGCCGCGATCCGGTTCGTAGGTCATCACGCGCGCGATGCGCAGCTCGATCTCGCCCACTTTCAGCCGGTCACCAACGCGAGCATGCGTTTGGGATAAAACCTGTGGGTCAACCCAGATCTCGCCGGATGGCGGAGATGAAGTTGTCGCTTCGTCTTGTCCGCCAAGACTTGTTGCCGTTCGCAAATGCCCCCTGAGCGGATACCCCTTCTCCACGGCTTTGATCGAGGCCAGCAATTGGACATCGTCGCGCGTAACCATGGAGGGAAACTGCCAGGATTTAGCCACTTTCAAATCCAGAGTTTTAGCCCGCTCTGTAAAGCTGTCAGGGATAGGATTGTCGGCCTCGAGTAACAGGTCGGCACCCAGCATATGCATGGCATCGCGCTCAAGGCCGCGAGAGACGCGATCTGAAACAAAACCAACGCTAGTCAGTGCCGACACTGCGATGACGACCGCCAGCAAAAGCAAACGCAAGTCCCCCGCTCGCGTATCGCGCCAAGCTTGTCGCGCAGCGACTTTGAAATTTGCCACCTTCATCAATTCTGATCCGGTAAATACATAAGAATAAGCAGCACTCAACGTAACAACAATAGTGGCACAGTCGCGAACAACAATACGGAAAATGCCAGCCTGAGCTGTTTTTCAGGCAAATGATGAGCGAACTTTACCCCTAAAGGCACGGTGAGCATGCTACCGATCGCCAGCGAAATGCCCACTGTCCAGTTCACCTGTCCGGCCAGAGCGTATGTGAACAGTGCGATCGTCGAGCCCGGAATAATCATCGATAAAGCAAGACCTTGGGCTTTGGTCTGTGATAGTCCGAAAAGCGCAGTCAGTATCGGAACCGAAAGAATCGCCCCACCCACTCCGAAAAAACCACCCAGCACGCCGGTCAGCGCGCCAAGCGTCAGGGCCTGCCAGCGCCCGAAATCCATTCCCAGGCGCTTGCGCACCGACAAGTATCCCAAGGATTGCCAGACGTAAAACAAAGCCAGAAAAAAAAGGAACACTGCAAAACTACGCCGCAACAATACCGGATCCAGGCCCAAGGCCAGATGAGCGCCTATCCATGTCGAGCTGACTGCACCCAGCGCACCGTAGATGGCCAACCGGGTGTCAATCGGGGATTTCAAGTGATACTGGCGCACTGACAAGGACACGGCTGGCAACACCAGAATCAATGCTGTTCCCTGAGCCAACTGCTGTTCCATATTCAGCAACAATCCGAAACCGGGTATGGCGATCATGCCGCCACCTATGCCCATCATCGCACCGATGAAACCGATCGCCGAACCGGCCATCAACCCAAATGGCACCACCCACAATAAACTCATCTAACCTGTCTCAACAATAGAAGCAAAAAGGATGCCTTCACCTTCAACGATCGCGCAAACGATCCAGAGCATCCTGCAGACGATCCACCGCCCAGATCTCCAGCCCTTCGATCGGCTGGCGCGGTGCATTGGCACGGGGGATCATCGCAATGGAAAAGCCCAATTTGGCCGCTTCACGCAAACGCTCCTGACCGCGGGGGGCGGGCCTGACCTCGCCGGCAAGCCCAACTTCGCCGAATGCAATCAAGCCTTTGGGTAAAGGCCGATTTCTGAGCGACGAGATAATGGCCAGTAAAACCGCTAAATCCGCCGCAGGCTCGGTGATGCGCACTCCACCCACCGCATTGACGAAAACGTCCTGATCATGCGTGGACACGCCTGCATGGCGATTCAGAACGGCCAGCAACATGGCCAAACGGTTGCCTTCCAGACCGACAGTCAGTCGGCGCGGATTGGGAACATGCGCAGTATCGACCAAAGCCTGAATTTCGACCAGCAAGGGACGAGTCCCCTCTTGCGTCGCCATGACACACGACCCGGCCACATCGTTGCTATGTTGGGACAAAAAAAGCGCAGATGGGTTGGACACCCCGCGCAATCCGCGATCGGTCATGGCAAACACGCCGAGCTCATTGACCGCACCGAACCGATTCTTGAATGCCCGAATCAACCGGTATGACGAATGCGTATCACCTTCGAAATACAAAACAGTATCGACGATATGTTCAAGCACGCGCGGACCCGCAAGGGCGCCATCTTTGGTGACATGACCGATCATGACAATCGGAATGCCGGCCTGTTTGGCAATGCGGGTCAATTGCGCGGCGCACTCCTTGACCTGCGACACCGAACCCGGAGCTGAAGTCAGTTCGCCGGAATAAATCGTCTGAATCGAATCGATCACTGCCACTGCAGGTTTTTTTTCCAGCAACGCGTGCTGGATAGACTCGAGACGGATCTCGGCAAACAAGTCGACCGAACCGCCGGACAGCCCCAATCTGCGCGCGCGCAATGCCACCTGCTCAGCCGACTCTTCTCCGGTGACGTATAACACTCGCTGTTGCCCGGACATGCTGACCAGGGCCTGCAACAGCAAGGTCGATTTACCTATGCCAGGATCTCCACCGATCAAAACAACAGCGCCGGCTACCAGCCCTCCCCCCAGCACCCGATCGAACTCGGTGATGCCCGTAGGCATTCTCGGTAACTCAAGCGCTTCGACATCGGACAAGCTGCGTAGCGCGCCGGACTGGGCTAGTGGAGCGTAGCGGTGCTCGCTCTGTGAGGCCGTATGCGTTTCGCGTGACTCTTCGAGCGTATTCCAGGCCTGGCAGTGTGGGCATTGCCCGAGCCATTTCGGCGTCGTGCCACCACAATCCGAGCAAACAAATAACGTTTTGACCTTGGCCATCAGGAGGAAGACCCACCCAAGCTGCCGCCACCATCGATGCCGATAATTTGACCCGTAATAAAGCCCGCTTCGTCCGAAAGGAGAAATGCGATCAACGCGGCTACTTCATTAGGCGTCCCAAGCCGCCCCATCGGCACCTGCCCCGCAGGCGGCTGGGTTGCGTCTCCGGACGGAATCGCGTTCATGAACATTTCGGTATCGATCGCACCCGGAGCGACCGCATTGACGGTGATGCCATATTCGGCAAGATCCAGTGCCCAGCTTCGCGTGCAACCGATGATGGCACTCTTGGCGGCAGCGTAGCTGGTCGCGTCGCGTGCGCCACGCACAGCCAGGCTGCACAGATTGATTATTCGTCCCTTGCGGCGAGTCTTCATCGAATCGACAAAGGCTTGTGTCACCTGCACGGCCGTGCGAACGTTCAAATCGAAACTTTCGAATAAGTCCTTGAGACCGACCGAGCCAAGGGGTTGGGAAATCGCCGATCCGACGTTATTCACGATGGCGTCAACGGGGAATTTCTCGCGGATTACGCGTAGAACGTCCTCTGTCTGACCTGCGTCCGATAAGTCGCATTCATACAAGTAACCCGGAAAGTCGACCTCGGCGGTATTGCGGGCGATCCCAACCACATGACAACCGGCATCCGCCAGTCGCCTGCTCAACGCCCAACCAATTCCTTTAGTCGCCCCGGTAATTAAAACGCAACTGTCTTTCAATACGATCTCCCGACGCATGGCTTTGCCAGGGTGTTAGTCTAACGCAGTGACGATTCATCCAAAGCCACTAAAATCCCCTGAAATATGATTTCAAACTAAGGTAATTTTATTAATGTCAGTCAATCATTACGAAAATTTTCCGGTTGCATCGATTCTGCTGCCTAAAAAGCTGAGAAAAGCGGTCACGGATATTTACCGTTTTGCCCGTTGTGCTGATGATCTGGCCGATGAAGGAGACGCCGACGATGCTCATCGCCTCCAAAGTCTGCAAAGCTATCGCCATGCCCTCTACGAATTATCGCTCCCCCAGACCAACCGCCAATACCGGGATGCTGGTCTGGGTGATATTTTCGATCCTCTCGCACGAACGATCGCTGCGCATCAATTGCCTCTGACACCCTTTCTGGATCTGCTGTCAGCCTTCGAGCAGGATGTGACGCAAAAGCGTTACGCGGACTTTAAATCCCTTGAAGCGTATTGCCGCAAGTCAGCCAACCCGGTTGGCAGACTCATGCTGCATCTATATGAAACTACGGACGAAGTATCCCTTAGACAATCTGACACTATCTGCACCGCGCTGCAACTTATCAACTTCTTGCAGGATGTCGCCATAGACTGGCGCAAGAAACGAATCTATCTGCCGCAAGACGACATGGCGCGATTCGGCGTCACGGAAACAACAATTGCAACGTCCGATCACGGACCAGTCTGGCAAGCATTGATGCGCTTCGAGGTCGAACGCGCCCGGGCGTTGTTAAAATCAGGCATCCCCCTCGGATTGCGCCTGAAGGGCCGAATCGGAGTCGAATTGCGCATGATCATCGAGGGTGGTTTGTGTATCCTGAATAAAATCGAGGCTGTTCAATACGATGTTTTCTATCGTCGACCGGCCCTGCAATCTTTCGACTGGCCGGGGATCATCTGGCGAGCCCTCTTGAAGCGACAAAAATGACACCGATCGAATACTGTCAGGAAAAAACAGCTAAAAGCGGATCGAGTTTCTATTACGCGTTTCTGTTTCTGCCTACCGATCGCAGACTCGCGATTACGGCGCTTTATGCTTTTTGCAGGGAAGTCGATGACGTCGTCGACGAATGCACCGACCCTTCTCTTGCCCGGATCAAACTTGCCTGGTGGCGAACCGAAATCGATGCGCTCTTCGAAGGCAAGCCGGCACATCCTGTCATGCAGGCGTTGCAGCCTTGGATCGAGCCATTTTCGATTACCCGCGACCGGCTGCTGGCCATCGTGGATGGCATGGAGATGGATCTTGACCAGACGCGCTATCTAGACTGGCCTGCGCTACGCAAATACTGTTGGCATGTTGCCGGAGTGGTGGGCGAACTATCGGCCGGCATATTCGGATACAAGGATCCAAAAACTATCGATTACGCGGGCAAGCTCGGCATCGCTTTTCAGTTGACCAACATCATCCGGGATGTCGGGGACGATGCGAGACGGGGGCGCATCTATTTGCCCATCAGCGATTTGCAGCAATTCAATGTGCGCGCCGCCGATATTCTGAACAGTCGCTACTGCGAGGGATTTGGCAGTCTAATGAAATTCGAGGCGCACCGGGCTCAATCGCTTTACCGCGAAGCCATCGACGCGCTGCCCGACTGCGATCGTCGCGCTCAGCGTCCGGGCCTGATGATGGCCGCGATCTATCATTCACTACTTGCCGAAATCGAACATGAACAATGGCAAGTTCTGCATCAACGCATCTCGCTCACGCCATTGAGAAAACTTTGGCTAGCCTGGAAGAACTGGGTGGGCGGCGGAACCGGCGTGATCAAGCAGATCAGGCGAGCAGACGAATCATCTTGAAGATTGCGATCATCGGTGCAGGCTGGGCGGGCTTAGCGGCTGCCATACGCTTACGAGAACATGGCCGCGCTCCAACCGTATTTGAATCAGCCGCCATCCCCGGAGGAAGAGCACGCAGCGTAGATGACGTCAATATGGGCCTCATCGACAATGGCCAGCATTTGATGGTTGGCGCCTATACGGCAACGCTCGATCTGATGAACGCGCTGCGCCCCGAAACCGATGAAGCGGCATTGCTGAACCGGCTTGGCTTACACCTGGAAAGCGCGGATGAAAGTTTTAGAATGAAGGCGCCGAACTGGCCTTCGCCTTTACACAGCCTGGCGGCATTACTAGGCGCCCGCGGCCTGACCTTTCATGATCGAATCGGTGCGTTGCGCATGATGATCTCGCTCAGGTTATCCGGATGGCGCGCGCCAAGCCTGTCTACTGTAGAGCAACTGTTGAAATCACATCGCCAGTCGGAACGAATTTGCCGCCTGCTCTGGATTCCACTGTGCCTGGCGACCTTGAACACATCGCCAGAGCAGTCATGCGCGCAGCTTTTTCTGAATGTCCTGCGCGATACCCTCGATGCGCCTGGTCATCATTCGGATTTACTGATTCCGAATACAGATCTCACCGCATTGTGGTCAGGAGTCGCGGCCGATCAACTCGATATGCGCTACAGGCATATTGTGCGCAATATCGCCATTGATGAAGATCATGTCATGGTCGACAGCGAGCCATTCGACGCATGCATCGTTGCGATTCCACCCTATGCAGTCAAGCGTGTATTGCATGTCACATCCAACAGGGATGCATTGACGGAATTACTGCATATGCTTGATCAGTTCGATTACCGCGCGATTGCGACCCTGACACTGCAGTTATCGCGAACATGGCACTTGCCGCATCCGCTCCTGTTGCTCAAAGAAGATCATGCACGCGGCCACTACGGTCAATGGGTGTTCGAACGCGCACACGCGAAAGGACCGACTCAACTAGCGGTCGTGATCAGCGATGCACAGGATTTTCTCAAACATGATCGTGACCAGTTCGTAAGATCAATCGCCGAACAGATAGGCGAACAGATAGGACGCCGAATGCCAAGTCGATACGGTCCGATGCCCGAGATCATGCATCACCGCTTGATTGTGGAAAAGCGCGCAACGTTCGCTGCCGTACCGGGCCTGAGTCGTCCTCGCACCAAAACGGCTTGGCCAAGAATGTATTTAGCGGGTGACTGGACCGACACTGGGTATCCGGCGGTGCTGGAAGGCGCGGTCAGAAGTGGTCTACAAGCAGCTGACGAATTATTGGCTACGCTCTGAGTGACTGCGCGCTCCACAAGCCAAGCATTGTCAGCACAAGGGATCCGATCAGACTGGTTCCTGCATACCCCAATGCCATCATGAAACGCCCCTCTTCAAGAAAAGCGACAGTTTCAGCGGAAAAAGTCGAAAACGTGGTCAAGCCGCCCATGAATCCGGTAATGAGCAACAGGCGTACGAAAGCCGGCCATTCCGGATGAGCAGACACCACACCCAACACGAGTCCGACAAAATAACCGCCAAGCATGTTGGCTGAAAACGTCCCCCAGGGGAATGCATCAGCGTGTCGATTCAACCAAAGTCCCAGGCCCCAGCGCAACCATGCGCCCAGGGCCGCACCGATACCCACTGCAAAAATATTAATGGGGTGGAGCAACTGTGCGGCCATGGCGGTATCCCGGGAGATTATTTTTGAGCGTGCTCGATAATATAGGCCCTGATTGATGCCGCATCGCAAGGTAGTTCAACAACTTTTTGCTCACGCGACTCAAGATCCTCAAGCCCAGAGGGCATCGGCACAGGCCTGCCCAGTGCTTCTTCGATCACTTCGGAAAACTTTGCCGGCAATGCGGTTTCGAGAACCAGCATGGGAATACCGGGTTCGACTAGGGGCGTAGCAACGAACACGCCATCGGCGGTATGCGGATCGATCAGGACACCCGTGCGATCCATCACAGACCGAATGGTATCGAGTCGATGATGGTGTGCGCTGCATCCGGCCTGAAATCCGTAACGCGCTTCGAACTCGGGCTTTTGCGCGGATAGGTCGAAGAAGCCCTCGGTGGAAAGTTGCTTCCAGAGCGCGCTGACGCGGGCGGGATCGCGACCGACCAAATCGTAAACAAAACGCTCGAAATTAGAGGCGCGTGAAATATCCATCGATGGGCTGGATGTGACATAGGTCTGCTGCGCACTGCGCGGACGATATATGCCCGTACGGAAGAACTCTTCCAGAACGTTGTTTTCGTTTGTGGCCAAAACAAGCCGACGAATCGGCAACCCCATGCTTCTGGCGATATGGCCGGCCAGAATGTTGCCGAAATTACCCGAAGGAACAGCGAACGAGACTTGCTGGTCGGCGCGAGTTGTCGCACGCATCCAGCCATGGAAGTAGTAAACAACCTGCGCGGCAATGCGCGCCCAGTTGATGGAATTGACCGCGCCCAGATGATATTCGGACTTGAAGGCCAAATCGCTTGCCAGCGCCTTGACCACATCTTGCGCCTCGTCGAAATTGCCTTTGACCGCGATATTGTGAATATTGGCATCTTGCAGCGAGTACATCTGCGCCCGCTGAAAGGCGCTCATGCGGCCTTGAGGCGACAACATGAACACAGCAACGGAGTCCTTGCCGCGCATGGCGTATTCGGCAGCGGATCCGGTGTCGCCCGAAGTCGCGCCCAAAATATTCAAAGTCGTGCCGCGCTCGCGCAACACATACGGAAATACCTGGCCCAAGAACTGCATCGCCATGTCTTTAAAGGCCAGCGTGGGCCCTTCGGACAATCCGAGCAGATACATTCCACCGTCGAGATTACGCAACGGCACAATCTCCTCGCTTTGAAAGGACTCTGGTCTGTATGCTTCACGCGTCAACCCCTCGAGAACCGCACGAGGGATATCCGTGATGAACAGGGAGAGAATTTCAGTTGCAAGCGCATGATAAGGCAACGCACGCCATGCTTGCAGTTGCTCGGCCGTCACGGTGGGCAACGTTTCGGGAATGGCCAAACCGCCATCCGGCGCCAAACCTTCAAGCAGAATATCGGAAAATCCCTGAGGCGCCATGCCTCCGCGCGTGGAGATGTATTTCATGCGAGGCTTTCCATACGAATGCGTGTGACACGGGAACGTACAAAAGGCAACGCTTCGATTTTGGTAATTGCCTGAGCGACGTTGCGCTCGAGTGCTTCATGGGTCAAGAAAATCAGATCAGCCATATCGCTTGCGTCGTTGGGTTGCTGAATCATCGAGCCGATAGAAATGCCTGCATCGGCCAGATGCTTGGCCAGTTCGGCCAGCACGCCAGGCTGGTCGGCAACGGTCAGTCGCAAATAATAGGATGTCACGACATCGCCGATATCCAGGATGGGCGTATCGGACATGGCATCAGGCTGGAAGGCCAAATGCGGCACCCGATGCTCGGGATCAGACGTCATCAGGCGAGCAACGTCGACCAGATCGGCCACGACTGACGAGGCCGTCGGTTCTTCACCCGCGCCTTTGCCGTAATACAGCGACTGCCCAACGGCGTCGCCTTTGACCAGAACCGCGTTCATGGCACCTTCGACATTCGCAAGCAAAGACTTGGCCGGGACCAATGCAGGGTGCACGCGCAGCTCGATTCCCTGAGGACGACGCTTGGTGATACCTAGCAACTTGATCCGGTATCCAAGTCGCTCTGCCATCTTGATATCTTCCGAAGCCAACTTGGAAATGCCTTCGATATATGCCTTGTCGAATTGAACCGGGATGCCAAACGCAATCGATGCAAGCAAAGTCAGCTTGTGAGCCGCGTCGACGCCTTCGATGTCAAAAGTCGGATCGGCTTCGGCATAACCCAGTTTCTGAGCTTCGGCCAATACCGTATCGAAAGACAATCCTCTAGAACGCATTTCCGACAGGATGAAATTGGTCGTGCCGTTGATGATCCCGGCAACCCACTCGATGCGGTTGGCGGTCAGTCCTTCGCGCATGGCTTTGATGATAGGAATTCCACCCGCGACGGCAGCTTCGAAGGCAACCATCACGCCACGCTGGCTAGCTGCAGCGAAAATCTCGTCGCCATGTTTTGCCAATAACGCCTTATTGGCAGTCACCACATGCTTGCCATTTTTAATCGCCTCAAGCACAAGCTCACGCGACAAGGTATCACCACCAATCAGTTCGACCACGATATCGATGGTAGGATCGTTGACGACAGCATGCGGGTTCGCATCGACCGGCACATCAGGTCCAAGAAGCTTGCGCGCTTTGGCGACATCGCGTACAGCCACCCGCGTCACCTCGATATTGCGTCCGGCGCGACGCGAGATTTCCTGGCGGTTGCGTGCCAGCACTTTCCATGTGCCGCCACCAACCACACCCAAACCCAACAAACCGACTTTAATCGAATCCATCATAGCAACCCATCCTTGCGGAACATATCTTTGATGCCGCGCACAGCTTGACGCGTGCGCTGCTCATTCTCAATCAATGCAAACCTGACGTAGTCGTCTCCATACTCGCCAAATCCAATGCCAGGGGAAACGGCAACCTTGGCCTCTTCAAGAATACGCTTGGCGAATTCGAGCGAGCCCAGTTTGCGATAAGGTTCGGGAATCTGCGCCCAGATGTACATGGACGCTTTGGGATTTTCGACCATCCAACCCGCTTCATGCAAACCGCGCACCAGCACATCGCGACGGTTCTGATACTTTTGCACGATTTCATTGACGCAATCCTGCGGGCCATCGAGTGCCGCGATGGAGGCTACCTGAATGGGCGTGAACGTGCCGTAATCGTGATAACTCTTGATGCGAGCCAATGCATTGACAAGATCGCGATTGCCCACCATGAAACCGACACGCCATCCGGCCATGTTGTAGCTTTTACTCATGGTGAAAAACTCGACAGCGACATCGCGCGCGCCCGGTACTTGCATGATCGAAGGCGCAACATATCCGTCAAAACAAATATCCGCATAGGCCAGATCATGCACGACGATAATGTTGTGCTCACGCGCAAGATTCACCACGCGCTCGAAGAAAGACAGGTCCACGCATTGCGCAGTGGGATTGCTCGGAAAACCCAGAATCATCATTTTGGGTTTTGGTATCGATTCACGTACGGCGCGCTCAAGCTCTTCGAAAAAATCGATCCCGGGCGTCATGCGGACCGAACGAATGTTCGCACCTGCGATCACCGCTCCATATATGTGGATCGGATAGCTCGGGTTGGGCACCAATACTGTGTCGCCGGTGTCAAGCGTGGCAAGCATGAGATGAGCCAGGCCTTCCTTGGAGCCGATCGTGACGATCGCCTCGGAGTCCGGATCCAGATCGACGTTGTATCGGCGCTGATACCAGTCGGTAATCGCTTTGCGCAAGCGAGGAATTCCTTTGGACACCGAATAGCCATGCGTGGTGGGGCGCACTGTGGCCTCCACCATCTTTTCGACAATGTGGGCCGGAGTCGCGCCATCGGGATTTCCCATCGACATGTCGATAATGTCCTCCCCGCGACGACGGGCAGCCATCTTGAGCTCTGCGGTAATGTTGAATACATAAGGCGGCAGACGCTCGATGCGTGGAAAACTTTTCATAATCAAATCCTTGGACATCCGGTATTGGATATTGCGCAGCCACTGAATACATGTAGCCACTAAATATATTTAAGTCCGATTGGCAAAATCAGCTTATTTGCAGTGCAGCAAAACCCCATAATCTAGCGCAACCAAACGATACCCGCAAATCGATGCGGAATTTGTGGATTTAAACGCCAAAATTGTGCGCGACGCCCAATGTTTCATGAAGTGTCACAATGTTGTGCGCTATTATCGAATCAACCTGCCGGAGTCCTATTATTGAAGCTGCATTCTGAGACCAATTCGGCAATGAACACGGTTACCGCATACGGGCCGGGTTATGTCGATATCAACGAGCAACGCTATGAACACGCGATTGCTTTCGGCCCCACCGGATAAATCTCCAGATGGGCGGCCCGCAACCCTTCGGATATTTCTACCGATCTGCTACTTGCGGCGGCACGAATATCCATGTCCAAACCGGATCCGATGGCGTTTCTGGATGCGACCGACACACCCGAAGCCATCATCACGGGAGAGCGTCCGGAAGTTCTGCTAATCGGAACCGGATCTAAACAAATCCTGCTTGCGCACCACATCATGGCCCCCATGCTCAAACTTGGCATCGGTGTCGAATGCATGAGCACCGAAGCCGCCGCACGCACATACAACATACTGATGGCCGAAGGCCGTCGAGTGATCGCTGCACTATTGACAGAGGCAATTTGAATCATGTCCACCACTATCGGTAAACCCGCCCCCGCCTTCCAGGCCGAAAGCACCTTCGGCGTGATCTCACTTGCGCAATGCCAGGGTCGAGGTGTAGTTCTGTATTTTTATCCGAAAGACAACACACCCGGCTGCACAACCGAAACACAGGACTTTCGCGATGCGCACGAAGACTTTCTGGCTGCCGGTTGCGTAGTGATCGGCGTGTCTCGCGACTCGCTGAAATCGCACCAAAATTTCAGCGCAAAGCTTGAGCTTCCCTTTCCCTTAATTTCGGACACCGATGAGGTCGTGTGTCAAAGCTATGGCGTGATTAAACAGAAAAAAATGTACGGAAAAGACGTGCGTGGCATCGAGCGCAGCACGTTCCTGATCGACGCCAAAGGCAAGCTTGTGCAGGAATGGCGCGGACTGAAGGTTCCCGGACATGTCAATGAAGTACTGCAATCGGCCAGAAGCCTGACCTGAAAAAATTTCTTCACTGGAGAGTACTTCCTTATGCCTTTGCCGAAGCTACCCACTCGTCCCGCCTCGATTCTGGACGTGAAAGAAATCGAAATCGCACGCGTCAATCCAGTCATCGAAAAAAGAATCGCGACTCAAGTATCTGATGTCGACTTGATAGACTCTGAAGCTGAAGAATTCGAACCCGTTGAATCAAAGCCATCAACGATGGGGGCGCTATTGACCTCGGTAGCGAATCAGCGAACAAAGAAGGCACCCTCCGTCAAGGCCTCGACACCGGCGAACACCCCGGTCAAGAAAAATACCGAGGCGACCATCAAGCCCGAAGCCACACGCAGCGCGAAACGCTCGAACAAGAAAGCGACTGATCACGGTATACGAAAATTATTCGTACTGGACACGAACGTACTACTGCACGACCCCAGCTCTCTCTTCAGATTCGAGGAGCATGATGTCTTTCTACCGATGATGACGCTTGAAGAGCTTGACCATCAAAAGAAAGGCATGTCCGAAGTCGCCCGTAACGCACGACAGGTCAGCAGGTCGCTCGACTCGCTTGTGGGCAGCCACGCTAGCCTGGATTTGGGTTTGCCGCTTGATAGTCTGGGCAACAAAGATGCAAGCGGCCGACTGTTTTTCCAGACATCGGCCCTGGCCGGGGATCTTCCTCCCGACTTGCCAATGGGCAAAGCCGACAATCTGATTCTGGGCGTGGTACGCGCATTGCAGGATCAACACAAGTCGCGCGAAGTTGTCCTGGTGTCCAAGGACATCAATATGCGCCTGAAAGCGCGTTCGCTTGGGCTTGCGGCTGAAGACTACTTCAACGACCAGGTACTGGAAGACTCGGATCTGCTCTATTCGGGTGTCATGCAATTGCCTGAAAATTTCTGGAACAAGCATGGCAAGGATGTCGAGTCGTGGCAACAAGGCGGCACCACTTTCTACAAAATCCATGGCCCGCTTTGCAGCCAGTTCATGGTGAATCAATTCGTGTATTTCGAAGGATCCATGCCGCTATATGCGCAAGTGCGTGAAGTCAGCGGTAAAACAGCTGTGCTGGCCACGCTGCGCGATTACACACATGGCAAAAACAACGTGTGGGGCGTTACCGCGCGCAATCGCGAGCAGAACTTCGCGATGAATCTGTTGATGAATCCGGATTGTGATTTTGTATCCCTGCTCGGCCAGGCCGGAACAGGAAAGACTTTGATGACTCTGGCTGCTGCGTTGGCTCAGGTGCTTGAAACCAAGCGCTACGCCGAGATCATCATGACTCGCGTCACAGTTCCGGTCGGAGAGGATATCGGTTTTCTGCCCGGTACGGAGGAAGAAAAAATGGGACCATGGATGGGCGCGCTTGAGGATAATCTTGAAGTGCTTAACATGGGGGACACCGACTCAGGATCAGGATCGAGTGGCTCGCAAAGCGATTGGGGACGATCCGGTGCAATGGAGCTGATTCGCTCCAAGATCAAAATCAAATCCCTTAACTTCATGCGCGGTCGCACTTTTCTCAACAAGTTCCTGATCATCGATGAGGCTCAAAACCTGACACCCAAGCAGATGAAAACGCTGATCACGCGAGCCGGCCCAGGCACCAAGGTGGTTTGTCTGGGCAACATCGCACAGATTGACACGCCCTATCTCACGGAAGGAAGTTCGGGCCTGACTTTCGTTGTCGACCGGTTCAAAGGTTGGCCGCATGCCGGCACAGTTACGCTGCAGCGTGGAGAGCGTTCGCGCCTCGCGGACTATGCAGGCGAAGTCCTTTAGTGCGGGAGTTAACTTGAGGCCTCTGGCTATCACCCTCGGAGATGCAGCCGGCATCGGCCCAGAAATTGTGGTCAAGATGCATATGCAGGGCCTGCCAGCTCCCGCAATCGTTTATGGCGATTTACCGGCCATCGAGCGCGCTGCCGGCATGTTGAAAGCGGGACTGCAAATCGTCGCCATTGACGAGGTTGACAGGGATAGCTTTAACCGCATTGATCACGGTGTTCTGTATGTTCGTCCGACTTCACCTGAATTGCCGCGGGATCTTGCCTTTGGCCGCGTCAACGCCGATGCGGGGCGGTCATCGGTTCAGGCACTTTGCATGGCCATTGACGATGCCATGCAACAACGCGTCGCAGCCATCGTCACGGCGCCTTTGAACAAAGAGGCCATGCACGCCGCCGGGATCGACTTTCCGGGACATACCGAAATCCTGGCCGAGCGATCAGGCACGCGCCATGTCGCCATGATGCTGGTCAATGATCAACTTCGCGTGATTCTGGCCACGATTCACATCGCACTTGCCGAGGTCCCCCTTGCTCTATCGACTGAACTGGAACTGCGCACAATCGATCTCGCTCATCGCGCCTGCGCGGGCATGGGTATCGCCAAGCCACGCATCGCCGTAGCCGGCTTGAACCCCCATGCCGGAGAAAACGGTAAATTCGGCACAGAAGAACAAACCATCATTTCGCCTGCCATCACCATGGCGCAAGACAAGGGAATCGATGTTTCAGGCCCCTGGCCGGGAGACACGATTTTCATGCGGGCCAGGCGCGGGGAGTTCGACATTGTGGTGGCCCAATATCATGATCAAGGCCTGATACCGATCAAATACCTCGGCATTGATGAAGGCGTCAACGTGACTGTAGGTTTGCCATTCGTTCGTACAAGCGTCGATCACGGTACAGCGTTTGACATCGCCGGCCAAGGCATCGCCGACCCCTCTTCCCTTCGAACCGCATTTGTGACTGCTTTAAAAATGCTGGGAAGATAAAAACCCCACTCCACCTAGGGGAAACCCTTGATTTATAAAATTTCTTTAAAAACTTTAGATGAACTATCAATGCTAAGTATATAATTTACCTAGTTTTTATAAATCTAAGGCCGCTGGAATGGGTTTTTGGTCGTATTTTCGTTTTCGTAAAAATTTGCTTGCACCGCTCGTGTGCATCGCATTAGCAGTCCCTACCCTTCAGGCTAAGGCTCAAACCAGCTCTTCTACGAGCTCGAGCCAGACAACGAAGAAAAAATCAACACAGAATCAGAAGTCTGCGTCTAAAAACAATACAAAGGTTTCAGCCAACGCCGGTAAAAAAACGGCGGCGCCCAAAAAGACGGCCAAACCATCCGCATCCTCGAATCGCGCGGTTCGCGCCAATGCCGGTGTCAGCACAATGGGTGCGATACGCTCGAACGTGGTGTTTGTCCAGGATTTGTCTACTCAGGCGGTTCTGTATTCCCGCAATGACGATGGTGTGCGTCCGATTGCTTCGATTTCAAAGCTGATGACGGCCGTTGTCGTCGTCGATGCCAATCAGCCCATGGATGAAATCCTCGAGGTCACCCAGGATGACGTTGATGTGGTCAAACATAGCCGCTCACGTCTTGCGGTAGGCACGCGCCTATCCAGACGCGACATGCTTCACCTTGCATTGATGTCATCGGAAAATCGTGCGGCAAACGCTTTGGCGCGTTACTACCCTGGTGGCATGAACGCATTTGTCGCAGCGATGAATTCAAAAGCCAGACAACTCGGCATGACTCAAAGCCGGTTTGTCGAGCCTACCGGACTTTCGAGCGAAAACGTTTCAACACCTCGTGATCTGGTCAAACTGCTGCAAGCATCTGCAACGCGCCCCACAATACGCGATTTCACAACCGACGAACAGCATGAGGTTCGCACCGGTAGAAGCACCCCCGCGACCTTTCGCAACACCAACATGCTAGTTGCCAATCCGAACTGGGATATCAAGGTTTCTAAAACCGGCTTCATCAACGAAGCCGGACAATGCCTGGTGATGGTTGCGCGCATGAATAATCGCGATGTGGCGATCGTATTGCTCAACGCTGAAGGCAAAGGCACTCGCATAGGTGATGCGGTCAAAATCAGGCAAATGGTACAAACCAAACACCTGGCATCGCTCTAAGGCGACCACATTACTCGTAATGTCCGCCTGCCGAACCACCGGCAAAATTCAGGAAGCGCGTGCTTGATCCCTGGAACGTCATTCTGACCGTACCAATTGGACCATTACGCTGTTTGCCGATAATGATTTCGGCTGTTCCTTTGTCAGGCGAGTCTTGGTTATAGACCTCGTCGCGGTAAATGAACAGAATCAAGTCGGCATCCTGCTCGATGGCGCCCGATTCTCGCAAGTCGCTCATGACGGGACGCTTATTCGGACGCTGTTCCAGACTGCGATTCAACTGCGACAGCGCAATCAGCGGACAATTCAATTCTTTCGCCAGACCTTTTAGCGACCTGCTGATTTCGGAAATTTCGGTTGCGCGGTTTTCACCTGCAGTGCTTGCACCCATCAACTGTAAATAGTCAATGACGATCAAGCCCAACTTACCGCATTGTCGAGCCAAACGACGCGCACGCGCGCGAACCTCAACCGAACTCAACGCTGGTGTTTCATCGATATATAGTTGCGCATCCTGCATTTTCTGAACGGCATGCGTCACGCGTGGCCAGTCATCGGCAATCAGCTTGCCAGTACGCATTCGGTGCTGATCGAGCATCCCAACCGATCCCAGCATACGCATGGCAAGCTGAACCGCACCCATCTCCATCGAAAACACGGCAACCGGCAAGCCTTGCTCGATCGCGACATGCTCGGCGATGTTCATCGAGAAGGATGTTTTACCCATCGATGGGCGACCAGCCACAATGATCAAATCACCGCCTTGCAATCCCGATGTCATTTTGTCCAGATCGGTAAAACCGGTCGGCACACCCGTCACATCCGAATCACCTTCGCGGTGATACAACTCATCGATTCGCTCAACCACCTCGGAGAGCAGTGGCTGAATTTCCCTGAAGCCCGCAGTGGCTTTGGCGCCTTCCTGTGCGATTTTGAATACCTTTGATTCGGCTTCATCCAGCAACTGCCGAGCCTCTTTGCCATCAGGGTTGAATGCCGTTGCCGCGATCTCATCAGCGACGCTGACGAGTTTGCGAAGCATGGAGCGTTCGCGCACGATTTCGGCGTAGCGACGGATATTGGCAGCCGATGGCGTGTTGTGCGCCAAAGCATTCAGGTAAGACAATCCACCCACTTCCTCGGACTTGCCAGCGCTTGCTATCGACTCGTGCACCGTCACCACATCAGCCGGTCGCGAAAGGTTGATCAGCCGGGCGATATGATGCCAAATCAGTTTGTGATCAAACCGATAGAAATCTTCTTCATTGATGACATCCGTCACTCGTTCCCATGAAGCGTTATCCAGCAACAACCCGCCAAGCACGGACTGTTCCGCCTCGACGGAGTGAGGTGGAACACGCAGGTAATCGAGTTGAGGATCGGTCTGGTTCTTCATTTTTCAATCATAACCGCAACAAGTGCGCAGGGTTTGCGAGACATGTAGAAACCCTTGCACGTCACGCCATTTCAGTTTCTTGAGGATGAATCCGGCATGCTTGACAACTAAATCGAACGCAGCCCCGAATTGACGCAATCTGGCTTTAATTTCCGGATCGGGATTGGCGGTCAAATACACCTCAAGCAATTGCTGACACAATAATTGGCGCTCGGGGCCATCAAACTCATGTCCGCGCAAACCCGCCATCGAGGACAGCATCTGATACACATCGTAAGCTTGACCAAGCGGTCTGGACATGGCTTGGCCGATGTTTTCCTCAAAGTCGATGCGAGTAATTTGATCGTTCTGAAACATCAGGTTACGTAACTGAGCACCGCCATGAACGAAACCCGCCCGGTGAAAGGACGCCAGGTCCAATGCCACGCGCCTCATCCATTCCAGCCGACCCGCAGGGGTATCGATTCGAATGAGATAAGGCAAATCCTGCCCGACATATTCAAGAACAAGCACACCAGGCGTATGTCGCAAAATCTCCGGGACGCGCCATCCAGCTTGCCGCAACAGAACAAGGCGTTGCGCTTCATCATCCAGTTCGTTTTTTAACAATACGCGTGCGGAAGGCCGTTCACGAAAAGCCAGCCAACAAACCCAGGAAAGCGTCCATGAACGTACAAATCGCAATAAATAAACCAGGCGATATGTGATCGTATTAACTCTTCTTTTGATGACACAACGCTTGCCGGCAAGATCCACCACGCTGACGCCGGAGGGCTCATCAGCGTGCGCATCCAGCCATTGGCTCAATGCTTGTTGAAACGGGTCATGTCGATCGGTCATGCGTGTCTGTCAACCAAAAAAACAAAAGCCGGCAATAGCCGGCTTTTGCTTGATGCCCACACCAACCAATGGTGCAGGCTCGCGGATTAGGCCACGTCGCCTGTCACGACAACAGTGATGTTGCTCACCACGTCAGGATGCAATGCAACCTGAACAGGGAATTCGCCAATCATCTTCAGGGGACCTTCGGGCAAACGAATTTGCGCCTTTTCGATTCCGGCGAAACCTGCTGCAACAAGACCGGTAGCGATGTCCATGTTGGTGACGGAACCGAACAAACGACCATCCACACCAGCCTTCTGGGTGAGTGCCAATGCGTAGTTTTCAAGGCGTTGGCCCAAAGCCTGGGCAGCAGCCAGTTTGTCGGCCTGAAGCTTTTCGAGTTCGGCACGGCGTGCTTCGAATTCTTTCAATGCGGCTTCAGTGGCACGACGTGCCTTTTTCTGGGGGATCAGATAGTTACGTGCGTAACCGTCACGTACGCGAACAACCTCACCGAGATTGCCGACGTTCAATACTTTTTCGAGCAGAATGATTTGCATAATGTGCCCCGGGATCAGTTGTGGTTGTCAGTGAAAGGCAACAGAGCCAGGAAGCGTGCACGCTTAATAGCCGAGTCAAGCTGGCGTTGATAGATCGCCTTGGTGCCGGTCAAACGTGCAGGAATGATTTTGCCGTTTTCCTGAATGAAATCACGCAGAGTGTCCAGATCTTTGTAATCGATCTCGGCAACGCCAGCGGCGCTGAAGCGGCAGAATTTGCGACGCTTGAACAGCGGGTTTTGTTGAGTGAATTTCTTTTTTTCTTTTTTCTTACCGAAGAAAGCCATGATATGCCTCGTTCAAATTTGTTGAATTTGCTGCGCATGCAGCCTAAATCTTGGAGAATCTTTGCGAACCGGAGCCAAAAAGCCCTGAATCCGTACCGTTTGACCTAAACCCATCGTGACAGCCATCCGGACTAAATCACCCATCGCCAAAACAGGAAGCACAAAGGCTAACTGGCGTGGATGACCTGCCTCAGTGACTTCGGACTGGTGCGAGATCAGGAACTCTAGAACTGGTATCCCGGCAGGTGTATACCGAACGGGAGACAACTCAGAAACCTGGCCCAGCACATCAAGCCGATTCACGTCAGGATCCGGTTTTACTCGTCGTCGCCCATCGTGGACTCGGCCGAGGCTTTACGTGCCTCATCGCGTTCGACCTGCTTCATCATGATTGACGGCTCGGTCTGAGCAGTCTTGGTCTTGATGACAAGGTGACGCAATACTGCATCGTTGTAACGGAATGAATGTTCGAGTTCGTCCAGAGTGGACTGACCGCATTCGATGTTGAAGCAGACATAATGAGCCTTGACAAGCTTCTGGATCGGATAAGCCAGTTGACGACGTCCCCAGTCTTCGAGGCGATGAATCTTGCCGCCCTGTGAAGTCACAAGGGTCTGGTAGCGTTCAACCATGGCGGGCACCTGCTCGCTCTGGTCAGGATGAACGATAAAAACAACTTCGTAATTGCGCATGCAAAATACTCCTGAGGATGTCTGACACACAACGTGTCAGGGTCAGCCCGTTACCGTATTTAAAGCGTGAGGTGCAAAACGCACACTATCGAGTGCGTCTGGAACACTACGCCCGAAATGTTGCGATAATCGAGCAAGAAAGCCGTCTATTATGGCCTATTAGCGGTTTTTACGCAAGTGAAAACCGCATACGGATGGATCTCTCTATGCCGGCGGCGTCAAGCCCGACATCGGCCAGAAGGGCATTTTGATCGCCATGATCGATAAAACGATCCGGCAACCCGAGTTGAAGCAAGGGAAGCACCACACCAGCCTGCACTAAGGTTTCGGCAACTGCGCTACCCGCTCCGCCCATGATGCACCCCTCTTCGATGGTCACCAGCCCCTCGTGCTTGGATGCCATCTCTAGAATCAATTCGACATCGATCGGTTTAACAAAACGCATATCGACTACGCTCAAATTCAAGGCATCAGCCGCTTTCAGCGCGGCAGGCAATAATGTGCCGAACACCAGCAAAGCGAGTTTTTCTCCACGGCGACGCACAATCCCCCGACCGACCGGAACAGTATCGAGCCCCGCATGGACCTCGGCACCACAGCCTGATCCTCGGGGATACCGGACAGATGCAGGGCCGGGATACTGATAACAGGTCGTCAGCAATAAGCGGGTTTCGTTCTCATCCGATGGCGTTGCCACCACCATATTTGGAATACAGCGCAAATACGCTATGTCGTAATTGCCGGCATGTGTCGCACCATCCGCTCCCACAAGACCGGCGCGATCCAATGCAAAAGTCACATCCAGATCCTGAAGTGCGACGTCATGGATCAGCTGGTCATAGCCACGCTGCAAAAAGGTCGAATAAATCGCAACGACAGGTTTTTGACCCTCGCAAGCAATACCGGCGGCAAAAGTGACCGCGTGCTGCTCGGCGATGCCCACATCGAAATAACGGGTCGGAAAACGCCGCTCGAATTCGACCATCCCGCTACCTTCACGCATCGCAGGGGTAATACCATTTAGGCGCGGATCATGTTCGGCCATATCGATCAGCCATCGCCCAAACACCTGCGTGAAGGTCGTTTTGGGAGGTGTCGCCGCCTTTTGGATGCCGATGGCTGGATCGAATTTGCCGGGACCGTGATACAAAACCGGATCGGCTTCGGCCAGCTTGTAGCCCTGGCCTTTTTTAGTCACGACATGCAAAAACTGCGGCCCCTTGAGTGCACGCATGTTCTGCAATGTGGGAATCAGTGCGTCCAGATCATGTCCGTCGATGGGTCCAACGTAATTAAAGCCCATTTCTTCGAACAATGTGGCAGGCGTCACCATGCCCTTGGCGTGCTCCTCGAAGCGACGGGCCAACTCGAGTACGGGTGGCATGTGCTGCAACACCGCGCGGCCGACGTTTTTGGCCGCCGCATAAAACTGCCCCGACATCAGGCGCGCCAGGTAACGATTCAACGCGCCGACCGGTGGCGAAATCGACATATCATTGTCATTGAGAATCACGAGCAGATTGATATCATGCGTGACGCCGGCATTGTTCATGGCTTCGAACGCCATCCCGGCAGACATGGCACCGTCACCTATGACAGCGATATGCTGGCGCGATACCCCTGCGTTGCGTGACGCAACCGCCATGCCCAGTGCGGCTGAAATCGATGTCGAGGAATGAGCGGTGCCAAATGCGTCGTACTCGGATTCGCTTCGTTTGGGAAACCCGGAAATTCCGCCGTACTGACGAAGATGGGCCATACCATCCTTGCGTCCGGTCAGAATCTTGTGCGGATAGGACTGGTGGCCGACATCCCAGATGATGCGATCATGCGGCGTGTCGTATACATAATGCAGGGCAACCGTCAGTTCAACGGTTCCGAGATTTGACGAGAGATGCCCCCCGGTCTTGGAAACCGATTGCACGATAAAACCACGCAACTCGTCCGAAAGCCGCTTGAGTTCTCGACGATCAAGCGGCTTGAGATCAGCAGGGCTGTGTATTCGGTCTAACAGTTCAGTCGACATACTTAATGATTTCGTAAAACAATAAAGTCGGCAAGATCGGATAAGAGCTGTCCCGATTCGCCCAACGGTTTGATCGCCAAAATTGCGTCCCGATGCAATGCATCGGCAAAATCCCTGGCTTTCTCAAGCCCCATCAGGGTGACATACGTCGGCTTGTTCGCGGCGGCATCTTTACCCGCCGTTTTTCCAAGCTGTGCAGTATCTACAGTCACGTCAAGGATATCATCGACAACCTGAAAAGCCAGGCCCATCGCACAAGCATAAGCCGAAAGTGATTGCTGCTGGACGGGATTCATCGCTGCGGCCAAGCCTCCCAACATCACGCTGGCCGAAAGCAAAGCCCCCGTTTTCAATTCGTGCATGCGCTGTAGTTGCTCGCGTGTCAAATGCTTGCCGACGCTTTCGAGATCGATCGCCTGCCCGCCGGCCATACCGAGACTACCTGCCGCCTGGGCCAAAACACGCGTGGCACGCACGATTAATTCGGGATCGACAGGCATTTGCGCTAGCCAGTCGAAAGCCAACGGCTGCAAAGCGTCGCCCGCCAGCAACGCGGTTGCCTCGTCGTATTTCACGTGCAAAGTCGGCTTGCCGCGACGCAAGGTGTCGTCATCCATGCATGGGAGGTCGTCATGCACCAATGAATAGGCATGGACCAGCTCGACAGCGCATGCGGCAAGATCAAGCGCACGCTCGAACTCTGAATCACGCGACGCGCAAACGGCATAACCGGCAGCATAGACCAGTCCGGCCCGAACGCGCTTGCCGCCACTCAACACCGCATAGCGCATGGCCTGATGCAGGCGGGCCGGCTCACACGTTTCGGCGGGCAACATGGCGTGAAGCACCTGCTCGACATGCCGGGCACGCGTATTTAACCAATCTGAAGATGCAAGAACGGAAACAGACATATTCGATTATTCAACTTCCACATCGCCTTCGAAGGGACGCAATACGCCCGCCTCGAGGACTTTAACCTGCTGCTCGGCCTGCGCCAACAACTGTTGGCAGATACGCGTCAAGGCCACGCCGCGACGATAAGCGGACAAGGATTGCTCAAGCGCCAACGTACCCGACTCCATCGACGCGACCACCGCCTCGAGTTCGGACAAGGCGGTCTCGAAATCTTTGGGCAATGAAGCATCCTGCTCGTCAGGCTGGGCGGTCGATTGTTTGGCGTGCACGGATTTTTCAGCTTTCGTCAAAATTAAACTCCGGACAAACAGGCTGTTCTGAATACGTGATTGTACGAGATCGGGGCAAGTCGGTGCCTTGGGGTACAATCATTCTTTTATGGTGATCGGCCAATCCGATTTTTCTTCGCGCCAGATTCAAACTTTGCTTATGTGGTCATCGGACATCAAACCGGACTCGATACGGCTAGCCCTGGCATTTTTACCCACGCGGAGGGAATCATGACCGACATTGGTCGGATGGCGCATTTGGCGCCGGCTCGCACCCAGCTTCCCGTCTCAGCTTACTTTGACGAAGCCCTTTTTGCCCGCGAGCAAAACAGCATTTTCAAGCAGTCTTCCATTTATGTCGGTCACGAGAAAAGCGTGCCCAATCCGGGAGACTGGCGCAGCATGACCCATGAAAACAATGGGCGCATACTCGTGCGCGGTCAAAACGGCATCGAACTACTCTCGAATGTCTGTCGCCACCGTCAAGCCCTGATGCTTGGCGGCCAAACCGGCAACGTGACCAGTCACAAACATGCAAACGGCAATCTATCCGGCACGGGCGGCAACATTGTCTGCCCCCTTCATCGCTGGACCTACGACAAGCAGGGAAAACTGCTAGGCGCTCCGGAATTTCAGCAATCCCCCTGCCTGAATCTTGAGCGCTTCGCCCTCAAAGACTGCAATGGATTGCTTTTCGAGGGGCCGCGCGATCCGAAAATCGATCTTGCCCCGTTGTTCAAACGCCCTGAATTCGACTTCTCGGACTACGTTCTCGATCACGTTGAAGTTCACCAGTGCAACTACAACTGGAAAACCTTCATCGAGGTCTATCTCGAGGACTACCACGTTGCCCCTTTTCACCCGGGCCTGGGGCATTTTGTGACCTGCGACGACCTTTCGTGGGAGTTCTCCGACTTCTACAGCATGCAGCGCGTGGGTATCCATCGGGCCCTGTCGCAACCCGGGTCGCCGGCGTATAAAGTCTGGCATGACAAGTTGCTCGATTTCCGCCAGGGACGCGCGCCGGATTTTGGCGCAGTGTGGGTTACATATTTCCCTACCCACATGATTGAGCTTTACCCGCATGTCCTGGTCTTGTCGACGCTGTACCCTAAGTCGCCGCAAGAAACCGTCAACATCGTCGAGTTCTATTATCCCGAGGAAATCGCCATGTTCGAACGGGAATTTGTTGAAGCGCAGCGCGAAGCCTACATGGAAACGGCTGTCGAGGATGACGAGATCGGAGAACGAATGGATGCCGGTCGCCTGGCCTTGATGAAGCGTGGCGTCAATGAAGTCGGGCCTTACCAGTCACCGATGGAAGACGGCATGCAGCACTTTCACGAATGGTACGGCAAGATGATGGCCTAAATGCGGCCATGAGATGACGCAGCCCCGGGGTGACTTACATTGTTTGCTAGACAAACAAATACTATGCCTCATCCTGGGCCGTGCGCCAGACGGATAACAACCCTGCCGATACGATACAAATCACACCGAATATCGCCAGGCGATCCATCGACTCCTCCCAAAAAACAATACCCAACAGAGAGGCGAAAATGATGGTGGTGTATTGCAAGGCGGCATTCAACAAGGCATTACCGAGTCCATAAGCGCGTGTCAACGCAAGCTGTCCACCCATTCCCGTGATACCGATCACCAGCAGCGACAGCCAGCCCAGCCAGTCTGCCCGCCCCCAAGGTTCAATCGCAATGCCGACCAGGCTGGTGAGGCAAACGATCACCGAAAAAAACAATACTGTTCGCCATTCAGGCTCACCGAGTTTGCCGATTGTGCGAATCTGCATCATCGCAATCGCGGCAAGGGCACCGGCGCAAAGACCAAGTAGCGCCGGCAGAATTTGATCCACCGTAATGCTTGGTTGCAACACCGCGAGCACTCCCAGAAAACCGAAGCCGACAGCTGCAATACATACTGGATCTTTTTTGGTTGTGCCAGTGGCAAGAATCCAGCCGGCAATAAAGAGTGGCGCGGTGTAGTTCAGACTGGTGGCAGTACCAAGCGGCAAGTGGGCGATGGCATAAAACCCCAGCCACATGGAAGTCACGCCGGTCAGATTGCGCCATACATGTGGCATCCAAGCGACGGGTCGAAACGACAAGTTTCTGGCGCGCGCCCACAAGAGCAGCAAGACCACCGATGGCAATCCCCTGAACAAAACGACCTGGGCCATTGAGGCACCATGCTCGACCGCCAGTTTCACGCACGCCCCCATCAGGGCGAACAATAGCGACGCGAGCAACATCCACAAAGCTTGCATGGGATTCGGTTGGACAAAAAATAATCAAGTAATACTATACTCTGGCACTGATTCGGTATGGATCCGAGTCAAGTCAAACCATGTCTTTGACGAGAACTTTTTATCACTTCTGAAGTCCAAACATACTCCCTTACTCTCGATTGAATTTCCACACATATGAAACGAATCGTTCTCTTTATTCTGACCAACCTGGCGGTGATGCTGGTTCTAAGCGCCACTTTGCAGATTCTGGGCGTTAATCGCTTCTTGTCACAGCAAGGCCTGAATGTTCAGATGTTGTTGGTTTTCTCTCTGATCGTCGGTTTTACCGGCGCAATCTTTTCGCTGCTGATTAGCAAACCCATGGCAAAGTGGAGCACAGGCGCCACGGTGATCGACCCTCAAGCCCCCAACGGTCCCCGTGAAGCGTGGTTGCTCGACACTGTCAACCAACTCGCCGATCGCGCCAAAATAGGCCGTCCGGAGGTCGCCATCTATGAGGGTGAGCCTAATGCATTCGCCACCGGAGCGTTTCGCAATGAATCACTGGTGGCGGTTTCCACCGGCCTGCTTGACAGCATGACTGAAGAAGAAGTGACTGCCGTGCTGGCACACGAAGTTGCGCACATTGCCAATGGCGACATGGTGACTCTGACGCTGATTCAAGGTGTCGTGAACACTTTTGTTGTCTTTCTGGCCCGCGTGGTGGGTTACTTTGTCGATCGCGTCGTCCTCAAAAACGACAAATCCACCGGTCCAGGCTATTACATTACGGTGGTGATCTGCGAAATCGCATTTGGTCTGCTGGCGAGTTTGATTGTGGCATGGTTTTCGCGTCGTCGGGAATTTAGCGCAGATGCCGGTTCTGCTGTTCTGCTGAGCTCTAGAGAACCCATGATGCGCGCTCTTGCGCGGCTGGGCGGATTAACTCCGGGCGAATTACCGAAAAGCTTTGAAGCATCCGGAATCAGCGGTGCTGAAGGCCTTGCGGCCATGTTTGCCACCCATCCTCCCATTCCTGCCCGCATACGCGCGCTTCAAGAAATGCGCGTGGCCTGACCGTCTTAAGCTAGCCGAAATTTACGGCCATATCTATTACGACCGGGGCTTTGAGAAATCAAAGCCCCAAATTTTTGGACATCCAGGCCAGGCATCTTTTCCAGGCATCATCGGCGACAGACTTGATGTAGCTTGGCCGATAATCAGCATAAAACGCATGTCCTGCATCCTGATATACATGGATGTGCGAAGCTTGCGCATTGATATTGCCCTTGGACAACGCTTCGCGCATCTGTTGAACCGTATCCATTGGAATGCTGGCATCCTGTCCTCCATACAATCCCAAAATCGGCGCATGCAGCTTTGCGGCAATATCAACCGGATTCTGTTTGATCAATGGGCCATGTCCAGTAGCAAGCTTGCCGTACCACGCCACGCCCGCTTTCACCTTGGGTTGATGGGCGGCATACATCCAGGTGATTCTGCCGCCCCAGCAATATCCGGTCACAGCGACTTTGGACAAATTTCCGCCATGCAAACCAGCCCAGACGAGACAGGCATCCAGATCCGCCATGACCTGCTCATCCGGCACTTTCGCCACTAGCTCGGAAATCAGGGTGGCAATGTCGGTATAAGTGCGAGCATCACCCTGACGCTGGTATAACTCGGGCGCGATGGCCAGATATCCGGCATGCGCAAAGCGACGACAAATGTCCCGGATATGCTCGTGCACACCGAAAATTTCCTGTACGACCAAAACGATAGGCAAACGCCCTGAAGTATCAGGTGCCGCGAAATAAGCATCGATGGAGCCATCTTCGACAGGAAGCTTGAAATCCCCCTCTTTAAGACCATTGACGGGCGTCGTGATCGCTTGTGATGTAGAGGAAGTCTTCATCGTCATTGCTCCGGATGAAAATCAAATTCAGTGAGAATGTCCAGCGTGCATAAGCTGCGTCACCGCGTAGATCATACTGACACCCAAGGCGACAAGCAACAGTTGTGGCACGGCCTCCTTGAGTGAACTGCGCGAATGCATTTGAGGCATCAAATCAGCCACGGAGATATACATGAAACTACTTGCCGCAACGACAAGCAAATAAGGCAAACCGGCTTGCATATGCTCGAGAACAAAATACCCGGCAACACCGCCGATTGCCGAACACAGACTGCTGAACATGATTAACGAAAACGCCCTATTGCGGGTCAACCCGGCATTGATCAACACAACGAAATCGCTCAACTTGTGCGGAACTTCATGCAGAATGATGGAAGCCGCGGTGAGCACGCCGAGCCAGGGCTCGACCAGAAATGCCGCGGCAATCAACACTCCGTCGACCAGGTTATGCAGTGAACTGCCGATCAGGATCAGCTTGCCGCCCTTGCCAGCCTCGTGTCTGTCATGGCCATGGTGATGGTGGTGGCCATCACCTTCATGATGATGGCTATGCCGCAGGAGCGCGATTTTTTCAAGAACGAAAAAGCCAATGATCGAAGCAAGCATCGTGGAAAACAGTGCGTGCGCATCATGCAAAGTTTCAAACGCCTCGGGCAGCAAATGCAAAAAAGTGACGGCCAGCAGTACACCTACCGACAAACTCACCATGTGGTGCAAATAGCCCGCAAACGCCTTGTAAGCAAGCCAATGCGCGACCATCAGGGCGAACATGCCTCCGGCAACCGCAGCCAACACAATCCAAATCAACAACATATCAATGCGCCTGTTCCCAGTTGGGGCCGATTCCGACTTCTGCAACCAGCGGCACCCTCAAGCTGGCAACATCGCACATCAGGCGAGGAAGGTTGATCTTAACCTGCTCCAGTTCATCCATGGGGACATCCAACACAAGTTCATCGTGTACCTGCATCACCATCATGGTTTTAAGTTTTTCTTTTTCAAGCCAGTTCTGAACGGCCACCATCGCTTTTTTAATGAGATCAGCCGAAGTGCCTTGCATCGGCGCGTTGATCGCGGCACGTTCGGCTCCGGCTCGCCGCGCCCCTGCCGCGTTAATGTCGGTGAGCCACAACCTGCGTCCGAACACAGTTTCGACGTAACCTTGTTCATGCGCAAGCGAGCGCGTTTCGGCCATGTATTGAGCCACGCCGGGATAGCGCGCGAAGTATCGATCGATATAGGATTGAGCGGCATCGCGCGTGATGCCAAGATTGCTGGCCAAGCCAAAGGCCCCCATCCCGTATATCAAGCCAAAGTTGATGGCCTTGGCCGCACGTCTCTGATCGCTGCTGACTTCCAGAATCGGCACGCCAAACACTTCCGAAGCCGTTGAGCGATGAATATCCTCGCCCGCAGCAAAGGCGCGCTGAAGGCTTGGATCATTTGATACATGCGCCATGACGCGCAACTCGATTTGCGAATAGTCGGCAGAGACAATCATCCCATTGGTCGCAATGAACGCCTCGCGAATTTTGCGTCCGGCTTCGGATCGCACAGGAATATTCTGCAAGTTCGGATCGGATGAAGCCAGGCGCCCGGTAATCACCGCAGCTTGGCCATAATGCGTGTGAACGCGACCTGTGCGCGGATTCACCATTTTAGGAAGCTTATCGGTATAAGTGGATTTCAACTTTGCCAAGCTTCGATACTCGAGAAGCACTTGCGGCAACGGATAATCTTCCGCCAATTTCGTCAGAACTTCTTCATCGGTTGAAGGCGCACCACCCGCGGTTTTACGAACTACGGGCAATTGCATTTTGCCGAACAAAATCTCGCCCAACTGTTTGGGAGAGTTCAAATTGAAGGGCTGTCCGGCCAGTTCAAAGGCGCGCTGTTCCAAACGCAACATTTCCTGTCCAAGCGCATGGCTTTGACGCCCAAGTTCGGCCGAGTCGATTCTGACGCCATTTCGCTCAATCTCGAACAGAACCCGAGAAACCTGCAGCTCAAGCTGATAGATATCATCAAGCTTTGATATCGCCTTGACTTGCCCAAGCAAAGCCTGGTTCAGGCGAAATGTATAGTCAGCATCCTCGCAAGCGTACTGAGTGGCGCGCTCGAGATCAACCTCATCAAAACCGATCTGACTCGCGCCTTTACCGCAGATTTCTTCGTATGACAGACCCTTTAATCCCAAAACACGCTGTGACAAGTCATGCAGCGCGACACTGCGGTGTGACTCGAGCACATACGCCTGAAGCATCGTATCGCCCAGAATGCCTTGCAGATTGATGCCTTCATTGGCGAAAACATGCGTGTCATACTTTGCGTGATGCAGCACTTTTGTCGGACGCGTGTCTTCAAGCCAAGGCTTTAGTTTGCGCAAGACATCCGCAATAGGGAGCTGAGCACCCGAGTCCGGTCCGCGATGCGCCACAGGTATGTAGCAGGCTTGCCCTGCTTCGATCGATAAAGAAATGCCGACAAGTCGGGCCTGCATGGAATCTAGCGAAGTTGTCTCCGTATCCAGGGCAACCGTATCCGCGCGATTGAGTCGCTCGATCCATTGATCCAGCTGGTGGATATCGGTCACCATTTGGTAGTCGACACTTTGCGGAGCCACGGGTCTGGACTGAACTGGCGCAACGCGGTGATCCCCTTGCGGCACCCGATCTGGCTCGCCCGTCAATTCGCGCAGCCAGGTCCTGAAACCATATCGTTCGTATAAAGCTATCAAATCGGACTGATCGGGTGCCTTTGGCTTGAGCATTTCAATGTCAGGCACAATCGATGAGAGGTCGCAGTCCGTTTTGACTGTCAAAAGTTCGCGAGTCAAAGCGAAACGGGGCATAGCCTCGCGCAAGTTATCGCCCGCCACACCTTTGATATCCACTGCATGCCGAGTCAATTCATCGATTGAACCATATTCGTTTAGCCACTTCACAGCTGTTTTCGGGCCGACTTTATGGACCCCCGGTACATTGTCGACAGCATCTCCAACCAGCATCAGATAATCAACGATGCGATCGGGCGTCACGCCAAACTTGCGGACCACTCCCTCAGGGTCCAGCTTTTCGTTGGACATGGTGTTGACTAGCGTGACGTGAGAAGTCACTAGTTGGGCCAGATCCTTGTCTCCTGTTGATACGACCGTGTGAACATCATGGTCGGTTGCCCAATGCGCAAGCGTACCGATCACATCATCAGCCTCAACACCTTCAACGCCGATAACGGTCCAGCCTAAAGCTCTAACCGCATGATGAATCGGTTCGATCTGCAATGCCAGATCCTCGGGCATGGGAGGACGGTGAGACTTATACTCGGGATAAATCTCTTCACGAAAGGTTTTACCACGCACATCGAACACGCAAGCCGCATAATCGGCTTGAAAGTCCTGTACCATTTTACGCATCATATTGACGACGCCGTAGATCGCCCCGGTGGGTTCCCCTCGGGCATTGCGCAAGTCGGGCATCGCATGAAATGCGCGATACAGATAACTTGATCCATCTACAAGCAATAAGGTTTTTTTCATGAGTGGCAACAAAGAAATATCAACGCCGACTATTCAGCGAACAAACGAAATTATGTCAGAGATGCTTCATGCCGCTGACACATTGAAAAAAATTGGAATCGCTGTCAGTGTATTTGGTAGCGCACGCATCACTTCCGAATCGCCTTATTATGCTTTGGGTGAAGCCCTGGGCAAAGGTTTAGCCCAGGCGGGATTCGTCGTGATTGCCGGAGGTGGCCCGGGTTTGATGGAGGCTGCCAATAAAGGCGCCTTCGAGTCGGGGGGAACCAGCGTCGGGCTGCACATTAAGCTTAAAAGAGAAGCAAAATCAAATAGTTACCTTTCTATCGACTTGCCTTTCCAGCATTTTTTATCGCGCAAAGCCACCTTTTTCATGCACAGCACGGCCTACGTCGTTTTGCCGGGTGGCTTTGGAACATTAGACGAACTTTTTGAAGCTTTGACCCTGATCCAGACCGGCAAAGTCCCACCCGGACCAGTCATACTGGTGGGCAAATCTTTCTGGGGGGGGATGTTCGACTGGATTCGCGAGCAATTGCTCGGACTTGAATTGATCAACCCGATCGATCCCGATTTGTTTTTTATCGAGGACGATCCGGTAAAAATCGTTGACCATTTAAAGGAATTCTATCGGACGCATCCCGACTTGGCTAAGCAAGTCGGGAATAAGCCGATTTGATCCTGACCGGTACCGGAGATGATCTCCGGTGAACGATTAACGATTGCGACGGCGCTCGTGCTCTTTCAGGAAGCGCTTGCGCAGGCGGATACTCTTAGGCGTGACTTCGACTAATTCGTCATCGCTGATGAACTCAACCGCATATTCGAGGTTCAGGGCAATTGGCGGAACCAAACGAACGGCTTCATCGGTACCCGATGCGCGAACGTTAGTCAGTTGCTTGCCCTTGATCGGATTGACGACCAGATCGTTATCGCGACTGTGTATACCGATGATCATGCCTTCGTAGACCGGATCGTTGTGCGATACAAACATACGACCGCGATCCTGAAGCTTCCAAAGCGCATACGCAACAGCGTGACCATCATCCTGACTAATCAGCACACCGTTGCGACGCTCGCCCAGCATGCCTTCCTTGACGGGACCATAAGAGTCGAACGTGTGGCTCATCAAGCCGTTACCACGGGTCATCGTCATGAATTCGCCCTGGAAACCGATCAAACCACGCGCGGGGACACGGTATTCGAGACGAGTGCGGCCACGGCCATCGCTCACCATATCGAGCAGCTCGGCCTTGCGAATACCCAGCTCTTCCATGACGGCACCCTGAGTGTTGTCTTCAAGATCGATACTCAGATTTTCGTAGGGTTCCATCATGACGCCATCTTCTTCATGGAACACCACGCGCGGACGCGATACGGCCAGCTCGTAGCCCTCGCGACGCATGGTTTCGACCAGAATAGTCAGATGCAATTCACCGCGACCAGCGACTTCAAACACAGTATCGTCATCCGTATCGCGCACGCGCAAGGCCATGTTCGACTTCAATTCGCGATCCAGTCGCTCGCGCAATTGACGGCTAGTGACGAATTTACCTTCACGACCGGCTAGCGGACTGGTGTTGACCATAAAGTTCATCGTCAGGGTTGGCTCATCGATCTTAAGCAAGGGCAACCCTTCCACCTGATCCGGAGCACAAATCGTCGTACCGATCGCGATATCTTCGATGCCGTTGATCAGCACAATATCGCCCGCAATCGCATCTTCCACGACTTCGCGCTCCAATCCCTTGAACTTCAAAACCTGATTGATCTTGCCGCTGTAAGGGGTCCCATCCGGCCCATCGACACACATCACGTTCATGCCGGTTTTAACTCGGCCACGCTTGATGCGTCCGATACCGATCTTGCCGACGTAGGTGCTGTAATCGATGGAGGTAATTTGCAGTTGTAAAGGTGCGTTCGGATCATCTTCACGCATAGGCACGTGCTTTAGGATCGCGTCAAACAAGGGGCGCATATCGCCTTCGCGGACGTCTTCGGTCAACCCGGCGTAGCCATTCAGACCCGAGGCGAAAACAACCGGAAAATCGAGCTGCTCTTCGGTCGCGCCGAGCTTGTCGAACAACTCAAATGTCGCGTTGATCACGAAATCGCAGCGAGCACCGGGACGATCGACCTTGTTGATCACAACGATGGGCTTCAGACCGAGGGCCAACGCCTTTTTGGTAACAAAGCGCGTTTGCGGCATGGGGCCTTCGACGGCATCGACTAGCAACAACACGCCATCGACCATCGAAAGGACGCGTTCGACCTCGCCACCGAAATCGGCGTGTCCGGGCGTATCGACGATATTGATATGGGTGCCATCATATTCGACCGCGCAATTCTTAGAAAGAATGGTAATACCGCGTTCTTTTTCAAGATCGTTCGAGTCCATGACGCGTTCGGCCACTTTTTCGTTTGAACGGAATGTACCAGACTGGCGAAGGAGTTGATCCACCAGAGTGGTTTTGCCGTGGTCAACGTGGGCGATAATGGCAACGTTACGCAAAGCGCGTGACATACAGAGTCCTTTAAATAGTCGACGCAGACGAGGCGTCTGCTGATAGTGCGTTTACGGGTGCGGACGAGTCGACCGCTTTTACTTGTACTTTGGGCGCCGGCATCAAGCCCGAGGGCAAGGTGTCGATTCCGATCAGAACTGATTCCGGAGCATCCATAGTCTGCAATGCTTCGAGTTCGATCGCATCCTCGAGTTTGAATGGCCCAACCATCGTTCGGCGCAAAGCCGATAGATGGGCAAAACAACCAAGCATGCGTCCGATATCCTGCGCAAGCGTCCGAATATACGTACCCTTGGTGCAGTGAACATGAATTTCCGCCTGCATTGGCGTGAAAGATAACAATTCAATGTTACGAATCGTGATTTCTCGTGGTTCACGTTCTAAAACGATTCCCTGTCTGGCATATTCATACAGGGGCTTACCGTCACGCTTCAATGCCGACACCATGGGAGGAATCTGCATTTGCGTGCCTAAAAAACTATCCAATACTTCCTGCAGGCGATTGCGGGATACGCCTTCAAATCCAGCTGCCGCCTGATTCACCACGATTCCGGTCAAATCACCTGAATCGGTTTCCTGTCCGAATGCGATCGTGGCACGATAAGCCTTGTCGGCATTCAACATCGACCCCGATATTTTGGTCGCACGTCCCAAACAGCACACCAGCAAACCGGTCGCAAAAGGATCGAGCGTTCCGGTGTGTCCAGCTTTTTGGGCATCCAGCGCCCTTTTGGCGCGCTGTAAAGCGTGATTACTCGATAAACCTACTGGTTTATCAAGCAACAACACACCATCGAGCACGCGCCCGCGTCGCTTAGCCATCGTCAAATATCCAAGAAAAAGACGATAGCCCTCAGGGCTTGTCCAAAGGCTCGTCTGGGACACCCGTATACTGACCGGGCAAATTGGCCTGATCGATCAGGGCAGACATCTGAATGCCGCGCTTAAGCTGCGGGTCATGATAGAAATGAAGCGTCGGCACAGTGTGGATGTGCAACAACTTGAACAATAGAGAATGAAACCATCCCGCTTTTTCGTTCAATAACCGAGTGGCCTGTTCAGGCTCTGCGCCCAGCACCGTGAAGTAAACCTTGGCATGAGCGTAGTCGGCGCTAAGCTCAATGCCCGACAGCGTAATCAACCCGGCGCGACTCATATCGATTTCGCGCTGGATGATGATCGCCAGATCCTTCAGGATCTGGTCGGCCAATCTGAGATTACGGCCGGGGGCGGTTTTCTGTTTATGGCGACTCATGGATAAATTTAAAGCGAGCGGGCCACTTCCTTGATTTCGAAAATTTCGAGCTGATCGCCAACTTGCAGATCGTTGTTGTTGCGCAAAGTGATACCGCAGTCAAAACCGGACTTGACCTCTTTGACATCGTCCTTGAAACGACGCAACGAGTCGAGCCAGCCAGTCCATTGGACAACGTTGCCGCGCAACAAACGAACTTGCGAGTCGCGACGAACCAGACCCTCGGTGACCATACAACCGGCAACGGTACCGATACGGGAGATCGTGTAAACCTCGCGCACCTCGACCATGCCGATGACTTCCTCGCGTTTTTCAGGCGCCAACATGCCAGACATGGCCAACTTGACCTCGTCGACCGCGTCATAAATGATGTTGTAGTAGCGAATGTCGATACCGTTGGATTCAGCAAGTTTCTTCGAACTCGCATCGGCTCGAACGTTAAATCCGATAATCACTGCACCCGATGCAATCGCCAGGTTGACGTCGCTTTCGGAGATACCACCCACCGCTGCGTGCACAACTTGAACCCGAACTTCATCGGTGGACAATTTGAGCAGGGAATTGACCAAAGCTTCCTGAGAGCCTTGAACATCCGTTTTCACGATCAGCGACAAAGTTTGCGAACCTTCAACCGCGGTATCGAACATAGACTCGAGCTTGGCGGCCTGTTGTTTAGCCAACTTCACGTCACGGAACTTACCTTGGCGGAACAAGGCGATCTCACGAGCGCGTCGCTCGTCAGCCAATACCATCAATTCATCACCAGCCGAAGGCACCTCGGTCAGACCCTGTATTTCAACGGGGATGGAAGGGCCAGCGGTCTGAATCGGCTTGCCGTTCTCATCCAGCATGGCGCGCACACGGCCATAGCTCGCACCGGCCAGCACCACATCACCACGGTTTAGCGTACCACCCTGCACAAGAATGGTTGCAACGGGGCCACGACCCTTATCAAGACGCGCTTCGATCACCAGCCCCTTGGCAGGTGCATCAATCGGAGCGGTTAGTTCGAGCACTTCAGCCTGCAAAAGAACGTTTTCAAGCAGATCATCGATCCCCTGACCGGTCTTGGCCGATACCGGTACAAACGGCACATCGCCGCCGTACTCTTCAGGAACGACTTCTTCAACTACGAGTTCCTGCTTGACGCGATCGGGATTGGCATCAGGCTTATCGATTTTATTGATCGCGACAACCAAGGGCACACCAGCTGCTTTCGCATGGTGAATCGCCTCTTTCGTCTGGGGCATGACTCCGTCATCCGCAGCAACAACAAGAATCACAATGTCGGTTGCCTTGGCTCCGCGGGCACGCATGGCCGTGAATGCCTCGTGGCCGGGAGTGTCGAGGAAAGTCACCATGCCACGTTCGGTTTCAACATGATATGCACCGATGTGCTGGGTAATACCACCAGCTTCGCCGGATGCGACTTTTGCACGACGAATGTAGTCAAGCAGCGAGGTCTTGCCGTGATCGACGTGTCCCATTACGGTCACGACCGGCGCACGCGGCAACAGTTGGATATCCTCATGAGCTGCTTCCTCATCAAGGAAGGCCTCCGGATCATCCAGCTTGGCTGCAATTGCTTTATGGCCGAGTTCCTCGACCACGATCATTGCGGTTTCCTGATCAAGCACCTGGTTAATGGTCACCATTTGACCCAGTTTCATAAGATGCTTGATCACTTCCCCGGCCTTAACCGACATTTTGTGCGCCAAATCGGCGACGCTAATGGTTTCGGGAACGTGAATTTCTCGGGCAATAAATTCAACCACAGCCGGTTCGCGACGATCGGGGGTCTGAGCGGCAGCTGCGCCACGCGCACCTTTTTTACCACCCGCCTTACCCTTGCCGCCGGCGCGCCAGCCTTCTCGACCTGCGTTCGCTGCCAAAGCATCGCGTTTATCAGCAGGTTTTTTACGAGAAGAATCCTCGGACCATGTCGATGAAACTTCACCGGATTTAATGACCTTTTTGCCACCACTGTCCGAGGCGGCACCGTCTTTGTCTTTTTTAGACCCCTTGCCGCCGGCAGGTTTATGCAAGGTCCCTGACAGTGCTGCCGCATCAGGCTCAACGGCTTTCAACACTCTGCGCGGACGATTGAGCATATCGCGCAAAGCGGCCGCTTCGGCTTCCGAAGCCCGACGCGCCTGATCACGATCCTGATCGGATCCGCTACTTACTGTGGATGCGACAACAGGGGCGACGCGTCCACGCGCGGCTTTGAATGGTTGCTTGACGAACGGTGTGGGTGAAGGTGCGTTTTCAGCCTTGGCTTTAGTTTCTTCTTGAACGGGGGATTGTGCTTCAGCTTGATCTGCAGTAACAGCCTGAACGGGTTCGATATCAGCAGCCGGAGCTTGTACAGGCGCAGACTCAACAATCTGCGCAACATCCTGAGCGACAGGCGCCTCGACCTGAACAGTCTCGGTGGGTTGAGCCTCAGCAACAACAGGCTGCGTATCCTGGGCAGACTCTACAACAACTGCAGGCTCCTGCTCGGCGACTGCCGGCTCTTCAGCCACAACAGTCGGCTGAGGTGCTGATGCCTCAACGGTCTGAGCTGCATCGACTACAACGTCTGAAGGGGCCGGGCTGACGGACTGGGGCGTGACGGTCTGCACAACTTGCTGATCATCGGCCGGAGTTTCAACGGGAGCCTGAGCCTCATTGCCAACAGGCAATTCACCGATTTCGGGTGTATCACGTTTGACGAAGACACGCTTTTTACGCACTTCGACCTGAATGGTTCTGGAACGTCCTGAGCCATCTGCTTGACGAATCTCAGAGGTTTGACGGCGCGTTAGCGTAATTTTTTTACCTTCGGTCGCACCGTGCGAACGGCGCAACGACTCCAGCAACCTGGCTTTGTCGCTGTCCGTGACTTTGTCTTCCACCGACTTGAGTTCGACGCCGGCCGCGCGCAACTGTTCAAGCAGCACGTTGGCAGGCATTTTCAGCTCGATGGCGAACTGGGCGACTGTATTACTCGACATTAGGCTCTCTCTTACCTTTTTACTGCGTTACAACTTCCGGCAAATCAACAAATTCAATCCAGGCGACTTACTGGTCTTCGAACCAGTGCGCACGCGCCGCCATGATGAATTCACTGGCAGCAGCTTCGTCAATACCGACCATTTCAGCGAGCTCATCCGTTGCCAGCTCAGCCAAATCATCACGCGTATGCACGTTATTTTCGGCAAGTTTGGCGACCAAATCAGCCGTCATTCCCTCAAGACTCAACAAATCCTGCGCGGTTTCGACACGCTCTTCCTGAGCGATGGCTTCAGTCAACAGCGCATTACGGGCACGCGTACGCAACTCATTGATCGTGTCTTCGTCGAAGGCTTCGATCTCGAGTAGTTCTTGCATGGGGACGTAAGCGATTTCCTCAAGCCCCGTGAATCCTTCATCTATCAGGATGTCCGCCACTTCTTCGTCGACGTCCAGGCGGCTCATAAACATAGAACGCAATCCAGCACGCTCCTGCTCCTGACGACTCTGGCTTTCCTCGGGAGTCATGATATTGATTTGCCAACCCGTCAGCTCTGAAGCCAGACGCACGTTTTGCCCTTTCGAACCAATTGCCTTGGGCAGATTTTCATCATCAACCACAACATCCATCGCGTGACGATCTTCGTCCACGACGATCGATTCGACATTGGCCGGAGCCAGGGCGCCAATCACGAACTGGGCAGGGTCTTCGGACCACAAAACGATATCGACCTGTTCGCCACCCAACTCGTTACGCACTGCGGTGACACGCGAACCACGCATCCCAACACACGTTCCGATCGGATCGATGCGCTTGTCGTACGCCACCACGGCGATTTTGGCACGAACGCCGGGATCGCGCGCAGCACCTTTGATTTCGAGAAGACCCTGTTCGATTTCAGGCACTTCGTTTTCGAACAGTTGTTGAATGAATTCCGGAGCGGTGCGCGAAAGAATCACCTGCTGACCGCGTGCGGTACGATCGACCTTGAGCACCCAGGCGCGAACACGGTCGCCAATGCGAAGGTTCTCTTTCGGGATCATTTCGCTGCGCGGCAGGCGTGCTTCTATCTTGCCGGTTTCAACAATCGCATCGCCCTTGTCCATGCGCTTGATGGAACCAGACACAATTGCTTCGCCACGATCCAGGAAATCATTCAGCACCTGCTCGCGCTCGGCATCGCGAATACGCTGCAAAATGGCCTGTTTAGCCGCCTGCGCCCCGATGCGACCAAATTCGATTGGCTCAAGCGGCTCTTCAATGTACTCGCCAGCCTCGATATCGGCAACGATCTCGCGTGCATCGGAGAGCATTTCCTGCTTATCGGGCTCTTGTAAACCGGCCTCGTCAGGGACAACCAACCAACGGCGGAAACCTTCATGATCGCCATTGGCGCGATTAACGGAGACGCGAATATCCGCATCTTCCTTGAAGCGTTTTTTCATTGCGGATGCCAACGCACCCTCAAGTGCATCGAACACCACATCACGCGTGACGTTTTTTTCACGCGCCAAAGCGTCTACCAGAAGAAGAATTTCGCGACTCATCGCTTTTTGCCCTTGAAATCCAGAACGGGATCCAGCTTGGCGCGATCAACGTCCGCAAACGTGAAAGTCACCACCTGGGTTTCGCCCTTTTTTGCCTCAAACTCGACACCGAAGCATGGCGCTGCAGCATCAGAACCTGTGGTGCCGGCTTGCGGTGATACGCTGACCAGTACACCAGAAAACACCTTGCGATTTTCGACCGCATTGCGCAACTTGACCTCTACGTGTTCACCAACGAAGCGTTGAAAATCAGCTTCGGACTTCAGAGGACGATCCACACCCGGCGAACCAACCTCGAGTCGACGATAGTCGATGTTCTCAACCTCGAACACACGGGAGAGATGGCGCGACACTTGCTCGCAATCCTCAATCCGGACGCCCTCAGGTCGATCGATCGTGACACGCAATAGGCCGAGCGCACCCCATTCGACGTCGACAAGTTCAACGTCCATCGATGCAAGTGCTTGTTGCGCAAGAGTAAAAAGATCGGCCATACAAATTCGAAAAATAAAAATGGGCTGAAAGCCAGCCCATTCATACAACAGACAGACCAACTATCCGTCAAGCCGTAAATTCTAGCACAATTTGACAAAAATATCTTGTGTTGCCAATCATTTACGACATATTTTGGATCGGCAACCCAACTTTTTATCAGTTACCTGTTACCACGCGAGGATTTGGTGAAACCGAGCCTGGACTCATGCGCCGAGGCGCCACTGGGTTGCCAGTCATCGCCGCGTGCTGCGGCACGTGCTCGATCCGGGCGTCCCTGAGGAGATTTAGGCCGCGGTGCGCCCGGGCCGGACTTACCGGGCCCGCGACCTCCTGCCTTCGCCGGACGCGGACCATGGGACGGACCCACTGGACGCCCTGTGGCTGGGCGAGCGCCGGGTTGCCCATCGGCCGAGACCAGGCGACCTTGTCCTGTCCGTCCCTGACCCGGGCCTTTGCCCCGTTGGCCCTTCCCGCCTTTGCTCTGAGGGTGGCCATTTGCGTAACCGCCACCTACAGTCAACACGGCGGGAACGGACTCGGATGAATGGCCATACCCGGATGCCTGAGGAGTGCGACCCCCCTGAATTTTCCCTTTACGCCCCACGCGCGCACCATTCATTCCATTTCGATCAATGGTGCCGAATCCTGGCGGCAAAGCACTGTCATGCGAAACGGGCTGACGGGGACCGCGTGTACGCCCCCTGGGGCCATCTTCTTCGTCTCTTAACAATCCGGTTTGCACCAATAAAGCGTTGACGATTTTCGGGTCGAGCTCTTCCCACCGCCCGCGACGCAAGTTGGTCGGCAAAATGATGTCGCCGAAACGCGTACGGATCAATCGGCTGACCGTCAACCCAACCGCCTCGAACATGCGACGCACTTCGCGGTTACGCCCTTCATTCAGAGTTACCCGATACCAGCGATTGCTTCCCTCGCCCCCAAGAAACTCAATCGAACCGAAACTAGCAGGGCCATCATCAAGCACCACCCCGTCAAGCAAAGACTGACGCTGATCGGAACCCAGCTCACCCAGCACACGAACTGCATACTCGCGCTCGTTGCCATAGCGAGGGTGCAACATTCGATTTGACAGGTCTCCGGAAGTGGTCAAAATCAATAAACCTTCCGTATTCAAATCCAGACGTCCGATCGATAGCCATTTCCCGACTTTCAGTTTTGGCAAGCGCGAAAATACATTGGCACGACCGCCAGGATCGTCGTGACTGACGATCTCGCCGGCAGGCTTGTGATAGAGAATGACACGAGGAGGCTTGCGTGCATTGGTTCGCGTGATGGGCTTACCATTGACTCGCACGAGATCGTTTGCGCCGACGCGCTGTCCGATGTGAGCAGGTTCGCCATTGACCGACACACGTCCGGCAACGATGAGCTCCTCCATCTCGCGACGAGAACCAATGCCTGCATCGGCCAGCACTTTATGTAGCTTGGGCATCAGAACATCGCTATTCAAATACTTGTTTAGCCTTTGTTCGATGCGTTGTGCCCCGCTTAAATAAGACAAGGCCTGCTCGGCTTCTTTTTCAGCCTCAACCGGATCTCCAAGATCAAAAGCATCTTCGATATCATGGGCGCTGAAGTCCGCCTCTGTGGCTACATCATGTTCGGGTCGTGGTTTACGCGGGCCGCGCGAACCACGACCAACCCGAGACTCCGGCGAGCCATGCGCTGCACGTGGGGCGCGCGGAGCTCTGGGTGCGCGAGAAGGTCTAGATTCGCTTACTTGGTTATCCGTTTCACCGCCAACTGCTTCTGATGCAACTGAAGATCCTGCGACGACATCACCCTCAACCACGGCAGGCGCATCGCTTCGGCGACGCCTGAATGGTGTGCGCAATTTACGGCCGCGGGGCTTGCCGACAACCGTCTCGCCTGATGGTTGCTCATCGCGCTCGATGCCGGGCGCATCATGCAACACGGGGTTATTCGTATTGTCTTGTTCTGAATTGGAATTGGTCACTTGGACTCCGGTTTAAATTCGTGTTGTTCCACCGAGGATTCAGCCCCGGTTGTTTGATCTGTGTTTTCGACGCTGTCGTTTGTGTTTTCGAGGTTGTCGTTGATGTCTTCGACACTATCTGTAAAAGCCTCGACATTCATGTCCACCTGCGAGTCAATTGATTCAATGGCGATATCGTCGATCGAGGTGTCCTCGATAAAAGTTTCTTCAATATCAATCGATTCGTCTTTTTCCACCGCATTTTCTGAATCAATCTCGGCAGTTAAGTCGACCCTGGCTTCGGTCTTGGCTGTTGTTTCAGTTCCGGCTGATACTTCGGCCTCATTTGTCGTTTCGGCTTCGGTTGCTGCTTGCGCAGCTGCACCCTCTTCGGTTACTGCTCCCGGTTCCTCAATCAGACTGCCTTGGCCTGCCGCCGCGATTTCATCTGCGGTAAGTGGCGCACCATCGACCGTCAGTGCTTGTATGGCTTCGGTAATCTCAGCTTGTCCCAGCGCAGGCAATTCATCCAGCGCACGCAGCCCGAGATCATCCAGAAATTGTTTAGTGGTACCAAGCAAACTGGGCCTGCCTGGCCCATCGCGATGTCCGATGACTTCAATCCAGCCACGATCTTCCAAAGTCTTGACGATTTGAGATGAGACCGTCACGCCACGAATATCTTCGATATCGCCGCGGGTAACAGGCTGACGCCATGCGATGATTGCAAGTGTTTCCATCACTGCACGCGAATATTTAGGCACACGCTCGGGATTAAGTCGTTCGAGATATTTTTGCATCGCCTCGGTGCTTTGAAAGCGCCATCCGCTAGCCAACTCGACCAACTCCATGCCGCGCCCCACCCAGCTCAATTGCAGCGCCTGCAACATCTCTTGTATGCGGACGGAGGTGAGTTCATCATCTTCATCGAACAGTTTGCGCAACTCCGTCAACGACATAGGTGAAGCCGAGCACAACAACGCGGCTTCAAGCACTAGCGTAGCTTCTTGATCATTCATAAGCGGTTTTTACATCCTTCTTTCGCACCAGTAACTTGTACCGGATCGTTATATGCGCTATACTTCTTTTCATCAGACGCGGGGTGGAGCAGTCTGGCAGCTCGTCGGGCTCATAACCCGAAGGTCGTAGGTTCAAATCCTGCCCCCGCAACCAAATCCAACTGGTCGATCGCTTTAGCGCTCGGCCAGTTTTTATTTCCACTCCTGGCTTTCATACTCAAGATTTCCGATTCAACCTTGCTCGTTTCGAATTCGCGTCATCGCAAATGACACTGTGCCTGCGCACAATTCAAAATCCAGTATCGGAAATTGATTGCGCATACAACAGGCGAAGCAAACGCACGTGCCGCAAACGGGTAGAACAAAATTGAACACTGCGGTTGACACATCGGTTTCGTTTAACGCGTCAGGCCCCGGAAGTCAGTAAATATGGCCGACAAATCTAAAAAAACGAAACATCCTGGATCGCGCTTACCGGAACCTGCTTAAGGTCCTAGGTTTGAAATGAAATTGGCAATCCGGTTTTAACTCAACCTGCACTACGGCCAGTGTACCGTATTAGGAAGTTGGGATCAAGACTTGAGACGCTCGGTCCGATCCGAGAACCGCCAGATCGGCTCGAATCATTCGCAAAGACGCCTCAAGCTTGTTCAGGTCCGCTGTATTGGCGAGATCATTTTTAGCCAATATCAACCGGTCGGCATGAGCAATGGCGTCTTGATCCTGTTGATCCAGGCCGGAATTGATGGCTCGCACTGCGTCCAGAACGAAAAATGTGCCTCGATACACATATCGCTGACCTAGAAATGGTGCGTGGCGCAAAGTGAACTTAAGCTGCGATGGATCCAGTGCGGGAGTCTCAATAAAGACTCGATCGATTGGCGAGACTTTTTTAGCTAACGCTTTCAGAAACAGATCGCGCAACGTGTCTCCGAGTGCGCTGCGCATATCGCAACACAGGCAACCCGCTTCGGATATGAAATCGGTTGCGGGCAGATAAAGCACACGGTCATATTCGAATGCAGTCCTGTTTTCGCCCGTGGTTGCCAGTACAACCGTGCGGGCGAGTTCGGGCTTTTGCAACAACCTGTTCAAAAAAGTCGTTTTGCCGCTTCCCGGTGCGCCAGTGATGGCAACAACGGGAATTCGACCTAATTGCCGGGATGTTGCAAAGAACACTTCAGTCCAGTTTAGATGGCCACTGAAAGGCTGAAGGCTGTTTGTTCAGGAATCGTTGAACTGCATCCGTGTGCCATTGCGTCGTTCGCGCCACAGCCTGACCCGCCGCTTCGATATCCATCATGGTTTCAAGTGTGCTGTTCATCGACACATTGAAGGCGCGTTTCGTCATTGCCAAAGCCGCCGGAGCGGCATTGGCAAAACAACGCGCCATTTGTTGGGCACGCTCAAGGACACGACCTTCAGGTGTCACCTCCAACACAATACCCATGCGCTGCGCTTCGGCCGCATCAAAATCACGAGCCGAAAACGCGAGCTCTTTGGCCCGCTGTTGCCCGACTATGCGAGGTAATGTATAGAACACCGCACAATCAGGAACCAGCCCCAAGCGCATGAAAGAGAGGCAGAAACGACTTCGGGGGGTAGCCAAGACAATGTCCGCCGTCAATGCGAGGCTGAATCCCGCGCCGAAGGCAGGACCATCGACGGCCGCGATCACGGGGATTTCGAGGCGCAATATCGCTTCGATCCAGGACAGATAATCGTGACGCATTCTGTCGCGTCCTTCTTCGGGCGTCAGTGTCCCCTGCCCCATGACGCTGATATCGCCTCCAGCCGAAAACGAACCTCCCGCGCCGGTAATGATCAGCGCACGCAGGTCGCGACGCCGAGGAAGCGAAAAAACCACTTCCTTCAATTCTTCCCGCATCACCGCATCGATTGCGTTTTTGCGTTGGGGACGATTAAGCGTCAATGTGGCGACGCCATCCTCCACTTCAAAATTAATTGTTTCCAATTGAAAACCTCCAATCCACTCTTTGCGTTTTCGATATTTGCATCGTCACATCAGTCGGGCAATCTGAGTACGTTTTTCGAGATGATTTCCTTCTGGATTTCAGTGCTTCCGCCGTAGATCGTCGAAGGAATTGCGTTGAACATGATGGCAGGCACATCCAGCCCGGCCGGACCAAAATCCTTGGTGTAGCCCGTGCAACCATGCTCCTGGGCAGCCTCGACCAGTAATGTACAAATTCGCTGATATGTATCGGTTGCCCAGATCTTGAGCAATGACACACTGGGCGGCAACACTTCTCCACGCTTAACGATATCGGCAAAATGTGTGTAGGCTGCCACAAGGTCGGACACGTCAATAGCCAGCTCGGCGTATTGCGCAGCAAACAAGGGATCCGAGAACAATCCCTGATGCACCGCCAACGAATTGAGCTGGCTCAATGCGTAACGCGATTGCTTAGGACTACCCAGGAAAATACGTTCGAACCCAAGCAACGCTTTTGCGATGGTCCAGCCTTCGTTCATCTGCCCAACCAGGTTTTCCGCGGGGACGCGAACATTATCGAGAAACACTTCGCAAAACTCTTCGTGTCCACCGATATCTTTGATCTTGCGAATCGTGATGCCGGGCGTTTTAAGGTCAATCAGCAAAAAACTGATGCCGGACTGTTTCTTAGCCTCTTTGTCCGTGCGGACAAGGGTAAACATATGGGTTGCGTCCTGGGCCAGCGTGGTCCAGATCTTCTGGCCATTGACCACGAACTCGTTGCCATCCTGTATCGCCTCGGTTCGCAAGGATGCAAGATCTGATCCGGCTCCGGGTTCAGAGTAACCCTGACACCAAATATGTTCGCCGGCGATGATTTTCGGCAAGAACTTTTGTTGCTGCTCGGGTGTGCCGCGCTGAATCAGCAATGGGCCGATCATGACGATGCCCATATCAGGCGCGCGCGCCACGCCGTACTCTTCCTGCTCTTCCACATAGGCGATCATTTTCGCAGGAGGCAAGCCCATACCACCGAACTGCTTGGGCCACGCAGGCGCCACCCAACCCTGCTTGGACAAAGTCATGTACCAGTCTTTGATTTCATTCCAATGCAAGCGCCTTGGAACATTGCGCATATGTTCGGGATAATTTTTGGCATAGAAAGCGCGCAACATTTTGCGGAAGTCAGCCTCCGGCATGTTTTCCCAATCCGCATCGCGAGGGAAGTCATGAGCTGACGATTCATCACTGGCTTTCTGTTCAGGTGGCGCTTCTTTGAGATAACGGGCCCGATGCGCATCCACGTTGCCCAGCCAGGATGAGAGTTGCATGGCGCGCTTGTAATACAAGCCAATATCGCATTCATCCGTATAGCCCATTGCACCATGAAACTGGATCGCCATGCGCGTCACCATCAATGCCGCATGCGCGCAACGCGCTTTGACGCGACTCGATAATGTCGAAGCGGCGCCACCTTGCTCGAGCAGCCCAAGCACCTCGTTCAGGGACGCTGACGACAACTCGACCTGAACATAGGCATCTACCGTGCGATGCTTCAAAGCCTGAAAACTTCCAATGGCACGACCAAACTGTTTGCGCGTGTTCAGATATTCGATCGTTACAGCAAGGGCGCGACGCATCACGCCAAGCAATTCGGCCGACTGGATCACGCGCGTGAAATCATTCGCGTCTGCAACGGCGAGCAATGCGCCGTAGTCTTGCGCCAATACGTGCGTTGCCGCAACAGGCACTTGATTCAATGTGAGATCCGCCATCACCGACCCGTCCACGCAGCGCTGAGTGGTGACGCCCAGGCCTTGCGTGCCAGCGGGAACCCAGCAGAGCAACGGCTTGGCATTGTGTTTAGCCAACACGATCCAGCCATCTGCACCAGTGCCCGGCAAGACAAAGCGTTTGACGCCATTGAGAACCCAACCGTCTGCGGCGGCGGTAGCCGTTGTCGAAATGTCATCGGTTGTCATCTGTCCCAGCTTTTCCTGCCAGGCCAAGCCCGCGATTAATTCACCGGTTGCCAGCTGCTCGAGCAAAAGCGAACGCAACGCACCGCGTGGCGATCTGGACAATGCCGTTGCCGCCTGCACCGCGACCGCAAGATAGGGTTCGGGCAACAAGTGCTGTCCAACCTCTTCGGCGATCGCTGCCATTTCACGCAGCCCCAACCCCATGCCACCATCGTCCTCGGGGATCAATAGCGCGGGCCAGCCAGAGTTGGCGATTTCCTGCCAGGCCTGCCGGTCAAATCCGGTATCGCTTGAACGCAATGCACGCAATCGACTAATCGTGTTTGAACGACTCAGATAATCCCGTGCGCTATCTCGAAAAGCTTCGATGGCGTCATGACTCATAAAAATTCTCCCGTATTTTGATTAATTATGTGAAATTTTAAAAATGATTAATGCATAGCTAGCTGTTGATGCCTGATATGGTGCGGATCTGCTCATCCGACAAGCCAAGCGTCTGAAGTATTTCGTTCGTATTTGCGCCAATTCCAACAGGACCATGCGCAATCGTTGGAGGCGTCACACTGAACCGGGGCGCGGGTGATGGTTGCAACACGCCATCCACCTCGGAAAAAGTTTTGCGAGCCTGATTGTGCGGATGGCCAGCGGCTTCGCGCATGCCCATGATCGGCGCAAAGCATACATCCGTCCCTTCCATGATTTCGCACCATTGGGCACGTGTGCGCTGAGCGAAAATGTGCTCGAAACGTTTTCTCATGTCCGGCCAGGTATTCGGATCGCGCTGAGCTGACAGGTCCACATCAGCGATTCCGGACTTTTCGACCAGCAAGGCATAAAACTGGGGCTCGATAGAGCCGATCGCCACCCACTTGTCATCAGAGCAACGATACGTGCCGTAAAAATGGGCTCCGCCGTCAAGCATATTGCTCGCGCGCTGGTCCTTCCAGTCGCCTGAAGCCATGAAACCGTACATCATGCTCATCAACAATGCCGAGCCATCCGTCATGGCTGCATCAACGACTTGTCCGCGCCCACTTGAACGTGCCTGAATGATTCCGGACAATACACCGGCAACCAGCAGCATGGCGCCTCCGCCAAAATCCCCGACCAGATTCAAGGGAACCACTGGTTGATCCGCGGTGCCTATGGCATGCAACGCACCCGACAAAGCAATGTAGTTCAAATCATGGCCCGCAGCATGGGAAAGAGGGCCTGTTTGCCCCCAACCGGTCATCCTTCCGTACACAAGCTTGGGGTTTCGCGCATGACAGACTTGCGGACTCAATCCGAGCCTTTCCATCACGCCTGGGCGAAAGCCTTCAAGCAAAACATCCGCGCTCTCGATCAATTGAAGGACGGCCTGAACCGAGGCGGGCTGCTTCATGTCAAGGGAGATGGATTTTTTTCCACGCCTCAAAATTTCAGTTTTAGGGGCGGAGGATTGCTTTTCTCCCTTGGATACGGAGCGAACCGGGCGATCGATACAAATCACCTCGGCGCCCAGATCGGCAAGCATCATGGCGGCAAAAGGAGCTGGCCCCAAGCCGGCCATTTCGATCACTTTCACGCCTTTCAATGGTCCCGTCATCATGTCCCCTGTGTATCTATGGTGCGCCCTATTAGCTTCAAATCACTACAGGCGCAAGCAAAATTCAAACAAGTATTTTCCATCAGTTTAGCCATCCTTCGCAGGTCTCGCTCGGCGACCTATAAAACCCACCTCATTCACTGAGTGGAGTTCCATGCACCTTGTTATGATCGATCCGTATAAATGAGTCGAAATGGAGCCAAAAAGTGACAGAAGCAATGATTTTCGATGCGATTCGCACTCCACGGGGAAAGGGTCGCCAGGATGGCGCGCTATATGAAGTCAAGCCGGTTCAACTGTTGACGGGCCTGTTGCAGGCACTGGCCTCGCGTCACGATCTCGATACGAAGCAAGTTGATGACGTGGTGATTGGATGCGTACAACCCTGGGGTGATCAGGCAAGCTGCATCGGCAAGACCGCTACCCTGGCCGCGGGCTGGGACTGGCAGGTATCCGGTCTGCAACTGGATCGTTATTGCGGCTCGGGACTGGAAGCAATCAATCTTGCCGCGATGAAAATACGCTCGGGCTGGGAAGATTTGGTCGTTGCGGGCGGAGTTGAATCGATGTCCCGCGTTCCGATGGGAAGCATGCTCGGATCGAAAGATGCGCCAGCTGTGCTGCTCAAGATGCATTCGGTTCCGCAAGGGATCGGTGCAGACCTGATCGCCACGCTTGATGGTTTCACGCGTGAGCAGGCAGACGCTTTTGCCTTGCATTCACAACAAAAAGCGGCGCATGCCCGCGCCCAAGGCTACTTTGGCAAGTCGATCGTCCCGGTCAAAGACATCAATGGCATCACGATTCTGGCTGAGGACGAAACAATCAAACCCGATGTGACTCTCGAAAAACTTGCCAAGCTCAAACCCGCATTCCAAGTACCCGGCGAAGCAATGTATGACGCGATGGCGCAATTTGCTTATCCACAGGTCGATCGCATCAACCATATCCATACCGCAGGCAATTCCTCCGGCATCGTGGATGGCGCAGCACTTGTTCTGGTCGGATCCGAAGCGAAAGGCAGGTCGCTCGGATTAAAGCCTCGGGCTCGCGTGGTGTCGACTGCCGTCGTTGGTGCCGAACCGACCATCATGCTCGACGGACCAACCCCCGCAACCAAGAAAGCTCTCGCCAAAGCCGGATTGACGGTTAATGATATTGATCTGTTCGAAGTCAATGAAGCATTTGCGTCCGTGGTCATGCGCTTTATGCGCGAAATGAATGTTCCGGCCGAAAAAGTGAATGTCAACGGAGGCGCTATCGCGATGGGGCATCCGCTAGGGGCCAGCGGCGCCATGCTGCTAGGCACATTGCTTGATGAACTGGAGCGCCGCAATCTCAAACGAGGCCTTGTCACGCTGTGCGTTGCCGGCGGCATGGGTATCGCGACCATTATCGAGCGCGTTTAATCAACAACAGCAGATGACCACGAATACAGCCAATATGAATCCAATCAAATTCGAACAAGCCGCAGACGGCATCGTCACCCTTACCTTCGATGCGCCCGATCAATCGGCCAACACGATGAACGCGGCATTCAAGCAATCGTTCAGCGAAACGATTCATCGACTCGTCGCAGAAAAAGACAAGATCACAGGCGTGATTCTGACTTCGGCCAAGAAAACATTTTTCGCAGGCGGCAACCTCAAGGATCTGATCGCCGTCAAACCTGAAGAGGCCGAAACGTTCTATCAACGCTCCATCGTCACGAAAATGGAGCATCGTCTTCTTGAAACGCTGGGTAAGCCCGTTGTTGCAGCGATCAACGGAACAGCTCTGGGTGGTGGATGGGAGCTTTGCCTGATGAGTCACGCCCGCTTCGCCCTGAACGATGACAAGATCATGCTTGGTTTGCCCGAGGTCACTTTGGGATTGCTGCCGGGTGCCGGTGGCGTTGTGCGGATGACGCGCATGCTCGGCCTGAAAGCCGCCCTGCCCTACGTCATGGAAGGAAAGATTTTCAAGCCATCCGAAGGCCTGAAGTCGGGCTTATTGAACGGTACGGCAAAGGATGTCGATGAACTGATGTCGCTTGCACGCGCCTGGATTCACGCTAATCCTTCACCCGCGCAACCTTGGGATCGGGAAGGCTTTTCGATTCCGGGCGGCAAGCCGAACTCACCCGAGCTTCTGCCTTTCGTGCGTACCGCACCGGCGATTCTGCAGAAAAAAACGCGCGGCTGTCTGCCCGCGCCAGAGGCAATTCTTTCTTGCGCGATCGAAGGGCTGATGGTCGATATCGACACTGCTTTGCGTATCGAAGCCCGCTACATGACTAGCCTGGTAATCAACCCTGTGGCAAAGAACATGATCAACACGTTCTTTTTCCACATGAACGAAATCAAGTCCGGCAAAAGCCGTCCGGCCGGATTTACGACTGCGAAATTCACCCGCGTGGGCGTGCTCGGAGCCGGCTTGATGGGCGCAGGCATTGCTTATGCAAACGTGATGCGCGGCATTCCAACCGTTTTGAAGGATGTATCGATGGAGGCCGCCATGAAGGGACGCGCCTACACGGAAAAGTTGCTGGACAAGCGTGTCGAAAAAGGCCAGATGAGCGCCGAAAAACGCGCGTCCATTCTCGCGTTGATCACCCCGACCGATCGTGTCGACGACCTCAAGGGATGTGACTTGATCATTGAAGCTGTTTTCGAAAAACGCGACCTCAAGGCGCAAGTCACGCGCGAAGCCGAACCCTGCCTGGCCGCTCATGGGATCATGGCCTCGAACACATCCACATTGCCGATCACCGGATTAGCTACGGCATCGGCAAAACCGGAAAACTTTATCGGCCTGCACTTTTTCTCTCCCGTAGACAAAATGCCTCTTGTTGAAATCATAAAAGGAGAAAAAACCTCACCCGAAACGCTCGCTCGCGCCTATGACTATGTGATGCAGATCGGCAAAACCCCGATCGTAGTCAATGACAGCCGCGGATTCTTTACGTCCCGAGTGTTCCGCACCTTTAGGAATGAAGGCATCAGCATGCTCGCCGATGGCGCCAACCCCGCAATGATCGAAAACGCCTGTCTCCAGGTCGGCATGCCGGTTGGTTCGCTTGCCGTCGCTGACGAGGTGTCCATGGCCTTGTCGCTTTCCATCGTGCAACAGACAAAAATCGATCTGGCCTCCGAAGGTAAACAATACATACCCCATGCCGCCGATGCCGTCGTCGAGAAGATGGTCAACGAGTTCAAGCGTCCGGGTCGCGCCGCAGGGGGCGGCTTCTACGAATATCCTGCCGATGGTAAGAAATATCTCTGGCCCGATCTGGGTCGGCATTTTGGAGCAGGTAAAACTGCGATCCCCTACCAGGACATGAAAGACCGAATTCTATTCGTGCAAGCGATAGAAACCGTGCGCTGCCTGGAAGAAGGAGTACTGGAATCGGCCCGCGACGCCAATGTTGGATCCATACTCGGAATCGGGTTTCCGCGTTGGACGGGTGGCACCATACAATTCATCAATCAGTATGGTCTGCCGGAATTCGTCGCCCGTGCGCGTGAACTTGCGGCAAAATACGGTGCGCGGTTCGAACCGCCCACCCTTCTGATCCAAAAAGCCCAAAGTGGCCAACGTTTCGAGTGAGACAATAAAAATGATTCAAACAAAAGAGCAGCAAATCGTCGACGAGGCTATCACGTCCCGTCATTCCATGCGTGCGTTTTTGCCTACGCCCGTAGCGCGTGAAGATATTGAACGCATGCTGGAGGTCGCGGCCCGCGCACCATCGGGCTCGAACACCCAGCCCTGGAAAGTCTATGTGCTGACCGGCGCCATCAAAACCCGGTTGTCCGACGAAATCCTCAAGGTCTATTCTGACAAAGCAAAATTCGAATCCTTGACCGAAGAATATCGCTACTACCCCGATCAGTGGGCATCACCCTACATTGAGCGTCGTCGCAAAGTCGGTCTGGATTTGTACAAGCTTCTCGGGCTAGGCAAAGACGATAAAGCCGGCATGCAAGCGCAACACGGCCGAAACTATGTTTTTTTTGATGCGCCAGTCGGCTTGATATTTACGATGGATCGCACGATGAACACTGGCTCCTGGCTGGATTTCGGGTGTTTTCTGCAAAACTTCATGGTGGCGGCTCGCGGTCGCGGCTTAGACACCTGCGCCCAGGCCGCATTTAACCGGTTTCACCCTGTTATACGATCGGTCACAGGCATCCCCGAGAGCGAACTGGTCATTTGCGGCATGGCTTTGGGTTACGCCGATCACTCCCGCATCGAAAACAGCCTGATCAGTGAACGTGAACCAGTATCAGGTTTTACTCGATTTCTAGATTGATACACCACTACCAGGTTGCAAGGTTTTCAAACAATAAACGATCAACAATTCAGCAATCAAAATGCTGCGACGCAATATGCGTCGCAGCATTTTTTTAACATCTATGTAACTAAAAACCTCTATTTGTATTAATTTGTAACTTAAGGTGTAAACTGATCACCACTAACTGCTCCGTATGCCAAATACGGGATGTTTCCAACCACTGAACACAAGACATAACATGGAATTTTCACTCACTGATTTTTGGCTGCCTCTTTTAAAGATTATTGGCGTCAACATCGTACTCTCGGGCGATAACGCGGTTGTGATTGCGCTTGCCGCGCGTTCGCTACCGGCAGAACAGCAGAAAAAGGCGATTATGTGGGGCTCCGGTGCCGCCATTGTCATGCGAATCGTGCTGACCATATTTGCCGTTCAGTTGCTTGGCCTGCCTTATCTCAAGCTAATCGGTTCGGTTTTGCTGCTTTGGATCGGTATTCAATTGCTGCTACCCGAAGACGGTGAAGAAAACATCGAATCGAGCAGCAACCTGATGACCGCAATCAAAACCATTCTGCTTGCCGATTTGGTCATGAGCCTGGATAACGTGATTGCAGTTGCCGGGGCCGCAAACAATAACATGTTGCTGTTGATTATCGGTTTGGCCATCAGTATCCCCCTGGTGATTTTTGGCGCAACCATGCTGCTCAAGCTGATGGAACGGTTTCCAGTCATCATTACCATCGGTGCGGCCCTGTTGGGTTGGGTTGCCGGTGAAATGGCCGTGACGGATCCTGCTGTTAGCGCCTGGGTAGATGCGAACGGGCATTGGCTTCACTACGCCGGTCCCGCTGTCGGCGCAGCTCTCGTATTGCTAATCGGCAAAACTTGGGGATCCAGAAAGCTGGCTGCGCATTCAGCTGCCTGACATCCTGAATATTGACTGGTCAGCTTGGCCGGTCGATACAAAAAACGCCGTACAGATTAATCTGTACGGCGTTTTCTCTTTCGGAGCATTAAACGATTATTGCATCAGCGGTCTAAGCGTTAGTGTTTGCTTGTTAGCTGAGTTTAAAGGTTGTTTGCTCATTTTGACTTCTTGTTGCTCGTATAGCCGATCAACATAACTGCGGCAACGACAACAATCGTAAACGCCCAGGACCAATTCACTACAGGCGCAATCCAGTCACTCACCAAAGGCTCTTTCAAGATCATTCCTGCAGCGGTCCAGGCCAGAACAGCGGAGCCGATATAGATAATCTGAGGGTAGCGATCAACCAGCTTAAGCACCAGGCCACTACACCAGACAACGATTGGAATGCTGATTAACAGACCCAGTATGACCAACAGGAAACTGCCCTGCGCAGCGCCAGCAACACCAAGTACGTTATCAATTCCCATAACCGCGTCAGCGATCACAATCGTTTTCATCGCTCCCATCAGCGTGGTAGAGGCCTGGTGTGAGTCGGAATCCTCGTCGGAGTCGGACGAAATCAATAATTTGATCGATATCCAGATAAGCAACACCCCACCTACTAGTAACAGGCCGGGAATCTTGAGCAGCCAAACGATCCCCAATGTCATGATCGAACGAACTACGATTGCCCCGATGGTTCCCCAGACAATCGCCTTTTTCTGATCCGCCGGCGGCAGCCTTCTGGCCGCCATCGCGATGACTAGTGCGTTATCGCCTGCCAATACCAGGTCGATCAAAATGATCGCACCGAGAGCGGTCAGAAATTCTATTGAAAAGATGTCCATGCATTGCTCCTGCGCGCTCAAAAAAATGGAAAACCAGGCGGCATGGATTGGACGAGTAAGGGCGAGCGCAACAAAAGGCCCTTGCCGGCAATCAGCCGCCAAGGTCTTGCCTAAATAACGAATCTAAGATGTCGATATCCGATGTGCCCGGAGACGATCGCATACCGATCTGTCACGTATTGACGAACACATCATCAGTCAAGCTGGTTGACCGACTGGCTACTCCCCTTGAAAAACGCTTGCGATGAAGCATTTCAGGTACGGGGCAAAGTCTAAAATCTCAAAAATCAAAAGTCAAACAAATCAGAGGATCTTTCACAATTTGTTACAAACTTTTATCAAATCGAGACTCCCATTGCTCAATGTCTTCCAACCCTAGGGCGGCGTTATATTGCGCCGAAGAAAACATGCTGGTTTGAGCAAAATTCTCTATATTTCCATGCGTATTTAAATGATTTAAAGCTTGTGTCATGGCGTATCCAAATACGCCGCGCGCCAAGGCAGGATAAATAGCCAGATCGATTCCGGCTTGCTTGAGCTCAGCCGCGCGCAATTGCCTGACTGCACCTCCGGTATCCATGTTAATGACCATCGGCACTTGAACATTGTCTTTGAGATAGCGAATTTGCCGCAAAATATCCGGATTATTCTTGAGCTCGACAAACACGACATCCGCGCCTTCGGCTGCAAAGGCCCGAGTTCGACGAACAGCTTCATCAATACCAAAAGCCCCTACACAATCCGTTCGCGCGATCAGCACAAAATCCGAATCGCTACGGGCTGCGCTGGCTGCGGCAATCTTACCCACGGCTGAGCTGAAATCCAGCACTGTGCGATCACCCGGCAGCTGGGCGCAACGTTTTGGCGATACCTGATCCTCGATGTGAATAGCCGCCACGCCGGCAGCTTCGAACTCGGCGATCGTGCGACGCACATTCACAACGTTGCCATACCCTGTGTCGGCGTCGCAGACCAGAGGGATATCGATACATGAAGCCACGCGCCGGGCATGATCGGCAATCATCGTCAAATCAACGAGACCTACATCCGGGCGCCCCAATAATGCAGCCGACACCCCATTGCCGGTCATGTAACAAGCTTCAAAACCCGCATCTTGTACTAGCCTTGCGCCATATCCGTCATAAATTCCCGGTGCCTGAAGGGCATAAGGGGCATTGAGCAATGCACGCAGTCGTTTGCGCTTAAGCGAAGGAGTCATATTCATCAGGCAAAATTCCAATCGGGATATTTTTGAAGGAATGGGATCAGCCCTCCCATAGACAAAATGGCCAAGATTTCTTGTGGCAAAGGTTCAACTTTTGTATGCAGGACACCATCGACCTTCAATGAACCACTTACGAAATCGACATCAATCATCTGAGCGGCCCGCACATGACGCGTGTCGCACTCAAATACTGGCAAGCCATTATTGATCGCGTTTCGAAAAAACTGACGACCAAAAGAGTTGGCGACAATTGCCCGGATATTCATCGTACGCATGACATGCACAGCCTGTTCGCGCGAGGAATTAATGCCGAAATGATCGCCAGCGACCAGGATTGCACCGCCTTGCGCGGCAACATCACCAGCCAACGCCGAGTCCAGTTGCTCAAAAGCATGGGCAGCCACGTAAGCGACATCCTTGCCGGGCATATATTTATTCGAACAATGGATATCCGTATTGACGTCATCACCCAACACGAAGGCCTTGCCGGAAAAAATCAATGCGTTTTGAATTTTCATGCCACCGACCTCCAGGTTCCACCCTCGACCGTTCTCGGATCGGTAATAAAGCCAGTCAATGCGGATGCAGCAACGGTGGCGGCCGAACCTAGCCAGATATCCGCATTCTTGTTGTTCAGACGGCCTTTGAAGTTACGATTTGCTGTGGAAATCACTGTGTCGCCATCACCGGGCACAAGATGATTGGTGATACCGACACAAGTACCGCAACCTGCGGCCTCGAATGACGCGCCGGCCGCGATGAGTGTTTCGATCAGACCTTCGCGCAATGCAGCCAGATAAATCTGCCTGGAAGCCGGGGTCACAATCATGCGGACACCAGGGGCAAGTTTGCGCCCCTTCAAAACGGCTGCCGCCTGCCGAATATCGTCCAGTCGTCCATTCGTACACGTCCCGATCAGGGCAAACCGGATCGCCTGACGCTCGATTTCAGTCACGGCAACGATATCATCCACCTCATGTTTACGCGCGACCTGAGGTGCGAGCGACGATGCGTCCACAACAAAGCGTTGCGCATATTGCGCATCCCCATCTGCGAAGGTGGGCAAGGGCTCCCGGGCGCCGTGTGCTTTGAGCCACGCAAAGGTTTTTTCATCCGGCTCGAGAATGGCTGCTTTGGCTCCAAGTTCGGCGGCATGATTGCAAAGCGTCATACGGTCATCGATATCCATCGCCGAAACAGCACTTCCGACATACTCGATCGCACGATAGTTCAACCCCTCGGCGCCGAATCTGCCTAACATCGATAGCGTAATGTCTTTGGCCCATACGCCTGGAGCAAGACGTCCCTGCAACTCGATTCGAACGGTTTCGGGCACTTTGAACCAAAGTTTTTTGCTCATCATGACTGCTGAGACATCAGTACCCTCAACCCCGGTTCCGAAGGCATTGAACGCTCCGTAGGTCACGCTGTGCGTGTCCGTGCCTACAACCAGATCACCACAAGTCAGGTGCCCGCCTTCCGGCAGGACCTGATGGCAAATTCCATCCCCGAGGTCATACAGATTGGTCTTGCGCTCTTGTGCAAAGCGGCGCATTTCGCTGTGGATTTCAGCCGCCTCCAGAGTCGGGGGCGGAGAATAATGGTCCAGAACCAACGATGTCTTGTCGGCGAACCGCAAAGGCTTATCGCCAAATTTGTCGATCATTTTGATCGTGTTGATGGCTCGCGTATCAGTTACCATCGCATAATCGATTTCGGCAACTACGACCTCTCCGGCTTTAACGCATGTTTTGCCAGCATGCCGGGCAAGGATTTTTTCAACAATCGTTAAGCCCATCAGTTCCTCACAACTTTAAATCTTTCACCACTTTGCCCCAGGTGCCATATTCTTGCCTGACAAAATCGGCAAAGGCCTGCGGAGTCGTGGGATCAGGTTCCATGCCACTATTGAGCAATCGCTCTTTGGTGGCGGGATCATTTAATGCGGTGACAATGACCTTATTCAGCTTATCGATGATTTCCCTCGGAGTATGGGCGGGTGCGATAAATCCGTACCAGTTGGTTGCCTGATAGCCCGGATACCCGAGTTCGGCAATAGTCGGAACATCGGGCAACGCTTGAGCGCGTTGCGCTCCTGTCACAGCCAGTGCGCGAAGTCGTCCGGACTTCACCAATGGAACCGCCGTTGGGGCGCTGGCAAACACTGCCTCGATGTTGCCTGCCAGAAGATCCGTCATCACCGGGCCACCACCCTTGTAATTAATGTGTTCCGTGTTCATGCCGGTCTTCATTCTGAAGAGCTCTCCCGACAGGTGGCCGGCACTTCCTATGCCGGCAGAGCCATAAAAGAGCGGTTTATCCTTGCTTTGACCCGCCTTAACGAAATCAGACAGACTCTTAATCGGATTATCGGAACGCACAACCAGCACATTGCTAAACGCAACACCGCCGGAAATCATTTCGAAATCCTTGAGTGTGTTGTAGCTGGTACCGCCTTGCACATGCGGATTGACCGCCAAGGAGCCGATATTGGCCAGTCCGATCGTGTAGCCATCCGGAGTAGCGCGCGCGATGATTTCGCATGCAATGTTCCCTCCTGCTCCGGCACGGTTTTCAACGACGACCGACTGTCCGAGCAGCTCGGACATCTTCATTGCAATCGTGCGTGCCGATGAATCGGTTCCCCCACCTGGCGCAAAACCGACGACCAATTTGATCGTCTTGGTCGGAAATCTAGTCGAAGATTCATTCTGCGCTAGGGCAGGATTGAGTCCGACACCAAAAAGGACCACTGCCAAAAGTGTTTTTAATTTCGAAATATGAATATTCAATTTGTCCCCTCTTCTTGATCGAAGCTCCGAATCGGGTCGGAGAAATATCCTTGCTCGGAATCTTGTCGTGCCTAAATCTGTGGTGAGAAGGACGAATCTATTCTATAAACCTCCAGATGCCTAGATATTTCCGATTAAAGGATTCACCTACCGATGCGCAGCAAACTCTTCGTTCCGGGCTCCAGACCCGAACTATTCGATAAAGCATTGAACAGTCAGGCCGATGGCCTTTCGTTCGATCTGGAAGATGCGGTCGCCGCGGCCAAAAAGGATGAAGCTCGCGAGACGCTTAAAACATGGCTGCAATCTTGCGCGGCGCGCAACAGCCAAAAAGTCATCATTGTTCGGGTCAATGCCATGGATACACCTTATTTCGAGCGGGATATCGCCGAAATCGTTCAGCCCGGGCTCGACATGATCAATCTGCCCAAGCCGGATAGCGCGCAAGCTGTTTTGGAGGCTATTGAATTGATCGAACAAGCCGAAAAAAGAAACCAGGTTAATCGCGACGGATCGTCCGCCGTCCAATTGTTGCTTAACATTGAGACGCCAAAAGCGTTGAGGATCGCCTATGAACTGGCGAGTGCCCATCCCCGCGTTTCTGGACTACAGCTTGGGCTTGCCGATTTATTTGAACCTGCCTCGATTTCACGAAACGAAACATTCGCGGTCCATTATGCAATGATGCAAGTCAAAATGGCTGCAACTGAAGCCGGAATTGCTGCATTTGATGGAGCATTTGCAAATATCAAGGATACCGAGGGCTTCAGGGCGGAAGCCGCTTTTGCGGCCAGATTGGGATTCACCGGCAAAAGCTGCATCCATCCGACCCAAATTACCATGGCTAATGAGGCTTTCCGCCCCGACGATGCGTCGATCGCGCACGCGCTCAAAGTGATCCAAGCCGCCGAAAAAGCCGACGCAGAAGGTTTAGGCGCTTATGTAGTCGATGGCAAAATGATTGACCCACCCTTTGTCCAAAGCGCATTGAAACTGGTTGCGCAAGCACGTCAAATGGGCTTGATCGAATAACCATATCCGGATGCATCAATATGCTTATCAAACTCATTCCAGCCCTGATAGCGTCTGTCGCCGTACATGCAACTTGCCTGGCTCAAGCCGGTTCAAGCTATCCAAGTAAACCTATCACCTTATTGGTCGGAAGTGCTCCGGGAGGCTCGAACGACACGTTTGCTCGCGCGATTGCCAAGCCTTTGCAACAAGCCCTGGGCCAAGTCGTTGTCGTTGAGAACAAGCCCGCGGCCGGTGGCATTCTGGCCAATAGCTTATTGGCCAAAGCGCCTGCGGATGGCTATACGCTCGCTGTGGTGTCCTCGACATTCACGACAGGCGCTGCAATCCGGACGAATTTGCCATATGACGCCGGAAAAAGCTTTGCGCCCGTGATCATGATGGCCTCTGGCCCTTTGCTGGTGACCGTCGGCAAACAAACGGCGATTAAAACAATCCCCGATCTGGTGAGTTACGCAAAACAACACCCTGGCAAACTGAACTATGGCACTTCGGGGGTGGGAAGCATCAATCAATTTGCAACCGAGTTGCTCAGCGATGCTGCCGGTATTAAGTTGACTCATGTCCCTTATAAAGGGATGAACCCGGCCGTGACTGATTTAATTGGTGGTCAAATCGACCTGCTGATCGCAAGCGCACCCTCCCTACTTTCACAAGTCAAGGGGGATAAAATTCGCGCCATCGCAGTGACGACCGCAGAACGATCACCTGTCACCCCGAATCTGCCCGGATTAAAAGAATCCGGATATAAAAAAGGCTCGGTGGATTTGTGGTGGGGCGTTCTGGCGCCCGCAGGCACTCCAGATCCTATTCTGGATCGGCTACACGATTCGATCGACCGCATTTTGCAGTCGGACGACATGAAGGCATTTTTCCTAAAAGAAGGCGCCTTGCCTGTGCTGAAATCGCGGGCTGATTTCGGCAAACATCTGGCAGATGAAATCAAGCGATGGAAAGTCATCGCCGCAACCGCTGACATTCAACCCGAATAGACGTCGACATACTCTTTAATTCATCATGACAACTTCAGCTCAGCCCAACATGGCAAACAGGCTCAACCGCAAAGGGGCAACCGGCCCACTGACCGGTGTGCGTGTTCTGGACCTATCCGCATACATCGCCGGCCCTTACGGTTGCTCTTTACTGGCTGACCAAGGCGCCGAGGTAATCAAAATCGAGCCCCCGGCAGGCGACAATCTGCGCAAATACCCCTCGACGCTTGAAACCGAAAGCCGTGCGTTTCTGGGCGTGAATCGCAGTAAATTCGGCGTGATGCTGGATTTGAAAAATCCGAAGGATCTGGCCAGACTGATGATGCTGATTCGTACGGCGGATGTTCTTGTGCACAATTTCAGGCCCAGCGTGGCGCCCAGGTTGGGTATTAGTCATGAACAATTGCATGCGATCAATCCCAGGTTGATTTATTGCGCAGTCAGTGGTTATGGCGAAACTGGTCCGCTTAAAGAAAAAGCCGGTTACGACCAGGTGTTGCAAACTATGACCGGCATGTGCACCATGCAGGGCAAAAAAGATGGCCCCCCCGAAATTCTGTACGGCTCCGTTGTCGACTACTATGCCGCCGCGCTAGTCGCGGCAGGCGTGTCTTCCGCGCTCTACGAGCGGGAGCGCAGCGGCATCGGACAATTTGTCGGCGTATCCTTGTTGACCGCCGCGCTCACCATGCAGTCGGCAAGGCTCATCTGGGCCGAGAGCGAAGGTCGCGATGTAGGCAGGGATATGCGCTCCGGGGGAATCACAGGCCTGCACCCGACAAAAGACGGGTATCTATACATTTCAGCCAATACGGCGCATTTCTGGAGAGCGCTTTGCCATAAAGTCGGCCTGGATGCACTTGCGGATGACGAGAGGTTCGACACCGTGCGCAAACGTGCGCAACAGCAAAGCGTGATTGTGCCGATATTGCGCGAGGCGCTGGCCAAAAAATCCGCCCTCGAATGGGAAGCGATTTTTGGCGAAGAGGTTCCAAGCTCCGCGGCGCGCAGCGTCGAAGATATGTTCGATCATCCACAGGTCCTTGCGCAAGACATGATCGGACAGTTCAAGCACCCGGTAGTTGGAAATTATCGTGGCCTCAAGCGCACCATCCAATTTAGCCGCACACCAGGACCGGAGGCATTTACCGCTCCAACGCTTGGTCAGCATAATGATGCCGTTCTAGACGAATCCGATCCGACAAAAAATAAACCTTAGAAATATGAACATTCCAAACTCAACGGGAACCAACCCTCCGAGCATGCAAGTTCCTCGCCACGCGTGCGACTCTCATATGCATATCTACGATGCAAAATTTCCTCGCGCGGCTGATGCGGCAACTCTGCCCGGACTGGCTTCGGTCGCAGAATACAAATTGCTGCAAAAAAGATTGGGCACATCGCGCACCGTGGTTGTGACGCCCCGCAATTACGACACAGACAATCGGGTAACACTCGATGCGATCAAACAACTTGGGATCAAGGACACTCGCGGTGTCGCTGTTTTGCGTGACGATGTGACCGATCGCACTCTGCAAGAACTGCATGACGGCGGCATTCGAGGCATCAGGTTTTCGCTCTACACTCCTGCACACGCCGCTGTGAGCTTCGAAATGGTCGAACCTTTGTCTCGCCGAGTTCACGAACTGGGTTGGCATGTTCAATTGCACTGGACCGCGGATCAGTACGCGCAACACGAGGCCATGCTCATGCGCTTGCCCTCCACGATCGTGATCGATCACATGGGCAGAATGCCTCAACCTATTGGCGTTTCGCATCCGGCACACGCCATTATTCGCAAGTTATTGGATCAAGGGCGCACCTGGCTCAAACTATCAGGTCCATACTTGGATTCGAAGCAAGGTGCGCAAGGCGAATATCGTGACATCGATGCGGTTGCACGAAGCTGGATTCAAGCGCGGGCCGATCGACTGGTCTGGGGTAGCGACTGGCCCCACCCCACCGAAAAAGACAAACCTGACGATGCCTTGCTGATTGATCTTCTTGATCGTTGGACACAGGATACAAACGTGATACGGAAAATTCTGGTGGACAATCCGGCTTCGCTTTACGGATTCGAAGCCGCTTAACCCCAGAGATCACTCAATCTCTGGCGGCCTGCAGCCCACGCAAGCGGGTGGCCGCATCCCGGATCATCATTTCGGTGCTTGCCCAATCCACGCAACCATCCGTAACCGAACATCCATAAATCATCTTGCTGCGATCAGCCTGGATAGGCTGATTGCCAGCCACCAAATTCGATTCGATCATCATGCCTATGATCGATCGGTTTCCGGCAACGATCTGACTAATCACGTCGGACATCACAAGAGGTTGTAATTCCGGCTTTTTGTAGCTATTGGCATGCGAACAGTCGACAACAATGTTAGGCGTAAGCTTGGCTTTTTTCATAGCCTCTTCGGCCAATGAAATCGACACGGTATCGTAATTCGGACGACCGTCGCCACCGCGCAAAACGAGATGGCCATAGGGGTTGCCGGTAGTGTGCACAATCGAAACTTGACCGTTGCCGTTGATCCCCATGAATCGGTGCGGCCGGGCGGCAGACAAAATGGCATTAATCGCGATCGAAACATCACCATTGGTTCCGTTTTTGAAACCGACCGGCGTGGACAATCCCGAGGACATTTCGCGATGAGTCTGTGACTCGGTTGTGCGGGCTCCGATCGCAGTCCAGGTAATCAGATCGCCCAGATATTGAGGGGATATCGGATCAAGCGCTTCGGAGCCTGCTGGCAGGCCGAGCTCGTTAATGGTGAGTAAAAACTGTCGCGCCAGCAACATTCCCTCATCGATCCGAAATGAGTCATCCATGTGCGGATCGTTGATATAGCCCTTCCACCCCACAGTGGTGCGAGGCTTTTCAAAATAGACCCGCATGATAATCATCAGCACATCGGAGACTTCATCCGATAGCTTCTTGAGTCGTTGCGCATACTCGAGTCCCGCAACCGGATCATGGATGGAGCAGGGTCCGACCACAACAATGCGGCGCGGACTCTTGCCTTGAAGAATATCGATCAGATCCGAACGGCCTTTTTCGATCGTCGCCTCGGCCGACTTGGTGATAGGCAACTTGGCATGCACCTCGTCAGGGGTGGGCATCGGATGAAAGGCGGCAACGTGCAGGTTATCGATGAGGGGTGCGGTCGTCATGGTCATTTAGGATGGCGCAAAAAGCGGTGTATTGATTCAGGATTGAAAAGAAACCTAGCGTAGCACCCATTTTAAGGCCGATCTTCAAATACACTTTAGCTATGTCAAGTGCGCGCCGTATCGCTCATATCGACATGGATGCCTTCTTCGCTTCCGTCGAATTATTGAGTTATCCAGAACTGCGAGGTCAACCCGTTGTGGTGGGCGGACGCAACGCCGTTGTAAGTCGCGACGATGCGGGCCAAGCCCGATTCGCCAGATTAAAAGAATATGCGGGTCGGGGGGTGGTTACGACTTCGACCTACGAGGCACGGGCACTTGGCGTGTTTTCGGGCATGGGGCTGATGAAGTCGGCTGCACTTGCGCCAGATGCCATTTTGCTGCCAGCCAATTTCGAAGCATATCGCCACTATTCCAGATTATTCAAATCGGCCGTTGCAAGCATTGCCCCTCATATTGAAGATCGGGGCATTGATGAAATTTATGTGGATTTGACCGAAATCGATGAAGACACGCTCACGCTTGCCCGGCGCATCAAGGCGCGCGTGCTCGAAGCCACAGGGCTGACCTGTTCGATCGGAATCACCGAGAACAAGTTGCTTTCCAAAATTTGTTCGGATTTGCAAAAACCCGATGGCATCACAATCCTGGCCAAAGAGGACATTCAAACGCGCATCTGGCCTTTGGCCGCCAAAAAGATCAATGGCATCGGTCCGAAAGCCAATCTGAAGCTCGAAAGCCTGAATATCAACACAATCGGTCAATTAGCCGCCGCCCCGCTCGAACTGCTCATCGCGCATTTTGGTCGTAGCACTGGCACATGGATGAATCGGGCAGCCCATGGCATCGACGACCGGCCCGTCGTGACATGGTCCGAACCCAAGTCGATCAGTCGGGAATCCACGTTTGAAAGGGATTTGCACGTGAAAACCGATCGCACGGTGCTGACGGAAATTTTCACCAACCTTTGCATGCGCCTGGCCGGCGATTTGCTTCGCAAGGGATACGGATGCCGAACGATCGGGATCAAACTGAAATTCGCGGATTTTCAGGTTGTCACACGCGACATCACGCTAAAAAACGACATTCATACCGGTGAGGCTATCCGCAAGGTGGCGGGAGAATGTCTCAAGCGCGTTGAACTGAGCCAGAAAATACGCCTGCTTGGAGTGAGGGCATCAGGCTTGTCGCCCTTATCGCAAGAAAGTTCGCAAAAAAACGCTGAACAAGCCCAACTTCCCTTTTGAAAGTTATAAGCAAACAAAAAATGAATCTTTGACCTCTCGAGACTCAAGACCTAGCCTAGCTGATTCAGGAAATTTGCCAGGTCAGACATATGTACCAACTCAATGCATTCGACACCGCTCGCCTTCAGGAGCGTGCCAACCAGCTAGCGGGACAAATCAGTCGCAACCAGCAGGGAAAACTGAGCGATGATCACCTCAAACCGCTGCGTTTGCAAAATGGTTTGTATATTCAGCGTCATGCGCCCATGTTGCGAATCGCCATTGCCTACGGGATGCTCAACAGCCGGCAATTGCGGGCACTCGCCGATGTGGCTCGACGCTACGACAAAGGCTACGGACATCTAACGACGCGCCAGAACATGCAGCTGAACTGGATATCACTGGATGATGCACCCAAAGCCCTGTCGGATTTGGCCCAAGTTGGATTACACGGCATTCAGTCAAGCGGAAACTGTTTGCGTAACATCACCAGCGATGCTTTGGCCGGTATCGCTCCGGAAGAAATACTCGATCCACGCCCTTATGCGGAACTGTTGCGGCAATGGAGCACTTTTCATCCGGAGCTTTGCTTCTTGCCGCGCAAATTCAAGGTCGCACTGACAGGTACGCCGGAAGATCGGGCATTGGTTCAAATCCACGACATGGCTTTTGAAGTTGTTCAGGCCGAACCTGCAGTATTTCGCGTACGCGTGGGCGGCGGGCTGGGTAGAACGCCCATTCTCGGTCCTGTCATCAAAGAACGGTTGGACTGGGGGGACTTGCTGACTTACACCCATGCTGTGATGCGTGTGTATAACGAACTGGGGCGGCGCGACAATTTAACTAAGGCACGCATCAAAATCCTGGTGCGCACAGTTGGGCTGGAAACCTTCAGGGAAATGGTTGAACAGGAATGGCAACGTTTGCGCCATGGGGTACACAAATTGCCTGCAGCGGAACTTGAACGCGTTAAGGAATCGTTCGCGGAACCGGATTGGTCAGCGGGCGAACTCCATCCTAACTTATATCGAGTCTTTGAAGACAAGGATCAGAAATCTTTCGAGCGCTGGCTGTCAAAAAACAGATTAGCAAACCGTCACAAGGGATTTGCAGCGATACTTGTTCCGCTTAAAGCCAAAACCCGACCACCAGGGGATGTGACAAGCGATGAGATGGAGGCGCTTGCCGATATTGCCGACCGGTTCAGTCAGGGATTTATCCGCGTCAGTCATACACAGGATTTTGTCTTGCCTGCTGTGAAGGAAAAGGATTTGCCGCGACTCTACGAAGCTTTGCGCGAGATCAATCTCCATCATGCCGTTGGCGGGCTAATCGGCGCAATGGTTGCCTGTCCCGGTGGCGATTTTTGCGCGCTGGCCAATGCGCGTTCGATTCCGGTCGCTCAAGACATCGCTTCACGATTCGACTCGCTAGACGCACAAGAGAACATCGGCCCGCTGGACCTCAGGATATCAGGTTGCATGAATAGCTGTGGTCATCATCATGTCGGTCATATCGGCATTCTCGGCGTAGACAAAGATGGTGCTGCCTTTTATCAAATGCTGCTTGGTGGTCATTCCGGACATGGCGCCCCTGCCGCGCTTGGCACCATTATCGGCCGAGCTTTTGCCGAAGACGAAATCGCAGACGCTGTCGAAGAAGTCATCGACACTTATCTGGAAAACCGGCTTGCGGGCGAGACTTTTCGTCAGGCGGTCGAGAGGCTAGGCAAACAAATATTCGCCAACGCAGCGGACGCAATTCGCAAACCTGCAAAAAAACGTGATGATGTGCACGCAACAGAAACGGCGGGAGACATCGCATGAAAGTCTGGCTGATAGGCGCGGGTCCGGGCGATCCTGAACTCATCACGCGCAAAGCCTGGAGGTTGTTGAGCCAAGCCGAAGTCATCCTGCATGATGCCCTAATGGACGTTGAGGGCATGAAGATGGCAAACCTCAACGCGAAATGGGTGGAAGTTGGAAAGCGCAATGACCAACCATCGGTTGAGCAGGCCTTTATCTGTCGGGCACTTGTTGGCTACGCCAAACAGGGGTTAAATGTTGTGCGCCTTAAGGGTGGCGACCCATCGATTTTCGGACGTGCGGCAGAAGAAATCCGCGCGTGCAGGGAAAATGGCATAGACATCGAAATCGTTCCAGGTGTCACCGCGGCCTGCTCTGCCGCAGCTGATTTACAAACCAGCCTGACTTTGCGAGGTGTATCCAGAAGTGTGGCATTCGTGACGCCTCGCGTTGGACGGCGTGAAACCGACAATGATCAACAATGGCTAAGATGCGCGCTTGTCGCCGAAACCGTAGTGCTTTACATGGCCGGCACACAGGCCAAAGAGGTTGGCACATTGCTCATTGAGGGTGGTCGTCATCCCGATACGCCTGTTTGCGTGGTTGAATCGGCCAGCCGCTCAGGCGCGCGATTGAAATTGAAATTGGCCGACATCGCACAAAACGGCCTAGAACATTATGCAGGGCCTGTTAGCTTACTGGTCGGAGAGGCCCTTGGACTAGCCAAGGTTCAATCAGAATCGGAATCGCAGTCGGATCCGTTTTGCGCAAATGCACCTCTTGATAAAGCCATCACGCAAGCAATCGCCTTTGGTTGAACCGACATTTGGAACAAGACATGAGGAAACCGACATGAATACAACCAATCATTTTGTTTTCGACAACAAAGGACAACGCCTGGATTACAAAGGAGAAATTGATATCGTCATTGATCCGGTCGAACTCTTGGCTCGCCAGGATGGCGATTCGTTGACCGGACGAATCGAAAAAATAGCGAAAGAGTTCAAACAATCCAAAGCAATCGGTATCCGGTTCGAAAAATTCACGGATGGACGTTCATACTCCATAGCGGCAAGACTGCGCGAAGCAGGTTTTAGTGCTGAATTACACGCGCTTGGCGAAATCAATCAGGAAATCGTGTTTCTTCTGAAACGTGTTGGTTTCACACACTTTCACATTCCGGATCCGGGTGCCTCGGAACTGGCCGAAAACATACTGCGTCCCTTCGCGGGACACTATCAGGGCGCGCAAGACGGAACGCTTTCGCCCTGGCAGCAAAAGATGATCTAAATCAATCGCGACAGAGTTGCCGCCGCAGCTGTATCGGCGATCAGAGATACGCCGTACAGCATGCAGACGATCGCAACAGCACGAAAAAAGTAACTGCGATAACGAGTGGTTGAATGTGTCTTTTTCATGACTACAATCATAGAGACGCAATTCAAATTTGCGAACAATCGATTTCTTATTTCCTTATAAGAAAATCACGCTCAATCGAACTAGGGGAGACAACGCATGACCACAGGCAATCAACAAAAAGAAAAGCGCTTTGCACAATTAACCTTGGACACAGTGCCACCGCAATCGCGCGGACTAGCGCAAGAGATTCTGGATATTTCAAGCATCGGCCTGGGTGGTCCCTACAATGTCATGCTGCGTAGCCCCGAGTTCGCTGCACGCATCAAACACTTGCTCGATTACTTGCGATTTGGCTCGTCACTTCCGAAAAGACTGAACGAGTTTGCAATTCTGATCCAGGCGAGAATTTGGACCTCTCAGGTTGAATGGTTCGCGCATTACCCAATCGCCTTGAAGGCAGGGTTACCCGCCTCGATCGCCGATGACCTCAAAGCCAATATTCGCCCACGCAATATGCAACCCGATGAAGAGGTCGTCTACGATGTCTGCATGACGATGACCAAGACGCACGAAATCAGCGATGAGCTGTTCGAACATGCAAAAGCTGTATTGGGCGAACAACAATTGGTTGATCTGATCGCGGTCAGCGGAACATATGTCACGATCGCGATGTTATTGAGTCTAGGAAACGAACCATCGCCCGCGGACAAGCCACTACCCTTTCCCGAAAAACTGCGCTAATCAAGGGTTGACCCGCAAGTGATCAACCGTTTGACCGGCCAGTCGACGCGCGTGAATAGACTCGAAGGCCGATTCGAGGTGATGCGTAAACAGGCCGGTATTGAATAAAGGACTCGATAATCTATTTTGGGCGAGCTTGTCGCGAATCCCTCTCAATTTTTCGGGGTTACCGGCCAGCTCGATGGCCAGTGCCTCGAACGAAGAGGCAGATGTTGTCACTAATTCCGGCAAGTCGATGGCATGCAACAAGCTGGCCGCGACCCGACTTGCAAATGACTGCCCTGCGATGGTGAGCACTGGCAAGCCTGCCCATAATGCATCACTTGCTGTCGTATGCGCGTTATACGGCAATGTATCCAGAAATAGATCAGCGGCACGTTGCCTGGCTAAATGCAGTTCAACGGGCATATTTTGTGCAAAAACAAGTCTCGATGGGTCCACGCCCCGAGAGAGTGCTTCATGACGCAAATTGCTTTGTGTCTGATCGCTACCTTGCAACAGCCACAACACACTGTCCGGCACCGCTTTTAGAATAGTCATCCAGCTGTCGAATGTTGCAGGCAGAATTTTGTAATTGCTATTGAAGCAGCAGAAGACAAAACCGGATTCCGGAAGATTCAGTTCAGCTCGATTGAAGGTTCGATTCGCAATGGGGCGCTTGTTGTCATTGGCCTGATAACTATGCGGAAGAAAAATGATTTTTTCGCTATAAAAAGAAAGGCTATCGGGCAATTGCGTTTCAGGCGAGCCATTTTTAGCTTGATTGATTTCAGTTGGGATCAGAATCGGATCCCCAATCACATAGTCGATGAAATCTGCGCCCATCGTACCTGGATAACCCAGATAGTTAATCTGGATAGGCGCCACGCGTGCAGCGAACAAATCCGGACGGCATCCTTTAGTCAACCCGCTCAGATCGATGGCGATATCGATTTCGAGCTTGCGGGCCAACGCAACAACGTCTTTGGCGGATTTTTCGCGCACATCATGAAAATGATCAAAACTCTGTTCCAACCGCTTGCGCATTGCGTCCTGGGTATCGGGTCCGCTTGAAAACGCATGCACCTCGAATCGAGACCTGTCATGATGATCGAAAACACCCGCGATTAGATAGGCAACAGGATGGTTCCAATAATCGGCGGAAAAATAACCTAAACGGATTTTTTCATGTTTGCCCCGCTTAGGAATCGGACTGGCCGGCGATTTCTTAGGGAAACGATCCCGCACCCAACGCTCTGCCAACTTGCGTTGTCGTGCGCCATCATCGCACAGGGCCAAAAAGGGAAACGGTGGACATACCTTCTTGCCGGCGTCAACCTGATCAAGCAACAACGCAAGTTCGCGATCGAAGTCACACCACTGACACATATGCATCTTCAAATTCAGGCGCGTGCCTGCAAGCTCGGGAATATCATCTCGATATGCAAGTGCCCGATCGTAACTTTGCACTGCCTGTTCGAATTTTCGAAGTTCAGCCAAAGCGTGGCCACGGTTATGCCAGGCGTCGGCATAATCGGAAACAAGCTCGATTGCCCGGTCGTAACTGGCGATCGCATCGTCGTAACGAGCGATGGCTTTTAATGCATTTCCTCTGTTGTATAACGCAATTGCGTTGGAAGAATCCAGTTCGATGGCTCTGTCATAGCTAGCCAGAGCGGCATCCCAGCGCCCCAGAACCTGCAACAAATCACCACGGTTGTTATGCGCTTCGGCAAAACCCGGATCCAGGGCCAATGCCTTGTTGTAACTGACCAATGCGGCATCGAACAAGCGTTGATCTTGTAGAACGTTTCCGAGGTTGTTGTGGGCTTGCGCAAAATCCGGCACCAGTGCGATGGCTTTTTTGATCAAGGTCGCAGCACGGTCCAGTTGTCCGGACTGAAAACACAAAACACCCAACATGTGCAAAGCATCAAAATGCTTGGGTTGTTTTTTCAGCACAGCCTCGTACAACGAGCGCGCTTCGGACAATCGACCCTGTTGATGCAGGTCGAGCCCTTGCTGAAACATGAGGGTAAGTTGCTGCGCAACCGAAAGCTTGGCGTGAGGCGTCGAAAATGGATTAGAGGCGTTCATGCCGCGATTTTAAGGGGTTTTGCCAAACGATCCTTTACGAATTCGTTACGATCCGGTTTAAATGCTTACGCGGCCGATTTCTGCGTGTTATGTTTAAACAGTCATTCAACCGATTCGTGCAGAAACAAGCGAGGCAATCCACATGAAAAAAATATTCACCGGTCTATTTCTTTGCGCGTTAACTATCACCGGCATCCCCTTAGCTGCGCAAGCGCAAAGTGCAGCGAACTTTCCTAATCGGACAGTCAAAATCGTCGTCCCGTTCGCACCCGGTGGATCGACCGATGCACTGGCCCGCCTGCTCGCGCAACGGCTAACCGCCTCCTGGGGACAAACCGTCATTGTCGAAAACAAGCCCGGCGCCGGAGCCACGCTTGGCGCCGACTATGTCGCCAAATCCACGCCCGATGGCTACACCGTTCTGATGGGCGCAGCTCACCATACGATCGCGCAAAACGTCTACAAAAACCTTCCCTATCATTTTGGACGTGATTTTGCGGCGGTCAGCATGGTCGCCATGATCCCCAATGTGGTTGTGGTCAACGCAAAGGTTCCGGTCAACAACATCCAGGATCTGATCGCCTTGGCTAAAAAGGAACCCGGAAAATTGAACTACGGCTCGGCCGGTGCCGGAACCGCGCATCACTTGCTGGGTGAATCATTCAATCTTAAAGCCGGTACCCAACTTGTTCATATCCCCTACAAAGGCAGTTCTCCCGCAGTGGCAGATCTGGTCAGTGGCCAGGTACAGGTGATGTTCGATACGGTTTCATCGGCGCTCCCCCAGATCAATGCCGGCAAAACCAAAGCCCTGGCTGTCACAACAGCAAAACGATCGTCCGCCCTTCCGAATGTTCCGACATTGAGCGAAACGGTCTTGCCCGGCTTTGACTTTGGCACTTGGTTCGGAATTTTGGCGCCTGCGGCCACCCCCACCGACGTCATCACCAAAATGAGCAACGAAATCATCAAAATCGTCCATATGCCCGAAGTTCGCAAGCAATTACTGGAAATGGGCTCTGAACCAATTGGCAACACTCCGGCCGAAATGAAGGCCCAGATCGATGAAGAACTGCTTGAGTTTGGCTCCCTGACCAAACAGATCAAGCTCATCGTCGATTGAATTGGACTAAAAAAATGCCTCCCATATCGGGTCGCCGTCATGTAAGCTTTTCGAATACTTGACCACCGACCCGGATATGCATCATGGCAACTGACAAACCACCTGTTTACGAAACACTTGGCGCAAGCGGATTGCGCGTACCTCGCCTGTGGCTTGGGGCCATGATGTTCGGTGACCAAACCGATGAGGCAGTCGCTCGCGAAATGGTGGCCGTCACGCGTGATGCCGGCCTGAATGCAATCGATACCGCAGATAACTACGCCGGCGGTGAATCCGAAAAGATGGTCGGAAAACTGATCGCAAAAGATCGCTCGCGCTGGGTAGTGGCCACCAAAGTCGCCAATCCAATCGGCAACGAGCCGAATGATCGCGGCACATCCAGACACTGGGTCATGCGCGAAGTCGACAACAGCTTGTCACGCCTGGCCACCGATTACATCGATGTCTACTACATGCATCGGGATGACGAATCCGTCCCGATTGAAGAGGTGCTGTCGACTTTCGCCCGTCTGATCGAGCTTGGCAAAATCCGTTATTACGGTGTGTCTAACTTTCGTGGCTGGCGTGTGGCACGTATGGTTGAAACCGCGCGCCGCATGGGAGTGCCCCAACCAATTGTCTGCCAGCCCCCTTATAGCGCCGTCACGCGCCTGATCGAAACCGAACTGATTCCAAGTTGCAACCATTATGGAGTGGGCGTGGTGGCCTACAGCCCGCTTGCACGCGGGGTGTTGACCGGGAAATATCAACCCGATGTGGCTCCCGACGCCAACAGCCGGGCCGGGCGAGGCGATCGACGCATGCACCAGACTGAATTCAGGCCTGAGTCCATGAATGTCGCTAATGAGCTTAAAGCATATGCCCAAAGCCGCGGTCTGAGTCCGACCCAATTCGCCATTGCCTGGGCACTAAACAACCGATGCATCAGCGGAGTGATCGGAGGCCCCCGAACGCTTGATCAATGGCAGGACTATGTTTTGTCCTTGAATGTCCAGCTAACGGCTGAAGACGAGGCACTAGTCGATCGTCTGGTGCCCCAGGGCTACGCATCCACCCATGGATTCGTTGATCCCCAATATCCGATCCAGGGAAGAAAACCCCGCAACTAGGTTGCAAAGCGAAGGTATCCGTTTCAACCGATTACTCTACGCCCAACGTCCCGGCTTTTTACTGCGATAATCTTGAACATTAGAGTTCAATTTGCATCGCACCGGGATTAAGCGCGACATGAGTAAACGTGATATCGACATCCAGAGCATCGTACACCTACGCGGCCCCAATCTCTGGAGCTACATTCCGACCCTTGAATCGCTGATCGATATCGGCGAGCTTGAAGAATGCCCTTCAGACAAAGTTCCCGGCATGTACGAAAGATTGGTCGAATGGCTGCCCAGCCTGATCGAGCACCGCTGTAGCCCCGGCGTGCGAGGCGGCTTTCTTCAACGACTGCGCACAGGCACATGGCCTTGCCATGTTCTCGAACATGTCACCATCGCACTGCAAGATCTTGCAGGCGTACCCGGACATTTCGGACGAGCCCGCGAAACGAATAAAAGCGGCGTATACAAAGTCGTCGTCAGCGCATGGCAATTCGAGGTGACGAAAGCCGCTCTTTTCGAGGGTCGCAAACTTGTTCTCGCCGCGATGGAAAACACGCCTTATGACCTTCAGGCCGGATTGGCCCACCTGCGCGAGCTGGTCCAGGAGCACTGCCTGGGTCCCAGCACGGCAGCCATTACTTTTGCTGCTGAAGACCGTGAAATCCCTGTAATCCGTCTAAACACCGGCAATCTGGTCCAGTTCGGTTATGGCTGCAAGCAGCGCCGCATCTGGACAGCTGAAACCGACCGCACCAGTGCGATTGCGGAAACCATATCTCGCGATAAAGACCTGACCAAGTCATTGCTAGAGGCCTGCGGCGTGCCGATTCCTCAGGGTCGTGCTGTCGATAGCGCCGCCGATGCCTGGGATGCAGCTCAGGATCTGGGCTTGCCCGTCGTGGTTAAACCAGTCGATGGCAATCATGGTCGCGGCGTATTCACCAATTTGCTGACGCAAAAAGAAGTAGAAGCGGCTTACGATGTCGCCGTGGACGAAGGTTCAGGCGTACTGGTCGAGCGCTTTATCCTCGGCAATGAACATCGCCTGCTGATTGTCGGCGGCAAGCTTGCTGCTGCGGCAAAAGGCCAAACCGCATCGGTAATCGGCGACGGAAAGCATACCGTTCATGAACTCATACAAATTCAGATCAATTCCGATCCCCGCCGCGGGTCGGATGAAGATCAGCCGCTCAATCCCGTGCGTATTGATTCTGCCGCCAGACTTGAACTTGAACGTCAGGGGCTGCATGCAGACGCTGTTCCGGCTGCGGGAGTTGAGGTCCTGATTCAGCGCAACGGCAACGTTGCGTTCGACTGCACCAAGGATGTTCACCCCGAGGTGACTGCCATGGCAGCACTCGCAGCCAAAGCCGTAGGGCTGGATGTTGCAGGCATCGATCTGGTCGCACTTGATATTTCACGTCCTCTCAATGAGCAAGGCGGTGCGATTGTCGAAGTCAATGCCGGGCCCGGTTTACTGATGCACCTAAAGCCTGCCGAAGGCGAGCCGCAACCGGTCGGAAAAATCATTCTGGATCATATGTTTCCCGAGGGCGAACACGGTATCATGCCACTAGTCGGTATCACCGGATCCGAAGGCACGACTCTGGTCGCCAGAATTGTCCACAGCCTGTTGAGTCTGCGTGGACTGAAAACCGGCATTGCAAGCACAGAAGGCTTAGCGATCGGACAAAGACAGTTACGTGCCGGCAATTGCGCTACCTGGGATGATGCACGTCGCCTGCTGTTGAACTGTGAAGTCGAAGCTGCCGTTATTGAAAATAGCGGGATGGAAATCATCAAAAATGGTCTCGCTTACGAAAAATGTACTGTAGGTATCGTCACAAACATCATTTATACGGACGAGATGAAACGTCCGGATATTGCCTACCATGACTTCGAAGAGGCTTCGGATCTTGTGAAGGTTTACAGAACCCAGGCAGATGTTGTTCTCGAAGATGGTTGTTCGGTTTTGAATGCGCAAGACCCGAATGTCGCCGAAATTGCCCAGTACAGTGGCGGTTCGGTCACCTTGTACAGTCTGGACCCCAATCTGCCTATGGTGATTGACCACCTGTCGGAGGGCAAGCGCGCGATATTGGTCGAAAACGGCAAACTGATTCTTGCCGAAGGTTCAGTCAAAACTGCGTTGTGCGACTTGGCCGAAATTCCGGTCACTGAAAATGGGAGCAAGCCGGAACAGATCCGATGCGTCATGGCTGCCGCTGCAGCTGCATGGGCTCTGGATTTCCCAACCGACCTGATTCAAGCTGGCCTGGAAGCGTTCAAGCTCGAAACTTGATGATCCAACAATACGGCTCGTCATAAAGACGAGCCTCTATTTTTGCCACTGAGCGATCGCCCGGGTCACAGCCGCAAACATCGCCGGATGCGTGAGATCGTGACCGCAATCAGGTATGCCGACAAGTTTGGCTTGCGGCATTGCACGCTTGATCGCCAGACTGTTTTCGTAAGGGCACACGGCATCATTGATACCGTGAACCAACACAGCATCCAATCCTTGCAATGCTTTAGGATCAAGCAAAGCCTCGCGTGTCGTAAAACAACCATGCCTCAGATAATGGCACTGGACGCGGTAACGTGAAACTAGGGAATCGCCTACAGTCAACTCAAAGTCCGGAGCAGTCATTGGATATGCATTAAGTGCAGATTCATAGCGCGCCCAGGCAAGTGCCAGCGCGGCCTGCTCCAGCTTGTTATTTTCCAGGCAAAACACCCTATAGCCATACCCGAGCAAGTCTTCCCCGGTCGCAGGAACATGAGCCATCAGATCCGACCATATTTCACGGCATGACTCGGGTGGCCTTTTCATGAAGGCATCAATTTCATGCACACTGCACAAAAAAGTGCTGCGCAACAGTAAATGGCGAATCATCTCAGGATGTTGCTGCGCATAGGCAAGTGCAAGTGCGCCTCCCCACGATCCCCCTACGACATTCCAGCTTGAGATGCCGAGAAAATGTCGGAGCTTTTCAATATCTGAAACCAGGTCGGACGTACGATTATGTTCTAACTCACCTGCCGGACGGCTGTTGCCGCAACCGCGCTGATCAAACTGGATGATATGAAAATACGATGGGTCGAAGACCCTTCGATGCGCAGGACTTGAGGCACTGCCCGGACCACCATGCAGCCAAACTACAGGCACGCCGTCAGGGTTGCCGCTGGATTGCCAGTGGATGCCGTGGCCACGCCCGACATCCAACCAGCCTTGCTGATTTTGTTCCAATTACCGCACACCAGCGCGATCGACCGGACCACCACGATTGGCCGCACCATCCGCTCCGGGGCCTGCGCGTTTCAAGCCGGGGCCAGCGGCACCTGCACCCGCACCAGGCGCGACGCCCACTCCCGGAGCTCCAGCACCAGGCCCACCGACTCCAGGCGCTCCGACTCCGGGTGCGACTCCCGGGCCTGGTGCCCCAGCGCCGGGGCCGGGTAAAACACCCACCCCAGGAGCGCCAACATTGGCTGGTCGTACAACACACCCAACCGGTAGCCCGGGGCTGGTGCAGTAAACAGTTTGTGCAGTCGTGAGCCCCGCATAAAAAACCGCACCTAAAACGGGGACGATTTTGACAACCACTTTGACAAATTTCATAACAACTCCATGTGAAAGAACTTCATGAATGATTCTTCAGATCATACACATCGAATACGCTAAACAGACTACGACATAAAAAATCTTTTAATAGTTTAAATATTAGTAAAATACTCAACAATTCGTTCATACGTGGATTAAACAACATGACTGCCCGCACTCAATGTCATCGCCTTCAAGTCGCAACTGTACTCTATCGATTTATCGAAGACAGTGTTCTTCCGGGTACGGGTGTCGACAGCTCAACTTTCTGGAAAGGTTTCGATGCATTAGTCCACGACTTGACACCCCGTAATGTCGCGCTTCTGGCTGAACGCGATCGCATACAGGTCGAAATGGATAAGTGGCATCGTGCCAACCCGGGACCGATCAAGGACATGCCCGCTTATCGAAGCATGCTAGAAGCCATCGGCTACATTGCACCCGTTCCGGCTGATGCGACCGCCACCACGACAAACGTCGACGCGGAACTTGCGCTTCAAGCCGGACCGCAGCTCGTCGTGCCCGTATTGAATGCGCGATATGCACTAAATGCCGCCAATGCACGGTGGGGTTCGCTTTACGATGCACTATACGGTACCGATGCCATCCCTGAATCCGACGGTGCGACGAAATCATCTGCCGACGGCAAAAGCTACAACCCGATTCGCGGCGCCAAAGTCATTGCATTCGGTCGAAAGTTTCTGGATCAGGCTGCGCCATTGGTGAAAGGCTCGCACTCGGATGCAACGCACTACAGCGTCCAGAACGGCAAATTATTCGTCACGTTAAAAGACGGCAATCACACAAGCCTCGTCGATGAAAACAAATTCATCGGCTATCAAGGCCAGCCGGCAGCGCCGTCTTCCGTGTTACTGGCCAATCATGGGCTGCACATCGATATCCAGATCGACAACTCCAAAGGAATCGGCAAAGACGATGCCGCGGGCGTCAATGACATCGTCATCGAAGCTGCGCTATCCACCATTCTCGATCTGGAAGATTCGGTTGCCGTGGTCGATGCCGACGATAAAGTGCTCGCTTATGGCAACTGGTTGGGCATTCTCAAGGGCACGCTTGTCGAAAGCGTCACCAAAAACGGAAAAACATTTGATCGCACGCTGAATAAGGATCGTTCTTACACAGCTGGGGTCGGTGCCGTCGATGCCAAAAATGGGGTCGTGACACTACATGGTCGCTCATTGCTATTTTTGCGAAATGTCGGCCATCTGATGACCAACCCTGCCATTCTCGATGGCAACGGCAACGAGATTTTCGAGGGAATCCTGGATGCGATGGTCACTGTCACCATCGCCATGCACGATCTGAAACGTGCCAAGGATCACGCCTATGGAAATTCGCGTACCGGTTCGGTTTACCTGGTTAAGCCAAAAATGCACGGACCTGCCGAAGTGACATTTGCCAACGAGTTGTTTGGTCGCGTTGAACAGGTTCTCGGATTGCCGGCCAATACGGTCAAACTTGGCATCATGGATGAAGAACGCCGTACCAGCGTAAACCTCAAAGCCTGTATTCATGCCGCTAGTGCTCGCGTCGCATTCATCAATACAGGTTTTCTCGATCGCACCGGCGACGAAATGCACACTGCCATGCACGCAGGCCCGATGATCCGCAAAGGCGACATGAAATCCAGCGCCTGGTTGTCGGCATACGAACGTAGCAACGTACTGACCGGACTGTCGTGCGGACTTCGCGGCCGTGCGCAAATCGGCAAGGGCATGTGGGCCATGCCTGATTTAATGGCAGCCATGCTGGAACAAAAAATCGCCCACCCCAAGGCTGGGGCCAATACGGCATGGGTACCTTCACCGACGGCAGCCACGTTGCATGCCCTGCACTACCATCAGGTCAGCGTATCGGATATCCAGAAAGATCTCGAAAAAGTGGATGCCAAGACGGAAATCGATCGTCTCCTGAATGAAATCCTCCAAGTGCCTGTGGCTGTCAAACCGACATGGACCCCAGCTGAAATTCAGCAAGAATTGGATAACAACGCACAAGGTATTCTAGGCTACGTTGTCCGCTGGATCGATCAAGGTGTAGGCTGCTCCAAAGTTCCGGATATTCACAACGTCGGACTCATGGAAGATCGCGCCACATTACGCATTTCCAGCCAGCATATCGCCAACTGGTTGCTGCACGGCATTGTCACAGAAGCCCAAGTCAACGAAACCTTTAAGCGCATGGCCAAGGTTGTCGACGGACAAAATGCCGGCGACCCGCTTTATAAACCGATGTCCCCCGATTTTGACTCATCTTCTGCATATAAGGCCGCCTGTGACCTGGTGTTCAAAGGTCTGGTTCAACCTAGTGGATACACAGAGCCCTTACTGCATGCTTGGCGCCTGAAGGTCAAAGCCGGCGTTTGATACAACGACTTTTCATGAAAATAATGGCACCTGCGGTGCCATTATTTTTTTTGCCCGAATTAGTGATAAAACAATAAATAATCGAAAACACCAGCCGCAAAAAAGGCAATCAGAATCAATTCGCCGCAAGGACAAACCATGAACGCAAGAGTTCCGAATCTAGATACCGCGCAAGTCCTCTCTGAAGTCAGCCAAGTCTGGGACAATGATCTTGTTCATCAGTTAAGCGAATATATCGAGATTCCGGCCAAATCCCCCGCCTTTGATCCCGACTGGGCGAAAACCGGATTGCTCGATACCGTGATCGAGCGCGCCGCTCGCTGGATAGAAGCGCAAAACGTGACTGGACTGAAACTGGAAATCATTCGCTTGCCAGGCCGTACGCCAGTTTTATTTTTCGAGGTGCAGTCCACCCGAGCGCTTGCGCAAAACAGTCAAACAGTACTGATGTACGGACATTTGGACAAACAACCCGAATTCGACGGATGGCGTGCTGGATTGGGCCCCTGGACTCCCAAATACATTGATGGCAAGTTATATGGCCGCGGTAGCGCAGACGATGGCTATGCCGCCTACGCAGCCATTACGGCCATCCAGGCGCTCAAACACCAGAATGTCGAGCATCCACGCATAGTCGGCCTCATCGAAACCTGTGAAGAAAGTGGTTCGCCCGACCTGCTGCCTTATGTCGATGCGCTTCGTGCGCGAATGGGCGATGTAGGCCTGGTTATCTGCCTGGACAGTGGTGCCGGCAATTACGATCAACTGTGGCTGACGACCAGCCTGCGCGGCATGGCTTCGGGGGTATTAAAAGTCGAAATTCTCACTGAAGGCATTCACTCGGGAGATGCTTCCGGGCTCGTCCCATCCAGTTTCAGGATTATGCGTCAGGTACTGGACCGCCTTGAAGATAGCGCAACGGGGCGACTGCTCCCCGGCAGCTTCCATTGCGAGGTTCCCGCTGAACGATTAGCGCAAGCGCAAGCCACGGCGGGCATTCTCGGCGAAGAAATCTATAAACGCTTCCCCTGGGCGCATCACGACTGCGGTGGCTCGACGCTTTTTGCGTTACCGACTACGCTCGACCCGGTGGAGGCGCTGATTCGCCGAACATGGAAACCAACGCTTAGCGTGACTGGTGCTGAGGGCTTTCCTGCATTGAAAGATGCCGGAAACGTTTTGCGTCCCTACACTGCGTTCAAGCTAAGCCTCAGGCTTCCCCCCCTAATCGATGCAGACCAAGCTGTGCAACAACTTAAAACACTGCTGGAAGACAACGCCCCCTATCAGGCAAAAGTGACTTTCGAGGGTGCAAGCGCATCAAGCGGATGGAATGCCCCCGAGACCAAACCCTGGTTCGAACAGGCGCTCAATGACGCCAGTCGCGCCCATTTTGGCGCTCCGGTCGGCTACATCGGACAGGGAGGCACAATCCCGCTGATGAATTTGCTGAGCGCAGGATTTCCGACCGCGCAAATGATGGTCTGCGGTGTACTGGGTCCAAAGTCCAACGCCCACGGTCCCAATGAGTTTTTACATGTTCCTTATGCTAAAAAACTTACTGCGGCTGTCGCTCAAGTGATCGCTCAGATGCCTTGAGACAGCAGTGACAACCGGCTGCGGGGGGAAAGCAGCCGGTGACGGAGACATACTCAACAACAAACTAAATTAAATATAAAAATCATGACTAAACCAAGCACACTCATTATCCGCGGCGGCACTATCGTTGACGGAACCGGTCACACTGCGTTCACTGGAGACATCAAGATTGTCGATGGAAAAATCGATCAGGTCGGTGTTGTCACCGGCACGGCAGATCAGGAAATCGACGCGAAAGGATTACTCGTCACGCCTGGATTTGTAGACATACATACGCATTACGATGGCCAGGTTACCTGGAGCAATCAAGTTGCATCCTCATCGCAACTCGGCGTCACCACGGTGGTGATGGGCAACTGTGGCATTGGTTTTGCCCCCTGCAATCCAGAGCATCGCGACATCATGATGCGACTCATGGAAGGGGTTGAAGACATTCCAGGTGCCGTATTGCAAGAGGGCCTGCCCTGGAACTGGTCAAGCTTTCCGGAATATCTGGATGCGTTGGATGCAAGATCCTACGATATCGACATCGCCACCCAAATCGGTCATGCCCCTCTGCGTATTCACGTGATGGGCGACCGGGGGGCAGCTCGTGAACCCGCTCGCGACGAAGACATCGAAACCATGGCAAGAATCGCAGCTGAAGCGGTCGAGGCCGGGGCGCTTGGCTTTAGTACCTCTCGAACAATTTTGCACAAAAGCAGCGATGGCATGCACACCCCCACACTTGGTGCGGCCGAGAAAGAACTCGCCGGAATTGCCATGGGCTTGAAAAAAATCGGCAAAGGGACTTTGCAGCTGGTCACAGACTTTGATGACGTCGATGCCGAATTTGCCATGCTGCGTCGAATCGTCGAACAATCGGGACGTCCCTTGTCGCTCACGCTGTTGCAGCATGAGCATCTGCCGGATCGCTGGCGCCGTGTGATGGCACACATGCACGATGCCACCGATGCCGGCTTGAAAATGAAAGCGCAATGCGGAGCCCGTCCGGTAGCATTGATATTCAGTTTTGCGCTGACTTTATGCCCGTTTTCGCAACTGCCTTCTTATGAGGCATTGAAAGATTTGCCTCATGAGGCAAGGATGACCAAACTACGTGACCCTGAGGTGCGCGCTGCGATTCTGGCCGAAGAGCATCACGAAGAAATGTATAAGCGTCGCGTTGCGAACTTCGAAAATCTCTACAAATTGGGCGACCCGCCAGAGTATGAACCCAAACCCGAAGACAGTCTTGCGGCACTCGCCTCGCGAGCCGGCGTATCGGCCGCCGAATATGCTTACGACTATCTACTCGAAAATGACGGCAAATCGATGCTGTACCGCCCTCTATACAACTACTTCGAGAAAAATCTGGATGTCTTGCGCGAAATGCTGATGGATCGGGATACTGTGCCGGGCTTAAGCGATGGTGGTGCCCATTATGGTTTTATATGCGATGCAAGTTTTCCAACGTATCTGCTGACCCACTGGGCGCGAGATCGATCGCGCGGAGAAAAAATCCCTCTTGAACTACTGATCAAGATGCAAACACAAGATACCGCGGCGACCGTTGGACTGAACGATCGCGGGCTACTCAAGCCCGGCTATAAGGCTGACATCAATATTATCGATTTCGAAAACTTGCATCTGCATGGTCCGACAATCACATATGACTTACCTGCCGGCGGGCGCAGACTTGGACAACGTGCGGATGGCTATCGCGCAACGATTGTCTCGGGCGTTGTCACTTATCGCAACGGTCAAGCGACCGGAGAACTTCCGGGGCGCTTGATTCGAGGTGCTCAATCATTATGAAAGGAAACAGGTCAAAACCGATCTGATACATAAATATAAAAGGAGATAAAAAATGACGGCAATTTATGAACTGCGAACCTACACGGTCACGGTCGGAAAAATGAACGATGTGATCGCACTGTATCAAAGTGAAGGATGGCCCGCGCTATCAAAACACCCTGATCGTCTATGCAGCTATTTCACGGGTGATATTGGTGCATTGAATCAAATCGTCCACCTATGGAAGTTCAAGGATGATGCCGACCGGCGCGCATTCTGGGCCGGTGTATTCAACGATCCTGCTTTCATGAATTTCGCCAGGCAATTGCGCCCGCTTCTGCAAAAACAGGAAAACAAAATACTGCTAGGCGCACCTTGGGGACCAAACCTTTAACCAGCTTAAAAATGACGACGCAATATGCGTCGTTTTTTTTTCGGGATGCCGTCACGGGCAATTCAGGGCAAACCCTCGTATTCAAGATGGTTGTTTAAAGTCATTTTCATTGATAATAAAAAAAAATAATGACCGATAGCTTATAAAAAGTAATTCAAACGGGAGACAAGGTGACTGATTTTATTGTGATCAATTTTCAAGTGCTTTTTTCCGGCCTTGCGCTCGGATCAATATATGCACTAGTCGCACTCGGCTTTGTCCTGATCATTCGGGCTACGAATGTCGTGAACTTCGCTCAAGGCGATTTCGCCATGCTTGGCGGATTCGCGATGGTCGCTTTTCTGGCCACAGGCGTACCTTACTGGATCGCAATCCCTTGCGCCCTTGTCGCCATGGGGATATTCGGATTGATTTTCAACCTGGGGGTCTACTACCCTTTACGCCACCGTAATTATCTTCCCGTGATCATCAGCACCCTTGGTGCTTCGATATTCATGCAAAACATCGTGCTTTATTTTTTCGGCCCTCAACCCAGGCCGATGGAGAAAGTTTTTAAAACATCAGGCATCGAAATCGGTGGCGTATTTATGGATACGCAATACCTGACTATTTTGGGTGTTACAGCGATTGCGGTCGCCTTCCAATATTTTCTCTTCGAGCGAACACTGTTCGGCAAAAAACTGCAGGCAACTTCCCAGGATAAAGACATGGCCAGACTGGTCGGCATCCCCGTTGCCACCATGATTGCATTTACTTTCATCTACAGCGCGATTCTGGGTGGCGTGGCCGGCATTCTAGTGTCCCCGGTTCTGTTCGTTTCGATCGGAATGGGATCGATCATCGCTCTCAAAGCGTTTTCCGCAACGGTCATCGGTGGATTTGGCGACGTAACCGGGTCAATTGTCGGAGGACTTTTGCTTGGTGTAGTCGAAAGTTTCGGTGCCCATTACATTTCGGTACCGTACAAGGACGCTTTCGCTTTTCTCTTGCTCTTCATCTTTTTGCTTGTGAGACCACAAGGCATTTTCGGTGAAAAGATATCGGAGAAAGCATGAAAAAGATTATCGCACTACTCGCGCTTGGGATCGTTCTTGCCATCATCCCCTATTTCTTCAAGATCTCTCCCTATGTGCTGAATATTTTCATGCAAGCGGCTACCTACTCAATCGCCGTTCTGGGGATGACCGTCGTTCTAGGCTACACCGGTCAGATCAATCTGGCTCAGGCCACATTCTTCGGACTGGGTGCTTACGTCGTCGGACTTGGTACGGTCGATGGCGGTATGAATTTCTGGATCACGCTCATACTCGGCATCGGCGTTGCAACGCTTTCCGGATTTATCCTGGGATTAACCACCTTAAGATTGAAGGGTCATTACCTGGCGATGATCACGATCAGTTTTCAGCAGATCTTCGACCTGGTGCTCAACAACTGGATCGACTTCACTCGTGGCCCAGATGGTATCGCCGGAATTGAACGCCCACATCTGTTCGGCTTCGCACTCACGGACGATCGAGACTATCTCTTTCTCTGTGCTGTCGTGCTCTATGCCGCAATCTATTTTGTCTGGAAACTGCCACAAACAAGTACTGGTCGCGCGATGCGCGCGATCCGGGAAAATGAACTGGCGGCCGAGGTCAGCGGTGTCAATAGCCTCAAGGTAAAAGTCATTGCGTTCACCATCAGCGCAGGTCTGGCGGGGCTTGGTGGCGTACTCTATGCCGCTGGCTTCGCCTATATCAGTCCTGATAACTTCAACTTCGCCCGCTCGATCGAATTTTTGACCATGGTCCTGCTAGGCGGATCTCAGTCGGCATTTGGCGGAGTCCTTGGTACAGGCCTTTTGATCTTGCTGCCGGAATGGCTCAGATTCCTGAAAGAAATTTATCTGGCCGCATATGGTTTGGCCGTGATCCTGATCATGGTGTTTCTGCCAACCGGAATCTGGGGATTGATCAGCGCCCGCGTGGCCAAGTTCAAGAAACAACCAACTATAGATTTGAACACCATCGCCGACCTGGATGTTACGGTGCCAATCACCAACCCCGAACCAATCCTGATTCTGGATAATGTGCAAAAACACTTTGGCGGGGTTAAAGCGGTCGATGGGATTACGCTGGCAGTCGAACGCGGCACTGTTCATGCTCTGATCGGCCCGAACGGTTCGGGAAAAACGACTACCTTGAACGTCCTGAGCGGAATTTACAAACCGACTATCGGAAAAATGCTATTCGATGGCCAGGACATAACGGACAAAGCACCTTTCGAGCGCGCCGGCCTCGGCATGGGAAGAACCTTCCAGAACATTCGCCTGTTTCCGGCCCTGTCTGTTGTCGAAAACGTAATGGTTGGCGCTCAACGGGAAAACAATCCGATCGAATCCGGTCAAGCTGCATTACGCGAACGCGCACTGTCGGCGCTCAAGTTCGTCGGCATGGCCGAAAATGCCGAGGTGATCGTACAAAATCTGCCATACGGCCATCAGCGACTCGTTGAAATCGCCCGAGCCCTTGCAGGTCATCCCAAGTTTCTGCTGCTCGATGAACCGGCGGCCGGTTTGAATCAAACCGAAAAACAGGAACTGGCTAACTTGTTGAAGAGGTTGCGTGGACACGGATTAACCATTTTCCTGATCGAACACGACATCGGCCTGATCGAACAAGTATCCGACAAAATCACCTGCCTGAACTTTGGCAAACAAATCGCCGAAGGCGAACCGTCATATGTGTTGCGCCATCCGGATGTCATCACTGCCTATCTGGGGGAGAGCTCACATGGCGCTGCTTGAACTTAAAAATGTCGAAAGCTACTACGGTAATGTTCAGGCGCTCAAAGGCATCTCGATGCACGTCAATCAGGGTGAAATCGTCACTCTGCTCGGGGCGAACGGTGCCGGCAAAAGCACGACGCTTCGAAGCATCTCGGGGCTTGTCAATGTCACCAGCGGCGATATTATTTTCGATGGTCAAACTGTTCTGAATGTACCCTCGGAAAAAGTCGTAGCCCGCGGAATCGCGCATGTGCCCGAAGGTAGGAGAATCTTTCCCGGCCTGACTGTCACCGAAAATATCATGATCGGGAGTTCGGCCCGTAAAAACGTTGGGCGCAAGGAACTAGAAAATGAAGTCGAGGAAATGTTCGAAATTTTTCCTCCACTCGAACGCTTGCGCAACGCGCTGGGCTGGAGCCTATCCGGAGGCGAGCAGCAAATGCTCGCGGTCGCACGTGGACTGATGTCAAAACCAAAACTGCTTTTATTGGACGAACCATCGCTAGGTCTGGCGCCTTTGATTGTTCAGCAATTGTTCGCGACCATCAGAAAAATCCGCGAGCGAGGCATGACAATTTTGCTGGTCGAGCAAAATGCGAACATGGCGCTGTCTGTTGCCGATCGGGGCTATGTACTTGTCACCGGCAATCTTACTGTGGAAGGAACGCCCGAACAATTATTGAATAACGAGGAGGTACGCTCAGCATATCTTGGCGGCGGTCATTGATTGCATTCTTTTTTAACGTAGTCACCATCTGATTGAAGTTTAAAAGCAAGTCAGGAGACATAAGCATGAAAACTAAATTATTTTCGTTAGGCGCTGCGGCTGCACTCATTGCACTGGGCATCAATGCGCATGCCGCGGATCCGATCAAAATCGGCATGATGGCCGAGACGACGGGACCAAATGCCGAGGCCGGCATCTATCAGGTTAACGGCGCCAAAATGGCCATCGAGGAAGTCAATGCAGCAGGAGGCGTGCTCGGACGTCCACTCGAATTAAAAACTGAAGACAATCAGAGTACAAATCCCGGCTCCGTGCTTGCGATTTCAAAACTGACCAGCGGTGGCGATATCGCTGCGCTCATCGGATCAGTTCGCAGTACGCAAATCCAGGCCGTATCACCCACCGTTAAAAAAGCAGGTCTGCCGATGATTGTCGGCGGCACCGATCTGGGCCTGACCATGGCTGGTAATCCCTGGATATTCCGCGCGCGTCCTAACGACGGCTACTCGGCTAAAGTGATCGCCGACTATGGCGTCAACACTCTGAAGCTCAAGAAATGGGCGATTGTCCACTCGACCGATGCATTCGGCAATGGCGGCAAGAACAATCTGGTTGAAGCACTCAAGGCCATGGGCATCACCCCGGTCACGATTCAAGGGTTCACCAGCAACTCGCAAGACTTCACTCCGATCGTGCTGGCCATCAAACAGTCCGGTGCGGATATCGTATCAAGCTATATCGCCAACTCGACCGATGTGGGCATTTTCGCTAAACAGTTAAGACAGCTCGGTGTGTCGGCCATCTGGGTTGGATCGCCATCACTGTCGACCGATACCGCCATGAAACTCGCGGGTGATGCGCTTCACGGCACCTACTCGATTGCGGATTACGCGGTCGATTCAAGCCCTGTGACTAAAGAATATGCCGATAAATATAAAGCCAAATACAAAGTCGAAGCCGACTTGTATTCAGCTTGGGCATACGACGCAGTGAAGCTCTACGCCATGGCAATCAATAACGCCAAGAGCACCAAGCCAGACGCGATCAAAGCGGCATTGCATGCCATTCAAGGATACAAGGGTGTAGAAGGCACCTACAATTTTGACAAGAATGGCGATGGCTTGCATGGCTACAACATTGTCAAAAACGTAGGCGGCAAGATTGTGTTTGACAAACACATCGATTTTTCCAAGAAATAAGCATCATGAATCAGGCGGTTTGACTGCCTGATTCTTCAAACGAATGGCCCGTGATTCATAATGAATCACGGGCCATTTTTTGTTCCAGCCGTTGGATTGTCCGATTGCTTTTATTAACCCGCTTCGATTCGGGGAATAAAAAACACTTCACTTCCGGGAGGAACGGGTTCGGTATACACCACTTCGTGAATCACGCCGTTAATCGCGATGTTGGCATTTTCTTCCAGCGCTTCGCCCATTCCCGGATACATCTTATCCATGGCGTTGAGAACACCGCGCACGCTTTTCGCGTGAACGGTGAACTCTTTGACCCCGTTAGTCCACGCCCGGCTAAAACCGCCTAGCAGTACGACCCGGATCGAACTTTCGGGGACAGACTCAACGACCATTATGCGCATCGATCGCGGCAAGCACCCGTGGCGGCGACATAGGCAGCTCGGTCAGGCGACAACCCGTTGCGGCCTTGATCGCATTGGCGATCGCAGCCATGGGCGGAACGATGTTAGCCTCACCAACTCCTTTGACACCATAAGGGTGATTCGGGTTAGGCACTTCAACAATCAGCGCTTCGATCATGGGAAGGTCGGAGGCAACCGGAATCCTGTAATCCAGGAAACCTGCGTTGGCCAGACGGCCATTCTTGTCGTATATATATTCCTCGTTCAGAGCCCAACCGATACCTTGCGCGACGCCACCGTGTATCTGCCCCTGAACATACTTGGGATGAATCGCACGACCCACATCCTGTGCGCAGACGATACGAAGAATCTTGACAGCACCGGTTTCAGGATCCACTTCGACATCGGCGAACTGGGACGCGAATCCCGGTGCCATACCGCTTGCGTTAATGGAAGCTTCAACGCCGATCGGTCCACCCGTCACGGCCTTTTTAGCCGCAATTTCCTTGAGCGAGAGTGGAGCGAAATCACCAACACTCTTGTCTGCCGGCTTGGCATATCCATCTTCCCAGATCACACCGGTCACATCCACATCCCACATGAGTGCGGCACGCAAACGTAATTCATCAATAATCTTCTCGCAAGCTTCCACGACCACCTTACCGGTGGCAAATGTCACACGAGAGCCGCCCGTCACATGGTTGTACCCGATCGTTGCCGTGTCAGCCACAGTCGATCGCACATCTTCGTAATTGATGCCCAGTGTTTCGGCAGCCATCAATGCCATCGACGCGCGCGAACCACCAACGTCCATACTGCCTGTGGCGATCGCTACCGATCCATCTTCGTTGATGTGTACGCTGGCTGTCGACTCGCCACCGCCATTGAACCAATAACCGGAAGCAACGCCACGCCCCTGATTCTTGCCCAATGGCTTGTTGTATTCGGGATGGTCGAGCAACGCCTTAAGTGTTTCGGCATAACCATCGTGGGAATGCTTCGGTCCCCATGATGTGGGCGAACCGGCCTTGACAGCATTTTTAAGTCGCAATTTGATCGGATCCATTCCGATCTTGTGCGCCAGCACATCAAGCACGCTTTCCACGGCGAAAGCCGAAATAGGCGATCCCGGAGCACGATAAGCGGCAGATTTAGGACGATTACAAACGACGTCGTATCCTACTGAACGCACATTGGGGATTTCATAAGGCGCAAACGAACACATTGTTGCGTTAATTACCGGGGACCCCGGGAATGCACCAGCCTGAAACTTGAACAAACCGTCAGCAGCGACAATAGTGCCGTCCTTCTTGACGCCGATTTTGACCGTCATGGATGCACCCGAAGTCGGACCGGTAGCCTTGAATACATCCTCTCGCGACATCTGCAATTTAACGGGGTGACCGGCGCGACGAGAAAGTTCGAGGGCAATCGGTTCGACATACACCACCGTCTTGCCGCCAAATCCACCACCAATCTCGGCAGGATGGACCAGCAAATTAGCCAGGTTGATGTTCAGCAACTTTGCGGTGTAACCGCGCACGACAAAATGACCTTGACTCGATGACCACAGCTCGGCCTGGCCATCCGCTCCGTAGCGAGCTAAACAAGCATGTGGTTCGATATAGCCTTGGTGAACAGGCGCGGTCTTGAAACTCATCTCGACGATTTCATCGGCTGACGCAAAACCTGCGGCAAGATCACCGATCGAAAACTCTGTGCGCTTGGCGATGTTGGAGGGTTTAGTTGGTACAGGCTCGACGTCACGCGTGATCATGTCGGGAAAGAGCAAAGGCGCGTTTTCTGCCATGGCTTCATCCACATCGATCACATGCGGCAACACCTCGTAATCGACTTCGATCAACCCAAGGGCCTGCTCGGCAATCTCTTGCGTGGTCGCGGCAACCGCAGCAACAGCATGTCCCTCATACAACACCTTTTCGCGTGCAAGAATGTTGCGAGTCATGTGCCAGTAATTGACGGCTACACGATCTGGTCCCTGATAACCGAATTTTTGCTCAGGCAAATCCGGGCCGGTGATGATGCACTTCACGCCGGGCAAAGCCAACGCCTTGGCGGTATTGATCGAGCGAATATTGGCGTGAGCGTGGGGTGAACGCAAGACCTTGGCCCACAACATGCCAGGCAATGAATAGTCCGCACCATACTGTGCAAGACCGGTCACTTTGGGCACACCATCCGGACGAATCGGACTGGTTCCAACAACTTTCAACTTCTTGGCGACGTTTTTGGTTTGTGTCAGCATGATCAGGCTCCGCGCATTTCGCGAGCGGCATCCAGTACCGCTTCAATGATCTTGTTGTATCCCGTGCAGCGGCACAGGTTTCCGGCCAACCAGAAGCGAACCTCTTCTTCGGTCGGATCGGGATTGCGCTCAAGCAGCGCACGAGCAGCAATCAAGACACCTGGCGTGCAGATACCGCACTGTAGCGCGGCATGCTCGAGAAACTTCTGCTGCAAAACATGCAATTCCGTACCGTTGGACATACCTTCGATCGTCTCGATTTTCTTGCCTTCGGCTTCGACGCCAAGCACAAGACAGGAACAAACCAAACGACCATCGATCGTGACACTACACGCGCCGCAATCACCGGTTGCACACCCCTCTTTCGTGCCGGTCATGTTCAGATCATTGCGCAAGACGTTTAAGAGCGTATCTTTGTTGTCGCACAGAAACTCAACGGCGTTGCCATTGATAGTGGTAGTAACGTGTTGCTTAGACATTTATTTGTTCCCCCGGGCACGGTTCAGTGCCACAACAGCCGCACGGCGAGCCAGCACACCAGCAATTTTGATACGGAACACTTTGGTTCCTCGTTTGTCATCGATAGGACGTGCAGCGGCACTCGCAGCAGCTGCCAGCTTATCCAGTGCAGCTTCATCCACAGTCGTTCCGATCAGCGCTGCAGCTGCCTCGGGGACCAGCAGCGCCTTTTCAGCCACTGCACCCAGCGCGACGCGCGCGGCAGTGCAAACTCCCTTCTCGTCGAGCGTCAGATTGATGCCAACTCCCACCACCGCGATATCCATCTCAGATCGCGGCGTAAAGCGCATATACGCATCACCCGAGCGAGCGGGACGTTTGGGCAAATAAAATGAAGCAACCAATTCACCCTTTGCCAGCGAAGTCTTGCCGGGACCGGTTGTAATTTGCTCAACCGGAATATCGCGACGCCCGTTGGGCCCCACAACCGTTGCCACTGCACCAGCCGCAATCATGGCTGGTACCGTATCAGCCGCAGGTGAAGCATTGCAAAGGTTGCCACCCACCGAGGCACGCCCGCGCACCTGAACGGACCCCACCAGGTTGACGCCATCGATCACGCCCGGCCAGGTGCTTGCAAATTCCTTGTTTTCGACCAGCGACATGCATGGGACGGCGGCACCAAATCGATAGCCGCCGTTTTCAATCTTCACGGAGGTCATTTCGTCAATGCCTTTGACATTGACAAGCAACTCAGGCTTGACAACTGCCGCACGCATCTGGATTAGTATGTCAGTCCCTCCGGAAAGCACTTTTGCAAGCCCCGATGAACCTGCTAGCAGTGCTGCGGCTGCCTCAGCTGTTGTGGGCGATTCAAAACGCATATTGCTCATCTCTCTTCCCTAATCATTTTTTTTGTCTAACTCCATTCATAACCGACGGATAGAACCATTCTATTCTATATACAAAACAACCAAATATGCTTGATGCGGCTCACCTTTTTCGCTCAATTCCACTGAGATTCGGGCCAAAATCCCACAAGTTGATTTCTCATTGGAAGATATCCAGGCATTTTTTATTCAAGCAATTGAAAAAATTGATTTTTTTCAATCGGTTCATGTTAATCTAAGCCAAATGTCGTACTACCGTGATTAGCTATTTAAATTAATTACTTTCTCGCTGTATTTTTTAGCCAGACCTACCTCCCAATTTAAAGGAAATACTCATGTCTGACTCGACAATCGACGTCACCGCAGTTGAAATTGAGAAAACTCCGGTTGATGCCCAAGCCCAATTGGCAAAAGCCAAAGAAATCGTCAAAAACAACGTCGCTTGGTCGGCAGGCGCCGGATTGATTCCAGTTCCCGGCTTTGACTTGGTCGCCATCACCGGCGTGCAGCTCAAAATGATCAATGAATTGTGCCTGGCATATGACGTTCCTTTCAACAAATCGCTGGCGCGTCCCATTGTGATTAGTCTGATCAGCAGTCTGGGTGCGGGTATGCTCGCTCCGGTACTGGCATCCACTACGATGAAAGTCGTCCCAGGTATCGGCTTGTTGCTTGCTGGCACTGCGTTGGCAGCCACGTCTGCCGGCATTACTTACGCAGTTGGCAACATGTTCACGGACCACTTCAGTTGCGGTGGCACCCTTGAAAACTTCAACCTCATCAACGGTTGCAGCACATTCAAGTGCAAAGTCAAAGAAGGCATGAAAGAAACTCAGGCCGTAAAAGAAGCGGCTGCAGCATAAAGATTGCTGCTTTAAATCGTTTTTTAGTTTAAAAAAGCATGACTTTCGAGTCATGCTTTTTTTTACCCCGTCACATCAAGGCCCTTAGCAATGATTGAGAAGATCGAACTGCAGTACAACCCCAGAACAACAGTACCGGACGTCGATATTTACATACGTCGCGGCGAGGAGCAAAGCGAAACGGCGCGCAAACGCTACCCTTTCGAAAGCGATGTCAGATACGGCAAGGGACCATTAGCCGATCTGGATTTCTTTCCTTCCGTTAAACGCGGTAGTCCCTTGGCCATTTTCATTCACGGTGGTTACTGGCGCGGACGAGACAAAAAAGATTACACCTTTGTGGCCAACGGATTGATGCCATCGGGTTGTGCCGTAGCGGTGATGAATTACGATCTGTGCCCGAAAGTCGAGTTGCCCGACATCGTGCTGCAAATTAAAGAAGGCCTTGAGTGGATCGCCGCCCAGGCCGATGCCTGGGGTTTTGATGCAAAGAACATTTTCGTATTCGGTCACTCCGCCGGCGCGCATCTGATTGCCGCTGTTCTGGCTCAGACAGGTCAACCCTATCAACTGGCCCCGGGCATCATCAAGAAAGCCTATCTGCTCAGTGGCGTCTACAATGTCGAGCCGGTGTTGCACATCAGCGTGAATGAGGAGGTCAAACTCAGGCCTGATCAAGTACAGGCAATGAGTCCGATCAACTACAAATTCGATCCGAGCATCGATTATGAAGTAATTGTCGGTGGTGCCGAACCGCGCGACTGGATCGGTGAGTCAAAAAATATGGCCGACCACCTCAAGCGCCAAGGCTGTAAGGTGGGGCTCCATATTCTTGAAAATCTCAATCATTATTCGCTGATGTTCGAACTTGAAACGCCTGAAGGGTTTATTTCGAACATCATTTCGAAAGATATTTCAAAGACGTGATCAGGTTTTTTCGATCTTAATGTCGTTTTGCTTGATCACATCAGCAAACTGCTTGGTGATGTCTTTAAGGTATCGTTTGAAATCTTCCGTGGATCGATAATCATTTTCGACAGCGATTCGCAGGAAGATTTCAATGACGTCCTGCGATTGCATCGTCATTTTGACGGCGTCATCTAATTTGGCCACGATCTCAGCCGGGGTGCCTCGCGGCACCATCACTCCCAGCCAGGCACCTAGATCGAACCCTGGAATACCCGCTGCCGTCGCCAAAGGTGGAATACCAGGCGTCACCACACTCCCCTTGAGTAAAGACACGCCATAAGCCTTGGCGCGCCCATCCCTCACGAATGGCATGGTTGAAGCCGCCGTCTCCAGACAATAAGTCACGCGACCGCTCACCACATCGGTCAAAGCAGGCACGGAGCCTTTGTACGGGACATGAACGGCTTTAAGGCCAAGTGCTGAGTTAAATGATTCTGCAATCAAATGCGCAGTTGCACCCGTACCGGACGAAGCAAAAGTGTACTTGCCGGGGTTATCCTTGATCATTTTGACAAGCTGGGCAGCGTCCTTGGCAGGAAAATCCGGCGCGGTCACCAGCACATATGGCGATAGCCCCATCATCGAGACAGGCACCAAATCAGCATCCGGGTTATATGCGGTGGGTTGCAACAACGGACTCACAGTGACCGGCCCGCTCGATGCAGCTAAAACCGTATATCCATCACCCGGTGATTTAGCCACCATATCAGTTCCGATCATGCCGCCCGCACCCGCCTTGTTCTCGACAACCACACTTTGACCCAAGACACGGGCAAGACCCAACGCAAGCGCACGCCCGCCAAGATCGGTCGCCTGACCCGGTGGCCAGGGTACGATCATCTTGATCGGCTTGGCAGGATACGCGGATTGCGCACGAGCAACCATCGGAAATCCGATGCCGCTCGCAGTAGCGACAATCGATGCGGATGCGAGTAATCTTCTGCGTGACTGTCTCACCGTTTGCTGCACATCACGATGCCCATTATCTAGAAGGGAATCTTTTTTCATGTTTGTCTCCTGGTCCAGTTCATTAAATACTTTATCGGCACGCTTTGGCGATCGCCCGGCCGCCATCGATATGGCCGGCGAGTCGCTCAGCTTCAGACAGCTTTGCACTTACGCGCATGCGCTTGCCTCTTATCTGAATCGGGGCGATCACCTGCCCGGCAAAGCGATCGCATCCCTACTACCAAACTCCGTTCAGGCAGTATGGGCATCATACGGTATCAGAATGAACGGCGCAGCCGAAACACCACTGAGTTGGGGTTATACCCTAGATGAAATTCAATGGTGCGCCAAGCTTGCCGGTTTCGACAGCGTGATAACAAAAAAGGAGCGCGAGGATGAATTAAGAAGCATCGGATTGCAAACCATCGATATCGATACGCTCGCGGCATCACCTGAATTTAAAACACTGCATTCACCCCTCCGAACCCTGCCAGCCATTGCAGGCGATCAGGCAGGTCGTATCCTGTTTACATCAGGCACAACGGGCAAACCGAAAGGCGTGCGCTACTCGCACGCCGCGCGCTGGATGGGTGAGCAACTGCTAAAAGCCGAAATGCCTTTCATACCTTCTGCGGGCGAACAGATTTTGCTGATGACCCCATTCGTTCACGGCGCATCCTTGCTCACCTACGCGTGGTGCGATTTTGGGGGGACAATCATCATTCATCCAGGCGTGCACACTGACCGAATCGAACCGCTTCTTAACAGCAATAGTTTGTCGGCCATTTTTGCACCACCTACCGTATTGGCAAAAATCACCTCGGCCTTCGAAGGACGACACTTCGATGGCATCAAATGTGTATTCACCGGCACGCAACCTTTAGCACCGGCGATGTATCGAAGAGCTGCCAAAATGTTTGGACCGAACATTCGCATCACTTACGGCAAATCGGAATGCGTCAATCCGATTGCAGTATTGGATCGTGCACAAACACAGCGATATTTCGATCGGGATCACATCGAACCCGGCGCATGTGTCGGATGGCCCGCACCGGGAGTGGAAATTAAAATCGTCCATCCACCGGCTGATGCATCAGTCAGTGCTGAACCGACCGCAAATCAGCAAGAGGACGGGGAAATTTATTTACGATCGCCCCATATATCATCCGGACTCATTACAGAAACAGGATTCGCTCCTCATGCCCCAGAAGGTTGGCACCAAACAGGGGATTTGGGACATTTTGACCAGGAAGGTCGATTGGTGCTCACCGGACGCGTCGCCGATGTGATCAAGACCGGAGGCTATCGCGTCAATCCGGATGAAATCGAAGCGCAACTGGTCCACAACACTTTATGTGCGCAAATATGCGTGACCTCAATTGCCTCGGATTATTGGGGAGAGATCATCATCGCTGTCGCTGAAGGCGAGAAACCCGGATGGGAGGATCTGTGTGGCGATCTATTAAAGGATATGTCCAAACACAAGCGGCCACGCCACTTTATCGGAGTCGAGTCTCTGCCTCGAAACCCGCAGGGAAAGATCAGCCGTAAACAGGTCGCCCGTCAGGTACTCGAACGATTCGAGCTACGTGACGGCCCTTATCCGGAATTAATCAAAAAAGCCCTTTGAAGATTAAGTCCGGCATCGTGACCGTCAACACTCATCCATTTGTGATTCAGGAGCCGGCCAAACCAAGTTTCTCTATCATTTTCTTCTCCGCAAAGAATGTATCCCGGGCAAACTTGGTGTACTGGGCGGTATCCATATAGATCACGGGCTGATCGTACTGACTGAAGATCTTCTGAACAGCCGGATCATCCAGCGTCTTTTTGAATGCATCGTGAAGAATCTTCACGACTTTGGGATCCATCCCTTTGGGACCGCAGACACCATAAGGTGAGTCCGACACCGTCTCGTAACCAAGTTCGTTTAACGTGGGCACATTGGGCCACCTGGTTGTCCTTTTGCTTCCATAGGTAGCCAGTAAACGGAGCTTGCCCGAATCCACCGACGGCCCCCAGCCTGTCGAGTCGCTCATCCCCATGACATGGCCGCCAAGAACCGCTTGTAAACTTTGCGCATTTCCTTTGTACGGAATGTGCGACAACTTGATCCCCGCACGCTGGGCAAATTCTTCTATCGCAAGATGGGGACTGGTTCCCGTACCGGGCGTACCATAAGTAAACTTGTCTGGATTGGCTTTTGCGAATGCAACCAGATCCTTGATATTTTTAATTGGAGAATCTTCGCGAACGACCAATCCAAACGTATATCCGGTTAAACATATGATCCAAGTGAAATCGTTCAGCGTATCGAACTGCACCTTTTGCATATGCGGGATACGAAACGCGCCAACGGGAATTTGCGCCAGGGTATAACCATCGGGCTTGGCATTCACCAATTCGGCCGCACCAAGCAGCCCCCCTGCGCCGGGCTTGTTTTCAACGATCACATTTTGCTTGAGAATCTTTCCGACGCTTTCGGCTAATGCTCTCATCACAACATCCGTTGAACCACCGGCCGGCCAGGGACAGATATATTTAATCGTTCGAGTCGGATAAGATTGAGCCATAGCCATGGACGGCAAAATAGCCCCTGCGGTTAAAGCGCTAGCAGACAACAAGAACTCACGTCGATTTTGCATTCAGGTCTCCGGCTTTTATAGATTTGATTCGTTCAGGCATGGTAATTCCCGATTTACTGACTGGCAAGCTTCGCGGTATCTTCTGCGGGATATCCCGAATGATGTTTATCTTGCTGAATTCAATCGCTTCATGCGCAATAATTTGGGCCTTCTCATCCAATCATCAGAGACAAATATGAAATTACTTAAACAATCGTTGGTTACCCTTGCCGTCGCGCTCATCGGATCCATGGCCAGTGCGCAAACTGCCACGAATGTTCAGGACTACCCGAACAAATCGATTCGCTGGGTCGTCCCCTACACCCCGGGTGGTTTCACCGACAACGTCACGCGCATGGTCACAGCGAAACTTCAAGCTGAGCTGGGTCAGACCATCGTTGTCGAAAACAAACCTGGTGCGAACTCGATCATCGGCGCAGATACTGTCGCCAAATCGAATCCGGATGGCTACACGATTCTGACAGTAATTACCGCCCATGCCGCGAATGCAAGCCTGTATGCGGGCAAATTGCCGTTTGACCATTTCAAATCACTCGCCCCGGTTTCACTGGTTGCCATCTCACCTTTGATTCTGACGACAAGCAAGGACTTTCCGCCGAAAACCGTAGGCGAACTGATCGCTTACGCCAAGGCTAATCCTGGCAAAGTTTCCTTCGGATCATCCGGGGTCGGGTCCGCAGCCCATTTGACTTCCGAACTGCTTGCCCACACTGCGGGCATCAAAATGGTTCACATCCCCTACAAAGGAACAGCCCCTGCTCTTGCTGACCTGATGGCTAACAATATCCAGGTGCTTGTGGATGTGCCAAGCTCGATGGTTTCGCACTTGAATAGCGGCAAGGTGAACGGGATGGGCATGTTTGCGAAGGACAGATTGGCTGTCGCGCCCAATGTTCCAACACTCCCCCAAAGTGGTGGCCCTGCCATCGAGTCTTCAAGCTGGGTCATGTTTTTAGCACCAGGCAATACACCTCCTGAAGTGGTCCAAAAATTGTCCAAGGCGATTGCCAAGGTAGTTGAATCAAAAGAAATCAAGGATCGTTTCAACGAACTTGGCATCATCCCGATCGGAAGCACGCCAGATCAGGCCAAAGTATTCTTGAAGGATGAAATTGAAAAATGGGGTGCCGTCATCAAAACGGCGAATGTGAAGGCAGAGTAAATTCGGTAGCCGGATTATTTCGGTCTAACCTGCGCTCGTTCCGGATGCAAACACCAATCTGCATCCGGGACCGCGCAAAATAGTTAGAGATTCACAGCGATTCCTCGGCCTTCAACGACCGATCCGATTTTGCGCGCGTCTTCGAAGCCCTGCTCTTTGAATAGCCGCAATACTTCAGATTCCGCATCGGGGGAACAAGCCAAAAGAAGCCCTCCGCTAGTCTGAGGATCCGTCAGCAGATTCTTTTGCCAATCCTGCATCGCGTCCGGCAAGCTCACCTCGGCCCCATATCCCTGCCAGTTGCGACCCGACGCTCCCGTTACAACCTTTTGTTTGGCGAATTCCACAGCTTGAGGAATCAAAGGGACATCTGACCAGTTCACGCGTCCTTGCACGCCGGCTCCCCGGCACATTTCAAGCAAATGCCCAGCCAACCCAAAACCTGTCACATCGGTCAAGGCATGCACACCAGCCATATTAGACAGAGCAATACCGGGCGTATTGAGCATGGTGGTGTAACGCAACATCGCAGCGTAGCCTTCGGCTGAGAGCTTCTGCTGTTTGAGCGCTGCACTCAACACGCCAACGCCAAGCGGTTTACCGAGAATCAGGCTATCGCCCACCTTGGCGCCATTATTGCGCTTAAGTTTGTCGGGATGAACCAAACCCAGTACAACCAGCCCATAAATCGGCTCTACGGTGTCGATCGAATGCCCGCCCGCGATAGGAATGCCGGCTTGCGCGCAAACCGACTGACCGCCTTCGGTAATTTTGCGAATGACATCGAGCGGCAAAACATTAATGGGCATCCCCAGCAATGCCAAGGCGAAGATAGGCTGGCCTCCCATCGCATACACGTCCGAAATTGCATTGGTCGCGGCAATTCGTCCAAAGTCATACGGATCATCCACGATTGGCGTAAAAAAATCAGTCGTCGCGATGATGGCCTGCTCCGAATTGAGCCGATATACTGCGGCATCTTCGTTGTTCTCATTGCCGGCCAGCAATTGGTCAGGCAAACGAAAAGGAACCGACTTCAGGATATCGCTCAAAACACCAGGAGCGATCTTGCAACCACATCCCCCACCGTGTGCGAGAGACGATAAACGAATAGGCTCGGATTGACTCATGCTTGGAATCCTAAAACTTGATGCTTTGGCACCACAATTTTCGGGTGCTATCCGATCATCATAGCCCACCGGAATCGTGCCACCTTATAACCCGGTCCTTTTTGCTTTCAAACATCTGGCACAAACCACATCCTTCACCTATAGTGGGACGAATGCATCTGACGCCATGATGAGAACGCAGCGTTTGATGAAACCACATATTTGACGCCAGCGAGCGGACCGGAACATTGAATGAGTAATGTCACATCACCCCAAGTGGCTTCGACAGGAGCATCCGCCCAAGCGGCTGCGCTGCCGATCCTGATCGCATTAAGCTTTTGCCATCTGCTGAATGATTTGATGCAATCGCTGATCCCGGCGCTCTATCCTTTGCTTAAAGAACAGTTCGCACTCGATTTCACTCAAATCGGCATCATTACGCTTGCGTTTCAGATCACGGCTTCACTTCTTCAGCCGACTGTCGGTTTCATCACGGACAAACGACCACAGCCATTCTCACTGGCTTTTGGCATGTGTTCGACATTGCTCGGTTTGTTATTGCTATCTGTCGCAGACAACTATGCGTTGATTCTCATTGCCGCCTCTCTGGTCGGCACAGGGTCCGCCATTTTTCACCCGGAAGCATCCCGTGTCGCTCGCATGGCATCCGGTGGCATGTACGGTTCGGCGCAAGCATTTTTTCAAGTTGGCGGCAATCTCGGGCAGGCCGTTGGTCCTTTGCTTGCCGCTTTTATTGTTCTGCCTCGAGGACAGGGGGCGATAGCCTGGGTGTCTCTGGCAGCACTCGTCGCCATGATGATTCTGACCCGAATCGGCCTGTGGTACAGGGCCCGATCGGTGGCACGCAAAGCCGGTGCGCACAAATCAGTGCAGGCACATGATTTGCCCAAGGTGCGTGTCTTGTTTCTAATCGGCATTCTGATGCTGTTGTTGTTTTCCAAAAACGTTTATAGCTCGAGCCTGACCTCCTTTTTCACGTTTTACCTGATCGAGCGCTTCGATATCACGGTCAAAGCGGCACAGATTCAGTTGTTCATCTTCATGTCCTCGATCGCGGTCGGCACGCTGCTTGGGGGCGCTCTCACCGACCGAATCGGTCGACGCCCCATGATCTGGATATCGATACTTGGAGCCCTGCCCTTCACGCTGATGTTGCCTTATGCTGATCTGTTCTGGACTGCCGTACTCACTATTATTATCGGGTTACTCATGGCATCCGCCTTCCCCGCCATTCTTGTCTATGCACATGAACTTATTCCGGGTCGCGTCGGATTGGTGTCGGGTTTGTTTTTCGGATTTGCTTTCGGGCTTGGCGGCTTGGGCGCCGCGGGTATGGGATACATCGCCGATTTCAAAGGCATTAGTTTCATTTACCAGCTTTGCTCCTATCTGCCAGCCTTGGGGATAGTCGCCTGGTTTCTTCCCGATTTGGAAAAAAACAGAGAGCTGACTTAAATTGATCGGAAATATACGGAATTCAATACATGAGGTTTGCTATGCGCGTTGAAGATTTACCCCCCGAAATCGAAACACCTTCGGCCTGGCTAGGTCCGCGCATACAAAACAGTGGCAATTGGTTGTTCACTCTGAATGACAATGAAATCAAAGAGCTTGAGCAAGCCGCATCCACTTGCCTGGACCAATCGGAAAATATAGCGGACATTACACGCGACCGTTTTGTTTTACCGACTCTTGCACCTCGATTGCGCGCTATCCATGATTTCTTGATAGACGGACCGGGTTTTGCTTTGGTGAAATCACTCCCAGTCGATATATGGTCCCGAAGAACCACGGCGGCAGTATTTTATGGATTGGGATCCCATCTCGGAAACGCTCGACCTCAGAACGCCAAAGGCCATTTATTGGGACACGTGATCGACATGGGACTTCGAGCAGATGATCCCAATGTTCGCATCTACCAAACGCATGAAAGACAAACCTATCATACGGATTCAAGCGATCTTGTCGGCCTGGTTTGTCTGCAACAGGCAAAGGCGGGAGGAGATTCGGCGCTGGTTTCTTCCAACACACTTTATAACGAAATGCGTCGCAATCATCCCGAGTTGGCTGCCGCTCTATTTGATCCGATCGCAACCGATCGACGTGGGGAAGTGCCGGTCGGACAGAAACCTTATTTCGAAATACCCGTCTTCAACTGGCATCAAGGACTGATGTCCACAATATACCAAAGGCAGTACATTGATTCGGCACAACGCTTCAATGATGCAATGCGCTTGACCCCGCTGCATATCGAGGCGCTCGATTGCTTCGATCATCTTGCAAACGATCCCAGACTGAATTTTTTGATGCGACTCGAACCGGGTGACATGCAATTTGTTCATAACCATACTCTTCTGCACGATCGCACCGCATTCGAAGACTGGAGCGACCCCGCAAAGAAACGTCATCTGCTGCGTCTCTGGCTATCATCCCCATTGGCCAGGCCATTGCCCGAAGTGTTCGCCCAGCGTTATGGCACCGTGGTCCCCGGACTTCGTGGAGGTGTCATGCATACTGATGCCGCAGTGAACGCTCCGTTGGATCCCCTTTAAATCCGGATTCGCTATCCGTATAACCAGCAGTTCAAGTCAGGCATGCGCATCCGGACAAAGATGGATTTCTATGGTCGAATGAATGATTTCTTCGTGAATCGACAAAGCTTGCCGAATAATGGATGGCGTTAAGGTCGAGTCATGCGTGACCACCGTTAACGCGCATGAATACACGGTTTTGCCTACGCGCCAGACATGCAGGTCAGTCACTTTGGTTTCACCATCGTTAGTGATCCCTTCCACAACATCCCGAATTTCATTCACAACGGGATGATCCATCTCCCTATCTAACAGGATTTTGCCCGTATCCTGTATCAAACCTTTTGCCCATACGGCCACAAGCACTGCGCCCACAAGACCCATGACAGGATCAAGCCAGGACCAGCCTAAAAACCACCCACCCAACAAAGCGATGATGGCCAACAGCGATGTGGCTGCATCGGCGATCACATGCACATAAGCCGATTTCAGATTCAAATCATGATGATGGGCGTGGCCATGCGAATGACCATGCGCTGGTTCATGTTGATGACCGTGAGAATGACTCAGAGAATGGTCGTGATGGTCATCGTGGTGCACACGTCCAAGAATAATTGCGCAGACGAGATTGACGATCAGGCCAATGACTGCGACCACGATGGCTTCCTGATAGTGAATCGGTTGCGGGTCTACTATGCGCTCGACTGATCCGAAAACCATCAGGCCTGCAATGCACAACAGAAAAACCGCACTGGCAAAACCGCCCAGTATTTCGATCTTCCAGGTACCAAACGCAAACCTGGCATCACGCGAGTAGCGTCTAGCCGCAGAATAGGCAAACGCGCTCAATCCGATTGCAACGGCATGCGAACTCATGTGCCAGCCGTCCGCAAGCAATGCCATCGAGTTGTACCACCAACCCGCAGCGATCTCGAACACCATCATCACGAGGGTGACCCACATTACCAGCCGCGTACTTTTTTCTGCGGCCCGGCTGCTCGTATCGAAGATGTGATCATGCGCCCATTCGGATAAATCGTGTAAATGCATGATTCAATCAAACTCAAGTTGGTATCGGGGGCTTTCGAGCCATCCAGAATACAACAGATCCGCTTGCAGCGATAATCGCCAACACGGTAAAACCTAGGCGGTAATTGCCAGTGGCATCCCCCATCATGCCTGCAAGCAGGGGGCCGGTAACTTGACCGGCTGCCACCAGCATGGCCGACAATCCAAGGATCATTCCGATAGAACGGCGGCCGAAATAGTCGGCACGAATCGCCTGCATGAACGGGCCACGAATCCCCCAGGCCAGTCCATGCGCCACGGCGAATACCACCAGCATAGCGGCTCCGGTCGCGTATGTCAGCATCAACAGCCCGCCGGCATGCATCAACATGCAGATGGCCGCAACACGTCTTTTTTCAAACTTATCGCCGAAATAGCCCCCAAGCAGGACGCCAATCACCTGAAATAACGTCATCAAAGTAATGAATACGGATGCATGTCCGATGGTGTAATCCAGCGAAATTCGCATGTGATTGATCGCATGCGTGTTGACCGCCGTGACCACAACCAAAGCAAGCGCATGACCGATCGACAGCAGCCAAAACGCCTTGGTGCGCAGTGCCTGACGGGCCGTAAACTCACGCTCCGGACGATAGTCCTTCAAGTCAATATCGGTTTTTTCCTGTTCCGCCGGCGCGATACCGTCCACATGCATGCCAAAATCCTCGGGCCTGCGCTTGAATATGCTGGCCAATGGATAACCGAGCAAAATGGCAACGACACCGCAACCAAACGCCGTCTGGCGCCAGCCGAAATACTGTATCGATCCTGCAATGATTGGAACGAACATGCCTCCCAGCGCCAAACCGAGGCCGACGATGGACAGCGCACGCGCTCTTTTCTTTTCGAACCACTGAATGACACCAACGTTCAACGGGAAATATCCCGCCATCGAGGCACCTATCGCGATCACCACCACGGCCCCGTAAAATTGGCCGAGCGAGTCGATCATGCTCAGCAGGATAAAACCAATGCCGAACATGAACACACCGACCTTGATTACACCCTGAGCACCAAACTTGTCCAAAAACCAGCCAAGAATCGGTCCGATCACGGCCGCTTCCATCGACATCATCGCGGAAGCCCCTGAAACAGAGGTTTTGCTCCAGCCTTTCTGTTCGATCAGTACCGCAACATAGGCGCCAAAGGCTTGATGCAGCATCATTGCCTGGAGAAACTGCAAGCTGGCGGCTGCAAAAACCATGCGCCAGCCATAAAATATTTTCTTCACAACCGAATCGTTTTAGTATGAATTAAGGTCAAATGTCTCCCTGAAATTATTACACGTTGATAAGAATCATTCATAAATGATATGTACACTATCTTCCACATATTGAAATCGGACTTTAAAAAATGACACAAGTATCTGCAGCACAATCCCAAAAACTCTTGAGTGAACGCTATCGCTCCAATCCACCTTCATTGCAAACCGTCAACGAAACAATCGAAACCTTGCTGAATCATCGCTCCGTACGCGCTTATTCAAAGCAACCGTTGCCACCGGAAACACTGGAAACACTGGTGGCTGCCGCTCAATCCGCAGCGACATCGTCGAACCTGCAGGTCTGGAGCGTGGTTGCAGTGAAGGATCAGGGACGCAAAGACAGACTGGCAGCCTTAGCCGGCAATCAGGCCCATATCAGTGAATGCCCCCTCTTTCTGGTCTGGATCGCCGATCTCTCCCGTCTTCAGACGCTAGGCGACAAAAATCAGAAGGCCTACGATGGCCTGAACTATTTTGAAATGATGATGGTTGCAACGATAGACTCTGCACTGGCCGCACAAAACGCAGCCGTAGCAGCCGAATCCCTGGGCATGGGAACCGTGTACATCGGAGGAATCCGCAACAAGCCCGAAGAGGTCGCAAAAGAGCTGGGCCTGCCTCCACGAAGCTTTGCGACGTTCGGCATGTGCGTGGGCTACCCGGATCCCGCGCAACCCACAGGGATCAAACCAAGATTGCCACAAGCGTCAGTATTGCACCATGAGCAATACGACCCGACTATTCACGCCAAAGTCATCGATGGTTACAACACCAGCATGAATGCGTTTTCGACCGAACAAGGCATGAAAACCACGCATTCATGGGAGCTTCAATCGCTGCACCGCGTGCGCGGTCCGGAATCTCTGTCGGGTCGCGACAGGCTAGTCACGGCCCTGAACAACCTGGGCTTCGAAATGAAGTGATCAATCAAGTCGGATGACTCTTCAATCCGACTTGATATTCAATGTCTTGACCATTTGGCGATATTTGGCGATTTCATTCTGGATGAATTCGCCGAATGCAGCTGGAGTGGCGGGCCCTTGGGTTTGCAAGCCCTGGGAGTCCAAGGTCTTTTTGGTGGCAGGATCCTGCATCGCTTTTTTTACGGCTTCGTCGATTTTTGCGACCAATTGGGGCGACATCCCTTTAGGGCCCATCACGGCATACCAGTTCGTCACATTGAATCCGTCAATTCCCACTTCTTTAAATGTCGGAACGTCGGGCAACTGCGGCAAGCGTTGAGGTGTCGAAATAGCCAAGGCACGTAATTTACCGGTCCGTATCTGCTCAAGCACCGGGGGCAACGTATCAAAATTCATCGTGATCTGCCCTGCCAGCAAATCCACGATCGCCTGGCCGCTTCCCTTGTAAGGCACGTGATTCAGGTTGACCCCGGTGATCTGCGAAAACAAGGATCCGGCAAGATGCTGCGTACTTCCTATACCCGAAGAGCCATAGGTCAACTCACCCGGTTTGGCTTTTGCGAGTTTGATCAAGTCGTCAACGGACTTAACGGGCAACGAGGCATTCACCACCAATACGTTGGGAACATAGCCGACGTAAGTGATGGGAGAAAAATCCGTCGCGGGGTTATAAGGGACATTTTTGAGGACGAACGGAGAAATTGCATTCGAATTCGAATGCCCCATCAACAAGTTATATCCGTCCGGGGATGCTTTGGAAATCATGTCCGCTGCGATCGTGCCCGCGGCTCCCGCCTTGTTTTCGACAACCACCGACTGGCCGATATTTTCCGACAGTCGGGAAGCCAAAGCCCTACCCACAATATCCGTCCCCCCACCGGGAGCAAAACCCACAACGAGGTGAACAGGCTTATTGGGCCAGTTATTTTGAGCTTCGGAAGAAGCGGCACATAGGGTCAGAGCAATCAGCGCGGCGGGGCGAAGGCATCGCATGAAACGATCAGCAAACATATTGTCTCCGTGGATTGATTCTTATTTAGTTTTTTTGTAGATACCCATAAAGATTCTACCTATCGTACGCAAGCTTGCAAGCACTAAGACCTTATTGGTGCAATGCAACCTGTTGATGTATCATCAATCGATAAGAATAAATTTTCAATAAATTGAAACCCATAACGAAAATCATCAAACAGAGAGACGAAACTATGTCAGCAGTGCAGCAAATCGACGCGATTATCGTGGGCGCAGGCTTCTCGGGCATGTACCAATTATTGAGTCTACGTGACAAACTCGGCATGTCGGCCAAAGTCCTGGAGGCCGGTTCAGGTGTGGGTGGAACTTGGTTCTGGAATCGTTACCCCGGCGCGCGTTGTGACTCTGAGAGTCACTCCTACATGTACTATTTTTCGAAAGAAATGGTGAACGAATGGGAATGGACGGAACGCTATCCTCAACAGCCCGAAATCCTTCGATATTTGAATTATGTCGCTGATAAATTCAAGCTGCGACCTGATATCGAGTTGAACACGCGCATGCAGACCGCCAAGTTCGACGAAGCGACCAATCGCTGGTTGATCACAACGGACAAAGGCCAGCAATACAGCGCCAAATACTTCATCACAGCTGTGGGCTGCCTGTCGTCAGCCAACCTCCCAAAAATCGAAGGCATCTCGGACTTCAAAGGCAAGTGGTATCACACCGGTGAATGGCCACATGAAGGCGTTGACTTCAAAGGCAAACGCGTCGCGGTCATCGGCACTGGCTCTACGGGCATACAAGCCATACCTGTGATTGCATCCCAGGCTGCGCATGTCACCGTGTTCCAGCGTACCGCCAACTATAGCCTGCCCGCACGCCACCATAAACTCTCCGGCGAGTTCAAAAAGTACGCGAAAGAGCACGCCGACGATATCTATGAAATCATGACCACAAACACGAATGGTCATCCTTTCCATATGCAGGATCGGTCGATCTTCGATGTGTCTGACGAAGAACGCGAAAAGATTTTCGAAGAATTATGGGCACAAGGCGGATTCCAGTTTCGCGCGGCGTTCAAGGATATTCTCACAAGCCAAGAAGCCAATGACAAGGCGGCGGAATTCATCCGCAAAAAAATTCGCGAAGTGGTTAAAAATCCTGAGGTTGCCGATCTACTTTCCGATATCGATCATCCTTTCGCCGCTAAGCGCCCTCCTGTCGATGATCACTATTTCGAAACGTATAACCGTGAAAATGTTCATCTCGTGAATCTGCGCAAGACGCCAATCGAGCGGATCACCGCCAAGGGTGTCAAAACGTCCGATCAAGAATATGAAGTGGACATCATTGTCTTTGCGACCGGGTTCGATGCCTTGACCGGATCACTGGTCAAGATGGACATCGAAGGACGCCAGCATCGCAAGCTCAAGGATTACTGGAGTGCCGGTCCCCGCACTTATTTAGGCTTGCAAGTTCCTGGATTCCCGAACATGTTCACAATCACCGGACCGGGTAGCCCTTCGGTTCTGTGCAACATGCCTCCTGCTATCGAACAGCATGTGAACTGGATCACGAATTGCATCAAGCACATGGAGGAAAAAGGCCTGAAAGTCATCGAAACTACCGAGGCATCTGGCGACTACTGGCAAGAGCAAGTGAATGCCGTGGCCAACGAGACTTTGCTTCCGACAGTTAAACACTCGTGGTATTTGGGTGCGAACGTACCAGGCAAACCACAAGTCTTTATGCCCTATGCGGGTGGCCTAGCTCGTTACACCAAGGTGTGCAACGATGTCACGGCCAAAGGCTATGAGGGTTTCCAGTTCGCTAGCTAATCAGGAACCGTCACATCATCGCGATTGCGCCGTCTGATTTGCCGGCGCATCGCGACTCCACAGCAACTCTCGCCATCTCATCGCAATGACGAGTGTAAGTATCAATCCCAACACTGAATAAATCGTGGCCGTCGCCGCGAACCCAAATTGATCGATAAGAGGTCCGGACAGCATCAATCCGGTAGGCAACCCCCATATCGCCAGCATTCTCATGCCCATGACCCGCCCACGAAATGCAGGTTCGGCGCAATGAAGCATGACACCAGCTAAAGGTGTCAGACAAACACTTTGGGAAAAACCACCCGCAAATAGCAAGACCAGACCAATTGAGATGTTAGTCACTTGGGCAAAAATCAGATCAATCGCAAACCAGATCAGGCATGTCACTAGCATCAGACGAGCTGGTCCCGTAGTAAAGCGATTTGTGCTGACAGCAAGCGAACCGATTAACGAACCCAGCGCGTAGGATGCACCAAGTACGCCTAGTCCGGCCTGACCGATCTCATAGATATTCTTGGCGACATAGGGAAGCAGCCCGAGATAAAGCGGATACGCCAGCACATTAACCAGAAACGCCAGACAAAATGCGCCAAGCAGTTCCGGCTTTTTCCAAACATATTTAAATGCTTCAACCAGATCGTGATAAGGCGTCGGTTTGCTTTGTTGTGAGTGTTCAGACACAGGCATCGGATCAATGCCCAACACAAGCCATACACTAATCGCATACAACAACGTGACGACAATGTAAGCGTAATCAAAACCAAACGATGCCACCACGCCAACGCCAGCAAGCGCACCAGCGATCCGGGCTGAGTCGCTGGTCACGCGCGACACGCCAAGTGCGCTGATCAACTGCCCCGCAGGCAATGTATGCGCAATCAAAGCAAAACGCATCATGATATCGGACGGTTTCATCATGCCGGAAATGCCGGCAATCACCAGAACAATGGCAGGCGTCAACACATCGAATGCCGCAAACAAAGCAAGCAAAATGGCCAGAACAGCATATATCCCGCGGGTAATCAGAAACAACCGCCTGTATCCGATTCTGTCACCCGCCACCCCGAAAAGAGGCGAGACGATCGAACCAACATATTGCAGTGCGCCGAAAACGACCAATAAAAAGACGGACTCTGACTCGACCAAGACGTACCACCCGAGTATGAGCACCTCCATCTCGAAGGCCCACGAGGCGAACAGATCAGCCGGCCATTGAAACCGAAAACTACGAACGTTGAACAGCGAAAAAACCGACGCGCGGGTGTTAGGCATGCTGGGCGAAACTGTTGTGAACGGGGAGTCTGGACTAACGCATCAATGAATACGTCGTTGGAGTCATAATTTGATTCTCAACGCGTTGGACAATGATTTTTTCTGCCTCGGTGGCATTACGCTTGGCGATCCATTCCGGATCACTGGCAAATGCGTTCCACTTCTGCTCACGCTCGGCAAGACTTTCCCATTGCAACATGTAGGTCAAACTCTGATTGCTCGGACCAATCAGGTTCGTCCAAAAGCCGACAGGTTTAATTCCGTATTTTTTCCATAAATCCAGCGTAATCGTTTCGAACCGCTGATTCAATGCTGGAAGGCGTCCTGGCGCACAATGATAGATTCTTAACTCGTAAAGCATAAGGTCTCCTTTTTAATTTTTACGGAATCAAACGATCCCTTTTTGTTTGAGTTCGGCAATTTCAGCCTCGGATTTTTTCAACACTTCCGACAAAATGGCATCGGTATGTTGACCCAATGAAGGTGGGGGAATTTCATGCTTGATGGGCGTACCTGAAAACTTCATCGGACTACCCACTAGAGGTACCTTTCCGGCCACGGCATGAGGCAACTCGATTTTCATTCCACGCGCCAACACCTGAGGTTCCTGGAATACTTCGGCAATGCTGTTGATGGGACCATTGGCCACGCCTGCCTCATCAAGCAACTTGACCCATTGACGCGTGGTTTTGGTCAAAAATATTTCGTTGAGCAACGCGGTGATTTCATCCCGGTGCTTGACGCGTTGCCCATTGGTCGAAAATTTGGGATCTTTGGCCAGATGCGTGCAATTGGCGACTTCGCAGAATTTATTGAAAAGGTTGTCGTTGCCGCAAGCGAGAATCAATGCCCCGTCAGCCGTCTTAAAGGTCTGGTAGGGCACGATATTGGGGTGAGCATTACCGATACCTTTGGGCGACTCGCCTGTGGCGAAATAGTTCATCGCCTGGTTAGCCAGAAATGCCACGCAAGAATCAAGCAAAGACACATCAATCCATTGTCCCTGCCCGGTCAGCGCACGATTCGCGATCGCTGCGCACACAGCAATACTGGCGTACATTCCGGTAGTGAGATCGATGATCGGCACGCCAACTCGCTGCGGGCCGCCTCCGGGCAGATCTTCGCGCTCGCCCGTAACGCTCATCAACCCTCCCATGCCCTGCGCCATGAAATCGTATCCGGGACGATCTTTTTCAGGACCAGTCTGACCGAATCCCGTCACCGAACAATAAATGATTGATGGATTGATTTTTTTAATGTCCTCATAACCCAGACCATATCTAGCTAGATCACCTACCTTGTAATTCTCGAAAATCACGTCCACATTTTTCGCGAGATCACGGATAAGCTGCTGTCCTTCAGGCTTGGATAAATCGACCGTTATCGACTTTTTGCCACGATTGGCCGCACAAAAATACGCGGACTCTCGCGTCGTGTTTCCAGCCTCGTCCTTTAGAAAAGGCGGTGCAAATGCCCGTGAATCATCCCCTTTGATCGGGCGCTCAACCTTGATCACATCGGCCCCCAAATCAGCCAGATTTTGAGCAGCCCAGGGGGCGGCCAGAACGCGGGAAAGATCCAGAACTTTGATATGCGATAAGGGACCTGACATGGTGGACTCCTGATTTTTATTCTAAAAATCCATTGTAATGGCTTCGTAAAGCGGATTTTCTTGAATTTTTGCCGCCTATCTGTATTCTTGGAGACACAGTACCAAGGATACGTTTTCATGCGGGCCCTTATATCGACCTTCACCAATATACGAAAAGACGAAGTTTTACCCGTCTTTGTCTCGGGTCTTTTCTTCTTTTGCGTCCTCACTGCACTCATGGTCGTGCGCCCGGCACGCGAGGCACTCGGCATGGCGCGCGGCATCGAGGCGATTCGCTGGCTTTTCCTAGGCACCGTCATGATCACCTTGGCGGTCAATCCCTTGTTCGGATGGCTGGTCAGTCACTTTAGACGCATGGTGTTCATTGCCGCGACCTATTTGTTTTTCGTTGCGGGTTTACTGATTTTCTATGGATTACTGGTTTGGGCTCCCGAGAATGTAGGCCAGACATCGGGGCAGATTTTCTACGTCTGGTTTAGTGTTTTCAATCTGTTTGCGACCATGCTGTTCTGGGCATTGATGACTGACCGGTTTACCCCTGAACAAAGTGAACGTCTTTTTGGGGCGGTCGCGCTTGGAGGGACTTTGGGCGCAATTTTCGGCCCTTGGTTGGCAAGCCTGCTAGCCAAACCGATGGGCACACCGTTTCTGCTTCCGGTTGCGGCAGTCTTTCTGATTCTGGCTGTCTTGTCCGCATGGTATCTGACCCGATTGCGCGATGAAGTCATCACCCAGGCATCCACAACTTCAACATCCCGATCCCTGATCGGAGGCGGCGCATGGGAGGGCTGCCTCGCGGTCTTCAAATCTCCTTATCTACTTGGCATTTCCGCTTATGTCCTCATTGTTGCAGTGATGGCGACATTGATTTACTTCACCAGACTGCACATGGTTGCCAAACTGGGACTGGATACTGACTCGCGAACCGAAATCTTTGCACGCATCGACATGATTTCACAAATCGCCACATTCGCCCTGCAGGCACTGCTGACAGGCCATTTGATGAGAAAGTTGGGTGTCGCGATCACGCTTGCATTGCTGCCTATCAGCGTTGCGCTGGGATTTATCGGACTAGCCATTTTCGCTTCGCTAGGGGCACTCATCGCACTGGATGCAACTTTCAAAGCCATGCAGCGGGGCGTCATGCGACCTGCGCGCGAAACGCTCTTCACTGTCCTGTCACGCTCGGATCGCTACAAGTCCAAGGCATTTATCGACACCTTCGTCTATCGAGCGGGAGACGTCATCGGATCTCAGGCCGATGGTCTGCTCAAAGGGTTGGGAATGGGACTTGCCGGCTTGGCAGGAGTCGCGGTACCCCTCGCCCTCATTTGGATGGGACTTGGCCTATGGCTTGGTCATGCACGAAAAAATCAAACACTTACAGGAGACAACACATGACAACCCGCCGCGAATGGTTACGCATGACTGCAAGCACCGCAGGTATGTTGGCGCTTGCGCCCAAGTTTGCCTGGGCACAGGATTCGAAGTCGGCACTGATTACCCGTGCGATCCCCTCGTCGGGACAGCGTTTACCCATCATCGGTTTAGGTAGTTCAGCCACTTTCGCCCAGGTCGCCCGAAGCGAAGATCAGCAGGCGCTCAAAGCGGTCATGAGCAAAATGGTCGAACTGGGGGGAACTGTCTTCGATACGGCACCAAGTTATGGTGCATCGGAAGAGGTAGCCGGACGCATCGCGCAAGAGCTTGGCATTGCTCAAAAACTATTCTGGGCAACTAAACTCAACGTCGCTTCGCGAGGTGGTCCGGCAGACGCGGTTGCCGCAAGAAATCAACTCGAAAACTCGTTCAAACGCATTGGTAAACCCGTGATCGATCTTATTCAGGTTCACAATATGGGCGATATCAAGGTGCAGCTACCCATCTTGCGTGAGGCCAAACAGGGCGGCCGGGTCAAGTACATCGGCATCACGACCACGTTCGAAAACCAATATGCCGAAATGATAGATACGATGCGGCGTGAAAAACTCGACTTTATCGGCACGAACTATGCAATTGACGACCGGTTTGCGGAAGAAACCATTTTGCCGTTGGCACGTGATCGCGGCATCGGAGTGCTTGTATACGCGCCATTTGGCCGCACTAGGTTGTGGAATCGAGTCAAAGGCGTGGAAGTGCCGGCGTGGGCAAAAGAGTTCGGGGCATCGACCTGGGCGCAATTCTTTCTTAAATACGTTGCAAGTCACCCGGCGGTAACTTGCATTACCCCGGCAACAAGCCGCCCCGCCAACGTAATCGATAATGCAGGCGGTGGCGTGGGCCAACTGCCGGATGCCGAGACTAGAAAACGCATGATTGCGCTGGTGAACAGTCTGCCGGGTGGATAACCATCGGATCGATTAAATTTCAGGTGGCAAAACAACTTGCCACCTGCACGCGCCTTTAACGGTCAAACTGTGTCAGAACTGCACCGGGACCCTTTTTGTGCATGACATAGTCTGTGCCGTCGTGCACCATGATTCCATTGACCCAAACACCATGCACACCTTTGGGTTCGCGAATCATGCGAGAGCCGCCACCAGGCAGATCAGCTCGTTTCTGCAGCCTTGAGATTCCAACTGTTTTGGGATCAAACATCAACATATCCGCCGCGGCACCTTCGACCAAACGACCGCGTCCGGCGATTCTGAAACAATCGGCAGGATGACTAGTCAGACGCCTGATGCCTTCCGCAAGCGAAAATTGTCCGGTTTCACGGACCCAGTGTCCCAGAAAATGAAGACCGAATCCCGCATCGCACATATAAATCAGATGCGCACCGGCATCCGATAAAGTAATCACGCCGGCGCGGTGTTTCAACAGGGGAGCGACACCTTCATCGCTATTATTGAAAAATTTACCCACAAACTGCGTTTTCAGTCCTTCCTTCAAGGCGATGTCGAAAAACACATCCAGCGGATCGACATTCAGCTTAGCGGCGATCTGTTTGATTGTCTGCCCTTCGAACTCAACAAACTCTTTCGTGGCGGCCTGGTTTATTTCAATGTTGGCCCAATTACCCAGGAACAGAATTCCGGGTTTAGGATGGCGCAGATTTTCGCGAAATGCAGCTCTAAAACCGGGATCTGCATACACCTTGTGCATGTCCTTCACATCCATATCCTTGATCGGATCGAACGCTGAATGACTGAGCAAAATATAAGGATCCATCAGCGAAAAATCGAATGATAAAGGCTGGCAACTAGTCAGCATATAAAGTGGATTGCCGCGATCCTGCGCCGCCGCGCATTTTTCGTAATACTCCATGCCCAGAGTCGGCGTGGCTTCGTTATACATTCCAAGCACTGTCGAGATAAAAGTTGGTCGCTTGGTCGAAGCTGCAATCGATTCCATAACTTCCGGTGATGCGCGCGAACCGGTGGCCATCATGAAAACACCTTTTTCACAATCGCCAAGTACATCAGTCAAAGCACGCAACTCATGCTCCGAAGCAATAGTCGAAGGCATCGGCCGACCACCAAATCCGCTATGGTTAGGCGAAAATGACGAAGCAAAACCAACCGCACCCGCTTGCATCGCCTCTTTAACCAGCATCCTCATCTTTTCAAGCTGCTCAGGCGTGGCTTGCGCATCAGTCGAAGCCGCCTCACCCATCACAGCAGTACGAATAACAGAGTGCCCGGCAAACACGGCTGTATTCACGTACGGACCAATCTCGCGAATTTGATCCATATATTGAGCAAAGGACTCGAAACCCCAATTCACGCCAGTCAAAAGCGCTTGCAAATCCATTCCTTCGACAACCGACAAGTTCTTAAGCATTGTTTCCCGCAAATCGGCGGGACATGGCGCGATTCCAAAGCCGCAATTACCAATGACAGCGGTCGTGACTCCCAGGGCAGGAGAAGGAGACATGGTGTTGTCCCAGGTAATTTGCGCATCGTAATGCGTATGCAAATCAACGATGCCAGGCATCAGCGATAATCCTGACGCATCGACTATTTGGCGTGCGGATTCGGTCACTTTACCGATGCGAGTGATTTTTCCCTGATCAATCGCTACATCTGCAATGATGGAGGGACGGCCTTGGCCATCGAATACTTCGGCGCCACGAATCAATAAATCATGCACAATACTTGTCTCCCGATAATTTTTATTTAAAACTGTTTTCCACATCATATACGGAACGCACATGCAAAAAATGGACTTCAACTCTGAAATCGTCAACGGATTGCGTGCAAATCTTGCGCTAGCCCTTCGTGCCGCGTCTCTACACCAGCTAGCCGAGGGCGTTTGCAACCATTTCAGTCTTGAACTGCCTGACCAGTCCGGACGCTTCTTATTGAACCCGCGTGGTCTGCTATGGAGAGAAATTCAAGCGGACGACATCGTCATGGTGGATGATCAGGGCAACAAATTGGCGGGACGCCACGATGTCGAATCCACCGCGATGTTTATTCATACGGCCATTCACAGAATCTGCAAGAAAGCCTGTGTGATGCATACTCATATGCCCTATGCGACAGCCTTGACATTGACGACGGATCGCGCGCTTGACACCACGCTGTCGCAAAACGCGATGCGCTTTCACAACAGGCTGGCAATCGATCGAAACTACAACGGTCTGGCTCTGGATATGTCTGAAGGCGAACGCATCGCCCGCGCAATGGGCAATGCCGACATTGCCTTTCTAGCTAATCATGGTGTAGTTGTGTGCGCAGACAGAATCGATTACGCATACGATGATCTGTACTTTCTCGAAAGAGCTTGTCAAGCACAGGTTCTAGCTCAATCGACCGGAAAACCGCTCGCACCTGTCGATAACTCAATCGCCACACTTGTCGCCAGCCAGATCCAAGCCGAGCGACTGCAATCCGAGTTGTTTTTCGCCGCGCTGCGCAGAACGGTTTAGAGAGCCATCCTTTATTTTTCCGGCGATATCTTTGTACCTAATCCCGCACGATAAGGGAATTTAGCAAATATCGCCGCAACAATACTTTGCACACCTTGTTCCGACGTCGCAGACTGCAAATCATCAACGATGGAAGTGCTGACCCCCTCCCACACAAGCTGTCGCCGACGTGCATCGACCAAATCAATCCTCAATACGCCTTCGGTGTATTGAATGACGCTCGGTCCCATTGCCATAGGATAACCGCCCCAGTACCCGTAATATCCGCCGGCAGGAAATCCCATATATCCATACCCCCAGGGCATTGGAGGTGGAGGGACATAATCCGAACGCTGACTCAAATTCGCATGGAAATTAATCAATAAATCTGGTTTTGAAGCATCCAGAACATATCCCCTCCATTCCATTTGGACTCTGGTCGCACGCATCAGTCGTTCTGAAAATATTGTCGTGTACCCCGGCTTGCTCGTACCCAGCGGATCCATGAAAGCGAAAGTCTTAAATTCCGCAAAATCGGCCGATGGATCCACATCCGTTCTGATGACAGGACCCGATGAGCATGCAGCTAGCACGCTCAAGACCATACCTGCGATGGCCATGCGCAATAAACGCGAAACTCGATTGCTCATCATTGCTCTCTCGGACTTGTTGAATTAGCCATTTTAAATCCAGGAGAATCTTCGGATCGAATAAATAGCAGACATTTCATATACAAAAAAGGATATAGTAATTGCGCAGGCTTGCCAAAAGAGCAATTTGCCCGACTCGCACACCATTCGAGGAAAAATATGAGACAACAAAAGTACACCGCATTGACCAAGCGTTTGGCCTCAACCATGGTGCTTGGCGCCGCCGGTCTAATTGGCTTGATCGCATCGAGCCCGACGATGGCTCAATCAAGCGACTACCCTAACCGTCCCATTAAATGGGTCGTGCCATATCCTCCCGGTGGCACAACGGATGTGTTGGCACGGATCATGGCTCAATACCTGACCGACCACCTGAAACAACAAGTGGTTGTCGAAAATAAGCCGGGCGGTGGCAATAACATCGGAACCGAATATGTAATCAATGCTCCTGCCGATGGCTACACCATGTTGCTGGTCAATCCGGCAAACGGCATCAACGCATCGCTATACAAAAAACTGCCTTTTAACTTCATCAAGGATATTGCTCCCGTTGCCGGCCTGGTTCGAACGCCCAACGTGATGGTGGTGACTAACTCTCTGCCGGTTAAAAACGTTCAAGAATTTCTGGCTTATTGCAAAGCAAATCCAGGCAAAGTAAATATGGCATCTTCTGGTAGTGGCACGTCCGTTCATCTTTCCGGAGAACTCTTCAAATCCATGACCGGATGCAATATGGTCCACGTACCCTATAAAGGTGCTGGCCCTGCCCTAACGGATTTGATGGGTGGTCAAGTGCAAGTGCTGTTCGATAATCTGCCCTCATCTGCGGGACACATCAAAAACGAACGCATTCGAGCACTGGGCGTCACTTCTGTCGCACGCGAACCGTCCATGCCAAACCTTCCTACCGTGGGCGATACTGTTCCGGGTTATGAAGCAACCGCATGGTTCGGTGTCGGCATGCCCAAGGGTACGCCTAAAGAGGCGATCGACCGGATGAATGCGGTCGTCAATCAAGCATTAGCGGATCCGAAAATGCGTGATCGCCTGGCTGAATTGGGTGGCGTACCGATTCCGGGCACACCTGCAGATTTCGGTAAAGTCATCGCAAGTGAAACCGAAAAATGGGCTAAAGTTGTCAAAGAGTCGGGAGCGACCCTAGATTAGGTCGTAATTGCTCTTTAGGCTTCTGGAGGACAGGCGGGCAATGTGACGACAACGCTCACTCCGCCGTCGGGATTGTTGTCGATGCGGATACTTCCTGCATGACTATCGACTATATAACGTGTCAGCCAAAGCCCCAAACCCAACCCATTGACTTTGTTGGTCTGCATTAAGCTGAATAACGCCTTTCGTTGATCCTCCGAGATTCCCGGGCCGTTATCCGAGACGATTAATTCTACCGATGCTCCTGCATCTCGTGTTGCAACTCTGATTTTCTTGTTGGTACGATCGGAGGAAATCGCAGAATCAATCGCATTGTTCACAAGATTCAAAATCACTTGCTGGAAGGATTCCCGATTCAGACTAACTTGTTGATTCGCATTTAACTCCAGAATCCACTGAACCTGATTCGCATCCGCTTTCGATTGGAGAATTCGACTTAAGGTTGTCACTACCTCATTCAAATCCGTTTCAACAGACTCGACCTCTTCTTGTTGGAATATTTTTTTCATGCTCGAAATAATTGCGAATATCCTGTCCGCATCATGACGAATCCTTTGCAGGACGTCCATGACCATTAAGGATTGCTCTGAATCATCTCTCAACTTCAATTTGAGATACTCAATATTCAGATTAATCGCACCAACTGGCTGATTGATTTCATGTGCAATCGACGCAGACAACGCCCCGGTCAATGCCGTTTTATTTGCTTGAATCAATGAGCGTATCAACTCTCCCCTTTCAGCAAGTAGTCTGGCAATTTCGTCTTTTTCTTTCGTAGTGATATCGAGTGCCTGCTTGTTTTCCTGTAGTGCGACTTGCACTCTTCTTTTGCTCAAAAGCAAGCGACGATACAAGTAACTGTTTACAACGATATAAAGCAGCAGGTGGGCACTCATGGTGCTCCACAGAACGATCAAAGACTGATGCTGAATAAGCACGTTCACGTTGTGCTGATTACGCACAAGCGTCACAATCACCAATGAAGCTGTCATTACAACTTGCATGACCATCATGCCGACCACAACTTTGAATGCACCTGACTGATCAAACCGGTGCATCTTAAAAAGTTCGAATAATGACAAAACATCCAAAACAATCACTACCGTACCGATCAGCGCCATACGATCCTGAAATGAACCATCTTGTCGCCTGAGATAATCGAACCATATCGTGGCCACGATGATCAGAATGACACAGAGCAACTCCACTCGCCTCGATACATTGACACGCCAACTTCGAAATAACAAATAAAGAAGTGCCAACGATGCCATCATCATCATATTGGCCAGGGTCAATAACCTACCATCAACCAGGGGAGCGAATCCCCAGGCAGAATAGGAAACAATACGCGTCAAAAGAGACCAGCGCCAATATGGGCTGGTGTACATGTCGGGCTTGCTTTTGGTATCGACAGTTGTGCTGACATAAATCCCGAGCAGGATCAGTGCGAACAGCACAAAAATAATTTGATTGAGTTGCTGCATACTTGAGCCGATCCTCCCGTAAGCGAACGGCATTTTTGATTGAGTTTATATGTTTAATGCTAACTCAACCATCAGGCAGCAGAATATTCTTTAGTTGTACAACACAGGGTGTACAACTAAAGAAACTATTCAACATCTCATGTCGTACGAATCAGATGATCAAAGGCACTTAATGCAGCTTTCGCCCCTTCACCTGCGGCAATCACAATTTGCTTATAGGGAACAGTTGTGCAATCGCCTGCCGCAAAAACGCCCGGCACATTCGTATGCCCTTTGGCATCGACAACAATCTCCCCGAACTTGGTCAGATCAACCGTGCCTTTCAAAAACTCGGTATTCGGAACTAGACCGATTTGCACAAAGACCCCTTCAAGCTCGATGTGATGCTGTGCGCCTGTTGCGCGATCTTTGTAAGAGATTCCATTTACAACGCTGCCATCGCCGGTGATTTCTGTTGTTTGTGCATTTGTGTGCACTGTCACATTGGGCAAACTACGCAGCTTATCCACCAGTACTGCATCGGCCTTAAGTTGCTCGGCAAATTCGATCACAGTGACATGCTCAACTATTCCGGCCAAATCGATTGCAGCTTCGATTCCGGAGTTGCCACCGCCAATCACCGCAGTGCGTTTACCCTTAAACAAGGGGCCATCACAGTGAGGGCAATATGCAACGCCTTTGTTTTTATATTCCTGCTCGCCAGGAACATTCACGTTGCGCCAGCGCGCTCCGGTCGACAAGATCACAGTCTTTGCACTCAGCGTACCACCATTTTCCATTTGGACTTGAGCAAGGCCACCGCTTGCAGGTGCTGGAATAATTTTTGCAGCGCGTTGCAAATTCATAATGTCCACACCATAGTGACGCACTTGCGCTTCAAGAGCAGCTGCAAACTTGGGTCCATCCGTTTCGAGCACCGAAATGTAATTCTCGATGGCCATCGTATCGTTGACTTGTCCGCCAAAACGCTCGGCTGCGACACCAACACGAATGCCTTTGCGTGCCGCGTAAACCGCTGCGGCCGCTCCGGCAGGTCCGCCCCCAACGATCAGGACATCGAAAGGATCTTTTGCATTCAGTTTGGCAGCATCACGCTCTGCGGATTTAGTATCAAGCTTGGCAACAATTTCTTCCACACTCATGCGACCTGAACCGAAAACATTTCCATTCAGAAACACCATGGGTACAGCCATGATTTCACGGTCGGTCACTTCTTTCTGGAATGCGCCTCCCTCGATCACAACTGTCTTGATCTTAGGGTTGAAGATCGCCATCAAGGACAAGGCCTGCACGACATCCGGACAGTTATGACAGGTCAAAGACATGTACACTTCGAAGTCAAAATCACCATCAAGCGCTTTAATCGCATCAAGCACATCTTGCTCGACTTTGGGCGGATGACCGCCCGTCCACAACAAGGCAAGCACCAGCGAAGTGAATTCATGGCCAAGCGGCAAACCTGCAAAACGCACACCCGTCGTTTCGTTTTCACGAGCAATCACGAATGATGGTTTGCGGCGATCATTGCCGGTCGTATCAAGCGAAACCTTGTCGGACAAACTGACAATCGTCTCCAACAGTTGACGCATTTCAGAGCCCGTATCACTATCGTCAAGCGAGGCAATCAGGCGAATGGGCTGTCTGAGCATACCCAGGTAGGTTTGCAATTGGGTTTTGAGGGTATCGTCAAGCATCTTAATCTCCAATATCAGACAACACTTTGCCATGCCGTTCGCATTCGCAACGGCTGGCTTTAAAAAATGGGAAAAAATCGGGCTGAGGGTAAGGCACACTCCAGTTTGAGCCAGTGTATGCCTTGCACTCAACGCCCTGATTTAACAGGGCATCGAGTCGGTCTTAGATCTTACCGACCAGATCCAGAGAAGGTGTCAGGGTCTTGGCGCCTTCGTTCCACTTGGCTGGGCAAACTTCACCCGGATGTGCAGCGGTGTACTGTGCAGCCTTCAACTTGCGAACAGTTTCTTTCACGTCACGGGCGATCTCGTTCGAGTGAATTTCAACAGTCTTGATCGTCAGATCAGGATTGATGATGAACGTACCGCGCAGTGCCAAACCTTCTTCAGGAATATGCACACCGAAAGCATTGGTCAATTGGTGGGTTGGGTCACCAACCAAGGGAAATTTAGCCTTGCCAACTGCGGGGGAAGTTTCGTGCCAGACTTTGTGCGAAAAATGCGTGTCAGTCGTGACAATGTAAACCTCAGCACCAGCTTTCTGGAATTCTGCATAGTGTTCAGCAGCATCTTCGATCTCGGTCGGGCAGTTGAAAGTGAAAGCTGCCGGCATGAAAATCATGACCGACCACTTGCCCTTCAGGCTGGCTTCGGTGACTTCGATGAATTTGCCGTTGTGAAAGGCTTGTGCTTTGAATGGCTGAACTTGCGTGTTGATCAGGGACATGATGACTCCTTAAAATAAGACCAGAGGTGGTAACGAGAAGTAATTAGAAAAAAACAATCAAACTACTCAAACCGTTAGATGAATCATAAAACCACAAATTCAATTTGCATAATTGATTGTTTTAATGAGATCGATAAGCTAAACCTATTTGAGCGATCAAAGATTCGCCAGCAATGACTATGCGTAGGCGGGGCGAATTCAGGTTGCGGAGCATGAACACGTGACATTTATCTATAAAGCTGAACCTACCCGCGGAAAAATCTGGGCTGATCTTTTTGCACAAAAAGCACCTGACATCGACTTTCGAGTCTGGCCAAATATCGGAGACCCGAAAAAAGTTCGCTTCCTAACGGTGTGGGAGCCTCCCGAAAATATCTCCGAACAATTTCCCAATCTGGAAATTCTTTTTTCGATCGGTGCAGGCGTAGATCAAATTAATTTCGAAACACTTCCTAAACACCTGCCGGTTGTTCGCATGATCGAGCCGGGATTGACGCAATCAATGTGTGAATATGTGCTTTGGGCCGTACTGTCTATTCACCGCGACATGCCAACCTACCATCGTCAACAAGATCGTAAGGTATGGAAAGCCCTTAGAGTCTGGCCGGCTAACAAACGTCGCGTAGGTGTGATGGGGCTGGGCCGTCTCGGTCAAGTTGTCCTGAATCAGCTCAGGCTCATGAACTTCCGATGCCTAGGTTGGAGTCGCACGGCCAAGCAAATTGAGGGAGTGCCGACATTCCATGGCACTGACTTGCTGGGCTCATTCTTGTCGCAATGCGACACACTGGTTTGCCTGATTCCTTTGACGCAAAGCACCAAAGGGATTCTGAATAGGGATGTATTCTCTCTCATGCCCGAAGGAGCTTCTCTCGTTCATGTCGGCAGGGGTGAACATCTTGAACCGAAGGATTTGATTGAAGCACTGGATAGTGGTCGGCTATCCGAAGCGATCCTGGATGTCACATCACCCGAACCACTCCCGGCAGATGATCCGCTATGGTCTCATCCGAAAGTGATCGTGACACCGCATATTGCCAGCATGACGCAACCCGAAACAGCGATTGACACCGTTCTTGAAAATATTCGACGTTTTGAACAGGGTCAGCCTTTAATCGGCCTGGTTGATCGTGATAGGGGATATTAATAAAGCAATTCAAAGCGGGATCGTCATCAGAAAGCAGCTTCTGCTTTTAGCTTGTCAATTACGATAGCAATGCACTACAGAAGCATTGAATGCAGCAGCATTGGCTGAGCAACTGGCCTTATCCTTGATGCAATATTTTTAAAACACATCCCCTCCTACAACAAATCCAGACTGTATCTCTATTCTGATTAAAGGATGCTTTCATGTCGAATCAAAATGACAATCTCGTTGCCTTGGATCGAGCTCACCTGATCCACCCGGTTGCCCCTTGGCGCAAACACGAAAAGCGTGGCGTCACTATCCTGGAGTCGGGTAAAGGGGCTTGGCTGAAAGATTCTGAGGGCAAAGATCTGCTCGATGCCTTTGCCGGCCTATGGTGCGTCAATATCGGATATGGTCAGGAAAGCGTGGTGCAAGTCGCAGCTGAACAGATGCGCAAGCTACCTTATGCGACTGGATATTTTCATTTTGGCAGCGAACCGGCGATTCGCTTAGCCGACAAACTGGTCGAGATCAGTCCAGCATCATTGACGCGCGCCTATTTGACCTTGGGGGGATCCGAAGCTGTTGATGGAGCCATCAGACTGATTACTCAGTACTACAACTCGGTAGGACGTCCGCAGAAAAAACAATTCATCTCAATGCAGCGTGGCTATCACGGATCGTCATCTTCAGGCGCAGGCCTTACGGCACTTCCGGCGTTTCATCGTGGGTTTGACTTACCAAAGCCATGGCAACACTATATTCCATCCCCTTATCCATACAGAAACGAAGCTGGTGCTGATTCTCAAACAGTGATCAACGGTTCCGTAGCTGCATTGAAAAAGGCCGTTGCAGATATTGGTGCGGATAATGTGGCGGCATTCTTCACTGAACCGATTCAAGGTTCAGGCGGTGTCATTGTCCCCCCGAAAGGTTGGCTCAAAGCCATGGCACAAACCTGTCGCGAACTGGATATTTTGTTTGTCGCCGATGAAGTCATCACGGGATTCGGCAGAACAGGTCCCATGTTCGCTTGTGATGCCGAGGGCGTCGAACCCGATCTCATGACTATCGCCAAAGGCCTCACCTCCGGATACGTTCCGATGGGTGCGACGTTGATGTCCGAACGAATCTATGCAGGCATCGCAGACGGCGCACCTGAAGGCGCAGCCATAGGGCACGGCGCGACCTACTCGGGCCATCCGGTCGGTGCCGCCGTTGCACTTGAAGTTATCCGAATCTACCAGGAAGGTGGCATGCTTGCCCATGCCCAGGGCGTAACCCCTGCCTTTGCCGATGCGCTTGATAGCATGATCGAGCATCCACTAGTAGGCGAGTCACGCCACAGAGGATTACTTGGCGCACTAGAACTGGTTAGCAACAAGAAAACCAAAGCCGGATTTGACCCCAGTTTGAATCTGTCCGATAAAATCGCTTCGATCGGTTATGAAAATGGCTTGATCTTCAGGGCGTTTGCGGACAATATTCTGGGATTCGCTCCTGCACTCTGTTTTACCGAAGATGAATTCGGCATCATGAAGTCCAAACTCAAGAAAACACTGGATGATGTCCTTGCCCTGCCGGAGGTCAGAAAAGCCCTCAGCTAGGGATCGCACAACGAACCGAACCCGACTACCGATGATGCCTAACCATTTAAAAATTGATCGGCTTGATCTGCGCATTCTGAGCCAGCTTCAGCAAAATGGACGAATCACCAACGTCGATCTGGCCGATGCGGTTGGATTGTCTGCCAGCCCTTGCCTTGCCAGAGTCAAGCGGCTGGAGCAGGCGGGTTATATCATTGGCTGCGGTGCCGAGATTCGTTTGGAAAAACTCGGCGAAACCGTCACGGTTTTCACTGAAGTCACCCTCGCGGATCATCACCGCGAGGACTTCATCCGATTCGAAGCCGCTATTCGCGAAGTTGATGAAGTTATCGAATGCCATCTCGTAAGTGGTGGCTACGACTATTTGCTGAAATTCATCACACGCGGCGTCAGCCACTATCAATCGATTATCGAAGCGCTTCTAGACCAAAATATCGGCATAGACAAATACTTCAGCTACATCGTAATCAAGTCACCGTTCGTAAAAAAGAACTACCCGATCGAACGACTTTTCAACTCCGGATCGTGATCAGGAGCTTTAATCAAACTATGACCATGGTCTAATTCCGAGAGAATGAGATTTAATCAAATTCATTTCGGTTATACTCGAAGTGTCATTGGGGAGTAGCCGCTCTTCTTCTAGAGGCTAACGTCAACATACTTGATCATCGATCATGGCGTGAGCAGTTTCTTACCTGGCAAGACCTTTGACCACAGCGTATCCGACAAGGCCGGAGATGCGCGGTGGTCAATCGTACTTATCCGGCCTAGGAACCTGACATGGAATCCCTTCTCGTTTCAACCGGTGTCGTTGCATTGGCCGAAATCGGTGACAAGACTCAATTACTTGCTTTCATTCTGGCTGCGCGCTTCAAAAAGCCCGTTCCGATCATTCTTGGCATTCTTCTCGCCACCATTATCAATCATGGTCTTGCAGGGGCATTAGGCGCATGGATTACAAGCGCGGTCAGTCCTGAAGTACTGCGCTGGGTTCTTGGACTGTCTTTTATCGGCATGGCTATCTGGACCATGATCCCCGACAAAATCGAAGAAGAGGAAACTCAGGTTGCAAAACGCTTCGGCGTATTCGGCGCAACGCTGATTACGTTCTTTCTGGCAGAAATGGGCGATAAAACCCAGATTGCAACCGTCGCGATGGCTGCGCATTACGCAGCTCCGCTCACCGTTGTCATTGGAACAACGCTCGGCATGCTGATCGCAGACGTACCCGCTGTATTTATCGGCGACAAACTTGCCAACAAAATTCCGATGAAACTGGTGCATACCATTGCTGCAGGAATATTCGCAATTCTTGGAATCGCCACCCTCCTTGGAGCTGGTTCGAAACTTGGGTTTTAGCAAGTCAGAATCCAAGCTCGCGGATCAGAGTACCGAATCCGGATCTTAAAAAATGACCTATTAAAGAACGCGGCCAGCCATAAATCACGACTGTGCCGCGTAAAAAACCTGTTCCGACATTCTCGATTTCAGAAGTAACCTTAAGACGCACTCTGAATATCGATCTTTCCGGTATCAACACATTGTTTTGTTGCCTGACAAGAATATGGCCTCCGAAACTCGCGGCAAGTGGAGCGTCAACAAGGGTTCTGCTTGCATCCTGATCGATCGAAATAACCTCCAGTTTCATCGCTCCGATTCCCGGTGTTTCCGCAATAAAGCGTCCGAGGCTACCCAATTCAAAGCGCAACAAGTCGGACTCTTCAACATAAGTATCAACAATCCAATCCCGCGTATTGGCGAATATGGCTAGCTTGAATCCTTTAGACACCCAATCGCCAACATGAACATCAGGCTGAATATCGAGAACTTCGCCATTAAAAGGAGCAATAGGGGTGAGCAGTGCGCGTTGTTCTAACACTCCTTTCAACTCCTTTTGCGCAGATGTTAGTTGCTCCCTCAGGATAGACTGCTGCTGTAAATTTTCGGAACTAAATCCTGCACCACCAACTTGCTTTTCCAGTGTCTGGATTCTTAAACGAGTCAAATCGATTTTGTGATTCAATTCCATCGAAGAAAGTGTCATGATGGACTGACCCGATTTCAATTTCGACCCGATAGGTGGAGGTAAGTTTGTTATCTCGGCAGGAACACTTGCTACGATATTGAAGCTTTTTTCAGGCTTGAACATTCCCTGACTGTTGACCGTAAAGTCATAGGGAGCAATAAGCAAAATTAAGATGAGCCAAAACAAATAAAACCCGGGCTTATGTTTAAGATCTGATTGGATATCCTTTTTTCTAGCTAACCAGAATGCCAACTCATCAACAATTGGGCGAACAAGAAAATACCAGACTTCAACGCCAAAAAGAATGACTCCCAATGCTTTGAAAAAAAAGTGATAGACCAAAAGTGCGATGCCTGTAAAAACGATCAGGCGGTAAATCCAGATAGCGAAAGCGAAAAGTATCATCGATACGCGCTTGCCACGTGCGACATACTCAGGAGCAGGATCATTCAGATAAAACAGAGTTTCCCTAATCCACCAGCGCGCCAAGGCAAAACAGCGTGCATGCAAATTAGGCATCCCGACCAGATCACATAATATGAAATAACCATCAAACCGCATGAACGGACTGGCATTAACCAATATCGTTGCGGCCAGGGATGTCGTGGCCAGAAAAAACATCACGCCACGCAAACTACCTTCAGGTAGAAAGGCCCACGCCATCAATGCCCAGGCTGCAATCAGCAATTCTGTTGCGATTCCAGCAGCAGCGATATACAAACGACTTCGATGTGAAGACAATTTCCAGGACTCGGTCACATCCGTATAAGCCATGGGCATCATGACCAAAAAGGCAACCCCCATCGTTGGGACGCGACACTTGAATCGTTTGGCCACGATCGCATGGCCAAGTTCATGAAATATCCTGATGGCCACAAGGGCAACAGCATAGCCGCTTAGACCTTCCCAACTAAATGTGTCTACAAGTGTCGCTGAAAATACGGACCATTGTCGAGACACTTCCCATAGTCCGATTAAAAGCGCGAGTAAGGTTACTTGGAAAAAAGTACGGCTGAATAAAAACTCAAGTCTCGGCACTAACCACTCAAGCATCGAGTCTGGTTTGAAAATGGGTATACGAAAAAAAAGATAACTATGAATAGCTCGCTGCCAAAAACTCTGGTCTGATTTTTGCTTTTTTGAAGTTAACCAAACAGTTCCGGATATATCATGACGCTGGATCAATTCATTTTTATCAAGAAAATCCAGCACTATTTTGACATCTGGCAATTCAAGATGTAGCGGCGTCTCAACATTGATTGTTTCGCAAATCAGCGTCGGATCTTTGAGTCCCAGTCTGGACACAACTTCAAAAGCGCTCCAGTCTAGGGAAAAGTATTGATTGCGAGCAGGATCGTGAATAGTCCAGGTTGGAGCACCATCACGATCGATAGGACCACGATGCAAAGTCAGATCCTCTCGCAATGAAATTTCCGGATATATCCGATCTATGGACATATTTATCAGAACCCGACGAACTGTCTAAGTGCTGCGAGCGGTTTTCGAAGCATCCAGTAAGAAAACGGTACATACTTTCCGGATATCTTCGCAGTGCCTCGCAATCCAATTCTGGCCGAATGTTCGTCTTGATCGATTCGGGCACGCATCCTGTACGCGTATGTCCCATCCGGTCGTAAAATAGCTTCGTGACCTAAATACCGGATGATGCCTGCAACGGGATTCAGGGGCGATGTATTCAAATACATGGTCACAGGTGTATTCGGCTCAAGTTCGATGGCCTCGTTCAACGGAATCCAGGCTTCGATTTCAACCAAGCCTTCAGTTGCAACCACCATCACTTTCTCACCGGCCGCAACAGGTTTACCAATCCAGGCTGATGGATCATCGAATAAAGCAATACCATTTCGCGGCGCAATGATCTGTGCCTTATCCAGCAATTTTTTCAAATAATCTGCTTCGATCTGTTTTTCGCTTGCTTTGCCCTCCTGGGGATTAAGCAAACTTCGGCTTTTCGGATCTGTCAAAGACTGCAGTGAGCTTTGACGATATTCAGTGGACGCAATCTGCATTTCTTGCTGAGCCACTTGTAGCCTACTGGTCAACGTTGTCAGATCAAGCTTAAATAGCGGTTGTCCCTCCCTAACTTGCTGATTCGGTAAGACGAAAAATTCATCCACCACTCCGTCAATCGGAACGCGAATCACAGCGGGATTAAAAGGAACCAATTCAGCCGGTGCGAGAATAGTTAAACGTACGGGAAAGAAAACAATCAGAAAAAAAAGCAACCAGTACCTGACTTTTTTACTCTTCCACAGCGAAAGTAATGCGCCCACTATCTTAAATAGCGTACCTTTTACACCATTACCGAACATGCGTCGGATGGCCGTCCCAATCGATTTGCAGGCACACAAAATCCCATCAACCCACTTACCAGGTCGCAACAAAATTTGAAACAAAAAGTATTTCAATCCAATACCGACATCCCGGATAAACTTTGCCGTTTGCGAAAAAGTTGGGATCAACGATCCGATTCGATTCAACGAATATGTGAATCTGCTCTGCAATGAAGGACCCTGAAGCCTATTCCAGGAAAAAGACCAGATATCGACCCATTCGGAAAGCAAGGCGAAATCCAACTCGCTCCATGTCTCATCACGAGCAACTAGAAAGCCCGCTTTTGAATTTTTACCTGCATTAAACGGAATCCAAAGCGCGTGTGCGGGCAAGGATTGCTCCCACTCCAACACATCTTGCTCATTGAACATACCGGGCTCGATCACGACAGGATGATCAAACGCACCGCTTAGCGTGTCACAAACCTTCGATAACCAGGTAATGAACGGAGAATTTGGATCTACATGCGAGACACCAGATTGTGCCAAAACACCTTGCCCAGCAAGCCAAAGAACCGAAATCCTGAAACTGGCAAGACCAAATGTTTCGTTGACCAACATGAATTTCAACGCATTTGCATCTTCAATGTGTCTGGCACGCCTAGCAAAACTTAATAATTTTGCGGCTGAATGTTCCTGTGAGGATCCAATCTTTTCATCCATTGAATATATGAAGCAATTATCGTAATGATTCAGGGGGAAGAATTTCGATTGATCCACTCATGCCGGGAGTCAACTCCGGAAACTCTCCATCGATCACAGCAGCAATTTTGATTGTCTGACTGACTGGATCAATCCGAGGGCTAATGCGGGTCACTTTGGCCGGGTATGACTTACCTGCCTCATCAATCCTGATTTTGAAACGATAATCAGTTTTGATCCAAGTCGACCACTTGGATGGAGCAACAAACTCCAACTCCAAAGCGCTATCGTCCAATATATCAAGCAAGGGCTGTCCAGACTGAGCGAATTGCTGGACCCGGACTCGTTGCTCAACCACTCTTCCGTTAAATGGGGCAGAAATTTTGCACTTACTTACAATTGCTGAAAGCTCGGCAACTTCAGCACGTGATTTCAGATATTCAGAATGTGCATTTTCGGTTTCAACCCGGCTGACAGAACCCAATGCGAGCAACCTCTTATTCGTGTTGTAGTTACGTTCTGCAATGCCCATTGCGGCACGGACCTTTTCAAGCTGAGCAAGTTGAACACTGCAGTCAAACGTAACGAGAATACTGTTCAAATTAAAGGACTCACCCTCACGAAACACGAGCGACTCGACTTTGGCGCTGATTTCAGCAGTGATAGTCGTGAAATTGACCGGACTCAGCTGAGCCCGAATTACAGGAATTTGAGTGACGGGTAAGGCCTTATCTGACGAAACAATAGTGCTTTCAGTTCGCTGGAATTTCGTGCCAAGCTCAGGAGATACCGCATTAGGTTGACTAGCTGCAGGAGATTGAGCGAAATTTGCCTGATCCCCATGCATTTCAGACTTGTTCGTATTCGAAACGTTGTGCCAGGGCCTCCATTCGAGCATGATCAACCCCGCAGCGATGACAAACAAAGATATCACACGAAAATATCTATTCATGACGAAAGATCGCTTTCAAGCAGCTTATCTGAAGAATCCGAATGAATGCATTATTTTTTTGCCGCTTTTTTGGAAGTATTTTTGAATTGTCGTTTGGAGGTGGATTCATGGACGACCTCTTCAATCTGTACGACTGATTCAACAGGATGTTCAACTTCCATGGTCAGGTTGACTGCAGGTAGTTTTCCGGAATTCCATTGCTCAAAAGACTTCCCGATCGCATTGGTTAACTCCTCAAGTGAAACGCTGTTCAAACTATCCAAATCAGGTTCAAGTCCGGTTGTTGATTGCAATTTCCCGCTCGCAAGGAAAAATTGCGTCAGTGCCTGATGCTTGCGCAACTTACTGATGACTGCAGAGGCATTCGCCGCAACTTTTTCGGCATCGCTTACAGAACCTTCATTTTCCTTGTCCGAGGTAATGATGGCAATTCTCGTATCGACTTCGTCGATTTCAGCTGATCGCAAGTAAAGTGTTTCGGCATTTTCAAGTTGCTGTCTGGCAACGTAAACCTGACCAATCAGCGCCATTTGTACCATCATCCTTTTGTGCTTTACCCATTCTTCATTTGCCTCGGACAATCTCTTTGCAGCAGGTGCGGTTACCAAATTCCATAAGTTGAAACTAAGCTGAGCAGCACCTTCCACCCAGTTTTTATTGATGTAGTAGGTGTTACTGGATGCTTGCGGACCAATATTCAAATTCAACCCGGGTAATAACTTAAGTAAAGATTTTCTCGTTTCCAACACTGCGATACGCGCGTTGTAAATACTTTCCTTCAAATCTGCATTGTGCGCGAGAGCCCTAATTTCAAACTCCTCAATCGCCGTTTGCTTGAAGGCGAATGGAGGAACAATTTCATCTGGATTCTCAAGTGCATAAGCAGCATTCGGAGGCTGATTGATCAACTGATTCAAATCCACCATTGCCGATGCCAACTCTTGGGAAATCGTTTCAAGAATCTTGACGTTATCGAGCAATGATTTACGAAATTTCAACGCCTCTAACGGACTCTTCAATCCGTCTTGCTCACCTTTTCTAGAATTACCGAGTGCTTGATTTGCATCAGAAATTGTTTTTAATAGTTGAGACTGAATGTGCTGTGCGCTGGCCGCCCTCAAATAGGCAGCCTGAATATCTTGAATAAGCAAATGCATTGACCTTCTTCGGCGCTCGGATGCGACCAGAATCTTGTCTGCATTTTGCTGTGCGTTGAAATAACTGACTCCAAAATCGAGCAAATTCCACGAGAGGGATAATCCGCCAATGGCGTAATCCTTGGCTGATGAAATAAACGGTTCGGATAATGATGGATTACCTGTTTCGGCGCCCGTCGCATAAGTGATGAAATAATTGTTGCGATAGTTATATCCAGCATTGGCAGCGAGCTTAGGCAGCATGTCATAGTTGGACAAATCTGCGATACCAAACGCAATTGCCTGCTCCATAAGCTTCAATCTGTAGTCAAGGTTGTGCTTCAACCCCCGCGCAACCGCTTCGTTTAACCCGAGGTGTTTGCCAACAGGCTCGACATTGATTCGGGCATTCAAGTGATCCGCTTGCAAGAGCTCTTTCTGCTCTTCAAGTGTGATCGGTTTGGGCGTCACAGCGCATCCGCCAAGCAGCGCGAGAAAGAAAAGGAAAATGGCTCTTCATCATTAACGGGGGACAACGGTATTCATTAAACTTGTTTTTGCGAAGAAACATCTTTAATGGAGATCATACCGATGTCCCAAGTCGATTCTATCCTAGGCTTACCTGGTTTAGCCATACAGAGAGTA
>NZ_JAAGRN010000009.1 GCF_010499255.1 Sheuella amnicola
TGAAATTTGTGCTCTGGCCTGGTCACGATAAATCGGAATCATCGGTCACGATAATCCGGAATTGGCATTAACCACGCAGTATTTGAATATTATTGTTATTGCAAGACGGTAATGACCGGAGCATTACAACTAATCCACTTCTAATATCGTCAATTCCAAACTTGCATCACAGTCAGATGGTCAAGATGGGTTGGCCGGACGCATACGCATCTACACGGGTATGGCCGCTATCTGGCTTAGGTTAGTTAACGGAATTCGTCCATTAAGTTGAGATGTGTTAAGTGTAACTATGGCTCTTGTTGGCATGAAGATCATTGCATTTCAAACGCATTAGACTCGCTAAGAGTGTGGATTGAAATTTATCTATATTGACTCGAAATGGACCTCGCAAACAAACTATTTATACCTTAACTCATGACGAACATGGTTTCAGGTCAAACATCATCAATATCCTTCTCACCATAAGCGTGTGCCAGGACGAATTAAGACGAGATGCAAATAGTGAAAACGTGGATTCCGAGAAAATCAGCGTAATTGCTACCATTCGCTCAAAACAGCTCGTCCTAGGCATGTTTTGCGAAAAGCGAAATACCTAGAAACTGAATCATCATGGGGAGCCTCATGGTTTCGATGCTGTTATTGTTGGAGAAGAGGAAGCCGTGAGCAAAAGCGGATTTGCTGGCCACCAGAGCGAAGGAATCAACAAGATAGTAAGAGTGGCTATTAAAGGGATGGAGAGCCACACGAAGCTGATTTGCATGACGGTGCCAAACATCCATCCGGCAACAGCCGATCCCAACGTTTGTCCGAAACCTGCTGCCGCGGCAAGGCCGCCCATCGCTGTTCCGAGCCGAGGACGAGCAGAACCCGCCGCAAGATAGGCGACAGTTGGCAGTACGATACCGGTGCCCGCCGCCGTGAGGCTCACGCCTAAATACATCCAAGTCTGATTAGTATGAAACGCCATTACTATGAGTCCCGCGATACCCAGGGTCATGCCTGCAACCAATACACGACGCGAATCAGCACGTTCAAGCAAGCTTGTGAAGAACAAAACAGCGTTAACACCCAACATTACAAGGCTACATTCTGCGAACATTATCGACACTTCACGCGAAGTAAGTTCAGGATGACGTTGGCCCTGTAGCATGATACCAAGCTCAAAACCAGCCAGTACAAACATAACTACGCCATTGAGCAGCCAAAGTGTAAGAGATTGACGCATAGCTGATTCATCAGCAGCCCCCATTTCCGTGTCTTGAATAGTCGTATGTGTGGGAAGGTTAATTGCTAAACCTAACATCATCAACGCACCTAGCGCAGCTGAAAGTCCGATCACGATATTGGTCGATGATCCATTCAGGGGTTCGTTAAATAGACTCAAACCAACAAAACGATCCGCAATAGCATTAAGGCCAGGCCCGAACAGGAATCCAAGTAAAGACATAGCACCCAGCCAAGCAAAGCGTTTAGCTCGTAATGCTTTCGGCGTGTACTGAGCGACTAGAGCTGGCACCACAGGAACAACAGCGGCCACGAAGAATCCTGTAGCTCCGCGTAGAACATAGATACCTACTACTCCAATTGAATCGGGTCGAAGTAAAAAAAGAAGGCTCGCTACGTAGCCGACCATGCCAACTAATAACACGCGAGTACGTCCTAACCTATCAGCTAGAACACCCCATAGCGGGGCACCCATGAGAATCCCAGCGGTATAGATGCCGCTGAGGTAACCAACATGACGAGAGAGCACCTGTGGATCTGCATCACTCATTAAAGACCGCAGCCAATCGGGAATCAAAGGCATCAATGCACCATATCCGGCCGAAACAACAAATACGGCTGCAGCCAACCAACTTAACTGAACGACGCTTAAGTCTGCGTGATTGGTTAGAGCAATTTCATTCGACGACGATCCACTTGAAGGGCTCTGGGACATGATGACTCAGCGTAAATCTTTGTTTAATTGATCTATGATCTCCGCCCAATCAGCATCCAAAAGTAATTGCTCACGAATGAATGTTGATTGTGCTTTCGTCCAGAAACTTGCATTTTCTAATGAAACTGCAGCGCTTAGCGGCGAATGCTTAGCAATAAATTGTTTAATACTGACAGGATCAGACTGCAAGCCAAGCTGCTCGAACAATTCTGTGAAACGATGAAACGACTTATCCACTACGCTCCCCTTCTTAAACGTAATGCATTTGTAATCACTGAGGCTGAACTTAGGCTCATTGCAAGTGCTGCAATCAACGGGGAAAGCAACCATCCCGTCAAAGGATAAAGTAGGCCCGCAGCGACAGGAATGCCTAATGCGTTATACAAAAAAGCAAAAACCAAATTTTGCTTCATGTTCCCCACTGTATTATCAGAAAGGGTCCTTGCAATAGCGATGCCTCTAAGATCACCTTTCACTAAAGTAACTTGAGCGCTATTCATGGCGACATCAGTGCCTGTACCCATGGCAATGCCAACATTGGCTTTTGCCAATGCCGGTGCGTCATTGATGCCATCGCCAGCCATCGCAACAATTCGACCTTCATTTTGTAATCGGCTAACTAACTCCAATTTATCCGCTGGCTTAACTTCACCATACACTTCATCGATACCGAGACGCTTACCTACCGATTTGGCAGTGGTTAGACCATCTCCCGTTGCCATCACAATTCGCAAGCCTGCATTCCTTAGCGTCTGCAACGCCTCCGCAGTGGTAACTTTGATGGGATCAGATACTGCCAACAAACCGGCGAGCTTTCCATCAATCGCCAAATGCATAACGCTCGCACCTTCGGATCGTAACTCCTCTGCCTGAGACTTTAGAGTATCGACAGATACACCTAACTTATCCATTAACGCCGTATTGCCAAGAACCAAATGACGCGCATCAACACTGCCTTGGACTCCGATGCCGGAGCTAGATTCAAAGTTTTCGGGATTTACAAGCGAAAGATTTCTATCTCTTGCGGCACGAACAATCGCATTAGCGAGTGGATGCTCACTACCCTGATCCAAACTTGCTGCCAATCTTAAGATCTCGTCATCAGTAAATCCGGGAGCTGCAATCACTTTATCAAAAATTGGTTTGCCCTCAGTCAGAGTGCCCGTCTTATCAATAATTAGCGTATTGATTTTGCGTAAATTTTCAATTGCAGCCGCATCGCGAAACAAAATCCCTTTTGTTGCACCTTTGCCTGTGGCGACCATGATGGACATTGGAGTAGCAAGGCCTAAAGCGCAAGGGCAGGCAATGATCAATACTGATACAGCATTAATTAGGCCAAAGACCCAGCTTGGCTCGGGGCCGAAAAATCCCCAAATAAAAAAGGTCAAGACTGCGATTGCCACAACAGTTACAACGAAGTAACCCGCAACAATATCGGCCATTCGCTGCATCGGTGCCCTGGAGCGTTGGGCTTGAGCAACCATTTGAACAATTTGTGCCAACATTGTCGCTGAGCCAACTCGTTCAGCTTTAATGACTAACGCACCATTTGTATTCATCGTGGCGCCAATAACTTTATCTCCAGTGCGCTTACTGACTGGCAAGGGTTCACCTGTCAGCATTGATTCATCCAACGCACTTGATCCCTCAGTTACGATCCCATCTACTGGCACTTTTTCGCCCGGACGCACCCTCAGTAAATCCCCAACATGAACATTAGCTAAAGGAATATCTTCGTCTGTCCCATCTGACTTAAGCCTTCTTGCTGTCTTTGGTGCCAATCCTAATAGAGATTTTATCGCAGCGGATGTTTGAGAGCGTGCTTTGAGTTCTAAAACCTGGCCCAGCAATGTAAGAGAGATAATGACGGCAGCGGCCTCGAAATAAACCCCAATTCGCCCCATCGACATAAATGACGAAGGGAATAGTTGAGGCGCCACAGTTGCTATTACGCTATACAAAAACGCAGCGCCCGTTCCAAGACCGATCAGTGTCCACATATTGGGGCTTCGATTAACAACAGACTGCCAGCCTCGATAAAAGAACGGCCAGCCCGCCCATAAAACAATTGGGATAGACAAAACCATCTCTACCCAAGTTTGAATATGGGATTCAAATAAATTCAACTTGTGACCGAACATTGCAAGTGGGGTGACAATGATTGTTAATGGCAATGTCCACCAGAAACGTCTTTGAAAATCGACTAATTCCGGATTTTCCTCTTCCTCCAACTCAGGTAACAAAGGCTCCAAGGTCATGCCGCAAATTGGACAGTTCCCAGGATGATCCTGCCTGATTTGTGGATGCATCGGACAGGTATAGATTGTGCCTGCCTTTGGAACAGAAACTGGAGAATCTTTCAAGCTTTCAGCGAGATACTCTTCAGGTGATCTAGAAAATTTATCTTTGCAACCACTGCTGCAAAAATAATACATGACATCCTTGAATGAAAAGCTGTAATTCGACTGATTCTTAACTGCCATGCCGCAAACGGGATCCTTTATGGAATCATCAGCAGAGGTATGCATATGATGCATATCACCATGATTATGTGCATGGTGATGTTCATGGCTATGAGTTCCATTCTGAATGCTCATTGATAGATCCTTGCTTATTTGACACTCATTAAAATCAATTCTAAGTTGCTATTAATCAATGTTTTTCTCTCAATGTTGTTTGTCCAACTTACCCGCAGCAACAACCATCAGATTTTTTTTGTGGTGCTTTTACGCTGCTATCGATATCGACTGACGCCGGATAGCCCTCTTCATTAAGCGCTAGAATCAGATCATCTGACTGCGGTTTAGAACGCTGTAAATGCACTTTTCCATTTTGTAAATCCACATCAATATCAGTGACGCCATCAAAGTATTCAAGAGCCTTAGTTACGTGCTTGACGCATGATCCGCAAGTCATGCCAGCAACATTTAAATTAATTTTATTCATTTCAAAGTCCTTTTTTATTTTCGTCTGTTGATTGATTTTGATGTGAAGCATGATTATGTCCACCGTGACCATGCATGAGATGCATGAGTGGGCAAGCTAACAATATGAGATAGGGCCAATAACCAAAAATATGCCCGCCGTGCTCTCTAAGTGCATAAAACGCCAGAATCAGTATCGCCATAAGTAATGCTATACCTACAGGGCGACGCCAAAAGGATTTGATACTGGTTTGCTCAGTCGAGGTGTGGTTATGAATATTCATGGTTTTGGCCCATTCTTAGATAAATAAACGGTTAAAACTATCTGATCTTATTTACTCTTGGAATTACTCATTTGATCCATCATCATCTGCATCATGTTTGTCATCATTTCCATACGTTTCTGCATCATTTGATGTTGCATGTGCATCCCTTCCATCATCGGCATGCCGTCCTTCATTGGCATACCATCCTTCATCGACATGCCATCCTTCATTGGCATACCATCTTTCATTGGCATTCCCATCATTCCAGCATCACGCATCATTGACATTCCAGTCTGCATGGCTTTCATATTCTCTGTCATGATTGCGCTACGCTCTTCAGGCGTTTTTGAATTGATCATTTTTTGATGAATTTCCTGCATGGCCTTCATTTGCTCATCCATTTTTTTCATCATGTCTTGTGACACTTGATTGGATGGCATATTTGCTTTTGGTGTTGCTGTTGCTGCTGGCGATGCTGGTTCTGGATGATGACCTGCATGTTCATCTTTTGCTTGAGCCATCACTGCAGATGACGAAACCGCGATAAGACTGGCCACGACGAATGAATTTAAGTTTTTCATGATAATTTCCTATAAATTGAATGAGAATAGCGGCATCAAAGTCACCACTGAAATTAATATCACTGAGGGGCGGGTTTAAGATCCGTTACAACTATTTTTCCGCCTTCTTGAATAACGGTGAACTTCACTGTTTCACCGACTTGAATCTTGTCTAGCAACGCCTTATTCTTGACCTGAAACACCATCGTCATTGGTGGCATATCAAGGTTTTTAATTTCTTCATGTTTAATCGTGATTTTTGAATTTTCTATATCAATCTTTCTAACAATGCCATTTGTCATTTCGTTAACTTGAGAAATTGCGGGCGTTGAAATCACGACCAATGTTCCCAAGAAGATTGAAACTAAAGTACCTCTATTCTTATCCATTAACTTACACTCCTTTATATATATTTTTGATATACATTCGTACCACCATCTTTCTTGATGAGTAGTACGGCGTATGATTGAGATTGGTTTCCGTAAGCGACTCCATCCATACCAGGTGATCCTATTGGCATACCGGGTACTGCCAAACCAATTGCATCTGGCTTCTCTGAGAGCAATCTCTGAATCTCACGAACGGGTACATGCCCCTCAATGGCATAGCCTGCGATCAGAGCCGTATGGCAAGATCCTAATTCAACGGGTATGCCACTTTTTCTACGCACATCGGTATTACCCGTGTAGTGCACAATCACTTTAAAACCTGCTTTTTGAACAATATCTATCCATTCCTGACAACATCCGCAGCTAGGTCCTTTCCAAACTTCCATAACCTGTGAAGGTTTTCCCCATGCGTGGGGAAAAACGGCAACAAGAGCTGATAAAAGCATTCCACGACGTATGAGATTCATATTTTTTTTCATCATGATTTCTCTAAAAAATGTGTTTACTTAGTTGCGCCAACTTGAACCAAACCTTTCATCCCAGCATCGTAGTGACCAGGCAACAAACATGCGAAATCGACTATTCCGGATGTAGAAAACTTCCATATCACTGTGCCTGATTTTCCAGGCTCCACAGTCACCATGTTTGGCTCATCATGCTCCATCTCCGGCACTTTCAGCATTTGCTGATAATGTTCTTTAAGATCTTTTTCCGTACCCAACACAAACTCGTGCTTCACTTTTCCACTGTTAGTTAGTACAAACTTGATCGTTTCGCCTGATTTGACTGAAATTCTAGATGGACTGAAACGCATTGCATCTGACATATCAACCTGTATGGTTCTCATCACCTGATCCACCTGCCCTGGTTGTCCTATCGCACTACTATCAGTTCCATGAGAATGACCGCCAGCATGGTTACCGGCAGCCCAACTCGAAGCTGCAAAACCAATTAAGCCAATCATTAGAACCAATCGTATATTTTTAAAGTGATCAAGCATTTTTATTTCTCATTAAAATTTGTATTTAGTGAAGTTGTGAAATTAGTGATTTCAATGGTCAGAGTGATTCGTAGGCTTACGTACTTGAACCTCGGTATCTTTAACCGCAGGTTTAACTCTTGGCATAGATTGTCCACCGGATGATTTTGATCTTGCTGGCTCTTGAACTGGGCCTACATACTGACTCGCAACAGTGCCCGGTGGATGCTTAAACCAACCTGGATCCTTATAATCACCGGCAGGCTGATCAGAGCGCACCTTCAATACACTAAACATACCACCCATTTCTACACTACCGAATGGCCCCTGACCTGTCATCATCGGTATTGTGTTATCAGGCAATGGCATTTCCATTTCAGCCATGTCGGCCATGCCTCTCTCCCCCATTGCCATATAGTCTGGGATCAATTTTGAAATTTTTTGCGAGATTCCACGATGATCGACACCAATCATCGTTGGTGGCGTGTGTCCCATCGCATTCATCGTGTGATGACTTTTATGACAATGAAACGCCCAGTCACCAAGCTCATCCGCCACAAACTCAATCTGTCGCATCTGACCAACGCCAATATCGGTTGTTACTTCCGGCCAACGGGCCGTTTTTGGTACAGGGCCACCATCTGTCCCTGTAACCTCAAATTCATGGCCATGAATATGGATCGGGTGGTTTGTCATGGTCAGATTACCCACACGTATCCGCACCTTATCGTTTAATCGAACATTTAAGGATTCAATCCCTGGAAAAACGCGGCTGTTCCAGCTCCAAATGTTGAAGTCAAGCATGGTCATAATCTTGGGGGTATAGCTGCCAGGATCAATGTCGAAGGAACTCAACAAAAAAATGAAATCCCGATCAACCTTATCAATGATGGGATGATCCCCCTTTGGATGCGTGATCCAACTCCCCATCATACCCATCGCCATCTGTGTCATTTCATCAGCATGCGGGTGGTACATAAAAGTACCTGGACGCCTTGCCTCAAACTCATAGACAAACGTTTTACCGGATGGAATTGCTTTTTGCGTTAAACCAGCAACACCATCCATACCATTAGGCAAACGTTGCCCATGCCAATGGATACTAGTGTGTTCTGGCAGTTTATTTGTGACAAAAATTCGAACACGGTCACCTTCAACTACTTCGATCGTCGGGCCTGGCGATTGTCCGTTGTATCCCCATAAATGCGCCTTAAACCCAGGTGCCATTTCACGCACCACCGGCTCAGCAACTAGGTGGAATTCTTTAACACCATTATTCATGCGCCACGGAAGTGTCCAACCATTCAAGGTCACAACCGGGTTATAAGGAATCCCTGTTTCAGGAATCAATGGAGGCATCGTCTGTGGATTCTTTTGAATGACAGGCTCAGGAATCGCTGCCATAGCAACTCGACCGACTGCCGCCATAGCAACAGCTCCTCCGGCAAGTCCTGCAGATTGTATGAAGTGCCTTCGAGAACTCATTTTTAAATCCTTTTCTATATCTTTAGTTTCAGACAACTTATTAATGGACCGCATCACTAGAACCTCCACTAACCTGAGTCTTGATACTGTCACTTGTGGTTGCTGTTGGTCGCCCAAGAAGCGTGGCTTGCATAGCAGCATCAGCTAACCAAAACTGCTGATCGGCATTGATTGAAAGCATCACGCTATTGACCATATCTTTCGCATCAGCTAATAGCTCAAACACACCAATCATCATCCCGTTGTAACGCAGCTGATTTTCTTCTGAAATCACTTTACGAAGGGGAACAACTTCTTTTCGATAGTGCTTTGCAATATCGAAGTTCGTACGGTATGCAGAATAGTTTTCTCTCAAACTGGATTCAGTTACACGATATGCAGATTCCAGACGATTTACCGCAGCCAATGTTTGAGCATTCATCGCGTCACGCTGCATATCACCCCAGTCGAATATCGGCAATCTGATGCTGACTTCATATCCACGCCCAGGAGTATTGGATCCGGTTTCGTTGTCGTATACATTCTTATTTCTCAAACCCAGCTCAATATCTGTAAAACTTGTGACATTGTTTAGTCCTTGCTTTTTCATAGCAACTTCAAGTCCAGATTGTGCAAGTTTGATATCGATACGATTCGAGCTAACGGATTGACTAACTTCCTGCGGACTCAGTGGCATTTTTGGTAAATTTGGAAGCCGCTCTGGTAGCCTTAGCTTCTGGGCCTGATCAAAAGTGAGACCAAGCGTCCTAATTAACGCCTCTCTCGATGCGGTCACTGCATGCTCAGCAATCGCTAATTGCGTCGCAGAATCAGCATAAAATGCCTGTTGCCTTGCGCGTTGAATTTTTGTGAAATTCCCAACCGATTGCAGTCGGCGAGCAAGCTCAGCGCTGACCTTTGCCACCTCATTTACCTGTCTGGCGTAAATCAAAGTTTGCTGTGCCGCTACGGCCCTCACCCATGATTGTCTGACGCGGGTGATCTCATCGACAACATCCGCGACAAGTTTTGTTTGAGCTTGTTCAAGTTGCTTTTCAGCAATTCCATATCGCTGTGGCAGCGTTAAAACATCTAACAATCCAAAACTAATCATCCGAACCAGCTCAAGCTCGTTTGGATAAGACATGCGCTCAAACATGAAGACTGGGTTCGATATACGCCCAGACTGCGCAGCTTTTGCTGCAAAACTCCAGTTATCCGCGAGAAGTGTTTGCATTGCAGGGCTATTTAGCAGCGCCAACTGTACAGCCTCTCCTTGACCAAGCTCTCGCTGAAGCAGTTCCTGCGTACTTTGTTTACGAGCGATGTGTTGCTCTTCCGTCAAAGCAAGTTCCAGCTTTCCTTGAGTAAAGCCTGGAATATTTTCATTTGTTTGACTTATTGAGCGATCAAAATTGACGCTTGCGCAACCAGTTAGGACAGTAATAGAAACCAACGTACTAACAAGACGAAAGCGTTTTACCCAATTAATTTGCCTCATCACTTAACCTCTTTTGTATCTGAATGATCAAGAGAAGAAGTATTTAATTGCCGTTGATCTGCAGAAGCATCCGGCAGTCGAGCTTCTTTGGCATAAGTTCGCCAGCCTCCTATTTCACCAACGGTATCGTTTGCTTGACGCCAAGATTCAATTGTTTGTTCTGAATACGGAACATAGTCAGAAAATGCCGATTTGTACTGAACCTGAGCGAAGTTCTGGTCACCCCGGTTACTTACGATATTGGCATCGACTACTGGCTGTGCCATCACGACGGTAACGGCAAAAGCAGCAAGAATGGCTACTGGAATAGCCCTAAAGACAAAGTGTAAAGACATGAAACCCTCGTGTGAGAACAATCAGTGATCCGTAAGAAAAATACGGAATTACAGAATGGTCGCAACGAACCTAATTGGTATTAGCAGAGCGAGAAAACGCACTAAACCACTAAAGGTTGCGTCGCTAAGCGAGAGTCTGCCGAGGGGGGCGATCTAAGCCAGCCAGGACGGGTGGCAGATGTAGGGATGAAATGTAAGTAAATTCGGAACTATTAGTAACCGAAATTGCTAATAACTGCACAGGATGTGCAATCGCACCAGAAGCCGTGCTTGATCCGCATGTATTGTGCTTGAGATGATTTTTATGTGGGTCAGAACTAGAGGAATGATGTTCAACATCCAAACTAGCCTTAATCAAATCTGATGGAGCATGGTCATCAGATGATAAATGCGCCTCTTGAGCTGAGTCTGGATGATCATGAGGCGTGACTTGAAAATCATGAGTGTGATCCGAGACGATCAATCCATGACTCATCTCGCATGCAAACATAAGCGTAGAAGCGATACCTTGGAATGGAATCGCTACTAGCAAAATGCAGACAAAGAGAAGACGACGAATCGAACATTTCATAGCCAAATTATACATTATGGAAATTTAAAGTTGACATGTTTTGTTGAAATTTCTGTTTTTTCAAATTGATTCTTGATTTATATCAAGGGGAATTTCTTTGTTTGATTCCACTTGGCACCGACTCTTTTCAACGATCAAAATTTAATAAACAACACAAAACAACCCTCTTAGTCAATAAATTGTGAGTGAACACAGTAAGTTCAAGACCCTATAAAATTCCGAGAAGATAGGAGAAATGTGAATCTTGTACGATCAGTGTAGATAATTTCCGCTTAAAACCTCAAAGATTATTACCAGTACACAGGTTTTATTAAGCGTCCTAACCCCCTGCGCTACGGACCTTTATACTCGGTCCCCACTCCACCACCAATACCGCGAAGGGTCCGGATAATCTCCGGGCCCTTTTTTTTTTGGCTCAAAGCCCAGTGTTTACGGGGTTCTGGGCAAAAGGCTTGCGGATGAGTTCTGACGAATAAATCAAAAAAAGAACGAATTTCACGCCGATTTTGTCTCTTTTCTCCGATTAGCTTGCGGATAGGCGCAGCCTCCCCTCTATATAAATCAATTCGTTACGAGGGGCATTTTGTAGACAATTATGGGGAGCAATCCCAATTCATCCAACTCCATATGAAAGAGATTTTTCATAGTTGCAAGTCAAATTAAAGAATGGTTTAATTTGGTGGCTACAGCAAAAGCGAACTTTAAATGAATCGAAACACTGGGACCTATGTCATCACCACGACTCTGAGTGAGTCAGTGCGGGCGTTCGTGCCCCACCCCTTGCCGCCCACGGGGCCAGCTCTTGCTTCTGGTGTCTATGCTGAGCTCAATCGACAAGCCGAATTGGCGCTCGCTCGCCTTGCCGGCGTATCTGGCTTGGTTCCGTCGGTGGACTGGCTTCTATACAGTGCCATCCGCAAGGAAGCGTTGCTAACATCACAGATCGAAGGCACGCAAGCCACCCTTACCGATTTGTTCGATGAAGAGGCTGGTTTCAAAGTCAGCAACACCGAGGATGTAGAAGAGGTCACCAATTACTTACGGGCCTTCCGGTTGGTTCAAGGTCAATTACGCGATAACCAAGGACTGCCCGTCAGCATACGATTACTTTGCGACGCTCACCGTCTGCTACTTGATGGCGTCAGAGGTGCCGGCAAACAGCCGGGAGAGTTGCGTCGTTCACAAAACTGGATTGGCGGTACGCGGCCTGGCAATGCCGCTTTTGTGCCACCACCTCCGGAGCATGTGCCTGTCTTACTGGCCGATATGGAGCATTTTATTCATGACGATGAGGCGACAGAGTTGCCGCCTATGGTCAAGGTAGCGCTTATCCATGCTCAGTTTGAGACTATCCATCCTTTTCTGGACGGCAATGGGCGCATTGGGCGCCTACTGATCGCAGCTTTGTTCGAACACTGGGGATTGCTAGCGGAACCCCTGATGTACCTCAGTGGTTATCTCAAGCAACACCAGGCTGAGTACTATCGCCTCCTCTCCGCCATCCGTACCGAGGGTGACTGGGAAGCCTGGGTGACGTTCTTCCTGGAGGGCGTGTGCGTGGCAGCTGGGGATGCAGAGCGCAACATCATTGAAGTGGCCAGTCTGGTGGCGGCTGACCGCAAGCGCCTGCTTCAGTCACCCAAAGCAGGTCCAGCGAGTTACCGTCTCTTTGAAATGCTTCCAATGATGCCGCGCTTCACGATCGAGCGAGTGCGACAACAACTCGACACCACGTTTCCCACGGCAACAGCAGCAGTCAAGATGCTTGAGGATCTGGGCATCGTGACAGAAATGACTGGACAGAAAAAGAACAGAAGCTACAGTTACCAGGACTATGTGGAGCTGCTCTCACGCTGACAAATCAAGATAAATCATGAAGGAGATATTCATGACTTCAGCTGTATGTGAAAAGTTTTCCTCGCAAGCATCACCTGAAGTACTCACCGCCCTTCGGCATTTGGTTGCGAGGATTTGCTGTTCAAGAATAAAAATTTGTACATCTGAACGGGGGTTCAATTCCCCCCGGCCCACCAATACCGCGAAGGATCCGGATAATCTCCGGGCCCTTTTTTTGGGCTAAAGGCCCGGTAAATACGGGGTTCTGGGCAAAAGGCTTGAGGATGAGGTCAGCCGGATAAATCAAAAAAAGAGCGAATTTCACGGCGATTTTGTCTCTTGTCTCCGATTAGCTTGCGGGTAGGCGCAGTCTCCCTTCTATATAAATCAATGAGTTACGAGGGGCATTTTGAAGACAATTATGGCGTGGATGCTTCACCATAGTATTGATCCGGAAGGAATGTGTTAACAAGCCAGAGGACTGTTAACACGCACAAAGGTCATTACTTAAAACTGTAACCTCACCCCAACATTGACTGCGCCTAGTGTCTGGCCACTACGTGCTTCACCAGACAGACCAGCATACGCATAAGCGTTATCCGAAAACTTCGCTGTGCCATATAAACCAGCTTGTACAAAGGTCGTACTCGCATTTGGCGTTGTGATGTTTGTACCCATGCCGCCAATTGATGCATTAAGCGTTGGATTTAACAATCCAGACGAATCAGCACCCACTCCGACATAAGCACGATACGTATACTTTTCGGTCATTGGATTATTTGTTTTTGAGCCAACCGCCGCACCAATCACACCACGCACGCCATTGCCTGTAAATGACTTCACGCTGAGTGCCGATGCTGCATCACCTTCATTGACACCTGACTGTGAAACGATCTGCCATGTCACACGAGCATAAGGCGTAATGCGAACCTCTTCAGTGTCGATTGGACGACTTAATCCCAAGCTGAGCAAGGCATCGTTACCAGAGACAGACTTGCTCTTGAACCCATTACTCAGGCCTGTCGCATCACCACGAGACAGATCACTTGAGTTCAGACCAATGCTGGCCATGCCATCCACCACGAACTCTTGTACTGGCATCTTTCCATAAGCAAAGATGGATCCTTGCTGAATCGTGCCTGAGCCATAAGTTGGGTTCAATGTGGTGCTGGAAAGAGCTAAGCCGCCGCCAATCTTCATGCCATTTGCGGTGTAGAAGTCTGAACCAAACACCAGTTGGTACAAGTTACTGTTCCAACCGCCAGAGTTACTGTCGCTGTTACGGTTGCCGTACTGATAGGCCAAATCACCCCAGACATTGCCGTTGGAGAATGTCTTTGCATCCGCATTGGGATTGACGCTTGGGTTCGTGCTAACCGCTGAAATAGCCACGCCACCAGATAAGGCCGTATTTGTTGTTGCCATTAACCCCGTGTTACCAGTGGGATTGGAGTTTGGTAAACCAATACCCATCGTGTCGCCAAGACGTGTCATAACGGCTTGTTGTACACGCTGTGTAGTCTGAGCGATTGCGGCGACAGCAGCTGGGTAGACTTCACCAGATAGGCTTTGTGCATAACCCGACAAAGCTGCTGCAGGTTTGGTTGAACCTGCATAAAGCAACTGATCTTGTGCTGCGGTCGATGTGCCATTCTGTGCAGCAACGACCATTTTATCTAAAGCACTACCAACCGATTGTGCGTTCTTATTGCCTGAAGCAGCAGCAATCGTTGTTTTATAGGATGTTGGGATCAGTGCCAGATCAACGCTATTGCTTCCAGCCATGTTGTAGAAAGGCAAAAATTGCGTACCTGAGGTCAACTCCGCTGGTTGTGTGACTGTTGAAAACTTGCCTGAAATGCCGCCATCGGCCGTCACGATGCGAAATAAGTCACCAAGGACTGGTGTGTATGGTGTGGTTCCGTAACCTGATTCATTAGCTGTAAATAGATTAGAAAGCCGTGGCGTCAGTGTCGCACCTGAATTGATGACAAACAGACCACCACTCACGTTCAAGTTCGAGTAGTAACCTGTCGCACCAACCGGTGTAGCATCTGTAGCTTTAATCGTACCTGCAATATCTTGCTGATAAATTGAACCATTATTCATGGTGACTGTATTATTTGCCGCCAGATATCCAGGCGAATTACCAGGCTTGAGAATACCTGCAACAGTCACAGTACCATTAATCGTTCCAGCTCCCATCAATGTACCGTTATTTTGAACGTAAACGTTACCTGAACCTGTCGGACTAGAACCTTGAATAGACAATGTGCCAGACTGAACAGTGGTACCACCACTATATGTATTAGAGCCATTCATCACAGTTGTACCAGTGCCGGTAAATGTCATGCCACCAGACCCTGAAAATATACCTGACAATGTCGCAACTCCGGAACTCGGAGACTGAATTGTGCCGCCAGCAGAATTGACTGTAAAAGATTGTGAAGATGAATTGCCTGTAACGAGAGATAATGTTCCACCGTTAAAAACAGGATTTGCTGAAACACCTATGCTCGAAAGAGAAACAATATTGTTAGGATCAATATTGCCAACTGTTGAGCCGCCACTGCCACTGCCCCCGCCCCCACTATTACTTCCACCTGTGACCACCAAATCCCAAAGTGTTCCAGAACTATTTACAAGTGTCCAAGAATAACCACCTGTATATGTTCCACTCACACCACTTAAGTTCGAAAGAGTCAGCCCCTGCAATACTGATGTATAAGTATTCGCAGCAATTGTTGAGGTTGAATTAATACTAAATGTAGTTGTTGTTGCCCCAGGACTTGCAGCACTTAGCTTGCCATAAGATGAAGTGCTATTAACGATAATTTTATAATTAGTTGGCAAATTACCAGTGAACGTTAATGCTCCATTCACGTTGCCTAATCCCTGACTGTTGCTTAGAGTAGTTATCGTACCTGCATTGGTAATACCCTTTGTCGAGCCAGTGATTGAACCAGTATTCGTAATGGTAGTAATAGTTGATCCAGATTGATTACTAACACCATAACTAGAACCTTGAATTAAACCCGCATTAGCAATCGTTCCAATCGTTGCAGCTCTTGTATTGTTATAGTTATCTATAGCTATATTGTTATCAGAAATAATTGATCCACTGGCTTGATTGTTTAGAGTTGTGATTGTTCCACCATAGTTATTAATAGCAGAATTATTTCCCGTATTTTTTATTAATGACGTGTTTGTTAATGTAGTGATAGTCGGTTGAAACCAACCCAAATATCCATACGTATCTGTCAACGTAATCGCACTTCCTGCAGACGTTGCCTTTAACGTGCCATTATTAGTTAATTGAGAAATTGTCGAATTATTGACCCACAGACCAGCAGAGCCTGACCCTGTTCCCTGTATGGTGCCGCCGTTTACTAGCGTACCTAAACTTCTGTTTTGACTCGTACCAAGAGCCGCACCACCTGAAGTATTTTTATCTAATAATGCACCGCTATCAATTGTGAAACCGCTTGTTGACCAATTTCCATTATTTGTACAAGTATCAGTACTTGCAACGATCGTACTTCCTGCCGAGCCGAGTTGCGTGCAATCGATCGCATAAGTGTTTTGATGATTTAAAACACCTACAAAAATCATAATAATCAGTAGCTTTATATTAAATTCACATTTGTTTTTAAACTTTAAGTTTATAAACTTCAAATTGAAGACTGCGCAGTAATTCATGCCAAGTACCTACGGATTATTAGTCCGAAAATACTAAGTTAAATTCACATCATTTACCTGTTTGACTTTCTACGAATTAACTTCTAAATGATACGAAATATTGCAAGCTGATTTTTTTTACACTGAGATTAAAGCCAATCCGGTAAATTCAAAGGCCTATCTCATCTACACCGAATTCAGTTAGCAATAAATAAGTTTCAGTTGCTTACCTCCCTATTTATGCGTGCTGCGCCATCACTGGCCTGCATTACTCATCTGACAACATGAAAGTCGATCTAAATATCTTTGATAAAAATAGTAAATTTTTGAATTTTAGGACTTAGGATTTTGAACTTTAGTACCTTAAACCTTTACTTGATCGCCTCCGGAATGAGCCTTGGGCTCTTCGCTGTCATCTTCATATACGCAAAATTTCAAACAAATTCAAACATTATTCGCAGCTTTGGATACAGCGTACTTTCTTTAGGAACTGGATTTTTTATATCTGGATTTGGGCACGCTCTTCCTATCTGGGCAACGCTTATTGGTACAAACATAATACTGACCATTTCAAGCGCATTTTTTCACCGGGGCTTATATAAATTTTTATATAACAAGCGCCCATCTCACTTTTGTTGGATACTTGCCATCGGCACAGCACCTGGATTTTGGTACTGGGGAATAGTTGATCCCAATGGGCCATTCAGAAGCGCACTTTTTTCATTCGCGGTTGCAGTGATTAATGGATTAAATACTCAACTACTTTTTAGAATCGCAAAAAACAATTTTAAAAACTTTGCTGCATGGATTCTTTTTTTGTTATTCGCTACAGCCACCGTCTGGATGCTTGTTCGAGGCATATATATGCTGCAACTCGATACTGCACCAAGTATTAGAGCAAGCAACCCAACCGATTGGAAATCATTACTTGGCTATATCATCCTAGTGTCCCTGATGACAGTCTGTGTCATGTGGATGGAATCCACACTCCGCGATGGATATCAACAAACATTCTTTCAAAAAAATAAAGAAAATTTCAAATTCATTCAACACTACGGACAAAAAGTATTATTGCTCTGGAGTTGTGTCTCAGTAATGATTTTTGGAATCGTATGCTTGCTTGGTATATCTTATGGAAATTTTTATGAGGTAGAAAGAAACAGATGGTTAAATTCAACAGAAATCATCAACGAATCTTTCGTTATCACAACAAATCAGATTACGAATAGCATTATTTTTGATAAAAATAATAATAAGAGCGTTGCTTCATCAGCAGAATCAAAAATTACAGATGTATTCACTCACTTTTATCGCGGAATAGCAGAATTAGAAAATATATCAGTTGTACTGATTGATAAAACTAACAGAAGCATTAAAGCGATTGCTCCCGATAACGTAAAAAATATAGACTTAAAACTAATAGAACCTCTATGGGCAGCATTAAACAATGCATCTCAAGGTTTATTTGAATCTATAGACTCCGATACAGGTTTAAAACAATTATTTGCATACACAAGCATAGATAACACCTCGCTCGTAATCATGACGAGTCTATCCAACCAAGGACTGTCGAACACAGTTCATTTAAGAATGTTTTGGTTTGCTATCGTCTCGATTGTGATTGTTTTATTTACTGTTTTTATGGCCTTATTACTGACTGCTGAAATCAAGCGACGAGAAGATCAAATGCAGTTTATGGCAATGCTGAATCATGAACTTAAAACACCAATGTCAGTCATCCGAATTGCGACAGATACAAATACCTTTCCTGATAAATTAAAAATTGCCATCAGTCGTGCGATTGATGATATGAGTTCTGTCATCGATCGCTGTATGCAATCAGACAAACTACAACACGGAAATATTAAATTATCACTCTCCTATCTGAGCATAGACGAAATAATTGATACCGGCATTATGAATAGCTCAGCACCAACCAGGATTGAAGCTGATGTTGAAAAAAAACTGACCGTTAAAACTGACATTCAATTACTAAACGTTATCCTATCTAATTTGATAGAAAACGCGCTGAAATATAGTCCAGCAAATGAAAAAATAAAGATGACTGCCCAACAGTTTCCAAAAAATGGAAGTTTGGGAGTTTTAATTAATGTTTCGAATTCACCTGGAACATCAGGCATTCCGAATTCAAAAAGGGTATTTGAAAAATTCTATCGTGATGCACATTCTCAAAGTAAAACAGGCTCTGGATTAGGTTTGTTTATTGCGAAGGGATTTTCAAAAAAAATAAAAGGTGACCTTAGAATGCACGCAACCAATCATCTCATTACTTTCGAACTATGGATTCCACTTTAAAAATTATCGTAGTTGAAGATCATAGTGAACTTAGACAAGTTACAGTTTTAGCATTGCACAAACTTGGATATGAAGTTCGAGGTGTTGAAAATGCCATTGCGCTCTATACGACGTTAAATGAATTTAACGCTGATTTACTTATACTTGACTTAAACCTTCCTGGTGAAGATGGTTTAAATATTGCAAAAAGGATGCGAAATGCGCGCCCCAATATTGGAATCATCATGGTAACGGTTCGAGAGCACCTTCAAGATAAGATCAGCGGATATACCAACGGTGCAGATCTCTATTTAACTAAGCCGACATCTATCGACGAACTTGAAGCAGCGATTGAAGCTTTAAGCCGTCGTTTGTTATTGCAACCAGCACCAAAATCAACCTTCACCTTCTCTGATAAAAATCACGCGAACAATCGTGATGATCTAGCGAGACACTTACACAGTTACTTGGTTAATTACGAAGGTAAATTACCAAACTTAGATGATCTCTCAAAAAAATACGGCGTATCAGCACGAAAATTAAATGAAAAATTTATTGATGCCTTCGGCGATTCAGTCTATTCATACATGACAACCCATCGGCTGAATCAAGCTAAAGAAAAGATAATCAATTCAGACATACCTCTTAAGTTAATTTCATACGAATTAGGCTATTCACACGTCAATCACTTCATAACAATGTTTACTAAGAAATTCGGCTTTACGCCTGGTAGCTTAAGAAAAAATAGCAAAATCGATTCTGATGGGTAGTTATCGCGATTAGATCTAACTGTTCCCCATGATTGAATACCTATTTTTCAGATCAAAACGAAACAACTTCAAATGAACTAATTAATTTTTAATTAATTTGGCAATTAGGAATTGTTATGAATAGTGGTTACTCCTCAGCCGATATCAACTGGCCTAACCCCTTGTACTAACAAAAACTCTATATAGTCCCCACATCTCCACCATATTTTGGTCCGCTAGTTATTGCTAATTCATGCGGGTTCATGAGGGTTCATAAGACCCTCATGAACCCGCATTTTCATTGTTTTTTATGTTATTTCCTTCGCTACCCAAAATACATTTACAACTCAAATAAAAAAAGCCAATAAAATCAATGGTCTATTGCGGACTTAAGTCCGCAGGATAGAGTTCTCGGAAATTTCGTGAACTATTTGTATCCAGCATGAATTGCCTAATACAAAATCAGACTTTTACAAAGGTTTTGACGACATGTGCATCCTCGTATGCAGAGATGTCTTCTCGACGATACAAGACCTTACCACCTATCTTCAAATAATTTGGACCAGTATTAGCGGCGCGCCAACGCTGAAGGCGAGATGTTGAGCAGTGCCAACGCCCAGCCAACATTTGCTCGGTTAACAGGTCCATTGACTGGCTGGAAGAAGGATTCGCTATCACTCGGGCACTCGACTTACTTTTTCCTAAACGCAACTCAGTCTGAGCAAGATTAGAGCGTAGAGAAGCCATCTGCTTGATATCAGTTGGTGCAATCGGAATCTGGAGAGAAACCGTTCCGTCCAGATTTTTGATTATTGTTTTATTCTGAGCTTTAGCCTCTATTGCGTGTATGGCTTGCTCAATGGTAAGTTTCTCTGCAAGTAATGATTTTCTGGTCTTCATAACTTTTTTGCCAAAAAAATCTTATTAGAAAACAAGCAGTTTCAGGCATTCCTATCGACGAGTTCCTTTTACCAAGAGTGGAATCTACATTTTCGCTGAATATGCTTCATGGCTCAGCCGACCATCTTCAACTACTTTAGATGTTCTATGCAATCGCCGGATGGATCTCGCGACAGAAAGCGTGACTCAGTGGCATTAGGCAACGGTCCTGAGCGCCTCAATCTTTGGAAAATCGCTCCTTTGCCAGCCTCGTACCTTCAGCTAATGCTTGAAGTTTGCGCAACGCAACTTCTCGCTCCATCGGGGCCAAGCCACAATTCGTGCACGGGAACAACCGCTCCTTCGGCACAAACTCCAGCGCCAGGCCGATGGTATCAGCCACTTCCTCAGGTGTCTCGACCACATCGCTCGCCACATCGATCACACCTACCATCACATCCTTACCTGCCAGCAGTTTCATCAGATCTGGAGGTACATGTGAATGAATACATTCAAGGCTCACTTGGTCGATGCTGCTGTGGGCCAGCGCAGGGAACACCGTTTCGTATTGGCGCCATTCGTCACCAAGCGTGCTCTTCCAGTCGGTATTGGCTTTGATGCCGTAGCCGTAGCAAATGTGCACCGCCGTTGTACAGGTCAATCCCTGGGCAGCACGCTCCAGCGCCTTAACACCCCAATCAGCCGCATCCTTCATATAGACATTGAAAGCGGGCTCGTCGAACTGGATGATGTCCACGCCATCTGCTTGCAATGCGAGCGCCTCCTGATTGAGTAGCTCTGCAAATGCAAATACCATCTTGACCTTGTCGCCATAGAATCGGTCGGCGACAGTATCAACAATAGTCATCGGGCCAGGTAATGTAAATTTCAACTTCTTTTTAGTGTGCGCACGCGCCAGCTGTGCTTCGAAGGCATGCACGCGACCTTTCAGTCGGAGAGCCGATACCACCTGCGGCACCATCGCATCATAGCGGTTGTTCCGGATGCCCATCTTCACCTTGTGATCGAAGTCGATGCCCTCGATCTGTTCAAGGAAACCGTGCACAAAATGCTGACGCGATTGCTCACCATCACTCACAATGTCTAGCCCAGCGTCTTCCTGAGCCTTGATCCACAGCAGGGTCGCATCGGCTTTGGCTTGAAGAAGTGCAGCGCCCTCGCTCCTCCATTGCGGCCAGAGCTTGTTAGTTTCAGCTAGCCAAGCTGGTTTGGGCAAGCTGCCTGCGATCGAGGTTTCAAACATCTGAGAATTCCTTTTGGTAAGTGTATGGAAATTGAATGAATTCAAATGAGCCGAACAATTAATGCGCGCATTCAGCCGCCCACCGGTCAAGTACGTTCTTGTATGGCGTGATGAAGTTCTCTTGCGCAAATTTTCCTTGATTGACAGCCAGTTGTGAGCGCTCTTCCCGATCGTAGACTATCTGTGTTGACGAATAATCCTGATATTTCAAGCTGGGTCGGTATAGTCTTCCGGCTGCAGAATTGGCGTTGTAGATTTCGGGGCGATAGATCTTCTGAAAAGTTTCCATGGTGCTGATGGTGCTGATCAGTTCGAGATTTGTGTAGTCACCCAATAAATCGCCGTAAAAGTAGTAAGCCAATGGTGCAACACCATTGTGAGGCATGAAAAAGCGAACCTGCATTCCCATTTTTGCGAAGTAATGGTCAGTCGGGGACAGTTCACTCTGTTGATACTCGACACCCAGTACCGGGTGCTGATTCAGGGTCCGCTGATAGGTCTTGCTAGTCGACACACTGATGCAAATGACGGGTGGCTTGCTGAAGTGATGTTTGTAAGTGTTCGAACATACAAATTGTTTGAACAGTTTTCCATGCAAGTCTCCAAAATCTTCTGGAATACTGAATTGCGGGCGATCCACGTTGAAGCTCGGAAGCAATATACTGAAGTCGTAGTCACGCACGTAGGAGGAGAAGTTGTTCCCAACAATCCCATTGATGCGTTTGTTTGTCTTCTTATCAAGAATGCTGGTATTGAGCATTTCGATCAATGGAAATGCAGCCTCGCTACTCCCCGAACCAAGACTCATCTCGACGGAGATAATCTCCAGTTCAACAGAGTATCGATCTTCCGATGCATTATCCCAATGAGCCAGGTTATTGAAGCGGTTGTCGATCATTTTCAGCGTATTGCGCAAATTTTGCTGCCGATTTGTACCCCGTGCCAGATTGGCAAAATTCGTGGTGATACGCGTGCTGTCCGATGGATGATAATTTTCATCGAAACAAATTCTTTTAATTTTAAAAATGAGTTCTTGGTTCATTACGATTTAATTTTTGAATATTTAAGAAAAAAAAAAGCCAATTTCTGTTTTAGGCCACAACTAATTGCTCCACAAAAGCGTGTTTGGCTGCGCGTGTCAACTCCAGCAAGGGCAATGCTCGTTGCACCGCCAGTCTAATCCGCTCGATCAGCACTACGTCCTGCACTCGATAGTCGACAAAATCCTTGTCAGTCGCATATATGCCCAATGGCAATGTGCGCGCCTGGAAGAAACTGAACAGCGGCCGCAGCTGATGATCGATCACCAACGCATGGCGCTCGCTTCCCCCCGTGGCCGCCAATAAAACCGGCTTGTCGACCAAGGCGTACTGATGAATGAAGTCGAAAAAGTGCTTGAACAGCCCAGTGTAAGAGCCGCGATAGACTGGTGTTGCCACCACGAGGATATCGGCTTGCTCAACTAGAGCAAGCTTGCGCTCAACTGCATCGGGCAGTTGGGTTCGCCAGATCTCGCCAGCAAAAAGTGGTGCGAGTTGCCCAAGTTCAACCGAATGTTGTTCGATCGAAATTTCTTCCGCAATTAGATTCAAGATGTGCTCTGTCAGGGCTGCAGACTTGGAAGGGCTTTGCAGTCCGCCAGAAATCGCTACTACACGCAGTGGATGTGTCATTTTCGTTTCCAATCAAGGACTAAACGGATGCTATGGCTGAACTCCAACCCCTGCTTTTGCTCTACTGCAATGCGAGGTTGTTTTTGAAGTCCATCAACGCTCCGAAAATTCTCATGAATAATGGTTCAGATGTTAGATTCGATAAATCATGAAGTAAAATGGTCTTATTTCATAAATCCATGAAAATAATTCATTTAAATGATTGAGCGCATTCATCTCAGCATCGTTCAGCAGGTCGAGGAGCAAGGCTCGTTGACTGCCGCTGCGGGCGCGCTGCACCTGACCCAGTCAGCCTTAAGCCACACCATGAAAAAACTGGAGCAACAACTGGGTACCGACATTTGGTTACGCGAAGGACGAAGTCTGCGCCTGACCCAAGCCGGTCAGTACTTACTGGCAGTGGCAAGCCGGGTACTACCGCAACTAGACCTAGCAGAAGAGCGCCTTGGCCAATTTGCGAAGGGCGAGCGAGGTGCGCTGCGCATCGGCATGGAATGCCACCCTTGTTACCAGTGGTTACTCAAAGTGGTTTCACCCTATTTGACCGCATGGCCTGACGTGGATGTGGATGTCAAACAAAAATTCCAGTTCGGCGGAATTGGCGCGCTTTTCGGTTACGAAATCGACCTGCTAGTCACTCCCGATCCGCTTTATAAACCCGGTTTGAAGTTCGAACCTGTGTTCGACTACGAACAAGTACTTGTTGTGGGCAAAAACCATGCGTTGGCTTCGGCTGCCCATGTAAAACCCCAGCAACTGTCCCAGGAAGTACTAATCAGCTATCCCGTGGATATTCAGCGCCTTGACATCTATAACCAATTCCTGTTGCCGGCCGGGATCACCCCCAAGCACCATAAGACCATCGAAACGACCGATATCATGCTGCAGATGGTGGCCAGCGGTCGCGGTGTGGCCGCCCTGCCCCGTTGGCTTGTCGAGGAATACGCAGTCAAGATGGATGTGGTACCTGTGCGGCTGGGCGCACGCGGTATCGACAAACAGATATTTCTGGGAGCACGGGAAGCGGATACAACTATAGATTACGTACGCGCGTTCATCGAACTGGCTCGCCAGCCTAATGGTGAGACAGGAAAAGTCAACCAAGCCCTCACCAACTAACAATAATTATCAACGACCCTAAGCCCTTGAACTACTGATCTTTTAAATCGGTCCTCATCCCACCACCAATACCGCGAAGGGGTTTCTCCTATGAGAAGCCCCTTTTTTTATGCCCTTCTACAAAAATCTTAAGTACCCCAGAATTTTCACAAACCGCTACAAAACGACACAGAAACTACGCAGTTTTGAGCGATCACCAACACGCAAGGTGCAAAAGAAAAAAATCTTGCTCAATTATATACATTTATATATTATATAAATGTATATAATGTTTAATCTTTCGACAAATATTTCATAGCGAACAAGGAAGAACAAATGGGTATTTTTCAATCTATTCGCGATGCAATTTCGACTGCTCGCGAGCAAACCGTTTTGCCGGCTAATGCCATTTTGATTGATGTCAGGTCACCGGGGGAATTTTCCCAGAGTCGAATTGAAGGATCTGTTAATTTTCCTGTTGGAGAAATTACCAACCATATCGAGGCGCACTGTCCTGATAAAACAACTAATATCGTTGTATTCTGCGCCAGTGGCATGCGATCATCCTCTGCCCGCAACGCCTTGATACAAATGGGTTACACCCAAGTGTTCAACGGCGGAGGCATCGGAAGCTTGGCGAGCAAGTTCAATAAGAGAATCGTCTAAATATTCTGATCACCGGGTTACTGGAGTCCACTGATATGTCGCGCAACATGACTTTGCAAAAACTGCAATACGCTGTCTTTGCGTTATTGTCTTTGGTCGCAACAACGGATGCGTTTGCCGTATCGCCGATCGAGGTGCAAACGATCCAGTTGGACAGTCAATCCATCGCAGCTAATTTCGAATTGGATGGAGCAATAGAGGCAGTCAAGCAAAGCGTAATTTCAGCGCAAATTTCGGGACAAATCTCATCTCTGGAAATAAAGGCGGGTGACCAGGTTAAAGCTGGGCAACTGCTGCTAATCATCGACGACAGGGAAGTCATGGCTGGCGAACAAAAAGCTCAGGCGCAGTTGATACAGGCCGAAGCTGAACTACGCAATGCACGCGTGAACCTGGAGCGGACCCGGCAGTTGCAGTCCGAAGGTTTTGTCAGCAAAGCTGCGCTTGATACGGCGGACACTCAGTATAAAGCCGCTCTCGGAGGACGCGATCAGGCAAGTGCTGCCGTACGTCAAGCCAGTCTTGCCAGAGAATATAGTCGTGTCACGGCTCCTTATGATGGATATATCTCGGAAACGATGGCCCAAGCGGGCGACCTAGCGACGCCTGGTCGACCTTTGCTCATTCTGTATGCGCCTTCTCCGCTTCGTGCCATTGTGCATGTGCCCGTCACGCTGACTAACGCAGTAAAAGAAGGTGGGAAGGTTGAAGTGCTCGTGCCAGATGTGCAGTCCAAACAGCACTGGGTTGTGCCTGTTTCCAAACAAATTCTTTCAGCCGCGGATCCTATTGCCCAAACAATCACTTGGCGGCTTGATTTACCGACAGATGACGTAAGAGGATTGGTTCCCGGTCAGCAGGTGCGGGTGCGCTTTACCGGAACTGCAGCTAAGCGGCCGGTCATACCCGCCTCTGCGGTTTTGCGACGAGGCGAATTAACCGCTGTGTATGTGGCAGGCAAGCAAGGTTTTGTGCTGAAAATTGTTCGTCTAGGGCATGATTTTGGTGCAGAGGGTATCGAAGTGCTGGCCGGCTTATCTCCTGAAGACCGTATTGCGCTTGATCCCATCAGGGCAGGATTATCAGGAGCCCGCCCTTTGGCGAACCCGGCTTCCTCCGACACATCCAAACCCTAAGGCGCAAAGATGAAATCAAATCATCCAAATGCTGGGAAAATGGGTCTTTCAGGACGTATTGCTTCGACATTTCAAGACAATGCAATTACGCCATTGTTGGCACTTGTGGCATTACTGTTGGGTATTTTCGCTGTCCTCGTTACCCCCCGCGAAGAAGAGCCGCAAATTAATGTCACGATGGCCAATGTGCTGATCTCGTTTCCGGGCGCGAGCAGCCAGGATGTGCAAAACATGATTGCGCGTCCTGCCGAACAGGTACTCAGTCAGGTCAATGGCATAGAGCACACCTATTCTGTCGCAAGACCGGGTGTGGCCGTGCTGACAGTTCAGTTCAAAGTAGGTGTTCCTCGAACCGAGGCGCTTGTCAGACTTTACGAAGTTTTAAACGCCAATCAAGATTGGTTGCCCCGCGAACTTGGTGCCCTGCCCCCTATTGTTAAACCCAAGGGAATTGATGACGTGCCTGTTTTGGCCGTCACTCTCTGGAGCAAGGACTTCATGTCCGGAGTCGAGCTTGAACAGGTTGCACGCAATATCGAGCAGGAAATGAAATCCGTTCCCGGTACGCGTGAGGTTCAGACTATCGGTGGACCTGGGCGCGCAATTCACGTATGGCTGGATCCGACAAGTCTTCGCGAGCGAAGTGTTGACGTGCTCAGCCTGAAAAACACCTTGTCGTCGGCAAACTTCCGCATGCCATCGGGTGCCGTTCTTGAGAAGAACGAAATTGGCAATCAGATGTTAGTGGTGGAGTCGGGTGAATTTTTACGCTCAGCTCAGGACATCGGCGAGTTGATCGTTGGTGTCAACAAGGGCAAGCCTGTTTACCTGCGTGAAGTTGCCCGCATTGAGGCCGGCGCAGAACTGCCCCAGCGGTACGTCTGGTTCACGCCCGGATCGGTGAGCGAAGCCGGACAGAGAGAACCGAATGCGGGAAATGTCTACCCTGCAGTTACAGTCACAGTTACAAAAAAACCTGGTGAAAATGCAGTCGATGTAGCCACTGCGACGCGTAAAAAGATTGAGTCGCTACGCAATAGCATGATTCCTGAAAATATTGAGATGACAATCACACGGGATTATGGTGAAACTGCAGCCGAAAAAGCCAATAAACTCATTCAGAAGCTCGCCTTTGCCACAGGTTCGGTGATTTTGCTTGTCGGCTTTGCGCTCGGAAGGCGGGAAGCCGTCATTGTAGGCAGTGCTGTCATCCTGACATTGACGGCAACCCTGTTTGCTAGCTGGGCATGGGGCTTTACCCTGAATCGCGTATCGCTATTTGCTTTGATTTTTTCGATCGGCATTCTTGTCGATGACGCAATCGTCGTCGTCGAAAACATACATCGCCATCAGCAGCTCTATCCTGAAAAAACCTTGCGGGAAATCATTCCGGAAGCGGTTGACGAAGTTGGTGGACCAACCATCCTCGCTACGCTGACGGTCATTGCCGCTTTGCTGCCAATGGCGTTTGTTTCGGGATTGATGGGGCCGTACATGAGTCCGATTCCCATCAATTCAAGCTTAGGTATGGCCATCTCTCTGGCCATCGCTTTTACAGTCACACCATGGCTTTCACTGAAGCTGATGAAAAACCATAGTGTGCATGCATCGGCGCAATCATCCAAACTTCAGAATGTATTTTCAGACATTCTTTCCCCGCTATTGGAAAGTACTCGCAGGCGCTGGTATCTGCTTGGCGGCATTTTTGCGGCGATGCTACTATCCGTCGGACTAGCGGTTGTTGAGCTTGTTGTGCTCAAAATGTTGCCATTCGATAATAAAAGCGAGTTTCAGGTTGTTCTGGATATGCCTGCCGGCACACCGCTGGAAGATACGGCGGCAACATTGCATGATATAGGAGCGTTTCTGTCGCACCAGTCTGAAGTGCTTAATCTTCAAGGCTATGCAGGAACTGCTAGTCCAATTACGTTTAACGGCCTGGTTCGTCAATACTATCTTCGTGCTGAATCTGAATTGGGTGATCTGCAAGTCACCCTGATTGACAAGCATCATCGCAGCGAAAAAAGTCACGCCATCGCGCAGCGGTTACGTCCTGAAATAGAAAAGATTGCACAGCGTCACGGCGGACGAGCCAAGGTAGTGGAAGTGCCTCCCGGACCTCCGGTCATGAGTCCGCTTGTTGCCGAAGTTTATGGACCCGACGAGGCAGGGCGCCAAAAGCTAGCTCAACATATCGGACAGGCCTTCGCCACAACAGACGATATTGTCGCTATCGATACGACGCTCAAAGAAGACGCTCCTCGTGTGCACCTGCGCGTGAATCGTCAGCGTGCGGAAGTGCTGGGCATTTCGGCTGCAGCGATTGCCCAGACAGTCAATGGCGCGCTTTCAGGGATGAACGCCGCCTATATGCATGACGAGCATAGCAAGTACCCGATTCCTGTCAAGCTGATCCTGCCGCGTGAATCTCAGGTCGGTCTTGACGCGTTGCTTGCACTGCCACTGCGGACCACCGGCGGCAGCATGGTTCCGCTGTCGGAACTGGTAACCGTCGAGCGCAACTTTATAGACAAACCGCTTTACACGAAAGATCTCAAACCACTCTCTTATGTCTTTGGCGACATGGCGGGCAAACTTGATTCGCCGCTATATGGACTATTTGCGATTCGTCCCAAGTTGCAAATCGCCGCATTGCCCGACACGGGCCAGCTCGGCGAATACTGGATACGCCAGCCTTCAGATACATATAAAGAATATGCGATCAAATGGGATGGCGAGTGGCAGATCACATATGAAACTTTTCGGGACATGGGCGCAGCCTATGGAGTGGGGTTGATTCTTATCTATCTGCTTGTCGTTGCTCAATTCAAAAACTATCTCACTCCGTTGGTGATCATGGCTCCGATCCCATTGACACTGATTGGCGTCATGCCAGGTCATGCCCTTCTTGGGGCGCAATTCACGGCGACCTCAATGATTGGGATGATTGCGCTAGCGGGGATCATTGTCCGAAATTCGATTCTGCTTGTGGATTTTATAGAACTACAAGTCGCGCGCGGCGTTGAATTCAAGCAGGCTGTGATGCAGTCGGCATCGGTACGCGCTCAACCGATTGCGCTTACTGGACTGGCCGCCATGATTGGGGCTTTCTTTATTCTGGACGATCCTATCTTCAATGGTTTGGCGATTTCACTTATTTTCGGCATTCTTGTTTCAACTATTTTGACTCTTGTGGTGATACCGGTGATGTATTTCGCCCTATATCGCAAGCAACACATCACTCTCTAACTTATCCTGGGAGCATCCCATGACTGTAGAACGTTATATCCGTATATTCGCCGGTTTATTCATCTTGATTTCGCTGGCGCTGGGTGTCGAGCAAAGTCCTTTGTTTGTCAGCAAGTGGGCCTTGGCCTTCACCGCCTTTGTCGGTCTGAATCTGTTCCAGTTTGGTTTTACGAATGCTTGTCCGCTGGGATTTTTTCTGAGAAAGCTAGGCGTCCCCGATGCTTAAAATGCAAGCTGCAATAGTAGCCGTTGCTGCTGACTTCAAAACATCGGCATTGTCTAATCTTGCCCCGCCGCATCATCAGGTTCGGGCGTAAGGAGTAAGTTTTGAATCGTGAAAAAATAACCATCAGTCGTATCGCGACCGTTGTTTTAACGGTGACTCTGGTGCTCTCATCCAAAATGAGTGCCGCAATCGATTTGAAGCAATGTTGGCAGCTTGCGTTGACACACGATCCCGTTTACGCGGCAGCACGAGCCAACTATCGCGCCATGATGGAGAAAATGCCTCAGGCGCGATCATCCTTGCTTCCCCGGGTTTCTGCATCCGCGGCGGTTGGCTATCTGGATAGTCGCGCCAATACGGCGTTCACTCAGGTTTATCAAAACTCCAATACAGCCTGGGCGCTTACTTTATCTCAACCGATTTTCAACTGGTCGGCCTGGCAATCTTACGAGCAATCAAAACTTGTTGTTGCAAGCGCAGAAATTCAATTGCAAATTTCCTATCAAGATCTGGTTCTCCGTGTCGGGCAAGCTTATTTCGAGGTCCTTGCTGCCCAAGATGCCCTAATGGCCCTTCAAGCCGAGCAGCGAGCCATCGCCGAGCAGCTCGCTTCTGCCAAGCGGCGATTCGATATGGGTAAAGCAACCATCACTGATACGCATGAATCGCAATCTCGCTACGATCTTGCCAGTGCAAACATTATCGCTGCCCAAAACACAGTGCAGAATACGAAAGATGTACTCAGTAGAATCATTGGTCGTCCGGTCGATGATCTGTCGGTGCTCCCATATAGCGTCACGTTACCATCACCTGTTCCAAATGAATTGAAAAAATGGTCTGAACAATCGCAAACGGCCAATTTAGAAATCATCCGATCCCATTTTCAAACCCGCATTGCCGAAGCCGATGTTGACATTGCAAAAGGCGGACACTACCCAACCGTTAGTGCGTTCGCATCAACATCGAGCAATACGCTGGGCAATATGTATGTGCAACCCTACTATAACGGCCGTACGGTGGACAACGTTGTGGGTGTCATGGTGAATGTACCGTTGTATTCGGGCGGAATGACGAGTTCGCGTGTCTCTGAAAAAAGTGCGCTTCACGAAAAATCGGTATTCGATCTTGAGGCAGCGAAACGTCTTGCATTGCAACAATCCCAACAGTATTTCAATGGAGTGACGGCCGGACTTGCTCGCATCAAAGGCCTGGAGGCAAGTGAAAAGTCCAGCAATGCATCTTTACAAGCCAATCGTACAGGTTATGAAGTTGGCGTAAGGATCAATCTTGATGTTCTGAATGCGCAGCAGCAGTTGTATACCACCATGCGAGAGCTTGCGCTCGCACGCTATAACACCGTGATTATGGGGCTTCGTTTAAGAGCAAATAGTGGAATTTTGTCTGAAGATGATCTGATCACAATCAATGCATTATTACGCGCCTCAGGTACTCCCGGCACAAGTCTCATAGACACAGAAAGGACTTTGGCAAAATGATGACAGAGACATTGTGCATTCCAGACTTAAACCATTTACGGTTAATCTGTAAGCGATGGCTACAAACCACTTAAGGTTTAATTCAATCCCGACCGCTTATTACTGCTATGTAAAATCAATCTGTAATGATCCAGCATTTTCTGCAAAGGTCGGGCTGCAAATTTAAATGACGCGTTGGTTTTCGCGGGAATTTTAAGGGTAAGTGCCTGATGTGGCCTTAGAAGATAGTAAAAATGTATCCTGATGCGCGAACCATTGCTTGTGGCCCATCCTCCCGGTCATAGGTTTGAAAAAAGGCGCCACGTTCGATTAATCGATTTGAGCAAGGGAAGCTTCATCCTTCATAGCTCGCCGCTGGGGAGTGGAATATTCGATAGTCTGATCGCAGCCTGTCAGACCTCTGGCTTCACCCCCAATGTAATCTATCGAGAGATCGAAACCCTACCGATGTTACTTATCGTCAAACGTGGTCTAGAGATTGCCTGTGCCCCAGCCAGTTTGGCAAAACAAAATCTAACGGGCCTTCCATCGCTTGTACCTCTGAAAACATAGACATTCAAACACATATGAATTTAATTACCAGAAAACAGGTCAAATTCACTAAAACGACTCGAATGTTCATTGATCTTGTCTAGAAAAGTGTAGGAAGCATTAAACCTGTCACTTTGGAAAATTAAGCTGATATGATCAAAGTCAAGTCAATTAGCCTCGATTTGCTTCATACTCCCCTCCACATGTATAACTGGCCCCCCTCACATGAAGCTCAAGAAACCGAACATAAGCAAGCGCATGCTTCTTTTGCTGCTGGGCGTAATTTCATTTGTACTGCTTTTCGTTTATGTCCTGTTCCGTTCAGGGCCAATGGCATCCATCGCCGTAACCGTGACACAAGTTGAAAACAAAGCGATTTCTCCTGCTATTTTCGGTATCGGAACTGTCGAATCGCGTCGCACCTACAAAATCGGCCCGACCGCTGCAGGACGCTTGTTGAAGATTGATGTGGATGTGGGTGACAAAGTCGAAGCAGGACAAGTTATCGGGGAAATGGATCCTGTCGATCTGTATGACAAGATACGGGCGCAGGCCGCCGCACTCAAGCAGAGTGAAGCACAACGTCTGGATGCACAAACTCGCCAAAGCTATGCAAAAACACAGGCAAGACGTTATGAACAATTGTTTGCCGCAAAATCGACCAGCGAAGAGAATTACACAACCAAGCAGCATGAATACCGTTTATCCGAAGCAAATTTAAACGCCGCCGAACAACAATATGTTCGTGTCCGATCGGATTATGAAGCGCTGATTGCACAGCGCCAAAACTTGAAACTGATTGCTCCTGTCGACGGTATCATCTCGATCAGAAAGGCCGACCCCGGCACAACGCTCGTTGCCGGTCAAGCTGCGGTGGAAATGATCGATCCAAAAACGATCTGGGTAAATGCGAGATTCGATCAAGTTAATTCGAAGGGATTAAAAACAGGACTGCCGGCGAGAGTGGTGCTTCGTTCGGATACAAATCGCTTGCTTGAGGGACACGTTACGAGGATTGAACCCATGGCCGATGCCATAACCGAAGAGATGTCGGCGAAAATATCGTTCGACAAGCCGCTGACCACGCTTCCTCCTGTCGGAGAACTTGCCGAAATCACGGTGATGCTCCCTGAACAATCTTCTACACTCGTCGTACCCAACGCAAGCATCAAACGCCTCGGCGGTAAGTCCGGCGTGTGGGAAATCAAAAATGGCAATCTCAACTTCGCCTCTGTCAAGTTTGGTGCCGCAGACTTGAGTGGTACGGTACAAGTTCTTGAGGGCCTGAACACCAAATCACAAATCGTTGTATACAGCGAACAGGCTTTAACCCCAAAAAGTCGCATTCGAGTCGTTGATCATATCTCGGGCACAAAAAAATGATCAGTCTTGCCGGACGCGATATTTTGCATGGATGGGGCAAATTCGTTTTTACTGGATTGGGTCTTGGGCTACTGATTGGCGTCACGTTAACCATGGCTGGGGTCTATCGAGGCATGGTGGATGACGCAAAGGCCCTACTCGATAACAGTGGCGCCGATTTATGGGTAGTTCAGAAAGATACGCTCGGCCCTTATGCAGAACCATCAAGCGTATACGATGATCATTGGCGGAGCATTCGCACGATTCAGGGCGTTTCGGATGCAACGAATGTGACGTACCTGACCATGCAGATACGATATGCCGAGAGGGATGTACGCGCCATGGTAAGTGGGGTTGTTATGGGAGATGTTGGTGCACCCGGATGGCCTCCTTATTTGATTGATGGAAGGCAAATCACACGCGGACACTACGAGGCCGTTGCCGACGTTGCGGCGGGAATCGGTTTAGGTGAAAAAATCAAAATCAGGCGCAACACTTACACCATTGTCGGTTTGACTCGCCGTATGATTTCTTCAAGCGGTGACCCGATGATTTTCATCCCGATCAAAGACGCACAACAGGCTCAATTCTTGAAGGATAACGATGCCATTCTCGAACAGCGTCGACGGACGGAACAAAACCCTGCCTTAAACAGACCGGGATTGCCTGATTTACTGGATGCAGTCATCGCAACACAATCTGCAAATCCATTTGTCAATGCCGTTCTGATCAGAGTCAAGCCCGGATATTCGACACAGGAAGTCGCGGATTCGATCCGACGCTGGCATCGGCTACAAGTATATGACCGTGACCAGATGGAAGAGATTCTGGTGAGCAAACTGATCGCGACATCGGCTAAACAGATTGGAATGTTCCTGGCTATCTTGGCCATTGTCAGCGCCGCAATTGTCGCGTTCATTATCTACACATTGACAATGGGGAAAATTCGTGAAATCGCAGTCCTGAAGCTGATCGGCACCAAGAATCGGACAATTGCATCAATGATCGTCCAGCAGGCTCTTGGACTAGGCATCATTGGATTTGTAGTCGGCAAGGTCTCAGCCACATTCTGGGCTCCCTTTTTTCCAAAATATGTCTTACTCGAACAAGGCGATGCGGTCAGAGGCTTCATAGCAATCGCCCTGATTTGTATTCTGGCCAGTATTGTTGCCATTTGGGCCGCGCTCAAAGTCGACCCAGCCGAAGCGATTGGTGGCTGACATGTATACAGCCGGTATTCGCATTGAAAACCTTAGAAAACGATTCGGCACCGGTGATATGGCATTTGATGCACTTAAAAAAGTCAATATGATTATTGCTCCGGGCGAAGTCGTCGGACTGATCGGACCTTCGGGTTCCGGCAAAAGTACACTTCTGAAATGTCTGGGAGCAGTCATCGAGCCCACGGAAGGTCGCATGTCAGTGGGAGACGAGGTCATTTATGACAATGAATGGAAGATACCCGATCTGAGAGCACTGAGAAGAGACAAAATCGGATTTATATTTCAAGCGCCGTACTTGATCCCTTTTCTTGATGTAACTGATAATGTTGCTTTGCTGCCCATGCTTGCGGGTAGGTCGAATGATGTTTCAAGGCAAATGGCTATTGAACTGCTTGAAGCACTTGATATCGGTCATCGGGCAAAAGCGATGCCTGCACAACTATCAGGTGGAGAACAGCAACGCGTTTCGATCGCTAGAGCGCTTGTCAACCGACCTCCTGTGATTTTGGCTGATGAGCCGACCGCACCGCTTGATGGTGCGCGTGCCCTGACAGTCATTCGAATGCTGAATCAATTGGCGCAGCAGTTCGAAACCGCGATTATCGTCGTCACGCATGATGAAAAGATCATCCCAACATTCAAACGGATTTATCACATACGCGAAGGGGTGACACACGAGGAAGTGGGTGAAGGACGGTCTTTCGAATGAAAAAACTCCTTGCTTCGCTATGCCTGATCGCGCTGACGGCTTGCACCGTTGGCCCGGACTTTACGCGCCCTGCTGATCCGAGCGCCGAGTCATATACGATCAAGAATTTCCCTGGTAAAACAACTTCTTCCGAATTCACTTTTGGACAAGAGCAACGCTTTGATCGCAACAATGTCCTGGAACAACAATGGTGGCGAACCTTCGGATCATCCAAACTGGACGAAGTAATTGCTCGTGCCATGCAAGCCAATCCCACACTTCTGGCTGCACAATCAACCCTCAAACAAGCTCAAGAGTTGTACAGCGCGAGAGCAGGATCGACCCTTTACCCGCAACTCAATGCAACACTCAGCGATCAACGGGTGCAACTAAATGGAGCAACACAGGGTTTATCCACCAGCCCGAATGTCTTCAATTTGTACAATGCTACTGTTGGGGTGACATACAACTTCGACATTTTCGGCGGGAATCGCCGAATCCTCGAAGCCCTTGCTTCACGCGCCGACTATCAGCAATATCAGTTGTTGGCGGCAAAGCTGACACTCGCAGCAAACATCTCAACGACGGCAATCACTCAAGCCAAGCTGGCGGGTCAGATAAAGGCCAATGAAACCAGTCTGAAGGCGCAAGAGGATCAGCTCATCGTTGCGCGCAATCGACTCAGGCTTGGTCAAGCATCCGAGGACGATGTCCTGGCGCTGACAACAGAGGCCGAACAAACGCGTGCTGGCATTCCTGTCCTCCGTACAAGATATGAACAAACCAGGCACTTATTGTCGACCCTGTCCGGTCAAGCTCCAGGACAATCGGCATTGCCCACTTTTGTCATGTCAGATTTCACTCTACCGACAGACCTTCCTCTGCTGATCCCGTCTGAGCTCGTGCGACAACGCCCGGACATACAGGCATCCGAAGCACTGATGCGTGCATCGAATGCAGAATATGGTGCCGCGATCGCTAAAATGTATCCTCAACTCAATCTGAGTGCGAGCATCGGATCTCTTGCGCTTGCACCTGCCTCACTCTTCGGAACAGGAGCTCTTTTCTGGCAAGTTCTTGGTCAACTGTCCCAACCTGTATTCAATCCAGGACTTCCTGCAGAAAGTCGTGCCGCTTTAGCCGCCTTCGAAGCAACCGCTTCGAACTATCAAATGACCGTTCTGGATGCGTTACGCAATGTCGCCGATGTATTGAAAGCGCTGGAAAACGATGCCATGACTCTTAAATCGCAATCAACGGCAAACTCTGCGGCGAGAGATCTGGCAAAGTCCGTCGAGCGTCAATACACGCTGGGCAGTGCAAGTTATTTACAGTTACTGATTGCCCAACTTCAGGATCAAAGGACACGTTTTGAACTGATAGCCGCTCAAGCGCAGCGATTAATCGATACCGTCGCATTATATCAAGCGCTGGGCGGAGCCATGCTGACTTCAACAGTATCAACACCCAGACAAACAACAGACTCCGGCTCGGCGAACAAATAATTTGAAATAGTGATTTGATCTGATAAACAAGTGCCGCAAACTGGGAAATGTCAGATCAAGCCGCGATCACTACAATTTATGTAAGGCTGCTGTTTATAACTGCAATACACTTAAAAGAGAATTAATAAATTTTGAGCTCATTTGTGAGTACGAGGTAGTGCCATGCACTCGACTCATGTCAACTGTGATCACTCCAAATTCTCCTGCTCATTTTTGAGAAGATCATTCAATCACATGGGTCAATCTTGGGTGAAAAATATTGCCTAAGATGGGTCAGCTTTGAGCGATCGCCAACAGATGTCAAATAAAAATTCCAGTTCGGTGGAATTGGCACGCCTTGCGGTTACGAAATCGACCTGCTAGTCACTCTCGATCCGCTTTATAAATCTGGTTTGAAGTTCGAACCTGTGTTTGAATACCAGCAAGTATTTGTTGTGGGCAAAAGCCATGCGTTGGCTTCGGCTGCCCATGTAAAACCCCAGCAGCTGTCCCGGTAAGTAAAGATCCTCTATCCCGTGGATATTCAGCGCCTAGACATCTATAACCAATTCCTGTTGCCAACCGGGACCACCGCAAGCACCATAAGACCATCGAAACGACCGATATCATGCTGCAGATGGTGGCCAGCGGTCGCAGTGTGGCCGCCCTGCTCCGTTGGCTTGTCGAAGAATACGCAGTCAAGATGGATGTGGTACCTGTGCGGCTGGGCGCACGCGATATAGACAATCAGATATTTCTGGGAGCACGGGAAGCGGATATAACTATAGATTACGTACGCGCGTTCATCGAACTGGTTCGTCAGCCTAATGGTGAGACAGGAAAAGTCAACCAAGCCCTCACCAACTAACAATAATTATCAACGACCCTAAGCCCTTGAACTACTGATCTTTTAAATCGGTCCTCATCCCACCACCAATACCGCGAAGGGTCCGGATAATCTCTGGGCCCTTTTTTTTGGTTGAAGACCCGGTTCAGTCGGATGTCGGTCTTTGAGGCAAAGCTGCCAAAATCACTCGAGTTAAAAATAAATAAACTCAAAGGATTTTGGACAAAAACTCCCTCGAATATCGCACGGTAAACATACTGAATGTTTACAGATCACTTAGGGAATACGAATGTCATACTTGCGCGCGCACCCCATCCAGAAGGTCCGCCGGGCATACTGTTCAAGTAATAACGGGCACCCACAGTAAATGAAACAGGTAGCTCACCAAATTTAACCAATTTGGATATCGTCGCATTCATAGGATTTTCAGATTGTTTTGTGTCCCAGTTATAGGTTGATTGGGTATTCAAAGAATAAGTCCAAGCATCATGTGTCACGTAGGAAATGAATGGCTGATAATACAAATTGTTTGCAGTACCAGATGTGGTATCTCCGCCCGTACCCCACGTGTTATAGGTCAAAAGACCAACCGTCCACGGGGCCTTCATCACAAGTCCAACCGCAGTAACGCCAACCCCAGTTTGAGCTGTACCAAAATTACGCCCGGAAAGCGACGGGGTAGTCACAATCGGCCCCACACCCCAAATGACATCGCTAGCCGCCCTTGGCGAGAAAAATGTCTCTAACGTGATTGGTGCTGCACCAGATCCTGTATATCCATTTACATTGCTAAGAGATTCAAGCGTAATGACCGGTCTCAGAATATAGTTCCAATCATTATTCAACTTGATCGGTACAACAGGTTGAACAATCAACGAATTGGCGGTCCCTTTTTTATCGATTCCGATATTCGCATCGTAGTTGTATTGAATTGGAAATGAAATCAGATCAGCAACTGGATTAGTTAATTTTGTAGCAATATCATTCGCATCAGATTTTGATTTTTCTGAGGACTGGGCGGCTGCAGAGTTGGCCATTATGCATGTAACACCAAGCAACAACGATGCAAATATTGACTTCTTAAATTTATTCAAAAGATTCATAACTTAGCCTGATCAACTCAACATTTATTGGATTTTGCTACAACCATTGGTGACAGGCTTGCCAGCTATGCGATCTTTAACCCATGAGAGATACATTGGAGCCGACACTCCGGGAGTTGTGAAATGGGTTTGCTCTCCGGGCAATTGAATCCTTTCGATACTCGCCCCCATCGAACACATTTGCTTCTGATAAAGCTCATGCATGATTGGTGGAACCGCAGTGTCTTTTGTACCCCAATAAATAACTACAGGTGCAACCGGTTTTACTGGTTTCACACTACCATCAACAAATGCCTTAATCCAAGCCAATGAATTGTTAGTTTGAGGTTTGATTAGAGACTTGTACTGATCTCCATATGCATAACCAATAGAATCGGCCATCACATGCACGCATTTATTACTTGATAATGTATCCGCAACCTTTACGCCCTCTTCAGTTAGTACATCGGTCAATTTAAGATCGGGATAGGCTGCTTGAGTCCCCCAAAGACCCATCATAAAGTGAGCAAACAAGAATACATTCGGAACATTTGCCTGAGTAAATTCATTCATGAGCTTGCTCGCGCCAGCTTCATCGGTGGGTGGTTTTGGAAGCATGGCTGCAACGTCTTCAGGCGCCAGCGCAACAAATCCAAGATATTCCAGGTTATCTGCGGCAGTACCTTGTTCAGCTTGATAGTCCGGCAGACTTGCAGCGGCAATCGTCGCACCACCACCTTGTGACCATCCATAAATAATAGTCTTCTTACCGGCACCAACTTCTTTCATTGCACTGGCAGCTCTGGCAGAATTAATAACGTCCCTGCCATTTGTAGCAGCAACAGCGTACTGATGTTTACCGCCGCCACCCAGACCTTGGTAATCTGTAGAGACTACAACATACCCTTCATCGATAAACGCTTGACCATTTGGAATCCCGAAGTCGGTCCAGGAATTTCCATCCATTAGAAAATACTCATTGAGTTCACGAGTTGGATCAATGATTTGGGATGGCCCACAGTTTTGCGCCGCTCCGGTTGTGCCGTGAGCCCAAGCCAAAATAGGTCTTCCTTCTTTTGGGGCTGGTCCGACTGGAGCAATAATTAATCCGGTAGCAATCGTTTTACGTCCCGCAACATCAGATGAAATGTAGGCAATTTTCCAGGCTTGTGTACCTTTGAGCGAAGTCGGAATTTGCTCTTTTTTAACAATCTGTCCAAGTTTGCCTTCTGGAGCCAATTTCATTACCGCTTCATAAAACGGAGGAACGGGCGGCTCTGCCTGGCTGGAAGAGGTAAACATTGCAACACAACCGATCGCTAACAATAACGATTGAACGTAATTTTTCATAAATCCCCTGCATTTAAATAAAAATTTTGAACCTTCTAAATAATTCGCTTTTTAAACTCGATTTTTACGAAATGAGTTTTTCAATAGAATCTTGCCATCTCTGAAGGTGAACACATCACACCCATTAACTTCCATCTTTTTTCCATCTATAGATGTACCTGTAAACACCCACTCGGATAAACCACGATCACCACTCACAAAATGCCTATCATGACTCCACTTTGCATCAGGAAAGACTTTCCACGCATTTTGAAAACCTTTTCGCACCTCTTCTAATCCAACAAACCTAGTTCCGCACACTAACGTGCCGGTCCAGGTTTCAAAGGCACAATCAGGATGCATGTAACTCATCAATGCATCGATATCATGATCATTCCATGCGCGAGCAAAGCCCTTCAACTGTTCAATAGAAACGCTCATATTTTTCTGGGCTTTACTACGATTTAACTCATCTAACCGCATGGACCGGTAAAGAAAATCCGACATGGCTGGCTCAAGAGAATTAACAATATTTGGGTTTTCTATGCGATGGATCGAACTCGTTGATGGATAGAAATGTGTTGCGCCCGGAGCCCTCCATAATTGATTGATTACCCCGAGTTCACTCAAGTATGCATGCGACTCTTGACAGAGTGTTTTGATATGATCCAGATCAATTTCACCCATCACCATCATGATCGGTGGATTTTTATCATCTGACCGAATCAATCTTTTTCCATCTATTGTTCCGATCATTCCCGAAAGCGCAACAATGGCCGCAGCTGGTACCTTTTTGCCATAAGCAGCACTGGCAGCCATGCGTGCGCCCGCAGAAAACCCGCCGACAGCAATTCTAGTGACATCAATTCCGTATTCTGATGCATGATCGTAGACATATTCAAATGCCTTGCGCATATCATCAACCGCAGCTTCGACGCCCGCCCAAAGCATGTATGACGTGGCCGGCTCCAATCCTAAAATATTGCGTACATGATCCATCCGTGATCGAGAAATCGTATTTTTATCCAAAATAATGTTATTGCTACCCGGATCGGGATCTTCTTGCACTAACCGATAATCTATTGAGAATGTGACATAGCCACGCTTTGCGAATTCATGACAGTATTCCGAAACGGGCGTATTTCGATGTCCTTCAATATCAAATTCATCCGCTTCTTTTGATCCGCGATGAAATGCACCACCAAACGCCATGATCAATGCGGGACGCCCTGATTGTGGAGCCATCACGCTTTTTGTTGGAACTGATCGAGGCAGATAAACATCCATGCATAACGCACGGGACTTAGGTACGGTTGTATGGTTGATACCACCAGTGCCGTACTTCACATCATGGATGATTTCAACTTCGTATATTTTTTCTTTGAAGTTAGGCATTTTCAGTCGTTTTTTGCACCAGATTGCCGGGCAATATCGCCCCATATTTTGACATCCTGAGCAAATTGTTTGCTCCAACCATCCACTGTCCATGGCGGCGATGGAGGTATGGAGCCGCCAGCGATGATCTTCTCCTGAATTTCCGGAGATGCGATCACAGTATTGATGTCCTGATTCAATTGATCCGCTAGGGCTTTCGACATTCCAGCAGGGGCAAATACTGCATGCCAGCCAACGGTCTCAAATGGAATTCCTGATTGCGCAAGAGTGGGCACATCAGGCAATGAAGGAGAGCGTTGCCGCCCCATAATAGCAATTGCTCGCAACTGACCACTCTTAATCAAAGGTGTAATTGAAATGGCATCCAGTATGGCAAAAGACAATTGTCCCGAAATAACATCAGGCAATGCAGCGCTGCTGCCCTTGTAAGGAACATGCGTCATCTTTAGCTTGGCAATCTGATTAATGCTTTCACCGACTAAATGCGCCGGGGATCCGTTGCCAAAACTGCCGAACGTGACTTTTTCTCCATCCTTGCGAGCAAGTGCAATCAAATCCTCCATGTTTTTAATGGGAGAGTCAGGACGGGTCACCAGAATCAATGGAACTGTCGCAATCTGCGTAATAGGAGTAAAGCTTTTAATAGGATCAAAATTTAGTTGAGAAAAAACCGCTGGTGCAATCGCAAATGGAGCGGATGTCAGAAGCCAGGTATAACCATCTGCCGGCTGCTTGGACACAAACTCGGCACCAATATTGCCACTTGCGCCAGCTCGATTTTCAACAATAACTGGCTGCTTCCATTTTTCATTTAATCTGGCACTAATCATTCTCGCAATGATATCGGCCCCGCCTCCCGGAGGGAATGGGACAACAATTTTGACTGGCTTGCTCGGAAAATCTGTTTGTGCAAATGCCGAATAATGCCCACTCAAACAAAAATACAGGCAAAGAACCAAAGCCAAACACTTTCGCCAGATCATTATTCACTCCTACAGGAATGTATATAGCTTAGATAAAACTAGAATAAAATAAAACTTATTAATTAGGATATATGTATAAGTATTAGGTTATGGTTAAAAAAACGTCCTCTAATGATCTGCCTAGCTTTGCATCTTGGACCAATCGACTTAGATTGCGACATTTAGCTATGTTGTTGAACATCTCGAAACATTCCAGTCTGACTGCGGCTGCCGAGTCAATGAATATGAGTCAACCGGCGGTATCGCAATGGTTGAGCGATATTGAAAGTGCCATTGGCGTCACGCTTTACACACGAGGCCGTCGGCTCAAACCTACTCCTTACGCAGACATCCTGATCAAACACGCGCATGTCATGCTAGGCGAATCAAGCCGAATGCATGAAGAAATCTCTGCGATGCAAAAAGGATCTTCCGGGATCGTGCGTATCGGAACGCTTCTTGTTGGAGCAACAAAGATATTGCCCGCGACCTTGCTAAGCCTGATGGCCGAACACCCAAATTTGCAATTTTCGGTGATTGAAGACCTCAACGTTAACTTGGTCACTCGTTTTGAAAACAATGAACTCGATATCATCATCGGACGCATCGATTTTCTGATGTTGACCTCAAAATACTTTCATGAAGTATTACTTGATGATCAACATTGCGTTTTTTGTGGGCCCAATCACCCTCTGACTAAAAAAAGAAAACCAACATGGAAAGACACATTGAATTTTCCATGGATTCTTCCTCCGTCAGATACCCCGCTGCGGCAAGCGATTGAAATGAATTTTGCTGCAAATGAATTAGCATATCCAACGCCATGGGTAGAGTCGACATCGATTACCGCAAACATGTCATTAATGCGCCAGAGCAATTGTCTAGCCATCAGTTCCACCACAGCCGCACGGCATTACGAATCCTTTGGAATCATTCGAACATTACCGCTCGTGCTTTCTTATTTATCAAATTCTATTGGCATGATGTGGAGAGATAAAACCCCATCGCCTCAAGTCCAAATGGTTTTGGATGCTTTACGTAAACAAACGAAAATCATTCGCTCTGAACATGCTGAACGCTTAAAAGTAACAACTTAAATTGCCGGATTTTTTCTAATCAGTTCATACCTGAAGGACGATGATCATGTAGGAATATATTCAACTTACCCTGATTTTCATAAAATTTATCGCCGTGAAAAAAACTCTACGCATTTGTTTTTAGTCAAAAATTTAAAAAATGGGCATTAACTTTCAAGCCAACAAAATCGCTTTGCTCAGAAAATAATTAACTCCACTTAAATCTATCCACCATGAAAAAGAACTTACTTACTAAGCTCGCATATCTACTCTTTATCGGCATATTAAACGCCCCTGCTTTTGCCGCTGATAAATCGGCGCCAATTGCTATTCCACAGGTATCAGATGGATTTCGCTACTCTTTGACCCCATATCTTTGGGCGGTCAACGTTGGTGGAGATATTGCCTATAAAGACCGAACACTCATCGATCAGAATATTTCTACTGGTGAGCTGTTATCCAAACTTCAATACGGCGGCATGATTGAAGGCGAGGTACATAATGGCAACTGGGGTTTTGCAGCAAACCTGCTTTACTCAAGCATTCAGAATTCTAGTTCCCGCATGCGAGGCGTTGTGGATCTTGGTTCAACCACTACAGCCCAGATGGGCATTTATAACCTAACAGCCACCTATACACTTTTAAGTAGCAAACAAGCTTATGTGGATGCATTGCTAGGCGTGAGGATTTTATCCAATGATGCAAAAGTAAATGTCAATGCCCAGGGTACCCCTTTGGGCACTACTTTGAAATCTAATACCACATTGACGAATCCTATCGTCGGGCTCAAGGGTCGATACCGCCTTGGTGAGTCTGATTATTTCGTGCCGTTTTATATTGATGTGGGTGGTGGTGTTGACGGTACACAATTGACAACGCAAGGTATTCTTGGAATAGGTAAAGCGTACGACTGGGGTGATTTGATGCTGGTGTTCAATGACGTTTACTACCAGACTAAAAATGGCGCTACGACGAGCAATCTGAATTTCTATGGTGCCGCAGTTGGTGTAACGTTCAAATTTTAAATTAAGCGCACGGTAGTAAATACCGTGTATTCTTTCTGGCCCTGCTCTTACGCCATACGGGTGCGTATGGCTTTATTTCATGCTTCTTAGTTCGTATGTAACTATCCGAGTGAATTCATTGACATAGAAATTTTGTGCAAAATCAGTCGATATCGCGCAAGATAAATATAAGAAGGGTCAACTAAAGGGAAAACCATCCTTAGCCAACAAGGGCTTTAAAAGTATGCTCCATCAGTCTTCTGGACTCACCCGCGAACCTCAACTCCTGCCCAAGACTCTACGACGCGGCACAACGAGGTGTAATCGGATTCGGCGCCATACATCGCGTTCGTAATAGCGAGCATCTCACGTACTGCAGCGCCGATTACCATCGGAACGCCTAGCGCTTCAGCTTCATTGATACACAAGCGAATATCTTTGTACGCAAGTCCTGTACCAAAGCCAAAATCGAAACCGCCCGTCAAAATCGAACGGGTGAACTTATCCTGGGTAGCACTGTTACGCCCCGAACCCGCATTGATCACTTCCAGCATCACTTTGGGATCCAAGCCTGCTTTCACGCCCATAACCATCGCTTCCGAAGAGACCGCGATGGCGGCAGCAGCCAGCAAGTTGTTTGCAAGTTTCATCGTCTGCGCCTGCCCTGCCCCCTCACCCAAATGAAATACTTTGCCAAAGGTTAAGAGTATGGGTTGCAATGCTGCAAACACACCTGAGGGACAGGACACCATCACGGCAAGCGTTCCCGCTCGAGCCCCTGGAACGCCTCCACTCACTGGTGCGTCGACATAGTCAATACTTCTAGCATTTAAAGCTTGCGCTGCTTTGACTGCCGCTTGTGGACCGATCGTAGAAAAGTCAACGACATGCTTGACCCGTGTCCCCTCGATAACACCTTGAGGCCCTGTCACAACACTCAATACGATCTCCGGCGTGGGTAAACTCATAAAGATTGTTTCAGCCTGATTAGCCACTTCAGCAGCGGATTCCGCCTTTATGGCGCCCCGTGCAACCAAAGCGGACACCGCCTGTTGATTGGGGTCAAAGACGCAAACACGCTTACCCGCATTGAGCAAACGTGTAGCCATTGGCGTACCCATATTGCCGATACCGACAAAACCATATTGAATTTCAGCCATATTTCTTCCAATTTTTTAAAACAAGCTGATGTAAATGAGGCTTCGCACACAATACCACCAGCGACATAAAAAAACCGGGGCAAGTTAAAACATTGCCCCGGCTTGATTTCAATTCAATCCATATTTATTGAATTTTTTTGCCTTCCCACAGGAAAGGCTTAGTCTGCGGACCTTGTGGCCAGATTGGTACAAGCTCGCCATTCTGCCACTGCGCCATGATCGAATAGGTCATCGTATTGGCGCCACGAGCATCAAACTTGACGCCACCGCCCGGCATGTATTGAGCATTACCGCTCTTAAAAGTCATTTCATGCAATGCATTAGCTAAATCTGTTGGTGAGCGTGACTTGGTTTTTTCCAGCGCCTCTGCAATCAACTCTGTAATGACGGCATGTTCAAAACCTGCATGCGACATGAAGGTACCGTATTTGGCACGATACTGTTCATTCAAAGGACCGATTGCAAGGGCGGGAGTTTCGACAAAAATGCCTTCTGATTCGGCGCCAATCGCTTTATAAAAATCCGGCTCAAGAAATCCGGCACCACCCGCGACGATAGGAGTCTTGTCGCCTTGCTGTCGCAAACCACGAATGATCAGAACCGAGTCCGAAATCGTCGCGTTAATAAACAAAGCCTGTGCCTTGGCTGCCACTATTTTATTGACCAACGGCACTGCATCCGCCAAACCTGGCGCGTACGATTCGAACAGCACAACCTTCAAGCCTGCCGCCTCTGCCGTTTTCTTGACGCTATCGGCTTGCGACTTGCCAAAGGCTGTATCTTCAAAAATTACGGCGATAGACTGGATTGGAGGAGCCCCTGCCTTTTTACCCAACTCAAGGGTGTGTTCAACTTGATTCTTACCCATCGAACTGGCAGTGGCCACCACCTGATAAACAAACTTGTAGCCACGATTGATGATGTCATCCGAAAAGGACATCGTCAGAAAGGGAATCTTTTGTCGCTCGGACACACCGGTTGCGGCAAAGGTGATCGAGCTGCCGTATGCGCCTTGAATCGCGACTGGACGATTGTTGCTGATCATGCGTGAGACAACGTTCGCTCCTGTTGAAGGATCCGAGGTTGTATCGGCATAAATCATTTTCAATGGTGCGCCGCCCAGGGACTTGATGCCGCCCTTCTGATTAATGTTATCAACCGCAATATCGATACTACGTTTGATGTTTTGCCCGGATAGTGCCATCGGACCTGACAAGGGGATAGCCACACCGACCGTGACAGGATCTGCAGCCTGAACAACTCCTGCAGAAAAAGCCAGGCTCATTGAGAGCAACGAGCCCATGAATAAAGATTTGCCTTTCATAGTTGTCTCCATAATTGTTTTAAGAATGTGCTGCATGACTTTTTAAAGTCCGAGAAAAGCTGTCCTGACTCCGGGATCCGTCTTCAGGGCCTCTGCGCTACCGCTGATGGACACTTCGCCATGTTCAAGAACATAGGCTCGCGAAATCACGCCCAGCGCCATAGGTACGTTTTGTTCAACCAGAAGAATCGACAAACCTAGCTTCTGAATTTCACAAATCTTTGAATACACCTCATCAACAATGATAGGGGCCAAACCCATCGAAGGCTCGTCAAGCAAAAGCAGCCTCGGATCCAGCATCAAGGCACGGCCAATCGCCAGCATTTGCTGCTCTCCGCCCGATAGCGTTCCTGCCGCTTGCTTACGACGCTCGGCCAATTTTGGGAACAAGGCATAGACGGTTTCGATGCGTTGATTGCGCGCCGGCTTGCTGGCAGGCGTGATTGCCCCAAGTATAAGATTTTCTTCAACGGTCAAACGCGGAAAAACCTGACGCCCCTCGGGCACATGCGCAATCCCTAGTTCAGGTCGACGATGAGATGCCAATCCATCAATCCGCTCACCAGCGAACATAATATGGCCGGCATGAACCGGCACCAGACCGGAAATCGCGCGCAGTAGAGTCGTCTTGCCTGCGCGATTAGCACCAATCACGCCGACAAACTCGCCTGGATTGACGTGGATAGACACATTCGTCAGAGCCGGAATCCGATCGTAATCTACCGCAATGGAATCAATTTGTAGCAGCACTTGCGCCTCGACCTAAATAACTTTCGATGACAGACGGATGGTTGGCAACATCGGACGGTGTGCCATCCGCAATGCATTCGCCTTGCTGAAAAGCAATAATCCTGTCGCATAGCGCCATGATTGCTCTCATATTATGCTCAACCACGATGAGCGTAATGCCTTGATCTCGCATCGTCCGGATAAAATCCATTGCCAATAAGGTTTCCGACGGCGTCAAGCCAACCATTACTTCATCAAGCAAAAGCATTTTCGGCTGCGTGGCCAAAGCCCTGGCAACTTCAAGGCGGGCGCGATCAACCATGGTCAGGTCTCTGGCCGATGCTGTCGAGTCGGGATTCATTCCTGCCAGAATTAGGGCGTTGCGCGCAGCCACTCTTGCTTCCCGCACAGAATTTGTTCTGAGCAACGCTCCAACCATCACGTTTTCGACCAGACTTAAGTCTTCAAACAGCGCAATAGTCTGAAAAGTCTTTGTCATGCCAAGCTTAGCAATCGAATGCGGTGCTAAACCCTGCACCTCCTGCCCATCAAAAACAATGCGACCCGTAGTAGGCTTGGCTAAACCGACCAACATATTGAAAGTTGTCGTTTTACCTGCGCCATTCGGACCAATCAGACCTAGGATTTCGCCTTTTTTAACTGAAAAGTTCACATCCTTGACGGCGACTAAGCCACCAAACACTTTTGTCAGCCCTTCTACTCGCAAAAGCTCGCTCACTTTGTCAACCTCGCGAAAACTCGATTGAAAATCTGCTCGCCCCAGTGCAGAAGACCTCGTGGTCGAACCAGAACCAGAATAATCAACAACACCCCATACAACACACGGCCAACACCTGCAAATTGGTCCGAGAAAACGGCATTGGTCCACTCATCCAAAAAGGTCAACACAACTGCGCCAACAAACGGCCCCCAGACATAGGTCAGACCGCCCAGAATCGACATCATGGCAACTTTAATCGAGACGTTCCAGAAACTGAATACCGTCTCGGGGTCGATAAAAAAGTGCATCTGCGCATACAGCACACCATACGCTCCCATCAAGCTGCAACTAATAAAGTTGGCGATCAACTTTGTCTTGAGCGTATTGACGCCCACGACTTCTGCTGCTTCATGGCTCGAACGCAACGCGCGCAGTCGATAACCCAGTGGCGCATAGTGGACGGTATGACCAATAAAAATTACAACTGCGAACATCCCAAGCGCAATCAGATAGAACTCGTAGTTACCAACAAACTGCATAAACCACCAACCGTCCTGCATCGCCGGAACCGAAATACCGAGCGCACCACCGGTTGCTTTGGCGTAATACAAAACGATGATCCGGATGATTTCCGCAAATGCCAGTGTGCCAAGCGCAAAGTAGTGGCCTCGCAAACGAAAACTCGGCCACCCGATGATTAAACTAGCTAACCCTGCCAACACCAAGGCGGCAATCATGCCCAGCCAGGGAGACAATTGAAGATGAATCAGGAGCAGTGTGGAACAATAGGCACCTATTCCAAAAAAAGCGGTATGGCCCAGGGAAACCAGATTCGCCTCCCCTCCTACGATGTTCCATGCTGTTGCCATTCCTGCAAACATCAGAATCAAAGTTGCGATGCGCAAAGAATAGGCATTGGTATCGAGCAGAAAAGGCGGAATGCACAGCCCGACAAACACGAGAACAATCAGTGCTCGTTTTACATTTGAATTTAGCGCGGTAGCTGTCATCACTTATCTCTTGAAAAGACCATAAGGCCTGAACATCAATGTACCGATAAAAATTACGTAGACCAGGCCATTCTGCAAGACTGTCGGCAGCAAGGCTGAACCGAGTGAATAGACAACACCGATTATCAGGCCTCCAGCTACTGCCCCACCTACCGAACCCAATCCTCCCAAGGTCACGACTGTGAACATGATTAATCCGTAGTTATGACCAATCGTTGGATAAACATATGCATATGGCAAAATCGCTGCTCCGGCGGCTCCAGTGAGCGCTGTTCCAACAGCAAAAGCGATTAAATGGATACGTTGCGGATTAATGCCTACCAGTTGTGCAGCTGTACTGTTTTGCGCCGTGGCACGCATCATTCGCCCCAAGTCTGTCTTCTCAAGAAACAGCCATAAACCTCCAGCGAGCACAGCGGACATGGCGAAGGCATACAAATAAGGCAAAGACATCCGGATCGGTCCAAACACGATCGAGTCAGTTTGATAGGCGGTTTTCACAGAGCGAAAGTCTGCCCCAAACAGTACTTGGCTGACACCAACCAATACAAGCGAGATACCGATCGTAAGAAAAATCTGGTTAACCATCGGCGCCTTCAGAATCGGCTTGATCAAAAATCGTTGGGTAATCGCCCCGAAGGCAAACATGATCGCCATAACCAGAGGCGTCCCAAGCACTGGATCCAGCCCCAACACGGAAAAGAGCACATATGAGATATACATGCCTACCATTAGAAAATCAGCCTGAGCAAAATTAACAATGTCCATCACGCCAAAAGCAAGAGCCAGTCCAACACTGATAATCGCGAACACTCCGCCAATCAGCAAGCCGCTCACCAGAGCCTGTATGAATGTATCTGTCATGTTGTTGCATCCGTCCGTGCAAGTCGTCTGGCTAACACGCGTGCGGGCGCTCCATCCGAATCTTCAATATTGAGGGCTGAAAACATAAACTCGACACGTTCTCCCGCCAACGCATCCAAGCCAGTGATATTCTCGGCAACCAGTATTCCGTTCCCTAGCAAGATATGGTGTGCAGGCCAGTTATAGTTGGCCGGACGCCGCCCAACTGGCATATCCGGCGTGGGCAAATCACACGCCAGAAGTTTTATTTTTTGCTCGAGCAACCACTGCGCTGCCTCCGAACTGAGATATGGATGATCGTCATAAGCAGGCGTTCCGGCATATTGAGACCATCCAGTGTTCAACGCCACGATGTCTCCTGGCTGAATTTGAACCGCACAGCGACGCAAATCATCGGGCTCGATCAACTCGCCCGGCTTTTTCATCACACGCAGTACAACACCGGGACCAGACAAGCGCTCGAGAGAGATCTCGTGAAAGGCGGGTCCGTCACTATAAAAGTGGCGAGGCGCGTCCACATGTGTGCCAATATGCACAACCATCTGCATTTCCGTGATATTTAACGGATCCTCGGGCAAGCTTTTCAAACGACGAAAACTTGGCTGCGGAAACACGGTTGCGCGTGGAACCTTCGGTCCGAGACGATAGGTCAGATCCAGCCAAGGGCCACTTGCTTGTAAATATTGAGAATCCGGAAGCGGCATCCATCCACGCCAGCCATGACCACGCGCTTTTGAGCAATCACACATAAGTCGCCTCGCATACAGTCAGATGCGCCGACTCTGTAGATCCTCTATCTACCTTGTGCTGCATTTTGTCTCCAGTCATTATGATGACTTATATCGACTCATGTCATTTTGCATGGTCGTATTTATTCTATATACCTAAAAGTATATCCTTTCTTGCATTCATTGTGATCAGATGAACTCTGAAGATAAAGTTCTAAAGAGACAAGTCGTTTCGGTGAGGTATCCAGCAGAAAAATTAAAATTAGTGAGTATTTTTGGGCAACTTTACGCCATACATCTCACGCAAGCGTAGGATCTGATAGTCAACGCGCTCTTTGAGCAAGTTCGTGATTGTCTGATTATCATCAGAGAACTTTCTCATTACATCATCCTTAAGATTGTAGATTGGCCAATGAGCCTGTCCCTCTACATTCGGATTGCCAGTCTTGGCAAAAGCAACCCAACTAGCGGACATTATTTCAGACATCGCGATATCTTGCGGATTATTTTTATCGGTAATTGGATACCAATATTTTGGCCATATGCCCCTTTTCTTGATATCTTCCTTTGACTTCTCAATACGAGCGCAACGATTTGCGCCAGACTCGATAGTCTTAGGTGCTTGTGGCATCAGCGCATAACTACCAAATACATAGTTAATTTCAAAAGTGTGCGGAACACCAGGGTAAGCAGGTCGAATATTCTTGGTTAGATAATCAAAATAGTATGCATACCCTGGTGCAATACCATTCATACTATCCGCCAACAATTTAGTGCTGCCTCGATAAAGCATATCGCCTAAGGCATCAGATGACGCTATGCACTTATCTTCAACATTTCCGTAGAGCCGATCAAGAATTGCTGGATCCTCGCGGAACGTTTTGGCAAGCCCTGCCATAGAGGGTTGAGATGGAACCAAAAAACTGGAGTCCCAGGAGTTGGTGCCAATCATAAAAGGCACTTTCGCCTGTTGGCCTGCAGCAAATAAAGGAACAGGATCTCCTTTCAGAATCTGGCCATCAATAAAAGGACCACCAAATTCACCATCTTCAAAATTAGCCGCAGTAAGAATTAATTTTTTAGTTGGCAAACTTCTAAGCTCTTTTAGAGATTTCACTTCAAGTCCATTCATAAACTTTTCTGAAACTTCTGTTTCTGCAGCCATGCCTAGACGCATCTCTGTCATGCCACGCAATGGACTTTGTTGGGCACTTTGAGCAATTGCCTTGTGAAACAAACCCCTGGCAGCATCAGACACCATCAACCAAGTGACGCTTCGCCCACCGGCTGATTCACCAAAAATTGTCACGTTGTCAGGATTACCCCCGAAAGCAGCAATATTGCGCTTCACCCACTTGAGCACTGCGATCTGATCCATCGTGCCATAGTTGCCAACAGGCTCCCCTTTAGCTTTTGCTTCTTCGATCAATTCATTGGTAGCAAAAAATCCCAATGCACCTAAACGGTAATCAAAGGTCACCACAATAACGCCATTCTTTACCAAACTAATTGGTGTAAATTGAGCATCCTTGGCACCATCAACCAGCAAACCGCCTCCATGTATCCAAACCATCACTGGCAAATTTTTGCCAGGTTTTGAGGGGGCAAAGACGTTTAACTTTAAGCAATCTTCATTTCCCGGTAAATCAAGGCCGGAGCTCAAGGTTTTTACATAAGGCTGCGGACAAGAATCACCAAATTGACTGGCATCACGCACCCCATTCCATGGGACTGCTGGCTGTGGAGGACGCCAGCGCAAATCACCAACTGGTGGCGCTGCATAAGGAATGCCCTTAAAAACGTGCATGTTGTATTCAATCGCCCCTTGCAACGACCCACTATCAACGTTCGCGGAGGGTCGCTCTGGATTGGCGGCACTATTGAACGCAATTGTGCTCAGCAAAAGAATAAGAATCTTTTTCATTCGAAATTCCCTAATTAAACGTCCTAGTTGAAATGATTTTCTGTGAAAATCATTTCATTTTCATCATTCAGATTTGCATCAATTTACAGAACACCGGCAACTCAAGTTTCCAACCACATTTTTCTGTAAATACCTTCTGGATCATAGTTTTTTGCTTGCAATTGAGGATTAAATCTGCGAGTAGGCCTAGGGTCTGTCCCTCGCCCGCTAAGATACAACCAATTGCCTTGATTACTATAAACATCGTAATCGATCAGATTAGCTTCAAACCATGCAGCACCAGCTCTCCAGTCGCATCTCAAATCATGAATTAAAAAGCTTGCAACATTCTGACGCATCCTATTAGAAAGATAGCCCGTCAAAGCAAGTTCGTTCATACCCGCATCAATAAATGAATTACCCGTTTCACCATCACACCATTTCTTAAAGGCTGCATGATCGTGCTTTGGTAGCGAAATATTTTTTAAACCTCGTGCCGCATACAGTAATTTGCCGTACTTTAGATGCAACCATCGAAAATGATCTCGCCAAAGCAACTCGAAAAAAAGCCAATACGTGCTCTCATTTGCGCCATGCATTTCTTCAAACTTAGCTATAGCTGCCCATGCCCGCCTCGCAGAGAGCGCGCCCGTGGCTAACCATGGAGACCATTTGCTGGAGTAGTCGATACCTATCAGTTCGTTTCGGGTTGATTTATATGAATGAGGCAGGCCTCGACCACAATATTGGTCGAGGTGTGCAAGCGCGGCTTTTTCCCCTCCATGAAATCTGAATTGATTCCATGGAAAAGATGAACGAGGGTCAATCTCTGGGTGATTTGAATCTATTGAAGCAGCAAGATCATGAAGTGCACCTCTACATAATGCCAAGTCAGAATGTCCCGGAAGTGGCGGCAGCACTTTCACATCTTCTAATGGTGGTGTAGCGCGAACTGCATATTGTTCAAGGAGTTGACGAAATTTAGTAAAAGTATCCGGCAAATCCTCAGGTTTAAAAGGAAGCGATTCAGGAGCAATCAGTGTGGATTGCCAAACAGTCTCGACGGATACTCCATTACGCCTGATTTCTTCAACCTGATCCTGTTCTTCCGGAGCGGCGATCTCTTCGCAGACTATCAACGGACCACCAAGCACATGAACAAGATTCGCAAGGACATGCGCAGAGTTTCCACTAACTTGTATTAGTGTGCTGCCTAATCGGGTTAATTGATTGAATAAATCATCCAAAGCCATGCGAACCCATGCGGTTTGTTTAGCTCCGATGCGCTTAAATCCCCATGGAGTCATTGCATCTAATCGGTTGTCATGAATATAAACCGGTAACAGCCAGCCACCTAAACGATGGGCGATGTCTATTGCATGCGCAAGTGCCACTTGGTCATGCAATCGCAAGTCATTACGAAACCAAAAAATTACGCCAGGACTAAGCCGATTCGACCTATTGTCATGACAAGCAGGAAATGAAGTCATGTCAGATGCATTTAAAAATCAAAATCCAACTGATTTTGCTTAGATGAGTAGATGCCTGAAGTAGGACGAGATGGCGTTCGATCGCCTCGATGTTTACGTGATGCATGTTTTTCGATGATGGCACTTTTTGCGGATTTGACCTCATCAGTTTGACGCCTTCTGTGTAGTCGCTGTTTAGCATCACGTGTGGCCTGAGATAAATCCACTAAAGGTCGCGCAATGTCACTACCAACACGGATACCAATATGTGTCTGAACACTATTTGGCATTAACCAAGGCTCAAAAAGCCAGGTATCGGGAATCTTGCGCAAATTAGGTATCCATCGTCTGACAAATTGGCCATAAGGGTCATGATCCTGCGCTTGTTTGATTGGATTGTATACACGCGTAGCATTGATTCCGGTCGTGCCAGATTGCATTTGCAATTGGCTCCAATGAATACCAGGTTCATAATCTAGAAATTGCGTAGCCAGCCACTCCCCGACAGGGCGCCAATGTAACCACAATGGATAGGCGGCAACAGAGACCAACATGGCACGCATTCGAAAATTTAGCCAACCCGTTTCCCTTAACATCGCCACACAAGCATCTACCATTGGCCAGCCGGTACGTCCCTCTCGAAGCGCTTGAAAGTGTACTTCATTGAAATCATTTTCGCGTAGGCCATCATATCCACGATTCATGTTGCGCCATTCAATGCCGGGTTCAGTTTCCAATTTTTGAATGAAGTGGCAATGCCAATATAAACGACTGATAAAAGCGGTTAAACCCAAACGGTGACGACTGGCGTACGGAGGTAGCTGAGAAATCTGTGTACGAGTTTGTTGCACAACCTCCCGCATGCTAATGCAGCCCCATGCCAGGTATGCTGAAAGCCGTGAGCATGCGTCCGGTGCAGACAGAGGAGAAGAAATTCCTCCGCGATAGCCCAAACTGCGTGCATGTAAAAAGCTTTGCAATGTAGAGAGTGCCAATTGACGACCACCACGCTGACGCAATGGAGGGTTATGTTCAAGACAATCAGGAGCCTGGATTTGAGATGGCGCAAACCATGAGGTTCGTTTCGCTACTTTTGTAGATGGCTGCCAAAACTTCAGTCCACCAACATGATGAACAGGCTCGGCCATGAAATTCTCCCAGGCAGCTTGCCATAGACTACGGCTTTTCAGGGCACGAACCACACCAAACTGAGGGTACTCGTGCCATTTAACACCATGGTTACGACACCATTCCCCTACTTGCAAGTCGCGAGCATATGTGAAACCGTTTCCGGTTTCTTGATGCGAGTGCAGTTGGTGAAAAGGAGCTTCCTGCCAAATCCGAGTCAACACATCGGGCACCTCACCCGTGTGTACCTCGACACAACCTCCATGCAATTGGAGCTCGGCATCTAATTCTTGCAAGGATTCCCGCATGAATTCAAAATGCTGCAATGCAGAATCGGGCTGCAACCACAACTCGGGCTCAACTACATAAATACAACGAATACGTCCGCAAAGCGCAGCTTGTTTCAAGGCAGCATGATCCTGCCAGCGCAAATCTCGCTTGAACCATACTAATTCGTAACTCATTTTGATAAAGCTGATTTAGATTTGCGACAAGCGTTAGAACAATACAAGACATGTTCCCAATTTTTGGCCCAAGCCTTTCGCCACGTCATCTGACGCCCACAGGCTTTACAAAGCTTGCTAGGCAGGCTTAGCTTGTTTCCTTTGAATGTCGTCTTCAATGTCATGGAGCACGTTCGTGGTTCGTATTGCAAGTCAATAACTGTAAAATTCATGCTTACGCATACCAACATTAAACATCAATAAAAAATGGGTAACAAGATAGTCAAACGTAATGAATCACTGTCTGAATTCGACTCCAATCAGTCTGTATTTCTTTCATTGGAAGAGCGTATCAAGCGTGGCAAAAGCATGCGAAAGTCAACTCCGCGAGAGTCTCATGCTGAATGGAATCCAAAGCTCAAACGCAAGGATCCAATCAAGATTCTCGAACATTCAAACAAGGGGCGGATGAATGATTTAATCCCTATTCGATATGGACGTATGATCCGAACTCCCTTCACATTTCTGCGAGGTGCGGCAAGCCTGATGGCTTATGATCTTGCCTCGACGCCAAGCACCGGAGAATACGTGCAGGCATGCGGTGACTGCCATTTGATGAATTTTGGCTTATTCGCTACCCCTGAACGCAATCTGATCTTTGACATCAACGATTTTGACGAAACACTACCAGCACCTTGGGAGTGGGACGTAAAGCGTTTGGCAGTTAGCTTTATAGTAGCTGCCCGAGACGTCGAACACAGTCATTCAGAAGGGAAACGTGCCGCCATGGCGTGTGTGCGTGCATATCGCGAAAAAATGGCCGCCTACGCCAAAATGAGCCCGCTTGAAGTCTGGTACGACAAACTTGATGCAAAAACCCTCATCAAAAATGCCCCGGATGAAGATTCACGAAAAAATCGGATACAGATTGCCAGAAAAGCACGAGAACGTATCGGAGAATATCTCTTACCCAAGATTGCAACCAAGGTCGATGGCCGACATAGGCTAGTTGATCAACATCCTGTTCTGTTTCATGTAGAAGATACTGCCCAATCTGAAAACACACTCCATGCAATTGAAGAATATCGAATGACGTTGTCGGATTAGCGACGCAAACTCTGGGATCGCTACCGTATTGAAGATATTGCCATCAAGGTAGTTGGAATCGGTTCTGTTGGTACACGTTGTTTTGTTGGATTGTTTTTCTCGGCTGAAAATCACCCCCTTCTGATGCAATTTAAGGAAGCCAGGCCTTCAGTACTTGAACCATACGCCCAAAAGACTGTCTATAGAAATAACGGACAGCGTATTGTGAACGGGCAGCTACTCATGCAGGCCTCAAGTGACATATTTCTAGGATGGACACGTAGTCGTCTGGGCTTTGAATATTACGCAAGGCAATTAAGAGACATGAAGTTTTCAATGCCACTTAACGGAATCACGCCTCAACGATTGCATAATTATGCAGAGGTGTGCGGCTGGACATTGGCACGTGCGCATGCTAGATCGGGAGATGCTGCGTTACTGAGTGGTTATATGGGTAAATCGGTAGCTTTCGACAAAGCGATTGGCGATTTTTCTGTAGCGTATGCAGATCAAAATAATGCAGACTATCAAAAACTCGTGAATGCGATCGCTATCGGTAAGATCAAAGCGCTGATTGAAGAGGATCTTTGATGCAACCGTTTAATCGGCACTCAAAAGTCCTCTACTCTAAGGAACTGGCATTACGCAATCAGAGATACTCGACCAGTTTGTAGATCATACAATCCACCAACAATTTTTAATTTACCTTGAGACACTCGCTCACTAATGATTGGGTTTGACTCTTTTAACTTAATCACACTCGCCGCATTGATCGCGCCACAACTTGTATGACCTAAAACCATGATCAATGGTGCATTTAAAACAGCAACTCCATATTCCAAACTAGCAAGAATATCGGTGTTAATAAAGAATCAATTCACCTTTGACATAGCGCTCATTACCCGCCATCAAACGTTTCAAGACTTTCTCACATGTTTTTGCTCCGTTCAAAAATTTAAAGATCCACGGTCCACCGGTACGATGCTTATTTGCTAATAGAACATCACATTACAAAAAAAATATACACTTGAAACAAATCAAATGTAAACATTGTTTACTAAATGTTGAATATATCAAGTTGATAAAGTAGACTTCGATGAGGTTGACAACAATCAATTCAATTCGATTCGGATTTATTTTCAAATCAAATCAAAATTTTTAAGACAATTGAATTGAACGTTTCAGATAAACGATCAGAAGCCAACAACAGAATGCAAAGAATTTTTGTACAAAGCGAATTTGCCTCATTACACGCAGTGATAGTTGCTGAATGCGAATTTAGGCTGCCAGACGCTGACTTCATGACAGGTGAACAACTCGCGAAAGAGCTATCTATCTTGCCGTTATCCGAACAAGAATTTATGCGTTCAATTCTCGGTACAGATATGCGGGATTCCAAACCTGATGTACAAAAACGCTGGGAAGAGGAACGGTCAAAGCTTGTCGATCTTTTCAGGCAACTTGGTGTCACCGTGTATCGGCCCGAAAAATTGACTGCTTTGCAAAAGTTGAATCGCGGAAAGGCTGGTTATTCGAATAACTTTGTTCGCGACCCATTGATGGTAATCGGCAACAACGTTATCGAAGCAAGCTTCAGGTTTCCACATCGTTGTGAAGAAATCCTTCCCTGTCGTCCGTTAATCGAAAAATTGGTTATGCCTGCTGAATGCGGTTATTTTGCAGTGCCTCGTCCGGACATCCTACCGATTGATGCAGATTTCGACAAAGCAGGTCCCTTTCTTGAAGGAGGGGATGTATTGGTGCTTGATAAAAATGTTTTTGTCGGAATTTCCGGCAGAGCATCATCCTTGAAAGGGATGAATTATCTAGCCAAACTTCTTGCTCCGCAAGGATATAAAGTCCACAGGGTTGCACTCAAGCCTAATTTCTTACACCTTGATTGTGCAATGGGATTATTGAGGCAAGGATTAATGCTTGTTTGTCCTGAAGCATTTATAGATGGAATTCCGGAATATTTTCGCGAGTGGGAAAAAATAGAGGTTTCGATGGAAGAAGCTTCCGCTCTTGGAACAAATGGTATTCCCCTATCCCCCAACGTTTACATTACGGATCCGATATTTGAACGTATTGGAGCGGAAATTAATAAACGTGACATTGATGTTCACTACATTGACTTTACGATTTCTCGATCGCTAGGAGGAGGTTTTCGGTGCAGTACGCAAGCATTGCATCGTGAAGACTAAACATGGCCCATCTTCATTCATATTGATCAGGGCCTAGCATTCATTAGTCCGCTTTTATGCCGGCGTCAGAGACAACTTTCGCCCATTTTGCAATTTCCGCCTTTTGAAAAGCTGCAAATAGTGCGGATTCACGTCCATCTGGCTCGACCCCCATCGCGCGAAGCTTTATCCCAACTTCGGGGGATTTTATGATCTCTGACAAATTCCTCGATAATTTCTCGACAACTTGAGATGGTGTTCCGCCCGGTGCAAAAACACCTTGCCAAGATTGCATCTCAAAGCCCGGCACACCGGCCTCTGAAATAGTTGGAACATTGGGTAACTCTGCCAACCTTTTAGCTGATGTCACACCCAAAACTTTAACTTTTTTTGCTTCAATCATCGGTTGAGCGGCTGCATATGTTTCAAAAACCATATCCAGTTGCCCACCAGCCAGATCTACCATGGCTTGTGAGCCTCCCTTATACATAATTTGGCGCATTTTTGTACCGGTCAAACTCTGAAATAACTGACCGGAAAGATGTTGCGAAGTGCCAGCACCCGATGAACCATAGGTCAAACTATCGGGATTACGCTTCAACTCTTTTATGATTTCTTGAACATTATTAAATTTGCTGTTTACTGGTACGACCAAAACATTGCTCACTGTGCCAACCATCGCTAGAGGCACGAAATCTACGACGGGGTCATAACCTAAATTCTTTGCAAAAAAGGGATTAACTGCATGGGTAGTGATAGTGCCACCCATGATTGTGTAACCATCGGCAGAAGATTTGGCAACAAGCTGCGTACCTACTATGCCTGAAACACCGGGTTTATTTTCAACGATGACAGATTGCTTAAGCATGATTGACAGATGCTGTGCAATCAATCTCGCGACATTATCCGAAACACCACCAGTTCCGAAGGGCACAACATACTTGATGGGTTTTGATGGCCAGTTTGCCTCCGATGCTTGTGCACTCGCATTGCTAAAGAATAAACATGTAAATGCAGCACAAATAAATTTGAATATAAGGCTTTGATTTTTTATAAAATTCATTTGCTCGCTCCTTTAACCTGCCATTTAAAATTATTAAGTACTGTATTGTTTTAAAACTGTTAATGTATTGTCATGGATTTGACATCTTTTGACCCTATCATTCAAATACGTGCATATGAAAATTGTGTAATGAAATTCAACTAATCGCTCAGTCTATAGCATTCAAAAGCAAATCAGCATGAAAGTTGGCATAAACGGAATGGGACGAATTGGCCGTCTCGCGCTTCGAGCTGCATTTGGGGCAGCTGAACGACAACCTGATGATCCGCGTGCCGATAATAGGCTTGAAATCGTTCATCTGAATGAAATCAAGGGTGGAGCAGCTGCTACTGCGCACTTATTGGCATTTGACTCTGTCCAGGGACGCTGGCGCGAAAACATCGAAGCAGAAGGTGATTCGAGCATCAATATTGGCAGCAAAAATCTAAGATTTACTTCCCATTCGACGCCAGCGGACATTCCCTGGAAGGATCTAGAGATTGATCTTGTACTGGAATGCACAGGTAAATTTTTAACTCCAGAGACGATCCAAGGCCATCTCGATCGTGGCGCCAAACGGGTCATCGTTGCAGCGCCCGTGAAAGTCGGAGATGTTCTTAATATTGTTGTCGGTGTCAACGAGCATCTATACGATCCATCAAAAAATAAAATTGTCACTGCAGCGTCCTGTACGACAAACTGTCTTGCTCCCGTAGTGAAGGTTGTTCATGAAGCGATCGGAATTCGTCACGGTCAAATCACGACCATACATGACCCGACAAATACCAACTTGGTTGTCGATGCGCCCCACAAAGACTTGCGACGCGCTCGGAGCGCCATGCAAAGCTTGTCACCGACTACAACCGGTAGCGCAACAGCAATCTCACTGATCTATCCCGAACTAAAAGGCAAGCTGAATGGCCATGCTGTGCGCGCACCAGTCTTGAATGCATCTTTGACGGACTGCGTATTCGAGATGAAAAGAGAAACAAGCGTCGAAGAGGTGAACAACCTTTTTGAAGTTGCCGCAAAAGGGGCGCTTGCAGGTATTCTCGGCTATGAAACTCGTCCGCTCGTCAGCGCTGATTATGCCAGGGACACTCGCAGCTCAATCATCGATGCGCCATCGACCATGGTGACAGACGGTACTTTATTGAAAATATATTCCTGGTACGACAATGAGATGGGATACGCTTGCCGTATGGTTGATCTTGCCTGCCATATGCGCAGACAAGGAATCTGATTTACATGACTCAAATCGCGTCAGATCGTAAATACTCACCCCAAAATGGGGCTCGTAATTACGCCATCGTAACTTCAGCCTACTGGGGCTTTACATTAACCGATGGCGCTTTGCGCATGTTGGTACTGTTGCATTTTTACCGTCTCGGCTTTTCACCATTCACTCTGGCTTTTTTATTTCTGTTATATGAAGCAGCCGGAATTCTGGCCAATCTTATTGGTGGTTGGCTGGCTACCCGATTCGGTATAGCGCGTATGTTGATGATCGGTTTGTCGACACAAATCATTGGCTTTGGCTTGCTAAGCACCCTATCGCCCGATTGGACCGCGACAATGTCTGTTGCTTGGGTAGTGATGTCTCAAGGCGTATGCGGTATCGCTAAAGACTTGACCAAAACTGCAAGTAAGTCTGCGATAAAAGTCACGGCCGGAGAAGCATCAGGGCAATTATTCAAATGGGTTGCTTGGTTTACCGGTAGCAAAAACGCAATGAAAGGCGTTGGCTTTTTTTTGGGAGGATTGCTACTTGATCAATTAGGATTTCAAGGATCACTTTGGGTAATGGCGGGCTTGCTATTATGCATTCTGATAGGTGTCGCGATTTCACTTCCTCCCATGATGGGAAAAAGCAAAGCGTCGAAATCCGCTAAAGAATTGTTTGCTAAAAACAAAGCAATCAATCTTCTTGCTGCAGCGCGAGTATTTTTATTTGGCGCACGCGATGTTTGGTTTGTTGTAGGGGTACCTGTTTTTCTATATGCATCGGGCTGGACTTTCACGATGGTTGGTGGATTTCTTGCATCTTGGACTATAGGCTACGGTTTAGTTCAGGCTATCGCCCCCATGCTAGTCAGACGGAGTCAAGATGGTTTGAGCAATGAAGTTCCCGAGGCCCGAAAATGGTCTTTTATGCTCGCAATCATTCCCGCCATATTGGCGATACTCGTTCTGCTTAAAGTCAGTCATCCGGAATGGGTGGTTGTTATAGGACTTGGGCTATTCGGCTTTGCTTTCGCCGTGAACTCATCTGTGCATTCGTACTTGATTCTTGCTTATGCCGGTTCTGAAAAGGCCGCCGAAGATGTTGGTTTTTATTACGCAGCCAATGCTGCCGGACGATTCATGGGCACGCTACTCTCAGGCTTACTTTACCAATGGGGCGGATTGCTCTATTCGCTTGGCGGATCTGCCATGATGCTGCTTATTTGCTGGGTTTTCACATTGAATCTTCCTGTTTCACGTTCGAAAGTCTGACAGTTTTAAGCGATTTCTTGCGGCAGGCGTGGTATACACAAGGTAGAAATATGAAGACCTTGAGATACTGAGTGGATACCGCCATGTCAACAACTCCGTCAAATCCGAACATAGTCGCTAAAGATGTTGCCCATAGCCTGAATCAAAGTTGCTATTGCAAAACTCTCAATGAATCGGAGCTTCAAAAACAAATTGAGCGTGACGTCAGCCTAAGCGGACTATTGCACGAAATTCGGACCAGCCGACCCAATCTATTTTCATCGACGGTTGTATTCATCTCCGATGAAATTGAAAAGAAAATCATTAATGCCATTGCTGCTATCGAAAGAGTAATTGCGTTACCTGCTTATCAGCAAAGCGCTTTAAAAAAAGCACCTTTGATCGCCCAATCCGTATTTGGTCCGATCGGTGTATTTATGGGATTTGATTTTCATCTGGATCATGATGGTCCAAAGCTAATCGAAATCAATACCAATGCAGGTGGCGCTCTGTTAAATGCAGCCCTCGCACGTGCACAAGAGTCTTGTTGCAAGGAAATGGACTTAGCCATGCGACCTAATCCGATTCTTGCATCGCACGAGAAGAATTTTTTTGATATGTTCATGTCTGAATGGAAAAGCCAACGCGGTGAATTGCCATTACGCTCGATTGTTATCGTTGATGACAATCCCTCAACTCAATATCTTGAACCTGAGTTCGAGCTTTTCAGGCAGATGTTTCGAAGCTACGGCGTGCGTGCCGATATCGCCGACCCATCTGAATTATTTTGGCTAGATAATCAACTTATCTTTAAGTCCCGTACTGTAGACATGATCTACAACCGACTGACTGATTTTTATCTGGAGAACCCTGAACACGGCTCAATCAAGAACGCTTATCAAAGCGGATCGGTTGTCATCACCCCCGGACCCCATGCCCATGCGCTCTATGCAGACAAGCGAAACCTCATCACCTTAAGCGATGATTCCATGCTTTCATCATGGGGGGTCTCTGAAAAAGACCGCGAAATTCTTAGCCAGACCGTTCCGCGTACTGAACTCGTTACGCCAGATCATGCAGAAACGATGTGGGCAAAACGCCGGCATCTCTTTTTTAAACCGGTCGCAGGCTTTGGTTCAAAGGCAACATACCGTGGCGACAAATTGACAAAAAAAGTCTGGGCTGAAATTCTGGAAGGGCAATTTGTCGCACAAAACATTGTTACCCCGGGTGAACGCCTGATATTGGTGAATGATGCTTTAACAGAACTGAAATTCGATATTCGCGCATATGCCTATGCAGGTAAAGTGCAACTATTCTCTGCCCGAATGTATTCAGGTCAAACAACAAATTTCAGAACATCGGGCGGAGGTTTTGCACCGGTTGTGACTATATGATGATCGTGTATTGATCATCACGACTCATCAACACTCTAGTCCAAAATAATTGAGACCTCCATGTGCTTCTCTGCTACAGCGAGCTTTACAGCCAGTGCAACATTAATCGTGCTGGGCACATTGGCCGTACGCAAAGCGCAAACTCGTGCAGAGCTTCCATTCGCATTTATTCCTGTATTGTTCGGCATTCAACAGGGGCTAGAGGGAGCACTATGGGTTGGTTTGCATGATCACATGTCTACTCTGAGCATTATTCTGACCTACGCATATTCTTTCTTCTCGCATGTATTATGGCCAATATATGTACCCTTGGCTTCACTGGCAATCGAACCTGCCGGGCTTAGGCGGAAAGTCATTGCAATTATTGCCATCATCGGTATCGCGTTGGGTATGTACCTGTTAAGCTTGCTGCTATTCTTGCCAATCACTGCACGAGTTGTAGAACACCATATTTCCTATGACTCACCATACTTCTACGCCGAACTTACGATGGCACTTTACCTGCTTGCGACCTCTGTCAGTTTGATGGTCTCAAGTCATGCTCGTGTTGCTGTATTTGGAATAATCGTTTTTCTCTCGTCGGCAATAACTTATATTTTTTATAACTTTTGGTTTATCTCGGTCTGGTGCTTTTTTTCGGCGTTGATGAGCGCGATCGTTTTATGGCAGCTTATGGCTAATCGGGCTGACGAAGCATATTCTCGTAATTGAATTGCCGATCGACATCCTGCATAGATTGGCCGGACTCCAAGGCTTTGATCATGGCAAGTTCCTTCGCCAAGATGTCTTCGGCCGATTGAACAACCTCAGCCAATCGCTCGATCGGTATTACAACCACACCGTTCACATCGGCAACAATCACATCCCCAGGACGAACGGGTGCATCGCCAAGCCGGACGGGCACATTCCACGATTCTTGCACGATTCTTCCGCGCGCTGTTGTTGGAACTGTTCCTCTGGCATGGACAGGGAATCCGAATGTTTCGCAGGCGTCAACATCGCGTGCCGCACCGTCAACCACAACGCCGGATACGCCTTTCATTTTAGCGCCCATGGCAAGGATTTCCCCCCAGCAGTTATTGTAGAGATCGCCACGATTGTCGATCACAATCACGTCTCCGGGCTCGCTGTTTGCTATCGCATCCACCCCTAGATGAGCCACTGAAGGTACGGCGCCAGCCGCTGTCATTTTGATCGTCACGGCTCGTCCCACCACTTTGGTATTACCCCATCTGGGCGTAATACCGATCACGGCCCCAAGCTTGATACCCAACCGATCAAGCGAATCGCTCAAATTGGATGTGGCCAGCGCCATCAGCCGAGAGCGGTACTCGCGATCAAATTCATTTACTTTCATTTCATTATTCCTTCTAATCCCCAAAACTGCATTATGTTGAATTTCGGATATTTTATATTTAAGATCGAGCTGAAATTCGGCTAAGGCAATCATTGCCTCCTAATCCATGTTTGGAGTATTCGTCAAAATGTTCACGTTCCGAAATCTGGCCTCTTCCTTGATCGCCCTGGCAGCAATATCCACATCGATTCATCCGGCTCAGGCTCAAGACGCCTACCCAAGCAAATCAATACGCGTTGTCGTACCCTTTCCGGCTGGCGGTGCTACAGACATTTTGACTAGAGGCATTACCGAAAAACTGGCGATGCGGCTCAACCAACCTGTAATCGTCGAAAATAAACCGGGGGGTGGCGCCAACATCGGTGCCGCTTTTGTCGCAAAATCCCCTGCCGATGGCTATACCATGCTCATGGGGTCGGTAGGATCACACTCAATCGCCCAGACTTACCACAAGAATCCAGGGTACGATTTTCGCAAAGACCTCGCACCGGTTTCTGCGGCAGGCACACTTGGAAATGCGATTTTTGTCGCTCCTGACTTTCCGGCTAATAACGTAGCCGATCTTGTCAAACTGGCTAAAGCTAAGCCTGGTGAGCTCACCTGCGGCTCATCCGGAACAGGTGGCCTAATTCATCTGACTTGCGAAATGTTCAAATCCCAAGCCGGAATCAATGTGTTGCATGTGCCCTATAAAGGTACGTCCCTCTTGATCCCGGACTTGCTATCGGGGCGAGTCAGTATCACCCTCGATACAATTCCACCTTATCTACAGTTACTTAAAAATGGCAAAGTCAAAGTGCTGGCTGTTACGACTAAAGATCGTTCGCCTTTATTGCCTGATGTGCCAACCATTGCCGAATCCGGCTACCCCGGCTTTGACTCCCTTGCAGTTTATGGATTCTTCGTGCCGGCAGGCACCCCCAAACCGATCATCGATAAGCTGAACAAAGAGATTAATGCTGTCTTGCTCGACCCGGAACTGAAGTCAAAACTTTTCGAGTTAGGAATTGAAATCAAAGGCAGCACGCCAGAAGCACTTCAAGCGGTTGTTGATGAACAAATCAAGAAATGGGGCAATGTGATCCGACAAGCAAATATAAAACCAGAATAAGTCACATCAACGTGAAATGGCTCTGCCAATCACTAATCGTTGGATATCGCTTGCACCCTCGTAGATCTGGCATACCCTGACATCGCGATAAATTCGTTCAACAGGGTAATCGCTGACATATCCATATCCGCCGTGAATTTGTATCGCATCTGAACACACTTTCTCGGCGACCTCTGATGCAAACAGCTTGGCCATTGATGCTTCGGTCAGGCAGGGTTTGCCGGCATCCTTGAGCATCGCCGCTCGCCAAACTAAAAGACGAGCAGCATCAAGTTGCGTCGCCATGTCAGCCAATCGAAAATTCACAGCCTGATGCTCAATGATCGGCACCCCGAAAGTCACTCGATCTTTCGCATACGACACTGCCGCATCAAATGCGGCACGTGCCATACCCACGGACTGCGCGGCGATTCCAATGCGCCCTGCCTCGAGATTCGACAAGGCTATTTTGTATCCATCACCCTCTTTGCCCAACATACAAGATTCAGGTACCCGGCAGTTCTCAAATACGATCTGAGCCGTATCCGATGCCCGCTGACCCATTTTTTCCTCTAGACTTGCGACAATAAATCCAGGAGTGTTCGTTGGGACCAGAAAACATGAAATCCCTTTCTTACCCGCAGATTTATCAGTCACTGCCAGAACAATCGCAACATCGGCATTTTTTCCGGACGTAATGAATTGCTTTACTCCATTTAAAACAAAATCATCCCCATCGCGATCGGCGCGGGTTGTAATGGCCGAAGCATCCGAACCGGTCTGAGGTTCAGTCAAGCAAAAACAGCCGAGCTTCTCGCCTCTAGCGAGAGGAATAAGCCACTCGGTCTTCTGTGCATCTGTGCCGTAAGCAAGAGTGATGCCGCAAGCGAGCGAATTTTGAACGCTAACGATCGTTGAGGTTGCACCATCACCAGCGGCGATTTCTTCAAGGGTTAAAACCAGCGACATGTAATCCATGCCTGCACCACCCCATCGCTCCGGAACAACCATGCCCATCGCGCCAAGCTCGCCAAGCTCCCTGATTGCCTGTTCCGGATAGGTATGATTTTTATCCCAATCACGGGCAAACGGCGCCAAGCGCTCTTGTGCAAAAGCGCGCATCGAGTCGCGAATCATCTCTTGTTCAGAAGTCAATATCATAGAGCTCTCGAATCACTATTTTGCTAACACATTTCAACAGCTAAAGCTGTCGCCTCGCCACCACCAATACAGAGTGACGCGACGCCGCGCTTTAATCCATACTTTTTCAGTGCTCCTAACAGAGTCACGACGATACGAGCCCCGGATGCGCCTATCGGATGCCCCAGCGCACAGGCTCCACCATGGACATTGACCTTTTCGGAAGACAATTTCAAGTCATGCATGGCAGCCATGGCCACCACGGCGAAAGCCTCATTAATCTCATACAAATCGACCTGATCGGTAGTCCAGCCGGTCTTTGACATAAGTTTCCTGATCGCACCTACCGGTGCAGTTGGAAACAAGGCAGGAACGTAAGCGTGGTTTGCATGCGCCACAATACGGGCAATTGGTTGCAGGCCCTTTGCACGCGCTGAAGATTCTTTCATCAAAATCAAAGCTGCGGCACCATCCGAAATTGAAGAAGAATTTGCCGCAGTTACCGAACCATCTTTTTTGAAGGCTGGTTTCAACTCGGGAATTTTATCGATGTTGACGGCAAACGGCCCCTCGTCCTTGGAGATGACGGTATCACCCTTTCTGCCGGCAACGGTGACCGGAGCGATTTCCCATTCGAAGCTACCGTTATTGCTTGCCAGTTGCGCACGCTGTGTGGACCGTATCGCGTACTCGTCCTGAGATTCGCGGCTAAAACCATAGTTTCCTGCGCAATCCTCGGCAAATGTGCCCATTAAGCGTCCGCGATTTTCCTTGGAGTAAGCATCTTCAAGTCCATCCATGAACATATGGTCAATCAGTTGTCCATGTCCCAGTCGATAACCGGATCGAGCCTTAGGCAATAGATACGGTGCATTGGTCATCGACTCCATTCCACCGACAATGCTTGCAGGATACGACCCGGCAACCAATCCGTCGTGACCGACCATGATGGCCTTCATTCCGGAGCCGCATACTTTGCTTATCGTCGTACAGCCGGCAGCCAAAGACACATCGGCAAGCAACGCAGCCTGACGGGTGGGCGCTTGCCCCTGCCCGGCAGGCAGCACACACCCCATCAAGACTTCCTCAATCAGGTTTGTATCAATGCCTGATCTCTGAACCGCGGCACGAATTGCCACAGCCCCCAGGGCTGGGGCGCTCAGGCTTGAAAATCCGCCCTGGAAGGTTCCCATCGGCGTTCTCGCCGCGGACACAATAACGACAGGATCTTTTGTCATATTTTAAATTCGCTTTAATTTGACTGAGAATGACGAAAATGAAATCTCATGAATTAAAAATCAGTTTCCTTTAGTACGCGGGCGATCACTAACCGCTGCACTTCGCTCGTCCCTTCATAAATTTGCGTGATACGCGCATCCCGATAGTGTCGCTCTACCGGATAGTCTTCCAGATACCCATATCCGCCATATATTTGAATCGCCTTCGAACAGACCGCCTCCGCCATTTCAGAGGCGAATAATTTCGCTTGGGACGCTTCAGAAATACAAGGCACATTGCGTTCACGCATACTTGCCGCCTGCAATATCAAAAGCCGCGCAGCATTGATCTGTGTTTGCATGTCTGCGAGAAAGCCGGCAACGCTTTGGTGCTCGATCAAGGGGACACCGAATTGAATTCGTTCCTTCGAATATCTTAAAGCCGACTCGAAAGCAGCCCGGGCGATTCCTAAAGCTTGAGCAGCAATGCCTATGCGACCGCCCTCCAGATTGGATAAAGCAATCGCCAAACCTTTTCCACGCGGTCCGAGCAAATTCGATTCGGGAATTTCACATTGATCCAGCGTTATCGCGCATGTATCCGATCCACGAATACCCAGCTTCTTTTCGACACGATTGACGATAAAACCCGGTGTGTTTGTCGGAACCAAAAATGCTGAGATTCCCTTTTTGCCTAGCTCAGGATCGGTCACTGCGAACACAATTGCCAACGCGGCACGTTTACCGTTACTGACAAATTGCTTGGATCCATTCAAGACCCATTTCCCGTCCTTTAAAACTGCCCGAGTTTTAAGATTATTGGCTTCGGAACCAGCTTGTGGTTCAGTCAGGCAAAAGCAACCGACGGATCTGCCACTGGCGAGTTCGCCTAACCAAGTCTTCTTTTGCTCTTCAGAGCCGTATTTAAGGATAGGACCGCAACCAACAGAGTTATGGATACTCATCATGGCACCAACTGCACCATCGCCGGCAGAAATCTCCTCTACCGCCAGTGCGTAGGAGACATAATCTACATTCGCGCCACCCCACTCTTCCGGCACGACCATGCCCATCAAACCCAAGTCTCCCATCTGAGCGATGACGGAGTCGTCAATCCAACCGTCCCTGTCCCAACGCTCACTGTGAGGCGTTAATTCGTTCCGGGCGAAATCCCTGGCCATATCGCGCACCATGATTTGCTCTTCGGATAATTCAAGAAAACCCATTTCCAGTCCAGCTTATGTTTGTTAAATCTTTGTTAATGAGAGGTCTTTAGTCAGAACGTTTGAACTAACTTAAATCCCCAGTGCTTTGATTGCTGTCATTCAATAGACAATCCAAGGGGAAGTCCTAATGCCTACTCGCCCGCAGAGTAGAAAGTACTCAGCTTATCTAAATCCAAAACATGTATTTCGCCATAGTTGACACGAATCAGGCCACAGGCCTCTAGCACTTTCAGGGCACTGTTCACCCGCTGTCTGGACAAGCCTGCCAATTGACCAATTTCTTCCTGGGAAATTTTAAGCATCATCGTTTGCTGCGGATACCAGGAGTCGAACAAAGCGGCCAATGATCTTGCCACCCGGGCATCCACATCCAGCAATCTTTCGTTTTCCATCGCGCCAATGAATTGTCCAAGACGCTTGTTCAATTGGGAGATTAGAAAGCGATTAAAAAAAATACTGTGATCCATTAACCATAAAAAGGTACTTTTAGGCATGAGGGCAAGTTCTGAATCACGCAACGTCGACGCATCGTAGCGACGAGACTCTTCTTTGAGCAACGAGCCCTCTCCAAACCAGGATCCCGGTGCCAAGCCTAGCAGAGTTGTCGACTTTCCATTCGATGCAACGTTGTTGATCTTGACGACGCCACTGATCACGCCAAACCAATAATCCGCGGCCTGGCCCCGGCGACATACAAACCCCTCCACAGGAATGTGTTTGACCTGGATATCGGTACGCACTTTATTTTGCTCTGCAGCATTTAATCCAATCATCCAGGGACTATTTTTTAACAAGACTTCCAGCGACATCAGGACTTCCCCTAGTTTGTCGGTTGAATGACAACTCATTAAATTTTCTCAGGATTATGCTTTGTTAAATTCAATCTTGCTACTAAGGTTATAACGAGTATGGAAGCGAACACCACGTTAGAAGATGCGCTGACATTCCCAAGACTGCTGCTTCAACACGCAAAGTCGATTCCGGACCACCCTGCATATAGGGAGAAACACCTAGGGATTTGGCAAGTGACTAGCTGGAAAGAAAATCTGGAGCAGATCAAACATCTGGCGTGCGGATTGGCTTCTTTGGGCTTCAAACGTGGCATGAACTTGGCGATTATCGGAGATAACCGTCCTCAACTCTATCAAGCCATGGTGGCGACTCAGTCCCTCGGTGGTGTTCCCGTTCCTCTGTATCAAGATGCTGTAGCTGCCGAGATGATTCACGTCCTCAATGACGCAGCGATATCATTCGCAGTCGTCGAAGATCAAGAACAAGTCGATAAGCTTCTTGAAATCAAGGATCAGATTCCGACTCTTACGACAATCATTTATGAAGATCCCAAAGGGCTAAATGATTATGTGCAAAGCTACTTGCACTCCCTAAAGCAAATTCAGCTGCTTGGAAAAGCATTTTCGGAAGAGCATCCTGAATTCTTCTTGACCGAACTTGAAGAAGGCAAAGGATCTGACCTTTCAGTCATTCTCTATACGTCAGGAACAACCGGCAAGCCCAAGGGTGTAGCACATACGCATAACAACTTTATCCGGACCGGGAAAAACAGCTCTCAGTTTGATGGCCTTAAATACAAGGACAACATACTGGCCTATCTGCCGATGGCGTGGGTAGGAGACCATTTGTTTTCTTTCGCGCAAGCAATGGTCAATGGCCTGACGGTGAACTGCCCCGAATCAAAGGAAACCGTCATGTCCGACATGCGGGAGATTGGGCCCAGCTATTACTTCGCACCCCCACGCATCTTTGAAAGCTTGCTGACACAGGTCACCATTCGCATGGAAGATGCTGGCGCCTTAAAGCGCAAATTATTCACGAATGCGATCGAATTTGCCAAAAAAGTCGGTGGAGATATTCTGGATGGCAAACCGGTCAGCCTAATTGATCGCCTGCATTACGGCTTTTATAACTTAACAATCTACACGCCTTTGCGCAATGCGCTTGGCATGAGCAAAATTCGCGTCGCCTACACGGCGGGTGAGGCGATCGGTCCGGACTTGTTCCGCTTTTATCGATCGATCGGGGTGAATCTGAAACAGTTTTACGGGCAAACCGAAACTTGCGCATATGTCTGCCTGCAACCCGACGGTCAAGTGAAATACGATTCTGTGGGCATAGCCGCTCCGGGGATAGAAATCAAACTTGCAGATTCGGGCGAAGTTTTGGTCAAAGGCGTCAGCGTCATGGATAGCTATTATCAAAGACCTGATGCCACCGCAGAATCCATCGATGAACAGGGCTACTTTCACACGGGTGATGCCGGCATTCTGGATAAAGACGGTCACCTGAGAATTATTGATCGCGCAAAAGATGTTGGCAAAATGGCTAACGGCAAATTATTTGCACCGAAATACATCGAAAACAAGCTCAAATTCTTTCCGTTCATCAAAGAAGCTGTCGTATTTGGCGATGGGAAGCAATGCATCACCACCTTCATCAATATTGACTTCGAGGCAATCGCCAACTGGGCCGAACGTCGTCATATAGCCTTTGCAGGATATATCGACTTAGCATCAAAAAAAGAAGTCTACGAAATGATTGGGGAATGCATAGACAAAGTCAATATCGACTTGGCAGACGACCCCATGCTCAGTCATGCCCAAATCGAACGCTTTCTTGTCTTGCATAAAGAGCTCGACCCGGATGATGATGAGCTAACCAGAACGAGGAAAGTACGACGCGGCTTTATTGCTGAGAAATACGCACCTTTGCTTGATGCTTTGTACTCAGGCAAACCGGAGCAATACATAGAAACCAAAGTGAAGTTTGAAGACGGAAGAGACGGAAGCATCAGCGCGACTGTCCGAATTCAGGATACCAAAACAGCAATGGAGTTGGCATGAGCGGGCAGATAATCGACACTCCAGACTCAACCACCGTTTTGCAACTGGAAAACATATCGCTGTCCTTCGGCGGCGTCAAAGCACTGACCAATATCTCGTTCGATGTAAAAGAGCACGAAATCCGCTCAATTATCGGACCAAACGGCGCCGGCAAGAGCTCCATGTTGAATGTCATTAATGGTGTTTATCACCCTCAAGCGGGCGATATCTATTTTCGCGGCGAAAAGCGCAAGCAAATGAATCCGGCACAAGCCGCGCGACAGGGCATTGCCAGAACATTTCAAAACATCGCCCTTTTCAAGGGCATGACTGTTCTGGACAACATTATGACCGGGCCCAACACGAAGATGACGAGCAGTTTCATCAGCAATGCACTTTGGATCGGCAAAGCCAGAAATGAAGAAGAGCTTAATCGTCACAAAGTAGAAGAAGTCATCGACTTTCTGGAAATCCAGCACATTCGCAAAACACCTGTCGGAAAATTACCCTACGGTTTGCAAAAACGTGTCGAACTTGCCCGTGCGCTTGCCGCAGAACCATCGTTGCTGCTCCTGGATGAACCGATGGCCGGAATGAACGTAGAAGAAAAACAGGATATGTGCCGCTTCATCCTGGAGGTTAATCAGCAATATGGCGTCACCATCGTCTTAATCGAACACGATATGGGTGTGGTGATGGATATCTCCGATCGTGTTGTTGTTCTTGATTACGGCAAAAAAATCGGAGACGGCCTTCCCGACGAAGTTAAAAACAATCCGGAAGTGATTAGCGCCTACCTGGGCACCAGTCACTAGTATCCGTAGACAAGGACACATCCATGCAATTTTTCTTAGAAATCGTTATCAGCGGAATCCTCGCCGGATTGATGTATTCGTTGGTTGCGCTGGGATTCGTTCTCATCTTCAAAGCATCGGGCGTACTGAATTTCGCGCAAGGCGCGATGGTTTACGCAGCGGCATTGGCGGTTGTTGGATTCATCGACTATGGTGTGCCGATGTGGCTGGCAATCATCGCATCGTTCGTTTTCATGGTCATCATCGGAATCTGCACCGAAAAATTCGTCCTCGGAAAACTAGTGAATCAACCGCCCATCACGCTGTTCATGGCAACGATCGGTTTGACATTTTTTATCGACGGACTGGCGCCTATCCTATTCGGCAACGATGTGCGTCCGATCGATTTAGGCATTGTCGATGAGCCGATCGAAGCCATCATGGATCTTACGGGAATAGGTATATCGAAGCTGGATTTATTTTCATCCGGAGTCATCATTCTTTTAGTGATTCTATTGGCGCTATTGTTTCAATACACAAAGATCGGTCGCGCGCTAAGGGCTGTAGCAGACGATCATCAGGCAGCCTTGTCTCTCGGTATTCCTCTAGAAAACATTTGGACAATTGTTTGGGCCATTGCCGGGTTTGTGGCACTGGTGGCCGGGTTGTTATGGGGCTCACGAAATGGCGTGCAATATGCTCTCTCTTTAACAGCACTCAAGGCTTTACCGGTTCTGATTCTTGGCGGATTCACCTCGGTTCCGGGAGCAATCGTGGGAGGCATCATTATTGGTGTTTCAGAAAAACTTGCGGAAATTTACATTCCACCAGTCCTTCAGAATGCGTTTGGCGGCAACTTCGGCGGTATCGAAGGTTGGTTCCCGTACATTTTCGCTTTGCTTTTCCTGTTGATCAGGCCCGAAGGTCTGTTCGGTGAAAAACATATTGATCGCGTTTAAGGAATAAACATGCTTTATCGTGAAACCGGTCAATTCAAGACCACCTATCAATCAGACAGCCAAATATTTCCGATTCTCCAAGACAGGATCGGAATGGTGATACTGGTCCTGATCGCAGCGCTGGGAGTTCCTCTATTCGCCAATGAATATTGGATTAATGCCATTCTGATTCCCTTCCTGATATTTTCGCTTGCCGCATTAGGATTGAATTTCCTGACAGGTTATGCGGGTCAACTGTCACTGGGATCAGCCGCCTTTATGGCAGTAGGCGCATACGCCACTTATAACTTTCAACTTCGCATCGAAGGGATCCCCTTCATCCTTTCCTTCATCTTGGGAGGATTAAGTGCAGCTGCCGTCGGCATCTTGTTCGGGCTTCCATCTTTGAGAATCAAAGGGTTTTATCTTGCAGTAGCAACTCTCGCTGCACAGTTTTTCGTAGTGTGGTGTCTGACTAAATTCCCCTGGTTCTCTAACAACAGCGCCTCCGGTGTCATTAGCGCACAAACGCTCAGTCTGTTCGGATTCGCTTTCGATACACCAATAACGAAATACCTACTGGTTCTGTTCGTCGTGGCCGGTCTGGCATTGCTTGGAAAGAATCTGGTTCGTTCATCCACAGGCAGAGCCTGGATGGCCGTTCGCGATATGGATGTGGCCGCTGAAGTCATCGGTATTCCACTGATGAAAACAAAATTGATGGCCTTTGCAATCAGCTCTTTTTATTGCGGCATTGCCGGTGCCCTTTATGCCTACTGCTACCTTGGCACAGTGGAGCCGGACGGTTTTTCTCTGGATCTCTCATTCAAAATTCTATTCATGGTGATCATTGGAGGCGTAGGCAGCATTTTGGGTAACTTTTTAGGTGCCGCTTTCATTCTGCTGTTGCCCATATTTTTAGACATTGTTCTACCCTTGATTTCTCAATTGCTTCACTTGCCAATCGGTAGCGCAGTTGTATCGCACATTCAGCTCATGGTATTTGGCGGATTGATTATTTTCTTTTTGATTGTTGAACCTCATGGCCTGGCCCGACTCTGGCAAATTGCCAAAGAAAAGCTCAGGTTATGGCCTTTCCCGCATTAAGTCGATTTTTACGCAGAACAATTACTCACGATCGTCAAGATCCATTCAGGAGATAAAGGTATGAAACGCATTAAAACCGCTGTACTGAGCTCAATGCTCGCCGCCGTGGCAACTTTCAGCAGCATGTATTCGCTTGAAGCGACTGCTCAAGATCAATTTGTGTCCCTGCCCAGCTTTCGGGTCGGACCATACGGACAAAACGGTCAATCCTTCTATGGAGGCTTCATCGACTACCTGACATATGTCAACATGAAGGAAGGTGGTGTCAATGGCGTCAAATTCACATGGGAAGAATGCGAGACAGAATATAACAATGCAAAAGGCGTCGAGTGTTACGAGCGTCTGAAAGGAAAGTCAGGCGCCTCCAAAGGTACTGCCCTTCACGTGATGTCGACCGGCATTTCATATGCATTACTGGATAAAACACAGACGGATAAAGTGCCACTGATCATGATGGGCTATGGCCGTACAGACGCAGTGGACGGCTCTGTGTTCCCTTACGCATTTCCTTTGGTCACCACCTACCAAATGCAGGCATCCGCAATCGTGAAGTTTCTTGCGCAAAAAAATGGCGGTTCGCTTAAAGGCAAGAAAATCGTTTTCCTTTACCATGATTCCGCCTACGGCAAAGAGCCTATCGCCGCGTTGCAGGCCGAAAGCAAGATTGATGGCTTCAAGCTTGTCGAAATTCCAGTCGCACATCCCGGTAACGAACAGGGTGCGCAGTGGCTGAAGATTCGTGAAGAAAAGCCCGACTACGTTATTTTCTGGGGCTGGGGCGTCATGAACCAGACTGCTCTGAAAGCCGCGCAGAAGGTCGGTTATCCAAGAGACAAAATCGTTGGCTCCTGGTGGGCGGGATCCGAAGAGGATGCAGTGCCTGCTGGTCCGGCAGCCAAGGGCTACATGAGCGCAACCTGGAACGTTGCGGGCAAAACCGTACCGGTGATTGCTGATATCGAAAAAGTGGTCTATGGCGCAGGAAAAGGAAACTTTCCCAACAACTCGAAGATTGGCACTATCCTTTACAACCGTGGTGTTTCGGCAGCTATCGTAACGGTTGAGGCTGATCGCTTGGCGCAGGAAAAATTCGGCAAGGGTAAGCCTGTGACAGGCGAACAAATGCGCTGGGCATTCGAGAACCTTGACATCACCAATGCACGTTTGAATGCCTTGGGTGCAACGGGTCTGTTGCCGGAAATCAAAACCTCATGCGAAAACCATGAAGGATCCGGAATGATCAAGATCCAGCAATGGGACGGCACGAAGTGGGTGATTATTTCGGATTGGATCGAAGGCAATAAATCCTTGATTCACCCACTGTTCAAAGCTTCCGCGCTTGAATATGCGAAAGAGAAGAACATTACGCCCGCTTGCATGAAAAACTAATCCGACCCCAGGCTGATATGACCGCCCTACTTTCCGTTAACAATATCGAAGTCATCTATGACCACGTCATTCTGGTCCTGAAGGGTGTTTCCCTCGAGGTTCCCAAGGGAAACATCGTCGCTCTTCTGGGTGCGAATGGTGCTGGAAAATCCACCACGCTCAAGGCGATTTCAAACTTATTGGGAGCGGAAAGGGGTGATGTCACAAAGGGTAGCATTCAATACAAAAATGAACGGGTGGATAAACTGTCTCCCAATCAACTTGTCACCCGGGGCGTCATCCAGGTTATGGAGGGCAGACACTGTTTTGCCCACCTATCGATTGAAGACAATCTGCTAACGGGTGCCTATACGCGCAAAATCAGCAACGCTGAGGTCAAGCGCGAACTCGAAAAAATATACGAATATTTTCCGCGACTTAAAGTGCGTAGAAAATCCCAGGCTGCCTATACCTCTGGCGGAGAACAACAAATGTGCGCCATCGGGCGAGCCATGATGGCCAAACCCGAAATGATTCTGCTAGATGAACCATCAATGGGCCTTGCTCCACAAATTGTGGAAGAGGTCTTCGAGATTGTTAAGGATTTGAACAAGCGCGAAAACGTCAGCTTTCTGCTTGCAGAGCAAAACACCATGATCGCATTGAAATATAGCGACTATGGATACATTCTGGAAAACGGACGCGTGGTGATGGATGGGGCTGCGCAAGATCTGAGAAACAACGAAGACGTTAAAGAATTTTACCTAGGTGTGGGCGCTAATGATGAGGGAGAACGGAAGTCGTTCAAGGACGTCAAATCCTATCGTCGTCGCAAACGCTGGCTTTCGTGAAGATAGAAATGAACCTAGATCAACTTGAAATTCGTACGCACGAAGAGCGGGAAAAATCGCTTTTGCAAAAATTGGCGACTCAAGTCCAATACGCTAAAGATCATACCGAATACTTCGGTCGCATTTTCAAAAATATTGATCCAAAATCGATCAATACCAGAGAATCTTTAGCGACACTCCCGATTACTCGAAAGTCGGAGCTGAGTGCAGAACAAAAGAAATCACCCCCGTTTGGCGGGATGAATAGCACGCCAATACACAAGTTAAAGCGAATCTTCCAATCCCCGGGACCGATTCATGAACCGCAAGGCAATCATGTCGACGGATTTCGTTTGGCTCGGGCGCTACGCGCAGCGGGATTTCAAGCTGGCGACTTGGTGCACAACACGTTTTCTTACCACTTCACCCCCGGGGCGTGGATGCTTGAAGGCGGTGCACATGCGCTAGGTTGCTGCGTTTTCCCGGCCGGCATCGGCCAAACCGAACTTCAAGCGCAAACAATTCATCATCTCAAGCCCAATGCCTACACCGGAACGCCCTCTTTTCTAAAAATCATCCTGGAAAAGGCAGATGAAATGGGGTTGGACTGCAGTAGCATCGTGAAGGCAGTCGTGACGGGAGAAGCCTTAACGCCCAGCATGCGTGCCTGGTTTAAGGCCCGCAACATCATTGTGACTTCCACTTATGCAACCGCCGATGTCGGCCTGATAGCCTACGAGTCGCCTAAACTTGCAAATGGCATGATCATCGATGAAGAAATCATCCTTGAAATCGTCGAACCAAACGGCACGAAACCTATGCCCATTGGTGAAGTCGGTGAAGTAGTGATTACGATTTTCGATCAAGACTACCCTCTTATTCGATTCGGAACCGGGGACCTCTCCGCCATTGATCCTGAGTCGCTTTCCACGCCATCGCCGTGCGGTCGAAACAATCTTCGTATCAAGGGCTGGCTTGGTCGTGCGGATCAAACTACTAAAATAAAAGGGATGTTCGTACATCCGGGACAAGTTCAGGAAATCATCAAGAAACATCCGGAAATCAATAAGGCGAGAGTCGTGGTGAGCGGTAACATCGGTGAAGAAACCATGACGTTACGCTGCGAACTCAAAGAAGAGATCAAACAAGATCTAAATGCCTTACAGGAAGCGATTATTCAGTCTACCCGAGAGGTGACTAAGCTTCGCGCCAAAGTGACATTCGAAGACGTCAATTCGCTTCCGTCTGACGGCAAGCTGATCGAAGATGCAAGAACGTATGCGTAAGAGTTCAATAGCGACCGACCCTTTTGATCGGTCGCTTTCAAGTCATCAAGACTTGAAGATGATCAATTGATCGCCCTCGTTGACATGCTCGCCTTGCGAATAGTTCACCTCCGAGACTTCGCCATCAAAAGGAGCGGTAATCGTATGCTCCATTTTCATCGCCTCTACAACCAATAATGGATCGCCCACTTTAACCAATGCGCCCGGTTTTACATGAATGGCAATCACTTTGCCAGGCATGGGTGCCGTCAACTTACCCGTCGAGGCTTCCTCGGAATAAGACATCTCCAACGGATCCTGGTATGCCCAGACTTGATGCCTTCCTTCACGGAACAAATGCAATTCGTTCGAGTTAAGTGGATGTGAAACGATGCTCGCACTTGCGTGAAGACCGTCCAACTCCAACCTGATTTCATTGCCCAGATTGCGATAAGTAAATTTCGATTTCTGATCGCCAAGCGAAATCGTTTTGTCCTGATAGCAATAACGCAAGGAATAAACTGCTGAACCGCCATCAGTCGTAAATGAGAATTCGCGTATGCATGATTTGTTCATTCTCCAGGCATCTTGTTGTTGCCAAGGAGAATCCAATTCACGTGCAGCAGACCGGATTTTGAGCATGTCGCTTTCCAAACGTGCAGCCAATAAAAATGCCAGATCCACAATTTGCACAGTTTTTTCGGGCGTTAGCAGGGCTTTTTCGTTTTTGGCGATCAACCCAGTATCCAGATTTGCATCTATAAAGGCATCGCATCTTAATAGGCGACCCAAAAAAGCAACGTTGGTGGATAAGCCAATGATATGGGAGTCATCCAGTGCCGACCTCATTTTGAATACCGCAGTTCTGCGATCCGCGCCCCACACGATGAGCTTGGCAATCATCGGGTCGTAAAACGGGCTGATGACATCGCCAACTCTCACTCCGGTATCGATGCGGATGCTGCCTTTTTCTTCAGCAGGCATATTCAATGCAAACAATGTTCCAGTCGAAGGAAGGAATTTCTTTTCTGGATTTTCGGCATAAATTCGGGCCTCGATTGCGTGTCCGTTCGATTGAATCTCGTTTTGCAGCAAAGGCAATGGCTCTCCGGCAGCAACTCGCAGTTGCCACTCGACTAAATCCTGGCCAGTAATCATTTCTGTCACGGGATGCTCGACTTGCAATCGTGTGTTCATTTCCATGAAATAAAACCGGCCGGCATTGCCATCCTGATCCGCCTCGACAATGAACTCGACCGTTCCGGCACCCTCATAGCCAACGGTCTTGGCCGCATTGACTGCCGCCTCGCCCATTGCTTTTTTGATTTCCGCACTAACCCGAGGAGCCGGCGCCTCTTCGATCACTTTCTGGTGTCGGCGTTGAACAGAGCAATCCCTATCAAACAAATAGATCCCGTTACCTTGCTTGTCGGCAAATATTTGTATTTCAATGTGTCTTGGTCGGCTAAGGTACTTTTCGATCAATACCTTTTGATCACCAAAACTGCTTTGTGCTTCTCTTTTACATGAGTCGAGTGCAGCCGGAAATTTTTCGCTTGACTCAACAATTCTCATCCCCTTGCCGCCACCTCCGGCGGATGCTTTCAGCAGTACCGGGTACCCGATCAGATCGGCCTGTGCATGTAAAAAACCAGCCTCCTGATTGTCTCCGTGATATCCGGGAACCAGCGGGACATCCGCACTTTCCATCAGGGATTTAGCGGCCGACTTTGATCCCATGGCAAAAATTGCAGAAGCCGGAGGACCAATGAACACCAATCCTGCCTTTTCGCATGCTTGAGCGAAATCGGCATTTTCTGACAAGAAACCGTATCCCGGATGAATCGCCTGCGCACCTGTTTCCAGCGCGATCTTGATGATCTTATCGCCTAGCAAATAACTGTCTTTGGGTGCGGATCCGCCGACATGAACAGCTTCATCGCAAGATTGCACATGGAGCGAATTTTTATCAGCATCGGAATAGACGGCAACCGTTTTAATGCCAAGTCGGCGACAGGTTCTAGCCACCCGGCAAGCAATCTCTCCACGATTGGCGATCAGTATTTTATTGAACACTTATTTTCACTCCAGAAAATACTTCAAACAAAATATTGTTTGGCTAGTCAATTACATCCTGAACAAGCCGAATTTGGTTTCAGGTATCGGTGCATTCAAACTTGCCGAAATCGCCAAACTCAAAATTCTTCTCGTATCCTTCGGATCAATGACCCCATCATCCCAAAGTCGAGCGCTAGCGTAATAAGGATGTCCTTGTGTCTCGTACTGATTTCTGATCGGCGCCTTGAATTCAGTCTCTTCCTGCTCACTCCAGGTGCCTCCCTTGCTTTCAATTCCATCGCGGCGTATGGTTGCTAAAACACTAGCAGCTTGTTCCCCACCCATAACGGAAATGCGCGCATTGGGCCACATCCACAACATGCGCGGGCTGTAGCCTCTTCCGCACATCCCATAATTTCCGGCGCCGAAAGAACCGCCAATAATGACTGTAAATTTGGGCACTTGCGCAGTGGCTACCGCAGTCACCATCTTGGCGCCGTTTCTTGCGATACCTTCATTTTCATACTTGCGGCCCACCATGAAGCCTGTGATGTTTTGCAGAAAAATGAGAGGAATCTTTCTCTGGCAGCACAGCTCGATAAAGTGGGCTCCTTTCAATGCACTTTCGGAAAATAGAATCCCGTTATTTGCGATGATGCCAACTGGATAGCCGTCTAAATGGGCAAATCCAGTCACTAACGTAGTCCCAAAGCGTGCTTTAAATTCATCAAAGTCCGACCCGTCAACTAAGCGTGCGATCACTTCCCTGACATCGTAGGGCTTACGCGTATCGCTAGGAATCACGCCATACAACTCGTCTGGGCTGTATAGCGGTTCAACAGAAGGCAAACGGACTAAGGGTTCGGGCTTCTTGCGATTAAGCTTAGCGATCACATTGCGCGCGATTCCCAAAGCATGCGCATCATTTTGCGCAAAATGATCAGCCACGCCAGAAAGTCGGGTATGCACATCAGCGCCGCCCAAATCTTCTGCGCTCACGACTTCACCTGTCGCAGCTTTCACGAGTGGGGGCCCCGCCAGAAAGATTGTGCCTTGTTCTTTCACGATGATGCTTTCATCGCTCATCGCTGGAACATATGCACCGCCGGCAGTGCATGATCCCATGACAACGGCGATCTGAGGAATGCCTTTTGCGGACATATTTGCTTGATTGTAAAAAATCCGGCCAAAATGGTCCCTATCCGCAAAAACCTCATCTTGATTGGGCAGATTCGCCCCGCCCGAATCTACAAGATAAACGCAAGGCAAATGATTTTGATCGGCGATTTCTTGCGCACGCAGATGCTTTTTAACTGTCATCGGAAAATAAGTACCTCCCTTGACAGTCGCATCATTACAGACAATGACACACTCTTGTCCTGCGATCGATCCTATTCCGGTAATTAATCCCGCTCCTGGTGCGGCATCTTCGCCGTTTTTCTCAGGATACATTCCGTACGCCGCCAACTGGGAAAATTCAAGAAACGGCGTACCCGGATCAAGCAGCAACTGTACGCGATCATGCGGCAACAGCTTGGATCGATCGGTGTGTTTCTTGCGTGCAAGTTCTCCACCACCTTGCGCAATTTTTTCGATCTTGCTTCTCAGATCATCCACCAACGTCTGCATTAATTGAGTATTGGCAATGAATTCCGGACTGCGGCTATTCAATTTAGTCTCAAGTTTCGGCATTTCTCTCGCCTTCCTAACTAAATGGTTTCCGAAAACAATTCCCGGCCGATCAACATCCGACGAATCTCGGATGTGCCTGCACCGATTTCATACAGCTTGGCATCGCGCCACAGCCGTCCAACCGGATATTCATTCGTATAGCCATTGCCGCCAAAAATCTGGATTGCTTCACCAGCCATCCAGGTTGCTTTCTCTGCCGTGTAGAGAATGACGCCTGCTGCATCCTTGCGAACCTGACGAGCGTGTTCGCTGCCCAGCGCGTCCAACTGCCTGCCCACTGCATAACAATAGGCTCGGCACGCTTGCAAAGTGGTATACATATCGGCAACCTTGCCTTGTATCAACTGGAATTCACCGATGGACTGACCAAATTGCTTGCGGTCATGAATATAAGGGACGACCGCATCCATACAAGCCTGCATGATTCCTAGCGGGCCAGCCGCAAGCACCGCGCGCTCATAATCCAAACCACTCATTAAAACCTTCACACCGCCATTTAACGCACCGAGGATATTTTCGGCAGGAACCTTGACGTTATCGAATAACAATTCGCCCGTATGCGACCCGCGCATGCCGAGTTTGTCCAATTTTTGCGCTACAGAAAATCCAGGCATACCCTTTTCGACGATGAACGCTGTGATTCCTCTGGCGCCGGCATCGGGCTCTGTCTTCGCATAGACCACAAGGACATCGCAGTCAGGACCGTTGGTGATCCACATTTTTGTGCCATTGAGAACATAATGGCCATCTTTATATGCGGCGCTAAGCTTCATGCTCACCACATCCGATCCGGCATTAGGCTCACTCATCGCCAATGCGCCGATATACTCGCCGGAAACCAGTTTTGGCAAATACTTTTGCTTTTGCGCAGCGGTGCCATTGCGATGAATTTGATTCACGCAAAGATTCGAATGCGCACCGTAAGATAATCCAACAGATGCAGAAGCCCGCGATATTTCTTCCATGGCGATCATGTGTGCCAGGTAGCCCATGTCGGCCCCACCGTATTGCTCGGCAACTGTTATGCCGAGCACTCCGATGTCACCCATTTTTTTCCACTGTTCCATCGGAAACTGATCGGTGCGGTCGATTTCGCCAGCAAGCGGAGCAATTTCAGCTTGAGCGTACGCGCTGACCGCATCGCGTAATGAATCGATGTTTTCGCCCAGATAAAAATTAATTCCCGGAATATTGCTCATACATCCTCCTATTCACTTATGCCCTAGATTTTTAACAACACACATAGTCATGAGCATCGTGGCGCATAACTTGCGGTTTCCATTTTTTTCTATAAACACATCACCCTGACAAACAATCAATGTACGACCTGGCTTAATCACCTTGCCGATTGCAATCAAACGATCTCCGTCAGCCGGTGCAAGAAAGTTCATTTTGAATTCCGCCGTCAGCGCCGCATCACCCTGCGCAACCACGCTAATGGCGGCATAGCCACAAGCGGTATCCGCCAGAGAGCCGATTGTTCCGCCGTGAAAGAATTGATGCTGTTGTGACACCGCCTCCGTAAACGGCATGGAAATGATTGTCTTCCCATATTCGACGCTATCAAGTTCAGCACCAAAGGTCCTCATCAACCCTTGTTTTGCAAAACTTGCTTCTATTTCCGCTTTTTGCGAGATGGATAACTCACTCATCTGAAGCTCCAGTGAATAGATGCATTCAATTTACTTTACGTTAACGTAAACGTCAATTAAGTTTTTCAATAAAAATCAGTGAGTTAAAACTAAAATAAACTATGCAAACAAGTAATACAGGAATGTAATTCAGCCAGCTTTTTTATCGGCCAGCAGCTTTTTGCACTGCATCTCATGTGAAGACAACTCGTCTAGAAGAACCTTCAAATCCTCCATTTGTTGCTCCAAAGCGTGCCGATGCTTGGCAAGTGTTTCAATAAAACGTTCAAGCTGCAGAATTGAACCGCCTGGCTTGTTATAAAGATTTATATCAAGGATTTCTTTGATTTCAGCAAGCGAAAACCCTAAACGCTTGCCTCGCAAAATGAGTTTGAGGCGAGTCCGATCCGAGCCGGAATACATTCTGACCTGTGAGTTTTTGCCTACCCTTTCTGGCGCGAGCAAGCCTTGATCTTCATAAAATCGGATCGCTCGATGCGTCACATCAAATTCCGTCGCGAGATCAGCAATCGTGAATTTGGAGCTGTTTTTCTTTTTTGTGCTGTCAGCTGGCATAGGTAGTTTGATAGGAATAGTGAACCTTAAGATCTGCCCTGTCCTTACGAGTTTAATGCACTCGAGAGAAATCATCTGTAATTGGCTTCACCGCAATCGAAGCGCACTGAAAATTGTTCCGAATGCAGCGCTTCCCACACCAATCCAGAGTGCCACCTCTGCGCCCTGCTGGTTCCAGATATAAAAGCACTGGGCAACAATCGCAGCTCCAGCTGTCTGTCCCATCAGCCTTGATATCGCAATAATTCCGCTTGCCCCACCACTGCGGTGTGCCGGTGCGTTGCCCATAATCGATTTCATGTTGGGGGCCTGGAACAAGCAAAAGCCGATCCCGCAGATCACAAGACGCATCACCATTGCAATGTGACTCGATTCACTTGATATTGTTGCAAGTGAAATCATTCCCAGACACAACAACAATAGTCCAATCGTGCATAGAACACCTGCAGACAATTTGTCGCTTAGAGGTGTCACGACAATCGCCATGGCAATCACAGCAATCGGCCAACTTGCAAGCAAAAATCCTGTAGTCACAAGCGGAATGTTCAACGTATTTTGCAAAAAGAAAGGCAGCGAAATCAATGCCAGGGACTGCGTCATGAAAGCACAGATCGAAGTAGCCGATGACAGCCCGATCAAGGGTATTTTCAATAGATCCAGCGCAAGCATGGGCGCGGGGTGCCCTCTTTGAACGCGCAGCAATCCGATCAGGGATAAAAGAGACACTGCGATAGCAATCAGCGTTAGCATATCCCCGAAACCATTCTTCAACGAACAGAATGCATAGACAAAACTGCCGAGGAATACTAAACAAAGTAGCGCGGCGGATTGATCGAACGCATGCTGTTTGCCACTCAGAATCGGCAAAAATCGACGCGACAGAAAAAATGCAGTCAATCCGATCGGAACATTCAATAAGAAAAGCCAATGCCAGTTGCTTGCCAACAGTATTGCGGATGCCAGCGGTGGTCCGAGCGTAAATCCTATTGCGACAACAAGTGCATTCAGGCTTAATCCTTTACCAAGCAATTCGATGGGATAAATATGCCGGATAAATGCGGCAGTGACACTCATGACCGCCGCCGCGCCGATTCCTTGCAGCGTACGTCCTACAACCAGCCAGGCAAAGGATTGCGCAACACCCGAGATGAGGGATGCAAATATAAAGAGTGTCAAACCACCTAGATAGATGCGACGGTAACCTAAAGCATCTCCAAGTGACGCAAACGGCAGCAACACGGCAATCATTGCGATCTGATACGCGTTGGCGACCCAAATGATAGAGGCATCGGTTGTTTGCAGCTCCCGTGCAATTTGTGGCAGTGCAATATTACTGATCGTTGTATCAAGCGAGACGAGCACCGAGGCGCTCATAAGTGCCAGCATCGCCAAACGGGGGTATTGCGACACCTCGGAAGCACGCGAATTTTGGTTAACCATTTCTTGAAACTTAAACCGGAATAATTTGATCTGATCGCGATTTGATAAATCGCCCGAGTTCAGCGACCGTCGCACTATCAAGTTGGGCACTAAAGCCAACGGCGCTAATCGCGACGACTGGCTCACGACGACCATTCATCACTAAAGATGAAACGGTTGTGACACCTTTGACGTGATGCCCCACATCCGTCGCGTACCCATTGTGGCGGGCCTTATCGATTTCTTTTAGATAACTTTCGAAAGTCGGAGGACTTTCCCATCGTATCGCTTGAAATTTCCGCTTCACTTCTTCACGTGTCAACTCTGAAACAGCAATAAAACAACGTCCCATCGCTGCCACATACATCGGCAATCTCTGTCCGATCGACATATGAACGCGAATTGTTGAGTCGCTATTCGCAAGGTCAAGCAGGACGACCCTTTCATTTTGGACACGCTGCCATAGCGTTGCAGTCACTCCGAATCGATCAGCGATCTCCTGCAAATACGGTCGGACCAACTGTACGTAGGAATTACGTTCCAATGCCCCTTTCGCCAATTCGATCAATCCGATACCGATCGAATATGCTTTTGTTGTCTCGTCGAAATTGATTAGACCTTCATGCACAAGCGTCTTGAGCAAATTGAAACAGGTGCTGGGATTAAGCTTCAAATCCTTTGCAACTTTAGTGACCCCGACCGGATCGTTTACTTGTGCCAGATATCGCAAAATAGCCAGACCACTCATTAAAGCGCCCACAGGCTTTTCAGGTAATAGACTAGTCTTTGAAGTTGACATATCAGTTGTTGACAAGCAGTACGCTCGGAAATAATATTTTCTTAGAAGAATATCATTCTCTATGTAGAATAACAACCAAGAGGCTGAAATGTCGTTGTCTTTTGAATTTTCCAGCGAACACGTGGCCGTGCGCGACGTGGTCAAGCGTTTATGTCAAGAAGAACTCTCCCCGCTAGTCAGACAGGCTGAAGAGTCCGAATCGTTTCCAAAGCATGTCTTCAAGCTCTGGGGTGAACAAGGCTTGCTTGGTGTACGGTACCCGACAGATGTTGGCGGCAGTGGCATGGACAAAATTTCTGACTGTATTGTCAGGGAGGAGCTGAGTTATCTGAGTCAAGCCTTTGCCACAACATGGTCGGCTCATACACATCTCGGAATCTGGCCAATCTGGAAAATTGGAACACCCGAACAAAAAGAAAAATATTTCAAGCCTGCCCTCAAGGGAGAAAAAATTGCGGGATTCGCACTGAGCGAACCCGATGGCGGATCAAACGTGAGAGCTCTTAAGACAAGAGCCGAGCGCGTGCCGGGCGGTTGGAAAATTACCGGAAGCAAGCTTTACATCACTAATGCACCCTATGCGGACTTTTTGATGCTTGCAGCCAGAACAAAATCCGAATTCACTGCGGATGCGATCAGCTTGTTCATCGTCGAATTGCCAAATCCGGGGTTCGACATTCATAAACTACAAAAGGAAGCGATCAAAGCATCCGAAACGGGCCTGATTCACATAGACGAAGCTTTCGTTCCTGAGGAAGCACTACTCGGAAACATTGAGGGCACCTATCCAATCATTCTGGAGTGCCTGAGCGAAAACCGGGTAGGCGTAGCTGCCAATGCGCTAGGAATGGCACGCGCGGCATTTGACGCAGCGCATCGTTACGCAAGCGAACGAACAGTCGCAAATAAGCGTATTGGTGACTATCAAGCAATCGCACACAAACTTGCCGACATGTCTGCGCAAATTGAAGCCGTTAAATGGATGGTCTACTACGGTGCCTGGTGTGTCGATCAAGGCAAGCTGGACTCTGCAACCGCAGCCAGAGTCAAGTTGATGGCTAGCGAAACCGCGGTTTCCGTCAGCGAGCAAGCTATCCGAATTCACGGTGGAGCCGGCATCATGCGCGAATATCCGGTCGGGCGAATCCACCGTGATTCTCTGGTCTATGTCATCGGTGAAGGCACAAGTGAAGTCCAACGCAATCTTATTGCCCGCGGGCTAGGATTCAAGCCATGAAAAAACCAATCTTGTATGCAGACCTGACACCAAACACGGTAATAGGTGAACACATTGACCTATACACCAAAGAGATGTCAGATAAATGGCAATCCATATTCAAATCTTCAATCAATGATCGTCAGGTTCATGCGTCTGAAAATGCAAGTATTGCAATCGTTCTAGCCATGCGGGCGATGTTGACGGTGGTTGCACCCAGGCCACCCGGCAACGTACATGCGAGACAGCAATTCAAAAATCACGCACTACCCAAATTAAATGAAACTATCCATAGCGTAGTGAAATGCCTGAACAAGGAAATCAAAAGAGATCGTCGCTATGTCGATTTTGAAGTGATTGGCACCAATCCTGCAGGCAATCTGATATACGAGGCTCGAATGAGTCTGATCTGGGCTGCGTAAGGAAACGACATGAATCAACTTCCTCAAACTCTACAGAGCGCAAACTTGGCAATCGATCAAAACGTGATTGCAGCTTATGCCGATCTGACCAATGACTTCAACCCGATTCATCTGGATCCACTGTTTGCTGCTAAAACGCCGATGGGAGGAGTCATCGCACACGGAACCATGTCTATTGGCTTGATCTGGCAAGCGCTGGAAAAAAGCCTTGGAGCCGACTTACTTTCCGATATCCGACTGGATATCCGATTTATCAAACCAGTGCGACTGGGAGACAACCTGATCGCGGGTGGAAGACTAAAAGAGTCTACAGAGGAAAGAGAAGCACTTGCATACGAAGTCTTTGTACGAGATGAGCGCAATTCTGAAGACAAGATTATCGGAACGGCAACAATTGAAAAGTCAGCATAAAAATGACTTAAACATGAACTAACCGAGCATATTCGGTTCGAATAAAAAAGACGAGGACGACAAGCATGTACGAATTCCTGAAAAAATCTGCATTGGCAATAGGGTTGGCGACCCTATGTTTTAACGCGATATCCCAAGGATTACCTTCAGACAAAACGATTCGAATCATTGTGCCGTATGTCGCGGGTGGTACATCCGATATTCTGGGGAGAATGCTCGCTCAAAACCTAAGTGATCGGCTCGGAAAAACAGTGATCGTCGAAAACAAAGCAGGTGCAGGAGGCTCAATCGGCACCGAGGCGACTGTTCGTGCTACGCCTGACGGCACGACCATTCTGTTACATAGCGGCGCGATCGCCACCGAACCTGCCCTTAAAAAATCCCTACCCTACGATGTTGAAAAGGATCTCGTTGCGGTGACCACGGCAGTGAAAGGTCCATTTGCACTTTTAGTCAGCAATGAGACCCCCGCTCAAAATGTTAAGGAATTAATTGCCTACGCCAAGGCTAACCCTGCCAAACTGAACTTTGGCACCCCGGGGATCGGGACATCTGTACATCTGGCAAGCGAACAGTTCAAAGTCGCTGCCGGCATCGATATCAACCATATTCCCTATAAGGGCGCAAGCGCGGCCCTACAGGCTCTCTTAGGTAATGAGGTGCAGATCGTCGTCGATCCACTGGCAACAGCCAAGCAATTGGCTCAGTCGGGCAAGGTGCGGGCCCTAGCGGTCACAACCGTTAAACGATCGGAACTCTGGCCTGAAATGTCGACCGTATCCGCACAAGCTTTGCCTGGATTCGACAGCTCAGTCTGGTACGGACTATATGTACCGGCCAAAACTTCGCCACAGGTCGTGAAACAACTCAATGAAGCATTTGTCGAGATTTTGAAATCTCCCAAAATGGTGCAATGGCTGAGTGAAAAAGGTTTGGAACCAGTGGCGGACACCCCGGCTCAAGCTAAAAAATGGCTAACGGATGACATCGCCGAATGGAAAAAAGTTGTCAAGGCAGCGGATATTGAACAGCAGTGATAGCCATCGATCGGTATGACGATTATTGGCTATTTAGTCGCATTTGATTTCACAACTAATTCGGTTTTTCGTTTCCGAATTTTTGTGCCTGTTCAAGTATCCATTCCCTGAATGCCTCAAGCGGGGCACTATGGCGCATATTGTTGGGATAAACAAGATAGTAAGAATCATCTGCGGGAATGGATATTTCATGGGCCCGAACAAGCCCGTCCCTCCATGCCTGCTCGGGGACAAGAAACCCCGGGACCAAAGCTATTCCCAATCCTGATTGTGCTGCACGCACCAGCATAGAGTGCAACTCGAACCCGAAGCTTTGTACTGGTGTAGAGTTTGATGGTATCCCGGCGGCTGCAAACCATTGTTTCCATGACTCCGGCCGCGTGGTCGAATATAGAAGTGGAAACTTGAGCACATCGGCCGTTTTTTTGATGGAAGTTCCAATTAAATCAGCCCTGGCAACGAGAATCATTTCCTCTCTGAAAAGAAAATCGGATGTCGCCCTTGGCCAGATGGGTTTGCCGTGATGGATGGCCGCCTCGAAATGCTCCTCCTCAAATGAAAAGGGATTGGTTTTGACACCCATGTTCACTTTCATTTTAGGGTGTTGCTCATAAAACCCGGGCAATCGCGGAATCAACCATTCTGTCGCAAACGTGGGAAGGACGGCCAATTCAAGGCTTCCCTCTCCGCTTCCATGCGCCGCAATCGAAATCGTATTGCGTTCAAGCGTACGGAGAATATCCCGCACCTGCTCGCTGTATAGACTACCCGCCTTTGTGAGCATGACGCGCTGCTTGACTCGCACGAACAATTGAATTTGAAGACTAGACTCAAGACCGTTGATTTGACGGGAAATCGCGCTTTCAGTCAGACACAGCTCACGCGCTGCGTGTGTAAAGCTTTCATGTCTTGCAGCAGCCTCGAAGGCAATCAGTGCGGACATCGAAGGAAGTCGTGCCAAGGGCATGTTGATTCCTAAAAGTCATCATGTCGTAATTTTATATCGCTTTACGCCATCTACGAGAATCGTAAAAATGAAACACCTTGACCAAGCGGTCGCCTTACCCTATTTTGCGATGAAAGGGGATATTCGTGTATAGATTTTCGAACGTATTTGCCAATCCGCAGGGGTCACCCATTCGTGCGCTATTCAAGTATCTAAGCGAACCTGGCATGATTTCATTTGCCGGCGGATACCCCAACCCGGACTTATTCGACACCGACGGCCTAAAGGAGGCTTCCGAGCGTGCCTTTGTAAATAGCCGTTCATGCCTGCAATATGGGAATACGGACGGAACACCACAATTCAAATCCGAGATCATTCGTTTGATGCATGACCGCGGAATCGAGACCAAGCCCGAAAACATTGTCGTGACAACCGGCTCTCAACAAGGTTTTGATCTGACGCTACGTGTACTGATCAATGCCGGGGATCGCATCCTGATTGAACAACCGACATATTCATCAAACATACAAGCCGCTCGTACTTATCAGACCCGCATCGACCCCATTCCGGTCCTGGAAGACGGACTCGATATCGATGTGCTGGAAAAAATACTGAAAAACGCAAGCGAAAAAGGGGACCGCCCCAAACTACTTTATACAATTCCGACCTTTGGCAATCCTTCCGGCGTGACCATGCCGGTCGAGCACCGCTTGCGCCTACTCGAACTGGCCGTGCGCTATCAATTGATTATTGTCGAAGACGCGCCGTATAGCGATCTACGCTTTTCCGGCCCTCCCGTTCCGTCACTGGCCGCGCTTGCGCAACAAATCCCGAACGCGAGCGACTGGGTGATTCATCTTGCCAGCCTATCTAAAATCGTCGCCCCCGGAATGCGTATGGGATGGATCATCGCCCCGAGCGAAATTGCTTCACGCTGCTCGGTCGCCAAGCAGAGCGCTGATGTAGGATGCTCGCCCTGGATGCAAGGAATTGCCGCTGAATATCTGGCTGGCGGCCGACTTGAGGGACATATCAAGAAAATTCAGGCAGCATATGGAGAAAAATGTCGGGCGATGGCGGCCGGACTGCGCGCAGAACTCGGCGACGCAGTCTCCTTTAACGAACCGAATGGTGGTATGTTCATCTGGGCCCGATTGAACGATGGATTCAAAGCGACGGATCTTCTTGAAGAGTCGATTCCTCGTAAAGTCATGTTTGTCCCAGGCGCCGGTTTTCAGATCAGTGATCCGGACTTATCCGCATTTCGCCTTTCTTTTGCCATGCCTAATTTAGAAGAAGTAAAAGAAGGCGTGATCAGATTGGGGGATGCAATGAAATCTTTAAGGAGCAAGAAAAAATGAATGGAGCGCAAAGTCTCGTTAAAACACTACTGGCTGCAGGTGTCGACACCTGCTTCGCCAATCCCGGCACCAGCGAAATGCACTTCGTTGCTGCATTGGATCAGATTCCTGGGATGAAATGCGTTCTAGGCCTACAAGAAAACATTGTGACCGGGATGGCTGACGGCTATAACAGGATCGCGGGCAAACCCGCGTGCACATTACTGCACTGTGGTCCCGGTTTGGCCAATGGCATGGCAAACATTCACAATGCGCGACGGGCACAAAGCGCGATGATTAACGTCATCGGGGATCAGGCTACTTACCACCGCCCATTCGACGCTCCTTTGACTGCTGACACTGAAGGCATGGCGCGTACCGTATCGCACTGGGTTCAAACCAGCACAAAATCAGCTGACGTGGGTCAAGATGCGGCTAGAGCAGTTCGTGAGGCCAAGACTTTTCCGGGACGAATCGCTTCACTGATCCTGCCGGCTGACGCATCATGGAGCGAAGGAGGCGTGGTGGCAGCACCTTTGACGCCACCAGCTCCTCCTGTTGTGGACAATCACGCAGTAGATCAAGCTGCACGCATATTGCGAAACAATAAAAATGTTCTGATCTTGCTCGGCGGACAAGCTGTATTCACGCAAGCTCAAAAACTGGCTTTGCGCGTTGCCAGTGCGACTGGGGCAAAACTGATGGCCGATTATGTCATCGGACACGTTCAACGTGGTCGTGGACGCCTCCAGTTGGAGCGCCCTCCTTACAACATGGAAGCCGCGATTAAAGCGCTTGCACCCTACGAGCACATCATTCTGGTCAATGCAAAAGAGCCCGTTGGATTCTTCGGATACCCCGGACTGCCTTCGATCCAATATTCGTCCAGCGCGCAATTGCACACTCTCTCGCGTCAGGATCAGGATCCAATTCAAGCGCTGCAGGCTCTGGTGAAGGCTCTGAATGCACCTGAGGTCGAAATACCGGATCCCGGCCCACGCCCTGAAGCCGCGTCCGGAAAGCCGACGCCCGAGGGACTCGCTCAGACCGTGGCGGCTCTGATGCCGGACAATTCAATCATCTCTGATGAAAGCGTGTCATTTGGTCGCGGCTTTTATCCATTTACCCATGCATCTCCTGCGCATGACTGGTTGCATCTGGCTGGTGGAGCGATTGGTGATGGCTTACCTGTTGCCACTGGCGCTGCGATTGGCGCCGGAAAACAACGTCGCGTAATTAGCCTGCAGGCTGATGGTTCGGCCATGTATTCGGTTCAATCATTATGGACGCAAGCTCGCGAAAAACTTCCGATCACGACCATTATCCTGAACAATAGCAAATACAACATCCTGATCGGTGAGTATAAGAACGTCGGGGCTGTTCCCGGGGAAACGGCAATGAGCATGCTGGATCTCGGCAATCCAAATCTGAACTGGGTCAAGCTGGCCAATGGCATGGGCGTGGAAGCTGCAAGAGCAACCACTCTCGAAGAATGCGCCGAACTCATGAAAACCAGTTTCAAATCAGCATCACCCTTCTTGATTGATCTCGTGATTTAAGGCAAATATCAAGTTCGGAGTACCTGTTTACAAGCATTTTGAAGCCAAAACTGGCAACAAGCTTGTCAAACAGGTATTCTACCGTCCGGTATCCATGCAAAAAACAAATCCGGAGAAATCATGAATCATCTGAAATCGATATTTCAAACGGCGCTGATGGTAGGCGGCTTGCTCCTCACCGCGCATGCGAGCGCAGATCAATTGGCAGACATGAAAGCACGCGGCACGCTTGTTTGCGGCACGTTAACCACAACCGAACCGCTTGGATTCCAGGATCCACAAACACGCCAAATCGTTGGCTTCGATGTCGATATGTGCAACGCGATCGCCAAGCGACTCGGATTGAAGATGGAACACAAGGGATTATCGGTTGAAGCCCGTATTCCTGAACTCAGTCTTGGCCGCGTCGATCTGGTGTCCGCAGCGCTGGGCTACACGAAAGAACGCGCGCAACAGGTTGACTTCACAGCTTCGCACTACCAAGTGCCGATTCGCGTCATGGTCAAAAAAGCATCGAACATAAATAACTTTGCCCAACTCGAAGGCAAGCGTGTCAGCGCAGTGAAAAGCGCGACAACCGAAATCTTTGCTCGTCGCGGCTTACCCAAAACAGAAATCGTTTCATTTCAGGACGGTCCCGCAGCCTTTTTGGCATTCATGCAAGGCAAAGTTGATGGATTCTCGACATCCGAAACAGCCGGCATGCGTTACTTAGCCGAAACGCAGGGTCAGGGTGCGTACATCAACGACAGTCTTGCCTGGGAACCTACTGCTTTGGGTGTTAAGAAGAACGAACCTGCTTTGCTAGCCGCTGTTAATAACGCGCTTGAGGGCATGGAAAAAGACGGCGAAATCGATGCGATCTGGAACAAATGGTACGGCCCTAACACCAAGTTCGCATTTAAGCGCGAGAAAAAATTGACGCCAATCCAAACGTTTGCTCAGTGAGTCGTTAAGCAATCGTTTTAATGAAATCATTACTGCTTTCCAATCCTGACTACACGACATTACTGTTGCATGGCCTGGGCCTGACAGTTCAATTGTTTTGTGTCAGTTGGATCGCAGCGATGATGCTGGCCTGCTTACTGGCCAGCTTGCGTTTATCACCCGTACGCTGGGTTCAAATGGTCGTCGGACTGTTTGTTGCCTATCACCGCAATGTACCCGGACTTGTTCAAATATTTGTCTGGTACTTCGGCGTGCCTCAGTTGTTACCGATGCCATGGCAAGATTGGCTCAATCGACACAACGGCGAGTTTATTCTTTCGTGCATCGCACTGAGCCTTTATGCCGCAGCCTACATGTCCGAGGACATCCGTAGTGGCTTTAGGTCGATTTCGCCAGGTCAAACCCAAGCCGCCCGCGCTCTAGGTTTGTCGGGCTATCAAACCATGCTTTACGTGCTTTTGCCACAAGCATTGAGAATGACAGTCGCCCCTCTGGTCAATCAAAGCCTTTCCCTGTTTAAAGCAACCAGTCTTGCGATGACGATTGGCGTTGCGGAGTTGATGCATGCCGCCCGCCGAATAGAGAATGAAACCTATCGCACCTTCGACGCTTTTCTGATTGTCTCGATTTGTTATCTTGCCGGATCCTGGTTATTGATGGGCATTGGCTGGTGGGTTACCCGTCGCCAAGCGATCAAGGCGGCATCATGATAGAGATTCTCGAACGCTACGGCTTAATACTGCTGATTGGTCAGTACCCCCTTGGTCCGATTGGCGGGTTGACCATGACGCTGATCCTGGCCGCTTCTACGCTCATACTGACACTGCCCTTGGCGATCTTGATAGGAATCGCCAGAACAAGTCCATTGCACTGGCTTTCAAATCTTGCAGCCATCTATGTCAATACGATTCGCGGCCTTCCCCTGTTGCTCGTAATTTTCTGGGCATATTTCGCCGTTCCCTTGCTAGCCGGCAAAGGAATTAGTCCTTTCACCACAATGCTATGTGCACTGGTCGCTTACGAAACTGCGTATCTGGGCGAAGTGGTTCGAGCAGGCATAACAGCCCTGCCGAAAGGACAAACGGAGGCGTCCAAAGCGTTAGGCCTGTCCTATTGGGCAATGATGCAAAAAGTTATCTTGCCGCAAGCGTTATTCAACATGATTCCAAGCATACTGAATCAATTCGTTGTCGTAGTTAAAAACACGTCTCTCGCCTACATCATCGGTGTCGATGAGTTAACCAACGCGGCATATCAGATCAATGGCCAGCTGCTCACCAAACCTTTTGAGGTTTATGCTTTGCTGGCAATCACATATTTCTGCGTATGCGCACTCCTGACGGCCGGAGTGGATCGGATCACGAAATCACTTCGTACTGTCGGATCCCGTCATTCGGTTGTATGAAATCAGCATGGATGCAAACGCCTGTGCACCGGGAGTAAGCGGTGCCGCGCTACGCTGCACCAGACATATGTCCGACTCGGGGATGCTTTGCGAAACCTCAATGGACGACAACTTATGCTCGAATCCACTTTGTTCGAGAACATATTGCGGACCAAGAAACAGATAGTCGCTATTTGAAACAAGATTCAATGTATCCAGCAATGACTCGACCGAAACCGCAATAGTCGGTTTTTGTAATCCATTTTGAACAAACCAATCGCCCAAACGATTCGATGGCGTTCCCTCCTGATCAAGCCTTCCGGTATTGACCCACTCGGAGCCGACCAAATCCCTGATGGATGTCTTTGCCTCTAGTCGATGCCCTTTTCTGCACAGAATTTTCGGCGAGGATCCCGTCAATCGCACGCTCGACAAATCAGTCATGTCGCTATGTCGAGTGATCAGGGTAACAACAAAATCAAGCTTACCCTCCCGCAATGCGGACAGTAGCAAGGAAGATGGCCCGCTTGCGATATGCATGCTTAACATCGGATGCGCAACACGCAATTGACCGACACTACTGAGCATCAGTCTGGCGAATGCTTCAGATGAAGCACCTACATTGATTTTGCCGGAAACCGCTCCCCTTAATGCAATGACGTCCTGTTCGGCCCTCGCGCACTCGCTCAAAATAATTCTGGCTCGCGCCAGTAGCGTCGTGGCATAGCTTGTCAACACGATTCCACTACTTGCTCGAACAAAAAGCGTGGTGCCGATGGTTTGCTCCAGTCGCTTTATTTGCTTGGTCAAACCACTTTGAGCCACTCCCAGCGTGCGGGCAGCCGAACGGATACTACCGTTTTCAACTACGGCAACAAAGGCTTTCAACTGATCAAGAGTCATAGGGTTAATACCGAGAACTTATGGCGATCATGATGGCATATGTTGCATCTTACGTCATGTACACCCTCTCAATACACTCTTTTCGATCGATACCAAATAATTAAAGGAAGTCCGAAATGAGTAAAGACTTATTCAAGCGCGGCGAAGAAATCAGAAATGAAGTGCTTGGTGCAGATTATGTGAAAAATTCGACAGCTTCGACTGATGCGTTTAGCGAACCCATGCGAGCCTTCGCCATCAAAAACCTTTGGGGTGACATCTGGGATCGTCCAGGACTTGACCGTCGTTCACGTAGCTTGATCAATCTCGGAATACTGGCTGCGTCCAATCGTCCGGCGGAATTGAAAATCCATATTCGCGGTGCATTGAACAATGGACTAACTCGAGAAGAAATCGGAGAGGCCTTTCTGCAGGCTGCTCTTTACTGCGGCATTCCGACAGGCAGTGAATGCACCCGTATCGCAAAACAGTTGTTTGCCGAAATAGATGCGGCCGCCACCAATCAGGATAAGCAGTAAATATTTCGAATCAAGGTTAAGAATCAAATGAATACATTGAAGACAGTCGGCGTCATCGGCCTGGGCAAAATGGGGCGGGGCATGGCCGCATCGCTCAAGCGTGCAGGTTTTCACGTAATCGGTAACGATGCCAATGGCGAGCTCGCACAAACGGTTGCAAAAGAAGAAGGAATTCAAGTAATTAGCCAAGTGAATGCGTTACTTGCATCCTGTGATGCAATCGTTTTATCGCTCCCCACTTCCGCAATCGTTCGCTCACTTGTCGAAGGTCCATCGGGAATTGCGGCCACGGCAAAACCCGGCATATTGATCATCGACACCACAACAGCCGAACCGAACACAACGAAAGAGCTGGCGAAAACCCTAGCGGATAAAGGTCTGAGATTTATCGATGCCCCCGTCAGTGGTGGTGCACGCGGCGCGGCATCTGGTGAACTGACCATGTTTCTGGGAGGATCCGCAAGCGATATCCAATATGCCACGCCTATTCTGGCCGCATTGGGGACAAAGCGATTCCATATCGGAGGAGTTGGTGCCGGTTGCGTGGCCAAGTTGGCGAACAATATGCTAACGGGCATCAACCTGCTGGCCGCAAGCGAGGTCTTTCGCGTTGCCAAAGCGGCGGGGGTGGATACCGCAAATCTGATCGAATCGATCAATGCTGGATCGGGACGATCAGGCGTGACGATGTACAACTATCCCAGTCGAATCCTGAATAACGCCTTTGATTCCGGGTTCACGATGCAACTCATGCGCAAGGATATCCGTCTTGCTGTCGCGATGATGCAGGATCAAGGACTGGACCTGCCAATTATCTCGAATGCGGGCCGCACTTGGGCTGATAGTGCTGCGTTATTAGCAGATACCGAAGACTTCAATCGAATCGTTGAACTGGATGTCAATAAAAACTGATCGGAGAAAGATTATGAAGAACATGAAAAATTTATGTAGCGGACTGTTTATCGCCTTATCCGTACTGTTTGGTCAGTCGGCTCTTGCACAATATCCAACTAAACCAATCAGATTGGTTGTGCCTTTCGCAGCAGGAGGCACCGTCGATACGGTTGCCAGAATCATCGCTCCCGGCCTAGGGGACAGCCTTGGTCAAACTGTCGTCATCGAATACAAAGCGGGCGCGGCCACAATTGTCGGAGCAGATTATGTTGCCAAGTCGGCTCCTGATGGATATACGCTCTTGCTGGGAACTGCCACGACGTTTTCCGTCAATCCGATTCTGTATAAAAAACTCCCTTACAACGAAGAAACAAGTTTCACCCCGATAGGTATCGTTGGTTCGACCGGATTGGTTCTGTTGGCAAATCAAAATGTGCAGGCCTCGACCTTGGCCGAGTTATTGAAATCGATTAAAGCGAAGCCAAACGATTTTTCTTACGGCTCGCACGGCAAAGGGTCGACGGTTCATTTCGCAGCCGAAATGCTTTGGTCCTCCGCGAAAGTCAATGTCGTGCATGTGCCTTATAAAGGCGGGGCACCTGCATTGACCGATTTGGCAGCCGGTCAAATCCCTCTTGGATTCGATGCGATTCCCGCTGCCGCCGCTGCAGTTAAAAATGGAAGAATCAAACCTATCGCGGTGACGACTTCCTCACGTTCGCCAATGTTCCCTGATGTGCCCACCATAGCTGAAAGCGGCTTCCCTGGATTCAAGATGGAATCGTGGTTTGCAATAGTTGGGCCAAGTGGCCTGCCATCCGATATTCAACAAAAGCTTGAAAAAGCGCTAGCTACAACTTTGGCAAATAAAGAAACGCTGAGCAAACTTGCCACAGCGGGAATCGCGCCCGGTTTTCAACCTCCGGGCGCTTACCTGCCTTTAGTGCGTAGTGATATTGCAAAGTTGAAACCGATTGCGGAAAAGGCCAACATGCAGCAGGATTAAACAGGCTTATTGGTCGAACCCAACTCGATCAACAAGCTTGCTTGCCAGTTGCCGATTCTTCACGATTTCGTGAATGACGCTCATGTCGGGGTGCAATGGACCAAAACTCTTCATGAGCGGATCGATCGCAACGCCCGGCTTGACCGGATATTCATGGTTGACCTTTGCGTACATTGACTGCGCCTTGTCCGATGCGAAAAACTCCATCAGTTTGATCGCATTCGCCTGATTGGGCGATGACTTTGCCAACGAAACTCCGGTAATGTTGACAAATGTCGCGCCTGATTTTTTGAAAGTTGGGCGTACAACCGAAATCGCATCGCCCCACTTGCGGGCATCGCTACCGTCAGATGCCGATTTCATCTGGCCTGCGTAATACGCGTTCGCAATACCAATGTCGCATATACCGCCAAGTATGTCCCTAGCGACGTCACGGTCACCGCCTGTTGCTTTTCTCGCCAGATTACTCTTGACGCCACGCAACCACTGCTCTGTTTCCGCTTCTCCGTTATGCGCAATCATGGCGGCAATCAACCCCAAGTTATATGGATGCTGTCCGGATCGAATGCACACCTTACCCTTCCATTCCGGTTTGGCCAGGTCTTCATACTGAAAGCTTTTGATGTCCAGATTTTTATTCGCATACAAAACACGATCTCTCAACGAAAGCGCAAACCAGTGCCCTTTTGCTCCGCGCAAATCCACCGGAATCGACTCATCCAGCTCTTTATTGACAACGGGTTGAGTCAACCCCTTATCCACCAACTCAAGCAGATTCCCTATGTCAACTGTCATCAGCACATCGGCGGGCGAATTGACGCCCTCCGCCTTGACGCGCTCTGCCATGCCGTCCTTAAAGAACGCAACATTCACCTTCACGCCTGTCGATTTGGAAAACTCGTCCAACAAAGGCTGAATCAGTTTTGGCTCGCGAGTCGTGTAGAGATTAATTGAACCGGAAGTTTGCGCATTGGCAGGATGCGAACACACTCCAAGCACCGCCGAAATCAATACACCCGCCATCTTTTGACGGTGCGACGGGTTAAATCTGAGTGCCATGATGATTTCCTGAATAAATGGTAATGATAATGATTCGTATTTGATAAAGTATACATTAAACTTCGATCTGTGCAAGTGAAATCACCCATCGGATCATCATGCAAATCATCGCAAACTTGAACCTCGCCTCGGCACTCGATACTCTGATCAGCTTGTTATCTGCCTTTGTACTGGGCGGGATCATCGGTCTGGAACGTCAATACCGCCAAAGAACAGCCGGTCTGAGAACCAACGTGCTCGTGGCAGTAGGAGCAGCCATTTTCATCGACATAGGAAACCGGATCGGAGGAAATGAAGGAATTGTCCGCGTCGTAGCCTATGTCGTTTCGGGCGTCGGGTTCCTGGGCGCGGGGGTAATCATGCGCGAAGAAGGCAATGTCCGGGGAATCAATACCGCCGCAACCTTGTGGGGGTCAGCCGCGGTTGGTGCCTGCGCCGGTGCCGATCTGATTGTCGAGGCGGTACTCGCCACGATATTCGTACTCGCTGCAAATACTTTGCTGCGTCCCGTAGTTAACCGAATCAACCGGCAACCGATGGACACCGAGTCCGTCGAGGTCACCAATACCGTCTACGTCATCGCCCCACTCGCTCGGCAAAAAGAAGCCATGCAACGCCTGGCAGATGCGTTGGAACAAGCAAATTACCCGGCGCATAGCCTTGAAGTCGAGGCCTTTGGTGATGACGCCGTTCAAATTGAAGCAACCTTGTCGGCAACAGCCATTGATGGCGATCAGATAGACATGATCATTCAAAAACTGCAACAACAGGCGTGCATCAACCAGGCGTACTGGAGCCCCAGCACGACAGAGTGAATGTTTTAATGATGGCTGTATACTGTATATATGTACAGTATACAGCCATCAGCCATCTTGCCGACAAAGTCGGAGCCCACTTTGAGTCAAACGCCGCAAACTGTGGCGTCGGAACCGGCTGCACTCAATTTACGGCTGATGGCACATCGCATCAGCGCCGGGTTCCCCTCGCCCGCTGCCGACTACATCGAAGTCGGACTGGATCTGAACGATTACCTCGTGCGCAACAAACCCGCGACCTTTCTGTTTAACGTCAAGGGAGATTCGATGAGCGGAGCCAGCATCGAAGAAGGCGACAAAGTGATCGTGGATCGCGGATTGAATCCGAAACATAACGACATCGTGGTGGCCGTAGTCGATGGCGACTACACGTTAAAGCGCTTATATCAACATAGGGGACGCGTCGAACTTCGCGCGGAAAACCCAAACTATCCGGCCATTGAATTCAAAGACGGACGAGAACTGTTCGTATGGGGGGTGGTGATCGGCGTAGTTCGTCGCTATGCGATGCGGGGGTAAAGATGTCGACGGCGATCAGGATTGGCGCTCAATTCGCACTGGTGGATGTCAACAACTTCTACGTCTCGTGCGAACGCGTATTCAGGCCCGAACTTGAAGGCATTCCGATTGTGGTCCTGTCGAATAATGATGGCTGTGCAGTCGCGCGCAGCAATGAAGTCAAAGCGCTTGGGGTCAAGATGGGTACGCCATGGTTCAAGATGAAAGATCTTGCCCGCAAGCACGGAATTCTGGCCTTTTCATCCAACTACGCTCTGTACGGAGACATGAGCAACCGGGTCGTGCAAATTCTTAGGGACTTCACCCCTGACATAGAGGTCTACAGCATCGACGAGTCGTTTCTGCGCATTGAAAACGTTGCACACCTATACGGCGGCGCAATGGCGATGGGACAACAAATCCGTCAACGAATTCGGCAGTGGGCGGGATTGCCTGTATGCGTCGGCATCGCTCCGACAAAAACGCTAGCGAAGTTCGCTAATCATCTGGCTAAAAAAAATATGGAATTCAATGGCGTCTGCGATCTGCATATTATCCCCCGCCCCGATCGTCTTGCATGGATGAGTCGGGTCGAGGTCGGCGAAGTCTGGGGCGTTGGCGCGCAGATCCGCAAACGTCTCGATGCAATCGGCATACAGACCGTGCTTGATCTGCGCAACGCCTCGCCAAAAGAAATCCGCACCCACTTCGGTGTCGTCATGGAAAGAACATGCAATGAGTTGCGCGGGATTTCGTGCCTTTCACTCGAAGAGATGCACCAGCCCAAACAACAGATCATGTCCTCACGCAGTTTCGGCAGACCTATTGAATGCATCGAGGAATTAAAAGAGGCTGTTGCCACATATGTAACACGCGCAACCGAAAGTTTAAGAAGACAATGTTCGGTAGCAGCTGCTATTTACGTCTTCATACAAACAAATCGGTTTAACCGGGACAAGCAGTACAGTGCCGGCCTGACAGTACCCACAATGGATCCGACCGACGATACGCGAACGTTGACTCGCGCGGCATTAAGCGGACTCACCCTCATCTACCGCCCAGGTTACCGATATAAAAAAGCGGGTGTGATGCTGATGTTGTTGTCAGACAAGCATACGCGTCAGTCATCCCTGTTTGACGATTCGATCGGAAATCAAAGATCGAGCGAACTGATGTCCACAGTCGACCTGATCAACGCCGACTTCGGTCGGGGAACACTACGTTGGGGGGCTAGCGGAATCGGGACGGGATGGTCCATGCTGTCCGAAAACAGATCACCACGCTACACCACGCGTTGGGACGAATTGCCGATCGTTGACTGAAACGATCGGCATGCACACTTACTTCTGCCCGGGGTACGCCCTCTTTCACCCTCAAAACTTAAATGTCACACCAACTCCGGCACCAAACAAATCCAGATTGGTTGTCACGCCTTGATTCTTCTGTTTGTAGTAAAGGTTTTTAACGACGAGTTCCACATCGCCCCAATCAAATGCGCGCCCCACCCCCAAATAAGCTTGGGTCGTGACCTGTGTGTTGCCGCCACCGCCGCCAACATCCACATAGAACGGTACAAAGTACTCGCTATCCGAAATGCGAAAGCGTCCTTTGACGCCCACAACAGGGTCCGTCACAGTGGTGTTAATGTTTTTTCGAAGTAGCGGATATCCATCAACGTTAAAGCTCGTCGACCCATTGTTGTTTAACACTCGTGCACCAAGCAACGCATCCAGATAGACATCTTTTGAGTTGTGCAGCGTATAGCTCGCCGTCACCGTATATATACCCAGGGACAATGATGTTTTGGAGCCTAGATCGACATAATTGCCAACGGGGTGCGATGAAGTTTTGGTGATATCGGCGTACATCAAGTCAGCCGATAAGCCCCAATTACCCTTATGAACTTCGCCAATTAGCATCGCGCCCATATTCAGGGTCGACAATAATGAAGAGGTGTCGATATTTGCGCTGACTAACTCATTGCCACCATGATAGACACTACCGTTGACATTCAAGGCCCAAAGATATGGCGTAATCGATCCACGCCAGTCATTTGAGACCTGAGGAATCGCGACCGGTTTCTTTATTTCATCAGCCCAGGCAGCAACTCCAACTCCTGAAGTCATTGTCACTAGACATAAGGCCAGTGCATTTTTAAAGTATCTTGCATTACGCATTTGGCAATCTCGTTTTTCTTCGGTCATATCACTTGCGCTTAACGGCGCTTAAATTCCAACTTATTCGGGAATGATAAAGGTGATGCTCGCCCGACCACCCCAACCACTGGGCCCACCAGGCACACTACTCAGGTAGTAGCGTGCACCAACAGACAGGGAAACCGGTGTTTCGCCAAACTTAACCAGCTTGGAAACGGTGAAATTCATGGGGTTCTCAGCCCGACGCGTGTCCCAATTAAATGTGGATTGAGTATTCAGGGAATACGTCCACGCATTCTGCGTAACATAACTGATAAATGGTTGGTAATACAAGTTGTTGGCAGTGCCATAACTGGCATCGCCTCCAGTGCTCCATGTGTTGTATGTCAGTAAGCCGATTGTCCAGGGTGCCTTCATCGCCAAGCCAACCGCGCTCACGCCTACACCGGTTTGGGCGGTTCCGAAATTTTTCCCGGATAAGGATGGAGTGCTCACGACTGGTCCAACACCCCAGATATATTCACTTGCAGCGCGGGGCGAGAAAAATGTTTCCACGACCACAGACCCAACGCCCGTTCCACTAAAGCCATCCACTCCACTTAAAGCTTGAAACGGGATAACCGGTCGAAGAATGTAATTCCAGTCATTATTCAGTTTGACCGGGGCAACGGGCTGTACGATCAACGAATTGCTCGTTCCCTTTTTATCAATTCCAATATTGGCGTCATAGTTGTATTGAAAAGGGACTGATATCAAGTCCGAGACAGGATTGGTCAATTTCGAAGCAAGATCTTTCGCATCATTACCCGACGATTGTGCAAAAGAAATGCACGAAATCAAACTTAAAACTAAACCCGAAATAATGGATTTTTCTATTGTTTTGATTTTGTGCATCACATTGTTCCTTTTAATAATGATCATTTAATCTTTTTTCCATCAATCCACGTTTCTTTCACTTGGATATCCCGAATCTCTTCAGGTTTTGTGGTTCGGGGATTCTTCGCCAACACAACAAAGTCCGCCTGCTTGCCAACCTCAAGGCTGCCCACCTTATCATCCGACATCACTTGATAAGCAGCATCGATAGTGACGGCTCGGATGGCATCATCCACTGTCACCCTTTGATCAGGACCTAACACCTTCGTGGGTGGCAACTGCCACTCTCGCGTGACGGCTTCAGAGATATAACTAAGCGGACCTACAGGTGAAACGGGCGTATCGCTGTGAAGCGTAAAGCGACCACCCGCCTTCTTGAAATCACCCGTAGGATCAATGCGATCAGCACGCTCGGATCCAATGAGGTGATTGTGGAAAGCCTCTCCCCAATAGCGAACATGATCGATCGTAAAACTTGGAATGACACCTAATTCGACAGCCTTTTTAACTTGATCCTTGTTATTGACGGTGAAGTGTTCAATCCTCAAGCGACGCTCTTGCGGTTTGGCACTACCCGAAAGCAATTTTGCGTAATTATTCAAGGTCTGATCAATTGCTTTATCTCCGTTCGAATGAATCGAAATCTGCCAGCCTTGATCAAAATATGGTTTCATCAAGCTCAGGATTTCATCATCCTTGTAGTCCAGATCGCCACTGAAAGTCGTTCCATGCGGATGAATATAAGGAGCATTCAAGGCCGCTGTCATTCCTTGCGTTGAGCCATCGGCGATGTATTTAATTCCGATAAAACGCAACCGGTCATCGCCTTCGTTAGGCTTGATACTCAAGTTACCCTTGGGTAATGCTTCCCCCCATAGATATCCACGCACTCTGACGGGCAATGCATCTGCGGCTGCCAATTTCTTGTAGATAGCGATCTCTTGATCCACTCCCAAATTGCTCCCGACACTCATTTCGGAGGCAGTTGTCACCCCTGTGGCGGCGACCTTCTTCATGGTCGACTGTATGGCACCAATCAGTTGCGCCTCGGAGGGCTGAGGCATTTTCGCCATAAATGGCAAATAAGATGTGGGTTCAATCAGTTTTCCGGTGAGATTTCCCTGCGCGTCTTTAACAAACACGCCTCCACCCACAGGATTAGGTGTCTTATTCGTGATGCCTGCCAACTCAAAAGCTTTACGATTGACATACGCGATATGGCCGGATTGATTAACCACAAAAATGGGCACTTCGGTGGATACCTTATCCAAAATATCTGCGTTTAGCTCAGCCAGGAAAGGATTGGTGCGTGACGGATCGACTCCAAACGCGGTCAACCATCCGCCAGCGGGAACGTTTTTTAAGTTGGCCTTCAACTTTTCAGTCAATGTCTCAATCGTGTCATACGGTAAGTTGAAATTGCTCAGGTTCGTCCATAACCCCTCAAACAACGATGTCACAATGAAATGAACATGTGGCTCGACAAAACCCGGCATAAGCGTCTGGCCCTTCAGGTCGACAACTGAGGTCTTATCAGACTTCCAGTTCTTCAATACGCTATCTTTGGTTCCGACAGCGACAATTTTGCCGTTTTGCACAGCCAATGCCTGAACCTCTTCATTCTTGGCATTTACAGTCAAGACAGGGCCGCCATAAAAAATGGTGTCAGCAGTACCGCCAGAATTACTGGCGAAGCAAGACAACGAAGAAAAACAAAACACGCTAATTGCAGATAATTTGGCAAAATTTTTCATAAAACGTCCTCCGGACTAACCGCTCGAAATAAATCAAAACTAAAACTGATAAAAATCAGATATCTTGATGTTTAAATTAATTACCAGTCCATGTGGACATCGTGCTCTTTAGCTGAAATTGATCAAAATTTGAGCCTTTGAGGCATCCGTGACATCAATCCATGAGCAATGCGTAAAGATTAAGGACTTTACCCATTTAAGACTATGTACTTGAGTACAGTAATTTCAAAACATATTGATTTAATTGAATAATTTATGAAACAAACGTTCACGCCAAAGCAATCCACAGTTTCTAAGTCAATGAAATGAATTCATTTATCACGTTGGTGATTATTTATGGCCTGCTGACGATAGGGTCGGCAAGCATCCTCTATTTTTCGTTCAGGGAACGAGTCGATGCGTCAGGGAAATATTTTTTGACGTCTGAATTACTCGTTTTGCCAGTCTTGTCTCAGGTGATCGCAACGAACTGGTATCCGGAACTGGGAATGAAGTGGTACATACTTTTCGCCGGAAATGCGTTTTACATTGCTTCCGAAATAGCCATTTTTTTTAGTATTTACACGCTCACCAGAAATGTGGACTTTATCAAGTTCGGCATCTCCCTATTCATTGGTTGTGGATATTGCGCATTGATCGAATATTGCCGCTTTCACATCAACCCAATGCTACCCATCCTGCTTTCGGGGATATCCTCCGCAAGTTTAGCCATCGCGACTTTTTATATTTGCATCACTTCAACGAATGAAGAACTGAAGTCCAATCTGTTTCTGAAATGGATTAGTTATCTGGAAATTATTTTGGTTGTTTTCGCTTTGTTTCGAATGGCGAGTTACTTCTCATCGACTCCAATTATGCCGCGACAACCGTCAACGGCGGTCGTGTTGTTGTACACGTTTTTTGTTTCAGTGAATGTTTTTAGATATTTTTTCTATCTATCCCTCAGAATCAGTTGGGTCAACCCCATCGCAGATCAGGCCAACCTATTAAATAAAAACCTGGTCAAAGTACTTGAGGACAAAAACAAATTATTGACTGGTCTGATCACCTCAAACAGAGCGTTAGGAATGAGCACGCTAGCCAGTTCACTGGCGCATCAGCTCAGTCAACCATTAACTGGTATTAATTTTCAAGCAGAGGCTATCAAGCGCGATTTAATAAAGATTGAAAATAATCAAAAAGCAGTATCGACTCTCGACAAGATGAGCATTGAACTTAACAAAGTTACCGATTTAGTCAAAAACCTAAGAAAGCTTTTCGAAAATCAGAACTCAGAATTTGAACCAATTAATTTGATTCAGATCAGTGAAGGGATTCTCGAAATTATCGAGCCCACTCTCAAATCCAATAAAATAAATCTTGTTAGGACGTACCACCACGACCTGGTCTGCATGGGCGATGCAATTCAAATTCAACAGGTATTGATCAACGTATTTAACAACGCAATCGACTCTATTAAAAGCAAAGTGAATACAGACGAATCAAATTCGAAAGAGATTCGTTTTGACATATCTCAAAATAATTCTTTCGCCATCCTTTCCATCGCCGACAGCGGCAGTGGAATTGATCCTGTTTTGCTGCAAAACATGTTCGAACTGTATAAGACAACAAAAAAAGGCGGACTCGGAATAGGTTTATGGTTAAGCAAAGAAATCATGGACAAGCACCAGGGCAACATCACTGCAAAAAACAATCCCGATGGCGGTGCAATCTTTGAAATTTGCATCCCACTCGCCCAGCGTTTCTCAGCTAAGGTGCACGAATGATCAAATCCAGAGTCATTCTCGTCGACGATGAAGCAGTCATACGGGACAGTCTTGGAGAGTGGTTATCCCTGGAATATGAAGTTTTATGCTTCTCATCGGGAGAGGCATTTTTAAATGCGATCAATCAATTCGATCCCGATGACGGAATACCAACTTGTATTCTTCTCGATTATCAAATGGATGGCATGAACGGAATCGAATTGCAATCAAGTCTTCAATCTCTGAATGTCAATTTTCCCATCATCTTCATCAGCGGTAACGCTAAAAAAGCCGACATCATTACGGCCTGGCATCATGGCGCTGTAGACTTTGTACTGAAACCCTTTACCACCGTACAGATCACTGAAGCTCTGGAAAAACAATTCAATTTATTGAAACAGCATTTATTACAAAAACAAGTATCGAATGCATCGGAGTCAATGTCTCAACTTCCCATCACCAAGCGCGAAGCTCAAGTTTTGGCACTACTCGGTCAGGGACATCAGCAAAGTGAAGTTTCGAAAAAACTGGGCATATCGGTACGTACAGTAAAAATGTATCGTTCCCTTCTGAAAAACAAGCTCAATCTAAACACTCTGATGGAGCTTGCCCGGTATTACGATCAGCACCGCAAGACGATCACAAAAATAGCCGGGAAAATATAGCGAACCATCGCTCAAAGAAATTCTTTAATACGCTTGCCAATCCTGCGACGATCGCCAAATCGCTGCGTCACTCCAAGCTGATCAAAGAACTCTAGGTAATGAATTGCAAGCCCACGTCCAGTTCCGATGGCGTCCCTGAATTGCGCTGCATTGAAAAAACCGCCCGGCTGTTTGTTTGCCACATCAACCAAAACTGCCGCGAGCCTTGTAAGCGTCTCTCTTAAGCAAAATCGATCAGGAGTAACTCGCCTGATGTCACCCGTTCTACTTTTACGATGAAGAAAGTCGCGTAATGGCTGTTCTTTGACCTTCAATTTTTCTGCCAGCACACCAACTAACGGAGTATTCACGCCGAATGAAAGCAATGTTTCGTGAACCAGCTTCCAAAGCATTTCGTCTTCCGGGTTTGCGGATACATCATGATCGCGAAGACTGACGACATCATTGGATAGCACCAACAACTTTCGGTTAGCCAAGTCCCGTATCAACGCCTGAAATGCTTCAAACGGAATGCGTTTTGTAATCATTGATCTTAAAGCAGACACTCCGATACCCGGGTCTTGAGGGTAGAGTGTGTGATGCTTGCGGACTTTTTCCAGCACACTCACTTTCAAAGCATCCGATGCGGCTCGCGAGATTCCAATCGGCATGGCTTTACCCAAGACAATCGCATCCGCATCACGAATCATGCTTCCGACATTTTGTTGCAACAGATTCATTGCCCGGCAAAACGAATGTATATCCACGCCTGCTTCACTCAGATCAAGCAATCCGGAAAGAATTTTCTCAGGCGTTGATCTTTCGTAGACTTGCATCTCAGCCTCTCTGACGCCCGCCCCGCGTCTTTGTTTGAGCGCAAAGGGATTCATGACTATGCCACCACCGATCGTACGAGTTGCCGATTGATCTCGAATAATGAATCGATCGCCATGCAATGCTGCTATTGGCTTATCGGTAATCAGCTGGACGTAGCGAGTCTGACCGGGTTCAATCTTGCCTTCGCCAGACACGACAACCCGCGCCAACACATCCGTCGTCCCCAAATGAAGATGAACACAAGACCAGTGCAACAATGAACGATCCTCTGATTCAATCACTTTAAGCCTGACATCCAAACGATTAGTCGGCGCATGCGTATTTGAATCCTGTATCCAGTTACCACGACCAGCTTCAGACACGTTCACGCCAACCAGATTCAAAGCACATCGTTGACCGGAATAGGCAAATTCAGTCGCCACACCATGAACCTGTATGCCTCTGACCCTGACTTGGATGCCTTCGGGCGATATCATCAACTGATCATCCACACTGACTTTTCCGCTATGAACCGTACCCGTTACAACAGTTCCACTCCCAGCTATGGTAAATGCCCGATCGATGGGCATACGAAATCCCTGAGAAATATCGTCTACGGAAGAAGATCGACCGGATAAATCAAACAGCCAATCTCGCACAGTCGAAATGCCATCGCCGGTTATGCAATTCACCCTGAAGACAGGAGCTCCAGCGATAGATGTGGAGTGGATCATCGCAGTGATATCAGCTGATACACCCTCGACCCTGGCGGCATCCACTTTATCCACTTTGGTAATCACGATTGCTGCACGTTCGACATTGAGCAAGTCCAGAATATGAAGATGCTCTAGGGTTTGGGGCATCAAACCATCATCGGCTGCGACGATCAATAGCGCGGCATTGATCCCGGTAACACCCGCAAGCATGTTACGCACAAATCTTTCATGTCCGGGGACATCGATAAAACTCACGCAACTATTCTGGCCAAGTTCGGCATGAGCAAAACCAAGATCAATCGTCATGCCGCGTGCGCGCTCCTCGGGCAGGCGATCCGTTTCTATTCCCGTCAGCGCCTTGATGAGGCTTGTTTTACCGTGATCTATGTGTCCTGCAGTAGCTACGATCATCGAATGTCATGCCATGGTTTGGCATAAAAGTAGTAGTGGCAATGGTCCGGATTTTAGGCGGATCTAGACTTTACATGCTTGGCCACCTGCCGAGCCTCTAGAACGGCGTCTTTCAGCCAACCACCGAATCCGGATCTAACCTGACCAATCGCCCAGAGACCGGAAATAGATGTTTCAAGTTCCGGACCGACTTTCAAATAGCCTGAAACATCACGCTCAACTTCTTTAGGGGCGATCGCACCGTTGGGTTCGAGCCCCGGCAGCGCGAACAAACCGGTTGCCTTCAATTGTGCGGATTCGCCTTGATCGTTTCGAACCGTCACACCGGTCATGCCCGTTTCATCCCCTAAAACTTCGATGATTGAATGATTCGGATGGAGAATGATTTTTGATTCCGACGTAACGCGCGAAATATAGTCGTCGCATGCCTTCAATCCAGTGCCTGGGTATACGATATGTACAGCGGCACATTCCTGCGCAAGCAGCAATGCATCCTGCAAGGCCCAATCACCGTTTCCTGCAACCACCACCTCTGCACCGGTAAACATTGGCGCATCGCAATCCGCGCAATGTGACACGCCTCGACCTTCAAGCTCGGCTTCACCAGGCACACCAAGTTTTTTCAACTTCGCTCCTGTGGCGATAACAACAAAACGAGCTGTTTGAGCCCCTGAGTCGGTATCCACTTCGAATCCGCCATCCACCCGACGAACGCAACGCACTTCAGCCTGAATACTTTTTACTCCAGCCCTTTTATTGCCCATTGCAAGCATACCGGCATAGTCCATGCCGGATAGGCCGTCGGCCTCTTCGAAATGTTCAAGCTCATTCACATTGACTACAAGGCCGCCGTAGAACTCGCTTTCGAATGTCGCAACGACAAGGCCAAGTTTAGCCGCCTCGGATGCGCAAGTCAGGCCTGCAAAACCTTCTCCGATCACGATCAAATCAAACGCGGGTGTCATCTTTTGTCCTTCTTCCATATCAACTTCAATCTTGCGACAGAGTAAATCTGGCAACGATTATTTACAATATTAATCTTTTACTATTTTTAATTTCATTAATTGCATAAATACATTTAAACTGTTTTAACCGCTGCCAGTGATTTCTCTTACTTAACGCTTTTGTGCCACCAGGACCGCTTTCAAGATGAAGAAAAAATCCGCCCCCTCTCTACTCCAATCTGGAACTATTCCGGACTTGAGTTCCCGCGAACTTCAAGCAGTCTGCACTATTGCCGAATACAACAGCTTCATGGCAGCGGCATTAACCTTAAGCATCTCTCAACCGGCCCTCACCCGCATGGTGCAGCGTGTCGAAAGCGCGCTAGGGCTAGAATTATTTCGTCGATCCACAAGAAGAATCGAAACAACACCCGCAGGACAGGAATTTATCGACCTGGCGAACAGAATTCTCTCCGACCTGCGGATTTCATATGAAAACATGCGTGACATTTCCGATGAACAACGCGGTCGTGTCATCATTTCCTCAGTGATGTCTGCAGCATATTCCCAATTGCCTCGACTAGTGGCAAGTTATCTTCTTAGTCGACCCAAAATTGAAATCCAGCTACGTGAAGGCGTGCACGGCACTGTCATGGAAGATGTACGCAGTGGCCTGGCAGATCTCGGCATCACATACCTGGACGAAGTTCCCAGAGAGTTCGCGACGATAGAACTGAGCACTGAGGGTTTTCACGTCGTCATGCCCAAGCAGCACCGCTTGGCCTGCCTGGATGAAATCCGAATCGAGGATATTGCGGATTGCACCCTCGTGTCGCTACCCAAGGAAGCCCACGCCCGAAAATTACTGGACGGTGCCGCATCTTTGGCAGGCTTCAGCCTTCACCATGCAATCACGGTGCATCAATTCGCCACAGTCATGCAATGCGTTCGGGCTGGGGTCGGCGTTTCGGTCGTACCAAGCGGAGCCGTGCCGGTGGCAGTCAGTGCGGGACTCATCTCTCGCCCCCTAGTCAAGCCGCACTTCGAACGATCAATGGGGATTTTGACCTTAAAAGATCGTGCGCTTACGCCCAGCGCAAAAGGGTTTCTGACTCATCTTCAATCAGATTGGCGAATCATTGAAGTCGGTTCAATGAAAGCGCCACTTAAACAGACAGGCAAAAAGCAGGTGAAACACTCAAACTGACTCATACAAATCGACCACCGTCTTTTAAAGACAAGGTGGTCGATAATGCCTGACAATCCTTACGCCTGGCGCTCAGTCAACAAAGACACAATACGCGCAGCCGCAACTACTGCCTTCTCGCGAAGTATTTCATCGCTATTATTTGCGATGGGATGACCAATCACAGCAAAAGGATACCCTGGCAAGCCATTAAGCTCTCCCATGACCTCGGCGCTGCGCACAAATCGATCGGTCATAATGCCGACGGCGGGAATCCCCAGACGCTCGGCTTCAATGGCGTCATGCAGACTGCACGACGAACAAGACCCTCAGTCGCCGGTTGCAGCCAAAATCGCGTCCGCGCCTGAGATACTCGCAAGCATTTCCGGCGGAACGGGTTTGGTTGCATCAGGCTTGCGCACACGCAAAAACTCACGCGCCCCGTGCTCTTTTTTCAAAATCTCGGCGATATAGTCGAACAACTTCGATGTACCGATCTTTGCGTTATCAATCATGCCGATGACGGCACCTTCCAGCGACTTCAGGGGAGGAGCAAGGCGCAACGCCTCCCCCTCAGCCGATAATCGCGGGTCCAGGACTCTAATAGTCATGCCTGCTCCTTTCACAACATCAAACAACGGTCACCGGCATAGTCACTGCCAGTGATTTTTTACCGTACCATGGCGGTGCAATCGCACCAAAACCTCCCGCCGGACCTCCTGCAGAAATCACAAGCAAGTCATCCGGACTACGCATCGCCTTATATATGCGCTCCTCGTCCTTCAGGCCTGCGATCGCTCCCTTGCCCACATCGCGCCACTGCTTGCGCCGCACTTCACAGCGATCAAACATATATTCGCGAATGTCCTGTTTAGTCCAACCTGCGGCATTGAAAATGTCCCGATGCTGCTTGGCAACCACCATTGCATAGTTACCCTCCCAGATTGAATATTCGAGCATATTGCTTCGAACCGCAGCTGAATATGTGTCCAGCAATTCTTTCGGATTATGCGTCCATTCGTTCATCACCTGATGCGGCGACTCGACCGACATCACAGTCACGGCAGATACACCTTCTGCGATTCCTCGCTCTTGCGCCAAGGGAATCCACTGACTTTCATCCTCATCCTCGGCAAGACAGAATGTGAATTTGCCGGGATGTCCAAGCGTTGCTCGATCAAGCTGCCCCGGAATGCCTCCTAATACATTTAATAGCATCAACCGCACGGTACGTCCGATGCTGGCATTTGCACGGCTACCGTTGGCCAAGGCATTATGCGTCGCGTTCATGCCGATCTGCTTGCGAATCGGACCATTCACAATGATCATCGGAGCGGCACCACCCGTACTACAAGTCGATCCATGCAAACCGAATTGGGGCTCGCACATCGCTTCGACAATAGCCCTGACAACAGGCATATATTCAGGCAGACATCCAGCCATGACTGCGGCAATTGCAACTTTCTCAGCTGTAATCCGGCGTCGACGTACCGGTTCGGTTCCAATCGTGTGCCCAGGCGGCAATCCCATGGAATCGCAAAACTGCCGGACCCTGGATTCAGTCGGCGGAACAATCGGCAGGCCATCAGTCCAACCATTACGCTGATAAAGCTCATTCACCTCGAAGGCATCTTCGACTTCAAGAACTGTACTGGTAAGAATGGAAAGATCTGATTCGCTCATGGAAACCTGTCATTACGCATCGAAAGCATTGGATCGTCCAACGAAAATCTAATTCTCAGTAAGGTTAGAGTTTCAACCCGATAGATGACAAGTCATTTCTATTTCACGCATTAATTACACATTTTGCATAAAACGGCACCCTTATTAACTTTTATAAAATTAAATACACAGTGATTATTGCGTTTTTTGAAACCATTAAGATAAATATTTCAATGTTGTGAGCTGAGCAACCGTTCTCTATGCTGGATAAAACAAGCCGTTGGAGACAAAAATGCTCAACTCAAATAAAAAAACACGAGTACTCGATGAACGACGCCGTCATTTAATCAAGGCCGGTGGCGGTCTGATGATTGCAGGGTTGGCAGCTCCAGGCAAATCACAAACAAACTACCCAAATAAGCCGATACGAATGGTGATTCCGTTTCCGCCGGGAGGTCCGACAGACATTGTGGGTCGCATTGTTGCCCACGGATTATCGGAGAGCTTCGGTCAAACAGTCACCATAGAAAACAAACCGGGAGCCAGCGGGATGATAGGGGCGGACATCGTCGCTAAAGCATCGCCCGACGGATACACACTACTGGTTAATGTTTCGGCACACGTAGTCAATCCGGCTCTATACAAAAATATGCCGCACGACCCGATTGCCGACTTCACTCCTATCACTAATTTGGCGTACACACCTATCCAACTGGTCGTAAGCGCAAATCTGCCCGTGTATTCGGTTGCCGATCTTATTAAGTTGATCAAATCGCAACCAGGTCGACACAACTTTGCGAGCTCAAGTCCGGGTGCCCCCGGACACTTGATGGGTGAACTGTTCAAGCAGGTAGCCAAACTGGATGTGGTTCCTGTACCTTACAAAGGCTCTGCACCTGCATTGACTGATGTCATCGGCGGACAAATCACATTCATGTTCGACTCGATGCCATCATCAATCAATCTAGTCAAAAGCGGTCGATTAAGATCCTTGGGCGTTTCATCACCCGAACGCCTGGCGATTCTTCCGGATGTACCGACGTTTGCGCAACAGAATTTTCCGACACTGAATCTTACGACCTGGTACGGAATGTGGGGACCGGCAAAGATGCCATCAGGATTAACTGAACAAGTCTATGCCGCAGTGAGCAAAGTGTTGTCGCAAGCCGATATCCGCAAGCGAATACAAGATGCGCTTGCGCAACCTGTTGGCGACACGCCTGAACAATTTAAACAGTATTGCGCCGCCGAGTCCCAGCGCTATGCATCGATCGTGAAGGCCGCCGGAATCAAAGTAGATTAAACGTCGAAAAAACTAACTTTTAAATAATTTCGTCGCAGTTTCGGCAATCAGTTTGCCTTGATATCTAGCACCGCCCAACTCGATAGCACTTGGTGGTCGCTGCCCTTGCCCGCCGGCAATCGTCGTTGCACCATATGGACTGCCACCAACGATTTCATCAATCGACATTTGCTCCTGATAGCTATAGGGCAAGCCGACAATAACCATGCCGAAGTGCATCAGGTTTGTGATGATGGAAAACAGAGTCACCTCTTGCCCTCCATGTTGGGTCGCTGTCGATGTGAATGCGCCGCCAACTTTGCCATTGAGTGCGCCTTTGGCCCAGAGGCCTCCAGCTTGATCCAGAAACGCAGCCATTTGACTAGGCATGCGACCAAAACGCGTCGGACAGCCTACGATGATGGCATCGTAATTCACCAGGTCCTGAACCGAAGCGACTGGAGCGGATTGATCGAGTTTGAAATGAGCGGACTTGGCGATCTCCGGAGGAACAGTTTCAGGAACGCGTTTGATATCAACTGTTGCGCCAGCAGATCTGGCACCTTCGGCAACCGCCTCGGCCATCTGCTCGATATGGCCGTATGTGGAGTAATACAACACGAGAACTTTGGACATTTTGAACTCCCGATGAAAAGCGAGTTAGGACATGCGGCATACTTACCACAAGTCAATCCTGTTTCAGTTGATGCTACTCCTTTGGAGTCAAAATTACACTTATTTTCGGAGCGACTACTGCAATTGCCGACTCTTGCGAATGAAATCAATCAGGATACGACTGACCTGTTCCGGCTGCTCCTGCTGCACCCAGTGACCTGCGCCATCAACCAATACAGTGCCTTGATATTGAGTGCACAGTCTTTGCTCCACCCGCTCTAATCCACCCGGAGTTTGATATACCCCCCAGTCAGACCGTCCGCCCATAAACATTGCGGGAACATCAATGGTACGTCCCGCGAAAATGGCTAAATCCTTGTCGCCGGGGTTCTTTCGATAGCCCTGCAGTCCACCTTGGAAACCTGTCCGCGCATACTCCTGTACGTATAACTTCAACTCCCGATCAGGCAACCACCGACAGGCAGCGATCGTTTCCGGCGTGGGCATTTCAGACTCCACCGATTCAGCCATGCCCTTATCGAGATCCATCACGTAGTAACGCGGCAGCTTTTCCCATTCGCTAGCGATCAGCGCTTTAAGTGGAAAAGGTTTATTTTGTACCCAGTCGGCACTTTTCATATGGTAGTAAGCACGCATGAAATCATGCAAACCTTGCCTGGGGTGCCAAATGTTTTCGTTCGCCGGTTCGGTCGCGTAGTAATTCATGTAGTACTTGCGGGGCGGATTGAGTCTGGCCAAGTCCTCGTTAATCGTCAAAGGTGCGACTGGTTTTGCAGGTACGTTAACTGTATTGAATGGCAACGACTCGGGCCCTCCCCTAAAGGGTGAGCTCATCATCACCACGGACTTAAAGACATCCGGTCGCGTCAATGCACACCAACCCGCAAGCGGTGAGCCTTGATCGTGTCCAATCACCGCAGCCACCTCACGATATCCCATCGCCATCACTAACGCGAGCATGTCGTGAATCTTATTGGGCGTGCTGAAGGGCCTTAAATCATCGTGATACCGCACATCTGATCCAGAACTACGTCCATACCCCCTGACATCCGGCGCAATCACGTGATAGCCGGCCTCAGCCAAAGGCACCATGACATGACGCCAGCTGTAAGCAAGCTCGGGAAAGCCATGAATCAAAAGCAATAGAGGGCGACCGGAAGTTTCATACCCGGCTTCCAAAACATGAAACGTCGCGTCATTTACGTCGCGCACGAATGTTGATCGCACACCCTGAGGTAGAAACTCTGAGGTAATTGGCTCAAAAATCAAAATACCTGCTCCTAATTAGCCTGCATGCCTGCTGTGTCGCTAATGCCAGCGAAGGTTTAAGCGCCGTGCGTGACTCGCTCGTTCGCTCGTTACTTGGGCTCTCTGAATATCGAACAAAGCTTGTTGCCGATAGGATCACGCAGATAGGCTAGATACATCCTTCCTGCCGGACCATCGCGCCAGCCTGGAGGATCTTCGCAAGTAGTACCGCCATTGGCAACACCAGCCGCATGAAACGCATTCACCTGATCGACTGATTTCGCAACAAAACCAATCGTGCCGCCATTTGCAGGCGTTGCCGGCTTTCCATCCAGAGGGAGCGTAAACGAAAAAGCACCCCCCGGCGTTCTGTAAAAGTACCTGGTATCACGATTGATTACACCGGGCGCGACTCCCAGCACGCCTAGCGTTGCATCGTAAAACTTTCTGGACGCCTCTAAATCATTCGCCCCGACCATGACATGATTAAACATAAGATCTCCGGATAAATTGGAATTACTTGGCAATACATTATCAGTAAAATGGGGCAAGAATACAAAAAGATCGCGTAGTTAGATCGCTTAAGTTAATCACTAGCGCCCTTCATTTGTATGAATTCAGATTCTCCAAGCAGAATGCGTAACAGCAACCTGCGGATTAAAAGCGATAGGGCTGGTCACGCGTGTTCGCAGAACAATCAACGAGACATACCCCGGCGGGCTAAGTAAGACAAAGAATCCACAAACACAACGAGCAAAATCATCGCGATCAAAATCGTGCTGGTCTCTCGCATATGAAACAAGCCCATGTGATAGGCCAGCATCTGGCCAAGTCCTCCGCCTCCCACCACCCCCAGGATCGCGGCGGCACGAATGTTGTTCTCCCAGCGATAAAGCGAATACGACATGAGCTGAGGCAAAACAATTGGAAATGTGGCGTACAAAAACACCCTAAATTCTGAAACCCCTTGCGCTCTTAATGCAGCCGCAGCGTCCTCTGGGGCATTTTCAATCGCTTCAGCAAATAGCCTGCCCAGAACGCCCGTTGTGTGTAGAGCTAATGCCAGCGTCCCGGCAAACGGACCAAGTCCCGCTGAAATTAACAACAAAGCTGCCCATACAAGCTCTGGAATTGAACGCAGGCCGTTAAGCAACAAGCGAGTTGGCAAGCGCCAAAGGGCACGATCGCCAGAATAAGTTTTGCTTGCGGGCAGAGCCAACAGCAAGCCAAAAAACATCGCAATCACGGTCCCCAATGCTGACATCGCCAAAGTCTCAAGGCTTGCCATTAAAAGCCGCCACAAAAATGCCGACTCCATATTCGGCGAAGAAAGCTCGCCGATAAACTTCCCCATCCGGACCGCACTATCCCAGGATAACAGCCTTGAAAGTTGTAAATCCAAACTCCAAAAACTTAGCAATGTAAGAACGACTAAAGATGCGGTCACCCAACAGACTGAACTGTTCCATCGAAGTAAATGATCGGGCCGCTCGCTGTTCACTGAATCACCTTACGAAGCCGGGAACTTAACAAATCTGCCAAACCCACAAGCAGCATAAATACGATTAGCATGGTGGAAACTTCTGCGCCATTGAACATCTTCATGGAGTTGTCCATCTGCTGGCCCAATCCACCTGCCCCAACGAATCCTAATACCGCGGAGGAACGTATCGCACACTCCCAGCGATACACCGTATAGCTCGTTAACTCCGTTGCATTTTGGGGCAGAAGGCCATAAAAAAAAGCTTGAATCCGACTACAACCGTTGCGCATAAGCGTATGTGTCGCATGGGACTCACCGCTTTCCAAAATTTCGCTGTAAACCTTTCCCAACATGCCGGCATAGGTTAAAGCAATCGCCAACACTCCAGCTGCTGGTCCAAGGCCCACCACGCGCACGAATACCAAAGCCCAAATCAGCTCCGGGATGCTACGAAGGATGATCATGGCCCATCGGATCAATTGCCTAATAACAAAAGGCAACACACCCATTCGTCCGCTCAGCAATGAGACTGAGAGCATGCTAGTGCCAGCAAGCGTCATTGGGATTGCCAGAACCAATGCGAGAAACATCCCTGCCGTTGCAATCGCTACAGTACGCCAAGCCTCCTTGGCCACCATCATCAGAAACTCAGGATCAAGCTTTGGAGGAAAAAAATCACCTAGAAACTTAGCGCTCACACGAAGATTATCGGGATCAAAAAATACCCAGGGTCTGAATTCTGTTGCAACAAGTGCCGGCAACATCAGCACCAAAGCAAAACTTGTCCAAAAGACTTTGCGTGACCAAGTCGGGTCGCGAAGCGATGGCGCGAAAATGACGGTCGACATGGCTAACGGCAATGTATGCGATTCGAGGAATCAGGTATCGGCGACAAGTCAATCACCGGCGCTGCAACACCCGCAAGCTCATGCTCAAACTGATGATATAGATCGGCAAGTCGCTCTTTGCTCACCTCGGCAGAAGGAAGATCAAACACCAGCCTTCCTTCGCGCAGGCCCAACACCCGTGGGAAACGAGAAATTGCCACATCCACCTGATGCAGGGTTGTGACTAGAGTCACTCCTCGCTTTTGCGCCTGTGTGATCAAGGTGTCAATTGCCTGTCGTGACCGCTTTGGATCCAAAGCCGACAACGGCTCATCGACGAGCCAAAGCGAAGAGGGAGACATCAACGCACGACCCAAACCTACTCGCTGGCGTTCGCCCCCGGAGAGTCGATCCACGCGATCCCAAAGTTTTTCTGCAAAGTCAAACGCACTCAAAGCTTCCAAGACTTGGTCAACATTGCGTGGATAAATCAACTGGGAAATGCTTTGAAATAATGACAGCCTTGGTAGCTGCCCGGCAAGCAATGCAGTGATGACGCGTTGTCGCGGCGGCAAGGGAGGCGTTTGGGGCGCATAAAACAACTTGCCGCGAAGTTTTTGTAATTCGCGAGTGGATAGACCCCATGGGTCCGTCTCATTGAGTAAAAACTTGCCCGAAGTTGGCTTTAAAGCGCATGCCATCAAGGCAAGCAACGTGGTTTTGCCAGCGCCCGAGGGGCCGATCACGGCAACATGCTCGCCTGCTGAAAGTCGAAGGTTCAGTTCGCGAATGGCGCTCGGCACCCCGGGCTTTGCCCTAGGATGCCGACCCTCTACAGATTCAAGTCGGATCTTCAAAACAATTACTTGATAATGCCTGCGCTTCGCCCCGCGCGCTCCAAACTAGCGTAATTCTCAACCTTGGTGGGAATGTATTTTGTTGCGCGGTTCAACGTGAGAATCTCCTTGCCCTCTGGTGTGTTCATATCCAACGCAAACAAAGCAGCGGCGATCTTGTCACGCAAGGCCTGTGGCATATCGGCATGAACCGACCAGTTGTAATTGAAATAAGGCGGCGTGGTATAAAAAACATCAACCACATTCGTGTCGACTTTTTTATCATTCACAAACTTTTGCCAAACAGTCATGTCCAGGGCTGCAGCATCGACCCGACCGCTTACAACCGAGGCGATCGTTGCATCGTGCGCGCCCGAGTAAGCAGTGAGCTTGAAGTCACGCTCAGGCTCTATGCCAGCTTCAAGCAGATAAGTTCTTGGCATTAAATGCCCGGATGTGCTTGACTGTGAGCCAAAGCTCACTTGCTTGCCTTTGAGATCGGTAAGCTTTGTAATACCCGAGTTCTTTTTGGTGATGAAAACCGAACGAAACTTTGTGTCCTCTTCGCGCTGGGCGATCGGAATGACTTTGCCACCCGAGCGAATATTGGCCTGAACGAAGGTCACACCTCCAAACCAAACAAGATCCACTTGTTTATTAACCAAAGCTTCAACGGCTGCAGGATAATCATTGACTGGCATGTACTCGACTTTAAGGCCTAATGACTTTTCCAGATAACGAACAAAAGGTCCGTATTTTCGAACCTGTTCCGTCGCTGCCTCCTCTGGAATGGCGGTCACCCGCAGTACCTGCTGAGCACTTGCCGTGCAAATAACACCAAATGTTGCAATGGCAACAATAGCCTTCATCAAATGACGACGAATCATGATGAGTTCAATCCTGTATGTGGAAATGAGGCCCGCACGGGGCACTGAAGACAAGCAGCGCGAGAACTGCCAGACCCATGAACATAACACAATTCAAGCACTCTGGACTAAATCGATCTTTGCAAATCAAGTAGGCGTAACTTGCTGACAATTAACACATGTCATTTAGCCAAATTCAAGGCTTGCAAAGAAAAAGCCCAGCTGTTGAAAGCTGGGCTTAATCTGAATTTGGCTCCCCGAGCTGGGCTCGAACCAGCGACCTGCGGATTAACAGTCCGTCGCTCTACCGACTGAGCTATCAGGGAATTGTCTAAATCCTAAATCTGCTTTAAGCAAATCAGAGATTTGTCGATGTGCAAGACTATAGCACATTCCGATAACAAGTGTCCAACTGAACCTCTGCTATAATTTTCCGCTTCGCCGATGTAGCTCAGTTGGTAGAGCAGCTCATTCGTAATGAGAAGGTCGACAGTTCGATTCCGTTCATCGGCACCAGTACCCGAAAACGGGCCGCCTTAGGCGGTCCGTTTTTTTTCGTCCCAATTTTCATCAATACTAGGACAACAATGTGCTTTGTCACTAGTGAAACAATCTTTTTGTCATATTCAGAATCAGTGATTTGTCACATAAATTTTGGTTATTTAAGAACAAATCAAACAAAGTACAAAAAAAACCGATTTTGACGTTAATCCTCTCATCTTGTGTGAATAAAATCAGTTAAATTCTGTCGAACTTCAAGATAGACATCAAATTGAAAACAAACCAACTTATTGGAGAGCTGTTCTTTTGCCATCGGAACTGACCTTAAGCCTACATAAGAAGAATACTCGGCTAGTCCTGATAGCGGGGTTTGTGCTTGGCTTGATTATTATCCTGAATGCTGTCGTATCCATATATACCCTGCGTACAAATACGATTAACGACCGCGCCAGAGAGCTGGAATCTTTGACTTTGATTCTGGCAGAGCATACGGCACAAACGATTTTTTCAGCCAATACAGTGCTCGATAGCATCATGGATGTAGTCGAGTTGGCAAAAATCAATTCCGAAGCAGATTACAGAGAATTCGCAAGCAAAAAGGCTCAGTTCGACCTACTTGTCGATAAAACAAAATCCAACCCGATCATTGACGTGACAACCTTCGTCTCCAACACTGGCGAAGTGCTGAATTTTTCCCGCTCGCACCCTCCTCCAAAAATTAACTTATCGGACAGAGACTATTTCGCCTTCCTCAGTAAAAACAATAGTCCCAATACTTATTACAGTATCCCTGTGCAAAACAAGGGAAACGGAAAATGGGTTTTTTATCTGGCACGACGGGTTAATGACGGCAAAGGCCAATTTCTAGGACTTATCCTTGTCGGTGTCTCTGCTGAAGTATTCTCGTCAATTTACGAACGTGTCGGGAGCAAGTTAGGATCTGGCGCATCGCTCACGTTATTTCGCGATGACTTGACGATCCTGACTCGCTGGCCCTTTGTCGACGATATGTTGGGCACAGTCAATAAATCAGGCGTAATCGAGCTATCCTCGAAAAATCCTGTATTTAGCGGCAGGGCCATTCTGACGAAAGGTCCAAGACACACTGAAGGATATGCCTCCATCGATCGAATGATTTCATTCAGAAAGCTCGATAATTATCCATTCATTACGGGCGGCAGCATCACGAAGGACTTGTATTTACGTAACTGGCTAAAGGACTCCAGAGGGGTCATCTACTCTTCCGCCTTCAGTCTTTTGATTTTGCTTATTGGCTTAGGCTTATTGCTGCGATCCTACAAAAATCACGCCAAGACTCAATACGTTGCGCACCATGATTCCCTGACAGGGCTTTCCAATCGGGTGTTACTGGCCGATCGTATCCAACACGAACTAGCTGTTGCGCGCAGAAACAAAACAAAACTTGCCTTGCTTTATCTTGATTTGGACAATTTCAAGAATATCAATGACGAGCTTGGTCACGCCATAGGTGATGACGTTTTGAAGGAAGCAGCAAACAGGATCGTCAAAAGTGTCAGGGATAGCGATACCGTCAGTCGTATCGGTGGAGACGAATTTATTGTCTTGTTATCTAATATCGACCATGAAAACAATGCGGTGCTGGTGGCCGAAAAAATTCGAGCGGCATTGACTCAACCTATCGTTACCCATGACAATAAGACTGTAATCACTAGCACAAGTATCGGAATAGCCATTTACCCCGATCATGGATTGACTCAAGAAGATTTACAAAAAAATGCCGACTTCGCGCTTTATCTTTCGAAAAATGAAGGTCGAAATAGCATTCATGTCTATCAGCCGACTCGACAATACTAGAATCTGATTGCCTTAACCAACAATAATCCATGGGCACAGTTAAAGAAGATATTGTTGAACACTGCAAAGCGATTTACGAGACAATCGCCGACGAACTTACTAGCTGGTACAACTTTACTCGCGAAACTTGGCCTCTTCTAGTATTACTGTTCAGTGCGATCGGCCTGGTAATTTGGATGGCAAAACCCGCACCTCCAAAGCATGTCTTGATGGGATCTGGATCAATTGGAGGATCTTATGAAGTCATCACGAAAAAGTATGTCGAATATTTTGCTAAAAATGGTGTCACCCTAGAACTTGTCCAGACAAGCGGTGCCGAAGAAAACATCATCCGGCTAAGAGATCCGAAAGATAAATTTCAAGCAGCACTTGTTCAGAGCGGACTCATTACGCCAGATAATAGTCATGGTTTGCAATCGCTCGGCAGCCTTGCATTCGAGCCCGTGTGGTTTTTTTATCGCGAGGATAAGTTCAGCCCGGATCATCACACGACAGATGATTTTTTTTCGCAGCCCATGTCCATCGGAGCAATCGGTAGCGGAACGCACCAACAAGCCATGCACATCCTTGCGGCGAATGGTTGGGACAAGACATCCAATTTGAAGACCATACCTAACAATGAAGGAATTGAAGCGTTATTAAGGGGAGAAATCAGTTCGATTTTTTTGGTGGATGGCTTCGAGTCCGAAAACGTGCAGCGACTCATACAACAAAATGAAGTCAAACTCGGTATTGCAGACTTCACCCGGGCAGCCGCCTACACACGATTGATGCCCTATTTTCATCAATTACAGGTTCCGCAGGGCTCCCTTAGCCTGAGGCGTAATTTTCCGGATAAAAATGTGACAGTGATTGCTCCGACGACAAATCTGGTCATTGATCCGACAATGCATCCTGCCATTCAATTATTGTTTTTACAGGCGGCGACTCAGATTAATGGGGGCCGTAACTTCTTTTCCAAATACGGTGAATTCCCCGCCTTCAAGGAATCGATCATCGAGGAAAGTCCCATTGCGCGGCGCTATTACGAAAAAGGCTCTCCCGTTTTGATGAACTACATGCCATTCTGGCTGGCAGAGTTTATCGATCGCATGATTTTGTTGCTGCTGCCTCTTTTTGCATTCGTATATCCGATCATTAAAACAATGCCAGGCTACAGAACCAACAGGGCTCAAGGACGAATCAACGAGATTTACGGAGCTTTGAAATTCCTCGAGCAGGATATCACCTTGAACTACGATCCGATTCGAGAACAGGAATATCGAAACAGACTTGAAGAAATCGAAGCGCGTGCATTGGCATTGCGGGTACCAAAATCACTTGTTAGCAACTACTACAGTTTGCGCAGTAGTATTGATTTCGTGATCACCCTGCTATCCAAAAAAACCAAGCCTGAAGAACGTTTCAATTAAAACGATCCACATGAACGCCACTCCAACGCACGCAAAGCAATTCGACTTGGTAGCGCTCGGTGAGGCTATGATCGAATTCAATCAGATTGATCCCGGGCAGCCAAACTACCTGCAAGGATTTGGCGGTGACACAAGCAATGCCGCCATTGCGGCTGCCAGGGCCGGTGCTCGCGTGTCGTATCTCACGCGACTGGGTGATGATCCATTTGGCGACAGCCTGAAAAATCTGTTGATTCATGAGGGCATAGACACCAGCGCCATCGAAACGGAAACGAAAGGCTTGACCGGGATATATTTTGTTACGCATGGGCCCAAAGGACATGCATTTACATATCGCCGTGCCGGTTCGGCTGCCAGCAACATGACTTGTGCATGGCTATTCGGGACACCGAGTGAACAGATTCGGAAGGCAAAATGGCTGCATGTCTCGGGCATTTCTTTGGCGATTTCCGACTCTGCTTGCGATACATCGCTTCATGCAATGCAACTGGCTAGAGAAGCAGGTACTCTTGTTTCCTTCGATTCCAACCTGCGATTAAGACTTTGGCCGCTTGAAAAAGCAAAAGACCAAATCGGTAAAGCTCTTGAATTATGCGATTTGTTTTTACCTAGTCTGGATGACTTAAGCTTGTTGACCGGACTAAGTGACCCGGATGCGATTGTCGACTGGTCGCATCAAGCCGGCGCCAAACAGGTTGTACTGAAGCTTGGAAAAGATGGCGCGCTGTTAAGTGATCAAACCGCCGGTCTTCGAATGCATCTGCCCGGCATCGCAGTGCAAGCAATTGATGCAACCGGAGCGGGTGATTGTTTTTGCGGCAATCTGCTCGCACGGCTTGCTTTGGGTGATACGTTGATCGATGCAGCACGCTATGCAAATATCGCAGCTGCGATCACAGTTCAAGGGTGGGGAGCCGTAAGCTGTTTACCTCAAGCTCAAGCGGTTCGCAAGTTTGCGGCCGCACTGGCCAAAGATTGAATTCTCGAAAAATCACGCTGCGCCAAGGCATCTACAGGCACTAGCCATGATCCGCCGACACACACCACCTGCTTTAAAGACAAAAACTCTACTGCATTTTGCTGTGTAATTCCGCCAGTCGGACAAAATCGGACTTGCGGAAAAGGTCCGCTCAAAGCCTTGATCATGGCAACCCCGCCCGCCTGCGCGGCCGGAAAGAATTTCAGTTCGGTGTAACCGTTTGAGAGCGCCATCATGACTTCACTGGCTGTCGCAACGCCAGGTAGCAAGGGAAGATTCAAGTCCCGGCATGTCAACCCAATCTCGTGAGTAAATCCGGGGCTGACAGCGAAGCGCGCTCCGGCTTGTAACGCGGCCTGCGCATCAGCCGAGTTGCAGACCGTTCCCGCGCCAACGATCGCGTCCGGAACTTCATCACTGATGCGAGCGATACATTCTAGTGCAACAGGTGTACGTAATGTAACCTCAAGCATACGAATCCCGCCTGCCACCAAGGCCTGGGCCACGGGAACCGCTAAAGCAGGATCATCCAGCACAATGACGGGGATGACGGGCGCATCCTGCATCACTTTAATCGTAGTCAACATGGATGCCCCTCCAAAGTGCTTAGTCTTTACGCGACAAACCTTTCGGCAGCGGAAACGAAACATGCTCCTCGAGGCCATCCATATTGCGTACAGACACCGCTCCCAACTCCTTCAACCGTTTGATGACCTGCTGAACCAGAACATCCGGAGCGGAAGCACCTGCGGAAATACCGATGCGCGATTTGTTATTCAACCATGTCGGATCAATAGACTCGGGCCCATCGATCAAAAATGACGGGATGCCCATTCGTTCTCCGACTTCGCGCAAACGATTCGAGTTTGAACTGTTCGCACTTCCCACAATCAGGACCAGATCGCATTGAGGCGCCATGACCTTGACTGCATCTTGCCTGTTTTGAGTCGCATAGCAGATATCGCTCTTCTTGGGTTCGACGATATTCGGAAACCGGGACTTAAGAGCCTGAGCCACTGCGGCGGCATCATCAACCGATAACGTTGTCTGGGTCACGAAGGCTAAATTATCCGGACTGCGCACAACTAATGATGCAACATCCTCCACGGTTTCGACCAGATACATGCCATCCTTTAGTTGTCCCAGCGTCCCTTCAACTTCCGGATGCCCCTTGTGACCGATCATGATGATTTCACATCCGGCTGCGCGCATGCGCGCCACCTCGACATGCACCTTTGTCACCAGCGGGCAGGTCGCGTCAAACACCTGCAGGCCGCGTGATTGTGCTTCTTCACGAACGGCTTTCGACACCCCGTGCGCCGAAAAGACCACGATCGATCCCTTGGGAGCCTGATCCAACTCGTCGATAAACACCGCGCCTTTGTTGCGCAAGTCTTCAACGACAAAACGATTATGAACAATTTCATGACGCACATATATCGGCGCACCATGAATTTCGATGGCACGCTCGACAATATCGATTGCGCGATCCACGCCGGCGCAAAAACCGCGAGGCTGGGCAAGAAGTATTTCAGCGCCCATCAAAGAACTCCCAGCAGATCAATATCGACTCGCAAGGTCAACCCTGCCAATGGGTGATTGAAATCAAACAGCGCGGTCTCCTCATTGATTTCCTTAAGTACCCCCGAATATCGACCACCGTTCGGAGCAGAAAACTCGACCATATCGCCCGGTACAAAAGCCGTATCCGGCTCAGCGTACTCTGACAACATCGAACGCGTCACTCTCTGAATCAGGTCCGGATTGCGATCGCCATATGCATCCACAGGACTCAAGGTGTAGCTGAAGCAATCGCCTTCAGCATGTCCCAATAAAGGGGCTTCCATCGTTGGCGACCACTGGCCGCTACCAAGCTGCAGCGTAGCGGGACGCCCATCGAACGTATCGATAAAAGTTGATCCTGCTGCCGGACCGCTCTCGATCACAATGCGGTAATGCAATGTCAGGTAGGAGTCCGCACGGACAATCGGTGTTGTTTCTGGAGCCTGAGAAGTCAAAATCTGTCACCGTAGAAGGCTTGATAAACCGCTATTTTAGAGCCTTAAATATGTCATTGCGCGACTTGCTTGCACCCGATCAGCGTCCACGGGAGAGAATCCTCAAAAAAGGAGCAGCGTCCCTTACTGATGCGGAGCTGCTTGCGCTGTTGTTTGGGTCCGGCAGTCGAGGGCAAAATGTACTCGCACTCGCCCAAAGTCTGATCGATCGCTTCGGCGGCCTGCGTCCATTATTGGCAGCGAATGTGAAAGATTTGCGAGGCATGCCGGGCTTGGGGGATGCCAAAATTTGCCAGCTCATGGCTATCCTTGCGCTGGCTCGTCGATCACTCGAGGAGGAGCTCAAACGGGAATGCATTCTTGCCAGTCCCGCTCACGTTAAAACGTACTGCGCGGCTTTGCTTGGGCATGAACAGATTGAGCACTGCATCGCCCTATTTCTCGATAATCAGCATAGATTAATTCGCGCCGAGGAAATCTCGCGGGGAACGCTCACGCAGACCTCCATTTATCCTCGCGAAGTAGTCAAGGCAGGCCTTGCTTCGCATGCGGCCGCGGTCATTCTTGCGCACAATCACCCATCAGGGCTTGCCGAGGCGAGCGCAGCTGATATTCACCTCACCCGCCAACTCAGACAATCTCTCGCAGTAGTGGATATTGCCCTGCTTGACCATTTGATTGTCGCTGCGGACAAAGTTGTGTCCATGGTCGAAACAGGGCAGTTCTAGTGCGATCAGGTGCGCTCGAAAATCGCGGCGATGCCCTGACCGCCGCCGATACACATCGTCACCAAGGCATATCGGCCGCCGGTACGATGCAGTTCGTATATCGCTTTGGTCGTGACGATGGCGCCTGTTGCACCAATCGGATGACCCAGCGAAATACCACTTCCGTTCGGATTCAAGCGTGCCGAGTCCAGCTTCAACTCTTTGGCGACAGCGCAGGCCTGTGCGGCAAACGCCTCATTCGCCTCGATGACATCCATCTGGTCAATTGTCAGGCCGGCGCGCTTCAGAACAGCGTGCGTTGCCGGTACCGGACCGATTCCCATGATTTTGGGATCCACGCCGGCGTGCGCATAAGCCACCAGGCGTGCCATGGGTTTGGCGCCACTGGACTTCACAGCCTCGCCGCTCATCAGCATAACTGCGGCAGCGCCATCGTTAATACCTGAGGCATTACCCGCGGTCACGGTGCCGTTTTCTTTAACAAATACTGCACGCAGGGCGGCTAACCCTTCCGGCGTAATATCGCGACGAGGATGCTCATCAACCTTGAACTCAACTTCGCCTTTACGTGTCTTGATCACAACCGGAACGATCTGATCGTTAAACCGGCCTTCATCCTGAGCCTTGGCAGCACGACGATGCGACTCGAGCGCCAGCGCATCCTGATCGGCACGTGAAATACCGAACTGATTGGCGACATTCTCGGCTGTTACGCCCATGTGCATGCGACCGAATGGATCGGTCAATGCGCCGACCATCAGATCGGACATTGTGCTGTCGCCCATACGCGCGCCAAATCGCTGAGTTTGCGACAAATAGCCGCCACGACTCATGTTTTCAGCGCCTCCACCAATCGCCATCTCGGTGTCGCCTAGCAAAATAGACTGCGATGCCGACACAATCGCCTGCAAACCTGAACCACACAAGCGATTAACGTTAAACGCCGCGCTCGATTGCGGTAAACCGCCATTCAGGGCAACAACGCGTGAAATATACATATCGCGAGGTTCGGTTTGAACCACATGGCCAAATGCCAGATGTCCGACTTGGGATCCATCCACTCCCGAGCGCTCAAGCACAGCCTTAACGACTGTTGCACCCAGATCGCAGGGAGCCACATCCTTGAGTCCACCGCCAAAATCACCAATCGCAGTTCTTGCAGCAGCGGTAATAAAAACTTCACGCATCATGTGCTCCCTAAAAAAAGAATATTTAACCGATTTGTGCGCTATAAATTCGATACGACAGCTTTTAATTACAGCATAAATTAACTGCAATAACCCGCTGAGACGCTTAATGAGTATTCCCCATTCGATACTGGATCTGTCCCCAATTCCACAAGGCCTGACGGCTGCCGATGCCCTGCGCAACTCGAGAGACTTGGCTCAGCACGCAGAAAAATGGGGCTACACCCGATATTGGCTTGCCGAACATCACAATATGACCGGCAATGCCAGCTCGGCCACGGCGGTTGTGCTCGGCTATGTCGCAGCCGGAACCTCGACTATAAGGCTAGGCTCGGGCGGGATCATGTTGCCGAACCATGCCCCGCTGGTTATTGCCGAGCAGTTCGGGACCTTGGCCTCCATGTATCCCGGCCGAATCGAACTCGGACTCGGACGCGCCCCGGGTACAGATCAGTTAACTGCCAGAGCTTTGCGTCGCGACCTGATGGGCAACTCCGACCAGTTTCCGCAAGACGTTCAGGAGCTACAGCATTATTTTGGACCGATTCAACCCGGGCAAGCGGTCAAAGCCATACCGGGCGCCGGTCTTGAGGTTCCTATCTGGATTCTCGGATCCAGCCTCTACGGCGCGCAATTGGCGGCGCATTTAGGACTGCCTTACGCTTTTGCGTCGCATTTCGCACCTGATTATCTACTTGAGGCGATGCAGGCCTACAAAGCGCTTTTCAAACCCTCAGCCCAGCTTTCCAAACCTTATGCAGTGGTGGGTGTCAATGTCATAGCAGCCGATACGGACGAAGAAGCCAAATATCTTTTCACCACATTGCAACAGCATTTCACGAGAATGCGCAGAAACACCCGCGGACAACTTCCCCCTCCGATAGATGACATCGAATCATTCTGGTCTGCCCATGAAAAAGCCTCGGTAAGCGAATCCCTCTCCTGCTCAGTTGTGGGCTCTCCCGAAACCATTCGCCGGGGATTGCAACACATTGTCGAACGCACCGGAGCGGACGAGTTGATTTTCGCTGGTCAGATATTCGATCATCAGGCGCGGCTCAGGTCATTCGAGATTGCAGCCCAAGCCGCCGAACAAGTGATGCCCGCCGCAGCGGTCGCCCTTTAAATTTTACTATCCGGATACATATAATCTCTGCGCCAAGGGTATGCCAAATCCGGCGGCATATCCAGTTCATCTTTGCGACCCGTTGGCGTGTGCTGTCCAAGTATCTGATAAAGTGCAACCCAACCGTTTTCAAAACCTGCCGCGCAACCGGCCAGATACAATCTGTATGCTCGTAGCGCGCGTGCGCCCTGCTCCCCTTTATCCTGGATCAGCACTTTGGCAGCTTCATCCAGTCGACTTTCGAGTGCATCGCTCCAAGCCCAAAGCGTGCGGGCGTAGTGCGGCCTCAAATTCTCGACATCGACGGCTTCCAGGCCTCCATTAGCCATATGCGTCATGACATGGCCAATATGGGTCAACTCTCCACCAGGGAAAATATACTTTTCAATGAAATCCCCCATACCATGGCCTAACTGCGGGTTATAAACACCGCCCGCCGTTATGCCGTGATTCAGAACCAATCCGCCCGGACGCAGCAGACGTCGCAGCACTGAGAAATAGTCCTCCAACTGGGCGCGACCAACGTGCTCGAACATGCCTACGGATGCAATCTTGTCAAAGTGTCGAGAGTCTTCAAGCTTTCGATAATCAAGCAACTGCACTCTGGCACGAGCGCCCAAACCTTTGCGCTCTATTAGTCCAGTCACGTAAGCGTGCTGGTTGCGTGATAGCGTAATACCCGTTGCATCCACACCATAATGCTCCGCCGCCCACAAAAGCAATCCGCCCCAGCCGGCCCCGACGTCCAGAAAATGTTCTCCGGACTTGAGATTGAGTTTGCGGCAGATATGATCAAGTTTGGCTTGTTGGGCCTGGGAAAGCGTCATGGTTGGCTCCCGGTAATAGGCGCAGGAATATACGCGCAAAGGATCTAGCCAAAGCGCATAAAAATCGTCCGAAAGATCGTAATGAAACTCGATTTGCTTGGCATCGCGCTCCAGAGAATGGCGCCATACAGACATGAGCCTTCCGATCAAATCCACCAACCAACGGTTGCGAATTGCTTCGACGGGAGAATGCGGCAAAATGGCTTCGGCCACTTGCATCATTTTTCGCATGGAACCAATGATTTCGCAGCGCCCCTCAACGAAATCCTCTCCAATCACCCCCACGTCACCTGCGGCCAAATGGGAAAGCACTTTATTTTCCCTGGCTATAAATGTTATTTCGGGCGCTGAGGACCCTAGGCGCGTACCATCCGGCAAAATCACACAGAACGGCACTGGCAAATCTGAAATTTTCTTTTCTACAGCCGCAAACAACGGGTTCATCCGTACTCCTTTTGAAGAAACGCAGACAAAAAACCATTTAACGGGGACGATTCGCACTCACTGCAGAAACTGTATAAGATTCTGATCAGAAAAAAAAGTATCTAAATGTATAGAAACCATCGCCATCCCTCGGGAACACATGCCTTTGAACTCGAATAAGCTCGGACTGCCCGGATGGCTGATACTGATGGGCGCGCTGACTGCGATCGGACCGGTGTCCATCGACATGTATCTTCCGGCATTTCCATCGATCGCGACAGGGTTGAACGCGACACATAGCCAGGTGGAACGAACGCTCGCCATCTACCTGATCGGCATGTCCGTCGCACAGCTCGCCTACGGGCCGCTTGCCGACCGTTATGGCCGAAAACCACCTCTTTATGGCGCGCTTTCGCTATACATCGTGGCATCGGCGGGGTGCGCCATTGCTCCCAATATTGAAGTGCTCACAGCATCCCGCCTACTACAAGCGATGGGAGGTGCTGCCGGCATGGTGATTTCCCGTGCAGTCGTTCGCGACCATTACGATACCCAGGAAGCTGCTCGCGCCTTGTCGATGCTGATGCTGATTATGGGAGTCGCTCCGATTCTGGCGCCCCTTATTGGCGGACAGGTTCTGGCGTTAACCGGATGGCGCGGCATTTTCGTGCTGATTACCGTTTCGGCGATCATTTTGCTCTGGACAGTATCGCGTGTCATGGTCGAATCCCTGCGCCCCGACCGCGTCATCCCGTTAAGTTGGTCCAGTATTTTGCATAACTATTCTCAGCTGATCCGCAACGGCAAGTTTGTGGCTTTTGCCATGTCCGGTGCAATGGGCTCGGCAACCATGTTCGGATACATCGTCTCTTCTCCACGGCTCTTTATCGACTACTACGGCATCTCCAGCCAGTCTTATGGATTGTTGTTCGGTCTGAACGCACTCTGCCTGATTACGGGATCGCAAGTCAGCGCCCGCATGCTTAAAAAATATCGCCCGGTTCAACTTTTGCCTTGGGCACTGCGGGCAATGATGCTGGCTGGCTTGAGCGCACTGGGTTTAACTTTATCGGGATCGGTCACACTTACGATCCTAATGGGTTGCATGATGGCATTCATGTTCTGCCAGGGATTCGTCGGCCCCAACTCAGCCGCAATGGCATTATCCGAACAAGGTAATCGGCTGGGGTCGGCTTCCGCCCTTCTTGGAACCTTCACTATCGCCAGCGGCGCCTGCGCCGGATTTCTGGTCAGTCTGGCCTCTGAAACCGGACCGCTGCCTATGGCACTCATTCTGGGCGGATGCACTACCCTGTCCTGGCTGATTGGCGGGATTGCCCGTCGCAGGCCATGAGATTGAGGTCGCCCTCAACGATCCAACTTGCTTAAATCCTTGATTTCGTATTAGAATTGCAGGCTCAATCGGATAAATATAAAAGATCCGGGCCCGAATTCTGAATTTCTTAAAGGTGCAGCTATGGCACGCGTATGCCAAGTTACTGGAAAAAGCCCCATGGTGGGCAACAACGTTTCACACGCTAACAACAAGACAAAGCGTCGCTTCCTGCCTAACCTGCAGTCGCGTCGTTTCTGGGTTGAAAGCGAAAACCGCTGGGTACGCCTGCGCGTATCCACCAACGCCATCCGCACAATCGACAAGCTCGGCATTGAAGCCGTTCTGGCCGACCTGCGCGCTCGTGGCGAAGTCGCTTAAAGGAGCCCGACATGGCAAAAGGTGCACGCGAAAAGATCAAGCTCGAATCCAGCGCTGGAACGGGCCATTTCTACACAACGACAAAAAACAAGCGCAACATGCCTGAAAAGATGCTGATCAAAAAATTTGATCCGGTCGCTCGCAAGCACGTTGACTACAAAGAAACCAAGCTGAAGTAATTCAGACGGATTCGATAGTTTTAACTAACAGCCCCGCCGATGCGGGGCTGTTTGCATTCTGCCCTAGCCTATAATATTGGGCTTGTCAGGCGCTTTAGCGCCCCCACCTTTTTTATTTGGCCGTGATAATGCAGCAACCCATGCAAGAACGTTACCAACCCACCGCCGTCGAGCGCGCGGCTCATGACAACTGGGACTCACGGGATGCTTACCGTGTCACCGAGGGTGCACTTGATACCAAAGGCCAACCTAAACCCAAGTTCTATGCTTGCTCCATGTTGCCTTATCCAAGCGGCAAATTGCATATGGGGCATGTTCGCAATTACACCATCAACGACATGATGGCGCGACAGCTGCGCATGCGTGGTTTTAACGTGTTAATGCCTATGGGTTGGGATGCGTTTGGCATGCCGGCCGAAAATGCGGCGATCAAGTCGAATGTGCCCCCTGCCAAATGGACATACGACAACATCGCCTACATGAAAAAACAAATGAAGGCGATGGGATTGGCGATCGACTGGACGCGCGAGATGTGCGCCTGCGACCCGTCCTATTACAAATGGAATCAATGGCTATTTCTCAAAATGCTCGAAAAGGGCATTGCTTATCGTAAAACCCAGGTAGTGAACTGGGATCCAATCGACAACACCGTATTGGCCAACGAGCAGGTGATCGATGGAAAAGGCTGGCGCTCGGGCGCTCCGGTTGAAAAGCGCGAGATTCCCGGCTATTACCTACGAATCACCGATTATGCGGCCGAATTGCTTGATCAAGTTCAACACGGACTGGATGGATGGCCCGACCGCGTGCGAGCGATGCAGGAAAACTGGATCGGCAAAAGCGAAGGCGTACGATTTGCCTTCCCGCATACGATCAAGGATGCAAACGGCGCCCTGATTCAAGACGGCAAGATGTATGTCTTTACGACACGCGCAGACACCATAATGGGTGTCACATTCTGTGCGGTTGCCCCTGAACATCCCCTGGCGACCCATGCCGCACGCAACAATCCTGCACTGAACGCTTTTATCGAGCAATGCAAACTGGGTGGCACCACTGAAGCCGAACTCGCCACCCGTGAAAAAGAAGGCATGGACACGGGACTGACTGTCACACACCCAATTACCGGCGCCGATGTGGCTTTGTGGGTGGGCAATTATGTCCTGATGAGTTATGGCGATGGCGCTGTGATGGGTGTACCCGCCCACGACGAGCGCGACTTCGCTTTTGCCAATAAGTACAACCTGCCAATCAAGCAAGTCGTTCAGGTGGGTGACAAGGCCTTTGATGACAAGGTCTGGCATGAGTCCTATGCCGACAAGCAGTCAGGCCATCTGGTCAACTCGGGTGAGTATGATGGATTGAACTTTGCCAAAGCCATCGACGCAATCGCCTCCAAACTTGAGGGATTGGGTCTCGGTGCACGCCAAACAACCTGGCGACTGCGCGACTGGGGCATTTCGCGTCAGCGCTACTGGGGAACCCCCATTCCGATCATCCATTGCAAGGATTGCGGCGCTGTCCCGGTCCCTGAAAAAGATCTCCCTGTCATTCTGCCCGAAGAACTGATTCCGGACGGCAGCGGAAACCCACTTGCCAAGCATGAGGGGTTCCTGTCCTGTCACTGTCCGAAGTGCGGCAAGCCCGCACGTCGCGAAACAGACACGATGGATACGTTTATCGATTCGTCCTGGTATTTCATGCGCTACACCTCGCCCGGCAATGATCAAGCCATGGTCGATGCGCGCAACGATTACTGGATGCCGATGGATCAGTACATCGGCGGCATCGAGCACGCGGTGCTTCATCTTCTGTACGCGCGTTTCTGGACGCGCGTGATGCGCGATCTTGGCATGGTCAAGTTCGACGAACCCTTCACAAAACTGCTCTGCCAGGGCATGGTGCTCAACCACATTTATTCGGCCAAAAACGAAAAGGGCGGAATCGAATATTTCTGGCCCGAAGAAGTCGAAAACATTTACGATGCAAAAGGCGCCATCACCGGAGCCAAACTCAAGCGCGACGGACGCGCCGTGAACTACGGTGGCGTGGGCACCATGTCCAAGTCGAAGAATAACGGGGTCGACCCGCAATCGCTCATTGACACGCAAGGAGCCGATACTGCACGTTTGTTTGTCATGTTCACGGCTCCACCCGAGCAAACGCTGGAATGGTCCGACTCGGGCGTAGAAGGATCCAATCGATTCCTGCGACGACTCTGGTCGCTTTGCCATCAAAAACAAGCGCAAGTGCTGCGAGGACTGACTAAACCAGTCACAGACTGGAGCGCTGCGGATCAAGATATCAAAAAACTACGCTTCGAAATTCATTCATTGCTCAAACAAGCGGATTACGATTACCAACGCATTCAATACAACACTGTCGTATCGGCGTGCATGAAGATGCTTAATGCGATCGATGATGCCAAGCTGAACGATTCGACCTATGCGGATGCCGCGATGGCCGAATTGATCGGCATCTTGCTGCGTGTGTTGTACCCTGTTGTTCCGCACATCACATGGCAGCTTTGGGTAGATCTGGGCTACGTCGGCAATTACGGCGACCTACTGGATGCACCCTGGCCGATCGTTGATGAATCGGCGCTCGTAACCGATCAGATCGAACTTGTTTTGCAGATCAATGGCAAACTTCGGGGTAATCTGACGGTTGCGCGAGAAGCGACGCGCGAACAAATCGAACAACTCGCAACCCAACATGAAGCAGTTGCCCGCAATCTGGAAGGTCGCCCGCCTAAGCGTGTGATCGTTGTGCCGGGCAAACTCGTCAACGTAGTCGGTTAAAAGAACAAGGGTACGAATGAACAAGCGGACAGTCGGTAGCATGAAGGTTGCAAACGCGCTTACGGGCGCGTGCCGTTGGGTGATGATGGTTGCGGCTGGACTTTTGCTGGCATCCTGCGGTTTTCAAATGCAAGGCGAGAAGCCCCTGCCCTTTGATTCACTCTACATCACGATCCCGCAAAACAGTCAGTTTGGCGCCGATATTCGACGCGCCATCCGGGCGGTTTCACCCAATACAAAAATCATCGAATCCGCTGACATATCGCTCAAGGTGACTGATTTTGGCCCGGATGACGATGCGGATGAGAAAAGCACCATCGCGGCACTCAAACTCAAAAAAGCGATGAAACTTGCTCAAGCCAAACTTGAGCAGGTTTCAGAATCCAGGACCACTCGGCAGGTTTCATTGAACGCTCAAGGCAAAGTGGAAGAACTCGAGCTATCGATTCAATATACATTCCGTCTTGTCACGGCAAAAGATCAAATCATCATTCCCGACACCACGTTGTCGGCCGTTCGCAATATGCCCTTTGACGACCGGGTTGTTCAGGCCAAAGAGGGCGAGGCTGCGACACTTTTCAAGGACATGCAAAGAGGCCTGGTCACGCGCATCATCCGTCGCATTACCGCTCCGGATGTCAAAGCTCGTTGGGATGTGGTCGCTGCAGAGCGCAACGATGATGAAGAGCCTGTCGAAATCGCCAAACCCGTTCGCACACCAGCCCTGATTCCTGCACCCTGGCAAAATCCTTCGTTGACACCGGCTCCATTGCCAATCAGCACCGACTAGGGGTTTAGCCATGGATGCGGATCGCCTGATTCAATCGCTTGGTCGGCCCGGCACAAAACTGACGGCCCTGTATGTGGTCACCGGTGACGATCCGCTTTTAACGATTGAAGCGGTTGATGCCTTGCGGGCAATTGCAAAATCGGCCCAATATCTCGATCGCACTTCATTTGTCATGGATGCGCGCAGCGACTGGAGCAGTTTGGCTGTGGCATCCTCCAGCGGATCCTTGTTCGGCGATAAGCAATTGCTTGAAATATCACTGCCCACTGGCAAACCCGGCAAACAAGGTGCAGATGCCTTAATTGCTCTGGCTGGGCGTTGCAAAAATCAAACCGACCCGGAAGTGCTCACGATCGTTTCTCTGCCTCGACTGGATAAAACCACCCGTGACAGTAAATGGGCTACGACACTCCTATTGGCGGGAACAACCATAGAAACGGCAAGTATCGATCGGACTCAACTACCCGACTGGATTGCCAAGAGACTTGCCCGTCAATCGCAGCAAGTCGATGCAAACACCTTGCAATGGTTGGCCGACAAGGTCGAAGGCAATCTACTTGCCGCCCATCAAGAAATACTCAAGCTGGGCCTTTTGTTCGACCCCGGCATGATATCGGGAGAGGACGTCGAGCAAGCAGTGATGAACGTTGCTCGCTACGATGTTTTTGGATTACGCGATGCCATGCTTGCGGGCGATATTCCTCGCATGGTGAGAATGATGAATGGATTAAAAGCCGAAGGTGAGGCATTGCCCCTTGTCCTTTGGGCAATCGGTGAAGAAATCCGTACACTGGCTCGTGCCTCACAGGCCTCGGCATCAGGACAGGATATGTCGAGCGTGCTACGCTCACAACGTATTTTCGGACAACACGAGCGGTTGGCTCGCCAAGCGCTCGGACGGGTTGCCCCCAGAAACTGGCCCGCCGCCGTACAACACGCCCACGAAGTTGATCGTCTCATCAAAGGCCTGCAGGTACCAGGCAAACTTCAGGATCCCTGGGAAGAAATGACACGATTGGCAATGCGCGTGGCAGTTACTTCAGCTTAAAAATAAACCTCATGATTTCACTTCAAGACTCCATGCTCTCAATAGGGCAACAGGCCAGGCAAGCTTCACGCGAAATGCTTCGGGCAAGCGGTGCGCAAAAATCGCAAGCGCTGTTGGCGATGGCGAAAGCGTTGGATGACCAACGTCAAGCCTTACAAATCGCCAATAAAATCGATCTGGAGGCCGGTCGCGATCGTAATTTGGAATCGGCTTTGCTTGATCGACTCACCCTTTCCGATCGCACAATCGACCTGATGATCGAAGGGTTACGCCAAATCGCTTCGATGCCGGACCCGATCGGCAGTCTGACGGCAACGAACGTGCGTCCGAATGGAATGCATGTTGCTCAGATGCGTGTGCCCCTTGGCGTGATCGGGATTATTTACGAGTCTCGCCCCAACGTGACAATCGATGCGGCTGCACTTTGCTTGAAATCGGGCAATGCTGCTATTTTGAGAGGTGGCAGTGAAGCGCTGCACTCCAATCTTGCACTGGGCAAAATTGTTCAACATGGCTTGGAAATGGCTGGACTGCCTGCGCATGCGGTACAGGTGATCGAGACTTCAGACCGTGCGGCAGTGGGGCACATGATCACCATGACGGAATTCATTGATGTGATTATTCCGCGCGGTGGCAAAAACCTGATCAAGAGGCTTGCCGAGGAAGCCCGCGTGCCGATGATCAAACATCTTGACGGCAACTGTCATGTTTACATCGACTCGCACGCTGATCTCGCTAAAGCGCAACGCATCGCCTTTAATGCCAAAACATATCGCTATGGCGTGTGCGGCTCCATGGAAACACTTTTGGTTCACAAGTCCGTGGCCGCGAATGTTCTACCTGAACTTTCGCAGGCCTTGATCAAGCATGGCGTTGAATTGCGCGGCTGCCAACGCGTTCTCGAACTTGTCCCGCAAGCTAGTGCAGCCACCGAAGAAGACTGGGGCACCGAATATCTTGGTCCGATACTGGCAATCAAAATCGTCGACTCGATCAACGAAGCGATTGCCCACATCGCGCAATGGGGCTCAGGCCACACCGATTCGATCGTGACGCAAGATATCGCAAGCGCACAACAGTTCCAGCGCGAAGTTGACTCCAGCTCTGTGTATGTCAATCTTCCGACCGTGTTTGCAGATGGGTTCGAGTATGGCCTTGGCGCGGAAATCGGCATTTCAACTAACCGTCTGCATGCTCGTGGACCGGTAGGCCTTGAAGGCTTGACTACACTGAAGTGGGTTTTACATGGTGACGGGCAGATCAGGGGATAATCGCAAATGTTATGGGTTAAGGTTTTTCATATTGTTTTTGTCGCGTCTTGGTTCGCGGGCTTGTTTTATTTGCCGCGAATATTTGTAAACATGGCTCAGCAGTCCGATCCGGCCACACTAGCCGTTCTAGGTGGCATGGCTAGACGCCTTTACCGATTCATGACGATTCTGGCTGTGCCCGCCATTATTCTGGGGTTGGTGCTTTATGCTTACTATCGCATAGGATTCGGGCCTGGCAACGGATGGATGCATGTCAAACTGTTACTTGTCGTTGTGCTGATTGGCTATCACCATGCCTGCGGCGTGATATTGCGAAAATTCCAACACAGTGCCAACAAAAGATCACATGTTTTCTATCGTTGGTTTAACGAATTGCCCGTTCTGATACTGGTGGCCGTGACGGCTCTGGTCGTCCTTAAACCCTTTTGATGCAATAACGGAATAACATGTCCGACCAGGATTCAGGTCGCAAGACCTTATCGATTAAACCGCGTGCAAAATCCGAATCTTCGGCCTCGCTGGACGAAAAGAAACGGGTGCGAAGCGGCGCGCGCGCGCGTCAAGTTGCACAATTGAGCCGCAGTAAAACAAAAGATGCGCCCGCACATCGTGTAGAAGAACCATCCAGCGATAAGCCCCGCACGGCGTCCGGCTCTAAAACCGAATACGGACCGAAGGTAACCAGGCAACAGGGGGATCGCCGTACGACGCGTCAGCCTACCGCGAGGAAGGCCTCGTCAAAGGACTTGAATCCGAAACGGACACGATCATCCGAACCCACGCCAACGGCTGCACACCCGCTGCATACGTCCAACTACGACCCGGAAATTACCGGGTCAAGCTGGGATGACCTGCTGGAAGATGATAGCAAACACGAACACTTTAGTTCGGATCGCTCCGGAGCAAAGAAGCGATCCTCACGCCTGATTCACGATGCTGAGATTTTTCCGATTTTTGCCCCTTGTCCCGTCGGGCTGGAAGAAGCGCTTGCTGCCGAATTAGTTGCATTAGGCTATCAAAATGTTCATACGACTCGCGCCGGGTGCCACTTCGAGGCGGACTGGTGGGGTGTTCAACGTGCCAATTTATACTCCAGACTTGCCACCCGCATTCTTGTTCAACTCGGACAGGCTCCCGTTGTGCGTGAAGACGATATTCTCGAACTAGCGCACAACATAGAATGGGAACGCTGGTTCGGTCCTGAACACACTTTGCGCGTCGACACCTCTGCGGTTAAAAGTCCGATGCAAAGCTTGCAATATTGCAACTTGCGAGCCAAAGACGGAATCTGTGATCGATTGCGTGACCTTGAAGGGGCACGTCCCTCGATCGACACGGTCAGGCCGGACGCGCGAGTGCATCTTTTCCTTTCTAAAGATACTGCAACGCTTTATCTGGACACTTCCGGCGAATCCCTCTTCAAACGAGGCTGGCGTCTGGACAAAGGTGAGGCACCGCTGCGTGAAAACCTAGCAGCCGGCATGCTGGCGCTTTCCGGCTGGGATCCAAATGGCGCATTACTTGATCCATTTTGCGGTAGCGGGACCATTCTGATCGAAGCGGCTTGGATTGCGCTTGGCGTGCCCCCCGGAATGATTCGTCCCTTCGGATTCGAGCGACTGCGGGATCATCAGGCAAGACGCTGGGCGGATCTGAAAGAAGAAGCGCAGCAGCATATCCTTCCTGGACTGGAAGCGCCGCTGGTCGGCATAGACATCAATCCCGAGGCAATCGAGGCAGCCCGACGCAATGCAGATAGAGCCTATCTGGATCCTGACACTATTCATTTCGAAGTGGGCGATGCCCGTGATGCCACCGCGCCTGCGCCAACAGGCTGGATTGTCACCAACCCTCCATACGGCGAACGACTAGACGACTGGGACACTGAATTCTGGAGAGAATGGTCGGCAAACCTGAAACGGGAATTTGCAGGGTGGCAAGTCAATGCCATTACCTCGGATCTGGATTTACCTAAACATCTTCGCCTCAAAGCCAATCGTCGCACTCCCCTTTTTAACGGTGCGTTGGATTGCCGGTTATTCAATTTCGAGTTGGTTGAAAAGAGCTATCGCGACAAATAACGTTGTCGCATCGCAACATTTGCATGATTTAAGGGTTAACCCTATAAATTAACTTGCGCCGCATAGGGTTTTCCCGCATAATTCGGGTATACCCTAACAGCACAGGAATTTATCATGCAAATCAATCACTCAAGCCGTTTAACCGACTCTCTCGAACGCGAACTTCTTGCAAACGCGTTGGACGAGCAGTTTCGCCCACACCCGATCCGCACAGTCAAAAAACTGGTTCGTGGTCTTGTTAGCTTCCGTAATCGCGCTCGCTCGAAAGTTTCGATCGACCAGATGATCTAAGTAATTGCAGTGGCTGGTTAGTGTCGGGGAAAATGCGGGATAATACCCGTGATGAATCCCAATACTGTGCCCACAAATCAGCCACTGCCTCATACGCCCGTCGTCGTGTCCACGACACCTCGGGCCAGACGGTTCGCTTCCATGATGTATGAAGGCGTTCTGTTATTTGCAGTAGTCTTCATATCCGACTATCTGTTTGACACGCTTACCCAAAGCAAGCACGCGTTGATGCTACGGCATACCAGAATGGCCTGGCTCTTTATCGCGATTGGCATGTATTTTGTGGCCTGCTGGGCTCGTAGCGGTCAAACACTCCCCATGAAGGCATGGAACATCCGCTTGGTCTCACATGACGGACTCAAGCCGACAATGTATCAATTGCTTGTTCGATACATCGCAATGTGGGTGTTACCCGTTATCTGGGCTCTCGTCGTAAAAGGACTTCTGCTACTTACGCAATGGCCGGCAATGAATATGTTCATCGTCCTTGCGCCTTTTACTGTCTTTCTCCCTACCTGGCTTACGCCTGACGGTCAGTTCGTACATGATTTGATCGCCAAGACCAGATTAGTCAATACTAGTAAAAACCCTTAGTTGTTGCATTGGCGCACATTTAAATATTGCGCTAATCCGTGCCCTGAGCGATGCTAGAGCATTCGCAAAGCTTAAACACCCTTAAGGGCATGATCGATCAATATCAGTCTTTGTACGATTCTTTCAGGTGGTCTGTTCCAACCAACTTCAATATTGGTCAGGAATGTTGCCATCGATGGGCAGAAAGTTCAGCTGACGCTCGACGCATCGCATTGTTTTTCGAAAACGAAAATGGCGTGCGCGAGGTTTGGACCTACGAGCGTCTCGCGGCAAGTGCAAACCAGTTAGCCAACGGACTGACCCGGATGGGTGTCAAGCCCGGAGATCGTGTCGCGATTATTCTGGGACAACGCCCCGAAACCATAGTTGCTCACATTGCCATTTACAGTGTTGGTGCAGTGGTTCTTCCCCTGTCAAGCCTGTTCGGTCCCGAGGCCCTGGAACAACGCTTGAAGGATGCCGAATCAAAGGTTGCAATCTTTGATGACATATCCAGTCCCAACGTACTGGGGGCATTGTCACGATGCCCGGCACTCAAGCAATTGATCGGTATTGATGTCAATGACGAGCGCGTCATTCACTGGAAGAGCTTGTTGCTCAGACAGCCATCAACTTTCAAGGCATTCCCTACCCGATCCAGTGACCCGGCACTTTTGCTATACACGTCGGGTACGACCGGGGCACCAAAGGGAGCGTTGTTACCGCACTCCGTCTTGCTAGGCAATCTCCCTGGATTTGTTGCCTCGCAGAATTGGTTTCCCCAACCGGGTGATGTGTTCTGGTCGCCTGCTGACTGGTCATGGACTGGCGGATTGATGGATGCGCTTCTGCCTTCGCTCTATTTTGGCCAACCGATTGTCGGCACGAAGGGACGCTTTACAGCCGAACGGGCATTTGAAATTCTCGAACGCTATCAGGTTACAAACACATTTCTCTTTCCTACTGCGTTAAAGCAGATGATGAAGGCCGTGCCGTTGCCTAAAGAAAGATACAAATTAAATCTGCGTTGCATCATGAGCGCGGGTGAAAGCGTTGGCGAAACTGTTTTTGCGTGGTGCCAGCAAGCGTTGAACATCACTCCTAATGAAATGTTCGGGCAGACAGAGATGAATTACCTGCTAGGCAACAGCCATCTGAAATGGCCTGCACGCCCAGGCAGCATGGGCAAGCCATATCCCGGTCATCGCCTGACCGTCATTCAAGAAGATGGGCAACCCACTCCGGTAGGTGAGGTGGGCGAAATCGCTTTGAACCGATTCGATATCCATGGCCATCCTGATCCGATTCTGTTTTTAGGGTACTGGAAGAATGAAGAAGCGACGATTGCAAAGTTTTCAGGTGACTGGTGTCGAACCGGCGACCTTGCAACCGTCGATCAAGATGGATACTTCTGGTATGCGGGTCGAGCCGACGATGTTTTCAAATCATCCGGCTATCGTATTGGACCCGGGGAAATAGAAAACTGTCTACTTGATCATCCCGCCGTAGCAAATGTCGCCGTCGTACCAAAACCGGATGCAGATCGTGGCGCTGTCGTTAAGGCGTTTATTGTTTTGACACCAGAACATCATAGTGGCGACCGTAACAAGTTGACTGAAGAACTTCAAGAGCATGTGAAGTCCAAACTTGCGCCATATGAATATCCGAAAGAAATCGAATATCTCGATGCATTACCGATGACAACGACTGGAAAAATTCAACGCCGAGTACTCAGGCAACTTGAAATCGGTCGCGCGAACGGAACGGCTAAAAATATCAAAAAATCGGTATTCACTAATCCGATCTAATTAATAAGATCTGACTTTGTAAAAGTCAAAATCCAAACACCGTAAAACTCACGACATAGTGAACTCACGACATCGTGTCGTTTTCCTACTCCCCAAAGACAAACCCCCGCAAGCTGATAGCATGCGGGGGTTTGAGGTGTAAGAGCTTGACGATGTCCTACTTTCACAGATGTACATCCACTATCATCGGCGCTAAGGTGTTTCACGG
>NZ_JAAGRN010000010.1 GCF_010499255.1 Sheuella amnicola
TGAAATTTGTGCTCTGGCCTGGTCACGATAAATCGGAATCATCGGTCACGATAATCCGGAATTGGCATTAACCACGCAGTATTTGAATATTATTGTTATTGCAAGACGGTAATGACCGGAGCATTACGCACATTGTTGCAGACACTCGCGCAATTACCCGGATAGCAAATTAGGAGGTTAGAAACAAAAGGCCCCTCAACGAGGGGCCTTTTATATTTCGTGGCACACGCATAACTCATTGATTTATAAAGGTATCAAGGAGTGCGGTTTGTATTATGGTTTGGGTAGGCAGAAAAAAATCACAAAAAATCACAAATTTCTTTACTACTATTTCCTACCATTTGCGCTCATTTACCCTGAAAAATTTTGGTGGCGCAGGAGGGGTAGTACTGATAAATACGCTCACTAAGTAGTGTTAGGCTTTTCGCAAAACCTGCCTAAAACGAGCCATTTTGAGCGAATGTTAGCCATGACCCTGATTTCCGCGCATTCCTCGTTTTTTACATATTTGTACCTTGTTATTACTAGTTCAAGAGTATGCTCGTACGTAAAGGAGCTTTAGGATTGGTTTCAGGTTATCCGATCTATTTAATTTGATATGTGGAAAATCCCGCGTTTGTTTTAGTTTTATTACGAACGTCATAATTCCCTTGGTCGTTTTTTGTTTTGTATCCAAAAGATTTATCGTTGATAGAAATGATTTGATCTTCAGATGTTTGACCTTTAGGTATTAAATCTTCAATTTTGAATCCGGATTGTTGAAAGAAATTTTTTTGATCATCGGCAGATAGCAGGCTCCCATTGAGCTTTACAAAGTCAGGAATTGCTCTGATATCAACAATTTTTTCATATATGAGATCGTTTTTAATTTGCCATTCGCCAGCTGCATTGATCAACCAAGAAGCTATAATTTGCGTACCATTTTTATAGTTAAAGGTCATTAATAATTGGCCTTGCATGTTAAGTGCACCGTTACCTAGGTACTCATCAACTCCAATCATTTTCATTACTCCATTGGTTGTATCGGCATCACTAGGAATTTCTTCAGTAATTTCAGAAAGCCAACGGCCTTGAATTGCCTTTTCAAAGTCAGTATTGGCTTGAACTGCTTGTGATCCGACTAAAAAAAATAAACCAAGTAGTACTATTAATTTTTTGAAGTAAAGCATTTCATGGTCTCTTATCTTATGAAGTGAATTAAAATTAAAAACTATTGACGGTAATAAACGAAAATCCCTCTCTAACGCGATTGTTTGTCGCCCTGAACTGACCAATCATAAGCACTTTGGAAAGATATTAGGCAAACGAAAATAACGTATACAAATTCATTTTCTGAAGCACTCAAGAATTAGGACTTAATTCGAGACGCATACGCCTCCAGATTGACCATAACCAGATGGGCAGCTTCCTGTTCCAACATAGAATGCATAACAGGCGCCGCTATTGGCAACACAAACCCTTCCACTCTGTCCATAGTTGCTTGGGCAACTCTGGCCTGAAGAGACAACGAATGCATAGCCTGCTCCTGAATTTGGGTTACATGTTGTACCGCTTTGGCTATAGTTGCTCGGACAACTTTGACCAGGCGGAACAACAAAAGGCAACGCTCGCGGTGCGGGGTTGTTACACGCTGCCTGAACATGAAATGAGACTGCTAGAAGTAAGGCTGAGGATAGAAAAAAGGAGTGTTTCATATTGCTATTCCTAATCTTATTTATGTGCTTTATAAGTAAGCGTAAACCTTGCATTAGTACACCTGAAAATTTGCTTTTTTAGACCTATTTAATTTGAGACGTCGTATTAGTGGTCTCAAATGCATATTTAATTTTTAAAATTTATTTGCATTTTCAGATCTAGAACAGTCAAGATCAACAACGTCACCAGAGCCGTTAGCCTGCGCAAGAATTAATTTCCCTGATTTTCTATCTAATTTCGCTAGCAATAGAGGGGATAAATTGCGCCCGCAACTATCTGTGTCAATATGAAATTCAAAACGAATTTCATCTGGTGAATATATCCAGTTTTGGGCAATGTATTCACATTTTGTCTGTTTGCTAAACTGCATTTTTACTGTGCCCGATTTGTTTGATTCATTTAGAGAAATCTCAAGAGGTAATGGAATTGCTTGAGCATTCTTGCACTCTAAAAGGACGTCACTTTTTGCAATGTTGGAAGTTGTTACAAGTAATGCTGTCGCAAGAATCTTAAATAAAGATAAATATTTCATTTCTCATCCTATTAAAAAATTGAAATTAAATATTGAGTTGATTTCTACTGATGGCGATCCTAATTTCTTTGGCTATTTCAGATGGAACGATAACTTTATTGAATGGCATAAGAGCAACGCTCATCAGTTTCCAATTCCCACTGATATTCGGTATTGTGAAAATCATCCAGAAAAACGCAAGATTAATCACTGCCGAAACAAAATGTACAAGCGCCAAAATCCATCCAAAGGTGAACATCCAAACGATGTTTAAAAATCCACTTGTTATGCGGAATGTTTGTTCAGTGATTGATGTTTTGTGGCCTGCACCACTAATTTTTCTATATTTTTGAAGTTCGGCTTGAGTCACTATTGTTCGACCAAACGGCCACGCAGAATATCTGGCAAGTCGAAATAGAGGTATGAACATTGGAAAAAAAATGATTGCAGCGAGTGTATACAGCAGAAACGTCAGCCAACCTCCGAATATGAACCAGCAAATATTTCCAAGTAGTGCCATTACCATCCCTTTGAATGTTGATTCGAACTAGTGCGACCATATTAAAGAATGAATGAAATAAATAGTTGCATTAAATCTGCTATTCAAAAGATATAGATTATTTACCAAATTGGCAATAAAAGAACTAAATTACGAAAAATTCACATTGTTTTTTGACAAAAGAGATTGGTTGGCATTAATTGACTTTGCCAATTTAATTGGCCAATGACTTTTTAAAAGGAAAAGCTAAAACGACAGAAAGACGTCAAAATACGTTATGAAAATGTCTATGAATTTTGGGGAATGCCACAATTTTTAAAGGAGCCCGTATGAAAAACTGTTTAATTAAAGGAATCGCCGGCTTGACTACTATCCTCTGTGCGAACGTTGCAGTAGCTGATAGCGCGAGCGAGCAGCTCGAAATGATTGGAAAATGCATTGCAATCAATAATCTATACGAGCAAAGAGTTGGTCCTCTTCCGGCTGCTAACAAAGCGTATATGCAGAAATGGGCTAAGGCACGTCAAGGTGCAATTGACGGCCATAAGCAAATTGAACCTTGCCTGAAGTCTGGGAAAAGTTTTGACAGCTGCGTTTCGCAATTGGGCTCAGGTTTACAAGTATTGCTAAGGGGAGGATTGCTGGGAACTGATGCATTCCTGCAAGAATACAAGGTAAACAACAAAGCAAAAATCACTACCTATTTGCTGGCATGCAGCGAATAAAAGTTTGAATTGTGGCTGATGATTAGATTAGCTCCACAGCGTTACGCATCACTCCAAGGCGGGTTTCAATGTAACACTGTGTTGTTGCCATTGCTGAAGAAGTGATGGGTTTGACCGTAAGTAGTCGCAAGAGGCGCAAGTAAATGACGCAAGGTTATCTAAAGACGAAAACGGCCGCAAAATGCTGCAGACACTCGCGCAATTACTCGGATAACAAATTAGGAGGTTAGAAACAAAACGGCCCCTCAAAGAAGGGCCGTTTGTATTTCGTGGCACACGCATAACTCATTGATTTATAAAGGTATCAAGGAGTGCGGTTTGTACTATGGTTTGGGTAGGGAGAAAAAAATCACAAAAAATCACAAATTTCTTTACTACCATTTCCTACCATTTCCGCTGATTCACGCAGGAAAATTTTGGTGGCCCGGGGCGGAATCGAACCACCGACACAAGGATTTTCAATCCTCTGCTCTACCGACTGAGCTACCGGGCCATCTAAGGGCGAGATATTACACCAAAAAATAACTTGCTGCTGAAATCCAACCCCAAAGGAGGGCTGAGCACTATAATGCGAACATTTCCTGAACGGTTTTATACGTAGTCCATCATTTCATGACGGTTAATGTCCTCGCTTTGGGTCTGAATCATGTCTCGGCTCCGGTTTCGGTGCGCGAGCGTGTTTCCATGCCAGAAGACTTGGTTCAACCGGCCTTGAATGCCTTGCGCAGTTCGTTTGGCGGGGCAGTTAAAGAGGCTGCGATTCTGTCGACTTGTAACCGAACCGAGCTATATTGCGCCGCTGAGCCGCATGTCACCGATCAATTGCCGACCTGGTTGGCTGAATTCAACCAAATAGAGGCGGGTGTGCTCAGGCCGCATCTCTATATGCTTGATCGTGACGAGGCCGTGCGCCATGCCTTCCGGGTTGCCAGCGGGCTGGACTCGATGGTCCTGGGTGAAACCCAGATTCTCGGTCAATTGAAGGACGCCGTACGCACTGCCGATGAAGCGGGTGCGCTTGGCACATTACTGCACCAGCTGTTTCAAAAAACGTTTTCAGTTGCGAAAGAGGTTCGCACGACAACGGCGATTGGTGCCCAGTCTGTTTCCATGGCGGCTGCGGCGGTTCGTTTGGCTGAGCGTGTTTTCGGTAATCTTGGCGACTGTAAAGTGCTCTTTATCGGTGCAGGCGAAATGATTGAACTGTGCGCAACGCACTTTGCCGCGCAACAACCCGCATCCATTGTTGTCGCAAACCGTACGATCGAACGTGCCGAGACACTTGCCAATCGATTCGATGCTGCTGTCATGCGACTAAGCGATTTGCCTGAAAGACTGGCGGAGTTTGACGTGGTTGTGTCTTGCACAGCGAGTTCATTGCCCATTCTTGGGCTGGGCATGGTAGAGCGTGCGACCAAGCTGCGCAGGCGCAAGCCTATCGTGATGGTTGATTTGGCTGTGCCGCGCGACATCGAACCCGAAGTTGCACGCCTTGACGATGTTTACTTGTACTCGGTTGATGATTTAGGTGTGGTGGTGCAGTCCGGAACAGATGCTCGCGAGGCTGCGGTTGTCCAGGCGGAAGCCATTATCGACAATCGTGTGCGTCATTTTATGCATTGGATGCAAGTGCGGGCCAATGTGCCGATTATTCGTGATCTGCAGGCGAACGCCCAATCGATTCAAGAGCAAGAGCTTGAGCGTGCCCGTAAATTTCTGGCCAGAGGGGATGCTCCTGACGTTGTCCTTGAGCAAATGGCGCGTGCACTGACGCAAAAATATCTGCATGGCACCTTGAATGCCTTGAATCACAGCGAAGAGGCTGAACGCAAGCAGTTGCTGGGATGGTTGCCCAGATTGTTCCCTTCAGGAAACGAACGCCGTTAGCTGCGGTAGTCTTCACCTCCGTAAGCTTCAATCCTGATGCGCCTGCATGGCGCACGACTCGTTAAATAATTATTCAGAACCTTTCCATGAAATCATCAATGCGTGCCCGCTTGGAGCACTTATCCCGCAGACTGGTCGAACTTGATGCGATGCTGGCTGAGCCGGATGCCGCAAACGATATGACGCAATACAGAAAGTTATCTCGAGAGCGAGCCGAAATTGAACCGGTTGTCCAAGCTTTTACTGCGTTTGAGTCGGCCGAGACAGATCTGGAAGGTGCGCGCCAGATGCTTGACGATCCCGAAATGAAAGCCATGGCGCTTGAGGAGATGGACGATTGCAAGGCACGTATCGAAACGCTCGAAGGTGAATTGCAATTGTTGTTATTGCCACGCGATCCCGATGACAGCCGCAGCGTATTTCTCGAAATACGTGCCGGTACCGGTGGAGATGAAAGCGCATTGTTTTCCGGTGATTTATTGCGTATGTACACACGCTATGCCGAGCAGCGCGGCTGGAAGGTTGAGTTGATGTCCGAAAGCCCGTCCGAATTGGGAGGCTATCGCGAAGTGATTGTGCGCATCGATGGTGAAGGGGCGTATGGGCGCTTGAAGTTCGAGTCGGGAGCGCATCGTGTGCAGCGTGTTCCTGCAACCGAAACTCAGGGGCGCATTCACACCTCTGCGTGTACGGTCGCAGTGTTGCCGGAAGCGGATGCTGCAACTGAGATAGTGATTAATCCAAGTGAGCTTCGGATCGATACCTTCCGTGCCAGTGGTGCGGGTGGTCAGCACATCAATAAGACTGATTCCGCCGTCAGGATCACGCATTTGCCAACGGGACTGGTGGTGGAGTGCCAGGATGATCGGTCACAGCATCGCAATAAAGACAAGGCGATGCAGGTGTTGGCCGCGCGCCTGAAGGACAAGGTGCAGCGTGAGCGTCACGATAAAGAGGCTGCCGAGCGCAAGAGTCTGGTTGGTTCGGGAGATCGCTCGGAGCGGATTCGTACTTATAACTTTCCGCAAGGGCGCTTGACTGACCATCGCATTAATCTCACGCTGTACAAGTTGGCCAATATTATGGAAGGCGATCTTGATGAGGTTACCGGAGCGCTGATTGCCGAGCACCAGGCCGAGCAACTTGCAGCCCTAGGCGACGAATAGGTAATGCAAACTCCCCAGTCTTTGATGCAAGTTAGTGGTTTGCCTCGAATTGAAGCGAGGATGCTGCTTGAATTTGTCCTTCAAAAACCGAGGTCCTGGTTGCTGGCGCATGATACGGATCAGATTGAGCCCGAAAAGGCGACCAGATTTTTGACCATGGCAGCGCACAGGCGTCAAGGCAGGCCCATGGCACAACTGCTCGGTCAGCGCGAATTCATGGGATACATGTTTGATGTCACGCCCGATGTCCTGATTCCGAGGCCCGAGACTGAGTTACTGGTTGAGGTCGGGTTAAATGCAGTGCGACCGCTAGATGCCCCGACCATTCTCGATTTGGGCACAGGGAGTGGTGCCATTGCAATCAGTTTGGCGCTTCAGAAACCGAAAGCATGCGTTGTGGCAACGGATTTAAGCTCTCAGGCCCTGGCTGTGGCGCAACAAAATGCTCAAAAACATAGTGCCAAGGTTCAATGGTGGCAAGGAAGCTGGTATGAAGCCCTACCCGCAGAGGGGCGATTTGATCTGATTGTGTCGAACCCGCCGTATATTGTCGCGAACGACCCGCATTTGGTTCAGGGTGATTTGCGTTTTGAGCCGATCATAGCGTTAACGGATGGTGCGGACGGACTGTCAGCAATTCGTGAAATTATTCTGGGTGCGCACGCGCGCTTGAATCCAAATGGGCAAATCTGGTTGGAGCATGGCTACGATCAGTCAGCTGCTGTGCAGCAATTGTTACTGTCAGCCGGTTTTAAAAATGTGCAGTCTTTGCCTGATTTGGCGGGTATTCTACGGGTGACCGGAGGCTCTTTATAATTGGCGTATTAGCAATTTTCTTCAATTCATTCAATTACATCAAAAGCAGTCAGGAAAATCATGAGCGACGTTCAAACATTCATCCGTGAAACAGTCACCAACAACCCAGTTGTACTGTTCATGAAGGGTACTGCCCAATTCCCCCAATGCGGCTTCTCGGGCCGAGCCATCCAGATTCTTAAGAATTCCGGTGTCACCAAGCTTGTTACGGTTAACGTGCTTGAGGATGAAGAAGTCCGTAGCGGAATCAAAGAATTTTCCCAATGGCCAACTATTCCCCAGTTGTACATTGCCGGCGAATTTATCGGTGGCGCAGACATCATGACCGAAATGGAACAGAGTGGCGAACTCAAGCAGGCTCTCGTTGAAGCAGGTGCCGCCGAGTGAGTAAGCGCCGACTGGTGATTGGTGTTACGGGAGCGACCGGATCCCTGTATGCCGTGCGTATGATGCAGACGTTGCGCGAACGCGCAACTGATGTCGAAACGCATTTGATCGTGTCGGCGGCCGGTGTGTTGAATATCAAGCATGAACTTGATCTTGATCGCCACGATGTATACAAAATGGCTGATCATGTTCACAGCATTCGTGATGTTGGCGCCACGCTTGCCAGTGGTGCTTTCTCTACCGCGGGCATGGTGATCGTGCCTTGTTCCATGCGCACTTTGGCCGCAGTGGCAATGGGATTGTCTGATAACTTGATCACGCGAGCGGCCGATGTCACGCTTAAAGAGCGTCGGCGACTTGTTATGGTTGTGCGCGAAACGCCGTTTAACCTCGCGCACTTGCGCAATATGACCTCGGTAACGGAAATGGGTGGAATTGTCTTTCCGCCATTACCTGCCTTTTACCATCGCCCCAAGTCAATCGATGAAATGGTGGATCACACTGTTTCGCGCATTCTTGAAATGGTAGGAATTGATGTGCAGGGTCAGCGCTGGGAAGGTATGGACTCGATTTAATCCGAATCGCTATCGGAATTAGCCGAGAGTTGTTTGTCCTCATCCGAAAATGTTTCCGGATCAAACGCGTGATCTCCATCGGGTTGGGCGATGCCATTTGGCTTGAGCCCGACAAAATCAAACAGATTTCTATCCATCAAGTGCGATGGCGCTATATTTGCCAATGCCTTGAATGTATTCCATGCGCGACGCGGATCCTTCTTATCCCATTCGGCCAGCATGCGCCCGATTTCCTGACGTTTAAGATTGTCCTGGGATCCACATAGGTTGCAAGGAATAATCGGAAACTGCTTCCAGTCGGCATAGGCAATTAGATCCGACTCCGGAATATATGCCAGGGGACGAATAACGGTATGGCGCCCATCGTCGGATACGAGTTTGGGTGGCATGGTTTTCATTTTTGCACCATAAAACAGGTTCAAAAAGAATGTGGCTAGTATATCGTCGCGATGGTGGCCTAATGCAATCTTGGTCGCGCCAAGTTCTGATGCCACTCGATACAGCACCCCTCTGCGCAAGCGCGAACACAAGGAGCAGGTAGTTTTTCCTTCGGGAATTAAGCGTTTAACGATCGAGTACGTGTCTTCAGTTTCGATGTGAAACGGAATGCCCAGATTTTTGAGATAGTTGGGTAAAACCTCCGCAGGAAAACCCGGTTGTTTTTGATCCAGATTCACTGCGATGATTTCGAACTTGATCGGTGCGCGTGAGCGCAAGGTCAACAAAATATCGAGCATGCCATAAGAATCCTTACCGCCAGATAAGCACACCATCACACGATCGCCATCTTCGATCATGTTGTAGTCACCGATTGCACGCCCGGCTTCGCGCATGACACGCTTTGACAGCTTATTCAGATCGATTCGCTGTTTTTCACTCGTTTTATTGACTTCGATTGCGCGAGGTTTGAAAGTAAGGGGGGCTTGCATCATTAATAGCCTGTTTGCTTTAAATATTGCGTGACGGCATTGCGATCGCCGGAGAAAACAATCCGCGATGCTTTGCTTTCACGCTGATGTTCATACATGGGATCGTAATACTCAATGAGTAGTGGTCGAATCCAGTCACGGTGAAGGTCTAGCTTTCCAGAAGCTTTCTGTTCTTGAAGTGCGCGAATCATAAGCGATGAAAGTCGCGCATGTCTCTCGCCGCCGAGACGTTTGTATAAATTCTGAAGGCTCTCGAGTAATCGGTTTGAAAACGCCTCAAACCCTAACTCTTCGCCATATTTGGATCTGAATTGTCCTCCGAGATCTTCAACGTAATCGGACAGTATGCGTTCGACGCGGGATTCGGTAGATTCTTCAACCCAGACGACAGGGCTATGTTGCATGGCATGTCGCATGGAAAGGGGGAGGGCGCATCGCCCGATTAAGCGCGACTCATCCTCAAGCGCGATTCTATTTTTATTTTGCGCATGAAGTTTAAGTAGTGCGATGGCGAGCCGATTTTCGAAATCGATTTGAGTCGGTTGATCCGAAGCGTGTTTACCAAAGCTCGAGCCCCTGTGATTTGCCAGTTTTTCGAGATCGATGGCCGATGCTAAGTCGAAGACGACTTGTGTTTTACCGCAACCCGTGAAGCCTGCGATCAGAATAAATGATGATTCTGCGATCTGGCGCTCGAGCGAATCGAGCAAAAATGAACGCATCGCCTTGTAACCGCCAGTGATGCGTGGATACTGAATTCCGGCCTCGGCAAGCCATTGCTGGGATATTCGTGAGCGTAAACCGCCACGAAAGCAATACAGATAACCATTCGGATGGGCTTGCGCAAATTCGGTCCATTTTGCAACGCGCCCGGATTTGATGGATCCGCTTACAAGTTGGTGACCAAGTTGGATTGCGGCTTCCTGCCCTTTTTCTTTATAGCAAATTCCGACCCGATGTCGTTCGTCATCATCCATTAGGGGGATGTTGATGGCGCCCGGAAACGAGCCTTGCGCGAATTCCATAGGTGCACGCACGTCGAGTAAAGGCGTATCGCTTAAAAATAGAGTTGAGAAGTCTTCGGTGTCGGGCCGGATCATGCTGTCGTCGCCATGACTTTGAGCTCACAGGCTGAATTTGCCGGTGCTGATAGTTTTACGTTGAAGCTGATGAGCTCATCGCGCCGAAATGCATGAATCGTCACTCGGTCCTCGGGCTGATAGCGTTCAAGCAGGGCATCCAGCGATGATTGCGAAGCATCCACACGCAACCCGTCGACGGCAACGAGAGTGTCCATTGCCGACAAACCTGCGCGATGTGCAGCGCCATGTTCGAAAACGGTCGCCAACACAAGGTGTTCGCCTTGTTTGCGTACCCGAACATCCAGCGAAGGCAGATGCGAGGGTGTTTTAAAGTTTAATGCAATGCCGTTCAAGGCAAATAGTTTTTTGAGCGGAACGTCTACTGTGCCATGTACCCAACTTTGTAGCTCTTCAGATACGTCAACGCCGCAGGCTTCTCGAACAATCCTGGCAAAATCCCGCTCCGCAAGACCTTGCCCCGCACCAATATAAAAGTCACGACCATAACGATGCCAGAGTAGGCGCATGACATCATCCAGGCTATGTTGATCACGCGTGGCGTAGCGTATGGTCAGGTCCAGTCCTAAAGCGATGAGTGAGCCTTTTGTGTAATAGCTCACTAGGGCATTGGGTGAGTTTTCATCTTGCTTGTAATAGCGTGTCCACGCATCGAATGAACTTTCTGCAACGGATTGCTTATGTCTCCCGGGCGCGTTCAGAACACTGCTGATTTGTTTGCCCAGAATCGAAAAGTAGGTTTGACGATCGATTACGCCGCTTCTTAATAACATCAAGTCGTCGTAATAAGAGGTAAACCCTTCGAATATCCACAGCAACCGCGTGTGGGTTTCCCGTGTCAGATCATAAGGTGCGAAAACGGAAGGTTTAATGCGTTTGACGTGCCATGTGTGAAAGTACTCATGGCTGACAAGACCAAGAAACGTCTCGTATCCGGCCGGAGTCTTTTCCTGACCGATGATCGGCAGATCTTTGCGCGAAGCCATTAATGCGGTCGAAGCTCGATGCTCAAGGCCGCCGTAGCTATCCCCTGTGACCATCGTCATGAAGACATAATGTTGGGCTGAGTCTAGAAATGGCGCGAGGTGGGTATCGGGCTCAAAGAAACGAATTTGTGTTTCACAGATTTTTTTGACGTCTTGTGAGATTCTTTTCAGGTCGAGGTTCGGGATGTTGCCGGTGAAAACAAGTTCGTGTTTAGCGCCGCATGCCATGAATTTGGCGACCTGCGGATTTCCCATTTCGATCGGATGATCAATCAGGGCGTCGTAGTTTTCAGCTCGATATTTACCGAAAGCATGCTGTTTGCCTGATTGATTTTTACCCCATTGCGACAAACTGGTGAATACCGACCAGCGCAGCGGTTTGGGAGGAGGTAAAAGATTGACTACGCATGGCAGACTTTCACTGCCGTGGATGCATAGAAATACACTCGTCCCGTTCAGAAATGCGTGCGATTGATCAAGGTGGGCACCACGAACGGAAAGGTCATAGGCGTAGACGGTAGTCGTAATCGTTAGCGGGGAGGAGCATACGGCAGCGCGCCAGCTGTGATTGCCGATTTTGGTCAGAGCGATTTTTTTTGACCCGCAACGAGCTTCGATGGTTTCGATTTGTCTGGCAAAATCTCGTACTAGATAGCTTCCCGGGATCCAGGCCGGCAAAGAAACGACCTGGCCTCTTGCAGCGGGCGCCGGAATCGTCACCGTTATGCGAAATCTGTGTCCTGAAGGATCAAAAGGCTCTAAGCTGTAAAGTATTGGTTTGGTATTCATCCCGCTATCTTATTGCAGAAATTTAAGGAGACATCCATGAGTGAATCTTTGATTTTGATCGAAACACGCGGCCGAGTTGGCCTGCTGACACTGAATCGCCCCAAGGCATTGAACGCACTGAATGACGCATTAATGGATGAACTGGGCGCGGCATTGCTGGCTTTCGACGCCGACGAAAACATCGGCTGCATCGTGATTACAGGAAGCGAAAAGGCCTTCGCAGCAGGCGCCGACATCGGCGCGATGAAAGACTGGTCGTACATGGATGTATACAAAAGCGAATATATCACCCGCAATTGGGAAACTTTGCGCAAAATCCGCAAGCCTGTGATTGCCGCCGTTGCCGGTTATGCGCTTGGGGGTGGGTGCGAGCTTGCCATGATGTGCGACATCATTATTGCGGCGGATACCGCCAAGTTCGGACAGCCGGAAATCAAGATCGGCGCAATCCCCGGTGCGGGCGGGACTCAGCGCCTGCCGCGAGCAGTAGGCAAGTCGAAGGCGATGGACATGGTCTTAACCGGTCGAATGATGGATGCCGCCGAGGCCGAACGAGCCAGTCTGGTGTCGCGTGTCGTCGGAGCGGATAAGCTGATCGATGAGGCTGTGGAAGTCGCAGCCGTGATTTCGGCGATGTCTTTGCCCTTGGCGATTATGGCTAAGGAGGCTGTCAATCGTGCCTTCGAATCATCTCTTAACGAGGGTGTTCACTTTGAGCGTCGCCTGTTTCATTCGTGTTTTGCAACACAGGATCAGAAAGAAGGGATGGCGGCATTTGTCGAAAAGCGTAAGCCAGACTTCAAGCATTGCTAAGTGTTGTTTTGTTCGCCGCTCTTCGGATCTAATTGAACGAGGGGCGGTTTGCGTTGTTATCAAAAAAACAGCTATACTTGATGGGTTTCGCGCATTCAAGATTGAATTAAAAAACAAGACAGGTGACAAAAGGTATGCACGCAAGTTTGCACACTGATAAACCACTGGTTTTGACGGATGCCGATCGCGCTAGCATCAATGCACGGGCCAGAAAAGAGCTGTTGTACATTATCTTGGCTCAGGCGCTGGTGGGGTTATTTGTTGCAATCATTGCCGGCATGGTGGCCGGAAAGGTTGCCGCCCTATCCGCACTAGCTGGAGCTGGCGCTTATTTTGTACCGAATTTGCTGTTTGCATTGAGATTGTTTATAGCTACGCATCAGCCCAAAGGTGCCAGCCCTGTCATGTTTTTGATGGGTGAGATGCTGAAAATGGTTGCTGCAGTAGGTTTGCTTTGGTTGATTGCCCGTGTGGGTGGGGACCGCGTGAGCTGGCTGGCAGTTGTTGCGGGGTTGATTGGAGTAGTAAAGGCTTACTTATTGATGCTTGCTCTGGGTGGTTTTCGGTCAGGCAGTGTCGTTAAGTATGGTGATAAGAAATAGTTAAGGTCGGACCTGGTTTCAGGTCCGTTGGTTTGAGAGGATGCCTGTCTACCGCAGGTGTCAAGTTTACGATTCGAGATCTAACATGTCTGCTAATAGCGACGTTTCGCCCCAAGCCAATTACATTCAGCACCATTTGGTGCATTACAACAATATTGGCGAAAAACAGGGTTTGATCGCTGATTTCAGCGTAATCAACTACGATTCGATTTTTTGGTCGATATTGACTGGTGTGGTGGCTGTTGTTTTTATGGCGATGGCTGCTCGTCGCGCGACATCAGGCGTTCCGGGGCGGTTGCAAAGCTTCGTCGAAATGCTTGTTGATATGGTCGATAACCAGGCTCGCAGCATCGTTCCCAGTGCCGAAAGCCGCAAGTTTGTATCTCCTCTTGCCCTGACTGTGTTTGTCTGGATCGTGTTGATGAACGCTCTGGACTTCGTGCCGGTTGATTTGCCACACGCCATTTTCCATGCTCTGGGTTTTGGTCATGAGCCCAAGGATGCGCTCTATTACCATCGTATTTTGCCTACTGCCGATCTGAACATCCCTATGGGTATGTCTCTTGGTGTGCTGCTTTTGATGTTCTTTTACGGAATCAAAATCAAGCATCCAGGTGGATTCGTGAAAGAGTTGTTTACCGCTCCTTTCCATGCGCACGGTTTCGCTGCTATCTTGCTAGCCCCGGCTAACTTTGCCCTCAATTTGGTTGAATATGCCGCCAAGTCGGTGTCGATGGGGATGCGACTGTTCGGCAACATGTTTGCTGGTGAGCTCGTTTTCATGCTGATCGCTCTCTTGGGTGGCGCTTGGTCTGGTTGGAATGCCATGAGCATTGGTCTGGGTGCTGGTCATATTCTCGCCGGCTCCATTTGGGCGATCTTCCATATTTTGATTGTGTTGTTGCAAGCCTTTATTTTCATGATGCTGACCCTTGTTTACATCGGGCAGTCGCATGAGGGGCACTAAGGTCTGATTGATCATCCCTTAAAGGGGTGATCGCAGGATTGATTTACAAAGCAGTTCTTGTAGTTTCATTTTCTATTTTTAATTTCAATACTTAGATACTTACCAAGGAGTTGTCATGACTAACGTCGCTTTCGTAGCTCTCGCTTGCGCTTTCATTATCGGTCTGGGTGCTATCGGCGCTTGTATCGGTATCGCAATGATGGGCGGCAAGTACCTCGAAGCTTCGGCTCGTCAGCCTGAACTGATGAACGCGCTGCAAACCAAGATGTTCCTGCTCGCTGGTCTGATCGATGCTGCGTTCCTGATCGGTGTTGGTATCGCAATGTTGTTTGCTTTCGCAAACCCATTCCAGTAAATCGCCCGAGCTGTCATCCCGAATTGGGATGATTTAGATGCTGCCTGAAAATTATGAAGGCAGCTTATTGATCCAGTCTCTTAGATATTTTGTCTTTGAGGCACAAGATGTAATAGGGAAACGACCGTGAATCTGAACGCGACGATCTTTTTCCAGATGATCGTGTTCTTTGTCCTGGGTTGGGTCACGATGAAATTCGTGTGGCCACCTCTGACAAAGGCAATTGACGAGCGACGCCAGAAGATTGCTGATGGTTTGGCTGCTGCCGAAAAAGGCAAAGCTGACTTGGCGCAAGCACAGGCTCGCATCAATTTGATCGAGGCATCTGCTAAATCCGATCTGCATGTCCGCATAACGGACGCTGAAAAACACGCTGCTCAAATTATCGAGCAGGCACGCGCTGAAGGCGAAGCCGAGCGCGCACGCATTGTTGAGCAAGCCAAACAGGATGCCGCACACGAAGTGCAGCGCGCCCGTGATGCTCTGCGCGACGATGTTGCCACGCTTGCCGTTAAAGGTGCTGAGCAGATTCTTAAGCGCGAGGTTGACGCCCGTGCTCACGCCGAGTTGCTTGCGCAGCTTAAGGCACAGCTTTAATCTTCGGGGTCGACATGGCAGAACTTTCCACCATTGCCCGCCCGTATGCAGAAGCGCTGTTTGCTGCTGCGCGCGATGAGAAGGCTGGCTTGGCTGCATGGGCAGAACAGGTACAACGCTTGGCCGAAGTAATTTCGGTTGAGGATGTCCGCGCAGCAATGGTCGATCCACGTCTTGAGGATGCGCAGAGAGTTAGCGTATTTTTGAGCTTGGTTCAACCCGCTGTCGACAAGCCGCTGCAAAATTTTGTGACATTGCTTATCAGCAATGATCGCTTGGTGCTGCTGCCGCAAATCGTCGAACAATTTCATGCCCTCAAGGATGAAGCTGAAGGTGTCGCCCAAGCGGACATCACAAGCGCGTTCCCGATGACCGATGAACAGGTTTCCGAGCTCATCAAGCTGCTTGAGCCAAAATTCGGTCTCAAACTCAAGCCCCACGTGACAGTGGATGCTACCTTGATTGGTGGCGTGCGCGTCAATGTGGGTGATCAGGTACTCGACACATCCGTGCAAGCCCAGTTGGTACGCATGCGCGACACATTGGCGGCCTAACGTCAGTATAAAGATTCCAGGAGTCTGAACATGCAACTTAATCCGTCAGAGATTAGCGAACTACTAAAGAGCCGTATTGAGGGTCTGGGCACATCGTCCGACATCCGTACGCAAGGCACGGTTGTATCCGTGACCGACGGCATTACCCGTATTCACGGTTTGTCAGACGTGATGCAGGGCGAAATGCTTGAATTTCCCAACAATATTTTCGGTTTGGCACTGAACCTCGAGCGCGACTCTGTTGGCGCCGTGATTCTTGGTGACTATACCGGTGTATCGGAAGGCGATGCCGTTAAAGCAACGGGCCGCATTCTTGAAGTGCCGGTTGGTCCCGAATTGCTCGGTCGAGTTGTCAATGCATTGGGTGTGCCAATTGACGGCAAGGGCCCAATCAATGCCAAGGAATCCGACATCATTGAAAAAGTCGCTCCAGGCGTGATCGCACGTCAATCCGTTTCGCAGCCAATGCAAACAGGTTTGAAAGCGATTGACTCGATGGTTCCGGTTGGTCGTGGTCAGCGCGAATTGATCATTGGGGATCGTCAAACTGGTAAGACAGCAGTTGCAGTGGATTCGATCATCAACCAGAAAGGCAAAAACGTTAAGTGCGTTTATGTCGCGATTGGTCAGAAGGCATCGACGATCAATAACGTGTTGCGTAAGCTTGAAGAGCATGGCGCAATGGAATACACCATTATCGTGGCGGCTGCCGCTTCTGACTCGGCTGCAATGCAGTACTTGTCAGCCTATGCTGGTTGTACGATGGGTGAATACTTCCGTGACCGCGGCGAAGATGCTTTGATCGTTTATGACGATTTGACCAAACAGGCTATTGCTTACCGTCAGGTTTCGTTGCTGTTGCGTCGTCCTCCAGGCCGTGAAGCTTATCCCGGCGATGTGTTCTATCTGCACTCGCGTTTGCTTGAGCGTGCAGCTCGTGTTAATGCCGAATACGTTGAAAAGTTCACCAAAGGCGCAGTCAAAGGCAAGACTGGTTCGTTGACCGCACTGCCGATTATTGAAACGCAGGCAGGTGACGTATCGGCTTTCGTTCCGACCAACGTGATTTCGATTACTGATGGTCAGATCTTCCTTGAAACCGACTTGTTCAACGCAGGTGTTCGCCCCGCTATTAACGCCGGTATTTCGGTGTCACGAGTTGGTGGTGCCGCTCAGACCAAGATTGTTAAGAAGCTGTCCGGTGGTATCCGTACCGACTTGGCACAGTATCGCGAACTTGCTGCGTTTGCGCAGTTTGCGTCCGATCTGGATGATGCGACCCGTCGTCAGCTTGAGCGTGGTAAGCGTGTGGTTGAGCTCTTGAAGCAACCTCAATACCAGCCTCTGCAGGTGTGGGAACTGGGCGTGATTCTTTTTGCCGTGAACAACGGTTATCTGGACGACATTGAAGTTGCACAGGTTCTGCCGTTTGAAAAAGGCATCAAGGATTATCTGAAGGCCAAGCATGCAGCAATGATCGATCGCATTGAGGCATCTGCTGAGTTGTCGAAAGACGATGAGGCTGAATTGGTCTCGGCTCTCAAAGAGTTCAAGAAAAACGGCACCTACTAAGGAACCCGCTATCGCGTGAACGTTAGGGTGGTTTTCACCCGTAGTTCACGCAAAGCAGATGGTCTGATACCTGTAAAAAGGTCTGACACAGGAAGCGAAATGGCAGGAATTAAGGAAATTCGAACTAAGATCAAAAGCGTACAAAATACGCGAAAGATCACTAAGGCCATGGAGATGGTGGCCGCATCCAAAATGCGCAAAGCGCAGGAAAGGATGCGAGCAGGTCGTCCCTATGCCGAAAAAGTACGCACTATGGCTTCACGTCTGATGGAAGCCAATCCCGAGTACAGTCATCCGTATTTGGTTGAAAGCGCCGACTTGAAAGCAGTTGGGGTTGTCGTCGTTTCGACCGATAAGGGTTTGTGCGGCGGCCTTAACACGAACATCATGCGTCTGGTTTTGAACAGACTGCGTGAATTCGATGAAAAGGGCATTCGTGTCCAGTTCACGGCACTCGGAAACAAAGGTCTGGGAACGTTGACGCGTATTGGTGCAAACCTGGTGTCACAAGAAGTGCAATTGGGCGATACCCCCGAGCTTGCACGACTTGTTGGTGCGATCAAGGTTCAACTGGACGATTTCGCAGCTGGTCGTATTGATGCAGTCTACGTTGCGACTAATCGTTTCATCAATACGATGAAGCAGGAAGCAACCTTTACCCGATTGTTGCCATTGCCCGGCAAATTGAAAGATCCTTATCGTGCGGAATCCGCCGGATCGGACGAGCAAGACGCCAAAGGCGCTGACTACGGTTGGGACTACATCTATGAACCGGATGCAGGAACAGTCATCGACGAGTTGTTGCATCGCTATGTCGAAGGTCTGGTGTATCAGAGTGTTGCTGAAAACATGGCATCGGAGCAGTCTGCTCGTATGGTGGCAATGAAAGCCGCCTCGGACAATGCGAAGAAAGTCATCGGTGATTTGCAACTGGTCTATAACAAGACCCGCCAAGCAGCAATTACAAAAGAAATTTCGGAAATCGTGGGGGGCGCCGCTGCAGTCTGATCTCAGATCGCATAACGGCAACCCATCAAACAAGTTAATAAAGGCAAGGAACAGACATGAGCAACGGAACCATCGTTCAGTGCATCGGCGCCGTGGTGGATATTCAGTTTCCCCGCGATCAAATGCCCCATATCTATGAAGCACTCAAATTGACGGATACTTCATCCTCATTTGCAGAGGCAGGTTTAACATTCGAAGTTCAGCAGCAGCTTGGTGACGGCGTTGTTCGTACCATCGCTCTGGGATCAAGCGATGGTTTGCGCCGCGGCATGTCCGTAGCGAAGACCGGTGCTCCCATCTCCGTGCCGGTTGGCTCGGGCACGCTGGGTCGTATCATGGACGTTCTGGGTCGTCCGATCGACGAGGCCGGTCCGATCGACTCGACCGAACTGCGTGCGATTCACCAGCCTGCTCCTAAATTCGACGAGTTGTCACCTTCAGTTGAATTGCTTGAAACCGGCATCAAGGTTATCGACCTGGTTTGCCCGTTTGCAAAGGGCGGTAAGGTTGGTCTGTTCGGTGGTGCCGGTGTAGGCAAGACAGTGAACATGATGGAACTGATCAATAACATCGCGAAGCAACACAGTGGTTTGTCTGTATTCGCTGGTGTCGGTGAGCGTACCCGCGAAGGTAACGACTTCTATCATGAAATGGAAGAATCGAACGTTCTTGACAAAGTTGCGATGGTTTTCGGTCAGATGAACGAGCCTCCTGGTAACCGTCTGCGCGTTGCCTTGACCGGTTTGACGATGGCTGAGAAGTTCCGTGACGAAGGTCGTGACATCCTGTTCTTCGTTGATAATATTTACCGTTACACCTTGGCCGGAACAGAAGTGTCCGCGTTGTTGGGACGTATGCCATCCGCTGTGGGCTATCAGCCAACACTGGCCGAAGAAATGGGTGTTCTGCAAGAGCGTATTACTTCAACAAAGACTGGCTCGATTACCTCGATCCAGGCTGTGTATGTTCCCGCCGACGACTTGACCGACCCATCGCCTGCTACGACCTTCCAGCACTTGGATTCGACCGTTGTGTTGTCGCGTGATATTGCATCCTTGGGTATTTATCCTGCGGTTGATCCGCTTGACTCGACGAGCCGTCAGCTTGATCCAAACGTGGTGGGTGAAGAGCACTACACCGTTGCTCGCGGTGTTCAGCAAACTCTGCAGCGTTACAAAGAATTGCGTGACATTATCGCGATTCTGGGTATGGACGAGTTGTCGCCTGAAGACAAGCAGACCGTTGCACGCGCTCGTAAGATTCAACGTTTCTTGTCGCAGCCTTTCCACGTTGCCGAAGTGTTTACCGGCTCCCCCGGAAAATATGTTCCTCTGGCAGAAACGTTACGTGGTTTCAAGATGATCGTACAAGGTGAGTGCGATGCATTGCCCGAACAGGCTTTCTACATGGTCGGCGGCATCGACGAAGCTTTCGAGAAAGCCAAGAAACTCCAATAAGGATCCGTCATGGCTACTTTAAAAGTCGACGTTGTGAGTGCGGAGAAATCCCTGTACGCTGGTCAGGCAAAGTTTGTCGTATTGCCTGGCGAGTCGGGTGAGTTGGGGATTTTGCCCGGCCATACTCCGCTCATCACAAGGATTCGTCCCGGTCTAGTCAAGATCGTGCATGAAGATAACTCTGAAGAGAGCATCTTTGTTGCAGGCGGATTGCTTGAAGTCCAACCTGATCACGTTACCGTGCTATCCGACACGGCTATCCGTGGAGCAGATCTGGATGAGGCGCAAGCCGAGGCCGCCCGAGCCAAAGCGAAAGAGGCATTGGCTAACGCCAAGGATCGTGCCGATATCGCTGTGGTTGAAGCGGAACTTGAATTGTTGGCTGCTCAGGCTAACGCCGCGCGCCGTCTTCGCGAGATGATCAAGCACTAAGCAACTAGTGTTTGGCTTCTTGATTCAGTTAACACGCCCGATATCGGGCGTGTTTGCTTTTAAGCTTCAAATTAATATTCAAGGCAGTTCATGCGAGTGGGAACTACGCATGCGTTGATTCCGAATATCCCAAATCATTTAGACCAATTAGTCTCTTGCCTCATGTTTATATGGAGCTAGAGTATGCGTCAACAAATAGATTGCGCGGTTTTATCGCTTGCCACTCACGATGACTGGATGGCAGAGGCTGTGGCAAAGTCGCAGCCTTCTTTGACAAGAATAAAACTGCATTATCTGAAGTGGGAAGACACCAGTGGATTGCCCGATTTGCAAAACCGACTGATCCGCTTGGATACGCAAGCAATTGCACAAGGAGCGGTTAGTTTGCGCAGGTATGATGTTTGCTTGATACCGGTTTCACTGGATACGCTTGGTTGGACAAGACAAGCTTTGGCAGCAATTCCTAAAGGCCCATTCACGCCAATGTTCGGGATATTGAGTGGATTGCGCTCGGCTGCTATGCAAGATCTGGTGGATTTGGGCATGGCAGATTTTGTCAGAGTGCCGGTATGCCCGGAAGAGCTTAGGGCAAGGATTTTAACGGCGGTTGTAAGGGCCCCTAAGATAGGCGGGTTGAGGGAGCCAGAAAGCGCATATGGAACAACGTCATGGTGCGAGCAAGCGAAACTAAGTTTGAATATGAGGACAGGAGTTCACAAATCGAGCTTGGAAAAGCCATTACAAAGAACAGCGCGTCCAACAAGAGTGGCCATTGGAACGAATAGAGTCCAAATTAGGACAGGTGTGTCCCTGATACAAGTAGATAAGGAAAGTATTGATAACGAAATGATCGAATCATTTCGTAGCAGCAAATCAAAAGTCGTGGAGCAATTCGAAAGGGAATACATTTCAAAGGCGTTACTCACGCATCAGGGCAATATTGCATCTGCGGCCCGAGCATCGCAAAAGCATCGACGGGCGTTCTGGGCATTGATGCGCAAGTATCAGATAGACGCATCGCAGTACCGAATAGATGACGGCGCAGAGTAAAATGATCGAATCTTAATGCCTGCGAAAGTTAAAGGAATTCCGTGTCCGCTAAGCCCCTGAAAAACGATGTATTTCTTCGTGCCCTGTTACGCCAACCGGTTCCATATACTCCCACTTGGTTGATGCGTCAGGCTGGGCGGTATTTACCTGAGTATCGCGCGACACGTGAGCGTGCAGGTTCTTTCATGGGGTTGGCACAAAATCCGGATTACGCATGCGAAGTGACTCTCCAACCGCTTGATCGTTTTCCATTGGATGCAGCGATACTTTTCTCCGATATTCTGACTGTGCCCGATGCGATGGGGCTGGGGCTGTCATTTGAGCAAGGAGAAGGGCCGAGGTTCGCCACGCCAATTAGAAATGAAGTCGATGTATCGAAGTTATGTGTTCCTGACATGGCTAAATTGCAATACGTATTTGATGCTGTCAAGGTGATTCGGCGTGAATTGGATGGGCGTGTTCCGTTGATTGGTTTTGCGGGTAGTCCGTTCACTATTGCTTGCTATATGGTTGAGGGTAAGGGAAGCGACGATTATCGGCTCATCAAAGGTATGCTTTATGCAAGACCTGATCTGCTACATAAAATTCTTGAAATCAATGCGCAAACCACAGCTCATTATCTGAATGCGCAAATTGATGCCGGTGCGCAGGCTGTCATGATTTTTGACAGTTGGGGCGGAGTCTTAGCGGACGGAATTTTTCAACAATTTTCTTTGGCCTACACAAAAAAAGTAGTCGAAATGATCAAGTCCGATCGGGATGGTCGCAAAGTTCCGGTGATTGTTTTCACTAAAGGTGGTGGACAGTGGCTTGAATCCATCTCTGCATGTGGATGCGATGCAGTCGGTCTTGATTGGACTGTGGATCTTGCCGCTGCACGCCTTCGCATTCAGGATAAAGTCGCCTTTCAGGGGAATCTAGACCCCATGTCCTTGTTTGGCGGCGAGTCGGCTATTCGGAAAGAAGTCAGGCGAGTTCTGGATGCATATGGTCGAGTGGGTAACGGGGGCCATGTCTTTAATTTAGGTCATGGCATATCCCAGTTCACCCCGCCTGAGGCTGTTGCGGCTTTGGTCGATGAAGTTCGTTCGTATAGCCCCCAATATCATGTTTAATGTTCGGGAAGTCTGAAAATATGGGCTTCCTGGCAATAAATTAGGCTAAAAACGTGTAATGACCGTGTAAGTTGTACACATAAAAAACTTAATAGGGATAACCCTTATAAAAATAATAGTGTTTCGACATTAATGCTATAAGTTATTGTTTTAAAACAATTTAATTTCGAAGGTCATGTAATTTTTAGTCTAAAAATAGATTCAACCAGAAAGTTACGACAAATATTGACATACTTTTCCCCAAAGTTATCCACAGCTTTATCTTTGCATATTTAAGATTTCCAATCTGTCATAGCATTAGCATCAACTCCAAGAATTTACTTTAAGTCTCATGCCAATCAATCCGGAACAACCCGTCGAAAAGGTACAAAAATCCGGTTGGGTTCGAGTCGTACTTGACCTGCCTTTACAAGGGCCATTTGATTATTCGTCCAGGTTGTCAGTTGTTCCCGGGGTGCGTGTCATCGTGCCTTTTGGAAGAAGGAAAATGATTGGTATGGTGATCGGATTGCCGGAGTCACCGGCATATGATCCAAAGTTGATTAAAGAGGTGGAAGCGGTTCTGGATGATGTCGCTCCCATGCAAGATCACTGGCTGAGATTTGCAAAATTTGCAGCTGAATACTACCAAAGGCCATTAGGTGAAGTGATCATGCCGGCATTGCCTCTGGGACTACGAACTATTGGTGCATATCAGGGCAAGAGGTCCGGCGAGGGGCCGGTATCTAGACTGGATAAACGTAAACCGGTCGCGACAAAAAAGATCGAGTCCAATCTGGCGCCTGAATTGAATGCTGAGCAACAGTGTGCTGTGAGGGCCATTACGGATACAGAAGGGTATCAGGCGTTTTTATTATTCGGAGTGACAGGCAGCGGTAAAACAGAGGTCTATTTGCATGCCGCGGCTAACGCACTTGCAAAAGGTAAGCGTGTTTTGATTCTTGTGCCCGAAATCAATCTCACTCCGCAGTTTGAACAAGCGCTCAGGGGGCGATTGGAGCCTGTTGCCGGTGAAGCCGGAGTGGCCGTGCTGCATAGTGGTTTATCTGATGGGGAGCGCTTAAGGGCTTGGTTGCGAGTAAAGAGGGGACAGGCGAGAGTTGTCCTCGGTACACGTCTTTCGATATTTGCTCCATTGGATGATTTAGGCCTGATTGTTGTGGATGAAGAGCATGATCCATCGTACAAGCAGCAGGATGGACTACGCTACTCCGCCCGAGATCTTGCAATTTGGCGTGCGCATGAATTGAAAGTGCCTGTTGTTTTGGGCTCTGCAACTCCCTCATTGGAAAGCTGGGTCCAGGCTGAACGCGGGAATTATCAAAGACTGCAACTCAACGAACGTGCGAAAGATGTCACGCTACCGACTGTCAGGTTGGTGGATACAAGAAATTTGAGAATGGAGCATGGGTTATCGCCTCAATTGATCGAAGCCATGCAAATGCGACTTGCTAATCGTGAGCAGGTACTCATTTTTTTGAACAGGCGCGGTTATGCACCGGCATTACACTGCGGATCCTGTGGATGGGTCAGTCAATGCCCTCGCTGTACGACGTACACAGTCATGCACCGCGCTGAGCGTGGTGGCAATAAATTGCATTGTCATCACTGCGGGTTTCAACAGCGCGTGCCAGCATCTTGCCCCGACTGCGGTGATCAGGATATGTTACCCATGGGGCGCGGAACACAGCGTATCGAGGAACATCTAGGTGAGTTGTTTCCCGAGGCCAGAGTGGCGCGGATTGATGCGGACAGTACTAGAAAAAAAGGAAGTGCCCAAGCCCTTTTCGATAGTGTTCATGCAGGCGAAGTCGATATTCTGGTCGGTACGCAAATGGTGGCAAAGGGACATGATTTTGCCAACCTTGGGCTGGTGGGAGTGTTGAATGCGGATGCGATGCTTTTTTCGCAGGATTTCCGAGCGCCCGAGAGGTTGTTCGCGCAGTTGATGCAGGTGTCCGGACGATCTGGAAGGCATACGGGGCATGGCGAGGTGATTATTCAGACTGGCTATCCCGAGCAACCTGTGTATCAGGCGCTGGTGAGGCATGATTATCGAGGTTTTGCCGCATATTGCATGAATGAGCGCGAATCGGCATGTTTGCCTCCCTATTCTTATCAGGCATTGCTGAGCGCCGAGTCACGGGATTTGAATGTGGCCTTGTCCTTTTTACATGAAATTCGCGAGATTGCGCAGCAGCTGTTGGATCAGTTGAACACAGCAGAGTTCGTTACTTTGTATGATCCCGTTCCCCTCAGAATTGTTCGTGTCGATAATATGTGTCGCGCGCAGTTGTTGCTTGAATCGACAAGTCGTCCGGCACTTCAGCTATTACTGCGCCACTGGCAGAGTGTTGTGGGTGATTTACCTTTGGCTAAATCAGTTCGCTGGCAGCTTGAAGTGGATCCACTTGAAATTTAACGTTGATTGAATATGTCGATAGCAGCCGCCTCGGGAATGAATCAGACACAGCGCGAAGCCGTTCTGTATCTGGATGGGCCTTGTCTCGTTCTGGCCGGAGCGGGTTCAGGCAAGACGCGTGTAATTACCCAGAAAATTGCGTATCTGATTCGCGAATGCGATTATGCGGCTAAAAATATAGTTGCCCTGACATTTACAAACAAAGCTGCCCGGGAGATGGATGAGCGTGTCAAAAAACTGATTGACCCTGCCTTAACTAAGGGGCTGACAATTAGTACGTTTCATTCGTTAGGCGTCAGGATTTTACGGGAAGAGGCCCAGCACGCAGGGCTTAAACCGCAGTTTTCGATTTTCGATTCAGATGATGCGATGGCTATCGTGCAGGAGTTGCTTGCGACGACGGATCGTAGTCGATTAAGAACGGTTCAGCAGACGATTTCCTTGTGGAAGAATGGGTTGATCGACCCGGATGGTGCGGACAAGATTGCTTCGACCCCGAATGAAGTCGAGGCCGCTAAAGTCTATAGAAGCTACAACGCGACCTTAGCCGCCTATCAAGCTGTCGATTTTGATGATTTGATTACTGTGCCCGCGCAAATCTTCGAACGTCATCCCGAAGTGAGGGAAAAGTGGCAAAAGCGTGTCCGATATCTTCTTGTGGATGAATATCAGGACACAAACGTCTGTCAGTATCGCCTCGTTCAATATTTAACCGGTCAGCGGGCGATGTTTACAGCAGTTGGGGATGATGATCAGGCCATATATGCATGGCGTGGCGCAACGATTGAAAATTTGGCCAAGCTGACAACAGATTATCCGAATATCAAGCTAATCAAACTCGAACAAAATTATCGCTCGAGTCAGCGAATTCTCGCCGCTGCAAACCAGGTGATTTCAAATAATCCGAAACTATTCGAAAAAAAACTTTGGTCCGAACATGGCACTGGTGATGCGATTACGGTTACTTCGATGACGAATGATGAAATCGAAGCTGAAAACGTTGCAATGAAAATTTCGGCGGCCAGATTCGAAAAACAAGCGCAATGGAAGGACTTTGCGATTTTGTATCGAGGCAATCATCAGGCTCGCGTGGTGGAACAGGCGATGCGCAATTTGCACATTCCTTACACAATATCGGGCGGCCAGAGTTTCTTCGACAAAGCGGAGGTGCGGGATGTACTTTCCTACTTGCGCCTGATTGCCAACGAAGATGACGATCCGGCCTTTATTCGTGCAGCAACCACCCCTAAACGCGGCATCGGGCAGGCTACATTGCAGACTTTGGGGCAGTATGCAGGCGAGAGAAAGATCTCCCTGTTCACCGCACTGTTCGAAACCGGGTTGGAAAGCAGGTTGGGTGTGAGACAGCTTGAACCTTTACGGATGTTTGGCGATTTCATCAATCGGATCCAATATCGCGCAGGCAAACCCAAGCCGGGCGAAAAGCTGCATGCGGCGGAGCCAGCGGCTGAAATTCTCGATGATTTGCTCGGGGCAATCAATTATGAGCGTTATCTATACGATATGTTCGATGAGAAACCCGCTCAAAGTCGTTGGCAAAATGTGCTTGAACTAGTGGGCTGGCTCAAGCGAAAATCCGAATCGAGTGAATTGGGGTTATTTGATTTGGTTCAACATGTTGCATTAGTCACAATGCTTGAGCGTGGCGAGGAGCAAGAGCCTGATGCCGTGAAACTGTCGACGCTTCATGCGTCCAAGGGGCTTGAGTATCCGCATGTATATTTGCTTGGCGTAGAGGAAGGATTGCTACCGCACTTTGGCCGTGATGATGAGGAATCCGGTGCCGATGGACTTGCGGATGCTTTGACGTTGCGCATACAGGAAGAACGCAGATTAATGTATGTTGGTATCACCCGTGCCCAGCGCAGCTTGCATTTAAGCTGGTGCAAAAAGCGCAGGCGAGCTCGAGAGGATGTCACGCGGGAGCCTTCACGTTTTATCGAAGAGATGGGGTTGACGGATAAGTCCATGCCCGATCAGGACGCGGGCATGAGTCCGAAAAATCGTTTGGACATGCTAAAAGCAATGTTGAATAAATCGGCTTGATCGAAATCAGGCTCTCTGTAGTTCCTATCTGTAATTCGGGTGAAAATTATGTTCTGCGATTACGGATCAGCCGAATCGCATCCGCCAGTTCGCCTGCCGTTAAGCCTATTGGTCCGGTGCCATCGGCTACCAGCCAGTCTGCAGCCGCCCCATGAATCCAAACGCCGGCAGGTACAGCAATTTCGGGTCGAAATCCTTGCGCAAGCAAGCTGACTAGCACGCCTGTCAGTACGTCACCCGAGCCCGCCGTTGCGAGTCCTACGTTGCCGGTTCGGTTTATTTGCCATGACAAATCTGGAGCGCAGACAATGGTCTCGGCCCCTTTCAATACAACCCAGGATTTGAATTGTTTGGATATGGATTGAGCGGCATTGACACGATCCGCTTGAATATCCTTGGTTGTTCTGCCAAGTAGGCGTCCGGCTTCTGCGGGATGGGGCGTCATCACTACTTCTCCGTGTCCCCAAGTGCAGGAGGCAGCACCTTCGGACAAGGCATTGAGTCCATCCGCGTCCAGTACCAGAGGTTTTCCCTGCCGCCTTGAGAACAATAACCTCAGACTCTGTATTGCGGCCGCAGACTGTCCCAGTCCGCATCCGGCACCCCAGGCATCACATGTATCGGGTCGTGAAAGTAGATCCTCAGCTTTATGAATCATTAATTCGGGATTTGCGCTGTCGTAAGAAACAGGGCACGAGGATTGGGCCAATCCGATAAGGACTTTGCCGGCACCCGCTTTGAGAGCTGTGCGTCCGGCTAATATTGCGGCACCAACCATGCCTGCCGAACCCCCCAGAATCACTGCAGTGCCAAATGTGCCTTTATGACCAAGTGGGTTGCGCGGCTCAAAAATGGATTCGATTTGTTTGTCCGAAATGGTTTGCCCTGTTGGCAGAATTTGTGTCATTTGATGTTCAGGCAAAATAGTGTCTTAAAGGAACTTGATTCCGGAAAATCCGGTATCGACCAAATATACGGTAGTTCTGCCGGTTTTTTGATTGCTGAACAGGAATAAACAATGAAAAAAATAGAAATCGTAGGTGTCGCCGGAGCTGGTGCGATGGGACGCGGGATTGTCCAGATTGCCGCGCAGGCCGGTTTGACCGTGCGCCTATTTGATTTGCAGCCCCAGGCTGTGGCTGCGGCGCGTGACAATTTAAGTTCTACATGGACGACATTGGCCGCCAAAGGAAAGATCACTGAAGATCAAGCACAGGCGGCGCTTGCAAATGTTCAGCCTGCCGCATCATTAAGCGATTTTGCGGATTGTGACTTGGTCATCGAGGCGATTATCGAGCGACTCGATGTGAAGCAAAAATTTTTCAAGGAATTAGAGGCAGTCGTTGCGGGTGATTGTTTACTCGCCTCGAACACGTCCTCGTTGTCGATCACCGCGATTGCTGCGGCATGTACTCATCCTGAGCGGGTCGTTGGTTATCACTTTTTTAATCCGGTTCCATTGATGAAAGTGGTTGAGGTAATCGATGGTTTAAAGAGTGACCCCGCTGCGGGCGACGCCTTAATGGATTTGTCGGTACGCATGGGGCATACCGCCGTACGTTGCAAAGATATGCCCGGGTTCATCGTTAATCATGCAGGGCGTGGCATGGGTACCGAAGGCTTTCGAATCGCTCAGGAAGGTGTCGCATCGTTTGCAACGATCGATTCGATTATGCGTGAACAGGCGGGTTTCAAAATGGGTCCGTTCGAGTTGATGGATCTGACAGGATTGGATGTTTCTCATGCGGTGATGGAATCGATTTATCGACAGTTTTTCGATGAGCCGCGGTTTAAACCTTCGCCTCTTGGCACAGTACGTGTGGCTGGTGGAATATATGGACGCAAGACACAGGGAGGGTTTTATGCGTATTCGGAGGGCCAAAAGCAATCCCCAATTGAGCCGCCAGCTCCCGCGTTACAAGGAGTTCCCAAAGTCTGGATCAGTCATGCACATGAGCAAGGTCATGCGCTTGCGGTGAGCCTGCTGCGAGGTTTAGGCGCCACTTTACAAATGGGCAGCAAACCCGATGCGGATTGTTTGCTGATCGTGACTCCTTATGGCCAGGATGTTTCGACGGCCGTAGCCGAGCAAGGCCTTGATCCGCAGCGCACGGTTGGGTTGGATACATTTAACGGATTTGACACGACGCGCCGCCGCACCTTGATGGTTTCCCCGGCTACAAGCGAAAAATGGCGCACAATGGCTCATGCGCTTCTGGGAAGCGACAATGTCCGTGTCAGCGTGATTCAGGATTCCGCCGGGTTCGTGGCTCAACGAATTCTTGCAATGATCGTAAACATTGCTTGCGATATTGCGCAACAGGATATTGCGACGCCAGAAGATATTGATTTGGCCGTGTCGCTTGGTTTGGGCTATCCGAAAGGACCGCTCGCGCTTGGCGATGCATTAGGGGCGGCAAAAGTTCTGGAAGTGTTACGCAATATCTATCGCGTAACAGGTGATCCCCGCTACCGCCCGAGCTTGTGGTTGCAACGCCGTGTACAGCTTGGCATGTCTTTACTTCAGCCAAGCGCGACTGTGGCGTAGAGCATGCAAAAAAAATCGCGCCTCACTGAGGCGCGATTTTTTAGAAACCAGGGTACTGCGTTTATTTTGCAGCTGCGGGTGCAGGCTCGGCAGGCTCTTCGAGCTTGCCACCGCTTTGATTGGCCATGTAAACAACGGCGCGAGCAACTTCAAAGTCATCAAGTGCAGGGTTGCCGCCCTTGGCAGGCATGCCGCGTATACCTTTGATCGCGTTTGTAACCAACGAATCCCGACCTCTGCCGATCAGTGCGGACCAGGCGGATGCATCACCGACTTTGGGGGCACCAGCCAAGCCGGCCTTGTGGCAGCTAGCACAAACAGCCGCGTAGACTTGTTCGCCGGTCTTGAAGACTTTAGGACCGCTGGCATCAACCAGTTCCAGTTTTGCAACAGGGGCAATCCTTTTGGCCGTAGCTTCGGCAGTCAGGGCATCCGAACCTGCGCTAACCAGATCGCCCGAGGCGACGTAGTTTACGAGCAGAAGAATGATCACAATCGGTACGATAAAGGACAACACGACCGTAACGATCAGTTGTTTGGGCGTTTTGATCAGCGCGCCATGTTCTTCGGTGTGTTCAGCGTGTTCTTGTTGCGTATTGCTCATGACCAAATCCTGCAAGATTGACGGTTTTCTTACAAACGGGAGGATTATAGCGGTATAAGTGCCTGTAGGTGGGGCACTTGCTCCGTAAAATGAGAGGAGCCGACTCTACCGTTATAATCCCGCCTGTGGTGCCCGTAGTTCAATGGATAGAATTAGAGTTTCCGAAGCTCTCGATACAGGTTCGATTCCTGTCGGGCGCGCCACCTCGCCATTCCCTATAAATGTCAATTTAGCTGCTTTTAGGCGCTTTTAGCGCCTGATGAAAGCGAGCTACATATTCGTCAAAGCTTTCCGTTGCGTCCAGTTCAAGCGATTTTTGCTCATCAATAGATTGCTTAACTTGCGCGTGAGCAAATTTGAGCTCTTCAGGGGAAAGTCCTATGCGACGCAAATTGTCAGCATGGCTTCGACTGGTCTGCAAGGCATATTGCTGAAACGATAGGTGTTGGGATTGCAGCGTATCCAATAGTTTCGCCGATGGTGTCAGGGCCGGATTTTCGACTTTGGCTCTTTGCGCGTCCACAGCGGACTTGTATTCATGATCTTCAAGCGCCTGGCCATACAAATCGGCGCATGTCGAAATCTGATCCAGCAAGTCGTTCGCCCAGTCCTGAAGATTGATTTTTTGCCCATTAAGACTGAGTTGCAGGCCAGGCTCTCGTCCGCGCTTTACGACGGTCGAAAAATTTTCGGCGCTTTCTGAGCAAAATCCGTTGTCCCCAAAGAGTGGACTGTCATTTATTGCGCAAAATAGTAAAAACGCATCAACGAAACGAGCCGTTTGTGCGGAAATTCCCGTTGGCTCGAAAGGGTCGATATCCAGGCACCGCACCTCAATGTATTGAACACCACGTTCGGATAGTGCGGTAATCGGACGCTCGCAACGGCCCGTGGCGCGTTTTGGGCGAATGCTTGAATAGAACTCGTTTTCGATTTGAAGAATGTTGGTATTGAGTTGTATCCATTGCCCATCGCGATGAGTTCCAATAGTCTCGTAGGCCGACCAAGGCGTCGTGACGGCATCATAGATGCGCTGCAAAAAGGTATTGAGGTCGTTATAGCAAGGCTTAAGGCTTGACTGGGCCTTGTTTTGATACCCAAGATCACTCATGCGAAGGCTGGTCGCATGGGGGAGGTACAGGGTTTGGTCATCAAGCTCTTTCAACCCCCCGGTATTTCCGCGCAAAAAATCACGGGATAGTGCGGGTGAAGAACCAAAAAGGTACATCAGAAGCCAACTGTACCGGGTGAAGTTACGAATTAAGGCGATATAGCCCGCAGATCGCTTATTTTTTTGAGAATTACCGGACTCATCAAGTAAATCCCAAATTGTTTCGTCAAACGAAAAGTTGTAGTGCAATCCCGCGATGCATTGCATGGTTTTGCCGTATCGTTCGGCCAAGCCACGTCTGTAGACATGTTTGAGCATGCCGGTATTCGAAGTTCCGTACCATGCAATGGGAATATCAGCCTCTGCCGGCAAAATCGACGGCATGGAGTGGTTCCACATGACCTCACCGTCCAGCCCGCAAGCAACGATGCGTTGTATCTGGTTGATTTCGGCAATCAGATCGTCAACCCTGTCATGCGTTCCGGTAATGAGTTCAAGCAGGGCTTCCGAATAATCAGTCGTAATCCTAGGGTGAGTCAGCGCAGACCCAAGGGATAAAGGATGAGGCTGCATCGACAATTCGCCGCCCGAATCAACCCGAAGCCCTTCCTTTTCGATGCCACGAAGCGAGTGGCGCAAAATATTCGGGTGAGCCTTCAGATTGGCGAGTCGTTGGGAAAACAGTGCGGTCACGGGAAGTCCTTATGCTGATTTGATTTGATTTTAAGGCGAATTCAGGTAGGGTGTATGTCATGAATCAGTTAGCAAAAATAGAGGAATGTTGAATGACGAAGCACCTTTGGTTTTATGTTTTAGGGGTGTTTGCGTTAGCGATCGGGCTGACGGGTTGCACGCCCGAGTACAACTGGCGCGAGACATCCGTAGCCGAGGATCGTGCGATGGTTGCCTTTCCGTCAAAGGTTCAGACTGAGCAAAGGTCGTTATCAGTTGATGGGGTGAATCTTAAGTTTTCCCTGACCTCATCCATTGTTGGTCAATCCGTTTTTTCTGTAGGCTATTTGAAGTTGCCTTCGGATTGGTCGGTGGGTGCAACGGATCGATTGATCAAGGGCATGGTTGATTCGCTTATGAGCAGGTCAAGTCGTGAGCCCGATTCCGATTTGATTGCCAAGGCCATTAAAGGTGATGTATTTGAAGTTCAAGCCACTGTGGGACAACAACCTTCCCGGATGATGGCAAAAATATTCGTTCATCAAGGCGTATTGTTGCAGGTTGTCGTTTCTGGACCTGCAAAGGAGCTGTCAGCCGAAAATGCCAAAGAGTTCATGCGATCACTGACATTGAAGTGACGCTCACGGAGTAGGGGAGCATGCCTGATTTAAGTGCCTTCGCAACAGCATGTTGTCGTCCGTATACCCCAAGCTTTTGACATGCGTTGCGCAAATGAAAATTGACTGTGCGTTCACTTAAATCAAGAATTGTTCCGATTTCCCAGCTGGTTTTGCCGTGTGATACCCACTCCAGGCATTCAAGTTCGCGCCCGGTCAGCGGCGTTGTGATCATGAAAGTGGATTCCTCTGGGGTAAAAATTAATACTTTGGTAGTTTGAACGCAGGATTTGAATTTGAAAATTCGCAAAACCCCTGTATTTGGCAATTATTAGGCTATTTTTTGTATCAAGCTGAAAGCAAAAGTGAAGGCTGCCAAGAGCTTGTGTCAATGCTAAACTTGTCACCGAGTTGGCGCCGATTTGCTTGATCCGCTTGCGGGCGCCTCATAAATCCAGCTAAAGAAAGGTCCGTATGACATCTTCGTCCTCCTCTTCGGGCGCAGCGCCCCAAAATCAAGCCTCCGCAAATGACGTTCGATCCGTGGGGGTTGTGCATACCCAATTTTTACAATTCAACGAGCCATTGGCACTGGCTAGCGGCCACACGCTGAACGAATACGAGCTGGCAATCGAAACGTATGGCAAATTGAACGCAGATGCCAGCAACGCAGTATTGATATGTCATGCACTGAATGCTTCGCATCATGTTGCGGGGATATCCGCCGAAAATCCTGATGATATTGGTTGGTGGGACAACATGGTCGGACCGGGCAAGCCGGTAGATACAGATGTCTTCTTTGTGATTGGTATCAATAATTTAGGTTCTTGTTTCGGATCAACCGGTCCTGCTTCAATTCGTCCGGAAACGGGCCAGCCGTGGGGGGCGGATTTTCCGGTCTTGACTGTAGAGGACTGGGTGGCTGCGCAAGCGCGCGTTGCGGATCGGTTGGGAATTGAGCGTTTTGCCGCTGTGATGGGTGGTTCGTTAGGCGGAATGCAGGCATTGAGCTGGTCGATTATTTTGCCTCATCGGGTTGCTCATTGCGTGGTGATTGCGAGCACCCCTAGACTGTCGGCGCAAAATATCGCATTTAACGAAGTTGCCCGTCGCGCCATCATTACAGATCCGCAGTTTCATGGCGGGCATTACTATGCCCACAATACCGTGCCTAAACATGGATTGTCTGTTGCCCGTATGGTTGGGCATATCACCTATCTGTCTGATGACGATATGGCTGAAAAATTCGGCCGTACTCAGCGTGAGCCGGCGGCAGGCGGTGATTATCACTATGGATACGGAGTCGAATTCGAAGTGGAGTCGTATCTGCGTTACCAGGGTGAAAAGTTCTCGCGATATTTTGATGCAAACACTTATTTGCTGATCACGAGGGCCTTGGATTATTTTGATCCTGCGCGCGAGACGGATGGCGATCTGGCGCGCGCGCTTAATCCGGCAAAAGCAGATTATTTGTTGGTCTCTTTTACGACGGATTGGCGATTTGCCCCCGAGAGATCACGTGAGATCGTGCGAGCCTTGCTACAAAACGGTCAGCCTGTGACCTATGCCGAAATCGATGCGCCCCATGGACATGATGCATTTTTATTGGATGATTCCCGATACCATGGCGTGATGCGGGCCTATTTTTCCCGAATCGCGACAACGATTCCGAATGCGTCGATTTCAAATGAGGTGTCGGCATGATGACAAATAATGTCCGATTGCGTGATGATCTTGCGCGTATTTCAGATTGGATTGAGCCCGAGCGAAGAGTGCTTGATCTGGGATGTGGTGATGGCACTTTGCTGGCCTATCTCAAGCAAACCAAGCGGGTTCAGGGTGTTGGCGTCGAAATTAGCGATGAAAGGGTACTGGCTTGCGTTCAGCGCGGCGTGCATGTGATACAGCAAAACCTTGAAGACGGATTGGCGATGTTTGATGACCAGCAATTCGATACTGTGGTGTTGTCTCAGACCTTGCAATCCATGCACAACACAGAACACATCCTGCGTGAAATGGCCAGGGTGGCACGGCAAGGAGTGGTTTCGTTCCCTAATTTCGGTTATTGGCCGCATGGGTGGTCGATTCTGATGGGGCGCATGCCTGTCACCGGACAGATGCCCTATGACTGGTATGACACGCCCAATATCCATCTTTGCACACTGAAGGATTTCGAGAGACTGGCAGACAAGCTGGGATTTACGATATTGGAGCGAGCCACTTTCAACGATTCGCATGAGGTCAAATGGTTGGCCGGTTGGCGTAGTACGCTTGCGGCATACCGTTTTACCGCACGTCCCGGCTAGGATGAGTCGATAATGAACAAACCGTCTGTAACACAACCATCCGATTCGGTCGTGACGGGGGGGGAGAATCCTCAGCCCTTAAAGGCATCGCAACTCTATCTGCGACGACGTGTTGCGCCATTGCTGGCGCTTGGTTTTGCCAGCGGATTGCCGCTTGCGCTCACTGGTGGAACGTTGCAGGCTTGGGCGACAGTTGAGAATGTATCGCTCCAGGAAATCGGATTTCTGACGCTTGTTGGTTCCGCTTACACGCTTAAATTTTTATGGGCTCCCCTGATCGATCGCTATGCACCCCCGTTTCTGGGGCGTCGAAGGGGCTGGATGCTGTTGATGCAAATCATGTTGGCGCTTGGGCTGATGCTGATGGGACTGCTTTCTCCGGGGCAGGCTTTGTTGCCATTGGCGTTTGTTGCTGTTGGGGTCGCATTTTTTTCGGCTAGCCAGGACATCGCGTTTGATGCCTATAGAAGTGATGTCCTGCACAAGGAAGAGCGAGGCGCCGGCGCCGCATTATCCGTGTTGGGTTACCGTCTTGCCATGCTCGTATCCGGAGGGCTCGCATTGATTTTGGCTGATCAGTGGCTGGGATGGGGGCGCATGTACATATTGATGGCGCTATTGATGCTGATCTGCGCGCTAGCGACGTTCTGGGCGCCTGAACCGCAAGAGCAGGCTCAGCCGCCGCGGTCCCTGACACTTGCAGTTATAGAGCCATTCAAGGAATTTTTCTCGCGGCCCGAAGCGCTTACTGTACTTGTGTTGATCGTTCTCTATAAGCTTGGTGATGCTTTTGCCGGTGCGCTATCGACAACTTTCCTGATTCGCGCCGCCGGATTTACTGCAACCGAAGTTGGTACGGTCAACAAGTTGTTGGGGCTGGCGGCAACAATCGTTGGCGCGCTGACCGGCGGGGCTTTGATGGCCAAGCTTGGTTTGTATCGTTCGTTATTGTTTTTTGGAATATTGCAGGGTGTATCCAATCTAGGCTTTTGGCTGATATCCGTAAGTCCGCACAGCATTTTGCTGATGGCACTTGCCATTGGCCTTGAAAATTTGTGTGGCGGCATGGGAACGGCCGCATTTGTCGCATTGCTGATGGGTCTGTGCAATCGTCAGTTTTCGGCAACGCAATTTGCTTTGCTTTCCGCTTTGTCCGCTGTTGGACGCACATATCTGGCCGGACCTTTAACTCCGCCGTTAGTTCAATTCGCAGGATGGCCAACCTTTTTTGTGTTGACCGTGCTGATCGCGATTCCCGGTTTGTTGCTTCTGGTATGGCGTCGCAAGGATATTGAGCGAATAGACTCTCTTTGAGTTGTCAGCGCAAGGTTACGTCGTAATCGATCGTGAGCGGGGCATGGTCGGAGAATCGCTGATCCTTATAAATGCTTGTCGCGCGAGCCTTCGCTGCGATTCCAGGCGTGGTGAGTTGATAATCAAGCCGCCACCCGACGTTCTTAGCCCACGCTTGGCCGCGATTGCTCCACCAGGTGTATTGTTCAGGTCGTGGATCTAGTTGCCTGAAAACATCGACAAACCCTATTTCATCGATCACATGCGTCATCCATGCGCGCTCTTCGGGCGTAAAGCCGGAATTCTTCTGATTGGACTTCCAGTTTTTAAGATCGATCTCCTTGTGGGCGATGTTCCAGTCCGCGCAGATGACATATTCGCGACCTGAATTTTTGTGGTCATCCATCAAGTTTTGTAACCAGGGGCCGAATTTTTCCAGAAATCTAAACTTGGCCTCTTGTCGTTCGGGGCCGCTTGATCCTGAAGGCAGATAAGCGCTGATGACGGAAATATCTTTCCAGTCCGCCCGCAGTATTCGACCTTCACTATCGAACTCTTCGCATGCCATGCCTCGCAAAATACGCTCCGGCTGCTGACGCAGATATATGCCAACCCCGCTGTAGCCTTTCTTCTCGGCGGTGCAGAAATGTCCGTTGTAGTCCAGCGGATGTTGCAAGTCATCATGGATATCCGCAAGGTGAGCTTTAAGCTCTTGCAGACACAAGATATCGGCTTGATTGATTTTGAGCCAGTCAAGCAACCCTTTGTTGTAGGCTGAGCGAATGCCGTTCAGGTTAAGTGAAGTGATACGAAGCAAGGAATACTCCAGGTCGGTGAGATAATGTCGCCCATGCCACACATTTCAGGAGTGCTCATGTCAACGGGTTCGGATCGTCTTGCGTTTGTTCAATTTGCCTTGAATCAAGGGGTGCTTAGGTTTGGTAGTTTCGTAACAAAATCCGGGCGCACCAGTCCATATTTCTTTAATGCCGGTCTGTTCAATTCAGGTGCCTCGGTCGGGCGATTATCGCAATTTTATGCGCAAGCGCTAGTAGATTCCAAAGTTCCGTTCGATATGTTGTTTGGACCGGCTTACAAGGGAATACCGCTGGCCACGGCGACATCCGTAGCGCTTGCCGGACATGCCGCGATGCAGGGACGAGATATCCCGTTTGCTTATAACCGTAAAGAAGCAAAAGATCATGGCGAGGGTGGCGTCTTGGTGGGGGCTCCTCTCAAGGGTAAGGTTGTGATTATCGATGATGTGATCACTGCGGGCACTTCGGTTCGTGAATCGGTCGATATTATTCGTGGTGCCGGGGCGCAGCCTGCAGCCGTATTGATCGCCATGGATCGGATGGAGCGCGCAGGCAGTGAGGGGCAATTATCCGCTCATTCGGCAGTCCAGGAGGTTGAGCAGCGTTATGGATTGCCCGTCATCAGCATTGCTTCGCTAACGGATATTCTGGCGCTGCTTGAAAACAATCCCGAGTTTGCGCAGTATAAAAACGCTGTGCTGGACTACCGTACGCGTTACGGAATTTGATCTGATTTGCACTGAACTTGGTTCGCGAGACGCAGTTTGTGACCGCGAACCAAGTGATGCATCACAGTTTATGCATCCAGTTTTGACTTCAGTACGTCGTTAACTTGTTGAGGGTTGGCCTTTCCTTTTGCCGCTTTCATGATTTGACCGACCAGGGAGTTGAATGCCTTTTGTTTTCCGGCTCGGTATTCGGCAACAATGGCTGGATTGTCCGCGAGAACGGCATCAATCATTCCTTCGATTGCTCCCGAGTCGCTGATTTGTTTCAGCCCTTTGGCTTCGATGATCGCGTCAGGTTGTCCGCCTTGCTCACCTGCCCACATGGCAGCAAAAACATCTCTGGCAATCTTGTTTGAAATGGTTCCGTCGATGATGCGATTGAGCAATGCAGCAAGCATTGCTGCCGAGACAGGTGACTCCGAGATGTGTTTTTCTTCCCGATTTAAAACGGCAGATACTTCACCCATGATCCAGTTGGCGGCCATTTTGGCTTGTCCGGCAGGAAGCGCCTTCGCTGTCTGTTCGAAGTATTCGGCAAGCTCGCGACTAGATGTCAGGTTCGCTGCGTCTACCGGGGCAAGTCCATAGTCGCCGACAAACCGGGAGCGCAAATTGGCTGGTAGCTCAGGCATGGATTGACGGACGGCTTCGATCCATTCCGGGGCAATCACCAGCGGTGGCAAGTCAGGATCGGGGAAGTAGCGATAGTCGTGCGCGTCTTCTTTGCTGCGCATGCTTCGTGTTTCGTCGCGGTCAGCATCGTAGAGGCGGGTTTCTTGAACGACTTTTCCGCCGTCTTCGATTAGTTCGATCTGTCTGCGTACTTCATACTGAATTGCCCGCTCCAGAAATCGGAAGGAGTTGACGTTTTTGACTTCACAGCGCGTACCAAATTCCTTTTGTCCTTCCGGACGGACAGAAACGTTCGCATCGATTCGAAAGGAGCCCTCTTGCATATTGCCATCGCAAATGCCAAGCCACATGACAAGACTGTGTAGTGTTTTTGCGTAGGCGACGGCTTCAGCGGCAGAGCGCAACTCAGGCTCCGTTACGATTTCCAGAAGCGGGGTTCCGCAACGGTTCAGATCGATTCCGCTGGATGCTTCGCCGTGCGGGCCGACAAAGTCGTCATGCATGGACTTGCCTGCATCTTCTTCGAGATGAGCACGCGTGAGGTTGAGTGTTTTCTCGACATCTCCGACAAAGAATGAAACTTTGCCGCCAATGACTACCGGATGATCCATCTGGCTGATCTGATAGTTTTTGGGCAGATCCGGATAGAAATAGTTTTTGCGAGCGAAAACCGAGTAGGGGGCGACAGTTGCGTCTATCGCCAAACCGAAGCGAATGGCTCTTTCGACTGCTCCAATATTCAGCACAGGCAGCGTGCCCGGTAACGCCATGTCCACTTCATTGGCTTGGGTATTGGGCAAAGCGCCGTAGCGCGTGCTGCTACCCGAAAAAATCTTGGTTTGAGTCGAAAGCTGTACGTGTGTTTCGAGTCCGATGACGACTTCCCATGCCATTATGCTTGCCCCGCGTTGCGTTGATGCCAGTCAGTGACCTGCTGATATTGATGGGCGACGGCCAGTAGGCGTCCTTCATCAAAATAGTTGCCGATGATTTGCAGGCCGATCGGCAACTGCTTGCCTGAAGCTCCGGAAGCAAAACCGCATGGAATGGACATGCCGGGAAGTCCGGCCAGGTTTAGGCTGAGAGTGTATATGTCGGCCAACCAATCTGCGGTTGGATCATCGGTGTTAGTGCCTATCTGTTTTGCCACGGCAGGCGTAACCGGCCCCATGATGACATCGCATTGCGCACCTAATGCAGACTTGAAGTCGTCGACGATGAGTCGGCGTAACCTCTGAGCCTGCAGGTAATAGGCATCATAATAGCCATGGGAAAGCACATAGGTGCCGATCAAAATGCGTCGCTGAACTTCAGAGCCAAAACCCTCAGCGCGCGAACGTCCTGTCATATCGGCCAAATCCGTATAGGATTCACTGCGATGGCCATATCGCACGCCGTCGTAGCGAGAAAGATTGCTGGAGGCTTCAGCCGGAGCAATGACGTAATAAGCCGGAATCGACAGACGTGTGCGCGGCAGGGAAATTTCAACACGCTTTGCACCAAGCTTTTCGAATTGTGCAAGCGCGTTTTCGATCGCGTTGGCGACATCGGTTGATAAGCCTTCACCAAAATATTCTTTAGGAACGCCTATGCGTAAATCTTTCAGAGGGAGGGTGGCATCCAGTCCGAAGCGTTGATTATGCATAGCAAAGTCGTTTCGGATTCGTCCCTGCGTGTTCGCAATACCGTTGCAATATTCGGCGCTAGTCGAGTCGCGGTGATCAAAACCACTCATGGTGTCCAGGACTTCGACAAGATCTTCCGCGCTGCGTGCTATCGGTCCAGCCTGATCCAAGCTGGATCCATAAGCAATCATTCCGTAGCGCGACACGGTGCCATAGGTGGGTTTGATTCCACTGACGCCGCAAAGCGCGGCGGGTTGGCGAACAGATCCACCTGTGTCTGTTCCTGTTGAAGCCATGACAAGTCGTGCGGCAACAGCCGCAGCCGATGCGCCGGAGGATCCGCCAGGGACGGCTGTCGAATCCCAAGGATTTTGCGTGGGACCAAAGGCTGAATGTTCGTTGCTTGAGCCCATGGCGAATTCATCGCAGTTCAGTTTGCCTAAGGAAACAGTGCCTGCTTGAAGCAGATTGTCTACAACTGTTGCGTCAAAAGGACTCACGTAATTCTTGAGCATGTTGCTGCCTGCCGTGCTGCGCCATCCGCGAGTGACAAACACGTCTTTGTGGGCGATTGGAATCCCTGTCAGCGGTCCGCCCGTGCCTTCAGCCAGTTTTTTGTCGGCCAGACGTGCCTGGTCAAGCGTCAAGCCAGCGTCGACGTGCACAAATGCGTTTAACGGCTGTTGCGTTTGAATCTGTCGCAGGCAATCCTGGGCCAATTCAGTCGCGCTGATTTTTTTGCTTTGCAGGGCATGACGCAGTGCTGTCAGGCCGTCAAATTGATGAAGTACGGAGGCCATCTTATTCAATCACCTTGGGGACCAGAAATAATCCATCGCGCGCGCCGGGGGCATTTGCCATCAAGGCCAGTCGCCGTTCGGTTGAACCCGCTTCGGTCACGATATCCTCGCGAAGGCGTAGTTGGATATCGGAGGTGGCGGCCAAAGGGTGGGCAAGTGGCTCGATCCCCTTGGTGTCGACTGCTTGAAGCTCTTGAATCAAGCCCAGAATTTCGCCAAGTTCGATTTGAGCTCGGCTAATTTGCTCGTTAGTGAGTCGCAGGCGTGCCAGACGCGCGATGCGAATGACTTCTTGTTCGGTAAAAGCCATAAATTTCGCTTTAATCAGAGTTTGTACATGTAAGCAAGTAATCCCTAGGGCGTACTCGAAAACATGCGGTTTTGACCATGAAGAGGGTCGGGGAATATCCGGATGAGCCAATGGTTGTCTTGACGAATCCAGACGAATTATAAGTTATGATAAGGGGCTATTCGCAGCGTGTTGAGAACACGTTCCACGCTAGCGTTTGCCCAAATGTCCGCACGATTAACGCGTGCTTCAATTTTTCTCTGGCTGAGCTCTCATGTTCGGATTCCTCCGTAGTTATTTTTCCAGTGATATGGCGATCGATCTCGGTACCGCCAACACGCTCATTTATGTTCGTGGTAAAGGTATCGTCCTGGACGAACCGTCCGTAGTCGCCATACGTCATGATGGTGGACCGGGAGGCAAAAAAATTATTCAAGCAGTGGGTCGCGAAGCAAAGCAGATGTTGGGCCGCGTTCCCGGAAACATCGAAGCGATTCGACCGATGAAAGATGGGGTGATCGCCGACTTCACCGTGACTGAGCAGATGCTCAAGCAATTCATACGTATGGTGCATCCACGTAACATGCTTGCGCCAAGTCCTCGAATTATTGTTTGCGTTCCTTGCGGGTCCACACAAGTCGAACGTCGAGCCATCCGCGAATCCGCACTTGGCGCCGGCGCAAGTCAGGTTTATCTGATCGAAGAGCCTATGGCCGCCGCAATCGGCGCGGGCCTGAATGTATCGGATGCAAGCGGATCCATGGTGGTGGATATCGGAGGCGGCACAACCGAAGTCGCCGTGATTTCGCTAGGCGGCATGGTCTACAAAGGATCCGTTCGGGTTGGCGGCGATAAGTTCGATGAGGCTATCGTCAACTACATTCGCCGTAATTACGGAATGCTGATTGGCGAACCGACCGCCGAGCTGATCAAGAAAGAAATTGGGTCTGCCTTTCCAGGATCTGAAGTGCGTGAGATCGAAGTGAAGGGGCGCAATCTTGCTGAAGGTGTGCCGCGTAGCTTTACCGTCTCGTCCAACGAAATTCTCGAATCCCTGACTGATCCGCTCAATCAAATTGTGTCCGCAGTCAAAATCGCTCTGGAGAATACTCCTCCAGAGTTGGGAGCTGATATTACCGATAAGGGAATCTCTTTGACGGGTGGTGGCGCGCTTTTGCGAGATCTGGATCGTTTGCTTCAGGAGGAAACCGGGTTGCCGGTTATTGTGGCCGAAGATCCACTGACGTGTGTGGTGCGTGGATGTGGTGACGCTCTGGAGCATCTCGAAAAGCTCGGCGCGATTTTTATCAACGACTAATCAAGTCTGCGGACCCGGTTTGAATGTTTCGGGTTCCGTCTGAAATGTGTTTGTCGCCGTGCTGACGGCATGGCGCTCTGTTCGTATTGAGTTTTCATGCAACGACATGCCACCCTCAGGTTGTTTCGACGTGGCCCGGCCGCAGAGGTCAAGCTTGCTTTGCTTGCTCTGATAGCAATCGTCTTGCTTGTTTCCGATGCAAATTGGAAAACCCTCAATCCCTTGCGTCAAGCTGTTTCCGTATTTCTTTATCCTTTTCAACGTGCCGTCATGTTGCCTCGCGATGCGGTGGTGACCATGGGCGATTGGTATAACGCAGCGGCTGAAATCCGGGCCGAAAACGAAGGATTGCAGCGTCAGCGAATCGAGCTGGCGCAGATGACCAGCCATTCTGCTCAACTAGCGGCGGAGAACGCGCAACTCAGACGACTGATGGGCGTATTCGATAAGGCGGTCGATCAGCCTGCCATCGTAGTGGAGGTTCTTTACGAACCCGCTAATGCATTCAATAGGCGCATTGTTTTTAATAAAGGTAGTCGCGATGGTATTTTGCCGGGAATGCCTGTGATTGATGAGGGTGGGGTGGTCGGGCAGATCATTCGCGTAACCCCCATGTCTTCTGAGGCTGCCATGTTGACCGACGAGGTTGTATCGATTCCGGTTCAGATTTTGCGAAACGGACTGCGTTTAATTGCCTTTGGCTCGACAACACCCGGCAAGGTCGAAGTGCGTTATTTTTCGAGTGATGCCGATATTCGTGAAGACGACTTACTGGTGACAAGTGGTGTGGGCGGGGTATTTCCACCCGGTTTATCGGTCGGTAAAATCGAAAAGGTTGAGCGAAATTCTTCAACCGGTTTTGCCCGTGCTCAAGCGCAGCCATCTTCGCATCCAGAACGATACCGACACTTTTTGATTTTGCAGGTGCCGCTGGATCAGGGCGTGGCACCATTTGCCGTCAAACCTTCCATCCCCAATTCGGAGCAAAGTGGTGCGACGTCAAAATCAAAGTGAACATTCCGGTTTGCGTGTCCGCTCAGCTCGCCCACCTGTCCCCCGGCCTCATGGTGTTCACCCCGATCCTATCGAGAACGCGGCAAGTCCGCGCTTTATTTGGGGGACGTTGATCGCTGTCTTCATGTTGTCTTTGCTTCCCTGGCGTCAGTGGCAAGCCGCGCCCGATCTGCTTTTGCTGGTGATTGCTTTTTGGGCAGTGCACGACTCCAGAAGGGTTGGGATGCTGGTGGGGTTTGTGTTCGGCCTAATGATGGATGTGCATGATGTCGGCCCATTGGGTTTGCAGGCACTGACCTACACGATTGTTTGCTATGGAGCGAATGTGTTGCATCGACGACTATTGCGCTTTGATCTCTGGAGCCAGGGATTGCATATGCTGCCAGTTTTTTTCTTTGCAAAACTGTCCGGCGTTCTGATCAATGCTTGGCTGGCGAATTATTGGGCCGGCTGGACGTGGACCATTGGCGTTATTTTGACTGCAGCCCTTTGGCCAGCGGTTGGCTGGCTGCTTTTACTGCCTCAGCATCGTATGTCCGATGCCGATGCCACTTCAGTCTAATGGTCGGTTCGGCATGTTCGAGTTTAAAAAAACCAGCCAACAGCAGAAAGGACGCTTTTTGCTGCGCGCCTTGGTTGCGGGGGCGGTAGCGCTCATCTGCTTCGGATTATTGGTTGGTCGGTTCTGGGTTTTGCAGGTTGAGCGTCATGAAGGCCTAGCCGCTCGGGCGGACAGTAATCGGATTGCAGTGGTTCCGATTCCGCCCAGACGCGGTGAAATCGTTGATCGCAATGGCGAAGTGCTAGCGCGTAACCATTTAAGCTATACCCTCGAGGTTGTGCCTGCCCGTGTCGGAAATCTAGACGAACTTTTCAGTCAGTTGATGCCGATCGTCCATATCAGCAGTGTTGATCAGCGACGCTTTAAAAGACGTGTTGCCGAGTCGGGTCGCTATTCGAGTGTGGTGTTGCGTAATAATTTAAATGAAACCGAAGCCGCCTGGTTTTCGGCCCACTCGTTTAATTTTCCCGGTGTCGAATTACGGGCTCGCTGGGTCAGAGAGTACCCGCAAGGAAAATCGGCTGCCCATGTCATAGGATATATCGGTCGCATTTCAGAGTCGGACCTCAACGAGCTGGATGATTCAGGGCGGTTGGGTAACTATCGCGGTACGGACGTCATCGGTAAAAAAGGAATCGAGAAAACATACGAGACAGCTTTGCACGGCAAGACAGGCGTTCAGGAAGTTGAGGTGACTGCCAGGGGAAAGCCGGTTCGTGTTTTACGTCGGACAGATCCGATTCCGGGCTCGAACCTGGTGCTTTCGCTTGATATGAATCTTCAGCGGGTCGCAGAGGATGCTTTCAAAGATCAACGTGGGGCACTGGTTGCCATTGAGCCGGCCACAGGCGATGTACTTGCATTTGTATCGCAACCATCCTTCGATCCGAATCTGTTTATTGATGGGATTGATGTCGAAAGCTGGAAGCAACTAAACGAATCGCCGGACCATCCTCTTGTGAACCGTCCGATCAGTGGAACATATCCGATTGGTTCCACGTATAAACCATTTGTTGCGTTGGCCGCACTTGAATTGAACAAGCGTCGAGCCACGGATCGGATTTCCGATCCTGGATATTTTGAGTTTGGTGGCCAAAGGTTTCGAAATTCAGGGTCAACAGCATTCGGTTCAATCGATATGCATTTTGCGTTAGTTGTATCCTCGGATACTTACTTTTATTCCCTTGGACCCGAAATTGGCGTGAATGGTTTGCATGATTTCATGAAGCCTTTCAGCTTCGGCCAGTTGACGGGTATTGATATCGATGGGGAAAAGCGCGGGGTACTCCCTTCGACGGACTGGAAACGTAGTGCTTATAAAAAGAAAGAACAGCAGCGTTGGTATGCTGGAGAAACCATATCTGTTGCCGTCGGACAAGGCTATAACTCTTTCACCTTGATGCAGTTGGCCCAGGCCACTGCTGTTTTGGCCAATGATGGGACCTATATGAAACCTCACTTGGTCAAGCAAATCGAAAATGCCACTACGGGGGAGCGAAAGCCAACTGTTGCCGAAGCGTCATACAAAATTCCACTGAAGAAAGAAAATATCCAGGTTATTAAAAGGGCGTTGGCCGATGTCACCACTTCCGGTACGGCTAGGCAAGCATTCGCAGGTTCAGCTTATGCCGCAGCCGGAAAGACCGGAACTGCACAGGTATATAGCTTGCGGGGTTCCAAATACCGTGCCAACGCGATCGATGAAAGATTGCGTGACCATGCCTTGTTCATGGCGTTCGCACCGGCAGCGAACCCGACGATCGCAGTTGCTATTATTGTTGAAAATGCTGGCTGGGGTGGAAGTGTTGCCGCACCGATCGCTCGCAAGGTGTTTGATGCCTGGTTGCTTAAAGGGCAAGACAAACCTAAATCCCCGGTAACGTCTCAAGTCAAGCAGACAGTGACCGAACGACCCGTAGTCGAAAGCAAAGAAGTCGAGTCGACGCAATGAAATATATATTCAATTTTTTGCGAAGAATGGTCCATGCGATTGATTGGCCGTTGATGCTGATTTTGATGGTGCTTGCGCTGGTGGGGTTGTTGGTGATGCATTCCGCTGTTGGCGGGACTGATTGGCGCTTTGCGGACCAGAGTCGAAATTTCATTGTTGCATTCCTTGCGATGTGGATCGTCGCAATGACGCCACCGCACATTATTTCCAAGCTTGCCGTGCCGTTTTATGTTGTCGGTGTCTTGTTATTGCTTGGCGTGTTCTTTTTTGGCGATACGAGCAAAGGCGCCACCCGTTGGCTTAATCTGGGCTTTACGCGAATTCAGCCGTCTGAAATGATGAAGATTGCAGCACCACTGATGCTTGCCTGGTATTTCAGCTTTCGTGAAGGAACGATGCGATTTTTTGATTTTTTCGTCTCGGCCGTATTGCTGGCGATTCCTTTTTTGCTGATCGTCAAACAGCCCGATTTAGGAACGGCATTATTAGTGTTTGGCGCAGGCTTTTGCGTGATTTATTTTGCCGGACTTCCTTTTAAGTTGTTATTGCCTGTCGTGATCGTTGGCGTGATCGGCATCGGTTCAATCATCGCTTTTCAGGAAGATTTGTGCGATGACGACTTTGATTGGGTCGTTTTACATGACTATCAAAAACATCGTATTTGCACATTGCTTGATCCGAGCACCGATCCTTTGGGCAAGGGGTTTCATACGATTCAATCCACCATCGCCGTAGGTTCGGGTGGTGTTTACGGCAAAGGGTATATGAACGGAACGCAGACACACCTGGACTTTATTCCCGAAAGGACGACAGACTTTATCTTCGCCGTCTTTTCCGAAGAGTTTGGTTTGTATGGCGGCGTCATGTTGCTTTTGCTTTATTCCCTCTTGCTGGCACGAGGTTTGACCATCGCGGTGAGGGCTCCGACGCACTTCAGTCGCCTGCTTGCCGGTGCGCTGACAATGGTTTTATTCATTTATGTATTCGTAAATATCGGAATGGTGACGGGAATTCTTCCTGTCGTGGGCGTGCCCCTGCCATTGCTAAGTTATGGCGGTACGGCATTGCTGACAATAGGCATTGCTTGCGGTATTTTGATGAGCATCAGTAAATATCGGCCGCCGCAGCAGTAACTCATCAATCGTTCAGCCGAGCATATTGTCAGTTAAAAGTCCTTTGAGCAATTTTCGTACGGGCGCGGGCAAACCGAGAGTGTGCAGATCTTTGACCGTGATCCATTCGAGCCGGTCTGTTCGAGTCGCAATCTGAGACTTGGTAAAACGGTTGCTTCCAAGATAGGCAATGACCGGAAAGATCGTCAGCCTGAAATGCGTGAACACATGTTGAAACGGCGTCAGGCTGTGAGTTTGTTTTGCCTTCAAGCCAAAACGATCGCAATATTGTTCAACCGGTGTATCGCTTTGAACTTCCGGCAAGCTCCATAATCCGCCCCAGATACCCGATTCGGGACGCTTTTCAAGCAGAATTCTGCCTTGATGGCATGCGATAAGCATGCCAGTAGTACGTTCGGGAGTCGTTTTGCGTGCTCGAGGCCAGGGTAATTCGCGCGTGCGGCCTTGGATATGGGCTTGGCAATCTTTTTTTATCGGACAAGTCAGGCACGCTGGTTGATGTTTTGTGCAAAGTGTCGCGCCTAGATCCATCAATCCCTGTGTATACGCTGTCATGATATCCGGATCCCGTTTGAGTTGGATCGCGGTGGGTAAGGCGTCGGTCGCTTGCTTCCATAGTGATTGTTCGACTGGCTTGGTTGTTACATCGCCTTCGATTGCAAAATACCTGGCGAATACCCGCTTGACGTTGCCATCCAATATGGCGATGCGTTCGGCATAACAAAAGGATGCTATCGCCGCGGCAGTGGATGGTCCGATGCCTGGCAAAGTTGCGAGTCGTTTCGCATCGGGTGGGAATCGTCCTCCCCAGTCCTGCATAACGGATCGAGCACATGCGTGAAGGTTGCGGGCCCTTGCGTAGTATCCCAGGCCGGCCCAAAGCGACATGACATCTTCTGCCGGTGCGCAAGCTAGTGCTTCCACATCCGGAAAACGATCCATAAATCGCTGATAGTACGGAACAACTGCCGCAACTTGTGTTTGTTGCAACATGATTTCCGAGAGCCACACCCGATAGGGGTCCTTAGTGTTTTGCCAGGGCAAGTCGTGCCTGCCGTGCTGACGTTGCCAGGCAACCAATCGGGTCGCAAGCTTGAACGCCATGACCAATTAGAACCGGGTGTTTCGTTGTACCGACCAACGCGCAGACAGCGAACCCAATATTGCCACAAAAATAATGGCCAGAATCAGTATGGAGACCGGCGGTAAGGCCAATGCGAATTCAGAATCGTAACTTCGAGCCAAACTTGAAAGCGCTTGATTAAGAGGTATCAGTGCTAAATGTGCGACGCCTATTGCGATGAGTGCCGCAAGCGTACAGGTAATTGCACCCAAATATAGAAAGGGACGGCGGACAAAGGATTCGGTTGCACCAACAAGACGAGCTACGGCGATTTCTTCGCGCTGAGACAAGGCTTGCATGCGTACAGTGTTAAAAACAGTAGCCAGCACGACAAGGGCGACGCTGATCGCCAACAGCAAAAGTCCTATGCGCGCGAAACGCAATAAGGCCTCCAACCGTTGAACCCAGGCACTGTCGAGTTGGACCAAGTCTACGCCCGACCACTTGCGCCATGTCTGGGCAAGCGTGTCTGCTCGGTTTGCCAGATCGTCTCCGGGGCGCAGAGTCACAATTACGGCGTCAGGCAATGGGTTGCTCGGCAAGACCTTTAATGCTTGTTCCCAGGCTGGATTCGCTCGTAGTTCATTCAATGCAGCATCACGAGTCACAACGCGAACCGACTCCAGATCGCCCGCATGTTCTTTGCGGATTCGTGTTGCGATTTGATCCGCCTGCCCCTTTGCGGCATCTGTTTTCAGAAAGACTGTCAGCTCGGGTGTAACTGAAAGATCCTTTGCGACCGGTTGAACCGATACCAGCAGGGATACGCCCAGCAGAGGTAAAGACAGTGCAAGCGCAATGACCAGTAAATTGGCGAGCGATGAAAAAGGCTGTGCGATCAATCGTCTGAGTGTGACCGTTAAAGCGTAAAAGTGTTGGCGCAGTATCCTTTTCATGCTTAATTTCTCTGGCTTGAATATCCGGCCATGCCGTTGGATTGCATCGCACGTGGGCTGGACAGGTCGGTAAATTTGCCCGGTTCGATCCTGAATGTGCGGCTAGCGTATTCGGCCATCAACTCTTCATCGTGCGACGCGATCAGTGTTGTGACCCCGACGCGGTTAAAGTCTTTAAAAACCGACATGATCTTGCGTGCGGTTTCCCGATCCAGGTTGGCGGTTGGCTCGTCCGCGATGAGAATGGCGGGTTTATTGACGATAGCCCTGGCAATGGCAAGGCGTTGCTGTTCGCCGCCAGATAGTTCGATTGGATTGATATCTTCTTTTGTCGACAGGCCAACCTTCTCGAGTGCTGCTCGGGCGCGGGCAAGGGCGAGTTTGGGCTCCAGGCCGGTGACGGCAAGCGGAAGTAAAACATTGTGAATAGCGCTTCGGTCATAAAGCAGGTGGGTGTCTTGTAAAATCACGCCTACCGCGCGCCTCAGATAAGGGCGGGCTCGCTTGGGAAGCTGGTCGAGACGTTGTCCATTGACCTGAATTGAGCCCCGGGATGATGGTTCGAGCCCCCCGATCATTTTGAGCAAGGTCGATTTACCCGCTCCGGACGGGCCTGCGACGAAAATGAACTCACCGGCCTGCACGCGAAAGGTGATATCGACCAGAATGTTGCGGCCTCGGCCATAAGATTTAAAAACGTGCTGGAATTCGATCATATTTGAGTACGCAAAGTAAGCCCTAATATTAACTCCCACTGATTAAGGTACCATTGACGGCAAGGGATTTCCCCCATACAGTCATTTCCAGAGTGCAGTTACGATCCGTTACCCGCACTTTGTGCCCTTGGCTGAATAGTTTTGTCGGCTAAATTTGTTGTGATCTGGAGAACTAAACATGAAATTTCTTAAGTTTGCCGCAGTTGCTGCCGCGATGCTCGCTGCCAGCTCCGCCGCTCAGGCCGGCGCGACGTTCGATAACGTTAAAAAGAAAGGATTTGTGCAGTGCGGCGTCTCGACAGGCGTGATCGGCTTCTCGGCAGCAGACAGCAAAGGTGTCTGGAAAGGTCTCGACGTTGATATGTGCCGTGCCGTCGCAGCAACCATGTTCGGCGATTCGACCAAATTTAAAGTCACTCCCCTGACGTCGCAACAGCGTTTTACCGCTCTTCAGTCTGGTGAAATCGATGTTTTGACACGTAACACGACTCAAACACTGACTCGCGACACGACGTTGGGCATGCTGGGCGCAGGCGTGAATTACTACGACAGTCAGGGCGTGATTGTGCGCAAGGATCTGGGCGTTAAAAGCGCTAAAGAGCTGAACGGTGCGACGGTTTGCGTTCAGCCAGGCACGACGACCGAATTGAATTTGGCCGACTTTTTCCGTGCGAACAACATTACCTTCAAGCCGGTTGTGATCGAAAAGCTGGATGAAGTGGTTGGCGCCTTTGTTTCCGGTCGTTGTGATGCGTATACCACCGACAAATCGGGTATCGCCGGCAGCCGCTCAGCCATGCAAAATCCTGATCAGTACATCATTTTGCCCGAAGATTTTTCCAAAGAGCCTCTTGGCCCGATGGTTCGCCAGGGTGACGAGCAGTGGTTCAACGTGATCCGTTGGGCGCTGTTTGCCATGATTGAAGCCGAAGAATACGGTATTACCTCCAAAAACGTGGACGAAATGCTCAAGAGCACTAATCCTAACGTTCAGCGTATTCTGGGTGTGACGCCTGGCATGGGCAAGAACTTGGGAGTCGATGACAAGTGGGCTTACAACATCGTCAAGCAAGTGGGTAACTACGGCGAAAGTTTTGAGCGCAACGTCGGTGCAGACAGCCCCTTGAAATTGCCGCGTGGTTTGAACCAGCAATGGAACAAGGGCGGCATCATGTATGCTTGGCCAATTCGCTAAGCTAAGTAAGTGCTAGTCTTGGGGCGATCGCGTGATGCGATCGCCCCGTTTCAGGTCTTGCCAGTTGTTTGAGCGTGTATTGCGCGCTGTACGGCTTTTTAAACGACCCATTCATGAGCAAAATTCAGTCAAGTACGCCGCCTTCCAGACGGATGTCTTGGAACGACCCGCGCGTGCGTTCAATTATTTATCAAATCCTAGCCCTTGGCTGTGTTGGTGGCATTGTTTGGTTTTTGGTGCACAACACACTGCATAACCTGTCGGTTCGCAATATTGCGACCGGGTTCGGATTTTTGACGCGTGAGGCTGGCTTTGCCATCGGTGAGTCGCTCATTGATTACGCGCCGGCCGATACCTATGGACGCGCTGTCGCTGTCGGTTTGGCCAACACACTGCGCATTGCCGCAGTCGGTATTGTGCTTGCAACAATTTTAGGCACACTAATCGGTATCGCGCGACTCTCCAAAAATTGGCTTGTTCGGAAAATCGCCAGCATTTACGTCGAAGTCATGCGCAATGTACCGTTGCTGCTGCAGCTTTTTTTCTGGTACTCCATTATTTCCGAATCTATGCCCGGTCCGCGAAAGGCTTTTCAGCCTCTGCCCGGTGTGTTTATATCCAATCGCGGCGTGAAGGTGCCATGGCTTGAAGGCGATGGACTTGCCTGGCTAAGCATGGGGCTTGTGACGGCGATCGTGGCGATTGTATTGATTGCTCGCTGGTCGCGAAAACGTCAGGAAAAAACCGGTCAGTTTTTTCCGGTTTATCGAGTGGGCATTCCGCTGATTTTCGGATTGCCGATTGCTTTCTGGTTGCTAAGCGGCGCAAGCCTGACTGTGGATATGCCGGTTCTAAAGGGTTTTAACTTTGTCGGAGGATTGACCCTTTCGCCGGAGTTCGCAGCCTTGTTGCTCGGCTTGGTGATCTACACATCAGCATTTATTGCCGAGGTTGTTCGATCGGGCATCCAGGCCGTTAACCAGGGGCAGTGGGAAGCGGCCGGTTCGCTGGGATTGCGCAATTCCCTTGTGTTGCGATTGATTGTATTGCCTCAGGCCCTCAGGGTGATCATTCCTCCGATGACAAGCCAGTATCTCAACATCACGAAAAACAGTTCTCTTGCCGTGGCGATTGGATATCCGGACATTGTTTCGGTCATTAACACCACTCTCAATCAGACTGGACAGGCGATCGAGGGCATCATGATTATCATGGCGGCCTATCTGACTGTTAGCTTGTCGATTTCGATTTTCATGAATTGGTACAACAAACGCATTGCGTTGGTGGAGCGTTGAAATGAGTTCTGCCAATACTTCTTCTTCAGTTCCCGAAGTTCAGTCCCCACCCGTGCAGCGCAGTGCTTGGACCTGGATCAAGACTCAGCTTTTTTCATCCCCATTGAACAGTTTGCTGACGATTTTGGTTGTCTGGCTACTGCTGGCCACCGTTCCAGCTCTTGTTGAATGGGCTTTGATCAAAGCCAATTTCGTTGCCGGCACCGCTCAGGAATGTCGCGCTTCCGGAGGTGCGTGCTAGGCATTTATTTATGAGAAACATCGCCTGATCCTGTTTGGTCTCTATCCTTTCGACGAGCAATGGCGTCCCTTGCTTGCGACTTGCATACTGCTCTCGGCTATCGTCCTGAGTGGATGGAGAAAATTTTGGAATTTTCTTCTGCTTGCTTCCTTGTGGACAATCGCCTTGATCGCGGTCGCGATTTTGATGTGGGGCGGTTTGTTTGGTCTGACTCCGGTCGAAAATAGTCTTTGGGGTGGTTTGCCGCTGACATTGATCCTGTCGACATTCGGTATTGCATTCGCGTTTCCGCTTGGAGTGCTGCTTGCGTTGGGGCGTCGTTCTAAAATGCCGGCGATCAAGGCGATTTGTGTTGTTTATATCGAGTTGATTCGCGGTGTGCCCTTAATCAGTCTTCTATTCATGTCGGCGGTCATGTTGCCTTTGTTTTTGCCTGAAGGCGTGAACATAGACAAATTGCTCAGGGCGCAGATAGCTATCATTTTGTTTGCCGCCGCCTACATTGCGGAAACCGTTCGGGGCGGACTGCAAGCGATACCGAAGGGTCAGTTCGAGGGTGGCGAATCTCTGGGGCTGAATTATTGGCAGCAAATGCGCTTAATCGTGTTGCCTCAGGCGCTCAAAATCGTGATTCCTCCTCTGGTGGGGATTTTCATCGCGATGTTCAAAGACACTTCGCTTGTTGTGGTGATCGGAATTTACGATTTGACCCAGGCGGCAAAAGCGGCCCTTGTCGATCAGGCTTGGCGAGGGTTCAGTGCTGAACTTTACGTCTTTATCGCCGTTTTATATTTTGTTTTCTGCTATTCAATGTCCAAATACAGCCAGTCGCTCGAAAAGCGCTTGGCTACCGGATATAAACGCTAGATCTGGAGAATATGTATGGCTGACGCCATCATCCGCATGCAGGACGTGAACAAGTGGTACGGAAAATTCCACGTGTTGCGCAATATCAATCTGGACGTGGCCCGTGGCGAGCGCATTGTGATTTGCGGTCCTTCCGGTTCGGGTAAGTCGACGCTCATTCGGTGCATCAATAGACTGGAGGAGCATCAGTCTGGCAAAATCATCGTGGAAGGGACGGAAATCACGAATGATGTGCGTCACGTCGAGGCTATTCGTCGCGATGTCGGAATGGTTTTCCAGCATTTCAATCTGTTCCCCCATCTGACGGTGCTTGAAAACCTTACGCTCGGGCCGATCTGGGTGTTGAAGGTGCCTAGGGCCGAAGCCGAAGCGCGTGCGATGAAGTACTTGGAAAGGGTGCGGATTCCCGATCAGGCGAGCAAGTTCCCGGGCCAACTATCGGGTGGACAGCAGCAGCGTGTTGCAATTGCACGTTCACTTTGCATGAATCCCAAAGTCATGTTGTTCGACGAGCCGACCTCCGCGCTGGATCCTGAAATGGTCAAAGAGGTTTTGGATGTCATGGTCGGACTGGCAAAAGAAAGCGGCATGACAATGTTGTGCGTGACGCATGAGATGGGTTTTGCCCGAAAAGTGGCCGATCGCGTGATTTTTATGGATCGCGGAGAAATCATTGAACAGAACACCCCGGATGCGTTCTTTGATGCTCCTCAAAACGATAGAACCAAACTGTTCCTGAGTCAGATTTTGCATTGAGAATTCACGCATGGGCATGCAAGTAAAGTGGTGGAAGTCGCTGATGGCCACAGCCATTGGTGTTGTTTTATCCGGTGTTTGTTTTGCGCAGCCCGCAGCGCAAACATCTGATGCCTGGCCAGTTCGTCCATTGCGCTTTGTCGTTCCTTACCCACCAGGCGGGCCGCTGGATTCCATGGCCCGGTTATTGGCCGAAAAGGCTAAGTCCTCGCTAGGTCAGACGATCATCGTCGAAAACAAGCCCGGTGCCGGCGGAAATATCGGTGCAGATATCGTGGCGAAGGCTGCGCCTGATGGCTATACCCTTGTCATGGGCGCAGTTGCTACTCACGCGATTAATCCATGGTTGTTCGCTTCAATCCCATATGATTCCGTGCGCGATTTCGCCCCCGTTGTGTTGGTGGCTTCCGTACCGAACGTTTTGGTTTTGAATAAGGATTTTGCTGCTCGCGAAAATATTCGGTCTCTCCCCGACCTGATCGAATATGCGCGCAAAAATCCCGGCAAATTGAATTATGGCTCGGGAGGTTCAGGCAGTGCGGGCCACTTGTCTGCCGAGCTTTTACGCACGAGAGCGAATATTGATGTTGTCCACATTCCATATCAAGGCGCGGCGCCTGCTCAGCTCGCATTGCTCTCCGGTCAGTCGGATTTCATGTTCGATAATCTGGCCGCCAGCGCACCCTTGATTCAAGATGGCAAGGTAATCGCTTTGGCTGTGACAACACTCAAACGATCGGCCTTGTTACCTGATGTTCCCACTGTTGAGGAGTCGGGTATTCGACCTTTCGATATCGGCACCTGGTTTGGCGTGTTCACAACAGCCGGAACTCCTGAGGCGATTGTGCAAAAGCTCTATGGGGCGTATGAAAATGCCCTCAAGGATCCTGCGGTTATCGAGCGATTGAAGTTAATGGGTTCAAATGCCGAATTGATGTCTTCGACCGGATTTGCCGATTTTGTTCGCTTGGAATTGGAAAAATACAAGGAAATCGTCAAAGTTTCCGGAGCCAAGGTTAATTAAGGATATCTTTGTCAGAATCTGCTCAAGTACACTAGTAGCATATCCGGTCCAATCATTTAGTTGAACAAGCCATGGCAAAGCATTACATATCCGAAATCACCCAATTTCTTCAGGATTACAAGAAAAATCACCCTGATGTGGAGAAGCGTCAACGCGAAGGGCGCGCCCGTCTTTGGGATAAGGCTCAGGACGCAGAATTGGCCGACGGCTTCAAGCAGGCGCGTGTTCGGCAAAACCCTTACGTTTACCAAAATAATTAATCACTGGCTCAAATGAGCAAGGCTAGCCTGTCAGGCGAAAACCTCGAGGCGCTGGTTCAGCCTCCTGTAGATACCACCCCGGATGTTGTCGATTCGGTAGCGTTGGCTCGCCTTTATGGAGAGCCTCTGTTTTCGTTGCCGAACGATCTTTATATCCCACCTGATGCTCTTGAAGTGTTTCTCGAAACCTTTCAGGGGCCGCTGGATCTCTTGCTGTATTTGATCCGTAAACAGAACTTCAATGTGCTTGATATCCCGATGGCCGAGGTCACCAAGCAATATTTGTCTTACGTCGAACAAATCAGGATTCATAACCTTGAGTTGGCTGCCGAATACCTGTTGATGGCGGCAATGCTGATTGAAATCAAGGCGCGCATGCTGTTGCCTGTGCGCAAGACCGACACTGGTGAAGAGCCTGAGGATCCTCGGGCTGAACTGGTGCGACGATTGCTTGAATATGAGCAAATGAAGCTTGCCGCCCAAAAGCTGGATGCCTTGCCGCAGCTTGGACGTGATTTCCAAAGGTCTCAGGCTTTCGCAGATTTGCGCATAGAGCGCGCTTTGCCCGAGGTCAACGCCGAGGATTTACGTCAAGCATGGATTGATATCATGAAGCGCGCACGTTTGAATGCGCACCATCATATTACGCGCGAGCAACTCTCTGTGCGCGATCACATGACTCACATTCTGCGTCGATTGTCGGATGTGCGTTTCATTGAGTTTGGCGAGCTGTTCATGGAGCGAATCGATGAGGGCGCACCAACTGCGGTCGTTGTCGTTCACTTTCTTGCCTTGCTTGAATTATCCAGAGAATTATTGCTTGAGATTACTCAGGCTGAGCCCTATGCTCCCATTTATGTGCGCTTGGCTTTTACTAGCGCAGCCGCATAAGCGGTCCTTAAAAGTCTGCGGAGATATGTTTGAAAGTCGTCCATACAATTGAAGACTTGCGAGATCAGTTAAGAGGTCAGTTGCGAGTTGCCTTTGTTCCCACGATGGGTAATTTGCATGAAGGGCATTTGGCGCTCATGAAGCTTGCCCGTCAACATGGCGATCCTGTTGTTGCCAGTATTTTCGTTAATCGGCTGCAATTCGGTCCGAACGAAGATTTCGACAGATATCCTCGTACATTGCAAAACGATATCGACAAGCTTGAACAGGCTAGGGACGTGTATGTGCTATTCGCCCCGGATGAAAAAGAGTTGTATCCGGAGCCTCAAAGCTATCGAGTTCAGCCTCCGCAAGAATTGGGAGATATTCTTGAAGGTGAATACCGCCCAGGTTTTTTTGGCGGGGTCAGCACCGTTGTTCTCAAACTTTTTTCCTGTGTGCAGCCGCGAGTCGCCGTATTCGGAAAAAAGGACTACCAGCAATTGATGGTCGTACGTAATATGTGTCGACAATTTCAGTTGCCGGTTGAAATCCTTGCGCATGAAACCGTTCGCGATCGGGACGGGCTGGCGCTATCTTCACGCAATATGTATCTTCAGCCCGCCGAAAGGGTCGAGGCGGCGCAATTATATGTCGCTCTGTCGATGATTCAGAGTCAATTACAAGCCGGTGCGCAAGATGCGGATCGTCTTGAGAGGCAGGCGATCGATTTTCTGAACAGTCGGGGTTGGAAAGTTGATTACATTGCGATCCGGCGTCGTCGGGATTTGAACAAACCTACACGAGAAGAAATCGCTCAAGGCGAGCCCCTTGTGGCTCTTGCCGCAGCCAAGCTAGGTGCGACACGGCTGATCGATAATCTGGAACTTTAGTCAATACGTACCTAGGGTTTTTACGCCTGTCAGAACTGACAGCTTAACCAATTTTCGAATGTCTGCCAGACTGCATTCCGTTATTTTTACGGAGGCATTATGAAACGTTTGGACGATATCGAAGGGGCGGGTTGGTCTGTGTTGACTGCGCGTGAGCGCGATGTGATTCATCCCGTTGCCGAAGGGAAATCCAACAAATTGATTGCGATAGAGCTTGGGATCTCCATGCGTACAGTTGAGGCGCATCGCGCACGCATCTTTTACAAAATGGGCGTTCGCAATGCTGTTCAACTTGCCAGAGAGGTGTGCAGCAACCCGGAACCGGATACGGATTGAAATCCGGGCGACTAGAGGCAGTTGGGAGCCGGTGTCTTATTCAGCTCATTGATCGGATCTAAATCAGGTTGCCGAGTCAGGGTGTATGTCAGGTTAGGCGTTTCTCCATTGATGGAGATTAACCGCAGTGCATTGCCCATGGCCGGCATGGTCAGTTCGGAGCGTACTCCGCCTTGTGCGTTCAATAGGACAATTCTTGGGGGGTTCATGGGCGAAGCGCGCCAACATCCTTGATCCGTCAAGCTTGTTCCGCTTTGACTATTTTGGTCCAAATAAGATGCCCGTGCGCGCCAACGACCATTCGGCGCAACGGTTAATGTGATTCGCTGGGCGGTGCACTTCATTTCAGGGTGAAAGCAGGGTAGCGTACCGCTAAAGGATTGAGCCTCTGGGATGAGGCTTGTTCGCAAATTGTCGGTCGTTGATGCAGCAGGATCCGAGGACGATGCTGAACCTTGGTGATTGCCAATATCGACAGGAGGCACATCAATGGGGGCGCCCGCAGCATCGTAGGATCTGTTGGGTGCTGTATTTGCGGGTCCGGGTTGATTGGAACTGCCTGTTTGTGATGGCGTGGCGGCCGGCACCGCATATGTGGTTGGTGAGGCGGTCTGTGCGCTTGTCACAGGCTGACGATTTGCGCTCGCTTGTTGTTGCCTCAGATCGAACTGCAACTGATTAGGCGCCCTAAGTCCTTGAGTAGCGTAGGAGGCCTCAGCTTGAGAAATGGCATCGGTTGTTGAGCTGGCGGCGGGTACGTTGTAATAACCCGGCTGTTGCATTTGTTGCTGCATTTGCGCACAACCCGAAACGCCTAGGGCAAGGGCCGCAATCGCTAAGTGAATGCTTGAGCGGCATGAAGATGCCGGCAACATTTTCAATTCTTTCATGAGAAACTTTCCAAGTCTGATGATTACGCCAAGTCAATACCGTCATTCTACGCATTTACAGCTATATATGCATGATATGAAAGCGAGAATTGCCTGATGCCTGAAGTTGCGAATTCAATCGCCACAGCGTTGACAGGCCTTACGCTAGGCTTAATGAGCGCAATGGTGGCGATCGTTTTGTCGGAACGCATCTGTCGCAGATTGCTTGATCGTTACGGTCAAGATTCATTCGATTCCGACTATCCGCCGGTCCGGCTGCCGGAAATTTCGTCAAAATGGCTGCAAGTCCTGATTTTTTTGATGCTTGTGCTCATTTCCATATTTGTTTTCGTGCGACGTGAGGATGGGCTTGAAGCCTCGATGGTCGTCCTGTTTTGCGCACTCAGTTTGATGCTAGCTTATATCGATCTCAGAATCGGTTTGTTGCCGGATGTATTGACGTTGCCATTGCTGGCCTTGGGATTAACTTATCAGATGCTTGCGGGAGTGGGTGACTTTGCGAGCGGGGCAGCCGGTGCCGCTCTGTCGTATGGTTTGTTGCGAGGGGTGTTCGGCTTGTTCTATTGGAAAACAGGCCGAGCCGGCATGGGCTTTGGTGATTTTAAATTTGCCGCTGCAATAGGTGCATGGGTTGGTGTGACTTCCGTGCCTTTGCTTTTGTTAATTGCCTCCGGTACAGGTGTTTTGCTGGGCTTACTGGCACGCAGTTTCGGCAAACTGGACCAAGGTTGCGCTTTTCCGTTCGGCCCATTTCTGGCTATTGCGGGTATCCTCATATTTTTATGTGGTTAGAAGCGAGGTGTGAGTATGCTGAAGATTGGATTGACGGGGGGGATTGGATCCGGCAAAACGAAAGTTGCTGATTTACTGGCCGGTTGGGGGGCCAGCGTCATAGACACCGATTTAATCGCTCATGGCCTCACGGCTCCGGGAGGGCGGGCGATTCAACCCATTGTCGATCTGTTTGGGCCGGATGTGATTGAAAACACGGGTGCGCTTGATCGCCAGAAGATGCGGGAGCTGGTTTTTTCCGACCAAAGTCGTCGTCCCGAGCTCGAGGCCATCATGCATCCATTGATTGCCGACGAGGTGCTTGCGCAGGCGGCACGGGCAACTGGACTTTATCTCGTTTTTGTTGTCCCCCTGCTGGTTGAATCAGGCCGATGGCTAGATCGTGTCGATCGAGTTTGTGTGGTTGATTGCGATCAGGAGACCCAAATTAGACGGGTGCAAGCGCGTAGCGGACTTTCCCTTGAAACTGTTCAGCATATTCTGAACGCACAGGCGACGAGAGAGCAAAGATTGGTTGTCGCTGACGATGTTTTAATCAATTCAGGCCAGACAAGTTTGGCCGATCTTGAAAATCAGGTGTTGGTCTTGCACAAAGGGTGGTGTAAGCTTGTCGTATAGCGGGTAATAGTTAATATTAGTTAATATTCCATCCATATATTTCTAGGCGGCTGTGGCGAGTGATTCTTTTTGAATATCCTTTTAACGAACGCGTTCGGGCGCTGTTGCGCCTCGAATACCTGTTCGATCGAATGATGTTCTTTGCTCGTCCGGGAGATCCGCGTCAGCACCAGGTTGCGCTGACAGCGTTGTTTGATTTGCTCGAAGCTACCGAACGCACCGACATGAAAGGCAGTGTTCTGCAGGATTTGGAGCGGCAGCGCAACGTCTTGCTCAGTCTAAAGGATCACCCTGGTGTCGATGGCAAGACTCTGAATGCGATGTTGCTTGAAATCGAGCGCGCCGCTACAAATCTCAATGCGACGGGTAAAACCGGACAGACGCTAAGAGAAAATGAGTGGTTGGCGAGTTTGCGTGGGCGTTTGGCTGTTCCCGGAGGAGGAAGCCAAGTCGATATGCCTTCCTTCTACGCATGGCAATGCAGGCCTGAGATAGAGCGTTGTGCGGATTTGCAGCGTTGGATATCCCCATTGCTGCCTTTGCATTCGGGCATTGCGATAGTTCTGAAGCTGCTCAGAGAATCGGGTCAGACCGAGTCTGCTATCGGCCCCTCGGGGGCTTACCAACAAATGCTTTCGGGCAAGGTCTATCAACTTTTGCGTGTCTGGGTTGATGACACTCATAATACTTTTCCCGAAATCAGCGCGAACAAATACATGGTATGGATTCGATTCGCCTCCCAAGATGGTGAATTCAAGCCTCAGCCAGTATCGCGCGATGTACCATTCAAGATGGCACTTTGTTCCCTTTAAGTTACTGATAGAGTGATATCCGCCAATTGGCGTATATGAATAGCGTGCAATATGCTCGGTATTCAGCCACAATACGCACTCCTCGCATTCCGGATGGAACATTATGTTTGATCGTGAAGTGGCCGGGCGATTGTTGCGTTCGCGCCCGGTTTGGGTAGTAACTGCTTTATTGCTTGCTGGCGCGGCCTGGTGGTTTTCTGGTGACTCTAAACGCCCTGCGCAAAAGGGGCCTGCAGCCGGTATGGCGCAAATGGTTCCGGTTCGCGTTGAAGTCGCGCGAATCGAGGATTTGGATATTTATCTCAAGGGGTTAGGCACAGTCACCGCTTTTAACACTGTGACCGTGCGCAGTCGCGTTCAGGGTGAGTTGATTAGCGTTCGGTTCAAGGAAGGGGAGCAAGTCAAGGCCGGAGAATTACTGGCTGAAATCGATCCGCGCTCGTTCGAAGTAGCCTTGAGTCAAGCGATCGGAATGCAGCAACAGAATCAAGCCCAGTATGAAAATGCGAAGAGGGATCTGGATCGCTATCGGACTTTGCGCAAGCAGGACTCGATTGCACCAATGCTGCTTGATACGCAACAAGCGCTTGTTCGCAAACTCGAAGGCCAGCTCAAAAGCGATCAGGCTGCGGTGGATAATGCCCGATTGCAACTTGATTACACGCGAATTACGGCACCCATTTCCGGTCGTTTGGGATTGCGCAAAGTCGATGCCGGCAACCTTGTTATCGCAAACGACCCCCAGGGCGTTGTGGTGATTACTCAGACGCAGCCTATCTCTGTTTTGTTCACCCTTGCTGAAACAGATTTGCCTGCGGTTCGAAGTGCGATGCAGGAAGATCAAAAATTACCTGTTGATGCATATGACCGATCAGACTTGAATCGTTTGGCGGTGGGTACCCTGGTTACGGTAGACAATCAGATCGATGCGACAACGGGTACTGTCAAACTGAAAGCGCAGTTCGCCAATGAAAATGATGCGCTTTTTCCGAATCAATTTGTCAATGTCCGGATGAAAGTGCGCACGGATAAAGATGCATTGACCGTACCTGTCGGTTCATTACAGCAGGGTAACCAGGGGGCGTTTCTATATGTCATTCAACCGGATGGAACCGCCGCGGTACGTCAAGTGAAAGTCGGGGCCCGTAGCGGGGATCGCGTCGCCATTCTTGATGGCGTGAAGCAAGGGGATCAGGTGGTACTCGAAGGGACCGATCGTTTGCGCTCGGGCGCCAAGGTACGAATTGTGCGTTCCGATGCCCCAGAGTCCGAAGCGAAAAAAACCGGGTCCGGCAAATAAGCATCGTGAATCTTTCGCGCCCATTCATTCTTCGGCCTGTTGCCACAACCCTGGCAATGCTTGCGCTGTTGCTCGTTGGGTTGATCGCTTATCGTTCATTACCTGTTTCTTCCCTTCCGGAAGTTGACTATCCGACGATCCAGTCCACGGCCTTCTATCCTGGCGCAAGCCCCGAGGTGATCGCTGCTCTGGTGACGTCACCCTTGGAGCGACAGTTCGGACAAATGCCAGGTCTGAGGCAGATGAGTTCAAGCAGCTCGGCAGGGGCATCGATCATTACCCTGCAATTTGCTCTCGCTTTGCCGCTGGATGTCGCAGAGCAACAGGTTCAAGCCGCCATTAATGCAGCCAGTAACTTGTTGCCCCGCGACCTGCCTGCACCTCCGGTTTATAACAAAGTGAATCCCGCGGATGCCGCCGTGATCACGCTTGCGATTACTTCTCCAACGGTCCCGTTGCCGCAGGTCAGGGACTTGGTTGACACCAGAATGGCTCAGAAGGTGTCCCAGGTTGCCGGAGTTGGGTTGGTGACCGTTGCCGGTGGTCAACGGCCGGCAGTTCGCATTCAGGCGAATCCGCAATCATTGGCTTCGTACGGATTGACGTTTGCGGATATTCGGGCGGCAATCACGGCCGCCAACGTCAATCAGCCTAAGGGTACATTGGATGGGGGGATGCGATCGACTACGATCAATGCGAATGATCAGTTGAAAAACGCGGACGAGTACATGAACTTGGTGGTGGCGTATCGAAATAATGCACCACTGAGATTATCGGACGTTGCGGTTGCTGTGACTGAAGCCGAGGACTCCAGGTTGGCTGCATGGGCGGATACCGAGCCCGCCATCCTGCTGAATGTGCAGAGACAGCCAGGAGCCAATGTGATTGATGTCGTGGATCGCATTCAGCGTTTGTTGCCGCAATTGAAATTGGCCATGCCCGCTAATATCGATGTCAAAGTGATGTCCGATCGTACTCAGACGATCAGGGAGTCGGTGCATGATGTTCAAATCGAAATGCTGATTTCCATCGGACTGGTGGTTTTAGTGACGTTCGTATTCCTGCGGACAATGACGGCGACACTGATTCCCAGTGTAGTGGTTCCGCTGTCGTTGATCGGAACCTTTGGGGTGATGTACCTGGCGGGATTCAGCATCAATAATCTGACGCTGATGGCACTGACGATTGCAACCGGTTTCGTTGTTGACGATGCGATCGTCATGATCGAAAACATCGCGCGCTATCTCGAAAAAGGCGATACGCCGATGCAAGCAGCCATCAAAGGCGCATCGCAGATCGGTTTCACTTTGGTGTCATTGACGATTTCATTGATCGCGGTGCTGATTCCCTTGCTTTTCATGACTGAAGTTGTTGGTAGATTGTTCAGGGAGTTCGCGGTCACGCTGGCTGTCTCAATCTTGTTGTCGCTGCTGATTTCCCTCACGCTCACGCCAATGATGTGTTCCAGGTTGTTGCGTGCCGGTAACGCCGAGCACGGCGGTCGGTTGGCGCAATGGATAGGATTACAGATCGATGCATTGATCGAAGGTTACGATCATTTGCTGCGCCAGGTTTTGAAGCGCCAGCCATTGACTTTGTTGGTGGCCATAGGAACGTTTGTATTGACCGCGATACTATATTTGTGGATACCAAAAGGTTTTTTTCCTCAGCAAGATACAGGGCTGATACAGGTCATTACCCAAGCACCGCAGAACCTGTCCTTCGAGTCCATGGCGCACAGGCAGCGTCGTGCGGTTCAGGCAATATTGCAGGATGGTGATGTCGCTTCCGTGTCCTCTTTTATCGGGGTGGACGGAACCAACGAGACTGTCAATACAGGGCGTATGCAGATTTCCTTGCGGCCTCACGCTACGCGTCGGGATAATGTCGCATCGATTATCAGGCGCATGAAGGAGCAGGTTGCCGATATCAACGATTTGCAATTTTATTTTCAGCCGATACAGGATTTGACCGTCGAGGATCGTATCAGTCGAACCCAGTTTCAAATGACCCTTGAAAGTGCCGATCCACAGCTGTTGCAGAAATGGGTGCCACAGTTGGTCGACAAGTTGCGTCAGCAGCCGCAACTTACGGATGTGATCGATGATCTACAAAATGATGGCTTGACGACTTTCGTTGATATAGACAGGGATGCGGCCTCAAGGCTTGGTGTGACTGCAGCCGCTATCGATGATGCTTTGTATGATGCCTTCGGACAGCGTCAGATTTCAACAATATTCACTCAGTCGAATCAATATCGGGTCGTGCTTGAAACTGCGCCGCAGTTTCGCAAGGATCCGTCCGCGATCGGTTCTGTATACGTCAAAACGACGGATGGCAAGCCTGTGCCGATTTCGACTGTCGCGAAAGTAAGTGAAGGCCGTGCGCCATTGGTGCTGAATCGTCTCGATCAGTTCCCTTCTGTCACGATTTCTTTTAATTTGCCTCCTGGCGTGTCTCTGTCGCAGGCAGTGGATGCTGTAGGCCGGGCACAGTCAGAAATAGGCTTGCCGGCAGGCGTGGAGGTGCGCTTTCAAGGTGCTGCGCGCGCATTTGAATCCTCTTTGTCCAGCACATTGCTTTTGATATTGGCTGCGATCGTTACGATGTATATCGTTCTGGGGGTTTTATACGAAAGCTTCATTCATCCCGTCACGATCCTGTCGACGCTTCCTTCGGCTGCGATTGGCGCACTGCTGGCGCTGATGCTTGCAGGACACGATCTGGACATGATCGGAATCATCGGTATCATTTTATTGATCGGTATCGTAAAAAAGAATGCCATCATGATGATCGACTTTGCCTTGGATGCCGAACGAAAGCTTGGTTTGTCGGCGCAAGAGGCAATCCATCAGGCTGCATTGCTCAGATTCAGGCCGATTCTGATGACGACGCTTGCGGCTTTGTTCGGCGCTGTTCCCCTGATGTTGTCGACCGGAACGGGAGCCGAATTGCGTCAACCGCTTGGCTTGGTGATGGTCGGTGGATTATTGCTTAGCCAAGTACTGACTTTATTTACCACGCCTGTTATTTATCTGTTTTTCGATAGACTAAGTACAAAAGGCGGGCGTCGTCGAAAAGTTGCGCAGGTAGCTGACGGCGTATGAATGTCTCGGGTCTCTTCATTGTCAGACCGGTTGCCACGACATTAATCTGGTTGGGTGTCGTGTTGGCCGGTTGGCTTGCGCACAGCCTGTTACCGATTGCGCCCTTGCCTCAAATCGAATTGGCTTCCATTTCGGTGCGAGCCCAGATGCCCGGTGCCAGTCCCGAAGTGATGGCGGCCACTGTCGCAACGCCCCTGGAGCGATCACTCGGAACGATTGCCGGTCTGACGGAGATGACATCGCGAAGTACAACCGGACAAACTCGCATTACCTTGCAGTTTGATCTTAGCCGGGATATCAATAGCGCTGCCACAGATGTGCAGGGGGCAATTAACGCAGCCCGCGCCATGATGCCAAGCGGATTGCGCAACAATCCAACTTACAACAAGGTCAATCCTTCTGCGGCGCCTATCATGACGCTCGCGTTGACATCGGATTCGTTGTCCCAGGGGCAGCTTTATGACATTGCCTCAACCACGGTTCAGCAAAAACTATCTCAGATTCAGGGTGTGGGTGAGGTCACGATTGGTGGTAGCTCATTGCCGGCGGTTCGAATCGATCTTGATCCTGATGCGCTGTCGCAGTATGGTGTATCGCTTGAATCGGTGCGTGCCGCCATCGCCTCAGCGAACTCGACCAGACCGAAGGGGTTTGTCGAAAATGAAAGTCACCGATGGCAAATCGTCGCGAATGACCAGCTCTGGAAAGCCGCACAATATCGACCGTTGATTGTTGCCTGGCGCAATGATGCGCCTGTGCGCCTGAGTGATATTGCCAAGGTGGAGGATTCGGTCGAAGACACATCCAACATCGGGTACTTTAATAACAGCCAGGCTATTCTGGTGCTGATTCGCAGCCAGGCCAATGCCAACATCATCAAAACAGTCGATCAGATCCGGAGGGATTTGCCTGTTTTGCGCGCCATGTTGCCGGCCGATGTCGCGATCAATGTGGCGCAAGATCGAACGCCCAGTATCCGGGCGTCGGTGGATGAGGCTGAAAAGACCCTAGTGATCGCGATCGGGCTAGTCATGCTGGTAGTGCTGGTTTTTTTACGAAACTGGCGCGCATCGCTGATTCCCACTGTAGCTGTTCCCGTTTCATTGATCGGCACGTTTGGTGCGATGTATCTCTGCGGATATTCGTTAAACACGATGTCGTTGATGGCTTTGATCGTGGCGACCGGATTCGTTGTGGATGATGCAATCGTTGTCCTGGAAAACATCATGCGCCATCTCGAAAAAGGGCAGACTCCTTTGAGAGCGGCATTGCGGGGCACCCGGGAAGTAGGGTTTACCGTCTTGTCGATGAGTATTTCGCTCATAGCGGTTTTTATTCCGATTTTATTGATGGGAGGATTGCCCGGCCGTCTGTTCAGGGAATTCGCTGTGACGCTGTCCGTGGCTATTCTGATTTCGATGTTGGTGTCTTTGACTTTGACCCCTATGATGGCCGTGCGTATGCTCGGTCGCAAGCCGGGTGGCGGGGATTCAGATCCGCATTCTCCCGGATTGTTATCCAGAGTGTCGCAAAGAGCGATGGATAGTGTTGTGCATGCCTACGCGGTTTCACTTGACTGGGCCTTGCGTCACGGAAGATTCATGATGGTGTTGCTTGCGGCTACCATAGGGTTGAATTTCTATTTGTATGGAATCGTTCCCAAGGGCTTTTTTCCGCAACAGGATACCGGCATGATGTTGGGTTTTTTCTCGACCGACGATGGAACGTCCTTCAAATCCATGCAACCCAAGCTTGATCGATTCAGGCAGGTCTTGATGAAGGATCCGGCGATCCAGACCGTCACTGCGTATGCCAGCGGGAGAGGTGGAAGCAATACCAGTTTTTTGGCGGTCCAGTTAAAGCCCTTTAGCGAACGTGGTGTCAGTGTCCGGGATGTGATCAATCGTTTGCGCCCCCAGCTCTCAGGCGTGCCAGGTGCAAGATTGTTTTTGATGGCGCAGCAGGATATTAGGGTGGGGGGGCGACAAAGCAGCTCTCAATACCAGTACACCTTGATGGGCAATGAGTTGCAGGACTTGAAGGAGTGGTTGCCAAAAGTGCAGCAGGCTTTGGCGGCTTTGCCCGAATTGGTTGATGTGGATACGGACGTGGAGGATCGAGGACGGCAAGTGTCGATTGTTGTGGATCGGGATGCGGCTCAACGGCTTGGCGTATCGATGGCGAACATTTCTTCAGTTCTCAATAACTCCTTTAGCCAACGTCAGGTTTCCGTGATTTATGGAGGACGCAATCAATATCGGGTCGTGCTCGAGGTTGCGCCCAGGCACGCCGAGGATGCTGATTCGCTAAAGGAAGTTTACGTGATCAACTCTAGCGGCAATCGGGTGCCTTTATCCGCTTTTGCCCGGTTCGAATCAACCAATGCTCCGCTAAGTGTCCGCCATCAGGGGATGCAGGTGGCAGATACCATTTCGTTCGATTTGGCGCCTGGTGTCTCTTTGGGACAGGCGAACGCCGCGATCGAGCAGGCTGTCGCATCAATCAGTTTGCCAAGCGACAAAATTCAAGCGGGTTTTCAAGGGACGGCCAAGGCATTGCAAAGCGCACTGTCAAACCAGCCTTGGTTGATTCTGGCCGCCCTTGTGACCATGTATATTGTGCTTGGCATGCTCTACGAAAGCACGATTCATCCCTTGACGATTATCTCCACGTTGCCCTCCGCGGGTGTCGGTGCGTTGCTCGCGCTTTTGATGCTGCAGACCGAATTCAGCTTGATCGCGTTGATTGGCGTTTTTCTGTTGATCGGCATCGTCAAAAAGAACGCCATCATGATGGTTGATTTTGCATTGGATGTGCAGCGTAGACTGGGTTTGTCGCCCGATGAGGCGATACACCAAGCTTGCATCACGCGTTTCAGGCCAATTTTGATGACGACATGCGCAGCGATCTTCGGTGCGTTTCCACTGGTGTTCGCATCGGGGGCCGGTGTGGAGATGCGACGTCCGCTTGGCATTACGATTTTGGGTGGACTGATCGTGAGTCAGTTGTTGACGCTGTACACGACCCCTGTGGTGTATTTGTATCTGGATCGATTCAGGTTGTGGATGTTGAACTTTAAATTGAAAATCAATCGTTGATAAAACATGAGGCAATACAAATCTTATCGCTTTGATTTCACTTTGATGCGAATTTCGCGCATGACTTTCGCATGCGGCATCTTCGCGCTCATGGCGGCCTGCATGGTAGGGCCGGATTATGTACGTCCTCAAATCGATGTCGGCGTCGCTTTCAAGGAGACACCGGGCTGGAAGGTGGCACAGCCTGCGGCCGACGCACCGCGCGGTCCGTGGTGGTCGATGTATCAGGACGAAGTGTTAAGCCAACTGATGCAGGAGTTGAATCAATCCAACCAGAATATTGCTCAAGCCGAGGCCAGATTCCGTCAGGCCGTGGCGATCACTCAAGGCGCGCGTTCGCCCCTTTATCCGACCTTGTCCGCAACGGGAAATATGAACCGGACAGGTGGCTCCACAATCAGTTCTACAGGCGCTACCTCGAGTACGGCGCTGACAACTTATGGCGCCAACGCCGTCGTCGCGAGTTGGCAGATCGATATCTGGGGAAGCATTCGACGCAATATCGAGTCGACGGATGCCTCCGAGCTGGCGTTGGCCGCAGATGTGGCGGGAGCGAGACTGACCGCCCAGTCGGCGATGGCTTTGAGCTATTTACAGGTTCGTGTGCTTGATGAACAAAAACGGCTGTTGATTGCCACACTGGCGGCCTATCAAAAATCGCTCGATTTGACACAAAATCGTTATGAAGCCGGCATGTCCGGCAAGGGTGATGTGGCGGTCGCCCGCACGCAGTACGAAAGCACGCGAGCGCAATTGATCGATCTTGAACAACAGCGCGCAATTTATGAAAACGCAGTTGCAGTTTTACTTGGTCGAGCTCCTTCGACATTCTCGATCAAGGAAGCGCGCATGAATACTGTCGTGCCTGTGTCGCCTGTGGGCCTGCCCTCTGCGTTGCTTGAGCGCAGGCCGGATGTTGCCGCGGCAGAGAGGCGCACTGCCGCAGCGAATGCTCAAATCGGGGTGGCGACAGCTGCATGGTTTCCCAGCTTGACCATTAACGGCAACACTGGTTATCGCAGTACTGATTTGACGCAGTGGTTTACCGCCCCTGCGCAGTTCTGGGCTTTGGGGCCTCAATTGGCCATGCTGGTTCTGGACGGAGGCGCTCGACAAGCAGCAATCGCTCAGGCAGCGGCAGGGCTCGACATACAGGCCGCTGCTTATCGACAGGTGGTATTGCAGGCTTTGCAGGAGGTCGAAAATGCTATGGTTCAGATGCGTGTGTTCGAGCAGGAAGAGTCGGTTCAGCGTCTGGCCGTACAGTCCGCCCAAGAGTCGCTCAGACTGGCGCGAAATCAGTATGATCAGGGTTTGATCGATTATCTTAGTGTTGCCGTGCTTGAAACTACAGCCCTGAATAACGAACGCACCTACATCACTCTGATGGGTAATCGATTAAGCGCAAGCGTTCGATTGATCGCTGCGCTCGGTGGAGGCTGGTCTGCGGATGATTTGAATCGACTGGATGCCTCAGGCAATCCAACTGCGAATCCCAGCAACACCGTGCCCACCAACCGATAAGGCGATTGGCAAGGTCGCTGCCGATTGTCCGCCCAATGCATAGACCGGCATGCCGGCCTGTTGATTCAATCGGGCGAATTTTTCCCAACCCATTGTGGCGGCTCCCGGATGGGATGCGGTTTCAAGAACCGGGCCAAGGACGACAAAGTCCGCCATCAGTTCTCTTGCGCGTGCCAGATCATCTTCGTGATGTGTGGAGACGGCTAATAATTGGGCTTTTTTAAGCTCGGGACGTAATTGGTGGGCATGAGCGTCTTCGGATCGTAGATGCAATCCATCAGCCTGGTGAGCCCATTCGATAGGGTGCACGCTATTGACTAGAACGCGTGCACCGGCCTGATGGCAGCGCGAGATCACCTCAAGCAGTGCCTCATGTAGAGACTTGCTTGCTGTGCCATCGGGCCATGCCGGCTCGCGCCATTGCAGGAGCCGCATCCCCCTCGCCAATGCATGATCCAGTTTCGCCAAGAAAGCCGTCAAACCATCCGGCGAGCCGGCGTTTGAGATGGCGTAAAAGTTAGGCAACTGCAACCAACGCAAAGGCGGCAGCGTGGCAGGAAGCAGTTGAGGAATTTCATGCGCTGTTTTGATATCAACCCATCTGAGCTCTTGGTTTTCAAGGCCTTTGGGTTCACCTTCCCACCCTGTAATCCTGCAAAATGCCAATCTGACCGTTGTGGTCGGGTAGCGGTGTACGTAAGTGACCCAAGGCTGGGCAAATGTCACAGTGACACCAATTTCTTCGCGCAGCTCCCGAACCAGCGCTTGCATGACAGTTTCACCTGGTTCGAGCTTGCCGCCAGGTAGTTCCCACCAGCCGGGCCAGGGTTTGTCTGGAGGACGGTTGCCAAGCAGTACCGTGCCGTCGGGTCGAAGCATGACTCCGACCGCGACGTCGATTATTTTTTCATGCATGCCGAGCGGCCCAGTCTCTCGAGAATTGCCAGGCGATTCGACCCGATCTGGAGCCTCTTTCGAGAGCCCATTGCAAGGCTTCGGTTCGCGATGCGATGACATCTGCCTCACTGCACCCTAGCGTGCGCAACCAGTGGTAGACGATATCGAGATAATCATCCTGGCGGAAAGGATAGAACGATAGCCACAGACCAAAGCGCTCGGATAAAGAGATCTTTTCTTCGACCGTTTCGCCGGGATGAATTTCTCCGTCACTCTGATGCTTGTACTCCAGATTCTCATTCATGTACTCAGGCATCAGATGGCGACGGTTGGATGTTGCATAGATCAGCACATTGTTGCCGGTTGATGCTGCCGAGCCATCCAGAACGGACTTCAACGCCTTGTAGCCGGCCTCGCCTTCTTCGAAAGACAAGTCGTCGCAGAATACGATGAATTTTTCCGGTCTGCCGGCAACCATATCCACGATGTCTGGCAGGTCGGCCATATCGGCTTTGTCGACCTCAATCAGACGCAAGCCGCGATCTCCATACATGGCAAGCATGGCTTTGACCAATGAGCTTTTGCCTGTACCGCGCGCACCCGTCATCAGGACGTTATTGGCGGGCTTGCCTTCCATGAAGTGCATGGTGTTGCGATTGATGATCTCTTTTTGCCGTTCGATATGTTGCAGATCTTCTGTGTGAATCAGTGACACGTGCGCAATGGCATCGAGCCAGCCATGAGACGCACCGCGTTTGCGCCATCGATATGCGCGCGCATTCCAATTGACTGGTGGCGGCGCGGGTGGCAGCCAGGCCTCGAGTTGAGTCAACACGCGTACTGCGCGTTCGAGAAGTTCCGCCATTTCAGGTGTGGCTAATTGCTTTGAGTCGCTCATCAGGATCTGTAGTCTGCGTTGATGCTTACGTATTCGTGTGAAAAATCACAGGTGTAAACGGTTTCCGACACTTGGCCGCGACCAAGCGCGATTCGCACAAGTATTTCGGGCTCTTTCATGATTCTTTGGCCGTCGGCTTCCTGATAATCCGGATTGCGTCCGCCTTTTGTCGCGACAAGTACATCACCAAGCCACAAATTGACTCCAGACACATCCAGATCTGTGATGCCGGCGTAACCGATAGCAGCCAGAATGCGTCCCAGATTTGGATCTGAAGCAAAAAAGGCGGTCTTCACCAAGGGTGAGTGGGCCACGGCGTAGGCAACCTGAAGCGCTTCTTCGACTGTCTTGGCCTGTTCGACCTTGATCGTCATGAATTTAGTCGCACCTTCGGCGTCGCGAACGATTTTCTGTGCCAGATCAAGGGCGGCTTGAGTCAGTGCGGTTTTCAGTGCCGCGTATTCGGGATGCGAGACGCTGTCGATCACAAGGCCGCTTTGCCCCGTCGCCATGACGATAAACGAATCATTTGTCGATGTGTCTCCATCGACAGTGATTCGGTTAAATGAGGTGTCAGCCAGCTCCCGGGCGAGCTGGTTCATCAGCGGTTGGGCAATCCCGGCATCGGTTGCCAGATAGCTCAGCATAGTGGCCATGTTGGGGCGAATCATGCCAGCGCCTTTACTGATCCCCGTGATGGTGATGGCTTTGCCGCCCAGAGTGAGTCGCTGCGAGTGAATTTTAGGCAGGGTATCGGTTGTCATGATGCCGTGGGCGGCGCAAACCCAGTTGCCTGAGGCCAGATTTTGCAGCGCTGCGGGCAACCCCGCCTCAATACGGTCCACAGGCAGAGGTTCAAGAATGACCCCTGTGGAAAAAGGCAAAACCTGGTCAGGCTGTATGCCCATCAGTTTAGCCAGAGCTTTACAGGTCTGATTGGCAGCCAGCATTCCCGGCTCGCCAGTGCCTGCATTGGCATTTCCGGTGTTGATGACCAGAGCTCGAATGGGTTGTCCGCTTGCCAAATGCTGTTGGCAGACAACGACCGGAGCGGCACAAAAGCGGTTGCGGGTGAACACGCCGGCAACCGTAGTGCCGGGACTTAAGCGAAATACCGTCAAATCCCGGCGGTTCGCTTTGCGAATGCCGGCTTCGGTCACGCCGATTTCAATACCCGCGACCGGATAGACCTTGTCGTCGGAAGGAATGTGCAGATTAACGGCCATGGTGTTTTAGATAGATAAACGAAAGGGCTAAAAAGAAAGGGCTCAAAATAAATGGATAGATCTGTAAACGATCGTTAATTATCGCTTTTTTGTGTAAACGGTATTGTTTTAGTCGATTGCGATCCCGGTGGCTTTGGTTAATCGCTGCATTTTTTCTATTTCCTTTCTGATCGTGGCTCCAAACTCGGCAGGAGTCGTGCCCGAGGGAAACAGCCCCATCGATGCCAGGCGCTCGCGAACAGCAGGTTCTTGCATGGCCTGAACGGCAGCATCGCGCATACGCTTGATCTGGCTGTCAGGGGTGCCTGAAGGAGCAATCAAACCAAACCAGGAAGGATCATTGTTCGACTCAAGATTAAGTTCGGCATAGGTTGGAACGTCAGGCAGGGTATTCAGTCGTGTCGGCCAGGATACGGCGAGTGCTTTAAGCTTGCCCGATTGAATGTGTGGCATTGCCGAGGCGACTTGATCGAAGTACACCATGACTTGTCCGCCTAGCAGGTCATTCAAGGCCGGCCCCGCCCCTTTATACGGAACATGGGTCATTTTGGTTCCGGTGGATGTTTTGAACATTTCTGCCCACATCTGACTGATAGTGCCGTTGCCGGTTGATGCGTAACTTAGTTTGTCCGGATTTGCCTTCAGATAGGACAGAAATTCGTTGAAATTTTTGACCGGCAGAGTGGCATTGATCAGGAGCACTCCCGGAGCCTGGACGAGTTGGGTGACTGGGGCAAAATTCTTGATCGGATCGTAGGGCAGGTTCTTATAAACCGCGGGGTTGACGCCGTGTGTAGATACAGTTGCGACACCGTATGTCAGGCCATCGGGTGTTGCGCGGGCTAGCTCCTGCATTCCGATTGATCCGCCTGCACCGGCACGATTTTCAACTACGACAGGCTGACCAAGAATCCGCGCCATGGGTTCAGCCAGGACACGCGCAGCGATGTCGGTCGAGCCTCCGGGCGGAAATGGCACAATCAGCCGAATTGGTTTGGTTTGTCCCATCGCGGTGAGAGGGACAAGGATAAGTGCCAGCATGAGGCCCAGAAGCCGGTTGATGAATTGAGTTTTTTTCACGAATGTCTCCATTTCGGAATATTAGCGACCACCTGCTACTATTTGAAACCGAATATTAGGTGAATTTTGACCTGTGTCGTGAGTCTTAACCGACCTTTCAGGAGACTTTTATGCGTTTGCTTCAACGTTTGCTCGTTGCATTACTGGTTTTGCCGGGGCTGGCACTAGCTCAAACACCGATCAAGGTCGGAATCGCCAATGATTTGTCCGGGCCTTTTGCGGCGTTAGGCGCTGAGGCCCGGGATGGTTTCAATCTTGCCATCAAACAGCTTGGCGGCAAGCTTGGTGGATACCCTGCCGAATTCCTGCAAACCGATATGGGCGGCAATCCCGATCAGGCCAAGCAGCTTGTGACGCGTTATATCCATCGAGACAAAATAGATTTCTTTACCGGACCGATTGGTTCGAATGTCGCTTTGGCTGTGGGTCCAGCCCTGTTTGCCGCCAAAATACCGTATTTATCGAATAACCCCGGCCCCAGCCAGTTCGCCGGGGCGCAGTGTAATGATTACTTTTTTGGATTGTCGTACCAGAACGACGCTTTTCACGAGGCAGCGGGAAAAGTGGCCGCGGATCGCGGATTCAAGAAAATGGTGATTCTTGCTCCCGACTACCCGGCCGGAAAGGACGCGCTCAATGGCTTTAAGCGAGGCTATAAGTCCGCGGTAGGTCAGGAGACGTATACAAAACTGGGCCAAATCGATTATGCGGCAGAGATTGCGCAGCTACGAGAAGCCAAGCCTGATGCTATCTATATCTTTTTGCCGGGCGGCATGGGCATTAATTTCATCAAGCAGTTCGTTTCGGCCGGTTTGAACCAGAACATCAAGATTATCGGCCCGGGTTTTTCAGGTGACGAGGATGTGATCCAGGCAGTGGGTGAGCCGATGATCGGCATGTTCAATACCGCGCAGTGGGCTTACGACCTGGATAATCCCGAAAACAAGAAATTTGTCGATGCGTTCCGTAAGGCTTATAACAATCGCAATCCTTCTGTGTACGCTGCGCAAGCGTATGACGTCATCATGGCCATAGATGCCGCTGTTCGCGCCACTGGTGGCAAGGTTTCGGATCGTGCCGCAGTGCTCGCAGCATTAAAGAAGGCCGACTTCTCATCGGTGCGGGGTAAGTTCGCTTACGGTGTCAATAACTTTCCGATTCAGCCCTATTATGTGCGCGTGATCGAGAAAGGGGCGGACGGTCGTATCACCAACAAGCTGGTTGGCAAGGTATTCGATTCGTATCAGGACGTCTACGTCGGTGAATGCAAGAAGTGATCGAAGTTAGTTGCTTTAAGCGAATTGCCCGGGGGTTAGTGTCTTGAGCTCAACACTGGTCCTCGAGCAGCTGCTTAACGGGTTGCAGTTCGGCTTGATGCTTTTTCTGATCGCGGCCGGACTTACGCTGGTTTTCGGAATCCTCGATATCCTGAACGTTGCTCATGGTTCGTTGTATATGGCCGGCGCTTATGTTGCCGCCCAGACTATGCAGATGACCGGGTCGCTGTTCTTGGCGGTTTTAGTGGCTGCGACAGTCACCGGCTTGGTCGGACTTGTTCTGGAGCTTGTATTGATTCGCAAGCTAGTGCTTAGAGACCATCTGGCTCAAGTGCTGGGAACTTTTGCCATCATCCTGATCGCCAATGACGCCGTAAAGATGATTTGGGGGCCGGCTCCCATGATGATGAATATGCCGGCCAGCTTGTCAGGTCCGGTTCGATTGCTGCCTGATTTGCTTTATCCGGCGTATAGATTGCTGATCATCGCAGTGGGGCTTGCGGTGGCTTTGGGGCTTTATTTATTTGTGACCCGTACGCGTGCCGGCGTGCTTGTCAGGGCTGGCGCCTCTAATCGCTTGATGGCGACTTTGATGGGGGTGCGCGTACCACTTTTGTTTATGGGCGTATTCGTGTTGGGCGCAGTGCTTGCCGCTTTGGCCGGGGCGCTGCTTGGCCCAGTCTCGGCGATACAGGCGGGAATGGGAGAACAGATTCTCATTCTGGTGCTTGTTTGCATCGTGATCGGTGGCATAGGCTCGATGCGTGGTGCTTTTGTAGGCGCCTTACTGGTCGGATTTGTCGATACGGCCGGCCGGGCATTTTTGCCGATGCTGCTCAAAATCTTTTTTTCACCCGCTGTTGCATCAAGCGTGGGACCCACGCTGGCTGCTATTTCCATTTATGTCTTGATGGCAATCGTTTTGGTGTTTAGGCCCGAGGGTCTTTTTCCGGCAAGAGGATGAAGATGCGTATCCGGGTAAACCAGATTCTTCCTTTGTTTTGTCTCGCGCTGCTGATCGTGTTTCCCTTGATTGCTCCGGCATTGAATCTGACGTTTTACGTGTCATTCATCAGGCGAGTGATGATTTTTGCTTTGGCTGCGACTAGCCTGAACTTCATACTCGGATACGGCGGTATGGTGGCCTTAGGGCATGCGGCTTTTTTTGGAGCAGGTGCTTATGTTGTTGCGATTTTGTCCGCTGAGGGCGTGGTTTCGGCGCTGATTGCCTGGCCTGCTGCGATCGTGATCGCAGGGCTGCTTGCTTTGGTGGTTGGGGCGATCTCTCTGCGAACCAGGGGGGTGTATTTCATCATGATCACGCTGGCCTTCGCCCAGATGGTGTACTACATCTTCATCTCGCTCAGAAAATATGGGGGCGAGGATGGTATTAATTTATCAGGCCATTCCAAACTGCCGGATTGGTTGTCCGGATTGAGTCTGGCTGACGATGTCACTTTTTATTATGTTGTTTTGCTCATTGTCGTACTGAGCTTGATTATTTTGAATCGTCTGGTCGCGTCACACTTTGGCCAGGCATTGCAAGGCATTCGGGAAAACGAATCGCGTATGCTGGCACTCGGCTATCCCGTTATGCCGATCAAGTTGCTTGCTTTTGTGATTGCCGGAGGCTTCGCGGGATTGGCAGGTGCATTGTTCGCTAACCACAACCTGTTTGTTTCACCTTCCATGATGCACTGGACCGCCTCGGCCAGTTTGATTGTGATGGTGATCATTGGTGGGATCGGTCTGAGGTATGGCGGGGTGGTTGGTGCGGCAGTGATGCTGACTTTCGAAGAGTTTCTGCGGTTGTACACCGAATACTGGCACCTGCCTTTCGGATTGTTGCTGCTGGCGATTGTGCTGTTAGCTCCGCGAGGTCTTGCAGGTGCCTTGTCTGCGCAAGCGCATGGGTCAGGAGCGCAACGGTGAGTAACGAACCCGTACTGATTGCCGAAAAACTTTGCAAGCGCTATGGGGCGCTTGTGGCGACCGATCATGTGTCGCTTAATTTGTTGCCCGGTGAAATTCATGCATTGATCGGTCCGAATGGTGCCGGGAAGTCGACACTGATCCATTTGTTGTCCGGAACTCAGTCTTGCGATAGTGGACGTTTATGGGTGCGTGGGCGCGATATCACACATGCATCCGCGCATCGGCGCGTTTCCGTTGGACTGTCGCGTTCGTACCAGATAACGAATATTTTTGACGAGATGACGGTATTTGAAAATCTGTTGCTTGCGGCGCAGTCGCACGCGGGTAGCAGTTTCAAATTCTGGCGCCCTAGGTCGCAAGACCTTGCGTTGGAGCAGGCGGCCAAAGTGTTGGCGCTTGATTGTTCGATAGACGAGGCTATGTGGTCGACACCAGCCGGCATTTTGCCTCATGGCGAGCAACGCAAGCTCGAATTTGCGCTGGCTCTGGCAGCACGACCTGCGGTTTTGCTGCTAGACGAGCCGATGGCCGGAATGGGACCGGACGAGACGCTTCGATTAACCGAATTAATCGAATCGATGCGTGGGCGCCTTGCCATGTTGCTGGTTGAGCATGATATGCAGGCGGTGTTTCGATTGGCCGATCGAATTTCAGTTTTAGTCTATGGCCGTATCATCGCAACGGGTACGCCTGCTGAAATCCGGGAAAATCCAGAAGTGAGGCGAGCGTATCTTGGAGATGAAGAGGGCCTGGACGACTCCGGTGCGCCTACGAATGCGCAGGAGCGGGCCACATGATGCTCAAAGCCTTGAATTTAAAAAGTGGATATGGCCGCAGTCAGGTGCTGTTCGATGTGTCGCTTGAAATCGCAGAAGGTGAAGTGATCGGTCTGCTCGGTCGTAACGGCATGGGTAAGACGACGCTTGTGCGCACCTTGACCGGCCAGTTGCCTTCCGGTGGATCTTTGAATCTGATGGGTGAAGACGTCACAAGGTGGTCTGCGGATCGGATTGCGCGCGCCGGTCTGGCTATTGTTCCGGAGGGGCGGCAATGTTTTCCGAACTTGACTGTGCGAGAGCATTTGACTGCGTTTGCCGCTCATCGAAATGACTTGCAAAAATCTCCCCAGTGGAATTGCGAGCGCGTGTTCGATATGTTTCCACGACTTCGCGAACGTGCCGGTAACATGGGGAACCAGTTGTCCGGAGGGGAGCAGCAAATGTTGGCGATAGGTCGCGCCCTGGTCACTAATCCCCGCTTACTGATTCTGGATGAAGCAACCGAAGGACTGGCTCCCAAGGTGCGGGAGGAAATCTGGCAATGTTTATCCAGACTTCGAGCCGATGGCCAGACTATTCTCGTTATCGATAAATATGTTGAACGCTTGATCAAACTAGCTGATCGTCATTTGATCCTCGAGCGTGGGCATCTGGTGTGGCAAGGATCCTCATCGAGTCTCGATGAGGATCGCTCCCTCTGGACACGTTATCTGGGTGTTTAACCTTTAGCCAGTTTTGCGAAAACCCGATCCGCGGCATCAACCGTTGCCTGGATGACGTTGTCATCATGGGTCGATGAGACAAATCCTGCTTCGTATGCCGAGGGGGCAAAGTAGACGCCTTCATCCAGCATTGCATGGAAAAAAGTCTTAAACATGTCGATATTGCTTGCCGAAACTTCAGCTAATGTCGTGGGTACCGAGTTGGAAAAATAGACACCGAACATGCCACCGACCGAATCCGCGCTGAAGGGGATGTTGTGCGCACGCGCCATTGCGACCAGACCATCGGCAAGTTTGCGAGTGCGTACTGCCAGATCTTCATAGAAGCCTGGCTGCGACAAGAGTCGCAGGGTTGTAATGCCGGCGGCCACGGCGACCGGATTTCCGGATAACGTGCCAGCCTGGTATACCCCGCCCAAAGGCGCGATGTTTTGCATGATGTCCTTGCGACCACCGAATGCGCCAATGGGCATGCCGCCTCCAATGACTTTCGCGAGGGTCGTGATGTCAGGCGTGATGCCCGTCAGACCCTGAACGCCTTGTGGCCCGACACGGAATCCGGTCATGACTTCATCGAAAATCAATAAAGCACCGTGGGCGGTACATTCGCTTCGCAACGTTTCAAGGAATCCGGTAATTGGTTTGATCAAGTTCATGTTTCCGGCAATCGGCTCAACGATAACGCATGCGATTTCTTTGCCATGCGTCGCGAAAGCGGCTTTGACACCTTCAATATCGTTGTAATCAAGAACGATTGTGTGAGCGACGAACTCTGGCGGTACGCCTGCAGAAGTCGGGTTGCCAAAGGTCAACAATCCGGAGCCGGCCTTGACCAGCAGGCTGTCCGCATGACCGTGGTAACAACCTTCGAATTTGATGATTTTGTTGCGTCCGGTTGCGCCGCGCGCCAGTCGAATCGCGGTCATGGTGGCTTCAGTCCCGGAGCTGACCAGGCGGATCTGTTCGATCGACGGCATGCGCTCGATCAGCATTTCGGCAATTTCGATTTCTGCTTCAGTGGGGGCGCCGTAAGAGAGTCCATGCACTGCAGCGTCCTGGACTGCGCGCACAACTTCGGGATGGGCGTGTCCCAGAATGGCGGGACCCCATGAGCCGATGTAGTCGATATAGCGCTTATCTTCCGCATCCCAGAAATAGGGGCCTTGGGCGCGCGCGACAAATCTTGGCGTTCCGCCGACCGACCTGAAGGCGCGGACGGGCGAATTGACACCGCCGGGGATGCTGCGGTTAGCGCGGGCAAAGAGTTCAACATTGCGGGACATTCAAAATGCTCCAGTCAGAATATCAATTAGAAAGTGGTTGGATCTTTTCGCAAAGACTGCGGGCTGCGGCCTCGACGTCCGGTGCCATGAATAGCCCGCCAACGACGGCAATCGTATCGGCTCCGGCCGCTGTAATTTGATTTGCATTTTCCACGGTGATGCCACCTATCGCAACTACGCCGGGACGCAATGGCGCCAGGTTTTCACAAAGCGCACGACCGGAGGTCAAAACGTTAAGTGGGGCAGCAGGCGCCAAGGGTTTGGTCCGTGATGGAAACATGGCGCCAAATGCGATGTAGGCGACATTCTGGCTTAAAAAACCTTCTGCCCGTGCGACATCCGAGTAACAGGACACACCCATCAACATGTCTGGTCCGACTTCGCTGCGCACCAGTGATGGCGCATCATCGTCACGACCAAGATGAACACCATCGGCACCGATTTCAAGTGCAAGTCGCCAGTCGTCATTGATCAGGAAAATGACACCGTTCTCACGGCATGTGTCCTTTAATCGAAGTGCAATTTCACGACGTTGGGCTCTGTCTGGGCCTTTATGGCGCAACTGCAGGGCGACCATGCCGCCTCGCGCCGCGGCGCGCACGGCTTGTTGCAGCTTGATCCCATCGTCCCACTCTGGCGTGACGCCGTATAGTCCTGCCGGAAATTTAAGTTTCGCTTGCATGGTGGGGTGCTCAGGCGGAACAAGCATTGGTTTTCGATTCTGTCAGAGGCAATCTACGCGCGATGCGCTGACCCATGCCCGGCAAATATGACTGGGCAAGCGCCAATTCGGCATGAGCGCAGGCTTGAGTGGCTGCATCCGGGACACTCAGTCCTTGGGCAAGCGATGCAGCCAGCGCTGTGGCCACTAGGCCACCTGAATCCCGAATCCTTTCGGGCGGAGGCGTCCAGGGCAAAGAAAGCGTTTCGTTGTCAGGTCCGACAAGAATATTGACGACATGCCCTGGGCGCTGCTGGCTGCCGGTCACCAGAACCCATTGCGCACCGATCGCCTGCAAAGCTTGTGGGCCTGCCGTTTGGCCAGAAGCTTCCAGTACATCTTCGGTAATCCATTGAGTCAATCGACGGGATTCGACTACGACCACAAGGGCCTGGGGTACAAGTAATTCGATTGTCGCTCCAATCAAATCCTCGATACGATCATCGTCCTCGGCGGTGCTTTCAGTATTGACGTCTTGAGGCCCGAGATGCAGGACAAGCGGGACATGACTGTAATCCGCAGCGACTTGAGCTACAGCACTTACCGCTTCGGTGGATGAAATGGCCCCGACCTTGATAGCTTGAACTGGAATATCTTCAAGCACGCAACGAGCCTGATCATCAATCTGATCCGCGCTGCAAGGTAAAACCGACTCGCATTTGGCGCTGTCCTGTATTGTCAAGGCAGTCAAAGTCGACAGCGCATGGCCACCCATTGCGGCGCAAGTGATGGCGTCTGCGGGCAGCCCGTCCGATCCTGTCGGGTCAAACGGACCAAAAATCAAGGTAGTAGGCAAAGGATAACTTGGCACTGATAAGATCCGTTTGCACCTGCTTGACCTTGATTGATCTGATTTAGATCATCAGAACCGAATATATACGGGCAAGCAAGTGTTGGTTTCGGTAAGATTGACCCCATTGTAAAAGAAGACCAGTGTTTTCCCGTTTTCGGGTTTTGATTAAAGAGAGAATAATGCGTACTTGGATGTGTCTGATTTGTGGTTGGATTTATGAAGAAGAACTTGGTTTGCCCGAGGAGGGAATTCCTCCCGGCACTAAGTGGGAAGATGTGCCTCCGAATTGGGTTTGTCCCGAATGCGGGGCGCGTAAAGAAGATTTTGAAATGATGGAAATCTGATTTTTGCCCGATTTCCAGTTTCAGGAGACCGCGCATGACTGAAAAAGCCGAAAGTGGTGACACAAAAATCAATTTGTCCAATCAGTTTCTGATGGCGATGCCGGGTATGGTTGGCGGCAATTTGGCCGGAACCGTCATTTATGTATGCGAGCATTCCGAAAAAGGGGCGCTTGGTCTAGTGATTAATCGGCCGACCGATCTAACCTTGTCGAGCTTGCTTGAAAAAATAGATCTGAAACTCGAAATCGCTCCCGAGGGCGATTCGCCAGTCTATTTTGGCGGTCCCGTTCAAACTGACCGAGGCTTTGTGCTGCATGCTCCGCCTGGTTCATACAGTTCCAGTATCCGTCTGGGCGAGCTGGCGCTCACGACTTCCCGGGATGTGCTTGAGGACACCGTGGCCGGTCATGGGCCGCAGCAAATGCTGGTTACCTTGGGATACGCCGGCTGGGGGGCAGGGCAGCTTGAAAACGAGCTTGCCCAAAATGCCTGGTTGAGTGTTGAGGCCGACACTCGCATCATTTTTGGCGTGCCTCCCGAGGATCGCTACCCGGCGGCGCTCAAATTGCTAGGCATTGATCCTGTCATGCTTGCAGGCGTAGCCGGGCATGCTTGAAGAAACCCTGCTTGCATTCGATTATGGTGCAAAAAAACTGGGTGTCGCGTTAGGTAATTCATTGCTCAGGCAGGCTCGGCCATTGGATATCATCCTTGAGCAGACCCGAGTCGGTCGTTTTGAGCGCATTGAAAAACTCATCCGAACATGGAAACCTGATCGGGTTGTGGTAGGTTTGGCTCTTGAGCCGGACGGGTCGGAGCATTATCCGGCCGGCCATTGCCGGCGTTTCGCACGTCAGATCGAAGGGCGTTTCGGCATCCCTGTGGTCATGGTGGATGAGCGCGGTTCGAGTGTTGAAGCGCAGAAAATAACCGGAAATGACCACGATGACGCTCAGGCAGCGGCTATTATTCTCCAACGTTACTTTGATGCGCTGACTTGAGCGCCGAACTTTGTACAAAAAATATGGCCCAAACATTCAAAACATACCGGCCCGAGCAACTTCCCGACGCCGAAACGCTTTATGCGGATTTGCTTGCTGCCGTCCGTGCCGAAGTTGCCGCATTGCCCAAAGATCTCGTTCATTTGGTCGGGATTCACTCAGGTGGAGCCTGGTTGGCCGAGCGCTTGCAGCGCGACCTGAGTCTGGCTCAGCCTTGCGGTACGCTCGATATCAGTTTCTATCGGGACGACTTCGACAAAATCGGGTTGCACTCGCAGGTTTTGCCGTCGGACATTTCGTTTCCTGTGGCCGGCAAGCACCTCATCCTGGTGGATGATGTGTTGTATACGGGTCGAACGATTCGCGCCGCCATGAACGAGTTGTTCGATTATGGCCGACCCGCTTCGATCAGATTGGCTGTCCTGGTGGATCGAGGTGGTCGCGAACTACCGATTGCAGCAACGTTGATCGGGGCAAAAATCGAACCTGCGCTTGCAGGCAGTCTGGTGCTGACACGAACGTCAGATGACGGACTGGCACTGACAGTCGAAAAGGAGGAGAACTGATGCGCAATCCCCAACTGAATCGGCATGGTGAGCTCACCCATTTAATTACCACGGAAGGTTTGCCCCGATCGATCCTGACGCATATTCTCGACACGGCTCAGACGTTCGTGCCCTTGGCGGATCGCGATATTAAAAAAGTACCCCTGTTACGCGGCAAAAGTGTATTCAATCTCTTTTTCGAAAATTCAACTCGCACACGTACAACTTTCGAAATTGCCGCCAAGAGATTATCGGCTGACGTTTTTAATTTAAATATAAATGTGTCTTCTGCAGCCAAGGGCGAAACTTTGCTTGACACGATTGCGAACCTGTCGGCGATGCAGGCGGATTTGTTTGTCGTACGACATGAGGCAAGCGGTGCGCCCTATCTGATCGCGCAGCATGTTGCACCCCATGTCCATGTCGTGAATGCCGGTGATGGACGTCATGCCCATCCGACTCAAGCGCTGTTGGATATGTATACCATTCGGCACTTCAAGAAAGATTTTTCGAACCTGACGGTTGCTGTCGTGGGCGATATTCTGCATTCGCGCGTCGCGCGGTCGAATATACATGCCCTCACAACATTGGGTGTGGCCGAAGTGCGGGCGATTGGTCCGCTGACATTACTTCCCGGTGGTTTGGAGCAAATGGGTGTACGCGTATTTACGGACATGCGCGAGGGGCTCAAGGATGTCGATGTGATCATCATGCTTCGCCTTCAAAATGAGCGTATGCGCGGCGCATTGCTTCCGTCTTCACATGAATACTTCAAGCATTACGGACTGACTGAAGAAAAACTGGCACTCGCCAAGTCCGACTGCATCGTCATGCACCCCGGCCCGATGAATCGTGGTGTCGAGATCGATTCCGCTGTTGCCGATGGCAAGCAGTCCGTGATTTTGAATCAAGTCACTTTCGGCATCGCGGTCAGAATGGCGGTCATGAGTATTGTTGCGGGGGCTTCAGCATGAGTCTGCATATTAAAAATGGTCGTGTAATCGATCCGGCTAATGGTGTGGATCGTGTTGCGGATGTGTTTGTTGCCGATGGGGTCATTTCTGGCCTGGGGCAGATGCCTGAAGGATTTCGGGCTGAGCGGGTTATCGATGCCACAGGCAAGCTGGTTATGCCCGGATTGGTTGATTTGGCGGCACGCTTGCGTGAACCTGTCGAGTACCGGACTTCATTGCAGTCTGAGTTGAGAGCGGCACTTGCCGGAGGAATCACAACTCTTGTGCTTCCTCCTGATACGGATCCCGCACTTGACGAACCCGGCTTGGTTGAAATGTTGAAAGACCGCGCGCGACAAATCGACCGGCTGAATTTGTATCCCTTGGGGGCGATGACGGTTGGCCTTAAAGGCGAAGTGATTACCGAGATGGCGGCACTGACCGAGGCCGGATGCATCGCATTTTCCCAGGCCGATGAACCCGTTCTGGACACTACGGTGATTTTGCGTGCAATGCAGTATGCAAGAACCTTTGACTATGTGCTTTGGTTGCGTGCCCAGGATCCCTGGCTGTCCAAAGGTGGCGTCGCAGCTAGTGGTGCCTATGCCTCCCGTTTAGGCTTGTCGGGCATCCCGACACAAGCCGAAACGATTGCGATACAGACCTTGCTTGAGCTGCAGCGTAGTTCCGGAGTGCGTTTGCATCTGTGCCGTCTTTCATCTGCTGCCGGCATTGAATTGGTCCGTGCGGCTAAAAAAGAAGGTTTGCCTGTGACCTGTGATGTATCTGTCAATCATGTTCATTTAACCGATCTGGATATCGGCTTCTATGACAGTAACTTTCGCCTGGATCCCCCTTTGCGCAGTCAACGGGACCGAGACGCCATTCGTGCCGGTTTGGCGGATGGAACGATTGATGCAGTCTGTTCCGATCATAATCCTGTAGATGATGATGCAAAACTGTTGCCTTTTGCCGAGGCCGAACCTGGGGCGACCGGTTTGGAGTTGTTGTTGTCGCTGACTTTGAAATGGGCGATGGATGCGAACGTGCCGTTACTGAATGCCCTTGCTCATGTCACCAGTTCCCCTGCTCGTGTGTTGGCCGCTTCTTCGCCCGATCTGCCGGCTTGCGGTCGAATCGGAGTGGGTGATGTGGCGGATTTATGCCTGGTTGATCAGAATGAAACCTGGGTCGTGGATCGCAAGACTCTGTTGAGTCAGAGCGCGCATACGCCATTTCTGGGCCTTGAATTGCCTGCCCGTGTTTGCACCACGATTGTTCGAGGTCGGGTTGTGTGGGAAAAAACCGTTTGAAGCTGTTGCGGTTTTTTTTGAGAATCTCGGCAGCCCTGCTCTGGATGCTGTTTGGGTTGTTTTTGATCGCCACCACCTTCATCTGGATTGGATTGCGAGGGCGCTTGTGGACCAAAAAATGGTGGTCTTTCGTTTTACTGCGGATTTGCGGGATCCGCGTCACTCAAAGCGGTCATCCTCTGCTTGAGGGGCCGGTTCTTTGGGTAGTGAATCATGTTTCCTGGTTGGATATTTTTGTCCTGAACTGTGTTCGCGCAACCTCTTTTGTGGCCAAAAGCGAAATTCGGAGTTGGCCGCTAATTGGTTGGTTGGCGCACGGTGCCGACACTATTTTTATCGAACGCGCCTCACGACATGCCGTACACAAAGTAGGTCTCGCCATGCAAAAGAGGTTTGAGCGCGGACAGGTCGTTGGTTTATTTCCTGAAGGCACGACATCTCAGGGTTTCGATGTGCTGCCCTTTTACGCAAATCTGTTCGAACCCGCCCGCAAAGCCGGCGCTCATGTTCAACCGGTTGCTTTGCTTTTCTACCATCACGGCAGACGAAGTGATTTTGCTGCTTTTATCGGAGAGCAAACGCTATTGCAAAACATGTGGGAAGTGCTTGGCGGCACAGGGGTGTCGATTGAAATGAAATTTTTGCCCGTGATATGGAATGGTTCCGAGCCCGCGCCCGTCAGGGCGGAGCTCAGTCGGTATTCGCGCCAATTAATCAGTCAGGCGCTTCAGCACGATTGACATTTCGGGTGAGCGCGCAGGCGAGGATATACGCCTAATGCATTATTCGAAAAGATTTGCTTTTTTTGCGTATCGTTTGCAGATGGTGAAGCATCGATATAACGCTTGGTGTCGTCAAAATAAAAATTGGTAAGCGGATCGATACCTTGAACCGCACCAACCGTCTCCGAAGCGAACAAAATATTTTTTGTCGGAACAACTCGCAAAAGCAGGTCTATGCCGGGCTGATGGTATACGCATGTATCGAAAAAAACATTGTTCAGCACTTTTTCTTCCAGAGGAGGCAGCCCCATATCCTGCGCCATTCCGCGATAACGTCCCCAGTGATACGGAGCAGCACCGCCTCCATGGGGAATAATGAATTTGAGTGTCGGAAAATCCTTGAAGATATCCGAAGTCATGAACTGGACGAACGCAGTGGTATCGCCATTGATGTAATGCGTGGCCACCGCATTGAAATGCGGATTGCACGATCCGCTGACGTGGATCATGGCCGGTATGTTCAGGTCGACCATTTTTTCGTAAAGCGGATACCACCATTTTTTGTCCCAGAGGGGTGGATCGCTCCAGCGCCCACCGGTAGGATCGGGGTTGATGTTGGCGCCGATGAAGCCGAATTCATTGATGCAGCGCTCGAGCTCTTCGAAGACACGCGCTCCGGGTGCGACGCCGGCAGCCTGCGGTAATTGGCAGACGCCTATAAAGTGCTCGGGATACAGTTTGCAAACGCGGTTCACCAGGTCGTTGGAGTATCGAGCCCAGACAACATTCGTTTCTTCATTGCCCATGTGGTGATCCATGCCGACAGCTTTAGGCGAAAAAATCGTCAGATCGACACCGCGTTCGCGCATGATGCGCAACTGATTGTTGTCGATACCTGCACGAATTTCCTCATCGCTGACCGCTGGGGGCTCCATTGCCGGCGCTTTACCGGTACGCTGAAATTCGGCGATCTGGTCTGCGCGAAATTTCGAAACTTGAGGTGGCGTGGTGGTGAAATGACCGTGGCAGTCGATAATCATGAATTGTCTTCTATTTAATGTTCGTGAGGATCAAGGGATTGTTTACATTTTACTTGGAGCAGTGTTCGATCTTGCAATCGCAAGGCAGTGAGTTGACCGCCCCATACGCAGCCCGTATCCAGGCAGATTGCATCCGAGCGAATCAATAGTCCCAATGTCGACCAATGACCAAAAACTACAGTGGTGTCGCGTGTCGCGCGATCGGGCACATCGAACCAAGGCACGAGCCCATCGCTACGATGACCGGGTTCTGCCTTGATGGGAAGAACCATGCGCCCTTTTGTCGTGCACATTCTCATTCTGGTGAGTGCATTGATGATGACGCGCATGCGTTTGCCGCCGGTATGTCCATCCTTCCAGTGGTCCGGTTCGTTGCCATACATCTTCTGAAGCATTTTCTGCCAGTTGTTACCGCGCAGAGCCGTTTCGATCTCGTTGGCGAGCAAAAGCGTTTTCTGGACATCCCACTTGGCCAGTACGCCAGCATGCACCAGCAAGTGGTTCATCTCGAAATGCGCCATTGGACGAAACCGAAGCCAGTCGATAATTTCATTCGCATCCGGCGCGCTGAGCACTTCGAGCAAAGTATCGTTCTTGCCCGGTCGCCGCACACCAGCCGCTACCGCCAGAAGATGCAGGTCGTGGTTGCCCAGAATGGCGACACTACGCTCTTCTAGCGCCATGAGTCTTCTGAGAGTGGCTAATGATTGAGGGCCCCTGTTGACCAGGTCGCCTGCGAACCAAAATCTCGCGTATGGATCGTTGGCAATAATGGGTTCGGCTAAAAGAGAGTCAAGCGAGCCGCAACAACCCTGAATATCACCAATCATCCAGATGTTCGGCATTGTGCTCATACAGCCGACTTGCTCCATGGCCAATTGTGCAATCGACTTTGCGAAATTGCGTTACGATTTTCCATGAACATCACGCAGATCAGGGCAATGGTCATAGTTAAAACGTTGGGCAGCAAGGCGGTCACTACGGGTGACCATTTGTAAAGCAAGCCAACGTTCAGAGCCAACTGGTTCACCATGAAAAAGCCTGTTCCAAGTAATATCCCGATGAATACCTTGGCCCCTACTCCTCCACGCCTTGTTTGCATAAAACCGATTGGAGCCGCAATGGTGAGCATGACAATCAGGGTGAACGGGTAGGCGATTTTTCTCCAGATCGCAACTGTTTGCCGGTCAGCCTGAAGCTGATTGTTGGTCAGGTAGGTGATGTAGTCTTTAAGCGCTAATAATGACATGCGCTCCGGGGTCAAGATCCTTGCAACCAGACGATCGGGAGTTAATGTTGTTTCTACCGTGCGTATCGGTTGCTGCGTAACTGTGACAAGCGGATCAGTTCTCACGACTGCATCTGCCAATGCACTTTTTGTTTCGGGAGAAAAAACATTTTCAACCACGTTTTGCATGACGAGTTTACCGCTTTGAAAGCGCCCCGAATCGGCTTGTGACATTCTGGTCAGACTGATTCCGTCCGAAAATTCATACACTTTAAGTTTGGAAACGTTGCCTGAGGCAAGTAGTTTCCCAATGTTGATGACCCTGGTGCCCCCATTCGGCATGGGCTCTTTGAACCAGTAACCGGTGGCCATGATCCCGCCTTCGGCGCGCCCCCGCATCATCAGATTAGCTTCACTGCTTTTGATTTCGGCAATTGGCGTGACGAACTCAGACAGCAACAGGGCTCCAACCATAATCGGAATGCATACAGTCCACAGCATTTTAAGTAGGCCCATGCCGCTTACGCCCGATACTCGAAGGATGACCAGTTCGTTGCGGTGAGCCAGGCCGGCAAGAGCCAGAATCGCACCAATCAGCAGGCCAATCGGCAGCAAATCGTAAAGACGAGTCGGCAATGACAACAATTGCAGATAAAACAAAGCGGTAAGCGGAAACTTTTCGCCGACCGTGTCGAGTTCATCCACAAGCGTGAAGAAAGTGAACAGGCCAATCAGCGCAATCACGACAACGGATGTAGATCGATAAATTTCACGAGCGAGGTAACGGCGGGCAGTACGCATAATCCTAAGTGTATTGCAGTTCATTGCGGATGTGTAGCAACACGGGATCGACTTTGGGTCGTATACCATTCCAGATGAAAAAGCTTTCGGCTGCTTGAGAGACGAGCATGCCTAGTCCATCTGATGTCCGCTGTGCGCCATCCCGGGTAGCTTGTGTCATGAATGGTGTGGGCTGTGCGCCATACATCATGTCATAGGCCAGTGCATTTTTCGCATAAAGTCCGCCGGGGACATCCGGAGGTGCGTCGCCAAGACTGCTGGCGCTAGCGTTGATCACCAGATCCCAGCCTGAGTCAATACTTGCCTGATCCAGGCCGCCTGCACTGATTTCCGTTTGTTGGTGCGGTATGACGGATTTCCATTCTTTAACAAGATCAATTGCGCGGCTGGCCGTTCGATTGACGACTCTCAGGTGTCGACAACCTGTTTCGAGCAACGGACCCATGACGCCACGTGCGGCGCCACCTGCGCCAATCATCAGGATGCGCGATTGGCTTAACTTGACTTCAAGGCGCTTGAGGTCCTGCACTAGCCCGATGCCATCCGTATTGCAACCATGCAGTTCATTATTCTGCATCCATAACGTGTTAACGGCCAGCGCGGATTGGGCGCGGTGACTCAAGTGTTTTTCGCTCAGTTTCCATGCTTGAAGCTTGAATGGAACAGTTACATTCAAGCCGCGACCCCCTTGTTCGAAAAATGTCCTGACACTTTGTTCGAACTGATCCAGCGGAGCCTCTATCCGGTCGTACTCGAGTGCAATGCCGGTCTGTTCGCCAAACATGCGGTGGATTGCCGGCGAGCGACTGTGCTTGACCGGATTGCCGATAACGGCAAAACGTGCAGGCTGGTTCGAATTGCTTATGGATTTTTGTTGCGAAGTCATTGTTGTCTGGTCTCCAGCGTGCCATTTACGAAATGCCACGTGCGCGTGATGACGATTTGATCGATTCGTCTGGCCATATCGGGAGGAAATGGGGGAAATGGCGTGGATAACTGAGCGATACGTCTAACGGCTTGATTCAATATCGCAAGATTGGAGGGGCGATTAATAGTCAAGTCCAGTAGCGACCCATTGGCCGCGATTGTGATCGTTGCTTGTACTTTGCCGTAAACGGTCTTGCCTGATTCGCGGGGGTAGTGTTTTGCGCCGGTCGTCTCGATTATTTGTCGCCATTGATCGATGTAGTTTGCATAGGGATGCGCAGCCACCGAGGGCGCGTCAAAATGTTTGCGCGGTCGCCGATTATAGTCATTGACTTGTTGGGCCAATATTGCAATGCGTGCGCTTTGCATCACACGTTCCTGATCCAGATCGTCTTGGCCGGTCTGTGTATTTTCTTCCGACTCTTGCTTGGGGGTGCGATGCTGGGCGGACGTTTGAGATGACTGCAATTGGGTCAAAAGCCTGGCTTGCTCGGCCTCCAGTTGCATGCGTTTTTTGTTGAGCTCCTGCACTTCAAGGCGTTCAGCCAAGTCGCCTGCAAATGGGAGTGTCGAGGTGGCGTGACCTTTCCAGGCGTTGCCACCTCCATCAAGATTTTGTTGCCCGAGCAATTGAGGCGCGTTGGGCGCTGTATCAGAGCTTACATTGACAAGAACGATATCGAGAGGAAGCGGTTTGGGCGCGCGAGTCGGTTTGCGCTGTTGTTGCCAGGAAATCAAGCCTATGTGAATAGCCAGGGAAAGAAAAATTCCCCACAGCAGGTATCGCCGCTGAGTGTCGATCCTATTCCTTGAAGGATCAATCGACTCGTCAGTCTTAATCTGTGGACTCATCGACGGACCCGATCGAATGCAGATAACTTGCCTTTAGTTCCAGATTCAGTTCATCAAAATCGTTGATTTTGAGCGCAACTTGCTGACCGCGCGAAAGCTCGGGCAGTCCCGGAAGACGCGTCACAAATGGTGCGTTTCCCAGTCGGATCAGATCGTCCTTCAAAACGTGCCCAATCGTTTCGCTGACTTGTTGTTGCCTTAACCAACGCAACACCCAGTAGCGTTCCATTTGATTTTGAAAATCGTTCCAGGTTGCATACTGAGCTTCGAATGCGCCAATGATCGCGAACAAGTCCGCATCACGGGGCTTGAAAGGTGCAACCAGGGGGGCAGAAACGCCATGTTCGATCGCGGCGATCAATTGCCACTGATTGACCAAGTCTACATAGCGCCGCAAAGGGGATGTGCACCATGCATACTGAGCGACACCGATCGCTTCATGTGGCAATGCATGCGTGCTCATTCGCACGCGACCGGTCTGTTGCGATCGATAGATTCCAGGCAGTCCGTGCGATGCGAGCAATCCTCCCCAGATGCTGTTGGCAAGAATCATATATTCCGCGACTAGTCTATCCAGAGGAGCATTGCGTTGCCTGGGAAGAATACGAACCGGCGTATCCGGATTGTCTGCGGGACCATCCAGATAGAAACTGTATTCGACGCGATTATTGTTTTCGGGTTTGCCTCGAACAATTTCGCGCTGTTTGTTCAGTTGTAGAGCGAGCTGCCAGAGCGGCCGTATCCATTCGTTGTAGGGCAGGACGACCGAAGGGTCAGCCAGCGAAGCATCTGTAATGTGCTCGTCAAGCATATTGTGACGCAGGTTCGCGCGAACGGCGATTCGTTCGAGTTTGCTTTCGTGAGAGACGATTTCACCGGTGGCCGGATTGGCTGTGACATATAAGGACAGGGCCGGAACGGGTTTCCCTTCGTCGAGCGAGAAAGTTTCTATCACTGAGTCAGGTTGCATGGGGATTTTTTCGCCGGGCATGTAGACCGTCGACATACGTGCGCGCGCTAGTCGATCAAGCTCACTGTCCCTGGTGACCAGCAGTCCGGGCGCGGCAACATGAACGCCAACCCGAATGTTTCCATTCGGTAACGCCTCTACTGATAGGGCATCGTCAATTTCTGTAGTGGTGATGTCGTCGACTGAGTAGGCCTCAACGCTTGCCAGTGGCAAGTCACGCTCCGGTGCGGAAATGTTGATTGGACCAAAACCGGTTCCTTTCGGAAAATGAGTCGCTAGAAACTTGCCTTGATGCAGAGCTAGCGCGTGAGGCCAGGCGCCAAGATCCAACAAAAGTTGTTCGGGTGTTTTTTGAAGCCGGCTGCAGGCGGTTTCGATCGCTTTCCATGCCTGCGAGTTTTTATCCGGACGGGTTACCAAGCTCAGCGCAAGTTCCGCGATGGATGCAGGCAGGCGTCCGGCTATCATTTCGTCCGCCCAGCCGGCAATCTCTTCGGCTTGGAGTCGTTTCTTTTCTTGTGCAGCGAGGGCAGCAGTCAGGATTTCGGGGGGAGCAGCTCGGTAACGACCTTTGCCGCGACGATGAAAGTAGATGGGCGACTCATGCAACCTGAAAAGAAGGGTGGCTTTTTCCAGAGCGTCCGGAGCATGGCCGAAATATTCCGTACCCAGAGTGTCGAGATCAAATTCCTCTTGCGGAGCAACCTCCCATAAAAATGGGACGTCGATTTCCTGCGCCAGTTCTTGAGCCTTTGCCAGCAAAATATCGGGAGCGGGGGAGGAAAAGTGAAACAGGCAGTTGGCCCGCTTGATTTTGCTGCGTTTTCCCGAGGACGATTCGACTTGAATTGTCGCTTCGGTCTCGGACATGATGTGAGCGGCCTTGAATGCGCCATCTTCTTCAAACAAAACAAACATACTTTAATCCGGTTGATTCGATTTGCCTGACCTGATTCAGGCGCGGGTTTGAGCCAAAGCGGAAAGCAAGCGGGAGTGAATTCCGCCAAAACCGCCATTGCTCATGATCAGAATATGGTCACCACAACGCGCTTCTCGTGCTATTGAATCGATGAGTTGATCCATTTCGTGGTGCGCTTGCATCTTGTCGCCCAGCTCGGCCAAAACAACTGAAGGATTCCAGCCGAGAGCTTGTTTGCCGGTTTTTTCGCCAAAACAGAATACGCGATCGGCACCCTCAAGTGCTTGCGGCAAGCGGGCGGCCATCGTGCCAAGTTTCATTGTATTGGAGCGAGGTTCGAGTACGGCAAGAATTCTCTTGTTGCCGACTTGGGCTCGCAGTCCCTCGATTGTGGTGCGGATCGCAGTCGGGTGATGGGCGAAGTCGTCATAGACTGTGATGTCGTTGACCACCCCGCGAACTTCCATTCGTCGCTTGACTCCCCCAAAAGAGCAAAGTGCCTGAATGCTCGTTGCGGGGTCGATGCCGATGTGGGCGGCTGCAAGGATCGCTACGATTGCGTTGTGACGATTATGCTCTCCTGTAAGCGGCCATTTGACTTGGCCGTGCAGGCGGGTGCCTTCGAATACATCAAAGGAAAGAGCGTCGACTGTTTGTGCGTGCCAACCTTGTAACGTGCCGGTTTTGATGACTTCTGACCAGCAGCCGCGCTCAAGCACCCGATCCAGCGCCTCATCTCCAGAGGGCATGATCACCCTTCCCGAGCCGGGTACCGTTCTTAACAAATGATGAAATTGTGTTTCGATTGCCGATAAATCCGGAAATATGTCGGCATGGTCATATTCGAGGTTGTTTAGAATGACCGTGCGCGGGCGGTAATGCACAAATTTTGATCGTTTGTCGAAAAATGCAGTGTCGTATTCATCTGCCTCGATAACGAATAAATCGACATCCTGATCGAGTCGAGCGGATACTTGCAGTCCGGGTGCGACTCCGCCGATCAGAAAGTTCGGTTTTTTTCCGGCGACTTCAAGAATCCAGGCCAGCATCGAGCTAGTCGTGGTTTTGCCGTGTGTACCTGCAACGGCCAACACATGTTGTTTTTGTAGAACATGCTCACCTAGCCATTGCGGACCCGACGTATAAGGCAGGCCTGACTCGAGTATGGCTTCCATGAGCGGGTTACCCCGGGAAACGACATTGCCGATAATGAATAAGTCAGGTTTGAGGGCAATCTGATCCGACCCGAATCCTTCGATCAGATCGATGCCTTGCTCGGCCAATTGAGTGCTCATGGGAGGGTATACACCCGCATCGCAACCTGTGACGCGATGTCCGGCGGCTCGGGCAATCAAAGCCAGTCCGCCCATAAATGTGCCGCAAATTCCTAAAATATGCAGATGCATAAAAACCTCCTCCCCGCATTGTAGAGGTAGATGCCAGGTTGTTACCCTTGCGCTTGGTCTTGCGGAGTATGATTTCCGTTATGAATAGAAGAACTTTAATTCTTGGTGCCACGGGACTTGGGGCAATTGGTTTGACAGGATGGTTGGCCTACCGCGAAACCTCGAAATCGGCCCCGCCCGCCAATCGATCCCTTAAGTCTTCTGCGCCCAACAAAACCGAGCTAGATGTTGCAGGTTTTCTTGCCACGATCCTGCCGGATTTGCAGGGCAAGGATCAGCCAATCAAATCCTTTTTGGGCAAGCCGCTGGTGGTTAATTTCTGGGCAACGTGGTGTGCACCTTGCGTTCAGGAAATGCCTATTCTGGAGGAAATCTCCAAATCCAGAACGGATATTCAATTTATTGGTATCGGCATCGATACTGCTGACAATATGCGTCAATTTGTAGCTAAAGTTCAGGTAAATTATCCCTTGCTTGTTGCCGGACACAGTGGAATTTCTCTTGTCAGGGCATTAGGCAATACGTCTGGAGGGCTGCCTTTTACAGTCATGTTCGATGCAAATGGGACCATGATCGATACAATATTAGGCCAAATCGATTCTGCCGACTTGACTCGAAAAATCAATGACTTATTTACTAAATAAAAGACGTAAATGGACAAATCACGGGTTTTAGCGTTAAAAAGACACCTGTTAGATAAATTTTGTCACTGAGTCCAATCGAATGGCACAACGCATTCTCGTTCTGCATGGCCCCAACCTGAATCTCTTGGGTACACGCGAACCTCAGCTTTACGGACACACCACATTGCCCGAGCTCAATGCGAGGTTAGGCGGATTGTCATCCAGCTTGGGCGCAAGTCTGGACTCTTTTCAGAGCAACCACGAAGGTGAATTGGTCGACCGTATTCAGGCAGCCCGTCTGGACTCGACAGACTTCATCATCATCAATGCAGGTGCCTTCACGCACACCAGTGTAGCTATACGCGATGCGCTCGCCGGGGTGAATATCCCTTTTGTCGAAGTTCACATTTCGAACGTTTATAAGCGCGAACCTTTCCGTCATCACTCCTACTTGTCTGATTTGGCTCTTGGAGTGGTGGCAGGTCTTGGCCCTCAGGGCTACGAGGCCGCTGTGCGCTATGCCGTGCAGTATGTCCAACCGGTTTGATCCTTCATACCGCCCCCTATCTCTTTACGGAACTAATATGGATCTCAGAAAACTGAAAACCTTGATCGATCTGGTTGCAGAGTCCGGTATCGCCGAACTCGAAATCACAGAAGGCGAAGGCAAGGTACGCATCGTTAAGTTTTCTCAAGCAGTTCAGCCCGTCGCATACGCGGCGGCTCCCGTGGCAGCCGCCGCTCCAGTGGCTGAGGCCGCTGTTGCTCCTGCGCCCGCTGCGGCGCCTGTTGCGACTGGGCATGCAGTCAAGGCTCCGATGGTTGGAACGTTCTACCGAGCTCCTAATCCGGGCGCTCCGGCGTTTGTTCAGGTCGGACAGCAGGTTAAGGAGGGTGATGTCCTGTGCATCATCGAGGCTATGAAGCTGCTCAATGAAATCGAAGCCGACAAGACTGGCGTTATCAAGGAGATCCTTGTCGAAAACGGTGAGCCCGTTGAATATGGCCAGCCTCTTTTTGTGATCGCCTGATATGTTTGAAAAGATTCTGATCGCCAACCGGGGCGAAATCGCCCTGAGGATTCAGCGCGCCTGTCGCGAGATGGGAATCAAAACCGTCGTCGTTCATTCCGAAGCAGACCGTGATGCCAAGTATGTGCGTTTAGCCGACGAATCGGTATGTATCGGACCGGCAGCATCGCGAGACAGCTATCTCAACATGCCCGCAATCATTTCGGCAGCCGAAGTCACTGATGCTGAAGCAATTCATCCCGGCTACGGATTCTTGTCCGAAAATGCCGATTTTGCAGATCGTGTCGAAAAAAGTGGCTTTGTGTTTATCGGCCCACGCCCCGAGTCTATTCGCTTGATGGGTGACAAAGTCAGCGCCAAGCATGCAATGATCGAGGCGGGTGTGCCGGTCGTACCCGGATCTCAGGGTGCTTTGCCGGATGATTCCGCCGAAATTCTGCGTATCGCTCAAGAAGTGGGGTATCCGGTAATCATCAAAGCAGCCGGCGGCGGTGGTGGTCGGGGCATGCGAGTCGTGCACACCGAAGCTGCCCTGCTAAATGCAGTTACGATGACTAAATCCGAGGCTGGTGCCGCTTTCAACAATCCGGAAGTCTATCTGGAGAAGTTTCTCGAGAATCCTCGCCATATCGAAATTCAAGTGCTTGCCGATGGCGAGCGCAATGCTGTTTGGCTTGGCGAGCGGGACTGCTCAATGCAGCGGCGCCATCAAAAAGTCATCGAAGAAGCGCCTGCTCCGGGCATCCCCCGTAAGCTGATTGAAAAAATCGGAGAGCGCTGCGCAGAAGCTTGTCGCAAGATTCGATACCGTGGCGCGGGCACGTTTGAATTCCTGTATGAAAACGGTGAGTTTTACTTCATCGAGATGAATACCCGGATTCAAGTCGAGCACCCGGTCACGGAGCTGATCACTGGAATTGATCTGGTTCAACAGCAAATTCGGGTCGCTGCGGGTGAAAAATTCAACTTGCGCCAGAAGGATATTGTCTTTAAAGGGCATGCCATTGAATGCCGAATCAATGCGGAAGATCCCTTTAATTTCACGCCTAGTCCAGGTCGCATTACCAACTGGCATACGCCGGGTGGTCCGGGCGTGCGAATCGACTCGCATGTGTTTAACGGTTACTTCGTGCCGCCCAATTACGACTCCATGATTGCGAAGGTGATCACATATGGAGAAGATCGAAATCAGGCGCTGGCGCGTATGACCATTGCATTGTCAGAAATGGTTGTCGAAGGCATCAACACGAATATCGCGCTTCATCGCGAACTGATGGTTGATGCGCGCTTCGCCGAAGGTGGAACCAGTATTCATTATCTGGAACATAAGCTGGCATCTCGGCCGACCTGATCGTTTTTGAAAAGGTCATCACACCGGGCCAAATGGTAGCCTGACGGCAACCGTTTGGTCCGATGTTTATTGGAAATCACCATGCGTGAATTGGTTTTACTCTGTCCCGGTGCGTTGGTCGAGCCTCTCTCGGATGCCTTGCTTGATGCTGGAGCTTTGAGTGTTTCGGTCGAAGATGCTGATCTGGATACGGATGCCGAGCAGCCATTGTTTGGCGAACCCGGAACCGAACCCGATACCCATGCCTGGGAGCGGAATCATCTTATTGTGCTTTTGGCCGATGGCGTCGATCCTGAGCAATTATTGGCTGCGGCCCAAGACGATCTCGGTGCTGTGGAGCCGCCGCTATCGTGGACACTGCGACAGGTTCCCGATGCGGACTGGGTGCGATTGACTCAATCGCAGTTCGGCCCAATTGCCGTTGGCGAAAAAATCCTGATTGTTCCAAGTTGGCATGCCGAGCAGATGCCGAGCAAACCGGAGCCGGGGCGTATTGCTATTCAATTGGATCCGGGTCTGGCGTTTGGCACGGGTAGTCACCCGACAACGCACTTGTGCCTGGAGTGGTTGGCCGAGTGTATGCCGACCGGATCAACTGTGCTTGATTATGGTTGTGGGTCGGGCATACTTGCGATTGCCGCCTCCATGCTTGGTGCAGCGCCGGTTGTTGGAGTGGATATCGATGACCAGGCTGTTCAGGCAACCAAGGATAATGCCGAGGTTAATTGTGTCAATGTGAAGGCCTTGTTGCCGGATGGTTTGTCGGACGGCCTCTTTGATATTGTCGTCGCGAACATTCTTTCAAATCCGCTAAAAGTACTCGCACCCATGTTGGCAGGGCGCGTGCGTTCGGGCGGACACCTTGTGTTGTCCGGCGTGCTGGAAAGACAGGCTCACGAGGTGGCCGCCGCATATGCGCCATGGTTGCCGATGTCGGTTTGGCGGGCTCGTGATGGTTGGGTTTGTCTGGCCGGCACGAAACCGTAGGTGGATCGAATGAGTTTAGTTACCCGCTGCCCCAAGTGCGAGAGTCGTTTTCTGATAGAGCCTGATCAGTTGAGTGAGCATCAAGGCTTGGTCAGATGTGGGGAGTGTTCGCATATTTTTGATGGATATGACGAACTGGAAAGTAAAGTCCCGACCTTGACGCGCAGGTTGCCGGCGCAGCAAGTCAGCCAAACGCCTGCAGTTTCGAATCCGTTTGCGAATATTCCAAGTTTGGATCTCGATCATGCACCGACCGGCGGCGAGGATTCCACACTGAGTTGGGAATCAGAGCCGGAACCGCAAACGGAATCTATCCGTGCATCGGCGTCATCAACCGAACCCTCTGTCATGCGCCATAGATCGGTCGCTGCAACAGTTGATTCTGATACGGAGCCTGCAAAAACTTCATCGTTGGCATCACCCACGTCACGCGAACCCCGGCTTGACTCCTTGCGCTCCGCAGATATTGCGCTGCGAGGAGAGTCCAGGCAGCTGCGTCAGCATGTTCCATCTTCGGATCCGGATTTCGGCACGCCCCAAGACGGCATGAATATGATAGGTATTCTGCTGTGGGGGTTTGGAAGCCTGCTGGCAATCATTTTTTTATGCGGACAGCTGGTCTATATCTACCGTAACGATATAGCAACTAACGCCCCCGCTTTGCGTTCGACGCTTGAGTCAATCTGCGCCAGAGTGGGATGCGAGGTTTCATTGTCCCGTCATCTTGATCGAATTACGATTGAAGGTGCTTCGCTTGACCAGACAGGCGCTTCTCAACAGGAAGGTCAGGCGAGCGAACAAATTTTGCGTTTCACTATGCGTAATCGCTATGAAAAAAATCAGCCATGGCCTCATTTAATATTGGAGCTGACCGACCCATCTTCAACTGTGGTCGTTCGTAAAGTCATCGCACCCCACCAGTATTTACCATCGAATTTGGTAGACCAACCATTTATGGCTCAACAGGAAGTCAAACTAGTCCTGCCCATATCCGTAATGGGGCCGCAGATCAATGGGTTTAATATTCAAAAGTTCTTTCCTTGAGGCATTAATATGACATCGCCGGTTCTAATTTGTGGTTCTGTAGCTTTCGATACGATCGCCGTATTCGAGGGGCGCTTCAAGGATCATATTCTTTCCGATCGCATTCACGCACTAAATGTTTCATTCCTTGTACCTAGCATGCGCAGAGACTTTGGCGGATGCGCAGGCAATATTGCCTACAATCTGCATCTGTTAGGTGGTAAACCGGTGCCGGTCGCAACGATTGGTGAAGATGCAACCGATTATCTCGATCGATTCGTAAAGCTGGGAATTGACGTTGGCATGATGCGTGTCATTCCTGAAACGTTGACCGCGCAGTGTTTCATCACGACAGACCAGGATGACAACCAAATCAGTGCGTTTCACCCTGGCGCCATGGAGCGATCTGCCGAAAACGATCTGACCGGTCAAAAGGCCGCTTGGGGTATCGTCGCGCCGGACTCGAAGGCCGGCATGATTGCCCACGCCAAAAGGTTGAATGCTCAAGGTATTCCTTTCATCTTTGACCTGGGTCAGGCTATGCCGTTGTTCGATGGCGATGACATCAAGCAAATGATCGATTTGGCTCAAGTACTTTGCGTCAATGATTATGAGGCAAGTGTTGTCGAGCAGCGCACTGGCCAGTCGATTGCCCAGCTTGCCGAAAAACTGCAAGCCGTTGTTGTTACGCGCGGTGGCGAGGGCGCAACCTTATATACGGAAGGCCGTGATGAACACATTGATCCGGTGATTCCGGCCGATGTCATTGATCCAACGGGCTGTGGCGATGCACATCGTGCAGGACTCTTGTATGGTTTGACTTTAGGATGGTCGTGGAGCCATGCTTGTCGCTTAGGTAATCTGATGGGTTCGATCAAGATCGCCTCGCGAGGTCCTCAAAATCATGCCCCTAGCCGCGCAGCAATCAGTGCGCAGTTGCATGCCCAGTTTGGTTTGCACTTGCCATGATCACGCGTCTCATCGGACAAATCTCGAGTTTCTTCCGGCCTGCTTTTGGTGCCGTATTGGCGGGGGTGCTTATATTATCGGGGTGTGCCGGTGGTGATCGTTTAGTATCTGGGGTTAATCAGCCGGCCGGGCAACAATCGAAGTCCGGACAAACTTCCCTAGGGGTGATTTCATCGATACGCAAGATCAGTCTTCACGAAGATCGTGCTTCCGAGGCGGCTGCCAGGTCGCCTGATGTCGATGGAAAATCAGTGATCCCGCCTAGCCATGTCAGCTCCCCCAATTATGTCAGTCAGGGCAAAACATTATCGATGGTTGGTCACGTCGTATTGTCATCCTTGGCTGGCGACAACACGGATGATCAGCCCTATTCGACTGATGGTCAGGAATTGACGATCAAGCTTGATAGCGGTGGCACCAGAGTGGTTGTGCAACCCCTGAACCCGGCGCTTCAGTTGAACCAGCGAGTCAAAATCATTACTGTCGCAGGCGAACCGACAAGAGTGCAATCGGATTGATTCGTTCGATTCATTGATCCGATCGCTATGTCTTGGCCTTGCGTCATAACATTTCAGGCCTGTTGCGAACCGGGCTGGGACATAAGATTGACCTCAAGGGGCTGACTTGTGTCGAATTGAACAACGCGCTGGGGGAACGGCAAATCAATACCGGCTTGTTTAAATGCCGCCAGTATTTTGACGCGCAATTCACTAAGCACCTGGGCGATAACCAAGCCCGATTGGATTCTCATCCAGCACTGGACCGTGAAAACCAGGCCATTGTCGCCAAAATCATCCAGCGTGACCAATGGGCTCGGCGTGCCTATGATGGCAGGGTGTGTTGTACACACTTCTTGCAGAATGGATCGGACCGTTTCAACATCAGAGTTGTAAGCTACGGTCACTTTGATTTCCTTGCGTACATCAGGAGTCGAATAGGTCCAGTTGACGAGCTTATGCTCCACTAATGAGCTGTTCGGAATGAGCGTATCCGTTCCCTGAGCACCATGGATTGTTGAGAAGCGTATTCCGATCGATGTGACCACGCCCGTGACACCGTCGATTTCGACCAGATCTCCTAATCTGATAGGCTTTTCGATCAGTAGGATGACGCCGCTGATCAGGTTTTTAAGAATATTTTGGGTTCCGAAGCCCACACCGATCGCAAGTGCTCCGCCGAAGAAAGCGAAAATACTCAAAGGGATTTCGACAAGATTGAAAGCCGTTACGATCAGGGTGAATCCTGCTAACAACATCAACCAACGACCAATCACAACCGATTTGCTCGCACCCAGGTGCGCCTTATTGACGGCAATTGCCAGCATGCGTTTGATCAATCGGCTTATGATCATGAAGCCGAAAATCAGAATCATGATTGCACCGATACTTTTGCCGATCGTAATACTGCGCTTGGTCTTGAGTTCACGGCCATCGACGACAATCGTGTCATCGATCGCGAAGATCTCATAATTCCAGAACGCTTTTGCATAACCGATCACAACGACTCTAATCGTGTCGATTTTTTGTCTAAGGCTGCGGTTTGAGATCTTGGTCTGAATTTCGCCTTGAGTGATTTCCAGCAGTTGATTGACGCGACTCATCATCAGGTAGAGTGATCGGGCATTATCGATCTGGGCAGTGATGGGCTTCATCAGTTCGAGTAGAAATGCGTTCTCGGCGGGATCTTTTGTGATTTTGACCTGCTCTGTGAGTTCGAAATAGGTTTGCGATTTTTCGGCAATCATTTGCGTCAGATATTGCATGCCTTGATTCATGCGGCGCGCAATCACCAGTTGGCGCTCTTTTATCTTATCCAGCGTCTCGGCATTCAAGTTCGAGGAATACAGATCATGGCGAATATTCCAAAGTTGAATCTGAAGAGTCGCCAGTTCGATCATTGCGCGGTGTTTTTCGCGCTCAAGCCTGACAGCTTCCGCCTGTCCATCGGCCTTGCGCCACTCCCGCTTTGCCTGAGTGATGGCTTGTTGGGATGCACCTGGAGTAGACTCGATCTTGGTCAAGCGAGCTTTGGCTACGGCGGCAAGATCCAGCGTGCGATTGATGTTGCTGCTAGCCTGAGTTTCTAGCCCCCTTAATTTGGCGATTTCGGCCTCAAGATTATTTTGGGTTTTTTCCAGGTCTTCATGGCTGAACGCAAATCGATTGTCGTAATAATTCCAATTCTGTTTTTGAATGGATATGTGAGTCAGCGCGATCTGCTTTTCAGTCGAGACAACTTCTTTTTCAAGCAGCATTTCGCTTATTGATGCCGAGTTGATTTCAAGATGCCGTCTGATTGATTCTGCTTTGGTGGTCTTTTCGGGATCTGTAGCAACCTGGCGAAATTCAATTTCGAGCCTGGCTCGAGTTTTTTTCATATCTTCGATTTGCTGATCGACAATGATCAGACGCTGGCTCAGGTGTTGAACCTGGTATTGCCACTGCATAAGACTAAATTGAATTTCGTCGGCAATCTCGAGAGGCCATGGAGCTGTCCCCGCTGGAGCGTGCCAGTTATCTTTTTCTTTCTTGAGTGCGGCTGCCTTATCGGTCAGGCGTTTCAGGTCTTTAAGCGAATCGATGTTCTGAGCATAGACATCAATCAGTTTTTGCAATGTGCCGGCATTTTCCTGGGCGGCTTCCAGAGCGGGTGTGTTGGTTGCGGAAATGCTGCTGAGCTGGTTTTTTGCTTTTACAAGATCAGCTTTTGCAATATCAATTTTTTTTTGAACTTCGGCGAGTTGTGTATCAATATCCGTCGCAGTACGAGCTATCGGATTATCGGTCGCGCCGTTTGTGGGGGGAGTAGCGTTAGTTTGAGCTGTATTTTTCTGTGCGCCATTCGGGATAATCAAACTGTTGATTGGCGATCCCGGCAGCCCTTGTGCACGGCAAAGGACCGTCGATAGAGCAAGTAATCCAATTGAGACGAAGCGTAAACAGGTTTTGGAAATCATATCGAGAGCGATGAGCCGAAAAACAATTAAACACCAATTAATGCAAATACAATTCTTTTTATGATGACCATGCTGATCTGAGCCAGGATGAGTAGTGCGATCGGCGATAAATCAATCCCCCCGGGCGCGGGAAGAATTCTGCGTAAAGGGCCAAGTAAAGGCTCTGTCAGCACGCGCAAAACAGGCATGATGGTGGCCATCGGATTGACCCAAGACAGAATCGCTTGAGCTATTGTCAGGAGAATCACAAGATCCAATGCCCAGGTGGACAAAGTAATGACGGCCCCTCCGATAGTCGCCGGCAGTATGGACGCCGGCAAGATCGCGCTGTATGCGACCATCCATCTAAGTGCAACCGAAACGAATGCAACCAGGAAGGCGGCGATCAAACTCGCCCAGTCAAAGAATTTTCCGGCGTGAATGACCTTTCTAAAAGGTTGAATCAACCAGTTGGTCGCTTGATAAATGGCCTGGGATACAGGATTAAAAGGGTGTAACCGGATGGCGTGAATCCAGGCTCGTGCGATCAACGTTGCGCCGATCAGAGAAGAGCCGATTTCGATCAAAATGAGAAAAATATCGCCAAGCATGGTTCGGAAATCCCTGTAATGCTGTTTCTAAAGGCAATTGTCGCATGATGATGATTGCACTTGTTGCCAATAACAGCAACGGAAACAGATAGAAACACAAAGAAAAAACCGTCCGGCAAGCCGGACGGTTTGGTCTTGCAACCTTTAGCTAAAAGCTTACGGGCGACCGCCTGTAGGAAATGGCCATGAAGCGTTAGGGTTCACGGTCGATTTCGCAGCAGGCGCCGCTACTGCAGCAGGAGCGGCAGCCGCAGGTTTTTTAGCGGCAGGCTTTTTAGCTACTTTTTTTTTTGCAGCTGGCTTGGCAGCTGCTTTCTTAGCAACAGCTTTTTTAGCTGCAGGCTTTTTAGCGGCTACTTTCTTGGCAGCAGGCTTTTTAGCGGCAGCTTTTTTAGCTGCAGGCTTTTTAGCGGCTACTTTTTTGGCAGCAGGCTTCTTGGCTGCAACTTTCTTTGCTGCAGGCTTTTTAGCTGCAACTTTCTTGGCTGCAGGCTTTTTAGCTGCAACTTTCTTTACTGCCGGCTTCTTAGCTGCTGCCTTTTTAGCTGCAGGCTTTTTAGCTGCGGCTTTCTTGGCAGGGGCTTTTTTTGCTGCTTTCTTGGCTGTTGCCATGGTAATACTCCTTAGTTCAGGGTCCCAAACATTAAACCCGTGCTCGACTCATCCCACCATGGGACTTCGTGTCGCTCGAGTTATTCATCGGAGCAAGCCCCTACCCGACGTCGGTAGGACAGCGGTTTGCCCTAATGAATACGGCACAGCCATTTGAACTGCCTCTCGCATCAGGCGCGAACCAATTCAAATGGCACCGATGGACTGTTTTCACCGACCATCGGCTAGTACTGCAGCGTGCCAAGTTTCAGCCCGTGGTTTTATTCCCAACTGAGGGCACCACCAGTTTGATACTCGATCACGCGTGTTTCGAAGAAATTTCGTTCCTTCTTCAAATCAATCATCTCGGCCATCCACGGGAAGGGATTTTCTTCCTGCGCGAATAACGGCTCAATACCAATCTGCTGACAACGGCGGTTCGCGATGAAGCGTAAATACGACTTGAACATCGGCGCATTCAATCCCAAAACACCGCGCGGCATTGTGTCTTCCGCGTAAGCGTATTCAAGTTCGACAGCTTTTGCAAATAATTCTCGAATTTCTTCGCGAAATGCCGGAGTCCAAAGATGCGGATTTTCGAGCTTAATCGTGTTGATCAAATCGATTCCGAAATTACAATGCATGGACTCGTCACGCAAAATGTACATGTACTGTTCGGCCGCGCCGGTCATTTTATTTTGACGACCAAGCGCAAGAATTTGCGTGAATCCGACATAAAAAAACAAGCCTTCCATCAAGCATGCAAAAACGATCAGTGACTTCAAAAGCGTCTGATCGGCTTCTGTAGAGCCAGTCTTGAAGTTTGGGTCTGCGATTGCATCGATGAAAGGAATCAGAAATTCATCTTTTGCGCGAATCGATGGAACCTCGTTGTATGCGTTGAAAATTTCCGATTCATCAAGATCCAGGCTTTCGACAATGTACTGATAAGCGTGCGTATGAATCGCTTCTTCAAACGCCTGGCGCAATAAAAATTGGCGACATTCGGGTGCGGTAATGTGTCGATATGTACCGAGAACAATGTTGTTTGCAGCCAACGAATCTGCAGTCACAAAGAATCCGAGATTGCGTTTAATGATTCGACGTTCATCATCCGTCAGGCCGTTTGGATTTTTCCAAAGTGCGATGTCGCGAGACATGTTGATCTCTTGCGGCATCCAGTGATTGGCGCATGTTGCAATGTATTTTTCCCAAGCCCACTTGTATTTGAACGGCACTAATTGATTGACATCGGTCTTGCCGTTGATGATGCGTTTGTCCGCGACATTAACGCGCGTGTTGGGGTCGGCCACAACAGGCTTTTGAGTTAATCCGGGGGTCGGCAATGCAGAATCGCCAAACACGCCGGTCGCGCCACGCAGTGGTGGAGACATGGTTGAGGGAGCAACGCCAGTTGATGGCGTTGCCGGTTGGGTGGGTTCGTCGTTCCAGGTCAGCATGATTTATTCCGGTTGCAATTATTGGCAGGCTTCGCACTCTTCAAAACCCGGATCACCCGGTCGCATTGTGCAGGCTACACCAACAATTTCCGGTTCGGGAGTGGCTTGAGCAGAAGCGAATGTTCCGCTTGTCGAGCTTGCGCCCGATGCGCTGACCGCATTCAGCTCCCCACCGCGACCGGTTGATTTTTCGGCACTTGTTGCGCCGAGTGTACGCAGGTAGTAGGTTGTCTTCAGGCCGCGCAGCCATGCGAGCTTGTAGGTGTCGTCGAGTTTCTTGCCGGACGCCCCTGCCATGTAGATGTTAAGTGACTGAGCTTGATCGATCCACTTCTGGCGGCGAGACGCGCATTCGACCAGCCACGAAGGTTCGACTTCGAAAGCTGTTGCATAGAGCGTGCGCAGATCTGCCGGGACGCGGTCAATGCGGGCCAGGCTGCCATCGAAATACTTCAGGTCGGCAACCATCACCTCGTCCCAAAGCCCCAGTTTCTTGAGGTCGCGCACCAGGTGCTCGTTGACCACAGTGAATTCGCCAGACAAGTTCGATTTAACGTAAAGGTTCTGGTAAGTCGGCTCGATACAGGCAGATACGCCAATGATGTTCGAGATTGTGGCTGTCGGTGCGATCGCGATGCAATTCGAGTTGCGCATACCTTGCTTCATGATGCGCGCGCGCAGGCTGTCCCAGTCCATAGTGATGGAGTCGTCAACTTCGACATACCCGCCACGCTGTTCCCGCAATAGTTTGATCGAATCGTGAGGCAAAATGCCTTGTGACCATAGCGAGCCGTCAAAAGTAGCGTAGCGACCGCGCTCGGCCGCCAGATCGCTTGATGCGCTGTAAGCGTAGTAACAGACGGCCTCCATCGAGCGATCGGCGAATTCGATCGCTTCTTGCGAAGCGTAGGGAACGCGCATAACGTGCAGGCAGTCCTGGAAACCCATGATGCCCATGCCGACAGGGCGGTGGCGTACGTTCGAATTACGGGCTTTGTCGACTGCGTAATAGTTGATGTCGATGACGTTGTCGAGCATGCGCATTGCGATCGTGATCGTGCGCTTGAGTTTTGCCTGATCCAGCTCTTGTGAACCATCGTCGTTGCGTTTGAGGTGGGCGAGCAAGTTGACCGAGCCCAGATTGCAAACGGCGATTTCGCTATCGTTGGTGTTCAGAGTGATTTCAGTGCAGAGGTTCGAGCTGTGTACAACTCCCACATGCTGTTGAGGTGAACGAATATTGCATGGATCTTTAAAGGTGATCCATGGGTGTCCGGTTTCGAACAGCATGGAGAGCATTTTGCGCCACAGGTTCAATGCGGGAATCTTCTTGAACAATTGCAGCTCGCCACGTGCGGCTTTGTCTTCGTAGGCCGTGTAGGCGCGCTCGAACGCCTCTCCGACTTTATCGTGCAGATCCGGACAGTCGGATGGTGAGAACAGCGTCCAGTCGCCGCCCTCGATCACGCGCTTCATGAACAGATCGGGAATCCAGTTGGCCGTGTTCATGTCATGGGTACGACGGCGCTCGTCCCCGGTGTTCTTGCGAAGTTCGAGAAACTCTTCAATATCCAGATGCCAGGATTCGAGGTAGCAACAGACAGCGCCTTTGCGCTTGCCGCCCTGATTGACTGCAACTGCCGTGTCGTTCACTACTTTCAGGAAAGGAACAACACCCTGGCTTTCACCATTCGTGCCCTTGATGTGGCTGCGCATGGCGCGAACAGGAGTCCAGTCGTTGCCCAGACCGCCGGCGTACTTTGCAAGCAGCGCATTTTCTTTGATCGCTTCGTAAATTCCGTCCAGATCATCCGAAACGGTGGTTAGGTAGCATGATGACAATTGCGAATGGAGCGTGCCGGCATTGAATAATGTCGGTGTCGAGCTCATGAAGTCGAACGACGACAGGATCTGATAGAACTCGATTGCACGAGCCTCTCGGTCGATTTCGTTGAGTGCCAAGCCCATGGCGACGCGCATGAAGAATACCTGTGGCAGTTCGATGCGCTGACCGCGGATGTGCAGGAAGTAGCGGTCATAGAGCGTCTGTAGACCCAGGTAATCGAATTGCAAGTCGCGACTTGCGTCCAGCGCGGCGGCCAGACGTGGCAAGTCGTAACGCGACAGCTCGGAGTTCAGTAAACCACCGTCGACGCCTCTTTTGATGAATTTCGGAAAGTAGTTGGCGTATCGCGTGGACATTTCTTCCTGGGATGTTTCTTCTCCCAAGACTTCTTTGCGGATCGTGTGTAGTAATAGACGGGACGTGACATAGGTATATGCCGGATCGTTTTCGATCATTGTGCGCGCTGCAAGAATCGCGGACTTATAGACCTCATCGACAGGAACGCCGTCGTACAGGTTTTTCAATGTTTCTTTTTGGATGGCGGCCGTATCGACAAAATCACCCAAGCCAACCCCGGCCGACTCGATCGTGGCCTTTAGTTTTGCAAGATCCAGAGGTTTGCGTACGCCATTATCCGTGACATGCAGGGTTGCGACTTCTACCGGCCCTTGATCTTCTTGCGAGCGGGCACGTTCTTGTGCGCGACGTTCGCGATACAACACGTATGAGCGCGCAACATCGTGTTCGCCTGAACGCATCAGTGCCAGCTCGACTGCGTCCTGAACGTCTTCAATATGAAAAGTGCCGCCATTCGGGCGACTGCGCACGAGTGACTGAACGACTTGTCGGGTCAGGGATTCAACCAGCTCGCGCACGCGCGCGGAAGCTGCGCCCTGACCACCGTTGACGGCCAGAAAGGCTTTCGTCATGGCAATGCCGATTTTGCTCGGCTCGAAATTCACCACGGAGCCGTTGCGGCGAATGATGTGATACTGCGTCCACACCGTTTCAGTGATGGGTGCTTGGGGTGCGGAATAGTGAACAGCAACATCCGACGGGGATATGCTGCTAGTGGCAGTGGTGTGCATAGGGGGCTCCTGCAAAATAAGCGTGGCACGCGCCACGCCATGGTGTTTCAATCTTTGAGCTTTACTACTATATATAGTGTTTTTTCATCTCAGCGACACTAATTCTAGTGGTTCGTTGATGGGATATCAATAGTATGTCAGGTCAATTTTTTATCATCGTTAACCCTAGCCTTCAGCCATCCAGTAAAGCCGCCATCGCTTGGGTCGGAGGGTTGTCCTTTGGGCGGATCGAGGCTATTTAATTTGCCAAGCCTTGTCTTTTCAGATTGGTGAGCGTAAGCCGGATGGATATAAGTGTGGCGTAAATGCAAAAGAACAGAAACTTCGCGCTTTTTGGTAAGAAATTCTTGGAGTGAATGCGTAGATTTACTGCAATATGTAGGCAATTGATCAAACAGTATGAAATCCTGTCGGAAGTGGGGTGTGCAGTGGTGAAGCAAGTTTCGTTAAGGGCTAATGCGAAGTTTTATGGACATGGGGTTCGTAATATTTGCGCAGTTGCTTTGATATTGGGCTTGTCGGCCTGCGGCATTCCGCGCCCCGACAATTCGCAGATTAAACCCGCACCCGCAGATGCCGTGGAACCTGTGTGTAAAGCAGTTGCCAATGGCAATGCCTTGGTTGGCAACTGGTATGTAGTGACCAAACAGGCAGGAGTTGCCGGCGAGATTCAAAATCTGTTGACTTTGAGTGCCGATGGCAAGTTTCGTCAGCAGACAAGGGTCAAACAGGGGCGCAACATCAGATCCGAGCTTCGGGAAACCGGGTGTTGGGAGTCCGCAAATGGGCAGCTCGTGACGCGAGTGACCAGATCGAATGGCGAGCTGGTCGACTTTAATGATGCCATTTACACAACGACCTACATCATTGAAAAGGTAGATGCGAACCGCTTGATGTATCGCGACAGCCGTCCCAATTCCAAGTCAAACTTTGCCAAAAAGGTTCAGGACAGCTTTCGTATGTAATACCGCCGACTCAGATGCTAGCCAATCTTGCCAGCACTACGTCGCGCCCCAGTATTTCAAGAACCGCGTCGATCGCGGGGGTCTGGGTGGTGCCAGCCACTGCTACCCGCAAAGGAATGGCTAGTTGAGGCATCTTGAGAGAGTGGCTGGCCAGTATCGTTTTAATCAGTGCCGAGATTGCCTCTCGGGTCCATGTTAATTCGGCGGCCTGAATGGCAAAGTCCCTTAATGCGTTTCGAGCTGTTTGAGTCAGGTGCTGTTCCGCCAGTTCGGCCGTCGGTCCGGAAAAATCTCCACAGAACAGCATTGCTCCATCCGCAAGCTGTTCGAGCGTTTCGGCGCGGTCTTTCAATAAACCAGCGACTCGGACGAGATCAGCGCGATCGGGGTGGCCGCCACGCGTCAAGATGCGTGGCGCGACTGCCCGGGCAAGGGCCGCATCATCACTGTGTTTGATGTAATGCGCATTGACCCAGTTCAATTTTTTAGGATCCCATTGCGCCGCGGATTTGGATAAGTGTTGAGGATCAAACCACTCGACAAGCTGTTCGCGGGTGAAAAGTTCGTCATCGCCATGACTCCAGCCTAGCCGCGCCAGATAGTTGATCATCCCTTCCGGTAGGTAGCCTTCCTTGTCGTATTCCATGACGCTGACAGCTCCGTGGCGCTTGGAAAGCTTTTCGCCGTCCGGTCCGAGAATCATCGGCACGTGGCCATACTCTGGAACCGGAGCGCCAAGCGCACGCAAAATAGTGATTTGTCGAGGTGTGTTGTTGACATGATCGTCGCCACGCAATACATGCGTGATTCGCATATCCCAGTCATCTACGACAACGCAGAAATTGTATGTTGGCGTGCCGTCAGGACGGGCAATCACTAGATCATCGAGCTCGGTATTATCGAAACTGATCGGTCCTTTGACCATGTCGATCCAGGAGGTCACGCCATCTTGAGGGCTCTTGAAGCGCACAACCGGGCGACGTCCCTGAGGAATGGGGGGGAGGATTTTTCCGGGTTCAGGGCGCCAAGTACCGTCATATCGCGGCTTTTGCCCCTTTGATCTTGCCAGTTCACGCATGGCATCCACTTCTTCAGGCGAGCTGTAGCAATAGTAGGCGGTACCGGCCTTGACCATCCCTGCAACAACTTCCCTGTAGCGATCCATGTGTTGCATCTGAAAGAACGGGCCTTCATCCGGGGTCAGCCCCAGCCAGGCCATTCCGTCCAGAATGGCTTGGACCGCTTCCGGTGTCGATCGCTCAAGGTCGGTATCTTCGACCCTCAAGATGAATGTTCCGCCAAAATGACGGGCGTAAGCCCATGAGAACAGGGCAGTGCGCGCACCTCCCAGATGAAGAAAGCCGGTGGGCGAGGGTGCGAATCGGGTCCGTACGGGTTGCTTGGATGAAGTCATTGATGAAGCCAGATGCTTGATAAAAATTGTCTTTAAATCAAGAGTTCGTTGTTAAGATGGGTGTATTTTAGTTGAGAGCGCCTCCGAGATGATGTTGCGCCATGCATTTGATCCGTTATTCGAGCCGCAAAGCCTATTGGTCGTTGCGGATCGAACACTGCCGGTTATGCAATCACTGACTTCGGAAATGCGATCGCGAGTCACGGTGGTCGATTGCGTTTACGGTCGCTCGATTGATGTGCCGCAGGTCCTGAATGGCGTCCAAACGGGAGATCGGGTCGATTTAGTCCTGATCTGTGTTCCGCCTTCTGTCATCCCTCAGACGTTAACTTCGATCACGCCATTGCGGCCTCGTTCGGTTATTTTGCTCCCCCATGAGGTTGTGGATGCCTATCCGACTCGCACTGGCGATTTTTGCCGGCGCTGGGCGGCGGTGCAAGGCTGCGCCCTGCTGGGACCAAATGCGGGCGTGCAGCGTCCGCATGCAAGTTTGAATCTGTCACAGCACCCCAATCTTGCCAGGAGCGGGCGTTTGGCTGTCGTTTCCCAGTCCCGTGCGATTGCCGCGGCGCTTATCGATTGGGCTGAAGACGCGCATCTCGGCTTTTCGAGCATGGTAGCGTTGGGTGACGAAACCGTGACGCGATTGCCTCAGGCGCTGGATTATTTGGCAAGCGATCCGCGAACTGACAGCATCGTGCTGTATCTGGAAGAAATCGACCACGGTCGGGAGTTCATGAGCGCGTTGCGCGCAGCCGCCAGCGTCAAGCCAGTGATTGTATTGAAAGTGGGCAGGGGCCAGGACACTGCACTTGAAGATGCGGTGTTCGATGCCGCACTTAGGCGCGCGGGTGCAGTACGCGTGCGCTATTTTCTTCAATTGTTCTCGGCGTTGAAGGTGTTGAGTTACGCACGACGACCACAAGGAAGTCGGCTTGCAATTTTGTCCAATGGCAGTGGACCACCCCAGATGGCTTTTGACATGATCGAAGGCGGTGCCGCTCATATTGTCCAGGCGGAGCTTTCCCCCGAGACTCGTCGCATACTTGGCAAGCTGCTTGAGCCGGGAGCGAAGGCGGTCAATCCCGTTGTCACCAGACAAGCATTGACTCCGGGGTTGATGAGAGCAATGCTTGAGTGCCTGGTGGATGATTCGGGAATCGATGGGGTATTGGTGTTGCTTACGCCTGATGCAAGGGCAGAGCTCGATGAGGTCACAACCGAATTGGTCCGGATCGCGCCGCGTGCACGCAAACCCGTGATTACATGCTTCATGGGTGACGCTGACATGCGACCGTTGCGCAGACGACTAGATGATGCCGGCGCCGCATCGTTTAGAACACCGGAATCGGCCGCATATGGTTTCGGCGCCTTGGCTAGTTATCATTACAACCAGCAGTTGCTTTTGCAGATGCAACCACCCGAGCCTGTGGGCAAACTTCCGGATCTGAATGGCGTAAAGGCGATGCTAGGGCTTGCGAGGGCGCAAGGTCGAGATGAATTGTCCCAGCCGGAGGTCTTTTCCTTATTCTCGGCGTTCCATCTGCCATTGCATCTTGATGCGGGCGCAGATGAGCGGGATCTTTTGCATTTGGTGCCAATGGCACTGGAAGTGACGTTGGATCGTCGTTTCGGACCTGTTATCCGTTTTGGAGTGGGGGGACCAGCAGCTTGCCTGATGGCACTTGACGAGGCGATCGACCTACCTCCGCTAAACGGGTTTCTGGCTCGTCGCTTGGTTCATCGAAGCACCATCTGGAAGAAGATGCTTGCAGGCCATATGACGCCGAACGTATATGAAAACCTGTTGGTGACGCTGGAAAGAATATCCGACCTGATCACAGAGTTACCCGACATCGCGCAGATCAAGATTGATCCGTTATGCGCAAATAGCAGGATGCTTTATACCAGCCAGGTCAGGGTGAAACTGCGTGCGGACCCCCAGGCGACGCATCCGCAGGCCACGGGCTATATGCACATGGCAATCCATCCCTACCCATCAAACTGGGTTCAGCATAAGCAATTTGAAGATGGTCGAAAGTGGACCTTACGGCCGATTCGCCCCGAAGACGCGCAGGCCTTGCAAACATTCATCAGAGACTTGTCGGATCGGTCACGCTATATGCGGTTTGTTTCAATGATGCGTGAATTAACCCCGCGCATGCTTGCCCGCTATACCCAAATCGATTATCACCGCGAGCTTGCGCTTGTCGCGACAACATGGATACCCAATCCGGCCAATCGCGGCTTGCCGGTTGAGACGGTAATTGGTCTTGCGCATTATTTGCGCCATCCAGATGGTCGAGGGGCCGAATACGCGCTTGTGATTGGCGACAACTGGCAAAGGCGCAAGCTTGGCGTCCAGTTGATGAGCAAGTTGATTGAAGCTGCGGCCGAACAGGGGCTTGAATATATCGATGGCGTGGTGTTAGCCGATAATAAGCCCATGCTGGCATTGATGACTGGCCTGGGTTTTACAAATGACCCGGACCCTGAAGACCATACGATGCGCCGGGTCTGGCTTCGATTGGATGCTTCTTAGATCAGAACGCTGCGCAGAAATGCGCTTATGTCGTCGATTTCATCCGGACAAACCGAATGAGGCATCGGGTAGGTGTGCCATTGAACTTTGAAGCCTAGATCAGTCATTTTTTTCAGTGAGGCTTCTGCCCGATCGATTGTTACAACCGGGTCGAAGGATCCGTGCGCCATGAAAACGGGCGTATCGATATTGACCGGATGAAGTTCTTTTTCAACCATGTCGATCAAAGGCAGATAGCCGGACAGCGCCATGAGGCCGGCAAGTTTGTAGGGGGCGCGCAGACCCGTGTGCAGCGTCATCGCACAGCCTTGGGAAAAGCCTGCCAGAACAATTCGATCCGATGCGATCCCGCGGCTAATTTCTTGGTCAATCAATGCACGAACGCCTTGCTCGGAAATTCGAATGCCTTTTTCATCCTCGACGCGGACCAAATTGGGTACCAGAATATCGTACCAGGCTCGCATAGCCATGCCACCGTTAATCGTTACCGGTTGAACCGGGGCATGCGGAAACACGAATCTCACAGGTAGATTTGCAGGTAGCCGGAGTTCCGGCACGATAGGAGCGAAGTCATTGCCGTCAGCTCCAAGCCCATGCAACCAAATGACGCTATGACGTGGATTGGGGCCTGTTTCGATTTCAATGCTTGGTAGTAGGGGCTGATTCATTCAAATGTCTTCCGAGTTTGTGTCTGTCTGCGTGTCTTGCGCACTTTGTTCCTGCAAAGATTTAAGCGCTTGGAATAGTGCCCGATAATGCTTGCGTTGAGGCTCTTGGCCCGGTCTTAATTCGGCGTTGGCTGTCAGTTCCTTTCGTCCGGCTCGAATCAATGTGCGCAACTGCTGAATATCCGCGTGCGGATATTTTTCAAGTAGAGTGGTGAGCGATTGATCGTCTTTTAGCAGCTTGTCGCGCAGACTTTCCAGCCGGTGCATCGATTGAGTCTGTTCGCGCGAGCCATGCTTCCATGTTTCGAGTTGAGTTCGGATTTCGTCGGCAGGCGCATCGCGCATCAACTTGCCGACATAGTGCACCTGACGTCGCAGTCCTTCTCGGCTTGGCGTGCGTTGAGCTAGGCGTATGGCTTCATAGAGCCTCTCGGACAAGGGCAGCTGCTTGAGCCGCTCGGGAGACAATTCAACCAGTTCTTTGCCCAGATCCAAAAGCGCATGCATTTCACGTTTGATTTGGGATTTGCTGGGGCGTCCGTCGTACGGATCGAACTCGTCGTCTTCGGTTTCAGGAATTTCGTTTCTCATAGCGATATGATAAAGCTTCACGAAAATGGACCAACATGGCTACTTCAACTTCTTTTCTACCTATTGCTAAAAATCGACCGATTTTCGAAGATCTGGTCACTCAGGCACTTGATCATGCCCTTAGTCTTGGCGCGAGCGATGCCGCTGCCGAGGTTTCCGAGGGACAGGGGCTTGCGGTATCCGTGCGAAAGGGGCAGGTCGAGACCGTCGAGCAAACCAGAGACCGATCGATGGATATCACGGTGTTCGCCGGTCAAAAACGCGGATCTGCTTCAACATCGGATTTTACGCCCGATGCATTGCGTCAAACCGTTGAGGCAGCATGGCATATCGCGCGGTTTACCGCGGAAGATCCTGCTGCGGGTTTGCCTGATAAGGATTTGCTTGCTATCGGAGTTAAAAACACCTTGCAATTGCATTACCCTTGGGCGGTGAGTGTCGAGCAAGCCGGCGAAATCGCCATTGAGGCTGAGCGCGCCGCACTGGCGACCGATAAAAGAATTACCAATACCGAGGGCGCGACGGTGGATACGCACGAAGGCCACTTCATCCTTGGTAATACCCGGGGCTTTCTGGATGGATACGCCTTTTCCAGGCATGGGTTGTCCGTTGCGCCAATTGCAGGTCGAGGGCACAACATGCATCGCGATTATTGGTATAGCAGTGACCGACGAGCGAATCGTCTGGCCAATCCAACCGAGCTTGGCCGATACGCGGCAGAGCGCGCGTTGTCCAGATTGTCGGCAAGACGAATATCGACCGGACATTTTCCGGTTTTGTTCGAAGCGCCTGTTGCGCTGGGATTGCTGGGCGCCTTGACTCAGGCTGTCAGTGGTGGTGCGCTTTATCGGCAGGCAAGTTTTTTGCTGGATTCATTAGGCCGCGAAATTTTTCCGTCGCACATCAACATCGCCGAGGACCCTGCTATTCAAGGCGCAATGGGAAGCGCGCCATTTGATGACGAAGGTGTTCGTACATCTGCCCGGGATGTTGTCAGTGCAGGCGTATTGCAGGGGTATTTCCTGTCGACCTACACCGCGCGAAAGCTCGGAATGAAAACAACCGGAAATTCGGGTGGCTCGCATAACCTGCTGATGACATCTTCCCTCACCAAGCGAACCGATAATTTGCCGGCCATGCTGAAAAAATTGGGCACCGGACTATTTGTGACCGAATTGATGGGGCAGGGCGTGAATTATGTAACAGGGGATTATTCGCGCGGTGCTTTCGGATACTGGGTTGAAAATGGTCAGATTCAACATGCGGTGGAAGAAATCACGATAGCAGGCAATCTGAATGACATGTTCCGCCAGATCGTCGCGATTGGTTCGGATGTTATTACGCGAGGCAGTAAAACAACCGGCTCGATTTTGATCGAAAGTATGTCCATTGCGGGTACCTAACTAGGTGAAAACGATGCATTTCTTCCCTGCGGATTCGCGGCGTGGGGGTGTAATATCCGAGTGTTCATCCTATAAATCCGGGTGTGTTGCCCGAAACAACTGAGCAAGGAGATTTTGAATGCAACGTCGTTCGTTCCTCAAAAAAGCAAGTATGGGCGCGGTTGCCGGTGGCGCCGCTGTTGCCGCCCCCGTTTTCGCACAGGATGCGCCTACCCTGAACTGGAGGATGGCTTCAAGCTTTACGCGCAGTCTGGACACACTTTATGGTGGCAGCGAGCAGTTCGCCAAGTACGTGAGTGAAGCGACCAACGGCAAGTTCAATATCCGCATTTTCCCCGGTGGTGAAATTGTTCCCGCCTTGCAGGTACTGGATGCTGTTCAAAAAAATACGGTCGAGATGGGGCATTCCAGCGGTTATTACTACTACGGTAAAGATCCCTCACTCTGTTTTGATACGGCCGTACCATTTGGTTTGACCGCACGTCAGATGAACGCCTGGATGTGGGAAGGCGATGGAATGAAGATGATGCGTGATCTGTACAAGGACTACAGCATCGTCAACTTCCCTCTAGGTAATACCGGAGCTCAAATGGGCGGTTGGTATCGCAAGGAAATCAAGACGGTTGAGGACTTGAAAGGCTTGAAGATGCGTACTGCCGGTTTTGCCGGAGAAGTATTGTCGCGCTTGGGGGTGGTGCCGCAACAGTTGGCTGGCGGGGATATTTATCCGGCCCTTGAAAAAGGCACACTGGATGCAGTCGAATTTGTTGGCCCCTATGATGACGAAAAACTTGGCTTTGCCAAGGTTGCGAAGTACTACTACACCCCTGGTTGGTGGGAAGGTGGTGCCCAGACCTCGTTGTATGTGAATCAGGGCGAATACCAAAAACTGCCTAAAAGCTACCAGGTAATTATCGATGCGGCCACGCGTGCGACGACCATATCGATGACTGCCCGTTATGACAATTTGAATTCGACCGCCATGAAGCGTCTGCTCGCCCAGGGAACGCAGTTGCGCGTGTTCCCCCGTGCGGTTCTGGATGCGTCGTGGGATGCATCGCTGGTCGTATATGGTGAATTTGCCGCCAAAAATCCGCGCTTCAAGGCCATTTACGAAAACTACATGTCTTGGCGCAACCAGCTTGTGGATTGGTTCCGTGTTTCGGAACTGACTTACGAACAGTTCATTAGTGCCAAGTTAGGCCAGCTTAATCGCAAGTAATCCTGAGTTTTAGGCGAAACTTTTCAAATACTGCCTAAAAATCAAGGTTTAAACCCTCACGGATGCTACCAAACTGGATAGCATCCGTTTTTTATTGTAGAATCGAGGGCTTTCCCTAAACAGGAATCTTTGCACGGGCGGTTAATAACGCTTTGGCCAGGATGCTTATTCTGTCTAGGGGCCTGGCTGGGATGGTCCCGGCAAGGTTTTTTATTAGGATCCAATCATGAAGACATTTGTGGCCAAGCCGCATGAAGTCAAGCGTGACTGGTTCGTGATTGACGCGAAGGGCAAAGTCCTCGGTCGTGTGGCCAGCGAAGTCGCACACCGTCTGCGCGGTAAGCACAAACCTGAATTCACGCCTCACGTTGATACCGGCGATTACATCGTCATCATCAACGCAGCCGATATCGTCGTTACCGGTAACAAGACGCAAGACAAGAAGTATTTCCGTCACACGACATATCCGGGCGGTATTCGCGAAACCAATTTCGCCAAACTGCAAGAGCGTTTCCCGGGTCGCGCGATCCAGAAGGCCGTCAAGGGTATGTTGCCCAAAGGTCCTTTGGGTTATGCGATGATTAAAAAGCTGAAGGTCTATGCAGGTGCAGAACATCCGCATTCGGCTCAACAGCCCCAGCCCCTCGAAATTTAAGGATAGGCCATGATCGGTAATTGGAATTACGGAACCGGCCGCCGCAAGACTTCGGTGGCTCGCGTGTTCATGAAAAAAGGTGCAGGTAAGATCGTTGTGAACGGTAAGCCCGTTGACGAATATTTTGCCCGCGAAACAGGTCGCATGGTTGTTCGTCAGCCGCTCGAGCTGACAGGTCATCTCGCTTCGTTTGATTTCCATATCAACGTCCATGGCGGCGGCGAAAGCGGTCAGGCTGGTGCTGTGCGTCACGGTATTACCCGTGCCTTGATCGATTACGATGCAACGCTGAAGTCATCGTTGTCGAACGCAGGCTTTGTTACCCGCGATGCCCGTGAAGTCGAACGTAAGAAAGTCGGTTTCCACAAGGCGCGTCGTCGCAAGCAGTTCAGCAAGCGTTAATTCGCGATACGACAGGGCCTGGTTTTTTTACAGGCCAATGCAAAAAAGGCCGCTGTTGCGGCCTTTTTTGCATTGGCAGTACTTTTGCGCATACCTATGTCATTTATCACATGTGATAATTGATCGTTTATTCATTTTTAATCAGCCCGTGGCTGTCGCAGCAAATCAGGAGCCCTAACATGACAAGCACCGCAACAAAACGTATCAAGGTTGGTATCGTGGGCGGCACCGGTTATACCGGTGTAGAGCTTTTGCGGATGCTTTCTCAGCACCCTAACGTAGAGTTGACGGCAATTACGTCGCGTAAGGAAGACGGTATGCCTGTAGCTGAGATGTATCCTAATCTGCGTGGCCACGTCAAATTGGCCTTTTCCTCTCCCGATAAAGCACGGCTGACTGATTGCGATGTCGTATTTTTCGCGACTCCTCATGGCGTAGCGATGGCGCAGGCTCACGAGTTGTTGGCCGCCGGTGTGCGTGTGATTGATCTTGCCGCGGATTTTCGCTTGCAAGACACGGCTGTTTTTGAAAAGTGGTACAAAATGCCGCACAGCTGTCCCGATGTTTTGGCAGAGTCAGCTTACGGGTTAGTTGAACTGAATCGGCAGAAGATCGCAAAAGCACGCGTGATCGGTAACCCCGGATGTTACCCAACCACGATTCTTCTTGGGCTGGCACCCTTGCTTGGTGGTGCGCCCTTGATAGATACCACCGATATTGTTGCGGATGCAAAGTCAGGCGTAAGCGGAGCAGGACGCAAAGCAGAAGTGGGTAGTTTGTTTTCAGAGGCGGGTGATAATTTCAAAGCTTATGGCGTAGCTGGTCATCGTCATCATCCGGAAATTAAAGAGCAGCTGGATAAATTAGCCGGATCTGATGTGGGTTTGACGTTTGTGCCGCATTTGGTACCCATGATCCGGGGTATGTTCAGCACAATCTATGCCCGCATCTTGCCCGAGGCCCATCATGTTGATTTTCAGGCTTTGTTCGAGGCACGTTATGCCAATGAGGCTTTTGTCGATGTTATGCCCGCGGGTAGTTTGCCTGAAACACGTTCTGTTCGTGCATCCAATACGCTGCGCATTTCGGTTCAGAGACCGGGTAATGGCGACAAACTAATCATTCTGGTCATACAGGACAACCTGGTTAAGGGTGCGTCAGGCCAGGCAATCCAGAACATGAATCTAATGTTCGGCTTGCCGGAGACGACCGGACTCAATCAGGTCGCGATTCTTCCTTGACGGAGTCGTTGAGACGACAAGTTGTTGGCAGATGTTTGGCGGGATTGTCGATAACTTGCGTGGGGGTATCGCTTGGGATTTTTATTGCAGGATATCCAGATAAAGACCAGGTGATGCTTCAGTTGCGTCAGGAGCGCGCCAAATCCGATTATTTGAAAGGCGAGTTTGATGCGCGTATCAAGTTTATGAGATCGCAGCTCGGACAGACTCGTGCGGATTTATTTATCGAGCGCGCTAGTCGTATTGCTTTGGAAAAAAGCCTTTCGCAGTTACGAGGTGAGCTGAGTGATACACAAGAGCAATTGGTGTTTTACGAACAGCTTATACCGCCAGCCCCTTCAGGCGTGGTTGGCCTGCGCGCGATCGATTTGAATCTTCAGGATGACGCTATTTCATTTCGAGTATTGCTTATGCGCAGCGGTCAGTCCGGCAGCAGGTTTTCAGGGGTGTTGCAGTTTGTTGCCACCGGTAGTCTCGAAGGATTCAACGATACCCAGTCTCTTGTTTTAACGCAGCTTAGGATAAATCAATCCGGTGACCAGATTGAATCGAAACAACATACAGACACACTGGCTCAGCCGTTTGGTGAAGGGTTGAGGTTGGATTTTGATCGGTTTCAGCGAAGTGAAGGAGTGTTGGGGGTTCCTCCGGGATTTGTACCTAAACATGTGACGGTTAGAGTACTGAAAGGATCAATTGTCCATGCAAGTAAAAGGGTTGATCTTTAATTCGGTGGGTAACTTGCTATATACTTGATAAATACAGTCAAGTATTACAGGAAGTCAAATCATGAGCACCATCACCGAAACAGTTGATCTTCAGGCTCCACCTGCTGCGATCATCTTTACTGATGCCGCGGCCACTAAAGTCAAAGACCTTTTAATCGAAGAGGGCAACGACAATCTGAAGCTGCGCGTATTCGTTCAGGGCGGAGGATGTTCGGGATTTCAATACGGATTTACCTTTGACGAAGATGTGAACGAAGACGACACCACACTTGAAAAAAATGGTGTGGCTTTACTGGTGGATCCAATGAGCTTTCAGTACCTTGTCGGTGCCGAAATCGACTACAAAGAAGATATTGAAGGGTCGCAGTTCGTGATTCGCAACCCGAACGCCACAACAACGTGCGGTTGCGGCTCATCCTTCTCTGTTTGATCTGTCAGATTATCTTGGCCATGTGGCGCCAAGAATGCGTGGGCCGCGTGTACCCGTGACTCCAGTGTCAGTCACGGAAATACGATTTTGATGCGCCCAAGCTAGCCAAGCGAATGCAAGTGCCTCCACATCCTGGGTGCCTATTCCCACTACTTCTGTAGTCGTGACTGGGCAATTCAGTCTTGTCCGAAGTGCGTTCAGCATCTGATTGTTGCGCGCACCGCCACCGCATACCAGCAGATCAGTTAAGTTCGGAGCATAAGTTTGAATTGCCCGAGTAATTGTTTCGGCCGTGAGCGCACAGAGTGTGGCCTGAACGTCTGTTACCGAAATTTTTTCGCCTGATGATTCAATCTCATTTAGTCTGGTCTCAAGCCAAACTTCATGAAATAAATCCCTGCCGGTTGATTTTGGGGCGGGTAAGGAAAACCAGGGCTCTGAGTCAATCAAGTGTGACAGCAGTCGACTGTGAACATTACCGGTTGCACCCCATGCGCCGTCACGGTCAAAAAACTGGCCGGTATGTTTCATGCACCATCCGTCCATCAGTACATTTGCCGGCCCAGTGTCAAAACCAACGGGATGGTGACCGGGTTGCAGTACAGTGATGTTTGCAATTCCACCAAGATTTAATACAACGCGGGTTGAGCCTGATTGGAATACGCCGGCATGAAAAAATGGTACGAGCGGGGCGCCTTGTCCACCGGCTGCGATATCTCGACTTCTAAAGTCTGCGATGACTGTTATGTCTGTTAACTCGGCTAACAGAGCCGGAGCGTTAAGCTGAATGGTATAGCCCAAGCCCGGTTGATGTCTGACCGTTTGGCCGTGAGAGCCAATTGCGCTGATTTGGTGGGCTTGCATTTTTGCAATGCGAAGCACATCTTGAACGACATTCGCAGATAGTTTTGCAAGGGTGTTGGCTGCCAGGGCACTGCGGGCCAGCTCATCGGAGCCGGCTTGATTCAGGGAAAGAAGCTCGGTACGCAACGCTAAGGGCAAAGCCAGTTCTGAACGAGCTAGAACCTCGGGTTTGCCCGAGGCGTCAAATCGGGCAAGTACACCGTCTATACCATCCAGACTGGTGCCAGACATCAACCCAATGTAGTAGGTGTCTGCCAAGATTTTTCACCGTTTTAGCGACTGGCGATATTGGTGGCGTCGGGAGAGGCTTCCTGGAAGTTTGCCAGAACCTGAAGCTGCTGTTTGATCGGACCAATGTACTGGGCGAAGAGTGCACGTTGCTCTGTGTTCAGAGGCATGGATGCAGGCATGGCGACCGCCGATAGCGGGTCTATAGGCTTATCGGCTACACGAAACTCGTAATGTAGGTGTGATCCTGTCGACCAGCCGGTAGATCCGACATAGCCGATCAATTGTCCCTGTGAAACTTTTGTGCCTACAGTGATGCCATCAGCAAAGCGGCTCTGATGCGCATAAAGAGTCGAGATTTTACTGTGATGTTTAATGATGATGGTATTGCCATATCCATTTTTCCAGCCTACATAATCAATCGTGCCGTCAGCGGTGGCATGGATCGGTGTACCTGTTGGAGCAGAATAGTCGACTCCTGGGTGATGCCCCGACCAGCCTTGATGTCCGGCGATCGTTCGCATTCCAAACGTTGAGCTGACTCGAGAAAATTTGATCGAGTTGCGCAAGAAGGCGCCACGAAGATTTTCGCCATCCAGGTTGTAGTAGCTGCCGGATACACCGTCAGGGCTAAACCAAGCGGCGCTGTGGATTTTTCCCTGGTTTACAAATTCAAGCGCCAGAACGCGACCCGTACCGGCCGGACGGCCTTCACTCGTTTTGGTTTCGTATACGACGCGAAATCGATCGCCACGGCGTAATCCACGCAAAAAGTCGATCTTGCTGCCCAGGATCTCAGCCATTTGAGACGTGATAGCGTCCGGAACGCCAGCAGTGTCGGTTGCCGCAAACAAGGATCGCTCGATGGTACCGATTGCGACCGCGGTATTCGTTTCGGTCAGTTGTTCGACTTCTTCAGTCTTGAATCCGTTATCTGTCGTCGAAATTTTGAGGCTTCTGGAGACTGTTTTTCCATCAGACTCATTGCCGGGAGTGTGAAAATAGCGTATCCACAACAGTCGTCCGGACTCGTTAGTTGCCGCCTGAACCGTGCGGCCCGGATAGAGTTTGTAGAAGGCCCGAGCTTTTTGATCGCGAGTCATGTAGGACAGGAGCTCGTTGTCCGATACATCAAGTCGTTTGAGTATCGAAGCAAGCGAATCACCCGAGCGAATGCGAGTTTCATGAATGAATGGCTGATCAGTATCGGTACTGACGCTGAAGTCGGCAACAGGTTCAACCGGCAACTGCATAGGAACGACTTGCTGAACAAGTTTTTGTTCCGGAGGAGTGATTGAGTTTTCTGTTGGTTGCACCATGCCCAGAGCTGCGGCTCCGATGCCAAAGGCAAGCGACAATATAATCAGTGCACTACGCAACAAACTGCGGCTTGGGTTGCGATCAGCAGAGTGGAAGAGGCCTGACAAGGCACGAGCCTTGCTTGGGGCCAGATCGTTCTGTTGGCTCATTAAGCGAAAATCCTGTGAAACAAGCTGAATCCCTACGTTAACCAAAAGGTATATCGTGGCAGGTCAACGAGAGTTTGCGTATGATGTATAACAACAACAATTTTAGTCGATTTGGTCGACTTAAGCACTGTTTTTTATTAATTTTATTGCATTTTTAATCTAAGTATTGTTAAGAAGATGTCAAAATACGCTATCACACCCGAAGTTGAGTCTAACTTGCGAGTTGCGCTTCGCGGCTGCGATGAGTTGCTGGTTCAGTCCGAATTTGCCCAGAAGCTGGCCCGATCGCACGCGACAGGCGTGCCACTGCGTGTCAAGCTCGGATTGGATCCAACTGCCCCCGATATTCATTTGGGTCATACCGTTGTGCTCAACAAGATGCGCCAGTTGCAGGATCTTGGTCATACTGTCATTTTTCTGATTGGCGACTTTACGTCCATGATCGGCGATCCATCGGGACGCAACACAACCCGTCCACCCCTAACTCGCGAGCAAATCGAAGAAAACGCGAAAACATATTACGCTCAAGCCAGCATGGTGCTCGATCCGGCTCGTACCGAGATCCGATACAACAGTGAATGGTGCGATCCGCTAGGGGCGCGGGGCATGATTCAGTTGGCCTCTCGCTACACCGTTGCGCGCATGATGGAACGGGATGATTTCACTAAGCGCTTTAAAAGTGGCGTGCCCATTTCAGTTCATGAGTTCCTCTACCCATTGATGCAGGGATACGACTCAGTCGCGCTTAAGTCGGATATCGAGCTTGGCGGTACCGATCAGAAATTCAACTTGCTGGTTGGTCGCGAACTTCAGAAGGAATATGGTCAGGAGCCTCAATGCATTTTGACCATGCCTTTGCTTGAAGGTACAGATGGCGTCGAAAAGATGTCCAAATCCAAAAATAATTACATCGGAATTGGCGAAGCGCCTGACTCGATGTTCGGCAAACTGATGTCAGTATCTGATACGCTTATGTGGCGTTATTACGAGTTACTCTCGTTCAAGAGCCTCGAAGAGATTGCTGCGTTACGTGCCGAGGTGCAAGCAGGGCGCAATCCACGCGATGCAAAGGTGATGCTGGCGCAAGAAATCATCACGCGTTTTCATTCAAGGCAAGCTGCTGAGGCGGCGCTGGCTAGTTTCGAAGCGCGCTTCCGTGATGGCGCAATCCCGGACGATATGCCGGAAATAAAGATTCAAGGTGCGCCAATCGGTATCCTCAAACTGTTGCGCGAGGCCAGTCTGGCTTCATCCGGTGCGGAAGCTCAGCGTAATATCGAGCAGGGTGGTGTACGTATTGATGGCAACAAGATTGAAGACAAAGCGTTGCAGTTATCCGCTGGCACGTACGTTTTGCAAGTCGGAAAACGTAAGTTCGCTCGTGTGACATTGGTTTAAATATTCTGATTGAACGATTCAGGTTTAACTTTGTAAATGGAGTCGGCATGAAACTTACCAGCACCTCTTTCACTGACCAGTCTTTTATTCCGGCGCGCTATGCCTTTGGCAAGATTGACAAGCAGATGCATGTGGCCTTGTCCGATAACATGAATCCGCATTTCAGCTGGGACGATGTGCCTGCAGGAACAAAGTCATTCGTGTTGATTTGTCATGACGTGGATGTACCTAGCCGCCCGGACGATGTTAATCAGGAAGGGTGCGAAATTCCGTCAACACTACCTCGCATCGATTTTTACCACTGGGTACTCGTCGATATTGACGCATCGACACGCTCCATTTCTGAGGGGGGGTACTCCAGCGGTATCAGTCCCCGCGGTAAAGGGGGGCCGATTGCCGCCAATGGCACGCGCCAGGGGATCAACGACTATACGGCATGGTTTGCTTCGGATCGGGATATGAGCGGTGATTATTTTGGTTACGACGGCCCATGTCCGCCCTGGAATGATTCGATTCTTCATCACTATGTGTTCACGCTTTATGCGCTGGACATTGAAAGGATTGCGCTTGATGGACATTTCAATGGACCTCAGGTCATCAAGGCTATTGAGGGGCATGTTCTCGCTAAAGCCGCGATAACGGGGATCTACACTTTGAATCCCGCCCTTGCCAAGGCTTAAGAGGCGCTGATCCTTCCGACGAGTACAATATCGAGTTCAATTCTGCATCCATTTCGCCAGGACAATCCATGTTTGATCGCAAACTCACCCTCGACCGCGTTGATCCGGATCTTTGGGCCGCTATCCAGAAAGAAGATAAACGCCAGGAACAACATATCGAGCTTATCGCTTCCGAGAACTATGCCAGTCCGGCCGTCATGCAGGCCCAAGGGACGCAACTGACTAATAAATATGCCGAAGGCTACCCGGGCAAGCGTTATTACGGCGGTTGTGAATATGTGGATATCGTTGAGCAATTGGCCATTGATCGTCTGAAGGCCTTGTTTGGGGCCGAGGCCGCCAACGTACAGCCCAATTCGGGTTCTCAGGCGAATCAGGGTGTGTACACGGCAGTCTTAAAGCCCGGTGATTCTGTTTTGGGCATGAGTTTGGCCGAGGGCGGTCATCTTACGCATGGTGCATCAGTTAACGCTTCAGGCAAGCTGTATAACTTTCATCAGTACGGACTCGATGCAAAGGAAGAGCTCGACTACAACAAGGTGGAAGAGTTAGCCAAAACTCAAAAACCGAAACTGATTGTTGCCGGAGCCTCAGCCTATTCCTTGCGCATGGATTTTGAGCGCCTTGCTCGCATCGCGCGTGAAAATGGCGCGCTATTCATGGTCGATATCGCTCACTATGCAGGTTTGGTCGCTGGTGGTGTGTATCCCAACCCGATACCGCATGCCGACTTTGTCACTTCCACTACCCACAAATCCTTGCGTGGTCCTCGTGGTGGCGTGATCATGATGAAGGCTGAACATGAAAAAATCATCAATTCGGCTATTTTCCCCGGCATCCAGGGCGGCCCGCTCATGCATGTGATCGCAGGCAAAGCAGTTGCGTTCCTGGAGGCATCCAAGCCTGAATTCAAGGCGTATGCTCAGCAGGTCGTCGACAATGCCCAGACGCTAGCCAATACCTTGGTCAAGCGAGGGCTGCGTATTGTCTCCGGCCGTACCGAAAGTCATGTCATGTTGGTTGATTTGCGTGCCAAAGGCATTACCGGCAAGGAAGCTGAAGCTGCTCTTGGCGCAGCGCATATCACTGTCAATAAGAACTCGATTCCAAACGATCCAGAAAAGCCATTCGTGACAAGTGGCATTCGCCTCGGTACGCCTGCCATGACGACTCGCGGCTTCAAACAGGCGGAAGCCGAGTTGACCGGGAATTTGATTGCAGACGTGCTCGACAATCCACGTGATGAGGCCAATCTTGCTTCTGTTCGTGCGCGTGTTGATGCATTGACTTCGGCCTTGCCTGTATACCGTTAATCACGGAGTGACGGATGAAGTGTCCCTTCTGTGGGCATCCTGATACCCAAGTAGTTGACTCGCGCGGTGGGGATGAGGGCGACTTCATCCGCCGTCGTCGCCGTTGCAGTGCTTGTGACAGACGTTTTACGACATATGAGCGGCCAGAGCTTGCCATGCCATCGATTGTCAAGCGTAATTCCAGTCGTCATGAGTACGATCCCGGTAAGCTGCGTGCTAGTTTGGCTCTGGCTTTGCGTAAGCGACCCGTTAGTACAGAAGAGCTGGATGCGACAGTGATGCGTATCGAAGAAAAGCTTTTAACGAGTGGTCAACGTGAGGTGTCAACCGAAACGCTCGGCGAGCTGGTGATGGCCGAACTTAAAAAACTCGATAAAGTCGCATATGTACGATTTGCTTCTGTTTATAAGAGCTTTGAGGACATCGGAGAGTTTGTCGAGGCGATTCGTGAGATGCAGGGACCTCCTGCCGTTCGTCGTAAATCGTGAACTCAAATATTTTCCAATACGCTGAAAATCTGGGGCATCATCCCGAGCAGGATGTGTTTTTTATGCGCCAGGCGTTGGCTCTGGCCGAGTCGGTTCTATATGTGCCGTCACCTAATCCGCGAGTAGGTTGCGTCATCGTTCGTGATGGACAAATTATCGGCAAAGGGGCGACACAGCAGGCGGGCAGTCATCATGCCGAAGTCATGGCGTTAAAGGATATGGCAGATCGTGGTCATTCAGCGAAGGGCGCCACAATTTATGTCTCGCTCGAACCTTGCAGTCATCATGGCCGGACGCCTCCATGTGTTAATGCCCTGATTGAGGCAAGACCAGACAGGGTTGTCTTTGCTCATTTCGATCCGAATCCCAATGTGGCTGGTCAGGGTATGCGTGCGTTGCGTGAGGCAGGTATTGCTGTTTCCGTTGGCGTATGCGCGGATCTCGCGCTTGAAATTAATCCCGGTTTTGTGTCCCGCATGACAAGAGGCGTACCGTATGTGTGGATGAAAACCGCCGCATCACTGGATGGCCGTACTGCCTTGAGCAATGGGGTGTCGCAGTGGATAACTGGATCGCAGGCACGAGCGGATGGGCATCATTGGCGCGCCCGCAGTTGTGTTGTCTTGACTGGAATCGGAACGATTCGTACCGACAATCCGCGATTGAATGTGCGTCATGTGTCGACCCCGCGTCAACCCAAGCGTGCTGTTATTGATCCAGCTTTTGAAATTAATGAAGACGCCACGTTGATTGATGGCGAGCCGGTTTATATTTTCACTGCGACAGTTAATCATGCGAAAGCGGATCGACTAATTGCCCGAAATGTGCAAGTGGTGCATGTTCCCGAGGGCGAACCAACACCGTCACGACCACGCCCACGTGTTGATATGCAGGCAATGATGCAATGGCTTGCAGCAAATGGCCATAATGAAGTGCATGTCGAGGCCGGTGAAGGCTTGAATGGCGCTTTGCTTGCTGCCGACTGTATTGACGAGTTGCTTGTTTACATGGCGCCAATGCTTATTGGACAGGGTAAAGGTATAGCGCAAGTGCCTGTTTTGCAGCAATTGGATGATGCGCATCGATTTAGTTTTATTGATGTTCAATTGTTGGGGGCAGATGTGCGTTTGCGCGCACGCGTAAGTGAGCATTGGCGTACTTTGATGAAAAGCATCCATCTCGTTCCATAGTCAATTCAATTCGAAACATCTTTGCATTAACTCTGCGTTGTTGCATACAAGGAAGCGTAATATGTTTACAGGCATTGTCGCGGCAGTCGGCCGCATCGAAAAAATCGAACCTCTGGGTGATGGTAAAGCCAATGCCGGCGTGCATCTTGAAGTCAATGCGGGTGGTCTGGATTTGAGCGATGTGGGTCTGGGTGACTCGATTGCGATTCAAGGCGCCTGCATGACGGTCGTGTCCATGGACGAATCAGGATTTTCGGTTGATGTATCACGCGAAAGCCTTCGTTTGACCATGGGATTGGACCAACTAGGCGAAGTGAATCTTGAAAAATCTCTGCGCGTCGGCGATCAGATCGGTGGTCATATCGTTTCGGGTCACGTAGACGGCTTGGGTACCGTGGTGACGTTCGAAGCTGTCGGCGAATCGTGGGAGCTTGTGATTCAGGCGCCTTCTAGCCTTGGCGCATTTCTGGCGTACAAAGGTTCCATCACCGTTAATGGTGTGAGTTTGACGGTGAATCGAGTCGAGGATGTAGTCGACGGGACTCGATTCAGTATCAACCTGATTCCTCATACGATACAGGTCACGACCCTCAAGCATCTTAAGCCCGGGCAGCGAGTCAATCTCGAGGTGGACACCATTGCCCGTTATGTGCAGCGCATGCTGAGCTATCAGAAAAACGTTTGAATCGGGTCATTTTGCCAAGGGCATCCAATTTCGGGGTTCAATTCGGCATTTTCTGGTTTTAAAGAGTCTGTTAGAATGGCGGGCTAGCGTTTTTACAGAATCTGTGTAAAACGCTTACGGACAGGTGGCCGAGTGGTTGAAGGCGCACGCCTGGAAAGCGTGTATACGTTCAAAGCGTATCGGGGGTTCGAATCCCCCTCTGTCCGCCAGCGGCTTCCTCAAAAGACGCATGGATCAACAGTTGGCTCTTCCCCATTATCGGGGGAAGGGTACTCATCAAACACGGTAAAAAACGCCGTTCCAACCGCAGTGAGCCAAGACTCTCAAGCGGTAATTTTCAAAATTCCTAAAGCCATAGGCCCTACGGGA
>NZ_JAAGRN010000011.1 GCF_010499255.1 Sheuella amnicola
ATGATCTTGATTTGCATGTATTCCTCGTATGAAACCATCGCCGCTCAAAAAACGACGATTATCCCTTTGTCGAGGTGTATCAATTTTCACCTGCCGACCTGTATCAATTTACAGTTGCCGATGACAAAATCCCGCCGTCGCTGGGACCATAGCTGTTTTTTGGTACTTCGAGCCTTGAGTATTGACGATGATCTTGTGTTATTCCGTATTTTTTAGCATCTTCCTCACTCATCGTAATTATCCCAACCATCTGCCGTAGGGCGTTTTCAAACGCTAATGATCCAACTGCAAATCCTTGCTCTATGCTGGTAGCCTTAATGTTTGCCTTACTGATATGTGCGGCAAAGACAACTGCTGCCCCTGTTTTTTCAGCAATTTTGTTTGCTTCTCGACAGATTGCTGTTGCAGTTTCTGATGAGTTCAAGTCGCCGCTGGCAAAGCCTTGCATATGATCCAGAATGATCACGCCGTCTTTAAGGTCAAATTCGCGAGCAATGCCGATCATCCTTTCGGCCATTCCGGAGCCTTGGTAACTACCACGCTCATTAGTAACTAGCCTTGCATCTTGTCCAAGCAGTGGGACTAAAAGTAAGTTTTCAGAGACACGTTGTCGCTCTTCATCAGACCAGTTTTGAGTGATAGCACTGAATTTTCGTGTGAGCTCCTCCTTTGTTTCTTCCACTGAGAAGTAGATGACCTTTCTTTGTACTATCGGTTGATTATTCCAAGGCTTACCAGCTGCGATATGGCAAGCATGTCCGATCAGTAAGGATGTTTTACCAACGGCACCTAACGCAACAACAGCTGTAAGAGCTCGTAATGGATATAGCTTCAAGCTTCCGTGAATTGTTGGTCCTGCAAAGGTGCGCGGCGGCATACCGCCAGCAAAATAGGTGGGTTTGTATTGCTCTATGTCATATTCAATTTCAGGTCGATTCGGATTATTAAAAGTGTTATGAATTTTCACTTCTAATTTATCCGTTTGATTAAAAACTTTAGCGATTGTTTCATGCAACCAGTTTGAATGTTCCCGGGATTCTTCCCATTTAGGTCGATACCGGGGGGACGTTCGCATGACCTGATCTATTTCATCTGGATTCAACCCCCGCCGTGCTAAATATCCTGCCAGTGCAATATCAGCTCGTGAATCATCGTTGTCGTATGCTGAAATGTCTCCGTTGTATAAATCACGCCATTTTTCACCCATTAACATGGGAATGTCGGTGAACAACTCAGGCAGTTTATTTTTGATGTGTGCGGAAATGTCCTTTTTGTCGAGTGGGCCTGTTCGTGGTTGAATATTTAATAATATTGGGGTATTAACAGGTGCCTGATTCGTTGTCGGTAGGAAGTCCACGAATTGATTTATAAGCTCTTGCCCTTGGATGAGTTGACCATTCATTAAGCCACCTCATCAGAAAGAACGACATGACCTGTGACTGTTAAAAAACGTCTGTTGTCATAGATCTCAAGACCTGCAGATTTTCTACCGTTCGCAGGTAATTTACCTATCATGAACAGCCTAAGACCTTTACCGCTTGGAGACTTTTCGCAATAAACACCTTGCTTTATTGCCTCTTGTACCCAAAGCTTTACTTCAGGCCTTAGAGTAAAAACATCCGCATAGTCGTCAATATCCACGCCAACAATGCCGGTTCCATTAAGTAATACACCGACACCAGTGTAAGAGCCCGATTCATATGCAGTTTTTGCTTCATCAAACGTTCCGAATTTTTCAGGTTGATTAGCTCCGATCTTTCTGCCTGTTGTCGGACATCTAGGCGCTTTGTTGAACTTGTCCGGTTTCCCTTCGCGAGGCTCCGCTTTCCATACGCCCCAATAATGCTTCTTTAGATCGGTGGGTATTGAATTGAAGTTAGGTGCAAGGAAGATTGAATTCATCTCGACAGCTCTCCAGTATGCGTGTTTGCACGAATGAAGCTGAGGATGTCCTCTTCGCGATAGCGTATCGACCTACCAATGCGAACGAAAGGCAAGGGAATAGTGCCGTTAATTCTGGTTTTTCGTAGTGTGACTGGGTGAATATTTAGTAATCGAGCAGCGTCGATAGGGGAAAGTAGAGTGTTGCTTTTGATGTCCGGAGCCATATGATTTTTCCATAAAGTCCGGTACTAATAAATAAACCGACCGGACAAGTTACATGCCAGCCAATGCAGCTGGTGTTTCTTGTGTGGGTCGGTTAGGGTCAGGGCTTATTGATGTAACTAGTTCGATTTACACCACGACTACCTGAATGACGTTAGCAACACTGGGTATTATTGTAGCAACTGGTAAATCATAATTCAATGCTCTTAGCCTAATTTTTTCGCCAATGACTCTGCTGTTGGGTGATAGTACCGTTTCAACATACGTACATCTGAGTGACCACTAACTGATGCGAGTTCAACGATGTTGGGTAGTTTGTCCGCAAGCCGCGTGATAGCGATATGTCTGAGATCGTGAAATCTTAGATTCGTCAGTACTCGAACATCTGTTCCCCCGTTTTCGACATATTTGGCTCTCGCCCGTTTTATGGATCGAACAAATCCAAGCTTTAGGCAGTTCGCTGTGATCGGAAATACCGGACCATACAAACACCTAGGTATCGAATTTAAGATTTCGACAGCCTTTTTGCTTAAAGGTACATTCCTTGATAGCCCATTTTTTGTCATAGGTAGCAAAGCTACTTGATCAGCTAAGCGAATATTTTCCCAGCGCAAAGATAAAATCTCTCCTCGTCTCATGGCCGTTTCTAGTGCAAGTAACACAATCGGCTTTAGCCATGGATTGATTCGTCCTGATCTTTCTCTACCAGTGCTTGATTTTGGCTTTTCAAGCGCAGCTAATAAGTAGCCTTCCTCCTGTGGAAAGAAAATACGTTCTCTACCGTTAGGTTCCCTTGGTAGTCGTATTGATTCAATGGGGTTTATTAGGCCTTCGTACCCCCATTCCTTTCTCGCGATATTGAATAGATGGCATACCGTTCCGAGCTCGCGTTTTACTGTTCCTGCGGCGACTTGCTTTAGACGCTCATCTCGCCAGTTGGCAAAATCACTTCCGCGTAATGAAGCCAAACTTAATTTGGCGAGCTTTGATTTTTTCCAAGCATTTATCCTGTATACCTCTGTGGCGACACCGCGTTTTGTTGGTGTGATTTCCACTTCATAGCGTTTTAGCGCTTCTAAAAGTGTGGTGCGTTCAGCGTTTGATCGGTTGATGTAAAGACCGCGTATCATTTCCGCTTCGGTAATTTTTGCCCAAGACTCGGCATCTATTTTTGTGGAGAATGATTTTTCGGTCGTTGGGTATCCTTTGAGTCGAACTCTTGCTTGCCACTTCTCGCCGCGCTTGCGTATTTGCGCCATTTATAACTCCTGTGGGTCAGGAGTGGGTCGAGCGATAGTTTTTTAGTGATTAGTTGTTTAAAATCATGCAGTTATTCAACAATAGACTGGCCTTCACACGGTGGAAGTCACAAGTTCGAACCTTGTACCGCCCACCAAATTCATATGCTTATTGAACATTACTTACAGATTAAAGCCACGCATATCTTTTTGGTTCAATTCAGCTTTTTTTTATTTGCGGTTCGCGGCTTAATGATGATCACCGGGTCGTCAAACGGGATGAGGCCGGCTATCAAATACTTCACGTATTTGATAGATTCCCTTTTGCTGATAGCGGCGATATTGCTGTTGATCGCTTTGAAAATAAATCCGATCACCACTCCATGGGTCAGTGCAAAGCTGATTCTTTTGATTTGTTACATCGTCCTTGGCTCCATTGCATTAAAGCGAGGCCGAACAAAATTGGTCAGATCGATTGCCTACTTTTGCGCGTTAGCAGTGTTTATTGCGATCTACACAATTGCACGGAAGCACGACGTCAATATTTTTTAATTGGGCAAACCTATAATCGCCCCTATCTTCCTATCTGATTGAATGCTTTAGAGGTTTACCATGATTCACACTGCGTCGGCAGATGAAGCCTACAAAAAGGTGACATTAAGACTTATTCCGTTTTTATTTATTTGCTATCTCGCAGCCTATCTGGATCGAGTCAACGTCGGTTTCGCCAAACTTCAAATGCTATCCGACTTGAAATTTAGCGAAACAGTCTATGGCTTGGGTGCTGGAATATTTTTTATTGGATATTTCATTTTTGAAGTGCCTAGCAACATTCTGCTTGAAAAAATTGGACCAAGAGTCTGGATCGCCAGAATCATGGTGACCTGGGGTGTGCTTTCCTCATGCATGATGTTTGTCAGTAGCGAGGTGACCTATTACGTCCTGCGCTTCATGCTCGGTGTTGCCGAGGCGGGCTTTTTTCCTGGAATTATTTTGTATTTGACCTATTGGTATCCTCAGGATCGTCGCGGTCGAATCGTTGCATTATTCATGACCGCCGTTGCCTTTTCCGGTGTCATTGGCGGACCTTTATCCGGTTGGATCCTGGATACTTTTTCCGGCCAATATGGTATCGCCGGATGGCAGTGGCTATTTCTGCTGGAAGGATTGCCATCGGTTGTGCTGGGCGTCATCACTTTTTTCTACTTGGACGATTCGATTGCCAAGTCCAAGTGGTTAACAAGTGAAGAAAAAACCTTCTTGCAGGCTCGTATCGATGCGGACGTCAAGGAGAAGGTTCATCTCCCGGTTGCAAAAATCTTCACCGACTTGCGTGTGTTGTTGTTCAGCGGTATTTACTTCTTTATGGTGATGGGGTTGTATGGTGTGGGTTTCTGGCTGCCCAACATCATTAAAAATGCGGGTGTGACGAATGTTTTGCATAATGGGTTCTTGTCGGCCATCCCTTATTTTGTCGCTGCGGTTGCAATGGTACTGGTCGGTAAAAGTTCGGATCGCACCGGAGAACGACATTGGCATCTAATCATTTCTTCAGTGATCGGTGGAACCGGATTTTGGCTTAGCGGAGTGTATGCGACTGACCTGACAATAGCATTGATCGGAATTACGATCGCAACGGCTGGTGTTCTTTCATCCATTTCATTGTCATGGACACTTCCCACCGCTTATCTGACGGGAACGGCCGCGGCAGCAGGAATCGCAATGGTGAATTCGATTGGCAACCTTTCCGGTTTCGTTAGCCCATTTATAGTTGGCTGGATCAAGGATATGACCGGAAGTCTGTCGGGAGGCCTGGATTTTCTCGCTGCTAGCATTGTATTTAGCGCAATCCTTGTGTACTGTACGAAGGCGATCAAACCCGTACGATAATCAATGAGCAATCCAATGGGCCTGACATTTCCGAGCGATCTGTTGTATGAATTTTCTACTTTAGTCGTCGTGTTGGATCCCATCGCGACTGTTCCTGTATTTATGGCGGTCACTCAAGGTTTGGAGAGAAAAGAAGCTTTGCGCGTCGGGTTCTATAGTCTTTGCATTGCTTTTTTTATCTTGTTGTTCTTCATCGTCTTTGGCCAGATATTCCTCTCTACGCTCAAGATTCCGATGGCCTCGTTTCAGTTGGCTGGATCGATCATTTTATTCACGCTTGGCATGGCCATGATCAAAGGAAAACTAGTTGAGCCAACCGACAACAGCGCGGATGGACGGTCTCTTGTTCAGCGTGCGGCCTATCCGCTAGCCATGCCGGTCATTGCCGGGTCCGGATCGATTCTGACTGTTGTGATGTTAACCAATAACGATACGAGAACTGTTGCCGAGCAAGCTCAAACAACGGTGCTGTTGATTCTTTGCCTGAGCCTGCATTTCATATCATTTTCACTTGCCGGATACATTAAAAAATATATCGGGCATACCGGAATCGAAACAATTGGTCGAGTGTTCGGACTGATTTTGACTAGCCTTGCGGTCACAGGAATTGTGATTGCAATCAAAATCAGTTTTGGATTGCCGCAATGATCAATATCCGTTCTTGTGAAAGGCAGCTAAGCGAAGCCCGTAGAGTTAACCCAATTCGTTCCTGACAATCTGCGCGCCTTGAGCAAGTGCTTGAAGCTTGCCGAAGGCTACGTGCCTCGGAAGATATTTCATGCCGCAGTCGGGCGCCGGGATCAGGTTTTCGGCACGGACGTATTTCAAGCCTGAGCGAATTCGGTCGGCAACAAGACCCGGATCTTCAATGCTATGGGAACTAAGGTCAAGCACGCCCAACATGATTTTTTTTCCCGATAGATCACTCAGTACACCAAGATCAAGCTTTGGTTGCGCTGCTTCTATCGAGATTTGCTGTGCGATCGAATCGCTCAAGCCGGATAAAAATGAGTATCCGGTTGGCTTTTGACCTTTCACCACAGCCGCGTAACCAAAGCATAAATGCACTGCTGTAGGAATGGTTAATCCTTGCAATGCTCGGTTGATGGCTTTAACCGCATAGCGGTTGGCCGCCTCTGGATCCTGTCTAAGCCAAGGCTCATCGAATTGAATGATATCTGCCCCTGCAGCTTGCAGGGCAAGTGCTTCTTCGTTGACCGCGGCGGCAAAGTCCATGACCATTTCCTCATCGTCACGGTAGTATTCGTCCTTGGCTTGTTTGCCAAGCGTAAACGGGCCCGGCAAGGTGATTTTGCAAGGCAAGTCAGTATTGGCCTTCAGAAATTGCAAGTCCCTGACTTCAACTGCATGTGTTCTGACAATCTTCCCGACCACGCGAGGAATGGGCGTTTCGATGCCTGCTTTCGAAATAACAATTGCAGGCTGTTTGTCATCAATACCTTCAAGCGAGTTTGCAAAAAGATTGGAATAACTTTCTCTGCGAATTTCACCATCGGTGATGATGTCGATGCCTGCACGTTCCATGTCGCGAATGGCAAGAATCGTTGCGTCGTCTTGGGCTTGTTGCAGGTATTCGTTCGAAACCCGCCAGAGCGAATGCAGGCGTGTCCTAGGCACGCCTTTGGATAACATTTCCCGATCTACAAGCCAGTCGGGTTGGGGGTAACTGCCAACCACCGTGGTTGGCAGGATACGGGTTCCGGATTTGATGGTCATGACACGTTTTTAGATCAACATTAATTGGCTTTTGCACCGGAGTCGCGAACAATCTTGCCCCATTTCGCTAGTTCAGTCACTGTGAATTCATTGAATTCCTGAGTCGGCATGGGAGTAATGATCATGCCAAGTTCGGTGAATCTCTTTTGAACATCGGGATCAGTCATGATTTTTGTTGTCGCTTTGTAAAGTTTGTCGACAACATCTTTTGGCATGCCAGCAGGTCCGGATAATCCCCACCAAGGTCTGAGTTCATAGCCTTTCACTGTATCGCCGATCGGCGGAACCTCAGGTGCAATCGGATTGCGTTCGGCTGTCGCCACACCCATGGCTTTAAGCTGACCTGACTTAACGTGTGGATAAATAACGGGCACATGATAGAACGTCATGGTGACTTCGCCGGACAACAGATCGGTTAATCCTTGGGTAATGTTTTTATATGGCACATGTTGAATGTCGATGTCCGCCATTGTTTTAAGAAGTTCGCCCGCCATGTGAGGCGATGTGCCAGAGCCGGCAGAAATATAGGTCAATTTACCGGGGTTGGCTTTGGCATAGGCGATGAGCTCGGCCATATTGTTGGCTGGCACTTTAGGATTGATGACCAGCATATTCGGTGCCGATACCATCAGCGTGATGTGAGTAAAGTCTTTAATTGGATCAAATGGGACTTTGGAATAAAGCGCCGGATTGGTTGCATGCGTAGCACTAGTGGAAAATGTAAGTGTGTAACCATCCGGTGCCGCACGGGCGACTGTCTCGGCGGCAATATTGCCGCCCGCTCCGGCTTTATTGTCCACAACGACTGACTGCCCGAGTTCTTCGCTGAGCTTTTGTGCATAAATTCGGGCAATGACATCGGTAGTCGTGCCGGCAGAGTAGGGAACGACAAATCGAATAGGTCTGTTCGGATAATCTTGAGCTTGAGCGCCCAAAGATGTCATGGCGCTACAAAGGGCAAGAGCCCAAAGGCCCATTTTTTTGATTTGATTTACAAGGCTTGGCCGATTCATGCGTTTGTCTCCAAATAAATGGCAAATTAATGTGTTTATTTAGTTGTGACGCTGAGTTTAGCTTTTGGATTTGATCGAGATGTATATCAATAACCCTAGGTTTTTGAAGAAAATTTCATAAATTGCTGGGATCGAACGGTCTAAACAACGATCTGGGTTTGCATGGTCAATTTATAAAGCACTAAATCTGGTAACGTTTATTCACACTCATAAGATGGGTAAAAAGTGTCTAAAAGTGTTTGTTTTGCGGTGATGAGAGTTCTTTTGATCATGCTGGTATCAGAATCAAGCAGCTATTTCTAACGAAGAGATTAATGATGTATTGTTTTCAAATCCGATTTAAAAGTGTGGTTGCCTCTTTACTGATGTCAGGTATTTTTGCGTCGCAAGCCATGGCGCAATCCTTCGATTCGTGTGTCAATGGGTTGCGCCAAACTGCAATGAATCAAGGCATTTCCCAGAACACATTCGACAAAGCCTTCAAGGGGATCGAGCCGGATCCGGAAGTATTGAAATCATTTGATTATCAACCCGAGTTCAGAATCCCGATCTGGGATTATGTGGCTGGCTTGGTCGATGATGAGCGCGTTGCTGATGGTCGGGCAATGATGAAGCAATGGTCCAAGATTTTGGATCAGGCAGAACAACAATATGGTGTCGATAAGAATGTGATCGTTGCTGTCTGGGGCGTGGAGTCGAACTTTGGGCGCATTCAAGGCAAGCGTGAATTGATTCGATCGCTAGCTACGCTTGTTTGCGCAAATAAACGCCAGACATTCTTTCGTGGGGAGTTGATGGCCACTTTGAAGATTCTTCAATCGGGCGATATTGCGCAAGAGTTTTTAGTTGGGTCCTGGGCAGGCGCATTCGGACAAACCCAGTTCATGCCATCAACTTATCAACGGTTAGCGGTTGATTTCGACGGGGACGGACGCAGGGATATTGTGCAGTCGGTGCCTGACGCACTTGGTTCGACTGCTAACTATCTGCACAGAGCCGGTTGGGCTGAGGGCGAGCCGTGGGGATACGAGGTTAAATTGCCGGAAAACTATAATGGTCCTTCCGGTCGCACGACCAAACAGAGTTTGGCGCAATGGAAGAGCCTTGGAATAAAGCGCATTGAGCCCGTGAATTCGGTCATGAAGAAGCAGATGCCCGATTCAGCACAAGCCGCCTTGATCTTGCCGTCCGGTGCTAAGGGACCAGCTTTTCTCGTATTTCGCAATTTTAATGCGATCTACAGTTATAACGCGGCGGAATCTTATGCATTGTCCATTGCGCATTTGTCAGACCGAATTCAAGGTGGGTCGACTTTCACTACGGCATGGCCAACTGATGATGCGGGAACGAGTCGTGCAGAGCGCCGAGAGATTCAACAACGTCTGGTCGATAGGGGATTCGATATCGGCGATGTTGATGGATTGATAGGCGCCAAAACGCGAACCGCGATTAGTGAATTTCAGACATCCGTTGGACTGCCTGTCGATGGTCGCGCGGGTCAACGCGTGTTAAGAGCCTTGAGGACTGCCGGTTCCAAATCGACGGGACAGTAATGATTGGATCAAAGCATACGGATAAGAACATACACATTTACGATGAAGATTAAATTCGCAGAACTCTATATGGACTTTCTAAAATCGTCCCGGATTTATAAGCTGAGTTATCAGCCGGTAAAAGGGAGGGACGAGAACAGCATGGGTGAAATGTGGTTGAAGCGTTATCTATTGAATGAAACCAGTGCGAAGGGTGAAACCTATTTGACGTTGCAGTCGCCTTTCGGGTTGACCTTAGACGATGAGCGACAGGAAGGCAACAATTGCGAAAGACTGAATGACAAGCTTGAGACAATCGAGACGATCAATACATTGAATGAACGAGGCGCTGTTCGCGAAAGAATGGCATTTCCTGATCAGATAGAGATCGGTACGAAATTCTGTCTATTTAAAAAGGCTATTTTCGATCAGTCAGGACAATTGATCGGGGGAGGCACTAGAACGTTTGAATTGCTGAAGCCCGAACATGCCCAACATCCGGTGCTTTGTCTTAGCGACAGCGTTTACAGGGGCCAAGAGGCTGAGTATGCTGCCGGACAGCATATTTTGCTTGAGGTTCGGCCAAATGAAGGCTTAACCTTATCCTATGTCGTATTTGACGGCGCAAGCCCGGAATCTACGCTGACTTTCAAAACGTATGATTCGCAGGCGTTGCAGTAGTCGCTTGATTGAGCTGTATTAATGAATGTCGTGAAGTTCAACTTCAAAAATCAACGTGGCATTGGGTGGAATGACGCCACCGGCGCCACGAGCGCCGTAACCCATCTCGGGCGGTATAACGAGCGTTCTTACGCCACCGATTTTCATGCCGGCGACGCCTTCATCCCAACCACGTATTACGTGGCCTGCGCCAAGAGGAAAGTCGAATAACTGTCCGCGATCTTTGGAGCTGTCGAATTTGCTGCCTTTGTTGTCGGCTGCTGACGGGTCAAAAAGCCAACCTGTGTAATGGACAGAGACGTATTTACCGGGAGTGGCTTCCTGGCCGTTACCGACGGTTGTATCGATTTTTTGCAATTCGCTCACTGTACTGATCCTGATATTGTTAATAGGAGATGGTTATTAAGCTGCCAGTGTAGTTCAGATCGAATCTTAAAAATTATTTAAACAGAGCCAGGCACTGGTTCTTCACGTCGCTTGAACGGATGCTGTAACAGGAACTCTTTTGTTGCCCCACTTTTGCCAGGCAAAAGTTTTTAGTGTCGGCCTCGTGAATCGAGTAGCAATATGATTTCTGATTTTTTGCATTCGCAAGGCAAAAGTTCTTGCGGTCGTTATTTTGTATCGAATAGCAGTTCGAGGCATTGGCCATTGCATTGCCGGATCCTGTCAGAATCAAGACTAGAAAGGTAATTCTTAAAAGCATGGTTTCGACCTCCGGTTCAGGCTAATAATGTGGCGGTAGTTCATCTCGCAAGCTAGGTTGTTGTGTGCTCCGTTCCTCGGGTATAAATTGTCTTAATGCGATGATTTCACGAGACAATGCTTCGATTTGTCGCTGCTGCCGAAATACTGCTTGGTTTAGCTGATCCAGTAAATCATCCGCTAGCCCGAGTTTGATTTCGAGCTCTGTTAGCCTTTTTTCCGTTTGCGAGTCTTGATTCATTGGATCAGCTTTTGATGTTAGTGTCCGGCCAATGATCTTGGGTCTCGATCAACCCAGCGACCGGCTTCAACGGTCGCAATAAAATCAGCCAGAAATAGATTGAAATAGTCCGGCTCCTCAAGATTGATCGTGTGGCCAGTCTTGGGTAGCATCAGTAGACCACAGGCAGGCAGTACTTTTTTCAGAAAGATGCCGGGAGCGATGCATTGATCGTCTTCATCCCCGTTGATCACGAGTGTAGGCACTTTCATCACTTTGAGTTGCTCTTCGAAATCATAAATCGAAGGACGGGATGCCTGAACGCCGCGCATGGTGTTGGCAGATCCCAACGAGTCGTGTTCTCCCAAGCGTGTTGCAAACTCTTGCCAGCCGCGGGGGTCTTTATTTTGAAGTTGAACCCGCGTGGAACCCAGCGCATAGGTTTTAGCAAGCTCTTTTGCGCCTATGCGATCAAACTGCTCTGCAGTTGCCCGTGACAAGGCGCGATAATGTTCCTGGGTATCTTTTGCGGCAGCGTAGCCGGCGCCGGCTACCGTTAGCGACAGCGCACGGTCGGGTGCAGTCATTCCAAAATGAATGGTGGCAAATCCTCCCATCGACAAGCCGACAATATGGGCCTTTTCGATTTTGGCTGCATCCATAACGGAAATGATATCTTGAACGGCCTGGGCTTGGGAGTAGGATGATGCTTCACGAGGAATGTCCGAAGGAGGATAGCCTCGCGCCGAATATGTTATGCAGCGATGCCGGCGGGAAAAGTGGCGCATCTGCGGTTCCCAGGCACGCCAATCCCCGGCAAACTCGTGTACAAATACTATGGGGGTGCCGGTACCGGCCTGCTCATAGTAAAGATTGTAATTGTCGTTGGTTTTCGCTAATGGCATAACTTTGGTCTCCCGAATTAATTTGTTGTCTTTTTTTACTGAGTTATCTCACAATTGTGCCTGAAATAGTGCCTTCTATATCGAGGCAAAGTCAACTTGCTTGTCGTATTGAATCATTCGGAGAACTTTAATGTTTGATTTATTGTCATTGCTTCGTAGCCTGATGGTTGCGATTGCTGTCATGATTGGCATGATTTGCAACGTGGGGGCGGAGCAAATTAATGTCATTACATCAGGCGCTTTTTCGGTGGCATTCAAGCAGCTCGTTCCGATCTTTGAGCAAAAGACCGGTCATCAGGTAAATATGTTTTTTGGCGCATCAATGGGTTCCGCGCCTGACTCGATTCCCACAAGACTTGGCCGGGGTGAAGCTTTTGATGTGTTGATTCTGGCGGGGCCGGCACTTGCAATCTTTATCGATCAGGGGGTTGTTCTGGATGGTACGCGCGTCGATCTGGCTAACTCGACAATTGGTGCTGTTGTTCGCAAAGGGGCTCCCAAACCTGATATTAGTACTGTGGATGCGCTTAGAAACACCCTTCTGCAAGCAAAGTCGATTGCATATTCGGCAAGCGCGAGCGGAACCTATTTGTCTGCGGAAGTCTTTCCCAAGCTTGGCATCGCTGATCAGTTGAAAGATACGGCCCGAAAAATTTACAGTGAGCGGGTTGCTACGGTCGTGGCGCGAGGAGATGCCGAACTTGGTTTTCAGCAGTTGAGTGAATTGTTTTCGATAGAGGGTGTGGATTTCATTGGCGAGTTGCCCCCGCAGGTGCAACAGACAATCCCATTTTCTGCAGGTATCGTCAAACAAACTCAAAAAAGACAAATTGCACAGGAGCTAATCGGATTTTTTGCTTCTGAAGAGGCTGCGCCAATCATTCGCAAAACAGGCATGCATCCATTGATGCAGAAAATGCCCTGGTGATTCAGCTTGCCGACTTGGTCCGCCCCGAAATGATGATCACTGCCGCGATCAGATTAATCAAGATGGATAGCACCAAAGGTAAGGCATAGTTGTTGTCCAGGTCGTAGAGTATGCCGAAAAATCCCGGCCCCATCGCGGACATGATCTGCATAAGGGTCGCACAAAGACCGAAGACGACACCGAAGGAGGCGGAACCGAATTCACGCCGTACGATCAACGGGGGCAAGGTCGTAATGTTGCCTGCAGTCATTCCGTACAAAAGCACGCCGGCGATCAGTCCCCATGCGTGATCTAAAAAAAAGTAGCTTACGGACAATGAAATTGCGGCTTGAATCAAAACCCCTAATGCAATTAGGCGCACATCGAATCGATCTGAAAACTTGGCCAGTAATATCCGACCTCCGAATGCGAACATCGCTGACGCCGTAACACAAAGCGCAGTGGATGATTCGCCTATTTTTGGCAACAGGAGTGAGACCTGATGGGTCAGAAATCCGATTTGAACCATCAATGCCAAACCGAAAGCCAGCATGACTGTTTGGAGCTTAATTGTTCCAAGCGCTTGCCTGCGAGTCCATGTATGCGCTTTGTGTGAAGCATCGTCAGATCGTGGGGTAAGTCCATCCGGTTCAAGCCCCATGTCCTGGGGACGATGTCTCATGACTAATAAGCCGATGCTCCAGACGATGGTGACCATTAATATGGCTACAACCATCATTGCATGTGCAAAGCCGAATGCATGAATAAGGGCAAGAAGCACCGGAACCCCGACCATGCCGCCAATGCTTGCCCCAAGTAACGCTGTCGAGACGGCACGACCCTGATGACGTTCGAACCAGGGTGCGAGCGAAGAGGTGATTGCGGTTGTCGATACGCATGACCATCCCAGCCCCATCAAAGCGAAGGCGACATACACTTGCCAAATCTCGTTGACCCGCCCCATGCTGGCCAGTCCGGTTGCCATGATCGCTGAACCGGTCAGCATGACCGGAGTCGGTCCAATTCTCTGAATCGTGCTTCCGACAAAACTCAGCACGGTTGCATTGACCAGAAACGAAAGCGTCAAGGCAGAAGAGACTGTACCAACTGACCAACCATGGATTTTGCTCAGTGTAGGTACGTAGACACTTGGACCGTAAAGTGCGAACGACCAAGCTACGATAGCGACAAGCATGCAGCCCCAAACCATCCACCAACCGTGAAAAACCTTGCGTTGCCCAACTTTTTCAAACACTACTCATCCCCTATCCCAATGCTTTGATTCCAATGATGCCGTACAACCCCTCAAATTAATGTGGTTTTTAGGGGATTTCGATGCGTATACTGGAGTTTGATCAAAATTTCTGGAGCTTGAAGTGTCGACCCCGATAAATCCATTGAATAATAACTTTGCCGTTGCTCCCCAGCTTGGATCAGAGGATATGGCCGCTGTTGCGGCCGCCGGGTACAAAAGTGTCATTATCAATCGCCCTGATTTTGAAGGCGGGGCTGACCAACCGACCGCAGAGACCGTTGCTGCCGCTGCGCGCGCTGCAGGATTGCAGGTTGTTTACCAGCCGGTAGTCAGTGGCGGAATGACGCCTGCCGATGTCGAACGTTTTGCCGAGTTGCTCAAGACGTTACCCACCCCGATCTTGGCCTATTGCCGAACGGGAACCCGATGCACGGTTCTGTATCGTGCTGCGACGGGAACAAATTGATTTGAATCAATTGGGGCGCACAAGAGGTTCTGTGCGAACCATATTTGTACTAGGATGATCGCATTGCGGTACAGTGCTTTATAGGGGTTAAAAAATGTTTAATAAAATTCTAATTCCAACCGATGGTTCTGCTCTGTCGGCTCAATCGGCTAATGCCGGAATTTCGTTTGCAAGAACAACTGGTGCAGAAATTGTGGCCTTGTATGTTACTCAGCCGTTTGCGTCGACAATCGGTTTTGACGGTATGGCTGCGGCCTATGCCATCAGCGATGAGGATTATGACAAAGCAACGGCTGAGCAAGCTCAGAAATACCTGCAAATGATCGTTGATCGCGCAACGACTGCAGGAGTCAAGGCAAGCTCACACGCTGTTTCCAACTTTAACGTGGCCGAGGGAATTGTTCAGGCGGCCAAGGACAAGCATTGCGACATGATTTTTATCGGTAGCCACGGTAGAAGTGGATTGTCGCGCGTGCTGCTGGGCAGTGTGACAACTAAAGTGTTGTCGCTGACACATACGCCCGTGCTGGTTTATCGAGTCAAGGATTAGATCTCTGCGCACTCTTTGAAGATGCGTACTTGACAGGTTTTGCATATCGCACGATCCAGTCGATCAAAAATGCCCTTGATCGCATCTTCCTTTGTTTGGAAGATGTGATCATGACCGAGTCGATCAAGAAATCCGGTGCGTTGCCACATTTCCATCACCTCGGGGCGAGGGCGATGAAAGTATAAATCGCCCCCCGCTGCGCGTCTTGCCTGTAATTCTTGCTCCCACAGTTCGGCTCCCGAAAGGTCGATAAAGTTCATACTCCGAGCCATGACCAGCAGGTGCGTGGGGGCGTTTCCCTGTTCACGCAGTTTCAACAATGTTTGGGATACATGCTGGGTCGCACCGAAATAAATGGATCCCTCCATTCTAAGCATGAGTATTTGAGGGCACTGCGGTATTTGTTTTTGCTGCGTGACTGTCAGTGGTTCAAGCGGCCGATCGGGTTGTCGTGTCAAAAAACCCATGATCCGCATTGCCGGTTTCGATGTGCGATGCAGATATGAAAGTAGCGAAAGCAATGTTCCAAGCAGAATTGCCATTTCTAGCCGGAGCAGAATGGTCGCCAGCATGGTGATCGCGCTGATGCCGAACTCTCGTCGATGCGACTTGATGAGACGAATCCATCTTGGAACGTCAAGCAACGACCAGGCCACTAACAAAAGTAGGCCAGATATTCCCGCCATGGGTATTTGAGATAAAACCGGCGCACTGATGGCAACAAGAATCATGAGAAATATCGCGCTGAAGACCGCAGCTAGCGGCGTCTTTGCGCCCGATTCAAAATTCGGCAATGAGCGGTTCAGCGAGCCGCATGACAGATAGCAAGAGAAAAAACCGCCGGTCAGGTTGGATAGGCCTTGACCCAAAAATTCACGATTCGGATCAATGTGTTGCCCGGATTTTGCCGCCACGGCTTTTGCTATCGAAATGGATTGACCCAGAGCAATGATGCTTAATGCAACCGCGATACCCAGTAGATCAGCCGCTTCAGACCAGGGAATGGTTGGCAAGTGGAATTCGGGCCATGGGGCTGGTATCGCACCTACTTGTGGAACTTTAGGTATGCCAAGACTCGATGTGGAATTATTGATGAAATAGGCGCAAACCGTACCCGCAATGATTCCAATCAACATGAAAGGAAGCTTGCGGTTTAATTTTTTAAATAGCAGCGCGCAAACAAGTGTCACACTAGCGACCAGCAGCGGGCCGGATTGCGTATCAGAGAGATGTTGACTGATATACACCAGTGTCGGAATGCTGCCGTGAACATCAGGCATCACCAAACCGAGTGCGTCTTTTAGTGCGTAAAGGGCGATCAATAAAGCGGCTCCGCTGGTAAATCCCATGAGTGCTGAGGGGGAAATAAAATTTGCCAGGGTTCCAAGCCGTAACAATGCAACAGTTAACTGAATCAGACCCACCAGAATGGTCACCGTTAAAGCCAATTCGATAAAGCGACCCGAACCGGCTGCCGCCATTGGAATCAGCATGGCATACAGTGCAAGGGAATTGGCGTTGGTTGGCCCTGACATGACATGCCTGCTTGAACCAAATAAGGCTGCAACTGCGCAGGGAATAATGGCCGTGTATAAACCGTATTCGGCAGGCAAACCCGCCAGCGTTGCGAACGCGATGGCTTGAGGCAGAACCAGGACTGCTCCTAGAAGAGCAGCGATCGAATCAGCCCGAAGTGTTTCTCGGTTGATGATTCCGATCCATGAGCCGAAAATTCTGTTCAAAAAGGACTCAGTGCTTTGCATAAATATTGTTCAAAATGTAGATGCGAATGAATCTTATCTCGCTTATGATAGTCGAGTGGAAGGATTCAAGTGCGGCAGCCATCGCTGCCCGTGATACTCCTGGAGAAAACCATGACAATTAAAGTTGGCGATCGTGTGCCTGATGGCACGCTTACAGAATTCATCGAGACAGAAACCGCCGGTTGCAGTTTAGGTCCGAATGCCTTTCAGGTTGCAGATTTGGTAAAGGGTAAAAAGATACTGATGTTTGCATTGCCTGGCGCGTTTACCCCGACTTGTTCGGCTAAGCATGTTCCCAGCTACGTGGAGCATTATGACGCACTTAAGGCAAAAGGCGTGGATGAAATATGGTGCGTTGCAGTCAATGACGCTTTTGTGATGGGTGCTTGGGGACGTGACCAAAAGGTTGGTAATAAAGTCCGCATGATGGCTGACGGTTCTGCCCACTGGACCAAGGCATTGGGTTTGCAACTAGACCTTGATGCCAGAGGCATGGGAATCAGGTCGCAGCGTTATGCTGCTTACATTGTCGACGGCGTGGTCAAAGTTCTTCACGTCGAAGGTCCCGGCAAGTACGAGGTAAGCGACGCAGCATCGATGCTCAAGGCGATCTGATTTAACACTTTCATCCTGTGCGGCGGATCAATGGATAGTAGGGGCGGGATGTGTTACTTCTAGACTCTGTTTGATTCGCCGCTCTTTAGCATGATTTCAACGATCGCCAATTTTCCCGCCCTGTATTTATCGACCCTGTTGATCCTAGTGTCAACAGGGCTGTTCAATACGTATATGGCGCTTCGGCTTTCCGCCGATGGTGTGAGTGAAGTTTGGATCGGCGCACTGATCGCTGCCTATTATCTTGGTTTGGTGTTGGGCGCGCGAGTCAGTCATAGGCTGATCATTCGAGTCGGCCACATTCGAGCGTTTGCAGCTGCAGCGGTATTGTCGATATGCATGGTTTTGGCGCAGATGTTGCTCGACTCCCACTGGGTCTGGTTGATCTTACGCGCAGTGGCTGGCCTCTCTCTCGTCACGCAATATGTGGTGATCGAGAGTTGGCTGAATGAGCAGGCTGAAAACAACCGTCGAGGCCGTGTGATGTCTGTCTATCTGATCATGTCGGGAACAGGGACCGCGTTGGGACAACTGGCAATTACTTTGTATCCATCACTCGACTTAAGGCCCCTTGTATTTGTCGCGATTTGTCAGGCGCTTAGCTTGTTTCCGATTGTGCTGACCAGACAGACGCACCCTGCGGCTCCCATGCCAGCTCCACTGGATTTTGAATATTTTTGGAAAATGGTGCCGCATGCCTTACTGACGGTATTTCTCGCCGGATGTATAAGTGGCTCTTTCTATGGTTTATCCGCTGTTTATGCTGTCAAGCAAAATCTGACGACTGCGCAGGTTGCCATTTTTACCGCGACATCCGTAATAGCGGGTTTGGTCTCGCAATGGCCGATGGGATGGCTTGCTGATCGATTCAACCGTAGAAACATTGTCAGGATCAACGCATCGGTTCTGATTCTCTTAACAACTTCAATGTGGGGGTGGATGACCTGGCCATTCTGGTTCTTGTTACTGTTGGCTGCAGGGCTTGGAGTGTTTCAGTTTACGTTGTATGCGTTGGCATCCGGATTGGCAAATGATGGAATGGCATCAGAGCATCGCGTGAGTCTTGCCGCTGTATTCTTGATGGCCTATGGAATCGGCGCATGTCTGGGTCCTATCATCGCTGGTGCTTTAATGCGGTTTGCAGGAGCAGAAATGCTTTATGTATTTAGCACCGTGTGCGCACTGATTTTGTTAATCGTGATGACTAGAAAGGGAAAAGTTCCCGAGCCGTCGACCTGATTTGTATTTCATTTTCATTCAGTTGATTTACCTCAAGCTCTACCGCCTAAGGACTTGAGTTATATCAAGTCGATTCATCATTCTTAGACTTACGATTTTCTTACACACTAACAAAGAGGAATCAATATGTGTAAGAAAGTGCTCGCAGCCGCGTTAATGTCCGTCGGAATGTTGTCCGTCGCTAATGTTCAGGCACAAGCTGCCGATCCCGGACCGTTTATGGTACGCGCCCGCGCCGTGTATCTTGGATGGGAAAATGGACAAGGCGGTGGTTTGCCTTTAGGTGGTGACACCAAGGTGACGGCGCAGAATTTGTGGATTCCCGAGATTGATCTTACATACTTCTTTACCAAGAATATTGCGACCGAGTTGGTACTGACTTACCCTCAGGATATCAATGTCAATGTTGGAGGCAGCAAGGCGGGCACCATTTCCGCATTGCCACCGTCGCTGATGCTTCAATACCACTTTACCGATTTGGGTGCTTTCAAGCCCTATGTGGGAGTCGGTGTCAACTACACCTTGTTTTACAAGCGCGACAATATTCTGGGTGGTGCCGCCAGTGTCAGCAATTCCAGCGTTGGCGTTGTGGGTCAGCTTGGTTTTGATTACATGATAGATAAGAACTGGGGAGTCAACGTTGATCTGAAATACATTCAGATGGCGACAAACGTCTATGTTGGTGGAGACAAGGCAGGAACATTGAACTTGAATCCTCTATCTGTCGGACTTGGCGTCTCTTACAGGTTCTAATAGAACTGAAAAAGCCCGCCGAAAATTTCGAACGGGCTTTTTCACGTCGGGCGTCAATATAAGACTTATTAGACAGTATCAGACTTCATACGCAGATTCGCCGTGTGAAGTTATATCTAGACCCTCACGCTCTTGGTCTTCCGGCACACGCAGGCCAATCACCATATCGATAAGTTTGAAAAGAATGTAAGACACAATGCCTGACCAGACAACGGTGGTTAGCACGCCCTGACACTGCAACCAGACTTGATCGAGAATAGAGTATTCAGTAGCGGCTGCATTCGCGACATAGTCGAAAATACCTGAACCTCCTAGCGCTGGTGAAGCAAATACGCCGGTCAGGATTGCACCAAGTATGCCAGCGACGCCGTGAATGCCAAACACATCGAGCGAGTCGTCTGAACCGAGCATGCGCTTGAGGCTTGTGACCCCCCACAGGCCGCAGATGCCGGCTAACAAACCGATCGCTATGCTACCCATCGGACCGACAAAGCCGGCAGCAGGTGTAATTGCAACAAGACCCGCCACGCATCCTGATGCCGCACCCAGTCCAGAGGGTTTGTTTTTGCTCATCCATTCGACGAACGTCCAGCTTAGGACACCGGCAGCGGCAGCGATGAATGTGTTGACGAATGCCAGTGCAGCGGTTCCGTTTGCTTCAAGTGCCGAACCTGCATTGAAACCGAACCAGCCAAACCAGAGCAATGCGGCACCAGTCATGACGTGTACCAGATTGTGGGGTTTTAAGGGTTCTTTTCCGTATCCCAGACGCTTTCCGATGACAAACGATCCTACGAGTCCGGCTACGGCGGCATTAATATGAACGACTGTACCGCCTGCGAAGTCAAGCACACCTTTCTGGAATAGCCAGCCTGCCTTGGCGGTCATCGCAGCAAGTGAATCCGCATCTTTGACCTCATCCGGGCCAGGCCAAAACCAGACCATATGGGCAATTGGCAAGTAGCAGAAGGTGAACCAGAGCACCATGAAACATAATACGGCCGAGAACTTCGCGCGTTCTGCAAAGGCACCGACAATTAGACAGCATGTGATGGTTGCAAAGGCCGCCTGGAACATAACGAAAACATATTCCGGGATCACAACGCCCTTGCTGAATGTCGCCGCATGTGTGTCGGGCGTCATGCCCAAGAGAAACAGTCGATCGAATTTTCCTATAAATGCGCTACCTTCGGTAAATGCGAGACTGTATCCATAGGTCACCCATAAAATTGTGATGAGTGAAAAAATCACAATACATTGCATCATGACTGACAGAATGTTTTTACTGCGAGTGAGACCGCCATAAAAAAGAGACAGTCCCGGCAGCGTCATCAACAATACAAGCGCGGTTGATATCAACATCCAGGTAGTATCGCCTTTGTTGGGTTCGGGTGCTTGCGCAGCCATTGCGACGTTGCTGACGCAGATTGTCATCGCCATGAATAGCAAGGACAGGATTCGTTTAAGCAAAATAGACATGACTGATCCTTAATTAAATGGCGGAAGGGCCGGTTTCACCGGTCCGGATACGGATAACCTGTTCGAGATCTGAAACAAAAATTTTGCCGTCCCCGATTTTTCCCGTATGAGCGGCAGATTGAATTGCATCAACGGCTCGTTCGAGAATTTCATCGCTGACAGCAGTTTCGATTTTCAGTTTTGGCAGGAAGTCCACTACATACTCGGCACCTCGATAAAGTTCCGTGTGACCCTTTTGTCGACCGAAGCCTTTGACTTCCGTGACCGTAATTCCTGATACGCCCACATCTGAAAGTGCGGCGCGTACTTCATCGAGTTTGAAGTTTTTAATGATTGCGGTGATGAGCTTCATAATGGTTCTCGCGCAGTGATTAGAAAGTTTTAGTAAGCGAAATCAGGAAACCGTCGCGTCCCAGGTTTGTTCCTTTGGGATTGACGTATGCGTAGTTCTTCGCGTTCGTACCAACATAGGCCATTGAACCGGTCAAGCCATAGCCAAAATCCTTGGTGATCCCGAGCTTCCAGTCGGCATAAGAGAAGATCGAATTGTTCGAAGCGCTTGAGTCGACAAGGTTGCCGGCAACGTATTGATAGCCAGCGTGCGCATTGAGCGAAAGCCCCCAGACCCCGGTGTCGTAGTTAACCGTCAGATCCGTGTAGTTGGATCCTGAGCTGTTGGGCGTGCCGAAAATAGGTGTGACTGCGTAAGAAAACTTTAAATACCCTGTGATCGCATTGAATGTGAAGTTCTGGGCAAGATACAACTCAGTGGTATTCGGATTTTGAATAAAGCCCGTAGAACCCGACGTCGGGTAGTAATACTGCAATACACCGATATCGGCGATAAAACCTGTTGACCAGTCGTGCTTGTAGCCAGCATAAAAATCCATTTCGATCGGTGCGGAAGCGCTTTTAGCTCCAAGTGATGCCGCATCGGATATCCAGTTAATCGAAGAGTTCCAGTTGCCGATATAAAAACCGCTCGAATGGGCATAATCGAACCCGCCTTGAATCGCAGGCAGAAAGTTTGATTGTGAAATGCCGCGATACCGATAGTCGTTGGTGAGGGTGATATTCGCCGTGAGTGGTCCCGGCTCAGCTGTTGCATTCGAATTGGCAGGGGATTCCTCGGCGAAGACCGAAGTCAATGGCGATATGGCTGTTATGGACGTTCCTAAAAGGGATATCGCGAGTAGGGAGTGTCGTAATGATTTCATTTCTCATCCTTGATCGGTGGTTTCGCATGATGACTTCAAGCAAAATCCGTGCCAGTTTTGGCTCAAGGGATTTGGGTCGCGTGGTTCTGTTGTTTTAAGCGCGATAATTTTTTATTGCACATTTTTAGTGCATGCGCTGCACCTTCAGGGGGCGAATGAGATGTCGGAAAGATGGGATCAATTATGCAAAATCTGCGTCTTAAAGTAGCGCGTAGTAATCTATGGTTATATAAATAGATAAACAATGACACCCGCAGGGGTGTTTTTGCAGACCAAAGTGGGGATATTGAATGGTTCGGCGGCAGACTGGTAATTGGTATTTTGGTTGGAATATTGTGGCGGCAGCTTCGCTTTTGACGCTGATGACCGTTGGGATGCGCTTGGGGATCGGCCCCTTCTTTTTACCGATGCTGGAGGATTTGGGGTTTAGTAGAAGCCTTCTTTCGGGAATTATCGCGATCGGGATGCTTTGTTATGGCATCGGAATGCCGCTTGCGGGTTATCTGGTCGCAAAGTTCGGAACCAGATTCGTTTTGTTGCTTGGAACATTCATCGTTGCGGTTTCGGTGATATGGACAGTGAATGCAAGAACGCCGTTGAGCTTTTTCCTTGCTTTTGGCGTACTGATGTCGACTGGACTGGCATTTACGAGTCCTGTGGCAGTGACTCCGGTGATTAGTCGATGGTTCACGAGGCAGCGCGGGATGGCGCTTTTTTTTCTGTCTACTGGATCAATGGCGGGTATCGCTGTAGTGACACCGATTTTGACTTGGGCAATACAAGCCATCGGCTGGCAGGCCACAATGCTGTGGTTTGCCGCTTTGTTTGTGTTGATGACAGTGCCGGTTGCCATCTTTGTGATCAGGGAGAATGCGCCAGAGGGAACCGATTTATTACCTGATCAAAAGTCAGTTGCGGTATCCAAACCTTCAATTCCTTTGTCCACACTCTCATTTGCGGATGCGATCAGGACTGTTCCTTTCTGGAAAATTTGTCTGGGATTGTTTGCTTGTGGTTTCAGCATGAATTTACTGGGAACGCACGGTATGCCGATGCTAATGGATCATGGTTTCGATGCGACGACCAGCTCCGTCGGTATCGGACTGATCGGCGTGGTTGCCATTTTTGGGACGTTAGTATTGGGGCGAATTGCCGACAAGATTGAGCGTCGCAAAATTTTGGCTTTTATTTACTTTGTCCGTGGACTTGGTTTTTTCGCCTTGCTGATTGTCGGTACCCATTTTGAGCTCTATGGCGCGGCGGCGATCGGTGGACTGGTCTGGGCCGGGAGCATCGCGATGTCTTCCGCGATACTTGCTGACATTTACGGCATTAGACTGGTTGGTTTTCTTTATGGATGGGCTTATCTGGGACATCAGATCGGGGCGATGATCAGTTCATGGCTAGGCGGTTGGGGCTATGAGACTTTTGGTACCCATTGGATCGCATTCGGGCTTTCGGGTGGATTGCTGTTTATGGCGGCGGCAATTTCACTTACTTTGCCGCGCAAGGGAGTAACTTATTGCACCGCCATTTAATTCGGGGCGGTGCGTCATCTGCGGATATTTCAGCAGCAAGCTTTAGGTTGGTAAGCGTTGATCAGGTCGACTTTGGGTTGTGAGCGTCCTCCGTCGAACGTACTTTTCAACCAGCTGTCCACAATCGCTTTTGCCAACTCAGGACCGACTACGCGTGCGCCAATCGTAATGATCTGGGCATCGTTGCTTCGACTGGCTCGCTCGGCTGAATAAGTGTCGTGACACTGGGCCGCACGGATGCCCGGGACCTTGTTGGCCGAAATGGCCATGCCGATTCCGGTTCCGCACAAAAGTAATCCGCGTTCGAATTTTCCGGCTGCTACTTGTTCGGCCAAACCGAAAGCAACATTTGGATAGAGAACTGGCTTGGCATCATGAGTGCCGAAGTCGGTTACTTCGTGTCCGGCATCCTGAATGTGCTTTTTGAGTGTTTCTTTTAGATCATATGCTGCTTCGTCGCAGCCGATTGCGAGTTTCATGTTTTTGTTTCCTTGACAAATTAGTTCTTCATCGATGAGGTTGTCGAGAGGTGCTCAAGCAAACCTTGGGCCATGGCGTTCAGGATGAGAAAGCAGGACGTGGCGCCGGCGTCGAGAACGCCGATCGAACGTTCGCCCAGTCGAGCGGACCGGCCGATGCGTGCTTGCATGCTGAAAGTCGAATCTTTACCTTTTTCGGCTGCTCGGGACATGGCTTGCAGGGCATCTTCGAAAGTTGCATTCGCTTTAATCTGTTCGTTGTAGGCACTGAGTGCCGGCGCCAGAGTATCGATCAAGGTCTTATCGCCTACTGTGGCATGACCCATTTGTTGCACCCGCTTGACGGCTTGCGACAAGGCCTCTCCGAAGAGTGCGGCATCCATCTGTCTGTAGGGTGAAAGGACTTCGACGAATCCATTGAAAAAATTCCCGTACAGAGGTCCCATTGAGCCTCCGATGTCATCCATCAATGCTTCGGATAACTGTGTCAACGCAGATGGCAAGCGTAGCGCTTCGTTGCCCATCGCATCCAATCGTATTGCACAGCCGTTGAATCCTTTCGCCATGTTGATGCCATGATCCCCATCTCCAATCAGTCCGTCGATTTCACTCAGATACTGACGGTTGGCGACGATGGTCTTGATCATTTCCCGTACGATATTTCCGCAAGTGTTTAAATCAATCGTTGGGCCACTTAATTCGCGAAGGGTCTGTTTGTTTATTTTCTCGTCAGCGGTTGTTGTTGTTATTCTGGACTGCACCGTCTTGAATTCGACCTGAGGCAATTTAGCCCCGCCGATGGTGACGCCAACGCTTTGGCACGGATGATTCAGGCAGGCGAGAAGTTCATCGTCGAGCTTCATGAGCGACAAAGTCACGCCCATCATTTCCAAGGACGTAAAGAGATTGCCGACTAATTTGAAAGCGATATTGAAACCTTTGCTTTGCAAGCGCTGCGCGACTTCACCATAAAGGATGTATTGTTCCATCAAAGGCGTAGCGCCAAGTCCCGAAATCAGAACGGCGACACGATCTCCGCTGATGAAAGGCAGGTCCGGCAGCAGAGCGTCCAGCATTTGTTGCGCCATTTCGGAGGCGCTGACGGTTTTTTGCACATTGATGCCTGGCTCGCCGTGATGTCCGATACCGACTTCCATTGTGCCAATTTCGATCGAAAAATTCGCTTTGCCAACCGCCGGAATCACACAGGCGGACAGGCCGATACCGATGCTGCGCGTGGCATTGATTGCCTTCTGCGCAATGGCGATCACTTCATCCAAAGTGCCTCCGGCATCGGCTTTTGCTGCGCCGACTTTCCACATCAGGATTTCTCCCGCTACACCACGACGCTTGGCTTCATCACCCCTAGGGGCGGAGGGTACATCATCGTTGGCAACGACGGTTTTGACCGTTATGTTTTCACGGGCAGCCATTTCGATGGCCATTTTGACGTTCATATTGTCGCCGGCATAGTTGCCGTAAAGACAGGCTACTCCCGCACCTCCATCCGCTGCCCGCATGGCATCGAGAAAACTTTTTGCGGTTGGGGAGGAAAAAATTTCTCCGATTGCGACAGCATCCACCATGCCATCGCCGACATATCCTAAAAATGCGGGTTCATGACCGGATCCCCCTCCGGTGATTATTCCAACCTTGCCTTGCTGCGGGGAGGATTTGCGCTTAATGACTCGAGGATTGTCTGTGGGGCTTAACGAGTCCTGATGGGCTAACAACCACCCTTTCAACATATCTTCGACCACGAGGTCGGGATGATTGATGACGCGATTCATGGACATGGCTTCTCCGTGCCGGGATGGAATTATTGGCCAAGTTGCTGAGAAACAAATTGCATGGCGTATTTCAGGGCCGACTCGATCGTTTCAAGCGGAACACGCTCGGCAGACCGATTCGGTTTGGAATCGGATTTGCGGTGCAATCGCAACGGCATTTCAATCGAAAGCGACAAATTCGTGGGTTTAACTGCTTGCACAATCGCTGCGCAATCGGCAACACCAGCGTTTAAGGGTGAAAAGAAATAACCTTCGGGTCGGACTTGAACGTTTTTAATATGCGTGTGCAAGCAGTGCTGCATTGCGTCTAGTGCGTCTTGGGTCGGATCGACTGATGGACGATGTGAAATCGTGTTGCCTGCATCGTAGTTCAGGCCGACGCGCGGATGATTAATTTGAGCAAGAAGTTGCTCGGCATCTGCCGCTGTGTTGAGAAGATTGTCCGATCCATCGCCCGGATTTTCCAACCCGATCAGCATGTCCAGTTCGTCTGCATGAGCCGCCAGAACTGCGATGTTTTCATAAAATCGATTTTCAGTCGCACGTGCGGAAGCGTTGGTATTGATTACGCGAGCGCCGATGCGCCGAGCGAAATCCATTCTGCCCTTAAACACTTCAATTGCATCTTCCCGGCCGAGATCGATGTGCGAAGAGAAAGCAAAGCAGCTGATGCCGTGATCTTTCAACCATGTGGCGTATTGAGTGGCATTTTTTTCAGTGAAAGTGCTTTCATCGAACGGTTCCGTGTAGCCGACGATGAAAGCGGGTTCTACGTGAGTTGCACCGATTTTTTTCAGGCTTTCCAGCATGGCCGGAAAACTGTAACCGTCATAAGGTGCGCCGGAAATCGAAACAATACGCTCTCCAGCGTTATCTCTGATGGCGGACGAAAGAATGGGGTGCATAAAATGCCTTTAAAAATGCAGATCGAGATTTAGTGGATGAGCATTCCACCATTGCAGTCCAGCGTGATGCCGGTGCAGTATTTCGACAGATCGCTAGCCAGGAAAGTCACGCAGCCTGCGACATCGTCAGGCTCTCCAATGCGACCCAATGGAATACCATCGAGGATGGCTTGATGGCGGTCTGCAGGGATTTTTCCCTTGTTAATGTCGGTTGCAATCAGACCGGGGGTGACGCAATTCACGCGAACACCGTTGCCGCCATAATCACGCGCGATGGCGCGAGCCAAGCCTAGGATGCCACCTTTGGCTGCAGAGTAGTGTGGGCCGCCCAGAATGCCGCCACCACGTTGCGCGGAAACCGAAGAAATGCAGATAATTGATCCGCTACCCTGTTTGATCATGCCGGGCAATACAGCTTGCGATACAAGCAGCGTACCGCGCAGGTTGACATCAAGCACAGCGTCGTAATCTTCTTCGGTAATGTCTAGCGTTCTGCGAGGTTGGGTAATGCCGGCATTATTCAGCAGTACATCAATGCGTCCCGTTTTAGCGAGCGCTTCGGCTACGGCCTTTTCGACTGAGGCTTTTTTGGTGACATCGCCGACAACGCCTATGTGCTCTGGACCGAGGCGTGCGGCGGCCGCGGCAGGATCAGCCGCTTCCAGGTCCATGATGATGACTCGTGCGCCGTTCGCAGCCATCATGCGCGCACTGGCAAAACCAAGACCATTTAAACCAGCACCGCCGGTCACCAGGGCAACCTTGTTCTTTAACAGCATTTTGTCTGCTCCACTCTGTGATGAATAAGGGGCAGATTGTTGATTTTTTTAAAACGGCGTGCAATGCAGAAAAGCTCAACTCCCGTTGAATAATTTTCAATGACGGGGAAAATAAAACGGAACTAAGTGTTAACCCTGCCTGGCTTCGTTTTTCAGCCACTCAGTGAAGCGCACGACTCTAGGCCATTGGCTGTGTTGTTTGGGATAAACGATGTGATGCGCATGAACTGTAATAGGCTTGCGATCCGGAAAAACAGGAACAAGTTCCCCGCGCTTGATCGCCCCCTCGGCCATCTTACTGCTATCAAGGGCGATTCCCAGGCCTTGGACAGCGGCTTCAATCACCATGTAGGCCCGATCGAAACTCAATGCATAGCGACTTGGCGTGTTTGGAACCCCGTGGGCTGCGAACCATCGTGGCCATTGAACAATATTCACATCCGAAAATATCAGATCCTCTTTGAGCAGGTCTTCCGGAGTTTCTATTGAGAGATTGCTTTTCAGTGCGGGGCTGATCAGAGGGATGATTTCCTCCGGAAACAGGCTTTCGACATGAAGGCTTGGCCAATGGGCCAGACCATAACGGATATCGACATCGATTTCAGCTCGGGTGAAGTCCGATTCAAGGTGCGAGGATGAAAGTTGTACGCGAATGTCCGGGTGCAAAGCCCGAAAAGCCGATAATCGGGGCATCAGCCAGACCGAGGCAAAAGAGGGACTGGAGTGCAATCGAAGCACTTCGACAGTTTCAGCTGATCGCGCTTGTTGGGCTGCGTTGGCAATGACATCCAGCGCTCCGGAAATTTCGCGTTGGAAACGGGCTCCCGCGGGCGTCAGTCGTAGCCCCGAGTGTGATCTTTCGAACAATGTACAACCGACAAAGGTCTCAAGATTCGTAATCTGATGGCTGACTGCAGATACCGTCAGATTCAATTCTTCGGCCGCTTTGCTAATGCTGCCTAGTCTGGCAACGACCTCCAGGGCAAGGATACTTTTAAAAGGTGGCAGACGCATGGGTAAACCCGAATAATAATTTTTTTCAAATAAAGTTGAACCATACCGCCTTGTCGACTTCACTGCATCTCACAATAATGCTGGAAATTCAAAAAATCAATTGGAGACGGGCAGAGGGTTTTTCCTGTGTCTAAGAATTGATCGTCTTCCTGATTTATCTCACTCTAAAACAGATATTTATTCCAACCTATGACTGAATTGATTGAATCGCTCAAGGCGCGCGCTTATCGCATCCGTCGCTTTGCCTTAAGGATGGGTGAAGTGCAAGGGCAGGGCTATATCGGTCAAGCGCTTGGCATGGCTGATATTCTGGCCGTTGCATATGGCCACGCCATGCGATTCGAGCCCAAGGATCCGCATTGGGAAGGGCGTGACCGCTTTCTTTTGTCGCATGGTCACTATGCCATCGCCCATTATGCCGCCTTAATCGAGGCCGGCATTATCGACGAAGAGGAGTTGGAGACTTATGGCTGCGATGATAGCCGTCTCCCGATGTCAGGCATGGCGACCTATACCCCCGGGATGGAGATTTCCGGCGGATCGCTTGGACAAGGGTTGAGTATCGGAGTGGGGATGGCGTTGGGTTTGCGTCAGAAGCGTAATCCGGCGTTCATTTACAACTCCATGTCCGACGGCGAGCTTGATGAAGGTTCGACTTGGGAGGCAGCCATGTCTGCTGCCCATCATAATTTGTCGAACCTGATCGTGCTGGTTGATATCAATAATCAGCAAGCGGATGGAAATTCGAACCAGATACTGCGTTTCGAACCGATTGCAGACAAATGGCTGGCTTTTGGTTGGCATGTTCAGCGCGTGGATGGCAACGATATCAAGGCGGTACTGAATGCTTTTGACGAGGCTAGGCAAACCAAGGTGAATCAGCCTCGCGTGATTTTGTTCGATACCTTGATGGGTAAGGGCGTTCCTTTTCTGGAGCAGCGGGAAAAGAATCACTTTATTAGAGTGGATGCAGGCGAATGGCAAAGTGCCATTTCGATTCTGGATGCCGCAAATCAGGGAGTTTCGAAATGAGCGCAGATCAAAAAACTGTCAAACCACGTTTGACCACTTCTGCGATGATTGCGTCCATTGCCAGTGAAGGTCAGCGCGTGCGCGCAGCGCCTTTTGGCAAAGCGCTTGTGGAGTATGCCGCAGATCGCCCTGAAGTCGTCGGAATGACCGCTGATCTTGCGAAATACACCGACTTGCATCTGTTCGCCCAAGCGTATCCCGATCGGTTCTTCCAGATGGGAATGGCAGAGCAATTGTTGATGGGGGCTGCAGGGGGAATGGCCAAGGAAGGGTTCATTCCGTTTGCCACGACGTATGCGGTGTTCGCATCTCGACGCGCATATGATTTTGTTCATCAAGTGATCGCGGAAGAGAATTTGAACGTCAAGTTGGCTTGCGCGTTGCCCGGACTGACTTCCGGTTATGGACCGAGTCACCAGGCGACAGAAGATATCGCGATGATGCGCGGCATCCCCAATTTGACGATCATCGATCCATGCGATGCATTGGATGTCGAGCAAATGGTACCCGCGGCGATCGAACACAAAGGCCCGGTCTATATGCGTTTGCTCAGAGGCCAAGTGCCTCTGGTTCTGGATGAATACGACTATAAGTTCGAGATTGGTCGCGCCAAGATGCTGCGTGACGGAAAGGATGTGTTGATTATTTCCAGCGGCATCATGACGATGCGAGCGCTGGAAGTCGCCAATGAAATGGCCGGAGGCGCCGCCGAAGTGGCTGTCTTGCATGTCCCGACAATCAAGCCACTGGATACGGACACAATTTTGCGCGAGGCGTCTCGCTCCGGACGGATGGTCATTGTTGCCGAAAATCATTCGGTAATCGGTGGGCTTGGCGAGGCAGTCGCCGGGGCGCTCATGCGTGCGCGCATCAGCCCTGAGTTTCATCAAATCGGATTGCCTGATCGCTTTTTGGATGCGGGCGCATTACCAACCTTGCATGATCGTTACGGAATTTCGACTGCATCGATCGTCACTTTCATCAAGAGCAAGCTTTGATGCGCGTGTTTTATGTGCATCGTAGGTTCTAGTTTTCAAACAAACTGGATTATTTATTTCAACCGAGGAGACAAAGAATGAAATCCTTCAGCAAATCCGTTGCCCTGACGTCATTGGTTCTAGCAGCATGGGGTGCGCAAGCGCAAACCAAACTGACGTTGGGCCACAATGCCGCCGTCGGCAATCCTAAACACGAAGCCTCGGTGAAGTTTGCCGAACTGGTCAATCAGAAAAGCAACGGCAAATATGTCGTTCAGGTCGCGCCGGCCGCTCAGCTTGGCGACGATGTGCCGATCCTGACTTCGTTGCGTAACGGTAGCGTGGATTTTGCCGCGAACTCGCAAGGCTCTATATCGACCGTTGTTCCCGAATATGCCGCTTTTGGCATGCCGTTCCTGTTCCCGAATTTGCCCACCGCATGGAAGGTTCTCGATGGCCCGGTTGGAGCCGAACTGGCGAAAGCCACCGAAGGCAAAGGCATGGTTGTTCTGGGATATTGGGATAATGGCATCCGTCATATCTCTAACAATACCCGGCCGATCAATGCTCCTGCCGACTTGAAAGGATTGAAAATCCGCACACCGCCCGATGCCGTGACGATCGACATCATCAAGGCGCTTGGTGGCGAGCCTGAGCAGATCAAGTTTTCTGAACTGTATGTCGCTTTGCAGCAGGGTGTCGTAAATGGACAGGAAAATCCGTTGATGAACATTTGGTCGTCAAAGTTGTACGAAGTCCAGAAAAACATTTCGATGACTGCGCACAAATACGAGATGACTCCTTTTGTCATGTCGAAGCGGACTTACGACAAAATGTCGGAAGCTGATCGCAAGATGATTCGCGAAGCGGCAGCGGAGGCGACCAAGTACAACCGTCAACTGTCATTGGAGTCGGATAACAAGCTGGAGGGTGAATTGAAAGCCAAGGGTGTGGCGATCAATCGTCCGGACCTCGCTCCGTTCAATGCCGCGACCGCTTCGGTCACCGACAAGTGGATCGCAGGCCCTCAAGGCAAGTTTGTCAAGCAAGTGGTTGACGCTGCCAAGCAGGCGCGCGGTAATTAATTCAGCCAGGATTTCACCCTATGAACGTATTGCTTAAAACTTGCGATGTCATCGATACAGTCATCCAAAAAATCTGTCGGATCGTTTTGTATGCGACGACTGTTGTGCTTTTTCTGGTGCTGACGATCAACGTGTTTTTGCGTTACTTGCTTGGAAATAGCTTGAGTTCGGCGGGTGAAATCCCTGAATTGATATTCCCCTGGCTGGTGATGGCGGGAGTGGTGCTGGCTGCTCAGCATGGCTCGCACATCGCCATTTCATGGTTCGTCGACAAATTAACCGATTCGATGCGCAAAGTAGTTGCCGTTTTGAATTGCGCAATTTTGGTCGCAGCGTATAGCGCGTTGGCGTGGGGCACATATACGCTTATGCCAATTGTCAGCGACGAAAGAACACAGGTTTTGAAAGTGCCTTCTTCCGTCACTTATTCATGCATGCTGATTGCATTTGTCTTTCTTGTTGTCACATCGCTTACCCAGATGGCGAGGTTGTTCGTTTCAAAAGCACCTGCGCCTCCTGCGATGAATATTTCTGAAGCGGTTTGAGACTAAAGGATAAATCGTGCTATCAACTATTACTTTTGTCGCATTCCTCGCGCTTGCCTTGCTGGGCCTACCGATTGCGCACGCACTGATCGTCGGCGCCGAGCTTGGTTTGCTTCCTTCGGATCGTCTTGGAGTTGAATTCATCGTCACGCAGCTGGTGACGCAGACCCAGAGCTTTCCTCTGATCGCGATTCCATTTTTCATGTTGACTGGCTCACTGATGGTCGGCGGAAAGCTTGGGCAGCACTTGATCGATTTGTTGACCACGCTGATGGGAAGGTTTCATGGCGGTCCTGCTCAGGTTGGCGTACTTTCGTCGACGATTTTCGGTGGCGTTTCCGGCTCCGCAGTTGCGGATGCTTCGGCAATTGGTTCTTTGTTGATTCCATGGTTAAAAAAGCTAGGGTATCCCTCGGCATTTTCCGCCGGTACATTAGCAGCAGCCGCGACGATCGATATTTTGATTCCGCCCTCGATTCCGATGATTATCTATTCTCTGGTTTCGAACGCATCGATCGGCGCCTTGTTCGTTGCCGGTATTTTGCCGGGTATCATCATGTGCGTAGGCTTCATGCTGGTTTGCTATATCCAAGGCCGACGTCGCAATTTTCCAAGAGATAACACCCCTTTCAATTGGAAAAGTTTCAATGCACAACTCTTTTATTCCATGCCAGCGTTGGCATTGCCGATTCTGATCATCATCTTTTTGCGATTTGGCATTGCGACGCCGACTGAAGTCAGCGTGATGTCCACCTTGTACGCCCTGATCGTTTCGTTGACGATCTACCGCGATTTGACGCTTGCCCGCCTTAAGCATTCCATTATCGATGCCGGCTTGGCCACATCGGTTGTGATGCTGATTATTATGGCTTCAAGTGTTATTGGCTGGATTCTTACATTCGAGCAATTACCCGCGACTTTTGTCGAATTTGCCCAGAACTCGCTCGGTCATCCCTGGATGATTATTCTTGCAATGAACGTGATTATGCTTGCGGTTGGCATGTTCATTGATTTGCCCGCCGCCGTGCTGTTGTTGACGCCGATGTTTGTTCCGTTGGCAGATGCGATTGGCATGGACACGGTTCAACTCGGGATTATGATGATCATCAACCTTTCGATTGGCCTGTATCATCCTCCTGTGGGGACCACACTATTCATCACCAGCTCTATTGCCAAGGTGAAGATGGGCAAGGTTGTCATCGAACTGATTCCTTTTTATTTCGTCGCCATTGGTATTCTGATGCTGTTTAGCTTCGTACCGGCGATGACTTTGCGAATGTAGAGAGCTGAAATGCAAAATGTATCGGGCACTGCCAAGACTTCTGTCGGATTGATCGGCTTAGGCGCCATGGGGCGCGGAATTGCACAAAACCTATTAGCCAAAGGATTTGCGGTTGTCGGTCGTGACGTCAACCCCGATGCTTTGAAATGGCTCGAATCCGTCGGTGGGAGTTCAGGTCAGCAAGCGCGTGAGATGGCTGATATGTGCCAAGTCATCGTCAGCTTCGTTGTCAACGATAAGCAGACGGAGGAAGTTCTCTTTGGCGAAAATGGTTTGGCTGCGGTCATGCGGCCTGATTCGGTTTTCATTGCCTGTAGCACATTGCCCCCCCAGTATGTGAAAGAGCTTGGCGCACGCTTGGCTGAGAAGAAGATTCATTTGATCGACTCCCCGGTGACTGGCGGAAAAGTTGGTGCCGAAAAAGGCACGCTTACAGTGATGGTTGCAGGTGAAGAGGCGATTTTCGAACGCGTCAAACCCGTGTTGTCCACATTCGGTGCGAGATTGTTCTTTCTTGGCACCGAGCATGGAAAAGGCAGCCAGATGAAGGTAATCAATCAGTTGCTGTGTGGTGTACACATTGCTGCTGCGGCTGAAGCGCTTGCGATGGCACGGGAAAATGGTCTTCCCATGGAAACTACCTTGGAAATCCTCAAAAGCGGCGCTGCATCTTCCTGGATGCTAGGTGATCGCGGCCCGCGCATGGTGACCGAGAAATATGATGATGTTTTATCCGCTGTCGATATTTTCGTTAAGGATCTGGGATTGGTTCTGGACGCAGCGCGTCAAAGCACTTTTGCGGCCCCGATGGCTCATGCCGCTTTCCTGCAGTTTATAGAGGCAAGCGGACATGGAATGGGGCGATTGGATGATGCCGCAGTCATCAACAATTACAAAAAATAACTATTTCGAATAAATAAAAAGCGTCCGAATACCTTGGACGAACTTGGGAATCATGCAGCCTAGCCGTGTATTCAACAACATCAACAGACTTGTTCAAGGACGAGGCTGCATCGCAACGCTATCAGATGAGGTCGCCCGACTAAGAGGTCGTCGGGTGATGATCGTCACCGATACAGGTTTGGTCAAGACAGGCATCCCCGATGCCGTGGCCGCTTCGATTGTAGGTTGCGAGGTGTTTGTCTATTCGGATGTCGAATCGGATCCAAGCGTCGAAAGTGTAGATGCTTGTGCTCGTGTCGTTGTCGAGAAAAAAATTGATCTCTTGATTGGCTTGGGAGGTGGAAGTCCGATCGATACTGCCAAATGCGCATCGATCATCGCAACCAATGGCGGCAAAACGGAAGATTATCTTGGAATTGAAAAAGTCCCGTTGCCTGGATTGCCCAAGATATTTATCCCGACCACTGCGGGAACCGGAAGCGAGGTGACGAATGTCGCCGTGCTGAGCCTGAAGTCCCTGAAAACCAAAAAGGGGATCGTCAGTCGTTTTTTAATGGCTGATACGGCGATGCTTGACCCTGAATTGACGGTCGGGTTGCCCGGATTCATCACTGCTGCCACCGGAATGGATGCGTTGACTCACGCGATCGAGGCGTATGTTTCAAAATTTGCCCAGCCCTTGACTGATTATTTTGCTATTGAGGCAATCAAGCTGATCTCGCGTCACTTGCGTACGGCAGTTCATCAAGGGTCGGATATTGATGCGCGCGAGCATGTACTGACCGGAAGTCTCTATGCGGGACTTGCTTTTGGTAGCGCAGCTACAGGCATGGTGCATGGATTAGCGATGCCGATGGGTGGGTTATATGGCATTGCGCATGGCATCGCAAATGCCGTGTTATTACCGCATGTCATGCGATTCAATATGATCGCTTCGTTAGAGCGATTTGCGCAGATTGCTCGAGCCATGGGTGAGCCGGTCGACGGATTGAGTTTGCGTGATGCCGCTGAGGCAGCGGTTCGCGCTGTCGAGTCGTTATCTGCAGACATCGGGATTCCACGTTATGTGGATGAGCTTGGCGTGCCACGTGAGGGAATCGAGTTAATGGCGCGTGATGGCATGACTAACACCAGACAGGTATTGCCGAACCCAAGGGAGGTGACGATTGAAGGCTTGCTTGGAATATTGGAGCAAGCATTTTCACCTGTAAATGAGCCAAAATAAAAAACATCAGATGTTGTGCTCTGTCTTTTGAAGCGGAAAACCACCTTTCAAAGGTGGTTTTTCATATTGTGGGATCCAAAAATAAAGTCGACCTTAAAAGATCCTGAAATTTTCGTGTAATCTGATGGTCATACAAATCTTTCAAAAAAGATCCGTTTTCAAGCGGACATGTGTTTTCATTATTTTCCCGGTCTAGGAGACAACTATGATGCGACGCATCAACCCCGTCCATGCCATTGGCGCACTGATACTGGCTTTCACTAACTCTCTTGCGTTTGCACAGTCGACAAATTATCCAGATAAGCCGGTGACCCTTGTTGTGGGATATGCCCCCGGTGGTGCAACGGATCGAGTGGCAAGATTGATGGCCAAGGTTTTGACCGAGCAGACCAAGCAGACATTCATCGTCGAAAATAAACCCGGTGCTAACAGCAACATCGCGGCAGAACAGGTGGCACGATCAAAACCGGACGGTTATACGCTGATGGTCGGCTCTATTGCCAATACGATCAACCGATCGCTTTATACCAAGCTGAACTACGACCTGCTTAAAGATTTCACCATGGTCGGTATGCTGGCTTCTGTGCCCAATGTTTTGGTGGTTAACCCGAATGTCCCGGCCAAAACGGTGTCCGAATATATCGCTTTTGCAAAAGCGAATCCGGGCAAACTTAGTTGTGCATCCTCGGGAAGCGGATCTTCCGTTCATTTGTCATGCGAGCTGTTCAAAATGGAAACCGGAACGGATATTTTGCATGTTCCCTACAAAGGAAGCGGACCTGCGGTCACTGATCTGGTGGGAGGACAGGTTGATTCGATGTTTGATAATTTCCCTGCATCGGTCAATCAAATTCGCAGCGGTAAGTTGCGCGCGCTTGGTGTGACCAATGCAGTACGGCTGCCTTTTGCGCCCGAGTTGCCAACACTTGCCGAGTTAGGCTTGACTGGTTTTTCTGTGAACTCCTGGTTTGCGATCATGGCCCCGTCCGGTACGCCCGCAGATGTTGTCGCAAAGATCAACGCGTTAGTTAATCAGGCTTTGGCCACCAAGGAAATCAAGGAGGCTTACTTCGATGCGGGTTATATCGAACCGGAAAAGCCCAATACACCGGCTTCTTTTAATGCATTCGTGTTGAGTGAAGTCGAACGTTGGGCCAAAGTCGTTAAAAAGGCCAATATCAAGGTGGATTAATCCACTGTCGCAATAGCATTTCGAACAATTCAAGAAGGTTTTCAGGTGTATCCAATCGATTTCTTTTTTCGGGCTGCAAAGCTGTATCCGGACAATATCGCCTTGCAAAGCTCCGGGTTGACTTTGACATATCGGCAACTTTCAAGCCATGTCAATGCATTCGCCGCGGCGATGCAAGCTGTCGATCCGGAGCCACAATCTCGCGTGGCAATCTGCGCAGCGAATTCGGTACAGCATGCCGCTGCCATATTGGCGGTGCTGGCTGCAGGTAAGGTGTGGGTGCCATTGAATGCTCGCAGCACGCAGTCCGAGATTGCCAGGATTCTGGATACGATTGAACCGACAATCGTCATCACGGATGCGAAAGGTTCGGAATTGGTTGGTTCTTGCTCCGCAACTTGGCTTCGTTTGGATCAGGCAGGGGATGATAGGGATTTGCATGTCGACCAGTTGTTAACCAGATACGCAGGCCAATTACCTGCCGCTAATGAAGCTGGGGAAGAGGGCGTTCAGGCAATCAAATTTACCGGCGGTACCACTGGTTTACCCAAGGGTGTGATGCAACCCTACCGTGCATGGACGGCGGGAATTATCAATCAGGTCAGTGGTTGGCAAATTACTTCGGATGATTGTTTCGTGGTCACTGCGCCTGTGACGCACGGGACTTCCACTTATATTTTGCCCTTATTGGCCGAAGGGGCCAAGTTGCTGTTTCTCGATAAAACGGATCCGGCTTCAGTCATAAGAGCATTTCGCGAGGAAGGAGGCACAATGAGTTTTATGCCTCCAACCCTGATTTACATGGTGATGGCAGAACCGGGCGTTTCGCCTGCAGATTTTCCGAAATTACGAAATCTGATTTATGGTGGCGCGCCCATGCCAACCGAAAAGGTCGATCAACTGCGGGCTTTTTTCGGCGATGTGGTTGGTACAACATATGGTCAAACAGAAGCTCCGCAAATTGTCACAATGATGCGCCCGAGTGGATTCAAAGACCCTCGCAACAGCGGGTCGGTCGGTCGCTGTACCTGGCTTTCGGATGTCGGAATTATGTCCCCGGATGGTCGGCTGCTACCGGATGGAAGTCTTGGCGAGGTGGTGGTGCGCGGCCATTTGGTCATGAAAGGCTATTGGCGTCTGCCTGAAAAGACCGCAGAGACTATTGTCGATGGTTGGCTGCATACGGGGGATGTCGGACTGATCGATGACCGAGGGTATCTATTTTTGAAAGATCGGATTCGTGATGTGATCATTACGGGCGGATTCAATATTTATCCGACGGATGTTGAAAACGTATTGTCCCAACACCCAGCTGTTTATGAGTGCGCCGTCTTTGGTGTGCCCGATGAAAAATGGGGCGAGGCCGTTCATGCCGCTGTGCAATTGCAGGTTGGCGTGGTATGTGACGAAGACTCTCTCAAGGCTCACATCAAGCAACTATTGGGCTCTGTGCACACGCCAAAGAAAATTCATTTTCTGGATCAACTTCCGCGGTCCTCGGTCGGCAAGGTGCTTAAGACCGCGATTAGAGAAGCGATTAGTAAATCATGAGCGATAAAGTAATGAACCACCCCTATGTTTTGGTAACCGGAGGCAGCCGTGGAATCGGAAGGGCCATCGTTAAGCGCTGTCTGGACGACGGTTACCGGGTAATCAATCTGGATAAAATCGCTCCGGCAGCGTTGTTGGAGGGTGAAGCGCTTTATCAGGTCGATCTGATGGATGCAGAGGCTACCCGGGCGATACTGAGAAAAATCACTGGCGAAGTGAACGTGACCCGCGCCGTGAATAACGCCGGATTTATTCGGCAAGCGGCGCTTGAGGATGCAACCGTTGCCGATTTCGAAGCAGTGTGTGCTTTGAATTTGCGTGCGCCCTTGCTCGTGATGCAGGCATTATTGCCCTTGATGAAGCAAGCCGGCTTCGGTCGAATCGTGAATATTTCCAGCCGTGCCGCTCTTGGCAAGGAAGACCGAACGGTTTATTCGGCCACCAAAGCCGGATTGCTTGGCATGACCAGAACTTGGGCTTTAGAGACTGCCAGCCATGGCGTGACAGTCAATGCTGTTGGTCCTGGTCCGATTGCGACCGAATTGTTTACTTCGGGTAATCCGCCAGACGCACCAAAGACGAAAAGAATTGTCGAAGCGATTCCCGTCAAACGCATGGGGCAACCCGAAGATATTGCCCATGCCGTAGCCTCTTTACTGGATGATCGGGCCGGGTTCATCACCGGACAGGTTTTGTATGTATGCGGCGGCATGACTGTCGGCCTTGGAAACGTAGCATGAGCGATTTTGATTTTTCAGTGCCTGTCAAAAAAGATGAAAGGCTCGCAGGGCAAGTCGCTTTGATTCTGGGAGCCGGTTCTAGCGCACCGGGGATGAGTATCGGAAAGGCAAGTTGTATCGCCATGGCCCAGTCCGGTGCTAAGGTTGCCGCTCTGGACTTGCATATGTCAGCCGCGCAGGAAAGTGTCGACGAAGTCAGAAAGCTTGGTGGTCAGGCCATAGCTTATGAGGCGGATATCTCGAACTTTGAGGCCATGCAAAAAGCCGTGAATGCAGTTGTTGCCGATTTTGGCCGAATTGATATTCTGCAAATCAATGCCGGTGTAGGTAAGGTGGGCGGACCTGAAGAGACTTCACTTGAGGATTGGGAGCGTGTTCAAAAGATCAACGTTGAAAGTATTCTGATCGCCTCAAAATTGATTCTGCCTTTAATGGTCAAACAAGGCGGTGGAAGCGTAATCGGCGTGTCGTCTGTTGCCGGGATGCGCTATCTTGGTTTTCCACATCTGGCCTATAACGTCACCAAAGCAGCTGTGATTCAATTCATTCGGATGCTGGCGCAACAATACGCTTGTCAAGGCATTCGCGCCAACACCATCGTGCCCGGCCTGATCGATACGCCCCGCGTGCGGCGCTTGGCCAGTTCAACGGCAAGCGAAGATGTTGAAAAGTTGCGGCAAGCGCGAGACAAACAAGTGCCGATGGGCAGAATGGGTACACCTTGGGAAATCGCGACTGTGGCGACTTTTCTGGCTTCTTCCGATGCTTCTTACATCAATGGAACCGAAATTGTTGTGGATGGCGGCTTGATCGGAAAGTATTCATGACCAAGCCACACTTCCCGATCAATACCAGCGCGTAAAAGAATCCACGTCCACTCTGGTACTTTTATATTTGTTCAGATCTGCATCGTGGTCAGGGTATCCAAGCGACATCCCGACGACAAGTTGCAAATTATCCGGAATATTCAGGGCAGATCTAACAGCGTCCGGATAATTGGCGAGCGATGCTTGCAAGCAGGTACCAAGCCCAAGTCCGTGCGCGGCCAGTGTTAGGCCGTGAATAAAAATTCCCATGTCCATCGTTGACCATGGACCGAGGGATTTGTCCATAAAAATAAACATCGCACAGGGTGCATCGAAAAATTTAAAGTTCTGCAAGCGTAATTCGTTGCGTCGCGCTGTGTCATCGCGCCCAACTCCAAGTGCTTCGAATCTTTTTGCACCATGCACCTTGGTGCGACTATCTATTGCCTCGGGCCATGATTTCGGTGCCGGCACATCTGCATTGCTTTTTGCGCCGCTGGCGGCCAGGTCGTAAAGAATTTTAGAAAGCTCATCGCGCTTAGCCCCGGTGACGACCGCGACCTCCCATGGCTGGGAGTTCGTATATGAAGGGCTTCGGCTAGCCGCATGCAAAATTTTCTTTATTGTTTCTTTTGATACCGGCGTGGGCTTGAATCCGCGAATACTTGTGCGTGTTTCCAGACCTTCGATTAATTTCATGGTGCCTCCAGCTTGATGTTATCGGATCAATACTTAACGATTAAAAAGATTTGAATCAATTTCCTGCGGTCAGGATCCAGCCGTCCGGATTTTGGATCGTCCGTCCTTCGTGCTTTAGTTTGAGCAAGTGGGCAAGCAACGATCGCATCGCCATAGCATGACGCTGCGGGGGGGTGTCCTGGTAGACCATTGCGACAAGTTGCTCGATGCTTTGCGGCTGGTTTGAGCCCTTTAGTGCCGAAATAACTTTGTTTTCGCGATCCAGTCGATGAATTAACAACCTTTCTATCGCTTCAACCGGCTTGCCGATCAAAAAACCATGACCAGGAGCCAAGTACTCCATCGATTCATTCGCGATCATTTTCAGCGACTCGAGATATACCTGCATATCGCCGTCTGGGGGGTTGATCACTACCGTCGAGCCTTGCATGATGTGGTCGCCGGTAAACATGATTTTTTCGATTTCGTGCAAGTAGCAGAAATGATTCGATGCGTGACCCGGAGTATGTATTGCGCGTAGATGGGTCCCTGCGATTTGAAGTACCTCGCGATGTCTGGGTGTAAGGTCCGGCACAAATTCCTGATCTTGGCCTGCATGCATCGGCGCGGACATACCGATCAATTGCGCACCGGTCATTGACTTCAGGATTTTGGCGGCAGGAGAATGGTCTCGATGGGTATGTGTGCAGAGTATCCATTTGATCGGACCTTCGGCCAGTTGAAGAATCGCCTCTATATGCTCGTCCAGAGCCGGACCGGGGTCGATCACTGCAATGCCTGACTTTGAGTTCCCGATCAAATATGTATTTGTCCCCGGTCCAGTCATCATGCCCGGATTCGGAGCAGTCAGTCGCCATATGTCAGTGGCCAGTTTGACGGGATGCCCAGGCTCAATATCAGATTTGGCGGTACCCTTGTCATCCGGGTCGAGTTTGGCAACTTCGGCAAAAGCATAGTCGCTTGGAATCAATAATCGAATCGATCCGTCCTTTGCTACTGACGATCTTGGTGCCATCAGAGGTATTTGCGGTTTGGATCTGGCATAAGCCAATAGATCCTGCACGCGGTGAAAGTGCGTCATGCTTTCAAGTGTTTTGATGGTTGGGAACATCAGGTCCAGTTCGCCCCTCTTATGAAGATCCAGTGCTTCAGAGGGTCTTACCCATAAGTGGGCAACTGTTTCAGAGTTGTCGTGCATGGCAATCTGCCCAGAAGGCGCTTGCGCGACAAAAAAACGCGTATCGTAGCGACGTGGTCGTCCGGGTTGGGTTACCCAATGACTGTAATAAATCAATTGATCAGCCGCGACCTTTAGGTTTTCAACCTGCAACATCTGCACAAAGCTTAATTCGTTTTCGGCTAACGCGGCCCTATGCATTGCGAGTCGGTCGGTTTTGGACTCTGTATGCTCGAAAGAGTGAAGGCCGGAAGCATAGCCCAGAAAAAGGCCGGCTTCTTCGAAGCATTCCCTTACCGCCGCCACCCAATAAGATAGGCCACCTTTTTCAATGCCGAGTTGCCTGCTTGCCAGAGTGTCATCAAGCCCATGGCATAGCGCATGCATCTCTTCGCTGTGATCCGACTCATCCACGCTTCCGCCCGGAAACACGTGCATGCCTTTGGCGAAAGCGACATTGGTCGTGCGCTTCATCATAAAGACTTCAAGTCCATTTTCGGTATCACGCGCGAGAATGACGGTTGCCGCCGGTTTAGGAGTTTGATGCGAGTTTTGCAAGGCGATCTCTATATGCTGAAAAATGGTCTCGAATGAATGGATTAAAAAAAAAGCTGCGCAATATTTGATTGCGCAGCTTTATTATCGGGCATACAAGGATCAGGCAGAACCCCAGGGCTTGATCGCCTCTTTCAGAAGCTTGTAGCCATCGATATAGCGAGGACGCTTGTCACCGTAGATCTTGTCGAAGATCGCCAGTTGCGCATCCAGCCAGTCGTGCAATTTCTTGTTGTCCGGGTTGGCCGCCTTGTAAGCTTCGTTGATCAGAACGAAGTGAATGCGTGGATCATATGGTTGCTTTTCGCCGCCAACGGTTTCATCGCCATCCAGCAGACGCAGCAACATCGCATCGGCCGAACCGAGAGTTTGTTCGTAAATAGGAGCGCCATGTACACGGTACATGACACTGGTCATGTCTTTGCCGTTGGTCATGGTGAAGCCCATTTCGGTCCAGAGCTTTTTCATGTCGACCTTGGCGCCAACCTTGTCCAGAACGATCTGGCCCCAGTCGCGCAAGACATCGGGGGCATCAGCCATCAAGTCTGTCAGGCGGTCGCCATCCAGGTCGGTTGCGTAAACGATGCACTTGCGCTGGCGGATCATGTCGTGCAACAACAGACCGAAGTTTGTGTCCGAAATGTGTTCGTAGATATCACCACCCCAGTTTTCCATGCCGGCTTTGAAGTCCTTAGGCAAGAGGGCAACGATGGCGTCTACGCTGGCACGATGCTCTTCGTATGCATCGACAGTGTATTTGCGCTTGAGAGTGAATTTTGTGCCCTGAAGCAACCAGCGCATGATGCCGGCATTAATCGCATCTTCCTGAGCCTGGGTTGGTTTGGTGGCGACACGTCCGATCTGGCCGGTTTCGTGAACCATTTTCAGGAACAGGCGTGCGGCATAAGCCATGCGTACGCCCGGTGTGTTCATTTCGGAATGGATGATACCGGTTTCGGCATCAACCTTGAATTTCTTCTTGTCCTGCGAGTATGGCAAACCGGGCATGAAACGAATGCTGGTGATGCCGCCATAGGGACGGACGTTACAGTAAACACCAGCAGCAGTGCGCAGCGGTGCGTTGGCGGACTTGCCGTTTACGACTACTTTTTTGCCACCTTCGTTGACCATGAAGTCACCGGCTGTCGACCACTTCAGTGCCGTGTAGTCAAGCTTGCCGAACCATTCCAGCGAGGCCAACTTGGTGTCATGGCGAAACTGAGCCATCATCGGGACGCCCAGGAAAGGCAGACCCAGCACGTCAAGTGCCATCAATGTGCCGTTCAGTGCGAACATATCGGTGAACGCGTGAGCAACCGGCTTTACATCACCAGTGGCGTTGCCGCCTTCCCAGATGATTGCGTCGGGGCTACCTGCAGGTTTAACTGCTGAGCGTTTGTAAATACTGTCGAGCAGCTTGAAGAGATCGCCGTTTTGTTCTTCTTGGGCGATTTTCAGCAAATCAAGTTGTTGTGCCATGAACGAAAAGCCTCGGTTGGTTTGATGTAAAACGATTTCAAACTTTGATTATCGCACTACTACGATGTAAATATTGCTTAGCTTAAAATATATTTGATATTAATCGTCTGTGAGTTTGACGAGCTGCTTGCCGAAGTTTTCCCCCTTGAGCAGACCGACGAGCGCGGCTGGAGCGTTTTCCAGTCCGTGCACAATAGATTCGCGAAATTTTAATTTGCCGCTGAGCACTAGTTCGGACAGTTTGGTTCGAATATCAGCCCAATGATCCATGCGATCGGAAACAATAAATCCTTGCAGCTTGATACGATTGACCAGAATTGAGCGCAATGTTTTGTGGGCATGCGGTGGTTTGTTGAATTCGGACACCATTCCGCACAAAGCGATACGGGAAAACGGATTCATCAGGGTGAGCAGTTGCTCGAAAATCGGGCCCCCAACGTTTTCGAACAGGCAATCGATTCCACGGGGAAGCTCAGCGTTGAGATCCTGGACAAAAGTAGGCGAGCGGTGATCGACGCAGGCATCAAATCCCAGTTCGTTGACAACGTAGGCGCATTTTGCCGATCCGCCTGCAATGCCTACAACCCGACAGCCCAACGCTTTTGCCAGTTGCCCCACAACCGACCCAACGGCTCCGGAGGCTGCGTCGACCACAACGGTTTCTCCGGGTTTGGGTTCGCAGATTTCCATCAAGCCTCGCCAAGCAGTGATACCCGGCATGCCCAATACGCCAAGATAGGCAGTGGAACTGATTTTGCTTGTGTCGATTTTGGTTATCGCTGATGGGTTGGTCGCAGTGTAAAGTTGCCATCCGTTAGCCGCCAAAACAATGTCTCCAACTTTGAATTGGCTTGAGTTCGAGAGTATGACTTCACCGACTGTTCCGCCGACCATGAGTTGTCCGGGATTGACGCCCTGGGCATAGGATTTTGCGTCGGAAATGCGGCTGCGCATATACGGATCAAGTGAAAGCCAGAGATTTTTGATCAAGACTTGATCCGGGCCGGGCGTTGGAATGGGGGACTCGATCAATTTGAAATTGTCCGGGGATACCCAGCCGGACGGGCGACTTGCAAGAATGATTTGGCGATTGGATGTCGAGGTCATAATATTGGTTACATTCAATGAATCATGAAGACAATACAACAAAGGAGCAGCTATGAGCGATTATTTCTACGAACCATCCAAAGGGCATGGTTTGCCGCACAATCCTTTCAAGGCAATTGTTTCGCCTCGACCGATCGGTTGGATTTCCAGCATGGATGAGCAAGGGCGGGTTAATCTCGCCCCCTACAGTTTCTTCAACGCATTTGTCGAAAATCCTCCCGTAATTGGTTTTTGCACCAGTGGTGAACGAAAAGACAGCGTGAATAATATCGATGCGACGGGGGAGTTTGTCGCTAATTTTTGTAGTGCCGATCTTGCTCAAGAGATGAATTTGACTTCCGCATCAGTCGCGCCGGGTGTCGATGAAATGAAGTTGGCCGGTCTGGAGTCGGCTGCCTCGACGATTGTTAAAGTGCCTAGGGTCGCCAGAGCCATCGCCGCGCTGGAATGTAAGCTGATCTATACCTTGCAGCTCAGCAATGCCAAAGGCGAAAAGATCAACAGCTGGTTGACGCTTGGAGAAGTGGTTGGTGTGCATATCGATGATCAATACCTGAAAAATGGAATATTCGATACTGCGGCTGCACGCCCTCTCGGAAGATGTGGCTACCGTGGTGATTATGTGGAAGTGAATCAACTGTTCGAAATGATTCGCCCCAAAGAGTATGTTCAAAAATAAGTAGGCCCACTCAAGAACCGAAACCCTAAAGGCAGGCAAAAATGAATCCAGCAGCCAAAGACATGAACCGGCAGGAAACAAATTCCAGGCAAGTTTCGCGATTTGCTATTCCCGATTTGGCTGATGTGCCCGAGGATATACGCGAAAAAATACTTCTGGTTCAGGAAAAGTCCGGCTTTGTGCCCAACGTATTTCTGACGTTGTCCAGACGGCCGGAAGAGTTTCGTGCGTTTTTTGCCTACCATGACGCATTGATGGTCAAGGAGACCGGTAGTCTCACCAAAGCCGACCGCGAAATGATCGTAACCGCGACAAGTGCGAAAAACAATTGCCTATATTGCGTCATGGCGCACGGTGCGATCTTGCGCATTTACGCAAAAAATCCCCATATAGCCGATCAAGTCGCGATCAACCACCACAAGGCGGATATCACTCCCAGACAGAAAGCGATGCTGGATTTTGCGATCAAGGTTTGTCTGGACTCGCAGTCGATCGGAGAAGTCGATTACGAGACACTTCGCGGTCACGGTTTTGACGATGAAGATATCTGGGACATCACATCGATCACCGCATTCTTCGGTATGTCGAATCGAATCGCCAATACAATTTCTATGCGACCCAACGATGAGTTTTATCTGTTAGGTCGACTGCCTAAAAAGTAAAGCGCTTAGTTAGTTTTTTGATGGCGTGTTCTGCGTCATCTGTATAGGTGTAAAAGGCGGGTATCACTAATAAGCTCAGAAGTGTGGAAGTAATGAGCCCGCCAATCACCGCGATTGACATGGGGGATCTGAAGCTTGGGTCTGAACCAAGTCCAATGGCAATCGGAAGCATGCCTGCGGTCATTGCGATTGTTGTCATGATGATCGGACGCGCACGTTTATGACATGCATCGATAATCGCTTCGAGTCTGTCCATGCCGTTTCGCCGTGCCACAATCGCATATTCGACGAGCAGAATCGAGTTTTTTGTCACGATGCCCATCAGCATCAACAAGCCGATCAGTGATGGCATCGAAAAGCTTTTACCGGTCAGGAGCAACGCCACAAAGGCTCCACCGATCGATAGCGGTAAAGCGCCAAGAATCGTGATCGGTTGAACAAAGTCATGAAACAACAATACAAGCACCATGTAAATGCAAAGCAGGCCGATCGACATCGCAATCCCGAAGCTGGCGAATAATGCCTGCATCTCCTGAGCATCGCCTAACTCTGTACGTTTGACTCCAGCAGGTAGATTTTTGAGACTGGGTAGTTTAAGCGCCTCTGCGAAGACCTCTCCCAGTTGACGTTCCCCGAGTTCAACATCGATCGTGATGTTTCTGCTTCTATTCAATCGGTTGATTTGAGCAGGGCCACTATCTATTTTGATCGTTGCGACATTGCCAAGCATGACAGGTCCGTTTCGCCCGGGAACCGTCAGACGTTCGAGAGAGTCAAGATCGACTCGACTGCTGTCTGGAAGCTTGACTCGAATCGGGACTTGTCTTTCCGATAAATTCAATTTAGGCAACCCGATGTCGTAATCACCTGCTGTTGCGATACGCAATGTTTCAGCGATCGATTGCGCAGTGACCCCAAGATCCGCGGCGCGTGCAAAATCGGGTTTGACGATGATTTCCGGGCGAATCAAGCTTGCGCCCGATAAAACATTACCGATTCCGGATAGGGATCTCAAATCCCGTTCTACCGCGCGGGCAGCAAGTGTCAGCGCATTGGGATCTTCGCTTTGAAGAACGATTTGCATTTTGACCCCGGTAGCCTGGGGACCGACAGTGATGCGCACACCGGGTTCATCAGCCAGCAATTCGCGAATCTTTGTTTCGACTTCCTGTTGTGTTTGCTTGCGGTTTGAGCGATGCGTCAGCATGACCGTAATCGTGGCCTTTCTGACCTCGGCGGCAGCTCCCCCGGAAAAGACGTCACCTGAAACACCGGCTCCCACCGAACTGAATGTTCTTTCGACTTCAGGCATCGTTTCGAGTTTGGCGCGCACGCGTTCGGTGGCTAGCAAAGTATCGGCAAGCGTAGAACCGGGAGTTTTTTCAATGTTCACTAGTGTTTGACCGCGATCTGCGGGAGGGACGAACCCTTTCGGTAATAGTGGAACCAACGCGATGGAGCCAATAAAAAATAGCGTGGCAAGAATCAGCGTTGTAAGCCTGTGCGACAAGCACCAACGGACCGCGAGTAAATAATTGCGCATGATCCACCCGTCTTGCTTGACGTGCGAAGCATTCGATTTGGATGGTTTAAGCAAATAGGCCGACATCATCGGAGTCAAGAGTCGGGCGACGACGAGGGATGCAAGAATGGCAATGACAGCAGTCCAGCCGAATTGCTTGAAAAATTTTCCGGGTACGCCGGACATGAACGCAGTGGGAAGAAAGACTGACACCAGTGCAAAGGTAGTCGCTATGACGGCCATGCCGATTTCGTCCGCGGCATCCATGGCAGCCTGAAAGGGCGTTTTACCCATGTTTAGATGCCGCTCTATATTTTCGACCTCGACGATCGCATCATCGACAAGAATGCCCACAACAAGGGCAAGTGACAGCAGGGTCACCATGTTCAGTGTGTAGCCGAACAAATAAATACCTAAAAATGTCGGAATCACAGACAGAGGTAGCGCCGCGGCTGACACAACCGTCGCGCGCCAGTCGCGCAGGAAGATCCATACGACGATCACGGCAAGAATGGCGCCCTCATAAAGCAATTTCATTGAGCCGTCGAAGTTTTCCTCGGTCGCGGCAACGTTATTGACCTCCTGGGTCATTTGTATCTCAGGTCGTTCCTTTTGGAGAGTATCCAGCGCAGCTCGAACTTTATTTGCGACTGTCACCTCGTCTGCGCCTTTGCTGCGCATGACTTCAAAAGCAACAACAGGTTTTCCGTTGGCGTGCGCCATAGATCGACGCTCGGCAGTGGTGTCGCGGATAGTCGCGATTTGCTCTAGTCGAATCCTTCTTCCATCAGACAGCGAAATATCAAGCTTGCCGATTTCAGCCGCAGTTTGAACTGTAGCGATCGTGCGAACAGATTGTTCGGCGCCACCCACATCGCCACGGCCACCTGGAGCTTCTTGCTGTATTTGACGTAGCCTTTTCGAAACTTCAGCTGCTGACACGTTCAATGCAGCCATGCGTAATGGGTCCAGTTCGACGCTAACCTCGCGGCTCAGTCCACCCATCCGTTTGATTTTTCCGACACCATTGATCGCAAGCAGACGTTTACTCACGGTGTTGTCTATAAACCAGGATAGTGCCTCCTCGTCCAATCTGTCCGATGCGACGGCAAAAGTCATGAGAGGCCTGCCCGCGGTGGTCGCTCGAAGCACGCTCGGATCCCGGAGGTCGGCGGGCATGTCGGCACGAACGCGCGTCACGGCATCCCTGACATCGTTGACTGCTTCCATCGTATCTTTTTCGAGAACGAACTCGACAGTGATAATGACGCTGCCTTCCAAAATTCGGGTGTGGAGATTCTTGATTCCCTGAAGCGTCGCGATCGAGTTTTCGATTTTTCGAGCGACCTCGGTTTCGAGCGTAGATGGCGCGGCCCCCGGAAGGTTGGCCTCAACTGTAACGGTCGGCAGTTCAATGTCCGGAAAATCTTGAATGCTCAGAGCACGAAAAGACAAGAGCCCCGCAATAGTCAACAGTATGAATAGCAGGATTGCAGGAATCGGGTGCTTGATCGAAAAGGATGAGAAATTCAATTTCTTGTTCCTTTTTGTCGCTGATCCGCCGGAGTCGGTTCGACCACGGTCACTACGTCGCCATCTGCTAAAAATCCTGCGCCCGACTCTGCGATAGTGTCATTGCTTGTCACGCCATTCAAAATCTCGACGCGATTGCCGATTCGTTGGCCGATTTCAACTTTGATTTGATCAACTTTTCTGTTTGTATCCACTTTGAACACATACGTGAATCCATCTCTTGTGACGATCGATTCCTGCGGCAAGGTCAAGCCGGTTGTATCGCCCGTAAGAAATTCGCCCCTGGCGAACATGCCGGCGCGAATTACCGGCCCGTTGGTTGTTTGTTTCGGTAGATCAACATAGACAATTGCGGTTCTAGTTTGCTGGTCAAGAGTGGGTCCGATGATGCGTACAGTACCGACCAGAGGCTCTTGTCCGGGAGTAAGGCTCGCTGGTACAACCCGGGCTTTCATCCCGGGTTTAATCTTGCCTAGCTCTTCTGAGGTTACTTCGGCACGCCATTCGAGCCTGCTTTGGCGCAAGATTCTGAATAATTCGGTTCCGATCGGAATAACCGCGCCCAGCGTGGCTTGTCTGGATATGATTTCACCATCATCCGGCGCAAGGACTTGGGTTTTTTTCAACCGGAGCTCCAAGACTTTGATTTGCGCCTGTACTGCTTCCAATTTTGCTTTTGCCGTCAATTCGGCGGTAAGGTATTGCCCGATTTGCTGGCTGGACAAGGCGCCAGAGTTTTTTAGGCTGTTTGCACGTGCCGCATTTGTTTTGGCCTCGGCAAGAGCGGCGCGGGCCTCGGATTCGCTGGCGCGAATCACCGCCAAATCCGCTTCGACAGTATCGGTGGCAAAACGAGCGAGCAATTCGCCTCCCTTAACGGTGTCGCCAACATTGACTAGCAACTCGTCGAGGCGCAATCCTCCCACTTCAGAGGCTACCGATGCATCCTGCCATGCTGAAATATTGCCGTTAGCCTTGATTCCGATTTGGATGGAGGTTGTTTGCGGCTGTGTGACTGTGATGGCAAGCCCCGCTCGGGGGGGGGCGGTTTTATCGGTTGCAATGGCAGGGCGTATACATATAGCCCAAATGACGCAAAGGACAATTGAACGTGCGCAAGCGGATAGGGTTTGTTTAGTCATTTTCATTGGACCTGAATCATTGATTGCCAACCACCGCCAACCGCACGGTAAAGGGCAATCCAGGCATTGACATGTTCTCGTCTTATGGATGCGAGAGTCAGGTCGGCGTTAAAGGAGAGTCGACGAGTTTCTTCGAGCTCGAGCTGGCTGGCCAGACCGTTTTTCCAGCGCTCTTGCGCAGCCTCGAGTGATTCATGAAATCCTTCGGAGGCTACTGTGGCCTGTTGTTCCCGTTGTGCCATGCTGTCGAGTCTGACAAGCGCTTCTTCGACTTCTCTAATGGCTGCACGAACGCGTTGACGGTAATTTGTTTGCGCAGTTTGATATGCGACTCTAGCCGTCTCTACATTCGCTGCGAGTTTTCCCGAGTCGAAAATCGGCAGACTAATTGTCGGACCGAATGACCAGGATGATGCGTTGATCGTCAAATCACTTGAATTGAAGTTCATGGGACCAACATTGCCGAGTAATGTGATTTTTGGAAATCGCTCGGCAATGCGCACACCAATCTCGGCGCTAGCTGATGCCAGTTCACGCTCGGCGGCGGCGATATCCGGTCTTTGAGCCAGAACTTGAGCAGGGATTTGCTCAACGCTGATTAGTTTGGGTTTGGGTAGTTTTGCCTGGTTTTCAACGAGCTTTTGTTTCAACTCGATTTCTTTCATACCAGTTAAAGCCACCATGCTTTTAATCGCAATATCGCACTCGGCCCGTTGAGTCACCAGTCTGGCGGAGCCCTCTGCCGCGCTTGCTCGGGCCAGTGCAACGTTTGCGCTGGATTGGAATCCCGCAGCACCTAATTTTTCACTTAGTGTGGCGGTTTGCAGCCGAGACTGAACATCCGCTTGAAAAAGCGCAATTTGTTGTTCGCAGCCTCTGAAATTTGTGTAGAGATTGCCCATCTCGGCGGCAATCGAAATTCTGGCAGCATGCCAGTTGGCGATCTCCGCATCCAGCCGTGCAAGCGAGGATTCTCGTCTGCGCTGAACCCCTCCGAACAGATCAATCTCCCAACTGGCTTGGGCCTGTGCCTGAATCGTTGTGCCGACGATGATCGGACCGCCCAGGATCGTCGTACCACGACTTTCGTTTGCCGCAGCTGAGATAGTGGGCAGTGATGCTGAAATGGCGGCGGTGTTCAGTGCTCTTGCCTGGGCGATTTTTAATGTCGCCGCAGCAAGTGACCCGCTTTCGAGTTGGGCGGTATGGATCAGTTCGATGAGAAGCGGATCATCGAACTGCGCCCACCAGTTCTCGAGCGTTCGTGCATCTCCGGCATGGGGTAGAGACTCTTGCCAGTTGTCAGGCTGGTTCGGGACTTTTGTGGCGTTCACTCGGTCATAATCCGGTCCGACTGCAATGCAGCCTGAGACAAGGATGACGGGAAGGGCCAACAAAATTCTATTAAGCATACGTCTTTTCATCGTCCTCTAATTTACCCCATTTTGATATATGTTTCAGAAGCATTGTTGCGCCGCAAAAAACATTTCCATATGTAGGGGAATTCTCAAATTAGGCTTATTTGAAAAATAAGCTTGCAAGGTTGTGGTGACGTAGGCAGTTCGCTCAGCTAGAATCGGTAAAAAATCCAACCTCAGGAGACTTTCATGCCTCAAGAACTTAACGTCAACGGCAAGATGCATACTGTCGATGTCGATCCTAATACGCCTTTGCTTTGGGTGATCCGAGAACAAGTCGGATTGACGGGAACCAAGTATGGTTGTGGCGTGGCCCAATGCGGCTCTTGCACGGTGATGGTTGACGGCAAAGCAGTTCGATCATGTGCCTACCCCGTAAGCGCGGTTGGCAAGCAAAAAATCCAGACGATCGAAGGGTTGGCAACCGACGGAAAGCTGACCAAGTTGCAACAAGCCTGGATAGATCATCAAGTGCCTCAGTGTGGATATTGCCAATCAGGCATGTTGATGGCCGTGACGGATTTGCTTAAAAATAATCCGAAGCCCACTGATGCCGATATTGATGCGGCGATCACCAACATTTGTCGTTGCGGCTCGTTCCAGCAGGTTCGTGCGGCTGTTCACTCTGTTGCTAAAGGTTAAGGAGCCACTCATGAATGCACGCGTCCCCAATCTCTCACGCCGTCATTTCATCGTCGGCACTACGGCAGTCGGCGCCGGTTTGTCTCTTGGACTGACTTTCCCTTTTGCAATCGGTAATGCCGAAGCAGCACTTTCTACGCCTGAAATTGGTGCCTGGGTAGTGATCAAGCCGGATGATACGGTGGTTGTTCGCGTTGTCCGTTCCGAAATGGGACAGGGCACGATTACAGGGCTTGCCCAAATGGTTGCCGAAGAGCTCGAGTGCGACTGGAATAAAGTGACTGTCGAATATCCGACCCCCGGAGAAAGCCTCAAGCGCAAGCGCGTATGGGGTGATTTTTCCACCGGAGGGAGTCGCGGCATACGGACATCCGAGGATTATGTCCGTAAAGGCGGTGCTGCTGCCCGCATGATGTTGATTGAGGCGGCCGCCAGCGAATGGAAAGTCCCCGCGGCTGAGTGCGTTGCATCCAACAGCACGATTACACACAAACCAAGCGGTCGTAAAACTACCTTTGGTGCCGTATCCGTTGCCGCCTCCAAATTACCAGTCCCCGCACCGGCCGATATTAAACTGAAGGATCCGAAAGAGTGGAAAGTGATCGGTCAATCCAAGGACCGCATCGACACTTTCGCCGATAAAGTAACCGGCAAGCAGGTATATGGAATCGATCTGCAATTGCCCGGAATGTTGGTTGCCAATATTAAGGAGTGTCCGGTTTTCGGCGGAAAAGTAAAAAGCTTTGACGCAAGCAAAGCGACGGCAATGAAGGGCGTCAAAAAGGTGCTTCAAATCGGCGACTCGGCTGTGGCGGTCGTTGCCGATACGTTTTGGACTGCAAAAACAGCCTTGGATCAAGTGGCTATCGAATGGGATTTTGGACCGAACGCTAAAGTATCCAGCGACACAATCAAAGCTGCTTTTGTCGAGGGATTGACAGCCGAGCAGGCTTTTGTCGGCAACCAGTTTGGCGATATCAAGGCTGCCAAGGCATCGGCGGCAAAAACGATCGAATCGACCTATTCATATCCGTTCCTGAATCATGCTCCGATGGAGCCCATGAACGCCACTGCCAAGTGGACTCCCGAACGTTGTGAGGCATGGGTACCTACTCAGGACGGTGAGGCGTCACTGGCTGCCGTGATCGCAGCTTCGGGCTTGAAGGCCGAGAATTGCGAAGTTTATAAAATCAATCTGGGCGGAGGCTTTGGCAGAAGAGGTGCTTTCCAGGATTACACGACCCAAGCTGTCAGGATCGCCAAGGCAATGCCAGGGGTCCCGGTCAAGTTGATTTGGACGCGTGAAGAGGATATGACACAAGGTCGCTATCATCCTGCGATGATGTGCAAATTGACCGGCACTTTCGATGCAAACAAGAATTTGACCGGATTGCATATGCGTTTGTCTGGCCAATCGATTTTGGCCGCAGTGCGTCCCGCTGTGGTCGAGCAACAAAAAGGCCGTGATCCGCTTGTCTTTCAAGGCGTATTCGATGGCGGTGAACATGGAATCGGCTATAAGTTTCCGAACCTGCTGATTGATCATGCAATGCGTAACACACATATCCCGCCGGGATTCTGGCGAGGCGTGAACGTCAATCAGAATGCGATCTTTATCGAATGTTTCATGGACGAGTTGGCGGATCAAGCTGGTGTCGATCCGGTCGAGTTCCGTCGTAAGTTCATGGGCGACTATCCCCGAAACCTAGCTGCTTTGAATGCGGTTGCCGATCGTATCGGTTGGACCAAGCCCGCTGCGCCTGGAGTATTCAGGGGTGTGTCGCAGATGAAGGCATTTGGCAGTTTCGTAGCGGCTGCAGTCGAACTTTCGGTCAAGGACGGCAACAAGGTCAAGATTCACCGTATCGTCGCGGCGACCGATTGTGGCTATGCAGTCAATCCTGCTCAGATCGAGCGTCAGGTTGCAGGTTCTTTCGTGTATGGATTGTCGGCCTTGTTCCTGGAGGAATGCACAGTCAAGGATGGTCGGATTCAGCAAACCAACTTTACCGATTTCGATTCCATGCGAATCGCACAAATGCCTAAAGTGGAAACCATCATTTTGCAAGGCGGGGGTAAAGAGTGGGGCGGTATCGGAGAGCCTACGATTTGCGTAGCAGCCCCCGCGGTTCTGAATGCGATTTTCCGGGCAACCGGCAAGCGCTTGCGTGATGTTCCGTTGAAAAATAGCGGATTCACGCTGATCTGATCGACCCGAGGTTAGGATGTATGCATGCCTTGATTGTCCTTTACATCGTATGCATACTTCTTAACTTTGGTGTGGGAAGTGGTTCGGCATTCGCACAACCGATTTTCAATAATGATTCAATTGATGCGCCCTTAAATGATCTTACTGGAGACGCCGCGCGAGGTCGAAAAATAGTTCTGAGTCGTCAAGCCGGACTTTGTATTTTGTGTCATAGCGGCCCATTTCCCGAGGAACGATTTCAAGGCAATCTAGCCCCGGATTTGGCGTTAAGTGCTTCAAAGCTTTCTTCCGGGCAGATTCGGGCACGCATCGTCGATGCTAGAAGATTTAATCCGGATAGCATCATGCCATCCTATTTCAGCACGGAGCATCTAGCACGTATTGCCCCACAGTACGAAGGTAAAACGATCTTAAATGCACAGGAAATCGAGGATGTAGTTGCGTTTTTAGTGAGTTTGAAATGAATAAAATCAATCGACGAAAAATGCTGGCATTTGCGGGAATCATAGGGCTGTCGCCTTGGATGAAGCTAAGCGCTACCGAAGCAGAGGCCGCGCAGGCGATCAAGAAAATAGTTGGCGCGTCCAAAATCCGCTCGGGCCGTGTGACGCTGGATATTCCCCCTCTGGTCGAGAATGGCAATCTAGTTGAAATGAGGGTTTCGATCGCCAGTCCGATGACCCCAAGCGATCATGTGCGTGCCATCCATATCATCGCCGAGGGCAATCCATTGCCGAATATCGTGAGTTTTTATCTCAACTCCAGATCCGGACGTGCGGTAGTGACTACGCGCATTCGTCTGGCTGACTCGCAGAGAGTTTGGGCAATCGCGCAAATGAGTGATGGCGAGTTTTGGCAGGGCTATGCGGAAACTCTTGTGACACTTGCTGCGTGTACAGAGGTGTAAAGATGAGTAGAACCTCCAGAACATTGGTCACGATACCTCAAACGGCAAAGAAAGACGAAATTATCGATATTCGCGTGCTGGTGCAACATGATATGGAAAGCGGCTTTCGACACGATCAACAAGGACGTCGGATTGATCGCGACATTATCAGGGAGTTTGTCTGCACGTATAACGGAACGGAAGTATTCAGGGCTGATTTACATCCAGGCGTTGGCGCAAATCCCATGTTTGTCTTTTCAACCATCGCAGTCGAAAGCGGTACACTGGAGTTCAAATGGACTGGCGATAACGATTATGCGGCATTTGCGACAAGCAAAATTACTGTCTTGTGAAGCCGCCGATCAGAAGCTTTGAATGAGAAGACAGTTTTTGCGTCTAATGATGAGTTGCTCGCTTGCAGTCTGTTTCTACACAGGCATTGCGCAAGCAGACTATGTTGGCAATGATCGCCAGTCCTCATTTGGATTGATGTCCAGAGAAACCCAAGCAATGCAACAGGATCCGACTCAGAACCCTGCGACATTCTGGGTGCTGGACGGTGAAGCTCTGTGGAACAGACCGGCTGGTCAAAATAGTGTCTCATGCGCATCATGTCATGGTCAGGCCGAGAAATCCATGAAAGGAGTAGCGGCTAGTTTTCCCAAGTTGGTTCAGAATAAACTGTTGAACCTCGAAGGACAAATCAACCTGTGCACGACCCAGAGGCAGCAAAGCAAGCCTTTCGCTCACGAGAGTAAAGAGTTATTGTCCTTATTGGCTTTTGTCGGAACTCAATCTAAGGGGATGCCCATTACCGTAGATCAATCCCCCGCGATCGAAAAGCATCTTCAATCGGGGAAAAATCTGTTTGAACAAAAGATGGGTCAACTGAATCTTTCTTGCGCGCAGTGTCATGCAGAGCGGGCAGGCAAGAAATTGGCGGGCAATCCGATTCCGCAAGGGCATCCCACCGGTTATCCGATTTATCGTCTTGAATGGCAATCGGTGGGGTCGCTTGAAAGGCGATTGCGAAACTGTTTGACCGGAGTTCGGGCGCAACCTTTCGCAGATGACTCAAAAGAGATCCTAGAGCTTGAGTTGTATTTGATGTGGCGGGCGCGTGGAATGGATATTGAAACGCCCGCTGTAAGGCCTTAGTTCCTGTTCATCCACCGGAAAGACTTTTCGAATCCTCTGAGTACTCAGTGCCTTCCAGATGTCGGCTGCAATTGATCAATTGAACCGCATGCGGTTGATCCATGCCGAATACGGTGATGGATGTATTTGCGATGCGTGCAGGCATAGGCTGACCATTTCTTTCAATGCAGCTTTGCAACATAACTTGAATAACCAACCCATGACTGACTACGACAAGAGGCCCATCCAAGGATTTTCGTAGGCTGATGATCTTTTTGAAGGCTTGCGCCACGCGTTGGTTGAACGTTTCAGAGGACTCTCCACCGGGCGGATTGCCAATGTATGTGCTGGGATCGATTCCGACAGCTTCGTGCTTTTGACCGCGCCAGTCGCCGAAATTACGCTCATGCAACAAAGTGGTTGTTGTCAGGGGTAAACCGGTTTCTTGTTCGATGGATTTTGCGGTCGTGTAGGCCCTAGGCATATCGCTACTGATAATCGCAACAGGCGCAAACTCTGCAATACGCTTAGCGACCAGTTTAGCTTGCCCCAGGCCGCGGGGGCTGAGGTCGGTTTCAGGAGGCTGGAATACTCGGGCAGCATTCAGAAGCGTTTCACCGTGACGCACAAGAATGATAGACATGTCTCTTCCTGGGGTTTGAATTGTTATATGCACGAACTAATCGGATTGAATGGATTATCCGGCAGGTGTGATTTATGAATGATACGAATGCGAAGAACCCACCTTGCCCTTGAACACCCTATATGAATAGGCGGTGTAGCTCAGAATAATAGGGATCAGTATTACCGCACCAATCAGAAGAAATTTAAGACTGTTTTCTGGCGCTGCAGCATCCCAAAGGGTGACCGAGGATGGAACGATATAAGGAAAAAAGCTTATGACCAGTCCGATATAAGAAAGAACAAAGAGGCATTGCGCGGCCAGAAACGGGCTTAGACTATTGCGAAGACTGATTCCGCGAAACAGAATGAATGTCGAGATCAGGACGAGCAGGGGAACAGGAGCCACGAATAACATTGCCGGCCAAACAAACCATTTGGATAGAAAGTGCGGATTCAGGAAAGGAGTCCAAAGGCTGACTGCGATAATCATCAATATCAAGCCCAAGGCCGCGATGCGTGCCAGGCGATATGCCATGTTTTGAAGATGGCCTTCTGTTTTTAGAATCAGCCAAGTGGACCCTAACAGCGCATAACCGATTAATAATGCGCAACCGGTAAGCAAACTGAAAGGTGATAGCCAATCGAGCTCATTGCCCGAAAATGCTCTTCCTGAGACTTGAATGCCTTGTACGAGTGTTCCAAGAGCGACACCTTGGGCAAATGCCGCGACAGAGGATCCTGCGGCAAATGCCCAGTCCCATAAGTATTGACGTTCACGACTTTTCCAGCGGAACTCAAATGCAACGCCCCTGAAAACCAGCGCGAGCAACATGACGAAAAAAGGAGTGTAAAGCGCCGGCATGATGATTGAATAGGCGAGCGGAAAAACCGCGAACAACCCTCCACCTCCAAGCACTAGCCAGGTCTCGTTGCCATCCCAAACAGGGGCTACGGAGTTCATCATTTGATCACGGTCTTGTGTTGTCTTTGCAAATGGAAACAAAATGCCAACACCCAGATCGAATCCGTCCAGACAAACGTACGCCAGCACTGCAAATGCGATTAGTCCAGCCCAAATTAATGCGTAATCGACAGTCATGGTTTTATCCCTTTGTCAGAGTCGCGAATGACTGAAGGTGCGAATCCTGCTGCGCGAACCGGTTCGTTATGGTTAAGTTCGTCGGAATTTGCACTGGGAGGGCGAGACATTGTGCGCAAAATGTAATAAACGCCAGTGCCAAAGAGTGAAAAATAAACAAAAATGAAACCAAGCAAAGACGTGCTGATCGCTGCGGCACTGACCGGTGACGCAGAGTCTACTGTCGTCAGCAGGTTGTAGACTGTATAGGGTTGGCGTCCGACCTCTGTGACAACCCAGCCACACAATACTGCGATAAATCCAGATGGACCCATGCACAAGGCAAAGCGATGCATGAGAGTTGAATCGTATAGGGTTTTCTTATGTCTGAGCCATAGGCTCCACAAACCCAGAGTGAGCATAAGCATGCCGATACCAACCATGCCTCGAAATGCGAAGAAAACAATTCCGACCGGGGGCCGATCAGCGGATGGCCACTCCTTTAGTCCCTTGATTGTTCCGTCCATAGTATGGGTGAGAATCAGGCTGCCCAATACCGGGATTTCAACTACATAATTCATCTTTTCGGATTTTGAATCGGGAATGCCGAAAAGAATAAGAGGAGCGCGTGAAACCGTGTCGTAATGACCTTCGATCGCGGCAATCTTGCGAGGCTGATGTTTGAAGGTGTTTAGCCCATGCTGATCTCCGGCCAGCATTTGAATGGGCGCGACAATTGCGGCCATCCATAACGCCATCGAAAACATTTTTTTGACCGCCTCTTTAGATAGCGGGCTGTAATCATCGGATGTGCTTTTCTTTGATTTCAGCAAATGATATGCACCGGTTGCGCCAACGACGAAGGCCGTTGTCAGGTAGGCTGCGAGCACCATGTGAACCAGCCGGTAAGGAAATGATGGATTGAAGATAACTTCAATCCAATCCTTGACGATGAATTGTCCTTGGTCGTTGTAGGCAAAACCGGCAGGTGTCTGCATCCAACTGTTGACAGACAGGATCCAGAATGCGGACATGAATGTTCCGGCGGCGACCATAAGTGTGGCAAAACAGTGGAGCTTGGGGCCGACTCGATTACGTCCGAAAAGCATTACCCCCAGGAATCCCGCCTCTAGAAAAAAAGCGGACATGACTTCATAACCCATCAGAGGGCCTATGACAGGGCCCACCTTGTCGGCAAACACGCTCCAGTTCGTTCCGAATTCATAACTCATCACAATTCCGGAAACCACTCCCATGCCAAACGCGATGGCAAAGATTTTTTTCCAATAATTGAATAAGGTGAGATAGACCGGTTTGCCGGTAGATAGGTGTAAAACATTCAGGACGGCCAGGTAGCTGGCCAGCCCAATGGAGAATGACGGAAAAATGATATGAAAGCTCACCGTGAAGGCGAATTGCATTCGAGCTAACGTATGCGCGTCAAACCATTCCATGGGCCTGAGTCCTTTATTGCATTGATTAATTAGTCGAGCTGGACCCCAAGGCTTTTGACTAACTCGCCAAGACGAACCGATTCGGATTGGATAAGCTTGGTGAAGTCCTCGGAACTACCTCCAATCACTTCGCTACCAATTGCTTCCCAGCGCTTTCTGAACTCGGGGTCTGCGAAGATTTCATTCAATGCCTTGTTGTATTTGGCAATGATGGCGGGCGGTGTTCCGGCAGCAGCGACAATGCCGTGCCATGCATAGTAATCAAAGCCGGGCAAACCAGATTCATTCATTGTGGGCACGTCTGGCAAAGCTGGAGCGCGATTTTTTGTCGTGACGGCAATAGGCTGCAACTGCCCGCCTTGGATGTATTTGATGGATCCGGCCATGATGTCGCACATACTGAAAATCTGGCTGCCCATCACATCGTTTACGGCCAGGCTGGCGCCTTTGTAGGGTACGTGTTGCATCGATACGCCGGTCATTTTTTTGATCAGTTCAGGGCATAGGTGCTGAGGTGAACCGTTGCCGGCGGAGCCGAAACTAACCGCAGTCGGATTTGCTTTTGCGTAGTCGATGAATTGCTGAAGGGTTTTGATGTCGGAACCCGTTTTGACTTCAAGCACAAGCGGGAACTTGGATATTTGAATAATTGGAGCGAAATCCTTGATCGGATCGTAATTCAAATTTTTGAAGAGAGTCTGATTAACGGACATGTTGCCGCTAGTGGCAAGCAGGATCGTGTAGCCGTCAGGTTTAGACCGGGCCACCTGGGCGCTACCGATGTTTCCGCTCGCGCCGGCCTTGTTTTCAACAATAACGGTTGTGCCGAGTTTTTGACCTAGCGGAACGGAAAGCAAGCGGGCCATGATGTCCGTGGGGCCGCCGGGAGCATAGGGCACAATGAAGTTGATTGGTTTAGAGGGCCAGTTGTCCTGAGCGCCGGAGGCGAAAGTCGCGGTTGCGATGGCCATGCCAAGCATGATCTTGTTAAATATCTTCATGAGATCCCCGTAATCGGTAAAGTATGGTTTATGGTTAAAAATGACGTGACTGAATCGGGCAAAGCATCCAAATTCGGGCGTGCCATCCTGAATTGGGGGATTTTACCCCCTCGATCCTGCAATAATGAAGGATCAGTTCCTGATTTTCACAAAATAGTTTTTCATGACTGCATCAATCGAATTCAATGAGACATCATTCAAATCGCCCGACTGATCACGATAGTGGCATTCGCGGTCCGGTTAAGCGCACGCACTCCGACTGGCATATTATTCGCGACCTGTTGCCTTATTTGCTGGCATACAAGGCTCGGGTGATTTTCGCGATACTTTGCCTGGTTGCAGCCAAGTTCGCCAATCTTGGTATTCCGATCGTATTAAAACAGTTGATCGATGCGCTGGATTTAAAAGACAATTTGCCGTCTGTTTTGCTTGCCGTGCCCCTGGGATTGATTGTCGGTTATGGTCTGCTCAGGTTTTCGGCATCGTTGTTTTCCGAGTTGCGCGAGGTGTTGTTTGCGCGGGTGACCCAGCATGCTGTTAGGCAAATTGCTCTCGAGGTTTTCCAGCATTTGCATGCTTTGTCGTTGCGATTTCATCTTAATAGGCAAACAGGCGGCGTCAGTCGGGATATTGAGCGCGGCACGCGTGCGATTCAGTCGTTGGTTTCGTTTTCTCTCTACAGCATCTTACCCACCATCATAGAGTTCATCTTGGTGCTTGGCTATTTTGCATTTTTTTACGACATATGGTTTGCAGCAATCACGCTAGCAGCTCTTGTCGTCTACATCATATTCACGATCGTTGTGACTGAATGGCGCACGCATTTGCGAAGAACCATGAACGACATGGATTCTCGAGCAAATCAAAAAGCGATCGACTCCTTATTGAACTTCGAGACAGTCAAGTATTTCGGCAATGAAGAATTCGAGGCTCGTCGTTATGATGAAAGCCTGATTCGATATCAGTCTGCAGCAATCAAGTCGCAGCAGTCCCTGGCATTTCTGAACCTGGGTCAGCAGGCCATTATCGCGGTCGGTCTCGTACTGATTTTATGGCGTGCAACCATTGGGGTTGCAAACGGAACAATGACATTGGGCGATCTTGTTCTTGTGAATACTTTGATGATTCAACTCTATATTCCGCTGAACTTTCTGGGCGTGATTTATCGCGAAATCAAACAGTCCATGACGGATTTGGATCGGATGTTCACGTTACTTGAAGCCGATAAGGAAGTTTCGGATGCTCCAGATGCACCGAACCTGAAAATCAACAATGAATCAATCGGTCCCGAAGTTCGTTTCGAGAATGTCGGTTTTCATTACGATCCGAAACGCGAGATTCTTGTGGACGTAAGTTTTGTGATTCCTGCTGGAACGACTACAGCTGTGGTTGGACGAAGCGGAGCCGGGAAAAGCACGCTTGCGCGATTGTTGTATCGTTTTTATGACATTCAGCAGGGAAAAATCTTGCTTGATGGCCAGGATTTACGTTTGGTCCGACAAGCATCGTTGCGCCAGTCGATCGGAATCGTGCCCCAGGATACGGTGTTATTCAACGATACGATTGCGTACAACATTGCATATGGCAGACCGGGTGCGTCATTCGATCAGATTCAGTCCGCAGCTAAGGCGGCCCAGATGGATCAGTTTATCGAACATCTGCCTGACCGTTACGAAACACGAGTTGGTGAAAGAGGGTTGAAGCTGTCCGGAGGTGAGAAGCAGAGAGTAGCGATCGCGCGAACCTTGTTGAAAAAGCCGTCGATGCTTATTTTCGATGAAGCAACCTCGGCTTTGGATTCCAAAACCGAGCGTGCGTTGCAAAACGAGTTATCCGGGTTGGCTCGAAATCGAACAACTCTTATCATCGCTCATAGGTTATCGACGATTGTTCATGCCGATCAGATTCTCGTCATGGATCACGGGCGCATTATCGAGCGAGGCACGCACGCCGACTTGATCGAGGCTAAAGGCGTGTATGCGCAAATGTGGCAAATGCAGCGACAACAGGCTGACGAGATTTGAGTTTATATTGTCGTAAATAAGTAAATTAAATTCTGGATGCTCATGAAAAATATCAAAGTCTGGTCGTTTGCCGCTTTACTGGTTTTATCCACTTCCTCAGTGATGGCACAAGATTGGCCGACAAAACCGATTCGATTCATCGTACCTTTTTCGGCGGGCGGTGCGAACGATTTGATGGCGCGCGCTGCGGCTGAAGGTGCATCCAAGGAGCTTGGGCAACCCATTATTGTCGAAAATAAACCAGGTGCGGGCGGAAATGTCGGTTCCGCTTATGTGGCAAAGAGCAGTCCGGATGGCTATACATTTTTGATTAGCGCGGCCGGCGTGATCACCAATAGCATGATCAAGAAGAACAATCCCTATAAAGATTCCGATTTGATTCCGGTTGTGATGATCGGTTTATCCCCTTCGGTGGTCGTGGTTGCGGCTGATTCACCCTACAACAATTTACGTGAATTTGTAGATGCCTCCAAGAAGAGTAGTGGGTTCAATTTTGCTACAGCCGGTACGGGAAGTACACCACACTTCGTCGCGGAGATGCTTAACACTCAATATGGCGCAAAATTAATTCCTGTTCCATATAAAAGCGGATCTGAAAGTGCCTCTGCAGTCATGGGGCGCCACGTGGAAGGCACGTCCGAAGCGAGTATTGTTGCGCTTCCGCACATCCGTGGCGGTGATAAATTCAAACCACTCGCTACGACCTGGACCAAGCGCCTGGACGTTTATCCGCAGTTGCCTACCGCCGTCGAGCAAGGATTTACCGATTTGCAAATTGCTCATTGGGCTGGTGTTCATGCCCCTGCCGGCGTGTCTCCCGCAATCATGGATAAACTCGCCGATGCTGTCGACAAGGCGATGAAGGCGCCGACAGTGACGGATAGATTGAAAAATCTCGGCATTGAACCGGTTGGAGGTACACGAACCAAGTTCGAAGAGTTTGTGACTGCTGAGAGGAAGCGGCTTGGCACTGTAGTCAAAGCGGCGGGCATGACTGAAAATTAAACCTATTAGACATGTCTGCCGACTCATTATCCAGACGCACGGCATTTTGGTTGCTTGCAGCCCTGATTCTTGCCTGGGGCTTGAATTGGGTCTCGAATAAAGCCACACTCGATTATGTGCCTCCTATATGGGCGACCTTTTTCAGGACAGGACCGGCGTTATTGATCATGCTGATTTTGTGTGGCGTCAGCGGCCGATTGGTTCGTCCGGTTAAGGCCGATCTTCCCATTATTTTCAGTGTTGGTTGGTTACACATGGTTGGATTTTCAGTCCTTGCCAGTGTAGGAATGCAATATCTTTCTGCCGGCCTTGCAATTGTCTTGGCTTACACGACACCGTTATGGGTTATGCCCGCTTCTCGCATCTTTCTGGGGGAGCCCTTTGGCTGGAGGCAGGCATCGGGTCTGGCAATCGGAATGTTGGGCCTTGCTGTGATTTTCAGGCCCGATCAGATAGATTGGTCGAATCGGGACGTCGTGTTGGGTCATGGATTGATTTTGCTTGCGGCATTTTCATGGGCGATCTGCATTGTTTATGGTCGAGGCCATAAGTTCGTGACGCCCACGTTCGAACTCTTGCCGTGGCAGATGCTGCTGGCTTGCGTGACTCAACTCATTTTGGCATTAGCCATTGAAGGAGTGCCGCGCATAGACTGGTCATTGAAGGTCGTATCGCTGCTTGGCTTCAGTTGCATTTTTGGCACGGTTGTCGCGTATTGGATCATGAATACCGTTAACCGCGGATTGCCGGCATCCATTACATCGATGGCATTGCTTGCGGTGCCTGTCATGGGACTGATTTGTTCAGCAGTGATTCTGGACGAAAAAATTGCCTTCTCTCTGTGGCTGGCTACTGCGTTGATTATTGGTGGAATTGTTTTGGCTAGGCCTGTCAGACAATCTTGAACTGAAAATTTGTTGGTGTTTTTCCGAATACGGCGTGTATCAGTTTGCATGCATGATGGTGTGCGAATCAACATCAATCAAAACAAATGATCGGAGATAATTTTGAAAAAACTGACTCTTGCCGTTGCGCTTTCTCTAACGGGCTTTGCTGCCACAACATCGCACGCCCAGTCTTCGGGTGGCGCTGTCAAGATTGGCGTTCTTGCCGATATGAGCTCAATCTATTCCTCCATTGGCGGTAAAGGTCTGGTGGATGCGGCCAAAATGGCTGTCGAGGATTTTGGCGGATCCGTTCTTGGCAAGCCCATAGAATTGCTCTCGGTCGACACGCAAAACAAAGTCGATGTCGCATCCAGTAGGGCTCGGCAGTGGTTCGATGTGGATGGTGTCGATATGGTCACCGATATGCCGACATCAGCTATTGCATTGGCGGTTAGTAAACTGGGTGAAGAAAAGAAAAAAATCGTGATGGTGACAAGCGCCGCGACATCTGATTTGACTGGTAAAGCATGTTCTCCCTACACAGCGCATTGGACATATGACACATACGCGATGTCCGTCGGTACGGCAGCAGCGGTTGTTAAGTCTGGTGGGGATACGTGGTACTTCCTGTCGGCGGATTATGCATTCGGCCAGGCTCTTGAGCGTGATGCCACTCAGGTTATCGAAGCGAATGGTGGCAAGGTGCTCGGTTCGGCAAAGCATCCACTAAGCGCTCCGGATTTCAGTTCCTTCATACTACAAGCTCAATCCTCCAAAGCAAAAGTGATTGGTTTGGCTAATGGTGGTCAGGATACGAGTAACGCAATCAAACAGGCGGCGGAATTCGGCGTAGGCAAAAGCGGTCAAAAGGTAGCGGCTTTGCTTGCATTCCTCTCGGATATTAAATCGATCGGATTGCCGCTTGCACAGGGGTTGTATCTGACGGAAGCATTTTATTGGGACTTGAACGATAAAACTCGTGAGTGGTCGCAGCGTTTTTATAAACGTAATGGCGTGATGCCAACCATGACGCAGGCTGGAACATATGGCGCGGTTACGCATTATCTTCAGGCAGTCAAGGCAGTCGGTTCCAAGGATTCGGACAAGGTGATGGCACAGATGCGCGAGACTCCGATTAATGATTTTATGACGACCAACGGAACACTTAGAAAGGACGGTCGTGTGGTGCGCGACATGTATTTATTCCAGGTCAAGACGCCTGCCGAGTCGAAAGGAGAGTGGGATTTGTACAAGACGATCGCAACGACACCGGGTAATATCGCATTTCGCCCGATGGACAAGGGCGGCTGTCCATTCATTAAATAATCCGAATCGATTTATGACCGTTGAAACAGATATGAATTTTGCATCGGACGATGATGTTCCGACGCGTTACATGCAAAGGACTCGCGATTGGTATCTCGCACTGGGATACGACAATCCATATCGTTGGGCGCATTATGCGGACGTTCCTTTCCAGCCGATGATCAAGCCAATCGAGAAAGCGACAGTGGCGTTGATTACAACTGCGTCTCCTTATGATCCTGAAAAAGGGGATCAGGGAATCGGTGCGCCTTATAACGCCGCTGCAAAGTTCTATCAAATCTACACTGGCGCTTCATGCGAAGATCATGATGTTCGTATTACGCATGTGGCAATCGATCGTAAGCATACGACAATGGAAGACAGCGGAACGTGGTTTCCATTGCCGGCCTTGCGTCAAGCCCAGGCCGATGGTCGAATTGGCAAGCTGGCAAATCGGTTCTATGGATTGCCCACGAATCGAAGCCAGCGCCACACTCTTGAAGTCGATTGTCCCGAACTGATACGACTTTGTCGTGAAGATGGTGTCGATGCGGTCGTGTTTGTGGCCAATTGTCCGGTCTGCCATCAGACGTGCAGTTTGGCTGCGCGCTATCTTGAGTCTGCCGGAATTTCAACAATTGTGATGGGTTGCGCCAAGGATATCGTTGAACATGTTGGGGTGCCGCGTTTTTTGTTTAGCGACTTTCCGCTGGGTAACGCAGCCGGTAAACCTAATGATCCCAAATCCCAATACTTCACATTGGATTTGGCATTGAAAACGTTGGCTAGTGCTCCCGGATCGAGAACAACCGTGCAATCTTCGCTCAAGTGGAGCGATTCCTATGCGTGGAAACGGGACTATTCGAATGTGCAATGCGTTTCACCTGAAGAATTGGCACGATTGCGCGAAAAGAACGATCAGGAAAAGGAAATTGCCAAAAAATTGCGAGAGGCCTTGTAAGCCTCTTGCCGGATTTGTCTGTCACTCAAAAATCAATTTGCGGTGACCCCGGCCCGCTTTAAAAGGGGGCCGAGCGTTTCGATCTCGTTCTTCAGATGAGTTTGAAGCTTCGCTGGGTTAGTCATGTCGGTTGAAACGGGTGACGTGCCTATGCTTTCTAGCTTTGCCTTGAGTTCAGGGTCTTGAACTGCTTTCGTTAATGCGGCGGACAGCTTTTCAATGACAGGCTTTGGCGTGTCTTTAGGAGCATAAAGGCCAAACCAGATGCTGATGTTGAAGTCTTTGATGCCCACTTCACTGAGAGCGGGTAGATTGGGCATCGAATCGAGACGCTTGGTTCCGGCTACAGCGTAGGGCTTGATTCTTCCGCTTTGAATTGCCGGAACAGTGCTGGTAGTCTGGTCGCACATGATATCGACTTGTCCACCCATCAAATCATTGAGTGCGGGTGCGGCCCCTTTGTAGGGGATCATGTCGATTTTGACTCCCAAGGCTTCGCTGAACATGAGCCCGCACAAGTGAGACGCCGACCCGATTCCTGCGTGCCCCATCGAGATTTTTCCGGAGTTGGCCTTAATGTATTCAATGAATTCCTTGGCGTCTTTAGGTGCGAAGTCTTTTCGGGCAGTGACAACCATAGGCCCCACGGTGGCAAGACCGATGGGTTCGAAGTCATTGATTGGGCTGTAGGAAAGGTTCTTGATCATTAATACGTTTGTGGCATGACTGATATGCGTCATCAGCAACGTATAGCCATCGGGGGTTGAGCGTGCGACCTTGCCAGTGCCGATACTTCCACCGGCACCGGACGGATTGTCCACAATAATTTGTTGCCCGAGTGATTTTTGCATCGCTGTGGCGAATAGCCGCGTAATCGTGTCTCCAGGGCCACCGGGTGCATAAGGCATAACCATTGTGATTGTACGCGTGGGGTAGTCTTGCGCGTATACACACGAGAAGCCCGTCACCAAGAGAAGAGTGCCGACGAGCTTGCCGATCGTTTGTTTCGGATTGCAAAATTTGGACATGAAGGTCTCCGTTAATCGGCGGTTTGATTCGAATGATCGAATCCGCACTTTTTACGGATCTTACAAGAGGTTAAGTTTCCTGAATACCTCTCGCAATCCCGAAGACGGGGCGATGAATCCGGAACGTATTGACGCTTAGTTACAGTCCTCGCATACTTACGCAGGGTATACAAGCGATAAACATTTTAGAGAGTTCGAGTCATGCCGATATCAATGCTGGAATCATCTATTTTTAAAGATATGTTCGGTACGGCAGCCATGCGTGCCGTGTTTGACGATGCAGCAACGGTTCGCCGTTATACCGAAACAGAAATTGCTTTGGCGAAGGTGCAGGCAGAACTTGGCATTATTCCGAAATCTGCTGCAAGCAAAATCGCCGAACTTGCAGATAGTTCAAAGCTTGATATGGCTGAGCTCAAGAGGGAAACCGAAATCGTTGGTTATCCGATATTGCCCCTTGTCCATCAGATTTCAAAGATGTGCGGACCTGATGGCGAATACTTGCATTGGGGTGCGACGACACAGGACATCATGGATACCGCAACCGTCCTTCAGGTTCGTGAAGCCTTGGAGTTGATAGAGGCGGATCTTGATGAACTGGACAGCATTCTCGATAGACTTTCCGATGATTACCGCGACGCACCCATGGCCGGACGCACACATTTGCAGCATGCGTTGCCGATCACGTTCGGATACAAGGTGGCGGTCTGGTTATTGATGATTCGTAGACATCGTGAAAGACTCGTTCAGCTCAAGCCCAGGGTTTTGATAGGCCAGTTTGGCGGAGCTGCAGGAACACTCGCATCCCTTGGTGATCAAGGATTGCCTGTGCATGCTGCTTTGATGCGAGAGCTGGGGCTCGGAGCTTCTCCCGTGACATGGCATGTCGCTCGGGACGGGTTGACTGAAGCGGTTCAGTTTCTTGCGCTTGTGACGGGTTCGCTTGGGAAAATCGCTTTAGATGTCATGTTGATGATGACCAATGAACTTGCCGAAGCATTCGAGCCCTTCGTAAAAGGTCGAGGCGCATCAAGCACGATGCCGCAAAAGCGTAATCCCATTTCTTGCGAATTGATGCTGAGCGCATCCAAAACAGTCAGGCAACACGCGGGACTCATGCTGGATGCCATGGTTCAAGACTTTGAGCGTGCAACTGGGCCCTGGCATATCGAGTGGTCGGCCATACCCGAGTCCTTCATTTTGACTGCAGGTGCGCTGCGGCAAGCCAAATTCATGCTGGCCGGATTAGAGGTCGACACGACCAGAATGCTGAAAAATCTGGACATGTCGGGTGGTTTGATTGTGGCCGAAGCCGTCATGATGGGATTGGCGCCTCATATAGGCAGGCAGACCGCGCATGATGTCGTTTATGACGCATGCAGAGTCGCGGCAACGAGTGGTCGAAAGCTATCGGAGGTTTTGAGCGAGGACGCAAAAATTACCTCAAAACTTGATCGCACGTTGATTGATCGGTTGTGCGATCCGGCGAATTATCTTGGAGCAGCGCCCCAGATGGTCGATAGAATGCGTGCCAGACAATTTGAAAATTAAAAATAATTTGAATCAAGTTCTGTTCTGATGTAGTCTGACACCATAAAACCGATAAATAAAACACAAAATATAGCCGCCAAGGTAAACGCACTTAGGCGCTTTAAAGTTCGTAGTCGACTGATAGGAGAAAAAACATGAAGTGGATTGGATCACTAGCTATTATGCTTGCGACAGTATTCTCAAGTGTTCATGCGCAAAATCTGTCTATTGCTACCGGCGGTACTGGGGGTGTTTATTACCCCATGGGAGGTGGATTGGCTTCGGTATTATCCAAGCATGTTCCTGGTATGTCCGCCACCGCCGAAGTTACCGGTGGATCCGTCGATAATTTGAATCTCATCAATTCCGGTAAGCCCTATCTAGCATTCACCATGGCTGATGCCGCCAAGGATGCGCTGGATGGCGATGGTAAGTTCAAGAATAAAAAAGTGGATCTGAAGACTCTACTGGTTCTTTATCCGAATCGCATGCATGTCGTCACTGTTGATGGCACAGGGATCAAAAGCATGAAGGATCTTAAAGGCAAGAGAATCAGCACGGGCTCACCCGGTAGTGCAACCGAGGTAATGGCTTTCAGATTGCTGGAAGCTGCTGGCCTTAATAAAGACAAGGATGTTAAGCGCGAACGTTTGAGTGTGGCTGAATCGGTTAATGCGATTAAAGATAGAAAAATCGAAGCATTTTTCTGGGTTGGAGGTCTGCCGACTGCCGCGGTCACAGATCTTGCCAATAGCCCCGGAATGAAGATTGTCATGATTGATCATTCGAACGAAGTGGAGGCTATGAACAAAAAGTACGGAAACCTGTACTTTAAGGATGTCATTCCAAAATCCACTTATAGCGGCATGGCAGCGGACAATAAGATAGCGTCCGTAGCGAATATTCTGGTCGCTAACGCCAAAATGCCGGATGACGAAGCGTATAAGATCGTCAAGGCTGTTTTCGATAATAAGGAAGAATTGGTTCGTACGCACCAAGAGTACGCCACCTTGTCACTGGATGGTCAGAAGTCCGCATCGACCCCGATTCCTTTTCATCCGGGCGCTGCGAAATATCTGAAGGAAAAGGGCGCCAAACTCGACTGAAACGGGTAAATCGTACAGTCTGTCTTGTTGAGCACACTAACTAGTGTGCTCAATTTTTAATTGGATGCAAAATGACCCAATCATCAATCGATACTGCGACACAAGAACAGTTGGACGCTTTCATTAAGCAGGAAGAGGGCGACTCTAACGATTATCGCGGTGCTCTGGCTGTTTTTATTACACTTGTGGCCGTTGCGCTGTCTGTGTTTCATCTTTACGCAGCCTACGAAATTGTTCCGACTCAGGAGCTTCGCACCATTCATGTTGGCCTAGTACTTTTTCTGGTGTATCTGAGTTTTCCGGTGGCGAACCGATTCAAGAATAGATTGATGTGGTGGGATGTGCTTTGCGCTCTCGCGGCGCTTTATATCGTTTATTACATTCTCAGTGGCGGGGATGATTTTTCAGATCGAAATACTTCACCAGATCGTTTGGACGTCATTGTTGGTATTGTGTTCATTCTGATGATACTGGAAGCGGTCAGACGAACCAATGGAATGATTTTGCTCAGTGTCACGGTTTTGTTCATTCTTTATTCGCTTTACGGAAATTACTTACCTGCTCCCTGGACGCATAAAGGCTACGACCTCGATAGGTTCGTCGGCTACATGTACATGACTCTTGAAGGGATTTTTGGAACGGCTGTCGATGTGTCGGCGACATTGATTATTTTGTTCACGATTTTCGGGGCGTTTCTTCAATTCACTGGCGCGGGTAAATTCTTCATTGATTTCTCGTTTGCCGCGATGGGCGGCAAGTCCTCAGGGGTGGGGCGAACCATTGTCATGTCGAGCTTTTTGCTTGGCGGTCCATCCGGATCCGGAGTGGCAACGACTGTTACCGTGGGATCCGTTGCTGCACCTATGCTGAATAAGGTTGGCTATGACAAAAACGCGGCTGGTGGATTATTAGCGGCAGGCGGACTTGGTGCGATTATTTCACCTCCGGTGCTTGGAGCCGCGGCATTTCTCATCGCCGATTTTTTGAAAATATCCTATCTTGATGTTTTGTTGATGGCATGTATTCCGACGGTCCTGTTCTACCTAGGGCTGTTCGTCATGGTCGAGATAGATGTACGCAAGTATGGAATGAAAAACATCCATTTCGAGGCTGCTGAAAGTGCATGGTCGCTTACTAAGAAATACTGGTTTCATTTCTTTTCACTTATTTCGATCGTAGTTTTCATGCTGTATGGATTTTCTCCGATCATGTCGGTTTTCTGGGCAACGGTTGTTTCGGCGATCAGTAGCATGTTGCGACGTGATACTGCGATCATTTCATATGATTGGTTGCGTGGAAAAGAACCGTTTTGGAATGGTTTATATCAGTCCAATCTAGTTAAAGCATTGGCTGCAGGCACCACTGGAGTCTTAGCTATCGCGGTGACTTGTGCCGGTGCAGGCCTCATTGTCGGCACAGTCACATTGACGGGCCTAGGCCTTAAATTCAGCTCGATCGTGATCCAGTATGCGGGCGGCTCCTTACTTTTAACAACGATTTATACAGGTCTGGTTGTATGGGTGGTTGGGCTGGCGGTGCCGGTCACTGCTTCATATATTATTTGCGCGGTAATTGCGGCGCCTGCTTTGATCAATCTTGGCGTACCGGCATTTGCCGCGCATATGTTCATTTTTTACTATGCCGTTCTCTCGGAGGTCTCGCCACCGACTGCTTTGTCTCCTTTTGCTGCTGCAGCGATTTGTAAAGGCGATCCTTACAAAACGACGATGCAGACATGGAAGTATGTTGCTCCAGCCATTCTTGTGCCGTTCATGTTCACCCTGGACAAGTCGGGGTCCGGACTGTTGTTGATGGGTTCAATGAACGGATTGATGCAGGCTGATTGGATGCAGATCGGCTGGACTTCCTTTACTGCAGTTGTCGGTGTAATTTGTCTGGCCGGAGGTCTTCAGGGCTGGTTTATAGAAAAGACAAATTTGTTCGAAAGAATTGTCATGATTATCGGAGGCGTTGCGCTTGCCTATCCTTCCGTCACCACAGATTTGGTTGGTTTCGCAAGTTTTGGGGTTGTGATTGCGACTCAATGGATCAGACATCTTAAACTACGCCGAATCCAGGCGTAATATTCAATCGTAATTCAAGGAAGATCATGCGTTTATTCAGTTATCAGGATGCAAGTCAACAAAAGAGAGTGGGTTTGTTGCGTTCAAATGATTCAAGCGAATTCATCGACTTGTCCGCAACAGACTCCAAGTTGCCGAATACTTTGATTGAAATCCTGTCTTCCGGTAACGCGATGAGTCACATTGCGACGTTAGCCAAGAGCGCTTCTGCTGTGATCAAGTCAATCGAAGGTGTGCGTTTTATTCCCTTGATCGATCGTCCCGGAAAAGTGATTTGTCTTGGCCTGAACTATGCCGATCATGCAGCTGAAGGGGGGCACTCGACTCCTGAATATCCCGCTTTTTTCATGCGTGGTCCGAGTTCGCTTGCCGCACATTTGCAACCATTGATTCGTCCAAGGGTTTCGGACAAATTCGATTATGAAGCTGAGCTTGCTTTCGTTGTCGGAAAAAAAGCGCGGCATTTGACTTCGGCAAACGCGTTGGACTATGTCGCCGGTTACAGTGCTTTTAATGATGGCAGCGTTCGGGATTATCAGCGCAAGTCCAGTCAGTGGACTATTGGCAAAAATTTCGACCAGACGGGTGGTTTTGGCCCTTGGTTGGTGACGCCTGACGAATTGCCTCTTGGCGCTTCAGGCTTGCGGATTCAATCCAGGTTAAACGGACAGGTGATGCAAGATGCGAATACTAAAAACTTTCTGTGCAATATCGTTCATACGCTGGTGTTAATTACCGAGTGCATGACGCTCGAACCGGGCGATGTCGTGATCACTGGTACGCCGGCAGGTGTTGGTTATGCCAGAAAGCCTCCCGTATTCATGAAGCAAGGCGACAAGATCGAAATCGATATCGAAGGGGTCGGCGTGTTGATTAATTCGATTCAGGATGAAGCCTGATAAATTTTATTTTCATGTAAAAAGGCCGCATTATGCGGCCTTTTTTTGTGCTTGTTTAAAAATTATTGTGGTTCGATCCCTGCCGCTTTAATGGCTTTTGCCCACTTGAGTGACTCAAGCTCAGTACGCTTTGCCAATGCCTCAGGTGTTCCGGGATCTGTTTCAAATCCGAGAGTGGCGAATTTTTCCTGAATGGCTTTGTCATTTGCGGCTGCATTCAACGCTTGGTTCAGCTTAAGAACGATGTCCTTGGGTGTTCCGGCAGGCGCGAATGCAGCAAAATAAGCGATGAGCTCGTAATCTTTCAAGCCAAGTGCTTCGTTGACCGTCGGCAGCTCAGGAATTGCCTTGGAGCGTTTGACAGAAGTAACCGCAAGGCCGCGTATTTTGTCATTCTTGATTTGAGGTAGCGTTACTGCAAAATCAGCCGTGAACATCATCACCTGCCCACCGATTAAATCAGTCATGGCCGCCGGACCACTTTTATAAGGTACGTTGACCATGTCGACCCCCGCCATGCCTGCCAGCATTGCACCCGAGACCAGTTGGGATGTACTGGCACTTGCATAGGTGACAAATCCTGGTTTAGCTTTGGCCATGTCGATCAATTCTTTCAGCGTTTGCGCCTTGACATCCTTATTGACCGCGACTATCAATGGTACAGCTCCCATGAAGCCGATCGGAGCAAACGCAGTGTCTTGATCGTAAGGCAGCTTTTTCATCAAGCTTTTCAGCGCGGCATTTGTACTGTTCGTGCCAATTAGTATGGTGTAGCCATCCGGCGCCGCTTTTGCAACCATATCGGCTCCAAGCATGCCATTGACGCCTGGTTTATTTTCCACCACGATCGTTTGCCCAAGCACTTCGGACATTTTTGCCGCAAATGCCCGCCCGATTTGATCCGTTGCACTACCGGCAGCGAAAGGGACGACTGCTTTAATCGGCTTGCTTGGATAGGTTTGCGCGATTGCCGTACCGCCGAGAAGTCCCAGTGCGCATGCGAATGCGGCCAGAGAGAAAGAGAGCCTATTTTTCATTAGACAATACCTTGTTCATGAAATTTTGAAATTTCAGCTGATGAGTAACCAATTTCGGAGAGTACTTCGTCAGTATGTTCACCCCAGGAAGGAGCCGTCGTGACTACATCGGCAGGTGTGCGTGAAAGAATAGCAGGTTGAGTGATGAAGTGTTTTTTCTTGCCGGCCGAATCGTTCACGGCTTTCGAGATATTCACTTGTTTGATGTGCTCGTCTTCAAACATCTCAGGGACGTTATAAACCTGTCCCGCCGGGACACCCGCCTTGTTCAGCGCATCGACCCAGTAAGCGACCGTATTGGTGCGAAAGACTTCGTTGAGCAATTTGTTGCAACGTGCGCGATTAATTGCGCGCGTCTTTTCGTTCGAAAAATCCGGGTCGGAAATCCATTCCGGCTTTTTGCATAACTCAGCCAGTTTGACCCAGTTGCCCTGTCCGGAAGCCCCCAGGTTGAATACACCATCACTTGCTTCAAATAATCCCATTGGACTTGATGTGGGGTGATCATTGCCGGCTTGTCCGGGAATATCACCTTCATTGAGATATCGGGCCGCCTGAAAGTCCATCATGGCGATCTGTGAGTGCAGCAACGACGCTTGCACCCATTGACCTTTGCCTGAGCGCTCGCGCTCATGGAGGGCAACAAGTATGCCGATGCCGGCGTAAAGGCCGGCACTCATATCCGCAACTGCTAGGCCCGCCCGGACAGGACCGCCACCGGGAATTCCGGTAACAGACATCAGTCCGCCCATACCCTGCATGATCTGATCAAAACCAGGCCTTGAAGCATAAGGGCCCGTTTGACCGTAGCCGGAAATACTCGCCAGAATGATCCTTGGATTCACTGCTGCCAGTGATTCGTAATCCACACCTAATTTCTTTTTGATATCCGGGCGCCAGTTTTCAACCACAACGTCAGCGGTCTTGACTAGGCGCATCATGATTTCAAGTGCACCAGGCTTCTTTAGATTAAGAGTGAGTGCGCGTTTATTGCGGTTCAAGTTCTGAAAATCGCCGCCTTCGCGGTTTCCGGCGAACATGCCTTCATTGGGGTCGACACCTTTTGGTGGTTCGATGCGAATGACATCTGCGCCAAAGTCGGCTAACAGGCGCACGCAATTCGGGCCTGCCCGCACACGGGACATATCCAGGACGCGAAGATTAGATAAAGCGGTGGAGGCTTGTATTTTTGACATAATTTATTGATTTATATATAAAAAATTAATTGTTGCTGATATGAAGTGCAGTCGGATGTGCTGCGAATTGGGTTGATTGTTTTTATAAGTTGCTTTAGGTGATATTGCAAGAGATACTAGCAGTCTGAAAATAAAAGGCGACATATGCCTAACAATGATTAAAACACGGGGTGAAAGGAGATTGTATGGCTGAGTTGATTGTTGAGAAAAAGGGTTCTGTCGGTTACATCACATTTTCGAATCCAACCAAAATGAACGCCATGACGGTTCAAATGTGGGGTGGTGTACCGGCTGCGATTCAGGCATTTGATCGAGATCCGGACGTGCGTGTGATTGTCTTGACAGGTTCGGGTGAAAAGGCCTTCATCTCAGGAGCGGACATTTCGCAATTCGAGGAGTTGCGGGCTGCGCAAGACACGCAGGAAGTCTATGAAAATGCGGTAACGGCGGCATTGGCCGCACCGATTCAATGTTCGAAACCAGTCATAGCAAAAATACGTGGATATTGTTTCGGCGGTGGGTTGGGCATGGCCGCTGCTTGCGATATTCGAATTTGTTCCGAAGATTCGACTTTCAGGATGCCGGCTGCGCGGTTGGGTGTGGGCTATGGTCATGTGGGAATCAAACGATTCACGGACTTGATTGGCTTGGCAAACGCTACGGATATTTATGTCACCGCAAGGCGGTTCGATTCTGCGGACGCTTTGCGAATGGGCTTTGTCAGCAAAGTTTGCACGGTTGCCGAATTGGATTCGGTGGTAGATCAATACACCAAAATGATTTCAGAGAATGCTCCTTTGACTGTTGCCGCAAGCAAATACAACATTAGACAAGTTTGCGCTGCTCCTGAAGATCAAGATATCGCTGGTGCGGTGCGGATGGTCGAGGCATGTTTTGCCAGCGAGGATTTCAAGGAGGGGCGCAAGGCCTTCATGGAGAAGCGTCAGCCAATATTCAAGGGTCGTTGAGGCTTTTAGAGACGACTTGACTAGATATTTTTATAACTGCGGTTGAGAATCTCGGTTGGAGAAATAATTGAAGAACTCGAAACTTTTACTGAAGGGTTTGATCGGGGCGATTTTGTCTCTTTCGGCCATTACAAGCCAAGCTGCCGATTATCCCGATAAACCTATCAGGATGATTGTCGGATACACGACCGGCGGGGCAGCCGATAAATTGATCAGACCTGTTGCTGACCGAGTGTCCAAGATTATCGGTCAGCAAATTATCATGGATTACAAGCCCGGGGCAGGTGGGGCAGTGGCGCTTGAGTTATTGACTCGAGCCCCCGCTGATGGTTACACCTTGCATATTGTTGACTCGGGACCATTGACGATTTTGCCGAGCTTGCGCAAAACTCCATATGATCCGGTCAAGGACTTTACGCCCGTCGCAATGCTGGCCGGTGGTGGATCTGTGATTGTGACATTGCCGAGTTCTCCGGCAAAGGACGTCAAAACATTAATCGAATTGGCCAAAAAGAATCCGCAAGATTGGAGTTATGGTACATCCGGAGTTGGTGGAGTGGCTCATTTGGCTGCAGAACAATTCAAGGTTGCAACCGGTTTGAAAATAGACCACGTCCCCTATAAAGGTGGAGCGCCGGCGGTAATTGAATTGCTGGGCGGACACATACCAATGCTTTTCTCATCTTTGGGATCGGCAGCCACTAATATTGAAGCGGGACGGTTGAAACCACTTGCTGTGACATCATTAAAACGCAGCGGATTATTTCCCGATGTGCCTACGCTTGCCGAATCAGGGTTCCCCGGCTTTGATTCTTCTATATGGTACGGAATCATCGCCCCCGCAGGTTTGCCAAAAGACGTGATGGATAAACTTGTGCCGGCCTTCAAGCAGGCGTTGGCGGATCCAGGTCAAATTGAGGCGATTCGCAAAGAAGGCTACGACGCGATGCCGATGACACCTCAAGAAATGCAAAAGAAAATCAAGGATGACATTGTGCAGTGGAATAAAGTCATCAAAGATACTGGTGTGAAGATCGATTGATTGACGCCCGGGGTTTCTCTATTACGACACCCCGGTTTCTGATTGCAACGAAGTTTGTAATTTAGGTGCGCTTCGGAAATTGCATCATGAGTATCGCCACTCCATTGCGATCACTCAAAATGGATGGCGCCGGATCATCCGGTGAGACGAATATGAGCGACTGTTCATGCGCTGTCTCGCCATTAATCGTGCATTCGCCTCGTAGTACCAGCCAGTACTGGCCACGACCGTTGGATGGTGAAGGTCCTTCGATTGGTGAGGTTGTCCGGGCTTGATAAAGCGTTGCTCCCAACCCGTCTTCGGCAAACGGAACAACTGTGCTTTGGACAACAGAATTCGCCGTGGATGACAGAAGACCATCAGCATTTAAGTCGGGTAAAACACAAACACCATGTCGGTATGGATGCTTGCGATCCATCAGTCCAGCTCTTTGCTCGGGCATCCAACGTGCACCGGGATCCCACCCGTTACGCAATGTGTAATATTGAATCGGAGTTTCTGTCGCTTGGATAGGCGCATAGGGCGTGAAGGCCATCGCATAATGAACAGTTAGTCCTGTTATCGGTTTTGTTCCAAAAAAACCGGTGCCTGCCACAAAAACTTGAAACTGATCAGCCTGATGATAGTGGCCAGGTAAACGACTGTTCGCTTCCTGTTCAACTAAAAATGCGATTGGTTCAAGCGGGGGAGGAAAGTCGACAGGATCATGAGGAGGCATGCCTAAAGTTCGTCGTTCGACGGAATTGATGCCAACATAGGACGATATCCACGTATTGGTGCCGTTTGGCAGTTGATAGTGGTGTCTTCTTTCGCGAGACTGGGCTCTTGAGACAACTGATTGCATCTGGAAAGACCTTGTTTTTTCGATATCGAGTTTAATTTTGCGGACTCTTTGGCAGATTGGCAAGCGCTCGCCTAAAGTTTTCCGGTAATGAAGTTGGTCGTTGAGTCGCACGTTCAACACAAACGTGCACAAATTGACCTTGTGCTGCGGCTAGATCAGAATCTTTCGTGAAAACGGCGACCTCATAGGAAATTGAACTGTTTCCGACTCTTCCGACGCGAACCCCTACCTGTATATTTCCGGGGGCGGATACTTGGCTGTGATAGCGACATTCGGAGGCGACTACGAGGGTTTGAAAGGGATCCGTCAGGTATTTTCTCAAGTCATTGCCAAGCAGAAAGCCATCTACCGCAGTGTCAAAAAATGAATAATAGTGGGCGTTATTGATGTGACCATATGCATCGTTATCAGCCCAGCGTAGTGTGATCATTTCGAAAAAATCGAAATCCTGGCGTCGCCATGGATTATTTGCGAAAGACTTAGTAGCTGAATTGCTCATGGTGATTAATGATTTGTATGAGTTCGAGAGATATATATCGCAAAAATGACAGCGCTACTATTATGATGCAACTTTGGAGCGTTAAGAATTCGACATGCTTATAGTCGGTTCTTGTCATGCGATAAAAAATGGAAATCACCCAGATCCAACTCAGTTATATCGAATTGCAAGATCGCATCATCGCCAGAATTAATCTAGGCGCGGATCGACATGTCGCACTAACTTTGACTCGACGCATATGTAAATTCATGATCGAAAATTTGGCATCATTCCTTAAGATGGATTTGCCGAAAACAAACACAAACGTTCAAATCGATAATGATTTTTCCGCTCAACGCAAATCGGAATTTATTGACCTAAACGAGATTGATAAGCCTGTATTGCCTGAAAACCCGATTGAGCCGGCGCATGCGTCGCTTCCACCCGGCGTCCAACGTGACCTACCTTTTGAAGAGCGTGGGCCGGAAGGAAGTTTGCTCGAAAAAGGTCATGAGTCGGTGTTGGTACTAAATGCGGGATGTGTTCGTTCCGATGAAGGCTTGACTTTTACCTTCATGATTGAAGGGGCCCAACCTTTGAATCTAAACTTAAGCTCCGCTTTAGCCACAGCCATATATCAGTTGTTGATTGATGTCGCTAAACGAACCCAGTGGTTTGATGGCCTGGGGCCGAAGTTGGAAGTAAATAGCACGCAGGCCGCAATGCCCTCTGAAGAAGAGAAAAAGTCGATCACTTATCATTAAAGAGTTTGAAACGAGTTGTGCTCAGGACCTGAAAAGCTTAATCTTTCTGCATCTAGAACATTGACGAGTGATGACTATGAGCCGCCAGCAAGCAATTGACTTAGCAACCGCCTATTTTGACCAAGGTGTTTTCGAATCCACGCTTCGTCGTCGCGTTGCGATGCCGACTGAAAGTCAGGAGCCCGGAAAGCTTAAAGAATTGACGGCTTATTTGACCGATGAATTGATTCCTGTGCTTGAGCCGCTAGGTTTTGAATGCAGACTGATTGAAAATCCTATTAAAGACGGTGCCCCGTTTCTTTTCGCCTATCGTGCAGAGAAGGGGTCTGATTTCACTGTCTTAAGTTACGGTCATGGTGATGTCGTTCGCGGCTATGCGCCTCAGTGGCACGCGGGACTTGATCCCTGGAAATTGAATATCCAGGGTGATCGTTGGTACGGTCGTGGATCCGCAGACAATAAAGGACAGCATTCGATCAATTTGGCTGCGCTGGAACAGGTCCTGATCGCGAGAAACGGCAAGCTCGGTTACGACGTAAAGTTAATTATTGAAATGGGCGAGGAAACAGGCTCTCCCGGCTTGAGGGAAGTTTGTGAGCAGAATGCAGAGTTATTCAAGTCCGATTTGTTCTTGGCTTCGGATGGTCCACGGGTGAGTGCGACTCGTCCAACGCTGTTTCTCGGCTCGCGAGGTGCGTTTAACTTCGAATTGAAGATTAATCTTAGACAGGGAGCGCATCACTCGGGCAATTGGGGCGGATTACTCAAAAACCCCGGCGTTCGCCTTGCGAATGCAATTGCCTCGATTTGCAATGAGAACGGAAAAATTCTGGTTCCCGGCTTGCTTCCAAAATCCTTGCCGGAGAACATAAAGCGCGCCCTTTCTACAATCCAGGTAGGCGGAGGCCCAAATGACCCTGAGATTGATCCGGACTGGGCGGAGCCGGGCTTAACTCTGGCCGAAAAGGTATTTGGCTGGAATACTTTTGAGACACTTGCCTTTAAGACTGGAAACCCCGATGCGCCTGTAAATGCAATTCCGGGCCACGCAATCGCTTACTGTCAATTGCGCTATGTTGTCGGAAGCGACAACGAGCACTTTATCGATCATCTTAGAGCCCATCTGGATGCGCATGGTTACGACGATATCGAGGTGTACGCCAGCCGTGGCGAGGCTGCTGAAGCGACGCGATTGGATCCTGATAATGCCTGGGTCAGAATGGCTGCTGCATCGATCAAGAGTTCGGTGGGCAAAGATGTCGATATTTTGCCAAACCTTGGTGGTTCGTTGCCTAACGATGCATTTTCGAAAATTTTGGGATTACCTACAGTATGGGTTCCGCATTCTTATGCCGCATGTTCGCAACATGCGCCTAACGAACATATGTTGGGCTCCATCGCGCGCGAGTCATTGCAGTTGATGGCGGGACTTTTTTGGGATTTGGGTGAAAAAGGCGCGAAGCTTGCCTCTTGATCGCCAATAAAAATTCGCCGCTTATGGTTAAGCGGCGAATTTGAGAGTACTCCCTTATTCGGCCTTGATATTGGCCTCTTGCACGATCCTTTGGTTGGCTGTGAATTCGCTTTTGATCGTTTTCGAGAATTCGGCCGGAGTGCTTGGCATCACCAGATTTTCAGCTTTACGCACTCTATCTTGTATCGCGTCTTCGACAAGGACTTTGTTCAACTCGGTATTGAATCGTTGAATGATCGTGTCGGGGGTCCCTGCGGGAGCGAAGAAACCGAACAAGGATGTCAAGTTTACTTCCGGGTAATTGAGTTCGGCAAAAGTCCTCACATCAGGTAGATTGGATAATCGCTTGGGTGCCCCCACCGCTAAGGGACGTAATTTTCCCTGCTCGATCAAGCTATTTAAGTTTGCGTATGGATTGGCCAGCATCAAGTCGAAGTGGCCACCTAGCGCATCGGTTGCAACCTGCCCACCGCCTTTATAAGGGACATGAGTGAGGTCCGTACTGGATTTTTTGCGGAGTTGCTCAACCATAATGTGCCCAACCGTACCGTAACCGGATGTCGCAATGGTGATGGATCCCGGCTTAACTTTACTCATCGCAATGACATCTTCAAAGCTTTTGCCTGTGAATTTAGGAGAGGCCAATAAATAAATCGGCGAATACATGACTGATCCCACTGGCACAAAATCCTTGAGCGCATCGTAGGGAACTTTCATGACATGCGGGTTTAGAGTGAGAGGACTGATGGCTGCAAAACCGAAGGTGTAACCATCCGGTTGAGCCTTTGCTACAAGATCCATTCCCAAGGTTCCGCCAGCGCCTGGCTTGTTTTCGACAATAATGGATTGACCAAGCACGGCAGAAAGGCGTTCTGAAACAATACGAACAATCGTGTCACTGACCCCCGCAGTCGGATACGGGACGATGACTTTTATGGACTTGTTTGGCCAGTTGGCACTTTGCGCGTTGGCTGTTACAGAAAAAATAGATGTCAACATTAAACCAAGCAGAGTACGTCGCGAAATCATATTCAAACTTCCTTTTCAAACCATCTTCTAACTAATCTATCCCAAAACTCTGCGCCGATTCCAAGTATGTCGTCGTTAAAGTCGTAGGCTGCATTGTGCAAACTGATTCCTGGCAAGCCACCATGTCCATTGCCTATGAATCCATAGGCACCGGGCACTTTTTCGAGCATGAAACTAAAGTCTTCCGCAGTCATTTCCGGCAACACATTTGGATTAGTGTTTTTATGACCGACTGTTTCGGCCATCACCTGGGCCATGAATGTGGCTTCATCCGGATGATTGACTGTGCTTGGATATCCGGGTTTGATGATGACTTTGGCAGTGGCTCCGTGCGCAGCTGCAACAAGTTCGCTCATCTTCTCCATTGATGACAGTATGTGGCGATGGGTTTCGGTTTTCAGTGTCCTGCATGTTCCGTAGATGACCGCTTCATTGGGAATGATGTTTTCCACTGTGCCCGAGTCAATTCTCCCGACCGTAAAAACCGCCGAATCGAGTGGATCAACTGTTCGTGACACGAGAGATTGCAGTTGGGTGACCAGAGCGCAAGCAATTGGTATCGGATCGATGGTGGTGTGAGGTTGCGCTGCATGACCACCTTTGCCCATGATTCTGATTTCAAAGCGGTTGGTTGCCGCCATGATGGGGCCCGGTCGCACGCCCATCCTTCCGGCAGGCATGGCAGGCCAGTTATGGAGAGCAAAGCAGGCTTTTACCGGAAATAGATCGAACAGCCCCTCTTCAATCATGATGCGAGCGCCTGCGCCCCCTTCCTCTCCTGGTTGAAAAATGAAATGGACTGTACCGTCGAAATCGGGTTTCGCACTCAATAATGTTGCTCCACCTAGCAACATGGCTGTGTGACCGTCATGTCCGCAAGCATGCATACGACCGACATTTTGACTGGCGTAGTCGAATGAATTTGATTCGGTAATGGGTAAAGCATCCATATCAGCTCGCAATCCGATCGCTCTGGCAGGATCGGAGGCACGCGAACCTTTACCCTTAAGCGTTGCGACGATTCCAGTTTTGCTTAAGCCTCTGTGTATAACAAGACCAAGAGACGCAAGGTAGTTCGCTATCTGGTCGGATGTTCGAACCTCTTCAAACTTAAGTTCCGGATTCTGGTGGAGGTCTCGTCGAAACTTGATTAGATTGCCCAGATAGGGGGTGATATCGGGGGATGTATGCATAGGTAGAGTTTTAAATAACGAATCTTATGAAGGTCGCGGTGAAATCAATCAGTCGATTTTGGCGCCATAGGTTTTTATCACAGCTGACCAAATTGACAGCAAGTTTAATAGCCTAGATTGAATGCGCATGTTGATTTATCGTGTTGAATGTTGAAACTTGTTTGGGCAGTCCGCAAGTCAGTATATAGTTTCAAACGGACTTTCAGCTTCTTCTTATCAAACTGTGGAAAGCTTTCAATGAAAACAGAATTCGATCTTCTGATTCGCAATGCGACAGTCGTGGATGGAACAGGTGACATGCGTTACGAGGCGGATATTGGCATCATCGGCGATCGGATTGCAAAAATTGGCAACTTGTCCGCTTCTTCCGCTAAAAATGAAATTGATTTAGAGGGGAAAGTGGCAGCGCCAGGGTTTATCGATGCTCATACCCATGATGATCGGATGATGCTGTCAGATCCGGAGATGACACCCAAAATCAGCCAGGGCGTGACAACAATTATTGGCGGCAATTGCGGTATTTCGCTGGCGCCTATGCCAAGACCGATTCCTGATCCTGTGACGCCTCCACTGAATTTGCTCGATGATTTAGGCGGATGGTTTAAGTTTCCTACTTTCGCAGCTTATATTGAGGAACTGAATAAAACGCCATCGGCTACGAATAGAGCGATGCTGGTTGGCCATACGACATTAAGAGTCGCTGTTCTGGATGATTTAAACAAGCCTGCAACTCTAGATCAAATTGCCAGAATGCAAGAACTGGTCAAAGAGGCAATGCAAGCTGGAGCAATTGGAGTGTCAACCGGATTGTTTTATGAGCCGGCGGTTGCTGCACCGACAGAAGAGGTCATTGAGGTTTGTAAGCCCTTGAAAGAGTTCAACGGGTTGTACTGCACACACATGCGCGATGAGGCGGATGGAGTCATGGACTCACTTGAGGAGTCATTCAAGATCGGTCGTGAGGTTGGTGTCCCGGTAGTCATTTCGCATCACAAGGTCATCGGTCAGAAAAATTACGGGCGATCGGTTGAAACGCTTGAATTTATCAAAAAGAGTATGGCTAAGCAGCCTATTTGTCTGGATTGTTATCCATATGCTGCTGGGTCGACTGTTTTATCCTGGAGTCGGGCGGTTACCTCGCAACGAGTCATCGTGACTTGGTCAAAGTCTTTGCCAGAGTATGCCGGCCAGGATCTGGAAAAGATCGCCCAAAAGATGGGTGTGACGCAGGAACAAGCTGTTGAAAAACTGTTGCCGGCAGGGGCGATTTATTTCAGGATGGATGAGCAGGATGTGCAAAAAATTCTTGAATTCGGCCCAACCATGATCGGCTCAGATGGGTTGCCCCATGATGCGTCTCCCCATCCGCGCTTATGGGCAACTTTTCCAAGGGTATTGGGCCATTATCGTCGTGAACTCGGTCTGTTTTCCCTTGAAAGTGCAGTGCACAAAATGACCGGATTGACTGCGCGTAACTTCGGGCTGTCCGATCGGGGAGTGTTGAAAGAAGGCGCATATGCCGATCTGACACTCTTTGACGAAACAACCGTGGATGCGGCTGCAACGTACGAGAACCCCATTGCCTTGTCCCGGGGGATAGAAACAGTCGTCGTAAATGGCGAGATTGTCTGGGATCAAGGTCAAGCAACCGGTGTGCGACCTGGTCGAGTGTTGTCGCGATCGATGTAGACCAGTTCAAAATAAATCGACAACTTCAAGCAACCAAAAACTAAGTCATTGAGACGAGACATGGACCAAATTTTGCAAAAACTGGATGAATCGCAATTAAAACGGGCAATCAATCTTCTGGATGATGAATGGCTTAGCGATGACCATGAGCTAGGACCTGTAGTGCCTCTGGTTTTGTCCAGAGGGGTGGGTCAGGATTGGCACAAAGCCGGTACCTTCCGTCATCACCTGATCGGGGTGACACGTACGTTGACACTCTGGCAACAGCCGCTACATGTCAGACAGCTTGGTTTGTTGCACAGCGTGTATGGTAATGCCCATGTGGACTTGATGAAGTTCGATATCAAGACAGAGCGTGGCAGGTTGCAAGAAGCCGTTGGTGTCGAAGCAGAGCGTTTAATTCATTTATTCTGCGTCATGTCCCGTACGGAATTTTTGCGAGAGTTGTTTAGTGGCAAACTAAACGACGATGGTAGTTTGCCGATGACCTTGAACGGTCAGCCATTTGTGCTTGAGGCCAAAGACGTTGCGGTATTTATTGTGACGACGATGGCCGATATTTGCGAGCAATGGTACAGCTGGCAAGATGATATTTACATGGGCTATCCTGATTACCAACCTCAATCCGCCCAGGTGCATTGGCCATCAGCGCTTTGGCCCGGACCGATGCGACCCACGACATATCGTGTTGGTCATATGTCGAGATTGGCAAACTATCTGCATCATCCCGGACTGAAGGGGCGCTTGCCGCAACCGCCCGTATTTAATTCTGGAACCCAGGTGCTGGCGCCGGGCGATGAGGCCTCGGCATCATCCCTGTATTGGTCTGTCATTTCTCAACAGCATCCGATGATGTCCTCTGAAGCGACGCAGGCGATGCTTGAACAAGCTATTAAATTAAACCCATGGGTGGGCGAACCACAATTGATACTTGCACAGTTGCACCTGACTCATAGAAACTTTGAGTTGGCACAAGAGTGCGCAGCTAGTGGTGTTCAGCTTGTTTCCTCATGGGGGAATTCCTGGGATAAGCGAATTGGATGGGATGCCTGGCTGGCTTGGGGACGTGTTTTACTGGAGTCGGCTCAAAAAAGGGTATGGCCGGAACATCTAAATAAACTAAACAATGTCGCTTTGTCCCCCGAATGATATGATCCTTGGGTTTTATCCGCTATTGCATAGGTAAAGACCGGTATGCGTATATTAGTTGCCCATCCTATTCGTATTGTTCGGATCGCTTTGACTAAGCTTGCCGATTCGGTTGATGGTTGTCACGTTGTCAACTCATTTGCTTCCATAGATTCGACAGTTCAATATCTTGAAGGGTCTGAAGAGGCAATTGATTTGATTTTGATCGATTCGTCCATAGCATCTCCGGGGTCGATCACCAGGCTTGTCGGTGCAACGTTAGCGAAGGTAATTGTTCTCTCAAATGACGAAAACTCGCTGAGCATTGATGGTTGGGTGAAAGAAGGTGTTCGAGGTGTGCTTGGTCCGACAGCGGACGAACAGCACTTTGAAAAAGCGCTTCTAAAAGTATGTGAAGGTGAATATTGGCTGAATCGCGATGTCACCTCACGAATTCTGAGTGGTATCGGGCATGCGCAAGAGCAAAGCGCAGAGCAGGCACTGATCGGATTATTGACCGCAAAAGAAAAACTAGTAGTGAAAGCCCTGGTGAACGGCGAAGGTCAAACATTGCGCGCCACCGCGCAACAGCTCAATATTAGCGAGAATACCGTCCGAAATCATTTGACTTCAATATATTCAAAACTCGGTATTGCGAATCGTCTGGAGTTGTTTGTTTTTGCGCAGCGATTTATGGCGGATTAAAGGTTTGGGCGCACTGTTGTCGCGCATATCCTTTTTTGTACGACTGTCACACCGTATTCTCAAATATTTCGGAAATATTGGTAGCCCCGTTATATAGTCAGCGTGGGTATTGCCATGCTTAACTTTTCTAATGACCACCGCAGCGATTTTTTTGAATCGTTGAATAAGGTATTGTGATTCCTAGAACAAATCCAATAATCCTAATGGATATAGGAGATTTGTATTGTATTTAATGCTTATTAATGAGCGTTGCTAAATATACACAAATACATACGGATTTGATAACTAGTGTACGAAACTCTATGGCAGAAATAGAATTAACCATCATCGAAACTATAACTTTTGGATAACTCCAGTTAAGTTCACTTGACGATCTGTTCTAACGTTATCGTCGACGACATGTAACGATTTGAATTCGCGCATGATAAATCTTGATGATTCGATTTCCTTATGAAAGCGGGATCACTGGACTTACTCAGTAGTAATAAACGAAAACTACACAATAAACAATTCAATTGGTCACGAGTTTTGATCATTTTTGGTTCATTTTCATGCGTTTAGAAAGCAAAACAGACAATTTAAAGAATGCAAATGGCGTTTTCCGTCAAACATTCTCATTTATCGGTGTTTTCCTATCATGCGCGCTCGTCGCTTGCACATCGCCAATGAAGGAAGCAGGAGATGCCCCTGATGGCCCAGAATATGTGAGCTGGATCTCAAGCGCATACAAGACTCCGGTGAAAGATGGCCTACCGATGCCCAAAGAGCAGTGGTGGAAGGATTTCGAAAGCGACGAGTTGAACAGTATTGTGGACACGGCACTGACAAATAATTTTGATTTGCGTGTCGCAATCGCAAGAGTATCGCAAACACGTGCGCAGGCGGAGATTGTCAACGCCGCGCGTTACCCGTCCGTAGATGTCACAGGCGCATACAAGAATCAGGCACCTGGTCAAGGAGTGGGTTATGCCGAGACGCCAGACGATTGGAGTTCCCAACCGGTCTGGCAAGCTGGCCTGCTGGTCAATTACGAAGTTGACATATGGGGTAAGAGGGGCTTCAACTCGAAAGCGGCTTATTCGCAAGCACTGGCAAGCGAGTTTAACCGAGAGGCTGTAGCGCTGAGTCTGGTTGGGGATGTTGTAACTATTTACTTTCAGGTTATGTCGTTAAACGAAAGAATTGAAGTCGGCGAGCGCAACCTCGCGGCAATACGTAATATTGGGCGCGGACTTCAAACTCGATTGAATCGTGGTGACTCTACTTTGATTGATGTTTCCCAGCAACTGATCCTTCAAACGAACACCGATGCGCAAGTGACGAACTTGAAGCTTCAGCGTGAGCGTGCCATGAATCGTTTGGCCCTGCTGATAGGAAAAGCGCCATCATCTGTCAAGCTCCAGGGGATTTCAGTCGAAAAGGCTAAAACCCCAGTCGTCGCCCCTGGGTTGCCATCCGATTTGCTTTGCCGTCGACCAGATATTCGTCGCGCCGAAGCTGCTCTCGAGGCGGCGCAAGCTGATTTGTATGCGGCTCGAGCTAATCTTCTGCCTTCGTTTGCGCTTTCAGCGCAAGGTGGTTACGGTAGTTTTTTGCTTTCAACGATCACTGCTCCACAGAGTCTTTTTTATATTCTGAGCGCAAACCTAGTCCAGAATGTTTTTGATGGTGGAAAGCGAAAAGCAGAAGTCAAAGTCGCAGATGCAAAGAATCTTGAATTGCTCGAGGCTTACGCTAACACGGTGCTTTCAGCATTGCGAGATGTCGAGGATGGATTGTCTGGCGTCGCTCTCACTGCAAAACAATACGAGGCCTTGAATTTGTCACGGGAGCGAGCACAAAAATTGGCTGATATGAGTGCTGTGGTGGTGGAGCGAGGGGGGATGGATTACGTTCAGCTTTATCAGATTCAAGGCACGGTGCTGGCTGCAGAAGATGCCGCCATCAATAGCCGTTTTGAACAGATTCGGGCCTCTGTCGATTTGTATAAGGCAATCGGAGGAGGTGTGCGTCTAGATGACAGTCCTTGTCTTGGGGGAGGAAAGTTGCCTAAAGCGGATGCGCGCTGGACAGCGGCTGCAGAGAAAGCGGATTCCCAAATCACGATCAAAAAACCTTAATTAATACATTTGGGTCAGGTTTTAGGTGGCCCGCACGGATTGAATCATTGTGTCGTTTCAGGGCACATTGAATATTGGAAAAGTTCATGCCTCAAGGTACTACAGGTAAATCCTTTAAAGATCGTCTTCAGTCAAGCTCAAGCGCTGAATCGAAGGTGAGTGTTCTTTCGCCATTCAAAGGCGAACGTTCGACCATCATGCTGGCCAGTATTGTGATTAACCTGCTCGCATTGGCATTTCCTTTATTGATGTTGCAGTTATATGATCGAATTTTGCCAAATCAATCGATCGATACATTGACGCTGGTTGCTGGTACGGTTGCCTTTGCTGTCGCCGTAGAGGCAATTCTACGCATCGCGCGTTCCTACTCAACGGCATGGATTTCAGCTCGATTTGAACATCGCGCCATGATGGCTGTAGCTGAGCGCTTTTTGGCTGAACCATTGCATCAGTTTGAACGGAAGGGGACCGGTGCACTGATGGATCGATTCAAGTCCATTTCGACTTTGAAATACCATTATTCAGGCCAGACCTTTCAGCAGCTGATGGATTTGCCCTTTACAGTGTTATATGTCCTCATCGTTTTGCTGATGAGTCCTTGGCTTGGATTGTTGCTAATTGTTGGGTACTCAATTTTTAGTGCAATCACTTGGAATAAAAGTCAGGACTTTCCAGAATTGGTAAAGGAACAAAAAAATGCCGATTTACGTCGTAGCAATTTTTTGAATGAAACTTTGAATAACGTGCATACGCTTAAGTCGATGACCATGGAGTCATTGATGCTCAGGCGTCATGAGCGGTTACAAGAGAATTCTGCACGGTTAATGGCTCGCATGACCTATGCTTTGGACATGTCGTCTGGGTTGGGTAATATTTTTTCACCTCTGATGACGATGCTGACAGTCGCAGTGGGAGCCTGGCTGGTGATTGATCATCAAATGACAAATGGAGAGTTGGCGGCATGCGTTTTGTTAGGGATGCGTTCTTTAGCGCCGCTTCAACGTTTGGGTGGAATCTGGACCAAGCATCAACAAGACGATATTTTGAGGGATGAACTTGCCAAGGTTTTATCTGAACCACCCTTGCCACCTCAGAGCAAAGATAACGTTTACATGGATGATCTCTCCGTTCAAAAGCCATATAGATCATCGAAAATTGAATTTGAAAATATAAGCTACCAGTTCCCTGGTGCGGATCAGCCCATCTTTGAAAATTTTTCCATGACAATTAGTCCTGGTGATTGTGTCACTATTGTTGGCGCTGGCGGATCAGGACGTAGCACTTTGCTGCAGTTAATGGCCGGTATTCTGACACCTGATCAAGGTCGAATCCTAATTGATGGTGATGATCTTAAGTCGCTCGATTTAGAAGAGGCTGGTGAATTGATTGGCTATTTGCCTCAAAACACACAAATGTTTGAAGGATCTTTACTGGATAATGCCAGCTTGTTTAATCCAGCAAGAATTAATCGAGCATTAATGACGGCTAAGTCATTGGGCTTAGGCGATTTTGTCGCCAAAATGCCGCGTGGCTGGGATTCAATTGTAGGAGATATGGCATCGGATTCGTTGCCACCAGGATATCGCCAGAGGATTGCTATTGTTCGTGCTTTGTCTAATCAGCCAAACATTATTTTGTTTGATGATGCGACATCTACCATTGACGCTGAAGGCGATGCCTTATTTTTGAAGTTCTTAGACTCAATGAAGGGCAAGGTAACCATTGTCATGGTGACGCAACGCCCTTCATATCAAAAACTTGCATCACGAGTCCTGTATTTGCGGGACGGAAAACTCACTGAAATGCGCCCCAATGAGTTGCCTGTGTTAGATCGGATTTTGTCTCAGCCTAATACTGAGACACAGGATGAAGTCAGGCAGTCTCTGGTTCACACTAGTCGACCAGGCACTTACTCTCAGATCCCAGCAGATATATTTTTTGATTCTCCACTGAAATATGATTTGTTCGAAGACGGCCGTTGGGAAAAAATGCATGAAACCGTGTGTGGTCAGTTCACGTCGCATACCGACTTTGCTGGCTGCCTGACAATTTTACTGCGGTTGCTGAATTCGTCAGCCTCAGCTCGTGAAGTGGCGGAGTCTTTGCCATATTTTACATCTGCTCTGGATCTGACCGGCTTTCACAACTCCATGGCACAGCTAGGGTTTCGAATGAAAGAAGTGCGTTGTAAGCTTGGCTCCATTGAGTCAAGATCCTTGCCTTGCCTTTTTGTTCCTGATCATGATTTAGCCTTTGTCGCCATTGCGCGTTCAGGTCGCTATATGCGCGTTAGTAATGATCAGAACGAGGTTGTTCATCTTGAAAAAGATTTGAACATGGAAGGCCGTGCCTTTTTCTACGAGGCTGTCGACTATTCGGTCGTTCATACGAACTCTTGGGTTTCACGTGCGATTTTGAGGTTTTCATCTTTAATTGGTCAGGCCACGCTGTCGGCACTTGTTTCTGGATTAGTCATGATGGCCGGTCCGTTATTTCTCACAGTCGTTTACAGCACAGTCATTCCGTCGGGTGCAAAAGATTCTTTGTTGTATTTGTCGATCGGTGCATGTATCGCACTTTTATCCGGCTATTTTTTCATGCGGCATCGGGCGCGAATTTTGGCCTATATCGCTGGAAGAATTGAATATTTATTTGGCGCAACTATATTGCAACAAGTATTGAGAATGTCGCCCATTTACACTGAGCGAGCTTCTGTCGGTTCTCAAATGTCGCGCCTACAAAGCTTTGAGGCAATTAGGGATATGTTTATCGGACCGCTTGCATCAACGTTGCTGGAATTTCCGGCTACATTGGTATTGCTTGTATTGCTGTCCATCATGAATCCAATTGCGTTGACGATATTTTTGATTATGGTGGGCGTGTATCTGATCTTGTATTGGATTTTTTCAGCTCCAACCAGACAACGTGTTTCTAATGTGAGCCTGACAGCCACAAAACGAAACAGTTTTCTAGTCGACATGATTTCCAAAATGCGAGTAATTCGTGAATGCGGCGCACAACGCCTTTGGCTAGAAAGGTTTCGGGAAATCTCTGCCGATGCAACGATGGCATCTTTTAAAGCTGAATATCTCTCATCGATCATTGTTGGCGTATCGTACTTTGTCATGATGTGCGCCGCGCTTGCGATCGTGTCTTCGACCGTTCCGGCAGTTTGGTCGGGAGCGATATCCTCAGGTGCACTCATCGCTTCACTGATGCTGATGTGGCGTGTGTTAGGTCCTATTCAAACTGTTTTTACGAACATGACTCGTGTTGAACGTGTCGCTAGCGCAGTTCGTCAAATTGATGCTTTGATGAAAATTCAAGGTGAACGACCAAATGAGACACCCGCTATCTCAAGTCGTACAGTGCACGGATCAATTGAGTTTGCCCGCGTTTCCTTTCGCTATTCAATGAATGTGGATCCTGCACTAGTCGGTGTTGAATTCAAAGTCAACCCAGGCGAGCTTGTTGCTATTACCGGTGCCAATGGTGGAGGTAAGTCAACCTTGCTAAAAATGATTCTTGGTATGTATCAGCCACAGGCCGGCGCAGTCCTGATTGATAACGTCGATATCCGGCAAATGGACCCAATGACATTGCGTCGAATGATTGGATATGTTCCGCAGGACATTCAGTTGTTCCGTGCGAGCATCATTCAGAATCTTAGACTTGCCAAGCCAGATGCAACAGATAACGAGGTCTTTCAGGCACTCGAAATGGCCGGTGCGTTAGATCAAGTGTTGCAACTTCCTCGTGGTCTTCAATATCGAGTCGGCGATAACACTAATGAGTTGTCAACGAGCTTGATACAAAAGATTTCACTGGCCAGAGCCTATCTGACGCGTGCACCTATCATGTTGTTTGATGAGCCGGGTGCGGGATTGGATGAACTTGGTGACAAGTATTTCATGGAAACGCTGATGAAGATGAAAGGACATACGACAGTAATTTATATCAGTCATCGTCCAAGTCACATTCGATTGGCCGACACGATCCTAGTATTTGATAAAGGCTATTTGCGCGCCGCCGGACCACCAGCTGTTTTGCTGAGAAAACCTACAGCAGCTTAATGGTCACAGATTAAATGAGATTGATTAGAGAGTAGATTGAATGCGCAATCCTGAACCTTACGAAATCGAAGCCAAACAACCAATTGTTTTGGGTAGTCGAACCGATAATTATGTTGCCAAGGCGATTCTCCTTGAAGAAGCTGCGCCACCATCGTATTTGAAGACCACCGTTATGTTGGCCGGATGTTCAGTTGTGGTTTTTCTGATTTGGGCATTTTTTGCGACACTTGATGTTATTGCCATGGCACCAGGTCAAATTATGCCCGTTCAGGCTGTCAAGGTGATTCAGCATATTGATGGTGGTCGTATTGCCGAGATTAATGTTGTCGACGGACAAAAGGTCAAGCAAGGTCAGGTTTTACTTCGTATAAACGAGACTGAAGCACAGGCTGAGTTTCAGACCTTGAATGCTAAGTACTGGGCTCTGTATGCAAAAGTCGAGCGCTTACGTGCCTTGATTCGTAATCGTCCTGCCAATTTTTCCCGGATTCCAAAACAGTTTGCTGAACTTGTTTCAGAACAAGAACATACTTTAAAGACCTCACGAGCTCAAATTTCACAACTTGAAGAGGAAATAAAAATCTTGACTGAAGTCAGTGAGATTCGTTCGGATCTCGCAAAAGAAAAGCTTGCCACACGCGTACAGGCTTTGGATGCGCAAAGGAGCTTGAGTATATCCCAGGCAGAATTACTTCGTTATCGTCGTGCGGCTCTAGATGAGTTGAATTTTTCAACCAACGAACTGGCCCAAGCTGAAGAGCAATTGAATAAATTGAAAGATCGTCTTGATCGTGTCGAAGTACTGGCACCTATCGATGGCATTGTGCAAGATCTTAAGTTTCGTACGGTTGGTGGTGTCGTGTCTCCAGGCGGAACGTTGATGAATGTGGTCCCAGATGATGGCAGGTTGCAAGCGGAAGTTAGAGCATCACCGAGCGATATTGGTTTTATCAGAGTGGGGCAAAGCGCACGACTAAAAGTTGGAACATATGACTTCATGCGCTACGGCACGATTGAAGGCGAAGTGACGATGGTTTCACCTTACAGCGCTATGGATGAAAAGCAGAGTCCTTATTTCAAGGTAATTATCAACATTCCTAAAAACTATGTTGGTGTTGATTCCTCAAAGAAAATCGATCCAGGGATGACGGTGATGGCAGATGTGATGACAGACAGGCAATCTGTTCTTCGCTATTTGTTACGCCCAATTTATATTGCTTTCAAGCAAGGCATGCGCGAGAGGTAGTCTGTATGACATTGTCTAACAAGATTAAGAAAGCGTCTGCTACTGATTTAAGTCTGACCCCAAGGCAGGAGCAGATTCTTGGTCTTTTGATGGAAGGTAAAACCAATAAGGAAATTGCCGATGACCTTTCAGTTCAGTATGGAACTGTTAAGCAGCACTTGTTTGTTTTATTTCGCAAACTGGGTGTCACAAGCCGCTCAAAGGCTGTGCTTGCCGCGAACCATCTGATGAAATCAAGTCGCCCTGACAATGCATTTAAGAATAAGTCAGGTAAAAGCCGCGAGAACGTTTTAAATGCCAAGAAATTGAGTTATGTTTGGCGAATGATTTCTGTTGTGTCTGTCTTTGTGCCCGATTCAACGGCAATTAAGCCTGAAGTCATTGTTTCACGTGATAAGTATCTCTATGATTTACGCGAAGTGATGAATGAGGTAACCGAAGCACTTGATGGTCGCTTTATTTCGCTTCCTTATGGAGGAATGCTTGCCTGGTTTGGTCATCCATCCGCACACTTGGATGATGCCGATCGCGCTGTTCAATTAGCTCAAAAGTTGCAACTTTGGTCTGATCAATACTTTCATGAGCACGCCATAGCTGATCCTCAGGCCCCTGAGTTAAAGCCGATTGGTTTGGGCGTCGCATCTCGAGCTGAGATTGTTGCTGATCAAACAACGGAGTTGTTAGCTGCAGACTCCTTTCGAATGGCGGCAATGCTTGCCAGATATGCAAGGAGTATTGGTCGTCCTCTTGCCGATGCGTCTACACAGAAACTGGCTCCACTGAGTGTGCCGTGGCTCAATGTTAAGGTGAATTTTCCTAATCACTTGGTAGATCAGCAACGCCTTCAAGGGATTTGTGCACTTGGCCAGGTTGGTATGCCCTTGCTTGATGTTAGGTCGCGTTGGATGGGTATGCCATTTCTTGATCAGATTTTTGAAACAGTTGAAAGCGGAGTCGCACAATGGCTTGCTGTTGAATCTTGGCCGCCGGCTGCGACAACTTCTTTGATTGATGCAATTGGAAATGCAGCTGCCCACAGAAAATTCAAAATGCTTCGCTTGCGCTTTCCTGCAAATGGCCGTCGTGATCGATTGATCTCAAGCTTGGCTTGTCAGATCGAGCTTGTGGCTTCGGATCTGGGTGTTGATGATGATAAATTCTACTCCCAGAGTACAAGCGGTGAGCGCGTCGGTGCCATGATTGCCGACTGCGCTAATCAGGGAATGTTGGTCGTTCAGGTCTATGGGTTCAAAGCACTGGATGCCTTAGCCAGTCTACTTGGTGAACGCGGTATTGACTCATTGATGTCGCATAGAATTCTGTTTGTCGTTGCCAATCTAAGAGAATCAGGCACTGCTCAAACAACGATTCGTTTACTTGGGCCGAGACCAACTAATATGCCTATGTCACGTGTGTTTTCTATGAAAGTACCTGATCTTGATCTTTTGCCTGATCAAATTCGAGTTGATTTGCAGGCGCTCATAGATAGCTTGTCCGTAGAATCTCGTGCGCTGATTACATTAGCTGCCAGTCATCCGGAGAGTGCCATAGATGAATGCCTGGAAGAATTAAAATACAAACATCATCAAACTCAGATGTGTTTGAATGAATTGACTATGTCTGGGTTGGTCGCCCCTCGTTCCGGTGGTGGTTTTCAATTCAGAGACTTGACGACAGCACAGGCAATTCATAAGTTAAGTTTATCTTTGCCGTAGTGTGGATTGCAACCTAATGCCGATCCTTTTGATTTTTCTCTTGTTATTGTCTGCAAGCCTTGAACCTGTTTGGGCTCAAGTAGGTGCTAACGCAAAAAGTCAGAAGGTCTTAGTGATTCGGATTGAAGGATCAATTTCAAATAAAGTACTCGAGTCTGTTCGAGCTTCAGTTGATCAGGTTCAAGGAGATCCTCGCCCGGCTGGTTTAATTGTTTTACTTGATTCTTCTGGTGGTGATGGCAATGCCGCGATGAAGATTGGTCGCATTTTGCGTCGGTCCAAAGCTCATATATTCGTAACAGGACAATGCCTGAGCGCTTGCACCTATGTCTTGGCAAGTGGAGTGGTTCGAGGAGCTTCCGCCTATACCGTTGGAATACATCGAGGTCGTATTACCATCAGTGATGCGGATGCTAAAGTTCTCAAAGAGGTCGATGTTTCAAAAGATCAGGCCGCAGAGAAAATGATGAAGGATTTTGAAAGAGACGCCGCCTTTTATTTTGCGGAAATGGGTATGCCTGCAGATTTATTTCGTGTTATGCAAGCGCATGAAAAGAAAGGCGTGTACAGATTGAGTGCTCGTGAGATGTCGTTCTACGGGTTGGTTGGTTTTGACCCAAACTATCTTGAACACCGAACTTTGGAGTATGAGTCGCTAAAAAGTCCGAATAGACTTGATCAAAATGAACTGGTACAGCGAACAGCGAAAGTTGCATCAATTTGTTCTGAGCATAAAAAAAATGCGAGTGATTTTGTTCAGTGTTACAAAAATGTGTTGAAAGATCCTTATTTGCACTGATTCATTTATATATCCACTTAATAGCTATAACTTTAGTATAAATTTTACCAGCATAATAAGAAAAATTTAGATTGACTGGCTGATTAAATTGCTGGTCATTACTATACTAAAGTTATATAACCATTTATCGTGTTGTTTATGTTGTGCCAAGCCCGTAAAGTGTATCTGCAGGATTCCATTTTTAGGATTCTTGAGCTGAAATCAGAGGCACGAAATGGCAGACGCAAACACTTCAAGTTCACAGCAGTCGCAAGATGCCCAGACACTTGATAATTTGACTTCTTTGCAGCAACCGAATGAGGCAGAACAGTCTTCGGTGACGCAGAATAATGCTGCTCGTATTGACTCGCCAGTCACTACGCCAAATGCGCCTACTCAAGATAGTCCAAGTCTATACAACGACGTGACGCAGACAACGGACTCGTTTGTGGAGCAAACTGCGGTTGGGTCAGATTCAACCATAGACAGTGAAGGGGTTGTCAGCACAGGAAATAAATCCAATCCTCGTGTCGATACATCCGGGACTGAATTCGTAGTGACGCCCCTTCCTGTTGTAGGAAGTGAGGAGATTGCAACGGCGCCATCTGACATGGAAAACTTGTCAGTATCAGCAAGCGAGGCTAGTTCCATCAATCCCTCGATCAACTCATCAAGTGGGCGTCCTGGAAACGCCACAACTGCGGCCGCACCAGAAAATGCGACAGAGCCTGCAACTACAAATAATGAACCAGTCTCACCCGAAGCAGCGGCTACTAAGTCGCTTATTCCGGAGTCCGTTCCGGATGTTGTAAATCCTGTTCCTTTAGCATCAGAGAATGAACCAGTCGTTCAACCTATCGCTCAAGCTATTGCGCAGGAACTTACATCAACTGAATTAGTTTTGCCGTCTGTGCCTTTACAAGAGGCTATAACTACGGTTGAGTCCACTCCTATCAGTCCTGTGAATAATGCCCCGACGTTTACCTCGGGTGCCACGGCCTCCGTTGAGGAAAACGTCTCGACTTCAACCGTGGTCTATACGGCTGTGGCGAGCGATGTGGATCAGGGTGCGACCCTGACGTACTCCCTCAGCGGAA
>NZ_JAAGRN010000012.1 GCF_010499255.1 Sheuella amnicola
CATGTTGTTTGGTCAGAAGTCCGAGAAACTGATTGCCCAAGTCAATCAACTTGAGCTGGAAATTGAAGAGTTAGAAATCAATCAAGGCATCCGAGCATCAATAATCGAGACCAAAGCTGATGCCCCAAGTGTCGCTCCCACTCGTCGCCCGTTACCTGAGCATCTGCCCCGCGATATTCAGGAGCATTTACCTGCCGATGCCGCATGCCCTGATTGTGGTGGCGACTGGAAAAAGATTGGCGAAGATGTCAGTGAGGTTCTAGAGCATATCCCCGCTAGCTATCGCGTGATTCGCCATGTTCGTCCACGCATGGCCTGTGCATGCTGCGATCGGATGGCGCAAGCGCCTGCGCCGAGTCGCCCGATTGCACGTAGCTACTTTGGGCCAGGCTTGATTGGTCACATGATTATTGCAAAGTATATGGATCATCAACCCATCTACCGGCAATGTCAGCAAGCTGCGCGAGAAGGTGTGGAGTTGAGCGAAAGTACTGTTTGTGACGTGATCGGTGGGGCGCATCAACTGCTGCGCCCATTAATGAATGCATTACAACGATATGTCTTTGCCTCGCCCAAGCTACATGCGGATGACACGCCGATCGATGTGTTGGCTCCAGGCAATGGCAAGACTAAGCAGGGGCGACTCTGGGTGTACACGAGTGACAATCGCCCTGCGGGTGAAACTCAGGCACCAGCGGTTTGGTTTCGCTACTCGCCTGATCGCAAAGGCATTCACCCGCAAACTCACCTGAAAGATTACAGCGGCATTCTGCAGGCGGATGCTTATGCCGGTTACAACGCAGTTTATGAGACTGGTCAGGTGATTGAAGCAGGCTGTTGGGCACATGCCAGACGTAAGTTCTATGACATACACGTCACTCGGCCGACACCGATTACCACTCATGTTCTGGCACAAATTGCAGAGCTTTACAAAATAGAATCCGGCATTCGTGGCAGTCCAATCCACCGAAGACGAGAAATCCGACAGGAGCAATCCAAACCGATTGTCACCGCGCTATTTGCCTGGCTGACTGAACAGATCTCGACAATCTCGCGTAAATCCGTGACTGCCGATGCAATCGGCTATGCCATGAATCAAAGGCGAGCACTAGAGCGCTATCTGGAAGATGGTTTGATCGAGATCGATAACAATGCTGCAGAACGGGCATTGCGAACGGTTGCCCTTGGGCGAAAGAACTATTTGTTTCTTGGATCGGATGCGGGTGGTGAACGTGCCGCGACAATGTATAGCTTGCTTGGCACGGTCAAGCTCAACGGGTTGAATCCGGAAACTTATCTACGGCATGTGTTGTCGGTCATAGCCGATCACCCAGTCAACCGTATTGACGAATTACTGCCCTGGAATGTGAAGTTGTAATCAGCGAAGATCCAATCTTGACGTCAAGACGGTACTGACCGGACCGTTACCTTTTAACATTTTTTCACTGCGTTAAATGTTGATCTTTTTTCTGGCGCAATAAACACGTTGATTGTTTGAATGAGAAACTCGACTGGGCGAAGAAAATCTCTTCGCTATCTGCGAGAGTGATTGGAGCTCTCGAGCAAATCATGGAGAGGCGAGGCAAGCCGTTGCGATTCGTTGTGATAATCAGTCAGTAGTCTTTTTCTATTTAATTGCTGTGACATTCGTACCACCAGCGTTATATCTTTTGTATGCCATAGATATAAATGGTGTTCACAACAAATTTTATTGTGAACTTTTGATTTCAGCTTGCGGTTTTCGCGCGGCTCGGCCTCACTTAGGGCTAGGGTTATTGACTGCTCTCTTTAGGTTTAGTCATAAGACTAGCGACCATTGATATGGCAAGAATGATTCCAACAACTGACAGTGAGATTCCCACAGGGATCTTGATCCAGTCAACGATTAGCATCTTTGTGCCAACGAACACGAGAATCACGCCCAGGCCATAAGTCAGCAAATGGAAGCGATCTTTCAGATCGGCAAGCAGAAAATACATTGCGCGTAAACCAAGAATGGCGAAAATATTCGAAGTCATCACGATAAACGGATCCTCTGTAATTGCAAAAATTGCAGGGATACTGTCGACTGCAAAAACCACGTCGGTAATACCGATTAGAATCATGACGACAAACAATGGCGTGTAAAACCTTACGCCCTGACGAATCACCCAGAATTTTTCACCATCAAAATCTGATGTCAAATTCATGTGCCCACGCATCCATTTCAGAATGGGGTTCTTCTCCAGGTCAGAATGAGCGCCGGCAAATATAAGCATTTTGATGCCTGTCACCAATAGGAAGGCACCGAAAAGATAAAGCACCCAGTGAAATTCTTTGATTAGCCAAGCACCAACCAAAATCATGGCCGCTCGCAAAATAATTGCCCCGATCACGCCTAGAATCAACACCCGCTTTTGCAATTCTGCAGGGACGGCAAAATAGGTAAACAACATCAGAAAAACGAAGATATTGTCTACCGCGAGGGATTTTTCAATCAGGTAGCCGGTAAAAAATTGCGCTGCTTTTGCATTCGCGACTTCACGACCGGCCTGCCCATCGAGGTACCACCATAATATGGCGTTGAAAAGCAGGGCAAGACCAACCCATAAAGCTGACCACCTGAGTGCTTGTCCAATTGAGACACGATTGTCTCCCTTTTTTTGCAGAACAAGCAAATCGACTGCACAAGCAATCACGACAACCACAGCAAAGCTTGCCCACATCCACCAACTACCAATTGATTCCATGTTGACTCTCCGAAACGTGAACTAGATAGCAAAATAGCTAACGACGAATCGAAGGTCTTGCCGCAATCTTTTGCAAAGACTGCTTACCTGACCGGAGCGATGCTTTAGACATCGCTCGTATTGGCGGCCTGAGGTGCTTAGGCTACTCCCCTTCAAGTGGAATTAGATTATCACGTGTACGAGTAAGAGCTATTAAAACCACATCGAAACTACTGGTATTTTTGGTCGGAATTCTTGAAATTTCAAAAGCGAACCCTTAAATAATGCATACCTGGATGCCTACGGGGTCCGGTTCAAAGTGAACTTGCTTACATTTAAGGAGAAAACGATGTCTTACCCATTTGGTAGAAACGTATTATTGAGTTCTGTTGGTTTTGATCGCTTGATTAATGCGATGGAAGAAATGAGCTCGGGTGAAACGCTAAGCAAAGCTCAAAGCTATCCGCCCTATAACATCATTAAAAAGAATGAACGAGACTATGCCATTGAGATTGCTGTGGCAGGGTTCAAGAGTAATGAAATTGATATCACCTCTGAGGGCAACAAGCTAACTGTTGTCGGCAAAGCCAAAACCGAGCAGGCAGGCGAATATTTGCACAAGGGAATCGCTAATAGAGACTTTAGCCACGACTTCACTTTGGCCGAAACTGTCATTGTTCGTTCCGCTGATATTGAGGATGGTCTTCTTATTATCAAACTTGAGAATGTTATTCCGGAAGAGAAGTTGCCTCGTAAGATTCTCATTGGAGGAAATGCGAAGCTTGTCATTGAGCAGGATAGGGAAGCTGCCTAAGCAGATAGGTTGGCTAGGCGGGTGTCTAGCCAACCTCTTTTCGAATTTACTAGCGGATTGTGTTGCACATGTTAAGACCACAGAATTATTCTTCCAGCAAACTTCTCAGCATCCAGGCAGTTTTTTCATGTACGTCTATACGCTGAGTCAATACATCCGCGGTGGGCTGGTCATTGGACGCATCGACCACTGGGAATAATTTGCGCGCAGTCTTAGCAGTCGCTTCCTGTGCTTTAACTAGATGCCTAATCATATCTTCAGCTTTAGGAACACCATTGACTTCTTTTATTGACGCTCGCTTAATGAATTCACTGTATGTTCCCGGAGCCGGGTAGCCCAAAGCTCGAATTCTTTCAGCAATCACATCCAGTGCAGCCCACTGTTCAGTGTATTGGGTCATAAACATCGTGTGCAACGTATTGAATTGAGGACCCTTTACATTCCAGTGAAAATTATGAGTCATCATGTAAAGCGTATAGCTGTCAGCAAGAAGATTTGATAGGCCTTCAGCAATTTTTTCTCGATTTGACTCCGATATGCCAATATCGATACTAATGCGTTTCGATTTTTTGCTAGTCATAGATTTCTCCTGATTTGCCATTAGGTCAATTAAGCAACAGCAGCTTTTCTGGAAGCATGGCTGAATTTTTAATGTCAGCGAGTGCGATGAATTATTGTCGAGCGAATCGATATATGACTCAAGACAATTTAATTTATTTTGCTGATAGAAAACTTCAATGTTCTTAAAATTCAAATTATTTTCAATCAGAATTACCCCTCCAATTTCTATCAAAAATTAAACAATGCCTCTAGATAGGAAAAAGCAATCATTAACATGTTTACGGGCTTAAAGTAGCAACTTCCATTTTGGAATAAGATTCAAATTAATAAGCTAATTTGAATTTAAAACGGGGAAACATGATGTTGCCGCTTGAAGGGTTAAAAGTCTTGGATCTGAGTCATGCGCTTGCAGGACCATTTTGCTCGACTATGCTGGCCGATTACGGTGCCGAAGTGATCAAAATCGAGCCGCCCGGCTCGGGGGATATCGCGCGAGCCTGGGGTACAAAACTGCCGGGAGGTGAAACCGATTATTTTGTCGGTTTGCATCGCAACAAAAAGGGCATTGTTCTTGATTTAAAAAATCCTGAAGGAAAAGAGACCTTCCTGAAGATGGTTGAACGGTGCGATGTGGTTCTGGAGAATTTCCGGGCTGGAACGCTTGAGCGACTGGGGCTGGATTACAAAGTCGCTCGCGAACGCAATCCAGGAATCATTTACTGTTCGATTTCCGGCTTTGGTCAAGATGGTCCGTATAGAGATCGACCTGCACTGGATTTGATCCTTCAGGCCGAGAGCGGCATGATTAGTGCAACCGGAGAAATCGGTGGGCGGGGCGCACGTGCCGGCGTATCAGTTGCGGATTTGACCGCAGGGATGAATGCCGCCTTTTCTATCATGGTTGCTTTGCGGGTAAAGGACGCGACAGGGTTCGGACAGTCGATAGACGTGTCGATGCTTGAGGGGCAGTTGCCACTACTTGGCGTCATGATCGGCAGCTATTTCGCAACTGGTGAAATACCGGGACCGATGGGCACTGCTTATAAAGCCTTACTGCCGTATCAAACCTTTCAAACGCAGACGCAAGATCTTGCTCTGGCGGTTGGCAGCGAAAAACTTTGGCGCGAGTTTTGTCCGGCGATTGGTTGCCCTGAATTGACTGATGATCCGAAATTTCGCACTAACAGTGACCGAAACCAAAATCGTAAGGAGTTGATCGATAAACTTCAGGCGGTGTTTTTGACCGACACTTATCAGGCATGGGAAGAGCGGTTGGTCAATGCGGGTATTCCGGTTGGAGCAATCAATAACATCGCACAAGTCGTGGAGCATCCTCAAGTCAAAGCGCGAGGCGCGATCGTCGAAATGGATCACCCCAAGGCGGGCAAAGTCAAAGTGGTTGGAGTACCCGTACGGTTTTCTGAAACCCCTGGTGCCGTTAGAACGCCATCGCCCTCGCTCGGGGAGCACACCGAGGATGTTCTGAAAGATTTGCTGGGTATGGATGAACAGCAAATCGACGCGTTGCGACAGGCGGGTGGGTTGGGTAAAACGACAACGTCGTAATTATTCTGCCGGTCGGTCGTTGAGTTTGAGTTGCAAAAAGGCGAGATCAAGCCAGCGCCCGAACTTGATACCGACTTCCGGCATCAAGCCTGTTTTGATGAAACCAAGCTTTTCATGCAGGGCGATGGAGGACTCGTTGCCGGCCTCGATCCCGGCAACCATCACGTGTTTGCCTAAAGCCCGCGCGCGTTCGATAAGCTCAACCAGCAACGTTTTGCCTGCACCTGCGCCCCGGAAATCCTTGTGAACATACACGGAATTTTCGACAGTGCGGCGATAACCCTCAAATGCGCGCCAGTCACCAAAGCTGGAATAGCCGATGACTCGATTCATTTCATTGACGGCGACAAGAACAGGATAGCCGAGTGCTTGCCTATCTTGTATCCATTTGACCCTATTGGCAGTATCGACGGTGACATCATTCCAAATGGCTGTTGTATGTAATACCGCATCGTTATAAATTTCTCTGATGGCTTCGGCATCACTGGGCAATGCATCGCGAATTATCATGGTCGTAGTTGGCTATGTTGAGATCAAGGTATCGGACTTTGTCCAAATGTACACCAATCGTATATTCAGTTGGTTTAGTCCTTTTGATGCACTATGCACACACATAGTGCAAGAGGCTTAAAATGCGTTCAATAATATAGATTTGAGACGATCACTCATATGGCTAAGCAACCCAAGCCACCTAGTCCTCACGCGTTGTCCAAGTTTAAGGAAGGCCTTGCACATCACCAACAAGGAAGACTTCAGCAGGCCGAGGCGTTATATCTTGCGGCTCATCGACTCGATAAGGAGTTTGCAGACGCGTTGCATCACTTAGGAATCATCGCGTTACAAACTAATCGGCTGAATGATGCGATCGGGTTGATTAGACAGTCGATAAAACTCGATCCGTCTGATCCAGGCGCCTACAACAATCTGGGTATGGCATTAGAGGATACGCGCCAACCAGTGCTGGCTCTTGAAGCCTATGGCAATGCTTTGCATTTAAACCCCGATCATATCGAGGCGCTATTGAATCGCGGCAATGTATTGCAGACCCTAAATCGGTGGGATCAGGCGCTCGGTGATTACGACCGAATCATTAAGCTTGCTCCCAATTATCCGGATGCATACAACAACCGTGGAAATGTTCTGCGTGCCTTGGGGCGTCATCGTGAGGCAATCATTAGTTTTGACCGCGCGATTGCATTAAATCCGGGATATGTTCAAGCGTTCAATAACAAAGGTATTGCCCTCAAAGATCTCAATCAATTGCACGAGGCATTGAATTGTTATGATCGGGCATTAAGCATGCAGCCCAATTATTCCGATGCATTGAGTAACCGCGCGATTGCCTTGAAAGAGCTTGGGCAACCCGATCGGGCATTGCAAGATTTTGATCGCGCGATTGCCCTTAACCCCGTTAATGCGCAAGCATATGCAAACCGTGGCGGGTTGTTTCAGGAGTTGGGTAAAAACGATCTGGCACTCAGGGATTATCAAAAGGCCTTAGATTTGGATTCAACGCTTTTGCCGCTATACGGAAAGCGGTTGCACGTCCAAATGTTGTTGTGTGATTGGACTGATTTCGATTCGCGCAGGGATCAAATCACATCACTTTTGATGGGTGGCGAGCCTGCGGCAGATCCTTTCACGACGTTAACATTTGTCGATTCTCTTCTTGTTCAAAAAGCATCCGCCCAGCTTGCCATCAAGTTGCATGCACCCGAAAATAAAAAATTAGGTTTGATTAAGCGAGATAAGTTCGGATTGAAAATACGACTTGGATATTTTTCAGCCGATTTTCGTGATCATCCTGTTGCATATCTGATGGCCGAATTATTTGAAAAGCACGATAAAAGCCGGTTCGAGTTGTTCGCATTCTCTTTGGGACGTCCGACTCAAGACGTCATGCGACAGCGGATCGCATCGGCATTCGACCATTTTATCGAAGTGGGTTCAAAGTCTGATGAAGATATCGCTAAGCTTGCGCGATCACATGGAATAGATATCGCCATTGATCTGGGAGGCTTCACCATGGGGAATCGGATCGGTGTATTCGCCTACCGAACAGCGCCCGTGCAAGTGCAATATATTGGATATCTCGGCACGATGGGCGCACCCTATATTGATTACATATTGGCGGATCGGGAACTGATACCCGAGGCGAACCAGAATGGATATGTCGAAAAAATCGCTTATCTGCCCAGCTATCAGGCGAACGATTCGCTACGCCAAATTTCGGAGAGGATTTTTAGCCGAAAAGAGCTAGGATTACCGGAAGATGCTTTTGTATTCTGTTGTTTCAACAATACTTACAAAATTACCCCGGACACGTTTGATAGTTGGATGCGCATTTTATCGATAGCAACCAATAGCGTCCTTTTTTTATTCGCAAACAACGTACAGACACAAGACAATCTTAAAAAAGAAGCTAATCGGCGCGGTATTGATCCGACAAGACTTATTTTTGGGCAGCGTTTGGAACGCGATGAGTATCTTGCTAGATTTCGATGCGCGGACTTGTTTCTGGATACGTTGCCTTATAACGCCGGCACCACTGCGAGTGATGCCTTGTGGGCGGGATTGCCGGTGTTGACACTTTCCGGCGAGTCATTTGCGGCAAGGATGTGTGCAAGTGTTTTGAAGGCGATTGGTCTGCCTGAATTAATAACAAGTTCGACCTTGGAGTATGAGGCGAAAGCGATCGAGTTGGTAAAGAATCCGGAATTGTTGCAGTCGATTAAACATAAGCTTAGCGTAAACAAACATTCTACGGCTTTGTTCGACACGGGCACGTTCTGTCGAAGTCTTGAAATGGTGTATCAAACAATGCATGAAAGAAGTCGATCTGACTTGCTTCCATGTACTTTCTCCGTCAAATCTCAATGAATATTTGGCTCGTATACACCCTACGCCATACACCGAATGTAGTCTCAATATCAGATAAGATTGACGCTATCTGTTTGTAGGTCATTTCAAAAATCAAGAGTAAATAAACAATGATCGTGGTTACACTATTCGGAACGACTGCCGGCCTAGAGGTGAAGAACCTCTCTGTGGGGGCGAAGCCATCGATCGAAACGCAGGATCAGTGGCTTGCGTTGTCCGATCAGGATACGAGGCCTCAAGCCGATCATGAATTGTTTCGATTCGATCGCAGAATAATCGATGGAAAAGTGCTGACATGGATCGGCCTCTATCGAGATCTTCCGGCAGTCGATTCGAAAGAGCAGGCCGGTTATTACGGTGCCGGACTCTGGATTTACGACGCAGTCGTTCCTGGCCAACTTGTTGCCGAACTGCTTGTGAAAATGGCAGATCAGATTAAAAATCTCGCATTATCCGAAGGACGTTTCGTTAAAAAGATTGGTGACATTCTTTCTTCGGTTTCTGCTCCGGCGCAATTGATGGCGCTGCCTTCAAATACAAGACCAGTTGTTTCCGGTATATCGCCTAATGGGGAATACAAAGCGTTCCTTTCAAATCAAAAAAATCCTGTTGCAAGCTCGATAGACTGGGCTCAACGCAGTCGGACTGCCGAGATATTTAATCAGGCCTTGATTGGTAATACAGAAAAAATCTTCGCCCAGGCAAACCAAGCTGGGTTAGAGCGATTCGATTCCGTAACAAACGCAGTGGAATGGGCATATTCTATGCAGGCAGCTTTGCTTGCAAAATATGCTCAAAATATGGATTCCGACAAATTAATTACCCTGGAAAAAGAAAACGAAATTCTTAGGAGTGAATTTGAAAAGCTTCGAAAAAAACTCATTGAGCAGAATTCGATTTATGGTAAAAATCCAGGCTCTCGTCAATCAAGAAAAAATAATGGGATAAAAGGCTTTTTATTCAAAAACTGGCCTTTGCTTATTTTGATTATCGTCTTGATGGCGACAATGTCCATGTTTGCGTTACTTTGGCAAGAGGCGCACTTGAAAAATAAAGCCTATGCCAAGGAAATCACTTCCTTGATTCGTGTACAAAAAGAGTTGCGAAATCAACTCGTGGAAAAGAGAAATTAAAGTGCCATTGCCTCAAAGTGTTGATCGTGAAGAGTTGCATCAAAGACAAATCACAATGAAAGCGTACAAACGCTCCGATGGGTTGTATGACATCGAAGCGCGATTGATGGATACAAAAACGGCACCATTCTCAGCCCCTTTGTCTATGCAACCGCTTGCTCCGGGACGACCGATACATGATCTTTGGATCAGATTAGTGATTGACGACAATATGCTCGTTCATGATGCGATTGCTTCTTCTGATGCGACTCCTTTCTCGATTTGCAAGGAGGCGGGTGCAGCACTATCGTTTTTAAAGGGTGAAACGATTGGTTCCGGATGGAACAAGATTGTCAGGGACGGACTGAAGGGAGCGATCGGTTGTACGCACCTGATGGAATTGTTGTCGCCAATGGCGACCACAGCGATGCAAGCTATGTGGCCTGTCAAGCAGACTAGACCGATCAAAGTTGATGCCAATGGACGTCCGCTCAAAGTGGATAGTTGCTATGCTTATGCGGCAAAACGTGTCGTCGTCAAACAACTTTGGCCACAGCACTATACAGGCGGTCAGGATTAAAGTCTCTGGACTGTAGCCTGCGAATATAGTCTGGCGACATCTTGTGCGTTACACATCTTGCTGTGAATGTTCAGAAGAGTACCTGTTGCGCAGGCAATGCCGTATTTGAATGCGATTTCCAGGTCATGATCTTGTGTTAGTCCCCAAAGAATTCCTCCGACCATGCTGTCGCCGGCTCCAACCGTGCTGAGCGGTTTAACGGGAATGGCCGGGGCCCGCAGTGCAAAGTCCCTACCGACCATCAAGGCACCCTCTTCACCGAGCGACAATACAACCAGTTGAGTGGAGCCAGACAGAATTAAGTTGCGGGCTGCCCGCAGTCTGGACTCTTCGGATTCGAGTTTCGCGTCAATCAACTCTTCCAGTTCTTGAAGGCTGGGTTTGATCATGTAAAGTCCACCAGCTTCAATAGCTTTGGCCAATGAAATTCCGGCAGTATCGAGTACAAAATGCGATCCGATTTTTGTTGCGATTACGGATAGTTCGGCATAAAAATCGTGAGCCACGCCAGGAGGAAGGCTGCCACTGGCAACCAGAAATCGGGGTCCTTGTTTTAATTGTTTGAAGTAGCTCAGGCAATCCTTTACATCCGAATCCGAGAGTGGCTCGCCCGGCAAAATAAAGCGAAAATCTCGCCCGCTTGATGTTTCATGAACAGAAAAACATTGGCGCGTATCTATTGGCAGGGCAATCGATTCAAATCGTACACCTTCGTTGGATAATAGTTTGATCAGTCTTTGGCCGGTATAACCTCCCGAAGGAAACACCGCGCAACTTGTGCCCCCCATTTCCTTGATAACCCTAGCTACGTTGATTCCGCCACCTCCGGGTTGAAGAGTCTCCGGCGAGCATCGCAGCTTGTTCGTATCCACCACTTTTTCGACGGATGTCGACACGTCGAGTGACGGGTTCATCGTTAAGGTAATCGTATTAAACATACCGTTCAATTACCGAATTCGTACCAGTTTTGTATCGTATCCCAAGCGTCTTTGGCCGAATCGACAAAAGTGAGGATGTTGAGGTCTTCCGCATCGATCAGACCCTGGTCGACGAGCATGTCAAAACGCACGATGGTTTTCCAGTGTTCGGTTCCCACCAAAATCACCGGAAGCGGTTTCATCTTTTTGGTTTGTATCAGTGTCAGGACCTCAAATATCTCGTCAAAAGAGCCGAATCCACCGGGGTATACGACAATGGCACGCGCCCGCAGCAAAAAGTGCATCTTGCGTAGCGCAAAATAATGAAAACGAAAACAAAGCGCGGGAGTGATGTAGCGATTGGGAGTCTGCTCTCTCGGTAGGCTAATGTTCAGTCCTATCGACAAATCGCCGGTTTCGAATGCCCCCCGGTTTGCCGCCTCCATGATTCCCGGGCCACCGCCGGTGCAAATATGCAGGCGTTTTTTGGGATTGGAATGCATGAGGTTGTGCGTTGCGACCAACCTACCGAATTCCCGAGCCGATTCGTATAAGGCGCTGTTTTTAAGCGCCAGCAGTGCCTTTGCCGTGTCAGTATCGTTTTTAGCCTCGGAAATCATTTTTTCAGCCTTTTCCTGACTGACAAATCGCGCGGAGCCGAACACGACAATCATGTGATCGATATCGTTTTCACGCAAAATCAGATCCGCTTTCAGTAATTCAAGTTGAAATCTGATACCCCTAACTTCCGGGCGCTCTATGAATTCTTTGTCTTCAAAGGCAAAAACATACGATTCGCTTGCCTCTTGCATCGAATGAGGCGGCTCTGCGCGACTCAGTATTTCGGCAATTAAAGGTGCGTTATCGTTCGTGAGTTTATGTGACACGTGACTAATCCTGCCCAAAAGAATGATTCAGAAAGATAACTGGCTGTATAGCGATATTCTGTCCTAATATTCCAGAAATTCAAATTGTTAAGTTAATTAAAACGATTAATCGACGTAAAGGGGATGCAAGTGAAATTGGCCAGCTATCAGTATCAGGGACGTGTCTCCTACGGGATTGTCGTAGATGACGGCGGGGTTGTGGACTTATCTTCCCGTATAGGGACAACGTATCCGACACTGTTATCCCTGATTCAAAAGCAGGGTTGGGATGCGGCCCGGCAGATCGCCCACGAGATTGCTCGCGGTAGCCTCAATGTGGATTACAACGAGTCGGACTTGACCTATCTTCCGTTATTTCTCGAGCCTGTCACAATTCACTGTATAGGGTTGAATTACGCCGCTCACGCAGCCGAAGCAGGGCATAAGCCGCCCGAGTTTCCTCGTACATTTGTCAAAATTCCGGCCGCACTTGTCGGACATGGAGAAGCTTTCGAAAAACCAACCTTATCCCCCGAGTTCGATTTCGAGGGTGAGCTGGCGGTGGTGATTAGTCAAACAGGTCGCAATATTCCCAGGAAAAAAGCGCATGAATACATTGCTGGTTATACCTGCTTCATGGATGGATCAGTGCGTGATTATCAGTTTCAGCGCACGCTGGATCAGGGTAAAAATTTTTACAGATCAAGCTCCATCGGTCCTGCATTAGTCACGGCGGACGAGGTTGGTGATCTGGATCAATTGTCTCTTACGACCGTCGTCAGCGGCGAAACGATGCAGCATAGCAAGTTCGATAATCTGATATTTTCGGTGCCTCAACTGATTGAGTATTTGTCCGGGATTACCGAGTTGCGCGCCGGAGACGTGATCGCCACGGGCACCCCTGAAGGTGTTGGTTTTAGCCGTACGCCTCCACGATTTTTGCAGCATGGCGACGTGGTCGAAGTCATCATCGACAAGGTCGGTACGCTTCGCAACGTTGTTGATTGATCAGTGCAGATGTTTGGCACCGCGACGTTGCGCCATGCGCACACCGATCGCGCGTAATTTTGCCTGGTCCAGTAATGCAATGGCAGGGTAAATTTCGGCCTCTTCACGATCGGCGTGTTCTACGTATGCCTGGGCGAATCGATTCAGGTTTTCTGGAGTAGCAATGAACTCTTTCTGCTCGATTCGCTCCAGCCATTGGCGCACTTCTGACCATAATTTCTCAAGCTCGAAATGTTGAGCCTGCAATTGTCGAATTGACCGATCCAGCGCGAATTTATGTTCGGCATCTAAATCTTTGTGATTCAGCGCCAGTAGAGCCGGATAAACATCAAGGTCTTCATCGTCATGGTGCAGTGGTGCTGCGATATTGAAATAGCGCAACACCTTCTGTGCGGCTTGTGACGCGGCATCGTCTGCACCATGGGCAATGACATGTGCCGCGATTTTGTCGGTCAAACGCGCAAAGCGTCTGACTTTCTCATGGCAAAGCGTCAACATTTCGAGCGGATCGTCAAACATGTTCAGCCTGAGTCTTTCTTTCCATGAAGAGAATATTGTTTTCCAGGTGAATGTGTTGCATTAAATCCTCGCGCAATTGATGCAGTCCGGCATATAACGCTCTCCAAGTATTGCAAGCATCGGCAGGGGGCGTGATGTCGTTGGTCAAGGCTTCTAGTCTGGCAAGAGCCTCGCCATGCTGATCGTGTTCGAATCGCATCATCGATACCGGCGCAGGCACTTCAACCGGAGATATGCGTCTGAGCATCGGGAAAAGCACCTGCTCCTCTTTCATCATATGACTTTCGAGTTCTTGTTGCATATCTGCAAGGTGATCAGCGAGCCCATGCGGGCAGGTTGGTCGATCGCCATGCACTTGTTCGACTCGACGGGCAAGGCGTGTCAGCTCGGGCAGTTGCTCTCGATGTACATCGTGATACCGATGCAGTATATGATCGATCAAAGTATCCACCGGAACCTCGCGCCAATCACGATATTCGGCCTGACTCATTCCCGATAGTGTCGACAAGGCGTCCAGAACGGGCTTGGGGTCCTCCACTTTGCGTCTTTCCAGTGCTTCGCGCAAACTTTTACTGCCACCACAACAGAAATCCAGTTTGTACTGATGAAACACCCGCGTTGCGCCGGGAATTTCACATGCGATCGAACCAATCGTGCGGTCAAGCAATTGCGTTGTCATGATGACTCCTTTCTACTGAATATGCACATTCGTGCTGACAGCTTGTACAAAGCAATTACCGTGCCAGTTTTTAAATTATTGATAATAATGAATTTATTTTTTTATTGGTATAAAATACCCTGTAAATAATTGTATTTTTTACCCTTTACTGGGTATTTTTAACCCTACTGTTGATAAGCATGTCTGACCGTCTAAACATAGAAATTTCCATCGTTGCAGACTTGGTTGCAGATCTTCCTTATGCAATTCGAGCACAGCGCTTGGTCAATAGTATTCGCGAGTTTTTTTCGTGCGATGCGGTCGGACTACTTAAGATTGATGGAGACAGCCTGACTCCAATTGCGATGCAAGGCTTAACGCTAGAAGCACTGGGCAGACGATTTCTGATTTCCCAGCACGCTCGTTTGGCAAGCATTTTGTCGACGAGATCACCGGTTCGGTTTTTACCCGGCAATCCGTTGCCCGACCCGTATGACGGCTTGCTTGAGCATCATGCGGATCAAGCATTGCCTGTGCATGATTGCATGGGAATAAGCCTGCATCTTGAAGGACAGCTATGGGGGGCGCTCACACTGGACGCCTTTAATGGAAAAACTTTTCAGCAATCCGATCCCGATCGGCTCGCCTCTTTTGCAATTCTTATTCAGGCTGCAATGCGCGTGTCGCAACTGGAGCAGGACAATCGGCATTTGCGGTTATTGCGCGGCAATGAAAACCCGGTCGCGTCAACGGACCATGAACACATAGAAATTATTGGCCACAGCCCCGTCTTGCAAAACTTGCTTAAAGAATTGGATGTGGTCGCCGAATCCGATTTGCCGGTGTTATTGCTGGGTGAAACGGGGGTCGGCAAAGAGTTGTTTGCCCAGCGTGTCCATCGCACATCGCAAAGATGCCATCATCCTCTCATTAAGGTTAACTGCGCAGCTCTTCCCGAGTCCCTGGCAGAAAGCGAACTGTTTGGTCATGTAAAAGGTGCGTTTTCCGGTGCGACGACTGACCGTATGGGGCGCATCGAAGCTGCTCAACATGGAACGCTATTTCTGGATGAGGTCGGAGAGCTGCCATTAAGCATTCAGGCAAAATTGTTGAGGACACTTCAAAACGGCGAGATTCAACGATTGGGGGAAGACAAGCCTCGTCAGGTCAACACCAGAATCATTTCCGCCACAAATCGACAGTTGCAGGAGCAGGTGCGCCAAGGGAGTTTTCGCGCGGACCTTTACCATCGATTGTCGGTATACCCTGTTCACGTACCCGCCTTAAGGGAGCGCGGAAGTGATGTGTTGATACTGGCCGGTCGATTCCTAGAGTTAAATCGTGCCCGATTGGGAATGCGCAGCTTGAGACTTTCAGAGTCAGCTGAACGGGCGCTCTGCGAATATTCATGGCCCGGTAATGTCCGAGAGCTGGAGCATGTCATTAGTCGCGCAGCTTTGCGCACGGTGAGTCTTGGAGCCAATCGGAATGAAATCATCACGATCGGGCCGGAACTTTTAGCGCTTGAATCTACCAGCAACGATCATGATAATTTTTTGTCTTCAACGTGTTTTCATGTATCCGACTCGCAGAGCATTAGACAAGTTGAATCAACGTATCCTAGTCGCACGCAAGCAGAGCAAAAACATACTCAGTCACTACGCGAGGCAACCGAATTTTTCCAGCGTAAACAAATAAGGGAACGTTTGGAACAACATAATGGCAATTGGGCCGCGACAGCGCGAAGCCTCGAGCTAGACACAAGTAATTTACACAAGCTGGCAAAAAAACTTGGTCTGAAGTGAAAACGGGCTCTAGAACAAATGACCGCTTTTAGTTGCCTTTGTTCTCAGGTAGCCTTGATTGTGCTGATTGGATGGAAAAACATGGGGGACGCGCTCTGTGACCTCGATGCCATGGCGTTTCAGGGCATCAACCTTAAGCGGATTGTTGGTCATTAGGCGAACCTTTGAAATCCCTTGCAGCCTGAGCATCTGTGCTGCCGGCAGATAACTGCGCTCATCCGAATCGAACCCGAGTTGAAAGTTAGCGTCGACCGTATCGAATCCTGCATCCTGCAATCTATACGCACGCAACTTGTTCACTAAACCGATGCCTCTGCCTTCTTGCGCCAGATAAAGCAATATCCCGCTACCGGCTTTGGACATTTCGGCAATGGCCCCACGCAGTTGGTTTCCGCAATCACAACGCAATGAACCAAGTAAATCACCTGTGAAGCATTCGGAGTGCAGGCGAATTAGCACGGGCTTGGATATGTCAGGCTCGCCCACAACGATTGCCAAGTGCTCAATTCCACCATCCCTTGGGCGGAAGGCCAGGATCCGGGCATTTTCGGCACCTTCGAGCGGGACACGTGCTTCACTAACCAGCTCAAGCTTGTTTGCGGCCGTTTTCATGTAACTTTCGATATTTGCAACCTCAACCTCGACAATATCTCCAATGACGGTTGTTGAATCGACATCGGCGATGATTGAGGCGGGAACTAATCGGGATAGCTTTGCCAGGGTGACGCTGGCTTGTTCGATGCGTGTCGCGTCCATGACTTTGAAAGAGAATAAGTCAGGGGCAGGCGTGCGGTCAGCAAGCGGGTCAACCAAAAAATTAATCGTAGACGTATCGAATCCGAATTCAGTGCTCAAAGCAGTTGCGGAGTCGCTTTTTGATTGAAGTCCCAAAACTTTCGCGCGCGACCCCGTCATGACGAGTCGCAAATCTGCATTTGAGGCAGTGCGTTTCAAAGACTCGAGACGTTCGGGCGTTGCCATTTCTGCTGCCAACATGAGTAACGACGAATCGACAGCGCGCAACCGTACCGCGGCGCCACGACGCAACTCCGAAACGGCGCGATCTACTTGAACAAGGGAATCAGACATGGAAATCAGGACTTTTCAACAAGCCACATTGTAATGCGTAACTTTACTTAGGGCGCTCATGTTAACTTTAAGCTCGCAGGAGTCTCAATTAGGCTCAGCAATGTAGCGATTTTCGTTCAACTTCCCGTAAGAGGCATCATGTTCAAGAATATCCATATTGACAACATGACTTTCGGGTTCGGTTTCGAGCCATTATTCAAAAACTGGACAATAGAAATCCCCAGTGGGGTTGTGCTTGTCAGATGCGAAGAAAATCGCGGTAAAACCACTTTACTGCGTCTTCTAGCGGGTGAACTGAGCCCGCAGTCAGGACAGATTTATGTCAATAACACCGTTTTAAGCCAGTTAATGAGGCAGGATTCGTCAACCGTTTTTTACATCGAGCCGGCAACAGATTCGTTCGATCAGATCAAGGTAATAGACTTTTTCGAACGCTGCAAAAAGCAATATCCAAAATTAGACGCAAAGATGCTGGTTGACTTGATTCATGGCTTATCACTGACTGCCCATCAGGATAAGCCGATCTACATGCTATCGGCTGGTTCAAAACGTAAAGTATGGATTGCCGCCGCATTGGCATCTAATGCGCGAATAGCATTGATTGATGATCCCACTGCCGCACTTGATAAACCTTCGATCGAATTTCTTAAAAGCGAACTTAAGAAGCTAGCGAACGGGTCTTTGGATAAAACAATTATCGTGGCGCATTACGACACGCTTGATGGCGTTCCGTTTACTCGGTGCATTGATCTTTAGATGGATTCTCATTCGTCCAGGTTAGGGGCTTGACGAGCGTCAAGCTTTTGAAAAACACTTCATTTAAAGACGGTAAAACACAATATGTAGTGATAGAGTGCCTCAAATAACACAATATGAGGTGTTCTATGAAAATTGATTCGGATTGCGGCCGACAGACCTTGGTGGATGTCGAACATGCAATGGAAGAGTATCTTGAACTACGGGACTGGCGGATTCAGGCAAATGCAAATCAGGGCTACAGCCTGGGTGGTTTGATCCTGAACGTGGCAGGTAAGGTCACGGCCAACTATTGGCTATCCCATGTGTTTTCACCTCAGGCGGGACATGCGCATCGAAATGGAGACATTCATATTCATGACTTGGATATGTTTGCCGGTTATTGCGCAGGTTGGTCTTTACGCCAGTTGTTGATAGAGGGGTTTAACGGCGTGCCCGGTAAGGTTGAGGCAACCCCGGCCAAGCACATGTCGGCGGCAGTCGGGCAGGTTGTCAATTTTTTAGGTACGTTGCAAAACGAATGGGCGGGTGCTCAAGCCTTTAGTTCATTCGATACGTATATGGCACCGTTTGTGCGCCAAGATCGCATGAGTTACGAGCAAGTCCGACAATGCATGCAGGAGATGGTCTACAACCTGAATGTGCCAAGTCGTTGGGGAACACAAACGCCGTTTACGAATCTCACATTCGATTGGACATGTCCGGATGATTTGAAAGAGCAGGTTCCGTATATCGGCGGCAAGGAAATGCCATTTTGCTATGGCGAGCTACAAACCGAAATGGATATGATCAATCGGGCATATATCGACGTGATGATGAGCGGCGATGCGAATGGTCGGGCCTTCACGTTTCCGATACCCACCTACAACATCACTTATGACTTTGAATGGGATAGCCCCAATGCCGATCTGTTGTTCGAAATGACGGCCAAATACGGACCTCCGTATTTTCAGAATTTTTTGAATTCGGATCTCCAGCCTCACATGGTTCGATCCATGTGCTGTCGCTTACAGCTCGATCTGAGAGAGTTGCTCAAAAGAGGCAATGGTCTTTTCGGGTCGGCCGAGCAGACCGGAAGTATTGGCGTGGTGACGATCAACTGTGCAAGGCTGGGATATTTATATGCTCAAGATGAGCCCGGCTTACTGAATCGACTTTTGGAATTGCTTGATTTGGGTCGGGATGTATTAGAGATGAAAAGAAAGGTCGTACAGGAATATATCGATAAAGGTTTATATCCCTATACAAAACGATATCTGGGCACCCTTAGAAATCATTTCAGTACATTGGGCGTAAATGGATTGAACGAAATGATCAGAAATTTTTCGCTTGATCATTTCGATATTACGACTCCTCAGGGCCAGGCGATGGCGGAGAGAATACTTGATCATGTGCGCAGCCGAATAACGTTATTTCAGGAGCAGACCGGTCATATGTATAACCTGGAGGCTACTCCGGCTGAAGGCACAACATATCGATTTGCACGAGAGGATCGCAAACGCTGGCCCGACATTATTCAGGCCGGCACCGAAGATGAACCTTATTACACGAATTCAAGTCAGTTACCTGCCGGGTTTACGGATGATCCATTCGAAGCATTGACTCTGCAAGAGAGATTGCAATCCAAATACACAGGCGGGACAGTTTTGCATCTTTACATGAATGAGGCAGTTTCATCTGCCGTTGCATGCAAGCAGTTGGTTCGTCGCGCGCTTTCCAGCTTCAGGCTTCCTTATCTGACAGTCACGCCGACCTTTTCGATATGTCCTAGGCATGGTTATTTATCGGGACATCATGAGTTTTGTCCAAAATGCGATGCAGCCTTGCTGGCAAAGCAAGCAGAACAATTTGAAGCTGTAGTTTGAATATTATTCCGGGAGTTCAATCATGAATCAGGTGAATCAAGTCGAATACCATCAATTAGCCGCCAGTTCGCTGGCTGAGAGCTCAAGAACACGGTGTGAAGTGTGGACAAGAGTGATGGGATATCACCGTCCAGTCAGTTCGTTTAATACCGGCAAGAAGGGGGAGTTCAAAGAGCGAAAGTTTTTCGAGGAATCAAGGGTGAAATGCAACGACAATCAGATTTGAGACGTGTAAATGCGCCGTGAAGGATCTGCGATAGGCGGTTTTGTGCCGTTTTCGAGCTTGGACTGGCCGGGCCAGCTTGCTGCCGTTGTATTCATCAAAGGATGTCCCTGGCGTTGCGATTATTGTCATAACCCGCATCTTCAAAGCAGGAAGACGATTCCCGTTGTCCATATCGAGTCTCAAAATGCTCAAGGGAGTTTGGACTGGGATCGGATTCTCGAGTTTCTGGATGCGCGCAAGACTTTATTGGATGGCGTTGTTTTCACGGGCGGAGAGCCATTTACCGAACCGAATCTTGAAGAGATGATTGGACAAGTGCTTCACAAAGGATTCAAAGTCGCGGTTCATACGGCGGGCATGTATCCATCCAAACTTGAAAGGTCTCTGGAGTCACTTTCATGGGTTGGATTGGATATTAAAACCAAGGCTGAAAATTATGATTCGCTGACGCATCGCTCTGGAAGCGCCGAGCCGGTTCGCAAAACCCTGGAAAAATTGTTGAAGAGTGATGTTTCCTTCGAATGTCGTACTACATGGAGTCCGCAATGGCTATCAGAATCGGATTTAATTGATCTGGCGCAAGACCTGAGTGCCCAAGGCGTGAGGAAATATGCAATACAGAGATTCCGTTCGCTGGCGCATCGATCCGTAGGACATGAATTGAGTGAACAGAGTCTGCGAATTTTAGACAGTCTGTTCGAGCAATTTACCTATAGGTGAATGATGGGAAAGGTACAGGATACTTTTGAGCTGTTATCTCACTTGAAGCTGTTCGATGGTGTCTCCCCCGAGGTGCTACGGAATTTGGCGGATGCGTCCGTGCGAATCAGGCATCAGAAAAATGAAATGATTTTTCGGCGTGGAGATCTGGCGCGTGGCCTATATGTTGTTGTGATCGGAGAAGTCAAAATATCCATTCCGTCACAGCAAAGAGAGAAGGTGATCGAGTTTATCGGCCCCGGGCAAGCATTCGGGGAGGCGGTCATGTTTCTGGATCATCCTTACCTGATCAATGCCCAGGCGCTGAGCGACTGTTTATTAATGTGGCTAGACAAGCGCGACATCAAGCTCGCGATCGAACATGATGCCAAATTCTCCATGCATTTACTGGAGGGGTTATCCCGCAGGTTCGAGACGTTATTGAACGACATCGAAGTCGTTAATCTTCATACCGCAATCGAAAGGGTCACCGGATATTTGTTAAGTTTAAGTAACGAAGGCGAGGGTTTGATGCACTTGCCCAATAAGAAAATGATCGCTTCCAAGCTAGGCTTGACACCCGAAACGTTTTCGCGGGCGCTGGGCCAGCTAGCCCAGAGTGGATTTATATCGGTTCATGGATCAAAAATACAAATACTTAGAGAATCCCGTGGCCAACAGCATAAATCGCCGCTTGAACCCGGTTCGAGAGACCGAGCTTCTTCAGGATACTTTGCAAGTGTATTTTGACTGTGCTTTCGGCAACGTCGAGTTTGCGCGCAATTTCTTTATTACTTAAGCCGGCCGCAAGCTGAGCGAGAATTTCACGTTCGCGTGGTGTCAGCTTATCGATTTCAGGAGTAATCGGAGCGGGGGCAGGGTCATTGCGTATTTGGGCGAACAGTTTTTTTGTCATGTCGGCGGAAATAACGGAATCACCGTTCATGACGCGTTTTAACGAATCAAGTAAATAATCGGCATCGATGTTTTTCAGAAGATATCCTGCCGCACCGGCTTTTAACCCCGCCGACAAATCAGCGGCATCTTCCGAGACTGTCAACAAAATGACATGGGATTGAGGCGCATCCTTTCTGAGCAGTTGAGTGGCCTCAATGCCGGAAATCCCGGGCATATGCAAATCCATCAGAACGATATCTGGTTGTAATTCTTTGGCGCGTTTGATGCCTTCGAGTCCGTCGGAAGCTTCTCCGATGACAGAAAAATCTGGGTTGCGAGAGAGCAGGAGACGAATGCCGCTTCTGAAAAGATTGTGATCGTCCACCAGGAGTATGCGGATGGGATGATTGTCCATGTTCAGGCTGCTATGCGTGCAGAGCGCGGAATGGTTAGGCTGATGGTGGTGCCGTGATTGACCTTGGATGTGACAGTCAGTTTGGCATTGAGTTGCGCAGCGCGTTCTTTCATGATTTTAAGTCCGATGTGCTGCTCTTTATCAGAGGCGTGAATATTTTGATCGAAACCACATCCATTATCTTTAACGCTGAGCTCGAAATCGCGGTCATTCTTCAGGTCTATTCGGACTTGGCTGGCATGGGCATGCTTTCTGATGTTGGAAAGCGCTTCCTGCACGATGAATAACGCTTGCAATTCCTGCTCGGACGGAAGTGGGAGCCCATGATTATCCACGTTCAAATCTACCTTCAAGCCGGTTTGATGGCGGAACCGATCCACCGAAATTTTCAAGGCATCCAGGAGATCGCCTTCGCCGAGTTTGATTCTGAAGTTCGTCAATAACTCCCGAACGTCATCGTAACTTTCCCTTACGCCCGCATCGATCATTGCGAGCACTTCCTGAACCTCGTCCTTGGCATCGCGTTTGAGTGAATCATGTAGCATTTGGATCTGCAGTTTCAAGAAATTCAGGCCTTGAGCGATCGAGTCGTGCAGGCCCTGGGCAACCAAGTTTCTTTCTTCCGAGACGGCTAACTCTCGCGTGCGAGTGAGCAGGCGTTGATTTTCGATCGCCATACCCAGGTGCTGACCCACCGCTTCGAAGAGCTTACGATCTTCGCCCGTAAATTCTCTTGGTGTTTTGAAGTGAAGGGTGTAGCTACCCAGGTGCATATTGCCCAGTTTAATTTGAGCGATGGCGATCGAATTAAAGCCTTCCTCCTGGCATCTGTATTGAAGAACTTGCGGCAAGCTACGAAAGTCGTGCAGTTTCATTTCACCTTGCTGCGCTGCCTCGCCACACAGACAGTCGCCGGCGTGCAGGCATAATTCATCTTTGGCAAAGTTTTCCGAAATCCCTTGATGCACGGTCAGATGCAGATTGTTTTGGCGCAAGTCGAGAATGCGCACGGTTCCACCCGATGCTCCAAAATGTTCGATCAATTTAGATAAAAATCCCTCGCACCGCTGTTCGAGATCGCCAGCCTGACTCAAGTATGCCGAAAAGCCATAAAGAGTCGCTAATTCTTTATTCTGAGCTGCAAGTTGTCTGGTCTTCTGTTCAACTCTGTCCTCAAGATCGCTGTACAGCGCCTTTAGTTGAGCGGCCATGTCATTAAAGCCGGAGGCAAGCTCTCCAAACTCATCCCGACCTTCGACGGGAACACGCGCATCGAAATTGCGGGCCGTCATTTGCGAGATGCCGCGTTGTAGTGCCCCGACCGGGCGAATGACCCAGCCATACAGCAAATAAATCAATGCGACGCTGCTTGCGATCATGAGTACGATCAAAGCCAATTGAGACGCACGCAGTATCGAAGTGTCATATGCGTTTTCCGCTTCAATTTGCCAGACAAGCCTGTCTGCGATCGTGACAAAGTTCGATACTTCGTTCAAATACCGGGACACCCACTGCGCGCGTTGATCAGGATTTTTTTCGAAAGAGGACAAAATCGGCAGTAATTTGTTTTGCCATGTGTCCGACAATTGATGGAATTGCTTTTGGACGGTGTCACGACCAGGCATGCGAAGCGGACGCTGAGGGTCGCCATCGCGAAGATTGGCGATTGTTTTTTCCAGTGCCCGGATTTGCTGTTCAAGCTCGACCAAATTTGGTTTCGGCTGACTGAGGTTCAAGCCGATTCGAACCGACTGCATGCGCAGGCTTCCGGTATCGTTAACAGCCGCTGCAGCACCCTCCAGTGCCCACGACAGCCAAAGCGTGCCGACTACCATGGTCAAGCCGAATAATAGGCCGGTCAAACACACGGATACAAGGCGCACGCCTAGTTTATAGTTGCGGCCGATAGGGGATCGCCAGTTAACCGCCATGCGCAAATCCTGTTCGTTTTCCAAGTTATCGATAACTTGATTATCGCCTGATATTGAGCGCATAGAGTTTGGTTTCGATGACAGAGTCGTAATAATCAGGGTGTCCGGGCGCGCGCGGGCCTGCCCGTAGGTCCAATAGGTTCAAGCGCACAGACCATGGGCAGAAAACATCCCGATCTCTCGGAGTAGGCAAGAAGCTCACCCGCCGCCAGGTCGAAGTACCAGCCATGAACCGTTAATCGCCCTTCCTTGATGGCCTGTTTGACCCAGGGAAATGTCATCAAATTGTTAAGCGAGTTCAGGATCGAAGACTGCTCACATACCCTGCATTGCACCTCTTTGCTTGCGTTGCCGAATTTTGCCAAAGTACTTCTTCTGGCGGGTTCGGCGATTTTCATCCATTTACTGATGAAATCGAAATTGTCCGGTTTTTTTGGTTCCGTCCCCATTAAGGCGCGAATCCCGCCACATTGGGCATGACCCAAAATGATGATCCGTTCAACTTTCAGGTTTTGCAATGCGAATTGAATGGCGGCACTGACTCCATGGTAGCCCCCGTCATCCGGAGCGCACGGAGGGACCAGATTGGCAACATTTCTGGAAACAAAGATATCACCCGGTTCCGCCCCGATCAGATAGCCAGGGTCAACGCGCGAATCGCAACACCCTATCAACAAGGTGCGTGGATGCTGGCCCTGCACAAGTTCATTGAGCAAAGTCGGATCGTCGCCGTAGTGCTGTTGCTGAAAGCGTTCGAAACCGGAGATGAATTTTTCGAGATCGTGTCCGTCCATTCGTGAATTTTCAGGCATTTGTCAGATTGTTTCCATGAAGCAAACGGATAAGAACATCTAGTCCTTTGGTAGGGGGTGGCTAGGTCGAATGTTGTGCCTGACCCCCCGCATCTGGCGAATGTTCGATTTCGGCCGGACAACTTAATCTTCTATTACTGTCAAAAGCGAAAAAGGAAGCGGGCATGGATTCGCAAATGCGCAAGGCTAATATGGTGCTGGGGTCCAGCACATTTGCATTCACCATCTGTTTTGCAGTGTGGATGATGTTTGCCGTGATAGGTATTCCGATCAAGAAGCAGCTCGGTCTGAATGAAACCGAATTCGGACTGCTGGCGGCCACCCCGGTGTTGAGCGGGTCGCTGATTCGAGTCCCCTTGGGTATCTGGACGGATCGTTACGGTGGACGGATCGTTTTCTTTTGTTTGATGGTCACAAGCGTTGTCCCGATCTGGATGATGTCTTATGCGACCGAGTACTGGCATTTTCTTGTTTTGGGCTTGTTTGTCGGCCTGGCAGGCGGTTCGTTTTCAGTTGGTACTCCCTACGTCGCACGGTGGTTTCCCAAAAATCGTCAAGGCTTGGCAATGGGCATTTTTGGGGCGGGTAATTCCGGTTCGGCATTGACGAAATTTGTTGCTCCCGCCTTGATCGCGGGAGCGGGCGGGACATGGACGATTGTCCCCCAGGTTTATTCAGTCGCCATGTTGATTACGGCAGTGGTCTTCTGGTTATTCACATATACGAATCCGGCTCATAACGTTTCATCGACGGCGAGCTTTAGCGCGCAGTTAAAGATGTTGAAAGACCCTCGGGTATGGCGGTATTGCCAGTATTACTCGGTGGTTTTCGGTGGCTATGTCGCTTTAGCGTTGTGGATGACCAAGTATTACGTGGGCGAATATGGATTCAACATGCAGACCGCGGCATTGCTTGCGGCATGCTTTTCTTTGCCCGGCGGTGTTTTGCGTGCAGTAGGCGGATGGATATCTGATCGATATGGCGCGTACAAAACGACATGGTGGGTGATGTGGGTATGCTGGGTTGCGTTCTTCATTCTCAGTTATCCGCAAACCAATTTCACTGTGATGACGGTGAATGGTCCGCGTGAATTCTTCATCGGACTTAATCCGGTTGTGTTCACGATCCTGTTGTTTGTCGTCGGCATTGCCACTGCAATCGGGAAGGCATCTGTTTTCAAGTTCATATCTGATGATTTCGGGGCCAATATCGGTGCGGTATCCGGCGTGGTTGGTCTGGCAGGTGGTTTAGGCGGTTTTGTGTTGCCAATCATGTTTGGCGCCCTGGTGGATATCACCGGAGTGCGTTCATCAAGTTTCATGCTGTTGTATGGGACGGTTTGCGTCTCGCTCGTGTGGATGCACTTCAGTTTCAGAGCTGAGGGTGTGGCGAAAGGTCGTGCAGCACTCGCTGCAAATGAAAAATAGGAGTAGATGATGTCTTCAGGGTATGTTCTAAATCATTGGGAGCCCGAAAAGAGCGAGTTCTGGCAGAAGCAGGGCAGTCGTATCGCCAATCGCAATCTCTGGATATCGATTTTCGCTCTAATGCTGGCTTTCATTATCTGGATGTTGTGGTCGGTGGTCGTTGTCAATCTTGGCAAAGCCGGCTTCAATTTCAGTAAAAACCAGATGTTCTGGCTGACCGCCTTGCCTGCGCTTTCGGGTGCAACGCTCAGGATTTTCTATTCGTTTCTCGTGCCGATTTTCGGTGGTCGCAGATGGACGGCAATATCCACGGCTAGTTTGCTGATCCCGGCATTGGGAATGGGGTTTGCGTTGCGCGATCCGACAACAAGCTATCCGACGTTGCTGGTGTTGGCTTTACTTTGCGGATTTGGTGGAGGCAACTTTAGTTCCTCCATGTCCAATATCAGCTTTTTCTTTCCCAAGTCCAAGAAGGGGCTGGCAACGGGAATGAACGCCGGCATCGGCAATCTTGGCGTATCTGTTGTCCAGTTCGTGGTTCCCATGGTGATTTCTCTGGCCGTGTTCGGCACGATTGGCGGGGATGGTCACAATTACGCAGCTGCCGATGGCGTGCAAAAAACGATCTGGTTGCAAAACGCCGGATTTGTCTGGGTACCTTTTATCGTTTTGTCTACATTGCTCGCCTGGTTTGGCATGAATGACATCGCTGATGCAAAGGCTTCATTTGCCGATCAGGCGGTTATTTTCAAGCGCCGTCACAACTGGCTGATGTGTTGGTTGTATCTTGGCACGTTCGGTTCTTTCATAGGTTTCTCGGCCGGTCTTGCACTGTTGACCCAGTCTCAATTTCCCAACGTGAATCCGACCAAATATGCATTTCTGGGTCCCTTGGTTGGTGCGATGGTTCGCCCAATCGGCGGCTGGATATCTGACAAGGTTGGTGGCGCGGTAGTGACGCTCTGGACTTTCGTCGGCATGATTCTCGCTGTCCTGGGGGTTTTGTATTTTCTTCCCGCAGCGGGAGCTACAGGCAATTTCGAAGGATTTTTGGGAATGTTTATTTTGTTGTTTGCCTTGACCGGAATCGGTAATGGCTCGACGTTCAGAATGATTCCCGTGATTTTCCTTTGCGAGCGTCAACAGGCGGCTAATAAGGATGAGGCATCCCAGCGTCAGGCAACGCTTGATGGCGGAAAGGAAGCCGCCGCTGTGCTTGGATTCTCCGGTGCGGTTGGTGCTTATGGCGGGTTCTTTATTCCCAAGAGTTTCGGAACAGCAATTGATCTGACCGGATCACCACATGCCGCACTTTGGTGTTTCATTATTTTTTATGCGACCTGCGTTTTGGTGACGTGGTGGTTCTATGCCCGCCGTAATTCAACGATGCCTTGTTGATTCAAGAGTTGAAAGATTAAAGGTCGCAGCGCGCGACGAGTTTGGAGAGAAATATGAGTCATTTTTTAGATCGGTTACGGTTTTTTTCTAAGGCCAAGGAAGAGTTTTCCGATGGTCATGGTGTGGTGGTCGAAGAGGATCGAAAGTGGGAAGATGCGTATCGTCAGCGCTGGCAGCATGACAAGATCGTGCGCTCGACCCATGGAGTGAACTGCACCGGTTCGTGCTCCTGGAAGGTGTATGTCAAAAGCGGGCTGATCACTTGGGAAACCCAGCAAACCGACTACCCGCGCACTCGTCCGGACTTGCCCAATCATGAGCCGCGCGGTTGCCCCCGAGGTGCTTCCTACAGTTGGTACGTATATTCGGCTCAGCGAGTCAAGCATCCGATGGTGCGGGGTCGCTTGATGGAAATGTGGCGCGATGCCCGCAAGACGATGGATCCGATCGCGGCCTGGGAGTACATCAGTCAGAATCCGGAACGAGCCAAACGTTACAAGAGCGTTCGCGGTCTCGGTGGCTTTGTCCGTGCGGACTGGGATACTGTGACCGAGATCATCGCCGCAGCCAATGCCATGACGATCAAGAAATTCGGGCCTGACCGGATCATAGGCTTTTCGCCCATCCCTGCGATGTCGATGGTGTCCTACGCCGCCGGTGCGCGTTACTTAAGCCTGCTTGGTGGCGCCTGCCTGAGCTTCTATGATTGGTATTGCGACTTGCCGCCCGCCAGTCCACAAATCTGGGGTGAGCAGACGGACGTTCCGGAGTCGGCCGATTGGTACAACTCGACATATCTGATGGTCTGGGGTTCGAATGTTCCCCAGACACGTACGCCTGATGCTCATTTTTATACAGAGGTGCGTTACAAGGGCACCAAGACAGTTGCTGTCTCAAGCGACTTTGGCGAAATGGTGAAGTTTGGCGATATTTGGCTAGCACCCAAACAAGGCACCGATGCAGCCCTGGCAATGGCAATGGGGCACGTGATCCTGAAAGAGTTCCATTTGAGCGGCAAGTCTGCTTATTTCCGCGATTACGCCAAACAGTACACCGATATGCCGATGTTGGTTAAGTTGCGCGAGCACAATGGCAGTCTCGTACCGGATCATTTTCTGCGCGCTTCTCATCTGGCCAACAATCATGGTGAAGCCAATAATCCCGATTGGAAAACATTGTTGATCGATCGTAATTCCGGCGATCTGGTAGTTCCGAACGGTACGATCGGATTGCGCTGGGGCGAAGGTGCAGTCAATGATGGAAAACAAGTCGGCCGCTGGAATCTTGAAAAGAAAGATGCGGCATCGGGTCGAGAAGTGGATCCAGTCTTGAGCATGGTGGATCAGGCTCATGAAGTTGTCGGGGTGAGTTTTCCATATTTTGGCGGAGAGCACGACGAGTTACTTTTGCGCAATGTACCGGCCAAGCGTGTGACGCTGGCTGATGGATCGACTGCGCTCGTCACTACCGTCTATGACTTGCAGATGGCCAATTACGGTGTGGATCGCGGCCTGGGTGGCGCAAACGTGGCATCAAGCTTTGATGACGATATTCCTTACACTCCCGCATGGCAGGAAAAGCATACTACTGTTCCACGCAAACTGGTGATTCAGGTCGCACGTGAATTTGCACAAAATGCGCATGATACGCACGGTAAGTCCATGATCATCGTCGGTGCCGCGTTGAATCACTGGTATCACATGGATATGACTTATCGCGGCATCATCAATCTTCTGATGATGTGTGGTTGCGTGGGACAAAGCGGAGGCGGTTGGGCGCATTATGTCGGCCAGGAGAAGTTGCGTCCCCAGTTCGGCTGGGCGCCACTTGCTTTCGGCTTGGATTGGTCGCGTCCACCACGCCAGATGAATGGCACAAGTTTCTTTTATGCGCACACCAGCCAATGGCGTCATGAAAAACTGCATATTGATGAAATTCTCGCACCAACCGCCGATGCCGGTAAATACGCGAACCTGAGCATGCTCGATTTGAACGCGAAATCCGAACGGATGGGGTGGTTGCCGTCCGCACCGCAGCTGCAAACCAATCCTCTGGATGTGACGGATGCCGCAGCTGCCGCAGGCAAGGATCCTGTCGCTTACGCGGCAGAGATGCTCAAAAATGGCAGCCTCAATATGAGTTGCGATGATCCCGATAATCCAGCGAACTTCCCGAGAAATATGTTCGTCTGGCGCTCGAATATTCTTGGCTCGAGCGGCAAAGGACATGAATACTTCCTGAAATATTTCCTCGGCACGCAGAATGCGATGTTCGGCGATGAGTCCGATGCGATTCGTCCGAGCGAAGTGAAATTCCGTGAAGAGGCAGCAGAGGGCAAGCTGGATCTGGTCACAGTGCTGGATTTCAGAATGAGCACGACTTGTCTGTATGGCGATATCGTGTTGCCTACCGCAACCTGGTACGAGAAGGACGATCTGAACACGTCCGATATGCACCCTTTCATTCATCCTTTGAGTGAAGCGGTTCAGCCTTTGTGGGAAAGCAAGACCGACTGGGAAATCTACAAGTTGATTGCGAAGAAATTCAGCGAAATCGGCGGACCCTATCTCGGAACGAGAAAGGATATCGTTCTCACACCCCTGTTGCACGATACTCCGGGAGAACTTGGACAGGCGCTGGAACCAAAAGACTGGAAACATGGTGAATGCGATCTTATCCCCGGTAAAACAGCTCCGAACATGACAGTCGTTGAGCGTAATTACAACGACATCTATCGCAAGTTCACTTCTGTCGGTCCCTTGCTCGATAAGCTGGGTAACGGCGGCAAGGGTATCAACTGGGATACCAAACACGAGGTTCATGAGCTGGGCGAACTGAGTAAAACAGTGACTCAGGAAGGTGTCAGTAAAGGCCGCCCGCGTCTGGATACCGCTATCGATGCTGCAGAGATGATTCTGACTTTTGCTCCGGAAACGAATGGCCATGTTTCCGTGAAGGCATGGGGGGCACTATCGAAAATTACCGGTCGCGATCATACCCATCTGGCTGTCGGGCGTGAGCACGACAAGATTCGTTTTCGTGATGTTCAGGCCCAACCGCGCAAGATCATTTCCGCCCCCACCTGGTCGGGTCTGGAAAGCGAAGAGGTCAGCTACAACGCCGGCTATACCAACGTTCACGAGTTGATCCCGTGGAGAACGTTGACCGGCCGCCAGCAGTTTTACCAGGATCATCGCTGGATGCTCGATTTTGGTGAAGGCTCTTGCGTGTACAAGCCCGCCATTGATACCAAGACGATTAAACCGATGTTGGGCGTCAAGCCAAACGGCAACAAGGAAATCGTTCTGAACTGGTTGACGCCACACCAGAAATGGGGGATTCACTCGACCTATTCCGACAATCTGCGCATGCTGACACTCAGTCGCGGTGGGCCTCATGTCTGGATTTCAGAGGATGAAGCCAAAAAGGCCGGTCTGGTCGATAACGACTGGGTAGAAGTGTTTAACGTCAATGGAACGCTGACGGCGCGTGTTGTCGTCAGTCAGCGCATTCCGGATGGAATGTGCTTGATGTATCACGCTCAGGAAAAGATCGTGAATACACCGGGGTCGGAGATGAGCGGATTCCGGGGAGGAATTCACAACTCCGTGACGCGCACGGTTCTCAAGCCAACGCACATGATCGGTGGATATGCGCAACAGGCGTGGGGATTCAATTATTACGGAACAGTCGGAAGCAATCGTGATGAATTCGTGATTCTGCGCAAGATGAACAAGGTCGATTGGCTCGAAGGCAAGCTGGAAGAAGAGGTCGCAAAATGAAAATTCGTGCACAAGTAGGGATGGTGCTGAATCTGGACAAATGTATCGGTTGCCATACGTGTTCGGTTACCTGTAAAAATGTTTGGACGAGTCGGGATGGTGTTGAATACGCCTGGTTTAACAACGTCGAGACCAAACCAGGAATTGGATATCCCAAGGAGTGGGAAAACCAGAAGAAGTGGCTTGGTGGCTGGCAACGTAACTCCGCAGGCAAGCTTGAACCCAGACAGGGCAGTAAATTAAGGATCTTGGCGAATATTTTTGCCAACCCTAATCTTCCTGCCATTGATGATTATTACGAGCCTTTCACATATGACTACGAGCATTTGCAACAGGCACCTTTGAGTAAGACGCCCCCGACAGCTCGTCCGGTATCGGTGATTACCGGTAAAAAGATGGAGAAGATCGAGTGGGGTCCTAACTGGGAAGATGATCTGGGTGGCGAATTCCATGCGCGCAGCAAGGATGCATTGTTTGAAGGCGTTCAGAAGGAGATGTATTCCACCTTCGAAAACACGTTCATGATGTATCTGCCCAGGCTTTGCGAACATTGCCTGAACCCGACTTGCGTGGCGAGTTGCCCTTCCGGCTCGATATATAAACGGGAAGATGACGGTATTGTGCTGGTTGATCAGGACAAGTGCCGCGGTTGGCGCATGTGTATTTCCGGTTGTCCCTACAAGAAGATTTATTACAACTGGCAAAGCGGAAAGGCGGAGAAGTGCACGTTCTGTTTTCCGCGCATCGAAGCAGGTCAGCCGACAGTATGTTCGGAAACATGCGTTGGCCGTATTCGCTATCTTGGCGTCATGCTTTACGACGCTGACAAGATAGAGGGCGCCGCATCGGTGAGTAATGAACAGGATCTGTATCAAAGCCAGCTTGATGTGTTTCTCGATCCGAATTCGGAAGAGGTCATCGCCCAAGCCCGCAAACAAGGCATTCCGGAAAGCTGGTTGGAGGCCGCTCGTAAGTCGCCTGTATATAAGATGGCTTGCGAGTGGAAGGTGGCCTTCCCATTGCATCCCGAGTACAGAACGTTGCCGATGGTTTGGTACATACCACCGCTTTCGCCCATCCAGTCAGCCGCAGAGGCAGGGCATATGGGAATGAATGGCATTATCCCTGACGTGAAAAGTCTGCGCATTCCGGTCCGGTATCTGGCCAATCTTTTGACCGCCGGCAAAGAGGCTCCGATTGTCCACGCATTAGAACGGATGCTCGCGATGCGTGCGTACAAGCGTTCGGAATCGGTGCATGACGAAAAGGATCTGGCTGTTCTTGGACAAGTCGGACTGACTCCGGCAGAGGTTGAGGATATGTATCAGATCATGGCCATCGCGAATTACGAAGACCGTTTTGTTGTGCCTACCAGTCATAAAGAGTTGGTCGAAGACAGCTTTAACGATAAAGGTAGTTGCGGATTCACGTTTGGAAACGGTTGTTCCGGTGGATCTTCCGAAGGAACGTTGTTCGGCAAGAAAAAGCAGGGCAGTGAGATTTTCATCGACATGCCTAAATCGCGTAAGGCGCGAACCGAAACAATTTGAACCTATGCGTCGGCCGTGATTCGGCCGGCTCCGGAGATAAATGATGCAAACATTCAAAATACTTTCTGCACTGCTGTGTTATCCCGAACAGCCCATGCTGGATTCACTACCTGAAATCAGATCGATTGTTCAGCGAGACAAGCAATTGTCTTTAGAACTTGATTCCCTATTGCAGTATCTCGAAAGTAATCCACTGATTGCGCTGCAAGAGAACTACGTCGCGACTTTCGATCGTAATCAGAAGCATAGCCTGCACCTTTTCGAGCATATCCATGGCGAAAGCCGCGACCGGGGGCAGGCGATGGTCGACCTGCTGACCGAATATCGCAACAATGGATTTTTGATGGTGCCTGACGAATTGCCGGATTACGTGCCCCTGTTCCTTGAATTTTTGGCACACATCCCGCAAGAGAAATCCAAACAATTGTTGGGAGATGCGATTCACGTGCTGGCCATGATCGGTGAAAAACTTCATGCCAATGGCAGTCCGTATGCCGTTGTGTTCGATTCGATCGTTGCCCGCTGCGATGTCAAGCCTTTGCCATTTGAAGAGCCACCCGTTCGCGATATGGATGAAGCGCTTGAAACCTTTGGCCCCGGCGAGGATGGGGTAGAACCTTTGCTGAAGCCATCCGCCACTCAAGCCATTCACTTCTATCCGCGGCGCCCCGCCATGCCAGGTGGTAACGGTCAGTCTTTGAAGCATAGTTGATGCAGATCAGGAGCAAATCATGAGTTATCTGAATCATTTCGTTTTTGGAATTTATCCTTACATTGCACTTTCGATTTTTCTGCTCGGTAGTCTGGTCAGGTTCGAAAGAGAGCAATACACATGGAAAAGCGACTCTTCCCAGTTGCTTTACCGCGGTCAATTGCGACTGGGCAATATCCTTTTTCATATCGGCATACTTGGCCTTTTTTTCGGCCACTTGTTCGGTCTTTTGACCCCGTTGTGGGTTTGGCATGTGCTCGGTATTTCTCATGAAACCAAGCAGATGGTTGCTGTCGTGGCCGGTGGCATCATGGGAGCGATTTGCCTCGCAGGGCTGTCGTTGTTGATTTATCGTCGTTTTACCAATGCCCGTATTTCGGCGGTTACAACCGTTGGTGACAAGATTCTGCTGCTGTGGATTCTGGGTGCATTGTTGCTCGGATTGGCAACCATTACCCAGTCGGTCAAGCATAGCGATGGTTCCGTAATGGTGACGCTGATGATGTGGGCCCAGCATTTGTTGACCTTTCAGGGCGATGCGTCGACATTCATGCTTGAAGCACCCATGTTGTTCAAGTTGCATATGTTCATGGGGATGACACTATTCGTGATTTTTCCGTTTACACGCTTGGTTCATGTCTGGAGCGGTTTCGGTTCGGTGACGTATCTGGTTCGTCCGTGGCAGCTGGTTCGTCGTCGTTGAGTTGATAAGGAATTGCCATGAGCGTACACGTCAATGGAGTTGAAATTACCGATGCCCAGATCGATGAGGAGATTCGCCATCACGAACGCGCGGCCCGTCCGATGGACGAGGCACTGCGCGCCCTGGTGATTCAGCAGGTTGTTCTGGACGAGGCGAAGAAATGCGGTTTCGATATTTCGCATCCCGATGCGGCAGCCTCAGCGTTGCTTGAACAGCAGGTGCGTTGTCCCTCCGCTTCAGAGGAAGATTGTTTTCGTCATTATCAATCCCACCCAGAACGGTTTGTAGTCGGCGCACTGGTGAGCGCAAGTCATATCTTGTTTCAGGTGACCCCGGACGTCAATCTGGATAAGTTGAGGGACAAAGCTAACGAGGTTTTAGCGCTTGTGAAATCAAACCCTGAGCGTTTTGCTGAATACGCCAAAGAATTTTCCAACTGCCCCTCGTCCGCACTTGGTGGTAGTCTTGGACAACTTTCCCGCGGCGACAGCGTAGCCGAATTCGATCGAGCTATTTTTTCCGAAAAACAACCGGGTTTGATAGATCATTTGGTGCAGACAAGGTACGGATTTCATATCATTCGTATCGATCAGTGCGTTGACGGTAAATTGCTGCCGTTCGAACATGTGCATCCACAAATTGCGCAAGCTTTGTATGCCGCAAGCCTTGATCGTGCGACCCAGCAGTATCTCAAAATACTTGTCGGACGGGCATGCATCGAGGGCGTAGATATGGAGGCCGAGGGCGGATTGCTTGTTCAATGAGGGCGGGTAACGCTATGATGGGCAAATTCACCTTCACCCATCAAACAAGCGAGACAGTCATGTCGTCAAAAAGAGCCCCCCAATCATCGCGCGTGGCATTCGGTTGTGCCACCGCAGTTCTGTTTTTGATTTCGGGTTGTGCATCGGTTTCGAGTGTACAGTCCGGTACGCCGATTGACGATGTCGTTCAGAAATTTGGCCGTCCGTCTATCACGTGTTCCCAGCCTGATGGTTCGCGTCGGATGGTCTGGACCCAGCAGCCAGAAGGTGAAACTGCATACGCTTTGATTGTCGGAACCGACAATAAAGTAAGCGCACCCCGTCAGATATTGAACGATGGTCAATTCGCCATCCTCGGTAATGGCCAGAAATGGACTCCGGAGGCAATCCGTTGCGAATTCGGACCGCCAGCCAATATGACTGAAGATGGTATCGGGCATGCCAGGCAGTGGGTTTGGGGTTATCGCTATATGCGTGGCAGTGATCCGCTCATGATGTACATATACATGGGTAAGGATGGCAAGCAAATGACCCGTTTTGGCGCGGCCCCGGACCCCGATCGCAACGAAGAGGTGATGGGCGGCCGTCGGTGATGTTCAAAATATCACATGTATCCGCAGGTTTTATCGCAGTGCTTGTCGGATACACAAGTTCCGCCGCGATTGTGTTTCAGGCAGCCGGCGCTGCCGGAGCTAGCCCTGCGGAACTCACATCCTGGATGTGCGCATTAGGTTTGGGTATGGCGCTTACATGCATCGGATTGTCTCTTTATTTTCGAACGCCGATCCTGACCGCCTGGTCTACGCCCGGGGCCGCACTCCTGATTACCGGACTCGCCGGTTTATCCATGTCGCAGGCCATTGGGGTGTTCCTGTTCAACTCCCTTTTGATCACGATTGTCGGGTTTTCTGGATGGTTTGATCGAATCATGAAGCATGTTCCTAAGACGCTTGCCGCGGCAATGCTTGCAGGGGTGCTTTTGCGCTTCGGAATGGATGTCTTCGTTGTTTTCCCCACCCAATGGTTGCTTGTTGGCGTGATGCTCGGATGTTATTTGATCGGACGTCGATTGTTTCCGATTTATGCAGTGCCGATTACTTTTTTCATTGGCATGCTCGTGGCTGCTTCGCAAGGATTAATTCTCCTGGACTCAGTCAGTGTCAGCATTGCGCAGCCGATGTGGATTACCCCGGTTTTCGACTGGACGTCTTTGCTTGGGGTTGGTTTGCCGCTTTTTATCGTGACGATGGCTTCCCAGAACGTTCCGGGCCTCGCAGTGTTGCGGGCCAACGGTTACACCACACCAGCATCACCATTGATCGGATGGACTGGTTTGACTGGTTTATTGCTTGCCCCTTTTGGCGGGTTTTCCTTCAATCTCGCTGCTATCACAGCCGCGTTATGCATGAGCAAGGATGCCGATCCGGATCCTAAAAAACGTTACATGGCTGCTGTTTGGGCTGGATTGTTTTATTTGGCAACAGGGATTTTAGGGGCAACAGTCGTGAGTCTTTTCGCTGCGTTTCCTCGCGCACTGATTGTTGCGATTGCAGGTTTAGCTTTGTTGGGCACGATAGGCAACGGTTTGGCTGCCGCGCTTTCGGATGAAAAAGAGCGCGAGGCGGCATTGGTCACTTTTCTTGTTACAGCATCAGGGGTGACGATGCTTGGTATAGGGAGTGCTTTCTGGGGGTTATTGCTCGGCATGGCAACCGCATGGATCAACCATCGCCGTTAGAGGCAACTCGCGCGACAGGCGCGCGAGCCTTGTGGAGCATTTAGTCGGTGGAGTGCATCAACGTCTTGCTTAATTCATTCGGTGCCATGTGCGAGTAGTCTTTACTGATCTGCTTGACGATTTTCTTTTCGAGTGCGGCAGGCATCTTTTGACGCATATCACCCAGTGCGGCAGGTGAGGCAATCAGAACCAATTCAGAGAATTTGCTCGCTTGCGCATCGTGTGCAAGACTTTCGACCAGAGCGTGCAGGAAATTATGCTTTGCAGCTGCGTGAGGGTCTCTGTACTCTTGAGTGGACGATTTATGCTGGCCCTCGCCCGCGTGTGAGCCAGGTTCGTGTTTTTGATCCACTGCCTTCAAAAGCTTCAGGCTGATCTCACCGATTTCACCTACGTTTTCGTACACACTTGCACGGCTGCCATCGGCAACAACGATCCATGCATTTCTTGAAATAATCATCCTAGAGATCTCCCGCGAATAAGGTAAAAAGGTACAACCCCAAGTCTAACTTAAATTTCGAGTTGATTTGGGGGCGGATTCGGGTGAAATATCCCTATAATCAACTGAATTGTTAATCCAGATCAACTACCTCTTAAATACTCGACCCGCAATTTAATGCCGCTACAGACAATTAGTCGTCTTACCAGTCCGCATAGAAGTCAAAAAACCAACCGTCAGTTGGGTGCGTATTTGGCTTTTGTTGCCGGCACGATTAATGCGGGTGGTTTTCTCGCGATCTCGCAATACACGTCCCATATGACAGGGATCATCTCGAGCATTGGAGATAACGTGGCGCTTCAGGATGTGATTCCTGTGCTTGGAGCGTTCTCCATGCTTTTTTCGTTTGTTATTGGCTCCATGATAAGCACGATTATGGTGAGTTGGGGGCGCAGACACAAAATCTACAGCGAATACGCCCTGCCACTCCTGCTCGAGGCGCTTTTGTTACTAATTTTCGGGGTGCTTGGGGCCAATCTGAACGTCTTGACTCCATTGACAGTTCCGACAATTGCGTTGATGCTTTGTTTCATGATGGGTTTGCAAAACGCCATCATCACCAAGATTTCAAAAGCCGAAATTCGAACGACGCATATGACCGGAATCGTCACTGATATTGGAATCGAGCTAGGTAGACTTATTTATTGGAATCGCTCTGCGCAAGGCAATCAGGTTCATCCTGTGCAAGCCAATCAGCAAAAGTTGAAAACGCATTTGTTGATTTTCAGTATGTTTTTGATCGGGGGTGCGTTTGGCGCGATCAGCTTCAAAACATCCGGTTATATATCCGTAGTGCCGATTTCGATTTCATTGATTGCCGTTTCTTCGTTACAGGTTTACAGGGATCTCAGACGTTTAATCAAAATGTTTGGTTCGTATCCCCGTATTTAACGACTTGATTTAGTGATGGATTACTTGGGAGACTTGCTTGAAATCAGAAAAAATTAAAAAGAAGAACGACACAAAGGGAAAAGAATTCCAAGGTGAAACAAAGCAAGTCACTGACAAGGAGAAAAAGAGTGACAAGCCGTCGAAAAAGAATCAACTCGACAAGCGTGTCACGAATCGGGAATTTAAGCTCCTGATCAATCCCAATGGCTTGGACCGCAGAAGCAAGATCGCCCAACTTAGTAATTTGCTTGTGGCTTTTTGCCAAAAATCCGGTGTTGAATTTTTTCATCTGGACAATGCCAATACCGGCTTGCGCAATGTTTATTTTTACGACACACCGGGTGAGCACTTCAGGCGCAATAATCTGATTCTGCGTGTCCGCGAGTCGCGTCAAAACGTTTGGGTGGACGACTGGTGCGAAGTGACGATGAAATGTCGAGCACACTCGTTGATCGACTCGCTTGCGTATGATCCAAAGCCGCAGATTGCCCAAAAGGCTCGCCTGAGATTGAAAGAAGAAATTCTGCGTGGCGATGGCTTGGGTACGGCTCGAATGATTTATTCCAATAACGCGATTCTCGACACGGTTCCGGTTGATAGCGTTTTTGATCGCAGCATGAAAAGTGTCATCGGATTTTTTCCGGACTTGAAGAAGCTTGGTATCGCAGATGATGTACCTATCCGTATTGTTGGAGGGCGCACCAACAAGATTCTGGAGGCCTGCCTGCCATTAGGCAATCTGGTTTTCGGTGAGACTGTTCAGGCGCATTGCGATATCGGAATCTGGATGCGCAGCGTGGGCGATCCCATTATTGGAGAGCTTGCGTTTTCATATCGTGTCAACAATGAAAATCGTGCCGAGACTGCCGCGCATAAAAAAGCGGATAAATTTTTCAAGAGCTTGCAGTTGGCCCTGCCGGACTGGCTGGCCAGCGGTACGACTAAAACCGCGTTGATTTACGGGAAGCCAGAATGAGTGCAGCTCCAGTCGCAACGACTGCATCTAGGAAAGAGATTTCACCGCATCCTGCATCGCCCACTTCGTTGTGGTCCATTTTTATCGAGTTTCTTTTGATTGGTGCGGTCAGTTTCGGAGGAGGAATTATTGCCTATGAAAGGATGCTATTGATTGAAAAAAGAAAGTGGCTGACCCCCGATGAATTCATGGCAACACTTGCCATCAGTCAAACCATGCCCGGCTTGAACTCCGTCAATCTCGCTTGTCTGGCTGGAGATCGTTTGCGAGGCGCTTGGGGCGCAATTGCGGCGATTTGTGGCCTGATCTTGCCGGGGGGGCTGTTTGTACTGATTGCCGGCTTGGCTTACAGCGCAGGAGAAGATCATCCGGCCGTGAATTTGTTGCTGGCTGGTGTGGCCGCAGGAGCAACGGGTTTGCTTTCGGCCGTTACCTACAAAATCGGTTCAGAACATTTCAGGCATTTGAAGTCCTTACTAATCATTGTCGCAACTTTTGTGCTGATGAGCATATTCAAGCTGTCGCTGATCTGGGTGCTTGCCGTCATGGCACCGATTTCTCTGCTGCTTTACTGGCCGAGGCACGAAAAATGAGTGCACTGATCCACTTGGCATTGGTCTTTTCGATGTTGTCTTTGTTGGCTGTGGGCGGGGGTACTGCCGTGTTGCCAGAGATGCAAACGGTCTTGGCTCAGCGCTACAGTATTGATCACACAACATTCGTGCACATTTACAGTATTGGCCAGCTTGCCCCGGGGCCAAACATGATGATGGTGCTAGTGTTCGGTTTCCAGATTGCCGGACTGCTTGGTGCGCTGGTTGTATTGCTGTCCTTTTTTATTCCATCTAGCCTTCTTTGTCTTTTTGTTGGACGGCTCTGGACTCGAATCGGTGAGGGACCCATGCGCCGGGCGGTGCAAAATGCACTGGAGCCGATTTCGATTGGATTAATGTGTTCGGGGGTGTTCGCGGTAGCCAAGTCTGCAATTGCCGGTCCTGTCTCGATATCTTTGGCTGTGATCACGTTCACGATTATTCTGTTGACTCGCATCAACCCTGTTTACATCATTCTGACGACCGGATCGCTGGGCGCTTTACTGATGCATATTGCGGGGTTGAAGTGACTGCTTGGTTGGGTGTGCATAAAGACGGCGCTGCCCTGATGCTTCATTGTCAACCGGGTGCGAAGGTCACGCGAGTGGTGGGCGAACATGATGGGCGGTTAAAAATTTCACTGAATGCACCCGCGGTAGAAAACAAGGCAAATGAAGTTTTGATTGCATGGCTTGCCGATGTATTGGGCACGACAAAAAAACAGATTGAATTGCTGTCGGGCCACACGGGTCGAAAAAAACGCGTTCTGATTCGAGGTTTGAATCAGAACGCGATTATTGAAAAGCTCGCTCCCGACACATAGAGTCGGGGCTTGATGCAACGGTGCCGGTCAATGTGAATTATTGCTCTACTTTGATGTTGCCCTCTTTGATGACTTTGCCCCAGATTTCGCTGTCACGCTTCATCAGAGGGGCAAGAGCATCGGCACCAGTAAATGTGGCCTGCAAACCCATGCCTTCAATTTTTGCCTTATTTTCCGGCGTTCTCAGCAAACGCAGAATTTCGTTTGAAAGTTTATCCACAATGGGCTTGGGTGTTTTACTGGGCAAAAAGAATGTAAAGAAGCCGTATGGCTCGAAATCCTTGTAGCCCATTTCAGTGAATGTGCGCACATCAGGAAGGATTTCCGAGCGTTTTTCACCGGTTGATGCCAAGATTTTTATTTTGTCAGACTTGATTTGGGCGCGTAAATTAGCCACGTCAACAAATGCCGCATCCAATTGACCTCCAAGCAAGTCAGTCAATTGGGGTGCGCCGCCTTTATATGGGATGTGGGTCATTTCCAGTCCAGCCTGCTTTTTGAGCATTTCACCGTGAATGTTGGACGACGTAGCCGCACCGTAAGATCCGTAACTGAACTTCCCGGGATTAGCTTTGACTACTTTGATGAACTCTTCAAAAGTATTGGCCGGAAAGCTTGCTTTAACAACAAGAAAGTCGGACGAGAGGCCGATTTGCGCCACGGGTGTCAGATCTTTGTCTACGTCGTAAGGGATCTTGGCGAACAGATGAGGGCCCTGGATGATCGCGGTAATTCCGAGTAGTACGGTATATCCGTCCGGCGCTGCCTTGGCGACGAGGTCGTTACCGATCATGCCACCCGCTCCAGGTTTGTTTTCGACAATGACAGTTTGCTTCCAGGCTCCAGTAAGCTCTCCCGCAACCAGTCTAGCCAGAGCGTCTGTTGATCCGCCGGCGGAGTAGGGAACGATGATTCGGATTTGCTTGTCTGGATAGTTTTTAACTGCGCCTTCCTGAGCAACAGTGTCAGTGACTACCCCGCCCAATAGTGACAAGGCAAAGATTGCACCGATTTTGGCTTGTGTACGGAATTTTTTAAACAATGTCATGCCTTATCTCGTGTCAATGTGATTGGGACGGGTGAATGGAGTTACTCAATCAGTCCGGCAACAATATTCGAAAATCCCGAGTCAACGTGAATGATTTCTCCCGTCACGCCCGATGCTAGATCCGACAGCAGAAAGGCTGCAACATTGCCAACCTGTTCGATTGTGACGTTACGACGCAAAGGAGCATTCGACTCGACGAATTTCAGAATCGAAGAAAAGTCCTTAATGCCGCTAGCGGCCAAGGTTTTAATAGGTCCGGCCGAAATGCCGTTGGCTCGGATTCCCTCAGGCCCCAATCCGGATGCCAGGTAGCGTACGCTTGCTTCGAGAGAGGCCTTAGCTAAACCCATCGTGTTGTAGTTGGCCATGGCCTTTTCGGCACCAAGATAGGTAAGCGTTAACAGTGCGCCATTTCGCCCCTTCATCATTGGCTTGGCGGCTTTGGCAAGTGCAGGGAAGCTGTAAGCCGATATGTCGTGCGCGATTCTGAATGCCTCGCGCGAAATGCCTTCGAGAAAATCCCCTGCAATCGCCTCCCGAGGCGCGAAACCGATCGAATGAACCAGTCCATCCAGGCCGTCCCAATGTTTTGCAAGTTCGGCGAATGTTGCTTCGATTTCGGCATCCGAGCTGACGTCGCAAGGCAATACGATTTTGCTGCCGAATTCAGCCGCAAACTCGGTAACACGCTCCTGAAAGCGCTCACCTACATAAGTGAAGGCAAGCTCGGCGCCTTGTTCGTGGCAAGCTTGCGCAATGCCATAAGCGATGGATCGGTTAGAAATCACGCCTGTAATCAGTATGCGTTTGCCAGTTAGAAAGCCCATGTTCGGATCCTAGTAAAAAAAATCGATAATCAAAAAAAATCAACTGCGGTTGCCTGTACCGGGAATGCGTAACTTCATGCCAGACCTGACGGTATCATTTTTCATGTTGTTCAGAGATCGTATCGTGCTGGGGGTTGTTCCGTATTGCCGTGCGATACTTTGAAGTGTTTCGCCTTTTCGAACAACATGGGTGCGAACTCGAGTGTTCGGATCGACCTTTCCCGCCAGTTTTGGCGCACTGGTCGGTGTTGGAGGCGCCAACTGAATCCCTTGACCCGCAGGTGCCGGAATCATTAATGACTGATTGCTGGCGCTTCGCATGTTCGAAGGAATCCGGTTGGCTTCACGAAGGCGTGCTTCGGATACGCCAAACTTGCTCGCGATTGATGAAAACGTTTCACCTTGCGAAGCTTCGTAAATCTTCCAGGACGACAACTCTCCTTTGTATTCGGCCAGATTAGTGTTGAAGATGTCGACTTTATCGCGTGGCAGGATGACGGAATGATCTTCCATTGCCGAGATAATAGGCTGATTGAAAGAAGGGTTCAGCGCCTTGAAGTCTTCGATTGGCATTTCAGCCAGTTCAGCGGCGACATGAAAATCAATATCGACAGACTTTTTGACCGAAACAAAGTAGGGTTCATTGTCAACGACCGGCAACAGTACTGCGTATTTTTCGGGATCGGCAACGATGTTCTTGATGGCCTGAAGCTTGGGAACGTAATTGCGGGTTTCGTCCGGCATGCTCAGGGAAACGTAATCAGTAGGCTTGCCTGCAGCAAGGTTGCGGGCGATTGCACGCTTGACCGATCCTTCTCCCCAGTTATATGAGGCGAGCGCCAGATACCAATCTCCCTGAAATTCGAACAAATACTCGAGATAATCCAGTGCGGCGTTCGTCGATGCGATGGGGTCTCGCCTCTGATCGTGCCACCAATCCTGTTTTAACTTGAATTGCGTTCCCGTGCTGGGAATGAACTGCCACAGGCCGGAAGCCCTGGCCGAAGAATATGCGATCGGGTTATAGGCGCTTTCCACAAATGGAAGCAGGGCAAGTTCGGTGGGCAGGCCGCGTCGATTGATTTCATCGACAATGTAATAGAGATATTTACCTGCGCGCGTTGCCATCCGCTGCATCGCCTCGGGGTGCGACGCATAATACGCAGTCCACTTATCGACTAAAGGCGTATCCAGATTAGGGATGGCGTAGCCACGACGAATTCTTTCCCAGACATCCGTGGGCGCAACGGTCAGGTCGATGGTCCGCGACGTATCTTGGGCAACATAGCGACCATCCTGACGCGAGGTGCCGGCACAACCGGCCAGAATCGCCAGGCAAAGAAGGAGAGATAAACGAAACAGACGCATGGTTTTATCGGAAATGGTTCTTCCACTCTCTGAGTGCGGCAAATACCTCGACCGGTGTATCCAGGTTGCGGTTTGCCCATTGAGTGGTCGCGTTCACGACAGCTTTTTGTTGAGTACGCATAAAAGGGTTGCAAGCCAATTCTTGCCCGATCGTGCTCGGAATGGTTGGCTCATTGAGGTTGCGCTGATTTACTGCGATCTGATGCCAACTTTGCAAATCCTGATTTTCGGGATCGACCGTAAGCGCCCAGCGCATATTGGAAAGTGTATATTCGTGTGCGCAATAGACTTTTGTACTGGTAGGCAGCGCAGCTAATTTGGCCAGGGAACTCACCATCTGTTGCGCAGTACCTTCGAACAACCTGCCACATCCGGTGGCAAATAATGTGTCTCCGCAAAACAGCACCGGCTCGCCATTGAACGTGCCTGCAAAGGCAATATGCCCCGCGGTGTGGCCCGGAACATCCAGAACGGATAGCTCGATTCCGATCTTGCGATCTTCAAATCGATCGCCTTCAACCAAAGGGTTGTCACAATGAGGAAGGTCTTCGGTTGCGGGGCCCCATACTTTTGCACCAGTCGTTTCAAGAAGCTTTTTGACCCCGCCGACATGATCTTGATGGTGATGGGTGAGTAGAATGGCAGTTAATTCGAGTTTGAGGCGCGAAAGGATTTCGAGCACGGGTTCTGCTTGGCCCGGGTCGACAACAATCGCTGACTTCTCGCTCGCGATCAGCCAAATATAGTTGTCGTTGAATGCGCGTACGGCCGTTATCCCATTTAATGTTTGGGCAACGAACGAATGTCCCTCGGGCAAAAATGACTTGGTCAATTTTTTTATTCTCAGGTATAGAGTGTCTAAAGCACAGCCTTCCATTGTAAATCTTGCAGACTGGTTTCGAAGCGATTCCGGCAAATACATGCTTGAGTGGGAAAAATCTAAATTTGATGCCGTTGTAGCTGATGTTTTTGGTTTTAACGCATTACAAGTAGGCGCTTGCGGGCAAGATTTTCTTGAAAATAATCGAATTTCATTCAAGTTGTACGCTTTTTCATCTAAAAATACATCATTTCCTCCTGGCGGTGAGGGTGTTCTGGTTCTTTCAGAGTCTGAGCTTTTACCATTTGCATCGCAGAGTATTGATTTACTTTTGTTGCCGCATGGTTTGGAATCTTCAATGAATCCCCATCAGGTATTGAGGGAAGCGGAGAGGGTTTTGGTGCCAGAGGGGCGTGTCGTGATTTCCGGATTTAATCCCTGGAGTCTTTGGGGATTAAGAAATCGATTGCCATTTGCCAAGCCCTGGTTACCCGAAAAGCATGCAAAACTAGTTTCTCTGCCTAGACTAAAAGATTGGTTAAAACTTCTTTCATTTGATATCGATCGAGGGCACTTCGGGTGCTATGTTCCAGCTTTTGCAACCAAAAAGTGGATTGATCGGTTTTCATTCATGGAGCACGCCGGAGATCGATGGTGGCCAGTTTGCGGGGGAGTGTATGTTGTTTCTGCGATTAAACGCGTATCGGGCTTGCGTTTGTTGATGCCTGACTGGAAGTCGCCAGCAAAAAAAACCAGAGCGCGCGCTACAACTCACGGAGTTGCGACAAGTCAAACGACTCAAGTTTTGAAAGATTCCAGGGAAGGCATGAATTGACCAACATGACGCAAACAGATCAAAAAGTGGAAATCTGGACTGACGGTGCATGCAAGGGTAATCCTGGCCCCGGTGGTTGGGGAGTGCTATTGAAGTTCGGTCAGGTTGAAAAAACCTTGCACGGTGGTGATCCCCTGACCACGAATAATCGAATGGAAATGATGGCGGTTATAGAAGGCCTACGCGTCTTGAAGCGCTCTTGTCAGGTTGTATTGCACGTGGACTCGCAATATGTCATGAAAGGTATGACTGAGTGGATTCATGGATGGAAACTGCGTGGATGGCGAACCTCCGATAAAAAACCCGTTAAAAACGCCGATTTATGGCAATTGATGGATGAGCAGGTCCAGCGCCATCAGATCGAATGGAGATGGGTGAAAGGGCACAATGGCGATCCGGGCAATGAGCGGGCGGATCTGCTGGCCAATCGAGGAGTGGATGAAGCCCGATCCAATGCCTTATGATGACGACTATGCGCTGGATTATTTTAGATACTGAAACCACCGGACTCGAGCCGGCCTATGGACACCGCGTGATTGAAATCGGTGCGGTCGAGATCGTTAACCGCAATATCACCGGACGTGATTATCATACCTACTTAAAGCCCGATCGCGATAGCGATCCCGAGGCTTTGAGGGTGCATGGCCTGACGCTGGATTTTCTCGAAGACAAGCCCGCCTTCGAAGATGTTGCCGACGAGTTTCTGGAGTTTATCGCCGGTGCTGAACTGATCATTCATAACGCCCCGTTCGATGTGAAGTTTCTGAATGCGGAGCTGGCCCGTATCGGAAAGCCTCCTGTCACGACTTTTTGCGAAGGCGTGACCGATTCTCTCGTTCATGCAAAGACGTTGCATCCCGGCAAACGCAATTCACTCGATGCATTGTGCGATCGATACGGTATTTCCAATGCGCACCGAACATTGCACGGTGCTTTGCTTGACTCTCGCCTTCTCGGAGAGGTTTGGCTGGCGATGACCAGAGGCCAGGATAGCCTCATGATCGATCAGTTTGATGCGCCCGAGCCCCGGGGGGTCAAGGCGGTTGAACAAAGCCAGGATCCGATGGAGTTACCTGTCATTTGGTCGAGTGCAGAAGAGCTCGAGGCGCACGAACAATACTTGGTTTCTTTGGACAAGGCTGCCAAAAAAGACAGCCTCTGGCGGCTATATGAACCAAAAGCGTAACATTTAGCTCAAAATGCCAAGCGTTTTTCGTTTGATCAACTCAAAATCGATTTGCGCGCCTAGACCCGGTTCGGAAGGTGCGTGCACCATACCATCGGCATCAATTTGAATGTCTTCGATCAAACCGTATTTTTGGGACGCTGAGGGCAGTAAGACCTCAAAAAATTCAGTATTTTGCAGTGCCATGATTACATGCAGATTTGCAAAATTGTTTAGGGAGTTCCCGCCATGGTGAACTTCGTAATTTAAATGAAATGCTTCCGCCAAATGCGCAGTTTTCATTAATGTGGTGATTCCGCCTTTGACGGCAACATCCCCGCGCAGAAAATCGGTAGCTCTCTCCTTGATCCACGGTGCGTACGAATCGAGCCCACCTGCGGGATATTCGGTTGCCATGATCGGAATGCTCAAATGTTTTTTGAGCTCTACATAGTTGTAGATGTCAGCATCGGCGAGAGGGTCTTCATACCAGTAATAACCAAGGTCCTGAATAACCTGCCCGACTCGCAACGCCTGCTGATAGTCGTAAGACCAAACGGAGTCCAGCATCAATAGATAATCATCACCCACAGCTTTTCGCACGGCCTCGCAAACCTTGATGTCGTCGCGCCAGATTTGTGGAGGATGAATTTTGTAAGCAATAAGGTTCAGTGATTTGTAATGTAAAGCTTCATCGGCGTATGCTTGCGGGGAGGCCAAAACAGCAGAGCTGATGTATGCGGGCACCTTGGTGCGAAACGAACCTAACAATTGATGAATCGGCAGCCCGGCCACCTTACCTGCAATGTCCCATAGCGCAACGTCACACGCACCAATTGACCGGGCAGTTGTTGTCCGGACACGTTTCCACATCGCTTTATATAGGCGTTCGCGATCCAGAGGATTTTGCCCCACTAATATCGGCTTCAGATATTTGATGAGTGTCGCGCCGTCCATGTCTGCCGGATAAAAGGCGGACCCTAGAAAAGCATGCCCTGTGATGCCGGAGTCGGTCGAGATGCTGAGCAGCCCCAGTTTGCTGCCCCCCTCAAAGCGGCCTGTATGCGCGCCATAGCTTGTCGATGGGATTTCATCCCAGGCAAATAGAGTGAGTGTGACGTCTAGGATTTTCATTCGATTTTGATCCCGGCATCTTTGACCACTTTGGCCCACTTGGCCGCCTCGCTTGCGATCATTTTCTTGAACTCTTCGGGAGTGCTTGCAACAACTTCCACCCCTTGATCATTAAATCGTTTGGTTACCTCTTCCGTTTTGTAAATTTCGGCAAGTTGACGGTTAGCCTTGTCGACGATTGCTTTTGGTGTACCCGCGGGCATCTGAATGCCAAACCATACATTCACTTCATATCCGGGGACGCCGGATTCAGCTACAGTCGGGATCCCCGGTAGCATGGGCGATGGCTTGCTTCCGGTGACTGCGATCGGTGTCACGCTGCCTGATTTGATCTGGGAAATGATGTTTGGAATGTTGTCGAATAAAACATCCGTGTCGCCGCCTATCAATGCCGCCACTGCGGGTGCGCTGCCTTTGAACGGAATATGCACCATTTTCGTTCCAGTCATGCTCATGAAGAGCTCCATCGATAGATGGTTGGAAGAACCCGATCCGGTGGATCCATAATTCAATTTGCCGGGATTTTTATTCGCATATTCGATCAATTCTTTTACGGACCTGACTGGCAGCGTATTACGCACCGCTAAAACATTCTGGGCGCTACCAGCCCAGATCAAGGGCTGAAAGTCCTTAAGTGCGTCATATGGAAGTTTGTCCCCATAAAGCGCAGGCAATACCGAGAAAGGCAAAGGCGACACTAGCCATGTATATCCATCTGCGGGAGATTTGGCGACATAGTTGTTGCCGATCGTTGTGTTGCCACCAGGTTTATTTTCAACCGTAACAGTCTGATTCCAGACTTTGGAAAGTTTGTCGCTGGAGATTCGGGCAAGCGTGTCGTTAAAGCCTCCGGGTGGATAAGGCACAACGATTTTGATCGATCGTTCTGGGTAGTTTTGCGCACTTGCAGTGCCGGTGAAGGCGCCGGCGCATATTGACACGGTACCCAGGGACAACAGAATATGTTTGATTGAATTTCTCATTTGCCTCTCCTTAGAATTTGACAACATAGCCAGGGCCATCGATCAGGGGGTATTGTGCGAATATCGCTTCATCGATTTCAAGACCGATGCCCGGGCGATCAGGTGGCTCGACGCATCCGTCCGCACCGATTTTGAATGCCTCTCCAAACATGTCGCGAAGAGGATTGAAGTGAGAGACACAGGCTTCGAAGTAACCTGAATTTTCGATTGCTGCGGCGAAATGTATGGTAGCGGCATGGTTGATGCCCGTCGCCGAACTGTGTGTATTCATCGGAATGCGGTAGGCCGATGCCATCGCCGCAATTCGAAGCCCTTCCGTGATGCCGCCACACTTGGACAAATCAGGTTGCCAGATTTGAATTGCACCGGCCTCGAGTATCTGCGCAAACTCAAACCGGTTGTAGTGGTTTTCGCCAGCGGCGATTGGAACGAGGGGAGTGATTTTTGCCGCCTCTCGATAAGAATGGAAGTCGTTGCAGGCAAAGGGCTCTTCAAGCCACCCCGCCTTGATTTCCGCAAGTACCGGTAAAACCTGGCGAGCCTGTGCCATTGTGTAATTGGTGTTGGCATCGGTCAAAATATCAATATCATCACCAAGCATTTTTCTGACATGCAGGACGCGCTCGATATCGTTGCGTGCGCTATCACCCAAACGCAACTTCACGGCCTTGTAGCCGCGAGCGACATAGTCGAGAGCTTCCTCGGCCAATGATTCCTTTTTTTGAAAACCAAGCGAAATACCTCCGGCATAGGCCGGAATTCGGCGCTTGCTGCCACCAAGTAATTCGTACAGCGGCATCTTGGCTGCTTTACCACGGATATCCCACAGCGCCATATCGATCCCTGCAAGTCCGAGTGACGCGCCTGAGCCTACGCCATGACTCGATAATTGCATGCGATGCACGCGTTGCGATACGCCGACGCAATCGGTGGCTTGCATGCCGATCAGCATGGGGGCGAGAGTATTGTGAATCAAGCTGACGATCGCACCGGGGCTGCGTCCCGGATGGGCCTCGCCATAGCCTGTAATACCTTCAGATGTTTCGACTTTAACGATAATGGCATCGCGTTTGCTGGTGCTGCCGATCCCCATCGTGACTGTTTTTCCTTCCGGAAGGCGAAAGGATAGCGGAATGGCCGTAATTGCCGTGATTTTCAAAATTTGTCTCCGAAGTATTTGTATGTTTTGGATGATTATGACGCAGAAATGCCATTTTTGAGGGGGAATCGGATGACCGTGTATAATCTTGATCTTGGATTTACGATCCAGTCTCCAGTCTTGCCGCTATTTGCGCGCATCAGATCGGGCGGTTAACTCAGCGGTAGAGTGCCACCTTCACACGGTGGAAGTCACAAGTTCGAACCTTGTACCGCCCACCAATAATTCCAGCAAAGTCAACGATGTTGACAACATCAGATCAAAATAACACCTAAAGAAACTACCGAATTTCACCACTCGGATGGGTCGGTATTGGGTCACTGCTGGGTCAATTTTACATTTACTTTTCCTTATAAGCTCAAGGGATTTATACCTATCACATTGTTAAGCCAGAAAAGATTTTTCGATTGTTAATCCTGCCATGACTAGGCGCTGTGTAAAACACTACTTCGGCTGCCTTTGTAAAAACGACATTGGGAGGCAGCATGCAAACGATCACAACAAAGTATTTGGGACCTACTAACTACAGAGGCTCACGTATCAAAGCTAGTACTACTACTGGCATTCATATCACCCGTCCTTTTAATCATGTGCATAGTGGCGTTATGGTGCACGCTGTGGTGGCTATGGAGTTGGCAAAGTCGTTAGGATGGCAAGGTCAAATGATTGCAGGTGATACGCGGACTGGGTATGTATTTGTATTTAGCTCAGGCGAACGCTTTGATATCTGAACGCATTTATGGGATTGGCCTTGCAGTATGGATTAATTGAATTGCTCCCTGCCTAGGGGGATGGGCCAAGGGGGTGGGGGTGGGTACCCTATTGATAAGTATCCCGTTTATTGCGAGACCTATTTTTTACTATGTATGTATACGCACATTGTTAGGCCTTATTTCGTTTGTAGTGATAGGTTGTTCGTAACCATCTCAACTGTCAATCGTCCAAATTCTTTTGCTGGGGTTCTCGCGCGAAGCTCGAGGCAGTCAACCTATTGGTGCGCTCATGACCGATACGAACTGCCCATTGATTGCGTTTAACTGTCAGTAAAAGTCAGTAACAAGTGCCATTGGGCTCGTAAATTACGAAAACTTGCTGTTTGTACTACTAGTAGTACACACTGTTGAATACAGGAATATGGAGAAAGTTAGTGTCGTTTTGAACGACATTTGTAAAGCTAGAGCTGTTTCACGGCTGTGATTACAAGACCTTCTGTAAGGACATTTCTACTAGTTACTTTCCATTCAAATCACATACGCTATTTGGTATATTTCTAACCAATTAAAAAGCAAGGTATGTGGAAAATGTTTCGCAAAGCTCTCTCGGAAAAAAGGCTTTATTTTCTATTTGGAGTACTGAGTGTATTTGCGTTAATTAACCACGCACACGCTGTCGTCGATGACATTTGCCCTGTACAGATTCTTAGTGGCACGCGATTTTCTACTGTTTCAGTTGCCTCAACTGCCAACTGTGCAGTCACTATTTCTAGCGGAGCAGCCCTATCCCCCCCCTCGGGCAATGCCATTTTGGCGGGCGGCGCGGGTTCTACAGTAGTAAATGATGGAACAATCACCGGGTACATCGGGTTAAGAAACTCATCCCCTGGGATTAGCATCTTCACAAACTCCAGCACTGGTGTCATAAACACTTCAAATACCAGCATTTGGAACTCTAACTCTACTATCACAACTTTTAACAACAGTGGATCTATCACTAGCAATAACGATGCATTTTCGAACCGAGGTAACGTAACAAACTTAATAAATACAGGTTCAATTAAAGGAGGTAACGTTTCTGGCGGAGCTGGCTCCGCAATAAAGAACAGCGATGGTACGTTAATAGGCACCGTCACAAATTTAACGAATACCGGTGCATTAAGCTCAGGAGGATCTGGCTATGGTATTTACAATTTTCTTGATAAGGGATCTGTTTTAAATCTCAATAATGGTCAAGGTGGAGACAGTACGACACCAAGCACAACCGCACTAAAGCACTGGGGACCACTTCCGACCAACTACAATCTCATCGTCACTTCAACCGCAAAATACGGTCAACTTGCAGCCACCAGTCCTTCCGGTTCAATCACTTTTGGTATTTATTCTGGTGGTGTATCGGGTGTCCCAGCCTCCACGTTAGTGGCAGGCACATACACAAACGTTTTTACTGGACTGAATGAACTCAACATTCCAGGAGCAACTTCTGGCACTTATGGTACTTACAATTGGTCCCTTACTAGGATAGGCACAAACTGGGATCTCATTGTTACTTGCGCTAGTGGTTGTGGCGGAGGTAGCAGTAGCAACAGCTCTAGCGGTAGCAGCAGTAGCTCAAGCACAACCAACATCACATCCAATCAATCAGTCCAACTATCCAGCGTTGGCTCAACAGCCAATCCCGTTTTAGACGGCGGAACGCTGTTGCTTGGTGCAGGCGAATCTTCATCTCAGCGTTTTAGCGTAACCAACAATAACGGCTGGATCACTTCAGCTGCTAAGAGTAAATCTACGTTGTCTGGCGGATTTACTGGCGCAGGTGCTTTGACTTTTAATGGCACAGGCAAAACGGTTTTGGTTGGCGCAAGTTCCCACACCGGTGGAACGACCGTTTCACAAGGTGCGCTAGAGTTACAGAACGGCTCACTGGGTTCGGGTTCAGTAACTGTGGCAACTGGCGCCGAACTTCGCGGTTCAGGCACGATTGATGGCGAAGTTCAAGTATTTGGACTGCTCAAGCCTGGTAACTCACCAGGCTATCTGGCGATGAACTCATCTGTAACGATGAACAGTGGGTCAACATTCCAGCAAGATATCGCAGGAACCATACAAGCCAGCCAACTAACCCCCATTGGTGCGACGGGTTATTACTCGTTTATGAACATCACCAATGGTCAGTTCATCATCAACTCAGGTTCCATTCTCAAGCCTATGCTACAGAACCTGTTTAGCACTGATGAATCTGGCTACGGTAGCACCCCCTACACACCTAAACTGGGCGACCAGTTCCGAATCATTACGGCGGCAGGTGGCATCAACGGTCGATTCTCAAGCCTAGTTCAACCAGATGGTCTGGCTTCAGGCACACAGTTCGTGTCGTTCTACAACATGAATAGCAGCAATAGCTTGGATTTGGCTGTTGTTCCATCGTCATATAAGACCACAATTTCATCTGCTTCAGGCAACAGAAACGCACAGTCTGTAGGCTGGGTGTTAGATCAAATCACACAAGCCAATACATCAGGCACATCTACTTCCATCCAAGACAAGCTGCTCTACAGCATCTCGAATCAAACGTCAGGCTCTGGTATTGCCTCTTACGCACAAAGCTTGGCAGGTGAAGTCTATGCCGCCGCAGTAGCAACCATCGCTCAAACCACTCAGCGTGTTCAACAAGCAGTATTGACACGATTGGGGGACACGATGGGTCTTGGATTGCCTAATTCGATGACCAATGCTGCGGGCAATACCGCGTTGATGAATACCACCAACACAGCATTGAATGGTGGTGTGGCATCTTCTGCGGTCAGCACGAATCCAAATGTCAATCCAGCAAACGAGTCGTTTTCCAACGGCAATGTCTGGGGTGAACTGGCTTACCAGAAAGGCAATCGCGCAAGTGACAGCTACTCAGGTGGTTGGAACAGCAATCTGTATCAACTGGTGTTTGGCTCGGATTTCATTAAAGCAAACGGTTTAACCGTAGGCGGTGGTTTTGCGCTCTCCAGCACCACGTTGAATCCAACTTATGGCTCGGGTACGATTCAGCAAGGCTCACTCTTTGCTTACGGCAAAATGCCTGTAAAAGAATACGTGGTCGATGCCATGGCAAGCTTTGGCTTGAACTCAAGCAATCTGTCACGTGGCGACATTACGAACTTGAGCGGCGGCTTTAGTAACAAGAGTATTAATGGCAATGATGCGCTGATCAGCTTGGGATTAAGTCGTCCGATTGATCTGGACACCAACTTGCGTGTCACGCCATTCGCTCGTGTCATTTGGCAGATGGTCACACAGTCCAGTGTCAATGAAGGTGACGTGGCTTCGGCACTGAGCGTCAATAGCTACACAGGCAATGGTGTACGTGGTGTGATTGGTGCGGCGGTGGGCTCCAAAACCAACAATCCAATGACCGAGAAATACACCTACCGTGCTTATGTTGGTGTCGGTGCTGACTCATCAGGACTGCTGAATCCAACGATGAATGCTTCGCTGGCTGGATTGTCCACCAGCATCACCACACCAAATGCTGGTGCGGCATTTGTTCAAGCTGGTCTGTATGGCACAGCCAAGATCGCAGATAACGCTTATGCGTATGCTGGACTATCTGGCGAAGCTCGCAGTGGTCAGACTCTGGGTGCAGTGAATGTTGGTGTAAAAATTCAGTTCTAGTACCTGTACAGCTATCCTCTTGTTTCTGGACGGACAATGCTTTGTAAACTTAGAGTATGTCCCTTCAGCATATTTTTCCATACAGGTGCTTCAGTACCTTTTAGGCTGGATTCATAGCAGAATCCTGTAAACAATTTTCCAAGTTATTATTCAAGTTCAAAACCGCTGGTGATAGCTCTTCGATGATTTGATCTGCGAATGCAGTAACGTTGTGAGTGAATTTTTCCATCGCAGATAAATATTGCCGTTTTTCTGATTCAAGCTGAGCCTTAGGTTTGGGATAAGTTGTCTTGTAGGTATCCCTAATGCGCTCTAGCTCTTCATCAAGGATTCTACGGATCATCGTGTATTCGTTATAAAGCTGACCTGTCGTATCTAGTTCAATGCTTGCTGCGTAAATTGCTGAATATATTTTACAGTCAACATTGGCGATATCATTTTGAACCGACTTGTACGCAGACTGTGAGCCAGTAGGTTGCCCTGTTTTGATTAAATACTTCCATAGTTCTATTGCCTCTGCTGCCTGAGCTTTGCCTGCTTCGAGATAGTCGAAAATTAATATAGCAGCTTCATCATGTGAGTTAGTTGCAATGCTATGTGCGATTTTTGTTACTTCAACGAGTACTGTATCCCTAATTGAAGATGGTAATTTATCTAGCAATTTAGGCAGCATAGGTTTTGATTGTGGATTTTTCATGATGCGACTTACCTTTTCAGCAGTAAGCTTTTCTGCATAACGGATCTGTACTGCGGGATCTATATTTAATGGTTTCATGATTACTATTCTCATTAATGGATAATTAGTTGGTGGTTTTTAAACAGGTGGGTGCCAGATACGTGATCCACGGCCTTCAGAAGTCCATACACGGGTTCTTTGCCAGCCCAAGGCCATTAACTCTTTGGCGATGTTCTGGGGGTGTGGATGAGCTTTGTAGCGACCATTGAGCTGCTTTGCTAGTTCTGTGATTGACCACGACCGCTGGCGCAGTTCAGGAGGCATTTCAGACACAAGTTTGATGATCTGGTTACGTAATGGTGTGTATGTATACACAGGTGATTGAGATGATCGTTTATCAGAAGTGCTGGCCTCTTTGCACAAATTAGCGATTTCGGCTTTTAGGTATGCATGCATACTTCATCCCCACAAAATGACAGGCGGTGCTCACAAAAAATCAAGTCAAAGCACCGTAGACGTATAGCCCGCCATAGCGGACTAACGTCGCTAGACGTACCAAAACCACGGCGGGCTACAACCCTTGTGTAGTAAGGCTCCCAAGCCCGCCGCAGGGGGTATAAATTTGGCGGGCTATAAAAAGCGGGCTGCAAGCCAACAAGCATAAGCATTTCAAGCCCGCTGTCCGATTTGTCAGTTGGATTCGGCGGACATAGATTTGGCGGACTAGGAACGAGCACGAAGCACCTCCTTCACCTGTTTTGCCAGTCCATTGTTATCCCGTTCTTCTGGGCTTACTGTATGGACAACAATTGATCCAAAATCGATCCCCATATCAATCACATCACGTAACTTGGATTTACTGGCCTTGAACTTTCCGTCCTTGCCCGATAAACCATCAAACTGATTTCGTGTAATCCATTGATCAGTAGTATGCGTCCGGCCAACCCATCTTGACCATCTGCCTGCGGTGCAAGTTTGGCAGTGACGGTTTTCGAAGCGTATCAGATCGTCTGTGGTTGCCAGTTGTGTGGCAGCAGATCCGTGATCTGGCGATA
>NZ_JAAGRN010000013.1 GCF_010499255.1 Sheuella amnicola
TGAAATTTGTGCTCTGGCCTGGTCACGATAAATCGGAATCATCGGTCACGATAATCCGGAATTGGCATTAACCACGCAGTATTTGAATATTATTGTTATTGCAAGACGGTAATGACCGGAGCATTACTCTGCGCGTGTGGATGAGTGCGGTTTACTGTCTTTTCATATTCCAGACTTTTTACCCGCCCCCCCCCTTAGTCAGTCCTCAGAGGCTAATTCAAAGCCCAACCATGGGTAGTACTCAAGCTCTGTCTCGGTTATGTGAGGCTTCCCAAAGATTTCACTGAGGTCAAAGTCTTCAAACGCTATTGCCATCATGCTAGCGCCCCCATAGTTAAATCAAACGGCCTTGCGTCACTGGTAGGGCAGAATTGCCTTGATGCTCGGTCAAACCAGAGCGCATATGTTTTCTCGATGCCTACGCGACGATTCTTAACAATTGCGAGCGTAGCGCCAGCCTGAGTCTCTAGGTCTTGGTCTGGTTTTCGGTGTGGGTCTTGGAAATATGCCTCTCGCTTTTTGTTTCTCCAGACCATAAATATTTGGTCTGCAAGGTCAGCAATTGCCCCTGAGCCCTTTAAGTCAAACTTATTCGGCTTGTTGTCCTCAGTCTCACCTTTGCGAACATGGTGGACCAAGTGAATGTGTACTTGGGCAAGGTCGGCAATTCGTTTAGCTCTCAAAAAATTAATGAAAACAAGCGGAGTCTTATGCGTTGGTTCACATAACAATACAAGCACCTTTTAAGTAACTCAATGCAACACAAAACAACACTAATGGAGGAGAGTTCTATCCTTCCGCCGTATGGGAAGGATAGAACGGACTATCTCAGTAATTACACATACGGACCGGAGAGCTATTTTTTATGCGGTTGTCCGACGGATAAAGTATGAGAAGTGATTACTGTTGGACGTACAACTGACGGTCTTACGTTGACCACCGCTACCCCCTACATGGCCTTATCGGACGGACATAGGGGGTACTGAGGACTCCAGAGCTATTGCTATCTCACGTCCGAGCTTTGTCTTTCAATTTCTTTTGATCCCACCTGATCTCAGGACAGCGATATGCGCCAATACTTCTCAGATCAGGGCGATCAAGATCCTGTTGGATAAGTCCTTGCCGAAGCTGTCGTTGAGGAATACGTTGATGATGGGGTGGTGAGTTACTTCCCCCCGGGGCCAAATGCCGCTGCGTTTCACAACGACGATTCTTTTGTCCGTGGCCTGATGGGTCCGGTCGGTTCCGGCAAGTCCTCCTCCTGCTGTTCTGAGATCGTCATGAGGGCGATCAAGCAGAAGCCTTGGTTTGATGGCGTGCGTCGTTCCCGTTGGGCGATCATCCGAAATACATATCCGGAATTGAAATCCACCACGATCAGGACGTGGCAGACATGGTTCCCGCAGAATGTGGCGCTCATCAAATAAGATGGTATTCAGGAGTTTTCATGTCCTTAATCCTCCCTCCACGTAAGAGTTCTATCTTAGACAGCACGATACATGAGATCAGAAAAGTGATTGTCATTCTTGCAGAGTTTGAACATAACTCGTAAATCTTGCAAAAAAATGCATCATTACGGTGCGCGAATAGCACCAAGTTGAATCTAACTTCCCCAAACTTGTAGACGGATAGAGATACTAGAGTGATTTCGCAATACTACTGCGTTTTGTATGCATGTTAGTCACTCAAAATACTTCAGTAGGGGGGGCTTTCTGTATGAGGTGAAAAAGATTTGAAAATGCTATTTCATTTCGGTTGATCATTCGAAGCACAAAAAGATTTAGTTGGCATGGTTCTTGCTTGATACACAAAGCATCACTCGATTGAACATGAGTTGTGTGTGATTCCAGGATGCGGTAACGCCGCTCGAACCATGAACCTAGGAGCTTACGAATGAAACGCAGACTTGTACTCAAACATATCACAGCTGTCAGCGCACTTGCGATGGCAGGATGGTTCCCGCAGGCAAACGCTCAAGAAACAATCAAGGTGGGCATTCTTCACTCATTGTCAGGGACTATGGCGATTTCGGAGACCTCTCTGAAAGACGTGGCGTTGATGACGATCGATGAAATTAACGCAAGCGGTGGAGTTATGGGTAAAAAACTCGAGGCAGTGGTCGTAGATCCTGCGTCTAATTGGCCCTTGTTTGCAGAAAAAGCTCGGCAACTTATTAGTCAGGATAAAGTTGTTGCTGTGTTCGGGTGTTGGACGTCTGTTTCACGCAAATCAGTCTTGCCGGTATTTAAAGAGCTCAACAGCTTACTGTTTTACCCAGTTCAGTATGAGGGTGAAGAGCTCGAGAAAAACGTCTTTTATACCGGTGCTGCGCCAAACCAACAGGCTATCCCTGCGGTTGAGTACTTGATGAGCGAAGAAGGTGGTGGTGCTAAACGTTTTGTTCTTCTTGGCACAGATTATGTCTATCCGCGTACGACAAATAAGATTCTACGAGCATTTCTCAAATCCAAAGGTGTCAAGGAATCTGATATTGAAGAGATTTACACACCGTTCGGACATTCCGACTATCAGACCATTGTCGCCAATATCAAGAAATTTGCTCAAGGTGGCAAGACAGCAGTGGTTTCCACCATCAACGGTGACTCAAATGTTCCTTTCTACAAGGAACTGGGTAATGCCGGTTTAAAGGCCACAGACGTTCCTGTCGTGGCATTTTCAGTAGGAGAGGAAGAACTGCGCGGTGTTGACACTAAGCCATTGGTTGGGCACCTAGCAGCCTGGAACTACTTTGAGTCATTGAACAACCCGGTCAACAAAGAGTTTGTTGCTAAGTGGAAAGCCTATGCTAAGGCCAAAAACCTGCCCAACAACAGTTCAGCAGTCACTAACGATCCGATGGAGGCAACTTATATCGGCATCCACATGTGGAAACAGGCAGTGGAAAAATCCCAATCCACTAACGTAGATAAGGTGATTGAGGCTATGGCAGGCCAACAGTTCAAGGCTCCTGACGGCTATACGATCATGATGGACAAGACAAATCATCATCTACACAAGCCAGTCTACATCGGTGAAATTCAGCCTAATGGTCAGTTCAGCGTGGTCTGGCAGAGCAAGGGTCCAATCCGCGCGCAACCCTGGAGTCCTTATATTCCCGGCAACGAAAGCAAGCAAGGTCTTTGATAGCAGGTATTTACCTATAAATGAAACAGCATCTTAACTTTCTTAAGCTGTTGATCTCGGGGATGCTGTTGTGCTGGCATTCCTGGGGTTTTGCTTCGGCATGGGTGGATCCGTCCATCTTGCATCGCCTTGCAATCGATAGCAGTAATGAACGTTTGCAGGCGATCCAAGCTCTAGGGCAAAGTGATATGCCCGGTGCGGCCAGATTATTGGCCGCACTTATCGAGTCAAAAGTATTAGTCTCTAGCAATGGCAATATCTTAGTGACTCAGGAAGGTAAGGATGTCATAGATATTGCTAGTGGTGATCAGGTCCCATTATCTGGTAACGAGCAGCCCTTGATGCTTAATAACCGGTTACGTCGCGCTATTCAGCTATCTCAGGCAACGGTGGCACTGTTTGCAACCGATGCATCGGTTAGATTGAGCGCTGCTATTCGGATGCAGAAGGAAATTGATTCCTCTCATATTCCAACCGTTGAGCGTGCCTTACAGCGCGAAAGAGACGGACGCGTAAAAGATGCCATGCAGATTGCGCTCGCGGGTATGCAGTTGAAAAGCAGCGACCCGCAAGTTCGCCTTTCGGCTGTGAATATGTTGGGCACCAGCGGTATTGGTGATTATCGGCCAGCGCTCGTTTCATTGCTTCAGAAAGATGGTGCTGGCATGTTTGCTGAACCAGACGAGCGAGTGCGTCGTGCAGCTTTGCAAGCGATTAATCAGATTGATCGTCATCAGTCTTTGATCTCCTGGGCGGGCAATATCTTCTTTGGAATCAGTCTTGGAAGTGTGCTTCTGCTCGCGGCGCTTGGTCTTGCCATCACATTCGGATTGATGGGCGTTATCAATATGGCACATGGTGAGCTGCTTATGATTGGCGCCTATGCAACATATATGATGCAGGCCTTGTTCAAATCATGGTTTCCAGAGTGGATGAATTGGTACCTCATCGCAGCGCTGCCAGTGGCTTTTCTTGTTACTGCACTGGTCGGAATGGCGATCGAGAGGACGGTAATTCGCTGGCTATATGGGCGGCCGCTTGAGACCCTGCTGGCAACCTGGGGCATTAGTCTGATCCTTATGCAAGTTGTGCGATCTATATATGGTGCGCAGAATGTCGAGGTAGCTAATCCTTCATGGATGTCAGGTGGGTTGACGGTAATGGGGGGGTTAGTCCTCAGTTACAACCGAATTGCAATCATGATTTTTTCTCTAATTGTCGTATTGACGGTCTGGCTGATTTTGAATCGTACTCGTCTGGGCTTGTTTGTGCGGGCGATCACATTAAACAGGCGGATGGCCGACTGCGTCGGTGTGCCGACGGGCAAGGTAGACATGATGGCGTTTGGACTGGGTGCTGGCATAGCTGGATTAGGTGGCGTTGCGTTGTCTCAGTTAGGAAATGTAGGTCCAGATCTGGGTCGCAGTTATATCGTGGACTCTTTTATGGTTGTTGTGCTCGGTGGGGTCGGCCAGCTGGCAGGCACTGTGGTGGCAGCATTAGGTCTGGGTGCAATCAACAAGCTGATTGAGCCTTTCTGGGGTGCCGTGATTGCTAAGATTGCCATCCTTCTCCTCATTGTTCTATTTGTTCAAAAGCGTCCGCAAGGACTCTTCGCACCCAAAGGTAGGAGTGTTGAATGAGGCAAACTACATTAGCCAGAGTGCCTCTCTATAACGCTCGCGCTTGGATGGGGATTTTTTTTGTGACAACTATCTTTGCGTTGTTGCCTTTGCTCAATATGATCGTCCCGGTTGGCCATGCCTTGCATGTCTCATCCTATGCAATTGGATTGATTGGGAAGTTTATTTGCTACGCTTTGGCAGCCCTTGCCCTCGATTTGGTTTGGGGCTACGCGGGCATTCTGTCACTTGGCCATGGTCTGTTTTTCGCATTGGGCGGATATGCACATGGTATGTATCTAATGAGAGCATCCAAGCCATCTCCAGATTTGCTTCCTGATTTCATGACATTTTTATCCTGGAAATCATTTCCGTGGTTTTGGTCCTTTACCGAGTATTTTTGGTACGCCATGCTATTAGTTGTTTTAGTACCTGGGGTCTTGGCCTTTTTATTTGGATACTTTGCATTTCGTTCACGCATTAAGGGTGTGTATTTTTCTATCATTACTCAGGCGCTGACCTTTGCAGCCATGTTGCTGTTCTTCAGGAATGAGACCGGGTTTGGTGGCAATAATGGTTTTACTGATTTCAAGACAATCCTTGGCTTTGACATAACTGCGCCGGAAACACGTGCGGCTTTGTACTGGATTAGCTTGAGTATCTTGTTGATTGCTCTAATTTTGTCGCGTGCCATCACTCAATCACGCCTTGGAAAGGTGTTGATGGCTATCAGGGATTCAGAAAGCAGAGTTCGATTTATTGGTTATGAGCCCTTGGGCTTCAAGCTTTTCATTTGGACACTTTCAGCTGTGTTGTGTGCGATTGCAGGTGCATTGTACGTACCTCAAATAGGGATCATAAATCCTGGAGAAATGTCGACTGAAAATTCGATTGAGATGGTTATATGGGTTGCCACAGGAGGCCGTGGAACATTGATCGGACCGATTATTGGTGCTGGCACTATCAACGGACTCAAGACCTGGTTCACGAGTGTATTTCCAGAGTTTTGGCTCTATGCGCTTGGATTGATTTTTGTTCTGGTGACAATATTTCTTCCACAAGGATTGGTCGGTTTATTTCGGCGTCTTTGGAATACGAAGGAGGCTCGAGCATGATCGCGAAAGTGTTTGATGATCAGTCTACGATTGCTGTTCTTGATGGAGCCAATGGTGATCCAAGTTATGGGAGAATTGCCAAAGCAGGGTTGGACACCACACATGGTGCCATTCTTTATCTCGAATCCATTAGCGTGGTATTTGACGGATTCAGGGCCTTAAATGATCTAAATCTAGACATTGGTGTGGGTGAACTCAGATGCATCATTGGGCCCAATGGTGCAGGGAAGACGACAATGATGGACGTGATCACCGGAAAAACGCGTCCAACCTCTGGGACGGCATATTTCGGTCAAACTATCGATCTAACGACATTGTCCGAGTCTCAGATTGCCACAGCCGGGATTGGAAGAAAATTTCAACGTCCCACTGTTTTTGAGCAACATACTGTACTTGAAAACTTGGAATTGGCAATGAAAGCCGAAAAGAAGGTCTGGTCGACTCTGTTTGCCAGACTAACTGGTACTCAGCGCGATCGAATCGATGAAATCCTTATGTTGTTGCGTCTGTCGAACGAAGCATATCGACAGGCTGGCTTGCTGTCTCATGGTCAAAAGCAATGGCTCGAAATAGGCATGCTGTTGATGCAGGATCCACAGCTTTTGTTGCTAGACGAGCCTGTTGCAGGGATGACTGATGCTGAAACTGAACGGACTGCCGAGCTATTCAATACCTTACGTGGAAAGCACTCCCTTGTCGTGGTGGAGCATGACATGGATTTTGTCACTGAGATTGCCAGAGATGGCAAAGTTACTGTTTTAAGTGAAGGTTCTGTACTTGCTGAGGGAACCATGCAGCATGTTCAGTCTGATCAAAGAGTAATAGAGGTTTATCTGGGGCGATGAGTGCCATGCTTGAAGTTAATGCGATCCAGCAGTTTTACGGTAGCAGTCATACGCTGCGCAGCGTCAGCTTATCGGTCAAAAAAGGCGAGTGTCTGGCTTTGCTGGGAAGAAATGGTGTAGGCAAAACCACCCTCCTGAAATGCTTGATGGGTGTGCAGCCTGTATCGTCGGGCACGGTTATTTTTGAAGGACAGGACATTACCTCGCTACCTCCACATCGCAGAGCAGCACTGCGCATGGCATATGTTCCTCAAGGACGGGAAATTTTCTCCAGACTCACAGTTGAGGAAAATCTTTTGATGGGTATGGCGATCAAGCCTTCCGCTCGTGCAAGCCAGATCAAGCATGAGATCTTTGATCTCTTTCCTGTGCTGAAAACTATGCTGCGAAGAAGAGGAGGTGACTTGTCAGGAGGTCAACAGCAACAGCTTGCGATCGCCAGAGCATTGTTGGCGGAACCCAAACTGATCATTTTTGATGAACCAACTGAGGGTATCCAGCCATCCATAATCAAGGATATCGGTCGAGTTATTCGAATGTTGCGTGATCGTGGTGACATGGCGATCTTGCTGTGTGAACAATACTTTGATTTCGCCAATGAACTAGCAGACCGATTTGTGGTGTTGTCTCGGGGTGAAGTCGTTGTGTCTGGGCCGCATTCAGACATGAATAGTCCGGAAGTCCGTCGCTTTTTGTCAGTATGAACATGTCACATCAAATCTGGCAGGCAGCTCTTGAGCTGGAGTTTTCCTTCTGGGAAAACAGGACGCTGATGTCTAAGAGAAAGCATCATGGCCCATTGATGGTGCAAAAGGCACTTTATCCAGAGGGTAATGCAGTATGTCATGCTGTGATTCTTCACCCGCCAGCTGGGATTGCAGGAGGGGATCATCTCAGCATAAATGTCAGCAGTCGTCACGAATCAAAGACGGTGCTTACTACCCCTGGCGCAACTAAATGGTACAAGTCAAACGGAAAGCCATCCAGCCAGACTATTCATCTACAAGTTAACAAAGACGCACATTTAGACTATTTGCCACAGGAGAATATTTTCTTCGATCATGTTGCTGCTAGTTCTAGATTGGTGATCCAACAGGAAGTCGGTTCGAGTCTGATCGCTTGGGAAATTAATCAGCTGGGCCGTACGGCTTCCGGAGAGGCGTGGCAGCATGCAACAACTAGCATAGTCACTGAATGGTTTCTAAATGACAAGTTGGTCTGGTTAGATTCCTCTCAGTTTGATCCATTTTGTCAAGCTATTGAGTCGAGTTGCGGTTTGTCCTCATTTTCTGTTTTCGGGACGATGTGGCTGTGTTCAGTTAATGTCACGCGCGAAAGTGCTGAGGATATGGCATCCAACTTGCCTTGGTCCGATAGTTTCAGGGTAGGAGTGACTTGTCTCGACTTGGATCAGGGCCACGGCCTGATGGTCCTACGCGCTTTAGCGAACGAAGTTGAGGACATAAAGCAATTATTCATCGAAACGTGGATGTCCCTCAGGCAGACTGTGAGCGGATTGCCTTCTCATTATTTGCGTTTATGGAATACCTGATTTTTATTTGATACACCAAGATCCGCGAGACAAACATGGAACTTACACCAAGAGAAAAAGACAAGCTGCTGATTTTTACTGCTGCACTGCTTGCTGAAAGGCGCCGTAGTCGAGGGTTGTTGCTGAACTATCCAGAAGCGGTTGCATTTTTATCTGCTGCGATCATGGAAGGTGCCAGAGACGGCAGGACTGTCGCCGATCTGATGCATGAAGGCACCACGTTGTTGACTAGGAAGGATGTCATGGAAGGGGTACCCGAGCTGATCACAGAAATTCAAGTCGAGGCAACGTTTCCGGATGGAACCAAGCTCGTTACCGTTCATCAACCAATTCAATGAGGTCAAGTCATGCTTAATAAAATTATTGTTGCGATATTAATAGCATTAAGCACTGGGCATACTGCTATCGCTCATGAGGGACATATTGAACACACTCTTTTTGGATGGATGCATTCACATATCGGCTGGGAGCAGCTCATCACGATGTTGTTGATCGGTGTACTGGTGTTATTGGCTCGCAAGCGATAGGGCATGCCATGATTCCAGGTCAGATTGATGTGCAAGGCGACGATATTGTCATGAATGTAGATCGTGAAATATTGTTGCTCCCTGTGACAAATACGGGCGATCGACCGATTCAGGTTGGATCCCATTATCACTTTTACGAGGTCAATCAAGCCTTGCAGTTTGACAGAGTCAAGGCCAGAGGTTTCAGGCTCAATATTGCAGCTGGAACGGCCGTCCGATTTGAGCCAGGTCAAAAAAGGACAGTCATGCTTGTCGCCTTGGGCGGTGATCGGATTGTTTATGGATTCAACGCCAATATCATGGGAAGTCTCGATGAATAAGATATCCAGACGTGCATACGCTGAAATGTTTGGTCCCACTACTGGAGATAGAGTTCGCCTAGCTGATACGGCCCTATGGGTAGAGGTGGAAAGAGATTTCACCATCTACGGCGAGGAGGTCAAGTTTGGTGGCGGCAAAGTGATTCGAGATGGAATGGGCCAAAGTCAGCGATTGTCAGCGAATTGTGCGGACACAGTTATTACTAATGCCTTGATCATCGACCATTGGGGAGTAGTTAAAGCCGACATCGGAATCAAAAAGGGTTTCATTCAGAAAATAGGAAAAGCGGGCAATCCCGATATTCAGCCAGGTGTGGACATTGTCATCGGACCGGGTACAGAAATCATTGCTGGAGAGGGAATGATTGTCACACCTGGCGGTATCGATTCCCATATTCATTTTATCTGTCCACAGCAGATCGAAGAAGCCTTAATGAGTGGAGTTACGACCATGTTAGGTGGCGGCACTGGTCCCGCCACAGGGACCTTTGCCACCACATGCACACCAGGACCATGGCACATTCATCGTATGTTGAAGGCCGCGGATGCATTTCCGATGAATCTAGGATTTTTAGGTAAAGGCAATGCTAGCTTACCAGGACCGCTTTTCGAGCAGGTGCAGGCTGGTGCGATCGGTCTGAAATTGCATGAAGATTGGGGAACCACACCTGCTGCGATTGATTGTTGTCTGGGTGTGGCAGAGGATATGGATGTTCAGGTCGCTATTCATACGGACACTCTGAACGAATCTGGTTTTGTTGATTCGACCATTAAGTCGTTCAAGGGACGGACGATCCACACTTTTCATACGGAAGGTGCTGGCGGTGGTCACGCGCCCGACATTATTCGTGCTGCATCCTTGCCCAATGTGTTGCCGTCGTCCACAAATCCTACCATGCCCTACACCGTTAATACCGTTGATGAACATTTGGACATGTTGATGGTTTGCCATCACCTCGATCCTTCAATTACCGAAGATATTGCATTTGCGGAGAGCCGGATCCGCCGAGAAACGATAGCAGCCGAGGATATCTTGCATGACCTCGGGGCGTTCTCAATGATGAGTTCAGACAGCCAAGCTATGGGTAGGGTGGGGGAGGTCATACTCAGAACTTGGCAAACCGCACACAAGATGAAACTTCAGCGTGGTAGCTTGTCAGGTGACGGCCGCGCAGATAACAACAGGGTCAAGAGATATATTGCAAAATACTCGATCAACCCTGCGATTACTCATGGTATCAGCCATGTTGTTGGTTCCATTGAAGTGGGTAAGCTAGCGGATCTAGTGATTTGGAAACCAGCGTTTTTTGGAGTTAAACCAAGTCTTATTCTAAAGGGGGGCATCATCGCAGCTGCACCGATGGGTGATGCCAATGCATCAATACCCACGCCCCAGCCAGTTCACTATAGACCTATGTTTGGATCATTCGCACCCGAACAAGTGGCTATTACATTTGTTTCGTCTGCCGCAATCGATCATCCAGATGTTCAATGCCTTGGACTCAAAAAGCCCTTGGAAGCAGTCAGAAAGACTAGGCAAATTTCTAAATCTGACATGGTGCACAACAGCTACCTGCCTAGCATCAGCGTTGACCCTGAAACTTATCAAGTTTATGCCGACGGGGTAGAGTTGGTATGCGAACCTGCAGCCGTATTGCCCATGGCACAACGATATTTCTTATTTTGAACATGCGCTCTGTAACGAAAAAAATTCATGCCAGGCAGATTTCACGCGCGTTGCTGAAAGCAGCCCCATCCTTGGTTTTGCCTTTTTATGAACGCAGTAAGAGCCGACTGTTAGCAAACCTGTCGAATGGGGAAGAGGTTGCGATCAGTCTGCAAAGAGGCAGTGTCATGAGGGCAGGAGATGTGCTGGTTGCCGATGATGGTGGGTTGATCATGGTGGTTGCTGAAAATGAACATGTTCTGAGGGTGACAGCCAACAACCCGCATGACTTACTTCGCGCGGCTTATCATTTGGGCAACCGTCATGTGCCTGTCGAGGTTGGCCCGACGCATCTGCTTCTGGAAGACGATTCTGTCTTGTCAGATATGTTGCGTCTCATTGGTGTAAAGGTCGAGCAAGCATCATTGCCCTTTGAGCCAGAGCATGGCGCATACGGTGGTGGTCATAAACACGGCCATGATGCAAGTTTTAAGGAGGACTATAGTCTCGCTCAATCCGCATACCACGCACATGACCATACGCATTTACATGATCACGGACATGTTCACTCTCAGTATCATGTGCATAACCATGTGAGTAAGACTGTTCTGCAAGATTCTGCATCTCCAAAAAAAGAAAGTACCGGTAACGGTGAAAAATGAATGCGGCATCATTGCTCCAATTGCTGCAAATTGCTTCACCTGCACTTCCGATCGGGGGCTTTAGCTATTCTCAGGGGTTCGAATCGGCTGTGGCGGTGGGGCTAGTCAAGAATGAAAAAGATGCTTGCAGCTGGATCAAGGATATCTTGACCGGACCTATTGCAGCTTGCGAGGGGCCGATTTGGGTGTTGATCTATGAAGCATGGCAAAAAAGTGAAGTCGATCAAGTCAAATACTGGAACGAATGGTTTTTAGCCTGCCGTGAAACTAATGAATTTAGGCTAGAAACTCAGCAGATGGGCTGGTCACTGGTTAAGCTTTCGGAGCAATTGGCATGGGTAGATGTCGCAGACCTAGCAAGCTTGCAGTCCATCCACCCTGTAACCTACCCTTGTGCGCATGCGTATATGTGTCAATACAGGGGTATTGATAAGCGGCATGCACTAACAGCATATTTTTTTTCGTGGCTCGAAAATCAGGCAATGGCAGCGATCAAGTCCATTCCATTGGGGCAAACATCGGGGCAAAGGATATTGCAGGAGATTTCCATCTTCATTCCTGCGGTAGTTGAGGAGGCGCTCGATCGTGCAACCCATGATCCACCTCGACTCAATACCATTGCGCATCAACTTGCTATTTTGTCGTCAATTCACGAAACACAATACTCAAGACTTTTTCGTTCCTAAAGCTGTTGAGAGAAAACTATGTCCTTGCGCACTAAAAAACTTCCTCCTCTTCGTGTCGGCATTGGAGGTCCGGTTGGGTCTGGCAAAACGACCTTGTTGGAAGTTCTTTGTAAACAGATTCGAGACCAATATGATGTCGTGGCGATTACTAACGACATATACACTAAAGAGGATCAGCGTCTTCTTACTATTTCTGGAGCGCTTCCCGCAGATCGGATCATGGGGGTCGAAACAGGCGGATGTCCGCATACGGCTATCCGAGAAGATGCTTCCATCAACCTTGAAGCAGTTGACAGAATGTTGGAGAAATTTCCAGAGGCGGATATCGTTTTCATTGAGTCTGGTGGTGACAATTTGGCTGCAACCTTCAGTCCGGAATTGTCAGACTTGACGATTTATGTCATCGATGTGGCAGGGGGAGAAAAAATCCCTCGCAAAGGAGGTCCTGGAATCACCAAATCTGATTTGCTGGTGATCAATAAAACCGATCTCGCACCTCACGTTGGTGCCAATTTAGAGATCATGGAGACTGACACTCGACGCATGCGACCCAATAAGCCTTATGTGATGACTAACCTCAAGACTGGTCAGGGCTTGTTAGATGTAATTAAATTCATAGAGCATAGAGGTATGCTGTCTGGTTGCATTTGCATGACTTATGAATAACACGTGCTGGCCATCGCTTAAATCTTTTGAAAGTTCTGCCCGGACTATTGCGCTATTAAAAACATTTCAACCTACGAACAATAGTGTAGTCACTGTTTTGAATAGTTTGATATTCTTACCCATAAACTCGACGAATGGAGTGGGCAGCGACGCCGTCTTTGAGGGCTTTGCGAACGGGGATAGCCATCATCCCAATACTTTTTTGGAGAGTAAGTCTTTCAAAATAAGTTGGCCTTGCTCTATTGATGAGTGGATAAACCCAATCTGGTAGATTCATAAAGCTTGCCCGACTAATAAGATTGATAAAAGGCTTGGTCGTCATATTGCCGGGAAAGTTTTCAAGTAAATGAATGATGCTCTTGGCTCGATCACCATAATATAGTTCTGGAATGTAATTTTTTATTGCATTTTCGGTGCTGTCATAAGTGCTAGGAAGGTTTATCGCTCCCATTCTTTCACCTAAGGTTTTCATTTCAAAAAAATATTTATTTTTCTCATTTATAGTCATATTATTTTTTCGATGATGTTCATAGGCGCACATAAAGCTACGTGTTTCCGTAAGATGAACCCATGCAAGTAAATGAGGGTCTGTAGCAGAATAGGGTTTTCCAAACTCATCTGAGCCGGATATTTTGCTGTGGATATGATTCACCCTGTCAATGACTTGATTGGCCATGTCGGTCGGCCCATATGTCGTTGCAGCTATAAAATATGCTGTTCTACTCAGGCGACCCTTGAGATCTTCTCTAAACGAAGAGTGATCCCATATTCCTGCAAGTGCTTGCGGATGTAGTGCCTGCAAAATTAAGGAACTGATTCCTCCGATCATCATGGTGATAAAGTCGGCATGAATGATCCAAACTACTGAATCGGGACCGAATAAACCTCGATCCCCCTTTGGTGTTAAAAACTTTACGGGCGGACCACTTTCACCGACCATTTCCCAAACCGTTTTGCGAATCAGATTACCGAACATGTCATTAGTGCATCATGATTTTATTAAAATCATCGTCTTCAATTATTTCAGCAATGAGGTCGAGTCTGATGCGGGGATTAGTTTGAGCAAGGAGATGATTTTTTTGGGCAAGCGGAATTTGCAATATCTCAGCAATACGATTAGACACCCACCCACAATCATCTAATCTAAAGGGCTTCTTGATGATTGCATCGCTCGGTAGATCATTGCTTTGAAGTGTCGAAATAATTTCGCCCAGCAATTTGGACATCCCTAGATGTTCCTGGGGAATGGGGATAAGTGGATCATTTTCCATCAATTCAACTTCGCCCATCCATAAGCCACTGCTTTCCTGAGCGAATTTCAATAACTTGAATCGTTGCGAACCAAGCGATTTGGTCATATATAAAGCAGGCTGTATCGGATCAAAATCTTGAATGAGCGCGAGTGTTCCAATATTCGCAAATGTGAAGGACAAGCTTTGGTTATCGATGTCTGGATTTTTGATCATGCTGATGACACCGAATTCGGTCTTGTCACGCAAGCATTTTTTGATCATGTCGAGATAACGAGCCTCAAAAATTTTGAGCGAAATAAGGCCATCCGGGAAAAGTACAGTATTTAGGGGGAATAAAGGTATTTTTTGTGGACTAGTATTAAATTCTTTCATGCGTTCAAGTAATGGATTGGCGACTTGCCGCATTAATACCGTGATTGGGCATTAAGTACAGTCAAAATTTTTTTATACCATCCATTGTTTTTGATGCAAAGATTAACTATCTTTATGAGATGGTTTTCCCGCCAGTATTGGCAGATGTTCTTTACCAAAATATATTATGGCATTCCCCCAAATTCGTAGACGTTTTCATAACGCAGTTTGACGTCTTTCGAACTCGTAAGGACTTAATTGTTAAGTGTTTGTGCCGCCTGATCCGATTATAGAAACCTTCAATGTAATCAAATATCTCTGAACGAGCCTGGTCACGAGTGGCGAATATTCTTTTAACCAGCTCACTCTTTAGACTGCTAAAGAATGATTCCGCTACCGCATTATCCCAGCAATTACCTCGACGGCTCATACTGGGACTCAAACGGTTATCGTGACACCAGCGGGTGAATGCGTCGCTTCCAAATTGACTGCCTTGATCTGAGTGAATGATGACAGGTGCCTTGGGCTTACGTCGCCAGACTGCCATTGTCAATGCGTCCAGAACCAGACTTGTTTGCATTCTTGGCCCCATGCTCCATCCAACGACTGAGCGAGAGTGTAGGTCCAAGACCGCCGATAAATATAACCAACCCTCATACGTGCGAATGTATGTAATGTCTGTCACGCATGCGTGATCAGGTGTGTCATGTTGAAACTGCCGTTTAATTGATTTGGTGCAACGACTGATGGCTTACCTGCCTTGAATCGAGGACGTTTATGGCCTCGCACCGATCGAATCTGAGCGGCTCGCATAAGCTTGGCAACTCGATTTTCGGTACAAGCCACTCCCGCTTCACGCAAATCACAGAATATCCTGGGGCTCCCATAGATGCCACAATTCCGATTTTTCCTGATCTGACAACCCAGGACGCCCCATCCTTGCCATACAACACCTCCTGACGATTTAAATAGATAGTGTTGCATTGATCAATTGAACTCACCGCGGCCTTTTTTAGGATGTCACGCTCCTCAGTCGATCGTCGCAGCTCAGCCTTCAGTTTGAGCACCTCGTCTTGTAGCACTTGAAGGTCACCAGCCAATGGTTGTTCTGATTGTGCAGACTTTCTGACCCAGGTATAAATCAGACCCTCTGCAATACTCAGTCGCTTGGCCACATCGACAACCGAATGACCCTTATCCACAACTTGCTTAACCGCCTCGACTTAAAATTCAGGGGCGTTGTCATCGGCAACTGTAAATTGATACAGGTCGGCAGGTGAAAATTGATACACCTCGACAAAGGGATAATCGTCGTTTTTTGAGCGGCGATGGTTTCATACGAGGAATACATGCAAATCAAGATCAT
>NZ_JAAGRN010000014.1 GCF_010499255.1 Sheuella amnicola
CGCCAGATCACGGATCTGCTGCCACACAACTGGCAACCACAGACGATCTGATACGCTTCGAAAACCGTCACTGCCAAACTTGCACCGCAGGCAGATGGTCAAGATGGGTTGGCCGGACGCATACATTTATTGCCCGAAACTGTTCTTTTAGCTCTGGACTCGACATGACTGCACAAGTTACCGAAATTTTGCACTACCAGGGTAAATCATTGTCTTTAATGACTAACCCTCTAACTGACTACTTTATTCAGGCAGATATTCATGCGGATTTTCAAGGACAATCGACTGCTTGTTGGCGGGGCTACGCAAACCCGGACTTTGAAGCGACAAGGCCTTTTCTGTGCTCATCGTATGCATATGAAGAGCATTTTGAGCTTGTCTTTGACCCTGCGATCAAGATCACGAAAATCCCTGAAGGGACAACGTTTCGGATTCAGGATGCAGACATGGATATGCGATACGCGTCGACTTACGCTAGAGACGGACAATTAGTGCGCGTCAGTCGCTCCTTGCAATCTCAGCAATCTAGTCGCGTTTGTCAGCCCGAAAAGATGCAAGCAATGCAGGCAATACACAGAGCAGTCAGAAGAGATATTTTGTCGCAGATTTTTTACGAGTGATCAACTTCACCCAGTCTGAATGCATTCGCAACAACCACCATCGCGTATGTATCCAGTTGACAGTACTCAAGCAATGCATGTCTCAAAGATTCACGATCCGCTTGCGACGTATCTGGCCGAATCATTTTTCGGTATGAGTCCTGCGCATCCATGCCGTGTCCGACGTCAAGATTTGAATAAGTCAGTGCCGGTGCAATGGTTGGCAGGATAGATTTAATCGACCACGAACCGCGCATATCAGGGTGATAATAATGCTCTCTTGCCACGACAAGCAGATCAAACAAACGATCAGCCACTTTTTTCAATTCGGGCATCAGATCGGGAAATAGCTCGGCCAAATATAAGATGCGGCCCTTTTCAAAGGATTGATTAAAGACAATGATCGGCCCTGACTGCCCTAGATTGTTAATGAGTGTTTCGGCAAATGCCCGTCGAGGGTCTTCACCGTCTGGTGCCAGAAATTCATTATGCGAAAGTGTGCCATCCTCCTGCTCAATATGGCATGACCATTGAAAAGGAATGGCTTCAAAAGGACGAACCCCTGCAAATAACGGGATTGCGGTCGCAACCGTTTCAAAATCGAGGTAATACCGCGGCCATGGCAGCGCATTTAATATTTCGCTCGCTTGGCGATCAAGCTCTGCCTGCCCATTGACCGTGGCACGATGCACACGAACATGCACCTCGTTTTTAAGTATTCCAGTGGGAACTTCGCGTAAATCCCGATAATTCGCCTTGCGCAATTCGATAGCCTCCTTAGCGCCGCGCGGCAAAATCTCGACCGGATACTCAGTGACCTCTTGTTCGACAGGCTTACAGTGGCTGGCAAACGGACACGCAAAGGGATCACTGCACTGCGGCCCAGAGACCACTTGCGGCACTTCGTCCAGGGCCAAAGTTGCCTTGGCAGCCTGAACCCAGTCTGCGACCTCAGGGATCTTTTCTTCTACCTTTGCTGTCAGATCTACCTCATGAAACAAGCCTTGATAATCCTGATGACCGGGATATACGAATTGGGTGTTGATATGGGCAAGCGACACCCGTGACAGTGGCAATCCGGATTTTCGCATCACCCATGTCTGTACAGTAAGATCATCAAGGTGATAGGGTTTGACGGATGTAGAGGATTTAACCTCAACTGCCCGATAGTGATCGCCGTCGGGCAAAAGCAAATCCACACGCACCAATACATCATCGGCCATGAATGCAGGCTCAAATACCGATCGGCGCGTACCAGAGAGCACCGCAGCTGTTTCAGTCAGTGCCTGCTTGCGATTGAGCGTTGAAATCAAAACACCGTCAGGATGGAGTTGACGCGCAATATCGCCAACATGATTGCCATCCTCCATTCGCGAGCGGGCTGACGGATCGATCACTGCAAGCTCAGGCTGATTGACTTGCAACCACATGCGCTTGGGACATTGCCGATGGCTAATAATGAGCGACTTTGTCAGCATATTCTTCACCTATCTATATTGATTGATGGTGACATCTTGAACCATGAATGCGACAAAATCCGTCGCTATCGCTTTTTATTCAGTCAATTTGCTTGAATAATTTTGGGATGCCAGTTGCAAATCGTGTTGTAACCGTTTGATCAAGTGCTGAGGCCCTAAAACCTTCACGTGATAGCTCATGCTCAGTAGCCACCAGACTAGTCCTTCAGTCATGCGCACCGTAGCAGATAGGATATAGTCGCCTTGTGGTTGGTCACTGTCGCATAACTCTGTCCATTGGTCCCTGCTCAAGGGCGTTTCTTTAAGCCACTGCGTATCGCCTTTAACCCATAGTTTGAGCTTAATGTCTTTGCCGTATTTATCGGGACTCAAAAATGCAGATTCAGGTTTGGCGATCCCTTTTGCCAAATAAGCATCTAGCTTGAAGCCCTCGGGGGACTCGAAAATTGCTGTAGATTGGCGGACATCTCTGATGCGCGCAAGCAGCAGAGTGATTGGAGTCGTCTGTTTCTGGTACAGGGCAACCAGATAAGTCCTTGCCCCTTGCTGAGCGATACCCAAGGGCGACACCGATTTCCAGTTCTGGTTATTTCTGTACTTGATATCAATTGCCGACTCTTCCATGAGAGCCCGATGCACCTTTTCTTCAACATCCGGACTGACATCAGGCTCAATGAATTCGATGCGCTCAGGAACGCTTTGTATTTTGCTCAACCATTTCTGGGCGGCACTACGATTTTTTCTGTCACCTGCCTGTGGATTTAACGCAGAAGACTGGGAAATAGCCTCGTTTTCAGATGCACTAGTAAAAACAGAAAGCGAGTCTTCCATATGCCTGGGAAGCAAGTGAGTACCCATTTTTTTGATTGTGGCAAAGGCAATCATCTGAGCAGTGCTTAAGGCAACACGGTTCAAGGGACGGGAATTGTTCTTCCATTTGACCGTAATGGATTTTTTCCCCGATTGATCCTTACGACCGCCTTCGCATTCAAGGAGATCTTTATATACCAACTTAAGCAATTCAACATCGGAACGTATTCGAGCTTTTACTGACCTCTCGTCTATATCGCGCAATGCATAAAAGGGCCGCAATTCAATTGCTAGCTGACCTATAGTTTTTGCCGTCCCGTTTTCTGGAATGCTATCGATCAGTTTTTGCTGCCGTATCTGAGAAGCGCTAGACATTCAAATCCCTTCGAACAATTGATTGAAATATTCAGATAGCTATGAATATTGTCGCTATCGAGCACTAGTATGTAAAGCCACTCACTGACCCCATAGGCAAGCAGAAATGGACATTTTCGCTGAAGAATTGAAACTTGTTGAAGCCATTGAGTCTGAATGCCCTCCTGCTCTTGAATGTAGTGCATTGACAACGATTCAGTTGCAAAAGCTGATTGATTCCAGCGAGGAGTATGGAATGACTCTTCGTATCTGGATGTTGCGCACCTTGCTCTACACCCCTGCGCTTGAGCAGTTTAATCGCTCTTCAAGCTTTACCCTGGCACAAGTTTGCGAATTTCTCGGGCTTGAAAATTATGAAAGCTTTGTCCACTCAAACAACCTCAGCGCATTACTGGCTGCACTTAAGGTAAAGCAAAACGAATGGGAATCAAGCTTGGGTCATGCTGTCGTTCTGCCTAAACGTATAAAAATCAATCTGGACAAACTGTCTGAAATTGTCGCGCTCTCGGAAAATGAAAAATTAGTACTTGGATTTTTTATTCTGCTTCATACCGAAGAAATCCTCTCAGATTGTTGCAACATGATCGGCAATCATCTCAATGAGTTTTTGCTTGTTAAAAGTGTTGCGCCTGTTCTTGGTCTTGAGCCAGCCGTCTTGAATAATCTGCTCGGCACGCAATCCACCTTGCGTAAATCAGGACTAATTCAGTTTGATATGCACAACACGGGCACGCTGCGCTATTGCATTGATTTAATTACTCCAATGTTTGTGAGCCTGATGCTGAAAGATCAGCAAAACATGTGCGAAATATTGCAAGGCCTTGTGCATCAGGCCTCAGCAGGCCACTTGCGTTCTGTGGATTACCGTCATGTGAAAGATCGCCTAAAAACAGTTAAAACATACTTGATGCATGCCTTAAAAAGCAAGGATTCAGGCGTCAACGTTTTGATATACGGGATGAACGGTACAGGTAAAACCCAGTTCGCAAAACTGGTCGCACAAGAGCTTGGCTGCACATTGATGGAGGTCAGCGCCTGCAATGAAGCTGGCGATCCGATTTCGGCTACACGTCGATTCAGAAGCCATCGCCTGGCACAACCCTTTTTCAGTCAAGGCCATACGATTGTCTTATTCGACGAATGCGAAGAAGTGTTCGACTCAGCTCCGATGTTTGCCGCGGATTGCGATAAAAGCCCCACCGCAGCACTCAAGTCCTATATCAATCAGACCCTAGAAAGCAACATCCTGCCAACGATCTGGATTGCCAACTCAATCGACAACTTCGATCTGGCTTACATCCGCCGTTTTGCAATTTGCTTTGAAATGAACATGCCTCCTGAGACTCAACGCCTTCGTCTACTCAAAAGGGCGTTTAAAGGCATTGTGAATCAAAAAACTCTTTGCGCGGCCGCAAAGTCCCCTGCAATTTCACCGGCGCTGATCTCAAAGTCTGCAACCGTTCTGAAGACGATCGCTAAAAACAAGACCACACTGGACCTTAATCAGGTGGCGTTACAACTGCTCAACGACAAGCTTCGCATTCAAGGCGCAACAGAAATCGCAATGAATGACGACGCGATCGCAGACAAACCACGCTTTGATCCTGCTTTTATTCATTGTGATGCGAGCTTGCCGGATATTCTGGACGGTATGCGTCAAAACGGCCAAGGTCGCCTGATTTTGTTTGGCCCACCAGGCACAGGTAAAACTGAAGCAGGCAAATGGTTGGCTAAGAGCCTAGGCTTACCTCATCTATCGTTCAAGGCATCTGATCTGCTCAGCCCTTTTGTTGGAGAGTGCGAACAAAATATTGCCGCTGCCTTTAAACGTGCCGGTCAAACGAAAGCCCTCTTGCAATTCGATGAAGTGGACAGTTTTTTGAGCCAACGCGCTCAGTCAAATCAAAAATGGACTATCACCATGGTGAATCAAATCCTGACTGAAATTGATTCGTTCGAAGGCATTTTTATCGCTTCCACAAATCGAATTTCTGACATTGATGAAGCTGCCTTGCGACGTTTTGATATGTGCCTGAAATTTGACTTCTTAACCTCAGCTCAATCTTTGCGGCTTTTCAAAGCCACTTGCGCTGAGCTTGAAATCAAATCAGATGTCGAAATCTGGGGGGCTTCAGTACAAAAATTAATTAATCTGACTCCAGGTGACTTTGCCCAAATCCTGCGTCAGTCTAAATTCGTTAAACATCACACGGCTCAAACCGTGTTCAACGCTCTGCACAAAGCCACTTCACTGAAAAAAAGCACTGGCGCACGGCCGATGGGGTTTATTCAAGCGGCCTGAGATTTGAAATTTGAACTGAGAAATCGTTTTGCTACGTTTTTTGTTGCAATCTATTCGTAATATGCAGTTTCACCCACTTGGAGGCATGAAATGATTACAGAGCAAGAATTGAACAGCATGGGCTTTTCCAAAGCCGGTTTCCTTAAGACCGGCCTAAATGGTCAATTTTTGTTCGACAGCCTGAATGCTAAAAAGAGCACAAAAGCGGGGGTTTATCTCTGGCTGCACCGCAAGACTGATTCGAATCACGATGTGATGTACGCCGGCAAGGCAGGCAGTGGCATTGCAATTCGCATGAATCAGCACCTCGGTGGCCTTAAACAGGCTCCAGCTGAACGTATTGACCGTGTCAAGGGTGCGTTTGGTGAGGGTAATTGTCTAGAGGTTTGGTTTCGCGAATCCGCCAATATTGCAATGAGCCTTTTGTTTACAGGCGAAGTCAGCGCCTACTCCACTGAGGAAGAAGCGCTGATCACGCGCTTTTCTCCTGCACTGAATCGGGCAAAAACGCCTTCAATGCGCGCAGAGCCTAAAGCACCATCTAAAACTAAAACCACTCAATCAGGCAAGAAATCCAACGCCATTGAAGATCGCCCACAGTTGGATAAATCTGTATTTACGGCATTGGATTACGAATTGTCCAACGCAAACGGCACACAGCGTAATCTTTGGGAAGACGCACTTGCCAGCCTGACTTCACCTCACAAGCAAAAGATCGGCAGAGCTATTCGAATTCTCAGCAATTCGGCACAATTGGGCGATCAATGGGCCGATCTGGATTGCAAAGTAGTCGGGTTGTACTCGGATGGTCCCATTCGCAATCAGTCGATGCTTGTTTTCGGCAAACTTGCCAACGTGAACTTCAAAAAAGGCAGCCAAGTGGTGTTGATTTCACTGGACAAGGAATTGATCGCTTTTTCAACTGAAATCACTGCAAATATGCCAGCGCTACCTGATGTCGATGGCGCGTATTCACTAGACGCTTTTTTCCAAATGTTTGCCTAGCCGAACCTTCAACAATCCAACACTTATCTTAAAAAATGAATTCGCAGTATCACTCAGTGAGTCAGTAAAGAGAGCATCATTTCCCTAAAGGGAGATTTCAATGCTTCAAAAATGCTCGCTCGCGGTGATTCTGCTTGATCTGGGTCTAACCTGCTCGATCTCGTTTGGGCTGTGCATCAATGCTGCAAACGCCCAGACGCAAATTTTGCCTAATGGCGGGGGTGGATATAACGTTTACAGCCCAAATGGCATGAGTCAAGTTTTACCTGATGGTGTCGGTGGTTACAACGTGTATGAACCCAATGGAATGACTCAGGTTCAATCCAATGGCGCTGGCGGCTACAACATCTACAGTCCGAACGGCATGACACAGGTTATGCCTAATGGTGCCGGTGGCTACAACAGTTATGGGCCTAACGGGATGAGCCAGACCCTACCAAATGGAGCAGGTGGCTATAACACCTATGACTCCAATGGTTTGACTCAAACTTTACCGAATGGAGCGGGCGGCTTCAATGTATACGGACGCTAAATCCCGTTACTAGTCAATTCGACTTGCACTAAACAATAATTAGCATTAAGTTATTGCTAATGAACTGCGGCTAAGTGACGGGATTAAATGGATCGCACAGAACGCTTTTACAAGATTCAAGCCATGTTGATGGCCAAGCAATCAGTCAGCATGAAGCAGATGCAGGAAGCTTTAGAGGTATCGCGCGCCACATTGAACCGAGATCTTGCCTATATGCGCGACCGGCTAGGAATCCCTTTTGCTTGGGACGCCTCACTGCGAGGCTATGCGCTAATCCGTCAGCAATCGAACGATAAAACCTTTGAATTGCCCGGTATCTGGTTCAATCAGCAAGAAATAGTTTCATTGCTGACGATGATTGAATTGATCTCAAAGCTTGAGCCTGGTGGATTACTACATCCGCAGTTAGCCCCCTTTAAACAGCGGCTTGAAAGTTTGCTTGAGGACGGTATCGGTAACTCTGCTGAAGCGAGAAACAGGATTCGTATCTTGCCGATGGCTCAGCGCCATGTGTCGGGTGATTATTTTCAGCTTGTCACCTACGCACTAGTTCAGCGCAAGCGGGTCACCATGCAGCACTTTGCACGGCCGACCGGACAAACAACCGAGAGAGAAATATCACCACAGCGATTGGTTTACTACCGCGACAATTGGTATGTGGATGCCTATTGTCATCTGCGCGAAAGCTTAAGAAGTTTTTCGCTGGATGCGATAAATAACGTCACGCTGCTAGAACAAAAGGCGATCGACATACCCGAAGAGCAACTACGTGAAACCTTCGAATCCAGTTATGGAATTTTTACCGGCAAAAACCGTCAAGTGGCGAAATTAAAGTTCACCCCTTTCAGGGCGCAGTGGGTTGCACGCGAAATATGGCACCCCGAACAGGTCGGTGAAGTTCATGCCGATGGAAGTTACACCCTGGAAGTCCCCTATGGCGAGGACTGGGAACTGCTTCAGGATATTTTGCGGCAAGGACCAGATGTTGAAGTGCTGGGACCGCTAGAGTTGAGACACAAGGTAATGAAACTGATTGATCAACTCAGTGGAATTTATCGTTAGACTAAAGACCAAAGGCTGCCACAAAAGAAATTAACCCGCGAATGCTTGTGACATCCACGGGTTAAGACTAACAATTTCGATTGAGCGTTTTGCTAATCAAGCACTGAATCAATCCAGCTTCGCCCCCGAGGCCTTCACGACCTCAGCCCAGCGCTTGATCTCGCTATCGACGAATTTTCCGAACTCGGGTCCGGTCAATTTCGGATACTCGGCACCGTTTTGAGCCCACGCGGTCTTGACGACCTCAACATCGGGCAGTTTCTCGATGTCCGCGATAATTTTGGCCTGTATATCCGCTGGCGTGCCCTTAGGTGCCCAGATACCGTACCAGGTGGTCACGGTATAGTCGGGCAAGCCCAGTTCAGCCGCACAAGGGATGTCGGGGAAGGCGGGATTACGCTTATCACCCGCAACCATCAATGGCTTCAAACGGCCGGATGTGATGTATTTTGCAGAAGAGCCCAGTCCGTCAAACATCATGTCGACGTCGCCTGCGAGCAACCCCTGCAAGGCAGGACCTGCTCCCTTGTAGGGCACATGGGTAATGTCTGTTTTAGTCTGGATCTTGAACAGTTCGCCTGCCAGATGATGCGATGTACCAGAACCGGCTGAGCCATAGTTGTACTTGCCGGGGTTCTTGCGGATCGCCTCCATGAAGGCTTTGTAATCAGCGGGCACTTTTTTGTCATTGACAACAAGCACTTGGGGCACGCGCACGACCAATGCCAGGGGGATGAAATCCTTCTGAAGATCGTAATCAAGTTTGGGATACATGGAAGGGGCAATCGAGTGATGGACCCCGCCCATGAACAGCGTATAGCCGTCACCGGCCGCCTTGGCGGCAACACCTGCCCCCAGGTTGCCACCGGCACCGCCCCTATTGTCGATGATGATCTGTTTGCCGAGCTGCGCAGTCCAGCCGGCGGACAAGGGTCTGGCAAAGGCATCCGTACCGCCCCCAGCAGGAAAAGGCACCACCATGACAATCGCCTTGGTCGGCCATGTTGTTTGCGCCCAAGCCGGCAAGGCCGACAAGGCCATTGCAGTACCCGACCACTTCATCCATTCACGACGGTTCATCCCTGTGCTCATTGTTTCTTATCCTTAAAAAAGTCGCAGGCAAGGTTGTAGTATGATTACACCCTTGTTGCAACGTGTTAAACCCTAAAGTGACACGTTATTGGCGCAATGGCAGAGTGGTTATGCAGCGGATTGCAAATCCGTGTACCTCGGTTCGATTCCGGGTTGCGCCTCCAACAGTTCAAACTCCGGATTCGGATCGAATTCAATTTCGACTCCTCCCACTTGGTTCCTCTTATATTAGGCTACGATTGGACTAAAGTCCCAACTGAATCCCATGCCTAATATTGCCTCACACTCCAGCAACCCAATTTCTCGGGCAAATGCCGTCCGCATTTTTGTAAGTTTTGCCGCCGGCTACTTTCTATCTTACGCCTTACGTTCGGTTAATGCAGCCCTTGCCCCTCTTCTGGCATCGGATTTGTCCTTATCGGCCGGTGAACTCGGATGGCTGTCCTCCGCCTTTTTTCTGTCCTTTGCCGCCATGCAGTTGCCTCTTGGTATTTGGCTGGATCGTCATGGCGCAAGGCGAACCGAGTCCTATCTTCTGATCATCGCGGCGATAGGGGCTTTGGTTGTTGCAGCCGGTCAATCCCTCCTGATGATTTCGATCGGACGCATCATGATCGGCATAGGGGTATCCGCATGCCTGATGGCACCTTATGCCTATTTCCGGCGTAGTTTCGCCTCGCACAAACAAGCGCAACTCGCTTTGTGGATGCTGATTGCCGGGACTTCGGGCGCATTATTCGCTACTCAACCTGCGCTAGCGTTGGCCGAATGGATCGGTTGGCGACCATTCTTCGTTTTGTCAGCCGGTCTGCTGGCCTCGGTTGCCGCTGCGATCTATTTCATGACCGGCGACCATGATCTTCATCACAACACACCTTTGACAGCGGATCAGCCGACAAGCCTGATATCGCTTTTACGACACCCGATCATGCTCAGGGTCATCCCGACAACCATCTTTTTTGCCGGTGGCTTTGCTGCGTTTCAGTCGCTCTGGGCCGGACCATGGATGACTGAGGTTCTTGGCATGTCGCCCGTAGAGGCCAGCGAAAAACTCCTCTTTTTCAATGCCGCGCTTTTGGTCAGTTATATCGCAATGAGCTTTATCAGCCCGCGACTTGAAAAGCGTGGTATTCCCCTTGCAAGTCAGTCCGTCGCCGCTTTTTTCTGGTTTTTAATTTGCGGAATCATCATGTTGGTCTGGCGCGCATACCCGTCATGGATCATGTGGCTTGTTTTCACACCCGGTGTTCCCGCGGTGATTCTGATGCAGACCCAAACCGCGTTGGCTTACCCAAAAAACATGGCGGGTCGCGTCCTCACCACCTTCAATCTCGTCATGTTTGCCGGCGTTTTTGTCATCCAGTGGGGAGTTGGCCTGCTCACGGACATGTTCAAAGCCTTTGGCATGAATTCCCGTAATGCCCTCACCAGTGCATTTCTGTGCCTGGTCATATGCCAGTGCGTTAGCCTGTTCTTCTATTTCTGGAAAAAAACTCCAAAAACAGCCGCCACTGATCAGGCTATGTCCTAACCGTTCACTTGAGCATCACCTATCATGGATCAATCCGTTTTAGATGCATTGCAGCGTTGGCCAAATGTCCCTGCCGTCACCGGATGGCTGTCCTTGTCGGCCCGAGGTGCCTGGCGGTTGCATCCTCTGGGAGATGCGCAACAGGGAGGGATGGGCGAAGGCATCACCAACACTCAGATACTGGGCTTCATGAATCGCAATTACGCCTGCGAGCCTGATGGAAGATGGTTTTTCCAGAATGGCCCTCAACGGGTATATGTCCGCCTGGATGCTGCTCCTTTCATCCTGCATTTACGTCCTGATCAGGGTGAAGTCGTCACGCATAACGACGTGATCGTCAAACAAGTCAACGCTTGGTTTGCCGACGAACAAGGTCAGTTATACGCCACCACCGACTTAGGGCCAGCTCGAATGGATGACCGGGATCTGCTTGCCCTATCCGACATCCTGTCCACGCCGACGGGATCCACACTGCTGGATGCACTTGAAAATCCCAATTCTTCAGTACAGATAACGCTTCTTGACCGTTCTGCCCGATTTCAAGCCCTCGCCAACGCGGCTCCGCTGACTTTTATCCGACAGGATAACGCTTGCGCGCTGCTCGGCTTTAATACCTTAAAATCAGCTTCATGAGCCAAGAATCCGATTTTTATTTTCCGGCCCCACGCCTGCAAAAATTTTGCAGCCAGTGTGCTACGCCCATCACCCGCAAAGCCCCTCCCGGCGACAATCGCGAGCGCGACCTCTGCGAACACTGCGGGGCGGTTCATTACCAAAACCCACGGTTGGTGGTGGGTACGCTTCCCGTCTGGGAAGGCAAGGTTCTGCTATGCCTGCGCGCCATCGAGCCGCGCGCCAACACCTGGACGTTGCCGGCAGGCTTTATGGAACTGGCCGAAACCATGTCCGAAGGTGCTGAACGCGAAACGCAGGAGGAAGCCGGCGTCGGAATCAAGCTCGGCATGCTTTATACCGTCATCGATATCCCCCAGGTTGATCAGGTGCATGTGTATTTTCTGGCCAAGGCTACCGGCCCCGACATGGATCCCGGACCCGAAACAATCGAGGCCCGCTGGTACGAACTGGATGAAATCCCCTGGGACAATCTGGCTTTCAAGTCAGTGTCCACCACGCTAAAGCACTACATCGATGACTTGAAAACAGGCGACTTTCAAACGCACCACTATTCCCTCAGCAATCCGCATCGTCCCTGACCTAGTCGCATATCCCCTCGCCGCCCATGAATTCGGTGCAACTGCCTTGGCTTGATGTTGACACCCCCTTTCCACCGGTTCACCGGGCTCTCACCAACCCGGCAGGCCTTCTAGCGGCGGGTGCGGACTTATCGATCAAGCGCTTGCAGTCTGCATATTCGCAGGGCATTTTCCCTTGGTATCAGGAAGGCGAGCCTATTCTGTGGTGGTCGCTTGCCCCTCGGATGGTTTTAAAGTGCGACGAGTTCAAACCGTCACACTCTTTACGCAAAAAACTACGCCAGACTGCACGTCAAGAACTCGCAGACGATGATGGGTTTCGCCAGGATGGCATACAGGTTCGTGTTGACACTGCATTTAGCGAGGTGTTGCGGGCATGTTCTCGCCGAGACGATCCTGATCAACCCGGCGTCTGGATCACTGAAGAAATGCAATTGGCCTATTTGGCCTGGCATCTGGCCGGCCAGGTTCACAGCATCGAAACGTGGCGTGATGGTGAGTTGATCGGCGGCCTATACGGCGTGAGCATAGGCAAAATGTTTTTCGGCGAATCCATGTTCAGCCGTGCAACCGATGCATCCAAAATCGCTCTGGCATATTTGGTGGAGTTTTTACGCAACCAGGGCGTTCTATGGATAGACTGTCAAATGCAAACCGCCCACCTTGCAAGCATGGGGGCACATCCGGTCGAGCGGGATGAATTTATTGAACATATCAAGCACGCCTGCACTCAAGAACCCCCAGCCTGGAGACAAGGATGGATTGATTCAAGCGGTCGATTGCGGTCAAAATATTCAAAACACAATAATATTGCCGGTGTAGATGAGCACAATTAAAGAACTCCCTTTTGCGACGCTGCAGTTTTATGCGACTGCCCCCTACCCTTGCAGCTATTTGCTAGGACGCGAAGCCCGTTCGCAAGTCGCCGCACCGGGTCATCTCATTAATAACGAGGTCTATTCCCGACTGGTGGATGAAGGCTTTCGTCGCAGCGGCTTATTTACCTATCGTCCGCATTGCGATGGTTGCCAAGCCTGCGTTCCGATTCGGGTGGATGTAGAAAAATTCACGCCCAACAGAAGCCAGCAACGGGCATACAAGCGGCATCAGAATCTTCGGCCGCTCGTAGCTGAACTTGCCTTATCCGAAGAGCATTTCAATATTTACGCGCGTTATCAAGCCGCCCGCCACCCAGGCGGTGGCATGGATGATGACAGCCGATCCCAATACAGTGAATTTTTACTAACCAGTCGTGTCAACACGCGCATGGTGGAGTTTCGGGATGAAGATGGCATCCTGCGCATGGTGTCGATCATCGATATGCTCGAGCATGGCCTTTCGTCGGTTTATACCTTTTATGACCCTGATGCCTCAGGCAGTTTAGGTACCTACGGTATTCTCTGGCAGATCAGGCAGTGCAGGCAGTTAAAATTACCCTGGCTCTATCTGGGATACTGGGTAAGTCAGAGTAACAAAATGGCTTACAAGGCGGGTTTCAAACCTGCCCAGTTCAGAATAAATGGGGTCTGGCAGGATAGTCCCGACCCCGCACTTTAATTCACTTACATCCGCTTGCTATGTCGATTCTCTTTCATGCTTATCCCCTCGCCCGCCAGGCTCTATTCGCCATGGACCCTGAAGCCGCTCACGAGGCTACGCTATCGGCCCTGCAACGCGCCTACGATTGTTCTCTGACGCGCGGTTTCATGCGCGAACGCGCCTTAGCCCCGACCAAACTAATGGGGTTGTCGTTACGCAATCCAGTCGGACTTGCTGCCGGATTAGACAAAAATGGCGCGCATATCGATGCGATGGGTAATCTGGGATTTGGTTTTATCGAAGTCGGCACCGTCACGCCGCGCGCGCAACCCGGCAATCCTAAGCCCAGAATGTTTCGTATCCCTGAAGCGCAGGCATTGATTAACCGCCTGGGCTTCAATAATCTGGGACTCGATACATTTCTGGCTAACGTCAAGAAAAGTACGTGGCGCCAGCATGGAGGCATTCTGGGTCTGAATATCGGAAAAAACGCTGACACACCGATTGAGCGTGCAGCTGACGACTATCTGATTGGACTCGAAGGTGTTTATCCGCATGCCGACTACATCACAGTGAACATTTCTTCTCCCAACACAAAAAACCTGCGCGCGCTGCAAGGCGAACACGAGCTTGATCTGTTGCTGGGACAGTTGAAGAACAAACGCGAGAGCCTCGCCGACTTACACGGCAAGCGAGTTCCGCTCGTCGTCAAAATCGCACCTGATTTAACCGTGGAAGAAATTGACACCATCGCCGAGGTTCTACCCAAACACGGCATTGACGGCGTGATCGCAACCAACACAACTTTGTCACGCGAAGCAGTCGCAGGCATGAAACATGCTGAAGAGGCTGGTGGATTATCCGGTGCCCCCCTGCATGAGAAATCGCTTGAGGTGATCAAGCGACTCAGACAACGACTCAACCCAGATTTTGCCATCATCGGCGTTGGCGGAATCATGTCAGGCCATCAAGCAGTCGAAAAAATCCAGGCCGGCGCCAATGCTGTTCAGCTTTACACCGGACTAATTTATCGCGGACCTGCGCTGGTGGGTGAGTGCGTGAAAGAGATTAGGGGTTATAAGAGATAAGCTCAGATTTACCTTATCCCTAAGTTTGGGGTGAGGTCAGCAACTATAAATTTCTTATTTAGAGCGTAATTATTTATAGGATGGCCTTCATTCATTTGGTTTGCGCTCTAAAGGCCACCGCCCTCATGTTTCTGCTAATCCTCTAGGAACTTGTCATGCTATATGGCTGGACAATGCTCGTGGCGTCCTTCTAGGTGGATCAGATGGGCGTCGGGATGGTGTAGCGCTTGGCTTTTAATAAAGCCGCGGAAGTTCGTGCATTTATAATCTCACTCAGTAGCCGAGCTGGATATCCACTACGCCCGAAACCGACAGCTGAATCGCTACTAGTTTTGTAGACACTTCTTAGCCTAACATTTAGGCAATAAAGGAGGTCTTATGAGCAGGAAACGATTTACCGAAGAGTTTAAGATCGAAGCGGTACGTCAAGTTACGGAACGAGG
>NZ_JAAGRN010000015.1 GCF_010499255.1 Sheuella amnicola
AAAATCGACTACTGAAAAGGAGAGCTTGGCAGTCTAATCGAGACTAGCAAAATAAATAACATGACAAACTGGTGTATCAATATTCAATTGCCGATGTCGGAAAAACTGTATCAAAATTCAATTGCCGTTGACAAAGTCTCATGATCAACCGGATTATCACGAGCATTTGGGCCTGCTTACTCCTTGGGTGTAGCCTCACCGTTCAGGCCAACTCAACATTAGACCGCGTCAAAGCTTCTAAGACATTAAACGTATGTATCTGGCCCAATTACTACGGCATTACATACACAAATCCACGCACTGGAGTGTTAGAGGGCGTGGATATTGATATGTCACAGGCGCTTGCCAACGACTTGGGTGTGAAGCTTAATTACATTTCGAGTAGCTTCGCCTCATTTATACAAGACCTTGAATCCGACAAGTGCGATATAGCCATGATGGGGGTAGGCGTCACTCCCTCCCGGTCAGAACGTTTGGCCTTTTCGCGACCATATCTACGTAGTGACATTCTTTTCATTACGACGCGTTCCAATCGACAGCTCAATTCCATCGATGACATAGACAAGCCAGGCGTCGTTATTGCAGTGCAAAAGGGAACACTAATGGAGCCATTTTTACGTGGAAGACTGAAATCCGCTACTTTGACAGTGACAACCGGACTCGGCGAGCGTGAGCGCGAAGTGGAATCTGGTCGTGCGGACGCATTTGCGACCGACTACCCTTACTCTCAAAAAATGTTGGCGGATACCGATTGGGCAAAGGTCATCGTGCCAGAACGTCCCTGGCAATTGACCGATTATGCATATGCAGTCAAGAAGAATGATCCGATCTGGTTAGGCACCGTAGATGAGTTTTTATCAAAGGTAAAGAAGGATGGTAGGCTCGAGGCTGCAGCGAAAAAAAATAATTTAACGCCAATCTTAATTCGCGATTGACGCATGAAATCGTACGTTGCATCGCTGATCAAACCACGACTCGTACGTAGTCTGATTGTCGGTGTCGGGCTATTGATGTTGAGTGTGATTTGGGGTGGCAACGCTTATTTATATCACACGCTTGCTCAAAATTTTGAGGAGCGGTTAGAGGATCAATTAAATACAGAAACACTCTTTCTTGACGATCACATCGAAAGATCTCTCGACTCAGTTACTAACAAACTCGAGGCCGCCGTTGTACAGAGTCAAACGATCACTAGTCTTAAATTTGATTCCGCGACCTTGAGAAAGTTAATAGAAAGTGACTTGATTATCCGTAGTGTTTCGCTGATCAATGATCGTCGTGAAGTCATCGCGAGTTCAAATCCGTTGAATGTCGGACAAATAGTCCCCCAAAATCTAATTGGTCAATCAAGGTTGCAAGTGCACGGGACAGAAGCCCAATTAAATATCGGTCCGATCTTCAATGCGCGCGATATCGCTGATGCTACACGCAACAATCCATCCCCAATACAGCGCGCGATATTGGCATCACTGTCTTTCGAGCATCAAGGACGCAACTTTGAGTGGATTGCCACAATCAATGTCAGTTACTTTGAAAATTTTTGGAAACGTATTGGCCATAGCGAATCGATCGAAATCCTGTTGCTGAATAGCCAGGGTAAGTTAATACTGAATTTCCAGCCGAAAGCGCCAAATCAGCAGATATTAATGGAACGCTTATTGCAAGAGGCGGAACGCGATCCGATCGGCATGTTCTATTTCGGTGCGGATGACCGGTTTTTAGTTTCTTATCGATTCACCGGAAAGCGACCAAAGATTTTTGCGCAAATTGCAGACCATCGTGCACTAAGCGAACCGGTTCGTATGCAACAGATTCAGCTATCTAGGTTAGCAATTGTTCTTACTATCATTCTTTTCGCCATCATCGCAATCATCTACCGCGGTTACTTAAGGTATGAACAAGCCGCAATTTATGCTCAAAACCTTTTCACCGCGGTGACGTCGCACGTGATGATGAGCCAATCAACGACCGATGGTCGTATCATCGATGTAAACGCCCCATTTTTAAAAGTGACAGGGTATCAGCGCAAAGATATCATTGGAAAAAATCACCGCATACTTAATAGTGGTGCGCAAACAAAAGATTTCTATACCAATTTATGGCAGACAATCAGTCATGGAAATATCTGGAGCGGCACGTTTAAAAATCGTACGTTCAACGATAAGCTGATCTGGGTGAACTCGACGATTATCCCTTTCAAAGATCAGTGGGGAAAGGTATATCGATACGTCGCTTTATATAGCGATATCACTGATGCAATTGAGACATCTATAAAGTTCGAGCAAGAGCGTAAACTTCGCGAATCATTGGAAAGTCTCAATCACACTTTACAAACGACCGCCAACACTGATGCATTAACTGGCGCATTAAACCGCCGAGGACTGGACGCTTTTATTGAAAGCGCACGCAAGGAAGATGCTCTTGCACAGACGCCTGTATCAGTATTGGTGCTTGATGTTGATCATTTCAAAAATATCAACGACACTTGGGGCCATGCGGCAGGCGATGAGGTGCTGAGATCGCTTACTGATCGCTGGACTAATCAGATACGCGCCTCCGATGTCCTTGTGCGCCTTGGCGGCGAAGAGTTCGCAGTTGTTCTTTTACGCTCCGACGCACAACAAGCTCGGCAAGTTGCGAACAAAATTCTAGACATCACCCGGTCGGCCCCAATAAGATACGAGATCGAGGGGGTCCCCGTAGATCTCTCTGTGACGATCAGTATCGGTCTAGCCGGCGCGAGAACCCTACGCGACACTGATATTCAGGTTTTAATTAACAATGCGGATCGAGCGCTATATCGTGCAAAGAGCTCTGGACGCAATCGAGTGGAAGTCGATCCTTGGCAGTCACTAGACCAGAAACGAAAAGCGTAGAGTGAACACTGCCCATTTAGATTTGCATACCAAGTAACGGTTCGTTTTGTGACTGTTATGGCGTCAGCTTCTGAAATAAAGGTTTTGGGCGAATCATTTCTTCAAGCTAACTGTACTGTTACTGGACGGTCAAACAGGATTTTCCATCCCCACTCCTGTAAGGTCCGGTACTCAAGAACTACCGTACCTGTACTCTGGCATCCATAATCAGATGATTCAGGTTTCGTCCTGTCAAAAGGACATTTCGACCTGTAAACCATGTGCTCGGTATATTAATTGAGTAAAAATCAGCCTCTATCTTGCTGAACTGTATTGACGCTTTATTTCACAAATTTGAACTGTGTAAGATTCGTACCAGTTTTTTCTTCCAAGCTCTTGAGCAATTAAATGATCCGAGTGCTGTTTCCATATTCGAATCTTTTCTTGATCAGGCCAATACGATAATGCTATTTCAGAATCACCCTCTGTAACTGCATGGAACTCTAGGCATCCAAATTCAGTCAAGGCTAAATCCCGCAATCTTTGAGCGATTCTAGAGTACTCGTCATCGAGTTTCGCAGCCTTGGCTCGAAAAATTACAACAAACATGGATTGACCTTTTAAATTAATAGCGGAATTCGGCATACTCACGATGCTAGGCGTCAGAGTCGAACTTGGCAAGAATCTATAAACATATTCCAGCAGAAACATCCAGTTACAAGCCCCAAACGAAAAAGCCCCAGCGCGCACGCTGGGGCTTGGGTACTGGTGGCGGAAGAGGGGTAGTACAGGTAAATACGCTCACTCAGTCGTATTACGCTTTTCGCAAAAGCTGCCCATAACGAGCCGTTTTGAGCGAATGGTAGCCATTCCGCTTATTGCTGCACATTCCTCGTTTTTTCGCTATTTGCACCTTTCTCTGATTAGGTCTAGCACACGCTTAGACGGGGCAGGGCGTATTGGATCTTTTGGTTGAGTGGGATTGTTAGAGAGAGTTTGTGGTGAATTTTTGGCTACCGGCCCAGCTTCACGTAAACGCAAAAGTGCAGTTGCTATTAAATCAATGACTTCTTGTTGGGGAGTCCGAGGGCCTTTACATTTCATCAAAATGTCAGAAGTTTGAACATTAATCGGTGAAGGCTCATCAATAGCCTTACGAGGACGGTCATCGTATAGGGCATGCGTTTCGAAGTGCTCCACATCCTTAAATTTATAAGACACGCGTCTCCCAATTGTTAGGTAGTGGGGTCCACATCGTTCCTTTCGCCAACGCTGTAGCGTTTTTATGCTCACTCCCCAGCGAGCAGACAGATCGTGCTCGGTTAGTACCAGCTTTTCCATACATATCCCCTTGATGCATTTTGAGAGATGCCTCTCAGATTTACTTGTAATAGTAGGGGTTGAAGATCATCCGTGTAACGTGTTTGCGCGTAAATGAGCGGAGAGTCCTAGCTGTTTATCTCTTTTGTATTTTCTTGAGGAAATATTAGAAAGCGTGTTGTTCCTCATCCCTTTGTCAGGCTGGTGTTCAACTTATTTTAATTAATGGGTAAAAGCTGCTTTGGTTTGCTTCTGGCCTTTACAAGGTGCAGTTATTAACAATCAGCGTTAGTTGATGGGCCACAAGATGCTTGTGCACTACGCTCCTTTCACACCTAATTTGAACTCCTCAATTACTTCTAGGAGTTCCATAATGGAAAAACTTGTACTCAACGAAAATGAGCTTGCCCAACGCTGGGGGATAAGTTCGAAGACACTTCAACGCTGGCGCAGCGAGGGTCGAGGTCCGCGTTTTCTAAAACTCTCTAAACGGGTGATCTATCCCTTGGATGAGATACAGCATTTTGAAAGCAATGCCTTGTACGAATCGACTTGGCAAAAAGCGAGTGATGTGATTCTTGCCTCTGATGCAAAGTGGCTGACTCCTCGGCAGCTCGCTACAGTCATGGGGTTGCCTATGTACACGCTTACTCACCCGAATGTTCGGAAAACTTTGGGTATTCCTCATACCAAGGTTGGCAAACTCATTCGCTTCAATCCTGAGGAAGTGATGGCGTGGGCGCGCAAATGGTCTGAAGAGGCGCAAGCCAATGGCGCAACGTTATCTGAAGACGAAAACCGCCGCACATTGCTGCTGACACTCGCGCAATTACCCGGATAACAAATTAGGAGGTTAGAAACAAAACGGCCCCAAAAGAGGGGCCGTTTGTATTTCGTGGCACACGCGTAACTCATTGATTTATAGAGGTATCAAGGAGTGCGGTATGTACTATGTTTTGAGTACCCATCTCATTAAATGATCAGGTCTTATTAATAGAAGAGAGTGTAAGGGTCGGCCCTTGACTTATCTATATCTGCGACAAGAACTGATTTCATCTTGGTGACATTTTTTAATTTATTAAAATCAAAAACAGTCCAGTTCAGAGCATCAACACTTCTAATGTAGTAGAGATTTCTTGCAAGATCGTTCATTACGATGTAGTAAGAGACCTCGCTCGATAAAGAATGGCCTCTTGGTCCGTCGCCCTCACCACCAGCGCCATCGACTGTTAAGTCAAATGGTCTATCGAAATTGTTCATGATATGGCCTAGGGTAACAATTGCCTCATCGGGCGTATTAGCTTTACGAACATAGTTAACGTAAAAAGCTCCCTTTACAAATCTACCGGTTGCTGTCTCAGCACTTGGAAGACCTGTCAATGCAATCCCAGCATCCTGTGTCTGCAACTTTAATTTTCCTAGTTGACCTGTATTTTTATCCTTGTTTGTAAAGGTGTAGTTATTTAGATTGGTAAGGTGCCAAGGAAATTCAGGGCCGTTTGTCATGACATTTACTGGATTGTCATAAACATTTTTCTTGCCGTTCATGAACTCAAGAACAATTCCTGTACCTGATTTATCAAATATTGCGTAATGCATTGGAAAATTGCGGTTGCCCATTACCGGAATTGCAGGAAGCCAGATTTGTGTATCGTCACTTAACAACGCGGCTTTCACCTCGGCAACATTTTTGAAATTACCCAATACCCAAGCACCAATATCAACCGCAGACAAGATCTTTGAATTATCACTTCCAACGGGTGGGGCAGATGATCCATTCAAAGCATTAATGGAAATAGTCAGGCCCTGATCATTAGCCGCCTCGACAAACAATGGATGAGTAACTCCAGGTAGTGCAGCAAGCGTTACCCCAAGAATTGGATACTTTGTCTCAAATTTTTTACCTTTAGCACCGCTAGGGGTAGATGATTCGATTTTTTCACCCGCTGGCAGGTAAGTCATCATTGAAGGGGTTTCTAAAGAAAACTCCCAACCCCTTCCTTTATATCCATTTCCCTTTGTATCGGTTATTAACAAAGCAGTGCAAGCAGCGGCGTTGCCAATAGAAGAAATGATTAAACCCAAAGAAACTAAAAAGCAGAGAATTTTTTTCATAAAATCTTTGTCCAGTTAAAAATTAAGCAGGAATGTTTGTTTTATAGACATGATTTTGAAGTTGAACAGGCACAGGCTGACTCTCCGATGCAGGAATCATCACCTCGATATATGAGGCGCCATCGAATGAATTCGATTTTTCTATGGCAGCATCTAGCTCTGCAACGGTCGAAACCTTAACGCAGAACCAGTTGCTACAACCCATGACAGATGGAAGCTGAGAATAATTCCATTTGGCAAGATCATCATATTTCCAGCCAGTTTCGCTCACAACAACTTCAATCCCATAGAGTGCATTGTTAAGCACAAAAATAATTGGCTTAATACCGTAGCGACCCATCGTACCAATCTCATTTGCAGTCAATTGGTGAGAACCATCTCCAGTCACAAGAATGGTTCGCCCCCCTTTATTGGCCATGCATATACCTTCTGTTGCAGGGGTCGCCCACCCAATGGATCCCCACAATGCTTGGGTCTGAAAGCCGACACTCTCTGGTAATAACATTGGAGTCAAATACAACATGCAATTGCCAGTTTCTGCTACCAACACATCACCGGCACGTAGCATTCTTTGTAAACGTGGATAAAAGTTAGCGGAAGTTGTGGGATCAGCTGAATTTCCAGTCATAGGGAGCAATGAAGGCCTTTCACTTGTTGCAAGTTTTGCGACTGGCTTAATGCGTTGAATAATACCAATCAGCACATCTTCTAAGCCCACACCTGTAAAAATCGTGCCACCTAGTTTTACAAAATGATCGCCAAGGACAATGGTTTTTTCAGGATTGAGATTATTCGTCCAATAGCCTGTATTGATATCCTCAGGAATAAGACCGCCAACATCAAATACCAAATCCGCGCTTTCTATGACTGTTTTTAAATCTTTAGGACTGGATGTAGCTCCGCTATATATTCCCAAATAATTCGGGTGAGATTCAGAGGTCACCCCTTTACCCATAGGAGTAGCGGCAAATGCAATATTGGACTTATCTAAAAAATCAGTAAATTGCTTCGTTAAGCCATAACTAGATATGAGATTCGAGGCTAGTGCAACGATATTTTTTGCTGCATTCACCTTGCCCATCACGAAATTAATTGCCGCTTCTAAGCTTGCAGGATCGCTCTTAGCTCTTTTGACGGTAGCCAATGGCAGCCCTTTAATTGGAGTGCCATTAATCGGCATCACCGCATAATCCATTGGCACAATAATGTAAGCGGGCTGACTGAAACGCAACGCATCACGAATGACACGCTCCATTTCATCAATCACATTATCAGGCGTCAAGTTTGTTGAGACACAGCAAGCGAACGCGGAGATTGCCTGAAAATTATTAAACACACCATCACCTAATGTATGGTGAGTTACCAGACCTTGGCGCTGAATTTGTGTGCTTGGGGAGCCAACGAGAAAGAAAACGGGCAAGCGCTGTGATTTAGAGCCCATCACGCCATTTAGGGCGCTAAGCTCACCCACTCCATAAGTAGTTGAAAGTATGGATGCGCCATATACACGCGCATAGCCATCGGCGGCATAGGCGGCATTGAGCTCATTTGCACAAGCAACCCACCCTAGGCGATCGCATTTTTCAATCGCGTCATCAAATGGGAATGCGTAGTCGCCTGGAACACCGAACACTCGATCTATTCCTAAATCCGCAAGGCGATTAATTACATATTCAACAACGGTAGGAACATTAGATGGCATGAGTAGTCCTTGGAAATCTAATATAGGTCATTAAGAAAATTCCGCTATTAATGCGCATGCATATCAACGATTGAAGATTTAATTAAACCTTTGTGTTGACTTGGATCAATTGCATCAACTTGATCAATGAAATTCTTAAGATCAATTTTTTTACCACCGACCCAAGTGCCGCGGACCTTTACTTTTTCTGTAATCTCTAATGGATTGACTTTAGTTAAGTCAGCAGAAAGCTCTACAAAGTCAGCATACTTGCCAACCTCTAATGAGCCAACCTCATTTTCACGTTTGAGTTGATAGGCGCCATTCACCGTTACCGCTTTCAGTGCTTGATCCATCGTGACGGCTTGATTTGCACCATGAACTTTTCCAGAATCAGTGGTCCGAGTCACCATACTTTGAATATTCAAGAGAACATCTGGTGGTGAGACAGGTCCATCATTATGAAATGATGGACGCACATTTGCCGCAAATGCACTTCCGATTGCCTCCCACTGAGAGCCAATTGCAGGCTCAAACATGGTGCCATCGAGCAAATCACCCCAATAAATGTATTGGAATGGGGCCATGGAAACAGTCACGCCTAGACTAGCAGCACGTATAAATTGATCGGCGCGAGCCGCACCTAAATGCTCGACCCTCCAGCGATGATCAGTACCCATGAGGTTATATTTAGCGAGCGCATTCTCATAGGCATCCAATACCACATCAAAACCCACATCACCATTGCAGTGAAAGGCCATTTGATAACCAAGCGGAGTAAATTTATCTAAAATTTGATCTAACTGAGTGCGGGTGTAATTCATCCCCTTTTCACCTAAGGGGCCGAGAATGATCTGGGCATTCCTGGTTCTTTCATTGTCTAGATAGGGAAAACTTTGCGCAACAGTACCCAACCATGGTGTGCCATCAGCCCAGAGTTTGATGCCATTTTTTCGAGCCATACTCGGATCAGGCCACTTCACTTCATCAGCGGCAGTAGGATCCGTTGACATATGGTAAACACTAATTCTCAATGGCGTATCTGGCACTGAAGCTAATGCCAAATAAGGCTTGTATTGTTCTGCGTTGTAGGTCATCTCGGAGGAAGAGGTGATGCCAAATGAAGACATATATGCATAGAATTTGGCAACCGAAAGCAATGGATGCGGTATTGCTTTAAGCATCAAGGGCGTAGCAATTTCCATAATTGCGGGCACTTCAAGCGCAACTCCATTAGATGTTCCATCAGCATTACGCCCAAATGAACCTCCTACAGGATTCTTTGGAGGATTCGCATTTGTCCAGCCAAATACTTTGGTAGCTGAAGTATTAAAGTAAGCCGCATGTCCAGAGTTATCAAACAGAATGATTGGGCGACCACTTGGGGTTAACACATCCAAAATTTCACGGGTTGGCTCAGGGGCTTGTTGTAACAGCTTGTCTACGCCGTTAAACATCAGTGGGGTTCCTGCAGGAGCCTTCGCATCTTCCTGTTTAATTTTGGCCTTAACCGCTTCCCATGTTTTGTATCCATTAGTAGGAGCAACCCAAAATGTTGGAGATTGGGTCAGAATGCCACCTACCCCTGGATGACCATGTGGCTCGATGAACCCAGGCATCAATACTGTTGAACCTAGATCTTTAACGGTTGCTTGTGGCGCTTTAGCTTGTACATCTGAAAGCGAACCTACAGCAGTAATTTTCTTAGTAACTGTGTCAAATGCAACTGCTTCAGCACGGGGATTTTTTTCGTCCATCGTGATGATGGTTGATGCTTTTAAGATCTGAGTCTCTGCTAAAGCAATATTAGCTAGGCAGCAGATTGAAATTAAAGCCAAGCCGTTAAAAGGCGATTTACAGGACATTTTCAAATCCTAATATTTGAGTAATTTGCTAATTCAAGTGCTTAGTTAGGAGATGCGGCTGTTGCCAGCTGATTCTTATCCAATTTTATTTTTTGCGATACGTACCCAGGTACACTTCAGTTAATTTTTTAGTCTTGTAGAATCAGCTTATTTATTGATTGCTAAGCTAATAGCCAATATGAACGCACTGGCGGCCCTAGGAATAACTTACCTAATTGTCACGATATGCTCTGCCGGTATTTTGTATTTTTCCTTTAATGGAAAAATTGACGCATCTGGGAAATATTTCTTTCTGGGCGAATTGACGATCATCCCCGGAATTATTGGGGTGATTTTAGGAAATTTAGATCAAAATTTTCAAACACCAATCGTATTTTTTGGCATTAACATTTCTGTATTAATTTCACGCATATGCATTTTTTTCAGCATTTATGCGCTTTCAAACACCAGTCATATTAATAAATTCATCCTGGTTATCGTAAGCAGCATTTTTTATGCAGTCGGCATTGAAATTTGCCGTTGGATTACTGCTTCAAATTTGATGACTACTTTAATGGCAAGCGTTGCTGACGCTGGCTTTAGCATTTGGACTTATTTAATCTGCAAATACACCAAAGACCCTGAATTAAAAAAGAATCTCTTTTTTGATTGGATAAAAAATATTGAATTGATTTTAGGAATATTCGCAGTCGTTCGAATTGTTAGTTGCTTTACTGAAGATATACCTATTAACGCTCGATTTCCTACCCCTGGAATAATCATTTTTTATATCCTTTTTCTGATTTTGAATATATTTCGCTACATCTCATACCAATCCCTCAGAATTAGCTGGGTAGACCATAATACGCATGGCATTAATCCACTCAACAGGAATCTAGCCGTTGTTACTCAAGAAAAGAATGATTTACTGCAGGGATTAATTGCGTCTAATAGAATTATTGGAATTGGTGCTTTAGCAAGCTCGTTGGCCCACCAGCTCAGCCAACCACTTACAGGGATTGGGCTCCAAATAGAGAGCTTGAAACGAGATTTAAATAAATCTATTAGCAACCAAAATGCTATTGGCGTATTGGAAAAGGTCAATTCTCAACTGAGAAAATTGACAAGTCTTGTAAAAAATTTAAGGCAATTATTTAACGCCAATTACCTTGATTTTCACGAGGTCGACGTAGGTGTTACGGCTGTGGAATTAGTAGAAATAATCGAGCCCACGCTCAAATCAAAAAAAATCCTTCTAACAAAAAACATTGGCAACAAGATTGCCATCCTAGGTGATGCTATTCAAATACAACAAGTATTGATTAACCTTCTTAACAATTGTATTGATGCGCTTAATACTTCAGACTGGGAATTACGTGAAATCAAACTAGAAATTAGTGCTGAAGCTGGGTTTGCGATTGTCAAGATAGAGGACAACGGCAAAGGTATCGATGTCGAAATATTGCCTTCAATATTTGAGCTTTTTAAAACCACCAAAAAAGATGGCCTCGGTGTTGGCTTATGGCTGAGTAAAACGATTATTGATAAGCATCACGGCACCATTTCTGCTAACAATCTTCCCACTGGCGGTGCCTGCTTCACTCTCCGAATCCCTTTAATTCATAGTGTGCATGAAAAGTTATAGAGTAATCATCGTAGATGATGATGAGGATATTCTCGATGGGCTGACTGCTTGGTTATCTCCTGACTATCAAGTAAAGACGTTTGATAGTGCGGAGTCATTTCTGAATGCCATCAACGACTTCGATTTTGAAGATGGTACTCCGACTTGCATTTTGCTTGATTTTCAAATGCCGGGCTTGAATGGAGTGGAATTACAAAAAAGACTTAAGCAGATTAATTTAGAGTTTCCAATTATTTTCATGAGCGGCAATGCTCAGCAGTCCGACATTATTGACGCTTGGCATGAGGGCGCAGTTGATTTCATACTCAAGCCATTTGTTGCTGGCTCAATTAGTAGTTCCCTAGAAAAATTATTTGATTCAACAATCAATAACCTTCAATATAGAAAATCCTCAGATAAGAATGATCAACTAATATTTGATTATTCAATTACTCAAAGAGAAGCCCAGGTCTTATTACTTCTCGGCAGAGGATATCAACAATACGAAGCCGCAGAGATTTTGGGAATATCACTTAGAACAGTGAAGATGTATCGTGCCGCTCTTAAAAACAAGTTAAGTCTGCATACGCTCATGGAGCTGGGACGGTTTTTTGATAAGCACAAAATTACGATTGAAAAACTGGCTTCATTGAAATAGGTGCAGCGAAGGTCGAGGACCGCGTTTTCTAAAACTCTCTAAACGGATGATTTATTCCTTGGATGAGATACAGCATTTTGAAAACAATGCCTTGTACGCTTACTCACCCTAATGTTCGTCAAGCTTTGGGCATTCCTCATACCAGGGTTGGCAAACTTATTCGCTTCAATGCTAAGGAAGTGATGGGGTGGGCGCGCAAGTGGTCGGAAAAGGTGCACGCCAATGGCGCAACGTTATCTGAAGACGAAAACCGCCGCACATTGGTAACGGTCCGGTTAATACCGTCTTTTTATTAGTGCACTAAATCTTCAAAATAGGTCCCCACGTAAACTTAAATGGGGACTTAACTTGGATGACACTAAGCCCGAGCCTTTACCGCCCGCCAAACG
>NZ_JAAGRN010000016.1 GCF_010499255.1 Sheuella amnicola
TAAGGCCATTTACACGACCAATGCCGTTGAATCACTCAATAGCGTCATTCGCGCCGCCACAAAACGACGAAAACTGTTCCCAAATGATGACTCGGCTCGAAAGGTGGTGTATCTTGCGATTGAACAGGCTTCGAGGAAATGGACTATGCCGATTCAAAATTGGAAAATGGCTTTGAATCGATTTGTGATTGAATTTGGCGATCGGGTTACCAATCACCAATGATTACTCCGTCAGCATTTACACAGAATTATTTACAGCCTCTGGGATTAATACCCTTGTCGTGATCTTACGTATTTTTTAGTACCTTGCTTGCACTGCAGCTAATTTTTCGGGCTCGGATAGACAGTATGAGAGATATGCTTTCCGTCTTTATCCACTTTCACCAGAACGATATCACCCACACTGACTACCTTTCCGGTATAGGCCTCAATATTCACATGGTGGGTAACCAGAATAATAGGCGTCTGCGGATGTTTTGTTAAAGTGCTTTTTATAAAAGATTCTAGTTCCTTGGTTTGTTTTTTTTCCAGGCTCATATTGTCAAAAAATGAACCAAGTGACGATTCAGTTGTTACCGGGCCTTTATTGAGTAAATGTGCCGTATCTAAACATCTACACCACGGACTGCTATAAATCTGTGCAGTTTCAATACCTTGCTTACTTAGCCATATGCCAATCGCAGAGGCTTGCTTTTTTCCATAATCACCCAAGTTGCGCTGAGTGGAACACTGGCCAATTGTGTATCCGACAGGATCTCCATATCCAGGGGCATCGGCGTGTCTTATGAGAATGACATGCTGTCCATCCTGCAGATCATGTATCAGGCCAGCATTCGATTGCCCCATAAAAATGAAGCAAGAAATCAAAAAAATAATACTTCTGAGTATGTGATGAAATGGACTCATAACAAGTTTATGGTGAATATTATTGATTTCGATGTTATTTGATTATTCGGGATGGAATTGATTAGCGTCAGGACGTGGCATCCATATATCTAGTAAGTGAGTCTGGCGATATAAACGTAGAGTGGGATTCCAAGAATGATATTGAATGGAAACGTGATTCCTAATGACATACCCATGTATAAGCCCGGGTTGACTTCGGGTAGAGCATGCCTCAATACTGCAGGTACGGCAATATAAGAAGCGCTTGCGGCGAGCACCATTAATAAAACCGTATCACCCAACTGTAAACCTATCACTTTGCAAAGGCCTAAGGCGATAGATGCATGTATTAAAGGTGCGCAAATTGCGTAGAAGATGGTAATTGGAGGCTTATTCTTCAGCCCTCCAAAGTTTTTAGCGGCCATCAACCCCATATCAAGCAAGAAGAATGCAAGCATCCCTTTGAATAAATCGATTGAAAATGGCGCCATTAATTTTTGCCCTTCATCACCGCTAACTATGCCAACAACCATAGATCCTAATAAGAGAAGTTGTGCGCCATCGGTAAAAGATTCGTGAAATATCTTTGATATGCCGACTGACTGCGGTAAGCCGGTTGATGAAACTCTCGCTTTATTTGCCAAAAAAATTGCCAGAATAATTGCTGGGGATTCCATCAAAGCCATTGCGGCGGCCATATGGCCACCAAATCCAATGCCGTATTGATCAAGTGCTTGGGTTGCGGTGATGAAAGTAACGGCACTAACGGAACCATAGGTAGCGGCAACAGCTGCTGCATCATAGCTGTTGAGCTTAGTTCTTAAAATCTGATAGCCCATTAAGGGAATCAAGATTGCTAGAAATACTGCCAAACTAAGCGCTAGAACAATCTCAAGGGTAAAGCCAGACTTATGAAGTGCAAATCCACCCTTTAAACCTAAAGCCATCAACAGATACAAAGATAAGAATCTGGCAATGGGTTGAGGAATTTCTAAATTCGACTTAACACTGCCTGCAAAAGCGCCAAAGATAAAAAAGAGAATAGCGGGATCGAGAAAATTTGCCATATCAACAGCTTAAGGGATTTTGGCGATACGAGAATTTTTATCCTTACATGGGATAAGGAATAAGACAACATCCGGATAACTTTTAGATTTGTCTCATAGTAAATTTAGATATTATTTAGAATCCCCCATTCTAATGAATGAGCTAAGTAATGAATATCTCTTTACCGTTGCATTCAATTTTTCATTCTGAATACCGTGCGCTTGTAGTCGGATCAAGTGGCGCGATTGGAAAGGCGTTTGCGGATGCTTTGAAAGGGGATCCGAAATGCAAGCATGTACAAACGCTTTCTCGAAAATCACATCAAGGATTTGATCTTCTGAATGAAAAATCACTCGAATCTTTTGCCGAAAATTGTCGCGATTCTGGTCCTTATCAAATAATCATCGATGCAACCGGTGTATTAAAAATTGATGGCTTCGGCCCGGAAAAGTCATTGTCTGCTCTAAAGCATGACGTATTGGTTAAGAATTTCGAAATCAATACCATTGGTCCAATTCTGATGCTTAAATATTTAGCGCCACTTCTTGCTGGGGGACCATCGATTTATGCCAAATTATCCGCCAGGGTGGGTAGTATTTCAGACAATAAAAAGGGCGGATGGTACGGCTATAGGGCAGCAAAGGCAGGGTTAAATATGTTGCTTCAAACTGCTGGTCTTGAACTGCAAAGACGAAATCCTAATCTGCATATCGTTGCATTGCAGCCTGGAACAGTGAAATCTTCACTGTCGAGTCCATTTATCGATTCTGTTCCAGGGGTGTTAGAGCCAGAGGAGTCTGTTGCAGGCATGCTGAATGCATTAAAAAACCTAACTCCAAAAGCTGGGGCTCATTTCATTGACTATAAAGGTCAGATTATCGAGTGGTAGCGAGTCTTCAAGATTGGATGCACGCCGTCTAAAAAAGCCATCAATCAGATCGTTGCGCATTTTGCCCAGACTAGTCTATCTGTTATTGAGGGCTAATTTTATTCCTAAGCCAATCAGCGAAATGCCAGCAAATCGAGTGGCAAACTGGCGAGCAATAGGGATGGCTTTCAGATGGTTAGCTATCAGATTACCTATTAATACAATGAGTGCTTGATAAATAAAGCTGATGATTGTGACATGGGCCATCATCACAAAGAGAGTCTTATTTGTAGCTTCCGGCTTCAGGAATAATGGAAAGAATGCGAAAAAAAATAAAATAACTTTCGGATTGGTCATACTGACAATCCATGCTTGACGAAAATAGCGCCATGCAGTTTTCTTAGACTCAGGATTTAAATTGCTTGAGTGGATTTTTACGCGTATGAGCTGAATTCCCATCCAGCACAAATATGCGGCGCCAAAAAATTGAAGTCCTTGGAAAAGAGCCGGATTTGCCTTCATAAATGCTGCAAGACCAGCGACAGCAGCGATCATAAAAATAGTGTCACCCACTATTGTGCCTATGACGGCTCCGAGTCCTGCACCAATCCCATTGCGGGCCGTAGCATTCAAGATTGCAATGGTTCCAGCTCCCGGGATGAGTTGAAACAGCAAAATAGCAGTAATGAAACTTGGGTAGTTTTGAATATCAAACATTCGCTACGTCTCCAAAACAAGGGTCGGCATGATATTTCTAAATAAAAATCAATATGTTATGTCGAAATATGATAATCAGAAGGACAAATTCCGACAGTGTTAAAGAAATAGTCAAAGCGGAAAGCCCTAACAAAATTATTAGCAAAGCGAACTCAAGTAAGAAGTTATGCTTGCGCTGTTTTACACTTCGTAACATTTTGCTCTATTCATGGGCACGATGTTAATAGCGATCCACATCAGTTTCCATAAAATGAAATCTTGCAAGCATCCTCAACCGTTGGCTATTGTTCAAACGAAAAATAATTTCGATCTCATCCGTTTATTCGCGGCGAGCCAAGTTGCAATTTCGCATGCCGTAGATTGGATGCAGGTACCAGTACCCTGGTTGGGATTTATAAGATATTTTCCAGGCGTTCCAATCTTTTTCTTTATTAGTGGTTACCTGATTTACCAATCCTACGCGAATATTAAAAAGCCAAATCGTTTGCGGCTATTTGCGACCAATCGTTATCTAAGATTATTTCCTGCACTTTATGTTTGCATTATCTTTTCACTGATTCTGACACATTACAGTGGATATTTTTATACAGTCATGATTAGTCCGGGTCAATGGTTGGCCTGGCTTTTCACGCAATTAACTTTTTTGCAGTTTTTTAATCCGGATTTCATGCGTGGCTTTGCCACGGGCAAGCTCAATGCGAGCCTTTGGACCATCAGTGTTGAACTTCAATTTTATTTACTTGTTCCGGCTATCTTTTTCTTATTTAAAAATTATAAAAAATTTTCAATCGGGTTATTTTTGGTGTTAGTCGCCCTTAATACAGGTAATTCTTTTTTAAATCCTCGCCAATCATTTCTGGAAAAACTGTTTAACGTCTCATTTGTGCCGTGGATCGCCATGTTTGCGCTTGGAGCCTACGTATCCACCAACAAAAAATTGCAGGCAAGAATTCTCAAAATCAATATTTTGGTGCCATTTTTCGCATATGTATTGACGTATTACTTTGCCTTGAAGTCAAACTCAGGCACAGATAATTCTATAAATTTTTTATCTTTCTTCTTGCTCGCGTGGCTAGTATTTAAAGCAGCCTTTACGTGTCCGTCACTTTCGGAATCCATTCTGCACAAAAATGATATCTCATACGGGATTTATATTTACCACATGCCTATTATAAATTTCATGATTTATGAAGGCATGACGCAATCGTATCTTTATCTGTGCGTCGCGCTGCTCTTTTCAACAGCCATGGCGATACTTTCATGGCGCTTAGTTGAAAAACCAGCTCTTAAACTTAAAAAAATAAGTTTACGAAGTGCTTAAAATAAGGACGCCATTTTTCACATGCTTGCATTATTGAAGAATGCCCTGCAGGATTTGAGAATGCTCCATCTGTTGGTGTTTATTCGCCAACAACAGATTGGATTTGTCCAGTTTTAATCCACTTGATAATTGCTTCTGAGGTTGCTCGCTCCCGACCTGCCATTGAATGCAAGTGAGTTCCGCCACAGACATCACCAGTACCTTCACCGCCTTTTACGGTAATTAAATTTTGCATTGAATATGCTGCAACAGTTGCATACGGCGTAAGAAAGCACATGTCATCAACATGGTGAATATTAAGCACAGACGCCTTTAGTGTGCTCATATCAAATGACTCCACTGAATAACCATAAGCGCGATTTCGCTTGTTTGCATAAGTCATGGATGCGGAGTGAATGCTTCCCTGTATCTCATTGCCGAGATTTTTCGCAAGCCATTTTGAAGAAACTGTTCCGTAGCTGTGACCCATGATGTAAAACTTGTTTATTTCATATTTTTCTTTCAACAGGGCCATTAATTTTCTGACATCATTTGCATGTTTTATGGATGAACGATAGTCGTCATCGCATCCTAAGGGAGTATTGCCCGTGGTCACACTATTTTCATCTGTTGGGCAATCCATAACGACAAGAGTAATGCCCGCCTGAGCGAAGAGATCTGTATTGTTTCGTAGGTAATTTAAATTTCTTTTCCAATCGTTTTCTGTCTGAATGTTGGCAATGCCAGACCAGCCACGATAAAAGAGGAGAGCCGTATCAGAAGATACCGACGGCTTAAGCATGATTGCACGTTGAATAACTGCTGATTTCGAAAAAATCCCAGTTTCTCTGTCGGTATCAGCCTCTATTAGAATGGGGGTTGTTGTTTGAGCCGTTACGCAGTCAAAACAAAGTAACGCGTAAATAGCTAAAATCCATTTCATCTTTCAGCCTTTAATGAATGCGTTTTTCTTGCGGAAATATCATTGCCCCCAAAACGGTAAATAAACTTAATCCCGCAATTGATTTGAGCATCAAGTCAAACCCCCCTTGGTTATACAAAATTGATACCAGACCGACAGACAATCCCGCAGCCGTGAAGCCTAGAAAGTATCTAGCCGAGTAAGCTCTGCCTCGCCATTCATCAATTGTATATTTGCCAAGCATGGTGTCATTAACAGTCACCTGTCCAAATACCGCCGCAATAATTACTATTGCCAAAATGATTAGCCCATAGTCTGTCATTGTTGAAGCAAAAAATAATGCGGGAACAATTGTTATAGCCAAAGGCAAAAACACATTTTTTAATGAGGTCTTATCCAGCAAGTTTCCGATAATGTATTGTGCTAAGGCTCCGAACAAATAGACAAGAAAAGTTATTGTGCCAAGTGCTGCAGTATTGCTTGTTAAGTTTGATAACCTCTCTTGGAATATTTTTGGCAAGGCTACTGTCACAGAATTGAAAGTGATTGAACTGGCAATGATGGTGATGATTAAAGAGGCAACAACCCACGCCATAACTGACTTAGGGACGCGAGCCATACCCGCGGCTGATTTTTTGGAGATCCTATCAGCTGCCCTTGGAACATCACGCAAGAACAGTAAGCCGATAAATAAACATGCTAGCCCGGGGACCCAAAATGCGGCGCGCCATCCAAAGTATTCATTAATAATGCCCGTGACCAACGCAGAAGTGGCAACGCCAACATTGCCCCACATCCCATTTATACCCATTTCTTTTCCAAGTTTATCGACATTGGAGACCAGCATCGCAGTACCAACAGGATGGTAGATGGAAGCAACAATGCCAACTAGCAATAGCATTGCTCCGAGTTGAATCGGTGTTTGAACAAATGAAATGCCGGCCAGCGCAAGCCCCATCCCAATAAAAAAGATTCCCATCATATTTCGACGACTCCACTTGTCGCCTAGCCATCCTGAAAATAATGAACCTGCGCCAAAAGCAATAAATCCCGGTGTTGCGTATGGCAGTAGTTCGCCATAATTCATTCCAAAAGTAGGTGCAATTACAATGACCGCCGCAGCAAATATCAACATGGCGTAATGGTCTATGAAATGAGCAATGTTCATATATGAAACAATCCGGGAATGGCTCATGAATTTCTCCTTGTTCTTGTTATGACACTAACGCCTATCGAATTCCAAAGCAAAAATAGTTTACTTTGGAAGCGAGGTACTTCACTGGTATCCTGATAAAGCCTTTCAGAGAGGCAATTAATGTTTAAAAGCTGTCAAAAAAGACTGTTGTTGCAGCGCCACTAGGATAACAATTTCATGCGTTTCTTTTCACTCTCCCGCGAAAAACTAGCAGGCCTGTTGGTAGGCGGTTTGACTCTGCTTGCTGCATCTGAGGTGATTTCATGCACTCGATTTGTATACCACGGTGCAAATGGACAGGTCATGACGGCACGTTCAATGGACTGGAAAAGTGAAATCGTTAGTAATTTATGGATTTACCCTCGCGGGATGGAGCGCACTGGGGAAACGGGTAGCAACACTGCGCGCTGGACATCTAAGTACGGTAGCGTAACCACTTCAGGCTATGACATTTCAACCACTGATGGCGTGAACGAGGTTGGTCTAAACGCTAACTTATTGTGGCTGGTTGAGTCTCAGTATCCAAAATTCACCAACGATAGTAAACCTGGGCTCACCATTGCTGTATGGGCGCAGTACATGCTGGATAACTTTGCTACGGTTCAAGAGGCTGTGGATGTTCTAAAAAAAGAACCTTTCACTATTGTCACTGCAAAAGTACCTGGAGAGGAAAGGCCAGCCACGCTGCACCTTTCTCTTTCAGATGCCTCTGGTGACAGTGCGATTGTGGAATATATCGATGGCAAACAAGTCATTCATCACAATCGATCCTATCAAGTGATGACTAATTCACCAATTTTCTCAGAACAACTCGCGGTTGAAAAATACTGGAAGTCTGTTGGCGGCGAAGTCTTTCTCCCTGGCACTAATCGAGCAGCTGACCGGTTTGCTCGGGCTACTTTCTATGTGAATGCAATTCCTAAGGATTCCGATGCAAATATGGCATTAGCTAGCGTCTTTAGTGTGATTCGAAATGTATCTGTTCCATACGGTATTGCTACCCCTGAGCAGCCAAATATTTCGTCTACCCGTTGGCGCACTGTCTTTGATCATCAGCGCCAACTTTATTTTTTCGATTCAGCTCTGACACCTAACACATTCTGGGTAAATCTTAAGAAAGTGGACTTCGATACTAAAACAGGAAAGGTGATGAAGTTGGATTTAGGGCCTAATCAAAATCACACATTTGCTGGTGAAGCCAATCAACACTTCAAGCCAGCAAAAGCCTTTACTTTTTTAGGCTTTAGCGGACGGTAAGTTTACCGGGTTGAATATAAAAGACAGAGTCGCACAATGAGTTCAATTTTCTGATCATGGATGTTTCTAACTTTCATCCTCGATTCACAGTTAGCCCTGATATTGCCTTGGAGCGTCTCATAGAGGGGAATGAGCGCTTTCTGCAAAAGCAAACTCGTATGCCCATCCTACAAACCCGGCTTCTGGATGAGCAGTCAGGTGGGCAACAGCCATATGCCACCATTCTAGGGTGCAGTGACAGCCGAGTCCCTCCTGAGTTGATATTTGACGCGTGGCTCGGAGAGCTATTTGTTATTAGAGTGGCGGGCAACGTCGTTGGCCCCGCAATATTTGGCACTCTTCAGTATGCGACCAGATATCTGCACACACCACTTTATGTGATTCTGGGCCACGAAGGATGTGGTGCCGTTGACGCTGCCCTGAACTATCGGCTCGAGGGCAAGCATCAAGCCGAGCAGATTCAAGTGCTTTTAGAGGAAATCGTCCCGTCATTTGAATCTTTGGATTATGAAGTGGAGAGAGATGCGTTACTTGCCTGCGCAGTTGAAGCAAATGTGAAACAAACGGTACATAGGCTGACGGTATCAGAAGAAGGCCAGACGCAACTTGCGCTAGGTGCAAAGCTGGTAGGTGCTGTATATGACATCAGAACTGGAAAGGTTCGATTTCTGTAATTTGCATCATAGTTTTAATAAAGTTTACCCTTGCGGGCAAACTTTATATTAATGCTTGTGTCCTTGGTTATTCATCGGCATGTTTTCTTTCATTTGGTGAGTGCTGGCGCCCTCGTAGCCAAGAATACTTGGATCAAGCATGCCTGCAATCATGGCAATGTGTCCAAACACCAGGAACAAGGCAACACAAGTTGCATGAATTTTTAACTTGCCCATTTGATCTAGAGCTTTATTCACTAGCCCCATCTCTTGCAGGGCAATCCAAATTAGTGGAAGGCCAGCAATCAAATAAGTGCCCACAGCAATTACATCAATAATGGTTCTCCATTCATTTGCCTTGGTGATTGGAATTACAGCATTAGTCATGAGGTAAATGATGATGCCTATGAAATAAATTCCCACAGCGATACCCGCAAAACGATTGAGGTAGTAAACAGCACCATCAAACTTACGAGTGAATAATAAGTACAGCTCAGTAATTGCTAAAGTCTCAGCCAAGATGACTGGAATAGCCATAAAAATAATCAAGTTCCAGGGCTGGTTGACAGCCAGTAACTCCATGTAATGAGTCATGTTCATAAGCTTTCTCCAATAGAAAACAAGTGGCTTGTAGCCACAAAATTAGTCAATCAGCTATCAACTAATTCGTTTTGGAGGCTTGAAGATGTAGTTTGGGACTGCCTCAACAATTAGTTGTGGCACAAGGGGGAGAAAGTGGTTAGAAAAATCAGGCTGGATATATTGACTTGAATATAGATTTGCTAAAAAGCCTAAGCAGCATTGATGATGAGTTTGATGATTAGTAGATTGAGACTTCTCAATATTTACATCAGTTTGCGTATGGCAATCGTTTTGAACCACATGCTCGGCATGGGATTGCCCAACAGTTTCATATGAAAAGGGCATAGAGCCGGCATGAATGATGCTGGCAAATAGGCTTAAACAAAGGGCGATACATATCCTTTTCATTCTCACATTCTATGCCCGTTTGCCAGAGACGACATTAAAATTACGACTTAAATGTAAATAGCATATAAAAATTTATGACAACTAGCCACATTTCACGTAGAAAATTCCTAATAACAGGATCAACCCTTTTGACTTTGCCTAGATTTCGATTAATGGCTCTGCAGCGGGGTCGCAACTTACAATATATTGATTTTTTGTAAGTATTTAGCGCAAAGTGGACTTGCTTATCGATCTGATAATAAACTCACACAACTTTTACATTCAACCGGAGTTTTTTAATGCCTACCGTCAAGGAAGTGACCTTCAATTTGTTGCGCAAACTTGGTATTACAACCGTTGTCGGCAATCCAGGCTCAACGGAAGAAACATTTCTGAAAAACTTTCCTGAAGATTTTGACTATGTGATGGCACTTCAGGAGGCGAGCGTAGTTGGCATAGCCGACGGCTTATCTCAAGGATTGCGTAAACCTGTCATTGTTAACGTACATACAGGTGCTGGTTTGGGTAATGCTATGGGTAATCTTCTGACTGCATACTTGAACAAAACACCTTTGATTATTACTGCCGGGCAGCAAACGCGCGAAATGCTTCTCATGGAACCTTTTTTGACGAATATTGATTCCACGCAGCTACCAAAGCCCTGGGTAAAATGGGCGTATCAACCGGCGCGTGCGGAAGATGTTCCTGGTGCGTTTCTTCGCGCGTATGCCATGGCCATCCAAGAACCCGCTGGCCCGGTTTTCTTATCCCTGCCTCTGGACGATTGGGATAAAGAAATGTCTTTTGAGGTGCCCGTCAGGAGCGTCTCAACTAGAAAAGGACCAGAACCGGACTGTCTTAAGACGTTTGCCGACAAAATCAACGCTGCCCGTAATCCGGTCCTTGTATATGGCGGAGATATCGCCAGAATCGGCCAAACAGCCTGGTCAAGTGGCATCGCATTCGCAGAAAAAATAAACGCTCCGGTTTGGGAAGCACCTTTTTGCGAACGCACCCCTTTCCCCGAAACGCATGCTCTCTATGCCGGTGAACTGCCGGCCGCCATCGGACCACTAAGCGATAAGCTTGCAAACCATGATTTGATCGTCGTGATCGGTGCACCTGTTTTTCGTTATTACCCTTATGTACCCGGTAGCTATTTGCCCAATGGTGCTCAGTTAATTCAAGTGACGGATGATCCGGATGAAGCAGCTAAAGCCATTGTTGGCGATAGTTTGGTATCAGATGCAGGGCTATTTTTAGACGCAGCTCTACCATTGATCAAGTCTCGCGCTAACCAAGCAAAGGCTCCATTACGTTTAGCGCCTAAAACGCCTAGCCATGAATTGCCTCTAGCTCCATTGGCTGTATTTGCCGCATTAAAGGCAAACTCTCCTAAAGAGCTTATTGTCACTAATGAATCGCCTTCCAATACCGCAGATTTTCAAGATCAATTCCGTTTTGATCAGCCTGATAGCTTTTACACGTTTGCTTCCGGGGGCTTAGGTTGGAATATGCCCGCTTCGGTAGGCCTTGCTTTGGCGGAAAAGAAAAATGGTCGAAATCGCCCAGTGTTATGTGTGATGGGGGATGGTTCATATCAATACTCGCTGCAAAGCGTTTACACAGCAGTGCAGCAGAAAGCTCATGTTATTTATGTCGTTCTTCAGAACGAGGAGTATGGGATTCTTAAAGAGTTCGCAGTTTTGGAGGAGACTCCGAATGTCCCCGGGCTTGATTTGCCGGGCTTGGATATAGTCTCATTAGCTAAAGGATATGGTGCGAACGCGATCCATGTAGAAACGACTGATGACTTAGGCAAAGCATATTGCAATGCATTGGAATTCAAGGGCACATCAGTGATTGTTGTTCCAATCACTAAAAAGTTGGGCAATCTGATTCAAAAGTGATCTAAGTCGAGGGTGTTGAGTACAGCACCCTCGTTTATCTTATCCAATAAGCCATATAGAAACCTTCTGACCTGAAACTATACGGCATCAAGGGGACGAGATTGCCAGACAGTGATTTGATCAATAACGCGATCTGTCACCTTGGAGATCAAGGCTGCACAAACGTCAGCGTCGTACATTTCCTTGAAGGCGTCGACGATTTCCCGAGTGCTTAATCCTTTGGCATACAGAGTCAGGATTTGATCGTCCATCTGCGTCAGACGGGTTTGATTTTTACGTACCAGTAGAGGTTCGAAAGAGCCGTCACGATCACGAGGGGTGCTGATTTCAACTTCCCCATGCTGACTTTTAAGCGTTTTAGAGGAACTGCCGTTGCGAGCATTGCCTTTCGCTGCACGACTGTTGCCGTGCTTTTCATAACCAAGGGGATCCGTCAGTTCAGCATTTAATGCCGTCTCAACAGTTAATTTAAGTAATTCTCGGGATAAGGCGTTCAGATCCGCCTCAGTTTTAATATCTTTCGCTAATTCAGTCGCCAGTGCTTGTAGTTTGGTACGATCCATTGCGGTGTCCAACATGTTATTTCCTCAATAGAGGTTAGTAGACCGTCGGCACTTACACAAATTTATTGTATGCGTCCGGCCAACCCATCTTGACCATCTGCCTGCGGTGCAAGTTTGGCAGTGACGGTTTTCGAAGCGTATCAGATCGTCTGTGGTTGCCAGTTGTGTGGCAGCAGATCCGTGATCTGGCGAT
>NZ_JAAGRN010000017.1 GCF_010499255.1 Sheuella amnicola
TTTCCTACTCCCCAAAGACAAACCCCCGCAAGCTGATAGCATGCGGGGGTTTGAGGTGTAAGAGCTTGACGATGTCCTACTTTCACAGATGTACATCCACTATCATCGGCGCTAAGGTGTTTCACGGTCCTGTTCGGGATGGGAAGGGGTGGGACCACCTCGCTATGGTCGTCAAGCGTAGCTTGTTGAACGGCTGAGGATTGCTCACTCAGTCATTCCAATCTGGGAAGAAACACAATGTGAATTCAGTTTAGCTTGCAACGCATTTTAATCGCATTGCAGTCTATATATTGGGTTGCGTTGTTTTACGGTAATTTATTTCGAACGACACTCTCACACTACAACAATCAGGGATTTAACCTGTAGGGTTATAGGATCAAGCCGCACGGGCAATTAGTATCAGTTAGCTCAACGCATTACTGCGCTTGCACACCTGACCTATCAACGTCCTGGTCTTGAACGACCCTTTAGGGGGCTCTAGGCCCCGGGATACCTTATCTTCAGACGAGTTTCCCGCTTAGATGCCTTCAGCGGTTATCTCTTCCGTACATAGCTACCCGGCAATGCCATTGGCATGACAACCGGTACACCAGAGGTACGTCCACTCCGGTCCTCTCGTACTAGGAGCAGGCTCCGTCAAGTATCCAACGCCCACGGCAGATAGGGACCAAACTGTCTCACGACGTTTTAAACCCAGCTCACGTACCTCTTTAAATGGCGAACAGCCATACCCTTGGGACCGGCTACAGCCCCAGGATGAGATGAGCCGACATCGAGGTGCCAAACACCGCCGTCGATATGAACTCTTGGGCGGTATCAGCCTGTTATCCCCAGAGTACCTTTTATCCGTTGAGCGATGGCCCTTCCATTCAGAACCACCGGATCACTATGTCCTGCTTTCGCACCTGTTCGACTTGTCAGTCTCACAGTCAAGCACGCTTATGCCATTGCACTATCAGCACGATTTCCGACCGTACCTAGCGTACCTTCGAACTCCTCCGTTACACTTTGGGAGGAGACCGCCCCAGTCAAACTGCCCACCATGCACTGTCCCCGACCCGGATAACGGGACAAGGTTAGAACCGCAAACAAACCAGGGTGGTATTTCAAGGTTGACTCCATGCGATCTGGCGACCACACTTCAACGTCTCCCACCTATCCTACACAGGCCGGTTCACAGTCCAATGCAAAGCTACAGTAAAGGTTCATGGGGTCTTTCCGTCTAGCCGCGGGGAGATTGCATCATCACAAACACTTCAACTTCGCTGAGTCTCAGGAGGAGACAGTGTGGCCATCGTTACGCCATTCGTGCAGGTCGGAACTTACCCGACAAGGAATTTCGCTACCTTAGGACCGTTATAGTTACGGCCGCCGTTTACCGGGGCTTCGATCAAGAGCTTGCACCCCATCAATTAACCTTCCGGCACCGGGCAGGCGTCACACCCTATACGTCGACTTTCGTCTTAGCAGAGTGCTGTGTTTTTAATAAACAGTCGCAGCCACCGATTCTCTGCGGCCTCTTCATGCTCCGGGCGCGGGCCCTTCACACTACCGAGGCATACCTTCTCCCGAAGTTACGGTATCAATTTGCCGAGTTCCTTCTCCTGAGTTCTCTCAAGCGCCTTGGAATATTCATCCCGTCCACCTGTGTCGGTTTGCGGTACGGTCTTGTATGGCTGAAGCTTAGAGGCTTTTCTTGGAACCACTTCCAGTGACTTCGCGAACAAGTTCGCTCGCGCCACACCCTTGAATTACGCGCCCGGATTTACCTAAGCGCCTTCTCTAGTGCAGCAACAGGGACTTCCAACACCCTGATCACCTTTCGCAATCCGTCCCCCCATCGCACCATACAATGGTGCTGGAATATTAACCAGCTTCCCATCAGCTACGCATCTCTGCCTCACCTTAGGGGCCGACTCACCCTGCGCCGATGAACGTTGCGCAGGAAACCTTGGACTTACGGCGAGGGGGCTTTTCACCCCCTTTATCGCTACTCATGTCAGCATTCGCACTTCTGATACCTCCAGCAGCCTTTACAAGCCACCTTCGCAGGCTTACAGAACGCTCTCCTACCGCTTGTGATAAATCACAAACCCGCAGCTTCGGTCTATCGCTTAGCCCCGTTACATCTTCCGCGCAGGACGACTCGATCAGTGAGCTATTACGCTTTCTTTAAAGGATGGCTGCTTCTAAGCCAACCTCCTGACTGTCTATGCCTTCCCACTTCGTTTCCCACTTAGCGATAGTTTGGGACCTTAGCTGGCGGTCTGGGTTGTTTCCCTCTTGAGTCCGGACGTTAGCACCCGGTGCTCTGTCTCCCACGCTGTACTTGCCGGTATTCGGAGTTTGCCATAGTTTGGTAAGTCGCCATGACCCCCTAGCTATAACAGTGCTCTACCCCCGGCAGTAATACGTGAGGCACTACCTAAATAGTTTTCGGAGAGAACCAGCTATTTCCAGATTTGTTTAGCCTTTCACCCCTATCCACAGCTCATCCCCTAATTTTTCAACATTAGTGGGTTCGGTCCTCCAGCACGTGTTACCGTGCCTTCAACCTGGCCATGGGTAGATCATCTGGTTTCGGGTCTACGCCCAGCGACTGAATTCGCCCTATTCGGACTCGCTTTCGCTACGCCTTCCCTATTCGGTTAAGCTTGCCACTGAACGTAAGTCGCTGACCCATTATACAAAAGGTACGCAGTCACCCCCAAAGGGGCTCCTACTGTTTGTATGCACACGGTTTCAGGATCTATTTCACTCCCCTTCCGGGGTTCTTTTCGCCTTTCCCTCACGGTACTGGTTCACTATCGGTCGATTACGAGTATTTAGCCTTGGAGGATGGTCCCCCCATCTTCAGACAGGATTACACGTGTCCCGCCCTACTTATCGTACGCTTAGTTCCACAGCCGAAATTTCGTCTACAGGGCTATCACCTGCTATGGCGGGGCTTTCCATCCCCTTCAACTATCTCAACTGCTAAATCGTACAGGCTATTCCGATTTCGCTCGCCACTACTTTCGGAATCTCGGTTGATTTCTTTTCCTCGAGTTACTGAGATGTTTCAGTTCACCCGGTTCGCTTCCTCTGGCCTATGTATTCAGCCAGGGATACTGCTTGCGCAGTGGGTTTCCCCATTCGGACATCTACGGATCAAAGCTCGTTTGCCAGCTCCCCGTAGCTTTTCGCAGGCTACCACGCCCTTCTTCGCCTGTAATCGCCAAGGCATCCACCATGTGCACTTAGTCGCTTGATCCTATAACCATAAAGGCTATAAGTTCGCTGATTGATTTGTAGCGTTTGTGCCGTTCGCTTTCTTTGGCGCCCTATCCAATCGATTAGTCACCTAACCCATCAAACAGAGCCTTGAGAATTGAACAAATTATTAATGCAATCACAACCCGTTTAAAAGATTGCAACCATATCTAGCGACCTGTATCGCCAAACACAGCTACAACCATAAACTCTCGTTGTGCTTCTTCCAGATTGTTAAAGAACAAGGTCTTACATCAAACTTCAAACTCGAGGTTTAAAACTTCTCGCTTAAAGCCTAACGCTTAATACACCGCATCACTTGCTCGCGTGCACTAACCGTTGGACTCTACATACTGACTCGATCTACTCACCAGCATTCGTGGTGGAGGATGACGGGATCGAACCGACGACCCCCTGCTTGCAAAGCAGGTGCTCTCCCAGCTGAGCTAATCCCCCGCTAAACCCTGGTGGGTCTGGATGGACTCGAACCATCGACCCCCGCCTTATCAAGACGGTGCTCTAACCAGCTGAGCTACAGACCCGGCCGACTTGGCTTAAAACTCTTCCATACTTCCTATATTTACCTTGTCTACTTCGGACAACCGATAAGTGTGAGCGCTTTGGCTTCGTGACGCTGCTCTGAAAGGAGGTGATCCAGCCGCACCTTCCGATACGGCTACCTTGTTACGACTTCACCCCAGTCATGAACCCCACCGTGGTAATCGCCCCCCTTGCGGTTAGGCTAACTACTTCTGGTGAAACCCACTCCCATGGTGTGACGGGCGGTGTGTACAAGACCCGGGAACGTATTCACCGCGACATGCTGATCCGCGATTACTAGCGATTCCGACTTCACGTAGTCGAGTTGCAGACTACGATCCGGACTACGATCGGGTTTCTGGGATTGGCTCCCCCTCGCGGGTTGGCGACCCTCTGTCCCGACCATTGTATGACGTGTGAAGCCCTACCCATAAGGGCCATGAGGACTTGACGTCATCCCCACCTTCCTCCGGTTTGTCACCGGCAGTCTCATTAGAGTGCCCTTTCGTAGCAACTAATGACAAGGGTTGCGCTCGTTGCGGGACTTAACCCAACATCTCACGACACGAGCTGACGACAGCCATGCAGCACCTGTGTTCCGGTTCTCTTGCGAGCACTCCCAAATCTCTTCGGGATTCCAGACATGTCAAGGGTAGGTAAGGTTTTTCGCGTTGCATCGAATTAATCCACATCATCCACCGCTTGTGCGGGTCCCCGTCAATTCCTTTGAGTTTTAATCTTGCGACCGTACTCCCCAGGCGGTCAACTTCACGCGTTAGCTGCGCTACTAAGGCCCGAAGGCCCCAACAGCTAGTTGACATCGTTTAGGGCGTGGACTACCAGGGTATCTAATCCTGTTTGCTCCCCACGCTTTCGTGCATGAGCGTCAGTATTATCCCAGGGGGCTGCCTTCGCCATCGGTGTTCCTCCGCATATCTACGCATTTCACTGCTACACGCGGAATTCCACCCCCCTCTGACATACTCTAGCCCGGTAGTTAAAAATGCAGTTCCAAGGTTAAGCCCTGGGATTTCACATCTTTCTTTCCGAACCGCCTGCGCACGCTTTACGCCCAGTAATTCCGATTAACGCTTGCACCCTACGTATTACCGCGGCTGCTGGCACGTAGTTAGCCGGTGCTTATTCTGCAGGTACCGTCATCCACACGAGTTATTAGCCCGTGCGATTTCTTTCCTGCCAAAAGTGCTTTACAACCCGAAGGCCTTCATCGCACACGCGGAATGGCTGGATCAGGGTTGCCCCCATTGTCCAAAATTCCCCACTGCTGCCTCCCGTAGGAGTCTGGGCCGTGTCTCAGTCCCAGTGTGGCTGGTCGTCCTCTCAAACCAGCTACGGATCGTCGCCTTGGTGAGCCTTTACCTCACCAACTAGCTAATCCGATATCGGCCGCTCTAATAGTGAGAGGTCTTGCGATCCCCCCCTTTCCCCCGTAGGGCGTATGCGGTATTAGCTACTCTTTCGAGTAGTTATCCCCCGCTACTAGGCACGTTCCGATACATTACTCACCCGTTCGCCACTCGCCACCAGACCGAAGTCCGTGCTGCCGTTCGACTTGCATGTGTAAGGCATCCCGCTAGCGTTCAATCTGAGCCAGGATCAAACTCTTCAGTTTAATCTCTGTATATTTCGTATTTTCCATAGCCTGCGCCTAAGCACAGACCGGTCATACGTCGCTGCTCAAAGGAAGTGACTTCGTATTACTTCGGATAAATCCAAAGGTACTATTCACTTCAAGTGAGCACTTGTGATTTCATTTGCAGCGCCAAGACCTGTTACAGCCCCAGCACCTGCGCACTCATTCCAAGCGCCCACACTTATCGGTTGTCAAATTTTTAAAGAACAAGGTATTGCAAATTCGG
>NZ_JAAGRN010000018.1 GCF_010499255.1 Sheuella amnicola
TGATCTTGATTTGCATGTATTCCTCGTATGAAACCATCGCCGCTCAAAAAACGACGATTATCCCTTTGTCGAGGTGTATCAATTTTCACCTGCCGACCTGTATCAATTTACAGTTGCCGATGACAACTTTTCTAATTCCCTATGAAATATGACACTGGCTTGTCATAATACAATTAGTTCTCAAGCCAACTGAAATAGCTCATCAAGACTAGACATGGCTTTGATGTATCGCAATTAGATTTAGTATTTTTATGTGATGTTGCTAACCTGAAACCACAGATTAGTACGAAAACCACGTAGAGCCTGTCTCAACAGGGGGCAGTATGAAGAAACGGCTTACAGAAGAACAGATCATTGGGAACTTGAAGCAAGCCGAAACAGAGATGAAGGTTGCGCCACTCGATAATCTGTCCGATCCGGACGCAGGCAATATCGTAAATGTCGGCGTGTTTCGTCAAGGCCCAGCCTTCGCCAGCCTTGGCCAATGTGCTTGTGACCTGACTGATCCCATCTTCTGATCCGCAGACGCCTTGATCCCTAGCGCATTTAGCATTAACAGGCCCTAGTCAGCTCTGCGTATTCGCAAACCTGGAACTGTTGCTCGAAGGTATTGATTGGGAGAGACCCATCCGCACACACAAACCAGCACAGGTCTGATGTTTTGCGTCAATGCGAAGAAATCAGCGATATTCCTACTATTTCCCCTAAATTGCTCATTTAGGACAGCAGCACCTTGGTACGACCGGCACCTGCAGAATGTAAGTTTTAGTTAATCTACATCTCCACCACCAGTACCCAAGCCCCAGCGTTCGCGCTGGGGCTTTTTCGTTTCTGGGCTTGTAATTGGATGTTTCTAGATGATTAATAGTGCTTTTAATAGTGCGATTGACTATACTGCTAGCAATGCTAAACAGGAATTCATGATGAGCATAATCTCTGCAAACGACCTCAAGACCAAGGGGGTAAAAGCGATTGAAGAAGCACTTGCCACACAACCAGAGGCTGCCGTTTCTGTTCGCGGACAAGTCAAATATATCGTGATGAGCGAGGAACAATATCAATATCTTCGTGAGTGCGAACTTGAAGCAGCACTTGCTGAATCTAGAGTCGATCTTGACGCTGGTCGATATGTAAAAGAAACCGTTGCCCAACATATTCGCCGCATCAATAAGCTAAATGCAAAGCTGGTAGCATGACTTGGCAGTTAATTTTCACTGACCAATACAACCGCAAAGCGGCCAAGTTCATTAAGCAGCACCCAGACGCAGTTACTCAGTACACCAAAACACTTGAGCTATTAACAGTAAACCCACACCACCCTTCTCTGAGGCTTCATGCACTTAAGGGAAAACTAAACGGCTTGCACAGCATCTCGATCAACCTCAAATACAGGATTACGCTTGAACTCATCATTACTGAGAATGAAATCATTCCAATCAATGTTGGGAATCATGACGAGGTTTACTAATTGACGACCACCAGGATCGAACATCCTCAGGCTTTAGTCGATTCCGCCCCGGGCCACCAGTACCCAAGCCCCAGCGTTCGCGCTGGGGCTTTTTCGTTTTGGGCTTGTAAATGGATGCTCTCATACCGAGCACATGGTTTACAGATTGAAAATGTCCTTTCGAAAGGACGAAACCTCGAGCGTCTAAAAAAATTAGTACAAGCTAAATCAACGGCTTTTTGTTTTGGTTTTGGGATCCGTTTTGGGATCAATTCAAATTTAGGTGAGCAGGCAGTATCTACATAACTACTAGCGATTTGGTTCTTAAGTACTAAGATTATTCGCTAAAATAGGGACTTGAAAACAACTTCGCACTCTTTTGAACGCTATAGGAATCCAATTTCCGGATGAATTCACATTCACGTATTTTTTTGCGGGAGAGTTTGGATACTACTTGATACGTTCTGAACCATAGTTTTTAGCGTACGAGATGCTATCAATCTAGCCGGATTTTTATTGATTTTCTTTGAGATGTGATCAACCGATATCAAAGACCCTTTTTTTATAACCAGTATAGGAAATTAAAATGAGATCAATAAATTTGACGCTAGCTATCGTTTCTTTATTTATTAGCTCTACAGCGTTTGCACGTGATGTGAATAAGTCATCGAATGAGGCAACACTTGCAGCACAAAACGAGGCCTTAAGTGCTAATACAAAAGATAAGGGATTTGGTCCGCAATCTCCGAGAGATTTGAGTTCCAAATCAGGTACAAATAAGCGCATCTTTAGTGCTGCACCTGCTTATCAGAATCTCAATCTTTGCAACATACACATGCATAAGAATGCTGAGCATAAGGGGGGCGAATTTACCGAATTTGCTGGTTATGGTGATGGCCATGGCTATGAGAGCGGATATAAATATTCGGGAAAACTTTCACCTGCGGAATCAAAGCCACTAGATGCTGAGATCTGCAAAAGTAATCATGGCGGCCTCTCAGTTGGTGACACCATCGAAGTTCATTATGTTCATAGCTCTGCGCAAGTGAAACCAGGTCCAACATTAGGTGCCTGTCTGAATGATTCAATTAGTAATCCTCAGTTACGAGTCGAAGCACAGGTTTATGTATTAGTAAACGATCCAAATGCACTAGACTTTGAGGAACTTTCAAAGACTGGCGAAATCGACGGCTACCAACAGGCATTAAATATGCCTAAAAATATGGGAACACCTATCGGATACGCAGGATCCACGACAGGCCCCTCATACAATGAAAAAGGGTCGCCATTGCAAGTTTCGTGGAATGTCTATCCAAAAGTCCTCAAGGTAAATGCAGCAAGCGTAGGGAAATGGTGTGCGGGAAATACCTTTAAGGAAGACCATGCTCACGGCGTGAGAAATATTGTTGTGGATCCAAACTTACTCTCTGAAATCAAATAGCATCGTCTGGGGGATAAATCCAAGAAACTCTCCAGCACTTACTTGGTCGACTCCGCCCCGGGCCATCAGTACCCAAGCCCCAGCGTTCGCGCTGGGGCTTTTTCGTTTCTGGACTTGTGCCCCCCGTTCAGTACCGATCTGAAATGAAAATTTCCGAAGTTTCAACATTCCTTTTTAGAACATCTTGAAGCCCACCGCTGTCAGGATAATCAACAGCACAAGATAAAATAGAAGTCCAAAAATAACAGATAGTGCAGCGATTTTGATCGCTTGCATGTAAGCGTCTGGGCAACACATGTTGCCTCAAACTGACCGATAAGGTAACGGTCCGGTCACTACCGTCTAGAAATCTCTCTCAAATCTAGTCACCATAGTGCCCATTAGTTAATGGACACTTGAGATGCTAGAAAAATCTATTTCCCCTCCGCCTCTGGACTGGGTAGCTCCAATGTAAGCGTCTGGGCAACACATGTTGCCAGAGAATCTAAGTTGCGTTATTCCCTAGTCTGCAGCAGGAGTTGATTGCCAGCGATGCGGCAACAGTTCCCCGATCTGATTGGCCTTCTGAGTCGGCAAC
>NZ_JAAGRN010000019.1 GCF_010499255.1 Sheuella amnicola
GGAGCTACCCAGTCCAGAGGCGGAGGGGAAATAGATTTTTCTAGCATCTCAAGTGTCCATTAACTAATGGGCACTATGGTGACTAGATTTGAGAGAGATTTCTAGACGGTAGTGACCGGACCGTTACGTTAAAAGTAAATCTCAACATCTATTCTTGATCAACATTTGACGCCAATTCACAATCATTGGCTTGACAGAAGCTTTAAGGGCATTTTTGTGGAAACATCGTTTGATTTGCAGATTGAAGTATGACCGCCCGTATCAGCAAGAGATCATTGCCTGCAGCATGGAAGCGCACAGTTCGCAAATTTTCGTCTTATCGCGTCAAAACGATTTTACTTTTTCTGGTTGCTTTTCATCTAGTGCTGTTAACCTCAGCTCTCGCACTACTGACTTATCGTCAATATTCTGATGGTTTAATGCAAATCTCCAACACAGCTAAATTGCTGAGAGATTTTTCAACCAACGAAACGTACAAATTTATACAGCACACCAAATCTATTTTGGTTTCACTGTCGAAGCATCCCGTGACGCAGTCTCTCGATTCAGAAAACTGTAATTTGCTTTTTGCAAACCTGAACAATACCCACCAAGATTATGCAAACCTTCTGGTTCTGAACAATTCAGGAAAAGTAGTTTGCAGTGCAAAAGCAATCAAAAACAGCGGTGAAGTAGGTCCGGACCCAGCCTACTATTTTGACGAAACCGTTAGAACGCAACAATTCACCATTGGCAAACCTGCCAAAGGATTTATCACAGAGCGATGGGTATCAACGTTCGCACATCCGATCAAAGATCACGTCGATGCACTTCAAGGTGTTGTGGGAATTGCAGTAGACCTGCATCGATTGAACCTTTTCCCATCTGCGTTGAGTACGCCACCAGGAACTTACAGTGGAGTAATCAATCGCGCAGGAACAGTAGTTGCCGTCTCTCAAGATACTGAGAAGTTGGTCGGCAGCAAATTGTTGCATGACGCGGATAAGAAGCTATCCGAACTGAAATCCGATTCATTCGAAATGGTTGATTTCAACGGGGAAAAACGGTTAGTCAGTGTGGCCGCCATTCCAGAAACAGACTGGCTTTTCTTCGTATCTATAGACAAGGATGCTGTGCTGAACCCTGTTGTTCAGCTTGCGTTGAGAAGACTTTTTTTCATTTTACTGATGCTGATAGCACTGACCTATATTTCGATCCGTATCACTAACATCATCATCCGTCCTTTTGAATCCATTACCGATGTTCTTAATCGGTTAACCGCGGGTAAAAGTGAGTGGCGTGTTATTCCTAGTGGTCCATTTGAAATTCGACGCATAGCTTCAAAATTAAACGAGATGCTCGATGCTCGCCAGCTTGCGGCCCAGAAGTTACAGCAAAGTGAATCACGGTTTCGCACCACTTTTAAAACAAGCCCCGATTCCGTAGTGTTAACACGTCTTGATGATGGACGAATTGTTGATGTCAATGACAGATTTTTTCCAAGATCCGGCTGGACTAAAGAAGAGATCATAGGAAAAACAACTCATGAGCTAAAGATTTGGCGTTGGCCACATGAACGTGAAATCTTTGTTCAAACGATCAAAGAAAGGGGTGAATGCACAAATTTTGAAGCTGATTTTTTTTCCAAAGACGGTCAAATTTGGTCGGGCTTAATTTCTGCAAATCTCATTGATATCGAAGGCGTTCAGTGCATTCTTTCCATCACGAGGGATGTGACTGAAATCAAGAAGTCCCGGGACTTGATTAATTCGCTCTCATTTTTCGATTCATTAACCGAAATTCCAAACCGACGCTTGTTCATGGATCGACTGCATCAGTCCGTTGTTACATGCTCGAGAAACAAGAGATTTGGTGCCCTGGCATATATCGACATCGATCACTTCAAAAATGTGAACGAAACCTTAGGCCAGGAAGGTGGAGATGCAATTCTCAAAAAGATAGCACTACGATTACAACAATATTTGAATCCAGGAGATAGCATCGCTCGAATCAGTGGTGATGAGTTTGCTGTTCTGATGATTGATATTGATAAAGAATCAACAATTGCTGATTCTAAGTCACGAAAGATATGCGAAAAAATACGGCAGAAAATAGCTGAGCCCTATTGGCTGGGCGACACTGAATGCAATTTGACGGCTAGTATCGGAATTACGCTTCTGGGTATTGAGCAAGACGATGCAACACACGCTCTTCGCCGCGCAGAGCTCGCTATGCAACATGTCAAAGCTAATAGCCGCGGTGAATCATGTATGTTCACACAAAACATGCTGGTAACCTCTAGGACAAATGCCCATCTGATTGAGGATTTGCGTAAAGCAATCTCCAGAAAGCAGCTCGTTCTCCATTATCAGCCCCAGGTAGATCGCTCTGGGAAGGTCTTCGGCGTTGAGGCACTGCTGCGTTGGCACATCCCAACTCAAGGATTTATTTCACCAAATGATTTTGTACCGTTGGCAGAAGACAGTGGTCTGATTATTCCACTAGGCCAATGGGTCGTGAATACTGCATGCCAACAAATTCAAAAATGGTCGCAAATTCCCTCTCTTTCGCATGTCATTGTCGCAGTCAACATCAGTGCTAAACAATTTCATCAGAATGATTTTGTCGATCAGGTCTTGTCTGCATTGAAGAAAAGTGGTGCAAATCCTGAGCGTCTCAGACTTGAGCTCACTGAAAACATCATGGTCGCAGACCTGAGCAGTGTGAGATTAAAAATGAATCAGCTCAAGGCAGTGGGGGTGACTCTTTCCCTTGACGACTTTGGGACTGGCTACTCATCTCTCGGGTATCTTAAGCGCTTACCCTTTGATGAAATCAAAATTGACCAAAGTTTTGTACATGACATCCTTAATGACGCTAGCAACTCCGCGATCGCAAAAATGATTATCAACCTTGCATCAAATATGAACTTGAGTCTGATCGCCGAAGGCGTCGAAACAAAGTCACAGGTTGATGTGCTCACGAATCTCGGGTGTCACTATTTTCAAGGATATCTTTTCAGCAAACCAATACCTTCAAAGGATTTCGAATCTCTGGCTCTTTATCATTAACGGGGGACAACGGTATTCATTAAACTTGTTTTTGCGAAGAAACATCTTTAATGGAGATCATACCGATGTCCCAAGTCGATTCTATCCTAGGCTTACCTGGTTTAGCCATACAGAGAGTA
>NZ_JAAGRN010000020.1 GCF_010499255.1 Sheuella amnicola
GTAATGCTCCGGTCATTACCGTCTTGCAATAACAATAATATTCAAATACTGCGTGGTTAATGCCAATTCCGGATTATCGTGACCGATGATTCCGATTTATCGTGACCAGGCCAGAGCACAAATTTCACGATTCCGTTAGGTCGATTTACGCAAATGCACTGGGGCCACATTCCATCGATGACCATCATCGGTGAACAAACTGACAGTTTTCTTGTTTAGACGCATGATCGTACCGTGCTTGACGGTGCCATCATTTGTCGTGAAGTTCACGCGATCACCTTCAGCGAACCGAGCCAAATGCATCGTACTTTTAGCCTGAGAGAGCAGATTCAACCGTTCGACGACCATCCGGTTTAAATAAATCAGGTCTTCTTCGCTCATGTGGCGCAGGGCTTGGACAAACAGTTCACGATCAAGGATGGTCTGATTCGTACTCATGTACCACCAATACTTTTACTGGCTAGGTTGAAATGACCAGATTCCACGGCAGCAGATCGTCAATCCTATTGACTGGATAATCAGCAATCACGGACAGCACGTGTCTGAGGTAGGTCTCTGGATTTAGACCGTTCAGTTTAACCGTACCGAGCAGGCTATACATCGTGGCTGCGCGCTCGCCACCCGCATCAGACCCAAGAAACAAATAATTCTTTCTACCCAGAGCGACCGTACGTAATGCACGCTCAGCGGGATTATTGTCGATTTCAATGGATCCATCATCCAGGAATCGAGTCAGGGCACGCCACTGGTTCATGGCGTAGCCAATGGCATCGGCAGTCACGGATTTGCGCGACAGGGTCGACAGTTGATCCTTAAGCCACATGTGTAACGACTCAACAATCGGTCTGGAATGTTCCTGCCGGACTTCTTGCCTTCGTTCCGGTGGACTACCTCGGATGCCTGACTCTATCCGGTATAGCTCTGCGATCTGTTGAAGGACATGCGTCGTCGTGGCTGTCGGATGTGTCGTGTGGATATCGTAGAACTTACGTCTGGCATGAGCCCAGCATGCGGCTTCAATGACGCGACCAGAATCATAGATTGGGTTGTAACCGGCATAGGCGTCTGCCTGCAGAATGCCTGTGTAATCTTTAAGATGGGTCTGAGGGTGAATGCCCTTACGATCGGGTGAGTATTTAAACCAGACCGCTGGTGCAGATATGTCGCCTGCGGGACGATCATCACGGGTATATACCCAGAGTCTGCCTTGCTTGGTCTTGCCGTTACCTGGTGCCAACACATCGATGGGTGTGTCATCGGCATGAAGCTTGGTTGCAGCAAAGACATAGCGGTGCAATGCATCCATTAAAGGGCGAAGCAATTGATGCGCGCCGCCGATGACATCCCCAACTGTGCTCTCGCTCAGTTCGACCCCTTCACGTGCGGCTTGTTGGCACTGGCGATAAATCGGCATGTGATCCATATACTTAGATATGATGACATGACTGATCAGACCAGGGCCAAAGTAGCTACGGGCGATCGGGCGGCTTGGCGCAAGGGCTTGCACCATCTTGTCGCAACAGGCACAGGCAAATCTTGGTCGCACGTGACGAATGACGCGAAAGCTTGAAGGAATGTATTCCAGAACTTCACTGATATCTTCGCCGAGCTTCTTCCAATCGCCACCGCAATCGGGACAAGCGCTCTGGTCGGGTAGGTGCGTTTGAATGTCGCGAGGAAGGTGATCGGGGAGCGGACGACGCTTGGGTGTATTGCGTTCAATCGAAGGGATCGCTTGGGCTGCAGGTATTTGGATACCTTGCGCGATGTGTAGCTCTTCGAGTTCGAGTTCATACTGTTCGATTTGTAAGCCGAGCTTCTCGGACTTCTGACCAAACATCATGCGTTTGAGTTTGTCGATCAGCAGTGACAAACGTTTGATCTCTTCCTTGTCATCAATCTTGCTGGCTTTGAGTGCATCACGCTCGAGCTTGATTGAATCAATGTCTTGTTTAAATGCGTTGCGCTCGTTCTTGATCAAATCACATTCGTTCTTGATCTGATCTCGCTCACAAGACAAGGCATCAAACGCTGCAAATTGCGCCGATAGCATCGCTTGTAATTCAGCGACATTATCTGGAAGTGGGCGTCTCGTTTGCATAGGAATTATCCTATCAAACACAACTCTATTTATCCAGACGAATTTGAAATTCAAACAATAAATATGCGCATCACAAGACGACTGTTGCAGTGATGCACAACATCAAACTTGTGTTGGCTTGTGTGTGCGAACAGGGCGTCTCCAATCAATGCCTTCAAGCAACATCGAAAGCTGTGCTTGCGTTAAATACACGCTACCTGTTGAAGCTTCTGGCCAGACAAAGTGACCTTGCTCGAGGCGCTTGGCAAACATGCACAGACCATCGCCACTCCACCACAGCACTTTGATTCGATCGCCTTTGCGACCACGGAACACGAACACATGACCACTGAACGGATCTTCAAGTAAAGAACATTGCACAAGCGTGGCTAAGCCATCAAAGCCGCGTCGCATGTCTGTGATGCCGGCCGCAAGCCAGACTTTGGTGCCAGAGGGGAATCCAATCATGATCGTAACGTTTCCAGAGCAATTCGGAGCGTCTCAGAATCAACTCTTCCGACAATCATGACATGTGAATTATTAATCCGAATCTCAATGCTGCCTTGGTCATGCAAGTGCGACATTGAATCACTTCGTAAATTATGCGAAGATTTCTGTGTAATTTGGATTGGCAATAAAACCGGAATCGATTCTGAAGAGGCCGGATGTCCATGTAGTAGTCGATATTCTCGAGCCCAACGCTTGAGCTGGTTAGGATTAATACCGTGCGACATAGCCACTTCAGCGCTAGAAACGTTTGGCTTTAAAGATTCTCTGACAAGATTTTGCTTAAACGCCAGTGTAAATTTGCGCCGTGACCGTTTGGCGGGCGGTAAAGGCTCGGGCTTAGTGTCATCCAAGTTAAGTCCCCATTTAAGTTTACGTGGGGACCTATTTTGAAGATTTAGTGCACTAATAAAAAGACGGTATTAACCGGACCGTTAC
>NZ_JAAGRN010000021.1 GCF_010499255.1 Sheuella amnicola
GTATGCGTCCGGTGAAGTCATCTTGAGCCGGGTTTAGCAAACCGCGATAGTGTCCGCGATAGGAGATTGTGGACACGATGACTAGTAAACCGCCCATTAGCACCAAGACCCGGCGAGAGCGTCGGGCCTATAGCGCAGACTTCAAAGCCCAGATCATCCATGCCTGCCACCAACCCGGTGCCTCGATCGCTGCGATTGCCCAGGACAACAACATCAACTCCAATGTTCTGCATCGTTGGCTGCGGGAGCATGAGCGGGAGGGTCGACACGCTGCACCTGCATTTTTGCCCGTCACGGTGGTTGACGCCCTAGGCGGAACTGACACTGATGTCATCGATTCTGCCCCAGTTTACCCGTCCGTTCCTGATCGGGCAGATGCGCCACCAGAAGAGATCCAGATTGAATGTGTGCGTGGCAATAGTAAGGTGATCATCCGTTGGCCTGCGTCGGCGGCCTCCGACTGTGGTGCATGGATCCGGGACTGGCTGGCATGATCCGGATCCAGCAATATTGGATGGCGGTGGAACCGATTGATATGCGTGCTGGCATGGAGACGGTGCTTGGCAAGGTCGTGGCGGTGTTTGGTTCGGCTCAGGCGCATCATGCGTATATCTTCACCAACCGGCGTGCCAATCGCCTGAAGGTGCTGGTGACCGATGGGTTTGGTGTCTGGCTGGCAGTACGGCGACTTCACGAAGGTCACTTTGCGCGGATTCAGGATATAGCGGGTACGCGGATCGAACTCACCCACAGCCAGGTGGATGCGCTCTTGGTTGGCTTGCCCTGGCAGCGCCTTGGAAAGCCAAGCCAGGTCACGGTCTGGTGATGTCTGATGGTGTGAAGTTTGCTCGAATTTGCGCATAAAAATCAATTGGTGAATGTGATCATTTGCTCGTGCGTAGGCTTGTGTCAGCATACACCTCATGGTCACCGAGCAAGAACTACACAGCATGAACGAAGAGGCTCTCAGGAGTCTTGCCAAGCAGTTCATTGCCACCATCGGTGAGCAAACACTGGCGATTGATGAAGCCCGCCGCACGGTTAAAGAGAAAGAACAGATCATCGCCAAGCTCACCTTTGAGCTGGCGTACCATCGCAAGCTGCGTTATGGCCGCAAGAGTGAACACCTCACGACTGAACAACGCCTGCTCTTTGAAGAGTCGATGGACACGGACCTGGCGGCCATTGGCGCAGAGCTTGAGCAGTTGACTCCAGCCAAGTTGCCTGAGGGGCCCAAACAGCTGCCGCGCCGCATGCAAATCCCGGCCAACCTGCCACGCACTGATATTTATCACGAACCCCAGAGCACACAGTGTGCCTGTGGCTGTCAACTCAAGCGCATTGGCGAGGATGTCAGCGAGAAGCTCGACTACGCCCCGGGACTCTTCTCTGTCGAGCGCCACGTCAGGGGCAAATGGTCCTGCACGAGCTGCCAGACGATCACCCAGGCTCCCGTGCCCGCACACGTCATTGACAAGGGCTTGCCCACCACCGGACTGTTAGCCCATGTACTGGTGGCAAAGTTTGCGGATCACCTGCCGCTCTATCGCCAGGAGCAGATCTTTGCCAGAGCCGGTGTGCCGCTCTCGCGCCAGACGCTGTCCGACTGGGTAGGTGCCTGTGGGGTGCAGCTACAGCCCTTGGTCGATGCCCTCAAGGCCGAAGTGTTCAGGCACGACATCCTGCACGCTGATGAAACCCCAGTCAGCATGCTCAAGCCCGATAATGGCAAGACCCACCGAGCCTATATCTGGGCCTACAGCCCAGGACAGTTCGAGAACCTGAAGGCTGTGATCTACGACTTTACCGAAACCCGGGCGGGCAAGCATGCCCGGGAGTTTCTCGGTAACTGGCAAGGCAGCATCCTCGTTGATGACTTCGCGGGCTACAACGCGCTCTTTACCCAAGGCATCACCGAGCTGGGTTGCATGGCACACGCACGACGCAAGTTTCATGACCTGTTTGAAGCCAACCAGAGCGAGATCGCCCAACAGGCGCTCGTCATCATCGGTCACCTCTATGACATTGAGCGGGAGGCCAGAGACCTAGAGCCTGACGCGCGATGGCGAATACGCCAGGCCAAAGCCAAACCCATCATGGATAAGTTTCACGGATGGCTCACCCTGCAACGCAGTAAGGCAACAAATGGCACGGCCATCGCGCGAGCGCTGGACTATACGCTCAAGAGATGGGATGCATTGATTCGCTATCTCGATAACGGTCGCATCCCGATCGACAACAACCATGTCGAGAATCGGATTCGTCCAATCGCCATCGGCCGAGCTAACTGGCTCTTTGCCGGATCGCTCAGAGCCGGTCAGCGTGCCGCTGCTGTCATGAGTCTCATCCAATCAGCCAAGCTCAATGACCTGGATCCGTACGCCTATCTCAAAGATGTGATGAATCGGCTACCCACGCAGCCCTATCGCCAGATCACGGATCTGCTGCCACACAACTGGCAACCACAGACGATCTGATACGCTTCGAAAACCGTCACTGCCAAACTTGCACCGCAGGCAGATGGTCAAGATGGGTTGGCCGGACGCATAC
>NZ_JAAGRN010000022.1 GCF_010499255.1 Sheuella amnicola
GTAAGCGTCTGGGCAACACATGTTGCCAGAGAATCTAAGTTGCGTTATTCCCTAGTCTGCAGCAGGAGTTGATTGCCAGCGATGCGGCAACAGTTCCCCGATCTGATTGGCCTTCTGAGTCGGCAACCGGGTCAGAACATCTTTGATGTAGGCGTACGGATCATGACCGTTCATTCTTGCCGATTGAATCAGACTCATGACCGCAGCCGCGCGTTTGCCGGCCCGTAACGAGCCCGCAAACAACCAGTTTGATCTTCCGATGGCAATGGGTCGGATCTGATTTTCGATCCAGTTGTTATCAATCGGCAATTGTCCATCATCGATGTAACGCGTCAGCGCCTGCCATCGCTTTAGTGTGTAGTCTAGCGCTTTAGCCGTAGCCGAACCGTCCGTGATCTTGATTCGCTGTAGACGCATCCACTCGAATAGTGCATCTGCGATCGGTCGGGATCGAGCCTGCCGCAGCCCTCTTCGGGCATCAGAATCCAGTTCTTTGCCTTGTCCCTCAACTTCATAGAGCTGACCCATCAGTTCCAGCGCGTATTGAGCTATCTGGCTTTTGTTGGCCGCATGTAGCTCGAAGAATTTGCGGCGCGCATGCGCCATGCAACCAACCTCGGTCACACCATTGGCGAGCATCGCTTTGTAACCACTAAAATCATCACACACCAGACTGCCGCGCCAATCCCCAACAAACGAGCGGGCATTCTCCCCGGAGCGACCTTCGGCAAAGTCGTAGACCACAGCCTTGAGGTCTTCGTGCGCCCCAGGGGCATAGGCCCAGATGTAGGCGCGATGGGTTTTCTTGTTACCGGGCTTGAGCATCTGCACTGGGGTTTCATCCGCATGCAAGACTCGATGCGATAGCACGGCCTCTCGAAGCGCATCAACTAGCGGTTGCAGTCGTACGCCACAGACTCCCACCCATTGCGCCAGAGTCGATCGCGACAACGCGAGCCCCGCTCTGGCAAAGATTGACTCTTGCCGGTACAGGGGCAGGTGGTCAGCGTATTTGGCGACCAACACCTGAGCCAGTAACCCCGAGGTGGCAAGACCCTTGTCAATGATTTGAGCAGGAACGGGCGCCTGCATGAGAGTCTTGCAATCTGCACACGCCCATTTACCCCGAATGTGGCGCTCAACCGTCACCACACCAGGCGTGTAGTCCAGTTTTTCGCTGACATCCTCGCCAATGCGCTTGAGCTGACATCCGCAACGACAAACTGTTGAGTCAGGTTCGTGACGAAACTCGATGCGAGGCAGATTGGCTGGAATGGGAACGCGTTTGGGTTGCTTTTTATCCCGAGGAGGCATTTTCTCCACTTCGCGCAAATCGTCAATCTCGACTTCAATCGCCGCGATATCGGTATCTAACGTCTCATCCAGAAGACTTGCTTGTGCGGGATCCAGTTTCTCGGAGTGTCGACCAAAGCGCCATTGCCGGTTGATGGCAAGCTCTTGAGCAAGTTGATCAATCTTTGTCTGGCGATAGATCAGCTCACGATTTTGATCTTTGATCTGCGTCATCAAGGAGGCGGCGAACTCGCGTAGCGCTTGCGCATCCATGTTCTCGAGATTGTGTGCAGTGATCATGGATCAAGTGTGACAGATGTTCCATCACGATGTCACTATAGGATGTACCGATTGATTTTTATTTCAGGTTCCAAGCAAAATTCAGACTGGAATTTATCATAAAACCTTGATGATCCCAGCCTCACCCAGTCGATGCCATGGCAGTCCCAGGATGAGCGCATCGAACTGGATACGATTGATTTGCAACTGGTTTGCCGAGTCCGGATTGGGCCACACAAAGTGCCCCTGATGTAAGCGCCGAGAGGCAAGCCAGATTCCAATGCCATCATGAACCAACACCTTCATTCGATTCGCTCGACGATTGGCAAACAGATATGCCGTATGAGGGTGGGCGGCTCCAAAGATCTGAACGACCCGTGCCAAAGCGCTATCCATGCCTGCCCGCATATCCATCGGTTCAGTCGCAATCCAAATCGCATCGATTCGAATCATTTAGTGAGCTCGCGCAACCAGGTCAGGCATGACGAGCTTGACTGCACGGGCCATTTCACTTTGACCATCGAATTGCCCTGATGGACTTCGATCTCGATCATGCGTGCATCGGATTTGGGCGTATGATGATCAGAAAATGAAACCGGCAAGAATGCCGGGGTGGCAGGCACAGGTTGATTCACACTCGGCAGTCTTGACTGTCGTTTGACATAGTTCGGATCGGCGTGATGCATCCAGCTGCGCAACATATTTGCATTGAGCCCATGGGCGAGTGCAACGGATGCAATCGACACGTGAGGCTGGCGAGCTTGAGCCACAACCTCGGATTTAAACTCATCGCTGTAGCGCTGTCTGGTACGCACCGGAGGTGCAATGGGGTGGTCCATAATGGACATGTCTCCATCTATTTTTAAGTGGAGACATGTTCACTTAGCGGCCAGTTTGAGGCAACATGTGTTGCCCAGACGCTTAC
>NZ_JAAGRN010000023.1 GCF_010499255.1 Sheuella amnicola
CCTCGTTCCGTAACTTGACGTACCGCTTCGATCTTAAACTCTTCGGTAAATCGTTTCCTGCTCATAAGACCTCCTTTATTGCCTAAATGTTAGGCTAAGAAGTGTCTACAAAACTAGTAGCGATTCAAAACTAGTAGCGATTCAGTATGGTTGCTCACACAGCATCCAACTGCAAGTGGTAGAACTTATGCCATATACGGTGGCATCTACGTATCCGTCCGGTGAACTCATCTTGAGCCGGGTTTAGTAAACCGCGATAGTGTCCGCGATGGAGAATGTGGACACGATGATCAGTAAACCGCTCATTAACACCAAGACCCGACGAGAGCGTCGAGCCTATAGCGCAGACTTCAAAGCTCAAATCATCCATGCCTGTCATCAACCCGGCGCCTCGATCGCTGCGATTGCCCAGGACAATGACGTCAACTCGAATGTTCTGCATCGCTGGCTGCGGGAGCATGAGCGGGAGGGCCGACACGCTGCTCCAGCCTTTTTGCCGGTCACGGTGGTTGACTCCCTTGCCCGCACTGATACTCCTGCCATTGATTCTGCCCCAGTTTATCCATCTGCGCCAGATGAGGTGGCGGTGCCACCAGAAGATATCCAGATTGAATGCGTACGCGGCCAGAGCAGAGTGACCATCCGTTGGCCCGTGTCGGCAGCCTCCGACTGTGGAGCCTGGATCCGAGACTGGCTGTCATGATCCGAATTCAGCAATATTGGATGGCGGTGGAACCGATTGACATGCGTGCGGGCATGGAGACGGTGCTTGGCAAGGTCGTGGCGGTATTTGGCTCCGCTCAGGCGCACCATGCGTATATCTTCACCAACCGGCGTGCCAATCGCCTGAAGGTGTTGGTGACCGATGGGTTCGGGGTGTGGCTGGCTGTGCGGCGACTGCACGAGGGACACTTTGCTCGGGTTCAGGACGCGGCGGGAACACGCCTCGAATTGACTCAAAGTCAGGTGGATGCGCTCTTGGTCGGCTTGCCCTGGCAGCGACTTGGAAAGCCAAGCCAGGTAACGGTTTGGTGATAATTGATGGTGTGAAGTTTGCTCGAATTTGTGCATAAAAATCAATTGGTGAATGTGATCATTTGCGCGTTCGGGGGCTTGTGCCACCATACGCTTCATGGTCACCGAGCAAGAACTGCACAGCATGAACGAAGAGGCTCTCAGGAGTCTGGCCAAGCAGTTCCTTGCCACGATTGGTGAACAAAACCAGGCGATTGATGAAGCCCACCGCACGGTCAAAGAGAAAGAACAGATCATCGCCAAGCTCACCTTTGAGCTGGCCTACCACCGCAAGCTGCGCTATGGGCGCAAGAGCGAACACCTCACGGCCGAGCAACGCCTGCTCTTTGAAGAGTCGATGGACACGGACTTGGCGGCCATTGGTGCAGAACTTGAGCAGTTGACGCCAGCCAAGTTGCCAGATGCGCCCAAACAGCAGCCGCGCCGCATGCAGATCCCGGCTAACCTGCCGCGCACGGACATTTATCACGAACCCGAGAGCACGCAGTGTGCCTGTGGCTGCCAACTCAAGCGCATTGGCGAGGATGTCAGTGAGAAGCTCGACTACGCCCCTGGGCTCTTCTCTGTCGAGCGCCATGTACGAGGCAAGTGGTCCTGCACGAGCTGTCAGACGATCACCCAGGCTCCCGTGCCGGCACACGTCATTGACAAGGGATTGCCGACTACAGGACTGTTAGCCCATGTGCTGGTGGCAAAGTTTGCCGATCACCTGCCGCTCTATCGCCAGGAGCAGATCTTTGCCCGGGCAGGCGTGCCGCTCTCGCGCCAGACGCTGTCAGACTGGGTGGGTGCCTGTGGGGTGCAGCTGCAGCCCTTGGTCGATGCCCTAAAGGCTGAAGTGTTTAGGCACGATATCCTGCACGCGGATGAAACCCCGGTCAGCATGCTCAAGCCCGATAACGGCAAGACCCACCGAGCCTATATCTGGGCCTACAGCCCCGGACAGTTCGAGAACCTGAAGGCTGTGATCTACGACTTTTGTCATCGGCAACTGTAAATTGATACAGGTCGGCAGGTGAAAATTGATACACCTCGACAAAGGGATAATCGTCGTTTTTTGAGCGGCGATGGTTTCATACGAGGAATACATGCAAATCAAGATC
>NZ_JAAGRN010000024.1 GCF_010499255.1 Sheuella amnicola
TTGTCATCGGCAACTGTAAATTGATACAGGTCGGCAGGTGAAAATTGATACACCTCGACAAAGGGATAATCGTCGTTTTTTGAGCGGCGATGGTTTCATACGAGGAATACATGCAAATCAAGATCATGCGCAAGCAGGGAAAGAGCCTGCGAACCATCGCATGCGAACTAGGCTGCTCGGTCAATACCGTGCGCAAATATTTGGAAGATGGCACCGCTCCTGCCTATCAGGGGCGAGTCAAACGAGAATCAAAGGTGGCACCCTTTGCGACTTACCTGCAACAGCGCGTCGCGGCAGCTGCCCCAGACTGGATCCCAGCCACCGTACTCTGGCGTGAAATCTGCGCGCAAGGATTCGACGGCAGTGAGCGCACCGTGCGCAGCTTTGTTGCCACTTTGCGCCCGGTGCGTACTCCCGATCCGTTGGTGCGTTTCGAGACCATAGCAGGCGACCAGATGCAAGTCGATTGGATCGAGTTTAGACGGCGCAAAGGCGACAGCCTATTCGCTTTTGTCGCTACGCTCGGCTTTAGCCGTGCCAGTTATGTCGAGTTTGTTACCGACATGCGACTGAATACGCTACTTGCCTGCCACGCAAATTGTTTCACATGGTTTGGTGGCGTGCCGCGCCGAGCGCTTTACGACAATATGAAAACGGTTGTTATTGAGCGAGATGCCTACGGTCCGAGGCTGCATCGTTTCCAGCCTGGCTTTCTCGACTTTGCCAAACATTATGGATTTCAGCCTGAGTTGTGCCGGCCATACCGCGCAAAGACCAAAGGTAAAGTCGAGCGCATGAATGGTTATATTCGACGCAGTTTTTATGTCCCGCTCGTAGCACGCCTAAAGTTGGCGGGTTTGCAATTAGACGTAGTTACGGCCAATGTCGAGGTTTGGCGATGGTTGCGTGAAGTTGCCGATGTCCGATCTCACGGCACGACCAAACTACGGCCCGGCACACAACTGGTTGTGGAGCGACCATCATTACAAAACCTACCGCAACCTTATCCGGCACTCATTAAGACAGCGATACCGGCAAGCGGCAAGCAATTGCACGACCGGTTTCAGAACTGGATCGCCCCGCTACAGCACCCGCTGTCGATCTACGACCAGATGATGGGAGCAGCCGCATGAACATCGCCCATGAACGCGTGATCGAACTATGCGCAAAACTCAAGCTGACAACCATTGCTGATGTCTTGCCTCATCTGGCACAAAAGGCCATCGCTGATGACATCAGTCTGACTGAATTCCTGGAGTCAGTTCTGAAAGCAGAACAGCTCGCACGGCAGTCCCGTCAACGTATCACACTGACTCGACTGGCCGGCTTTCCAGCGATCAAGACACTCGACAGCTTTGACTTTAGCGCTGCCAGCGGCGTGCCCCGCGCACAAATCCTGGAGCTCGCCAGCTTAGCCTTCATCGAACGTAGCGAGAACATCGTACTGCTGGGACCCAGCGGTACCGGAAAGACGCATATTGCAGTGGCACTGGGGTATGCCGCTACGCAGGTGGGCATCAAGGTGCGCTTTATCACAGCAGCAGATTTACTGATGATTCTGACAACCGCACATCGGCAAAACCAACTGGCTGATGCGCTGAAGCGCTTCGTCAACCCATACCGATTGTTGATCATCGATGAAATTGGTTATCTGCCGATGAGCCGGGAGCAAGCAAATCTCTTCTTTCAGGTCATTGCCAAACGATATGAGCATGGCAGTCTGATTGTGACCAGCAACCTGCCGTTTGGTCAATGGGATCAAACATTTGCCGATGACGCCACCCTCACGGCCGCAATGCTGGATCGGTTATTACACCACGCACATGTCGTGCCGATTCAAGGTGAAAGCTTTCGGTTACGTGAAAAGAGACGCGCTGGGGTGATGACAAAAAAATCGACTACTGAAAAGGAGAGCTTGGCAGTCTAATCGAGACTAGCAAAATAAATAACATGACAAACTGGTGTATCAATATTCAATTGCCGATGTCGGAAAAACTGTATCAAAATTCAATTGCCG
>NZ_JAAGRN010000025.1 GCF_010499255.1 Sheuella amnicola
GCCCGACGCTCTCGCCGGGTCTTGGTGCTAATGGGCGGTTTACTAGTCATCGTGTCCACAATCTCCTATCGCGGACACTATCGCGGTTTGCTAAACCCGGCTCAAGATGACTTCACCGGACGCATACAATTTATTTACAGGCTCCAAGTCAATAGGTAAGCGTCCGGTCAGTACCGTCTTGACGGTAAGCCGAGTATTTTTTAAAACTTAAAATTGTCACATCTCTTTCATAAGAATTGTTAAAAATGCGCGCAGATCTTGAAGTGACAGTCAACCGTACTTTAATTTTAATTATGCCGTTGCAACCGGCACTTGATTGGCTTTTTGCGACAGATCCAAGTCTCATTCAACAAATAAGTTTAGATTCGCTCAGACAAGAGCAGGATGCTTATTTAGTTTCAGAAGATAAATTTAATTCCCCTGATGATGCGAAGCGCTGGGTGGAGCGACATTGGAAAGAATTCTTTTCGCAATTCTTGGGTGCTTGGTACGTAGACGAATCACTTTGGCCTAAAGGGCGCACCTTAAACATGTTTAAGGAATGGTTTGAAGTTCAACACCATTCGATGGTTTGGGATCTTTCAAGAGATCCACTTATTCGTGAGCAATTGGATTAATTTATAACTTCACATTCCAAGGAAGTAACTCGTCAATCCGATTGACCGGGTGGTCGGCGATGACCAACAGTACATGCCGTAGGTAAGTTTCTGGATTCAATCCGTTAAGCTTAACCGTGCCAAGCAGGCTATACATGGTAGCGGCTCGTTCACCGCCCGCATCCGATCCAAGAAACAAATAGTTCTTTCGCCCAAGGGCAACCGTTCGCAATGCCCGTTCTGCAGCATTGTTATCGATCTCGATCAAACCATCTTCCAGATAGCGCTCTAGTGCTCGCCTTTGATTCATGGCATAGCCGATTGCATCGGCAGTCACGGATTTACGCGAGATTGTCGAGATCTGTTCAGTCAGCCAGGCAAATAGCGCGGTGACAATCGGTTTGGATTGCTCCTGTCGGATTTCTCGTCTTCGGTGGATTGGACTGCCACGAATGCCGGATTCTATTTTGTAGAGCTCTGCAATTTGCGCCAGAACATGAGTGGTAATCGGTGTCGGCCGAGTGGCGTGTATGTCATAAAACTTACGTCTGGTATGTGCCCAACAGCCTGCTTCAATCACCCGACCAGTCTCATAAACTGCGTTGTAACCGGCATAAGCATCCGCCTGTAGAATGCCTCTGTAATCTTTCAGGTGTGTTTGCGGGTGAATGCCTTTGCGATCAGGCGAGTAGCGAAACCAGACCGCAGGTGCGTTAGTTTCACCCGCAGGTCGATTGTCGCTCGTATAGACCCAGAGTCGCCCTTGCTTAGTCTTACCATTGCCCGGGGCCAACACATCGATGGGCGTGTCATCTGCATGCAATTTGGACGACGCAAAGACATATCGTTGCAAAGCATTCATTAATGGACGCAGTAGTTGATGCGCTCCACCGATCACGTCGCAAACAGTACTTTCACTCAGCTCAACACCTTCTCGCGAAGCTTGCTGGCATTGCCGGTAGATGGGTTGATGATCCATATATTTTGCAATAATCATGTGACCAATCAACCCTGGTCCAAAGTAGCTACGTGCAATCGGGCGACTCGGCGCAGGTGCTTGTGCCATCCGATCGCAACATACACAGGCCATGCGTGGACGAACATGGCGAATCACGCGATAGCTGGCCGGGATATGTTCCAGAACTTCACTGACGTCTTCGCCGATCTTTTTCCATTCGCCACCACAATCAGGGCATGCGGCATCGGCAGGTAAATGCTCCTGAATATCGCGGGGCAGATGCTCAGGTAACGGGCGACGAGTGGGAGCGACACGTGGGGCATCAGCTTTGGTCTCGATTATTGATGCTCGGATGCCTTGATTGATTTCTAACTCTTCAATTTCCAGCTCAAGTTGATTGACTTGGGCAATCAGTTTCTCGGACTTCTGACCAAACAACATG
>NZ_JAAGRN010000026.1 GCF_010499255.1 Sheuella amnicola
TGAATCGCTACCAATTTCCTAGACACTTGCTAGCTTCTGATTGAACTGCATTTCGTATTTTATTGGTGACAGACCGTTGTTATGACTGTGACGGCGTATTGGGTTATAAAACATCTCGATGTAATCAAAAATATCCTGTCTTGCCTCATCGCGGGTTGCATAGATACGGCGGCGAACTCGTTCTCGTTTGAGTAACTGGAAAAAACTCTCAACCACAGCGTTGTCATGGCAATTGCCTCGCCGGCTCATGCTAGCAACGAGGTTGTGCTCTTTGAGAAAGCCTTGCCATTCGTAGCTTGAGAATTGACTGCCCTGATCAGAATGCACCATGACTGGCTCACTGGGTTTGCGCCGCCAGATCGCCATGAGCAGTGCGCTCAAGACCAACTCTTTATCCATGCGGCTTTGCATTGACCAACCAACAATCTGACGTGAGAACAAGTCAAGCACGACAGCAAGGTAAAGCCAGCCCTCGTGTGTACGAATATAGGTGATGTCAGTGACCCAGGCTTCGTTAGGCGTGCCGACATCAAAACGTCGCGCTAAATGATTAGGCGTGACGCTTGCTGGTTTACCGCTGAAGTGTCTGGGACGACGGCGATAGCCCGTCTGCGAGCGCAATCCCTCGGCCTTCATCAGCCGATAAACTCTTTGTTCACCACAGGTCTCGCCCATGTCACGCAGATCATCAGAGATTTTGCGATAGCCGTAAACCGCGCCACTTTGAATCCAGCACTGCTTAATCTGACCAAGCAAGCGCCGGTTCTCTACTGCACGAGCCGAGTCGGGAGTCTGCTTCCAAGCATAAAAACCACTTGGATGAACCTTCATTACGCGGCACATGGTTCGCACGGCAAATTGCTGCTCGTGAGCGCGGATAAACGCGTACCTCACCCGGACTCCCTGGCAAAGTACGCCGCGGCCTTTTTTAGGATATCTCGCTCCTCGGTGACTCGTTTGAGCTGAGCTTGCAGGCGCCTAATCTCTGCGCCCTGATCCTGAAGCTGCACACGTTTCTCGGCTGGAATCCCAAACTGCTTAATCCATGCATACAGGCTGTTGGGCGAAACCCCCAATCGTTCTGCAACGTCCCTAGCTCCAAATCCTCGTTCCGTAACTTGACGTACCGCTTCGATCTTAAACTCTTCGGTAAATCGTTTCCTGCTCATAAGACCTCCTTTATTGCCTAAATGTTAGGCTAAGAAGTGTCTACAAAACTAGTAGCGATTCA
>NZ_JAAGRN010000027.1 GCF_010499255.1 Sheuella amnicola
CTGTTCAATCGCAAGATACACCACCTTTCGAGCCGAGTCATCATTTGGGAACAGTTTTCGTCGTTTTGTGGCGGCGCGAATGACGCTATTGAGTGATTCAACGGCATTGGTCGTGTAAATGGCCTTACGAATCTCTGGTGGGTATTCAAAAATCGTACGCAAGTTCGCCCAATGCGCCTTCCATGATTTCGAGATCTGAGGATAGGCTCCATCCCATTGCTGTGCAACGTGATCTAACTCGCCAAGTGCTTGATCTTCTGTAGCGGATTGATAGATTCGTTTAAGGTCGGCAGTGACGGCTTTGTAATCTTTCCAGGAAACATACTTCAAACTGTTGCGCACCATGTGTACGATGCAAAGCTGAATCCTGGTTTGCGGATATTCCACAGCAATCGCATCAGGGAAGCCTTTTAATCCATCCACGCAGGCGATCAGGATATCCTGCACGCCTCTGGTTTTTAGCTCCGTAAGTACAGAGACCCAGAATTTAGCTCCCTCATTATCTGACATCCAAAGTCCGAGTAGATCCTTATGGCCGTCCATGTTCACGCCAAGGGCGAGGTAAATGGCTTTATTGATGACCCGCATGTTGTCTCGAATCTTAATGACGATGCAGTCTAAATAAACAATCGGGTAGACGGCATCGAGTGGACGGGATTGCCAAGCTGTGATTTGGTCAATCACTCGATCGGTCACCTTGGAGATCAAAGCAGCAGAAACGTCAGCGTCGTACATCTCCTTGAATGCATCGACAATTTCCCGAGTGCTTAAGCCTTTGGCATACAGAGTCAGGATCTGATCATCCATCTGTGTCAGTCGGGTCTGATTCTTTCGCAACAACTGAGGCTCAAATGAGCCATCACGATCACGAGGCGTGCTGATTTCAACTTCCCCGTGCTGACTTTTAAGCGTTTTAGAGGTGGTGCCGTTGCGGGCATTGCCTTTGGCTGCTCGACTGTTGCCGTGTTTCTCGTAGCCGAGATGATCCGTCAGTTCGGCATTTAATGCTGTTTCGACAGTTAATTTAAGTAATTCTCGAGATAAGGCGTTCAGATCCGCCTCGGTTTTAATATCTTTCGCTAATTCAGCTGCAAGTGCCTGTAGTTTGGTACGATCCATTGTGGTGTTCAACATGTCATTTCCTCTGAGAGAGGTTAATAGACCGTCGGTACTTACACAAATTTATTTACAGGCTC
>NZ_JAAGRN010000028.1 GCF_010499255.1 Sheuella amnicola
TTGAGATGCTAGAAAAATCTATTTCCCCTCCGCCTCTGGACTGGGTAGCTCCAATTAGGCAGGTTCGTAAAAACCGTTCAATTGAAGAAAAGAGAAAAATCGTTCTTCAGTCATTATCACCGACCACTTCAATCGCAGCGGTCGCTCGGTCTCACAACATCAATCCGAATTTATTGCATACATGGCGCTGGCAATATCGTCGCGGAGAACTAGATGAAAAAAATTCCACCGCGCCTTTGATACCTGTTCGTATTGAACAGCAGACTTCTGCTTCGGTCAACTCCACAATCGCTGCCCCGGACGCGGCTGCGGGCCACCTTGAAATCATTGTCGATGATGCGAGAGTTCTCGTTTACGGATCGGTTCAAAGCGAAGTGATACATGCAGTCTTCAGGGCGTTGCGTCGATGATCGGCTTTCCTTCTGGCACGCGCGTCTGGCTTGCTGCCGGCGTGACGGACATGCGCCGGGGATTTGATGGGTTGGCGGCATTGGTTCAAGGCTCATTGCTGGAAGACCCATTCAGTGGTCATGTGTTTGTATTTCGTGGTCGAAAGGGTGATCGGATCAAGGTGCTTTGGTGGTGTGGTGATGGGATGTGCATGTTTGCCAAGCGTCTAGAGCATGGTCACTTTGTCTGGCCCGATGCGCAATCAGGCAGCGTGCATTTAACCCACGCCCAGTTATCAATGTTGCTTGAAGGGATTGATTGGAGAAGACCGATTAGAACGCATCGTCCGACACAGGTTTGATGAGTTGTACCGCAGTAACAGTCAAGCTGCATGCGAAACAAGATTTGATGGTGTCATAAATTTCGATAGGAATTTATGTTTCTGTTTGCTAGGATATGACCTATGCAAATCAAACGCCAACTCCCTGACAATGTCGCTGAATTACAAGCGATGCTGTTTGCGCAGTTTGCCGCGTTTGATGAATTGAAACACGAGCATGAGACGCTTAAATCCTCCAAGCTGGATGATAAAGAAGAGATCAAACGTTTAAATCTGTTGCTCGATAAACTCAAGCGCATGTTGTTTGGTCAGAAGTCCGAGAAACTGATTGCCCAAGTCAATCAACTTGAGCTGGAAATTGAAGAGTTAGAAATCAATCAAGGCATCCGAGCATCAATAATCGAGACCAAAGCTGATGCCCCA
>NZ_JAAGRN010000029.1 GCF_010499255.1 Sheuella amnicola
ATCATTAACGGGGGACAACGGTATTCATTAAACTTGTTTTTGCGAAGAAACATCTTTAATGGAGATCATACCGATGTCCCAAGTCGATTCTATCCTAGGCTTACCTGGTTTAGCCATACAGAGAGTAGACCGTAAGAAGGGAATCCATGTGTGGGCCAGACCCACAGCTAGGCCTTCCTGCGTGCACTGCGCCAATGAGTCCGTGCGGATTAAAGCGACCCACAGTCGTACCTTGAAGCACACCCGCCAAGGCAGTCAGGTGATGATTATTCACCTAAGCGTGCCTAAGTACCACTGCCAGAAATGTGACCGCTATTTCCGGCACCCATTCGCTGGCATCCGTCCACGCCTGCGCGCCACCGAGACCTATCGTCTTGAGGTCTTTGAAGCTCACGATGGTGGCGTGAGCCAAAGCAAACTTTCCACCACTCACCGAATTGGCTCAGCTACCGTCGAGCGCTGGTACCAACACCTCATCCAGCGAAGGGTATCGGAGCTATCCGGCAGATCTTGTCCGCGTGTGATGGGCATTGATGAACACTTCTTTACACGCAAAAAGGGCTATGCCACCACGCTTGTCGACTTGAAGAACCATAAAGTGTTCGATGTGGTGCTGGGGCGATCAGAGTTGAGCCTCAGGCAGTATTTAAGCCGCTTGTCGGGCCGCCAGCATGTTCAGGTCGTCGTGATGGATCTATCCGAAACCTACCGACAGATCGTACAAAAATACTTTCCGAACGCCAAAATTGTGGCCGATCGATTCCATGTCATTCGACTCGTCAATCACCACTTCTTAAAGCTCTGGCAGCAACAAGATCCATTGGGTAGAAAGAATCGGGGCTTGCTGAGTTTGATGCGTCGACATCAATGGAAATTGACTGATCAACAGCAAGACAATCTTGCAAAGTATCTGGAGCAGTACCCTGTGCTCGAATCACTTTATCG
>NZ_JAAGRN010000030.1 GCF_010499255.1 Sheuella amnicola
GACTACTGAAAAGGAGAGCTTGGCAGTCTAATCGAGACTAGCAAAATAAATAACATGACAAACTGGTGTATCAATATTCAATTGCCGATGTCGGAAAAACTGTATCAAAATTCAATTGCCGTTGACACTTTACCGAGACCCGGGCGGGCAAGCATGCCCGGGAGTTTCTCGGCAACTGGCAGGGCAGCATCCTCGTTGATGACTTCGCGGGCTATAACGCGCTCTTTACCCAAGGCATCACCGAGCTGGGTTGCATGGCGCATGCAAGACGCAAGTTTCACGACCTGTATGAAGCCAACCAGAGTGAGATCGCTCGACAGGCGCTCGTCATCATCGGCCACCTCTATGACATTGAGCGGGAGGCTAAAGACCTAGAACCAGATGCACGATGGCGAATACGCCAGGCTAAAGCCAAACCCATCATGGATAAGTTTCACGGATGGCTCACTCTGCAACGCAGTAAAGCAACGAATGGCACGGCCATTGCGCGAGCGCTGGACTATACGCTCAAGAGATGGGATGCATTGGTGCGCTATCTCGAGAACGGTCGCATCCCGATCGACAACAACCATGTCGAGAATCGGATTCGTCCGATCGCCATCGGCCGGGCTAACTGGCTATTTGCCGGATCGCTCAGAGCCGGGCAGCGTGCGGCAGCCGTCATGAGTCTCATCCAATCGGCCAAGCTCAATGACCTGGATCCGTACGCCTATCTCAAAGATGTAATGAATCGGCTACCCACGCAGCCCTATCGCCAGATCACGGATCTCCTGCCACACAATTGGCAGCCACAGACGAACTAATCGTAACGGTCCGGTTAATACCGTCTTTTTATTAGTGCACTAAATCTTCAAAATAGGTCCCCACGTAAACTTAAATGGGGACTTAACTTGGATGACACTAAGCCCGAGCCTTTACCGCCCGCCAAACGG
>NZ_JAAGRN010000031.1 GCF_010499255.1 Sheuella amnicola
CGCTGTCTGGTACGCACCGGAGGTGCAATGGGGTGGTCCATAATGGACATGTCTCCATCTATTTTTAAGTGGAGACATGTTCACTTAGCGGCCAGTTTGAGGCAACATGTGTTGCCCAGACGCTTACAGAGAAGTGAAGCTGCCTGCAGTACAAAACAAATATTTACAAATGAATTTTGAGTTTCTTACTATTGACGTAACGGTCCGGTCAGTACCGTCTAGAAATCTCTCTTAAATCCAGTCACCATAGTGCCCATTAAGATCTTAATGGGCATTTGAGATGCTAGAAAAATCTATTTCCCCTCCGCCTCTGGACTGGGTAGCTCCAATTAGGCAGGTTCGTAAAAACCGTTCAATTGAAGAAAAGAGAAAAATCGTTCTTCAGTCATTATCACCGACCAC
>NZ_JAAGRN010000032.1 GCF_010499255.1 Sheuella amnicola
GCCCGACGCTCTCGCCGGGTCTTGGTGCTAATGGGCGGTTTACTAGTCATCGTGTCCACAATCTCCTATCGCGGACACTATCGCGGTTTGCTAAACCCGGCTCAAGATGACTTCACCGGACGCATACGATCAGTACGCAGGTGGGCTAGTACATCTTCAAGCAATCGATCATTCGAGGATTTAATGCTTTGTGAGACTGGTAATGTGAGCTGGACCGGTTCAACAACTACTGTGTGATAGTCAGGGGAATGTACTTTCCGTAGCCAAATTGTCAACGGCAATTGAATTTTGATACAGTTTTTCCGACATCGGCAATTGAATATTGATACACCAGTTTGTCATGTTATTTATTTTGCTAGTCTCGATTAGACTGCCAAGCTCTCCTTTTCAGTAGT
>NZ_JAAGRN010000033.1 GCF_010499255.1 Sheuella amnicola
CATAATCTCGTTTCTCTGCTGCTCAAACAGCAACAGAAAAAACCAAAAATCGTCAGACGCGATTTAAAGTAAATAGCTAGTTAAATAGTTGTTTGCTGCAAATAAGCGAAGATGTTGCGGTTTTAGTGCCGAATTTGCAATACCTTGTTCTTTAAAAATTTGACAACCGATAAGTGTGGGCGCTTGGAATGAGTGCGCAGGTGCTGGGGCTGTAACAGGTCTTGGCGCTGCAAATGAAATCACAAGTGCTCACTT
>NZ_JAAGRN010000034.1 GCF_010499255.1 Sheuella amnicola
CGCTGTCTGGTACGCACCGGAGGTGCAATGGGGTGGTCCATAATGGACATGTCTCCATCTATTTTTAAGTGGAGACATGTTCACTTAGCGGCCAGTTTGAGGCAACATGTGTTGCCCAGACGCTTACCGATAAAGTGATTCGAGCACAGGGTACTGCTCCAGATACTTTGCAAGATTGTCTTGCTGTTGATCAGTCAATTTCCATTGATGTCGACGCATCAAACTCAGCAAGCCCCGATTCTTTCTACCCAATG
>NZ_JAAGRN010000035.1 GCF_010499255.1 Sheuella amnicola
GTTGCCGACTCAGAAGGCCAATCAGATCGGGGAACTGTTGCCGCATCGCTGGCAATCAACTCCTGCTGCAGACTAGGGAATAACGCAACTTAGATTCTCTGGCAACATGTGTTGCCCAGACGCTTACCTTTATCGCGCCAAACAGCGGTTAAACAAAATGCTCTTGATTAAAAATCTTCAGGCTAAACACGCTAAGAGAATTCTGCCCAAACTATTAACGCTCATCGGGCAATTGGCACATAGCCCAGCCAAAT
>NZ_JAAGRN010000036.1 GCF_010499255.1 Sheuella amnicola
TAAGGCCATTTACACGACCAATGCCGTTGAATCACTCAATAGCGTCATTCGCGCCGCCACAAAACGACGAAAACTGTTCCCAAATGATGACTCGGCTCGAAAGGTGGTGTATCTTGCGATTGAACAGTATGCGTCCGGTGAAGTCATCTTGAGCCGGGTTTAGCAAACCGCGATAGTGTCCGCGATAGGAGATTGTGGACACGATGACTAGTAAACCGCCCATTAGCACCAAGACCCGGCGAGAGCGTCGGGC